>CAVTEG010000009.1:0-1289310 GCA_963733815.1 uncultured Acidobacteriota bacterium | reverse complement strand
AACAAGAGCGACTGACCGAGCCGCCACTGGGTCAGGAACGAGCGGGGATCGAGGCGCTCCGCCTGCTGGCAGCGTTTCACCGCCTCCTCCCATCGCCCGAGGATCTGCTCGACAGAGGCCATCGCGTCGAAAAGATCTGCGCTTGCCGGAGCAACTCGCTGTCCACGCGCATACTCCTCGAGGGCGCGGCGCGCGTCCCGATTGACGAGGAAATGGTAGTTGCCGAGCGCGAGGTACCCCTCCGGGCGATCCGGCGCAAGCGCAACGGCCTGCTCCGCAGCCTGACGGGCACGCTCGCCCAAGGAGGGCGTGGGCAAACCGAGGTAGTAGAGAGCCGAGTCGGCCCGCGAGACCTGCGCCCACGCATGCGCAAAGCGGGGATCGAGGGCCACGGCCTGCTCGTAAAAGCCGAGCGCCTTCCTCAGGCTGAGGGGATTCTGCGCTCCCATGCTCGCGGAGGCCTCCTCGCCCTTGAGAAATGCGTCGTAAGCAGCGAGGTCTTGCGTGGGCTTCTCCGAAAGCCGCTTTTCCTCCCCCGCTCCGAGCGCGATACCCAAAGCCTGCGCGACGCGTGAGGCAATATCCGACTGCACCCGGAAGACGTCGGTCAGTGCCGCGTCGAACGGCTGCTGCCACCTGGCCGTGGGGGCATCGCGGCGCGTCACGTCGACGAGCTCGGGGCTGACCTGGACGCGGTTGGGGTCTCCGCTCTTCTGCCACCGCACCGTCGCAGTGAGCAGATAGTAGGCATTCAGCTCTTCGGCGATTTGCCGGTGCGTTTTCGTCGTCCGCTTGTAACCCGTCGAGCTGCCGCGTGCGATCACCTGAAGGCCCGGCACGGACGTCAGCTTTCCCCGCACCGCGTCCGCAATGCCGTCGGCGAAGTAGTCGTCCTCGGCAGCGCCGAGGTTCTCGAACGGCAACACGGCCACGCGCTTCACGCCTCCCGCGTCGCCCCCGCCCCTCGGCGGGCGCCGCAGAAGAACGATGCTTCCTGCGGCGAGAACGCCGATAGCCGCGGCGGCGATGAGGACCTTCTTCTTTCCGATCGATGGTGCACCGAGCCTGGCGTCGCTCGTTGCGGCCGGGGAGGACGTTTCCTCCAGTGCAAACTCGATGTCCCGCGCCGATTGGAACCGCCGGTCGCGATCCTTCTCCAGACAATGGCGCACTATGTGGTCGAGCGCGGACGAGATGTGGCGCCCGGACTCCGAGAGCTCGGGAGGCTCTTCCTTGAGGATCGCCGCCGCCGTGTCCGCGAGCGTCTCCCGCCTGAAGGCCCTCTGGCCTGAAAGCAACTCGTAGAAGATTGCGCCGAAAGAAAAGATGTCTGACCGTTGATCGACTGGAAGTCCTCGGACCTGCTCCGGCGACATGTAGCCGACCGTTCCCATCACGGTCCCCGGTTGGGTGTGACCGGAGAGAGTCGGGGCGCTCGTCTCCTCTCCGGGCGCGATCTTGTTCTCCTGTTTCGCCAGGCCGAAGTCGAGAATCTTGAGGTGGCCGCCCTTGCTGACGAAAATGTTCTCGGGCTTCAGGTCCCGGTGGACCACGCCCTTCTCGTGGGCGGCCGCCAAGCCCCGGGCGATTTGCAACGCGTAGTCCGTCGCCTGCTTCTGGGAAGAGCCTGCGTGGAGCTTCTCCCGGAGCGTCTCCCCTTCCAGAAGCTCCATGACGGCGTAGGACACGCCATCCTGCGTCCCGAAGTCGAAGATCGAAAGGATGTTGGGATGAGACAGCGCCGCGACGGCATTCGCCTCGCGCTCGAATCGCGAGAGTCGTTCCGGATCCCCGGACACGTCCGCCGGAAGAACTTTGACGGCGACGTCCCGCTTGAGCTTCGAGTCCCGCGCCCGGTACACCTCGCCCATTCCGCCCGCTCCGAGCGGAGAAAGAATCTCGTAGCGCCCGAGCCGCCGGCCCGGCGTCAGGGCCGGCGCGTGCCTTCGCGATTCCTCGAGGATCGCGGCCGCGGCCTCCAGCGCAGGAGCCTCCAGGAAGGCATTCGTGGAGTCCACGTCGACCAGCAGCGACTCCGCTCGCCGCCGCATCTCCTCATCCGGGCAGGCTTCTGCCAGAAACGCAGCTCGGTCGGAGGCGGGAATGGCGAGCGCCCCCGTCAGGACGCCTTTCATGCGCTGCCACTCCTGAGCGTTCATGAGGTCAAGGTGGACCGTCGGAACGGAGGTCGATCAACGCGGCCGGCACGACGATCAGGAATCCCGTGAGTCTCCCCTTCCAGCGTGCCACTAGCGCTTTGCCAGCAATCCGTCGACGACATAGAGGTCCGACGACGTAACGCGCGCGTAGGAGTATGCGTAGGAGCCGCCGTCGCGCGAGACGGCGATCTCCCGGATCGAAATAACGCCGGCCAGATCGGCGGGCATGAGCCGCTTCCATGGCAGACGGCGACCGGTCGTCAGATCGAGCTTGTCCACCACCGCCGGAAGGCTTCCGCGGCGCCAGACGTAAAGAGTCCGACCGTCCGCATCCCACTGGATCGGGTGGTCCCCTCGCTCCAGAGGAGCTCCGGGCGCCTTCCACGCCTCGCCGCCGGCAAAGGGCACGATTCGGATGCTCCGGTCCGTCGCGACGTAGAGGAGCCGGTCGCCGTCGGGACTGATCGCGCCGCCGCTTCCGGATTCAAGATCGGGGGTCGGGATCGGCCGGGGCTTTCCTCCTTCGGGAGGCACGGTGAAGTGCTCGATCGGCCGACCCTTCGGCCATGCCCACACGAGGAAGCCCTTCGCACCGGGGAGGTGCACTCCACCGTGTAGCTCGACTCCGGCGATGGGTATCGGCTTCGGAGCCCCGGCCCCTGTCGGCAGCAGAACGAGCCGTACCGGATCGCGCTGGAGCGTTAGGACCGACCTACCGTCCTCGGAGAGCGACAGCGGCAATCCGTCTCCGAGGCGAACGGCCGGCGCGCCGTCCGAGCGGCGCAGGAAAGCGCCGATCTTCGGCCCCTGCCCCACGCCGAACTCGGTGAAGAGCACTAGCTGACCATCAGGGGAAATGTCTGTGACGACCGACCCGTCGAGCCAGGACACTTCGCGCTCGCGGCTCTCGCCGCGCGGCAGACACAGAAGGCCGGTGCGAATGTCTGACTTCTCGAGCAGGATTCGACCCTTCGACGAAACATCGTGGACGAGATAGTTGCCGGGCAAGAGGACCCGGCCGTGGCCGTCCAGCGAGACCGCGCGGAGCGCCTGCTGCCGCGGGGTCGGTCCTCCACAATAGAAAATCTCGTCACCGCGCGGCGACCACGCCAGTCCCATAATCTCGGTGAGCCCACTCACCGGCGTGCGTTTGCCTCCCTTCGAGTCGATGACGCGGATGCTGTTCTCGGCAAGACCGCTGGCGTCCGCAACGGCAACCAGGTCTCCCCCCGGTGACACCTTCACCCACCCGAGCTCTGGCGCTTGGGCGAGCGCGTTGCCGAGCGGGTATTCCAGCTGGTGCCGTCCGCTCGCCGAGCTGTGAACGACCGCTAGGTCCTCGCCGTTGGGCGCCCAGCTCGCAAACAACACGTCCTCCAGAACTTCGCGCGGCGTCCCGCCGTTCAACGGGACGCGGGCCAGTGTCCCCATAAAGCCGGGTGTCAAGAGCTCGCCGTTCTTGAGCAGGATAGCGAGCTCTCCCTTCGAAGAGATCGAGCCGACGTCAGCCCTGGTAAGCCCGAGCGGACGGGACTCCGTGCCGTCGGTGCGGACTGTGAAGATCTCCGCTGGCGCTCCCTCCCAGGCCGCCGCATAGGCGATGGTCTCTCCATCCGGCGCGAATCGCGCCGACAGCAGGTTGCCGCGCCGGAACGTCAGGCGGTGAAACGAGACCTCCGGCGTCGTCGGAGCTCGCCGCAAGAGAAGCCAGCCACCGAGCGCTCCAGCGCCAAGGAGGGCGAGTGCGGCCGCGGCGGCGAGCACCGCGGAGCGCCGCTTCCCGCGAGGCGCGGCGGCTATCCCCTGTTCGCCGGAGGTCTGGGACACCGACTCGAGCGCGAAGGCGAGATCCCGCGCCGACTGGAACCTCTCCTCGGCATTCTTCTCGAGACAGTGGCGCGCGATGCGGTCGAGGCCCGGAGGGACCTTGCGTCCGGATCCCGAGAGCTCCGGCGGCTCCGCGTTCAGGATGGCGGACATCGTGTCGGCGGCCGTGGCCCCGGAGAACGCCCGTCGGCCCGACAGCATCTCGTACAGCACCGCCCCGAGGCAGAAGATGTCGGAGCGATGATCGGCGGACAGCCCTCGCACCTGCTCGGGCGACATGTATCCCACCGTGCCCATCACGGTGCCCGGTTGTGTGTGGCCGGAGACCGTCGGGGCGCTGGTCTGTTTTCCCGGAGCGGCTCTCCCGACGTTCTTCGCCAGGCCGAAATCGAGGATCTTGACCTGGCCTTCCTTGGTGACAAAGAGATTCTCGGGCTTCAGGTCCCGGTGGACGACACCCCTCTCATGGGCAGCCCAGAGACCCTTGGCGACCTGCTGCGCGTAATCCGCGGCTTTCCTCTGGGAGATCGGACCCGCTGCCAACATCTCGCGCAGCGTGTTTCCCTCCAGAAGCTCCATCACGGCGAAGGCGACGCCATCCTCGTTCCCGAAGTCGAAGATCGAGAGGATGTTGGGATGCGACAGCGCCGCGACCGCACTCGCCTCGCGCTCGAAGCGCGCAAGAAACTCCGGATCTCCCGACACGTACCCGGGCAGCACTTTCACCGCGACGTCCCGCTTGAGCTTCGAGTCCCGCGCGCGATACACCTCGCCCATTCCGCCCGCCCCGAGCGGCGACAGAATCTCGTAGCGCCCGAGCCGCCGGCCCGGTGTCAGAGCCGGCGCGTGTTTTCTCGATTCCTCGAGAATCGCGGCCGCTGCTTCCAGCGCCGGAGCCTCCAGAAAGGCACCCGCCGAGTCCACGTCGAGCAGCAGCGACTCCGCTCGCCGCCGCATCTCCTCATCCGGACAGGCCTCTGCCAGAAACGCGGCGCGGTCGGATGCGGGAATGGCCAGCGCCCCCGTCAGGACGCCTTTCATGCGCTGCCATTCCTGAGCGTTCATGAGGCTCTAAGGCGGACCCTCGGAGCGGAGTGCGTGACGCAGAAAGATCCTGGCCGTCTGCCAGTCCCGGTTGACGGTTGGTTCGGAGATCTCCAGGATTCCGGCCGTCTCTTCGACCGTCAATCCGCCGAAGAACCTGAGCTCCACGACCCTCCCCTGTCGCGGATCGAGCCGCGAAAGTTCCGTCAGAGCTTCATGGAGCTGGAGAATGTCCACGCCCGCCTCGGGCCCAGCGACCAGGAGATCCTCGTCGAGAGTCACCGCGATGCTTCCGCCGCCGCGCCGGTCTGCGTTTCGACGCCGGGCGTGGTCGACGAGAATGCGGCGCATCATTCGTGCGGCGAGCCCCAGAAAGTGCGCCCGGGAGACGAACCCATCCCCGCGCTGAGCGGCAAGACGCATGTACGCCTCGTGAACCAGCGCGGTCGGCTGCAGAGTGTGGTTGCGGCGCTCGCGGGCCAGGACGCGGCGAGCGAGCCCGCGCAGCTCCTCGTACATCGAGGGAACAAGCTCCGAAAGCGACTCTCGCACTTCCGGGCGGGAATCGGAAAGAAGGGCTTCGATATCCCTTTCGGCGAGGTGGGTCAACGGGCTTGGTTCCCTCCCGGTTCCGAGTGTTTCTGCAAGGTTATCCGATTCCGAGGCCGATGATTGCTTTTCCGACCTTACTGCGCGTCCTCGATCAGGAGGCGTTATGAATGTCAATGTTCGAAGCGGGCTTCTATTGGGCGTGATTCTGCTGGCGGTGACGGTTGGATCTGCAGCGGCGGCTCGAGCGGTGACGTCGGCACAGATTGGGAGCAGCCCCGTGCCCCCCAAGCCGAGCCCCTGCTTCAAAATTCAGCAGCCCTGTCGGCAGCCGACTCCCGGGCCGAAGCGTTAACCCAGTCTTCGCTTAGGCACTCGCGGTCCGCCGGATGCTCCGTTCTCCGGCGGCCGCATTTTTCTCTACCGCACGTAGGCGCGAATCTGGGTCTTCCAGCACGGCCAGTCGTGGCCTTGGGGCGCGCCCCAGACGCTGCTGCGGTTGCGGATCCCCTTCTCGTTCAGGATTCCGAGCATCGTCGTCGTGCCCGAGAGGATCTTCTCAAAGGTCACGTGATTCCTGCCGAGTTCGATGATTGCTTTTCCGACCTCGCTGCGCGTTCTCGATCAGGAGGCGTTATGAACGTCAATGTTCGAAGCGGGCTTCGGTTCGGAGTAGTCCTTCTGGCAGTCACCGTCGGCTCGATGGCAGCGGCTCGGGCGCAGGAGAGTGAGGGGAAAGCCGGCCAGCCTCACTTCAGGGCGCGCGACATCAAGGACTCCTATGGATTCAGCTGCAGCGGCGTGGTGGTCGCGAGCGACGTGTTGCCGGTGGGGCCGGCCGCGCTGGTCGGGCAGGTGACCTGCGACGGCATTGCGACGTGCTCGGGGACTTCCATGGCTAGCTTCAACGGCATCATCTTCCCGCCGCTGGAGCTGACCGGGACGTACACCGTGAACTCGAACGGAACCGGGTTCATTACCTACGACCTGACGATCGGGGGGCAGCCCGCCGGCCAGCTACCGACCTATTTCGTGATCACCGACAAGGGCCGGGGGATCAAGGGTCTGCCCACCACGTCCGGCTTCGCCTTCACGTGCGATCTGAAAGCACAGTGAGGTCGGACGCCACATGGAAAGCGGCGCGAGCTCATCCCACAGTGGATGCGCGCCTGAACAATCGCAAGTCGTCAGTGAAGGAAAACGATGATGAAGAGACATTACTTTCCCCTGATACTCATCGGACTCCTGGTATTCGCTGGAGCCGGTCTCGCCCTGGGCCCGAACCCCAATCCGGGAGTCATTCCCAACAACGGGCACAAGTACGCTGAGCTGAGCGCGGAGTGGTGGCAGTGGGCATTCTCGTTCCCTGCCGCCGATGTCCCGTTCCTGAACACGGGCGGCCTGGTGGACATCAGTGCGCATCAGTCGGGTCACGTGTGGTTTCTCGCCGGGGCGAACAATGGACTGACCGAACCGCGCACGGGCGAGGTTCCCGCGGGGACATCTCTATTCCTCCCGCTGGTCAACTTCGTCAACGACTATCCGTGCCCCTCCGAGTTCGGATTCGAGCCTCCTCCCGGCGAGACGTTGGAGCACTTTCTCCAGAGGACCGGAAATGAAGTCCTCGACTTCTTCGTGCCGGATCCAACGACTCTATTCGCCGAGATCGACGGAGTGCCCCTCAAGAGCCTCTTCGTCTACCGGGCCACTTCCTCCCTGTTTCAATTCACGGCAGACCCTGCGCTCTCAACCTTTCTTGATCCGTGCATCACCGGCAGCGTTCAGGACGGGGTTTCGATCGGTTACTGGCTTCTGCTCACGCCCCTGACCCCGGGTACGCACACTCTGCATTTTGGCGCCCCGAGTTTCGGCCAGGACATCACCTATGTGGTGACTGTCAGGTCCGGCCGCGGCCGTTGATCCGGGAGCGGGCAATCGGGGGATCGAAGCGGCGACGTCCAGCTTGAACGGATTGGATTCGGAACCGGGGATGACTGGGCACCCTTGGGCCAGTCATCCCCCGGCATTTTCCGAAGCGTCCGAGGACGATCGCCGAGTACATCCGAGCCGTCCCCATGCGTGGGCCAGCCGCATTTGAGCCTCACGGCGCTCGACACTTCCGCGTCGGCTTCCACTTCGACGAGGTACTCGTCGCCCACGAGAGACGCGGCGACGAGCGTGTTGGCGGGCTGGATGTGGCCGAAGCGCTCGCCGTGGGCGCGGGCCACGGCCGGCCAGTCGTCGAGGCGCGCCACGAATACGCGCGTGCGAACCACGTCTTCGAGCTTCGCCCCCGAGCGACTGCAGCGCGCCTTCGATCTTGTCGATCGCGAAGTGAGTTTGCGCGGCGGCATCCGTACCGCCAATCGCGCGATCGCCGTGCGTCGCCGTCGTCCCCGATACGTGCACACGCGAGCCGCGCCGCGTCGCCCGAGAAAACCCGGCGATGCCTTCCCACGGCGTGCCGCTCAAGCAGAGCACGCGGCCGTCGGCGCGGTGCTGCACGGCGTACGGCGCCGGGAACGACTCCACGTGATGACTCAGATCGCCGGACGCTGTCAGAAACGGCGGCTTGCGGTACTCGTCGCCGCAGTCGCCGGGGATCGGGTTGAGAGTCGCGAGCGCCGCCTCCAGCTCCTCGCGATCCTCGCCAGTCAACGAGAAGGAAAAGACGCGAAGGTTGTCGGCAATGTGCTCTCGCTCGCCGGGCCGGGCCCCGATGATGATCCCTGCCACGGCCGGCTGCGTCGAGGACGTAGCGAGAAGCCACGTTGGCGATCGACACGTCGTGTCGACGTGCCACCGCATCCGCGGCGCGCAGCACCCGCTGCAGGGCTTCCCACCCTCCGGCGACGTGCAGGAAGCGGCCGTACTTCCTCTGCGACCAGGTGCCGCTGCGTTCCCAGTCGGGCTCGGGCTGACCGAGCCATCGATTCGACAACCAGCCGCCGGCCAGCGTTCCGTATGCAAGGAGCTTTACGCCGTGGGCGCGGCAGACGTCCGACAGCGGACCGGCCGCGCGCCGATCGAGCAGCGAGAAGCAGACCTGATTGGAAATCACCTCGAGGCCGGTAGCGAGCACCATGTTGAGATGCGCCGCGTCCACGTTCGTCAGGCCGATGTGCGCGATCAGTCCCTCGGACTTGAGCGCTTGCAAATTCAGCAGGCCGTCGATCCAGCTCGGATCCGCATAGCTCCAGGCATGGAACTGCAGCAGATCGATCCGGCCCGTGCGAAGCCGCTGCAGCGATCGCTCGACCGCCGCACGCGCGTCGCCGAGCGTCAGGGGTCCCGGCTTCGGTACCCACTTCGTGAACAGCTGCACCGGACGCGCAACGCCCGATTCGTCGCGGAGATGGCCCGCCACGATCTCGGCCGACCCGTAGTGATCGGCCATGTCGAAGGAGGTGAAGCCCGCCTCGACGTAGGCGCGAAGCGCTCGCGACGTGGCCTCCGGATCGAGCCGCGCGGCCGTCGCGCTCCATGTCGGCGATCTGCCACAGGCCGGTGAGCACGCGCGAGATGGAGAGATCGGGGGCCAGCGCCATCCGGTCCACAGTGAGCGTCATGTGTTCTATCCGGGAGGGAGCGTCGCGAAACGCGCGTCGAGGTCCACGCCCTGGCGGCGCAGCTTCTGCGATTCGCGACGATAGATGATCGACCCGGCGGCCATCACCAGGAGCCACAGCGGCGTCGAGCGGACGTACCACGCGGCTGCGGGCGCGGTCAGATCCCTCCACGTGTGCACTCCGAGAAACGCCGCCAGCACGACGATGGCGACCATGGCGACCGGAACTTGCGCCGCGCGCGAGCGGAGCACGGTGACTTCACGCGCGAGCGCGGCGTTGCGTCGGGGCAGCGTCACCACCGACATCGCCATCAGCAGAAAGTTGACGAGCATCGAGGTCACGAGGATATCGATGCCAAGAAAGAAATCGCCGACCACGTGGCAGCCGATGATGCCGAGCGTGGCCATGCAGGCGCTCGCGAGGATCGCCACGTGCGGCGAGCGGAAGCGCGGATGCACCGCCGCGATCGCGCGCGGGAAGATCCCATCCTCGGCCCACGCAAACATCAGGCGCGAGACCGCGAGCAGCATCGCCGGCAGATCCTTGATCAACGCGACGGCCGCGCCGGAGACGATCACCACCGTCCACGCCGGCGGCAGCAGATACCCGAGAAGACCGGGGGCCGTCAGGTCGCGATGCTTCGCTTCGGCGGCAATGAACTGCCACGGCACGGCGTGATACACCGCGCCGGTGAAGAGCATGTAGAAGATGCCGACCGACACGACGGCGATGCCGATCGCGAGCGGCAGATTTCGTCCCGGATGTTTGGCCTCGCCTCCTGCCTGCGCGATCGAATCGAAGCCGATGAACGAGGCAAACAGCAGCGCCGACGCCGGCAGCAATACCGACAACGGCAGCGGCGGTGGGTCGGCGGCGGCCACTGCACGACCGCCGCGAGCCTGCAGCGCAGCGGAAAACGCCTCATGGTCGAAGGAGAACCCGGCGACGATCACCACGCCGCCGAGGATGAACGTCAGGAACATCAGCGGAACGATCAGGCGTTCGTAGACTTTCACGCCGCGAAGGTTCACGAACACCGCGGCCCAGAGGAACGCGAGCGAAATCGTCAGCCGGATCGGTCCGGTCTCGAGCGTTGCCGCCACCGCCGCCGATCCCGCGGCCAGCGCGATGTCGCGCAGGAACGGAACGATGAGGTAGGAGACCACACCGATCGCCACGCACAGCGAGAACCACTGCGAGAACGAGGCGACGAATCCGAGGTAGGGATCGAGCGCGCGGCTCGCGTACACGTAGCTGCCGCCGGCGCGCGGCATGGCCGAAGCCAGCACCGCGTACGCCAGGCCCGCCAACACGGCCGGCAGCGCCGCGAAGATGAATGCGGGCAGCACGTTCGGACCGATGCCGGGTACGTGGCGCTGGATCATGAACGGGATGACGTTGATGCCCGCGCCGATCATCGAGCAGACACCGGTGGCAACCAGGCCGAGCAGCCCCATCTCACGAGCCAGTCCGGATTTCGAGGGCGCGGCTGGGGCTTGCGCTTGCGGGATCGTCATGTCGTGGCGCTTCTGTATCACGTGACAGCGGATGCGCGCGCCGCGCCCGGAGGCCCGGTGCGTTAGAGTCCGCCGGAGATGCTGTGTGCCGCCTTTCTGCTCGCGCAGGCGGTGGGCCCTGCGCGGGCCCTCGTGGGCGCCACCCTGGTCGACGGCCGCGGAGGGAATCCGGTGCCGCGCGCCGTCGTGGTCGTCCGCGGACACCGCATCGAATGCGCGGGCGCTGCCTGCAAGGTTCCGTCCGGCGCGGCCGTGACCGACGTCTCGGGCCTCTGGATCGTCCCCGGGGATCATCGATGCTCACGTTCACTTCTCCCAGACCGGCTGGGCCGACGGTCGCCCCGACTTCAGCGACGTGCGAGACCGCTTTCCCTACGACAAAGTCGAAGCGGATCTTGCCGCGCACCCGGAGCGGTTCTTCCGCGCGGACCTCTGCTCCGGAGTCACGTCGGTCTTCGACGTCGGCGGCTACCCCTGGACGATCGACATGGCGCGGCGCGAGAAGGACGATCCGGGCGCGCCGCGTGTCGTCGCGGCCGGGCCGCTCCTGTCGACCATCGACTTCTGGTTGAACCTGCCCGCCGAACGGCAGTTTCTCTACCTCAAGGACGAAGCCACGGCACGCGAGGACGTGAAGTACCTGGCTGCCCGCGGCGCCGCGGCGGTCAAGATCTGGTACATCGTCGACCAGGAGCACACCGTCGAGGCCTCCGCGCCTCTCGTGCTGGCCGCCGGCGCCGAAGCGCGCCACAGCGGCCTCCCCCTGATCGTCCACGCGACAGGCCTCGCCGAGGCCAAGGCCGCCCTGAAGGCGGGAGCGAAGCTCCTCGTTCACAGCGTCGGCGACGACGACGTCGACGAAGAGTTCCTGGCGCTCGCGAAGAAGAACGGAGCGATCTACTGTCCCACGCTGACGGTTTCCGACGGCTACCTCCGCGCACAGCGAGCCGCCGCCTCGAGGAGCGCACCTCGCGTGGACGATCCCAACGGATGCGTGGACGCCGAGACTCTGGCCAAAGTCGCGGCGTCGGCGACGCTAGAGCCTCCGACCCCCGAGAGGCTGGCGCGCGCGGAAAAGGGCGTCGCCGAGTCCCTGGCTCTCACCTCGGCCAACCTCAAGCGCGTCGCGGACGCGGGAATTCCGATAGCGATGGGAACCGACGCCGGCAATCCGCTGACGCTGCACGGCCCCTCGGTTTACGCCGAGATGGAAGCCATGCAGGCGTCCGGCCTGACACCGATGCAGGTTCTGACGGCCTCGACGCGCGGCGGAAGCCTCGCGATGGGTTTGGAAGTCGTCACCGGTACGATCGAGAAGGGAAAGTCGGCGGACCTCGTCGTGCTGTCTGCAGACCCGACGAAGGACATCGCGAACCTGCGCAAGATCCGCTTCGTGATGCGAGCGGGCGTGCTTCACTCCATCGAGACGCTTCGGGCCTCGAGCAGCACGGCTCCGTGACGGGCATTCGCCCGGGGACCTCGAGCACGGCAGTTGGAGCGGGCAACCGGGATCCCGCCTGCAGCTTCAGCGCCGGAGCAGCGAAGACCAGTTGACGGTGACACTGATCGCGTCCGCGTCCGGGGCCGGCATGTTCGCGACGACCAGGAACCGCTGCCCGTCGCCCGTGACGTCGTAGTCCTGCCAGCCTGCGGGATTCATGCGAAAGAGCGGCCGTGACGCGCCCACCCTCACGCTCGAGCCAAGCTCGATGTCCGTCGCGACCATCTCGTTGCCAGCGGAAACGAAGTAGAGCTCGCGCCCGTCCCTCTTCCAACGCGGAGTGGATCCGCCCGACACCGACACGCGCACTCGCTCTCCCGGCTCCGGGAAGGAAGTGACGTACACCTCGGATCGGCCGGCCTCGGGCGCGCAATAAGCAATCCAGCGGCCGTCCGGTGCGAACTGAGCCTGGACATCGTTCGGCTCCGAGACTGACACCAGCCGGCGCGGCTTTGCCTCGCCCTCCGTGGTGACCCAAAGACCGCTGCCCGAATCGGTCTGAGCGGCGAAGTAGAGGATGGAACGTCCGTCGGGCGACCAGTCGTCCGCCCGCTGGATTCCTCCCGGTGGGAGAACTGGTTCCGGAGCGTCCGACCCTCGCAACGAGAGCGCAAAGAGTGAGGGAGCGTGACGCATCGACGCTGCGCTGAAGACGATCCGCGTGCCGTCGGGAGACCAGATACCAGAGAGAAGATCGTCGGAGCCGAGATCGAGGCGCGTGAGCACGCCGCGCGACAAATCACCGGTCCACAGAGCCCCCATGCCCGTGCGAGGATCGGTCTCGCCGACGAGGACCCTTCGTGAATCGGGAGAGAGGCGCACCGATCGGAACCCGGCGGGCGTTGCGAGGGAACCGGCCTCGCGGCCGGTTCGATCGAACCAGGCCAGACGCGTCGGACCCGCCTTTCCGCGAGAGGCGAGCACACCGTTGTCCGAAGCCGAGAAGGGACCCGCACCGATGAGCGCGTGCTGGAAGACCTCCTCGCCGGAAGGAACGGCGTCCCCGACCAGACGGAGCCGAGCGGCGTCGAAGGGCTGGACGAGGAGATTGCCGCCGCGGGCGTAGAGGAGCTGGCCGGATCGGCCGGTCGCGGGTCCATTCGGATCTCCGGCCACGTACTGCGCGCGCGAACAGTTTGTCAGGAGCGACGCCGTCCGGCTGTCGTCGAGGCTCGCCACGCGGACATAGGTTTCTTTCTCGGAGTCGCTGCGCCCGACGTAGAGAAAGTGGCGTCCATCCGGAAGGAAGCTCGGCCAACAGACGCTCACTTCGTGGCGCGACGGATCCGCCTTCAGCACGACGCGGGGGACGCCGCCGCTTTCCGCCACCAGGTTCATGACGGGCTGAGTGAGGCCGGCGAAGAGAATCGAGTGTTTGATGCCCCAGGAACCCGAAGGAAACGCCACATTGACTTCGCAAATCGTCAGCACCGGCCCCCCCGCCGCGGCGGTCCTCTTGAGCTTCCCGTCCGCGAAGAAAGCGAGGGAACGGCCGTCCGGCGACCAAAACGGCGCCGCAGCGCCTTCCGTGCCTGGAAGCGCCGCACCCGATCGCTCTGAGAGCAATCGCACCCAGAGAGAGACTTTGCCATCGGAGGCACGCGCGGCGAACGCGATCCGCTGTCCATCCGGCGAGAGGGCGAACAGGTTCTGCATCGGGACCCACGCGAAGCGAGCTCCGTCGGGGGCCCGGATCTCGAAACGGATCGGCGCCGCAGACGGGCTCGGCGAGCGCCGCGAGGCATAGAGCGCCGCAAGTGTCGCTGCGGCCACGAAACCCGCCGCGGCAAGCCCAACCAGCCATCGCGGGCTGGAAGAAGGGCTCCTGGCGGGAAGCGCGCCGCCGCTCGTCTCCGGAAGACGGTCTTTGAGCGTTGCGAGATCGTGCGCCAGGTCGCGGGTCGCGGCATAGCGGCCCTCGGGATCCTTCGCGAAACACCGCTCCACGATCCAGCGCAGCGGCGCGGGCGAAAGCGGGCTCAAGTTCCCGATCGGCTCCGGCTCGTCGCGAATGATCGCCGTCAGCGTCTCGGGCATGCTGCTCCGCTCGAAGGCGCGTTTGCCCGTCGCCATCTCGTAGACGATCGATCCAAAGGAGAAGTGGTCGGACCGAAAATCGAGCGGCTTTCCCATCGCCTGCTCCGGCGACATGTAACCCGCGGTCCCCATCACGAGCCCCGCGGCGGTCGCTCCCGAGACTGTCGGAGCCTGCGTCCTTCCGTCCGGGTCGTCCCGCTGCGTCAGCTTTGCCAACCCGAAGTCCAGGATCTTCACCAGGCCGTCCCGCGTCACCATGACGTTCTCCGGTTTCAGGTCCCGGTGAACGATCCCCGCTCCATGCGCCTTCGCCAGCCCGTCGGCGACCTGCGCCGCGACCGCCAGCAACCTCTTCGTCGGGAGCGCCCCGTCGGCGAGCAACTCCCGAAGTGTCTGCCCCTCCACCATCTCCATCGCGATGAACGAGGTCCCGCCCGAGTCGCCGATGTCGTGGATCGTGACGATGTTGGGATGGTTGAGTGACGACGCCGCCCGCGCTTCCGTCTCGAAGCGCCTCAAGCGGTCGGCGTCGAGGGAGAGCCCGGGCGGCAGAACCTTGACAGCCACCTCGCGCCCCAACCGGGTATCCCGAGCCTTGTACACCTCCCCCATCCCGCCCGCGCCGATCGGCCCGAGGATCTCGTACGGACCGAGTCGAGTGCCGACGTGGAGAGGCATAGGAGCGGTGAGACTACAACGCGCCCGGAAACCGTTCACGCCGGCGAGAACAGCCGGCCGCTTTCTTCCAGGGTTTACAGCACCGTCGCCGACATCGCGGAAGCCGAGTCGGGCCGCGGGCGAGGTCGTTGGAGCGGGCAACCGGGATCGAACCGGCGACATCCAGCTTGGGAAGCTGGCGTTCTACCGCTGAACTATGCCCGCACGGTCCTCGAGATTATCACCGGCGGGGGCTGAACTCGGACTCGCCGAGCGGGGCGCCGTAGCTCGGGCGGTACCGGCGTCGAGAAACGCCGACCGCCGCAACCAGTTCGCGTCCGGGTAGTAGGCCACGACCAGTGAACCGTCCCGAATCGCGTCGATGAGCGCTCTCGCGATCTCGGGACGCACCGCCGGACAGCCCCAGCTGCGGCCGAGCCGTCCCTGCGACGCGATCACGCCAGTGCTGACGTAATCGGCGCCGTGCATCACGATGGCGCGCTCCCGGGCGCGGTCGTTGAATCCCGGCTCCAGACCCTCGAGGTGAAGCGACAGGCCATGGGCCCCGTTGTACGCGTCCCCGGCGCGGAAGACGCCGAGGCTCGTCATGTGGCTTTGCGGCAGGTTCGAAAAGCGTTCCGTCGCGTTCTCGCCGCTCCCCCGCCCGTGCGCGACGCGCTCGCGGAACAGGACACGGCCCGACGCGACGTCGACCACGAAGAGGCGCGGCTCCGTGGACGGCCGCGAGTAGTCGATGACCGTGAGCACGTCGGCGCGCGAGACCGTACCGGCCTCGATTGCATGCCACAAAGCCGCGAACCCGGCTTCGAGCGCGGCATGCGACGCGCTGGGCACCTGCGCCTCGAGCGCCGAAAGCGACGGCGCCGGGAGGGCGAGCGAGCCCGCGAGCATCAGGAGGTGAATCATGAGTGTCCGGAGGGAAAACAAAGGCCGCGGCCGTACATTCCCGAATTCTTGATGGCGAACGTCGCCGGCGCCTCCGTCGGGACCGGGGATGGAGTCGTCGTCGGCGTCAGGGTCCGGGTCGGCGTTTCGATCCAGGTCCGCGTCTGCGAGGGCGTCCGGGTCGCGGTCCGCGTGCCCTCCGGCGGCGTGTTCGTCACTCCCCCGCCGGCCGCCGGCGCCGGCAGTCGAAGCCCCACCAGCGGAACCGGAGGCTTCCCGGGTCCCGATCCCCCGACGGCCGTGATACAGCGCACCGCGATCGCGGCGCTCAGAACGGCAGCGGCGAGCCGCCAGACCCGCACGGTCAGGCCCGTGCGAACGTGTCGACGAGGAGCGCTGCCATCGGTCGGCGGCGTCTAGCCGAGTGTTTCGAGTAACGCCGAGGCGTCCATCAAGTCGGGCGTGGTGAACCCTTCCGTGTAACTTCCGTAAACCCCTTCGAGCGTCGTACGAGCTTCGGCCCGACGTTCTTGCGACCTCCAGAGGCGAGCGAGGCTGGTCGCGGCCCGCAGCTCCCAGGCCCGGCTATTCTGACGCTGCGCCGTCTCGATCGCCCGGCGGAAGCAGCCCTCGGCCGCGCGCCCATCATCGGCGCCTCGTGCAAGCAGCAGCTCACCCCTCAGACGATGCAATTCGGGTTCCTGGCAGCGCTCGTCGGTGTCTTCGCCGACGGTGAGGCCCTCGTCGAGAGCTTTTTGTGCGTCCTCGAATCGACCTGCCCTCGTGAACGCCTCCCCCAGACAGCTCAGCTGAAACGGAAGCGTCAACCGCGCTCCGCCGGCGCGGAAGGCGCCATGGCCTTCCTGAAGGAGGGCCAGCGCTTCCGCCGGCCCGTCTTCGAGAAGGATGCCGACGCCCTTGAAGAACGTGCCGGTCGCGTGCCACAGAGCGAAACCTTGTTCCGATGCGATATCGATCTGTTCCTCGGCGGCCGCCAGGACCTCGGACCCGAATCGGTAGAACTGATGCAACCAGCACGTGTGGTGCAGCGCATACGCGAGGCTGTACGGGTGACCGATCTCGCGGGCCAGCAGGCGCATTTCCAGGTTCACCTTTCGAGAAAGGTCGGGAAAGCCCAGGTGCCACAAGGCCACCGCCAGGTTCGAGCGGCAGGTGACGCCGGCGTTGTGGCTCGTGCGGGCGGCCCAGTACCGCGTGCGCTCGCGGTCGTCGTACTGGGTCACAGCCGTCGCAAACCCCTCTCGGGCTCCGGCGAAGTCTGCCCGATAGAGCATCGTTTCCGCGGCCATGAACAGGGCCTCCATCCGCATGCCCGGGTCTTCGAGCCGGCGGGCGAATTCCATCCCTTCTTCGGCCAGGTCCACGCACAGCCGCAGATCGCCGCGCACGGTGTGCCACTCCCAGATCCCCAGCATGAGCGCGAACAGCTCCGACCGCGACCCGGCGCGTTCGCAGAGCTCGCGTGCCCGGCGAAAGACGGGGCCGACCTCGGGTGCGGCGTAACCGCGCGCGGCGATGTACGCGGTACCCAGGGGGCCCAGCAGCTCGGACTCTCCGGCGTCGCGCTCCGCCGATTCGGGCAATTCCGAGAGAAGGTTCCGCCCACGCTCCAGGTGACTGATCGCCTCGACCTCGGCCGACTTTTCCCGGGACCGCAACCCGGCTTTCAGCCAGTACCGGATCGCCTTTTCGGCCATACCCGCCTCCGTGAAGTGATGGGCGATCAGCTCCGGCGGGGGATCGATGGTTCGCTCGAGCCCGGCTTCCAGGACCTCGGCGATCCGGCGATGGAATTCCTGTCTCTTCGCCCGGACCAGCGAGTTGTACAGCGCGTCTTCCAGCAACGCGTGCTTGAAAACGTAGCGGCATCGGGGGAACCGGCCCTTGGGATACAGGATCTCGGCCTGCACGAGTTTGCCGAGCTCCTGTTCGAGGGACGCCTCGTCCGCCGTTGCGACGGCGCCGAGCAGCTCGTAGCTGAATTCACGGCCGAGTGTTGCCGCAAGTTGGGCGATTTCCCGGTCGCCGTCCATTCGATCCAGGCGGGCCATGAGCAGGTCCTGAAGCGAGGAAGGGATTTCGCGAGGAAGGGAGGCCGGCACGGGCGTTCCCGTCCCGCCCGCCGTGTCGAACATCCCGGACTCCTGCATCATCCGCGTGTACTCCTCGACGAACAACGGAACTCCCCCGGTTCGCGCGTACACCTGCTCGACGACAGCCGCGGCCACGGCGCCCCCGGTCTTTCGATTCATCAAGTCCGCGACCTGGCTCTGCGTCAAAGACGTCAAAGCCAGGCCCGTCTGGTGAGAGGGAGCCGGCCATGGCGGCTGAAACTCCGGCCGGCAAGTCAGCATCGCCAGGATCCGGTGATGCGGCACTTCCCCCAGGAACTGACCCAGAAAGTCCAGCGTGGATGCATCTGCCCAGTGGAGATCTTCGACGACGAAAAGAACGGGCCTGCGATCCGACAGAGCGTTCAGCCAATCCACGAGGGCCCGAAACGTTTCCTCCCTTTGCCGGACCGGTGAAAGGCCCAGGGGAGGAAAGCGGTCATCCGCCGGAAGCGACAAAAGGGATGCGAAGAGAGGAACGACCTCGTTCCGGGCCAGGTCGTATTCTCGCAGGTGCCGAACCAGCCTCTCGAAGCGCGCCGCCGGCGTGTCTTCCAGACCGAGGCCCAGAAACCGCTCGAAGAAGTCGGTCGCGGGATAGAGGCCCGTGTTCTGGAGGCGCGGCGAGCAGCGCCATTCGACGACCGGGGCGTCGGTTCGCGCCCGAGGCTCGAGCGAGAGGGTCGGCTCCGACGATGGGACCGCCGCTCCGTCCCGGATGGCTTGCTTCATCGTGTACACGAGGCGCGACTTGCCCAGACCGGGGTCTCCTCGGAGGAGCACGACCTGGCCCGCTCCTCCCTGCGCCCGTTCCCACCGGTCCTTGAGCAGGCCGATCTCGACGTCGCGTCCGGTCAGCGGCGAGAGCCCGGCGTCCGCCGCTGCCTCGATCGGATTTCGAGCTTCGCGGAGTCCCTGAACCCGAAAGATCTCGACGGGCTGCGTCCGCCCCCGGATCGGGTGCTCCCCGAGAGGCGAGCACTCGAATCGATTCCGGATCAAGCGGTGCGTCGCGCCGCTGCAGATGATCTGACCGGCGACGGCGAGATCCTTGAGTCGGACCGCCACGTTTCGGGCCTCCCCAACGAGCGAAATCCCGCCGGGTGCGCCGGTGGCGATCGCGGGACCCGTGTGTAGGCCAACCCACGGATTCAGGTCCAACCCGTCCCCGCTCCGCAGCTGCTCTGCGACCGACGTCATCTCGCCCAGGATCGCGAGAGCGGTGTGCGCCGCCCGCCGTGCGCCGTCCTCGAAGGCGACGGGGTATCCGAAGCACAGCAAGAGCCCGTGCTCGTCGCACTGCACGACGGTTCCGTCGAACCGGCTCGCCGTTCGGTCGCACGCCTGCTCGAAGTCCCGAAGCACGCGCGCCTGATCTTCGGCATCGAGCTCCAGATAAGCCTCGGAGTCGAAGAGCTCGCAGCCGCAGACGAGAATGGTGACCTGGCGGCGCTCTCCGCCCACCGAGCCGACACGTGATGAGGGCGTCGGAGTCTGCCGGAATGCGGAGCCGGAGGCCGCCGGCACGCCGGTTTCCGGCGCCGGGAATCGCGGTGCGCTCTCCGCGGAAGGAAAGGACGCCTCCTCCAGTGCGGCCACGACTTCATCGACCGACTGGAAGCGCTGTTGCGGAGCCTTCTCGAGACACCGTTGGACGATGCGGTCGAGGGTCTGCGGGATGTTCCGCCCCGACGCCGAAAGCGGAGCGGGCACCTCGTTCAGGATCGCGGCCATCGTGTCGGCCGGGGTTTCCTTCTTGAACGCCTTCCGCCCCGACAGCAGCTCGTAGAAAATCGTCCCGAACGCGAAGATATCCGAGCGATGGTCGACGACATAGCCCCGCACCTGCTCGGGCGACATGTAGCCCGCCGTGCCCATGACCGTGCCGGGTTCCGTGAGCTCCGAACCCCATGCCGCGGCCGAACTCTCGCCGTCCGGGGCCGGGCCCGTCCGCTTCGCCAGGCCGAAGTCCAGGATCTTCACGTGGCCGTCCGCCACGATGAACACGTTGTCGGGCTTCAGGTCCCGATGGACGACCCCCCTCTTGTGCGCAGCGGAGATTCCGCGGGCAATCTGAAGCGCGTAGCTGAGAGCTCGACCTTGCGGAATCGGCGCCGCAGTGAGCTTCGAGCGCAGGGTTTCGCCTTCCAGCAGCTCCGTGACGGCGTAGGACATCCCGCCTTGAGTGCCGAAGTCGAAGATCGACAGAATGTTGGGGTGCGACAGCGCCGCGACCGCGAGCGCTTCCCGCTCGAAGCGGGCGAGGTATTCGGGGTCCTTGGCCACGCGCTCGGGAAGGACCTTGACGGCCACGTCGCGCCGAAGCTTCGAGTCCCGGGCCCGGTAGATCTCGCCCATCCCGCCCACGCCGATGCGCTCCAGGATGCGATAGGACCCCAGGCGCTTGCCCGCTGCGATTGCCATGCGGTGATGACCGTCGTCCCCACTCTATCAAGCGAGGCGGGACGCCGAAGGCGAGTGCAGGGGACCTGCTCGGCCGCCCTCTAGCGGGGAAGCGTGGTTGTGCGAAGCGCCTCGATGTCCGCCAGGATCGCCTGGACCAGCGCCTCCGTGACGACCTTCCCTTTCTCCTTCGTTGCCAGCGTCGCGTCGCCGAAGACGCCGGAGGCGGAGTAAGTCATCCCGTCTTTCTTCGCGTCGCGCGTCAAGCCGCCTTTTCCGGGGTGGTAGTCCTTGACGGCTTTGCTCATGTCGCAGTCGTCCGGAGACATGTACAGGATCATCGACGTCTCGAGCTCGTCGGCGTGCGTGCCGCCTTCCTGCTTGCACACCTGCTTCTCGGCGGCCTCGGTCGCTTTGAGCACGTCCGTGTAGCGCATTCGAATCCCTTCAGCGGCCAGAACGTCGGCGGCGGGAGAGAGCGCGCGCACCGTCGAGACGCCGGTGTTGAGGACGTAAAACCGTTTCGGGCCGAAGCGAGAGAGGCCCCGGCAGATCTCCACGATCGTGTCTCGCGACGTCTCGAGAGAGAGCGACGTCGAACCGGGATACTCGACGAACGCCGGGTAGAAGCTGTACGGGACGGTCGGCGCGATGACGACCTTCGACTGCCGCCGGACGCGGTCCTTCAGATAGTTGGCCAGGACGAGATCGTTCTTGAGCTTCAGATGCGGGCCATGCTCCTTGGAGGCGGCGCCGAGCGGGATGACCACGACGGCTTCTGGCGTGAGCACTCTCTCGGCTTCGACCCAGGTCAGATCTCCCAGCTCGACTCCAGGTGCGGCGGCTGCCGGATCGGCCGGCGGCGGACCGGCGAGCAGCGCCCAGAGCAGAAGAGCGGTCACCGCGTCGCCGGTTCTCCCGCCGCCGCGCGCAGCAGCCTCAGGCGAGGAGCGAGCTTCGGGATCCGCGTCTTGGCGAACAGGCGCCCGTTGACGAAGAGGACGGGGATCGCGTCGGACCAGCGCCGGGCGATCTCATCGTCCGAGTCCACGTCCACGATTTCCCACTCGTGCTCTTCCGGGGCGAGGAGCCGGTCCACCTCGGCCCGCATCTCATCGCAGAGACGACAGCCCGCCCGGGAGAGCAGGCGGAGTTGGATCATGCCGTCGCCAGCGGCTGGTCGCGCGCGACGCGGAAGACGTAGTCGAAGCCGGAGAGGACGGTCATCGTGGCGGCGGCCCCGAAGGCCACGAGCACGGCCGGCCGGGGCCAGTCCCAGAGGTTGGCGCACAGCACGATGAGAACGGTCGCGATCAGGGTCACCGTGGTGACCTTCCCGCACCAGGTCGGCGGAAAGGCCTTCTTGCCGGTGGTCAGGATCAGGAGAAGGGCGACGAGCAGCAGCAGAAAGTCCCGCGACAGCACCAGCACGGCCAGCCAGACGGGAACTTTCACGCGCGCGGGATACGAGGGGATCGCGAGGAACAGGTACGACGACATCAGGAGGAGCTTGTCGGCGATCGGATCGAGATAGGCGCCGAGCGCGGACTTCATTCCGAACCGGCGGGCCAGGAATCCGTCCACGCCGTCGGAGAGGCCCGCCGCCACGAAGATCGCGAGCGCGATGTCGAACCGGCCGTCGCCGATGGCGACGAGGAAGAACGGGAGCGCGGCGAGTCGAACGAGAGTGATGAAGTTGGGAAGAGTCCAGGGACCTTTCAACGCCTTCTCCACTCGTTCTCCCGCGCGCCCGCGGGAACCTCCGACGGCACCCAGACAGTCTGGCCCTTGACCCGGATGAGCTTGCGGTCCTCGAACTGCTTGAGCATTCGAGTCACCGTCTCGCGGGTCGCGCCGATCGAGTTGGCGATCTCCTGATGCGTCGGCCGGTTCACCACGAAGAATCCGTCCACCGGAGCCCTTCCGGATTCGTCGGCCAGCCGCAGCAGGTAGCGCGCGAGCCGGCCTCCCACGTCCTGGAGAGCGAGGGACTCGATGACCTCGTTGGCCTTCCGCAGTCGCGAGGAGAGCGTCGCGAGGATCTTCCGCGTCAGGGAGAAATCGCGAGAGAGGACGGCCAGGAAGTCGGGGCGCGCGAGGACCACGAGCTCCGTGTCGCTCAGGGCGGACACCGAGGCGCTCCTCGTCTCGCCTTCGAAGAGGGCCATCTCCCCGAAGAACTCGCCGGTCTGGAGATGGGTCAGCACGACTTCGCGCCCGTCGGGCGAGTCCACGAAGACCTTGACCTCCCCGCGGATCAGCACGAAGAACTGGTCCCCGGGCTCGTCCTCCCGAAGGATCGTCGCACTGGCAGGGTACTGGCGGACGGTCGCGACGCGCGACAGCGCGTCGAGCTCCCCCGCTTCGAGCTCGGAAAAAAGCGAAACCCGGCGAAACACGGCGGCGTCGATCACTGTTCGCGGCCCTCCCCCGTCGGAAACATCGAGCGGAGCCGATCCAAACCCCGAGTGAATTCTTCCCCGCTGACGACCGAGCCGCCCGATTCTTTCAAAAGTCCACACTTGGCCGCCATGGCAATCGTGTCGGACGCGGCGCGGGCGGTGGCCCCCGAGGGGGCCGGGCAGCCCGATTTCAGGGCCCCCCGGCCGAGGACGGCGGCCAGGCGAAGGAGCCAGCGGGCCGCCGCAGCGCGGGTTAGGGCCGCGTCGGGCCGCGCCCGGTGCGTGTCGGGATCGACCTCCAACAGGCCCAGGGAGATCGCGCGCATGACCGCCCGGCTGTCGGTCCTCTCGAGCACGTCCGTCGCCACGAGTCCCCCCGTAACCCGTGCTTCCCGGACCTCCGGGAACATCCACCAGGTCAGGTTGGCGGCTCCCGAGCGGGTCAGGCGCTTCGTTCTCGCCGCGACCTGTTCGGGCTCGGGCCAGTTGGCGATCCGGAAGGCCAGTCGGGCCTGCGCGGCGCGGTCCGCGTAAGCCGGATCCCGGGCGGCCAGGCTGGTGTACAGCGACACGGCCGTCTCGTCGTCCCCTTCTTCCAGTGCCAGAGCAGCCGCCTCGGCTTCGGCATCCGCCGGAAGGTCGCCGAGCGTGAGCGCCTCCCGGTAATGATCGAGTGCCAGCCCGCGTTCACCCATCTCGCATTCCACGGCGGCGACCCGGGCCAGGATCGGCCCCGAGCGCGGGCTCCACGCGAGCGCCTGCTCCAGAGCGACGTTGGCCTGCTCGCGCTCGCCGGCCGAAGCGTGCCGGGCCGCGCCGTCTAAGAGATCCTCGGCCGCCGCGGTGCGGAGCTCGTTCGCGCGCTCCGCCAGGCCGGGCCGGTTCGGCGCAAGCGCGGCCGCCTCCTCGTAGAGTCCGACGGCGGCCGCCGGCTGCGCGGTCCTCGCGCGCGCCTCGCCGCAGGCCGACAGCAGGGCCGCCGTCGGCGCCGGTTCGGCAAGGGCCTCGGTGCAGAGCGCAATGGCGTCGCTCGAGCGGCCCGACATCACGAGCGCCTCGATCTGTCCGATCGCCGCCGCGCGGCGCGAAGCCCCCGACTGCGCGCGCCCGAACTCCCTCTCGGCTCGTGCCGTGTCGCGCGAGAGCAGGGCCTGCCATCCTTTTTCGACGGAAGAGTCGAAGGGACCCGACAGACCCTCGCGCGGATCCAGCGGGAACCGATCGCGCGGCACCGACGCGGGCGGTGCGCTGGCGCAGCCGGCCGCCACGGCGGCGACGACCATGCACGGCAGGACCCGCGGGAGTGTGAGCGCACGGAACATGGGAACCGACGGGAGCCGGAGGCCCAAGTGCGCGAGACGCTCCCGGCTCAACCTGTGGGCAGACTCTCGGGCCGGATCGACGCGATCGCGTGCTTGTAGATCATCTCCTCGCGGCCTTCGACCTCGAGGACGAGGGCGAACTTGTCGAAACGTCGCAGGCGGCCCATCCGCTCCTCTCCGGAGGTCAGGCGTACCGTCACCGGCACGTTGTCCTTCCGAAGGTTGTAGAAGAACGAGTCCTGTACGTTGATGGGGGCTTTGTTCATTGCGTCTCCCTGCCCTTCGCCTCGTCGATCAGCGCGAGCGCCGTATTCAGGGCGTCCTCCGGCGCAACCCAGTGCATGTCGGATTCCCGCGCGAACCAGGTTTTCTGCCGCTTGGCGAGGCCCCGCGTGGCCGCTGCGATCCTCTCCCGTGCCTCCTCATGCGAGATACGCCCGAGAACCCACTCGGCCACCTCGCGATAACCGATCGCCTGAAAGGAGTTCGAGTCCCAGGAAAGCCCTTGGTCGAGAAGCCGCCGCACTTCCGCATCCCACCCTTCATCGAGCATGCGGCAGACTCGATCTTCAATCCTAGCATGGAGTTGCGAAGCGGAAAGCCGGAGTCCGATTTTCAGGACCGCAAAACGCCGGGCCCAGAGGTCGCCTTCGGGCACCCTCGCCGACGGGGGCTGGCCGGTCGAGAGGAGAATCTCCAGCGCCCGCAGCGTGTACTTGAGATTGGCAACCGGTATCCGGGCCGCCGACATGGGATCGTTGACGGCCAGGAAGCGATGCGCCTGCGCGGGTCCGCGCAGGCTGGCCCAGCTTGCGAGCGCCTCCCGCGCGTGCCTGTCCGGCTCCTCGCCCGGAGGCAATGCCCCGAGGAGGGCCGAGACGTAGAACCCGCTGCCGCCGCAGACGATCGGCAGGCGCCCCCGGCCCGCGCAATCCTCGACGGCGCGCCGCGCCTCGCGAGCGTAGCGCCCCGCCGAGAAAGCCTCCTCGGGCTCCGCCACGTCGAGCATGTGGTACCGGACCTCGGCGCGGCGGCGGGCATCGGGCTTTGCGGTCCCCACGTCGAGGCCGCGGTAGACCGCGTACGCGTCGGCCGAGACGATCTCTCCGCCTCGGGCCAGGGCCAGCGCGTGCGCGACCTCGCTCTTTCCCGACGCCGTCGGACCGAGGACCACGACGAGCGGCGGGCGCGCGGAATCCGTCACGGGCGCTCCGTGCCTCTCCAGTAAAGCCGCGTTCCCTCCGGAACGAGGTCCACGCGCACGTCCGAACGCGTGTCGGTGCGAAGCACCGGAACGCACGCGCTCGAGAGCGTCGCGAGCGTCTCCCCCGCCGGATGCCCGAAGCGGTTGCGGCGGCCGCAGGAGAGGACCGCCACGCGGGGAGCAAGCGTCCGTACGAAGTCGGGGCTCGTCGCGGTCCGGCTTCCATGATGCCCGATCTTCAGGACGTCGACCGTCGGGAGGGCGCCTTCGAAACGCAGGTCCCGTTCCGTCGGAGCGCCCGCGTCTCCGGTCAGGAGCGCCGATCTTCCGTCGCGCTCGAAGAGCGCCACCAGCGATTGATTGTTGATGCCGTCCGCCTTGCGCTTTCGGCCCCCCGAGTGGAGCACCGAGAGCCGCGCGCCCTCCGCGAGCTCGAGAACGTCCAGCGGCGCCAGGACGCGGATCGGCACGCGGCGTCTCCCGGCGACCGCGCCGAGGCGATCGCGCAGGCCCCCTTCGTCGTCTCCGTCGGAGAGCCAGAGTTGCCCGACCGGCAGCTCCTCGAGCACGGCGAAGAGACCGAGGGCGTGGTCCGGATGCGGGTGCGTCAGCGCTACGGCGTCCAGACGCGTCACGCCGCGGTCGAGGAGCTTCGGGAGCACGTGCGCGCGGCCGAAGTCGGTCTCCATCGGATCGAAGGTCCCTCCGCCATCCACGAGCATCGCATGCCGCTTCCAGCGCAGCAGTATCGCGTCTCCCTGTCCCACGTCGAGGGCCTCGATCGAGAAGCCGCGCGAGGGGCCGTCGGAGCCTCGCCGTAACGCGAGGATGAGGAACAGCCCGGCCGCCCCCGCCGCCGCCGGCGCCCGGAGCGCTCGCGGTGCGACGGCCGCTAAGCCTAAGAGCCCGCCCACCGCCACGACGGCCCACAGCGGCGGGGTCGGACGCAAGAACGCGGCTCCTGCGGCGCGGTCGGCCAGGAGCTCGAGCGCCCGGCTTCCCCACGCGAACACCGCCTCGAGCGGAGCGGCCGGCAGGCCGGCCGCGTAGAAGAGGAGAAGGACACCTCCCGCCGCGATGAGCGCTCCCGAGAGGGGAACGGTCAGCGGCGCCGTCAGCCAGGCGCCCGCCGCCACGACGTTGAATCGCCACAGCAGGATCGGCGAGGTCGCGCACTCCGCCGCCAGGGCCGCGGCGATGCCGGCGAAGATCCATTCGGGCCGTTCCGGAAGCCGCGCGCGGATCGGAACGGTGAAGAGCGCGATTCCGCAGACGGCCGCGAACGTCAGGATCGTGCCGACGGAGAAGATCTGCGCCGGAGCCGCGAGGAACAGCATCAGGGCCGAGAGTCCGATCGCCTGTGCGTGGCCGATAGGCCGTTCGAAGAAACGCGTCGCGAGGAGGATTCCGACGACCAGACCCGCCCGCACGGCCGGCGGATTTGCGCCTCCGACGAGAACGAACAAGACCGTCGCGAGAAGCAGCGCCACGTCGCGGGACTTGCCTTCGATTCGCAGGAGTCGCAGAAGCCCGAGCACGAGGCCGGCGGCCAGGACCACGTGGAGTCCCGACACGACGAGGAGGTGATAGAGCCCGCCGCGGCGGTAGTGGGCCACCATTCCCGAGTCGAGCTCGGCCGTGCGCCCGAGAAGGAGCGCCGCCAGAGGCCCGCGCACGTCGCGCTCGTACCCTGCGTCGCGCGTCCCCGGCGCCGGCATTCGTGAGTAGAGCCACCGATTGGGACTCGCCAGGAGCGAAAGAGCGGTGCCTCCCGTGCGTCGGATCATCATCGGGCTCTTGACCGACAGCCGGAAGCGCGGCCATGGCAGCGCCAGCTCCCGGTCCGAGACGGGAAGATCCTCGGGCTCGAGGTGCCCCGTGGCACGGATCCGATCGCCGCGGCCGGCCACGGCGGCGACTTCCGTCTGCCCGGCCACGAAGAGTGTGACCTCCGCGGGAAAGTCCCGCCACTCGCCGGCAACGAGGACCCGCCGCGCGTCCATCCGCGCCCGTGCCGAGGACGCGCGGCCGCTCCAGAAATCGGCGAGCGTCCCCTCGATCACGTCGGCGCGGCCGGGTGCGGCGGGGAGGAGCGCTCCCGTGGCCCGAGCCCTCCGAGCCGGTTCGGCGATCCTTTTCTGCCCGGAGAGGAATCCGGCGGCGAGCCAGAACGCGACGAACGCGAGGCGGAACGCGAAACCTCCGCAGCGGCGAGCGGAGAGGACGGCGAGGGCCGCGGCGCTGGCGAGGGGGAGCGCGGCCGCCGGCGCGGCGCCTCCCGCCGACCATGAGCCCGCGAAGATGCCGATCACCACGCAGACTGCGGCCTTCGCCGCCGGCGCGCGGGCGCCGGCGAGGACCGGCCGGATCACGCCGCGCGCTCGAGGGTGACGACCGCCTCGATGCGGTGCGTGAACGCGAAGAGATCGAAGAGCCGGGTGCGCCGGATCCGAAAGCCTTCCGCGAGAATCGCGGCAAGGTCTCGCGCGAGCGTCGCCGGGTCGCAGGAGACGTACACGAAGACGCTCTCGGTCCGCCGGGCGAGAACGCGGGAGAGCTCTGCGGTCAGTCCCGCCCGGGGTGGATCGGCCACGACACACGACCAGCGCCGATCGTCGTCGGCCAGAAAGTCCGCCGCCGCCCCTTCCACGGTCTCGAGACGATCCCGGTCGGCCCAGGTTTCGCGCGTCACGCGCGCGTCCGCGGCCGCTCCCTCGTTCCCCTCCACCGACGTCGTGCGATGGCCGGCGTCGAGGAGAGCTCCCGCAAAGAGGCCGGCTCCCCCGAACACATCGAGCGCTTCCCCCGGAGCCGTGAGCCGCGCGTCCTCGACGACGGCCGCATAGAGATCGCCCACCAGATAGCGGTTTCCCTGGAAGAAGGTGTCGACCGAGATTGTGAAGACGCGGCCTCCGGCATCCAGAGAAAGAGCGGTCCGTCCTTTCGTCAGGAGCGGCCGGCGGTCGCTCGATTCCACGCGCACGCCGTCGAAGATCCCGGCCAGGCCTTCGCCGAGCCCGGCCGCCTGCGCCGCGTCCCCGTCGGCGGTCGCGCGGACGAGGCGCCGTGCCCCATCCACGGATTCCAGAATCGCGATCTCGCGCACGTTCGCGTCGCTCTTTTCGAGAACCCGTCGCACCTGCGGAAAGAGCGCACGGGTCGGCTCCGCGATTCCCTCGCAGGCATCGGCCGGCACGACGCGGTGCGAGCCCGGGGAGAAGTAGCCGAGCCGGCCGCCTTCGACGTGGAGGCGCGTGCGAAGCCGGTACCCCGCCGGCGAGACCCCGCCGACGACGACCTCGCCGACGTCGGATGGAGCGAGTCGTCCAATCCGGCGCAGCGTCTCCAGAAACAGCTCCCGCTTGGCCGCGAGCGCCGGACCCGGCGCGAAGTGCGCCCAGTCGCAGCCGGCGCAGTCCGCGTGGGGTCCCCCGACGCGGTCGGGCGACTGCAGGCGCACGCTGCGGACGGCGCCCCGCCAGAAATGCTTTCTCACCTCATATACATTTGTCTCGACGAACTCCCCGGGCAGCGCGCGTTCCACGAAACCCACGCCGTCCGCCGTCCTCGCGACCCCTTCCCCCGTCGGGGCGAGCTTCTCGATCGCGACGGTTCGGGTCGAAGCGCTCACAGCAGAGACAGCCTCGGCAGCTCGAGCAGCTCGCGGATCGTCCTACGGGTCAGCGCCCGCGAAGTCTTCTCGAGGGTGGCGGGGTCCATGCGGTCTCCGGCTCCCGCGAGCTGCCGCGCGACGTCGGCCGCGACGGCGCCGCGCTCGGGCAGCGCCTCGGACAGCTCGCGGGCCAGCCGCCGGTCGAGTCGGGCGAGCGAGCCTTCGACTTCCCCGGCCGGCTTTCCGGAGGCCGCGAGGCGCGAAAGCGAGCGCATCGCCGAGTCGAGGGGCACGGCGAGATCGGGGCGGCGGGCCCGAACGTCTTCGAGCTTTCGCGACAAGACGGCCAGCCCCTCCGGAACGTCCGGGTCGGCGGCGGAACCCGCGGCCTTTCCGCGCGACGTCTCCGCGCGCCTCTCCCAGGCCTCGAGCACCGCGTCGCGGCAATACGAAAGCGAGTTGACACGTCCGACCGCGCGGCGCTCCTCGCGTCGGGCGAAGGCCTCGTCGATACCGGCCTCGACCGCCTCGAGCGGGACGCCGAGCGCCTTCCACTCCTTGAGCAGCGCGAAATCCGTGGGAGAGAGGAGAAACGGAGTGCCGCGCCGCCGGATGAACGCGGCCTCGGCGGCGGCGTAGTAGGCCCTACTGTCCTCGGTTTCGCTCATCGATGAGCCGCAGCCCCCTGAGCGTCAAGAGCGGATCGACCTCGGAGATGCGCTGGGAGCCTCCGCCGAAGAGCTCGGCTAAGCCGCCGGTCGCGATGACGGCGGGCTTGCCCCCCACCTCCGCCGCGATACGGTCGATCATGCCGTCCACCATGGACAGATATCCGAAATAGAGGCCCGACTGGATCGAGCCCGCGGTCGACTTGCCGACGACCCGGTCGGGCCTGCGGATCTCGACCCTCCAGAGCCTCGCGGCCTTCTCGAACAGGGCCTCGGCCGAGATCGTGATGCCGGGAACGATGACGCCGCCGGCGTACTCGCCCTTCTCCGTCACGACGTCGAAGGTCGTGGCGGTTCCGAAGTCGACTACGATGCAGGGACTCCCGACGCGGTCGATCGCCGCAACGGCGTTGACGATGCGGTCCGCGCCCACCTCCTGCGGACTGTCGTAGAGGATCGGCATACCCGTCTTGATGCCCGGCTCGACGAACAGGGGCTCCCGGTCGAGCAGCTGGCGGAGGGCCTGGCGCAGCGGGAAGCGCAACGACGGCACGACACTCGCGACGATGACGCGCATCGACACCAGGGGCGCGGCCTCGGGCCCCGACGCGAAGAGTCCCCGGATCGACAGAGCGATCTCGTCCGAGGTCGCGTCGCGGCGCGTCGTGAGTCGCCAGCTGCGATCCAGCGTGGCGCCGCGCCAGAGCCCGAGAACGGTGTTCGTGTTGCCGACGTCGACCGCCAGCAGGAGCTCGCCCGAGGCCGCTGCGGTCACCACCGTGCGACTTCTCCCGAGGCCACGACCGTCTCTCCGGACTCGGTCTCGAGCCTCAGGAACCCGGCCCGGTCCAGGCCGACGTAGCGCCCCGTGACGTCTTCGCCGTTGCGGCGCACCGTCATGACGTCGCCCGGCCGGTGAAGCGAAACGCGCTCCCACTGTCGGACCTCGTCCTGCCAGCGCGGCGCCGCGAGCTCACGGTCCAGCCGATCCAGAACGGCCTGAAGGAGGGGCGACATCGCGGGCGGCCGCCCCATCTCTTCTTCCAGCGTCGTCGCGTCGGCCACGGCAAGATCTCCGGCGGACCCCAGGACGTTGACGCCCACGCCCACGGCGACGTACGTGTCCTCACCCTGGGTGCGCGACTCCGCGATGACGCCCGCGAGCTTGCGCCGCCGGACGTAGAGATCGTTGGGCCACTTCAGCTCGATCGCGGTTCCCGTCGCCTCGGCCAGGGCCTCGCGGATCCAGCGGGCGACCGCGATCGGCACGATCGAGAGCGGCTCGCCTTCCGCGGCGCGGCGCACGATCGTGAGGTAGATGCCGCGGCCCGCCGGAGCGACCCACGCGCGCCCGCCGCGACCGTAGGCCTGGGTCTGCGCCTCCGCCACGATGACGCTCGGGGGGAGGACCTGGTCCTCGGCGAAGTAGGTTTCGATGAGCTCGCGCGCCAGCGCGTTGGAGGAGGGTATGGCGTGAAAGCCGACGTAGTTCTCCAGCACCCGCCAGCGCTTCGTCTCTATCTCTCCGTCCACGAAGGCGATCACACCTGGCCCAGCGCCGCTCGTTTCTCTTCCAGCTCGCGCAGCCTCTGGCGGGTCTTCTCGACCACGGCCGCCGGAGCTTTGTCGAGATAGGCGGGGTTGGAGAGCTTGGCCGAGAGCGCTCGGATCTCGTCGTCCACGGCCGCCAGACCTTTCTCGGCGCGTGCGTCCGCCGCCGCCGTCCGCTCCGGCAGCTCCACGGCGATCGCGACGCCCTTGACCACGTCCCGGAACGCGCCCTCGGGGGCGGGTCCGAAGCGCAGCGACGAGAGACGCGCGAGGTGCGTCAGGAGTGGCGCGAGGCCCTCGAGGACCGGCACCACGGCACGCCGCGGCGATGCGGGATCGATCGTCAGCGGGAGCGCGGCCGTCGGAGGCAGCTCCCGCTCCGTGCGAAGGTTGCGCACGCGAGTCACGATCGCCCGAACGGGGCCCATCGCCTCCTCCGCCGGGGTGTCCCGCGCCGGCGGGTCTCCCCGCGGATACGGCGAGACGATCAGCGTGCCCGGACGGTCCGTCAGCTTCTCCCAGATTTCCTCGGTCAGGAACGGCATGAAGGGATGGAGCAGCGCGAGCGAGTCCTGGAGGCAACGCAGGAGCACCCCGCGGACCAGCGCTGCGGCCGCGCCCTTCTCGGCGAGAACGGGCTTGGCAATCTCGAGGTACCAGTCGCAGAGATCGTGCCAGACAAAGTCGTAGATCGTCCCCGCCGCTTCGTCGAACCGGAAGGCTTCGAGATGGCGGTTCACATCGACCGCCGTCGCATCCAGACGCGACAGGATCCAGCGGTCGGGAAGCGACAGTTTCGCTCTCGAGAGATCGTCGGCCGCTGCACCCGCCTCGAGCTGCATGAGCGTGAAGCGCGCCGTATTCCAGAGCTTCGTCGCGAAATTACGCGAGCCTTCCATGCGCCCGCGCTCCACGGAGACCGTGGGCCCCGAAGAGGCCGCGGAGGCCAGCGTGAACCGAACGGCGTCGGCGCCGAACTCCGAGATCGCCTCCAGCGGATCGATCACGTTGCCCTTGGACTTGGACATCTTCTCGCCGCCCACGCGGACGAGCCCGTGGAGGTGGACCGTGTGAAACGGCGCCTGTCCCGTGAACCGGTAGCCGGCCATGATCATGCGAGCGACCCAGAAGAAGAGAATGTCGTACCCGGTCACGAGAACGTCCGTGGGATAGAACTCCTCCAGATCCGGCGTCTTGTCGGGCCAGCCCATCACGGAAAACGGCCACAGCTGCGAGGAGAACCACGTGTCGAGCACGTCGGGATCCTGCGTGAACTTCGTCGATCCGCAGGTGGCGCAGGCCGTCGGATCCTCGTCGGAGACCGTCACGTGGCCGTTCTCGCAGGTGAACGCCGGAATCCGGTGTCCCCACCAGAGCTGCCGCGAGATGCACCAGTCGTGGATGTTCTCCATCCACGCGAAGTAGGTCTTCGCCCACGCCTCGGGAACGAAGCGCACGCCGCCCTCTTCGACCGCGCGAACCGCGGGCTCGGCCAGAGGCGCGACCTTCACGAACCACTGCTCCGAGAGATAGGGCTCGATGACCGTGTCGCACCTCTGGCAGTAGCCCAGCGAATACTTGTGGGGCTCGGTCCCGACAAGCCGGCCCTCTTCCTCGAGCCGCGCCACGACGCGTTTGCGCGCCTCGAACCGGTCCAGCCCCGCGAAGGCCTCCCCCGCTTCGGGCGTCATCTTTCCGTTGGCACCGATGACCGAGACGTCCGCCAGATCGTGGCGCCGCCCCGACGCGAAGTCATTGGCGTCGTGCGCGGGCGTGACTTTCACGATGCCGGTGCCGAATTCCCGGTCCACGAGGATCGGATCCTCGATGACCGGAATCCGCCGGCCCACGATCGGGAGGGTCGCCGTCTTCCCGCGCAGCGCCGCCGTCCTCGGGTCGTTTGGGTGGATCGCGAGCGCCGTATCTCCGAGCATAGTCTCCGGCCGCGTCGTCGCCACCACCGCTCCGCCGGGCACTCCGTCCACGTCGTAGCGGATCTTGTAGAGCGTTCCCTCCGTCTCGCGGTGCACGACCTCGAGGTCCGAGACGGCGGTCTCGCAGCGCGGACACCAGTTGACGACGTAGCGGCCCCTGTAGATCAGGCCGTCGCGGTAGAGGAGCACGAACGCGTGGCGGACCGCGCGGGAGAGGTCCGGGTCCATCGTGAATCGCAGACGGCTCCAGTCGAGCGAGCAGCCGAGCTTCTTCAACTGGTTCAGAATCTGATCGCCCGACTCCCTCCGCCACGCCCACACACGCTCGACGAAGGCTTCTCGGCCCAGATCGCGGCGGCGCACGCCCTCCTTCAAGAGCTGGCGCTCGACCACCATCTGCGTCGCGATGCCGGCGTGGTCGGTGCCCGGAACCCAGAGCACGCGCTCGCCTTTCATGCGGTGCCAGCGCGCGAGGATGTCCTCGATCGTCCGCCCGTACGCGTGGCCGATGTGGAGCCGGCCGGTGACGTTGGGCGGAGGGATCACCATGACGAACCGCGGGGATCCGAGCGGACCGCCCGGCTCGAAGCGCCGGTCGTTCACCCAGCGCTCGTACCACCGCCCTTCAAACGCGGCGGGATCGAACCTCTTCGCCAGTGTCTCCACGACGGGCTTTTCGTGCATGAAAAAAGGGCTCTCGGAGCCCTTTCATATATCAGAAGGCGCGGGGGTTGCTATTCGGAGATGCCGGTCATCCCGAGCGCAGCGAGGGATCCCGGGCTTGTCGAGTACGGGATCCCTCGTCGCTCTGCTCCTCGGGATGACCCGCGGTGGCGCCGGGCGCTCCGCAGGTCACTCGACGCCGGCCTCGAGCTCCTTGATGCGCTGCTTGATGACGACTTCGGCGACGTCCGGAATCACCTCCCAGGCGATCTCCCGGACGATCTTCTCGGACAGGCGCTCCACGACTCTGGAGGCGAGGCGATCGATCTCGTCGTCGCTCAGAGCTCCCTCGCCGCGCGACACCGATGAGAGCATCTCCTTGAGCTGCCCGATCGAAGTCGTCTGGGCGAGCACTTCGATTTCGCGGGATACCGGTGTTTGCTCTGCAGGGGGCGCCGGGACCGGATCAGCCGGCGCGGCCGCGGCTGCCGGCGCCTCCTCGACCTCGGCCGCGCGCTCCGGGGCGGCCGCGGCGGTGGGCGTCTCGTCGGTGATGCGGTCGCGATCGCGATTCCGCATGTCGGTTTCGCGGCTGTTGATCGAGGCGAACTCGGCGGCGAGCGGGATCTGGGCCGTCGACTCCTCGTCGGCGCGGATCGGTGCTGGAGACTGCGCGCGGCGGCGATTCGTGGAATCGTCGTGCGCAAACGGGATCGGCTGCAACTCGGGCTCGGGCTCGCGCGGAACCCAGAACGGCGCCGGCACTGGAGGAGGAGCCGCCGGCGCGGTCGGACGCGGAGCCTCCTCGTGCGCCCACTCCGCGAGCGGTTGGGACGGAGTTTCCGGCGCCTCGACGCCAGGGTCCTCGTCGTGTTCCGGGTTCATCGCCGTTTCGGACGCTCCCTCTTCGACGTACGCGAATTCCGGGTGTGCCTTCTCGAAGGCCGCGATCGCGGACTCGACGTCCGCCTGGCCGTACTCCTCTTCGAACATGTCCGCGCCGCCGGCCACACCCGCCGGACGGCGAATCCGTCCCGTGAAGTCTTCCGATGAGAAGCCGGCCTCGGTCGGCCGGCGCTCCTCCGCCGCCGGAGGCGGCGGGGCGGGATTCGTCATCACCGGGATCGCCACGGTGTGGGCCGAGGCAATGTCGTCCTGTGGGCGCGAAAGCAACGCTTCGACCTGCCGCAGCAGCTGCTGGGAGTCGAACGGCTTGGAGACGATCGCGTCGCAGCCCAGCCTCTCCGCTCGCTCACGGTCGAACGGCTCGAAAGTCCCCGAGAGGAGCACCACCGGGATCCGGGAGGTCGCGGGGTTCGCTTTAATCGCCTCGCAGACTTCGTAGCCGTTCTTCTCCGGCATGACGACGTCGGCCAGGATCAGATCGGGGGCCAGCTCGGCGACCTTGTCGAGGGCGCGTTGCCCATTGGGAACGCACGCGAGGTCGTACTCGCTGTCTGAGAAGGTCAGCTCCACGACCTTCTGAATCGTCAGACTGTCATCTGCCAACAGGATTCGCTTTGCCACTGAGTTAACCTTATGTAGTAGAGGAGGTTACACATATCGGGGGATTCTGTCAACTCGCATCGGGTTCCCAGACGGATGCGAGGTACCTGCCGGGCGGCCGGTGGCCGAGATGGCCGGCCAGAAATCGCGACGCTTCGACGACCTTGGCCAATGTCACACCCGTCTCAATCCCGAGTCCTTCCAGAAGATAGAGAAGGTCCTCCGTCGCGAGGTTCCCGGCGGCTCCCGGCGCGTAGGGGCAGCCGCCGAGTCCGCCGGCGGAGGAGTCGTAGGTCGTTACGCCGCACTGGAGCCCGGCGTAGACGTTCGCCAGCGCCGTCCCGCGGGTGTCGTGGAAGTGCAGTGCGAGGACCCCGCGGGTGACTCCGGACTCGTAGAGCGTCTCGATGACGTCGAACACACCTGACGGCGTCGCCACGCCGATCGTGTCTCCGACCGAGATCTCGTCGACCGGGAGGTCGAGCAGCTTGTGGACGACCTCCCGCACCGCTTCCGGCGCGACTTCGCCTTCGTAGGGACAGCCGAACGCGGTCGAGACGTAGCCGCGAACGCGGACCTTCTCCTCCTGCGCCCGCGCGACGACCGGGCGGAATCGCTCGATCGACTCGTCCACTCCGGCGTTGATGTTCTTGCGGTTGAAAGTCTCGGACGCCGCCGTGAAGACGGCGATCTCGCGTACGCCCGAAGCCAGCGCGCGATCGAAGCCCTGGAGGTTGGGAACCAGAGCCGGGTAACGCACGCCGCTGGCCCGATGGATCCGGCGGTAGACCTCGGCGGTGTCGGCCAGCTGCGGAATCGCCTTCGGCGATACGAACGAACCGACCTCGATCGCCGGAAGGCCCGCGTCGGTCAAACGGTCTATGAACTCCACGCGGGCTTGGACCGGCAGGGTCTCCGCCTCGTTCTGAAGGCCGTCCCGCGGACCGACCTCGTAGACGGCGACGTGTTCGGGCAAGTGCGGGCGGCGAAGCGAGTGCTCTTCCCAGTTGTTCATCGCGACGTCATTATGACGAGATTTCCGCCAGCTCCACGCCCGCCTCGACCAGGTCTCCCTCGCGAACGAGCAACCTCCGGACCGCGCCGTCCCGAGGCGAGCGAATCGAGTGCTCCATCTTCATCGCCTCGAGGACCAGCAGGGGCTGGCCCCGCCGAACGGGGTCTCCGGCCGCGACCAGGACCTTGCGAACGCGCCCCGGCATCGGCGACAGGAGGTCTCCGGATTGATCGGAGGCGGCGCGCGTGCGGCGGCGCTGCTCGCGCTCGAACACGAAATTCTTCCCGTCCACCCAGACGAAGATCCGATCGCCGTCGCGGACGGCCGCCGCCCGATGCACCGTGCCGTCCACCACGATCTCGACGGGCGCGCCGGCGCGCGCTGCGTCGCCGCGGACTTCGAACGGGATGCGGCGATCGTCGAGAAGGGCCGCGGCCCGTTCCAGCCGAAGGACCCGAGCGTGCTCGCCGGAGGTGAGCCGGTCGGCGCTCACGCTCCCGTCCTCCAGCCCGACGGGGCGCCCCAGGGATCCGCGGCCTCTCGCAACGACGGCGCCGCGATCGACGCCGCGTTCTGCGCCATCGCGGCCGCGATCCAGGCGGCGTCCGGCGGTTCCGCGGCGCCTTCCCGCGGGAGGCTCGGGACGAGATCGGTCGTGTAATTGCCCGAAGCAAATGCCGCCGATTCGAGTGTCTCCGCGAGCAGAGGAAGGTTGGTCTCGACACCGAGGACGATCCACTCCGCGAGCGCTCGCCTCGCCCGAGCAATCGCTGCCGGCCGGCTCTCCGCGGAGACGACGAGCTTGGCGAGGAGAGGGTCGTACTCGAGACCCACGACACTCCCCTCCTCCACTCCCGCGTCGACCCGCACTCCCGGACCCTCGGGGAGCTGCCAGGCCAGAATCCGGCCCGCGCGCGGAAGAAAGTCCACGGGATCCTCGGCGTACAGGCGCAGCTCGATGGCATGCCCTCTCGGCTGCAGCGCTCCGTCGCGCCACTCCGCGGGCAGCGGCTTCCCGGACGCGACGTCGATCTGGGCGCGCACCAGGTCGACGCCCAACGTTTCCTCGGTGATCGGATGCTCGACCTGGAGCCGCGTGTTCATCTCCAGGAAGTGGAAGCGCCGCTCACGGTCGACGAGGAACTCGACCGTTCCCGCGCCCGTGTAGTTCACCGCCTTCGCCGCGGCGACGGCCGCCGCGCCCATCGCCGAGCGCCGCTTCGCGTCGAGAGCCGCGCTCGGCGTCTCCTCCACGATCTTCTGGTGGCGCCGCTGCACGCTGCACTCGCGCTCGAAGAGCGAAACCACGTTTCCGGACGCGTCGCCGAAGACCTGGATCTCGACGTGGCGGCAACTTTCGAGGAGCTTTTCCAGGTACACGGTCCCCTCGCCGAAGGCGGCCTGCGCCAGGCGACGGCCTTCCGAGAGGGCGGCGGAGAGATCCTCCGCGCGCTCGACCCGGGCCATGCCCTTGCCTCCGCCTCCCGCCGACGCCTTGACGAGCAGCGGGAAGCCGATGCGGTGGGCCTCCTTCTCCAGCTCCGCGTCGCCGAGCGAGCCGGCGCGCGAGCCCGGCACGACGGGCACGCCCGCAGCCTCCATCACGGCCCGGGCCCGGAGCTTGTCGCCCATCGTCTCGATCGCGCGCGGGGAGGGTCCCACCCAGACGAGCCCGGCCGCCGTGACCGCGCTCGCAAACTCGGCGTTCTCCGACAGGAAGCCGTAGCCGGGATGCACGGCGTCGGCGGCAGCCACGCGGGCCGCCTCGAGGATCCGCGGAATCGAGAGGTACGTCTCCGCGGGAGAGCCGGCGCCCAGGGAGAGGGCCTGGTCCGCCGCCTTCGTGTGAAACGCGCCCGCGTCCGAGTCGGCGTAGACCGCCACGGTCGAGATCCCCATTTCGCGCGCCGTGCGCGCCACGCGGACTGCGATCTCGCCCCGGTTGGCGATGAGGAGCTTCTTCATGGATCGCTCCTCATCATGGCCGATGCGCAGACTTCACGGGATCCCTCGCGCAGCCTGCCCCGAGCGAAGTCGAGGGGCTCGGGATGACAAACGCTCGTGACGGCCACGACCGTTTGTCACTTCGCCCGCCCGCGCTCGCCCGACTCCCACTGCGTCCACAGCCCGTAGGCCTTCATCTGATCGGCGAGCTTCCAGCGCGGGTCGAGCAGGATCTTCTCGACCTCGGCGCGCGTCTGGCGGGGCCCCAGAACCGCCGGGGAATTCGCGATTCCGAGGACGGCGACCGCCGCCACCGCCGCGTTCTTGCGTGCGCTCTCGAGGTCCACTTTGTCGAAGGTGTCCGATTCGGCGTGATAGTCGGCGAGGTAGCGGTCCGTCTCCTGGTTGGCGACGAGGTTGGGAACCCCTTCCAGGAGAAAGTCGAAGTTGTCGGTTCCCAGGATCGCTTCCTCGTCGACCGTGTCTGCGCCCCACGACGCCACCGGCGCGAGGATTGCGTGGACGCGCGCGTCGATGTCCGGCCGGCCGTTGGTGAAGTAGCCGACCACCTTTCCGTCGCCGATGTCGTGGATCACGGCGGCGACGTGGCGCGGCAGCTCGGCGCGATGCGTCCGCACGTAGCCCTGCGACCCCAGCAGGCCCGTCTCCTCGCTCGTGAAGAGGACGAAGCGAACGGTGCGCCGCGGCCGCCGGCCCGCGGCGATGGCCCGCGCGACATCGGTCACGAGAGCACAGTTGACCCCGTTATCGAGGGCCCCGGTGCCGAGGTCCCAGGCGTCGAGGTGGGCCCCGAGAAGCACGATCTCCTCGGGCTTCTCCGAGCCGCGGATTTCGGCCACGACGTTGGAGGCCTGCCAGGGACCGCCGACCTTGTTGTTCAGGTCGAGCGACGCCTTCGCCTTGCCTCCGTTTTCGAGAATCCGAGCCAGCCGGAGCCCGTCCTCGCGGGCGACCTGCGCCATCGCAATCGGCGCAATCGGGCCCCACGTGATCGTGTGCCGGTAGAGCAGATCGCGGGGGCGGGTGGAAATGAACAGGATCGCGGCCGCCCCGGCGTCGACCGCCGACCGCATCATCTCGGGCGCCGCCTGGTACTCGGCAAAGAGGTCGGCGAAGGTGTTCATCGGGTTCGATCGCACGAGCGCGATCGCGCCCCGGGCGGCGGCGCCGAGCCTGTCGAAGTCGGCGCGCCGGCCGAATCCCGCGTCCACCACCGGCGCCTGGAGCGCCCCCGACGTGGACGGCGCCAGCCCGAAGGAGACGACGCGCAACGGGAAGCGGACCGGCTCCAGAACCTCGGCCGAGGCCGACACGGCTTCCCACTTCGCGGGAACCGGATACGTCTCCAGCTTGACCGTGTCGACTCCGGCGCGCTGGAACGTGTCGACTCCCCACCGCAGCGCCTTTTCGTAACCGCGGCTCCCGGTCACGCGTCCGCCAATCTCGTCGGTCAGGATCCGCAGATCCGGCCCGAGACGCGAGGACGGTCCGGTCAGACGTTCGATCACCGCGGGCGCGGCGTCCTGTGCGAACGCCGCCGCCGAGGCGAGGAGGCAGAAGACAGCGAGCCGGAGGCGGCGCATGCGCGACCTCCTCAATTGGCCTTGGGCTCGGCGCTTTCGACCGGCTCGGTCGCGGCGGGAGCCGCGGGAGGAGCCGGAGCCGGCGCCGGAGCCGGAGGAGCGAGAGGAGGACGCTTCGCCGCCTCGTCTGCGAACTGGTTGCCGCAGAAGTAGCACTTCACGGGCACTCCGGGCAGATCGTCCGGGCGCCAGGCCGTGAAGACCTTTCCGCATTTGGGACAGGTGAACTTCTTCTGCGTACCCTTCATGCCTTCCTCTCCGGCGCCCATGCCGGGCGCCGCTTCTCCAGAAACGCGGTCAGCCCTTCCTTCGCCTCGGCGGAGGCCCGGCGCTCGGCGATCGTGCGAACCGTCAGCGGCATCGCCTCGACCGGAGTCTTTCCCGCGACCTGCTCGATCAACCCTTTCGCGACACGAACCGCGTCGGGCGCCGACGTCAGCAGAGACTCGACCTTCTTCTCCCCCGCCCCCCGCAGCTCGCCCGGCCGGACGACCTGGTGCACGAGGCCGATGCGCAGCGCCTCGGCGGCGTCGAAACGGTCTCCCGTCAGAAAGAGGTCGCGCGCGTAGCGCGGCCCGATCGCGCGCAGGACGTAGGGCGAGATGACCGACGGAAGAATCCCGAGCTTGACCTCCGCCAGTGAAAAGACCGTCCCCTCGGCGGCGATCGCGATATCGGCGGCGGCCACCAGGCCCACGCCGCCGCCGATCGCGGCACCGTGCGCCAGCGCGATGACCGGACGGGGGCACGCGTCGATCGCGCGCAGCATCTGCGCCATGCGTTCGGCGTCCGCCTCGTTCTCGTCCTTCGTGTAGGAGCCGGCCTTGCGCATCCACGTGATGTCGGCGCCGGCGCAGAACGTCGGTCCCTCGCCCGACAGGACGACCGCGCGAACGCCCGGCTCCATCGCCGCCGCGTGAAAAGCCCTCGTCAGCTCCTCGATGAGGACGTCGTCGAAGGCGTTGCGGACCTCCGGCCGGTTGAGCAGGATCTGCAGAACCGGCCCGTCCTTCTCGAGCCTCAGGTTCGCATACGCTCCCCCGCTCACGACGCGTCCGTCAGGTGACCCGACAGATTCAGCGGCACGACGAGATCGCCTCCCTTCAAGCGCAGGACGAGGCGGCCGGTCAGCTTCACGGCCACGTCGCCGCCTTCCACCAGCGCCTTGCCTGCCGCCGACAGGAGCTCCGCATGCTCGATCTCGACGGGAAGGCTCAACGTGTTCTTCTGCCCGGCGTGGAGGATCAGGCCTTTGGTCGCGCCCTCCCCCACGACGCGGCCGTTGGCGAACAGGGTGTATGCCGTCTCCGCGATCTTCAGGTCGAAGGAGAGGGGATTCCGGATGACCACGTCGGCGACGGCCTCCGACGAGAGCAGGCTCATCTCCGTCAGCCGCGTGCTCTCGAGGACGACGAACTGCGACTGCAAGTCGCGGCTCTCGGCTTCGACGTCCTTCCAGTCGGAATGGCCGTTCCACTCCTTCGTCGCGGTCCCGACGCCGCCCTTCAGGCGGTAGGTAAACCCGTCGGCCTTGAAACGATCGGCCCAGTCGGAAGGCAGGTCGGCGAAGCGCACCGTGACCGGAACGCGCCAGCGTCCGTTCGCCTGCGACAGCGGACCGGACACCGGTACTTCGACGGCCGATCCGTTGAGCGCGATCGTTCCGCGAAACGGGCCGGGCGAGAGCTCCGCGGCGGGGCCCGAGATCGTGACGACCGCCTCCTTCTCATTCTCGACGCGAACCGAAAATGTCAGCGGCGCCGGCGGTGCGGCCGCCTGCAGCGCGAAGAGGAGGGCGATTGCGGGCATCATGGCTACATCCGGAAAACACCGAATTCCGAGTCCGGAATCGGCGCGTTGTAGGTCGCCGAGAGCGCCAGCCCCAGGACCGTGCGCGTCTCTGCGGGATCGATCACGCCGTCGTCCCAAAGGCGGGCCGTGGCGTAAAAGGGGTGTCCTTCACGTTCGTACTTCTCCCGCGTCGGCCGCTCGAACTCGGCCACCTCGTCGGGCGTCATCGCCGGCTTGCCGGCGCGGGCGAGCTGGTCCCGCTTGACCGTCGAAAGCACCGAGGCCGCCTGCGGCCCCCCCATGACCGAGATGCGGGAGTTGGGCCACAGGAAGAGGAAGCGCGGGCCGTACGCGCGGCCGGCCATGCCGTAGTTGCCGGCGCCGAAAGAGCCGCCGATGATCACCGTCAGCTTGGGCACCGCCGCGTTCGCCACGGCGTGGACCATCTTGGCGCCGTCCTTGGCGATTCCGCCGCGCTCGTAGTCCTTGCCGACCATGAAGCCCGTGATGTTCTGGAGGAAGAGCAGCGGAATCCGGCGCAGCCCGCAGAGCTGGATGAAGTGCGTCGCCTTCAGCGCGGACTCGGAGAAGAGCATCCCGTTGTTCGCCACGATGCCGACGAGGAATCCCTGCAGATCCGCGCGAAGCCGATACCAGCGTCGTGCCGTAGCGCGGCTTGAACTCGTCGAAGCGGGAACCGTCGATCAGCCGGGCGAGAACCTCGCGCACGTCGTAGGGCTCGCGCGGGTCCGCAGGCACGATGCCGTAGATCTCCTTTGAATCGTACGCGGGCTCCTCGGGCTCCGCGCGGTCGGCGGGCAGGGTCTTGGACGTGTGGAGTTCTCGACGATCGCACGCGCCGTCTCGAGGGCCTGGGCGTCGTTCTCGGCGAGGTAGTCGGCCACGCCCGAGATGCGCGTGTGGACGTCGGCGCCGCCGAGCTCCTCGGCGGTCACGTCTTCGCCCGTGGCGGCTTTCACCAGGGGAGGTCCCGCCAGAAAGATGGTGCCCGTCCCTTTCACGATCACGGCCTCGTCGGACATCGCCGGGACGTAGGCGCCGCCCGCCGTGCACGAGCCCATCACGACCGCCAGCTGCGGAATGCGCCTGGCGGACATGCGCGCCTGGTTGTAGAAGATCCGCCCGAAGTGCTCGCGATCGGGAAAGACCTCTGCCTGCAGCGGCAGGAACGCTCCTCCCGAGTCCACCAGGTAGACGCAGGGAAGACGGTTCTCTTCCGCGATCTCCTGCGCGCGCAAGTGCTTCTTCACGGTCATCGGGAAGTACGTGCCGCCCTTCACCGTCGCGTCGTTGGCCACGATCATGACTTCGCGCCCCGAGACCCGGCCGATGCCCGTGACCAGTCCCGCCGCCGGCGCCTCGCCGTCGTACATCCCGTGCGCGGCCAGCGGCGAGAGCTCCAGGAACGGCGAGCCCGGATCCAGGAGCGCGTCGATCCGATCCCGGACGAACATCTTCTTCTGCTCGGCGTGCCTCTCCCGGCCCGGGCCTCCCCGGCGTACGCGAGCGAGCTCTTCCTTCAGCGCGGCGACGGCCGCCTCCATCGAACGGGAACGCGCCTGGAACTCGGCCGAGCGCATGTCGACCTGCGTGGAAAGGACGTCCATCGGGGACGGCGCGCTACGTCTGCGCCCGGGCCACCTTTTCCCGCGCCGCCTTCTGGATGTACTCCACCAGCGTCTGGGTCGGTGTTCCGGGGAGGAAGATCTCGCGGATGCCGATGGCCTTGAGATTCGCGATGTCCTTGTCCGGGATGATGCCTCCGGCGACGACCAGGATGTCCTCGCCTCCGCGCTCTTTGAGCAGCTTCAGGATCTCGGGGAACAGGACGTTGTGCGCGCCGGAGAGGATCGAGAGCCCGACGACGTCCACGTCCTCCTGGATCGCGGCCGCCGCGACCTGCTCGGGCGTCTGCCGCAGTCCCGAATAGATGACCTCCATCCCCGCGTCCCGCAGCGCGCGCGCGATGACCTTGGCGCCGCGGTCGTGGCCGTCCAATCCCGGCTTGGCGATCAGGACGCGGATGGGTCGCGACATTCCGGAATGCGAGTGTATCAGCCCGTGTGCATCAATCGATGATCGCCACGGGATCGCCGACCCGCAGGCGATTGCCCGTGATGGCGCGGGCGCTGACGCCGATCAATCCTCCCCGGCCGCGCAGGATCGCGGCGAGGATTCCCGGCGAGCGCTCCGGCGTGTCCGCGTCGAGGCTCGGAACGATGGACCGCTCGCACTGGCGGACGATCTCCAGGAGCACGTCGCCGATCCAGATCTGCCGCCCGATCCAGCGGTCCTCCTCGAAGGGCCGGCCGTCGGGAAGGTCCAGCATCAGGTTCGACCGGAACCGCGCCGGCTCGAGCGGCCCGCCGTACTGCTTCTCGATGAAGCGGACCGTCTGGACCGAAAGCACGTGGAGCGGAGCGATCTCGGCGTGCACGTCCTCGCGGGCCCGCAGCCGCACCGGGTGGCCGCTCCGCCGCGCGATGTCGTCGAGCCACGCCGTGTCGGTCAACTCGCGTTCGGAGCCGTCCGGGAGACGGACGCGGATCCAGGCGGCGAGGTCCGACCCGCGCACCATGGGATCGAGGAGCCGCGCGCGATAGCGCAGCAGGAACGGGACGGTCAGGGAGGAGAGCGCGACACCCTGCTGCTCGTCGAACAGATCGTAGATGCGATCGCCGGCGAGGCCCGAGCCCTGGATCAGACATTCGTTGGGCTGTTCTCCCCCGAGCGAGCGCACGGGGAAGCGACGCAGCCCCGCCAGCTGTCCGACGACCTCCGCGAGTTCCATGGAATGGACCGTGAGACTAATGCACAGGCCGGGTTTCGACAACTCGAAGGATGCGATCGTCTCCGGGCGCAGGCTTTCCGCGGCCGTCGCGATTGCTCGTGGCCACGTAAAGCGCTCCGTCCGGGCCCGAGACGACGTCGCGGAGCCGGCCGTAGACGCCCATGAATAGCTCTTCGGTCTCGGCCACGCGGCGCGGGTTTGCGGGGTCCAGCCGAACGCGTATGAGCCTCTCGCCGCGCAGCGTCGCGAAGAAGAAGTCCCCTTTGAAGGACGGCAGGAGGTTCCCCCGCGAGAACGAGGCCCCCGAAGGGGCGACGGCGGGCGTGTACTCCAGAAGCGGCGGGACGGTCCCCTCCTTCGTCTCGCGATGGTGCACGAGCGGCCAACCGTAGTTCTTGCCGGCTTCGACGATGTTGACCTCGTCGCCCCCGCCCGGACCGTCGAAGCCCGAAGGTCGATGCTCGGTCTGAAACTGGAGCCCGGAACGCGGATCCCAGTCGAGGCCCTGAGAGTTGCGGTGGCCGTAGGAGAAGATCGGAGAGCCGGGAAAGGGATTGTCCGACGGGATCGAGCCGTCGGGGTTCAGGCGGAGCGTCTTGCCCCCCAGTGACTTGAGGTCCTGGGCGATCTCCCGCGTCGTGGCGTCGCCGGTGGTCGCGTAGAGCTTCCCGTCGGGACCGAATCGGAGCCGGCACCCCGCGTGATAGCGCGCGGCCGGAAGACCTTCGATGATCACCGTCCGATCCGTGAGCGCGTCCCCGGTGTCGCGGTATCGCGCGATCCGGACCTTCGGGCCCTGCGGCGTGTCGTAGGCGTAGGCCAGATACAGCAGCTTCGAGCGTTCGTAGTCCGGCGCGATCGCCATGCCCATCAGACCGCTCTCGCCCGACGCTTCCACGTCCGGCAGGACCGCCAGAGGCTTCTTCTGCAGCACGCCGTTCTCGATCACGCGGACGCGGCCGGGCCTCTCGGTCACGAGAAGGCGCGCGGGTGACGTGAAGACCAGGGACCAGGGAACCTCGAGGCCGGTGACGAACGTGTCCACCTGGAGCATCGCTCCCGAGCGGGTCGGGAACGTCCGCGAGGCCGGAGACTCGGGCTCGCGTCCGCACGCGAACCCCGCGGCGATCAGAAGGGCGGCGGCGGCAAAACCGGCCGCGGCGCGTCTCACCCGCGCCTCTTCAGCGGCAGCTTCGCGGCCAGGTCGTCCCAGGCGCGCCGGCGATGCGAGATCCGGTCCTTCTCTTCACCGGACATCTCGGCGAAGGTTCGGTCGGAGGCGTTCGGCACGAAGATCACGTCCCAGCCGAAGCCGCCGGTCCCGCGCGGCTCGGGAGCGATCGCGCCGTGGATTTCCCCGCGCGCGGTGACGATCTCTCCGCCGTCGCAGTAGCCGATCGCGCAGACCGCCGTCGCCGACCGGTCCGAGAATCCGTCGAGCATGCGCGCGATCGCCGGAACGCCGGCGCTCTTCTCGACCCACTTGACGAGGGCCCCGGGGAACCCGCCCCACGCGTGGATCGCCAGACCGCTGTCCTCGACCAGGACCGGCCGCGTCAGGATGGCGTAGGCGCTGCGCGCCTTTTCCGCGACGATCTCCGAGGGGTCCAGCGCCTGCGGCTCGGGCAGCTCGAGGTCGAGGCGCTCGATCTCGAAGCCCAGACGCCGGGCCTCCTTCGCTTTCTCGGCGCGGCTCGTGACGAAAACCAGCGGCAAAGCGACCACGGCCGGATTCTGCCACGCTTGTAGACGTCATCCCGAGCGCAGCGAGGGATCCCGGAGTCGATTCGGGAAGCGACCTCGGGAAGCACGGGATCCCTCGGGCTATGCCCCTCGGGATGACGGCTCGAGCTACTTCCCCGGATCGAGGGAGCTCAAGACCTTGTACAGCGGAACCTGGGCAGACAATCCCTTGAGCGAGAAGAACCCCAGCTGCGCCACCTCGTAGCGCTCCTTCACGGCTTCCCAGGTGTCGGGTCCCATCACGATGTCCCCGGGCTGGGCGACGAACTCCTCGAGACGGGCCGCGACGTTGACCGCGTTGCCGAGCACGGTGTAGTCCACGCGCCGCTCGGAGCCGATGTCGCCCACGATCGCCTCTCCGGTGTTGATCGCGATGCGCACTTCGAGGGCCGGCTCGCCGCGGCTGACGCGTTCGTGGTTCCAGTCCACGAGCCCGGCGCGGATCTTCAGCGCGGCGGCCACGGCCCGTGCCGCATGGTCCGGATGGTCGATCGGTGCGCCGAAAAACGCCATCACGGCGTCTCCGATGAACTTGTCGATCGTGCCGCCGCACGCAAAGATCGCGTCGGAGGCGAGCGTGAAGAACTCGGTCAGGAGCTTCGACAGCACCTCGGCCGTCATCTTCTCCGACCAGGTCGTGAAGCCGACGATGTCGGCGAAGAGGATCGTGACGGTTTTCGTGCGCGCCGTCTTCAGCTCCCCCGTCGCACTGGCATCCGCGATGATGTCTTCGACGACCTGAGGCGAGTGGTAGCGCTCCAGGCGGCCCCGAATCCGCTTCTCCTCGACCACTTTCTCGTGGAGCCGCGCGCGCTCGATGGCCACCGCGGCGAAGTTGGCCAGGGCCGTCAGCAGGTCGAGGTCCTGGTCGGCGAAGTTCCCCGCGTGCATCGGCGAGTCCACGTAGATCACGCCGATGACCGAGTCCCCGTTCCACAGGGGGGCGCACATCGCCGACCGGATCTGCTGCATCCGGATCGACTCGCCGCTCTCGAAGCGCTGGTCCGTCTGCGCGTCGGACGTCAGGATCGCGACCTTCTGCTTGACGACCATGTCCACGATCGTGCGCGAGTACGGCGTAATGCCGTCGGAGGTCGGCCGCCGGCCCGACTTCAGGCGGGAGATCCGCAGCGCGAGGGTTTCTCCCTCTTCGAGCAGAAGGTAGCTCCGCTCCACCGACAGGAACTCGAAGATCAGGTCCATGACCTTGTCGAGAACCGTCGCCAGGTCGTCGGCCGAGATCAGCGCCTTGGCCACCTGGACCAGGATCTCGAACACGCGGCTCTTGTAGGCGGGGTCCACCGAGGCGCGGCGCCGTTCGGCCGTCGACTCGGCTGGAGGCAGCGCGACGCCCTTCTCGAGCCCGAAGTCCTCGTTGAACTCGGCGATCGGGCGGATGCGCGTGGACGTCGAGTCGACCATGCGGCCGGTCCGCGCGGGCGCCGGCGCGTCCCGGAATCGCAGGAGGAAGGTGCCGATCAGAGCATGGTCGCCGTCGCCGACGGCCGCCTTTGGCACCGGCTGGTCGTTGACCTTGACTCCGTTGGTGGACTGGTTGTCGTAGATGTACCAGGCCCCGTTTTCCTTCTTCAGGAAGGCGTGGCGGCGCGACACCGAGAAGTCGTTCAGCACGATGTCGTTGTCGTTCGCCCGGCCGATCGAGGCGATCTCCTTCGACAGCGTGACGACCTGCGTCCGCCCCTCCGTCTCGAAGAGAACCTGGAACATGGAGTGCCGGGAATTATAGACCCCGGCCGCGGGGCAATGCCGTCAGCGGTGCTCGCTCTGTAGCTGGAACTGGACGCGGATCGTCTTGCGCGACGACACCGGTCCCGAGGCCGTGCGCGCCGGACGGTACACCCAGCGCTTCACGGCGTCGGCCGCGGCCTGCGAGAGGCCCAGCGGAAGTCCGCGCACGACATCCACTTCGGCGACCTTGCCCGTCGCGTCGATCGATACCTCGAGCTCGACGATTCCTTCGACCCCGGCCCGTCGCGCGATCTCCGGATAGGACGGCTCGACGCGCGACACCAGTACCGGCGGCTCGACGAGACCCGGAACCGGAGCGACCTCCGGCCCTCCCGCGGGCGGCGGCCCGGACGCCCGTGGAGTCTCCCCCGTCTCGGTCGGAGGCTCCTCTTCGGGCGGCGGCTCGCCTTCGAGCTCAACGACGGCAACGTCTTTCAACGGCCGGATCTTCTCCGGCGAGATTGCGGGCTGCTTGGGATCCGGCGGGACGATGTCCACCAGCGCCGACGCGACGAATGCGATGCCCCATGCCTTGTCCCGGAACGCGAAGTAGGAATGGTCGACCGAGTGGATCTCGATGACGGCCCCCTTCGTAAGCCGGCCACCTTTCGCCGCCAGCGGATACGGACCCAGACGCACGTCGCAGTCGTCGCCGACGACGCCGAAGACCGGAGGGAAGGCGAGGATCGTCTGGGCGCGGCGCTTGCGCGAATCGCGGTCGGCGTCGCGTTCGATCGCGTCGGCGGGCAGGAAGCCACGCTGGCCGGAGTCGGCCTGAACCTCGACCCAGGTTCCGTCGTCGGCGAAGGCTCGGACGCGCGCTCCCGATGAGAGCGTTTCGATCGGTTTCGCCGAAACCGAGCGCTCGGCCGTCAGCGGGACGCTGGGAACGGTGACGGCCGCTGGGGCGCCCTCGGAGGAGGGAGCCCCCGCGCGCGGACCCGGGTGCAGGAGCACCCAGACCGCCCAGAGCGTGGCCAGCACGAGCGCGGCCGCGGCATACAGCGGCCAGACGCCAGCCGAGGGTCGCGGAGCTTCGGCCGCCGGCGCCGGCGTCTCGCTCATCGCGCGGGACGGATGATTGTGCCGGTCTTGCCCTCGAGCGCCTGGGAGAGCGACTCCGCGCGCGTGACGAGAACCTCATCGCCGCCCGCCTCGACGAACCGGATCGCCGCATCGATCTTCGGTCCCATGCTCCCGGCGGGGAACTGTCCCTGCGCGAGAAGCTTCTTCGCCGTCGGGACGTCCAGCTCCGCCAGAGGCGTTTGCGTGGGCTTTCCGAAGTCCCTTGCGACGCGGTCCACTCCGGTCAGGATGATGAAGAGATTGGCCGAGAGAGAGGCCGCCAGCATCGAGGCCGCGTAGTCCTTGTCGATCACGGCTTCGACGCCGCGCACGTCGCCGTCGTCGCTGACCACGACCGGCACGCCGCCTCCGCCCGCCGCGATCACGATGTGGCCGCGGTTGACCAGCGCCGCCGCGACCTCGACGCCCCGGACCGCGCGCGGCTTGGGCGACGCAACGACCTTGCGCCAGCCCCGGCCCGCGTCTTCGATCATGGTCCAGCCCGCCGTCTTACGCAGGACCTCCGCTCGCTCCGCCGAGAAAAACGGCCCGATCGGCTTGGAGGGCTTGAGAAACGCCGGATCCGCCGCGTCCACTTCGACCTGTGTGAGGATCGTGACGACCTGCTTGCGAAATCCGGCGCGCGGCAGCTCGTTGTCGAACGCGAGCTCCAGCAGGAAACCCATCGAACCCTCGGTCTGCGCCACGCAGAAATCGAGAGACTGGGGCGCGACCTTGCCGGCGGCCTCCTCGGCCTGGATCAGGATGTTTCCGACCTGCGGGCCGTTGCCGTGCACGACGATGAGCTCGTAGCCCTTGCCCAGAATCGGAAGGAGGTTGCGGACGGCCTCCCGTGCCCTCTCCAGCTGCTCGGCGGTGGTGCCGGAGTCCTCGGGCCGCAGCAGCGCGTTGCCTCCGAAGGCGACGACGGCGAGCGGCCGGACGAAGGAGAAGAACGGGGTCGGATTCATCGTCGGGGAGAAACCCTCAGGGCTTCAGGTCCTCCCGAACGAGGGGCATCGCCATGCAGCGCGGTCCGCCGCGAGCCCGCGAGAGCTCGTGCGCGGCCAGGAGAATCGCGTACTTCTTGCCGGGCTTCCAGAGCTCGAGCTCTTCCCGGCCGAGCAGGAGATCGGCCTCGTCCACGACACTGTATCCGGCGCGGTTCAATTCGGCGGCCGTGGCTTCGTTGCGGTCGTAGAGGAGGACGACGCCCGGCGCCAGCGCGAAGGCGTTGGCGCCGTCGGTCCACTGCTCGCGGCGCTCGGCGATCGGATCCTCCCCGCCGCACCGGATCGGCTTGATGTCGAGCTTCAGCGTCTTCAGCGCCGAGAGAAGATCCTTTTCCGTCGTCCAGGTGATCTCGCGCTTGGTCAGGTCGCACTCGTAGACGTCGGCCTCCTCCGCGCCGTCGGGCAGGATCATCGGGCTGTAGACCAGGCACTCCTCGCGGGAGATCATCGTAAACACGGTGTCGAGGTGCATGAAGCGCCGCTCCGGCGGAATCGCCACGACGAGAAGGCGCTTGATCGGCGATTTGCGGCTCTTGAAGGCCTCGGCCAGGCGCTCGATGGTCGTCTTCTCGGTGCGCTCCGAATAGCCGATCGCCAGAAGATCCTCGCGCAGGACCAGGATGTCACCCCCCTCGAGCGTCGGCCGCATGCGGGCATAGGAGGACGGCTTCGTGTAGTCGGCCGAGAACTCCTGGAACCAGAACTTGCCGCCGTCCTCGCTCGCGAACTTCGGGTGCAGGGACAGCACGTAGCCGGACAACAGCGGCTCGCGAAGCCGAGCCGAGGTGGCCATCGACCCTCGGATCGCGCGATCACCCACGATCGCGAGCGGATCCCGCTGGAAGAAATAGTTCGGAATCGGCGGCAGGTGATAGAGCTCCGACGCCGCGCTCGCGATCTCCGGCGCCGGCTTCTCGATCCCGGCGATGAGGGCCTCGGCCAGCTGCTCCGATGTCAGGTCGCGCAGCCGATAATCCATGTCGGGGCCCCAACCCAGCGTCTTGCCCAGGTCATCCAGGATCGCCCCCCGCTGCTCCGGAACCTGCAGGACCTCTTCCAGAAGATCCTGAATCTCCAGCACTTCGTCGGCGACGTAGCCCAGGACCTGCTGAAAGCGTCGGTGCTCCTCGCGGGCCCGGTTGCCGTAGAGGATGTCGTCGAACAGCAGCTCCTCCATCAGGGAGGGCACCATCCGGTCGATCTCACGACCGGGCAGGTGCACCAGCACTGATTTCAGCTTCCCGATCTCGGAGGTGACTCGAAGGCTCATGAGGTACCGAAGGAAGGGCGGATAGTACAGGAGGCCCTCTCCGTTACGGAAACCCACGCGGGAGGTGCCGCCGCCTAAGCGCTGTCGCGAAAGGGCTTAATTGTTAGTTGGAGGCGATCAGGACGGCCGAAGCAGCCTCGCAACCTCCGGGGCGTCACCCGCTTCGATCTCACGGTCCGCGTTCTCGGCGATCGTCTCGAGGCGCGCGGAAAACCGGTCGAAAGCGCGAGAGGTCTCTTCGAACTGCTTCTGGGCGTTGCCGAGATGTCCGCCAAGCTTGGCCAGGGGCTCGCCGACGCGGTCGACCAACCGCGCGACGTCGGCCAGGTTCCGATGGACTTCGCGGGCGTTTTCTTGCAGCTCAAGGCCCTTCAATCCCAGAGCCACCGTCGAAAGGTACGCATAGAGAAGGCGCGGCGAAACGGGGATGACGCGCCGGGATGTGGCGTAGTCGGCGAGCGTCCCGTCTTCACAGTCGGAGACGATCTCGGCGTAGACGGCTTCGGCCGGGACATACATGAATGCGAAGTCGCATGTGCCGCCGGCCGGGCGGATGTACTTCTCGGCGATCGAATCGACGTGCCTGCGGACGTCCCGGCCGAATTGCGCGCGAGCGCGGCGCTTCTCACCCTCGTCCTCCGCCTCCCGGGCCCGCCGGAAGTTCTCCAGGGGAAACTTGCTGTCGATCGGCACCACGCGATCCTGGATGAAGACCGCGGCATCGACGACGACGCCGTCTCCCAGAGGATGCTGGGAGGCCCAGCAGCCCGACGGAAGCACCTGCCCCAGGGCCTGCTCGAGAAACATCTCCCCGAGCGTGCCCCGCAGCTTGGGGGGCTTCAAGAGATCTTCGAGGCGGGTCACGTCGCCGGCGAGCTTTTCGATCTTCTGCGACGCCTCGTGCAGGCGCCCGAGCTTCTCGCCGAGCTCGCGCATCAGGCTTCCCGATTGGCCGAGGTGATCGGCAACCGTCTGCTGCCCGGAGACGAGGCGCTTCTCGACGCCCTCGACGCGGTTCTCCATCGCGCGCCGCAACTCCTCGAACCGGCGATCCACGGCCAGCGACGCCTCGCGAGCCCCGGAGGTCTCGGCCAGCAGGCGGTCGATCCGGTCCGCGGATTCCCTGGCACGCGACAGAAACACCCGTACCGCGCCCCCCACGGCGGCGAGCAGCAGGAGTATCAAGCCGATGAGGACGGCGCCCGATCCCATGCACTCAGGATCCCGGACCGGAAGGACAAATGATGTCCGGGCGACCGGCCGGGAACCGTTACGCGAGTATCGAGGTCAACTACTTGTTTCAGCGAAAAGACGCCGGGGCGACGAGATTTTCGCCACGAACATCCGAGCGCACACGACACGACCCGACCCGTCCGAACGACGACCGGTGCGGAGACGAACGCCTACTCCCTGCGCCCTCCCGAGAGCAGCGCGACCACGGCGACGAAGAGCGCCGCCCCGATCACCGACCACAGAAACGGGAACGCGGGGCCGTTTCCGAAGCGGATCGCCAGGAACTCGGGAAGCCCGACCTTGCGCGCGATCCACGAGCCCAGCATCGCGCCGATGAAGCCGAGGACGAGAGAGACGAGACAGCCGCCCGTCGTCCCTCCGGCGATCGCCCGGCCGATGCCGCCCGCGAGGGCCGCGATCAGTACGTAGAGCAGGAGATCGACCCACGACAGCTCCATGCGCGAAGCTTCTCACGGGGCCGCGGCCTTGTGGCCCCGCCACGCGGATGCGAGAATGTCCCGGAGGCTCAAGTGGACGGACCGACCGGCCCCCCGAAGAAGCAGTCCCGCGAAGACCGGGAGATCGATTACCTGATGTGCTCCCAGTGCGGCACTCCCTGCTACGTCTTCGAGATGGAAGGCGGCAAGATCCTCGAGGCGACCTGCCTGGTGTGCGGCAACGACGAGGTCGGGATGTTCAACATCGGCGAGGAAGCCGGACCGGATGAAGACTGACGCGTACGTCAATCCGTTGACGGAGCGCTATGCGTCGGCGGAAATGTCCGCCGTCTTTTCCCCGCAGTTCAAGTTCGAGACGTGGCGCCGGCTCTGGCTCTGGCTGGCCGAGGAGGAGCGCCGGCTGGGACTGCCCGTCCCCGAGGAAGCTCTGGCGCAGATGCGCCAGCATCTGTCCGACGTCGACTTCGACGCCGCGGCGGCCGAGGAAGCCAGAACGCGGCACGACGTGATGGCGCACGTCCGGGTCTTCGGCGCGGCCGCGCCGGCGGCGAAGGGGATCATCCACTGGGGCGCGACCTCCGCCTACGTCACCGACAACGCCGATTTGATCCAGATGCGGGAGGGCCTCGGTCTGATCGAGCGCCGCCTGGTTTCGGCCCTCCGCAAGCTCCGCGACTTCGCGCTCGCCCACCGCGACCTCCCCGCCCTGGCCTACACGCACTTTCAGCCGGCTCAGCCCACGACGGTCGGCAAACGCGCGGCGCTGTGGGCCGCGGATCTCCTGCTCGACCTCGAGCAGGTCCGCGCCTCGCGCGCCGGTCTGCGGTTCCTCGGAGCCAAGGGAGCCACGGGAACGCAGGCCTCGTTTCTGCGCCTCTTCGACGGAGACTCCGCGAAAGTCGAGGAGCTCGACACGGCTCTCGCGCGGCGGGCCGGCTTCGAGAAGCGACAGCGCGTCTCGGGACAAACCTACTCGCGGAAGCAGGACGACGCCGTCGTCCACTCCCTTTCGGGCCTGGCCCAGTCCGCGCACAAGATCGGCAGCGACCTGCGACTGCTCCAGCACGAAGGCGAGCTCGAGGAGCCGTTCGAGAGCGGACAGGTCGGATCCTCGTCGATGCCCTACAAGCGCAATCCGATGCGCGCCGAGCGGGTGTGCTCGCTTGCCCGCCACGTCATCGCGCTCTCGCTCGACACGGCCATGACCGCTGCCACCCAGTGGCTCGAGCGCACGCTGGACGACTCCGCGAACAAGCGCATCGCGGTGCCGGAAGCGTTTCTCGCCTCCGACGCGATCCTGATTCTTCTCGACAACGTCTTCGGCGGGCTCGTCGTCCATCCCGAGGTCTCGCGCCGGCGTCTGGCGGCCGAGATCCCGTTTCTCGCGACCGAGAATGTGATGATGGAGGCGGTCCGGCGAGGCGGCGACCGACAGGAGCTCCACGAGCGCCTCCGCGTCCACGCCCGCGCCTCGGCCGAGGCCCGCTCGCGCACGGGCGAGGCGGCGGACCTCTTCGAACGCCTCGCCGGGGATTCGGCGTTCGGCATGACGCGCGAGGCGCTGTCGGACGTCGCCCGTCCCGAGCGGCTCGTCGGACGAAGCGCGGAGCAGGTCGAGGCGTTTATCCGGGAGGAGCTCGACCCCGCCCTGCAAGGCGCGCCCGCGGCCGAGGCCGCCGCCGTGCGCGTGTGAGTGCGCGGCGCCTGACCGCGTCCGGACTCTCCCTCCTCCTCTCCGCCGCCTGCGCCACCAGCCGCCCCGCTTCCCATCCCGTCTCGGTGGACGACGCGCGGTCGGGCTGGAGCGAGGAGGGCCTCGCCTCCTGGTACGGCGGGAACGACGGATTCGAGGGCAAGCCGACCGCCTCGGGAGAGATCTACGACTCTTCCAAGCTCACGGCGGCGCACCGTGATCTGCCGCTCGGCACGGTCGTCGACGTGACCTGTAAGGACAACGGCAAGACCGTGCGCGTGCGAATCAACGACCGCGGCCCGTTCGTGTATGGACGCGTCATCGACCTTTCCAGGGAGGCCGCGCGCCAGCTGGACCTGATCGGACCCGGAGTCGGCGCCGTCCGGCTGATCGTCGTCACGCCCGGCGTGGAACCCACGCCGGTGCCGGCCTCCGTCGCGGCGGGTCCCTGGGCCGTGCAGGTCGGATCCTTCGGAGAGGCCGAGCGCGCCGAGCGGCACGCCGAGCGCCTGCGCGCCGCCGGCTTCCGCGTCTACTTCGAGCCCTACGACGGTCTGACCCGGGTGAAGGTGGGACCCTTCGACAGCCGGTCAGACGCGGAAGCCAGACTCGCCGCGCTCGAGCATGCCGGCTTCGAAGGGATCGTGGTCCCGCGCTAGCCCGCGAAAGCCTCCAGGCTGGCCCGGATCTTGAAGGAAAGCCCTCGGAGGTGCACATGAGAACTGCGCGCATTCTTGGTCTCGTGGCTGTCCTGCTCATGGCGTTCTTCATGCCGGCCTACGCCGATGACCGGCCGCACGAGGGCAAGATCGTGGGCATCGACACGGTCTCTCGGCAGATGCTCATCCAGGGAGAGAGAGGGCGATCAATGGACACCTCTACTGGACCGAGTCGACGAAGCTGAAGAAGGACCTGACGTTTCCGGAGCTGAAGGCCGGCGACGAGGTCCACTTCGACTACGTCATGCGGGAGGGAAAGATGTTCATCACCGAGCTCAAGCGAACGGAAAAGGCCGACAAGTAGGGACCGCACGCAGATCCCAGGTCCCAGGTCTCGGTCTCGGGTAACTGAGACTGGAGACCTGAGACCTGAGACGTTTCTTCGTCGTCACCCGCTAGAATCCCTCCCCCATGAGCCCCCGTTCCCCCGCGATCTCCTGCCGGGGACTGCGCAAGTACTACGACGACGTCAAGGCCGTCGACGGCCTGGATCTGGAGGTCGATCCCGGCGAATGTTTCGGCATGCTCGGGCCCAACGGCGCGGGCAAGACCACGACGATCGAGATCCTCGAGGGACTCACGAAGGCGGATGCCGGCGACGTCACCGTGCTCGGCCGGCGCTGGGGACACCACGATCGGGAGCTGCGCGAGCGGCTGGGCGTCTCGCTGCAGGAGAGCCGGCTGACGGAGAAGCTGACCGTCTACGAGACACTGCGCCTCTTCCGCTCCTTCTACGTGCGGGGCCGCTCCCCGAGCAGCTGCTGCAGGACCTCTCGCTGGAGGAAAAGCGCGACGCTCGGGTCGGGAAGCTCTCCGGCGGACAGCGCCAGCGGCTCGCCGTGGCCTGCGCTCTGGCGGGCGATCCCGAGATCCTGTTTCTCGACGAGCCGACGACGGGCCTGGATCCGCAGAGCCGCCTCCAGCTCTGGGAGCGCATCGCCGTCCACAAGGCGTCGGGCCGCACGGTCCTGCTGACGACGCACTACATGGAGGAGGCCGAGCGCCTCTGCGACCGTGTCGCCATCGTGGACCACGGGAAAATCATCGCGCTCGGAACCCCGGCGGACCTCGTCGCCGGCCTCAACGCCCCGCACATCATCGAATTCGCGACGGAGCCGGCCGTCTCCGAGGACCTGCTCGCCCGCATCCCGGGCGTGGGCGATCGGCGGCGGCGCGACGGGCGCTGGCTCCTGAACGCCGCGTCTCTGGCGCAGGCCGTGCCGGCGCTGCTGGCCGCGCTCGACGGCGCCGGCGCCAAGCTCGTCTCGCTTTCGACCCACCGGGCCACGCTCGAGGATGTATTCATCTCGATGACGGGTCGGGAGCTGCGCGATGAGTGAGCGCCGCAATCCGCTGGTGGCCCTGACCCACGCCCGCATCCGCGGGTTCGTGCGCGAGCCGGAGGCGCTCTTCTGGGTCTTCGTGTTTCCCATTCTCATGGCCGTGGTTCTTGGCTTCGCGTTTCGCGACCATCCTCCCGATCCCGTGCCCGTGGGCGTCGTCGACGGCCCCGGCGTCGCAGCGGTCACGCAGGCGCTGACGAAAGCCGGGACCACGAAGCCTCGCACCTACGCCACGCTGCCGGAGGGACTCGACGCCCTTCGCACCGGAAAGATCACGCTGCTCGTCGAAGAGGACTCCGCAGATGCGATCGTCTACCACTTCGACCCGACGCGGCCCGACGCGCGCATCGCCCGTCTCGAAGTCGACGACGCGATCCAGCGGGCGCGGGGGCGTACGGACCCGGCGCCGGCGCGGGAGGCACTCGTCCACGAGAAGGGCTCGCGCTACATCGACTTTCTGCTCCCCGGCATCCTGGGTCTGAACCTGATGGGCACGGGGATCTGGGGCATCGGCTTCTCGATCGTCGACTCGCGCCTGAAGAAGACGCTGAAGCTGATGGTCGCGACCCCCATGCGCAAGTCCGATTACCTGCTCGCCCAGATTCTGTCGCGGTTGTTCTTCCTGGTGCTCGAGGTCGGGCTGATCCTGGTCTTCGGCGTCCTCGCGTTCCAGGTCCCCATTCGCGGCCCGCTTTCGCTGGTCGGCCTGACGACCGTGCTCGGGTCGCTCTGCTTCGCCGGGATCGGACTGCTCGTCGTCGCGCGGGCGCGCACGCTGGAGGCCGCAAGCGGCCTGATGAACCTCGTCATGGTGCCGATGTGGCTTCTCTCGGGAGTCTTCTTCTCGTCGGAGCGATTCCCGAAAGCGGCGCAGCCCGTCATCCAGGCCCTTCCGCTGACGGCGCTGAACAACGCGCTGCGCGCCGTCATGCTGGAAGGCAAGACCTTCCCCGTCGTCTCCGGCGAGCTCCTCATCCTGGCGCTCTGGGGCGCCGCCGCGTTCGCCGTGGCGCTGAAGATCTTCCGATGGCAGTGAGGGAGGTGAAAGCGTGCTGGAAGTTCTGATCGTCAATCAATCCGAGGTGCCGGATTTGCTCCCGGTCAAGGAGTGCATCGACGTGATGGCCCGCGCCTTCGCGGCCCAGGCGCGGGGCGAGGCGAAGCTGCCCGTGCGCCAGATCCTGTGGCTCGACGATAAGGCCGGAGCGCTCGGCCTCATGCCCGCGCACCTCGCCTCCCAGGCGGCATTGGGCGTGAAAGCCGTGACGTTCTTCCCGCGCAACGAAGGCACGGACCTCGACTCGCACCAGGGAGCCGTCCTGCTCTTCGAATCGGGCCGCGGGCGCCTGCTCGCCATGATCGACGCGACGTCCGTGACGGCGATCCGCACGGCCGCGGTCAGCGGCCTCGCCACGCGCCTCCTCGCCAACCCGGAGGCGGGCGACCTGGCCCTCATCGGATCGGGAGTCCAGGCGCGCACGCACCTGGAGGCGATGATGGCCGTGCGTACGCTGCGCCGCGTGCGCGTCGCCAGCAAGACCATCGCCCGGGCGCGTTCCTTCGCCGAGCGCGAGGGCAAGCGTCACGGAATCGCGATCGAGGCCTCCGAGACCGCGCGCGCGGCGGTCGACGGCGCCGACATCGTCTGCACCGTCACCTCCTCCCGGGAGCCCGTCGTCCAGGGCGAATGGCTCTCTCCCGGAGCGCACGTCAACGCGGTCGGCTCCAGCGTTTCGACGGCCCGCGAGCTCGACGCGGCCGCCATCGCGCGATCCCGCTTCTTCGTCGACCACCGCGAGTCGGCGCTGGTCGAGGCCGGCGACTTCCTGCTGCGCGAAGCGAAGGGGCCGTCGGCGACGCGCACATCGTCGGGGACATGGGCGAGCTCGTCACGAGCGCGGTGACCGGAAGGGTCTCCCCCTCCGACGTCACGGTCTTCAAGTCCGTCGGCCTCGCGATCGAGGACGTCGCCGCCGCGCAGCACATCTACTCCAAGGCCCGCGCCGGCTCGGGCCTCGGCCGGTCGGTGCCGTTCGGAGGCGGACGCCACGTCGCCGATTGAGCCGATCGGCCTCGCCGAGATCCGGGCCGCGGCGTCGCGGATCGCCGGCATCGCCATGCGCACTCCGCTGGTGCGGCTCGAGGTCGAAGGGCCGTCGCGGATCTTCCTGAAGCTCGAGAACCTGCAGCCGATCGGCTCGTTCAAGATCCGCGGCTCCGGCAATGCTCTCGCTCTCGCCGAGGAAAAGGCCCTCGCGCGCGGCGTCTGGACGGCGAGCGCCGGAAACATGGCGCAGGGCGTGGCCTGGAACGCGCGGCGGCTCGGAGTCCCCTGCACCGTCGTCGTGCCGGAGAGCGCGCCGCGCGCCAAGCTCGACGCGCTCGAGCGCCTCGGCGCGCGGATCGTTTCGATTCCCTTCGAGCGCTGGTGGCAGGTGCTGGTGGATCATGCCTATCCAGGGCTCGAAGGGGTCTTCGTGCACCCCGTTTCGGATCCGAAGGTGATCGCCGGCAACGGCACGATCGGTCTGGAGATCTTCGAGGACCTTCCCGAAGCCGACGCGGTCCTGGTGCCCTACGGGGGCGGAGGGCTCTCGTCCGGAATCGCCTCGGCCCTCAAAGCGCTGTCCCCGCGCGCCCGCGTCTTCGGCTGCGAGGTCGAGACGGCGGCGCCGCTGGCGGCATCGCTCGCCGCGGGCCGGCCGTCGGCCGTCGCCTACACGCCGAGCTTCGTGGACGGAATCGGAGGACGCGGCCTCCTGCCGGACATGTGGCCGCTCGTGAAGTCGGTCCTGGCGGGTGCGCTGGTCGTCTCGCTGGATGAGACGGCGGCGGCGATTCGGTTGCTCGCGTCTCGCGCCCGCGTCGTGGCGGAGGGAGCCGGCGCCGCGTCCGTCGCCGGGGCGCTGTCGGCGCGCGCTCCGTCAGGGACCATCGTCTGCGTCGTCTCGGGCGGCAACATCGACGCGAGCGTTCTGGCCGCGATCCTCGAGGGCGGCTCGCCCTCGCGCTAGCGGAACCGGAATCCCCCGAGGACGACCATCGAGTTCAGGCCCCGATTCGGATAGGACGTCCCGGCGTTGGAGATGTGGAGGAGGCGGAGCTCCGTCGTCCACCCCGTCTTCTCGGTGACGGCGCCGCGAATCCCGATCCCCGCCTGGACCTGGAAGTTGAAGCGGCGGCTGATCTCTTCGAGCTCGAGGAGATTCGTCCATCCGAATCCGAGGCCCATCGAAGCGAAAGGCAGAAGGGGTCCGTTTCCGATGCTCAGCCGGCCGCCGAGCGGCATCAGACCCACGTAGTAACCGCCGGGATGGAGGAATCCGAAACCGTCGGCCTCGACGACGTACTCGACTCGGCGGCTCACGCGGAATGCCGCCGACGCCAGAAATGCGAGCTCGCTCTCGTCCGAGGGCCGGCTGGGAGCGCGGACGGGCACGCCGTATCCGGCCGAGAGACCCCACTCGATCCCTCGCCCCTCGGGGATCGGACCGCCCTGGGCGAGCGCACGCCCGCCCGCGATGCCGCCGAGCAGCACGCTCGCCAGCGCCGCTGCGCGCGACACCGCGCGAGCCGGCCTCAATCCAGCCGCCAGCCCGCGACCAGAGCGATCGAATTCAAGCCGTAGTTCGGAAGCACGGTCCCTGCGTTGGAGTAGTGGACGAGTCGAAGCTCCAGCAGTCCGGATTCCGGCTTCTTCGTGGGCCACCGCAGCCCGAATCCGCCGGTGAGAATGTAATTGAAGCGGCGATTGATCTCGATGATCTCGAGATCGGTCCAGCCGAATCCCGCCTGGAAGACGAAGTACGGCCGCCCGGGCGTCTGCGGCAGCTGGAACCGCGCGCCAACCGGCAGGAGGTCCAGAAACCATCCCTTCGCGTCGCCGAAGTAGCCGGCGAAGTGACCCGCGGCCACGTATTCGACGACGCTGGAGAGTCGCACACCGAATTGCGGCATGAAGAGCGCCAGGTGATCGGACGTCTCGTCCGCCGTGACGAACTGGACCGTGTGTCCGTAGCCGCCGGCCAGAATCCACTCCGTCTTCGGCCCGGCGTCCTGGGCGTGAGCGGCCTCCGACCCGAGAAGCACCAGCACCGCCAGTCCGACTCTCATTGGCGCCGCCGCTCCTCCAGCTCCTCGAGCGTGCGCGGCCAGTCTCCGCGGAGAAGCTGCGACAGCGCGCGGTCGGCGAGGAGCTTGCCTCCGGTCTGGCACGTGGCGCAGTAGTTGGATTCGTTCTCGGCGTACACGATGCGCTGGACCGGGGATCCGCAGTCCGGGCAGGGCTTGCCATAGCGCCCGTGGACCGCCATTCCCTCCCGAAACGCCGTGACCTTTTCGGGGAACGTCTTCGCCGCGCCGGCGACGAAGCGGCCGGTCCACTCCGCGAGAACGGTACGCGTCGCCGCGTACAGCAGCTCGATCTCCTCGTCGGACATCTTCCGCGTCAGCTTCGCCGGCGACAGACGCGCGCGGTGCAGGATCTCGTCGGAATATGCGTTTCCGATACCCGAAAAGAGCCGCGGATCCGTCAGCGTGCGCTTGACCGTGTGGCTCTCGCGGATCAGCGCCTCGCGAAACCGGGGCAAGTCCGCCTCGAGCACCTCGAGCCCGCCCCGGTCGAACTCGGCGAGGGCGGCGGCGCCCTCGGCGGCGTGGAGCGACGCCCGCTTCTTCGTGCTGGCCTCCGAAAGCACGAGCGACCCGTCCTCGAAGTCGAACGCGGCCAGCGCGCCGCGTCCGCCCACCCGCACACCGCGCTTTCGCCAGTGGAGGCGGCCCGCGACCATCAGATGCAGCACGAGGTACAGGTCTCCCTCGAGCGCGAACACGATCCGCTTTCCCAACCGCGAGAGGCCGACGACGCGCCGGCCTTCCACCTTCGAGAGCGGCGGCGCGATCGACCGGAGGAGAAAGGGACTGCCCAGCCTCACCGCCTCGAGCCGCTTTCCGACCACGCGCGGCTCGAGAGCCGCGAGGTAGGCGAGGATGTCGGGCAGCTCCGGCACGCGGGAGATACTATCGGCGTCTTTGAATTCGGCCGTTTAGGATGAGTTTCCTCGCCCGATACACGCGCTGGCTGCACACGATGTGGCCCGCCGGGACCGTCGAAAAACTCCCCGACGTGCACCCGGACGGCACGACGGCCATACCCGGAGTTCGCGTCGTCGGAGACTTGACGGGCATTCCCCTTCTGAAGTTCTCATCGGACACGGGAGCGCGCGCGGTCCTGGCGATCCTGGAGGAGCCGGACTTTCGCAACGGCGCGCCGGGAGATGCGCTCGACCTCGCGATCGTCGGCGGCGGCGTTTCGGGCCTCGCCGCGGCGATTCAGGCGAAGAAGGCGGGACTGTCCTTTCGGGTCTTCGAGGCTTCCGCGCCCCTCTCGACGGTGGTCAACTTCCCCCGGGGCAAGCCCATCTACACGTATCCCGTCGGCATGACGCCGGCCGGCGACCTCCAGTTCCGGGCGGAAGTCCACCCCAAGGAAACGCTTCTCGCGGATCTGGAGACCCAGCGCCGCAAGGCCGGCATCGAGTTCACGCCGGCACGCATCGAGAAAATCGAGCGCCGCGGCGGCCTCCTCCATCTGCGCCACGAGGATGGGACCGAGACACGCGCGCGAAGAGCGATCGTGGCCATCGGACGAAGCGGCAATCACCGCCGCCTCGGCGTGCCCGGAGAGAACCTGGACAAAGTCTTCAACCGTCTTTACGACCCGAAGGAGTTCGCGGGAAAGCGCGCGCTCGTCGTCGGAGGCGGCGACTCGGCCGTCGAGACCGCGATCGCGCTGGTTTCTGCCGGGACGCGCGTCACGCTCTGCCATCGCCGCAAGGAGCTCTCGCGCCCCAGGCCCGAGAACCTCCGGAAGCTTCGCCGACTCGAGAAGGATCCCGCTGCGCCGGTCGGGATCGAGCACCCCGTCTCCGATCTGGTGACCACGGCGAGCGGACCGTTCTCGCTTGGGGGTCCGCCGGGCACATTGGCCGTCTTTCTCTCGACCGAGGTCGTTCGCATCGAAGCCGAGCACGTCGTCGTCAAGGGGCCTCCCGAAGGAGAGACGCGGCTCGAGAACGACGTCGTCTTCACGATGCTGGGGCGGGAAGCGCCCCTGCCCTTCTTTCGCCGATCCGGAATCCCGATCCGCGGCGAGTGGACCGCAGCCACGGTGGCGGGCTTCGCGGCGTTCTTTCTCTTCTGCGTCTTCCTCTACAACTGGAAAGCGAACGGCGCCATCAACCGCTACTTCCAGGAGCACCGGCTGTTCCCCTATGACCTGGAAGGGATCGTGTCGGACCCCGCGACGCTCCTCGGCACGCTGTCGATCTCGCTCAAGGATCCCGGCTTTTACTACTCGCTCGCCTACAGCACGGCGATCCTGGCGTTCGGGATCCGGCGAATCCGCCGCCGCAGAACTCCCTACGTCACCCGCCAGACCGTCGTCCTGACGCTGGTGCAGTGGATCCCGCTTTTCCTGCTCCCGTTCATCATCCTGCCGTGGCTCGGCCACAACGGCGTCTTCGACTCCGGCTTCGGCCAGACATTTGCCGACCACCTCTTCCCCAAGGCCGAATCCCTCCACGGACGGGAGTACTGGCGCGCTTTCGGTCTGATCCTCGCCTGGCCGCTGTTTATCTGGAACGTCTTCTCGTGGAAGCCGCTCTCGTGGTGGCTCGCGATCTCCTTCGTGCAGACCTTCGTTCTCATTCCGATCCTTCTGCGGCGATGGGGTAAGGGAGCGTACTGCGGCTGGATCTGCTCGTGCGGCGCGCTCGCGGAGACGATGGGCGACACGCATCGCCGCAAGATGCCGCACGGTCCCCTGTGGAACCGGGTGAACATGGTCGGCCAGGTGATCCTCGCCGTCGTCGCGGTGCTCTTCGTCGGCCGCGTGATCTCGTGGACGTGGCCGGCCACGAGCCTCGGAGCCGCCGCGCAGAGGTTCTACGACGGCCTTCTCTCGGGCTGGCGGCCGTTGGGGATCGAGCTGAACTACTACCACCTGGTGGACATGTTCCTGGCCGGGATCGTCGGCCTGGGCGCGTACTTCTGGTTCTCCGGGCGCGTGTGGTGCCGGTTCGCCTGCCCGCTCGCCGCGCTGATGCACATCTACACGCGCTTCTCGCGATTCCGCATCTTTCCCGAGAAGGAGAAGTGCATCTCGTGTAACGTCTGCACGTCCGTCTGCCACCAGGGAATCGACATCATGAATTTCGCGAACAAGGGCATACCGATGGAGGACCCTCAGTGCGTGCGCTGCTCGGCGTGCGTGCAGATGTGCCCCACCGGTGTCCTGTCCTTCGGCCGATTCGACGGAGCGGGCCTGCCCGTCCTCGACCGCCTTTCGGCCTCCCCCGTGCAGATGACGGAGGCGCCGGCTCGGCGATGAGCTGGTTTCTGGCGATCCTGGTTCGCGGCGTGCACACCGAGGACGGCTACGACTCCGACCGCATGGGCGATCTGCTGTACAAGCTGGTGGAGGCCACGGACGCCGAAGGCGCCTACGCTCGGGCTCTGGAGCTCGGAGAAGCCTCCCGCGAGACGATGACCACCGTGGGCGGGGAAACGGTGACGTTCGGGTTCCTCGGCCTCGGCGACCTGATGGAGATTACCGCGTCGAAACTCGAGCACGGCATCGAGGTCTACAGAGAGATGATCGGCCGGAAGCCTCACGAGCGGGTCCGCGAGAAGGACATGCTCCATGCCAACTCGCTCAACGCCGACACGTTCGGCGCGCTGGCCGCGATGATGAAGAAGCGCGGCTATTCCTTCGTGACGCTCGACAGCGCCCTCGAAGACTCCGCGTACCTCTCGCCCGACACCTACACCGGGCCCGCAGGCATCACGTGGCTGTATCGCCGGGCGGTGACGCGCGGTCCCGGCCTGGTCCTGCCGGACGAACCGCTGGTGCCGGACTGGGTATTGAAAGAAGCCGGGGTCGGCTCGGAGTGAGCGCTCAGTCCTCGTAGGTCTGCCGGTACAGCAGCGACACGTTGCGGCGGGTCGTGACGATCTCGATCTTGTGGAGACCCGGCGGCAGCGCCGGCTTGTCGATGACCAGGACGTAGTGGCCGGTGATGGCCGCGACGACACGCTGCATCGCCCAATCCGGGAACTGATGCGTCGGAACGTAGAATCCGCCCGTCTCGAACGACAGTCTGTGCAGAGCTTCCGCCAGCTGGTGCGTCCCGCTGCTGACGTCGAGCGTGAAAACGGGCGCCTGCGCGGCGGAGAGCGCTTCCCGCGCGCGCTCGTACTCCTCCGGGTAGATCACGTTGCCCTGGGAGTAGTCCCCGCTTCCCGCCGGCGCCAGGGCGTTCCATCTTCCGACGGCGTAGCCGAAGAACAGAACCGCCTTCGAGCCCGGCAGGGGCTTGAGCGCCCGTCCGATCGCGAGGAACGCCTTCTCGATCGACGTCGCGCGCTCTTCGTCTTCCGAGGCCAGGCGAGCCGCGATCGACGGCTGGGGAGGATCGCTGACGCGCACGATGTCTTCCGCGCGCGTCGCATCGCCGACCGCCTTCCGGATCGCTTTCCGGTCCGCCGTAAAGTCCAGCCGCAGCCACAGCCGCGCGCCCATCGCCAGGATCGCCACCTGGTCGTCCGGCTTGAGCGTGTCGACGAAATCGAGGGCCTGGCGCTTCATCCGCATCAGCCCCTCTTCCTTCTGCCCGGCGATTTCGCGCTGGAAGACCATGACGATCAGGCGGCCCGACGGCGCCGGCGGCGGCTCGGCTTCCGGCGCTCCGGACCGCACTTCGCGCGTCGGAATCAACGTGCCGTCGCCCGCCGATCCGACCCACTCCACCGACTCGGTATCCACGTGTTTTCCGTCCACGAAGACGCTGAACTCGCGCGGCTCCATTCCTTCAACGGCGGCGCCGCTGCGGTCGTTGACGTGCAGCGTGATCTCGACCCGATGCACGGTGACCGATTCCTGGATCGGCGTCGGAACGGGCTGCTGGGCGATCGCGCTCGCCGCGGCGCCGAGGGTGGCGCACGCCAGGGCCGCCAGGAGCCGGGCGCTCACGCGAGCTCCGCCGGCGGATGCGTCTTCAGGCGCGCGCGCCGGTCGCGGCGCTCGAGCGCGAGACGGATGAGCTCGTCGAGCAGCTTCGGGAGCGGCAGTCCCGACGCCTCCCAGAGCTTCGGGTACATCGAGATCGAGGTGAAGCCCGGCAGCGTGTTCACCTCGTTGACGAGGAGACGGTTCGTGCCGTTCTCGAGAAAGAAGTCCACGCGCGCCATTCCGGAGAGATGGCACGCGCGGAAGACGCGCTCCGCGAGCGTGCGCGCCTCGGCCGCGACGCTCTGCGGAACCGGCGCCGGGATCCGCAGCTGCGCCTTGTCGTCGCGATACTTGTCGTCGTAGTCGTAGAACTCGTGCCCGGGTATCACTTCTCCCGGAATCGTCGCCTTCGGAGAATCATTCCCGAGAACGGCGCACTCGAGCTCGCGCCCGTCGATTCCTTCCTCGACCAGCGCGCGCTCGTCGTACTGCAGGGCGGCCGCGAGCGCGGCGTCGAGGTCTTCCATCCGCTTGACCTTGGTCACTCCCACGGAAGAGCCTCCGTTGGAGGGCTTGACGAAAAGAGGGGGCGCGAGCCCCGCCGCGGCGACACGCTCACGAGCCGAGCCCGCGTCGGAAGCCTCGACCGCGACGGAACGGGGCGTGGGAATCCCGGCGTCGCGCATGAGGGCCTTGAAGAGCGCCTTGTCCATCCCGACCGCGGAGCCTGCGACGCCGGCGCCGACATAGGGCACTCCCAGCGTTTCCAGAAACCCCTGCAGGACGCCGTCCTCGCCGGTCGTGCCATGGATGATCGGGAAGATCACATCCACCCGGCCCGGCGCGATCTCCCGAGGGACGAGCGCCTCCGATGCCGGGACCGGTGGGCCTTCCACGCGGCGGAATCGATCCGGCACGGGTCCCTCGGCGAGCAGTTTTCCCGACTCGGCCGACGAGAGGAATCGGCCGTCCTCGCCGACCGCGACGGGAAGAACTTCGTAGCGCGAGGGATCGAGGGCGCCGGCGATCGTGCGCGCCGAGATCCGGGAGACCTCCCGTTCGACGGAGCGGCCGCCGAAGAGCACGGCGACCCGCGTCCGTGTCACCAGCTCACCACCCTCACCTCTTCGACCGCGGGCGCCATGCGCAGCCGGTCGAGGACCGCCGGAGGAGGAGCCGAATCGACGGCGATCACAGCGGCGGCGCGGGAGCCGTCGCCGCGCGCCAGCGAGAAGTGGGCGATGTTGACGCCGCCCTCGCCCAGAATCGTCCCGACGCTGCCGACGACGCCGGGAACGTCGCGGTTGCGCAGGTACACGACCGTACCCTCCGGATGGAATTCCAGGGGCAGCCCGTCCACCTGGACCACTCGGGCGTCGCTGCCGGTGAAGAGCGTGGCGTCAGCGCGTCCGGTGCGGGTTCCTGCGGTCAGGGTGACGCGCAGCGAACGCGCGTAGATGCTGGGCTCCTCGTGCCGCGTCTCGCTGACCGCGAGTCCGCGGTCCTGCGCGACGTACATGGCGTTGACGTAGTTGACGATCTCCGGCGTGTTCGCCTCGAGCGCCCCCTTCACGGCGGCGACCGTCACGGGCCGGAGGAGATCCTCGGGAAGGCCCCACGTCTCGACGGCCAGGCGCGAGAGCCGGCCTCCCCCCACCGCGCAGAGAAAATGCGCCGTTCGCTCGGCCAGCCGCATCCAGCCGGAAGCGCCGGCCGCGTCCTTGGGCCCGCGGAACGGAAGGTTGACCGCGGGAACGTACGGCGCGCCGGCCAGCGCCTCGAGCAGCGCTTCGACCGTCTGCGTCGAGACGCGCTCCTGCGCCTCGACCGTCGAGGCGCCCAGGTGCGGTGTCGCCACGACGTTGGGAAGGCGAAGGAGAGGGTCGTCGGCCGCAGGCGGTTCGGGGTCGAAGACGTCGAGCGCCGCGCCGGCCAGACGCTTCTCGCGAAGAGCCTCGAGCAGCGCCTCGCGATCCACCAGGGTTCCCCGCGCGACGTTGACGAGGATCGCGCCGGGCTTCATGCGCGCCAGCTCCTCTCGTCCGAGGAGCGGCTTGCCCTCGGCGCTGGCGGTCGAATGGAGAGTGACCACGTCGGACTGCTCGAGGAGTTCTTCGAGCTTCAGGAGCGGCACACCCATTTCCTGCGCCTTCTCGCGCGGCAGGTACGGGTCGTGGGCCACGACGCGAGCCTCGAACGCCCGCGCGCGCGAGGCCACCCGCGAGCCGACCTGGCCGAGCCCGACGATGCCGACCGTCTTTCCGGCGAGCTCGGTGCCGACGAATCTGGGTTTCTCCCATTTTCCGGCGGCCATCGAGGCCGCGGCCTCGGGAACGCGCCGCAGAAGGGCGAAGAGCACGGCGAACGTGTGCTCGACCGCCGACACGACGTTGCCCGTCGGCGAGTTCAGCACGAGAACGCCGCGAGCCGACGCGGCCGGCACGTCCACGTTGTCCACGCCCACCCCGGCGCGGCCGACGACCGTCAGCTTCGGAGCGGCGGCGAAGAGAGCGGCGTCGACCTTCGTGGCGCTGCGTACGAGGAGCGCGTCGGCGTCGGCGAGCGCCGCCAGGAGCTGCTCGCGCGGAACGCCGGCGAGGTCCACGACCTCGTGGCCCGCCTTGCGCAGCAGATCGAGGCCCGCCGGGGAGAGCTTCTCGGCGACGACGACGCGGCTCACGCCGCGGCCTCCGAGGCGCAGGCGTCCAGCGCCGTGAGCAGCGCGTCCAGGGACGCGAGGTCCACGTCGCCCATGTGGCCGATGCGGAACGTCGTGCTCTTCCACTTGCCGTAACCGGCGCCGACCGTGAACCCGCGCTCCTTCACCTTCGCCACCAGCGCCTCCGCCGAAACGCCCGCGCGCGGCTTCAGGCACGACACCGTCCAGCTCCGACCGCCCTCCGGCGGCGCGGGGGCGTGCCCGCGCTCGCGCGCCCAGGCCTCGACGCGACGGCGCATCGCGTCGTGACGGGCCCAGCGGCCCTCCACGGTCTCCGCGAGGATGTGATCGAGCTGCACGTCCAGGGCAAAGAGGTGCGGCGTGGAGGGCGTATAGGGCGTCTGGTGCTTCTCCGCGAACGCCTCGGCTTCGGAGAGCCTCAGGTAGTGGGCCCTCGACCGTTCGCGGGCCCGAGAGCGGTAGCGGTCCGACGCGAACGCCACGCCCAGGCCCGGCGGAAGGGCGAGCGCCTTCTGCGAGCCCGAGAGCGCGAAGTCCAGGCCCCATGCGTCCGGCTCCACCGGCGATCCGGCGAGCGAGGTGACGACGTCGGCGAGGAGGAACGCCTCCGAGGATTCCCGAACGGCGCGAGCGAGCGCGGCGAGGTCGTTCAGCGTTCCGGTCGACGTCTCGGAGTGCACCACCGTAACCGCGTCGTAGCGCGCCTTGCCGAGCGCCCGCTTCACGTCCCCGGGATCCACCGGCGCGCCCCACGGAGCCTCCATGACGTCGACGGAGAGACCCAGGTCCCGCGAGCACGCGGCCCACCGCTCCGAGAAGGCTCCCGACACGACGGCAAGGACCCGCTCCGGCGCGAGGTTCAGCAGCGCGGCCTCCCAGAGTCCCGTGGCCGCGGAGGTCGCCGTGAAGACGAATCCCTTCGTCCGGAAGACCTGCTGGAGCCGGGGGGGGATCCGGGAATAGAGATCGGAGAAAGCCTTGCCGCGATGCCCGATGGCTTCGTGCGCCATCGCCTGGCGCACGGCGTCTCGGACCCACACCGGGCCCGGCAGAAAGAATCGCACCTGGCCCGGCCGGCCGCCTGTCGGATCGAATGCGCTCGTCATGAGGGACGGGATTCTAGTTGAACCGCGTCAACCACGCCGGAAGCGCGCGGATCGAGTCCAGCAGCGCGTCCGCGTCCACGGCCGCCAGCTCTTCCCGGGACCGCGAGCCGCCCGGGATCAGGACGACACGGCATCCGGCGGCGCGGCCGAAGTCGGAATCGACTTCCATGTCACCGACGACGACCGTGGACTCGGGCAAGGCGCCGGCCTCGGCGATGAGCCGGCGCAGCATCGTGGCATCGGGCTTGGCCGGAGTCGCCGCGTCGGGTCCGCCGATCGCCCGGAAATGCGAGGCCACGCCCTTGGCCTCCAGGATCATCTTGGAGAAGGCGGCGGGCTTGTTGGAGGCCAGGGCGATCGCGTGGCCTCGCCCGGCAAGCTCCTCCAGCACCTCCGGGACTCCGGGCAGCAGATGCGACTTCTCCACCGCGACGTCGGCGTAGCGCTCGCGAAAGAGACGCACGCCGTCCGCGGCTCTCGCCGCGCCGACGGCGTCTTCGAGGAGCCTCTCCAGCCCGTGCCCCACCATCGCACGAATCTTGTCGGCCTTCAGTGGACGCTGGCCGAGGCGCTCCATCGCGTATCCGAGCGCATCGCCGATCGCGGCATAGCCGTCGATCAGGGTGCCGTCGAGGTCGAAGACGACGAACGGGGGCGCCACGGCAAACCGGCTACGGACGCGGCGCCTTCTGGCGATCCAGGCCCGCGAGACGAAGCACCGTGGACGTGATGGCATTCCAGTCGCCGTACGAGAGCGTCGGCACGGATCCGGAGAAGGGACCGTCGGAGATGCGCGCCGCCGGGTCGAAGACGTCGGGACGCGCGATGCCTTCGCGCACGACCTCGATCTTCGGCACGGGAAGCGACTTGTAGCCTTCCACGAGAACCAGATCGCAGTCCGCGAAATCGCGCGCGAGGATCCGCTCGATCGGCTCCTCCTCTCCGAAGTGCCGGGCCGTCGTGCGATGCGGTGTCACGAAGGCGCCGACCGAGGCGCCCGCGGAGACGTGCCGCTCCGAGTCTTTTCCGGCGACGTCGTCCGGCACGTCCCGCGTCGAGTGCTTGAGGGTTCCGATGCGCAGCCCCAGGGCGACCAGTCGGGGCACGAGCTCGACGATGATGCTGGTCTTCCCGGAATTGTGGCCTCCGACGAAGGCGACGGCCGCGGGTTTGTGCTCCGGGTAGAGAAGATAGGGCTCGCGCCGCGCGTAGAAGGGCTGCGCCGCGTCGTAATGCCGCGCGATCTCGGCCCGGAGGTTTCCGCCCGCGTCCACCATCTCGCGGAACCGCGGCGAACCGGTCAGCAGATCGATCGCCGGACGCTCCTCGAACTCGTAGGGCTCGCTCCGAAAGCGAAACTCGAGCGGCTTCAAGCGGCGCGCGGTCTCGATCACCCGTAGCCCCGTCTGAAACGGCCGGAACGTGGCCGGGTCCGTGACCTGCAGGAGCGCGCCGCCGCACGGGACGCCGGCGTGCTTGTCGAACATCGGCCGGAACTTGATCGGCACGAAACGCACGCCCGGCAACACCAGCGCGTTCAATGCCTCCGCGAGCGTGCCGCCGTCGAGCCACGGCGCGCCGAAGATCTCGAAGGGCCGCGTCGTCCCGCGTCCTTCCGACAGGTTCGTCCCTTCCAGCAGGCACATGCCCGGATAGACGAGCGCCGTCGCCGGCGTGGCCATGTTCGGCGACGGCGGGATCCAGGGCAATCCCGTGGCCGCAAACGGCATGTCGCGCACCCAGCCGGAGGCGGGACACACGACCAGATCCAGATCGATCCGCCGCTCGGCGGCGAAGAGGCGGGCGAGCTCCCCCGCCGTCATGCCGTGGCGCACCGGGATCGGGTGGAGTCCGACGAAGGAGAGAAACCCCGAAGACTGTGGCGCGCCTTCGACCGCGCCCCCGATCGGGTTGGGCCGGTCGCACACGACGAAGCGCAGACGCGCGCTCGCGCAGGCCTCCATCGCCAGGAGCATCGTCCAGACGTACGTGTAGTAGCGGCTGCCCGCGTCGGCCACGTCGAAGACGATCGCCTCCAGATCCGCGAAGTCCTCTCGCCGCGGCTTCAGCGACTCGGCCGTGTCTCCGTAGAGCGAAACGACCGGGAGACCCGAGGCCGCGTGGATCGACGCTCCGACGGCCTCCATGTAGACCGCGCCTCCGTCGATGCCGTGCTCGGGTCCGAAGAGGCGCACGAGCCGCACGTTCGGCGCGGCGCGAAGCGCCTTCCAGGTCGGCTCGCCGGACGAGGTCACTCCGGATTGATTCGTGATCAGACCGATCCGCCGGCCGACGACGGGCCAGGGAGTCTCCAGCAGCGAGTCGATTCCGAAGCGAATTGAATCCATCGTGGCGGCGCGATTCTAGACCGCGGGTGCGCCGCTCTCCGGGTGATCGGGCCGCTGGCCCTGCACGAGGCCGACCGCGTGCGGCACGAGACTCAGGATCGCCGTCAGACAGTCGAAGGCCCCTTTGGGAGATCCCGGCAGGGCCACGACGAGCGTTTTCCTCCGCACACCCACGACCTGGCGCGAAAGGTACGCCGCGGGGAACCCGCGGGACGTCTCGGCGCGCATCTTCTCCGCGAGCCCGGGCACCTCGAAGTCCACGACCTCGCGTACGCCTTCCGGAGTGCGGTCCCGCGGCGCCACGCCGGTCCCGCCGGTGAGGACGATGAGGTCGGCCTCGCCGGCGTCCGCGCACACGCGAACCGCGCGCGCCACCTGCTTCTGCTCGTCGGGGATCGTCTCGCGCGAGACCACCCGATGTTCGATCCCCGATGCTCGCAGCGCCTCTTCGCACGCCGGCCCGCCGCGGTCCGGCCGCGCCCCCGCGGCCACACCGTCGGAGACCGTGATGATCGCCACCCGGATGTTCAAGGCAGCTAATATAGACCGGCCATGGCGCTCACCGACACGCAAGGCCGTCCGCTCCGCAATCTCCGGATCTCGGTCACCGACCGCTGCAACCTGCGCTGCGCCTACTGCATGCCGGAAGCCGAGTACGCCTGGCTTCCGCGCGAGGACCTCCTGCACTTCGAGGAGATCGGTCGTCTGACCGATGTATTCACGAGCCTCGGCGTCGACCGAGTCCGCCTGACCGGAGGCGAGCCCCTCGTGCGCCGGGACCTGCCCCGGCTCGTGCATCTCCTGGCCGGGAAGTCGGCCCTGCGCGACCTGGCGTTGACGACCAATGGTGTGCTCCTCGAGGAACAGGCGGCCTTCCTCAAGGAGGCCGGCCTCCATCGCGTCACCGTCAGCCTGGACACGCTCAAGCCCGAGCGGTTCCGCGTGCTGACACGCAAGGACGACCTGCCTCGCGTGCTCGCCGGGATCGAGGCCGCCGCCCGGGCCGGGTTCTCGCCGCTGAAGATCGACAGCGTGATCCTCCGCGACGTCAACGACGACGAGCTCTCGGACCTGATCGAGTTCGGCCGCCGCTGGAACGCCGAAGTCCGGTTCATCGAGTACATGGATGTCGGCGGCGCGACGCTCTGGAGGCGCGAGACCGTGGTGCCTCGCAGCGAGATTCTGGCGCGCCTCGCCGGCCGCTACGGAGCGATCGAGCCGGTCCGCGAGGAAGGCTCCTCGGCCCCGGCCGAGCGCTTCCGACTCCGCGACGGCACGACGTTCGGCATCATCGCGTCCACCACCGCGCCGTTCTGCAGTTCATGCGACCGATCGCGCCTCACCGCCGACGGGCTCTGGTACCTGTGTCTGTACGCCTCCCGCGGGATCGACCTGCGCGGTCCGCTTCGCCGCGGAGCCTCCGACGAAGATCTGCGGGAGATCCTGCGCTCCGGCTGGACGCGGCGCGACGACCGCGGCGCCGAGGAACGGCTGGCGATTCGCGAGCGCGTGTCGCTCATCACTCCCGCGGAGCTCAAACGCGACCCGCATCTGGAGATGCACACTCGCGGCGGCTGAGGTCTTCCCTACTTCACGACCGCGACGGCCTCGATCTCGATCAGAAAATCCGGACGCGCCAGGCGCACGACCTGGACGAGCGTGCTCGCCGGCAGCTCGCGCGGGAAATAGCCGTTCCGGATCTCGCGGAAATCCTGGATCTGGGAGAGGTCCGTCATGAAGATCGTGATCTTGACGACGTCGTCGAGCGTGCCCCCCGAATCGGCGAGCGCTGCCTTGAGGTTCTCGAAGACCTGGCGCGTCTGCGCCTTCAGATCGCCCGCGCCCACGAGGGCGCCCGTCTTGTCCAGCGCGACCTGACCCGAGACGTACACCGTCCGGCCGCCGGAGGTTTCGACGACGTGCGTGTAGCCGTTGGGCTTGGAGAGCGACGCCGGGTTCTTGCGAGTCACGACGGGCGCGTTGCCGGCGCAGGCGAGAATCGCGAAAAGCGGCAGCAATGAGAACAGGGCTGTCGTGACTCGATGCATCAGGAACCTCTTCGATACCTCCCGGACCGCCCTCCCGTCTTTTCGACTAAAACGATCTCGCGGATCACGGCGGAACGGTCCAGGGCTTTGATCATGTCGTAGAGCGCGAGGCACCCGCTGGCGACCGCGGTCAGCGCTTCCATCTCCACGCCGGTCTTCCCGGTGATGCGGGCGGTGGCGGTCACGACGGCCTCGCGGCTCTTCGCGTCCAGCCGCACGTCGACCTCGACGGACTCGAGTGCGAGCGGGTGGCACAGGGGCACGATCTCGGAGGTCCGCTTGGCCGCCTGGATGCCGGCCAGGCGCGCGACGGCGAGGGCGTCGCCCTTGGCGAGTTTCCCCTGCGCGAGCGCGTCGAAGGCCGATTTGCTCATGGTCAGGGCGCCGCGGGCGACGGCAACGCGGCGGGTCTCGCGCTTGCCGCCGACGTCGACCATGCGCGCGCGGCCGCGCGCGTCCACGTGAAGCACGCTGTGGCGCAACCGCGACCCCGGCCGGGGACGCCGCGGCTTCCCAGCCGGCGGGGCTTCGGTATCGGAGCCGCTCATGTCCGCATCATGCCCTCTCCCGCATCGCCTGATACTGCTCCAGCGTGTTGACGTTGTCGAAGGCGCGGCCCGACGGATCGAGCGAGCGCCACTCGACCTCGTCGAAGATCTCGGGCCGGATCTCGTCGGCGAGGCCGTGGAGCGAGAGTTGTCCTTCCGCGATCCTTCGCTTGGCCGAAGCCAGAGCCGCGCGGCGCCAGACTCCGGCAAGCGGCTGGAGACGCCCGTCCGCCCGCGGCAACAGAGCCGCGGCCGGCGTCTCGAGTCCCCGGGAGCCGATCTCGCGGATCAAGACCGGCGTCAGCGCCGGCAGGTCCACGGCCAGGACGAAGACGCGGTCCCGGACCTCTTCGAGAGCGCGGGCAAGGCCGTAAATGGCCGCATGTTCCTCGACTCCATCGAGCACGACGCGCGCCGATCCGACCGCGGCATGTGACCTCTCTTTCGCGACCACGAAGACGTCGTCGAAGATCGGCGACAGCTTCCCGACCTGGAAATCCAGAAGCGTGCCCGCGCCGTAGGGAAGCGACGCCTTGGGTCTTCCCATTCGCCGCGACGCCCCGCCCGCGAGAACGGCGGCCGGCATCGGGATCTTCATCGCAAATGCGGATGCTAGCATCGGCGGCCCGCATGATCTCGGTCGTCGTTCCCATCAAGGGCGAACCGCCGGAGTCGCTCGAGCCTCTCAAAGAGCTGGCGGCGGCGTCCGGCGCCGAGTTTCTCGTCGCTTCCGGTCACGGCACGCGCGGCGCTCGCCTGGCCGAGACGGCGAGCCGCGCCCGCGGCGACATTCTCTTCTTCCTGCACGCGGACTCGCGGCCGCCGGAACGCGCGCTCGCGATCATCCACGAGACCCTCGACGCGGGAGCCGCGGCGGGAGCGTTCTCCCTCCGCTACGAGCCCGAGCACGCGGGCATGCGCTGGATCGCCTGGTGGGCCAACCGGCGCGCGCGTGTCCTCGGCGTGGTCTTCGGCGACCAGGGCATCTTCTGCCGCCGCGACGCGTACCTTGCGGCCGGGGGCTTCCGCGACATGCCCGTCTGCGAAGACATCGACCTCGTGCGGCGCCTGAGACGCGTGGGGCGCTTCGTGGTCCGTCCGGAGGCCACCGCGACCTCTCCACGGCGGTACCGCGAGCGGGGGCTCATGCGCCAGGTTTTACTCGTCTGGAAGGTCCTCGCCGGCTACTACCTCGGCGTGTCTCCGGAAAAGCTCGCCGAGTGGTACCGGCGCTGACCGACCCTACTTGTTCTCGCCTCCCAGGATGATCGGCAGCCCGGACTTGGGATTCCCGATCACGACCACTTTGGTGTTCGGGCTCATCGCGAGCTTTTCGGTCGCCTCGATGCCCTTCCACTCCAGCAACTGCGGCGAGATTCCCGCGGCCACGATCTTCTGGAAGTCGGCGATGCCCTGCGCCTCGATGCGCTTCCTCTCGGCCTCCTGCTGCTCTTTCTGGAGGACGAACTTCATCTGCTGGGACTGCTGCTCGGCTTTCAGCTTCTCCTGAATCGCGTTGGCCACTATCGGCGGCAGCCCGATCTTGCGCAGGAGCACCGCCTCGGGAACGATTCCGCGTCCGCCAGCCATCTTGTTGAAGAGGTCGAACGTCTCGCGGGCGACCTGCTCACGCTCGGCCGAGTACAGGGCCTTGGCCTCGTAGGACGCCGTGATCTCGCGGATCGCCGATCGGATCTGGGGGTGGACGATGAGCTCCTGATAGTTCGTGCCGACGGTCTTGTAGATGTCTGCCGCCCTCGTCGGATCGAGACGGAACAGCAGGGATCCCTCCAGGTCCATGACCAGGCCTTCCTTCGAGGGAACCTCCGCAGTCTCCTTGACCTCCTGGGTCTGGATGGACATCTTGTGCACCCGGGTGAACGGGACGACCAGGTGCACGCCCGCGGGGAGCACGTTCGGAGACACGCTTCCGAAGAAATCCTTGACGCCGACGTGCCCGGCCGGCACCACCGTGATCGGACCCCCGACTACCAGCAGTACGAACACGACGAGAGCGATGATGGCCCGGCGCACGAATTTCGGTCCCGGGCCTACCGGCGGGACGAACTCGAATGTCTTGGCAGTCATACACGACTCCTTTTGTCAGGTCGAGACAGATCCGGAGGATAAGCGGATTCGACGGAACCAAGACGAGGTCAAACCAGCTTCAGCAGGTGCCCCATCTTGTTCTTCTTGGCCTCGAGGTATTTGCGCGAGCGGTCGGTGGGATGGACCTCCAGCGGCACGCGCTCGACGATCTCCAGGCCGTAGCCGTCGATCGCCACGTACTTGGAAGGGTTGTTCGTCATCAGGCGCATCTTGCGCACGCCCAGGTCTCGCAGGATCTGGCAGCCGACGCCATAGTTGCGGATGTCGGGCGGGAAACCCAGCTTCTCGTTCGCCGAGACGGTGTCGTGTCCCTGATCCTGGAGCTCGTACGCCTTCAGCTTGTTGAGGAGTCCGATACCCCGGCCTTCCTGGAGGAGGTAGAGGAAGACGCCGCGGCCCGCCTGCACGATCTTTTCCATGGCCAGCTCGAGTTGCTCGCCGCAGTCGCATCGCGCCGAGCCGAAGACGTCGCCGGTCAGGCACTGCGAGTGGACGCGCACGAGAATCGGCTCGGACTCCGAGATCGCGCCGTGCACCAGGGCCAGGTGCTCCTCGTGCGTGACCGCGCTGCGGTATGCGTAGAGCTGAAAGTCGCCGAGGCGCGTCGGCAGGTGCGGCGCGGCGATGCGCTCGACGAGCCGCTCGGTCTTCATCCGGTAGCGGATCAGGTCCGCGACCGTGATCATTGCCAGGCCGTGGCTCGCACAGAACCTTGCGAGATCCGGCACGCGGGCCATCGTGCCGTCCTCGTTCATGATTTCGCAGAGAACTGCCGAGGGATCCAGCCCGGCGATGCGCGCCAGGTCCACAGACGCTTCGGTCTGCCCCGCGCGCTTCAGAACGCCTCCGGGCGCGGCACGCAGCGGAAACATGTGGCCCGGACGATTCAGGTCCGAGGGGCACGTCGCGGGATCGATCGCGGTCAGGACCGTCGCCGCGCGGTCGGCCGCGGAGATGCCCGTCGTCGTGCGCCCGCGGGCCTCGATCGACACCGTGAACGCCGTGCCGAAGTTGGAGGTGTTCTCCTCGACCATCGGGTGCAGGCCCAGAGCCTCGCAGCGCTCCTGGGTCAGGGCGAGGCAGATCAGGCCCCGGCCCTCGTGCGCCATGAAGTTGATGGCCTGGGGCGTGACCCGCTCCGCCGCCATGACCAGGTCGCCTTCGTTCTCACGGTCCTCGTCGTCGACGACAACGACGAACCTGCCGGCGCGCAACTCCTCAATGGCACGCTCGATGGTGGAGAAGGGGGTCTCGGGCATAGAACGGACATTTTCTCATGGGTGCGATACCGGCGGGCGTCGCAGGGGCAGCCCTTTGGGCGCCCCCTCTCCGGCGGCGGACGCTGCCGCCGAACGCCGTGCGCAGCACGGCGGTATCGGTAAACGTCAGGGCGGTGAGTCGCCGGCAAGTGCCTGACCCGGAGAAGCCCCCTCACCCCATTTCGGGGGAGAGGGGGTCTCTGGGATACGGCGGCGCCTCAAAAAACCGCAGGCTCTTCGTACGTCGCGAAGACTTCCCGCATCACGTCGGAGATCTCACCGACCGTCGCGTAGGTCTTCACGGCCTCGATCAGCGGCGGCATCACGTTGGCTCCGTCCCGGCACGCCTGCCGCAGGGTTCCGAGGGTCGAAGAGACCGCCTTGTTGTTCCGCGTCCGCCGCAGCTCTCGGACCGCCGTCTTCTGCTCCTCCTCGACCGCGTCGTCGATATAGAGCGTCTCGATCGGCTTCTCGTCCTCGTCCACGAACTCGTTGACGCCGACGACGATCTTCTCGTTCTTGTCGACCGAGCGCTGGTACGCGTAGGCGGCGTCCATGATCTCCTTCTGCGGGAACCCGGCCTCGATCGCCTCGACCATGCCGCCGAGCTCGTCGATCCTCCGGAAGTAGTCGAAGCAGCCCCGCTCCATGCGGGTCGTCAGCTCCTCGACGAAGTAGGAGCCGCCGAGCGGATCGATCGTGTTCGCGACGCCGGATTCATGCGCAATGATCTGCTGCGTCCGCAGCGCGATCTTGACGGCGAAGTCGCTCGGCAGCGCGAGCGTCTCGTCGAGCGAGTTGGTGTGGAGGGAGTTGGTTCCGCCGAGCACTCCGGCCAGCGCCTGGATCGCCGTCCGGACGATGTTGTTGTAGGGCTGCTGCGCCGTCAGGGAACAGCCCGCGGTCTGGGTGTGGAACCGGCACATCCAGGAGCGCGGGTCCTTGGCACCGAAGCGCTCCCGCATCGTCTTCGCCCAGACGCGCCGAGCGGCCCGGTACTTGGCGATCTCCTCGAAGAAGTCGTTATGCGAATTGAAGAAGAAGGACAGCCGCGGCGCGAACTCGTCCACCGGCAGCCCCGCCTCGATGCCGTACTTCACGTATTCCACGCCGTCGCGCAGTGTGAAGGCGAGCTCCTGGAGGGCGGTCGAGCCTGCCTCGCGGATGTGGTAGCCGGAGATCGAGATGGTGTTCCACTTCGGGACGTGCTTCGCGCAGAACGCGAACTGGTCGGTGACCAGCCGCATCGAGGGCCGCGGCGGGAAGATGTACTCCTTCTGCGCGATGTATTCCTTGAGGATGTCGTTCTGGAGAGTGCCTCCGACTTTGTCCCACGGCGTTCCGTGTTTCTCGGCCACCGCGAGATACATCGCCAGCGCCACCGGCGCCGTCGAGTTGATCGTCATCGACGTCGTGACTTTCCCGAGGTCGATACCGTCGAAGAGCACCTCCATGTCGGCGAGAGAGTCGATCGCGACGCCGCACTTCCCGACTTCTCCCCGGGCCATCTCGTGGTCGGAGTCGTAGCCGTAGAGCGTCGGAAGGTGGAACGCCGTCGACAGCCCCGTCTGTCCGTGCTCGAGGAGGTAATGGAAGCGCTCGTTCGTCTGCTTCGCCGTGCCGTACCCGGCGAACTGGCGCATCGTCCAGAGCTTTCCGCGGAAGCCCGTAGCCTGCACGCCGCGGGTGTACGGGTACTGGCCCGGCCAGCCGAGGTCGCGCTCGAAGTCGAACCCCGGCTGGGAATCCGGGCCCGACAGCGGAGGAACGGCCGCGCCCGAAACCGTCGTCCAGTCCCTCTTCCAGGCCGGCACGCGATCGAACGCTTTCTTCGCGCCTTCTTCCCAACGCTTGCGGCCGGACGCCACGTCCGCGGGCACCAGCGGGTCTTTCTCGCTCATGCCCGAATGATACCTGCCCGGCGGGATAAGATTCGAATCCGACGGAGGTGCCCTTGAAGGGTGACGCCGAGATCCTGAAGATTCTGCAGGAAGTCCTGTCCGCAGAGCTCACCGCGATTAATCAATACTTCATCCACGCCCGCATGCTCCGGAACTGGCACTACATGCGCCTGGCGGACCACACCGAGAAGGAGTCGATCGGCGAGATGAAGCATGCCCAGGAGGCCATGGACCGGATCCTCTATTTCGACGGCATTCCGAACATGCAGAAGTACATGAAGATCAACGTCGGAAAGACGGTTCTGGAGATGATGAAGGTGGACCTCGACCTCGAGCAGGACGCCGTCCGGCGCCTGAATCACGGCATCGCTGTGGCCACGCAGAAGGGCGACAACGGGACCCGTGCGCTTTTCGAGAGGATCCTGATCTCCGAGGAGGAGCACATCGACTGGCTGGAGGGGCAGCTCCAGCAGATCAAGGACATGGGCGCCGAGAACTACCTGGCGCAGCAGATCGAGGCGTGAACGAGGTGCGCACCGAGGGCGGCACGAGAAGTGCAAACGAGTCTTCCTGGCCGGAGGGCCCGCGGAGGCACACCTTGCGCACCGTTCTTGCTCGCTTCGCTCTGGGCGTCGCGATCCTGATCGCCGGATGGGCGCTGGTGGACGCCGTCACGAACCGCTGGTCGATGTCGGCGGGAACGCCCGATACCTCCGCGGACGCCGCCAGGAACGAACCTCCGGTCGTCGCCTTCGCGGATCCGGAACCCTCCAAGAAAAACCCGAACTCGCGGCGAGCTGCAAAGAGCTCCCCGGACCCCAACGCCGGCGAGTTCCTCAACGCCAACACTCCCGTCGTGATTCCGCCGGGATCTTCCGAGATCGGGTTGCAGCCCGCGGGCGAGCAGCCGCAGGCCGAGAATCGGCCCGCTCCGATCCACACCGAGCGCGAGGCGTCCGCGCCCGGAGCTCCTGCTCCCGGCCAGGAGGCTCCCCCGGCGCCCGGCCGCGTCGCCCCAGACTCTCCCGTCGGCGCTCCCGCCACGGCCGAGGACGAGGCGATCACGCTGGAGGTCCGCCGGAAGATCGAGGGGGCTGCGCCGGGCCGCCGCATCCAGGTGACCACGCGCAACCGGGTCGTCACGCTCTCGGGAGCCGTCGACACGGAGCAGCAGAAGACCGAGGTGCTCGACGCCGCGCGGAATACCCCGGGGGTCGAGCGCGTCGAGGACCGGCTGGTGGTCCTGGTCTCCTAAGTCAGCGCTCGCGACGTCAGCGCACCCGCTCCCACACGACCCGGAACGTCTTGCCGTCCGAGAGGATCAGGCGGTCGCCCTCGAACGTCGCCGGCCTCACCCGGTCGGTCGCGATGTAGCTCGGCCGGAGGCTCCCCTCGACGTGGTGCGTTACGGCACCGGCTTTCTCGTCCACGGTGTACGTGCCGAAGTAGGCGACGTACCCGAGGTACGCGGCCCGGGCCTCGTCGGGAGTCGGCTTCCAATCATCGCCGGATGCGAACTTCGAGGGCGGCGGCGTCTTCTCGATCTGCACCGCCATGTGCCCGGTCGCGTCGTACATGATGTAGCCGCGGGGGTTTTCCCCGTACCGCTTCTCCCAGGCCTTCTCCGGAGCGTCCCGGTTCTCGATCGAAACGAGGCGCCAGGTCCCGAGGAGGCGTTCCTTCAAGGACACAGCCAACATCGGCGAGCACAGCAATCCCAGGCCGAGAATGACCGCGACGATCCTCTTCACGCGCAACCTCCTTCAGACTTCAGACGCCAGGCAGCAGAGCCGACTTGACCAGGTGCGCCGCACCCTGCACGGAGAACGGCAGCGACGACGTCATGAAGCAGGAGTGCGTGCACCAGCACTCGCGCCGGGCGATCGCGCGGCGCATCTGGACGGCCTTCGGCGAGAACCAGGCCTTCGCGAAGGAGTAGTCGAAGTCGCGGATGTTGCCGATCTCCCACTGGACCTCGCAGAGGGAGACGGTCCCCTCGGGGTTGAGGACACCGGAAATCGTGCCTGCGTAGCACGGATAGACCATGCGCTCCTGCTCGAGCGTCTCGAGCTCGGCCGAGCGGGCTCCGACCTTGAGGTTGCGCAGCAGCGGGCTGTAATTGTCGAACCGGGCCCAGTAGGGCTTCAAGAACTTCAGCGCCTCGGCGTACTCCACCGGAGTCAGCGCCCGGATCGACGGGTCCGGGAACGGCGGCCGCAGGAGCTCGAAGGAGTGGAAGTCGATCTCCGGGAAATTCTCCGACACCCACGTCGTGATCTCGGGCAGGTCGTTCTGATTAAACGAAGCCAGTACCGTCTGGACGTTCAGCGTGAAGCCGCGCGACGACTTCTTCAGAGCCGCGAGCCGGCGATAGGTCTCGACGAGCTTGGGGAAGTTGCCCGGGGCGCCGCGGATGAAGTCGTGCCGCTCCCCCAGGTGGTCCATGGAGAGACCCACGGTGAACGTCTGCCGTTCGTCCTTGCGCGACTCGAGCACGCGCGCGACGATCGCCTCGACCTGCTCCGGAATGATCGAGTTGGTGGGCATCGTGACGTTCGACGCGTCGTGGCGCCGGTACAGGATCCGCGTGATGTCCGGCAGCTCGCGGTTCAGCGTCGGCTCCCCTCCGGTCAGGACGACCGAATAGAGCGAGCCCAGGTCGGCGAGCGCGCGGTCGTACTCCTCGAGGCGCATCTCGAGATGGCGGTTGACGTTCAAGTGATCCCAGTAGAAACACGTCACGCACTTCGAGTTGCAGAGGTTGGTCATGCCGAGGATCAGGTACCGCGGGAGCGTCTCCCGCCCGCGGAGCCAGTGCGCGGCCAGAGCGAGGTTGTTCATCGTCCCGCGGCTCCCAACGCGAGCACTCCACGGCCGATTCCGGTCAGGAGTCCCGCGAGGTACGTCGCGTGGTGAACGGCGAACGCGAAAGGCACGGCCGGCAAGAGCGCCGGATCGCGGCGCCACACCGGAAACGACAGCACGGCCGTGACGAGCGCATAGGCGGCCGCCGCCGGCAAGAGAAACCGTGCGCCGAAGAGTGCGGCACCGGCCGTGCCGGCGAAGGCCGCTCCGAGAAACGCGGCGATGCGGCCACGGGCATGGAGCCCCGGTCTCTCGACGAGGAGACGTCCGGTCTTGACGCGATACCTCCAGCGCTGTGCGAGGAACGGTCCGGGAAACGCGCGCCGGCGGTGCCTCACGCGCGCCGCCGGGTCGAGCACGACGCGAGCGCCCGACACCAGCGCCCGCCGGACGAAGTCGGTGTCCTCGCCGATGTAGCCGAACGACTCGTCGAATCCGCCGAGCCTCTCGAAGGTCTCCCGCCGCACGAAGAGGTTGCAGAGGGCGACGTCGTGCGGCGAGCGGACCGGGCCTCCGCGAGGATTCCACTCGTGTGCCGGAATGCCGCTGCCGATCCAGTGCGTGGCGAGCAGAAGGTTCGCCAGCCTCTCCCCGTAGGGCGCGTCGCGAGGGCCCGGATCCGGCCCTCCCACGACGTCGGCGGCCTCGCAGGCCTGGGCTCCCGCGGCCAACCAACCCGGCTCGCCGGCCGCGTCGTCGTCCAGAAACGCGAGCACCGGCGCGCGCGCTTGCGCCGCTGCGCGATTGCGGCGCCGCGACGGGTTGCGTTCCGCGACCTCGACCCAGCGCACGGGGAAGCGAAACCCGTCCGCGCGGGGCGCCTGCGCGGAAGCGACGACGACCTCGAACTCGGGAGCGCCCGTCTGCGCCGCGATCGAACGCAGGCACTCCGGCAGAAGCGTATCCACGCGTTCGGAAGCGATCAGGACCGAGACGTTCGGGGGCGCCACGGCCCGATGATAAGCGTCCCGAGCGGTCGCCGGGCGGGACGCTCGTATAAACTCGTTGGCCTCTGGAGGACCGCTTGGATCTCTCTCGCGAACAGAAGCGGGATCTGTACCGCTTTATGCGCTCCAACCGCGTGGTGGAAGAGAAGCTCGTCAACCTCTACCGGCAGGGGAAAGTGGTCGGCGGCCTCTATCGTTCCCTGGGACAGGAAGCGACCTCGGTCGGCACGGCCTACGCCCTCAAAAAGGGCGACATCGTCGGCCCGCTGATCCGGAACCTCGGAGTGGTCCTGGTCATGGGCTACTCGCCCCGCGACGTCATGACGCAGTACATGGCGCGCGCCACCTCACCCTCGGGAGGCAAGGACTGCAACCTCCACTTCGGAAACCCCGACCGCGGCGTGATCTCCCCCATCTCGATGCTCGGGGCGCTGGTCCCGGTGATGGCGGGCATCGCGCTCGCCGGACGGATGCAGAAGAAGGACATCGTGACGATGACGTGGATCGGCGACGGCGGAACCTCCACCGGCGCTTTTCACGAGGGAATCAATTTCGCCGCCGTGCAGAAGCTTCCGCTGGTCGTCGTCGCCGAGAACAACGGCTGGGCGTATTCGACGCCGTTTAAGAAGCAGACCGCCGCGAAGAGCCTCGTCGACAAGGCCGTCGCCTACGGGATTCCCGGCGAGCAGGTCGACGGCAACGACGTTCTCGCGGTGTACGCGGCCGCACGCCGCGCCGTGGACCGCGCCCGATCGGGGGAAGGCCCGACGCTGATCGAGGCGATGACGTACCGCATGAAAGGGCACGCCGAGCACGATGCACAGGCCTACGTCCCGAAGGAAGAGCTCGAAGAGTGGCGCCAGCGCGATCCGCTCGAACGGTGCGCGCGCTCGCTCATCGCATCGGGAGATGCCACGGCCGAGGAGCTCGCCGCGATCGACCGGGCCGTGATGGAAGAGATCGACCGCGAGGCCGAAGCCGCCGAGAAGAGCCCGTTGCCCGACCCCGCGATCGCGCTCCAGAACGTTTACGCGAAGCCGTCTTCCGAGACCGCGCCGGTGGTGGTGAGGAAGAGGACGTGAGCGGCGCCCCCCACCTCGGAGGTCCCGATCCCGGCGCGGCGGGCAAGGGACAGACGACCTACGTGGACGCGATCCGCGCCGGCATCCGCGAGGAGATGGCCCGCGATGAGCGCGTCTTCCTGCTCGGCGAAGACATCGGCGCCTACGGAGGCGCTTTCAAAGTCACCGACGGTCTGATCCAGGAGTTCGGCGAGCAGCGCGTCATCGACACGCCGATCGCCGAAACGGCCATCGTCGGGGCCGCCGTCGGCGCCGCGATGATGGGCATGCGTCCCGTCGCCGAGATGCAGTTCATCGACTTCATCTCCTGCGCCTTCGACATGATCACCAACTTCGCCGCGAAGTCGCGGTACCGGACGGGTGTCGGCGTTCCGCTCGTCATCCGCGGTCCTTCCGGCGGCGGCGTGCACGGAGGGCCGTTCCACTCGCAGAACCCGGAAGCCTACTTCGCCCACACGCCAGGCCTGAAGGTCGTTCAGCCCGCGACCGCGTACGACGCCAAGGGCCTGATCAAGTCCGCCATTAGGGACGACGATCCGGTCCTCTTCTTCGAGCACAAGTTCCTCTACCGCCGGATCAAGGAAGAGCTGCCCCAGGAGGAGTACGTCGTTCCGATCGGCAAGGCCGCCGTGCGCCGCTCGGGACGGGACCTCTCGATCATCACGTACGGCGCGATGGTCTGGACGGCCCTCGAGGCCGCGAAGACGCTCGAAGCCGAGGGCATCGACGCCGAGGTCGTGGATTTGCGGACGCTCTTCCCGATGGACGAGGAGACGGTCCTCGAGTCCGTCGCCAAGACCAACAAGGCGATCCTGCTCCACGAGGCGACGCGCACCGGCGGCATCGGCGCCGAGATCGCCGCGGTCCTGTCCGAGCGCTGCTTCGAGTACCTCGACGGCCCCCTTGTCCGCGTCACAGCGCCGGACACGCCCGTGCCGTATTCGCCGCCGCTGGAAGAGGCGTTCCTGCCCAACGCCGAGAAAGTGTGCCGGGCGGCGCGCGCCCTGGCCGCCTACTGATTCCGGCCGGACAAACTCCCGCTCCCGTCGGTGGCGTCGAGCCGCCGCGCGAGACGTCGCGCCGCACGCTCCCGGGCCGGCGACGGATCACCTCGGGCGCGCGCCCGCGACCCCGAATCGTGGGATAATGGCGCTGCAACTTGCCCAAGCAGCCGACGGAGCCCCGTCCGCCGGATCCGCGTGAATCCGCCGTTACGGGTACGCACTCGCTTCATGCCGTGCTCGGTCCCGGCGCCGAGCCGGGTGTGCTCGAAGGTGACGACACCTCCGTCACTCCGCGGCGCCGCAGCACGGATCCGGGACCCGAGGCGAACATCATCCTCATCTCACACCCCGGCAAGAGGCACCTCGGGACCCGCTACCGTTTCCGGCCCGGCTCGACCCTCGTCCTGGGCCGCGCCCGGGAAGTCGACGTCAGCCTGCCGGACGTGTCCTCGCTCTCCCGCCGGCACGCCTCCCTGACGTACCGCGTCGAATCGGTCGTCCTCGAAGACCTCGGCAGCACCAACGGCACTTACGTCAACGACGTCCGCATCGAAGAGCCGGCGCGGCTCAAGAGCGGCGATCGGTTCCAGATCGGCACGGTCCACTTCAAGTTCCTCCAGGGCCGCGACGTCGAGAACGCGTACCACGAGGCCATCCACGACATGATGGTTCGCGACGGGCTGACCCAGATCTCCAATCGACGCAAGTTCGACGAGGAGGCGATCCGCGAGGTGGCCCGCGCGCGCCGCTACGGGCGTCCCTTGTGCCTCCTGCTCGTCGACATCGACCGCTTCAAGGAGATCAACGACACGCACGGCCACCTCACAGGGGACTTCGTCCTGAAGGAGGTCGTCCGCCTCATCTCCGACTTCATCCGCAAGGAGCAGACTTTCGCGCGGATCGGCGGCGACGAGTTCGCCGTGCTCACGCCGGAGGCCCGAGTCGACGGCGCGACGATCCTGTGCGAGCGGCTCCGGAGCCGTATTGGCGGCCACGCGTTCGCCTATGCCGGCGAGTCCTTCAAGGTCACCTGCTCCTACGGAATCGCCGAGCTCGACGCTGCCATGCGGACGCCGGACGACCTCTACCAGGCAGCCGACCGCGCACTCTACGCGGCCAAGCGCGGCGGCCGCGACGCGATCGAGGTCTTTCGGCGGAATTAGCCTTCCCTGCGCCGGAGGCGTATAACGCCTCCCATGCAGTTCCAGGGCAACCTTTCGATCAACGCGCCGCGCCAGAAAGTCTGGGACTTCCTGACCGATCCGCAGAAGGTCGCGGGCTCGGCACCGGGGCTCGAGAAGCTCGAAGTTGTCGAACCGGGCAAGAAGTTTCGCGCCACGACGTCGATCGGCTTCGGGACGGTCAAGGTCCGGTTCGTCAACGACGTCGAGTGGGAGGACCTGGATCCTCCCAACCGCGCGCAGATGAAAGCGCACGGCACGGCTCCGGGCAGCGGCGTGGACGCCACGACGTCGATGACGCTGACCGACGGTCAGAACGGCGGGACGGAGCTGGCGTGGATCGCGGACGTCAACGTGGTCGGCACGATTGCGAGCCTCGCGGCGCGGCTGATGGGCGGTGTGACGAAGAAGCTGACGTCGGCGTTCTTCGATTCGGTCCGCAAGGAGATCGAGAAGAGCGCCTGAGTCCGGGTATATGCTGCCTCCCGTTCGTCGGGAGGGACCCATGGCGTATCCCGTCACCGTCACCGTCAACGGCACGAAGCGACGGAACCAGGTCGACGCGCGTCTCCTCCTCGTGCACTACCTTCGCGAGACGCTGGGGCTGACCGGCACCAACATCGGCTGCGACACCAGCCAGTGCGGCGCCTGCACGATTCTGATGGACGGCAAGGCCATCAAGTCGTGCACGGTCCTGACGGTCCAGGCCGACGGCGCGAAGATCACCACGATCGAGGGACTCGCGAACAACGGCAAGCTCCATCCGCTGCAGGACGCGTTCTGGGAGAAGCACGGGCTTCAATGCGGCTTCTGCACGCCGGGAATGATCCTGACCGCCTGCGATCTGCTCGAGAACAACCCGCGTCCGAGCGAAGCCGAGATTCGCGCCGGCCTGGAAGGCAACCTCTGCCGCTGCACCGGCTACCAGAACATCGTCGCGGCGGTCAAAGAAGCGGCCGGGCGAATGGCGAAAGCGTCGGAGTAGGAGGAGCCGTCATGGGTTCTCGCATCTTCGGCTCCGGAATCAAGCGCCGGGAGGATCCGCGTTTTCTGACGGGACAGGCCCGGTACACCGACGACTTCGTGCTTCCCGGAATGGCGCACCTCGCGGTCGTCCGGTCGCCGTACGCCCACGCGAAGATCAAGGCCATCCGGACGAAGAAGGCCGCCGTGATGGAAGGCGTGCTCGGGGTCTTTACGGGCCAGGACCTCAAGGACGCGGGCTTCGGAGGGATCCCGTGCGCGTGGGTCGTGCCCAATTCCCACGCGAAGACACCTGTTTACCCGCCGGTCGCGATCGACGTCGTGCGCTGGGCTGGCAACGCGGTGGCCATCGTCGTGGCGACCGACCGCTACGTCGCGCACGACGCGGCCGACGCCGTGGAGGTCGACTACGCGCCGCTGCCGGCGGTCGCCGATGCGGAAAAAGCGACGCAGAAGGGCGCGCCCCAGGTCCATCCGGACGTTCCCAACAACATCGCCTTCCACTGGAAGGTCGCGGGCGGCGACGTGGACGCGGCATTCCAGAGCGCCGACGTCGTGGTCAAGGAGCGCATCCTCAACCAGCGCCTGATCCCCAACGCGATGGAGTGTCGCGTGGCGCTGGCCCAGTACCTGTCCGCCACGGGAGAAGTCACTCTCTGGGTGACCTCCCAGAACCCGCACATCGCGCGGTTCCTGCTCTCGCTCGACACCGGGATCCCGGAGCAGAAGATCCGCGTGATCGCGCCGGACGTCGGCGGCGGCTTCGGCAGCAAGCTCCCGCACTATCCGGAAGACAGCATGGTGATCTTCGCGTCGAAGAAGCTGGGTGTTCCCGTGAAGTGGACCGAGACGCGCAGCGAGAACTACCGCGCCACCAGCCACGGCCGGGACCACATCCAGGACGTGGAGATGGCGGCGAAGAAGGACGGCACGATCGTCGGGATCCGAGCGAGGGTGTACGCGAACATGGGGGCTTACCTCTCGACCGCATCGACCGGAGTGCCGACGATCCTCCACGGCCTGATGCTCTCGGGCGCCTACGACATCAAGAACATCCGTGAGGACGTCTACGGCGTCTTCACCAACACCACCCCGGTCGACACCTACCGCGGCGCGGGCCGGCCCGAGGCCACGTTCTTGATCGAGCGCCTCGTGGACCTCGTCGCGCAGAGGCTCAAGATGGACACGGCCGACGTCCGGAAGAAGAACTTCATCCCGCCGTTCGCAGACGGCCACACGGTCGCGACCGGGCTGACGTACGACTCGGGCAACTACATCGCCGCTTTCGACAAGGCGCTGAAGATCCTGGACTACTCCGGCTTCCGAAAGAAGCAGGCCGACCTGCGCAAGAAGGGTGAGTACGTCGGCGTCGGATTTTCGACGTACAGCGAGATCTGCGGGCTCGGACCCTCCTCGGTCGCCGGGGCCGTGGGCTTTGGCGGCGGACTCTGGGAGAGCGCGATCGTCCGGTTCCACCCGACGGGCAAGGTCGCCGTGATGCTGGGAATATCGCCCCACGGCCAGGGCGAGGCGACCACGTTCGCCCAGATCGTGGCGGATCAGCTGGGCGTCGGCGTCGACGACGTCGAGATCGTGTACGGCGACACCGAGCGCACGCCGCTCGGCTGGGGCACGTACGGCAGCCGTTCGACTCCCGTCGGGAGCGGAGCGCTCATGGCGGCCATCACGAAGATCAAGGAGAAGGCGAAGCTCGTGGCCGCGCACCTTCTCGAAGCCTCGGCCGACGACATCGAGCACGCCGACGGGAAGTTCTCCGTCCGCGGCGTGCCGGCGAAATCCAAGACGATCCAGGAGATCGCCACGATGGCCAATGTCGCCTGGAACTACCCGAAGGGGCTGGAGCCGGGACTCGAAGCTTCCGCTTTCTGGGATCCGCCCAACTTCGTCTACCCGTTCGGCTCGCACATCGCCGTGGTCCGCGTCGACACGGAGACCGGCGAGATCCGCCTCGAGCGGTACGTCGCGGTGGACGACTGCGGCAAGGTCATCAATCCGCTGATCGTCAGCGGCCAGATTCACGGAGGCATCGCGCAGGGCGTGGCGCAGGCGCTCTGGGAAGGAGCGGCGTACGACGAGAATGGCCAGCTCCTGACGGGCTCGATGATGGACTACGCCGTGCCCAAGGCCGAGTTCTTTCCGAACTTCGAGCTCGACGCGACGGAGACGCCGACCAACGTCAATCCTCTCGGGGTCAAGGGCATCGGCGAGACCGGGACGATCGCGTCCACGGCCGCCGTGTACAACGCCGTGATGGATGCGCTCGCGCCGCTGAACGTCGGGAAGATCGACATGCCGCTGACTCCCGAGCGGGTCTGGCGCGCCATTAGCGCCTCAGGCGGGGGGCGCACGGCGCCCCCCGAGCCCCCTGGACCTCGGAGGTAACGATGTATTCCGCGAACTTCGAGTACTTCCACCCGAAGACTCTGGCCGAGGCCGCGAAGCTCTTGAAGAGCAAGGGCGCCCGGGTGCTCGCCGGGGGACACAGCCTGCTCCCGGCGATGAAGTTTCGCCTCGCCAATCCCAAGTCGCTCGTCGACATCGGCGGGATCAAGGGGCTCTCGGGCATCAAGAAGCAGGGCAAAGGGCTCGCGATCGGGGCGACGACGACGCACGCGGAGATCGCCGCATCGGCACTGGTTCGGAAGACGTGTCCCCTCCTCGCCGAGACGGCGGAGCAGATCGGCGACATCCAGGTCCGCAACCGCGGGACTATCGGGGGCTCGATCGCCCATGCCGATCCCGCCGCCGACTTTCCCACCGCCCTGATCGCCCTCGAGGCCACGATCGTCGCTCGCGGGCGTTCGGGCGAACGGAAGATCCCCGCCGGCAAGTTCTTCGTGGACCTCTTCACGACGGCCCTGAGGTCGGGAGAGATCGTGACGTCGATCCTCGTCCCCGCCCTCGGCAAGGGAACGGGCTCCGCGTACCTGAAACATCCGCACCCGGCGTCGCGCTACGCGGTCGCCGGCGTGGCCGCGATCGTCGAGATTTCCGCCGGGCGCATCCCGAGCGCTCGCGTGGCCGTCGGCGGTGTAACGCCGAATCCCGTGCGGGCGGCGGCGGCGGAAGCCGCGCTCGCGGGCCAGAAGCCCGATGCCTCCGCCTTCGCGGCCGCGGCTTCCAAGGTCGCCGACGCTCTCGAAGACCCGATGGGAGACACCTACGCTTCGGGCGAATTCCGCGTTCACCTCGCCTCGGTCCTGGTCAAACGGGCGCTGGCGGCGGCCGCCGAACGCGCGAAGGGCTAGCAGGGCCGGCGGGCGGGGAAACCGCGTGCGCGACATCCTGCCCGACCTCGAACGTTGGAATGGCGAAGGCCGTCCGATCGCTCTGGCGACCGTCGTCGAGACCTGGGGCTCCGCGCCCCGTCCTCCCGGCGGAAAGATGGCGGCGACCGCGGACGGAAGGATCGCGGGATCGGTTTCGGGCGGCTGCGTCGAGAACGCGGTGGTCGAGGCAGGCAAGAAGACGCTGTCGAGCGGGAAGGCGCAGCTTCTCCATTTCGGCGTCTCCGACGACACGGCCTGGAGCGTGGGGCTGGCGTGCGGCGGATCGCTCGACGTGTTCGTCGAGAAGCTCGATCCGGCCTTCTTCACCTCGGTCCGGGACGCCCTCGCGGCGCAGAAGTCCGTCGCCGTGGCGACGGTCATCCGAGGCCCGGCGGCCGAGGTCGGCCGGAAGCTCGCGCTCGTCGAAGACGAAACCACGGTCGGGTCGATCGACGATGCGGCCGCCGCGGAGGTCCGGGCGGCGCTCTCCGCAAGAGCAAGCCGACGCGTAACGCTCGGCGAACGCGAGCTCTTCGTCGACGTGATCCTGCCGGCCCCGCGCCTGGTGATCGTCGGCGGCGTGCACATCGCTGTTTCGCTCGTCACGCTCGCGAAGGCGCTCGGCTTCCGCACGATCCTCGTGGATCCGAGGGAATCCTTCGGCAACGCGAAGCGGTTTCCGCACGCCGCAGAAATCGTCAACGAGTGGCCCGACAAAGCGCTCGAGCGCCTCTCCCCCGACGCCTCGACGGCGGTCGCCGTCCTGACGCACGATCCCAAGCTCGACGACCCGGCACTCCTCGCCTCGCTTCCGGGCCGCGCTTTCTACGTCGGCGCGCTCGGCTCGAAGCGCACGCAGGAGAAGCGGCGCAGCCGGCTGCTCGCGGCGGGTTTGCCGGAGGCCGCCCTCGCTCGACTCCGCGGTCCCATCGGTCTGCCGCTGGGAGGGCGTTCGCCGGAAGAGATCGCTCTGGCGATCCTGGCGCAGGTCGTCGAGACGCGGAACGCGCCCGCTAAGACCTAGAACCCAGGCCGATCAGCGCGCGGCGCAGGCGCGTGTGACGCCTCAGGCTCCGCAGGTACGCAGCCTCCGTGCGAGCCGTCTTCGCGCGAATGATGTCGGCCACGGCCGTGCGCTCGGCACGCGGCCAGCGGGCGAGGCCGGGGACGAGGTCGAGGACGAGCGACAGCTCCGAGAACGCCCGGCGCCGCTCCGGCGGCCATCGCGAGGGCGACACGCCGAGCGCCGCGGCGACCCGCCTCTCGCTCGCCGCGCGGAGCCTCGCGGCGGCGCCGCCGTACTCGGCAGCCATCCGGCGGTTGACCGCGAGGCCGAGGTTTCGGATGTGGAAGCGGTCCCACTCCCCGCGGCCGGTCCCCGGGACTTCGTAGATCAGATTGTGCGTGACCAGCCGCTCGAGCGTGCGCCGCGACGACCGGTATTCCGGATCGCGCGCGATGCGTCGCTCCTCGCGCTCGAGCACCGCGCGCACGGACCCGTGCGTGGGCCGGAAGCCGAGCTTGCGATAGAACCAGAACGCGCCCGAGTCCAGGGCCTCGTCGTTCTCGAAGCCGAGCTGGTACGGGTCGATCGAGAAGGACGTAACGCCGAGCGCGTCGCGATGGAGCCGCATCACCTGGGCGTAGATCCAGGCCGACTCTCCTTCGCGGAACGTGTAGTACATGTTGAACCCGATCTCGAGCCGCTCGGCGACGGCGAGCCCCTCGATGTAGCCGATGGGGACGCCGTTCTTGACGACGAAGCCCCCGTACGCGGAGCGCAGCGGCAGCCGTTTCTCCGGCAGAACGCCGACCAGAAAGAGCTCGACTCCCCTTCCCGGTCGCGCCGAGACGACCGACGCGGGATCGGCGTACGTGAACGTATAGAACTCGCGGTAGCGCGCCGCCGTGGCCTCCCGAACGCGGTCGCAGAGCCGCTCGCCGTCGCGGCGCGAGAGCCGCCGCAATTCGAGCCGTGGTTGCGCGAACGTGCGATCGAGAGAAACGTCCCGGCGCGCGAGGAGCGGCGCATCCTGGAAGAAGGGCCGCGGGCCCGGCAGACGCATCCGCGTTCGGCAGGCCGGCGAGTCGTCCAGATCCCACGAGATCGGGAGCGCGAGCGCGTCGAAATGCTCGGCGCGGTCGGCCTCGGGAAGTGGCAACCCGGCATACCGGTCCAGTAGCCAGCGCGGGTCGTTGCGCCGGCTCCCCGCCGCGGCGGCGAGCCACGCGACGTAAGGCACGTTCGCGTCGGCCAGGGCCTCTTCCTCGAGGAGCGGCAGGAACACGGGCCAGGTGGCACGCATCCGATCCGACATCTCCGCCGCGTCCCAGTCGATCTTGACCCGGCGGCCGAAGCGGCGCGCGAGGAACCGCGCCACGTCGAAGGAGAAATCCGTGCCGACCGTCGTGCCGGCGATGCCCGCCGCCTCCGGAGCGTCGAAGGGCGAGAGATCCGCGTCCGTATCGGCGAGACGTGCGACGCGCCGGGAAAATTCGCGGAGGATCTGCTCGGAAAGCCGCAGGACGCGGGGCGAGTGCGGATAGGCGCGCAGGAACATGACGGCGTCGTGGAGTCGAATCAGCCGCTCCGCGTCGCCGATCGCCATGCGCCGCGCCTGCCCGAGCCACCGCTCGACCTCGCGCGCTCCGGGACGAAGGTGCCGCGCGCGCTCGAGCCTCGCGAGGAGCGTGTCCGTGGAGGTCGGCACGGCCGGCATGCTACTTCGTAATAGGATCCCGGACGGAGGAACGATGAAGGTCCAGCGACGCCTTCTGGCCGCTCTCGCGCTCGCCGCGCTCGCGCGCGCCGCGGCGGCGCAATCCGCGACGCCCGCTCCGACACCCGCCGCGACCCTGCCCGCGGGGGACGCGAAAGAGGGCAAGGCCCTGTTCGCGAAGGTCGTCGAGAACATGGGCGGCAAGCAGAAGGTCGAAACGGTCAAGGACGTGCAAACGCGCGGGGAGCTGACCGCCAGGACGCCCGAAGGCGACGCGAAGATGGACGTCCAGACCGCGCTCGTGTTTCCGGACAGGCTCTCGCAACAGGTCGACTCGCCCTTCGGCCGCTTCACGATGGTCGCGACACCCGACGCCGCGTTTCTGGTCGGCCCCCCCGGTTCGCAGGACCTGCCCGACTCGATGAAGCAGGAGCTGCTCAAGCAGGTCCGCCGCGTGCCCCTCTACCTGGCGCAGAAGATCGACGATCCGAAGCTCTCGGTCGTGGCGACCGGCTCGGCGCCGGTGCAGGGTGTGGAGACGAAGATCCTGGAAGTGCGCTACGGCGATACGTCTGTGCGCTGGTTCGTGGATCCCAAGACCGGCCGCATCCTGCGGACCGTGCACACGGCCACCGGACCCGACGGCAAGCCGCTGGAGATGAGCTCCGACTACATGGACTACCGCAACGAGAGCGGTTTCCCGATCGCCCACCGGCTCGAAGTCACGACCAACGGCGAGAAGGACCAGACGCTGGTTCTCGAGGAGTGCAAGATCAACGCGGGTGTCGACCCGGTGCTGTTCCGAAAACCGCCGCCGATGCCGACGCCGGCTCCTACGCCGGAAACGCCGAAACCGCCCGCTCCGGGATAGGCTCTCACCTTACGGATAACTCGGCGGCACGCAGGTATTCGGCGCTTTGTCTCCGTTGAAGCGGTCCCGAATCCACTGAACCGCGGCCGTCGCGCTGACGCGCGCGGATCTCATGTGGTCGACTCCCGGTAAAACGTCGTAGCGCACGGTCCCTCCGGACGCGCAGAGCTGTTTGACGAAGTCCGCGGTCACGGAGGCCCGGACGACGTCGTCCTCCGTACCCTGGGCGATGTAGATCGGTGCCGGGATCGGCGAGCGCCCCGGCCGGTTCTCTTCGATCAGGCCCTTCCACGGGTCGGCGGCGAAGGCGCCGTCGGCCAGCATGTCCTTCGGAAGGTCGAGCGAGTCGAGCGGGATGTGGAATCCCTCGACCTCCGTCTCGATGCAGTCGCGAGCGGTCTTCTCGATCGTGGGTATGTACGCGGGTTTCACGACGAGATCGAGCGGCGCCTTGTACACCTGGGACCAGGACCAGACGGCGTACGCGCCGAGGATCCGGCCCGCGCGTTCGGAAATGTCGTCTTCGAGGAGGACCTCCAGATCCGTCGGCGGCGAGATCGCCGCGACGCCCTCGAGATGGAGCTCGGGCGCGTAGTCGCCCGCGCGCTGGCCCGTGAAGAGCGCCGCGTGCCCGCCTTCCGAGTGTCCCCAGACGATGAAGCGTCGGCCTGCTCCGGCCTGCTTGAGATTCCCCGCCGCGCGAACCGAATCCAGCACCGAGCGCGCCTCGCTCAAGCCCACGAGGTACGGGTGAACGCCCGGAGTGCCGAGGCCTTCGTAATCCGTCGCGACGACGACGTAATCCAGAGAGATCAGCGCGGGAAGATGCGGGATCCGTTCGAAGAAGTGCTCGGCCCGCGACGGGGCGCAGTCATCCTCGACGCCCGTAGTCCCGTGCGCCCACGCGACCACCGGGCGTCCGCCGAGCGGGTTGGGCACGTCGGGCGCGACGACGACGCCCGACGTCTCGACGGTCCTCCCGTCGATTCCGGTCGAAACGTACAGGATCCTCCAGGCCCTGGATCCCGTCGGCGCGCCCTTCATCTCCTTGTAGCTGATGAGATCCCCGGGCTTTCGACCCGGCTCCGCGACCGGACCCGACGGAGTGGACTTCCCACCGGGATTCGGCGGAAGCGTGCCGCACGCCGCAGCGAGCAGAACGACTCCCGTCAGCCAGGCGCGCACGGGCGAGAGATTACTCCAGGAGCGTCTTGAGCCGGGCGTGACCTTCGCGGCTGACGGGCACGCGCGAGCCGTCCGTCAGGATCGCGATGTGGCTTCCCTTCGCGTAGGCCTCGATCCTCTCGAGACAGTCCAGGCGGATCAGGTGCGAGCGGTGAACGCGCACGAAGCGCTTCGGATCGAGAGAAGCCGCCAGCGAAGCCAGACTCTGGGCCTTCAGGTAGGTCTTTCCTTCGCTGCGGAGTCCGACGTAATCGTCCTGCGCTTCGGCGGCGACGAGCTTTTCGACCGGAATGACGTGGACCCGGCTTCCGTCGCGCACGACGACGCGCTCGAGCCAGGCGCCCTCCGGACGCGCGGCCGCGGCGACGTCCGCGGGAGACGGCGTGGTGCGGGAGCGTCTCCGCTCGATCGCCCGGTCGAGGGCCGCCAGGATTCGTTCCGGCGCGTACGGCTTCAACACGTAGTCCACCGCGGACACCTCGAACGCCTTGACCGCCCACGCGTCGTACGCCGTGACGAAGACGGCGGCGAGGCCCGGGCCCAGCAGCTCCAGCGTTTCGAAGCCGTTCAGTTTGGGCATCTCGATGTCGAGGAACACGACGTCTGGCGGTGCCTCCGCCGCGGCCTTCACGGCCTCGAACCCGTTGGCGCACTCGGCCAGGATGCGGACCCCGGGGATCCGCTGCAGATATTCGCGCAGGATGGCGCGGGCGGGAGCCTCGTCGTCGACGATCAGAACCGAGACCGGGGGCCGCCCCTCCCCGTTCACGCCGCTCTCTCGGCGGGAACCGAGATGACGACCAGGAACCGATCCGTCAGCTTCTTCGCGGCAAACAGGGCCTCGGCGCCCCACCGCGCGGCGAGACGCTCGCGCACGTTGCGCAGGCCGATGCCCGTTCCGGGCCGCGACGGCGAGTCCGGATCGAACGGATTCTCGATCAGGATGCGCAGCCTCCCTCCCCCGCGCGCGACGCTGACCCGCACCGTCCCGCCTTCGACGCGGCTCGCGATGCCGTGGCGCACGGCGTTCTCCACCAGGGGTTGAAGCAGAAGGGGCGGGATCTCGCAGGCGCCGCCTGTCTCGTCGAGATCCTCTTCGACGGCGAGCCGGTCGCCGAATCGCAGCGATTCGACGTCGAGATACGTTCGCGACAGGGCGAGCTCCTCCGACAGCGGAATGCTCGCCTTCTCGCCCGCGGCCAGGCTCTTGCGGAGGAAGTCGGACAGGCGGACGCACATCTCCTGCGCGCGGCCGGGGTCCGCGGAAGCCAGCGCGGCGATCGAGTTGAGGCTGTTGAACAGGAAGTGCGGCCGGATCTGCGCTTTCAGGGCCGCGAGCTGAGCATCGCGGGCGAGGATCGTCAGCTCTGCCTCGCGTTGCTCGGCTTCGCGTGCCGCCTCGAAGGAGAGAAGCACGTAGTGCAGAGCCACCGACAGGAAATAGAGCAGGAATCCCGCCGCGACCAGCGCGGGGACCTGCGACCGGTAGCGATCGGGCAGATTCGCAAAGGAGGAAATCTGCCCGAGCGCCGCCGCGAGCAGCTCGCCCAGGAGCACCCAGACGGCGCTGACGACGACGGCCCCGGCCGCGAACGTCGCCAGCATCAGCGGAAACCGCCCGCCTCGCAGCGGAAACCGGCGGCAGATGTACCAGGCCGACAGGCCCATGAAGGCATAGGCGAGCGTCAGGGGCAGGGCCAGCGCCGCGGCTTCGGGAAGGTCGAGCCCGCCGGGCCGCGCAAGCAGCGCCGCCACGATCGCGGCTACGGGCAGACATGCCGCCAGGTACGGCAGAAGGCGACCGGGGCGGTCCAGGATCGGGTGCATGGCTTCTAATTCTTGACTTCGATGCCGCCGCAAATCACAACACCCGTCACGTGCAGCGTCTTCACCGGAAGGTCCCGGGCGGCGGCGTAACGAGGCTTGTACTCCGAGCTTCCGAGGATGGCGCTGGCGTTCAAGATTACGTTCCAGCTCTCGGGGACCTTGATGACCACGCCGCCGAAGAGCGCGAATACGTCGATGCTCGCGGTGTCTTCGGCCATCTGCGCCTCGCGGAGATCGATTTCGTTGCCGCCGAAGATCACGCTGACGTTGCCGCCGCGGAAGCCCGCGGTGCGGATCGTGCGATTTCCGCCACCGAAGAACGCGAACTCGTTCAGGTAGGGCGACGGCCCTCCGTCCCCGCCGTGCTCGCCGGAAGCTCCGGAGGTTCCCAAGGGGACCCTCGACCTGCGGCCCGGCCCGAACGCCTCGTAGATCAGGTAGGCACCGATGGCGACCATCATCACGGGCCCGATCTTCCAGAAACTGATCCAGAAGACGCCGAGCGTTCGAAGCAGGAAGAACGCTCCGAACCCGATCTCGAGAAAGCCCCACACCCGCTGGCCCTGTCGTCCCGGCCGGAACACGTGCGCGATCCCGACGAGGATCAGGATGACGGGCCAGAACTCCCACAGCTGGTAGTTCTCGATGACGCCCAGGTTTTCCAGGGTGAACAGGATCCCGATGGCGATCAGGACGTAGCCGGCGATCGCCTTCGCACTGACGAGGGTTTGTCTGGGTTCGGTCATCCTCTCCTCCACCGCTTCGTTCATCTTCGCCTCCACCGCGAAGTTACGCAGGGAGACGTGCCGTGGCCTCCGCGATTCGGCGAACGGCGCCCGTGAATCGGCGAACGGATGCTATTCTTCCGTCGAGCGAGAGAGGAGAAGGTCCATGTCGACCCCCGTCATCATGCCCCAGATGGGCGAGTCCATCGCCGAGGGCACCATCACCAAGTGGCTCAAGAAAGTCGGCGACTCGGTCAAGCGCGACGAGCCGATCTTCGAGATCTCGACCGACAAGGTGGATGCCGAGATCCCGTCGCCGGTCGCCGGAACGCTGACCGAAATCAAGGTCAACGAAGGCCAGACGGTCGCCATCAACACCGTCGTCGGGGTCATCGGCGAGGCAGGAGAGCAGACCGCATCCGCCCCTGCTCCGGCCGCCACCGCGGCACCGGCGCCCGCACCCAGGACGGCCGAGGCGCAACCCGCGCCGCCGGCTCCGCAGCCTGAGGCCAAGCCCGCGCCGCCGGCCCAGGCCCCCGCGCCCGCCGCCGCGGCTCCCCCGCCACCTTCCGCGTCGCCCGCCCGTCCGGCCGCGCCCGCGCCCGCACCGGCACAGGCCCAGGGAGGCCAGGTCGAATCGATCGAGGATCGCATCCGGCGCCGGTCCTCGCCGCTCGTGCGCAAGATCGCCCAGGAGAACGCGATCGACATCGGCGACCTCGAAGGCACCGGGATCCACAACCGCGTCACCAAGAACGACGTCCTCTCCTATCTCGAGAACCGCAAGGTCGCCGGACCCGCCCCCGCGGCCGCTCCCGCTCCGTCCCGGGCCGCGACGGCGCCGGCGGAAGTCGTCGGCCGCGCCGAGCCCGCCGAGGCCCCCGCGCCACGGCCTGCGATCCCGCTGACCGACCGCGACGAAGTCGTCGCGATGACCAAGATCCGGAAGATCACGGCCGAGAACATGATCCTCTCCAAGAGGACTTCGGCCCACGTCACGACGGTCTTCCAGGTCGACTACACGAACATCGCGAAGATCCGCGCGAAGCACAAGGACGCCTTCGTCGAGAAAAACGGCGTGAAGCTGACGTATCTGCCGTTCATCTTCCGCGCGGCGATCCAGGCCCTGCGCGAGTTCCCGCAGGTCAACGCGTCGATCGACGGCGACAACATCGTCTACCACAAGGACATTCACCTGGGCATGGCCGTCGCGCTGGACTGGGGATTGATCGTCCCTGTCATCAAGAGCGCCGACGAGAAGTCGATCCTGGGCCTCGCGCGGGCGACGCAGGACCTGGCCGAGCGCGCGCGGACCAAGCGCCTGAAGCCGGAGGAGATCCAGGGCGGCACGTTCACGGTGACCAACCCGGGGGTCTTCGGATCGCTGTTCGGCACGCCGATCATTCCGCAGCCTCAGGTCGCGATCCTGGGTGTCGGAACGATCGAGAAGCGCCCCGTCGTGGTGAACGACGAGAACGGCCAGGACGCTCTGGGCATTCGGACGGTCGGCTACCTGGCCCTGTCCTTCGACCACCGCCTGATCGACGGCGCGGACGCCGACCGGTTCATGGCCAGCGTCAAGAAGACGCTCGAGACCGGCGAGTTCGATCTCGGATAGCAGCCCGGACACAGGAACGGTATCGCGGCTTTCGAGAGCCGCGTGCGTCGCGATCTTCCTGGCGGCGCTCCTGGCGCGCGTCGGCGCGATCGCGGCGACGGGATTCTCGACGCTGAAGTTCGGTGACGCGCCGGCGTATCTCTCCGCGGCCCGGACGCTCGTCGAAACGGGAAGCTACCCCAGAGAGACCGACTACCACTCTTTTCGGGCTCCGGGGTATCCCGTCTTTCTCATCGCCGCGACACTCGGCGACCCGGATCGGGTGGTCCTGGCGAAGCTCGCAAACGCGGTCCTCGGGGCGGCAGGCGCCGTGCTTCTCGCGGCGCTTTCGGCGCGGCTCTTCCGGCGAAGGTCCGTCGCCCTCGCGACCGGAGCCGTCGCGGCGATCGATCCCGCGCTGGTTTTGACGTCCGCCGACGTCCAGAGCGAGCCGCTCTTCCTCCTCTTCCTTCTCGCCGCCGCGTTCCTGCTGTCGGTCTGCCTGGACCGCCCCTCGTCCAACGCGGGTGTCCTCGCCGGCGGAGCGCTCGCGCTGGCGGCGCTGACCCGGCCGACCGCGCTGGCCTTCGCGCCCTTTCTCGCCGCGCCGCTGGCCGACCGGCGATGGCCGTTCCGCGTCCGGGCGCATCTGGCGGGCTCGACCGTTCTCGGGTTCGTGCTGCTGCTCGCGCCCTGGACGATCCGGAACGCCGTCGTTTATCGCGAACTCGTCCCCGTCAGCGATCTCGGCGCCGTGAACCTCTATCTCGGCAACTCCGATCTGATGGCGCGGTTCTACGAGATCGGGACGCGCGCCGAGTACGACGCGTGGATCCTCGAGATGAAACGAACGACCGAGGAGAAGCACGCGTTGCTGGAGGCGCGAGGCATCGCGTCGCCCTCGCAGCGCTCTCGCGCGTACCTGGAGATGGCGCTCGCGGAACGGCAGCGCAATCCCGCGGCCACGCAGACGATCTGGCGCCACAAGCTCTGGGACTGGTTGCGCCCGTATCCGAACCCGCTCTTCTGGCCGAAGGGGATCGTGATCGCGGTGGGCGTTTTCTACGTCGCCCTCTATGTCTTCGCCGCGCGCGGACTGATTCGGTCGTCTCGGCCCGGCGCGAGCCTTCTCGCCGCAGCCGTGCTGGCGGTGAGCCTGCTCGCGCACCTGCCCTTCGTCGTCGTGTGGCGCTATCGCATCCCCTACTGGGATCCGGTCCTCATCCTCTACGGCGTCTACGGGGCGAGCGGGATCCTCCCGGCGAGGGATAGGATCTGAGAGTGGACGTCTCGGCGGCGGTTCGCGGCGCGCGCGCCACCGTCTACTGGCTCGCGAGCCCGTTCGATCGCTTCGGACGCCGCCTCACCGGTCGCCCTTCCCTCCCGCCCCTGTGGCTCCGGCGACATACCGGCGCGATCGCGGCCTGGGATACGGGCGTGCGCGACACCGCGGACTTTCTGAGCCGGCTCGAGCCTGCATCCGGAGCCGGCGTCGTTCTCGACGTGGGTTGCGGGCCCGGGGCCATGGTGGAGGAGCTGGTGAAGCGACTCCCGCCCGGCGGGCGCTATGTCGGGTTCGACGTTCACGCGCCATCCATTCGCTGGTGCCGCCGCCGATGGTCCGGCGACACGCGGTTGCGCTTCGAGCTCGCCGAGGTTCGATCGGCGTACGGCGGCGCGTCTGGTCCGCCCGTTTCGAGCTACCGCTTCCCGATGGAAGACGGAGAAGCGGACCTCGTGCTGGCGAAGTCCGTGTTCACCCATCTGCTCGAAGCCGATGCCCGACACTATCTGGCGGAAATCCGCCGCGTCCTCCGCGCCGGCCGGGTCGCCGTCGTGACCGCGTTTCTCTTCGATCGGGATCATCCCGAGATCGAGGCGGCGCGTCGCGCTCTGCCCTTCGAACGGAGCGGAGGGGCCGTTCGTCTGCGCCGTAACGGCCGCCCGACAGCCGCGGTCGCTTTCGATCGGAACGTCTTCTGCAAGATGGTCGAGGACGGCGGTCTGCGCGTGGCGTGGCATTCGGAGGGCTTCTATCCGGGGCGCGCTCGCCTCGACGCCCAGGACGTCCTGGTCCTCGGGCACCGAGAATAGACTCGCGGGATGGACGCCGTGGCGGCCCCTTCGCGCTCCGCCGTTTTCGTCCGGTGGCTCGGCCGGGTCGCCTACGATGACGCCTTGCAGCTCCAGGCGGAAGCGGCTGCCCGCGCGGCCCGCGGCGAGGGCGAGACGCTTCTGCTCCTCGAGCACGAGCCGGTCATCACCCTGGGAAGAAACGCCGACGACGCCGACGTGCTTCTGTCCCGGGAGCATCTCGCGGAGCTCGGCATCGCCGTGCGCGATTCCAACCGCGGCGGCAAGGTCACATACCACGGTCCCGGACAGCTCGTCGGCTATCCCGTTCTCAACCTTTCGCCGGATCGCAAGGACGTCAAGCGCTACGTCACGGACCTCGAGGAAGTCCTGATCGGCGCCCTCGCCGGTTTCGGCATTCGCGCCGAGCGCTCGCCGCGCCGGGAGCGCGTCACGTCGGTGTGGGTCGGCAACGACAAGATCGCGGCGATCGGGATCCACCTCGCGCGCTGGGTCACGACGCATGGATTCGCGCTGAACGTGACCGATGAGCCTCTCGCGCACTTTTCGGGGATCGTGCCGTGTGGCATCACGGACGGAGGCGTGACCTCGATGGAGCGCCTGCTCGAGAGGCGACTCGCCGTCGAGGACGTGGCGCGCGCCGTAGTTCCCCGTTTCGCGGCCATCTTCGGCCGGGAGATAATCGCGGCGTGAAGTCGGACCTGCCGGTCGCGCCCGCCGCGCCCGCCTCGCGCCTCGAGCGGCCTCCCTGGTTGAAGGTCCGCCTCGACTCGACCGGCGAGTACGACGAGGTCCGCCGCATGATGCGCCGCCTCTCGCTCGTGACGGTCTGCGAAGAGGCACGGTGCCCCAACATCCACGAGTGCTGGGCCCGGGAGCGCACCGCCACCTTCATGCTTCTGGGCGACATCTGCACGCGGCACTGCGGCTTCTGCGCCGTCGGGAAGGGCCAGCCCGGCTCGGTCGACACGAGCGAGCCCGAGCGCGTCGCCGAGGCCGCGCACGAGCTGGGCCTGTCGCACGCCGTGGTGACTTCGGTCAACCGCGACGATCTCGCGGATGGAGGCGCTTCCCACTTCGCCGCGACGATCCGGGCGATCCGGCGCCGCAAACCGGAGACGACCGTCGAGGTCCTGATCCCCGACTTCCAGGGCAACTGGGACGCCCTCGCGGTCGTGCTGGCCGAAGGGCCACAGATCCTGAACCACAACGTCGAAACCGTGCCCCGCCTCTACCGGCGGGTGCGCCCGGACGCGAAGTACGGGCAGTCGCTGGAGCTTCTCGCGCGCGCCGACGCGCACCGCCGCGATCGCGGCCTCTCCATGAAAACGAAGTCGGGCCTGATGGTCGGCCTGGGCGAGACGCGGGAGGAGCTCAAGGCGACGCTCTCGGATCTGCGCGGCGCCGGATGCGACATCGCCACCGTGGGCCAGTACCTGCAGCCCTACGAGCGCCGGCTTCCGGTCGAGCGCTACTACACGCCCGAGGATTTCGCCGGGATCGCCCGCGACGGCGAAGCGCTCGGTTTCCTGCGCGTCGAGTCGGGACCGCTGGTGCGTTCCTCGTACCATGCGCGACGCGCGCTCGACGGCCCCGCGGCCTGACACGACCCATGAAGAGTTTGCGACGACTCGCGATCCCGATGCTGGTCTGCGCCCTCTTCGCAGCCGCTGGTTCCCTCGCCGCGCAGACGCGGGGCGCGACGCTGACCAAGAAACAGGATCCCGTCTATCCCGAAGACGCGTCCCAGAAGGAGAAGCAGGGCAACGTTCTCTTCATCGGAAGGATCGACAAGAAGGGCAACGTCACGGACCTGCACATGGCGTCGGCGACGTCGCAGGAGTTCGTGGCCCCGGCCATGGACGCGGTTCGCGCCTGGAAGTTCAAACCCGCGATGCGCGACGGCCAGCCGATCGAGATTCCTTTGAATGCCGCCGTGCGGTTCCGAAAGACGGGGCCGCAACGCGGCTTGATCCCCCTGCCGATTCTGGGCGACCTGGCGGTCTATCCCGCCGACGCGTCCGGCGCGAAGGCGGGGCCCGACGGGCTTCCGATCCGCAAGGGAAAGGACCCGGCTCTGCGCGCGGAAGCGGTGCTCGATGTGGCTCCGCAGCAACCCCGGACCATCGGGATGAAGGTCGAGGCGATCTCGCCCTCGGGAAAGTCGATCCCCATCTTCCAGCCTCCGCTCGCCGTCCCGGGCCTCGCGACCGAAGTCACGCTCCCCATCGTCGTGCAGATCGGGCCCGACTGGGAGGAAGGCGTCTGGATCCTCCGTTTCACGGCCGACGGCAAGAATGCAGGTGGAGGGCAGTTCTGGGTGGCCTCCGATCCGGACCATTTCTCGTTCGTCCTTCCCGTGGCCCCGCGATGAGAACCCGCCGCGCCGCGCTGGCTGCGGCGCTGCTCCTGGCGAGCGCACCGTTCGCGCCGGCCGCAAACCCCGTCGAGCCGGCTTGCGCGGGGTTCACGCCGCCGCGCCGCGTCGACACGGGGACCGTTGCCCTTCCATCGTCCTACACCGCGGCGCGACTGGGCGGCGAGGTCGTGGACGAGGTCGTGATCGCCAAGGACGGATCCCTCACTTCGCTGCGCCTCGTACGGGCACGGGTGGACCTCCTCGCGCCGTTCGGCGAAGCCGCGGTGAAGAGCTCGACGTTCACCGGCGGCGCGATCGAGGGAAATTCGGTGGTGGTTCGGGGGCTCGTGGCGACCGTTCTGGGCATCGTCACCGCGGCGCGTGCCGAGCCGGAGTACGACCTTCTGTGGGCATACGTCCCCGAGGGATCGTCGAAAGAGGCGCGCTGGCAGCTCGCGGAGAGCGTGGAGAAACTCACCCTCACCGGGCACATTGGAACGCCCCTGCCGCAGGGCGCCGAGGTCGTCGCCCACGCTCCGTCCGGAGCCCAGAAGAAGCTGCTCTCCCTTCCCGCCTCCTCCGCGCCGGTCGAGCTGCGCGAGACGGTTTCGACGGGGCGCTTCTTCGCGAAGAGCGGCGACTACCGGCTGGAAGTGACGGCGGGCGGAAAGACGCTTGCGTACACGACCCTGACGATCGCGCCCGATTTCACGACGGCGATCGTCAACGCCTGCAACCGGATTTCGTAAGCCCCCGAAAACAATCTGGGCCGGGACACGAGGCCCCGGCCCGCACGCGATTCCTCCGGCTTCCCGGACGACGTAGTTTGGCACGGACGGCCGGGCCGTGTCGACTGTCCGGCGGGACCTATAATGAATGCACGCCTGAAAGATAGTGCTCAACGCCGAGTGGGACGACCGCCCCGCGGACTATGCGGCGACGCGGGATTGCTGGCTGACTCGCCGGCGGCTGCGCTATATGAGCGAAATCGTCGGAACGCTCCCCGCCGGAGCTCGGGTCCTCGAGCTCGGCTCGGGGGCGGGCGAGATCCTCATCGCGCTGGCCGTCGGCCATCCGCGGCTCCATTTCGTCGGCCTCGATCCGCAGCCCAGCTACGTTGCGTTCGCCTCGGAAGCGGCCGGCCGGCAGGGAGCGGCCAACGTTTCTTTCCGTCGGGGCACGGCGGAAGAGGCCGACGCGGCGCTTTCCGGGGAGCCGGGCTTCGAGCTGATCGTGTCCAACGACGTCCTGCACCACGTCTCCAGTCAGCAGCGCGCCGCGGTCGCCGCCGCGCGCGTCGCCCGGCCGGGCGCGCGCTGGCTCGCCATCGAGCCCAACTGGCGCAACCTCTACGTGCTGGTGCGCTGCGCCTGGAAGCGCGGCGAGAAGAACTTTTGGCCGGCCCGGTTCCTGCGCGCGGCGCGCAGCGCGGGTTGGGCGGGCGGACGGCGCTCGTTCCTGTTCCTGATTCCGCCGTTCGTCAAGGAGCCGTCCCCCTTCTTCGCCCGGCTGGAGGAGCGTCTCGAGTCCTGGCCGCTTGCGGCCGGGGGCGTTGCGCTCCTGCTGACTATGCCGTGAAGTCACGAACGTCGCGGAACGGAGTCTCCCGGTTGGAGAAGTCGGGCCGGTAGTACCGGTTGGCGGTCTCGATCTCCTGCTGGTAGCCGTGGGACAGCCCGTTGGCCTCGAGGGCCGCGAGGGCTTCTTCCCACTCGGCGGCGGTGATGGAGCGGTTCAACGCCGAATACTTCGGATTGTCCGCCGCGCGGTGGATGGCGTAGTACTGGGCCATCAACGAAATCGCGACGTTGGACGAAAGCGACTCGGCGATCCACGCCAGGGACTCGCCGACTCCGGCAACACCGTTGGGAAGGACGAGCACGCGCACGAGCAGACCGCTCTTGAGCAGGCCGTCCTCTCCGATCGCGAGCCGCGAGCCTTTCTGCCGGTACATCTCGACCAGGGCCTCGCGCGAGCGTCGCGCATACTCGGGGACCTTGGAGTAGAGCGCGCCTGCGGAGGAGTCGGCGTACTTCAGGTCCGGCAGATACACGTCCACGATGCCCTCGAGCAGCCGCAGGACTTCGACCGAGTCGTAGGCGTTGGTGTTGTAGACGATCGGCAATCGAAGGCCTTTTCGGGCGGCGAGAAGGACCGCCTTCGCCATCTGCGGAGCGAAGTGCGTGGGCGACACGAAGCCGATGTTGTGGCAACCTTTCGCCTGCAGCTCCAGCGTCATCTCGGCGAGCCGCTCGACGGAGATTTCGTTCGCGCGCTGCGTCGGGTAGTCCTGGCTGATCTGGTAGTTCTGACAGTAGACGCAGCGGAGGTTGCAATTGCCGAAGAAAACGTTGCCGGCCCCCTTCGTGCCCGCGAGGCAGGGCTCCTCCCCGAAGTGGGGCGCGTACGCCGAAACGACGGGGTTCTCCCCGGACGCGCACGACGCCAGGACCCCCGCCAGGCGGTCGTTGCCGCAATCGCGCGGGCAGACCGTGCAGGCCCGAAGCAGCGCGTAGAGCCTTTCCACGCGGTCTTCGAGCTCGCCCGTCGCGAGCTGCGCAAGGTATCCGGGTTCAGGCATCCGGGCGAGCTTAGCATTGGCCTGTGCGCGAATCGTGGAGGTCGCGCGGGATGCGCTGGCGCTTCAATCTCTTCCCGGCCTGGCGAGGCACCGGGGCGCGCGTGGACTACATCGCCGAAGACTGGCGCGAGGTTCGCGTCCGTCTTCCCCTGTCGTGGCGCACGCGCAACTACGTCGGGACGATCTTCGGAGGAAGTCTCTACGGGGCCGTGGACCCGGTGCTCATGATCATGCTGATCCAGAACCTGGGGCCGGGATACACCGTCTGGGACAAGGCGGCGACGATCCGGTTCCTGAAGCCCGGCCGGACCACGTTGTTCGCGAAATTCACGCTGGCCGAAACCGAGCTTTCCGAGATTCGCGGGCTTCTCGCAACCGCGCCCTCGGTGGATCGGCTGTACACGGTCGAGCTGAAGGATTCGGCCGGCATCGCCCACGCCCGCGTCGAGAAGACGATCCACATCCGCAAAAACTCCGAGGTCGTCTAGGTCCGCGCGAACTCCGCCGGCAGGCGCACGTCGCGCGGTTTCTTGTCGTCGCGAAGCCCCAGAAAGACCGGCTGTCGCAGCCTGCCGTCGGCGGTCCACTCCTGAAATGCGATTTGCGCGACCGCGCGCGGCGCGACCCAGGTGGCTTTCGGCTCGCGCGGAGGATTGACGAACGGCGGCCTCGCCACGGACGTCGGCGCGAGCGTCTGGGACAGCGACGCCAGCGTCTTCTCCGTGAAGCCCGTCCCGACCTTGCCGACGAAGTGCAGATCCTTTCCCGCGTACGCGCCCAGCAACAGCGCACCGAGATGCTGCCGGCCTCCGCGCGGCGGCGTGAATCCGCCGATCACGAACTCCTCCTCCTGGTGGACCTTGACCTTGAGCCACCGGCGGCTGCGGCCCTCCTCGTACGGCGACGACTCGTCCTTGGCCACGAGGCCCTCGAACCCGCGGCGCTCGGCCAGGCGATACGCGGTGAGGCCGTTCTTCGCCAGGCGCCGCGAGAGAAACAGCGCCGGCGACTCGCGGCCCAGAGCGCTCTCGAGCTCCCCGCGGCGATCGGACTGCGCCCGCTTGCGTAGATCGCGGCCGCTCCGATAGAGACAGTCGAAGACGGCGTAGGCCTGCGCGACGTCTCCTCGCTGCAGGAGCTGGAACCGCGACACCTTTTTCCGATCGAACGCGACGACCTCGCCGTCGAGCAGGAGGGTCCGATCGCGCAGGCGACCGACGGCCGCGGCGGCGGCGGCGAACGTCGCGGTGCGGTCGTTGCCGTTGCGCGAGAGGAGCGTCACGCGCTCGCCTTCCTTGTAGGCGAGGATGCGGTACCCGTCGTACTTCTCTTCGTAGATCCAGCCCGGCGCATCGAAGGGTTCGGATACGAGTGTCGCGAGCATTGGCCGCGCGCGAAACGGGATGCGGTCGCTCAGGGCGCGCCCCTCTCGTTTTTCCCTTTCCTGCCGGGGATTCCGCGTCGCTCGTCTACAATGGATGGCGAATTCATGCGGGACATTCTGGCATGGGGCCTCACGACGGAGGTGGTGGGGCTCGCCGTCCTCCCCATTCTCCGCGCCTTCTTCTCCAACCGCCGCGACGCGGCGCTGTTGTCGCGTCCGCTCGGGCTCGCGATCGTCGCGTACGTCGGCTGGGCGGGCAGCCTCGCCTTCCCCGCGCTGGGCTTTTCCAACGGCACGCTGCGCCTGGCGGCCGGGCTCGTGGCGCTCGTCGCCTGGCTCTGGATCCGGAAGAAATCGGCGGACCCCGTGGTCCGGGCGCCCGTCTGGGGCGCCGAAGAGAAGCTCGCGGCCGCGATCTTCTGGGGCGCCACCGCGATCTTCCTGGCGATCCGCGCCGTCGGCCCCGCGGTCCTGGGCGCCGAGAAGTTCATGGACCTCGCATTCTTGAGCTCGCTGCGGCGGTTTCCGGTGATGCCGCCGGCCGACCCGTGGATGTCGGGCCTGACGATCAACTATTACTACTGGGGCTACCTGCTGGCGGCGGCCCAGGCTCGAATCGCCGACGTCCCGGCCATGACGGCGTACAACCTGGCCGTGGCGACGTTCGCGGGTTTCTCATTCGCCGCTGCCGCGTGCCTGGGCCTGCGTCTTTCGCGCGGGCGTCTGGGCGTCGGCATCGCCGGTGCCGTCGCGACCGTCTTCGCGAGCAACCTGGTCGGCGCGCTCGACGCGTGGAATGCGCCCTTCGCGGCCGACTTCGACTACTGGCACGCCTCCCGCGTGATCGGTCCCGAGGACTTCAAGACGATCAACGAGTTCCCGTTCTTCACGTTCTTTCACGCCGACCTGCACCCGCACTTGCTCGCGTTCCCCTTCTTCATCGCGGCCTTCGTCGTCGCGCACCGCTGGATGGAGATGGAAGGCGGATTCGGAGTTCGCCGCTGGGTGTGGCTCCTGCTGCCGGCGTTCGTCACGGGAACCGCCCGCGCGGGAAGCCTCTGGAACATGCCGGCGCTGGGCATCCTCCTCGTCGTCTGCGGCGCGCTCGCACCGGAAAGAGGAGCGCGCCTCGCCTCTCCCCTGCGCGTGGTCCGCGGCGCGCTCGTCGGCCTTGCGGCCTTCGTGGCCTCGCTCTTCCTCTTCTATCCCTACACGGCCAGCTTTCAGCTCGACGACAAGGGTCTGGGCCGCGCGACCATGGTCTCGGGTGCGCTCGAGTTCCTCGGGGTCTGGGGCATCTTCTTCGCGGTGGTCGGGGCCGCGCTTTGGCCCGGGGGCGCCCAGGACACCGAGGACGTGCGCCGCCGGCGCAGCTTTCGTCTCATCATCGCCGCGGCGGTATGCCTTCTCGCCGGCCTCGTGTTCGGGAGACCCGCGCTCTCGATTCTCATCTTTCTTTCCCTGCTGGTCGCGCGCGCTCTCTGGCGGAGCTTGCGCGCCCCGGAAGGGGACGCCGACGGCGTGTTCGCCGCGTTTCTCCTGCTACTGGGCTTCGCGATCGTCGCCGGCTGCGAGTTCGTGTACTTCAAGGACAACTACGGCCAAGACCTGCAGCGCATGAACACGATCTTCAAGTTCTACCACCAGGCCTGGCCGCTCATCGCGGTGGGCGCCGCCGTGTTCGCGGCTCGCGCTCTCGACGCCGCCGGCGGAACCCGCCGCCGCGTGCTGCGATTCCTCTTCGGCGCCGCCGCCGCCGTGTCCCTGCTCTGGGCCTTCAACGTCTCGATCTCCCGCTTGCGCCAGAAGGACGGTCCCCTCTCGCTCGACGCGTCGGGACCGCTGGCCCGGCGAAATGCCGGCGACGCCGCCGCCATCCAGTGGCTCCTGAGGAACGCGGCGCGCGGGGACGTCGTCATGGAGGCCTCCGGGGATCCCTATACCGAGTTCGCACGGATCTCCTCGCACACCGGAATCCCGACCGTCATGGGCTGGGCCAACCACGAAGGACTCTGGCGCGAGAAGACTCCGTCCGGAGCGGAAGTCACGGAGCGCCTCGGACGAGTCAGGGACTTCTACACGAACCCGGATCCGAGGAGAGCCTGGGAGACGCTGCAGAAGTACGGAGTCACGCATGTCGTCGTCGGCGACATGGAGCGCCGCGCGTATCCGGGCGCCGACCGAGTGGCCCTGATTCCGAATCTGCGGCTGGTCCACGACGGGCCCACGCGCGTGTACAAGGTCGAGCGCCCCCTGTGAAGATCCTGATGGTCCTGACGTTCTACCACCCGCACTGGACCGGTCTGACGGCGTACGCGAAGCGCCTCGCCGAGGCCCTCGTGCGGCGTGGACACGAGGTCACCGTGCTGACCTCGCGTCACGTCGAGGCGCTCCCTCTGGAGGAAACGATCGCGGGAGTGCGCGTCGAGCGCGTCCCGGTCGTCGGCCGCCTCTCTCGCGGCGTGGTGATGCCCGGATTCGTGCCCGCGCTCTGGCGCCGCACGCGCGAGGCGGATCTGGTCCAGATGCATGGTCCGCTCCTCGAGGCCCCGTTCGTCGCCATGGCGGGCCGGACCCTGCACGTGCCGACGGTCTTCACCAACCACGGCGATCTCGTGATGCCGGCCGGCGCCTTCAACCAGTTGGTGGAGCGCGGCGTCACCGCGGCGATGACCTGGGCGCTGGGCTGGACCGCCTGGATCACGACGCACAGCCGGGACTACGCCGAGCACTCCGAATTCATGCGTCCGTTCCTCGAGAAGCTCAGCTGGATCTATCCGCCCGCGGAGATCCCGGCCCCCGACCGCGCGGCGGCGGCCCGCTGGAAGAAGGAGCTTGGTCTGGAGGGCCGTCCCGTGGCCGGCTTCGCGGGACGCTGGGTCGAAGAGAAGGGGTTCGACTTCCTGCTGCGCGCCATCCCGGACGTGCTCGCCGCGATGCCCGACGCGCACTTCGTCTACGCCGGCGCGGACGCCCACTACGAGCGCTTCTACGAGAAGTGCCGGCCTCTGCTCGACGCCGTCCGCCCGCACGTGACGATGCTCGGCCTGATCACGGAGCCGCAGAAGCTCGCCGACTTCTACGCGCTCTGCGACGCCTTCGTGCTGCCGTCGCGCACGGACTGTTTCCCGAGCACGCAGCTGGAATCGATCCTCTGCGGCACGCCGCTCGTGTCGTCGGATACGCCCGGCGCGCGGGAGGTCGTCCGCGTCACGGGAATGGGCGTGCACGTTCCGCTGGGCGACCCGCCGGGCCTGGCCCAGGGCATCGTGCGCGTCCTTCGCGACCCGAAGGCCTTCGTCGTCGCACCGGAGCGCGTGCGCGCGATCTTCGACGTCGACAAGTGCGCCGCGGAATACGAGGCGCTGTTCCGGGAGCTGGTCACGCGCCGGACCAGGGCCGCGGCGTGAGCCCGCAGATCGACCCGGCCGCGCTGACGCGGATGCTGGCGAACGAAGCGGACATGGCCGCCCGCCGCCGCGTCCGGGTCGTTCTGGAGTACCTCGACATCGGTCCCGACGACCTCGTCCTCGACTGCGGCTGCGGGCTGGGCTGGTTCCTGCACGTGATCGGCCAGCTGACCGCGTGCCGGCTGACGGGAACCGACTACGACGTGCCGCGCCTCGCTTCCGCGCGGCGCGACCTCGGAGGACGAGCCACGCTCGCCTCCTCCGACATCCTGGCGCTTCCCTACGCCGACGCGACCTTCGACAAGATCGTTCTCTCGGAGGTCCTCGAGCATCTGCCCGACGACGCCGGCGCTCTCACGGAGGTCGTGCGGGTCTTGAAACCCGGAGGCCTCCTCGCCGTCACGGTGCCCAACCAGGACTATCCCCTGCTGTGGGATCCCGTGAACTGGACGCGAGAGGCTCTCGGCATCCAGCCGATCACGGAAGGATTCTTCGGCGGACTCTGGACGGATCACAAGCGTCTGTACCGCCGCGCGGACCTCGTCGCCCTCGTCCGGACCGCCGGGCTGGAGGTGGAAGACTCGCGCCAGTTCGTGCATCATTGCTTCCCGTTTGCGCACAACCTCGTCTACGGGCTCGGGATGCGGCTGGTCCAGAGCGGCCTCGTCCCGGAAGCGGATCGGTTCGCCTACGCGTCGAACACCGGCCGCTGGTGGAGCCCTTTGAACGTCGGGCGCAAAGTTTTCGACGCGATCGACCGCTGGAACGACCCCGTGTCCGACGAGGGGAAGACCACCGTCATCCTCTCGGTCAAGGCGCGCAAGCCCCCGTCCCGCTGACCCGATGAGCCGTTCCCGCGCCCGCGTCTGGCTGTTCGTGCTCCTCCTCGCGGGGGCATGGCTTCGCGTCCGCGGACTCAACTGGGACGGGAACCACCATCTCCACCCCGATGAGCGGTTCATCTCGATGGTCGAGGAGAAACTGGTCGGCCCCGGCAGCCTGCGCGGCTATCTCGACTCCAAGACTTCGAAGTTGAACCCCTACAACGTCGGGCACGGCTCCTTCGTCTACGGAACCCTTCCGATGCTCCTGGCCCACTGGACCGGGAAGCTCGTCGGCAAGACCGGCTACGACGGCGCGTTCCTCGTCGGCCGCGTCCTCTCGGCGATCTTCGACCTCGTCTCCGTCTGGCTCGTCTACCGCATCGCACGCCGGCTCGCCGGAAGACGGACCGCGCTCGCCGCCGCGGCGTTCCTGGCGGGGAGTCCGATGGCGATCCAGCTCTCGCACTTCTGGACCGTGGACACGTTCCTGGCGACCTTCAGCACGGCCGCCATCCTCGGCGCCGTTCGACTGGCGCAGGGCCGGCGAGACGCCGCGACGCTGGCTCTCGTCGCCGTCGCGACGGGTCTGGCGGTCTCCTGCAAAGTGACGGGACTCGCGCTGCTCGGCCCGGTCGGGCTGGGACTCCTGGTCGGCAGCCTGCCGCCGCCCGGGCCGCGACGTCCGGGCGCGTGGGCGAGAAGCGCGGCGGCGCTCGTCGGGCCGGGTCTCATCATCCTCGTGGTTTCGGCGGCCGTGGTGCGCGTGGCGTTTCCGTACGCGTTCGCGTCGGCCAATCCGTTCTCGTTCCGTCCCGATCCGAGGTGGCTCAACGACTTGACGAGCCTGAACTCGCTGGTGAAGTCCGTGTCGGCGTTTCCTCCCAACTTCCAGTGGGCCGGACGCACCTTCGCCTTCCCCATGCGCAATCTCGTGATCTGGGGAGCGTCGCCGTTCTTCGGCGTGCCGGCGCTGGCGGGTCTCGTCTGGGCGCTGCTGTCGCTTCGCCGCCGGAGCACCTGGGCCGTGGCGCCGCTCGTCCTCCACGTCCTGGTCCTCTTCGCCTACCACGGCTTCACGCTCGGCAAGTCGATGCGCTACTTCTATCCGACGTACTCCGCGCTGGCGGTCCTCGCGGCACTTGCGCTGAAACGATTCGCCGGTTCGGCGCCGGACGGGGCCCCGCGCTGGCGGCGGCTCGCCGCGCTGGCCTGCGTCGTCGGAACGCTCCTGTGCGGCCTGGCGTTTACCTCGATCTACTCCCGCGAGCACACGCGCGTGACGGGCACCCGCTGGATCTACTCGCACGTCCAGCCGCCACGCCTCTTCTTGAACGAGACCTGGGATGACGGACTGCCGCTGCCCGCTTCCGGGCTTCGACGCCGGGCAGTACGGCGGGCCGCAGCCCAACCTCGTGGGGCCCGACAACGCCGCAAAGGTGTCCGAGATCGTCGATGCCCTGACGAAGGCCGACGGAATCGCGATCACGTCCAACCGCGCATACGGGTCGCTGACGCGAATCCCCGAAGTCTTCCCGATGACGCGGGCGTACTACCAGGCCCTCTTCGACGGCCGGCTGGGCTACCGCGAAGTCGCCGACGTGACGTCGTATCCGTCGCTGGGTCCGATCGTCATTCCCGACGACGCCTCCGAAGAGGCGTTTACCGTCTACGACCATCCGCGCGTCCTGCTCTTCCGCAAGGAGAAGGACTTCTCGCCCGAGAGGGCAAGGGCGATCCTGATGGCCGCGCTTCCCAGCACGCCTCCCACGCTGAACGACTGGGAGAAGTGGCCGAGGTCGCGCCAGGACACCACGGCGCCGATTTCTCCGCCGCGGCGAAAAGAGATGGCGGCCGACAGCCGCCCGATCTCGAGCGTTCATGTCGGCTCGATCGCGGCCGCGATCCTCTTCTACGTCGCCGTGTCTCTCGTGGGTCTCCTCGCCCTGCCCCTGGCGTTCGCGCTCTTTCCACGCCTGGACGACCGCGGATTCGGATTCGCGCGCCTGCTCGGTCTCGTGCTCGCCACGTACACGATGATGGCGATCCTCTGGATGCGGCTCCTTCCCAACGGACGCGGCCTGCCCTGGCTCTGTCTCGTCGTGGTCGCGGTCCTCTCGGGGCTCGCGCTCCAGGAGCGGCGGTGGGAGATCCTGGATTTCGTCCTGGCACGCCGGCGCTCGCTCCTCTTGAGCGAAGCGGTCTTCGCGGCCGGCTTCCTGTTGTTCATCGGATTTCGCGCGCTGAACCCCGAGATTTACTGGGGCGAAAAGCCGATGGACTTTTCGATCCTGAACATCCTCGTCCGGACACGCGGCCTGCCGCCGTCGGATCCGTGGTTCGCCGGCGCGCCGCTCGGCTACTACTTCTTCGGCCAGGAGATGGTCGCGTTGCTGACGCTGATGACCCATCTGCCGACCCGGTTCACGTTCAACCTGGCGTTCGGTCTGCTCGGCGGGACGATCCTGCAGGGAGCCTTCGCGCTGGCCGCAAACTGGGGACGGCGCGTGCGCGCGGGCGTGGCGGGGGCGATTTTCACCCTTCTCGTCGGCAATCTGTCGGGACTGCGCGAATGGCTCGTCCACAAGCGGCACCTCGACTGGGACTACTTCTGGGCCACGTCGAGGGTCATCAAGGACACGATCAACGAGTACCCGCTCTGGAGCCTGCTCTTCGCGGACCTCCACGCGCACGTCTTCGCGATCCCGATCCTGCTTCTCTTCCTGGCTGCGGCTCTCCACTTCGTGCGCGTCCACGGGGATCCGCAGGCGTCCTGGTCACGAACGCTCGCGGCGGCGCTTCTGATGGGGTTTCTGGGCGCCGTCCAGGCTTTGACCAACGCGTGGGAGGCGCCGCTGCTCGCCGGTCTGCTGCTGCTGGTAATTCCCATGGCCTCGTTCCTGGCGGCGCCGCGGAGGCTTTCTTCCGCCGGACGCGTCGCCGTCTCGTCCCTGCTCGCGGCGGGATCCACCTTCTTGTTCGCGCGCACGATGTGGGTCCGCGGAGCGGGCTCTCCCGGCATGGGAAAGAACCTCGAGCCCGGCGCCAGCGGCCTGGACGTGGTGACGGTCTTCGGCCTCTTCTTTTTCCTGGCAGCGGCCTGGTGGCTCTCCGCGGTCCTGACGCGCTGGAAGGAGCGCGGCGCCGGAGCGGTTCTTCGGTGGGGCGTCGGAATCGCGGCGGCGGCGGGCCTCGCGTTCCTGGCCCTGCGCGCGGTCGACGGGTTCCTCGCCGTTGGTGTCGTCCTTTTCCTGCTGGCCGTCCTGCTCCTGCCCGAGGAAAAGGACGACCATCTGGCCTTCGGCCTGATCGCCACGTCGTTCTTCCTGGTCCTCTTCCCGCAGCGCTTCTACATCGCCGACCGGATGAACACGTTCTTCAAGCTCTACCTGGAGACCTGGGTCCTGCTCGCGATCACGACGGCGGTACTGGTCTTTCGCGGCCGCGAACGCCGCGGAACCCTCGGGAGCTGGACCTGGCCCGCCCGCCTCGCCGCGCTCCTGCTCTTCGCCGCATCGGTGTTCACCGGAGCCACGGCGGCGAGGGCGGCGGTCAGCCGCCACTTCGCTCCTTACACGGGGCCCTCGCTCGACGGCCTGCGGTATCTCGAGGAGCAGCGTCCGGGAGAGTACCGGGCCGTCCTCTGGCTCAACGAAAACGTGCGCGGGACGCCGGTCATGCTGGAAGCGCAGGGCCCCTCGTACCAGGACTTCTCGCGCATCACGATGCTGACGGGCCTGCCGACGGTTCTCGGCTGGGACTACCACGTCAAGCAGCGCGGCAATCCGGAGACCGAAATCCAGCTGCGCAAAGACGCGGTCCGGCTCATGTACGAGTCCAGGGACGTCGCGCGAGTCGAGCCCTTGCTGCGCCGCTACCACGTGGGCTACGTCTACGACGGGTGGCTCGAGCGGAAAACCTACGCGCCCTCCGGCCTGAAGAAATTCGCGGAGGACAAGAAGCTCTTCACGCTCGTCTACGAGAACCGGGAGACGCGCATCTACCGCGTGATCGGCGGCGACTCCGACGACGTCGTCACGGCGCCGACCAGGGAACCGCTGCCCGAGCCCACGCCGGGCGGCGAGCAGCTCGAGCCGGAAGAGCCGCCGTCGATCCGGAAGGTGTCCGACCATGCCGATCCTCCGTTCTTCGGATTGAAGGAGCCCCGCGGCGCCGCCGTGGACGGCCAGTCGAGAATCTGGATCGCCGACTTCGGCCACTCGCGCCTGCGCGTCTACGATTCGGAAGGGGAAGCCTCGGCGGCTGGGGAGGACGGGGAGACGGCGCCTACGGCTTCCGGGAGCTCTGCGCTGTCGCGGTTGCGGGCGACACGCTCTTCGTCGCCGATACCTGGAACGGCCGGCTGGAGGCGTTCACGCTCGAGGGAGAGCCGCGCGGAAGCGCCGCCGGACTCTACGGTCCTCGGGCCGTCGCCGTGACGCCGGACGGCCACGTCTGGGCCACGGATACCGGAAATCACCGCGTCGTCCGCGTCGACGCCGGCCTCACCCATCCTCTCTTCGTCGGCAAGAAGGGGACGGCGCCCGGCGACTTTTCCAACCCGGTCGGAATCGCGGTCGGCCCCTCCGGCCAGATCTACGTGGCGGACACCGACAACCGCCGCATTCAAGTGCTCAGGGGCGACGGAACCCTGCTCCGCGTGCTGCCCTTCGCGGGATGGGAGGAGATCGCCGAGCCGCACCTCGTTGTCGACCGCGACGAGCGCCTGTACGTCTCGGATCCGGGAGCCAACGCCGTCGTCGTCCTCGACTCCGACGGCAAGGTGCTCGCCAAGCACGTTCGGGACGACGCCGGCCAGACGCTGTCCCGGCCGACCGGCCTCGCGATCGACCCGAGAACACGTATCCTCTACATCGTGAACTCGGGCAACAATTCCGTGTCCTTCATCCGTCTTTCGGAAAGGAAACCGGCTTGAGCAAATCGACGTTGGTCCGCCTTCGCGACGTTTTCCTGCTCGTTGCCTTTGTTCTGCTGGCGTCGTCCTGCCGCTCGAAGGAGCAGCGCGCCGCCGCGGGGCCGCCGTCGGAGCCTGCCGCGCCGACACCCGCACCGAAGCCGACCGAGCCGCCCGTGGAACCTCCGAAGTTCACCGAGGCTGCGGCTGCGGGTCTCCCGCCTTTCTCCGGCCTGCGCGAGCCCCGCGGAGCCGCGCTCGACGCAAAGGGGCGGCTCTGGGTCGCCGACTTCGGCAACTCGAGGCTGCGGGTCTTCGACTCCGAAGGCGGCTACCTCGGCGGTTGGGGAGGAAAAGGCAACGGGACGCACGGCTTCAACAACTTGACCGCCGTGGCCGTGGCCGGCGACACCGTCTACGTGGCGGACACCTGGAACGCGCGCGTGGAATCCTTCTCGCTCGCGGGATCTCCGAAGGCCTCCGTCACCGGGCTGTACGGGCCGCGCGGCGTCGCGGTCGCCCCCGGAGGGACCGTCTCGTCGCCGACACCGGAAACAACCGTCTCATGATCTACGACGCGGAGCTGAAGGAAGGGCGCGCGGCCGGTTCCAAGGGCTCCGGGCCGGAGCAGTTTTCCGATCCGGTCGGAGTCGCCGTGGGTCCCTCCGGCGCGATCTACGTCGCGGACGTCGGCAACCGCCGCATCCAGATCCTCGACGGCAAAGGCCGGTTCACGGGGCGTCTCGAGGTCCCGGGCTGGACGTCGGCCGGAGAGCCCTTTCTCGCGGTCGGCGCCGGCGACGTCCTCTACGTCAGCGATCCGACCGGAGGGGCCGTCCTCGCGCTGAACCGCTCGGGCAAGCAGCTGCGCAAGTGGGAGAAGGACGACGCTGGCCGGAAGCTCGTTTCGCCCACCGGCGTGGCCCTGGACTCCCGCAAGGGCGCGCTCTACATCGTCGACCAGGCTGCCAACACCGTTTCCCGGCTCGCGCTCGGGGAGGCGAAGGCGAAGTGAGCGAAGCGGCCGCGGCATCGCCGGCGGCGGCGCTCCCCCGCCGCGGCGTCTGGGCGCTCGTTCTGGCGATCGCGGTGGCCGCGATCGTGTCGCGGTTCTGGGCGCTCGGCGCGCGGCCGCTTCACCACGACGAGTCGATCCACGCGTACCAGTCGTGGACTCTCGTCGCGGGGCGGCGACTGGAAGTACGACCCCGCCTACCACGGCCCGTTCCTGTACTACGCGAACGCGCTCGTCTACAAGCTCCTCGGAGTCACCAACGCGACCGCGCGCATCCTCCCGGCGATCTTCGGTCTCATCCTCATCGGGCTCGCGTGGCCGCTGCGCCGCTGGATCGGTAAAACGGCCGCTGTCGCGTACGCCGTCTTCGTGCTGACGTCCGGGCACTTCATGTACTTCTCGCGATTCATCCGCGAGGACCTGTACTCCCTGGTGTTCACGCTCGCCACGATCCTGGCCTTTCAGCGCTTCCTGGAGACGGACCGCTCGGGCTGGCTGCTGTTCTCGGCGGCGTCGTTCGCTCTGGCCGGCGTGACGAAGGAGAACGCCTACATGACCGGCGTACTCTTCGTGTGTTACGGGATCTGGTGCCTCGTGCGCGACGCGACGTCTCCGGCGGGACCCGGAATCGGCCAACGGATCGCGCGCACGCTCGTCTGGATCCGAAATCACTGGTTGCCCCTTCTCTCGGCCGGCGTCCTCTTCCTGATCATCTGGATCACGATGTACACGGCCTTCGGGAAGCATCCCGGCGACTGGTGGGCGATCGACAAGGCCGTGAAGTACTGGATGGGCCAGCACGCCATCGCGCGGATCCCGGGCCCATGGTGGTACTACTTCCCGCAGCTCGCCTACTACGACACCGCGATCCTGCTCGCCGCCGCCTTCGCGTTCCGGTGGAGCGACTGGAAGAGCGATCCGCTGCTGCGCGCGGTCCTGCTCACGCTGGCGTGGTTCGTCGCCTGCCTGCTCATCGGGCTCTTCGTCCCGAAACTGCTGCCGGCTCGGCTCTGGGCGGTGGCAGCAGCCTTCGCCGCGGCCGTCGTCGTTTCCCTGTTTGCAAAGCCTCGCCCGCAGTCGGCCCTCTCTCCGTTTTTCCAGTTCCTGGCTTTCTGGACGGTCGGCTCGCTCGGAATCTACGCGTGGGCCCGTGAAAAGGTGCCCTGGCTGACGGTGCACCCGCTGCTGCCGCTGACGATCCTGGCTTCTCTGGGCATCGCGCGTCTCTGGCGGGAGCGCGGTCGAAGCGTTCGCGAAGGCTGCCCTGGCCGGCGTGGCGGCGCTTCTGGTCGTCAACACGTCGGGAGCGTACCTGGCGAGCTTCCGCTACGGAGCGCACGACGTCGAGAAGCAGCCGAATCATGCGGAGATGCTGGCCTACGTCCAGACGTCCGAGGATCTCGTCCGCGCCATCGGCGTCGTGGACCAGGCGAAAGCCCGCGTGCCGGCCGGGCAGAACGTGATCACCGTCGCCGGCGAATCGGCGTGGCCCCTGACCTGGTACTTGCGGGACGTGCCGACGACGTGGGCGTCGCGGATCGATCAGGCGACCACGCCGATCATCGTCGCCGACTGGGATCCCGAGGGCACTCTGGAAAAGCAGCTGACCTCCAAGTACGACGCGCGCCGCGTCCCGATCCGGGCGTGGTGGTTCCCGGAGCCGAAGACGGAGGGCGGGAAGACGCGGCCGACACTCCGCGACTTCGTCCGCTGGTGGCTCTTCCACGAGATCTGGAGCCCGATCGGCTCGCAGGACGCGACCCTCTACGTGCGCAAGGACCTCGCGACCGCGGCCACGCTCGAGCCGCTGCAGCTCTCCGTGCAGGACACGTCCGCCCGCGACTACGGCGCCGACGGCATCGAGCTTTCCTCGCCGCGCATTTTCGGCGCCCCCGGTGTGGGCCCCGGCCAGCTCAACGAGCCGAGGGGCGTGGCGACCGACGCCACCGGCAGCCTCTACGTGGCGGACACCAAGAACAGCCGCATCGACGTCTTCGATGCGAACGGCGGCTTCCGCCGGGCGATCGGCGGACCGGGCCAGGGCGACGGACAGTTGAACGAGCCCTGCGGCGTCGCGGTCGGCCCGGACGGCACGGTCTACGTCGCGGACACGTGGAACCACCGCGTGGCCCGCTTCTCGGCGGACGGCCAGTGGCTCGGCGAGTGGAAGGCGGCGGATCCCGGCTTCTTCGGCCCGCGCTCGCTGGTCCTTTCGAAAGGCGCTCTCTATGTGGCCGACACCGGCAACAAGCGCATCGTCCGCTTCGGCGCCGACGGGCAGGTGGCGGCGACCTGGGGAGGAGCCGGCGCCGATCCCGGTCAGTTCGTCGAGCCGGTCGGTCTCGCCGCCGACGCCGCCGGACGCATCTACGTCGCCGACACGGGCAATCACCGCGTCCAGGTGTTCGACGGCGACGGCAAGTTCGTCCGGCAGTTCCCGGTGTTCGGCTGGAAGGACTTCTACACCGAGCCCTATCTCGCTGTGGGCCCGTCCGAGAGCGTCTTCGTCACCGACGCGTGGAAGGGCCGCATCGCGCACTACGACGTCTCCGGAACCCTGATCCGCTCCTTCAAGGCTGACGGGCTCAAGGCGCCCGCGGGGATCGCCGTGGATTCGTTCGGGCGCGTCTTCGTCGCGGACCGCGGAACCAGCCGCGTTTTTTCGTGGGCGCTCACGGAGTTTCTCCGCTGAGCTCAGACTTTGAGCGGCCCGCTACGCGGGCCAACCGACGGGAGAGGGGAAGTCGCTCGTGAATCCTCTCCCCGGATGCACTTGAGTCGGCTCGAGCGACCGACGGCCCAGCCGGAAAGCGGCCGCCTCTCTCTCGCCCTCGCGGGTCTGGCCGGCCTCGCGCTGATGACGGCGGCCTTGTACCCGATGCGGGGACGCGAGCTGCCGGCGTGGGCAGCCGCGTCTCTGGCGGCCGGGATCGCGCTCTGGATCGGTGTGGCCTGGGCCGGCGCCTCTTTTCCCGAACCCACGGCGCCGTTTGAGCCGGATCGCGCGCGCGGTCTCCGACTCGCCGCCGGGCTTCCGCTTTCGGCCGCTCTCGCCTTCACCGCCTTCTGGCAGATGCGCGACGCCTCCTTCCATACGGCGGGGACCATCGCATGGGTGGGCTCGCTTCTGGCCTGGTTCTGGGCCTGGTCCTCCCGGCGCGATCGGCCGAACGCGTCCGCCCCTCGAAGGAGCGCATCCTCGTGCTCGTCCTCTTCCTGGTCTTCTCTCATCGGCGTCTTCTTCCGTTTCTACCGCCTCGACACGCTGCCCGCCCATCCCCACAGCGACCACGTCGAGGACCTGTTCAACATCGAGGACCTCGACGCCGGGCAGCGTCCGGTCTTCTTCGAGAGAAATACCGGTCAGGCTCCGCTCCCGTTCTACTGGATCTGGTCGATTTACCGGGTGTCTGGACTTTCGCTGCACTTCGAGCTGCTCAAGGTCAGCCGGGTCTCATCGACTGCTCGTCGTGCCGGCCACATACGTGCTGGGCCGAGCCTTGGGCGGCTGGCGGCTGGGTCTCTTCGCATCGGGCTTCACGGCCTGGAGCATGTGGGCCACCCTCGGCGCCCGGCGCGGCCTTTCCTATCCCTTCGCGGTGTTTCCGGCGGCCCTCGCGCTGGCGGGACTGATCCAGTGGATGCGGACGGGGCGGCGCCGCCCGGCGCTTCTGACCGGTTTCTGGCTGGGACTGGGCCAGCACGGATACAACGCCTTCAAGATCGCGCCGCTGCTGGTACCCGTCGCGATGCTATTCGTCCTGACCGATCCGCGCTGGAAGGGACGGCGCCTGCGGGTCTTCGGCGACGTGCTCATCATGGCCGGCACGTCGCTGATCGTGTTTCTGCCGCTCCTCGACTACGCGGTCAAGGAACCGCAGTGGTTCTTCCACCGGATCATCACCCGCATGACCGGCGAGGAGCGCGCGCTCGCGGCGCCGGCCCTCGTGGTCTTCGGGCGCAACCTGAAGAACATGGCGCTGGCGTTTCACTGGCAGGGCGACGGCGGCTGGATCCACTCGGTCATCAACGAGCCCTTCTGGATCTGGCCACGGGAGCGTTCCTGATCGCCGGAATCGTCCTGGGCTTCACGCTGTGGCTGCGCGGCTCCCGGTCGTGGGGTCTCGTTCTCCCGCTGCCGATCTGGACGATGGCTTCGACGCTGAACCTCGCGTTTCCGCACGAGAACCCCGGGATCACCCGCTCGGCCGTCGCTTTTCCCTCGATCCTGACTTTTTGCGCGCTGCCGGCGGCCTGGATCGCCGCCGAGGCGTCGCGTCTGAGGTATTGGTGCCGCCTCGTCCCCGCCGCGGCGCTGGCCGCCTTTCTGGTCCTGTCTCGCCGCGAGAACGTGACGGCTACTTCGGCCGCTTCGGCGACCAGATGACGCTGCTGCTCGATCCCGTCATGGAGATGGCCACCGTGGCGCGCGATTACCAGAATCGCGGCGTGCCTTTGGATCGCGTTCACGTTCTCGACTGGCCGCACTGGGTGGACGCGCGCTGCCTCGCCTTCCAGCTCGACATCCCGACGGCGGTCCACTGGACCGAGACCAACAACGTCTGGCCCGACGTGCCGGTGCCCGCGCAGGAGGAGCGGCCTCTCCTGTACTTCTTCCAGGGCCACGACGAGGCCCGGCGCCATCAGCTCCGGCAGCTCTATCCCGGCGGCGAGGAAAAGATCTGGAACCAGGCCAACCCCGACCGCGACTGGGTCAGCTACTACGTCCCGCGCTGACATCGCCAAATGAAACGGCCGGCCCGAAGGCCGGCCGCTCGAGATCCCGGATGACGAAGGGTCAGTTCGCCCAGTAGAGGCCGAACGCCTTGGAGATGAAGACCGCCATCTGCCGGCGCGTCAACGGCGCATCCGGACAGTAGTTCCCGCCACCACAGCCCGCGGTGATGCCCGATGCGACGAGCGCCTCGATGAACTGGAAGGCGGGGTCCGACGTGGGCACGTCGTTGAACGTCGCCGAGCCCGGGGCCGGACTGACCTGGACGTGGTAGTACAACAGGAGGCGCCGGAACTCCGACAGCCCGCCGTCGTTGTTGAGGAAAACCTCGAAGCCGTAATGATTGTTGTAATTGTCGATCGTCAGCGGAGCCGGGTTCAACACCAGGTACACCCAGCCGGGCTGGCCGCTCGTGTTCGCGGCAGCGTAGTTGATGCAGCCCGTGCCCGCGGGAACCCCGTTGCAAACGAAGAGTTCCGCTCCCACATCGGCCCCCGCGTTGTTGTCGTACACCTCGAACTGAACCTGGTCGAGGCTGGCGCCGGTCGGGAGAAGGAGGCTCAGATCCAGGCGGCAGCTGCCGCCCGTGCAGTACTTGCCGGCGGTGCTGAAGTCGAGCGAGAACAGCCCGCTCGTGTCCTCGGGCACGAAAGAGGTAGCCCCGATCGATAGGCTGGTGCTGGCTCCTCCCCAGGCGTTGGGCGCCTGAGGCGTCAACTGCTGGACGGGCGCGTTGCCGGGCACCGCCGCAGTCGATCCTCCGATTGACTGTGCATCCGACGCGGCGGCCATGGCCGCGACGAGCACACCGATACTCACTCCCCCGAGGGCTTTTCGCATGAAGTTCCTCCCTTTTTTTAGCAGTGTCGCACAGGAAAACGATCCCTGGAGTGACCGGCGACACCGGGGAGCGTCAGCTGCGGAAGACTTTCTCCTCGCTGCCGTCCAGCCACCGGTCCACGAGCTCCACGCCCTGCATCAGCGAGTGGTCCTGGTTGCCGATCTCGTACTTCCAGGATCCAAAGCGGCCCCGCGAGAAGATGCCGCGCGGCTCGAGGTACTCGTGGATCACGTCGAGCGCGTCGTTGCGGTCCACCGACGGGATCGGGTACGCGTGGGCGGCGTGGATGAGAAACGTCGTCTCGATGCGCTTGCGGTCGGAGGGCTCGAGAATGCCCTCGTCGATCAGACCCTGGACGATCGCTTCGGTGAAGTCGCCTTCCGGCAGCGGCTTGAACCGCGAGTACGTCGTCTCGGTGAGGACCGCAAAGTAGCGGCTCGTGTCGCCGCCGGGAACGATGTCGGGCGAGTAGTTGGACAGGTACGTCATCCGGTAGAACGGCGTCTTCGGGTTCGGGAAATAGATCCAGTTCTTGTCCGACGGGCACGGCCGACGGAGGCCGATGCCGACGGAAAAGAGGCGGTTGAACAACAGCTTCTTCGTCGCCGTGCGGACCCTTTCCGGAGCGTGCTTCAGGCGCGCCACGAAGGCCTCGAGCGGAAGCGTCGTCAGCAGCCGGTCGTACGATCGGGTGGACCCGTCGGAGAAGGAGATCTCGCGCTTCTCCTCGTCCACGCAGACCATGCGCTTGTGGTACCGCACGCGGTCGCCGAGGAACGGCAGCACGGCCTTCCAGAGCCCGAGCGTGCCTCCCTTCGCGGGATAGCCGAACTTGGCGTTGGGGCCCCAGTCCGTGGTCTTCGGCACGACGGTCGTCTCGATGGCCTTGCGCCAGTCCACGACCGCGACGCGCTCGGCGATCCAGTAGAAGCCCATGCGCTCGAGCGGCGTCGACCAGACCTTGAAGTTGTAGGGCGCCATGAAGTGCTTCGCGACGCCGGCGCCGAACTTCACCTGGACCCACTCCGCAAAGTTGTGAAACGCCCGGTCCTTGTCGATCGTCTGCGACTCGACCAGGCCGATGAGGCACTCCAGCATGGCCTTCTCGGGGAGCGAGGAGAGATGGTTCTGGAAGGGATAGCGGACGTAGCGGTCCTCGAACTTGATCCAGCTCTCGCGGTCGATCCAGCGCACGCCGTCCTTGCCGAGCGCCTTCGCGAGGAAGTCATTGAAGTACTTGTAGCCCGAAAAAATGATGTGGCCCGAGACGTCCCAGGTCCATCCCTTCGGGTCCACGAAGCTCGTCGCGAGACCTCCGACCTGTCCGGCGCGCTCGAAAATCTCGTAGTCGCCCTGCCCGCGCTCGGCGAGGCGATACGCCGCGCCCAGACCGGTCGGACCGGCGCCGAGGATGACGGTGCCGCCGCTCACGTCGTCTTCTTCGCGACCAGGCGGCGCAGGGCTTCGCCCTGCTTCATTTCCGCCCGCAGGTCGAAGAGGTACCGGATCACCCGCAGGATCGTGCCGAGCATCTTGAACGGGCGATGGATCGACTTGCCCGCCTCCCGCGGGAAGTGCCGGACGACGACCTCCGCGACGGTCCAGCCGGCGATGCGGCACCGGGCGTAGATCTCGTCGCCGACGAAGTTGATTCGATGCTTGATCTCGATGCGCCGCGCGACGTCCTTGCGGAAGGCCCGACAACCCGCGTTGATGTCGTGGAGGGGAGAGCCCAGGATCCAGTGCGAGAGGACGCGCAGGCCCAGCGACAGGATCTTCCGGCCGGCGCCGTCGTAGCGGACCTTCTTCCAGCAGAAGACGACGTCCGCGCCCTTGTCGATCGCCTCCAGGAAGAGCGGCGCGTCGCCCATCGTGTGCTGGCCGTCCCCGTCCACGACCATGACGACGTCGCCGGGCACGTTGCGCAGCGCCGTCTCGGTGGCCACGGCGTAGCCCTTGTTGCCGTCGTGGTGGACGACCGAGACGCGCGGGTCTTTTTTGGCCAGCTCCTCGGCGATCTCGCCGGTCCGGTCGCGGCTCCCGTCGTTGACGACGACGACGTGCCAGGTCAGGTTCGGAATCGCCGAGAGCGACGTGACCGCCTCTTCGACGGTCTTCGCAATCAGCTCCTCCTCGTTGTATGCGAGGAACCCGACGCCGAGCCTCACGTTGGGCTGCGGGATCTGAGGGCCGTCGGACTTGCCCTTGCGCGATCCCGCTTCCCGCAGCGGCTCCCGGGGTGTTCCCTGGGGGGTTCGGGGGACCGCAAGGTCGCCCGCTTTCTTCTCACCTGCCATAGATGATCCATCCCGCCGTCGCGACCCAGCCGACGACGATCAAGAGCAGCCACGGGTCGTCCGTCAGAAGCGCCTGGGTCGGGTTTCCTCCTCCGCCGCGCCGGTACACCAGGCGCACGTAGCGGGCGATCCCGAGAACGACGAACGGCACGGTCGGAGCGAGCGACCGACCGCCATAGTGGACGAGCGTCGGAGGCGCGACGCTGTAGGCCGCGTAGCCTGCGACGGTCGTCAGAGCTGTGACGATGAAGAGATAGTCCAGTCCCTCCTCTCGGTACGCCGAGAGGGCCGGACGGTGCTCCGAAGCCGAGCGGTAGCCCGCATTGCGGAACTCCCACTGGCGCTTGCCGGCCACCAGGAACAGCGCCAGAAGGTACGCGCAGCCCATCAGAAACGGCGACGCCCACAGGCCTGCCAGCGCCGCTCCCGCGAGCGCCCGCAGCGGCATGCCTCCCGCCACGATCAGCGCCTCGAGGAAGGGGATTCGCTTGAGGACCAGGGAGTACGCCAGCATCAGGCACGCGTAGATCGCGCACCACCGCCCGAAATCGAACGACAGAAGGAAAGCCGCCGACAATCCGAAGACCTCGAACGCGACGCCCGCGGCGACGGCGGTCGACACCCGAAGCCTCCCGGACGCGAGAGGCCGGCTCTTCTTGATCGGGTGGGCCCGGTCGCGCTCCCGATCCATGACGTCGTTGACGATGTAGATCCCGCTCGCGATCGCCGAGAAGACGATCAACCCTGCGGCCGCCAGCCACCAGCCGCGCGGTGTCGAGAGTCCGCGGCCGAACAGGAACGGGAGGCAGACGACGAGGTTCTTGACCCATTGCTCCGGGCGCGCCGTCGCGATCAGCGCGGCGAGGGTCCCGCCGTCGGCCAGACCATCGGCTTTCGCCGGAACACCGGATGGCCTGGCTGACATTTTTCATATTTTACGGGATCGAACGGAGTTTGTCTCCATCCGGTAGGATCTCGGATGCGAGAGGGACCGATGGAAAGTCCGATCCAGCGCGTCGTCGATCTCACCGACCCGTCGTCGAATCGCCTGCGCGGCATCACCGTCGAGGAGGCGCGCGCCCGCATCGCGGCCGGAGATCCCCGACAGGTCCGCGGCATCGCGGGCTCCTACGCGCTCGTCGCGGCGGACGGTGAGACCGTGCGGATGGCCCGCTCGCTCGACCGCCCGCTGCGTTACTTCCTCGCCAAGCAGATCGACGGCCCGATGCTGGTGGCCGCCGACCGCATCGACGCGATCCGAGCGTACCTCGAGAGCGCCGGCCTCTCCGGCCAGTTCCACCCCACCTACACGCGCATGGTCCCCGCGCACCACGTCACGACGCTGCGCCTGATCGGGTGCCCCGACCCCGACGCGACCTACGTGCGCTTCCTCGAGCCCGCGTCCGCGACGCTGCCCGCGGACGTCGCCGAGATCGGGCGGCGCTACGTCGGCGCCCTCTCGGACGAGATCGCCGACTGGCTCGCGGGTGTTCCCGAACGGGAGCCCGTCGGCGTCTGCTTCTCAGGCGGTGTCGACAGCGGCGCGGTCTTTCTCGTGACGTACCATGTGTTCCGCCGGCTCGGAATCCGTCCGTCGAGACTCAAGGCGTTCACCCTGTCGGCGGGCGAGGGCCGGGACCTCGCGCAGGCGCGGCGATTCCTCGCGGAGCTGTCGCTGGATTTCTTCCTCGAGGCGATCGAGACGAGCGCCGGGAACCTCGACCCCTTCGAGGCCGTCCGCGTCGTGGAGGACTACAAGCCTCTCGACGTCGAAGCCGCCGCGGCGGGGCTTGCGCTCGCGCGCGGCATCCGCGAGCGCTATCCGGAGTGGCGCTTCCTCCTCGACGGCGACGGCGGAGACGAAAACCTCAAGGACTACCCCCTCGAGAAAGACGGCGAGGTCACGATCAAGAGTGTCATCGCCAATCCTCTCCTTTATCAGGAGGGATGGGGCGTCGGGAAGCTCAAGCACTCGCGGACCTACACGGGCGGCCAGAGCCGCTCGTGCACGCGCACGTATGCGCCCCTGCGCCGATACGGGTTCGAGGGCTTCAGCCCGTTCCTGCGGCCGCGCTTGGTCGAGCTCGCGGCGGCCATCCCCTTCGCGGCGCTGACCGGCCACGACGTCGAGCGTCTGTACCGCCTCAAGGGCAAGATCGTTGCCAGCGGTGTCGAGGCCGTGACCGGCATCCGCATGCCCGTCTATCCAAAGCGCCGCTTCCAGGACGGCGTCGGCTCCGCGAAAGACGACGCCGTGCGGTGGACGCATCGGGAGGCCGACTATCGGTCGCACTTCCATTCGCTCTACGCCTGACACCGCCTCCGCCCCGTATCCCGGGACGGCGGGCGAGCGCGACCGCTGGATTCGAAGCCTTCGCGGCGCGAGACGCGTTCTCGATCCCCGGCGCGCCTACGGAACTTTTGTCGAAGAGGAGGCCACCGAATCCGGCGATGTCGCGACCGTCGCCACCCTCCTCCTGACCAATCGGGAATGCCCGTGGCGCTGTGTGATGTGCGACCTCTGGACGAACACGCTCGACGAGGACACGCCGACCGGAGCGATTCCTTCGCAGATCCGAAACGCGCTTTCGGAGCTTGCGCCCGCGCGGCGCGTCAAGCTCTACAACGCCGGGAGCTTCTTCGATCCGCGGGCGATTCCCCCCGCCGAAGACGCCGAGGTCGCGGGACTCCTGGCGGGGTTCGAGCGCATCGTCGTGGAGTCGCATCCGTCGTTCGTCCGGAAGCGCTGCTTCGAATTCGCCGAGCGTCTCGGACCGGGACGCCTGGAGGTCGCGATGGGCCTCGAAACGGTCGAGCCCGAGGTCCTCGCGCGGCTGAACAAGGGGATGACGCTCGCCTCGTTTCGCGAGGCCGCCGGCCGCCTCTCTTTCCGCGGCATCGGACTGCGCGCGTTCGTGCTCGCGGGACTGCCCTGGGTCGCCGCCGCCGAGCAGTTGCCTTGGACGGCCGCGGCGGTGGACTTCGCTTTCGATTGCGGCGCGCGCGCCGTATCAATCATCCCGACACGCTCCGGAAACGGCGCCATGGACGCGCTCGCCGCGGTGGGCGACTTCGTTTCGCCGGAGTTGTCCCTTCTCGAAGACGCGCTTGCCGAAGGGCTGCGCCTTCGGCGCGGCCTCGTCTTCGCCGATCTCTGGGACCTCGAGACGTTCTCGGCGTGCCGCGAGTGCTTCGGCGCGCGCAACGCAAGGCTCGGCGTCATGAATCGGACGCAGGCCGTGGCGCCCGCGATCGTTTGCGACCGCTGCGAAAGCCGGCCGGCGTGAGACACGACTTCGACGTCGCCGTCGTCGGGTCGGGGTTCGCGGGCTCCCTGACCTCCCTGTGCCTCTCGCGGCTCGGGAGATCCGTCGTTCTGCTCGAGCGAGGCTCGCACCCGCGGTTCGCAATCGGCGAGTCTTCTTCCCCGCTCGCGAACCTCCTTCTCGAGGCGCTGTGCGAGCGCTACTCCCTGCCGCGCATCGCTCCCCTGGCCGCCTGGGGAAGCTGGCAGCGCGCGTATCCCGGCATCGGCTGCGGCTTGAAGCGCGGTTTCACGTTCTACGGCCACCGGTTCGGCGAGCCCTTCGCCGCGCGCGCGGACCGCTCGGATCAGCTCCTCGTGGCGGCGAGCCCGTGCGACGAGGTCGCCGACACGCACTGGTACCGGCCGGACTTCGATCAGTTCCTCGCGCGGGAGGCCGAGCGCGAGGGGATCGAATACCTCGACTTAACCAGGATCGAAGACGTCCGCTTCGAGAACGGCGGCGCCGCGCTGAACACGGTCCGTGAGGGGCGCCGGCGAAGCATCCGGGCGCGACTCGTGGTCGACGCGTCCGGACCCGGCGGTCTCCTCCATCGGACTCTTTCGCTCGGCGAGGCCGGCTTCGACGGGCTTCCGGCGATCGAGGGTCTCTACACGCACTTTTCGGACGTCGATCGGCTCGAAGACATCGGGATCTTTCGCTCCGCCGACACGCCTCCGTACCCCTGCGACGACGCTGCGGTACACCACATCTTCGACGGCGGCTGGATCTGGGTTCTGCGCTTCAACAACGGCGTGACCAGCGCCGGCGTGGCCGCCGCTCCCCCGTTGGCCCGGGAGCTCGGGTTCGCCGAAGGCGCGGCAGCGTGGCAGCGTCTCCTGGACCGGCTGCCGACCGTCCGCGAGCAGTTCGCGCGCTCACGACCGCTCCTTCCCTTCCTGCATCGACCTCGGCTTCCGTTCCGCAGCCGGGTCGCGGCCGGGCCGGGATGGACGATGCTGCCGTCGGCGGCCGCGTTCGTGGATCCGATCCTCTCGACCGGGTTTCCTCTGACCCTTCTCGGCATCGAGCGGCTCGCCGCCTCAGTCGACGCGTCCTGGGGCACTCCGGCGCTCACGGAGCGGCTCGCGATCGACGCGCACCGGACGCTCCAGGACGCGGACGCGGCGGGGCGGCTGGTGGCCGCGCTCTTTGCGAGCTTCGACGACTTCCCGCTCTTCGCCGACTTAACGAAGCTCTACTTCGCCTCGGCGAGCTTCGCCGAAGCCGCGCGGCGTCTCGGCCGGCCGCAGCTCTCGGGAGCCTTTCTTTCCCACGACCACTCCGTCTTCGGCCCGGCGCTCGCCGCGATTTGCAGGGCCGCGCGCGACCCGGAATCGAGGGCGGCGCTCCCCCGGCGAATCACCGAGGCAATCTCTCCCCTCGACGTCATCGGCTTGTCGGACTCGACCCGCCGCAACTGGTATCCGGTCGACCCCCGGGATCTCCTCGAAGGCGCCTCGAAGCTCGGCGCCACGCGCGCCGAGATCGAGGAGCTCCTGGATCGCATGCTCGGGCCCGGCGTCACGCGCGAACCGACCGAAGCCGCAGCGCGTTCCTGATCACCGAGACCGAGCTGAAGCTCATCGCGGCCGCGGCGATCATCGGGCGAGAGCAGGAGCCCGAAGAAGGGATAGAGCACGCCGGCCGCGATCGGCACGCCGAGCACGTTGTAGACGAACGCGAAGAACAGGTTCTGGCGGATGTTGCGCATCGTCGCGCGGCGACAGCCGCCGCGCGCGGACGATGCCGCTCAGGTCGCCCTTCACCAGCGTGACGTCCCGCGCTCTCCATCGCGACGTCGGTCCCGGTGCCCATCGCGATTCCGACCTGCGGCCTGCGCCAGCGCCGGCGCGTCGTTGATCCCGTCGCCCGCCATCGCGACGACCCGGCCCTCGCCCTGGAGACGCCGCACCGACGTCCGCCTTCTGGTCCGGCAGCACCTCCGCGACCACGTCGTCGATCCCGAGCTCGCTTCGCCACGGCCTCCGCCGTCGCCCGGCTGTCGCCCGTCAGCATCACGACGCGGATCCCTTCGCCGTGCAGCGCGCGGATCGCTTCGCGGGTGCTCGGCCTGATCGGATCCGCGACGGCCAGCGAGCCCGGCGAGCCGTGCCGTCCACGGCGACGAACATCACGGTTGGCCGTCCGTTTCGCAAGCGCTCGGCCCGCGCGGCCAGCGTCGCCCGGTCGACGCCGAGCTCCTCCATCAGCGCCCGGTTCCCGAGCGCGCACGGCGCGCCCGCCGATCGTTCCGCGCACGCCCTTCCCGGCAACGCGCTCGAAGTCGCGAGACCTCGGCGAGCGCGACGCCCCGCGCTCGCGCCTGCGACGATCGCCGCCGCGAGCGGATGCTCGCTGCCGCGCTCGAGGCCGGCGGCGAGCTCGGCAGCGTCCGGCCTCGTCGACCACCCGGCGCGGCGACGACCGCCGCGAGCCGCGGCTTCGCCCTCGGTGAGCGTGCCGGTCTTGTCGACGACCAGCGTGTCGACCTTGCGCAGCGTCTCGATCGCCTCGGCGTTGCGGAACAGCACGCCGAGTCGTCGCGCCCTTCCCCGTCGCGACCATGATCGACATCGGCGTCGCCAGGCCGAGCGCGCACGGGCAGGCGATGATCAGCACCGCGACGGCGTTGACCAGCGCGTGCGCCAGGCGCGGCTGCGGGCCCGAAGAGCGCCCAGACGCGAACGTCACCGCCGCGACCGCGACGACGGCCGGAACGAAGTAGCCGGCGACGACGTCGGCGAGCCGCTGGATCGGCGCGCGGCTGCGCTGCGCCTCGGCGACCATCGCGACGATCCGCGCGAGCAGCGTCTCGGCTCCGACCTTCTCGGCGCGCATGACGAACGATCCCGGTGCCGTTGACCGTCGCGCCGACGACGCGGTCGCCCGGCGCTCTTCTCGACGGGCATCGGCTCGCCCGTGACCATCGACTCGTCGACCGCGCTCGCGCCCTCGAGCACGACGCCGTCGACCGGGACCTTCTCGCCCGGGCGCACGCGCAGCGCGGTCGCCCGACCTGCACCGCGTCGAGCGGGACGTCCTCTTCGCGTGCCGTCGGCGCGCATCGCGCCGCGCGGTCTTCGGCGCGAGGCCGAGCAGCGCGCGTGATCGCGGCGCCGGTTCGGCTGCGCGCCCGGAGCTCGAGCACCTGGCCGAGCGAGCACCAGCGTCACGATCGACGGCCGCCGCTTCGAAGTAGACGGCCGACTTCGCCGTCCGTGCATCGCGGAAGGACGCGGGGAAGATCCCCGGCGCGAGCGCCGCGACGACGCTGTAGCGGTAGGCGACGCGCGACGCCGAGCCCGATGAGCGTGAACATGTTGAGGCTGCGGTTGAGCGAGCGACGCCAGCCGCGCACGAAGAACGGCCAGCCGCCCCAGAGCACGACCGGCGTGGCGAGCGCGAGCTCGAGCCACACGCACCTCGCCCGAGCGGCGATCGCTGGACGGTCCGAACCCCGGCAGCATGTCCGCCCATCGCGAGCGACGAGCAGCGGCGCGGTCAGCGCGGCCGAACCCAGAAGCGCCGCGTCATGTCGGTCAGCTCGGGGTTCTCGGCCTCCTCCGCGGTCGACGCGTCCGCGGCTCGAGCGCCATGCCGCAGATCGGGCAGGCGCCCGGCGCGTCGCGCACGATCTCCGGGTGCATCGGGCAGGTCCACTCGATCTTCGCGCCGGCGCGGCGCCACGGGCGCGGGCGCTTCCGCGACGCGCGCCGCCAGGTACTTCTCCGGATCCGCGGCGAACTTCTCGCGGCAACTCGGGCTGCAGAAGTGGTATTCGTGCCCCTTCCAGGGGAAGGACCCGCCCCGGGCCCGACCGGGGAGCACGGTCATCCCGCAGACCGGATCGATCACGCCCTCGCGGCCTGGCGGCTTTACCTCCACGGAGCGATGCTAATGCGCTAATGCCCTTCGTGCGACATGCCGGGTCCATCCGCCCATGTGCCCTCCGAAGCGGATCCTCCCGAAGAGGAGCCAGGAGACCGGCGTCTTCCCGTACACGGTGTCGAGTCTCGAATCGAACCCGTAGAACGTCACGCCCCCGCCGAGGCCCGTCTCGACCTTTGGCCAGACGATGAAGTCGCGGGTGTAGCCGATCGACCCGCTGTAGACGCGCGTTCTCTGCGGCGGCACGTCTTCAGGCCGCTGGCGCTTGTACGTCAGTTCGTAGATGTCGCGGTCGACTGCCTCGACGCGGCCCCACAGAAAGTTGCAGCCGGCGAACTTCCAGGTCCACTCGAGAAGACTTCCCCACTCGACCTGTCCGTCCGAGAGGCGGTTGCGGCCGGTGGCGGCCGTGATCGCGAGAAAGCCGGCCGGCGTGGCCTTTTCGTAGGACGCCGAGGCCGTGGCGCGCGTCTGGTTTCCCTCCTCGACGGCCTCGGGGTGCTCGAGGTGCCCGGCGGAGATCTGCATCGACCAGCCTGCCGCCGGCCGCAGCGTCAGGCGTCCCGAATAGCTGTCGAGGGGACCGACCTCGATGTTCCACCGATTCTCGTCCGGCTCGGCGCCGTGAAAAACGGAACCTTCCAGCGTCGCGAAGGGCGTCGACGCTCCGAGCGTGATCACGTCGTAGGTGATGTGCGTCGCGTCCTGGTTATGGTGCGAGAGCGGCGACATCGGGTTTTCGGACGCCGACAACCGGTGTACGTACGGAACCGGCCCGAGGGCCGGCTCCCCGACCGGAGCGAGGTAGAGGCGCAGCTTCAGGTCGCGCGCCACGCTCCTCTCCCAGGCCGCCGCGAGCTCGACGAAGAAGTCGTGCGGATGCTGGAGGTCGATCAGGAGAACCCCGTCGTGGGTCTCGCCCCGCTGGAATAGCTCGGGCTCCCCCCCGGCGGAATTGTCAGGGGCTCCAGCGTAAACGTCCCGAGGAGCGAGAGTTTTCCTCCCAACCATTCGCGCATCGCGAAGAGCATGAAGTGGTTCTGGGACTCGAACTGGTTGTCGCCCGACGGCCCTCCCTGGAAGTCGCCGGTCAGAAATGCATAGCCGTGGTACATCGTCGTCCAGTGCGGCATCGCCTCCATGGCCTCCATCTCCGCCATAGGATCCGGATTCGACAGGGCTTCGCCCTCCTGTCCTCGAGACACCGCGGCGCTCGCGGCAAGCGCGAACGCCAGAAACCAACGACGCATTCGAAAGAGCTCCTCTCCTGCGGACGTTCCGTCCGCGGCCGATGGCGTGGGCTCGAGGAGGGGTCTAGAGGCGCAGCGGCGCCGCGTGTGAGACCGGCGGCTCGGGAGGAGAGGGATCCACCGGCGAAACACGATCGGCGATCGCCAGCGCGGCGACGAGGAGCGGCGTGGCAGCGCCGGAGAGGGCCGGAGCCGGGACATGCGCCGCCTTGGCCGTCAGAGACGCCGGCTCCGGCGTCGGCGCGAGTGCGGTCGGACAACGGCCGCAACAGCCGGTGGCCGCGACGTCGGGTCCGGACGCATCGAGCGCCGGGCAGCAGTCCGCGCGCGCCGCGACCGCCGGTTCCACGAGCAGGAGCAGGCCGAAGAGAATCGCGGAAATCGTCCGAGCGCGCTTCATGACCCGCCTCAGTTTCTCATGCCGAACGGAAGCGAGGCCGACCGGAGTCGGGGACGGCCTATGAACGCGTCAGCTTTCGATACGTCTGGAGGTGCTGCAGCGCTTCCGCCGGGCGGCCGAGCTTTTCCGCCAGCCGCGCCACGTTGAAGTGGGCGTCGGCGTTTCCGGGATCCAGGCGCGTGGCCTTCAGATACGCCAGCCGCGCCTCGGGCAGCTTGTTCTGATCCTCCAGCGCGACGCCGAGGTTGAACGCGGCGGTCCCGTCGTCCGGGCGCGAGGCGAGCGCCGCTTCGTAGTGCGGCTCGGCCGCTGCCGGGTCGCCGGCCTCGTGAAGCAGCCGGCCCAGGTTGACGTGCGCGTCGGCGTGCGCGGAGTCGAGCTCGAGGGCCTTGCGGTACGCGGAAATGGCCTCCTCCGGGGAGCCCGGCTCCAGCTCGCAGCCCCACTCGAACCAGTCGTCGGCCGAGAACTCGGGGCTCTCCTGCCGGGCCTCGCCAAAGGCACGCCTCACCATGGGGGCCACTTTCTTCGCCAGATCCGCCACGTCGAAGTCGAAGAGAATCTGACCCGACTCCGGCTGCCACCGCCGAGCGCCATCGTCGACCACCACACGGCTTCCCTCGGCGGCGACCCGAACCGATGTGATGGGTCGTCCTTCGGGGAGCTGGCCGTTGAGCTGGCGCAGGGCCGTACGGATGCGCCGCGCCGGCACGCTCGCGGCCATCAGTCCGCGGGCCGTGCGGAGGAAAACGAGGTCCTGAAAGGAGAACGACAGCTCGCCGCGGGAGCCCCTCTCGGGGGACAGGAATCCGGCGCGAACGTATCCGCGAATCTGGGGTTGAGAGAGCCCGAGGAGCCTGGCGACTTCGGAGGTGGAGTAACCCTTCATGGGAGCCGAGAGTCGAGAGCCCGGGGTCGAGAGTAACGGAGCACGGTTCGCTCCATTCTCAACCCTAAACTCTCAACGCTCAACTCTCAATTCCTCGACGACGCGCCCGCGCGCTTGGCGGGCTTGCGCGCGGGAGCGGACTCCGCGGAACGCGCAGCCGTCTTCGCGGCCTGCGCCGGCTTGGCTTCGGGTTTCTTGGACAAGCTCGCCTTGAGCGCTTCCATCAGGTCGATGATCTGTCCGCCGGACTGCTCGGCCGGGACGATCGAGATGTCCTGGCCCTCGACCTTCTTCTGGATCAGGCCCAGCACGCGCTTCTTGACGTCGTCCTCGTAGGTCTCCGGCTGGAACTTGTCCACCGCGCGCTGCTCGACGAGGAGCTTGGCCAGATCCAGCTCCTTCGAGTTGACGTCGGCGGGCTCGAGCGGCACCTCCGAGAAGGGACGCACCTCGTCGGCGTAGAGCAACTGCTGCATCACGATGCCGCCCTCGAATGGGCGGAGCATCACCAGGTACATCTTTCCGCGGGCGGCGTAGCGCGCCAGCGCGACCCGGCCGGTTTCCTTCATGACCTTGGACAGGAGCGCATAGGCCTTCGCGCCGCCCTTGTCGGGACCGACGTAGTAGGTCCGCTCGAAAAAGACCGGGTCGACCTTCGTGATCGGAACGAACTCGACGACCTCGACCGACTGCGTGGACTGCTCCTCGAGGGCTTTGAGCTCCTCGGGCGTAAATGTGACGTACCGGTCCTTGGCGAACTCGTAACCCTTCACCATCTGGTCGCGGGGAACGACTTCGCCGTCCTTCGTGCAGATGTACTGCTGCTTCAGACGGGCTGCGTCCTTGCCATGCAGCATGTTGAAGGAGATCCCGGAGGAGGCATCCGAGGCGGCATAGATCTTGATCGGGATCGAAACCAGCCCGAAAGAGATCGTCCCTGCGGCTATCGGTCGAGCGCTCATAGGTTTAGCGACCAATAAATGTAACATGACCGAGGAGTCATAAAGTTTGCCCCTCGAGAAATACAGGGAGAAACGCTCCGCGGATTCGACTCCCGAGCCCTTTGGCCGGGGAGGCGAGAACCGCCCGCATCTCTTCGTGGTGCAGAAACATGCGGCCCGGCGCCTGCACTACGACTTCCGTCTCGAATGGGGCGGTGTCCTGAAATCGTGGGCGGTCCCCCAAGGTCCCTCCCCCGATCCGGCCGAGAAGCGCCTGGCTGTCGAAGTCGAGGACCACCCGGTCGAGTACGCCGACTTCGAGGGCGTCATCCCCGACGGCAACTACGGCGCCGGCGAGGTCATCGTCTGGGACCAGGGCCGCTGGACCCCCTTAGCCGACCTCGACGAGGGGATGCAGAAGGGAAAGCTCCTCTTCGAGCTCCACGGCTACAAGCTCCGCGGCAAGTGGACGCTGGTGCGCCTGAAGACGAAGGGGAAGACCACCGGCAAGGAGTGGCTGCTCATCAAGGAGCGCGACGGCTGGGCCCGCAACGGGTCCGACGCGGGCTACCCGCAGGAGTCGGTCTTCTCGGGTTTGACGCTCGAGGAGATCGCGTCGGGAGCGAGCCGGGCGGAAGAGATCCGGAAAGAGCTCGAAAAGCTCGAGGCGCCGCGCGGACGCGTCCGCGTCGCCGACGTCGGCTTGATGCTGGCGGAGGCGCGCGACGACGCGTTCACCCGGGCCGGCTGGCTGTGGGAGCTCAAATACGACGGATACCGGCTGCTTGCGGCGCGCGAGGACGGAGCCGCCCGCCTGCGCTTCCGGCACGGAATGGATTCGACCGCCACGTTTCCCGACGTCGCGCGTGCCGTGGGCTCGCTCCCCTCCGACGCGTTCGTCATCGACGGCGAAGTCGTCGTGCTCGACGAGTCGGGCCGGCCGCGCTTCAACCTCCTCCAGAAACGCGCGCTCCTCCAGCGCCGGCCGGATATCGAGCGCGCGGCCGTGGAGCTGCCGGCGACGCTCTTTGCCTTCGACCTTCTGGGGTTCGAGGACTTCGACCTGCGCGGGCTTCCGTTGTCCAAACGCAAAGAGCTTCTCGAGCGCTTTCTGCCGCGTACCGGGCCCGTGCGCTTCGCCGACCACGTCGAGGAGAAGGGAGAAGGTCTCCTCGCGGCCGCCGGCGAGATGGGCCTCGAAGGCGTCGTGGGCAAGAAGTCGGATTCGACGTATCGATCCGGCCGCTCCTCCGAGTGGGTGAAGGTGAGGCTGGACCGCACCGGCGACTTCGCCGTGGTGGGATACACCGCTCCCGAAGGCGCGCGCACCGGCTTCGGCGCTCTGCACCTCGCCTCCTGGAAAGACGGCGGCCTCGTCTACGCGGGAAGGGCGGGTACGGGCTTCTCGTCGAAGCAGATCGACGAGACGTTCGGGCGCCTGCAGAAAGCGGTTCGGAAGACGCCCGCGTTCTCCGGCGCGGTTCCGACCGGCAAAGGCCACGTCTGGGTCGAGCCCGAGATCGTCTGCGAGGTGCGCTTCAAGGAGCGGACCGGCGAGGGACTCCTGCGCCACCCCGTATTCCTTCGCTTCCGCGACGACAAGACGGTCCAGGAATGCGTCGAAGAGCCTTCACCGGGCGATGCGGCCGAGCCGCCGGCGCCGCTTCCGGTTTCCGTAGAGACTCTTCCGGAGAAGACGGTCCCTTTTTCCAATCTCGACAAAGTCTTCTGGCCCGAGGAGGGCTACACGAAAGGCGACCTGATCGAGTACTACCGCGCGATCTCGCCGTGGCTTCTGCCGTATCTGAGAGATCGGCCGGTCGTGATGACGCGGTATCCCGACGGGATCACCGGAAAGTCGTTCTTCCAGAAGGACGCGCCCTCGTTCGCGCCGGGCTGGATACGCACCGGAACGAATCTGGAGCGAGCACGCCGAGCGGGAGATCGACTACTTCGTCTGCGACGACCTCGAGACGCTGCTCTACGTCGCCAACCTCGGATCGATCCCGCTCCACGTCTGGGCCAGCCGCGTCGCCGCGCCCGAGCGGCCCGACTGGTGCATCCTGGATCTGGACCCCAAGGGCGCGCCGTTCGCCCACGTCGTGAAGATCGCCCGGGCGATCCGGGAGCTGTGCGAGGAGATCGAGCTCCCCTCCTTCATCAAGACGAGCGGCGCGACCGGGCTTCACGTGCTGATCCCTCTCGGCGGCCAGTGCACGCACTCCGAGTCGCGGACGCTCGGGGAAATCCTGGCCCGCGCGATCGAACAGCGCCACGGCGACATCGCCACGACCGCCCGAATGGTCGGCTCGCGCGAAGGGAAGGTCTACGTGGACTATCTCCAGAACGGTCACGGCAAGACGATTGCGGGTCCGTTCTCGGCGCGGCCCGTTCCCGGGGCCACCTGCTCGGCGCCTTTGAAGTGGAGCGAAGTCGGCCCGCAGCTCGACGTCCGCGCCTTCACCCTCGAGACGCTCCCGGCACGGATGAAGAAGATGAAAAACGATCCGCTCGCGCCCGTGCTCACCCTCAAGCCCGACCTTCCGAGCGCGCTGGCGAAGCTGACGGAGAAGCTCAGGGCGTAACGGCGGCGAACCGGCGCAGAAAGTCGGCCGCGAGCTTCGGACCCGATCCGGCGTCTTCGTGCTTGAAGAAGACGTAGGCCTCGTCCCAGGATTGGCCCCGCACCTTCTCCGTCCACGCAGCGACCGCGGCCTCGTCGTAGTCCTGGCGCCGGAGACGCAGATATCCCCAGGGCGCCGTCGCGACGAGCGGCGTCGCGAGCTCCTCGTCTTCGGCGATGCAGAGGGCCGCGCCGCGTGCCTTGAGCGCCTCGAACACGTCGTCCTCGAACCAGGATGCGTGGCGGAACTCGAAGGCCGCCCGGGCGTTTTCGGGGAGAACCGCGAGAAAGGCCGAGAGCCGCGGCAGGTCCTTCTTCAGGTTGGGAGGTAGCTGGAAGAGCGCCGGTCCGAGCCGGCCGCCGAGGGTCGCAGCGACCTGGAAGAAGTACGCGGCCTCATCCCCCGCCTCTTTCAACCGCTTGAAGTGGGTGATGCGCTGGGATGCCTTCAGCACAAAGCGGAATTCTCCCGGGACTTCGGCGGCCCAACCCTCGAGGAGGGCCGGCTTGGGCATCCGATAGAAGGTGTTGTTGATCTCGACGGCGGGCAGGCGCTCCGAGTAGTAGTGGAGCATCGCGTCCGCGTGTAAATCTTCCGGGTAGAAGCTCCCCTTCCACTCCTTGTATGAGAATCCGCTCGTCCCGGCGAGGACGCGCATGCGGAGACTCTATACTCACCCGCCTCGATGAATCCTCCCCGCTTCGATCCGAAACGCCGGCGCCGCGTGACGATCGCCCTCGTGCTCGTCACGGCGCTGGCCTCGTTCGAGTCGACTGTCGTGTCGACCGCGATGCCGACGATCATCGGCGACCTGGGGGGACTGCCGCTGTACTCGTGGGTCTTCTCGATCTACCTGCTGACCGCGACGGTCATGATGCCCATCTACGGCCGGCTCGCCGACATCTACGGACGGAGGAGAATCCTCCTGGTCGCGATCTCGGTGTTTCTCTCCGGCGCGATCGCCTGCAGCTTCGCCCGATCGATGCCTCAGCTCATCGGCGCCCGCGCACTCCAGGGCCTCGGTGCCGCGGGGCTGGTCCCCATCGCGCTGACGGTTTCGGGCGACCTCTTCTCCCTCGAGGAACGAGCGCGCGTGCAGGGACTCTTCTCGAGCGTCTGGGGCGCGGCCAGCCTGGTGGGACCTCTCCTGGGAGCCTGGATGACGATCACGTTCGGATGGCGATCGATCTTCACGATCAACATCCCGCTCGGTATCCTGGCACTCGTTCTCGTCGCGACGCAGATGATCGAGTCGCGCGCCACGCTGCCCGACCCGCTGGATCTCGCCGGCGGGGCGACCCTCGCCGCGGGCGTGACGGCCCTGCTCTTCGCGCTGCTCCAACGGCCCGGCGAGGGAGGCCTGGGATGGCCGGTGCGCGCGGGCCTGCTCGTCGCGGCGGCCGTCTCGCTCGCGCTCTTCGTGCGCCTCCAGACCCGTCGCGCGCATCCCCTGATCCCGCCCTCCCTCTTCCGCGAGGTGCAAACGGCGGCGCCGTATCTCGGAGGCGTGCTCATGGGCACGACGATCTACGGGATCGACACGTTCGTGCCGCTCTTCGTGCAGGGCGCGCGCGGCGGAACGGCCGGCGCCGCCGGAGCCGTAGTCACCCCGCTGGTCTTCCTGTGGGCGATTTCCGCGACGATCGCGGCGCGGCTGATCGTGCGCTTCGGGTTCCGTCGCACCGCCCGGTGGGGAGCGATCCTCATCGTCGCTGGCCTCGTGGGCCTCGTGGCTGCCGCATGGCTCAACGCGTCGGTGCCCTGGATCTCGGCCGCCTGCGCGGTGGTGGGCGCCGGTCTGGGGCCCTCTTCAATGTCGCAGGTCCTCGCGATTCAGAACGTCGTCGCGGAGCGCGAGCGCGGCGTCGCGACCAGCCTCGTCCCATTCTTCCGGACGGTGGGCGGCTCGATCGGCGTCGGCGCGCTCGGGGGGCTGCTCGCCGCGGGGCTCGCGCACCGGCTCGGGAGCGCTGCCGAGACCGCGGGCCGGCTCCTGGCCGCAGGCTCCAGCGGCGCGGCGAGCGGAGGCGGAGGCGCTCCGGCGATTGCGCCGGAAGTGTTCCGCGTCGCGATCGAGCGCTCGCTCCTGCCGGTCTTCGGAGTCCTGGTCGCCCTGGCGGCCGTCAACCTCTACGTGACCGGCCGCTATCCCGACCGGGCCGCGAAACCTTCGACGTCGACGTCGCAGGAGATCCTGCTCTCCGTCGATTGAGCTCGGCATAGCCGTAGACGAGCGCGAAGCCCCGGTGCGGCTGCCACCTCTGTGCGAAGCGCCGCATCTCATCCTCCTTCGCCTTCGCCGGCCGCCCCAGCAGGCCCTGCGCGAGGTACTTCACGACGCCGAGATCCCCCGCGGGGAAGATGTCGGTGCGGCCGAGGCCGCGCAGAAGCGCGATCTCCGCCGTCCAGCGGCCGACGCCGCGAAAGGACTTCAGCCGCTCGATCCCCTCTTCGTCCGGCAACGCGGCGATCTCTTCCTCCGAAAGCGTTCCCTTCGCGAACGCGCGGGCCAGGCCCGCGATGGCGCGGGCCTTGGACCCTGACAGGCGAAACCGCCGCAGGCGCCGCGGCGTTTCGCCGGCGAGGGCTTCGGGCGCCGGGAAGGCGACGAATTCGCGTCCGCCGATGCGCGCGCGCCGTCCGAATGTCAGCGCAAGCTCGCGCCGGATGTCGTAGGCGAACATCAGGTTCACCTGTTGCGCGAGGATCGCGCTGACGAGCGCCTCCCAGAGCGACGGCACTCCGGCCACCCGCAGGCCGCGGAAGTCGCGAATCGCCGCCGCGAGCAGCCCGTCCGCGCGGTGCGCGCGGTAAAAGGCGCCGACGTCCGTGCTCGCGCCGAGCGCGCGGTCCACGACGCGCCGGGCCGCGGCGAGGGCCGCCTCGGAGGAGGCGTCGGGACCTTCGAGCCGGACTACGAGCACTGCGCGTCCTGGAGCGCCGACCTGTTCCACGGAGAGAAGCGCGCCCTTCCGTCCGACCGGAAGGAGCCTCCGGTACACGCTCCCGTCGAAGAGATCCACGACCTCCGGGAACCGCGTGTAGCGCTCGGCCGTCAGGGCCAGCGAGTACGGGCGCTTCGGGACGACGGAGAATCGGACGGTCACGCAGGCCCTTATACTCCCGGCGTCAGCCAGGAGGACCGTTGGCCGAGGTCCGGTTCGAGCACGTCGGGAAGCGATACGACGGCGTCTCGGTCATCGAGGACCTGAACCTCGAGATCCGCGACCACGAGTTCATGGTTCTCGTCGGGCCCTCCGGGTGCGGCAAGTCCACCGCCCTGCGGATGATCGCGGGCCTCGAGGACATCAGCTCGGGCACGATCGCGATCGGCGGGCGGCCCGTCAACGCCCTCCCGCCAAAGGACCGGGACATCGCGATGGTCTTCCAGAACTACGCGCTCTATCCCCACATGACCGTCTGCGAGAACCTGGAGTTCGGCATGCGCATCCGCAAGGTCCCGCCGGCCGAGAAGCGAGTCGCTCGTGCGCGAAGCCGCGGGGATCCTCGAGATCGGCCACCTTCTGGACCGCAGGCCGAAGGCAGCTCTCCGGAGGTCAGCGCCAGCGCGTCGCTCTGGGGCGGGCGATCGTGCGCAAGCCCTCCGTCTACCTCTTCGACGAACCGCTCTCGAACCTCGACGCGAAGCTCCGCGTCCAGATGCGCGGGGAGATCAAGCGCCTCCAGCAGCGCCTCCAAACCACGACCGTCTACGTCACGCACGACCAGATCGAGGCCATGACGATGGGGTCCCGGATCTCGGTGATGAAGGACGGCAAGATCCAGCAGGTCGGAGCGCCGCTCGAGATCTACGACCGCCCGGCCAATCTCTTCGTAGCCGCCTTCATCGGAGCGCCGCCGATGAACTTCGTCACCGCCACGATCCGCGACGGGGGCTCCGCGCTCGCGGCCTCGAAGTTCTCGCTGCCGGTGCCGGACGCGTTGCGCCGTGCCACCGCCGGCCGCGACGGGAAAAAGGTCGTCGTCGGGATCCGGCCCGAGCACATCTCCGATCCGCCCGAGACGGCGCGGGACCGGACGGCAAAGCTCTCGGCCGAGATCGAGATCGTCGAGCCGCTCGGCGACGAGGTCATCGTGCACGCCCGCGCCGGGGACGAGCCGCTCGTGTACAAGACCGCTCCCGCGGCCGCTCCCGAGGCCGGGCAGACGCGGGAGGTGGCGGTCGCCCTCGACCGGATCCACCTCTTCGACGCCGAGACGGAGAACCGCCTTAACGGCTGACCCGGAGTCCGGATATATGATCCCCGGGAATTTCGGAGGATCCGCGATGAACTTCCTCCTGCGTCTCCTGATCAACGCCGCGGCGCTCTGGGTGGCCATCAAGCTCGTTCCGGGCATCACCTACCAGGGCGGATGGGCCGGTCTCTTCGGCGTCGCGCTGGTCTTTGGCGTGGTCAACGCGTTCATCGGCCCGGTCGTCAAGATTCTGTCGCTTCCAGTGACCTTTCTGACGCTTGGCCTCTTCGCCCTCGTCATCAACGGCTTCCTGTTGTGGCTGACCGGAAAGCTGTCGACCGCGCTCGGACTCCAGTTCCAGGTCCAGGGCTGCTGGATGGCGATCCTCGGCGCGCTCGTCGTCTCGATCGTCTCGGCGCTCCTGTCGATGTTCCTCAAGGACGCGTAGAGGGATCGAGCCGACCCGAAAGCACGGCCATCCGTCGGAGACGCGCGGCGAGATCGGCTCGCAGATCCCCGCCCTTCGCCCTCCACCTCCAGTTACCCCCGGGCTGCGAAGGCGTGTTCATGCGCGCTTCGCTCCCGAGGCCGAGCACGTCCTGCATCGGCACGACGGCAGCCTCCGCGATCGAGCCATACGCGGCGCGGATCAGCGCCCACTCGATCTCGCGGCCGTCGCTGCCGAGGTAGTCCCAGACGCGCTCGCGCTCCTCGGGCTTGAGCACCGCGTACCAGCCACGGGCCGTGTCGTTGTCGTGCGTGCCGGTGTAGACGACGCAGTCGGCGCGGGTAGCTGTGCGGCAGGTACTCGCTGTCGGGCGCCGTACGAAGGCGAACTGCAGGACCCGCATGCCCGGGAACGCCGAGCGCGTCGCGCAGCGCGTCGACGTCCGGCGTGATGACGCCGAGGTCCTCGGCGATGATCGGCAGCGCGCCCGAGCGTCCGCCCGCAGCCGCGTCGAAGAGAGCGCGGCCCGGGCCCGTGCACCCACTGTCCGTTCACGGCCGGTCGTCGCGCTCGCCGGGATCTCCCAGTACGCCGCGAAGCCGCGGAAGTGGTCGATGCGGACGATGTCGACAGAGCGCGAGGCCCGTCGCGAAGCCGCTCGATCCACCACGCGTAGCCGTCGCGCGCCATGCGCGTCCCAGCGTAGAGCGGGTTGCCCCAGAGCTGGCCGGTGGCGCTGAAGTAGTCGGGCGGCACGCCGGCGACCGCGGCGGGCTGGCCGTCGGCGTCCAGCGAGAAGAGCTCCGGATGCGCCCAGACGTCCGCGCTGTCGTGCGCGACGAAGATCGGCATGTCGCCGATGATGCGGATGCCACGCTCGCGCGCGCGGCCGCGCAGCCGCTCCCACTGGCGGAAGAAGAGAAACTGGAGATAGCTCTGGTACCGGATTTCCACTTCGAGGCCCGCGGCCGCCAGCCTCAGAGCGTCCGGATCGCGGCGCGCGAGATCCGGTTCCCAGTCCATCCAGGCCCGCCCGCCGAAGTCCGCCTTCAGCGCGGCGTAAAGCGACCAGTCCGCGAGCCAGGCCGAGCGCTCCGGCGAGACGAGGAAAGCCTCGAACGCCCCCGTCGCGGTGTGATCCGGATGCGCACGGAAGTGCTCCCAGGAGCGCCGCAGGAGAGCGTCCTTCCAGGGCACGACGGTCTCGAAGTCGACACGCGTCGGATCGAAGCCGGGCGCGTGCGACAGAGCGCCGTCGGGCAGCAATCCCCCTGCGCGAGGCTTTCCGGCGACACCAGCAGCGGATTGCCCGCGAAGGCCGAGGCGCAGGTGTACGGGGAGTGGCCGCCGCCGGTGGGTCCCAGCGGGAGAACTTGCCAGAGGCGAAAGCCGGCGGCCGCCACCCAGTCCAGGAACCGCTCCGCGCCCGAACCCAGATCGCCCATGCCGAAAGGCCCCGGCAAAGACGTGGGATGCAGAAGGATCCCGGCGAAGCGGTCTCCCCCGGAGGGGCTCGGGCTCACGAGGCGGAAGTGTAGCGGCTGGCTTCCCGGCTGCGCGGACCCGACCAGAGCACCAGTCCCGTCTCGTTGGGCTGCGCGAGGTCGGGATGGTGCGGGCGCACGCGCACCGTGTATCCCAGCTCTTCGCTGGCGGGCTTGCGGTGGGTCAGGTGGAAGGTCCCGGTCTCCCCTTCGCGGCCGGCGGCCTCCAGGCGAGTGGGCGTTCCGGACTCCAGCAAGCCGTCGGGGCCGGGAGCCCCCTCGAAGAGCTCGACCGAGACTTCGGAGGCATCCAGCGGGCCGAGCCTCACTCGCGCCGTGACGTCGAACGCCGCCGAGGGAGGAATCGTGATGGGATCGGGCTCGAAGCGCACGTCCTCGAACGCCACGCCCGGCCAGGCCGCGCGGATGCGCTCCTTCCACGCCACGAGACGCTTCAGGCGGCCGCGGTCCGCGTCCTTCAGCGCGCGGCGGTGGAAGGCGCCCGGCACGTAGCACTGGTCGATGTACTCGGAGACCATGCGGTCGGACGAGAAGTCGCGGGCCAGGCGGGAGGCGGCGACGATCATGCGGTCGAGCCAGCGCTGCGGCGTGCCCGAGGCGTCGCGGTCGAAGAACATCGGCAGGACGCGCTTCTCGAGGACGTCGAAGAGCGCCTGGGCGATCTCGTCGTCGGTCGCGAGGTCCTTCGCCTCGCCGACCACGAACCCGGCCTCGTCGTGCGGCGCCTCGTCCCACCAGCCGTCGAGGACGCGAAGTTGAGCGCGCCGTTCATCGCGGCCTTCATCCCGGAGGTGCCGCAGGCCTCGAGCGGGCGCTCGCGGAGTGTTGAGCCAGACGTCGCACGCCGGCACGAGCTGCCGCGCCATGCGCCATGTCGTAGTCCTCGAGGAAGACGAGCGGCCCTGCGAACTCCGGCGCTCGGCGGCATTGGCGACCGCGCGAAGGAGCTCCTTGCCCGGCCTGTCGCGGGGTGGGCCTTGCCGGCGAAGATGAACTGCACCGGCCGTCCGATCGGTGCAGCAGGCGTTCCAGCCGCTTGGGCTGGTCGCAGAACAGCAGCGTCGCGCGCTTGTACGTCGCGAAGCGGCGCGCGAAGCCGATCGTCAGCGCCTTGGGATCGAGCGCGTGTCGCGCCTTCTCGACTTCTTCGTCGCTCGCGCCGAGGCGGCGCCGCTGCTCGGCCAGCATCTCCCGGCACGCGGCCACCAGCCGCGCCCGCGACGACTCGTGTGCGCTCCAGAGGGCGGCGCGGTCCACCTCTTCGGGATTCTCGGCCACGCCCGTGGCCGCAATCTCGGGGGCCGTCCAGGTCGGCGCGTGGACCCCGTTGGTGATGGGCCGGATGGGGATCTCCGAGAGCGGCAGGTCCGGCGCCACTCCGCGCCAGAGCCTCCGCGAAACGTCGGCATGGAGGCGCGAGACCGCGTTCTGATGCGTCGACAGTCGCATCGCCAGCACGGCCATCGAGAAGAGCTCCCGCGGCCGGTCGCCCACCTCCCGGCCGAGGTCGAAGAACTCGTCGAAGCTGATGCCGAGCTCGTTGACGTACCCGCCGAAGTACTTCCAGAGAAGCTCCGGTGTGAAGACGTCGATACCGGCCGGAACCGGGGTGTGCGTCGTGAAGATGTTGCCGCTCGTCGCGACCTCGCGGGCCTCCGCGAAGGTCAGGTGCTCCTCCTGGACAGCCTGGCGAATCTTCTCGAGCGAGACGAAGGCCGCGTGGCCCTCGTTGATGTGCCGGATCGTCGGCCAGAGGCCGACCTTGGCGAGCGCCCGCGAGCCCCCGATGCCGAGCACGATCTCCTGCTGGAGGCGCATCTCGCTGGCCGCCTCCGTAGAGGCGCGCGGTGATCTCTCGATCGGGAGACTCGTTCTCGGGCAGGTTGGAGTCGAGGAGCAGCAGCGGCACGCGGCCGACCTTCGCCATACGGATGAGGAGGTTGACGTTTCGCCCGGCGAGATGAACCGAAACCACCGGCAAGCTTCCGTCGGGCGTCTCGGCGACGGCGATCGGCAAGTCCTCGGGATCGAGCGTGGGATAGCCTCGTTCTGCTTGCCCTCGGCGTCCACGACCTGCCGAAAGTAACCCTCGCGGTAGAACAGGCCCACGCCGACCAGCGGCACGCCGAGGTCGCTCGCGGACTTCAGATGATCGCCCGCGAGAACACCCAGTCCTCCGGCGTAGATCGGCAGGATCTCGGTCAGCCCGAATTCCGCCGAGAAATAGGCCACGCGCTCGCCCCGTGCGACCAGCTCGCGCGCCCCCGGATGCCGCGGCTCGGCCAGATCCTCGTCGGAGAGGCGCCCGACGACCGCCGCGAGCTTCGCCTGGAAGGCCGGATCATCGGCGGCGTTGCGCAGCCGCTCGGCGGGAAGCTCGCGCAGCAGGCGCACGGGGTTCCCGCGCACGCGCTTCCAGGCCTCGGCATCCAGCTCCTCGAAAAGCGAGCGGACGTCGGCGCGCCACGTCCAGCGAAGATCGTGGGAGAGGGCGAAGAGGGAGAGCAGCTTCTCGGGGACGCCGGAGACCCGGAAGGCCTTTTCGAGAACAGGTGTCAATCCACGGCTAGTGTAGCAGAGCCGTTGCGGCCCTAAGTCTTGTGGCTTCAGACTCGTGGGGCGAGATCCGAAGCGGGATCCTCGACCTTGACGGCAAGTCCTGCGCCCAGCGCCAGGAAACGCTCGACCCATTCGCGCGCGTCCTCGAACCCCGCGTCCGCTTCGCGCCGCCGCGCGGGAAGAACGCCCTTCGCCATCTGGTAGTACGCGTTCTGCACCTTCCAGAAATCCACTTCGAACGGCAGGTGCTTCGCCAGCGCGACGATGCGTTCGAGGTCGGTTAAACGCTCCCGATCCCCCGGCCGCCCGCGCAGCTCGGTCGCGAGCCGGTCGATCGTCCTCTCGAACGCGCGGCCGAGCCCGTCCTCGTGCAGCGTGACGCCGACGTTGCGGGCCTCTTCCAGAACCGCCTCCAGGCGCGCGACGTCGGGCTCGGAATCCTCGAGCTCGCGCCGCAGCTCTCGTGTTCAGCGCCTGCTCGGCGGCCATCCGGAAGCCGCGTGGAGGCGCCACGTCGTGGCTCGAGAGAAACCGCATCAGCGGCGCGTGTTCTTCGTACAGGCGCCGGTAGACGTCGTCGGCTTCGTCCAGAACGGAGCGAAGAATCTCGCCGAGAACCTGCTGCTGTTCGTCGCGAAAGAGCAGCCGCAGTGCGTAACGGTCGCCGCTTCCGAAGGACCGGTCGACCGCGCGGAGGATCTCGGGCAAATCGGCGCGGCGGAAGAGCGCGGCAAGCTCTTCCTCCGCTTTTTCGTACGCGCCCGGCTCCTCCGAGCGCAGCAGGCCGCCCGAGAGATTGTGGTCGCCCAGATGCAGGACGCCCCACGCCACCGTCGCCGCCTCCTCCGTGATCTCCGAGATCACGCGCGCCCGACCCAGCTGGAGGCGCGCTCGGCCGCTCGAGAAGACCCGGGACTCCGTCTGCTCCACGCGGAAACAGTAGACGCGCGCCACGGGATCGTAGTCGGAGAACAGGGCGTGCACTCCGAAGTGGGCCCCGACGTCCTCGAGCGAGACGGCCGCCGGACGGACCGACGTTTCGTAGATGCGGCGGCCGTCTCCCGTCTCGGGAACGTTGCTCGCCGCCCGGGACAGGGGTTCGAGGACGAGCGGCTCGAAGTCCTTGCCGAGAGTGTCTCTCGCAAGCTCCAGAGCGCGCCCGGCGTAAGCCAGGATCTGCCGCGCCTCGATGCCGCCGACGTCGTCGAAGAACCAGCCGCAGCTCGTGTACATCAGCTGGGCGTGCCGCTGGAGCTCCAGGAGCTTCCAGGTCTCGATCCGCTCGGCCTCCGAGAGTTCGCGCCGCGCGTGCTCGCGGAGGAACCTTCGCGCGTTCTCCGGCGAGCGGTCGAGAATCACTCCGACGTAGGCGTCCCGGGCCTTCCACGGGTCCGCGAGGAGCGCTCCGGCTTTCTCTTCCCATGCGGGGGCCAGCGCATCCCGCAGGGCGTCCAGCCCCTCCCGCAGGGGCGCGCGCCAGGCCTGATTCCAGCCGGGATGCGCTCCGCTCTGGCAGCCGCAGTCCGAGCGCCAGCGCTCGACTCCGTGTACGCAGCTCCAGGACGTCTTCTCGCGGATCCGGGCCTCGTGCGACAGGCGGGGACCGCTCCAGGAACTCGCCGTAGTTGGTGACGCGCGCGAGCCCCGGGGTTTCGATCGTTTGCAGCGCGTAGGCCAGCGCCATGTCGCCGTGGCGGTGATGGTGGCCGTACGTCTCGCCGTCGGTCGCGATGTGGACGAGCTGAGGGCCTTCGCGATCCGTCGGAGAAAGCCCCCATCAGGCGCTCGGCGAAGTGCTCGCCCCTCGACAGCAGCCGCTCGAACGCGACCGCGCGAGAGATCGGGCCGTCGTAGAAGAACACGGCGATCGTTCCGACCCGACGGCAGAACGCACACGTACGGAACCGTCGGATCGGGTCCCCCTTCCGGCGCTTCCCGCCACGGCTCCTCGCCGACGCGGCGGACTGGCTGGCCTGGTGGGGCGACAGGACCGTGAAACGGATACCGGCCGCGGCAAGATCCTCGAGCGTGTCGAGGTCGACGGCGGTCTCGGGAAGCCACATTCCTTCGGGCTCGCGCCCGAACCGGCGGCGAAAGTCGGCGATGCCCCACGCGCACCTGCGTCGCGCGGTCGCGCGCGCCGGCGAGCGGCAGGATCATGTGATTGTAGGGCTGCGCCATCGCCGAGCCGTGCCCCGAGAAACGCCGCGCGCTCTCGGCGTCCGCCGCCAGGATCGCCCGATACACCTCGGGATCCTTCTCCTCGAGCCACGACAGAAGTGTGGGCCCGAAGTTGAAGCTCATCGAGGCGTAGTTGTTGACGATCGCGATGATGCGGCTCTCGGCGTCGAGAATTCGGGCATTGGCGTTGGGCGCATAGCACTCCGCCGTGATGCGCTCGTTCCAGTCGTGGTACGGATACGCGGAGGGCTGCCCTTCGATCGCCTCGAGCCAGGGATTCTCGCGCGGCGGCTGGTAGAAGTGCCCGTGAATGCAGACGAAGCGTTCCAAGGGGTACCCCGCTAGCCCGGATTATTCGTGATCACCCGGCCGGAGCACGAGTAGGTCATTGAGTCAAACTGGAATGTGTACGGATGCCGCAGTTGGAGCAGAGAGGCAGCTTGCCCGCGACAGAGATTTTTCGTCGAGGCGAGGAAGCGCGACGACGGCGATGCCAAAGCGCATCGCCGAGGAGCGATGACGACGCATCGGCGGAAAAGATCGGAGCGGCGGCCGGAGTCGATCATGAATAATGCGGGCTACTCGTCGGACAGGACCACGGGCTCCCCGTCGGGCTCGTCCGCCTCGACCGAGACCTCGATCACCTCGGGCTCGGCCCTCTCCTGCGGGGCTTTCAGAAAGACGACTCCGAGCGGAGGCAGGCTCAGCGCGAGGCTGTACGGCCGGCCGTGCGCCGGCACCTCGAGCGCGACCGCGCGTCCCTGGTTGCCGACGCCGCTTCCGCCGTAGACGCCGGCGTCGCTGTTGGCGATCTCGGACCAGTCCCCCGGCCGCGCCACGCCGACGCGATAGCCGTGGCGGGGCACGGGCGTGAAGTTGAAGACGGCGGCGATCTCATCATTCGGTCGCGCGCCGCGCCGCACCAGCGAGACGACGCTGTGGTCGGCGTCGTGGCAGTCGATCCAGTCGAAACCCCGGGGATCGAAGTCGAGCTCGTGGAGCGCGGGCTCGGCCGCGTGCAGGCGGTTCAGGTCGCGCACCCAGAGTTGCAGGCCGCCGTGACGCGCGTGGTCGAGCAGGTCCCAGTCCAGGCTCGTGTCGTGGTTCCATTCCCCCCACTGGCCGATCTCCCCTCCCATGAAGAGAAGCTTCTTGCCCGCCTGCGCCCACATGTAACCGAGCAGGAGACGCAGGTTCGCGAACTTCTGCCACTCGTCGCCCGGCATCTTCGAAAGCAGCGAGGCCTTCAGGTGCACGACCTCGTCGTGCGACAGCGGCAGGACGAAATTCTCGGTGTACTGGTACATCCGGCGAAACGTCAGGTCGTTATGGTGGAACTTCCGGAACACCGGATCCAGCTTCATGTAGTCGAGCGTGTCGTTCATCCAGCCGAGGTCCCACTTCATCTGGAAGCCCAGCCCTCCCACGTACGTCGGGCGCGAGACCATCGGCCAGGCCGTGGACTCCTCGGCGATCATGACGGCGCCGGGATGCGCCTTCTCGACCTCCTCGTTCAAGCGCCGGAGCAGCGTGATCGCACCGAGGTTCTCGTTGCCGCCGTGCACGTTGGGGATCCACTCGCCGGCTTTTCGCGAGTAGTCGAGGCGAAGCATCGACGCCACCGCGTCCACGCGGAGCCCGTCGGCGTGGTACAGCTCGAGCCAGTAGAGCGCGGAGGAGAGTAGAAACGAACGCACCTCGTGCCGGTCGTAGTTGAAGATGCAGCTCTTCCAGTCCGGGTGGTAGCCCTGGCGCCAGTCCGCGTGCTCGTAGAGGTGGGTGCCGTCGAAGTAGACCAGACCGTGTTCATCGGAGGGAAAGTGCGAAGGGACCCAGTCCAAAATCACGCCGACGCCGGCCTGGTGCAGCGTATCCACGAGGTACATGAAGTCCTGCGGACTCCCGAACCGCGACGTCGGCGCGAAGTACCCGGTGGTCTGGTAGCCCCACGATCCCGCGAAGGGATGCTCCATCACGGGCAGAAGCTCGATGTGCGTGAAACCCATCTCGCGCGCGTAGTGCGCGAGCGCCCCCGCCGCCTCGCGGTAGGTCAACGGGCGGTTGTTTTCCTCGGGCACGCGCCTCCAGGATCCGAGGTGCACCTCATAAATGGACATCGGAGCGGCCGCCTTCTGCTTCTCGGCGCGCGCCGCCATCCACTTCTGGTCGCGCCAGCGGTATTCCAGGTCCCAGACCACCGAGCCGGTTCTCGGCGGCACCTCGTCCCGCACGGCGTAGGGATCGGCCTTGTCGACGCGGTAGCCGCCGAGGCGCGATGCGACGTGGTACTTGTAGACGGCGCCCTTCCCCACACCCGGCACGAAGGCTTCCCAGATCCCGGACTCCTCGAGAGGCGCGAGGGGATGCCGCGCCACGTCCCAGCCGTTGAAGTCGCCGATGACGGAGACGGCCTTCGCGTTGGGAGCGAACACCGAAAACGAGGTGCCCTCCTCCCCGTCGAGGGTTCGGATGTGCGACCCGAGCTTCTCCCAGAGCCGCAGGTGGCTACCCTCGTTGAAGAGGAAGAGATCCTGGGCGGTCAGGAGCGGCGCTCCCGGGCGAGCCTTGCCGGCGCGCGCTACGGATCCTGTTCTCTTTCTCTCGGCCATGCAGCCTCTCGGTTCCGCGCGAGTGTACCCTCAGCCGAGTTTCCTCCCCCGTGCGCGCGTCGAGCGCGCCTCAAAAAGCCCCTCGTACATAATCCCCCCGCCATGGACGGGACCGCGCTCGTCATCTGCGACGGCTTCTTCGACACCGCGAACGGAAAGACCGCGCACGGGCTCGTGCGCGGCACCGAGCGCTACCGCGTCGTCGGCGTCGTCGACGGGCCCACGGCGGGCCGCGACGCGGGGGAAGTGCTCGACGGCCGGCCGCGCGGCATTCCGATCTTCGCCTCCATTCCCGCCGCCCTCGACGCGCTCCCGTCCAAGCCCGACTTCGCCGTCGTGGGCATCGCGACCTCCGGGGGACGCGTCACGCCGGGCCTGCGCGGCGCCCTCGCGGAGGCGATCGATCGCGGGATGTCCGTCGTCAACGGGCTCCACGAGTTCGTGTCCGACGACCCGGAGCTGGAGGCGGCGGCGGCCGCCCGCGGCGTCACGATTACGGACGTGCGCAAGACGGCGCGCCGCACCGAGCTGCACTTCTGGGAGGGCCGCATCCTGTCGGTCGGCGCGCCCCGAATCGCGGTCCTCGGGACCGACTGCGCGCTCGGAAAGCGGACCACCGCGCGCTTCCTGACGGAGGCGTGCCGCGCTGCCGGAATCTCGACCGAGCTGATTTTCACGGGACAGACCGGCTGGATGCAGGGCGCGCCGTTCGGATTCATCCTCGACTCGATCCCGAACGACTTCGTCTCGGGCGAGCTCGAGCACGCGATCGTGTCCTGCTGGGAGAAGGCCCGGCCCGAGCTGATCCTCCTCGAGGGGCAGTCGGCGCTGCGCAATCCCTCGGGACCCTGCGGGTCCGAGTTCCTGTTGTCCGGCCGCGCGCGCGGGGTGATCCTCCAGCACGCCCCGGCGCGCAAGTGCTACGAAGGGATGGAGGAGCTCGGCCTCGAGATCCCGCCGGTCGCCGACGAGATTGCCTTGATTCGGACGCTCGGCGCGCGAACGCTCGCCGTGACCTTGAACGGCGAGCACATGACGCCGGAGGCGCTCCGCGGCGAGCGCGACCGGCTCGCGAGGGAGCTGCGCATTCCCGTCGTGCTTCCTCTCGAGGATGGGGTCTCGGCGCTCGTTCCGGCCGTCGAGGAGTTCCTCGCCGCGGAGACCCGGCGGTGAAGATCCGCCGGGTCGACGCCCGCGTCGAGGACTTCGCGCTCACCCGGCCCTATGCGATCGCCGGCCAGGCGCCGCTCGCGGAGGTACCGAACGTCATCGTCCGCATCGAAGACGAAAGCGGCAAGACCGGCCTCGGCGCCGGATCCCCCGGCGAGCACGTCACCGGCGAAACGATCGAGGCCGCAGCCGCGGCCCTCGCGCCGGAGAACCTCGCATGGCTGGCTGGCCGCGACGCGCGAGGCTACCCCGCCCTGTGCCGCGAAGCCGTCGAACGTTTTCCGCTGACCCCGGCCGCCCGCGCCGCCGTCGACATCGCGCTGCACGACCTCGCCGCCCGGCGTCTCGGCGTCCCTCTCGCCGACCTGCTCGGCCGCGCGCACGAGGCGCTCCCGACGTCCATCACGATCGGCATCAAAGGCGTCGCCGAGACGCTGGCGGAGGCCGAGGAATATCTCGGACGCGGCTTCCGAGTGCTGAAGGTCAAGATCGGCGACTCGCTCGACGTGGATCTCGAGCGCATCGCAAAGCTCCGCGAAGGCCCGGCCCGCGCCGCCGTCATCCGCGTGGACGCCAACATCGGATACGACCTCCCCGGAACCGCGCGGTTCTTCGAGCGGGCGGCGCCCTACGGCATCGAGTTCGTCGAACAGCCGGTTCCCCGCGAGGACTTCGCCGGCATCCGGTCGCTGCCGTCGTCCTGGCGCGCGCGCATCGCGGCCGACGAGAGTCTCCACGACGAGAAAGACGCCCTCGCGCTCGCCGGACCTCCCGGCGATCCCGCCTGCGGAATCTTCAACATCAAGCTCATGAAGTGCGGGGGCGTTCGTCCTGCCCTGCGCATCGCGGCCATTGCCGAGACGGCCGGCGTCGCGCTGATGTGGGGCTGCATGGACGAGAGCCGCATCTCGATCGCCGCGGCGCTCCACGCCGCCTTCGCCTCCCCTGCGACGCGCTACCTCGACCTCGACGGCTCGCTGGACCTGGCCCGCGACGTCGTCTCCGGCGGCTTCACGCTCGAGAAAGGCGTCATGCGCACGACCGGCGCGCCCGGGCTGGGAGTTATCCCGCTCTAACCCGCGTCCGGGATCCAGGCCAACGCCACGCGGCGCACCGTGATGTCGGACTTCTTCGGGCGGAGGCTCACCGTCTCCAGCTTCTCGGTCGCGGGATCGGCGGCGGCTTTCGACGCGGCGAGCTCGCTCTGGAGCTCTCCATCGAGATCCTGGATCTGCTGCTGGACGGCCTCGACCGTCTCCTTCGCGCGGCCCACGTCGCCCGCCTGCTTCATCGTGCGGCCGGCCGTGCGCGCCGCGGTGGTGGCGCGCCCCAGCGTTGTCGCGGAGATCGCCTTGCGCCCGAAGAGCGCGCCGAGCACCGTCGCTCCGACGGAGATCGCGGTCTGGACGCCCGCCTGGACCGACTCCTGCTTCTCGCGCTCGACGGCCTGCTGCGCCCGCCGCAGGCGTTCCTGGAGCGCCGCGAGCCGCGGGGCGTACTTCGCGCGGAGTTTTTCGGCGACGGCGTCCCGCTTCTCCCGGGCGCCCTGCTGGATGCGCGAGCGAAAGTCCGCCTCGCTCTCCCCGGGCTTCGAGACTTCCCCCGCCGATGCGCTGCGCAACAGGTCGAGAGTCCGCTCCCGATAGATCCACGTCGCGAGGTCCTTGTTCCAGGAGTCGGCGATCTTTTTCCGGCTCACCGCGTCGCCCGGATCCTCGAAGCGCGCGCCGCCTTCCGCGTGGTCTTCGAGGTCCTCGACGGCGAAGTCCGGCTCGGACGCCGAGGACCAGTCCACCGGATCCGCGGCGGCCGCGACGAGCGCGAGCTTCTCCGTCGACGAGACGCCGCTCTTGGCATCCGCATAGTGCACCTCGGCCACGCCGAGAATGGCCGGCCGGTAGACCACCGACTCCCCCTTCCCGCGCACGGGAACGAACGCCTGCGGAACGTCCGGCGCGAGGACCGGGCGAGGCCCTCCGGCGGCCGCCGGGGCTGCAGCGGTCGAGCCCGCGCGCGGCGCCGACGCCGCAGGCGAAGTCTTCGTCCGCATCGGATCCATCAGCGTCTTGATCTGCGCGCGCGTCAGAGGTCCCCGCAGATACGACATCGCCCAGCGGGTTTCGAAAACCTCCGGGGTGTCCTCGTGGACGTTGTTGAGGAGAAAGACCCGGTTTCCCAGTCCGGCCAGCGTCTGCTCCATCCGCCCGCGGTCGAACTTCTGCTTCGCTCCCGCCGCCGCACCCTCGAGGCCTTCCAGCACTCGCGCCTTGTCCCTCTCCGTCTGGAGCCTGCCGAGCAGCCACGTGCCCGCGTTGGAGAGCCCCTTGTAGTCGAGGTCCACGGGATTCTGCGTCGCGAGCACCACGCCGAGGCCGAAGGCGCGTCCCTGCTTCAGAAGCGTGATCAAAGGGGACTTCGCCGGAGGATTGGCGACCGGCGGAAAGTATCCGGCGATCTCGTCCATATAGAGGATCGCGCGAAGGCTGGTCGTCCCCGACTGCGCCCGCATCCAGGCCAGCGTCTGGTTGAGCAGCAGCGTGACGAAGAACATGCGCTCGGCGTCGGAGAGGTGTGCAATCGAGAAGATCACGACGCGCGGCTTGCCGGCGCTCGAGCGCAGCAGGGCACCGACCTCGAGCGGCTCTCCCTCCAGCCAGCTCGCGAAGCCCGGCGCCGCGAGCAGGTTGTTCAGGCTCATCGCCAGCGCGAAGCGATCCTTGGCCGGAAAGAACGATTCGAGCTCGACGACGCCGACCTTCTTGAACTGAGGCTGCTGGATCCGGGCGATCAAGGTCTCCAGATCGAGGTCCTCGCCCTTTCCCCAGGCATCGGCGAGGACCGTCGAGAGAAGGATGTGCTCGCGGCTGTTGAGAGGGTCGGCGTCCACACCCAGAAGCGTGAGCAGCCCCGTCGCCGTCGAAGCCACCCGCTCGCGCAGCGCCTCCTCGTCTTCGCGCGCCGACGCGTCGGGCGCCGCGAAGGACTTGAGGATCGAGACCGGCAGGCCGGCCGAGGAACCCGGCGTGTAGATCGCGAAGTCCGCGGCGTCCCTCAGCCTCTGGATGCGCTTCCCGTCCTGCGCCCCACTCGGCCAGCCCTTTCTTCCAGAGCTCGGCTTGCTGCTTTCCGTACTCGTCCGGAGAGACGCCTTTGCGCGCGGCGTCCTCCTCGTTGATCCACGGACGGAAGTCTTCCGGCAGGAGCCGCGGGAAAGTCAGCAGAAGATCGGCGAGGTCTCCCTTCGGATCGATCAGGATTGCGGGCACCCCGTCGATGGCGGCTTCTTCGATCATCGAGAGGCAGAGACCCGTCTTGCCGCTTCCCGTCATGCCGACGCACACCGCGTGCGTCACGAGGTCGCGGGAGTCGTAGAGGAGCAGGTCGTCCTTGCGCTTCTTCTTCGCAAGGTCGTAGGCGCGCCCCAGGTAGAAGACCCCGAGCTTCTCGAAGTCCTGCATGACTTCTGATCATAGCCAGACTTCTGGCCATTCCGGCGGCCCGTCGTGTAGACTCCGCGAGTTTCGACTTGGTGAAACCACTTTGATCGGAACGCGGCTGGCGAATCGCTACGAGCTCATCTCCGAGCTCGGCCGCGGCGGCATGGGTGTGGTTTATCGAGCGAAAGACCCTCTCCTCAATCGCGAGGTCGCCGTCAAGCTCGTCTCCTCGAACGACCTGACGACAGAGCTCGAGGAACGCTTTCAGCGCGAGGCCCAGCTCGTGGCCCAGATGGACCACCCCGCGATCGTGCCGATCTACGATCTGGGACGCCACGAAGGCTCGCTCTTCTTCGTCATGCCCGTCGTCGGCGGCATGAACCTGCTGCGCCTCCTGCGAGACCAGTCGCTGCGCCTGGGCGACGTCGTGGACATCGGCATCCAGGTCGCCGACGCCCTCGACTACAGTCACTCCCGCGGCGTCGTGCACCGGGACATCAAGCCCGCCAACATCATGGTCACGCGGGAGGAGGGTGCGGCCGTGCGCGTGCGCGTCATGGACTTCGGACTGGCCCATGCCACGACGGAGTCGCGCCTGACCAAGACCGGGACGCTCGTGGGCACCGTCGCCTACCTCTCGCCCGGAGCAGGTTTCTTCGCGCGCGTTCGACGGCCGCTCCGACATCTATTCTCTCGGAGTCGTCCTCTACGAATGCCTCGTCGGCGAGCCGCCGTTCACGGGGGAGGTCCAGTCGATCCTTTATCGGATCGTGCACGAGATTCCCCAGCCTCCCCGCAACCTCGGCGCCGAGGTCCGCGAGGAGCTGCAGGACATCGTGCTGCGGTGTCTCGAGAAAGACCCCGCCCGGCGCCCCCCGAAGGCCGGGCAGGTCTCGGAGGCGCTGCGCCGGCACCGCTCGAGCCTCCACAGCGACGAGTTCCGGATGTCGATCGTCTCCTCCGCCAGCCGCACGCTGGCGCGGCCCGCACTCTCGGCCTTCATCGGTCGCGAGAAGGAGTTCGCCGAGCTCCAGCGGCGCCTGAACGCGGCGATCGCCGGTGACTGCCAGTTCGCGGTCGTCGCCGGCGAGCCCGGCATCGGAAAGACGCGGCTGCTCGAGGAGATCAAGAACCTGGCCACGGTGCGAAAGATCCCGGTCCTCTACGGGCGTTTCACCGAGCAGGACCGCTCGTTCTCGTACCAGGGCTTCTGCGAGCTCATCCAGGACTATTTCCGAACCCGGGACGCGGCGTCCTCGTCGGGCGGGCGCGCCGACTTCTCGGACATCGCCGCGGACCTGATCGGGCTCTTCCCCCAGCTCTCCGAGATCTCGGAGTTGCGCGCCGCCGTCAGCGGCGACTCCCGCATCGCCGCCGCGCCCGACGAGCGCAAGGCGGAGGACCGGATCCAGGTCTTCGAGCTGCTGGCCCGGACACTCACGCGCCTGGCGGGCGGCAAGCCGCTCGTCCTGATCCTCGAGAACCTTCACGGCGCCGAGGCCTCGATCGAGGCGCTCCAGTACATCGTGCGGCGGCTGGGACCGACGCCGACGCTGATCGTGGGCAGCTACCGCCAGACCGAGACGGACAAGCGGCACCCGTTGACGAAGATGCTCGACACGTTCGCGGACGACCCGCGCTTCGTGACCGTAACCCTGGGTGCCTTCTCGCCGTCCGAGCATCGGACCCTGGTCGAGTCACTCGTCGGCGCGCCGAAGGTCGCCGACGAGCTGGCGCAACGTCTTCACGAAGCGACGGAGGGCAATCCGTTCTTCACGAAGGAGCTGCTCCGCTCCCTGATCGACTCGGGCGGCATCGCGCGGGACGACACCGGCGCGTGGACGTTCTCCAAGGAGGCGGCCATCTCCGCCGACAACCTGCCGGCCACCATCCAGCAGGCCGTCGAGAAGCGGGTCGAACGGCTGCCCGAGGACCTGCGCAACCTGCTCTCGGTCGCCTCGGTCCTCGGGAAGACCTTCGACTCGCGCGACCTCGGGACGCTGGCCGAGGACGCCAAGAGTCTCGACGACGACATCGACAAGCTCCTGCGGGAAGGCATCCTCGAGGAGGAGCGCGAGTCCCGCGGCGACCGGCTGGCCTTCGCCAGCGGGATCGTGCGCGACGTGCTCTACGCCGAGCTCTCCCGGCGCAAGCGCCGGTCGCTCCACCGGAAGTACGCGGAGCTGATCGAGCAGCGCTATGCCGGCCGCCTCGAGCGCGTCTACCCCGAGCTCGTCCACCATTTCTCGCAGGCCGACGTCCCCGACAAGACGGTCGAGTACGGACTGAAGCTGGCGCAGAAGTCCCTGGAGACGTTCAGCCCGGAGGACGCGATCCGCGTCGCGAAGATCGCGCTCGAGTTCCTGGAAGACGAGGAGTGGGAGGGAGATCCGTCTCTCGAAGGCGACGCCCGGATGATGCTGGCCCGCGGCCACCGGATGACCGGAAACGTGGATGGCACGCTGCGCGAGGCCGAGGCGGCCACGCGGATCTTCGAAGAGCAAAAGGCTCCCCGCAGAGCCGTCGCCGCGATGCTCGCCGCTGCCGAGGCGGCCTGGCAGGCTCGGCGGGTCGATGACGCGCGGCGGTGGATCGAACGTGGCGTGGACGCCGCGCGCGCCGGTAAGGAGACGGAAAACCTCCCGCGCCTTCTGGCGCTCGCGGCGAGCGTCGCGAACCTGCGGGGCGAGTACGCAAAGGCCGCCGCCTACCAGACCGAGATGGAGAAGCTCGCGCCCGCCGAGAAGTCGGCCGAAGCCGAGCTCGCCTCCGGCGGAACCCTCGTCGTGGCGATGGCCAATCCGATCGCCGCCCTGGAACCGGTCAACTACCAGACCACCGAGGAGCACGAGGTCCTGGCCAACATCTTCGAGACACTGGTGACGACCGACACCGGAGGGAACCTCTCTCCCCAGCTGTGCGACCGCTGGGCGCTGGAGAACGGGGCAAAGATGCTGCGCCTGTACCTGCGACCCAACGTCGTCTTCTCAGACGGATCGCCCCTGAACGCTGCGACCGTGAAAGCGTCGCTCGAGCGCTCGGTTCGCCTCGCGTCCAACGAGATGCCCGCCGCCTTCGAGGCCGTCGAAGGCGTCGCGGAGTTTCGCAGCGGAGCGGCCGGCGAGATCTCCGGAATCCAGGCGCGCGCCGGAGTCGAAATCGAGATCCGCCTCCACGATGCTCTGCCGATCCTTCCTTCGCTCCTGACCGACGGACGAACCTCGATCGTGGCGGTGGATGCCGAGGGGCGCTCCATCGGCACGGGCCCGTACCTCCGGCGCGAGCACACCGCGGACCGCGCCGTTCTCGAACGCAACCCGCGTTACTGGCGCGAGCCGGCGGCGCGTCTGGACCGCATCGAGTTCCGGGCGTCTCTGCCCGCCGCCGAGATCGGCGAGGGCTTCCGTTCGGGCCGATTGGACCTCGTCCGCGACCTCCTGCCGCAGGACCTCGAGGCCGTCCTTCGCGACCCGCGCTACCGCGGAGGTCTGGCGGAGACCCCGAAGAAGAACAGCTACTTCGCGATGTTCCACACGGCGAGCCCCGCGGGCTCGAACGCAACGTTCCGCCGCGCGCTCGCCGGAGTCGTGCGCAGCCAGGAGTTCGTCTGGGGCGCGCTCGGGCGGTTCGCAATGCCGGCGACCGGCGTCATCCCGCCCGGCGTTCTCGGCCACGATCCCGGCCGGAGACAACATCACCTCTCTCGTGAGAAGGCGCTCGAGCTGATCCGCGAATCCGGACTGCCGACTCCCATCCGCCTGCGCGCCTCGGTTCACCCGATTCTGCTGGATCAGTATGCCGCGCTGACGCAGGAGCTGCGGCGAATCTGGGCGGACCTCGGAGTCGAGGTGCTGGTCGTGACGAAGACGATGCACGAGTACCTCGAGTGCTGGCACGCGAAGGAGGGCATCGACCTCATCGTCGGCCGATGGATCGCCGACTACGACGACCCCGACAATTTCACGTTCGGCCTGGTGCACTCGGGGACCGGTCTGCTCCGCGAGTTCTACTCCTCGCCCGAAGCCGATCGGATCCTGGAGGAAGCGCGGGCCGAGGCGCGTCCCGCCGTGCGCGAGAGCCTCTACCGGAAGTTCGAGCACGACCTGCTCGAGTCCGCCGTGCTCGTGCCTCTCTTCCACGACGTGGACTACCGCATCGCGACTCCCGGCGTGCGCGGAGTGCAGCTGCGAAGCACCGCCCCGTACGTCAATTACTCCGAAATCGGAAAAGCCGAAGCCTCAACGGTCCGCGTCGCTCTCGAAGGCGCCGGCGGCGGAATGCTGCACGCCGGGATCACCGGGAATATCCGCAGTCTCGATCCCGCGCTCACGGACACGCTCGAGCAGACCGAGGTCCTGACCACCATCTTCGAGACGCTGACCTGGGCCCACGACGGCGTGCGCGTCGTTCCGCGCCTCGCGTCCGAGGTCTTGATGGAGGAGGGAGGCCGCCGCGTCCGGTTCCGCCTGAGGCCCGACGTGCGCTTCCACGACGGAAGGCGTCTGACGGCGCGGGACGTGCGCTGGTCCTTCGAGCGGCTCCTTCAGACCGCGGAGTCGAGCAGCCGGTTCCTGCTCGCGGACGTGCGCGGCGCCAAACGCATCCTCGACGGGAACGCCTTGGACCTCGAGGGGTTTCACATCGTCTCGCCTTACGAGTTCACGCTGGACCTGGAGAAACCCGTGTCCTTCTTCCCGTCCGTCGTGTCCTTCGGCGCCGTGTCGATCGTTCCGGAGGGCACGCGGCGGATCGGCGCGACCTGGAAGGACGGAGCCGTCGGCACGGGACCCTTTCGTGTCCTGCGCTTCGAGCCCGGCCGGCGGATCGAGCTCGAGCGCAACCCCCATTACTGGCGCGAAGGCCTGCCGCGCAGCGAGGGACTCGAGTTCCGGTTCGGCCTCACACCCGAGGAGATCCGCGACGAGTTTCTCGCCGGGCGTCTTTCGGTGGCGTCGGAGCTTCTCCCCGCCGACGCCGAATCTCTCCGCCAGGACCAGCGCTTCGCGGCCGGATATCGCGAGAGCCCGCGGCTGACGACGTACTTCGTCGTGTTCAACCAGCATCGCCCCGCGCTCGCGGACGTCGACCTGCGGCGCACGCTGGTCCGCTCCGTGGACGTGCCGGGGCTGGTGCGCCGCACGCTCGGACGGCTCGCGATTCCGGCGCACGGCCTCATCCCGCCGGGCCTCCTCGGCTATGCGGCGTCGGACGGGCGGGACTCGGGCGGCACGGCGGCTCCCTCCGACAGCTCCGTGGAACAGACCGTGTCCCGCGACCGCGTCGAGCTGACCGCCGCGGTCCACCCCGTCTTCTTCGGCGAGTTCTCGGCCTTTGCCCGCGAGCTCACCGAGGCGTTCAAGGAGATCGGCATCGTCCTCCGTCCCGTCAATCGGACCATGGCGGAGTACCTCGAGTACGAAAAGAAGCCGGACGTGGACCTTTTCGTGGGGCGCTGGAACGCCGACTACCCCGACGCCGACTCGTTCGTGCACGGCGTCCTCCATTCCGAGTCGGGCTTCGTCGGCCGATACGCGGGAGCCCCGGAGACCGACGCGCTGGCCGACCAGGGCCGCGCGGAGACGGATCCCCGCGTCCGGCATGCCATCTACCGCAGCGTCGAAGAAATCGTCGCGCGGGAGGCGCTGCTCCTTCCCCTCTTCCATGAGCAGGTCTACTGCTTCGCGCGGCCCGACGTGGAGGGCCTCGGCTCGCTGGGCTCCGCCCCGGTCGTGCCGTACGAGTCGCTGCGGATCCGCCGCTAGCGCGGCCTCAGACGGTCTTCCCCAGAGCCTCTTCCAGCTTCGGGCGGAAGCTGCGGCTGACGGTCACCCGCTTACCGTCGGCGAGGACGAGCACCGCCTCGCCGTGGAAGAGCGGCTCGATCTCGCGGATCCGGTCCACGTTGACGATCGCGCCGCGGTGCACGCGCAGGAAGACGCTCGGATCCAGCCGCGACTCCAGCTCGTTCATCGTCTCCCGGATCAGCCGGGTCATCTTGCCGGAATGCACGTTGACGTAGTGGCCCGCGGCCTCGATCCAGTCGATGTCGCGGACACGGAGGACCTGGATGCGCCCGTCGGCCTTGATCAGCAGACGCGAGGCCGGAGACTTCCCCGGCTCCGAGGCTTTGAGCATCGACATCAGCTTCCAGGCGAGGGCGCCTTTCGGGTCCCCGAGGAGCTGGCGTTTGGCGCGTGCGAGCGCGTCGCGGAACCGTCCGCGGTCGAACGGCTTCAGGAGGTAGTCCACGGCGTCCACGTCGAAGGCCCGCACCGCGTACTGGTCATGGGCCGTGACGAAGACGATCACCGGCGCCCGCTCGGTCCCGAGATCCTCGAGGACCTGGAACCCGTCTTTCTCGGGCATCTGCACGTCGAGAAAGATCAACTCGGGCTGCTCGCGGACCGCGGCCGCAACCGCGTCCGCGCCGTTGGCGGCCTCGGCGACGAGCTTGACGTCGGGATCCTCGGCCAGAAGCGTGCGCAGCCAGTCTCGCGCGATCGGCTCGTCGTCGACCACGAGCGTTCGAATCTTAGGCATCGGAACGTTCCTCCTTCGTGTCATTGGCGGCGCCCTCGCGCAGCGGAATCCGCACGAGGGCCTCGACCCCTCCCTCCGGGACATTGTTCAGGGCGATCGCGGCCGCCGGCCCGTACAGCCGCGTGAGCCGCCGTCGCGTGTTCTCCAGGCCGATGCCCGAACCATTCCCGGACGCGCCGGAGAGAGGCCGCCCGTCGTTGCGGACGCGGATCTCGAGGAAACCGTCGCGTCTCTGCGCGCCGATCTCGATCGCGCCGCCCCGGGCCAGCGGCGCGATCCCGTGCTCGATCGCGTTCTCGACCAGAGGCTGCAGGACGAGGTTCGGCACGAGGGCGCCCTTGACGTCCTCGGCGACGGCGTAGCGCACGGCGAGGCGGTCGCGGAAGCGGACCTGCTGGATTGCGAGGTAGCGCTCGACGAACGCCAGCTCCCGGCGGAGCGGGATCTCGGGCTCCGCCATTCCGTCCAGCGACATTCGCAGGAGGTCGGAGAGCTGCGCGATCATGCGGTGGGCGGTCTCGGGCTCAGTGTGCATCAGCACGCCGATGACGTGCAGCGTGTTGAACAGGAAGTGCGGCTGCAGCTGCATCTGCAGCGCCGAGAGCTCCGCACGAGCGAGCTCGCGTTGGAGCTGGGCCGTCTTGAGCTCCCGGTCGCGATACTTGCGGTAGTAATCGAGGAGGTAGTACGCGCCCGAAAGGGCGACGTACGGCGCGACTCCGCGAAGGAGACTGCCGGGCCCCATGCCGCGCGGCGGACCCGGCCGCGGCGGCCTCGGATCGATCGGCGCGAGGGAGGGGATCTCGCGAATTCGCTCCACCGCCCACACCGACAACGTGCGATGCGCCCATGCCAGGACCAGCAAGGCCACCAGATGCGCCGCGAGGGTGACCGGCCAGGTGCGGTCGAGCGGAAACCGGGCGGCCACGAGCACGACGATCGGAATGAGGAGGATCCAGAGATACCAGTCCAGAACCGGAGGAAACAGAAACGCGTGCACCAGATCCGCCCGTTCGCCGAGATCGGACCGCACGAAGTAGAACTGGCTGACTCCCGCCAGGCCCAGCGTCGCCCAGATCAGGGCGAGGAGGGCCGCCCGAGACCACGGACTTGCGGACGGAGGCAAGGGCTGCTGCGGCATCGCTCGCTGTGACGCGGGCGCAATTGCGACCGGCCACCGCGGCCGATTCTAGCGCCCGGACCCTACTTTAGACGGCGCGCGGCTCCGCCGGGAGCAAACGAGGCCCGAGCCGTCGGAAAGGCGCCTTCGGAGGCCGGGCCTCCGCCTCGAGCGCGGAGAACGCACTCTCGCCGCCGGCGAAGGCCTCGCCAGGGCCTTCGAGGGCCCGGACCGCTCGCGCCGCAGATCCCGCCGGTCGGGACAAAAACGCTCCCCTGTTCGGCGAGCGCTCGTAGATTCGTCGAAAGGAGACCGACGATGGTTCCAACCCGTTCCCGTTTCTTTCGATTGAACCTGATGCGCTGGGCATGCACCGGCTTTCTGCTCGCCTCGGTCCTCGTCGCGGCGGAGCCCGCGAACATCTCAGGGACCTGGACGCTCAACAAGGACCTGAGCGACAAGCCGCCCGCGAATATGCAGGCCTGGAAGTCTCAAGGGGCCGAGGCCCCGGCGGAGAACGCGCCTTCGGACACCGAGAAAAAGGGCGGCCACCACGGAAAGATGGACTTCCAGAAGGGGTTCGGAACGCTCACGATCCAGCAGGCAGGCGACCGCGTCGTCCTGAAGAACGGATGGCGTGAGCGGATCCTCTACACCGACGGCCGTCTGATCACCGAGAACGGCCCGCGCGGCGCGGCCGAGGTCCATGCCCGCTGGGAAGACGGCCGCATGATCATCGACGCGAAGCCCGAGCGCGGACCTGCCCGCACGGAGACTTTCTCGGTCGCCGACAAGCAGCTGACCATCATGACGCACGTCGACGCGCACGGGGACGTTCCCGAGATAACCTTCAAGCGTGTCTACGACGCCACTCCGGTCTCGATCGACTGACCTGATGACTTGCCCCCGTCCGCCGTACAAACGCCGGCTCGGTCGATTTGCCCCGTTCTTCCTGCCGGCGGGCGGGGGCTCTTTCCAGGTCCCGGGTCTCAGGTCTCAGGTCGGAAACCTGGGACCTCAGGCTTTCGGAGAGACTGCTCGCTCCCGCACCGAGCCCTCTTCGAGCCAGTGCGCGAGGACGCGCCGAATCCGGTAGGAATCCGACGGCACGGCCGCCTCGATCTCGCTCGTGGTCCCGCCCTGGCGCACCCGGTCCCACAACACCTTCAGAAAACCGCCGTCCTTCTCGCTGGGATGCGCGGTCGGACGCGTGCCGGTGATCTCGAGCCCCATCGCGTCGGGCACCAGCGCGGCCGCTTCCTGCAGCTCGTCGTAGCGCCGCATCGCTTCGAGCGTCAGAGGCAGGATCTCGCGCGGAGGCCCCTCAGCGCCGGCGACGGCGCCCTTCACGAAAGCGAACTGGCCCGGGCTGGGCCGCTCGAACAGCTGATAGAAGGCGTCTTCGCCGCGCAGGTGCCCTCTCTGGATCACGACGAGCTTTCCCTCGCGCAGCGCGATCACGCCGAACGCCTCGCCGCCCTTGGGCGGGCGCAGCGTCAGCGTGCCCGTGGCCGATGAGTCCCCCAGGCTCTGCAGGAGCGCGGGGAGCCCGAACACGGCGAGGTCTCCCTGCAGACTGGCAGCCGGCTCTTCGGAGGCTGGCGCGGAGGGCGTCGGCGCATCCAGCGTCGCGAACGTCCCGCTGGTGGCCGCTCGGAGCGCCTGGGAAGCCGGCGCCGGACGGTCGAACGCGGCCAGAGCGCGCGCCGCGGACCGTCCCGCCTCCTGGCCCTTGAATCGTTCCACGATGTCTTCGAACGTCTTGCGCACCGCCGGCGACGGCGTCCCCGAGAGCGCCTCGATCAGATGCACCAGGTTCTGGTCATTCTGGCGCAGCGTCATGCCCAGAAGCTTGAACGGGAGATTGGCCTTGATCATCGCGAGGAGCTGATCGAGCGTCTCCGCGTCCTCGGAGAGGTTTTGGCTGCCGAGCTCGGCGAGCCGTTCCATCGTGTCGCCGAGCTGGACCTGCTTCTTCGACGCGTGCTCGAGGAGCGCGCGGCGCGCCGGCCGCGAGGGCAGCCGCGCGAGCGTTGCCGCCACCCGGTCCAGCAGACCGCGCAGGTCCTTGGCCTCGTAGGGCGGAGCGTCGCCGGGCCTGATCAGGGTCCCCTCGATATCCGCCATCAGCTGCGAGAGGCCCAGCTCCGTCTTCTCGTCTTTGAGCTGGCCGAGCGCCGCGATGGCTTCCTTGACCACGAGCAGCGGCAGGCCCAGCCGCGCGTGCTGGAGCACGACGTCGATCTCGGAGTCGAAGTCCGGGCCGTCGGGTGTGCGCGGGATCCGCCGCAGCACGTAGAGCAGGTTGCGGCGGAAGAACCACTCCTCTTCTCCGACCGCGGGCCCGAGCGAGTGCGTGAGACGCTCGAACGCGGCCGTGCGCGCGGGGGCGCCGTGCACCTCGAGCAGGAGGAGCATCAGGCGCCGGCGGTCCCGTTTGGGCTCGCCGGGAAGCGCTTCGAGAATGCCCTCCGACGTCAGATCGGTGAAGAACCGCAGCACCTTGCGCAGCGACGCGTGCTGATCGGCCTGTTCGCCGAACTTCTTGAGCTGATCCCAGTCGAGCGATTCGCCGAGCTTGCGGCGCGCGATCTCTGCGGGTCCGGCGTCCACCTTCCGCTCCGAGACCAGGCGCTCGGCGAGCTCGAACATCTGGACGGCCTGCGGAAGGGAACCTTCGTTGAAGCGCTCGACTCCGGTCTTGACCATTTCGTGGAAGCGCTTGCCGGCCTCGGCGGGGTCCTCGGCTTCCGTGATGATGCGGCGCATCGCTCCCAGGGAGCCCGTCTCCATCGCAGGTCCGGCGCTGGCGCTGGCGCCGGCGCCGGCGCCGGCGCCGGGCGCCGCCGGAATCATGGGAACGACCCACCCGGGCAGGCTCTGGGAAAGAGCCTGAAAGACCGTCTGGGTCCCGGTTTCCAGGCCCATCTCCTTCAGGCGCGCCAGGTTTTGTTCGAGCTCAGCTCCCGAGTGGGAATTGCGCGCCGCGAACGCGAGCGCCTGCAACGCCGGAGGAAGAGTCACGCCGGGGGCAACGGGCGCCGCGCCGCCGCCCGCGACGGCGGCACCGGCGGGGACGGCGACCGCCGCTCCAACGCCCGGCGATGCGGGCGCGCCCGAAGGTCCCGTCGCCGCCGCGAAGGCGCCGCGCGCCTCGAGACGCTCGAGCAACATCGAGAAGCGGCGAATTCCCTGGAGCGCCTCGCCAGCGACTCCGGCGTCCGACGAGGAACCTGTCCCTCCGGCTCCCGATCCGGTTCCCGCTCCGGTTCCGGGTCCCGCGCCGGCCGCCTTCCCCGATCCGGCGGCTCTTGCCGCCGAGGCCGAGGCCGTCGCGGCGGTGCCCGATCCCTCCTGCCGGAAGATCGTCTGCACCTGCGAAGCCGCCGAGGCTCCCGCGGTCTCGCCGAGGCGCCCGAGGTTCTCGAGCAGCATCTCCCGGTCTTCCTCCGGGCAGAAGGACAGGACGACGGGTTTGAGGGTCTCGATGTACGCGGCCAGGGGCTCCTGCGCCACGAGCTTGAACTCGCCCATCATGTGAATCTTCTTCAACGCGTGGAACAGGTAGTCCGAGATCGGCACGCTCGAGCCCTGTCCCCGGTACTGGGCTGCCGTCCACGAGCGGATCGTGGGCATGACGGCCTGGGGCGGGTACTTCATGAGGATCTGGATCGAGTCCGCGACGACCAGGGGCGGAACGCTGTCGGAAAGGTACTGCTGCAGCTCGAGGACGGCTTCCTCGAGCTCGCGGTTGGGCGGCTGGCTGGACATGGGTTGCGTGCGGAGACGCTCGAAACAGTTTAAAGCAAAGAGACGCCGGGAGATAGGGACATCGCGACAATGGCGCGCGGGTCGTCTTCCGAAAACGTTTGCAGGATCTGCTTCACAATCCCGACCGGTGACCAGCGCCACGATTGCGACCCGCCCGATCCCGTCTTCGCGAGAAGAACTGCCGGTCATCGGCCTCGGCACCTGGCAGACGTTCGACGTCGGCCGAACCCAGCGCCGGCCCCTCGAAGAGGTCCTGTCCCGCTTCGTCGACCTCGGCGGCAGGCTCGTGGACTCCTCCCCGATGTACGGGCGTTCCGAGGAAGCGGTGGGTGAGATCGCGTCCCAACTCGATCTCCGCGAGCGGCTCTTCCTCGCGACCAAGGTCTGGACGACCGGCAAGCGAGCCGGCCTCGCGCAGATCGAGGAGTCCGCGCGCCTCCTGCGCTCGCCGAAGATCGATCTCCTGCAGGTCCACAACCTCCTCGACATCGACACACAGCTGGAGACCCTCCGCTCGTGGAAGCAGGAAGGACGCGTCCGGTACATCGGCGTCTCTCACTACACGGCGTCGGCCTACGCGGAAGTCGCGCGCGTCCTTCGCCGCGAACCACTGGACTTTCTCCAGATCAACTACTCGATCGTCGAGCCCGAAGCCGAGGAGGCGATCCTTCCCCTCGCGGCCGATCGCGGCGTCGCCGTGATCGTGAACCGGCCGTTCGGCGGAGGCGCCGGATTACGGCGCGTGGCCGCCCGGCCTCTTCCGCCCCGGGCCGCGGAGCTCGGCTGCGAGAGCTGGGCCGAGCTGTTCCTCAAGTGGATCCTGGCGAATCCGCACGTCACGTGCGTCATCCCCGCGACGGGAAATCGCTCGCACCTCGAGCGCAACATGCGCGGGGGAAATGGACCTTTCCCGGATGCCGCGGATCGTCGAGCGATCGCCGGAGCGATCCGATAGTTCCAGGCCCTCCCCACCTTCTTCACACCGTCTCAACTAAAGCTTGACAAGCGTGAGAAGCCGCCTTATGTAAACGATTACATTGGGCCGTCGGGAGGGGGTACTCACCGATGCCGTCGGGGCAGCCTCAATGGGCGTGACGATCAAGGACGTTGCTCGGCGTGCCCGTGTTTCCGTCGCCACCGTCTCGCGCGTCCTCAACGACAAGGGACGCCGTTCGCGAGGAGACGCGCGCCCGCGTCCGCCGGACCATCGAGGAGCTCGGCTACGTTCCCCACGGCGCCGCGCGCAGCCTGATCACGCGGCAGACGCACACGATCGGCGTGCTCCTGCCCGACATCTACGGCGAGTTCTTCTCCGAGCTCATCCGCGGCATCGACGCGACCGTGCGCCGGCAGCGGCTACCACCTGCTCGTCTCCAGCTCGCACGGCGACCGCGCGGAGACCGGGACGCGATGCTGCGCGCCGATGCGCGGCCGGGTCGACGGCCTGATCGTCCTGTCGCCCGACCTGGGCGCGCCGGCGCTGCGCGGCCTGCTCGCGGACGCCCTTCCCGTGGTCCTGCTCAACGCCTCGTCCGGCGCGCGGCGACCCCCTTCGACCTGATCAACATCGAGAACTACGACGGCGCGATCGCGATGGTCCGCCACCTCGCCTCGCCTCGGCCACCGGCGCATCGCGTTCATGCCGGGCCCCGCGCCCAACCAGGACGCCTCGGAGCGCCTGCGCGGCTATCGCGAGGCGATGGCGAAGCTCGGGGCCGATCGCGCCGAGGCGCTGGAGCTTCCCGGCGACTTCCGCGAGGACGCCGGGTACAGCGCGGGCCAGCGCCTGCCCGCGCTGCGCGAGGCCGCCGACCGCGATCTTCGCGGCCAACGACGCGATGGCGATCGGCTGCCTGGCCGCGCTGCGCGAGGCAGGGCATTCCGTGCCCGAGGACTTCGCGCTCGTCGGCTTCGACGACATCCCGATCGCCCGCTACACTGCACCGCCGCTGACCTCGGTGCGGGTGTCGATCGCCGAGCTCGGGCCGCCGCCGCCGAACGGGTCCTCCACGCCGTGCGCACCGAGCAACGGACACAGACGGCTCACCTGACCCTGCCGACCACTCTGGTGATCGCGCGAATCCAGCGGCTCTCTGCCGCTGACGGCCGGACGCAAGAACCGTAGTCACGGGATCGAACGGAAGGAGGAAGGGCGAATGACGCAACGAACCAGGCGATCGATTCGGACGTTTCGAGCTTTCCTTTGGCTGCTCATGGCGCTGACCGCGCTCCCGCGGGAGCCCAGTCGACGACCGGAACCCTCCGAGGCTACGTCCGTGACGAAAGCGCGGCCAGCCTGCCGGGCGTCACGGTCGAAGCCACCAATGACGCTACCGGCGTGACCCGCACGGCCGTGAGCGGCGCCGACGGCTTCTTCAACCTGCAGGTCCCACCCGGCAACTACACGGTCAAGGCGAGCCGGGACCATACGGCACGGATACGAAGAAAGTCGAGCGTCATCCTGGGCCAGATCCAGGCCCTCGACTTCGTGCTCTCGGCCCGCGCTGCGCAGGAGATCACCGTGACCGGCGCGGCCCCGCTGATCGACACCATGCAGAGCGAGATCGCGACCAACGTCTCGCGGGAGCAGCTCGCGGTCCTGCCGCAGGACAACCGCAACTTTCTGAACTTCGCGGTGCTCGCGCCCGGAGTCACGACATCGCACAACGATAACAACCAGGAGGTCCTCGGCGCGGCGATTCCCGGCTTCAACACGAACGTCTTCATCGACGGCACCAGCTACAAGAACGACGTCTTGAACGGCGGCATCGTCGGCCAGGACTCCAGCCGCGGCAATCCGTTCCCGCAGAACGCGGTCCAGGAGTATCCGGGTCATCACCCAGAACTTCAAGGCCGAGTACGAGAAGGTCTTCGAGCACGCTCATCACGGCCGTCACCAAGTCGGGCGGCAACGACTTCCAGGGCGACGGGTTCGTCGAGTACCAGAACAAGGCCCTCGTGGCTACCGACGACTGCGCCGATCTTCGATCCACTGCAGCGGCGAGCCGATCGGTCGCCGACGTTCACGAAGCCTGACTACACGCGCTGGCAGGCCGGCGTCTCGATCGGCGGACCGATCATCAAGGACTCGCTCCACTTCTTCGGGTCGTGGGAGTACGACGACCAGCAGCGACACGACAACCGGTCGTTCGGGCCCCAGACCGACTCGTTCCCCCCGCCCGTCCACGACGCCTTCGACGCGCAGACCGGCAACTTCCCGCAGCCCGTTCACGCGAGAACCTGCTCTTCGGCAAGATTTCGCTGGCAGGCCGCGCAGAGCGACGTGGTCGACTGTCAACGGCTTCTACCGCCACGAGACCAGGACATCGACGATTTCGGCCAGCAGCGCGCCTTCCAGTCCGCGACCGACATCCGCAGAACCATCTGGAACGCCGCAGGCCAAGAACACCGTGGCTGGCGTCGAAGTATACTGAACGACACGACCATCGGCGTACCAGTGCTACCAGTGGAACCCGAGCTCGGTCATGCCGAACGCGGTCGGCCTGGACTACCAGCAGGCCCTCCGCGCCGGATCGAGCGAGAACCTCCAGAACTTCCACCAGAAACGCTTCTTCATCCGCGACGACTTCTCGCTGCTGGATCTCCACGGCTGGGGCGACCACGTCGTCAAGGCCGGCAGCGTCATCAACTCTCAACACCTATGACGTGCAGAAGACGTTCAACGGGATCCCGATCTATCGTTTCACCGTCCGACATCCGGCCGACGAGCCGTTCGCGTTCCCCTTCCAAGCGGCTGTATGGCTTTGGCGATCCCGACCTCGTCGCAGAAGAACAACCAGTTCGGCGATCTACATCCAGGACGACTGGGCCGGTCAACTCGTGTCTCACGTTCAACCTCGGGCCTGCGCTGGGACTACGAGAGCACGGCCTGGACAACGACTACATCACGCCCCCTCACGTGTCGACGGACTTCTCGCCCTACTTCCCCGGCTCGACTACTTCACGTCCGGCACAGGACCGCCCGGCCTACACTAAGGAGTTCCAGCCACGCGGCGGCTTTGCCTGCGACCTGACCGGACAGGGCCAGACGGTCGTCTTCGGCGGCGGGGGCACTACTACGACCGAGTCTAATACAATGCGCTGCTCGACGAACGTTTCGCCTCCAGTACACGTGCTGACCTTCCAGCTTCTCCGCAGACGGCCAGCCGCGCGACAACGGCCAGCAGACGATCGTCTGGAACCCGCCTACCTGACGCAGGCCGGCCTCGACAGCCATCATCGCCAGCGGCAACGGGCCCAAGCCCGAGGTCTTCCTGATCAACAACGGCACCGAGCATTCCGACGCCGACCAGTTCAGCGCCGGAGTGCGCCAGCAGTTCGGCCTCATCGGTTTATCGGCTCTCCTAGGCGGGCGCGCGGTCGCGTAACGGTTTCACCTGCATCTTCGGAAACCGCGACCTCGACGGCTATCTGCTGCATGTCCCCTGTCGCCGAACTTCGGCAACGTGCTCCTCTCGTCCGACGCCTCCAAGAAGGCGCATGGACCTCGGCTGCTGCTCTCGGTCACCAAAGCAGTACACGGCGTCTTCGCCCAGTGGGGCATGACCCTCGCGTACACGTGCGGCAAGGCGCAGGCCAACGGCGGCGATCTCTTCACGCTCGACTACCTCAACGCGGCCCAGGATTACCCGTGCCACCGGACGCCGCAGGACGTGCGCAACTCGGTCGTCCTTTCGGGCATCGTCGGGATCCCCTGGGACATCAAGGCGCTCGACGCTGCTCAACTTGGACACCGGCACCGGGCTACACGATCGCCGGACTGCACCGCGGGGTTCGGACTTCGGGGCAGTGCCAGATCGCGCTGAACGGCGGGTTCCAAACGAAGCCGTGCAACCAGATCCCCTTCCAGCAGTGGGACCTGGGCTCTGCAGAAGCACGTTCTTCTTCAATGCGCAGATCTACTCGGATGGCGCGGGCCCAGGTCGTTCAACGTCACCGACCACAAGAACTACGGCTGCTACGACGGCTTCATCCCGCAGGCCGCCGGTCGCCGAACCGAACTTCGGAACGCCGAGCTGCCTGATCACGAGCCGCCGGCGCGTGCAGTTCGGCCTCGGCTTCGGGTTCTAGGAGGATGATGGCTTGACCGTCGATCGTGTGGCGCCGCATTGCTGACCGGCCGGGAACCGAGGGGCGGGCGATCGGCGCCCGCCCCGCCGGCGCCGCTCCTCGGCCCCGGCGCCGCGCGGCTCGGTCTGGTTGCCGTCCTCGCCCCGTTTCTCTTCCTCTCCCTCGCGCTCTGCGCGCCCGGGGCCCCGCGGCCGGGAGCCCGCGCCGAGCCGCGCGCGCCGCCCCGGCCGCCGCGGCCGCCGATCCCGGCCGCCGACCGGGCGTTCCTCGACACCTCGAGCAGCGCACGTTCCGCTGGTTCTGGGATCTCGCCGATCCGCACGACGCGCTCATCCCCGACCGCGGCGCCCACGCCCTCGTTCTCGAGCGTCGCCGCGGTCGGGTTCGGGCTCACGGCCTACCCGGTCGGCGCCGAGCGCGGCTGGGTGACGCGCGAGCGAGGCCGCCCGACGCGCGGCCGCGACGCTGCGGTTCCTGCCGACGCGCCGCAGGGCGACGCGGCGACCGGGCGTGACGGGCTACCGCGGGTTCTTCTACCACTTCCTCGACATGCACACCGGCGACGCGCTTCGAGAACGTCGAGCTCTCGACGATCGACACGGCGCTCCTGATCGCCGGCGTGCTCTTCTGCCAGAGCTACTTCGACCGCGCCGATCCCGGCGAGGCCGCGATCCGCGCCGACGCCGACTCGCTCTATCGCCGCGTCGACTGGGACTGGGCGTCAGCCGCGCCCGCCCGCGATCTCGCATGGGCTGGACGCCCGAGGAGGGGTTCCACGCCTACGACTGGCGCGGCTACGACGAGGCGATGATCGTGTACCTGCTCGCGCTCGGCTCGCCCACGCACCCGATCGATCCGACGGCCTGGGACGCGTGGACGAGCACCTACAAGTGGGGCACGTTCGAGGGCCAGGAGCACCTCGGCTTCGCGCCGCTCTTCGGCCACCAGTACACCCACGTCTGGGTCGACTTCCGCGGCATCCAGGACGCCTACATGCGCGGCACGGGCATCGACTACTTCGAGAACTCGCGCCGCGCGACGCTCTCGCAGCGCGCGTACGCGATCGCCAACCCGGGCGGCTTCGCCGGGCTACGGCCCGGACGTCTGGGGCCTCACCGCCTGCGACGGCCCGCTCGACGCGACGCTGGACGGTCGGCGGCCGCTCGCGACAAGTTCCAGACCTACGCGGCGCGCGGCGCTTCGATCGCGTACGTGCTCGACGACGGCACGATCGCGCCGACCGCGGCCGCCGGCTCGATCGCCTTCGCGCCCGAGATCGTCGTGCCCGCGCTGCGCGAGATGCGCGCGGCGCTACGGGGCAGCGACGTCTGCGAACGCATACGGCTTCATCGACGCGTTCAATCCCACGCTCGGCGACGCGTCCGTCGCGCCGCGCTACGGGCGCATCGTGCCGGGCGTGGGCTGGTTCGACACGGACCAGCTCGGCATCGACCAGGGCCCGATCGTCGCCATGATCGAGAACTACCGCAGCGGCCTCGTCTGGAGGACCATGCGCGCGAATCCCGCACATCGTGCGCGGGCTTGAAGCGCGCCGGGTTCACGGGCGGCTGGCTCGACGCGCCGCGCGCGCTGACGCGCCTCGCGGCGCGCGCCGGCGCTCGGCGCTGCTCGCCGGCCGCGCTGCGCCGGTGCCGCGCCGAGCGCGAACGCAGCGTGCTCCGCTTCTGGGGCATGGGCCGCGAGGGCGAGGTCGTGCGGGAGCTCGTGCCCGAGTTCGAGCGCGAGAACCCGGACATCCGCGTCGACGTGCAGCAGATCCCGTGGACCGCCGCGCACGAGAAGCTGCTCACGGCGCTTCGTCGGCGGCTCGCTGCCGGACCTCGCGCAGCTCGGCAACACCTGGATCCCGGAGTTCGCCGCGCTCGGCGCGCTCGAGCCGCTCGACGCGCGCGTCGCGGCGTCGCACGGCGCTCGTCGCCCGGCGACTACTTCCCGGGCATCTGGGACACGAACGTGTTCGACGGCGCGACGTACGGCATCCCCTGGTACGTCGACACGCGCGTGCTCTTCTACCGCAAGGACCTGCTGCAGCGGCCGGCTGGCGACTCGAGCCGCCGCGACCTGGGCGGAGTGGCGCGAGGCGATGCGCGACGATCAAGCGGCGCGCTCGGGCCCGGCCGCTTCGCGATCTTCCTGCCCATCAACGAGTGGACGCAGCCGACGTCTTCGGCCTGCAGAAGCGCTCGCCGCTGCTGGCGCGACGGCGGCACGCGCGGCGCCTTCGCGCAGCCCGCGTTCCGGCCGCGCGTTCGACTTCTACGTCGTCCTGTTCAAGGCAGGGGCTCGCGCCGCGTCGTCAGCTACACGAGATCGCGAACCTCTACCAGGAGTTCGCGCGGGCTACGTCGCCATGTAGATCACCGGGCCCGTGGAACCTCGGCGAGTTCCGCCGCCGCCTGCCCGCCCGACTGCAGGACTCGTGGGCGACGGCGCCGCTGCCCGGCCCGACGGCGCGGCAATGGCCGGGCGTACTCGATCGCCGGCGGCTCGAGCTCGTGCTCTTCCGGCGCGTCGCAGCACAAGGACGCGGCGTGGAAGCTCGATCGAGTTCCTGTCGCGCCCGGGATCGCAGACGCGCGTTCTACGCGCTCGTCGGGCGACCTGCCCGCGCGCCGCGAGGCGTGGGACGACCCGTCGCTCGCCGACGACGCCAAGGCCCGCGCCTTCCGCGAGCAGCTCGAGCGCGTGCGCCCCGCTGCCGCAGCGTGCCCGAGTGGGAGCAGATCGCGCACGATCGCCGAGGACCAGCCGAGGCGCGCGATCCGCGGGCGCGGCCATCCCCGATCGGCGCTCGCCGTCGCTCGACCGCGACGTGGACCGCATCCTCGAGAAGCGCCGCTGGCTCCTGGCGCCGGCGCGCCGGCGGCGGCGCCGTGGCCGCTGACACGGCCGCGGCGCGAGGCCGCCGGAGCGCGCGGGCTGGCTGTTCCTGGCGCCCGGCGCTCTGCTGCCATCGCGTCTCTCTTCGCTCCTCCCGATCGGTCGCGGCGCTCCTGCTCTCGCTCACCGACTTCGACATCTACGCGCATCGGCGACCTCGCGCACGCGCGCTTCGTCGGCCTGCGCAACTACGCGCGCCTGCTCGCCGATCCCGCTGTTCTGGAAGGCGGTGCGCAACACGCTCTACTTCGTCCTCGTCGGCGGCCCGCTGACGCTCGGCGTCGGTCGCTCGGCGGCCGCGCTGCTCGTCAACGCGAAGCGTGGCGCGCTGGCGCGGCGCTCTTCCGCACGGTCTTCTTCACGCCCGTCGTCACGACGCTCGTCGCCGTCGCGATCGTCTGGCGCTACCTCTACCACCCGCGCTACGGGCTGATCAACCACGCGCTCGGCTGGGTCGGCATCCCGCCGATCGACTGGCTGGGCGACCCGCGCTGGGCGATGCCCGCGATCATCCTGCTCGCCGTCTGGAAGAACTTCGGCTACGACGATGCTCCTCTTCGTCGCCGGGCCTGCAGGCGATCCCCGAGTAGCTGTACGAGGCGGCGCGCGCTCGACGGCGCGGCGCCGTGGCAGACGTTCCGCAGCATCACGCTGCCGCTGCTCGCGCCGACGCTCGCTCTTCGTCGGCGTGATGACGACGATCGGCTACTTCCAGTTCTTCGCCGAGCCCTACGTCATGACGCAGCGGCGGGCCGCTGAACGCGACGCCCGTCGGTCGTCCTGCTCATGTACGAGAAGGGCTTCCGCTGGTGGAGCATGGGCTTCGCGGCCGCGATCGCGTTCGTGCTCTTCGTCGATCATGCTCGGCGCTGACGCGCGATGCAGTTCCGCTCCGAACGGCGGGAGCGCGTGAAGACGCCGCGCTCCGCGGTCGCTGCTGTCCACGCCGCGCTCGTCGTGGGCGCGGCGCTGTCGCCGCTGACGCCGCTCGCTCTGGATGGTCTGCGGCGTCGCTCATGCCGACGGGCGAGGCGAGCGCGTTTCCGCCGCCGCTCCTGCCGTCCGCGCCCGACGCTCGAGCACTACCGCGACGCTCTTCACGCGGCTCGACGCTCGGCGCGCGCGCTCGCTGAACAGCCTGCTCGTCTCGGCGGCGACGACGCTCGGCGTCGCTCGCTGCTCAACTCGATGGCGGGGTACGCCTTCGCCAAGCTGCGCTTCCGCGGGCCGCGACCGCCTCTTCGCGCGTGCTCGCTCGCCGCGCTCGTCGATCCCGGCGCAGGTCGCGATGCTGCCGCTCTTCCTGATGCTGCGCGGCGCTCGGCCTCGTCAACACGCTCGTCGGCGCGATGATGCCCGGGCATCGCGGGCGTCTTCGGCATCTTCCTCGTCCGCCAGTTCGCGCTGTCGATCCCCGACGACCTGCTCGACGCGGCGCGCCTCGACGGCGCCGGCGAGTTGCGCATCTACCGGACGATCGTGCTGCCGCTGCTGCGCCCGATCCTCGCCACGCTCGGCATCGTTCACGTTCCTCGCGACGTGGAACGACTTCCTGTGGCCGCTGATCGTGCTGACCGACGAGTCGCAGCTACACGCTGCCGGTCGCGCTCGCGAGCCTCGTCGGCGAGCACGTGCAGGACACCGAGCTGATGATGGCCGGCGCGGTCGTCACGGTGCTGCCGGTGCTGTGTTTCCTGTCCTGCAGCGAGCAGTACGTCGAGGGGATCACGCTCGGGGGCGTGAAGGAATGAGGCGGCGCCTCGTGCTGCTCGCGGCCGCGCTGCTCGGCGCTCGCGCCGCCGCGCCGCACGCCGTCGTCCTCGACGCTTCGACGGCATCGCGCACTGGACCGCCGCCCGCCGACGGGCGTCGAGACGCTCGGCTCGGCGCGGGCAGCACGGCGGCGCGCTGCGGCTCGACTTCGACTTCCACGGCGCACGCCGGCTGGGCCGCCGCGCGCAAGGCCGTTCCCTCGGCGCTGCCGGCGAACTAGGCGTTTCGATTCCGCGTCGCGGGGCGAGGCGCCGCCGAAGACGCTCGAGTTCAAGCTGATCGACCCGACGCGGCGAGAACGTCTGGTGGTCCGTGCGCCGCGACTTCGAGTTCCCGCGCGACTGGACCACGCTGACCGTCAAGCAGGCGCCAGATCGCGTTCGCGTGGGGCCCCGCGGGCGGCGGAGAGCTGCGCGAGCTCGGCTCGATCGAGTTCGCGATCGTCGGCCGGCCAGGGAGGAAGGGAACCGTCTGGATCGACGATCTCGTCGCTTCGAGGAGCTGCCGCCCGCGGACGGGCGCCGCTGCCGGTCGTCCGCACGCTGGAAGAGCGACCGCGGAGGCGGTCGCAGCTCGTGCCTGGATCTGCGGCGGGCGCCGCGCGAACTCGGCGGACCTGCTCGCTGGCCTGGGATGCGGCCGATTTTGCGCGCGCGGTACGACGATCGAGCTCTCCGACGACCGGAAGGCGTGGTCGCGCGTGCGCGTCGGTCTGCGGCCGCGCGGCCCCGGCCGCGCCCGTATCCTCCTGCCCGATTCCGAGGCCGCATTCGTGCGCCTGCGCTGTCTCGAGTCGGCGCCGGGCAACGGCTACGCGCTCGAGCGAAGCCGTCGTCGTCGCGCCGGAAGCCTGGGCAGCCCCGACGAAGCTTCTCGAGTCCGTCGCGAAAGAGGCGCCGCGCGGACGCTGGCCCGCGCTCCTTCGTCGGCGAGCAGATCTACTGGACGCTCGTCGGCGTGGACGGCGGCGCGGAAAGGCACTCCTCGCCGAGGACGGCGCCCTGGAGGTCGGCCGCGGCGAATTCTCGCTCGAGCCGTTCCTCGCGGCCGGCGGGAAGCTCCTCGGCTGGGACGAAGCGGAGATCTCGCAGAGCGCTCGGCGCACGGCGACCTGCCGATCCCGTCGGTGCTGCGGAAATATCCCGGCGGACTCTCGGTCGAGGTCACGGCGTTCGCGGACGGGCCCTCCGCGGCGTCGACGCTGCGCGCTCGATACCGGATTGCGCAACTCGCCGGCCCACGGTAGAACGCGTGACGCTGTACCTCGCGTTCCGGCCAGTCCAGGTGAATCCGCCTTCGCAGTTGCTGAACGGCCCGGCGGCATTTGCGCCCATTCGCGCATCTGCGATTCTACGGGGCCTTCGGTGCCGAACGAGTGGCCGGACGCGTCCTGGCGTGGACGCCGTCCGTCCGCCTTCGGGTGCCATCGGATGGGAGGCGGGTGAGATCGTGGCGCGCCTATCCTCCGGCGGGCTGCCCGATGCGCCGGAAGCGAGCGATCCTGACGGCCTCGCATCCGGCGCCGCTCGCATGGAACCTGGAGATTCCGGCAAGCTCTTCCCGTGACGTCGTCGTCGCGGTACCGCTCGCGGATCATGCCGACGCCGAACGGCCAGCCAACGCGGCCGCCGATTTTCGAGTCGCGACTGGACGCCGCCGCCCGCGCGTGGCGCGAAAAGCTCGGCGGACGTCGGTCTTCGACGCTGCCCACTGCCGCTGCGGAGACGGCGCTCACCGCCAGCGCCAACTTCGCCTGGATCCTGATCAACCGCGACGGCCCCGCGATCCAGCCCCGGCTCGCGCTCCTACGCGCGCTCGTGGATCCGCGACGGTGCGCTGACGCCGACGGCGCTGCTGCGCCTGGGCCACTGCGGCCGAGGTGCGCGAGTTCCTCGCGCTGGTTCGCGCCGTACGTACTCCGAGAACGGCGCGGTGCCGTGCTGCGTGGACGCCCGCGGCGCCGACCCGGTGCCGGAGCACGACAGCCACGGCGAGTTGCTCTTACCTCGCCGGCGAGTACCTCGCGTACACCGGCGACCGCGCCACGGCGGAAGACGTCTGGCCGGCACTGGCGAAGGTCGCGGCGCTACATCGACGCGCTGCGCAGCAAGCGCCGCACCGACGAGTACCGGAGCGGCGGGAAGCGCTTCTTCTTCGGCCTCCTCCCCGAGTCGATCAGCCACGAGGGCTACTCGGCCCATCCGGTGCATTCCTACTGGGACGACTTCTGGGCGCGTCCGCGGGCTCTCCGACGGCGGCCGACGCTCGCCGGCGGCCTCGGCAAGACGCCGACGCGTCCGCGGATCGCCGCGTCGCGCGACGAGCTGCGCGCGGACCTGCACGCCTCGATCCGCGCCGTGATCGCGGCGCGGGGGCTCGACTACGTGCCGGGATCGCGCGGACCTGGGCGACTTCGACGCGACCTCGACGACGATCGCGCTCGAACCCGGGCGAGGAGCAGTCGCGGCTGCCCGAGCCGCAGCTCGTCGCACACGTTCGAGAAGTACTGGCGGCGCTTCGAGGAGCGGCGCGCGAACCGCCGCGCTACCGGCGACGACTACACGCCCTACGAATGGCGCAGTCGCCGGCAGCTTCGTGCGTCTCGGGCGGCGGGACCGCGCCGCGGCGCTTTCGGAGTTCTTCTTCGCCGATCGCCGTCCCGCGGGCTGGAAGCACTGGGCCGAAGTCGTTGGGAACGAGCCGCGGCAAGCCCGGTTCATCGGCGACATGCCGCACGGCTGGGTCGGCTCCGACTTTCTGCGGTCGTTCCTGGACCTCTTCGCCTACGAGCGCTCCGACGACTCCGCGCGTGGTCGTCGGCGCCGGCCTTCCCGCGAACTGGCTGCGCGATCCGGACGGCATTTCGGTCTCGGGCCTGCGGACGCGGTACGGCCGCGTCGACCTGCGCTTCCGGATCGAAGGGGGCGCCCTGCGCGTGCGCATCTCCGGCGACGCGCGCGTGCCGGCCGGTGGCTTCGCGCTTGCCTGGCCGTTCGGCGGACGTTTCTCGCGCGCCGAGATCGGCGGGAAGACCGCGCCCGTCAATGCCCGCGGCGAAGCCGTTGCGCGCTCGGTTCCGGCCGAGATTTCTCTCTTCGGGGAGGTCCTTCGATGAGCCGCGCTCTGCCGTCGAACCGCTACGGCCGATTCTCCGAGGACGGAAGAGAGTTTGTGATCACGGAGCCGCGTCCTCCCAGACCCTGGGCCAACATCATCTCCAACGAGCGGGTCGGCCTCGCGGTCAGCCACACGGGCAGCGGCTTCTCGTGGATCGATAACTCGCAGCTCGCGGCGGTCACACGGTGGCAGCAGGATCTCGCCGTCGACCGCTCCGGGCGCTGCCTCTACCTTCGCGACGCCGACGACGGCCGCGCGTGGTCGCTCTCGCCCGCACCCATCTGGCCCGCGTACGAGCGGTTCGCTTGCCGCCACGGCTTCGGCTACACGACGTTCGAAACGGAGCTCCACGGCATCGAAGCGCGCTGGACGCTGTTCGTGGATCCGGAGGCCACGGTCGAGCTCTGGCGTCTCGCGCTTTCCAACACGTCCGGCCGCCCGCGCCGCCTGGAGCTGACCGCGTTTCTGGAGTGGAGCCTGGGCGTCTCGCCGGCGCCGCGGCGCGAGTTCGGGCGGCTCTTCCTCGAGACGCGTTTCGACGCGCAACGGCGCGCGATGTTCGCGCGCAACCACATGTGGGACGTTCCGTCGCGAAAGCACGGACACTGGAACACGAGCTTCCCCTTCATCAGCGCGTTCGCGTCCACCGAACCACTGTCCGGCGTTCAGGGCGACAAGGCCGAATTCCTGGGCCGCTTCGGCGACCTGGAGGCGCCCGCGGCGCTCTCCCAGGCGGACTGGGTTCCCCGCGTCGGCCGCCACGACGATCCCGTCGCCGTCCTGCGCTGCCCGATCGAGATTCCCCCGGGCGGTAGCCGCGCTTGCGGCTTTGTGCTCGCGAGCTCGGAAACCGACGAGCAGACGGAAGCCCTGATCGATCGCTTCTCGCGCCCGGAGGCGATGGACCGTTCTCTCGCCGCCGTGCGTGAGGGCTGGAGCGCGCGCCTGTCGGCGCACCGGATGGAGACGCCCGACGCCGCGCTCGACGCGATCGCCAACGACTGGGTCCGCTACCAGGCGATCGGCGCGCGGCTGTGGGCCCGCTGCGGCTACTACCAGCAGAGCGGCGCCTTCGGCTTCCGCGACCAGCTCCAGGATTCTCAGGTCTGGCTGACGATCGATCCGGAGCGCTGCCGCCGCCAGATCCGCCTGCACGCGGAGCACCAGTTCGCCGACGGCTCGGTCTACCACTGGTGGCATCCGCTGACCGAGCAGGGCCACGTCACGAAGATGACCGACGACCTGCTGTGGCTGGCGTTCGTGATGGCGGGCTACATCCGTGAGACGGGAGACTTCTCGGTGCTCGAGGACACCGCGCCGTTCCTCGACGAGCCCGCCGCGCCCCTCGCCGACCACGTCATGCGGGCTTTCCGCAGGTCGCTTTCGCACACGAGCCCGCGCGGGATTCCATTGATCGGCGCGGGCGACTGGAACGACGGCCTCTCGGCCATGGGCCTGGAGGAGAAGGGGGAATCGTTCTGGCTCGGGGAGTTTCTGGCGGGGCTTCTCTCCGAGTGGTCCGAGATTTGGAAGCGCGCCGGCCTCGAGGATCTCTCGCGCGACTTCCGGGAGCGCCGCGCCGCGCTCGTCGAAGCGGTCAACCTCCACGGCTGGGACGGCGAATGGTATTTGCGGGGGACGCTCGACGACGGGCGCCCGCTCGGAACGGCGAAGGACCGCGTCGCGAAGATCTTCCTGAACTCCCAGGTCTGGGCGATCCTGAACGACGTCGCTCCCCCGGACCGGGCGGCGCGTTGCCTCGACTCCGTCGAGCGGCATCTCGTCACCGAAGCGGGCGCCCTTCTGCTCGCGCCCGCGTTTTCGAAACCGGTGCCCGAGATCGGCTACATCACGCGTTACGGGCCGGGCCTGCGCGAAAACGGCGGCGTCTATACGCACGCCGCGACCTGGGCCATCGCCGCGGCGGCGAAGGCGAAGAAGGCCGAGCTCGTCGGACGGCTTCTCACGGCGATCAATCCGTCGATCAAGGATCCCGACCGCTACTTCGCCGAGCCGTACGTCCTGCCCGGCAACGTCGACGGCCCCGACTCGCCGCACCACGGCCGCGGCGCCTGGACCTGGTACACCGGCTCGGCGGCCTGGCTCCATCGGGTCGTCGCCGAATGGGTTCTCGGCGTGCGTCCCGAGTTCGACGGACTGCGGATCGACCCCTGTCTTCCGCCGGAATGGCGGTTTGCCCGAGTGGTACGGCCATGGCGCGGGGCGACCTGCGAGATCGACATCGAGCGAGGGGGCGAGCCTCGCATCGAGGTCGACGGCCGAACCCTCGGCGGGACGCTCGTGCCCCTTCCGGCCGGGCGCGGCGGACGGCACCGGATTCGCGTCACGGTCTGAAACCTCACTCGGTCCGATGCGTATATAGCCACCATGAGAATAGTTGCCGGTGCGCCCCTGGTCGCCCTGCTTTGCTCGATCGCTTCCGCGCAGACGCCGTCCGTCACCCCCGCGCGTCTCTCCGAGATGGAGGCGGCCATCCGGGCGGGCACATTCCCGAAAGTCACCAGCGTGCTCGTCACGCGCGACGGAACGCTCATGTACGAGAAGTACTTCGACGGGGACGCCACGACCCTCCGCAACACGCGCTCGGCCACCAAGACGATCGCCTCGCTGCTCGTCGGGATCGCGATCGACCGAAAGAGGCTGCCGGGTGTCGAGGCGCGAGTCCTCGACTACTTGCCCGGCCGGACGCTTCAGAACCCGGATCCGCGCAAGGCGCAAATCACCGTCGAGGACTTCCTGACCATGAGCTCGCTGCTCGAGTGCAACGATTGGAACGAATACTCGCGCGGCAACGAGGAGCGCATGTACCTCGTCGAAGACTGGGTGCAGTTCACCCTGGACCTCCCGATCCAGGGCTTTCCCTCCTGGGACACGAAGCCGAAGGACTCGCCGTACGGGCGCAACTTCCGCTACTGCACCGCCGGGGTGGCGACGCTGTCCGCGGTCCTCGAGCACGCGACCGGTAAGCCGGTCCCCGACTTCGCGCGCGAGACCCTGTTCGGGCCGCTCGGGATCGAGAAAGCCGATTGGGTCCTTTCGCCGCTGGGAATGGCGCAGACCGGCGGCGGCCTCGGGCTTTCGTCGAGGGACCTCGCGAAGATCGGCCAGCTGGCTCTCGACGGAGGCTCGTTCCACGGCGCACGCGTCGTCTCCGAAGACTGGATCCGCAAGTCCACGACACCCCACGCTCGAGTCGACGAGAAGACCGACTACGGATATCTCTGGTGGCTGAAGACGTTCCGGCCCCAGGATCCTTCGACGAAGGCCTTCTTCATGTCGGGCAACGGCGGCAACAAGGTCGCCGTCTTTCCGGCCAAGCGCGCGGTCGTCGTGATCACCACGGTCAACTACAACGCTCGAGGCGCGCATGAAGCGACCGAAAAGCTGCTGACCGACTACATCCTGCCGTCGATGCCTTGAGAGGTCCCAAGTCCCAGGTCAGGTGGTTTACAGGACCGAGCCGTTGCTTCGAATGACCGAGGCGTAGAACGCCGCGCTCTTCTTGAGGATCCTCTTCTGCGTGTCGGGATCGACGCGAATCAGTCCGAAGCGCTTGGAGTAACCCGCCGACCACTCGAAGTTGTCGAGGAGCGACCACGCGAAGTAGCCGCGCAGATTCACGCCCTCCGCGACGGCCCGCCGCGCGGCTCGGAGATGCTGGCGCAGGTATTCGACTCGCAGCGGATCCTCCACCTCCCCGCCGGGACCCGGAGGCTCATCGGCAAACGCGGCGCCGTTCTCCGTGACGTAGAGGGGAATAGCGCCGTATCGGTCGCGCACACTCGTCAGCGTCTCGGAGAGCCCTTCGGGATAGACCTCCCATCCCATCTCGGTGTGAAGCCCCCCCTGCCGCACGCGAGCGGCCCGCTCGGGCAATGCCGTCGGCTCGTTTCGCATGACGCCGCGCGTGTAGTAGTTCACGCCGAGAAAGTCGATCGGCTGCTTGATCGACGCGAAGTCCGTGTCCGGGAACTCGGGCCACGCCTCTCCCCAGAGCTCCGGAAGCTCGTCGGGGTAGCGCCCGAGGAACAGGGGATCGAGGAACTGCCGGTTCATGTAAGCGTCCGACCGCGCGCGCCGCGGCGCGGTCCTCCGACGAATCGGTGGCCGCGTGCTTGGGCTCGAGGTTGACCACCAGCCCGATCGAGTGTTTCCCGACCGCGCGGTACGCCGCCACTCCGGCGCCGTGCGCGCGGAGGAGATTGTGGGACGCGATGGGCGGCTCGAACAGACTCCGATGCCCCGGAGCCAGCACGCCGTGGAGGTATCCCCCGTCCGAGACGACCCACGGCTCGTTCAGCGTCGCCCACAGGCGCACTCCCCCGTCGAGCGCCTTGACCACGACGGTCGCGTACTCGGCGAACCAGTCGGAAGAGTCGCGGTTTTGCCAGCCTCCCCGGTCCTCGAGCGCCGCCGGCAGGTCCCAGTGGAAGAGGGTCGCGCAGGGTTCGATGCCGGCCTGGTTCAACGCCTCGACGAGGCGCCTGTAGAAGTCGAGCCCCTTTTGATTGACGCGCCCCGTGCCCTGCGGCAGAACGCGTCCCCACGCCACGCTGAACCGGTACGCCTTGAGACCCAGTTGCTTCATCCAGCGGACGTCCTCCTCCCAGCGCCGATAGTGGTCGCACGCGACGTCGCCGGTTTCGCCGCCGGCCACCATTCCCGGCGTGTGCGAGAAACGGTGCCAGATCGAAGGGCCGGCCCCGTCGGCCAGAGGCGATCCCTCGATCTGATACGCGGAGGTGGCGGCGCCCCACAGAAAGCCCGGGGGGAAGGCGGTTTCGTCGGTCATGGGCTACGGCGCGGGTGATTCTATTGGGGTCAGGTCTGGTTTTTGACCATGGTCAAAGGCAAGACCTGACCCCAAATCCTCGAAACCTTTCCCAAAAGGCTGCGTAACTGAAGCCGAACGGTCAGCTAAAAATTTAGCACATGCTAAATTTTTAGCATTAGAATCCGGAAGGCAGGAGGGACGCGGCGATGCGAGGAAACAAGGCCCTTTCGAGCCTGTCCCGGCGCGAGCGGCAGATCATGGAGGTCCTCTACCGGGACCGCCAGGCCACCGCGAGCGAGGTCCTGTCGGCGCTCCCGGACCCCCCCGGCTATTCAGCCGTGAGGGCCATGCTCCGCGTCCTCGAGAACAAGGGCCACGTCCGGCACGTGGCCGATGGCACCAGGTACGTCTATCTGCCGACCCTGGCCCGCGACCGCGCGGGCCGTCCGGCCCTCGCCAGCGTGCTCGAGACCTTCTTCGACGGCTCGACCGAAAAGGCCGTCGCGGCGCTGCTGGACCTTTCCCGACAGGACCTCTCCGAGCAGGAGCTCGACCGCATGGCGCAGCTGATCGAACAGGCGCGGCTGGAGGGACGCTGACATGACGCTCATGGAATCCGTTATTCGCTTCTCCGTCGATCTCGTCCTGAAAGCGACGGTTCTCTTCCTCCTGACGGGGGCGGCCCTGCTGGCTCTGCGCAAGGCGAGCGCGGCCACGCGCCACTTCGTCGGCGTGCTGGGTCTGTCGGCGTCGCTGCTGCTGCCGCTGCTCTCGTTCGCCCTGCCTCGGATTCCTGTGCCCTTGCTTCCGGACCCGCGTCCGGCCGCGCCCAACCGCGCCGCGAAGGAGAAGGCGCTGACGCTGTCTCCCGCCGCCGCTCCCGCTTCGAAGCGCGAGGTCGCCGACGCCGACTTCTCGTGGCGGCAGTTGGCGCTGTCGGTGCCCGAGAAGGTCGTGGTCGCGCCCGACGGGGACGTGATCGAGACGCGTCCGGCGATCCCGGCGCATCCCGCGCGGCGCGTTCTCCCGTCGATTCCGGGGATGCTGCTCGCCCTCTGGGCCGCCGGCATGCTCGCCGTGGCCGCGCGCCTGACCGTGGGGTGGTCACGCGTTCGCCGGATTTCTCGCGAGGCCGAGCCGATCCGCGACCGCGAATGGATCGCCGAGCGCGACGCCGCCGCACAGCGTCTCGAGCTGGCGCGCGAAGTGCCTCTGGTCGAAAGCGCCGCGGTGCCCGTCGCGATGACGACGGGGTTGCTCAAGCCTCTGCTCCTGCTCGGCCGCGCCGCCCGCAATTGGGCCGTCGAGCGCCGCCGCGTCGTCCTCCTGCACGAGCTCGCGCACGTCAAGCGCGGCGACTGGCCGGCGCTGCTTCTCGCCGAGGCCGCCGCGGCCGTCTACTGGTTCCACCCGGTGGCTTGGTGGATTTCCCGCCGCGTCCGCCGCGACGCCGAAACCGCCTGCGACGATCTCGTGATCGCCGCCGGGACCAAGCCCTCGGTCTACGCGGGTCACCTGCTCGGCATCTTCCGCACGCTCTCGACACCCGCGCACCCGGTCGCGCCCGCGCTGGCGATGGTGCGCCCGCACCAGTTCGAGGAGCGTCTCCGGGCGATCCTGGATCCGCGTTCCCCCCGCGAGCACGAGACGCGCGTGCGCGCGCGCCTGGCGGCCGCAGGGTTGCTCGTGGCGGCCGCCGCGGTCGCCGCCGTCGAGCCGTGGAAGCCGGTGCCGATCGAGACGACGAAGGTCGCGTGCAAAGCGAAACATGCCCACGCCGCCGCAGTGGCCACCGCCCCGAAAACGAAAAAGCCTTGCGACGGCCGCAAGACGGCTCCCGCGCCGGCTCCCGTCACTCGGCCCGCTCCGGGGGCCACCATGGCGGAGACTGCCCCGCCGGTGCTCGACGAAGCCGACGAGGCGTTCGCTCCCGTCGTCGCTACGGAAGACACCGCGGCCGTCGAGTCGGAAGCGCCGGAGGCGAGCGACGAGTCCACGGCGCCCGAGGAGGCGCCGCAGAGCCTCCCGGCCGTCATGAAGTTCCAGTTCAAGGAGTCCAAGCAGACCAAGGTCGAAACGTCCTTCGTCAAGGCGTCCAACGGGAAGCACAAGGAGAAGGACTGGTACGACCTCGGCATGGGCTACCACCACGACGAGGAGTACGACAAGGCGATCGAGGCCTTCCAGAAGGCCATCGACGCCGGCCAGCGCGAGGAGGCCGCGACCTACAACATCGCGTGCGGCTACGCGCGGAAGGGCGACAAGGACCAGGCGTTCGCCTGGCTGCAGAAAGCTCTCGACGCGGGCTTCGACGTCGGCGACTACATGCGGAAGGATGACGACCTCGACAGCCTGCACTCGGATCCGCGGTGGGCGCAGCTCAAGAGTGTCGCGAAAAGCGGCAAGGCCGAGCGCGAGGAGAAGGCCGCGATCACGCGTTACGAGCGTCTGGCCGCGAAGAACCCCACGAGCGGAGAGCCCTTCTTCGACATGGGACGCGAGCTCCTCCATGCCGAGCAATACGACCTCGCCGCAAAGGCCTACCAGGCCGCGATCGAGCGCAACTATCGCCTCGCGACGTCGCTCTACAACCGCGCCTGCGCCCTTTCGCTCAACGGCGACAAGCGCGGCGCGCTCGACATGCTGGCCCAGTCTCTCGAGGCGGGCTTCGATCAGCCGGACCTCTTCCGCACCGACGACGACCTCGACAACGTCCGCAGTGAGCCGCGGTTCAAGGAGCTGCAGAAGGAAGCCAAGGACCTCTCTCTTCCGCCCTACAACACCGGCTGGACCTGGTGGGACGGACACCACCGCGGCAAGGCCGAGCGCGCGAAGTGGCGGGAGGCGGCCGAGCGCTTCGAGGACTACGCTCAGAGGAATCCGAACAGCGGGCGCGCCTGGTACAACCTCGGTTTCGCGTCGCTCGCCGGCGACCGACCCGAGGCCGCGGTCGAGGCCTTCCAGAAGGCGCTCGCGCTGAACTACCGCAAGTCGACGACGATGTACAACCTGGCCTGCACGTACTCGCGCATGGACCAGAAAGACCGGGCGTTCGACTGGCTGTTCAAGGCCCTCGACGCGGGGTTCGACAATCCCAGCCTCGTCCGGAGCGACGAGGACCTCGACAACCTCAGGGGTGACCCCCGCTACCGCAAGGCCCTCCAAGTCGCGCGCGCGAAAGACCGGGAGAACGAAGACTCGGGCGACTGAGCCCTTCGGCATCGCGGAGAGGGGACCAGCGCCGACGCGAGCATGCCGGCGGCGCCGGCCCAGACCGCTCCGTCCATGCCGGCAACGCGTCCCGCGACGAGCAGAAGCGCCGCCGCCGTAGCGATTCCCTTGACGGCCGCCGGGCGCCGCGATGCCAGCACCAGAGCCGCCCACGCGAAGGACGCGAACCCCACACCCAGGTCGAGCAGGGGTTTCGAAGGCAGCGTGACCCCCGCCGCGGCCGCCAGCGGCAGCAGGCAGAGCGGGCACTTGGGCGTCAGCGGCAGAGCCAGCGCGGCGAGTGCGCCGGAGATCCTCGCGACACGAGCCCGCCTGCCCGCCGGTTTCCCCCTCCGCGTCAGAGCGCCGCGCCCTTCTCCTTGAGGATGTTCCACACCTTCTCCGGCGTCATCGGGATGTCGATGTGCCGCACTCCGAGATGGGACAGCGCGTCCACGACCGCGTTGGCGATGGCTGGTGGGGCCCCGACCGTCGCCGACTCCCCGACGCCCTTGGCCCCGAAGGGGTGATGCGGCGACGGCGTCACGGTCTTGTCGGTCTCCCAACTCGGTGTTTCCATCGCGGTCGGCACCAGGTAGTCCATGAAGCTGCCCCCCTGAATGTTGCCCTGCTCGTCGTAGCTGATCTCTTCGTAGAGCGCGGGCGCCAGGCCCATCGTGAGTCCGCCGTGAATCTGGCCGTCCACGATCATGGGATTGATGATGTTGCCGCAGTCGTCCACGGCCACGAACCGCCGGACCTTCACCTCGCCCGTGCCGCGATCGATGTCCACGACGCAGATGTAGCTGCCGAACGGGAACGTCAGGTTCGGCGGATCGTAGTAATCCACCGCCTCCAGCCCCGCCTCCATCCCCTGTGGATGATTCGTGTACGCCGCAAACGCGATGTCCTGGATCGTCTTCGATTTCTGGGGCGCGCCCTTGACCGAGAACTTGCCGGTCTCCCAGACGAGGTCGTCTTCCGAAACCTCGAGCAGGTGCGCCGCGATCTTCCTCGCCTTGTCGCGGACCTTGCGCGCCGCGATCGCGCCGGCGGCTCCGGCCGTCGGCGTCGAGCGGCTGGCGTAGGTTCCGAGGCCGTACGGCGCCGTGTCGGTGTCGCCTTCCTCGACCTCCACGTGCGCCGCCGGGATTCCCAGCTCCTCGGCGATGATCTGCGCGTAGGTCGTCTCGTGGCCCTGGCCCTGCGACTTCGTTCCGAAACGGGCGGTGGCCTTGCCCGTGGGGTGGACCCGCAGCTCGCACGAGTCGAACATCTTGATCCCGAGGATGTCGAAGTGCTTGGAAGGGCCGGCGCCGACGATCTCGGTGAAGCTCGAGATGCCGATGCCCATGAACTCGCCCCGTTTGCGCTTCTCGGCCTGCTCTTTGCGGAGCGCGTCGTAGCCGACGATGTCCATCGCCTTCTTCAGCGCCGCCGGATAGTCCCCGCTGTCGTACTCCCAGCCCAGCACCGACTTGTACGGGAACTTCTCCTTCGGGATGAAGTTCTTCATGCGCAGTTGCGCCGGGTCCATCTTCAGCTCCTGCGCGAGGATGTCGACCATCCGCTCGATGGCGTGGACTGCCTCGGTCACGCGGAACGAGCATCGATACGCGATTCCGCCTGGAGGCTTGTTCGTGTAGACGCCGTCGACCTCGGCGAACGCGTTCTTCAGGTCGTAAGAGCCGGTGCAAATCGAGAAGAGCCCCGCGGGAAACTTCGACGGGTTGGCCGCGGCGTCGGCATAGCCGTGGTCGGCGACGGTCTTGATCTTCAAGGCCGTCATCGTGCCGTCCTTCCGGGCCGCGAGCTCCGCCGTGATGTGGTAGTCGCGCGCGAAGGAGTCCGCCTGGAGGTTCTCCATGCGGTCCTCGATCCACTTGACGGGCTTGCCGATCACGACGGATGCGGCGACCGCGATGACGTAGCCCGGGTAGACCGGAACCTTCCCCCCGAAGCCGCCGCCGATGTCCGGCGAGATGATCCGGATCTTCTCTTCCGAGAGTCCGACGTGGCCGGCCACCAGCGCGAACACCGTTCGGATCGCGTGCGGGGCCTGCGTCGTCATGTAGACGGTGAGCTTGCCGTTGATCCGGTTGAAGTCCGCGACGCAGCCGCAGGTCTCGATCGACGCCACGTGGATGCGCGGGAGGTAGATCTGCTGCTTGACCACGACGTCCGAGCCCTTCAGTGCGGCGTCGGTCTGCGCGCGGTCTCCGACTTCCCAGTGAAAGATGCGGTTGTCGGTCTTGCCTGGCTTGTCAGTGCGGAGCACCGGCGCTCCCGGTTCCAGCGCCTTGAAGGGGTCGACGACCACGGGAAGCGGCTCGTACTCGACCTCCACGGCCTCCACGCCGTCGGCGGCCGCGTAGCGGTCCGTCGCGATGACGGCGGCGACCTCCTGGGCCTGGTACATCACGCGGTCGGTGGGCAGGACCATCTGCGTGTCCGACATCAAAGTCGGCATCCAGTGAAGCTTGTACTGGGCCAGCGTCTCCCCGGTGATGACCGCGAGCACGCCGGGGACTTTCAACGCCTTCTCCGTCGAGATCTTCTTGATCTTCGCGTGGGCGTAGGGGCTGCGCACGATGTCCATGTGCAGCATTCCCGGCAGCTGCACGTCGTCGACGAAGTTGCCCTTGCCGCGGATCAAGCGCGGGTCTTCCTTGCGCTTGACGGAGTGGCCCATTCCTCCGACTTCGGGGCTCGTTTTCGGCGTCGTCATGGCCATGGCGCCCTCCTACTTCCCCGCCGCCTGGGCGGAAGCGGCGTGCTGCACGCTCTTGACGATGTTGACGTAACCGGTGCAACGGCACAGGTTTCCGGAGATCGCCTTCCGGATGTCTTCCTCGGTCGGCTTCGCGTTCGCTTTGAGCAGCGCGTAGCCCGTCATCATCATGCCCGGCGTGCAGTAGCCGCACTGCAGGCCGTGCTCCTGGTAGAAGCCCTCCTGGATCGGATCCAGCTTCCCGTCGCGCTCGAGACCCTCGACGGTCATGACCTCGCGGCCGTCGGCCTGCACGGCCAGGACCGTGCACGACTTGACCGGCACCCCGTCGAGCAGAACCGTGCACGCGCCGCAGTGCGTGGTGTCGCAGCCGATGTGCGTGCCGGTCAGCCTCAGGTTCTCGCGCAGGAAGTGGACGAGCAGCAGCCTCGCCGGCACCTCCCCCTTCTGGAGCGCCCCGTTGACGTTGACTTGAATCGTGTGCTGCGACATCTCACGCTCCTCCCGCCCGCTCGGCAGCTCTGGCCAGGGCGCGCGCCGTCAGCACGCGCGCCATCTCCTTCTTGTACTCGACGGACCCGCGCCGGTCCGCCTCCGGCTCGGCGCTCTCGGCCGCGAGGCGCGCCGCCTCGGCGATCGTGCCGGCGTCGAGTTTCTTCCCCTTGAGAAACGCCTCGGCCGGAACGGCCTTCACGGGCACGGGCCCCGCGTTGGTCAGACCGATCCCGGCCCTCTCGACGACGCCGCCTTTCAGCGTCAGTTGCGCTGCCGACGCGGCCGTGGCGAAGTCGCCGACCTTGCGCTCGAGCTTCACGTACGCCCCGCCGCTTCCCGCCGGCGGCGTGGGAATCCGGATCTCCGTCAGGATCTCGTCGTGGGCCAGGGCCGTCGTGAAGAGATCGGTGAAGAACTTCTCGATCGGGATCGTTCGCTCGCCCTTCGGTCCGGTGGCCACGACTACGGCGCCGAGAGCGAGCATCGTTGCCGGGTGGTCGTTGGCGGGATCGCCGTGCGCCAGGTTTCCGCCCACGGTGGCGAGGTTGCGCACCAGCGGATCGGCGATCACCGCCGCCGTGTCCGCGAGGATCGGGTACTTCTTGCGGATCAGGTCGGAGGCTTCGAGCGTCGATTCCCGGGTCCGCCCGCCGATCTTCAGGAAGCCGTCTTCCTCCCGGATGTATTCCAGGCCCGGCACCTGGCCGATGTCGACGAGGTGGGACGCGGTGCCCAGCCGCAGCTTCAACAGAGGCAAGAGGCTCTGGCCGCCCGAGAGCACCTTGGCGCCGTCCCCGTGGCGCGAGAGCAGGCCGATCGCCTCGGAGAGTGTCTTCGGGGAGTGGTAGTCGAACGACGCGGGGATCATCAGGCCTCCTTTCGATCAGGCCGCCGACAGGAGCGGCAGCAACCGCTCCAGGGACTCGAGATTGTGCGCCGGGGCGAACACGTCCACGTAGGGCAGGGCCGCCGCCATCCCGCGCGCAGTCGGTTCGTACCGCGAATCGCCCAGAAGCGGGTTGAGCCAGATCACCGTCCGGGCGCGCGCGCGGATCGCCCGCATCGCGGCGGTCAAAGCGGACGTGTCCCCGCGGTCCAGTCCGTCGCTGACGATGACGACCGCGGTGCGTGCGTCGACCGTCTCGTCCAGATACAGGTTCACGAAGTCGCGCAGGCTCTCGCCGATCCGCGTCCCTCCCGACCAGTCCGGAACCTCGGCCGCGATTCGAGCGAGGGTCGAAGCGACGCGGTGGGGCGCGATCGAGGGCGTCAGGCGATGGAGCGACGTGTTGAACGCGAAGATCTCGGTCCGGTGCGCCGCCTTCTTCACCGCGAGCAGAAACGCGAGGAGGAATCGGGTGTGCGGATCCATCGAGCCGCTCGTGTCGACCAGCACGACGAGCCTCGGCTCCTCGATCGCCCGCGTGCGCCGGGCCAGGCGGAGGAACTCGCCGTCGGTCGCGACGGCGTTGCGGAAACTGCGCCGCGGATCGAACCTCCCCCTTCCGCGCGTCGGCACGAGCCGGCGGCTGCGCTTGGTCGCGAGACGAACGGCCAGACGCTCGAGCAGGCGCTCCATCGCTCGGAGCTCCGCCTCCGTGCACTGCTCGAACGGCCGGCGGCGCAGCAGAGCTTCGGCGCTGTAGCCCGGCGTGTCTCCCTGCGGGGTCTCGACCTCCGCCTCGACGAGGCGCGCCGCGGAGCCGCCCCCGAATCGCCGCACTCTCCCCGCCTCGTCGGGGAGGCCGGGGGACAGGCGGGACCTCCGGAGCTCCGCGGGCCTGGGCCGTCCACCACGAAGCGAACAGCTCGGCGAAGACGCCGGCGTCGCGCGGCCGGATCTTCAGCGCGATCGCGAGTGCCCGACGAACCTCGGCCGAATCCGAGAGATCCGAGAGCGTCAGCGCCTCCAGGGCATCGGCCTCATCGGAGAAACTGACCCGGACGTTTCGACCCCGCAGCGCTCCCGCGAAGCGCGCCAGGTGGACGACCAGGTCCGCGCGGCTCGCCGCCGCGACCAGGTCTGCGCGGCTGCCCCCCGCGACGAGGTCCGAGCCGCTCATCGTGCCGCCGCCTCGGCGGACTGCTCCACGAGACCCGCGATCTCCTCGGACGACAAGTCCGAGAGATCCTGCCGGTCCTTCAGGATGCAACCGAGCGTGCGTTCCACCGTTTCGGCGTCGAGAGCGTCGCGGTGCAGGCGCACGAGGGCCTGCGCCCAGTCGATCGTCTCGGCCACGCCCGGGGCCTTGAACAGCCGGCGCGCGCGCAGGCCCCGCAGGAACCTGCCGATCTGACCGGCGAGCTTCTCGCTCGCCTTGGGAACCCGCGAACGGATGATCCGGATCTCCTTCTCGAGGCTCGGATGCTCGATGTAGAGGTAGAGACAACGCCGCCGCAGAGCATCTCCGATCTCGCGCGTTCGGTTGGACGTCAGGACGACGTACGGGACGTGCTCGGCCGAGAGCGTGCCGATCTCGGGGATCGTGACCTGGAAGTCGGAAAGCACCTCGAGGAGGAAGGCCTCGAACCCGTCGTCGGCGCGGTCGACCTCGTCGATCAGCAGCACCGGAGGTCCCTCGCGCCGCGTGATGGCTTTCAGCAGGGGCCGCTCGAGAAGGTACGCGCGCGAGTAGATGACCTGCTCCATGTCGGCGGGAGAGAGCGCCTCGCGCTCGCCCATGCGTACGCGGAGCATCTGCCGCGGGTAGTCCCACTCGTACAGCGCCGTATGGACGTCCAGTCCCTCGTAGCACTGGAGACGGATCAGCTCCGTGTTCTTCAGGCGCGCCACGACTTTGGCGATCTCGGTCTTTCCGACGCCGGCGTCTCCCTCGATCAGCAGCGGCTTCTTCATCTCGCTGGCGAGGAAGACCGCCGTCGCGATCTCGGGCTCGGCGATGTAGCCCTGGCGCTCCATCGCCTCCTGGACGGCCCGGATCTCGTCTTTCACGCGGCGCCTCCCGACCGCGCGCCGCCCGCAAACCGGTCCGGCGACGCGAGGAACCGCTCCCGGCAGCCCCCGCAGCAGAAGTACCAGCGGCGCCCGAGCGCCTCCGCGGTGTGTTTCGCTCCCGCGACGGCGACGCCCATGCCGCAGACCGGGTCGCGCTCCTCCGTCGCCGCGGCCGCGACGGGCAGGCTCGTTGGAACGCTCGCGGGCTTGTCCGCCGCCTTCCGGTGGACCTGCACGACCTCGGCCAGGATCGAGACGGCGATCTCCTCGGGCGTCTGCGCGCCGATGTCGAGACCCGCGGGATTGTGGACTCGCGCGAGTGCTTCCGCCGAGGCGCCACGCGCTCGCACCGTGTCGCGGATCTGCGCAAACCGCTTGCCGCTCGCAACGACGCCGAGGTACGCGGCATCCGACGCCAGCGCCGCGAGCAAGGCGTCCTCGTCGCGCTCCCCCATCGTCGCCACGACGGCGAACGGGCGCGCGCTGTGCGGGCCCTCGGAAGCCGGGAGACTCGCCCAGACGCGCTCGGCTTCGGGAAAGAGCGAGCGGTCGGCGTCCGGATCTACGGCGTCCACCGCGAAGCCCATCGCGGCGGCCAGTCGCGCGAGCGCCCGCGCCACGGGCGAGACTCCGAACACGAGAAACCGCGTCCTCGGCAATACGGGCTCCAGATAGATGTCCACGGTGCCTCCGCTGTGGCAGGTCATCGGGAAGACCAGGACCCCGGGACGTTTGTCGGCGCTTGGATCCGGCGAGAGCGCGATCAGTCGCGGCAGTCCCGAGGCGATCGCGGCGCGGGCCTCGCGCACGACCGTCGGCTGCGTGCAGCTTCCGCCCAGCCAGCCGTGGAACTCTCCATCCGCCGTGATCAGCGCGCCGTCGCCCTGCTGTGCGGAGCTCGCCGCCTGGCGGCGGACGACGGTCGCGAGCACGAACGGCTCCCCGCGGCGGACGAGGTCCGCCGCGAGGGTCAGGAGGTCTGGGCGCATCGCGCCTCCGCAGAGCCCGCCGACCGTGCGCGGTCGTAGTCTTCCGGGAAGTCCAGGTCGGTCAGGGCCGGCGCCGGCCAGACTAGAGCCAGGGCCTCGTCGCGGTGGCGGCGGACGACACGCTTGCTGCACCCTTCGCCGGGCTCGATCGTCAGCTCGGCAAAGAGGCTTCGGTCGTAGAGCGTCGGCGGCGCCTGGGCGTCTCCGTACTGAGAGATCACGAGCGGCGGCTTCGAGCGGCGGTACGCCTCGACGAGCGCGGCCACCATCTCGGAGGTCACATACGGCATGTCGGCCAGCATGACGACGGCCGCCGGCGACGATGCCGGGACCTCCTCGATCCCGGTTCGTACCGAGGTGTGGATGCCTTCGGCGTAACGCGGATTGAACACGATCCGGCAGGTCAGGCCGTCGAGCTCGGCACGCGAGCGTTCGGCCTCGTGACCTGTCACGACGACCACGGGATCGAGTCCGGCTGCGACGGCGCGCCGGACGGCCCGCCGCAGCAAAGATTCGCCCTCGATCGGAAGCAGCAGCTTGTTCGTCCCCATCCGCGTCGAGGCGCCGGCCGCCAGGACCACGCCCGCGATGGCCTCGACGGTGTCAATCGACATGGATCGCGCTCCGCTTCTCGCGCAGGGGCAGGGGCTCCCGGCCCGCGCGCACCGCCAGAAGCTCCGCCACGATGGAGAGAGCGACCTGTTCCGGCCCCTCGGCGCCCAGATCCAGACCGACCGGGCCGAAGACGCGCTCGCCCTCGCGCTCGCCGATCTCCTCGAGCAGCCGGTGCGTTCGCGCGCGCGGACCCAGCAGACCGACATAGGAGATCCCGGCCGCGAACAGCCGCCGCGCCCACTCGCGGTCGTGAGCGAAGGAGTGTGTCTTGATGACCGCGCTCGACCGCGGACCGACTGGCAGCGCGCCCAGTCCGTCCTCGGGCCGCGCCAGGACCCGCCGGAACGCCGCGGGAAAGCGTTCGGCCGCGAGGAGCGCTTCGCGATGATCCACGACCTGGACGCGGAACCCGACGTCGGCCGCGTACGCGCAGATCGGAATTGCGTCGTCGCCGGCGCCCACCAGCAGCAAATACGGAGGCGGCACGAGGACCTCGTCGAAGATGCGCGCCGCGCTGTCCGGATGGGTAGGACGGACGGTGCCGTCGACCACGGCGACCGAGCCGACCGAGGACTCGGGCCCGGCGACAACCGTTGAGATCGTGAACGGCGATTCCCCCGCGAGGAGCTCGCGGATCCGGTCGGCCGCCTCGATCCCCCCCGGGCCGGCCGCCGGCTGGAGGAAGACCTCGATCGTGCCGCTGCAGCCGAGTCCCAGGCCCCACACGGCTTCATCGTCGGCTCCGGTGTCGTAGCGGATGAGCCGCGGCAAAGCCGCCTCGCGAAGCATCTGCAGCGCGTTCTCGCGGACGTCGGCCTCCAGGCACCCGCCGCTCAGGCTCCCGAGCGTGCGACCGTCGTCCTCGATTAAGAACTTCGCGCCGGCGCGCCGGTACGCCGAACCCTCCGTGCCGACCACCGTCGCGAGCGCAGCCCTGCGGCCGGCCTCCGAGAGGCGCGCGATCCGCTCGAAGACCTCGGAGGTCTCTTTCCAGTGTTTCACCGCTGCTCCGGCCAGACGACTATATCGCCCGGCGGCGGCGGTCAACGGTTGTCCAGATTTGACTAAGGAGGGAACGCGGAGGCGTCGATCCCCGGAACGATGCGCAGCGCGTTCTTGTAGTACAGCTTCTTCAGGATCTCGTCGGGAAGATCCAGGCCGTACATCTTCCAGAACGCGTGCCGCTTCCGGTAGTAATCGAAGTACTCGTCGGAAGTCTCCAGCACGCGGAAGTAAACGAGGTACTCGTCCGCCGCCCAGATGTCCTTGCCGAAAAGGACGCGATCCGGGTACTTCAGGAAGAACTCGCGGGCGCGGCGGGGCTGGCGTCCGAGCTCCGCCAGCACGGCGCCGATCTCGGTGTAGACGTTGGGCAGCTCGTCGAAGAGTTTGCCCAGCCGGTCCAGGTCGCCTCCCAGCCAGCCCAGGTGCGCGTCGATGAAATGGGTTCGGGGATGCCGCGCGAACATCCGGTGCTGCTCGCCGATCAACTGTTCCCAGGGCGGGTACTTGTCCGGAGGCCGCGCGCGCTGCGGGAACTGCTTGAGCTCCAGCCATCGCTCGTTGTATTTGTCCTGCGGCTCGAAGAACGAGCGCGGCTCGGCGGTGTGGATGAGGACCGGAATCCCCAGCGCGCCGGCCTTATCCCAGATCGGATCGAGGCGCGGGTCGTCCACGGGCACCCGGTTCCCGGCGGCATCGGTGACGGTCATGCCGAGGTTCTTGAAGATCTTCAGTCCCCTCGCGCCGGCCTTGTAGTCCTTCTCGAGTTGCGCGGCGGCGCGCTCTCCCCAGCCCGGCGTCCCGATGCCGGTGAAGTCGACGTTGGCGAAGACGATGAAGCGGCCCGGATACCGGCCCGCCATGTTCCGGTATCCCTTCTCGAACTCCGCGCCGTTGCCGCCCGAGAGGTTGACCATGACGCGCATGTGGATGCGATCCATGTCGGCCACGAGCTTGGCCGCCTCCTCGGCTGACATGTCGCGATCCTGGTGGTTGTGCACGTCGATGAAGGGATACTTCGCGTGCTGCGGATGGTGCTCGGGGACGACGAGCGTCGATTTCGGCTCGTATTCCTCGATCGTCATCGGCGGCTGCTGTGCCGGTTGTTGCGGCTGCGCCGGAAGAACCGCCGGGCACAGGAGCAGCAGGAGCGCGCCGCGCACCAAGATTCTCGGCATCTACGCCTCGATCGCTCCGCCGATCTCCTGGAGGTGGCGGCGCAGCGTGTACGAGGAGTCGCTCGCGCGCTTGCGCAGGTATTCGTCGAAACGGAGCTGGCGGCGCAGGGTCGTCCCGGCGCGGACGACGTCGGCCTGTTTGCGCTCGCGCGCCTGGATCTCGCGCGCCGCCGCGATGATCGCCTCGGTCGAGGCCAGCGGCGCGAAGACGACCCCGTCGTCGTCGGCGAAAGCGGCCCAGCCCGCGTCGACATCGACGCCCTCTCCGAAGCCGGCCCTCGTCAGCGCGTCGCCCGGCAGAGGATCCAGCCGGCGCGGTCCCGTGGGACAACGCCCGTAGCTGAAAACGGGGAATCCGATCTCCACCAGCTCCAGAGTATCGCGGTGGAGGCCCCAGACCAGAAGGCCGGCGAGGCCCGCGGCCCTCGCCTCCAGCGCCGTGAGGTCGCCGACGCAGGCCTCGTCCTGCCGCCCGGCGTTGTCCACGACGAGAACGTCGCCGGTTCGCGCGCGCTCCATGGCCTCGAGGAAGACGTCGACGCTGCCGACGTGGCGCGCCGGGAGGACGCGCCCGGCCGCGCGCATTCCGGGAGTCACCGGACGGACGCCGTCGGGAGCCAGCTGAAACGGAACCTTCAGCCGCAGGCAGGCGTCGGCGATCAGGGGCGTGGAGAGCTCGTGGAAGGCGTCCGACAGCGCGCGGGCGTCCATGTCACGCTTCCGCGCCGGCCGGGCGCGCGAAGCGGCTCTCGCGCACGACCTCGGCGACTTCCAGCTCGTAATGCTCGTACCACCGCGCGCGGCCGGCGCCCTGCGCGGCGCGGTGCTCGGGGTCCTCGCGCCATTTCTTGAGCGTCTCCAAGTCGCGCCACCGCACGATCGTCAGCCGTTCGCCGTCCTCGGCCGTGTAGGCCTTGACATCCACGAAACCCGGGCGAACCGTCCCCACGACATCTCCATACGGCCGCCCAGGAGAAAGGTTGGGGCCCGGAACTTCGCGGCCTCCTCGGAGCTTCGGAAATCCTCGGTCCAGAACGTCTGCAGCGCGTTCTCGTGCGCGAGGACCGCCGCTTCGGGAAAGAGGTTCCAGGCCGCCATGGGGTCGCTGAAATAGGGCGTGCTGACGAGATAGACGACTTTCTTGCCCCAGTCGTCGACCAGAGTCGCCCGCAATCGGCGAGCGTCCTCCACCGACGCCAGTCCGTCGACGAGAAGCACATCGCCGTCCTGAGGGGACATTTCGTGCTTTACGGACCCTAACTCGCGTCGCGGCTGTGCAATGATCCGCAGCCAAAATGGGGAGGGGTCGACAATGGTACGGCGAATTATTGGACTCGGCCTCTTCGCGTCGGCGATCGCGGCCGTGACGGGCCTCTCGACTCCGGCGAAAACAGCGACCGTGCGGTTCTCAAGCCGGTACGAGACGGCCACCGAGAAGGGCCCGCTCGACGGGCGACTCCTCATCATGCTGTCGAAGGACCCCAAGGAGGAGCCGCGGCTCCAGATTCGCGGCGACCTCCGCAGCCAGCAGGTCTTCGGCATGGACGTCGAGGGCTGGAAGCCGGGACAGCCGGCCGTTCTCCCGGACGACGCTCTCGGCTTTCCGCTCGAGAGCCTGGCGGACGTGCCGGCGGGCACTTACCGCGTCCAGGCGCTCTTTCACCGCTACGAGACGTTCCGCCGCGCCGACGGCCACGTCGTCAAGCTGCCGATGGATCGGGGCGAGGGCCAGCAGTGGAACAAGGCCCCGGGCAACTTGTACTCGACGCCCCGCGAGATCGTTGTGGATCCTTCGCGCGCCGAGACCATCACGCTCGCGCTCGACAACGTGATCCCGCCGATCCCCGATCCGACGACGACGAAGTACGTCAAGCACGAGCGGATCCTCTCGGAGAGGCTCTCGAAATTCTGGGGTAGGCCAATGTATCTCGGCGCGCACGTGTTGCTGCCCGAGGGATTCGAATCGCACCCGAGCGCCCGGTATCCGCTGGTGATCTTCCACGGCCATCACCCGAACACGATCGGCGGCTTCCGCGAGGAACCGCCCGATCCGAACCTCAAGCCCGAGTACTCCGAGCGCTTCCACCTCGAGGGCTACAACCGGATCGAGCAGGAGAACGCGTACCAGTTCTACAAGGACTGGACGGGCAAGAATTATCCGCGGTACCTGCTGGTCGAGATCCAGCACGCGAACCCGTACTACGACGACTCCTACGCCGTGAACTCACAGAACCTCGGACCCTACGGCGACGCCATCACGTATGAGCTGATCCCGTACCTCGAGAAGAAATACCGCGCGCTCGGCGCCGGCTGGGCGCGCTTTCTCTATGGCGGTTCGACCGGCGGCTGGGAAGCTCTCGGCGCGCAGATTTTCTATCCCGACGAGTACAACGGGTGCTGGGCCGCCTGTCCCGACCCGATCGACTTCCGGCAGTACACCGTGATCAACATCTACGAGGACGAGAACGCGTTCGCATGGAAAGGACCGTGGACCTCCGTGGCGACGCCCGGACACCGCGACTATCTCGGTCACCTCTCGGCGACGATCGAACAGATGAACCGGCTGGAGCTCGTGCTCGGGACGAAGGGCCGCTCGGGCGGTCAGTGGGACATCTGGGAGGCGGTGTACTCGCCGGTCGGCCCCGACGGCTATCCGAAGCGTGTCTTCGACAAGCGCACCGGCGTGATCGACAGGACTGTCGCCGAGGCCTGGAAGAGCTACGACCTGGTGCACATCCTGCGCCGCGACTGGAGCCTCGGGCTCGGCAAGAAGCTCGAGGGCAAGATCCACATCTACGTCGGCGACATGGACAACTACTACCTCAACAACGCCGTCTACCTCGCCCAGGAGTTTCTCGACGGCACGACGGATCCACCCTACGGAGGCGAAATCGCCTACGGTGACCGCGCCGAGCACTGCTGGAACGGAGACCCCACGCGGCCCAATGCGATCTCGCGCTTGCGGTACCACCAGCTGTACGCATCGAAGATCGTGGAACGGATCGAGAAGAGCGCGCCCGCGGGGGCGGACCTGAAGAGCTGGCGGTATTGAGCCCTCCGCGGACACGCGGGCTTTCAGGGAACGTTCAAGCGCGGCGATGACGCGATCGAAGGTCCTCATCACGGGCGGAGCAGGCTTCCTCGGTATCAACCTGCTCCGTTTTCTCCGCGCGAAGGGATACGCCCTCGCGTCCTACGACGTGGCCCCGCTCGAGGCGCCGGATCTGCAGAAAGACGTCGAGACGATCCGCGGCGACGTGCGCGACGCCGCTCTCGTGGACCGCTCGCTCGCCGGCGTCGACGTCGTGATCCACGCGGCCGCCGCGCTTCCTCTCTATTCGCCGCGGGACATCCACACGACCGACGTCGGCGGGACACGCGCCGTGCTCGAAGCGGCTCGGCGGCGGGACGTGGCGCGCGTCGTCCACATTTCGTCGACCGCGGTCTACGGCATCTTCGACCATGCTCCGAAGCGCGAAAACGATCCGCTTCGGGGCGTCGGACCCTACGGAGAAGCCAAGGTCGAAGCGGAAGCGATCGGCCGCCGCTTCCGCGCGGAAGGAATGGTGGTGCCGATCCTGCGGCCCGCCACGTTCGTGGGCCCGGAGCGGCTCGGCGTCTTCGACCTGCTCTTCGACTGGGCACTGGACGGTCGGAATTTCCCGGTGCTCGGAAGCGGCGCGCACCGGCACCAGTTCCTCCACGTCGAGGACGTTTGCCGCGCGGTCGAGGCCTGCATGACCGGCCCGGACGCCGACGTCAACGAGACGTTCAACCTCGGTGCGAAGGACTACGGAACTCTGCGGTCGGACTTCCAGGCGGTGCTCGACGCGGCCGGCTTCGGGAAGAGGATCGTCTCGCTTCCGGCGGCCCCGGCGGTCGCAGCGCTTCGGGTGCTCGGCGCCGTGGGGTTGTCACCCCTGTATCCGTGGGTCTACGCGAATTTCGCCCGGGACGTCGCGGTCTCGGTCGACCGGATCGAGGAACGCCTGGGATTCGCGCCCGCGCATTCGAACGCGGATGCGCTCGTCGCCAACTTTCAATGGTACCGCGACCACAGATCGGAGTTCGCGTCGAAATCGGGCATCTCCCACAGGGTTCCCTGGAAACAGGGAGCGCTGCGCCTCGCGCGCCGCTTCTTCTGAGCGGCCCGCTTCGCGGGCCAACCGAAATGAGAGGGGAAGTCGCAAGTGGACCCTCTCCTTCGAAATCGACTGCTCGTTCTGAGTGCCCTCGTTAGGAGTCCTAGTCCGTCGAACGGCGTCCGGGTTTCGGATCGTTGCAGCCTTGCGGACAGAGCCAGTCGTCGGCCGCGCCGTTTAGGGAGGCGTCGATCTGGATGCCGCAGGCCAGGCAGTAGACCCGAAGCACTTTCACGTTGGACCGATCGAGATACGGGCGAATCGTCACTCCGAGCCCCAGCGCTTCCAGCTCATCGACGCTCGGCTCGCGGCCAGCCGGGCCGTCCCACCCCGGCTCGACCCGAGCCGCGTGTGCGCGTCGAGCCGCGCGTGCGCGCTCGGGCATCGACACGTTCCACGACGCGAATCCGCTCCGACGCCTCCATTTGAGAATGGACTCCATCAGCAGTCCTCCCCCCTCTTTCCGACTTCCTTGCGCAAAGCGTGCCAAACAGGAGGAAACAGGGCCTTCGGCACTCTCCTTGCACCCTTGGTCCCCCGTTCCGGCAGTCTCGCCGGGCGCAAAAGGAGGGGGACGATGAAGAAGGGAATCCGAATTGCCATCGCGGCGCTGGCCGTCGCGGGGGTGGGGGCAATGGCGGCTCTCGCCCAGAATGCCGACAAGAACACCGCCGGGCCCACAAAGAACGACTACCGCATGAGAGTCGTCGAGCCCGCGGTGGGCGGCGTCATCTCCGGGCCTACGGTCCGCGTGGTTGTCGATACGCGCACGATTCCGGAAGTCGGAGGGGAGAAGAAGGACGTCAACTCGATGCCCCGTCCCGACGTGAGGGTCTATCTGGACAACGATCAGAAGGGTGAGCTCAAGGCCGAACAGAATGTCTTGACGATCGAGAACGTTCCGGCCGGAGAGCACAAGCTCGTCCTCGTCGCGACCAACCGGAGCGGAGAGATCATCGACCGCCAGGAGATCCCGTTCCGCTCCGAAGCCGTGACCGTCGCGACGACGACCACGTCTTCCGAGGCCTACACGGCCCCGGCGCCCGCACCTGCGCCGCCTCCGGCCCCTGCTCCGGCTCCGGCGTACCGCGAGCCCGCTCCGGCTCCCGCGCCCGTAGCCGCCGCCCCGCGCCGCCGCCCGCCTCGACCTACGAGACGCGCACGGCTTCGCACGAGACGCTGCCGAAGACGGCCTCGTCCGATCCGCTGCTCCTCGTCGGAGGTCTCGCGCTGATCGGCGTCGGTCTGCTGGTTCGCCGCGCCGCGGTGTAAGAGAGACGCGTTCCATGCCCCGGACGACGACTGCGTTGCGCTGCCGCCGCAGTCGCGTCCGGGGCTTTTTCGTTCGCCGGCTGCTGGCGGCCTCGTTGATCGTCGCGGGAGCGGTCCTCGTCGGCCTGGCCGCCTTCCACAGAATCGACGGAGTGCTCGCGCAGCAAAGAGCGCGCGAGGTCGAGGCTGTCGAGTCGAGCGACACGGTCACGCCGCCCGACGTCATCGTCGAAGGACCCGAGGACGAGAGTACGCCTCTCGTCGAGATGGACGCTCTGGGCGAGACCGAAAACCAGAGCGCTCCACTCGTCGACACCGCCGAGCTGCAAGATCTCCAGCCCGTCTCCGGGCCCGAGGGCGTCGCGCAATCGGAGGTCGAGCCTCCTCCCGTCCCCGACAGCCTCACTCCTCTGCGCCTCATGATTCCGAGGCTCGGCATGGATCTGGCGGTGTTCGAAGGCGTCTCCGAGAAGGCGCTGCGGCGAGGTCCCGGCCATCTCGCCGGAACGCCGTGTCCCGGGCTCTCGAGCGCAGAGGGCAATTGCGTCGTGACCGGTCATCGCGACTCCTTCTTTCGTCCCCTCGCAAACGCCCGCGAGGGCGACCTCGTCGTGCTTCGCGCCGGCGAGCGTTCCCGGCGCTACCGGCTGGCTCGCAAGATCGTCGTCCGCCCGGAGCAGACGGAAGTGGCGTCGCCGACGGGGGAAGCGCGTCTGACGCTGCTCACGTGCTACCCGTTTCGCTGGATCGGTCCCGCTCCGCTGCGTCTCGCCTGGCAAGCCGAGCCGGAGGTCACGACCGCCGCGCGCGTCTCTCGCTGATCGGGGCGTCTCTCGCTCCGAGGTCTCGCGCGAGCAGCAGGTGCCGGGAAAAGAACGAGGCGCAACCCTCCCCCTCGGCCGCCACTCGAAACGGAGCCGGCAGGCGCCCGCCGACTTCCTCCGCGAAGAGGCGTCCGATCCCGTACGGCTCTCGAACCACGACGACGGCGTTCGCCGAGGTCTCCTCGATGCGGCCGAGGACGCGGTCCTTCCCGGACACCTGGTTGGCGAGATAGACGATCTGGGCGCCCGCGTAGTCGTATGCGGCGCCGTCCGCGCAGGAAACCCAAATCCTCTGCTCCCCCATAGCCTCGACGACGCGTCGGGCCGTGGCGGCTGCCGATTCGTCCACGTCGAGCGCCACGATTTCCGGGACCGCGGTCGCGTCGCGCACCAGCAGTGCTGCGGCCGGGAAGGGTCCGCAGCCCACCATCACGAATCGGCGGCAGGAAGCGAAGTCGGCCAGACGCAGCACTTCGGCGACCCGGTCGTAGGTCCGCCGGCCGAAGACGCTCCCGACGCGCTCCCCGGCGGCGACGCCGGAACACGATCCGCGCCCGATCAGGTGCACGGCTTCGCGCTCCTCGCGGATCGCCAGCAGGCGCCTTTGAAACGGCGCGAGCGAGCCGGTCCATGCGCCGCCGTCGGCGTCGAGAAGAGCGTCGAGAACCGCCGCGACCCCGGGATCGCTCGCCCAGCCCCACGCGCCGTCCCAGACGACCTCGAAGGCCTCGTCCGTGGCCGCGGCCTGGAGACGGGCCCGCCAGGTCGCGAGCTCGGCGGTGATCGTATGCGCGCGAGTCACGAATCGCTGGACCCTCGCCCCGGCACGAGCGCCCCGGCGCTCCGAAACACGCGCCGCACGGCCCGGCGGAGAAAGGCTTGCCGGCCGAACAGCGCCCGGCCCGTGCGCCACGCGGTTCTGCGAAGCAAGCCTCGCCACCCGAGCATCGCGTCCACCGTCCCCACGATGTCGCTTCGCCCCGCCGCGACGGCACGGCCGCGGAGGTTCTTCAGGTGACGGATCTCCCACGGCTTGTCGACGTCCAGCGCGCGAACCGCGCCGTGGTCGAGGACGCGCGGGAAAGTCGGACAGGTGGAGAGGCCCGCGAACGTGTCGAGCATCAGCATCGTCAGGAGACATTTCTTGCAGCGCCCGCAGTTGGCCCCGTCGGTCGACTTGAAGCACACCCGCAGATGGCGCCGGGCGAGCTCGGAGCCCGCGATGGCGCGGACCTTGTCGGGCCGGTCGGAGGCGGCTCCGTCGTCGCGGACTCGCAGCGTCCAGGACGAGAGGAGGCTGTCGGTCAACGGCGTGCTGCCCCAGGGGACCGACTTCGCGTGGAAGTTCGACGCCGGTATCAGCACCCGGTCGTAGCGGTCTCCGAGGGCGAGCGGAATCGACACGAGTGCGGCACCATGGCCGACATACCCCCAGTCGACGCTCCGGTCCCACCGAGTCCCCGGCTCGCGCAGATTGGAACGGACGTAGACGAGAGGGCGCCCGAGGGAAGAGGCGATCTCACCGACCACGGCGAGCGCCCGCGCGGTTCCCACGGCCGCGGCGAGCCGGAGATCGAAACCGCCCACGAAGAGAAACTCGTCGATCCGACCCCTCTCTTCCAGGCCGCTTCCATCCCCGTGATCGAGGGCGGTGAAGAAGGAGTCCACACCCCCCGACAGAAAGGCGCAGGTCCGGCGGGGCGCCGGCGCGGGTGGCTTCTCCGCGACCGGGCCGCGCAGAGGCACGAGGTTCGTGTGGCCGTACCACGTGCGCCAGATTCGAAGCACTTCGTAGGCGCCGTCCACGAGCGGCCGATCGACCGGCTGGTCCCATTCGAGAGGCTCCCCAAGAGCGGACGCGAGGGGCAGGAGTGCGGCAAGCCAGGGATTCCCGTTTCGCGACGCCTCCTCGGCCAGTCCGGCGGGGAGCTCGAACCAGTACTCCTCGGACGGAACCGAGACGGCCGCGTAGGAGACGGCGGCCACCAGACGGACGCGCGAGCCGTCGCCGGGGACGGACTCGAGCCGGCTGGCGGCAACGTGCATGCGGTCAGGATAGACCACCGCGGCAAAGCCGCCCGGAAGCGGCCAGTGTTGTGCCGCCGCTCACCAGTGAGGCTTTTACCCAAAGATAAAAGAACCCTCAACGGCTCTTGCGACCATCGTAGGGTGGGACTAGGTTCGTACTCGGATCGTCCCCAGGTGGGGCTTTACGGTTGACCGAGGTCGCGTGCTCCGAACCTCTCCACAGCCAAGGTCTCGCCCGCCCCCGCACTCCCCGTCTGTCTGTCCGTCGTTTCTTCTTCTTTTCTTGTTTTTCTAACGGAGGTTTCCATGCACACCGGTTTCCTTTCTGGTCACCGTCCCCGGATCGTCCCCTGTCTGCTGTTGTTCGTTTTCGCGGCATTCGCCTGTACGACGCGCGCTCCCGTCTCACAGGCGAAGGACAAGGCCCGAAGCCCGTCCCGCGGCGAAGGCACGGCGATGGCAGCGCGTCCGAAGTCCGACAACAACGCCGAGGTTGCCCCGAGAGCCGTGGTGCGGCCGGAAGCCACGACGTCGCCGGCCTCCGAGCAGTCGGGGCCCATCGTCGGCTACGCCGTGGCCTTCGGACGATCGCCCGCGGCCCGCAGCCTTCCGCCTGCCGCATCCGGCGGCGAGGCCGAGGAAATCAACGAGCTCAACGACGAGATCGATCGCCCCCTCGCGATGGGTCCGGGCGTCCGTATCCAGGACGGGGCGTTGTCTCGTTCCGGACTCTCGACGAAAGCGCTCGCGGCGCTGCCCTCGACGACCTCTTTTGAGGGGCTCGCGGACACCGACAACGGAACCGGCCTCGTCAATCCCTCCGACTCCAACGGCATGGCCGGTCCGAATCACTACGTCGAGGTCGTCAACAACCGCGTCCGCGTGTACGACAAGAACGGCACTCCGCTGACGCCTCCGTTCCGGCAGAGCAGCCTGTTCGCGTCGGTCGGCGGAATCTGCGCCGCCGGCGACGCCGGCGATCCGATCGTTCTCTACGACAAGCTGGCGGACCGCTGGCAGGTCAGCCAGTTCGCGTTCATCGCGCTGAACGTGCCTCCGTACCACCAGTGCATCGCCGAGTCGATCAACGGCGATCCGGCCGGCTCGTACTACCTCTACGACTTCGTGCTGCCGTCCAACAACTTCCCGGACTATCCGAAGCTCTCGACCTGGCCGGATGCGTACTACCTCGCGACCCGCCAGTTCTTCCTCGGCGGATTCTTCAACGGCCATGGTGCGATCGCGTTCGAGCGCCCGAAGATCCTCGTCGGCGATCCGACGGCGAGCCTGATCTACTTCAGCACGCCTCCGAGCGTGAGCAACGGCTCTTCCGGTATGCTGCCGCTCGACTTCGACGGCCTCCTGTTGCCGCCGCCGGGAACTCCGAACATCTTCGCGATCTACACCTCGGCGATCTTCGGTGACGCCGCGGGCGACGCCCTGAGGCTCTTCGACTTCCACGTCGACTTCGCCAATCCCGGTCTCTCGACATTCATGGAACGGCCGGAGAGCCCGCTTCCCGTCGCGGCGTTCAACCCGGTGAATCCCCAGGGCCGCGCCGACATCGAGCAGCCTCCGCCTTCTCTGGCCGCGGACAACCTCGACTCGATCGGCGACCGTCTCATGTACCGGCTCCAGTACCGGAATCGCAACGGTGTCGAGTCGATCGTGGCCGTCCAAACCGTCAACGCACTCCCGTTCACCGGCGTCTTCCCGACGCCCAGCGGATACACCGCGGCGCCGCGCTACTACGAGCTGCAGCGCTCGACTCCGGGAGGCCCCTTCGCGGTCTACGACCAGGCCACGTTTGCTCCGGATCCTCCGGACGGCGCGAACGGTCTGAACCGCTGGATGGGGAGCGTGGCGACGGACAACGTCGGCAACCTCGTCATCGGCTACAGCACGTCCAGCACGTCGGTCTTCCCCTCCGTCGCCTTCGCGGCCCGCGCCTTCAACCAGGTCGGCGGCCTCTCCGAAGGCGAGGCCACGATCTTCAACGGCTTCGGAAGCCAGCAGGCCAGCGGCAACCGCTGGGGCGACTACTCATCGCTCTCGGTCGACCCCGTCGACGAGTGCACGTTCTACTACGTCAACGAGTACTACCCGGCCGGCCTGACGCAGTTCAACTGGCACACGCGCGTCGGCAAGTTCAAATTCGATACCTGCACGTCTCCGGCGAAGGGAAAGATCACCGGGAAAGTCACCGACTGCCTCACCGGACTCCCGATCGTGGGCGCTGTCGTGACCGCTTCGGACGGCCACTCCGCCGCCACCGGGGCGGACGGACGCTACACGATCAACGTGCCGCCAGGCGGCTACACCGTCGCCGCCTCGGATCCCTTCCGCAACTGTGACCCAGCCGCGCCAAAGAACGTGAGCGTGACCAACGGCGGCACTGCGACCGCGGATTTCTGCCTGACCGGAGACGCCAAGCTCAACCTGGGTCCGGTCACGATCGACGACAGCGGCGGAAACGGGAACGGCATCATCAACCGCAACGAGTGCATCAAGCTGACGATCGGAATCTCCAACGACGGCTGCATCGCGGACTCCAACATCTCGGCGGTGCTGTCCACGACGACTCCGGGAGTGACGGTCACCCAGGCCCTGTCGGCCTATCCGGACCTCCTCGTCAATACGAGCGGCAACAACGTCACGCCCTTTGCATTCGCGACGGCTCCGGACTTCGTCTGCGGAACGCCGATCATCTTCGACCTCGCCGTCACCTCCGCCAAGCAGGACCCGCATGTCCTCCACTTCACGCTCCCGACCTGCTCCGGAGGCGCTCCGGTCACGGTGACCGGAAACCTGGCGGCCGGCGACGCGACGCAGGATGGTCGGATGGGCCGCGACGGCAACCCGAGCGGTTGCGCCGTTCCCAAGGGCTGTCCGGGCGTCTTTGCCGGTAGCCCGGGGACGACTCGCCTCTTCGATCAGTACACCTTCTCCAACAACGGCGGAGCTCCGGCGTGCATGACGGTCGCACTGACGCCCAATTGCTCGGAGCCCGCGGCTACCAACCAGATCTTCTCGGTGGCATACCTGGACAACTACATCCCCACTCCGGGAACCCAGGAGTGCACCAACTATCTCGGAGACATCGGAGGCAGCCCGGTCAACGGAACGACGGGCTCCTATTCCTTCAATGTCCCGAACGGGCACAACTTCGTGGTCGTCGTCAACGCGGTCAATACTCCGGCGAGCACCTGCTCCAGCTACTCGGCCACGATCTCCGGCTTTTTCGACGACACCGACGCCGGCGGCGACACGAAACCTCCGGTCATCACCGGCGTATCCGCGAACCCCAACGTTCTGTGGCCACCGAATCACAAGATGCGGGATGTCACAATCAACTACACGAGCTCCGACGCGTGCGGAGGCCCCGTAGGCTGCGTGCTATCGGTGACGAGCAACGAGGGCACACCGGCGGACTTCCAGGTCGTCGACGCGCACCACGTCAAGCTGCGTGCCGACCGCAACGGCAATGGAAACGGACGCATCTACACGATCACGATCACGTGCACCGATGTCTCCGGAAACCAGAGCACCGCGCAGGTGCAGGTCACGGTCCCGCACGATCAGGGGCACTAGGTCCCGGTTTCGCTTGTGTCACGGCCCGGCGCTTCCCAGCGCCGGGCCTTTTCTTTCGGGTCAGCCGCACTCGCGGACGCGAGGCATCCGGTTTCGGGTCAGCGTAAAGGGCCCCAGCACGTCGCGCGACAGGGTCAGCCGGATGGACAGAGTCAGCGTGTTTCCCTCGAGCTGCCCGAGATAGCGCGCTCCCACGCCCTGTGTCTGTTCCGGCCGCGTCGGTCCCGGCCCTTCCCTGACGTATCGGCCCGTCACTTCGAAACGCCCGTCCTCGTCCGGCGTGATCGGGACATCGATCGAGCCCTTCGCGCAGTCGAAGAAGAGCCGGGCGCCTTCGTCGGAAACCTCGATACCCGCGCCCTCGCCTCCCCAGTTGCCCTTGAGAGGAGGGCGTTTGGTCGGCTCGGGCGACACGGCCATCCCGAGCGGATGGTACGCGAGTCCCGCCGCGAGAATCGCGGCGAAGAGACCCTCGCGACAGGCGGTCATCGGAGGCAGTCTACGCCCGGGAAGGACTACGATCTCCTCATGTCGGAACCCTGGTCGCCCGCCGAACGGAAGATCCTGGAGTCGCTCGACGCCGCCGTCGCGCGGCCCGAAGCGGCGGCGAGGCTGACGGAGATCGGCGAGCGCGTCCTCTCAACCCTCGCCCGCGGACCGCGCGAGATCGAAGCCTGGGAGTCGGTGCCGCTTTCCTTCTACGGCCCCGCGCTCGAGCCGGAGATCAAGTCGAGCTGGGTGTTCGTCCTCCGCAAAGGCGTGACCACCGGCGCCGAACGCCATCCCAACAGCCGGCAGCGCATGGTGTCCTGGAGCGGCGACGGCGACTTCCAGGTCCACGACGGTGAACGGTGGAGATCGCACTTCTTAGTCAGCGACCGCCGCGGCCCGCTCGAAAGCCGTTGGATCTCGATCCCGCCCGAGACCTGGCACCAGGGAGTGGTCGGCAGCCGGGACTGGCTGGTCGTGTCGTTCCAGACGGTGCCCGCGGCGGAATTGATCGAGGAACGGCCCGACCCCTCGGACCCCGACCCATTCCACCCCCGCCGCACCCGTCGCCGCAAGTACGCCGAGGTGGTCCAGCCGTAACCTGACTCACCGGGGGATTGATTCTCGCGGTTCGGTAGGGAAATCATCCGTCCACGGCTGACGCAAGGAGGTCACCATGAGTTTGAGAATCGGCGACACCGCACCGGATTTCGAGGCCGAGACCACGTCCGGCTCGATCCGGTTTCACGACTGGCTCGGCAATTCCTGGGGCGTCGCTCTTCTCCCATCCCAAGGACTTCACGCCCGTCTGCACGACGGAGCTCGGCTACATGGCCAGGCTCAAGCCCGAGTTCGACAAGCGCAACGTCAAGGTCATCGGGCTGAGCGTCGACCCGGTGGACTCCCACTCCAAGTGGTCGGACGACATCAAGGAGACGCAGGGCTACGCGCCGAACTATCCGATGATCGGCGACCCGGAGCTGAAGGTCGCGAAGGCCTGGGGAATGCTTCCCGCCGAGCTCGGGCCCACGTCGCAGGGCCGCACCGCGGCCGACAACCAGACCGTCCGCAACGTCTTCGTCGTCGGCCCCGACAAGAAGATCAAGCTGATCCTCGTCTACCCGATGACGACCGGCCGCAACTTCGACGAAGTCCTGCGCGTGATCGATTCGCTGCAGCTGACCGCGAAGCACAAGGTCGCGACGCCGGTGAACTGGAAGCAGCGGCGAGGACGTCATCATCGCCGGCTCGGTCTCCGACGAAGACGCGAAGAAGCAGTACCCGGCCGGCTGGAAGGCGCCCAAGCCGTATATCCGGATCGTTCCGCAGCCGCGGTAGAGGCCGGAACGAGGGGTCGATCTCGCAGATTCGGGCGGGCGCCGCGCGGCCGATTTCCGGGGACCGCGCGGCCTCGCCCTATCCGATCGCGCTTACGCCGGTGCGACCGCCTTCTCCGCGGCGCGCTTCTCCATGTCTTCCATCGACACGTCCTCGACGTGCGTCATGACGTGCCAGATGTGTCCGAAGGGATCCGTCACGGTGCCCATGCGATCGCCGTAGAACTCGTCCGCGACCGCACGCGTCAGCTTTGCTCCGGCGTCGACGGCGGCCTTGACGACGTCGTCGACCTTCTTGACGTAGAGAACGATGGTGACCGGCGTGCCGCCGAAAGACGCGGGGCCGCGATGGCCCATCTCCGGCGATTCGTCGGCGAGCATGATGTGTCCCTTTCCGATCGCGAGATCGGCATGGCCGATCTTCCCGTCGGGTCCGGGCATGCGCATGACTTCTTTCGCTCCGAAGGCCTTCGCGTAGAAGTCGATGGCCTTGGCGCCGTCGCGGACGATGAGATACGGCGTCGGAGCCTCGTAGCCGGCGGGGATCGGTTTCACCTTGGTCTTCATGGGTCACTCCTTTGGAACCGAATTTGAACGCAGACGCCGATGGGCTGCAATCCATATGCCGCCCTCCGCTCGTAAAATTAGCGCGTGGATTCGGCGTAAATGACCAGCCCGACGGGACCGGTTCGCCGCAGTCAACTTGCTCTGCAAATCATGGTCATGGCTCTGGTGTTCAGTTTCCTCCTCTTTATTCCCGCCGGAACACTTCGCTGGCCAGGTGCCTGGGCATTCCTCGTATTGATGTTCGGATTCACAATTGCCTTGAGCGCGTGGCTGCTCCGGCACGATCCGGAGCTTCTCGCCGAGCGGATGACCGGCATCGGACGGGCCGACCAGGAGAAGTGGGACAAGATCCTTCTCTCGATCGCCGCCGTCGCCTTCTTCGCCTGGCTGGTCGCGATGGGACTCGACGAGCGATTCCGATGGTCCGCGGTGCCGTCGTGGCTCGAGGCGGCCGGCGCGTTTCTGTTGATCGCGTCGTTCGGGATCTTCTTCCTCACGTTTCGCGAGAACGCGTTCCTGTCCCCCGCCGTCCGGATCCAGACCGAACGGGCGCACCATGTCGTTCGCAGCGGTCCGTACCGCTTCCTGCGCCATCCCATGTACGTCGGCTTCGCCCTCTTCGCGGTCGGCACGGCGCTGCTGCTGGGTTCCTGGTACGGAGTGCTGGGAGGACTCGTCCTCATCGGGATCGTCGCGCGGCGAGCCGTCCTCGAGGAGCGCCTCCTCCGGGAGAGGCTCCCGGGCTACGACGCTTACATGGAGCAGGTGAGGTACCGGTTCTTTCCGGGCATCTGGTGACGCATCCCTGAGGCCCTGTCCGAGGGATAGGATCTCGCATCAGGATGGACGAGCCCTCCGAGGAACGGCGCTTCGCGCGCTGGAAGTGCGTCGAGTGCGAATCGGTGCGATTTGCGCCGATACCCAAGGACGGCCGCCTGAAGTGCCCGATCTGTTACGCCGCTCAGCCTTTCGATCCCAAACGGCATGCTCGCCGCGATCCCGTCAATCGGGGAAAGCGGCCCGAGGAGATCCCGCTCGACGAGGCGTGAGGCTCCCGGCTTTTCGGGGTCACATTTCACTGCCCGGAGCGACCCGTACCGCGATTGCTACATTGACGAGAACTGTATCCACGCCACTCGAGATCCGTTGAACGTATGAAGATCCGACGCCCCGGGGAGAACGCATCCTTAACTGGCGTGTTGAGAACGCTTTGACGAGAGCTCACGCAACGGCGAGGCGGAACGGCCGGCGGCGCGACCGCCCGCGTCCGGTCGTCGTCCGCAGCGCGCCGGGGGACGTCCCGGCAGTGACCGCCGTCGCCGACGCTCCGTCGAGCCTGGAAGAGCTCCTCCAGCGCACGGAGAGTCAGAAAGGTCTCGGGATCGAATACAGACTCGGCGGAGGCGCCGTCCATGCGGCGCGGAATACGTGTGCGGACGGCGCCCATACGTGCGATTGCAGTGCATTCGTCTGCTGGGCGCTGGGTATCGACAAGCAGGGCTCCTATCCCTACCTCGTCCCTCCGGGGAAACCCGTCGAGCCGGGAAACCAGTGGTACGGCACGGACAACATCTGGAACGATGCGGTCCATCTGGAGGTGGGGCTCTTCCAGCAGATCGCCGATCCGGTTGCCGGCTGCGTCGTGGTCTTTCCGGCGCGGCGACGCCCCGACGGAAAGAGCACGCCGGGCCACATCGGCCTGGTCGTGCGGGGTGGGCCGGCGGGGGTCGAGGCGGTCCTCCACTGCAGCTCGGGCAACTTCAAGGCGACCGGCGACGCGATCCGGGAGACCGACGACACGGTCTTCCGAAACCGAGTCGGTCTCATCTATGCGTGGTGCGCGCGTATCGCACCGTCGGCGCCATCGTCGGAGACGCGACGGGCCGCATCGACGAGGACGGCCGTGACTCTCTCGAAGCCGGCCACTCTCTGCGTGCTCGCCAAGGGAGCCGAAGGCGAAAAGATCCGGCGCGTTGCCGAGACCGTCGCGGCGGACAACCCGCTCGGGCGACGGGTCGTTCCCCGCGGCGACGCGGCCTGCCCCAGCGAAGAAACCCTCGCGGCCTGGAAGAAGAATGCGGCCTCTCGAGGCGCCGCGATCCTTTCCCCGGACGGATCCCTGGTCGACGTCCTCGGCGTTCCGAAAGCCCGGCGCGCGACAGCGGTGGACAAGGCGTTCGCCGCCGCGGCAACCTCGGCTCGCCCCCCGCGACCCGCCGCCCGGCGCCGCACGCGACGGCCGAAACCCTAACGGAGGAATCGATGCCCCATCAGCACGATACCGGTTACACGGAACTGTTCGGAACGCTCTGCGACGACTACCCCGACGCGACGATCTACCCGACGAAGGACTTCCGCACGGAGTGGGGTCCCGTCTTTCACCGCGGCCGGCTCGACGGCAGCGCGCGAATCCTGGTGATCGGACAGGATCCCGCGCAACACGAGATCGTCGTGCGCCGCATCCTGGTCGGAGAGGCCGGACACCGCATCCAGGGATTCCTGGCGAAGCTCGGCATCGACCGGAGCTACGTCATGGTGAACACCTTCCTGTACAGCGTGTACGGGCAGGGCGGAGGGACGAAGCACCAGAACGATCCCGCCATCATCCAGTATCGGAACCGCTGGCTCGACGCGCTGATCCCGGGGACGAAGGTGGAGGCGGTGGTCGCGCTCGGCATGCTGGCCGACGGCGCCTGGCAGGCCTGGAAGGCGACGCCGACCGGCGCCGCCGCCAACGTCGGCTACGCGAAGATCACGCATCCCACCCAGCCGGAGAGCTCGTCGAAGGGAGACAAGGCGAAGTACGCCGCGGCCATCAAGGCCATGCTGGCCAACTGGAACACGGGCCTGCAGACCTTGAAGCCGTTCGTAAAGCATCCCGATACGCCGCGTTCCCTGGTCCTGTACGGCGAAACGATTCAACCCGGCGATCTCGCCGACATTGCGGAAGCCGATCTGCCTGCCGGCTCGCCGCCCTGGATGTGCGGAGCCCCGAACTTCGCCAAGCGCACGGGAACCACCGAGGAGGCCAAACGCATCACGATCACGGTGACGGTGCCGAAAGCTTTTCGACCATGAGCATCGCCTAGGGCCGCCGCCATGCCTCCCGTGATTCCGGTCGACCTTCTCGAGGGTCCGATGCTGGTGCTCTCGGGCCGCGTCGTCACGATGGACGACCAGTTCCAGGTCCTTCCTCGGGGACGCGTCTACATCGAGAAGGGCGTGATCCGAGCGGTCCAGGAGGCCGATGCCCCGGCGCCGCCGGGATTCGAGTCCGCGCGAGTGGTCGCGACCGAAGGCACGATGTACCCGGGCTTGATCGAGCTGCACAATCATCTGAGCTACAACGTGCTCCGACTCTGGGCCGTCCCGAAGAAGTTCACCAACCGCGACCAGTGGGGGCGAATCCCGGACTACGGAAAGCTGGTCACGGGCCGATGAAAGTGCTCGGCCAGACGGCCGACCTCCTCCCCGCCGTGATCCGGTACGTCGAGTGCAAGTGCCTGCTCGCCGGCGTCACGACGAGCCAGGGCATCGAGCTCTTCAGCAATCACGGAGGGCGCCGGTACTACCGCGGCATCGTGCGCAACGTCGAGGCGACCGACGATCCCGAGCTTCCCGAAGCCGCTGCGAAGATCGCGGACATCGAGGCGACCGACGCGAAGCGCTTCCTGGCCCGGTTGATGCGCCAGACCTGTTTTCTGCTGCACCTCTCCGAGGGGACCGACGACGCCGCGCGCCAGCACTTCCGGGCGCTCGAGATCGCAGGCGCCGACTGGGCGATCACGCCGGCGCTGTCCGGCATTCACTGCGCCGCCCTGAAGCCGGACGACTTCGAGGTCCTCGGCGCACGCAAGGGTTCCATGGTCTGGTCGCCCCTGAGCAACCTGCTGCTCTACGGGGCCACCGCCGACGTCCGGTCGGCGCGCTCCCACGGCGTGCGCATCGCCCTCGGGTCCGACTGGTCGCCGACGGGCAGCAAGAATCTCCTCGGAGAGCTCAAGGTGGCGTGGCTGGCCAGCGTCGACGCCGGAAACGTCTTCACCGAGCGGGACATCGCTGCGATGGCGACGCGCGAGGCGGCTGCGGTCCTGGGGTGGCAGAAGGTGCTCGGGTCCATCGAAGCGAACAAACGCGCCGACATCCTGGTCCTGGACGGAGAATCGGGAGACCCCTACAAGGCTCTGCTGAAAGCCAGCGAGTCCTCGATCCGCCTCGTCGTCATCAACGGAATACCCCGGTTCGGCCACGGCACCCTGATGAAGAGCTTGGGAATCAGCGGGGAGTCGGTCCGTGTCGGCGGAAAAGCGCGGACGCTCAACCTCGCGCAGGCAAACACCGACCCGGTCGTCGGCGCCATCTCGCTCTCGAAAGCGCGCAAAACCCTGACGGACGCGCTGCATCGGCTCCCCAAGCTCGCGAAAGACCTCGAGCGCGGCCGCTCGGGACCGACGCGGGCCGCCCTTCGCGGCGGTCCTCCGACCTGGTTCCTCGCGCTCGACGAGCTCGCGGATACCGGCATCGATCTCCGTCCGAGGCTTCCACTGCCCGGGCGTCGCCGGCCGAGCGGGCCGTCCCTGGAACCGACGCGGGCCGCCGTGCCGTTCTCGCAGATCGCCGAGCCGCTGACACTGGATCCCTTAACCGTCGTCGACGACGAGGATTTTCTGAATCGCATCGAAGCGCAGACGGTGCTTCCGGAATTCGTGCGTTCGGGTCTACGCGACCTGTATTCGTAGGAGAAAACGATGACGGATCCGTGGCTCGGCGCCGGAAACGATCTCGGAAAGTACGCGCTGGTTCTCCTCGTCTACGCCGCGTTGTTCGTGATCATGCGGTACGCGCACGACCACGTCGAACCGGAATTCCGGAAGACCTACTGGGTCCTCTTCTGGGGCTGGGGTATTGGCACGTTCATCGCGAACTATGCTCTCTACCGCCTCGGGGTCATGAGCTTTCTCCCGTGGCTGAACGACTTCTTTCACACGTTCGTGTGGATCGGGCTTTGCCTGGGCTTTCTCTATGCGGGGGCCTGGCGACGGCCGTGGCTCGAGCAATTTCTCCTTTTCGCGATCTTCAGCTTCGTCGTGAAGGTCGCCGAGCGCCTCATCCTCGGGACGTGGGAGCACGGCGCGTTCTTCTTCATCCCGGGGAACATCGCGTACCTGATCGGCTGGAGCCTGATGGACGGGCTCTATCCGACCCTCAGCAAGGTCGCCCTGCGCATCCTGCGCAAGTTCATCCCGGGATTGGTTCAGCCCTAGGGCGAGACGCTACGCCGGCGCCACCGCCCGCGGGGAGCGCGGGCCGCGGGGACGCGGAGCCGCGCCGCGATCCGGCTGACGCTTCTCCTCCGAATATCTCTTGAGGAGCCCTTCCCAGGCGATCTCCTTGGTGAGGTCGAGCGTGGCGTAGAGCGGAGAGATTTCCTTCCTCGGGAAGTACACCGACACGCCGTACGAATGCTGCATCGAGGACCCCTTGTAGCCGGAGTCCAGAACGTAGCCCGGCGCGCGAACGGCATCCATGACGTCCTTCGCGGCCTTTTGAACGGCGCCGCTGCCGACCTTCTGCTGGAGCAGATCGCAAAAGTTGTAGAGGTCGATGTAATCCTCGACCTCGTAGCTCTGGACCTGGTCCCGGGACTCGAAAATCGCAGCCCTGGTCGCCGGATCCGAGAACCCCGGCATCAGCGCCCCTGCCAGACGATCCAGCGCGCCGGCCAGGCGGTCGCATTGGCTCAGGTCGCACGCGGCCTGCGTCACGTTCGACTCGGCGTCGTAGGAAGCCAGGTACTTCTTGACGATCACGACCCCCAGCTCTTCCGCCGTCATCTCGGGCTTCGCCGCCAGCTCTTTCAGGATCTTGTCGTAGGGCCAGCCGTCTCCCGGCTCCACCTCTTCGGAGCCCACGGTCACCCGCACGGTGTCGCGAAGCTGATAGGCCACCTCGGCCATGCTCATCAGGCAGGCATCCATTCCGAGAACGTCGATGGGTCGGCCGAGCTTCTTCGTGACGGCGGAGAAGACCTTCTTCGTCTCGATGTTGTCGAGAAAGTCCTTCGACGTGTCGTCGAAGGCGATCGCCCGCGGCTCCGGCCCCGGCCGGATCGCAGCCTCGATCGTCGTCTTGAAGAGGGCGCGGCGCAGAGGCTTGTCGGCGACCGTGCGGACTCTCCGCATCGAGATCTCCCCTCCGTTCTCCCCCTTCGTCACGACCTGATCGCGGCGCCGGATCCCCAGGCCCATCCCACTGCGGGCGGTTCGGTAGATGTCCGTGTCGTCCCAGCCCGCCCCGTGGTTCCACAGAACCACCATGTACTTCTCCGCCGGATAGTTCTTCATGCCCCATTCGATGAAGCTCTTGAGCACGGCCGGGTCGCCCGTGTCCGTTTCTCCGAGATCCTCCGTGGCGTCTTTGTCCAAAGGAGTCCCCTTCTGGAGGTGGTAGCGCTTCGTGCCGACTCCGCCCCCCTGCCGGTCGAGCTCGGCCACGACGTCCACTTCGGCCGTCGAGCCCACCTTCTTCATCTCGGTCAGATCGGCCAGCGCGGCCGCGTCGAGGTTGTTGTCTCCGGCCAGATACACCATCACCGTCCACTGCTTGCCCGGTTTAGCCATTTGCCTGCTCCTTCTCGACTCCGGAACTGTTTCGGCGGACATCAGACCGCACGCGCACTCCCCCTTCTAACAATCACGATTCGCGCGCACGGTGGCCGATAAATCTTCACCGGGCCGACGGATCGTCGGTCCCGGCGACCTCAGCGCCGCCGGGAGCGGGACTTTCTCTTGGGCGCCTTGGCGCGCGTGCGGGTACGGCCTCTCGTCGTCCTGGTGGATCGAGGCTTCGGACTCGTCTTTCCGCGTTTTCTCGATACCGGCTTCCGAGGCTTCTTCGGGGCCTTGGCCTTCGTCGGTGCTTTAGCCTTCTTCGACGCCTTAGCCTTCTTCGGCGACCTGGCCTTCTTTGCGCCGGCCCCCAGAGCGTCGTTCAACGGCACCGGCTCCAAAACGCGCCGGACCGCCGATGGTTGAGCTCTGGGCAAGCCGCGCTGCCGCACCTCGGCCGACGTGTCGCCGCCGAAGAGCTCCTCGACGAGGCTGCGTTTCACTCGCGAGACTCGGAACAGCGGCGTCAGATTCGCTTCGGCCAGGACCGACGTGACCTCTCCATGTTGAGTGACGACGCTCAGCGTTCCCCCTAGCGTCGCGAGCGGCGCCTGACCGGCCGGAATGCCGTCCGCCGATAGCTCGACCTTCGCGGATCCGGAGCTGGAGACGAGGACGGTCACCTTGCTCGTCGTCATGAGCTCCGTCACGACGCACCAGTCTTCGTTCCACACACGCTTGCCGTTCTCGAACTTGCGAAAGAGCCGCAGGATCTCGTCGGCGAGGCGAACCTGGTCCTCGACCTCGCGCACGGCGGGAGAGGCCGCCTGGAAGACGAACGCGCCTTCCGAGCTGAACTCCACGAGCGCCCCCGCCTTGGCGTTGGGAATCGACGTGCCCGGAAGAGTCTCGCCCTGAGCCTTGAGCTTGATCGACACGCTCGAGCCGGAGGTGTGCGAAAGGTCGCTCCCCGTCGGCCCCTGGCGCTCCGCAAACGTGATGCCGAGAAGATCCAGCGAAGTGACGCGCTGAAACTGGCCGTCCGCCATTCGTCCGATGTCGCCGAGCCGGCGCGCCTGATTCGGCGGCCACGCCGCATAGAAATCGAACTTCTGATGCAGGCCTCGAACGTAGGTGGCGGCGGGACTGCCCATGTGGCCCCCGTTTTTCTGCTGGCAGCTTATAACGGCTTAGCGAGCGAACCCGCAAGACTCGATGCGCCGTGAAACGCTCGCAGATTGCGAAAGTTTTTGGCGCCCGGATGGCGGTTATCTTGCGATTGAATGAGGGGAAGTGTCCCTTCTTCGCCCAAAGGGAAGCAGGCACGCAGCGGCCCGAGGGCACGAAGACGCCCTCGATCCTCGCCGATAGTTCGCCTGCTTACGGAGTGAAGTCCACGGCAGAGCCGCAAGCCACTCGCGTTCCGGGCGCAGGATCCTGCTGAGAAGGCCCCTCGATTCGCTGAGAGATGTTGCCAAGCCGCAATCCGGCGGCTTTCAGAAGCGCCCGAGCATCGTCCACTTTCGCATTGCGAATGTCCGGAACGGTGCATTGATTCACGCGGGTGCCGGGGGGTGGAGCGGTCTCCGAAGGCCCTGTGGGTTGCGCGGCGGCGACGACGAAGGTCACGGTGCTTCCAGGAGACACCCGAGTACCCGCCGGCGGCGACTGTCGGAGGACTCTCCCGGGTTTCGCTTCCGCGCTCGGCTCCTCCGACGTCGCGCCGGCGTTGAGGTTCGCCAGACTCAAGGCGATCCCGGCTTCGACTGCCGTCATCCCACGCAAATCCGGGACGGTAACCGTACCGGCCACGTCGAGGTCAACCGCACTCCCGAGGTGCACGCTTCTGCCGGCCTCGGGTCTCTGTGCGAGCACGGTCCCTTCGGGCTTGCCGGCAACGCGCCGGACGCTTCCGACGTGGAGGCCCGCGCCGCTCAGGAGCTTCCGGGCTTGCTCGAGGGTTTGCCCGACGACGGCTGGAACCTGACCCGGAAAGGCCAGCGTCTCGACGCGACGAGCCCATGCGAACACGGCGTCGAGGTCCTGCGGCCGCAGCCGTTTGCCCCGCGAAGGCGGCGCTTGAGCCCGGACGACCGCAGCGTCGTTCGCTTCGAAAGTCTGGGGCGCCCAGCTCGACGTCTTCGACTCGAGCACGACGGCTCCGCGGAGAACCGTCAGCTCGACGACGTGGTTCCGGTCGACCGAGATCGCGAACTCCGTGCCTTGGACGCCGGCCCTCACGTACTCGGTTTCGACCCGAAATTTGTCCCGCAGAGCCTCCGCCGTTTCCCGGAGCTTCTCGACCACGGCTTTCCCGAAGTTCAGGAAGATCGAGGGGTTCAAGATCGACATGTCCGTATCCGGCCCGAGCGTGAGCGCATAGGTATCGCCGAACAGGATTACCGCCTCGGTCGTTCCATCGGTCACGATGTGATCGCCCTTCTTGAGCACCATCCCGGGAGCCGTTGTGAGGGTTTCGCCGCCCCGCGTGACCTTCAATCCGGCGAGCTCCGACGCGGTCGCAAGATGATTCCCCGCGACGACGCTGTCCACTTTGGCGATGGACACACAGCCGATCGAAGCCAATCCGGCCGCGAGGACAAGGATCGCCTTCCTCGCGTGGCGCCTACAGGCGGCAAAAATGGCGTTCACGGTCTCCCCCTTTCGAACGGCCAGACGCGTCCCATCGCTACCTCAGAATCGGCGCACAGAGTCGACGAAATTCCCCATCCCCCTCCATGATCGCGCGCAGGTCCGACCGCAGCTCCAGGGCGCGCTGCATGGACTGGCGCGCCGCTCCGAAGTCCCGCGCGGCGCATTGAAACCGCGCCAGGTCGAAAAAACCCCACGCGTATGCCGGGTCGACTCGGGTGCTCTCCTTCTGGACCTTGATCGCATCCGGAATTCGTTCGGTCTTGAACAGGCTGTACGCCTTGAGGTTCAGAACGTAGGCGTTCTCGGGGTTCCGAAGGAGAACCTGGTCGTAAAGCGCGAGGGCGGTCTCGTAGTCCCTCCGGTGGAAAGCGCGGATGGCCGCCTGCGTCAACCTTTTCGGCTCGCCGTCGCCACGTACAATGCACCGCTCGCCGGTCTTGTACACCTTCGGCGCCCACTTCCGATCCCGAGACTCGAACTTCACGCGTCCCTCGACAATGAGCGCCATGAGGTCGCCCGAGCCGACCGAAAGGGCGAACTCCGTGCCCTCTACCCCCGCGCGGACGTATTGGGTCTCGACTCGAAAGATTCTGCGGATGCTCAACAGCACACTCCCCAGGCTCAGAGTCGCCGACTCTTTGTGAAGCGTGAGATCGCTGTTGACGCCGACCGATATGGTCTCTTCCCTGTCCGGGCCGATCAGGACTCGCCGAGCGCCGTCGGTGACGACTCGATCTCCTTCGAGAAGGAACATCCCCACCTCGGGCTTCAGCTCTTGTCCTCCTCGAATGATCCGGACGCCGTGGCCCGCGTCCGAAACCACCGCACCTCGCGCATCCATGAGCTTCTGAACCGTTCCGATGTGCCGTACGGTGATGTCGTCCGTCTTCGGGATGGCGACTTCGCTGTGCGCTCGCGCCGTTCCCCCTCGCCAGCCCAGAACGGTCAGCAGAGCGATGGTGACCGGTCCTGTCACCGCGCCAGCCCGGCGCCTTCCGACGCAAAGTCCCGACCCCAACGAAGCAGCCGTTCTCGCGTTTCCTTGTCGAGAGCTTCTTTGACGGGCTCGGCGACTCCTCGGGCGACGCACCCCTCACCCGACGAGTACGTCCTCGGTTGCCACTTTCCACTTCGGGATTCCACCTCGACGCGTCCTTCGAGGACCGACAGCGCCATCAAGTCGCCAGAACGGATTTCGACCGCGAATTCCGTGCCCTTTACGCCGGCGGTCACGAATTGTGTCTCGAGCCGGAAGAATCGTCTCAGTCTCAGGAGCACCCCCCGCGCTCCAGGAAAGCGCTGTTCTCGCCGAGATCCAGCTGACTCCCGGCGGCCAACGAGATGGTCTGTCCGGCTTCCTCCTCGATGACGACGCGAGTCTGCTCGTCGGTCACGATCCGGTCTCCGGCGAGGATGGCCGCGCCCTGCTCAGGCGATTGGCCCTTCTCTCCCCGAATCAGACGCACGCCGCGCCCGTTTTCACGCGCGGGCGCACCCGTCTCGCGAACGATCTTCTGCAGCGTGCCGACGGCCGCGGGCACCGGAGTCACCGACGCACCGTTTCGGCCGACCGGTTTCTCTTGCGAGCCGCGGCAGCCGAAGGCGATGCCCGGAGAGACGACCAGGAGGAACAGACCGCACCATTTCTCCCCCGCCCAGGAGGGCCTGGAACTGTCGCGTGTCATGACGCCGGAACCGCCGTCACGGCCTTTCGTCGACGTCGCCCCAGCCACCAGTAGCTTCCGATGAGTGCGAGCAAGGGATACATGATGTTGAGGAGAAGGCGGCCGTTCCAGTAAGCGAGGATCGCGACGATCACGTATGCAACGGCCGCGATGACGAGAAGGAATTGTCGGGCTCGCGGGCGATCCGGATAGAACGCCCAGAGGAGTCCCCAAAGAGAGAGACACCGAAGATGATCAGGAACTGAAGACCGCTGCCGATGGGCCGGATGTCGATGCCCCGGAGAAGGGTGCTCATCGCATCGGCATGGATTTCGTAGCCGTAGGTGTCCGCCGTTCCCAGGCCCCTGCGAACCTCGAATCGATCGCCGGGGACCTCGACGCCGATGACCACGATCTTTCCCTGCACCTCCTCCGCGATTCGTGCATCGGGTGCCGAAAGCAGGCCTTCATAGGCAAAGCGTTGCGCCGCCGTCCTCAACAGCTCCCGCGGTGTGAAGTCGATGATCTTGGTGGCCACGAGATCCCCCGCGCGGAGGAAGGTGCACTCTTTCGGTTGTTTCGGGAGCCGATCGAGAACCGACACGCCGACGTGCACCACAGAGCTGGAGCGGTCCTTGAGGAGCACTCTCATCGTCTCGGGGTCCAGGCCATTGATCGTCCAGCCGTTGTATGCCGCGACCGCCGCGAGCGCCAATGACGGGACCGGCTCGAGCCCGCGCCGTCCGACCAGCATGGGAGCGATATCCGTCGAGCCCTGCGTCTGCCCGAGACACAGGAGCCCCCAGCCGCGCGCTTCGTCGGCAAAAACCGGCGGAGACGCTTGCGCGGGCACATCGTCGATTCCGGCGACCACCGTCGTCCCCCGTTCTCGTGCCTCGCCTATCGCTCGGGCGAATTCCTGGTCGAAGGCTGCCGGCTCCTTCGCCTCGGCGAACGAGATGTCGAAGACCACGACCTTGGCGCCGGCCCGGGCCAGCCGGTCCACGAGCTTCGCGTGCTCGTCTCGCCAATTGGCCCCATGTCCCGGAAGAGGCCGTCCGATCTTGTTCGCCGTGTCCTCGGTCATCGGTACGAGCGCAATCCGATCACTGAAGTGCTTCGCGATGAATTTTTCGACCAGCCACACCGCGTAGCTCTCGAGCTTGAGACCCGGAGGCAACCGTTCGAAGACGCCCAGCCAGAACAAGGCGAAGAGGAGAGGCGCGACGACGAACGCGGCGGCCAACGACGCTTTCCCGAGCCGGAGTCGAAGCTTGAGCTGTCGTAGCTCCGCCGACTCGCGCTGGATGGCCTCGGTGACGCCCGCCGTATCCGCCGGCTGTCCTTCCAGGGCCTTGAGATTGTCTTCGTGCGCGCGGAGGACCGCTTCGCCCGTGTGAATCTCGGCCTGGGTACGGGGTATGTCTTTCAGCCTGTCGCCGGTCACGAGATCGAAAAGCACGCCTCTCGTCGCTCGCGAGTAAAGAACGGGCGTCCCCACGACGCGATCGTCGGGAAACCGGCCGAGAAGACAGTTGCGGGCGTGGGAGATGGCCATCTCCACGCGGCCCTTGTCTCCGCCGCGGAAGAGTGCGCGATAGAACTCCCTCGAAAACAGTACGGCCTGGTCATCTCCGATCGCGTACTGCATGGCGATGACCGCCGGCACGCCGCGCTTCACGAGCTGCGCCGCCATCCCAGTGAGAGGCTGGACGGAAGACACCTCGGCTCCCTTGCACGAGTTCAGCAAGACGAGCTTCATCGACGCGTGATTGCGAAAGAGGCCGGCAAACTGTTCGTGATCGACGGCCTCGAGCCCGCCCCGGCCGTCGTTGAGCAGGAGGAAGGGCGCGTCGTTCTGGAATTCGCCGTGGCCGATGAAATGGAAGACGTGGTACTCCCCCTCCAGGAGGGCGTCGCTGATCGCTGTACACGTCACGTTCTTCTCGAGGAAATGGGTCGTGACTTCCTTCTCCAGTCCCGCGAGAGCCTCGAGGAGGTTCGCCGTCTCCGTGCCACTGTCCAGGCCGCTACCCTCCGGCACGGCGACAAGCATCCGGAGCGGAAGACGAACCGTCAGCTGGCGGATTTCCTGCAGAAGCTCGACATAGCGCAGCAAGGGAGTCGCGGTGCTCGTCGCTACGTAATCGTCCGCGCGGGGCGAGTAGAGGAATTCCCAGGGCAGAGCCGCGACTTTCGGCGGTTCGATCCGCAGTCGCACTCGAATACCCTCGGCCTTCCCAAGAAAATCGCCGCAGCATCGCTCGAAGAGCGCTTCGAGGTCACCCTTCTTTGCCGAGAAGAGGGAGGAGTAGAGAAGCGTTCCGAACTCCTTCAAGAGGGCGCTGTCCGTCTCCCCGCGGGTCACCCGGTCCCGCATCTGGGACAGCACGCCTTCGTCGGGATCGAGACACCACACGTCTCGAACCTCTCCGTGGGGCGGGCAGCAAGCCCGCAGGGGATAACCCTCCGCCGTGCAGTTGTCCAGCCAGATGTCAAGGTCGTGGTATTCCATAGCCTGCCTACCTACGGCATGCTCCCGAGCGGCCCGAACACGAGTCGCCGCTTCCGGAAATTCGGTCGGCCACGCGCGGAGACTGGCTGTCCGTCATTCGGCAGACATACCCAGTCGGCGCCTGACTCGGCGGCCGGCGCAGATCGAACTTCGGCCTTCAACGTAGGTGGCGGCGGGACTGCCCATCTGGGCCTCCCGTTGATCTGCGCGCAGCTTATAACGATCGCCGACTGCCTGCCGCAAGCGCCGCGTCACCGTCGGAAAGAATTCTCCACTTCTTCCAACCCGCGAAGTTTTCGTCGCCCGGATGATGTCCATCTCCGATTGTGCAAGGGGGAGTGTTCCCACCGCTCCTCCGGGAGGCATCATGGAACTGAAGCACGTGATCCTGCGGCGCGTCGAAGGTCCAGGGTCGAGGACCAGGGGACCCGGAACGCTTTCCACCGAGTCCGAATCGGCTCCACCGAAGGTGGCCGTCGAGCTCGAAACTCTGACTGCCGCAAAGGCGGCCGAAGTGGCCCGCAAGAAGGACGTGGAAGCCGTAGCCCCGGTCGTTCCGCTGAAGCTCATTGCGCCCGTGAAAGTGAATGCCACCGCCAACCCGGCTGCGGCCGGCGTGACGTGGGGCGTCCAGGCAGTCGGGGCCGATAAGTCGCCTTTCACGGGTGACGGCGTGATCGTCGCCGTCCTCGACACAGGAATCGACGCGACGCATCCGGCCTTCGCCGGCGTCAATCTCGTCAAGAAGAACTTCACGACCGATCAGGACACGGACCAGCACGGCCACGGGACGCACTGCGCGGGCACGATCTTCGGCCGCAACGTCAACGGCACCCGCATCGGCGTCGCGCCGGGCGTGAAGACAGCGGTAATCGGAAAGGTCATCGGCGACGGCGGCGGGGGCAGCGATACCCTGCTCGAGGCCATCGAATGGGCGCTGCAGAACGGCGCGAATGTCATCTCGATGTCGCTCGGCATCGATTTCCCGGGTCTCGTCGAGGAGCTCAGGCAGCGGGGAGTCCCGGTGGAGCTTGCAACTTCGATGGCCCTGGAGGGATATCGGGACAACATCCTTCTGTTCGGGAAGCTGGCTTCGCTCGTGCAGGCGCGTGCCGCGTTCGGGCAGCCTGCCCTGATCGTGGCCGCGGCGGGCAACGAGAGTCGCCGCGATCAGGATCCCAACTTCGTCATCGCGGTGAGCCCTCCGGCGGCGGGCGAAGGCATCGTATCGGTCGCGGCTCTCGGCCAGGGCTCGCAGGGCTTCACTGTCGCGCCTTTTTCCAACACGAAAGCCCGTCTATCGGGGCCGGGCGTCGACGTCTCGTCGGCAAAAGCGGGAGGCGGGCTGACCACGATGAGCGGCACGAGCATGGCGACGCCGCACGTGGCCGGTATCGCCGCTCTCTGGGCGGAGAAGCTTCAAAAGTCCAACCAGTTCAGAGCCCAGGTCTTCGCGGACCGGCTCGTGGGCTCGGGAACGATGAAGGGTTTGAAGGACGGCTTCGATCCTGTGGACGTCGGCGTCGGCATCGTCCAGGCACCGCCGAACTGAAGGCCGTTGATCGGCCGCCTAGTGGATTGGCGGCCCCGGCGGCCGGCCGTATTCCACGAACCGCATGTTCGCCGTGCAGCCCACCGTGCTGCAGCTGCCGCTCGTGGTTCCGGGCGGCAGCGGATTCAAAATCACGTCGTAGACCTCGGCGGCAAACAGGCCGCCCGCGATCGGCCGATTGGAAACGTAGTCGCCGAATCGTGAAATCTGCGTCGCGTTGCTGCTCGTCACCTGATACACCACGAAGTCATCCTTGTAGCCGACCGAGAATTGGGGATAGCCCACGGTGCCTCCGCCGACCGCGAGCGTGATGCCGATCTGGCTTCCATCGGTGCCCAATCCGCCCATGGCGAAAGCGTAGTCGTTGTTCCAGACGTCGTACTCGGCGAACGCGTTGTAGTTGTCGCCGCTGGGCATGAGGGTTTCCAGGCGCAGATAGGCGCGCGGGCGGCCGCCGCCCGCGTTGGCGCCGGCATCGAAGGCCAACAGGTATTCGTCGCGAGGCGGCGATCCGAGCCCGGTCGCGACGTTGCGGTAGACGCCTCCGGTGATGTTGCCCGGAAAGGAGACGGCGAGCCAGTCGGAGTTGTCCGGAGCCGGAGCCGTCGAGGTGTAGTTGGCTCCCTGCGGAATCTGAGAGATTCCCACGGTCGAGTTGCGGATGGATCCCTCGTTGTCCGGCCACGTGTAGACGCGCATCGTGCTCGAGTTGTCGAGGGAGCCTACGACCATGCGGCCCGGAGCTCCCTGAACGAAATGCGTCTTGTTGAGCCCGTTGGAGCCGGTGAGCTCGGCGAAGTTGTAGCCCACGCTCGGGACCGCCGGGTTGGCGATGTCCGCCAGGCTCAGGCGCGCCACGATGCGCCGTCCGGTGTAGACCTGTCCCGGCGTCGGGAAACCGTGGTCTATGCCCACGTAGAGAAACGTACCGGACGCTGCCAGGTCCGGGTAATCGAGCCACTCGTTGTTCCTGATGCCCAGTCCACTCGACACGCCGGGGGTGTTGACCCCGGTCAGATCGACATAGGTCCAGGCGTTCCAGAAGTCGGCGGCGGCGGTTGCGGGAGTGGCCCAGGCGAGCCGGAGCCGCGACGTCTGGGAGATCCGAAACGTCGCCGCGGGAGCGGGAGGTGGCGCCGGAGGGCAGTTGGTCGCGCAAACGACGACCGGGTTGTACTGAAGGAGCCAGAAGAAGAGATTCTGAGTCGGGAGATACAGGACAACCTGGTCGCAGCAAAGCCCGCCGTCGCTTTGAGGAAAGAACGAGGTTCGCGAGGGATTGCCGGGCTGCGGGCTGTTCAACGCAATATCCGTGAACGTTTGACCCCCGTTGACGGAGAAGCTGATCCCCGTGTTGTACGTCGCCAGCACGACGCCATCGGCCGTGGCCGCGGCACCGTTGGGGTCCGGAGGCACACCCGCGCTGCGCATGGTGGTGTTGCGAGGAATCTGAACGTTTGCCCCGCCGGCGCTGGTTCCGAGCGCTGTTCCGGTCGGCGTCGGCGGAAAGAGTTGTCGAGGCGGCCCGATCGGCACGAAGACAGGAGTCTCGGCATTGGGACCGAACGGCGCGGGAGGCGGCGCGGGCGGGTAGGCCGCCGAGCCGGGATTCTGCTTCGTCGTCTGGCCTGGCACTCCGGTGATCGGCCCGGGAGGAGCCGTGTTCGGGCTGATCGTCCGCCTGGCGCGAAACCTGTGCTGGCCGTGCTCGTCAACGAAAGAGCCTTCCACCTCCAGGGCGCGCGGGCTGCCGTCGGCCGCGGCAATTTTCAGGATGGCATCGAATCGAATGTTGTCCGCCCCGACGGCCAGATCGCCCAGGGGTCCCGTCGGCAACGCCGCGGGCCCACTGTAGCTGCCGCCGCCCACTTCGACCTCCGTCAGTCGGATCTGCCGAGCCGCGCGTTTTCCGTCGTTCGCCAGTTGGAGCTGGGCGGCGACGGTCGCGTTGTCGTCCCAGGCGGAGACCGCCACCTCCTTCAGAAAGATGTGGGCCGTCTTGCAGCCCGTTGACAGAAACAATCCGGTCAGGACGAACGTCGGCCACGTCCGCTTCATACACTTCACCCCGCGTTGTTAATCCTATCGCTTGAAAAGCGCCGAAAGGCTAGCGGATGGCCTACTCGTACCGCAGAGCCAGGGTCGGCGCGATCTTCGACGCTCGCCGCGCCGGGACATACGCCGCCAGCATCGTCGCCAGGACCATCAGGGGCACGACGGCGAGGTAGACCAGAAAGTCGACCCCTCCGGCATCGAACAGCATCGAGTTCATGAAGCGCTCGACGCCGAACCCCATGGCGAGGCCGAAGATCGTCCCGAGCGTCACCAGCGAGAGCCCCTTCGTCATCACCAGGCGCAGGACGTCTCGCGGCTGCGCGCCGATCGCCATCCGGATCCCGATCTCGCGGGTCCGGCGGCTGACGTTGTAGGCGACGAGTCCGTAGAGGCCGGCGATCGCGAGCAGCAACGCCACGGCGCCCAGAGTGCCGACAAGCTTGACGGCGACCCCGGGCCCCGAGACGACGGCGTAGCGGTAGAGCTCGGCGTAGCTCATCGTCTTGAGCATCGGCATGTTCGGGTCGAGCGACCGGACCACGTTCCGGACCGGCTCGAGAAGCTGCAACGGATCTCCCTCCGAGCGGACGAGCAGGACGAGGCGGGCGACGGGATGCTGGGCGAATGGCAGGTAGAGGAAATCCTCGGAGCCGCGGGGTCCCTCGCCGTACTTGATGGTCTGCGAGACGCCCACGATCTCGACGGGTGCGTCGGCGCGTCCGCCGAGCCGGATCCGCCGGCCGACGGCGTCTCGTGCGGGCCAGTAGTGTTGCGCGAAGTGCTCGTTCACGACGGCGACGCGCGGGGCACCGGCATCGTCGGAAGCCCGGAACCCGCGGCCCCGGAGGATGGGCACACCCATCGTTTCGAAGTACCCCTCGTCGACGGTGTCCATCTGCGAGGCGAAGACGTCGCGGTCGCGCGGCATCTCGAACCCCTCGGGGACGAAGGTGACGAGGTCGTACCCCTCGAGTCCGAGCGGCGGATTTTGCGTGAGCGCCGCACTCTTGACTTCCGGCTTCTCGCGCACGCGCTGGACGAGCTGCTCGTAGAACCGCCGCGTCCGTTCGGCGTCGTACTGCATCACGCGCGGGTCGAAGCGCGCCAGCAGGACGTGGTCCTTCGCCTCCGCCGCGAAGTCGAGGCCCTCGCGGAGGCTGTGCTGGAAGCCGCGGTACATCAGGAAGGACGCGGCCAGCAGCGCGAGCGACATGGCGACCTGAGCGACGACGAGCGCGTTGCGGCCCCAGAGGCGTCGGCGTCCCGGCTCGTCTACGTCGGCGGCCTTCAGCCCGTTGACGAGATCCACGCGTGTGCTCTGAAACGCCGGAGCGAGGCCGCAGAACAGAGCGCTCAGGACTGCGAAGCCGAGGCTCGCCAGCAGCACGCGGGCGTCCATTCGAAACGGGATCTGCACGGGGATCTCCGCCGGGATGCTGAACCGTTGCATCGCCGAGATGCCGGCGTAACCGACAGCGATGCCGCCGAGGCCGCCGAGCAGCGCGAGCAGGAGGCTTTCCGTCAGAAGCAGCCGGATCAGACGGAAACGTCCGGCGCCGATGGCCAGCCGCACCGCGATCTCCCGCGTTCGGGCGCGGGATCGGGCCAACAGCAGCCCCGCCGCGTTCGTGCACGCGACGAGGAGCACGACGAAAGCGAGGGTCGTGAAGATCACGGCGAACTTCCAGTTGGCGTCGCTCGCCTGCGTCCGCATCTCCAGCATCGTGCGGACCGTCGCGCCGCGGTCGCGGTTCGTCGACGGATGATCGCGCTCGAAGTTCTTGGCGAGAGCGGCGAGCTCGTGGCGGGCGTCGGGGAGCGACACCCCGTGCTTGAGCCGCCCCCGCACCGCCAATTCCCGGTCGTCCCGGTCCTCGAAGAAGCTCTTCTCGGGACTGGTCGTGAACGAGCCCGCCATCGCGAGCGGCACGTAGAAGTCGGGCCGGTCGAAGATGTAGAGGCCGGTGAAGCTCTCCGGCGCGACGCCGATCACGGTGAAGTCGCGGCCATTCAGCCGGATCGTCCGGCCCACGACGGACGGATCGCTCCCGAACTCGTTGCGCCAGAGCCCGGGCCCGAGGACGACGACGGCGTCGCGCCCGGGCACTCGATCCTCGTCGTCGCGGAAGCCGCGGCCGACGCGGGGCTCAACCTCGAGCACTCGGAAGAAGTTGCCGGAGACCAGCAGCGCGCCCTTGATCCGCGGGATCTCTCGAGGCTGGGGGCTGAAGCCCACGGTCTTCAGCTGTGTGTGGGCAACGACGCCATCGTAGCTCTTCACATGGTCTCGGGTATCGAGGTATTCGCGGTACGAGAAGGAGTCGAAGGCGTTGTCCCGCGAGGTGGAGACCAGGGTCACCACCTCCCCCGGGCGGGGCACGGGATACGGCCGGAAGACGAGCGCGTCGAGCATGCTGAGTGGCGTCGCCGTCATGCCGATCCCGAGTGCGATCGTGAGGATCACGAAGACGGCCAGGCCGGGCGTGCGGCGCAAGCTCCGCGTCGCGTAGCGCACGTCGGCCACGAAATCCGTCAGCCACCGCACGTGCCAGGTATCGCGCGCCTCCTCTTTCTTCTGCTCGAGCCCGCCCATCGCCCGCAGAGCGCGGAGGCGCGCCTGCTCCGGCGAGAGCCCCTCGGCGATGCCTTCCTCGGTTTTTTGCTCCAGATGGAACCGGAGCTCTTCGTCGAGCTCGCTCTCGACCCGGCCGTGCCGGAAGATCGACCTCAACCGGAGCGGGACGGTGAACCACCAGTGCTCGAGTCTCATGATTCGCCACTACGCCTCGGAGAGCTGCACGACATGCGAGATGGCCGTCGACAACCGTTCCCAATTCGCGGTCTCCGATTCGAGCTGCTTTCGCCCGAGCCGCGTGAGCGCGTAGAACTTCGCGCGGCGGTTGTTTTCCGTCTGCTTCCACTCGGACTGGATCCAGCCCTCCTGCTCCAGCTTGTGCAGCGCGGGATAAAGCGACCCTTCGCTGACCTGCAAGACGTCTCCGGAGACAGACCTCAGACGAAGACTGATGGCCCAGCCGTGGAGAGGCTGCAGGGCCAGGAGTTTCAGCAGCAGAAGGTCGAGAGTTCCCTGGACGAGGTCGGCGGGTTTGCTCATATCGGTTTCCGAGAGGAGAATACGAACGATTCTGCAGGGGGTTTCATACTCATATCGGTTTCCGAGGGAAGACTACCTCCACTCCTCTCGGTAATCAAGGGGAATAGGCTCCGGGCATGTTTGCCCGGGCTTCCCTGTCGGCTCTGCATGTCCTCGCCCTGGCGATCGGGTTCGCGGCCGTCTTTGCTCGGGGACGACGACTGCGCGATCTCCGCCGCTCGCCTGAAGACGCTGGAGCGCTGCAGAGGCTCCTTCAGGCGGACAACGTCTGGGGGGTGGCCGCCCTTCTCTGGATCGTGACCGGCTTCCTCCGGGCCTTCGGCCGCCTGGAGAAGACGCCGGACTTCTATCTGCGGAACGGGTTTTTCTGGGTGAAGATGGCTCTCTTCGCGCTCATCCTGGCACTCGAGATCCGTCCGATGGCGACATTCATCGGGTGGCGCGTCTCCCGAGCTCGCCGCGGAGTCGCACCTGTGGGCGTAACGAACGTCAGCGCCTTGATCGCGCTCAACGACGTCGAGACCGCGCTCGTCCTGCTGATTCCTCTTGCCGCGGCCCTGATGGCCCGAGGAGCGTGGCTCTACTGAGCCTTTCTCGCGCGCTCAATACGGACGAGAGTGGGCTAGGCGCTGCCGCCGTAGGCCGCGATCCAGGCGCGCCGGATCCGACTGAGCAGAGACGGGTAAACGAGGAATCGACGAAACGGCTCGATCGCGATGAGGTACGGGCGCGTCAGCCACGAGACGGGGCGCACGTACACCGCCCAGTAGAGGCGATAACCGTTCGCCCGCGGCACGAGAACGGTGCACAGCCAGCCGTGCACGGTCGCGTTCCGGATCTCGGCCAGCGCCTCGTCGGCGAACTGGTAGAGCAGGAGAAACGCGCCGACGGGAGTGCCCGGAGCGACTTCGGAGTCGCGCCGGTCCTGATCCGACAGCCGCGACAGGAACGTGTCCTCCGGCCGGGTCGGAGTCCGGTCCCAGCCGAGTACGCGCCCAAGAAAGAAGCGAAAGCCCATCAGCGCCCCTGCGATGCGACTCTGCGGAGTGGCCTTGTCCAGCGCGCGCAGGTCGGCCAGGTTCCGGCCCGGACCGCCGCCCGGGAGATCCACGGCCGTCACGTCGTAGATCGGGACGTCCCGCAAGACCTCGTGCGCCCGCAGCTTCAAGCCCAGGTACTCGGCCGGAGGCACACGCATGGCTCTTTCTTCCGCCATCGTCACACCTGTCCTAGTATCCCTGTCGATGCCGCCGAATCGTTGCGCGTGGGCCGGAACCGATCCGCTGATGGTCCGGTACCACGACCGTGAATGGGGCGTGCCGGTTCACCGTGACCGCAAGCACTTCGAGTTCCTGATCCTGGAAGGCGCGCAGGCGGGGCTGAGCTGGTCCACGGTGCTCAAAAAGCGGGAAGCCTATCGAGAGGCCTTCAGCCGGTTCGATCCTGCACTCGTGGCGCGATATTCCGCGAGCCAGATCCGGAAGCGGATGCAGGATCCGGGGATCATCCGGAACCGGCTGAAGATCGAATCCGCGGTGGGAAACGCCCGGGCCTTCCTCGCGGTCCGGGACGAGTTCGGGAGCTTTGACGCGTACTGCTGGCGATTCGTCGACGGCCGTCCCAGGGTCAATCGATGGAAGTCGGCGCGGGAAGTCCCCGCGACGTCCCGCGAGTCCGACACGTTCAGCAAGGACCTCAAACAGCGGGGATTTCGGTTCGTGGGCTCGACGATCATTTACGCGCACATGCAGGCCGTCGGCATGATCAACGACCACCTGATCGGCTGCTTTCGATATCGAGAGATTCCGCACGGCCGCTGACCGAGCCGCGGCCGGAGCCGCTTCAGCTCCGCGTCAGATAGAAACGCGCCCGCCATGCCTCCGGCCGCGCAGATGCTGACGAGTCCACGGCGCGCCTTACGCCGGACCATCTCGTAAGCCAGCGTCGTCAGGATGCGCCCACCGGTCGCTGCCCACGGATGCCCGACGGCGATGGAGCTGCCGTTGACGTTCACCCGGGCCCAGTCCGCCGGATCCGTCGCCGGCGCCTTCCAGCCCTGCTCCCACGCGGCCACGTTGGCGAGGACCTGAGCGGCGAACGCCTCGTGAATCTCGATCAGGTCGATGTCGGCCAATCGGACGCCCGGTCCGTTTCAGGAGACGCGGCACGGCGATCGCCGGAGCCATCAGAAGCCCTTCGTTCGGATGAAGGGCCGCGTACTCCATTGCCTCGATGAAGGCGAGCGGCTCGCGTCCCTCGGCTTTCGCGCGCTCCTCGCTCATCAGCAGAACGGCAGAGGCGCCGTCCGTGACGGGCGAAGCGTTGCCGGCCGTGATCGTGCCGTCCGGAGCGAACACGGGCGCAAGCTTTGCGAGCTTCTCCAGCGACGTATCCTCCCGCGGCCCCGTGTCGCGATCGACGCCTTCGAGCGGCACGATCTCGCAGGCGAGCCGCTCCCGCGCCGCGACCGCGTTGCGGTGGCTGGCCAGCGCGATCTCGTCCTGCCGTTCGCGAGGGATCCCCCACTCGCGCCGCGTGATCTCCATGTGCTCGCCCATCGTCAGCCCGGTCGTCGGCTCTTTGAACGTGGCCGGATCCGCCCCCGAGAGCCACTCGACACCGCCGGCGATTCCGCAGCCGATGCGCCCTCGCGCGATCGCGTCCGCGATGACCGTCGTCGCACGCAGGCCCGTGATGCAGTAGGAGGAGACGGTCTGAGCCTCGATGTGCGCCGGCAAGCCGGTCTCCAGCACGATCTCGCGCGCCAGGTTAGGCTTGCCCTTCTCGGGCACGACCACTCCGAACGCGAGCGCCTCGACCCCGGCGGGGTCGACATGATGCCTCTCGAGCAGTCCGTACACCGCGTGCCTGGCCATCGCCAGAGGGCCCAGCGAGGCGAACGCCTTGCCGGCCCTCACGAACGGAGTCCGGGCCCCCGCGACGATCGCGACACGTTGCTCGCTCATGGGGTAGGGCTCCCGAAGCCGGCGGCTCTCTTCATTTCCTCAGTAAGTACGCGATTCGCCGATGATGCGGTTCCGCCGGAACGCTGCGGTGCCTCTACGCCGGCGAACGCGTGAAATCATTGCCGTGCGCGATCGTTGCAGGAGCGCAGGAGGAGGTCCGACCATGCCCGCCGAGACTCCCGAAGAGATCTGTCGCCTGTTTCAACGGCACATGCGGGAAGGCGACATCGACGGAATGCTCGCGCTCTATGACCCGTCCGTCGCCTTCCGGGATCGCTCCGGGCAAGTGCGGCGAGGCATAGAGGAGCTGCGCGAGGAGCTCCTCCCCTTCGCGGCCGCGAGGGCGAGCTTCGAATTCGACGTGCTGGAAGTCATCCAGGCGGGAGACGTCGCGTTGACGCACACGAAATGGCGGATCTCCACACCCGCGCCGGTGTCGCTGTACGTCCTCGTGGTCGCCCGCCGTCAGTCCGACGGAACGTGGCGCTGGGTGATCGGCGACCCTTACACGATCGGCAGCGAGCGGCCGAACATGCACCAGGGGTGAACGCCCGGCCCGGGCTCCGCCGGGCCGAAGGCCGGTAGCTCCTTTCAACGCCCGACCGGCTGCGGCGACTCGGCTCGATAGGTTAAGACCACGGTACCGCTGCTCAGGGCTCTCGTCGCCTTCAGCTTCATCGTCGCTGTCTTTCCTTCGCGGAAGAGCAACTGACCGCGACCGACGAAGAGCGGATGAATCCAGATCTTCAGCTCGTCCAGTAGGTCATGCTCCAGCAACGTCTGTCCCAGGAGACCATGACCATAGATGACGAGGGCCTTGCCTTCCTGTTCCCTGAGCTTGGCTGCCTCTGCCACGACATCGCCTCTCACGATGGTCGAATTCGACCAGTCCGCTTCGTTCAACGTCTTCGAAAAAACATACTTGCGGATGCCATTGATGCGCGAGCCGTACTCGCCGGTTTGATGCGGAAAGGCCGCGGCGAAGAACTCATACGTTCGCCTGCCCATCAACATTGCGTCCGCTTCTGAAAGTAGTTCTAAGGCAAATTTCTCCGCCTCCTGGTCGAAGTATTCCATTGCCCACGTGTGCGGATCTCCGAAGACGCCATCGAGCGATACAAGGGTGGACTCTATGATTCTGCGCATCTCAAGAACACCTCCATGAAGCTCTCCTTACGGGTCCCGCGGGCCATGCCCCGCCGCGGGCCGTCGCGCCCACAAGATGTATATACACATTTATGGCCCGAGGGTTTCATGGCTTAGCGGCGCTCGAGGGATCTGCTGATGTCTCCCTCTCGGAGCTCACCCCTCGACGAGCTGCTGCCCCCCGTCGATGTCGTAGGTCGCTCCGGTGACCGCCGTGTTCGTCATGAGGTGGACGGCGAGTGCGGCGACGTCGGCCGGGCCGACGACGCGTCCGATCGGCAGCGTCTTGCGGAGCTGCTCCCGGCGCGCGTCCAGCTGGTCGCCGAGGATCGCCGCCGAGAGCGGCGTGTCGACGAACCCCGCCGCGATCAGGTTCACGCGGATGGGCGCGAGCTCGAGCGCGAGATTCTTCGTCATGGCCGGCCCGGCGGCCGTGAGCGCCGAGATGAGCGCGAGTCCCGGTGCCGTACGGCGGCCGCCGGTGCCGCCCATGAAGAGGAGGGTCCCTCCCGGCCGAACCTTGCCGGCGGCGTTGCGAGCGACTTCGATCGGCAGCAGGATGTGGGACTCGGCGTCGCGACGCGCCTTGTCGACGTCGAAGTCCTTCAGCGGCGCATAGTAGGGGCCGGGGCCGGTGACCAGCACGTGGTCGATCGGACCGGGCAGCTCATCGAAGAACTTCCCGAGCCGTTCGAAGTCGGTGGCGTCGAAAGCGGCGGTGCGGGCTCCGAGCTCACGGCCGACGCGCTGCAGGCGATCCGGGTCGCGCGCGGTGAGGATCACGTTGGCCCCCTCGGCGCGGGCGAGGCGGGCGGTCTCGAGCCCCATGCCTGCACTGCCGCCGATCACGACGACGGTCTGCCCGGCGAGTTCCGGCTCGTGGCGGCCCGTAGCGGTTGTGGATTCGGCGGTCATCATCCGCCTCCGGCGCCGATCACGATCACTTCGGCAATTCCCGGCCGCTCTGCTCCGCCACCATGTAGGAGGCGTACCACTCGGGCCAGTTCGCGTCTCGCTGCCCGGTCCGCTTTTCGTGCTCCCCATGGGCGGCCTCCGCCCGCCGCATCGCGTTCGCGAGATCGCTCGCCGAGCCGAACGACGTCGCAGCGGCATCGATGCGCCCGGGAAGCCGCGTCGTGATTTCCTGGAACAGCCACCGGTTTCCGTCCGGATCACGGAAGGTGGCGAACGAGCGGTAGGTGCCACGTTCGGGATCGATGCCTTTGGCCTTGCCGTTCGCACCGAAGTGGAAGACCTCGTCCACCGTGACGCCGGCCGCGCCCAGCAAGTCCAGCGCCGCCTGAAGATCGGAGACGATCAGCCAGAGGCCCTGTGCGGACCCCGGAGTCGCTGTCGTCCGACCCGCGCCCCACTGAACCGAGCATCCGGAGCCGGGCGGCGTGAACTGCACGACGCCGGAGCCGGGCGGGGTGACGTCCTGCCTCCACCCGAGACTCGCATAGAACTTCGTCGCGCGGTCTACGTCGGAGACCGGGATGGCGACGACCTCGAGCTTCATGTCGACCTTCCCGGTGTTTGCACCGCCGGTCGTGCTCTTACTGGGGACCACTGTGGTGCTCATGGCTACCTCCTTATTTGCCCGACGAGCTTCTCGTCCGTGGTTCCGTTCTCAGAATCAAGGCGTGTAGCGAGTAAAGATGAAGTCGCGAGCCTTGATGGGCTCGTGGCAGGGATAGCAGGTCTTCATCTTCGCTTCGGCGGCCGGCTTGCCGTCCTGGTCGAACTGCGCGTAGCCCCAGCCGCCGGTCGCGGCGTATTTCTTCGAGTCCTTGACCATGAACTGGAGGTACCACTCGGGAGGATCCCCGGCGACGAACGATTGATCGCGGCCGAAGATCTTGTTGTTTTCCTCCGACGGTACGTACTTCCAGGCGATCCGCGCGATGATCGCGCCGTCCGGGAACGGGAGCTTCTTTTCCCGGTAGGCCTTGATCGCGGCGTCGTTGCCCAGAATGGCGCGAATGTCGTTGAGGTTGCCGGCTTCGTGGGCCACGGAGACCAATTTCCAGTCGCGGTAGCCGGATGGAATCTGGGTCACGTAGATCTCCTGATCGGCGTGTCCCGTTCCGGGGGCGACAAAGGCGATGGCGCCGAAGACGATGGAAACGCCAACCAGCAGGAAAGCGATCCGCCTCATACGGTGTCCTCCCAATTCCTAGCGCCGCGGCTTGAATGACGCGGAGGCGACGCCTCACACCAGCAGGTTCTCAATCTTGACCGGTAACTCCCGCACGCGAACTCCGGTTGCGTGATAGACCGCTGCCGTGATGGCGGGCGCCACGCCGGCCAGGCCGATCTCGCCGATCCCGCGCGCGCCGAGCTCGTTGAGCTCCTTGTCGGGATAGTCGAGGAAGTGCACGTCGATCGACGGCGCGTCGGCGTTGACCGCCACCACGTAGTCGGCCAGGTTGCTGTTGATCGGCGCGCCGTTCTGAGGGTCGTACGTCGTGTGCTCGAGCAGCGCCATGCCGATCCCCATCACGACGGCGCCCTCGATCTGGTTCCGCCCGGCGAGAGTGTTGATGATGCGTCCCGCGTCGATCACGGTCACGACGCGGCCGACACGCAGCCGGGCGATCTCGGGTTGCCACGTGACCTCGACGAAGTGACTGCCGAACGAGTGCGTCGAGAACTTCGGTGTCGGATTGCCGAATGTCGATTCGGATTTGCCGCTGCCTGTCACGAGGTGGAGGTTCGCGCGCCGGAGCACATCCGAGAACGGCACTCCGCTCGCAGAAGCGTTCGCCTTCACGATGACCCGCCCGTCCTGGAAGGCCAGCTGGTTGGGTTTGTGCTTTTCGAACGGCGAGCCGGCCGTTGTCGCCGCGACCGTCAGGAGCGCTGCAATTGCATTGTCCGCCGCGGCAAAGACTGCCGGGACCACCGAGGCGGTCGCCATCGAACCGCCCGACGTCGGGCCTTCGGGAAGCGACGTGTCGCCGAGCGCCACTTCGACTTTCTCGAGCGCCACACCCGTCTTCGCCGCACCGAGCTGAGCGAGGATCGTGTACGTGCCAGTGCCGATATCCTGCGTGCCGCACGCGACGCGCGCGGTTCCGTCGTCCCGCAGCTGCACGGTGGCCGTGGCCGGAAATCGTGCCGCAATCCACGAACATCCAGCCATTCCCCACCCGAGTGTCAGACCATCACGCTTCATCGAGCCGACCTCGGGGTTACGTTTCGACCAGCCGAACTTCTCCGCTCCCAGCTCGAAGCACTCGAGCAGATGTCGTGACGAGAACGGGATGCCGAGCGACTCGTCGATCTTGGGCTCGTTGAGGACGCGCAGCCGAACCGGATCGATTCGGAGCTGGTCGGCCAGTTCGTTCATCGCCGACTCGGTCGCAAAGAGCCCGGGCACGGCGCCAGGGCCGCGCATGTCGGACGGTGTGCCGATGTTGCGTTTGGCCCGTCCGAATCTCACCCGCAGATTGGGCACGCTGTACTGATACGCCGTGGCCTCGCCGCAATTCTCGTGATAGTTGTCGAGCATCGACCTTTCGTAAACGTAGTCGTGCTGCAGCGAGACGAGCTTACCGTCGTGGGTGGCGCCCAGTCGCACGCGCTGCTGAGTGCGGGCTCGATGGCCGGCGGACTGGAACGTCATCTTGCGACTGAGCACAAGCTTCACGGGCTTGCCTAACTGTCGCGCCGCGGCGACGGCAAGCGGGCAATGCGTCCACGGCCATAGCTTGCTCCCGAAACCGGAGCCGACGAACCTGGTGATGACGCGGACGTTCTCGTCGGGTACACCGAACATTTGCGCCAGAACGCCCCGCATGTTGAAAATCCCCTGCGATTCTTCGTAGATGGTCAGCATCGGGCCATCCCACATCGCGGTCGCCCCCTGCAGCTCGATCGGGTTGTGCGTCTCAGAAGGTGTGACGTAGGTCTGATCGAGCTTGACCGCGGCGCTCGCGAATGCAGTTTCGGGGTCGCCGCGCTCGCTTTGCAAGCGATGCTCCGGGCCGTACGTCGTCTCAACGACATCCGGGTCGTCGTCCGCCTTCAGATCGGTCTCGACGTTCGGTTTGTCCTTGGCATACGTGACGCGAACCGCATCCGCAGCGGCCTTTGCGGTCTCGAAGGTATCTGCCACCGCGAGCGCGACATACTGGCCGTAATAACGGACGACATCATCCGCAAACGGCGGGCGCCGCTCTACACAGATGCCGGTGAACCCTGCTCCCAGAACGGATCTCGAGATCTTTCCGATGTTTCCGCGGTGAAAAATCGCCCGAACGCCTGGCATCTTCTCCGCCGCGGCCGTGTCGAGCTTGACCACTCGCCCGCTGGCGATCGTCGCCTCGACGGGAACGGCGTAGAGCTGTCCCGGAAAGTGGTAGTCGGAGGCGTACTGCGCCTTCCCGCTGACTTTCAATGGGCCATCCACGCGCGGCGTGCTCCGACCGATGGGTGATGACGCCGGAGTTCCTTCTGGTGTTGCCATGCTCCGTCCTTCCAATGTCAACTGGTCGCAGCCGTCTGCAGCGCGTGCGCGAGACACCGCTTCGCCAGCTCGATCTTGAATCCGTTCTCGGTCTGGGGCTTGGCCGCTTTCATGGCCGCCCCCCTGCTCGGCGGAAGCTCGCCGCGTCGGCGGTCTGGCCGACGAGCGCCGCTTCGGCTTCGGCGGATCGCCACGGCTTGGTCCCCACACCGCCCAGCGCAATGCGCGCCCGAGTCACCGTTCCTCCGTCGACCGTCAGCACGACCGCGGCCGACGCCAGGGCGAACTCGTAGGACGCTCGGTCGCGCAGCTTCAAGTAAACCTGCTTGCTGCCCGAGACGGGCGGAGGAAGCGTGACGTGCGTGATGAGGTCGCCCGACTCGAGCACGGTCTCGCGGTTCGGCGAGCTGCCGGGCAGGAGATGAAAATCACCGATGGGGATCGCCCGCGTCCCCTTGGGTCCCTGCACATGGATCACGGCCTCCAGCGCCGCCATGGCGACGCACATGTCGGAAGGGTTGGTGGCGATGCATTGGTCGCTCGTGCCCAGGACGGCGAGCATGCGGTTGGCGCCCGTGATCGCGGGACAACCGGTTCCAGGCTCGCGCTTGTTGCACGGCATCGCGGTGTCCCGGAAGTACATGCATCGCGTCCGTTGGAGCAGGTTGCCGGCCGTGGTGGCCATGTTGCGAAGCTGTGGCGATGCTCCCGAGAGAATCGCCTGCGACAGCACGGCATAGTCGCGCTGGACTGCCGGGTGACAGGCGAGGTCCGAGTTTCGGACGGTGGCGCCGATCATCAGCCCGCCGTCCGGCGTCGGTTCGATCTTGCCGAGCGTCAGGCGGTTGATGTCGAGAAGCCGCGACGGCGTCTCGACGTTCAGCTTCATCAGATCGAGCAGCGTCGTTCCGCCGGCGATGAACCGCACGTCCGCGCCTTGCTGGGCGGTCTTCGCCTGTGAGGCCATCGTGATCGCCGACTGGGAATCCGGCGGCCGAACGAATTTGAAGGTGTGCATGAATCGCTCCCGCTCGCGGCTACGCGTTCTTCCGAACCTGTTGGATCGCGGCCACGATGTTGGCGTACGCACCGCAGCGGCAGATGTTGCCGCTCATGAGCTCCTTCACGGCCGCATCGTCCGGACCGCAGGGTTCCTTGAGCAGCGCGACGGCCGACATGATCTGTCCCGACGTGCAGTATCCGCACTGGTAGCCGTCGTGAGCCACGAATGCCGCCTGCACCGGATGCAGGGCGTCCGGTGAGCCCAGGCCCTCGATGGTCGTGATCTCTTCCCCATCGTGCATCACGGCCAGAGTGAGACATGAATTGACGCGCCGACCGTTCACGTGCACGGTGCATGCGCCGCACTGGCCGTGATCACAGCCCTTCTTCGTCCCGGTGAGAGCCACCGTCTCGCGGAGACAATCGAGCAGGCTCGTGCGAGGGTCGACGCGAAGCGCGTGGTCCTGGCCGTTGATGCGCAGCGTGACAGAAACAACGCCCTCGATGTTCGGCCCCTCGGGAACACCCGGCGGAGGCTTCTGCTCGGGTGGCGAGCTCGCCGGCACGCCCGCCGCCACGATTGCGGCTGCCGCCGAGGTTCCCGCGGTGCGGAGAAATGCGCGGCGAGTGGGTTTCGACGGGCCCGTTGGATCGTCTGGCATGGAGCCTCCGGTCGAATCCCGAGCCTATCAGCAACATACCAGCGCGCAATGCGCCCTGACGGCAACGGGATTGCCCTGGCACCGCCGCAGTCTCCCAGTTGCGCCGGGACTCCTTTCGAGATTGGATCCGAGACGTGAGTGCGGAAAGCCCCGGTCCAGACCCTTCGGAGAAGGATACTTTCCCGACGCTGACGGCGGCGCAGATCGAGCGGATCGCGCCGCTCGGGAGCGAGCGACCGTTCGAGGTCGGCGAAATTCTGTTGAGAGCAGGGCGAGATGAACCGTCCGCTCATGGTCGTGCTCGAGGGAGAGATCGAGATCCTCTCCGACACGGGAGACGCTCGTGACGGTCCACCGTCCCGGCAACTTTTCCGGCGACATCGACATGATCGCCGGCCGTCCGGCCGTGACCGAGCGCGGGCACGCGCGCGCGGGGCGCATGCTCGAGGTGCCCGCGGAGCGCCTCCGCAGCCTCGTACTGACGGACCCGGAACTGAGCCAGATCTTTCTGCGGGCGTTCTGCTCTCCGGCGCGCCCTGCTCATGACCCGGAGCGCGGGAAACGTCGTTCTCATCGGCTCCACGGCATTCGGCGGGCACCCTGGCGCTGCAGGAATTCCTGACGCGCAATAGCCAGCCGTACGCGTATCTCGACGCCGACCGCGATGCGAGCGTGCAGGGCGACGCTCGAAGGTTTCGGCATGGGCGTGGACGACGTGCCCGTCCTCATCTGCAGCGGCCGGCAGGTTTTGAAGAAGCCGACGATCGAAAAGGTCGCCGATTGCCTGGGCCTGAGCCGCCTGAGCCGGGACGTCGTGCGCGACCTCGTCGTGATCGGGGCGGGCCCCGCGGGGCTGGCCGCTGCGGTCTACGGGGCATCGGAGGGGCTGGACGTGCTCGTTCTCGAGTCGACCGCGCCGGGCGGGCAGGCGGGCTCGAGCTCGCGCATCGAGAACTATCTCGGATTCCCCACGGGCGTTTCGGGCCAGGACCTGGCGAGCGGCGCGCTGCTGCAGGCCCAGAAGTTCGGCGCGGAGCTCGTCGTGGCCCGGACGGCGGTGGCGCTCGACTGCGACCGCCTGCCCTATCGGATCGGTCTTGGCCCCGGCGTCAGCGTGGCGGCACGGACGGTGGTGATCGCGACGGGCGTGACGTACCGCAAGCCCGACATTCCGAACCTCGCGCGCTTCGAAGGTGTCGGCGTCTACTACGGCGCCACCCAGGTGGAGGAGATCCTCTGCCGGGGCGAAGACGTCGTCGTCGTCGGGGGCGCGAACTCCGCCGGCCAAGCCGCGATCTTTCTTTCGGAGGCCAAGCGGCGCGTCACATGCTGGTGCGGGGACCGGGCCTCTCCGACACGATGTCGCGCTACCTGATCCGCCGGATCGAGGAGACGCCCAACATCGAGCTCAAGACGCATACGCGGATCGTCGCCCTCGAAGGCGCGAACAGCCTCGAGAGTGTGACGTGGAAGGACGCGGCGGGAAGCGTCACCACGGTCCCCGTTCGCCACGTCTTCATGATGACCGGGGCGAACCCGAACACCGGCTGGCTGGAGAACTGCGTCGCGCTGGACGAGAAGGGATTCGTGAAGGCGGGGCCGGATCTCGTGCCGTCCGATCTCGCGGCGTCCCGGTGGCCCCTGCCGCCGCCCGCCACTTCTCTTCGAGACGAGCCGGCCCGGCGTCTTCGCCGTCGGAGACGTGCGCGCGGGAAGCGTCAAACGCGTCGCCGCCGCCGTGGGCGAGGGCTCGGTCTGCATCCAGCTCGTTCACAAGGTGCTGGCGGAGTAGCGCCATTCAATTCGCCGACTCCGCCTGCCCGACGATCCTCATGCTCGGGCCGTCCTTTTCCGCGCCGTCGGGACCGTTGTTCTCCATCGTGTGCGTGATCGAGTACAGGCGTCCGCTGCGAAATTCGAGCCGGACGTCGGGAACTCCAGTAGTAGTGGGGCTCGGAAACTTTGATGAGTCCGAACAGCTTGACGTGATCGCCGTACTTGCCGCGAACCGCGTATCGAAGCACCTCTCCGCCTTCGATCGGCCTCCGTTCGAGCGGGTTGCCGATCAACCGGATGACCTCGGCCGGCGTGGGCTCCCCCTCCAGGCTGATCGCCGAACGACACGGAAAGTCCCTGCCCGACTCGATGACCGGGCGTGACTGCCGATAGCCGCAGGCGCACGCGGCGATCAGGAGCAGCAACGCGGCGGGATTTCGGACGCGCGTCGGCCCTACTCGTGGGACGGGGTTTTGATGACCGTGCCCGCTTTCATGACGAACTCGACGTGGTTGAGCACCGAGACGTCTTGAAGTGGATCTCCGGGGACCGCGATGAGATCCGCATATGCCCCCTTCTCCACGGTGCCGATCCGCCCCGAAAGCCCGAGGAGCTCGCCCGCGACCGTCGTGGCGCTCCGGATGGCCTCGATCGGCGTCATCCCCAACTGCACCTCGAGCTCGAACTCCCTCGCCTGGTTGACCTCGGTCCATGGAAAGCCGCCCGCGTCGGTGCCGAACGCGATCTTGACTCCGGCCTTGCGGCAGTTGGCTATGGACTTCGCCGCGACGTCCTGCGTCCGGATCGACTCTTCCCTCTCGTCGGGAGGTGTGCGCTCGGTGAAGTAATAGAGGACGGTCTGAGTCGGGCACAGATAGATGCCCTTCCTCGCCATCTCTTCAGCGACCTCCGGCCGGATCGAGTCGCCGTGCTCGATCGAGTCCACGCCGGCCGCAACCGCGATGCGCACCCCGCTGTCCGACGTCGCGTGTGCCGCCACCTTTCGCCCCGCGCGTGGGCCTCGGAGACGACGGCGTCGATCTCCTCCTTCGTCCAGTTCACCCGCGAGTCGATGTATCCGTCCGGGGTGAAGCGAGGCCTGCCCGTGTTGGCGTAGATCTTGACCCAGTCGGTCCCGTACGAGAACTGCTCGCGCACCGCTCTGCGACAGCCGTCCGCGCCATCGCAAATCATGACTCCCGTCGGAAACTTCCAGTCCGGCCGGAAATGGAGGATCGGGTACGTCCCCGTGGTCGAGAGCGCGGGCCCGACCACTCGAAGACGCGGGCCGGGGACGACTCCCTCCTCGACGGCATCGCGCAGGGCGACGTCGTCGTAGCCGGCACCCTCCGTCTCCACATCCCGCATCGTCGTGAATCCGTGCTCGAGGGCGATCTTCAGCGCCCGAATGGCCCGAGCGACGCGGTGGGCCGGATACTCCTTGAGGATCTGGTCGTAGTACTCGGCCTCGGTGAAGTCGCCCTGGATGAGGATGTGCGTGTGCGCGTCGATGAGCCCCGGCAGAAGGACCCGGTCTCCCAGATCGATCGTACGAGCGTCCGGAGGGGCGCTGTCGCCGACGCTCTCGATCCGGTCCCCCGCGATCACGACGACCGGCCGCGCGACGTAGCGTCCGCTCTTCACATCCAGCAGACGAGCGGCGCGTACGGCGATGCGGGGCCTGGCGGGCTCTTCCGCGCCGAGCAGGACGCACACTCCCAGAGCGAACGGAGCGACGAAGGAGAGACGCCGCATGCTGGTCCCCTCTGCTGGAGAATGACACAACCGTCCCGCCGTGAGGTCGTGAACCATGAAGTGAGGATTCGGATCCGCCGCTGATCGCGCCTGTCGATCCGGACGATCGGTTTCCTCGGTTACCTCAGCCTTCAATCGCCGCTGCGAAAAGAAGCTCCTGATTTCTCAGACGCTTGCAGTTTCCCGCTGGATAGCCCCATCCTGATGAGCGCCACCCTGACGAACGCGTCGCCGATACACGGGCGCGACCGGCTGGGCCCAGAGCTGGTTTCGAGACCGGCGCCGCAGGGGGTGCTTGGAAGGCTAGGATTCGGCATGCAGGAGAAGCCATGAGCGATGGCATTGCCTCGCAAGAGCGATTACGGAACGTGGAGAGGCCGGAGGTCGCGACGGGAGCTCTGGTCGGTGCGTTGCTGACGGCGCCGCTCATCGTCCTGTTCCTTCTGGCCGGCCGGTTCTTCGGACTGCCGCTGGTTCCGTTCGAGATCTTCGATTGGATGACTCGGAGACTGCCCGGCGGCCTCATCAGCTTCGGGATTGACGTAATGGTGAAGGCGATTCGCGCAGTCAGTCCGACCGGCACCGACGCTGCCGCGAAAGTCATCGAGCAGGTCATTGCCATCGGCGTCATGCTCCTGGCCGGGATCGTCTCGGGCGCCCTCCTCTTTGGCTTTCTCCGCTCTTCGAAAAGAGACAGGTCGCGGCCCGCAGGACTCGTCCTCGGCGCGGTCGCCGGACTGGCTGTGCTTCTGATCACGGCCAGTCTCGGCCGGGAGACCCGCGTCGCTCCGGCGATCGGCGCTCTGTGGATCGGTCTCGCATTCCTGTCGTGGGGGGCGTTGCTCGGATGGGCCTACCGACGGTTGAACGGGACATCCGGAGCGCCCGCCACGGCGGAAGCGCGCCCCGCGCTGGAGCGCGTGAACCGCCGCCAGTTCATCGTACGCCTCGGAGGCGCTGCGGCCACGATTACCGTCGCCGGTGCGGCCGTGGGGGCCCTCGCGGGAGCCAGGCGCCAGGAGAAAGTGGTGAAGGGCCGCGTCTGGTCCTCGGACCACCCGCTGCCGAATGCCGGAGCCGAGCTCGAGCCCGCGGCCGGCACGCGCGACGAGCTCACATCGCTCGAAGACCACTACCGCATCGACATCAATACGACCGTGCCGCACGTCGACGAGGCGACCTGGCGCCTCAAGGTCGGCGGATTGGTCGAGCGGCCCGTAGAGCTGACGCTCCGCCAGCTCATGGACTACGAGGCCCTGCACCAGTTCGTCACCCTAGCATGCATCTCGAACCCGATCGGTGGGAGCTTGATCGGCACGACGCGATGGACGGGCGTCAGCCTCCAGCGCCTTCTGCCCGACCTGAAGTTGAAAGAGAACGCGACGCACCTGAAGCTCTCCGCCGATGGACGGGTTTTACGAGGTGCTGGCGTTGGAGACCGTGCGCGCGGACGAGCGGGTGATGCTGACCTATGCCTGGGACGGTCTGCCGCTCGAGCCCAAGCACGGCTTTCCACTGAGGATCTACATCCCCGACCTCTACGGAATGAAGCAGCCCAAGTGGCTCCGTTCGATCGACGCCCTGGATCACTGGGAGGAGGGGTACTGGGTCGAGCGCGGGTGGGACCGAACGGCGCAGATGAAGGCCACCTCGGTGATCGACACGGTCTCCGTGAACATGATGCTATCGAAGGCGGACGCGACGACCCGGATTCCGATTGGCGGAATCGCTCATGCAGGAGCGCGCGGAATCTCCAAAGTGGAGGTACAGGTGGACGGCGGCCCGTGGACCGAGGCCAGTTTACGGGCGCCGCTTTCCGGCACCACCTGGGTCATCTGGCGGTACGACTGGCCGTTTGCCCCGGGCAATCACACGTTCACGGTTCGTTGCTCCGACGGACAAGGCGCCCGCCAGATCATGGAGCCTGCTCCGCCCCACCCCTCCGGTGCGACAGGCCTCCACAGCAAGAGCATGATGCTGTGAACGTCGAGAGGGCAGGGGTGCATTGCATTGCACTAGCGCGTTTCTGAGTCATTGGACCTCCTCGACCTGGTTCAGGTAGGCCCCGTAACCCTCGGCTTCCATATCGTCGCGATGGATGAACCGCAGCGAGGCTGAGTTGATACAGTAGCGCAATCCGCCGCGGTCTCTCGGACCGTCGGGAAACACGTGCCCGAGGTGGCTGTCCGCGTGCGCCGAGCGCACCTCGGTGCGGATCATGCCGTGCGTAGCGTCCCGGAGCTCGTTGACGTTGGCCGGTTCGATGGGCTTGGTGAAGCTGGGCCATCCGCATCCCGATTCAAATTTGTCGGAGGACGCGAACAGCGGCTCGCCCGAGACAATATCGACGTAGATGCCGGGTTCCTTGTTATTCAGATACGCCCCGGTTCCGGGAGCCTCTGTGCCGTTTTGCTGCGTCACCCGATACTGCTCCGGCGACAGCCGTGAGATGGCCTCAGGATCCTTGCTGAACTCTCCCATTGTTTTCACCGAAGGTGGCGAGCGGCGGCCCCTCGGTGCCCCGCCTCACGCGCGCCTTGCCGGCGGCGTCCTTCGTGATGACGGCGTATCCGTAGAGGGAGATGCTCCCGTCGGTTTCCAGCTCGAGGAGCGCCCGCTCCCCCCGAGGACGCGGGCTTCGTCGTCGAATACCGTGACGAGAATTTCTTCCATGGCGCCTCCTTTCTCTTCCGTACGTGATGCGAGACGTTCAAGTCGGGCGTGCCGGCGTCGAGCCTTGACCGGACGTGGATTCCTAGTCCGGTAGGCTGTCGATCCAGAGTCGAACGAACGGAGGGCAGTCCTGGAGAGGGATGCCGCCGACCTCGCAGCGCGCCAGGAAGCCGACGCCGAACGGATCGACGAGTCGGAGCTCCCCGAGCGCGAGGACGAGCGGCAGGTCGCGAGGCTCGGCGTCGAGGGCCCGGAGAAGCAGGTGGACGTTGTCGGCGCCGAGCCGGCCGCTCACCGTGAGCACGACCCGATCGGGGTCCGCGGAGCGCTGAACTCTGAGCATTCGTCCTTAGGCGCGCGTCGTCACGCACCCGCTAAAAGGCAATCCACCTGCCAACAAAAATGCGCCTCAGGAGAGGGATTTCGCTTCCGCGCGGCTCGCGATCTCCGCGAATCCGCGGCGAATTCGCGAGCCGCGGAGTGGCGAGCGCGCGCCGAGGAGAACGAGCGCCTCATGCGAGCAGCGGACAGCCGGGCGGCAGTCGGAGGGAGAGCCGCCGCGGCAGGATCTCGAACGCGAACCGCGTTCCCGAGACCGGCTCCCCGTCGAGGTTGATCTGAAGCGGCCCCGCCGTCTCGATCTCGAGGCGAGGGATGCGGGTGGCGACGACCCTGCGGCGAAGGGAGCCGAGACCTTCCCGCAGGAGCTTGCGCAGAGCCGACCTCAGCTCGCCTTCGGGGACCGCGGGCAGGACGCGAACGTCGAAGAGGCCGTCGTCCAGGAGCGCCTCCGGGCAGAGCCGGTGTCCTCCGCCCGCCTGACGGCCGTTGCCGACGGCGAGAACGAGGAATGCCCCCTCCCATTCGAATCCGGGCCCCAAGAGCCGTCCTCGCTCCGGCCGGATCGCCGTGAAGTGGGTGAGACCCGTGAGCAGATAGGCGGCGCCCCCGAGGAGCTTCTTCAGCTCGGGCGGCGTCGCGACGGTGACCTGCGATCCGAAGCCTCCGGTCGCGAGGTTGACGAAGCAGCGCTCTCCGACGCGGCCGACATCCACCCTCGCGTCAGGGCCGGTGACCGCAAGGCGCAGCGCGGCCAGCGGGTCGAGGGGGATGCCGCACGAGTGCGCGAGGTCGTTGGCCGTGCCAAGCGGCAGCACGGCGAGGCTCGGGGAGGCCACTGCGGCGTCACTCGCGTCGAGCAGCCCCGCCGCGACCTCATTGACCGTCCCGTCGCCTCCGCCCGCGATGACGACGCCGAAGCCGTCCTCCACCGCGCATCGCGCGAACTCCGATGCGTCGCCCGCCTCGTACGTCACGCGGACGTCGCAGCGGACCCCCTCGGCGCGAATCGCGCGAACGGCCTCTCGCACGTCCTCGCGCATCGCAGCCTTCCCGTGGAGAATGAGACAGACGGAACCCCTTCTCTGCCTCGCGCTCTCAGGCGGGCTCACCGACTCTCCCGTTCTCGACACGGCTCTCAGCGGAGAAACACCTCCGGCGCCTTGCGCGGGACCGTGAGAGGCGTCGCCGAAGCCGGGTTCGCATCGAATTTCCCAAAGACGGCGGGGCTGCCGCGGAAGTGCCGCTCCAGCGCGTCGATCCGGTTTTGGTCGTTCGGATGGTCGGAGAGAAGCTGTGGAATCTCCTCCTCCTTGAAGTCCTTGAATTCTTGAAACAGCCATACGAGCCCCACGGGTTGGATCCGGCGGCGGCGCACACGTCGGAGCCCGTCAGGTCGGCGCGTGCTTCGACCTCGCGGGAGTAGCCGAGCGACTGAAGATGTCCGAGCAGGGCGAGGGCCAGGACGTGAGCGCGCGTGGGACCCAGAAGGATCGCCGCTCCGAGCCCCGCCCCGGCGAGCCTCTCTCGTTTCGCGAGGAGCTCCATGGAGTCGTGGTGGATCGTGCGGGCCACCTCGTGGCAGAGGGTCCCGGCGAGCTGTTCCCGATTCTTCACGAAATAGAGCATCGAATCCGTGACGTAGACGTTCCCGCCGGGCGTCGCGAACGCGTTGGGCGAGGGCTCATGAACGAGATTGACCTTGAAGGGATGCGAATACCGCGGCTGTGCGGTCTTCAGGATCGGCTCGATCACAGGCAGGAGCGTGTCGTACAGGGGTGACGACTCGACCAGCTCGGCGCGCTTCACGAGCTCCTCGAAGACGGCCTGACCCATGACCAGCTCCGGATCCGTCCCCTCCGGGGGGACCCGGGTTCTCGGGCGGCGAGGGCGGACGCCCCCAGGACCGCGCCCGCGAGGGCGAAGGTCAGGAGAGCGCCCGCCCGGTTCGTTCTCGCCACGCCGCGCGCCTTCTACATGGACGCGCGGCTCGACGCGATGGCGGCCCGGCCGGCCATGTAATCGGCCTTGGTCCGCGCCTCTTTGTCGAGGGCGTTGCGGTGCTCCTTCTGCTTCTCGAGCTTCGTCTGGAGCTTCGTGTCGAGCAGCCGGATCTTCTCCGACAGCTTCGCCTTGCGCTGCGCCTGCGCCATCGCGTGCTCGGCCTTCATCTGAGCGATGTCGGCCTTCATCGCGGCGACGTCTTCCTGATGCAGACGCTCCTGGACGTCCGAGATGGCCCGGCGGAAGACCACGCCACCGATGGCCTCCATCCGATTGTCCACGGGCGTCGTCCAGTCCTCTTCGATCTCCGCGACCACGGCGACCTTGCCGGGGGCCAGCGTCTTTCGGACGTCGTAAACGTAGTCCTCGCCGACCCCGGCGTTGTAGATGTCCACGCCGGCTCCGGTCCCGAACCCGACAGTCGCTCCGACCGCGGCACCCACAGGACCGCCCAGGACTCCGACGAGCGCACCCAGGGCCGTGCCCGCCAGGCCGCCGAGCGGAAACTGCTCGTCGCTCTGCTTGACGTCGGACGTGCCGTCCGCGTTCTTCTTGACGATCGCATAGCCGTACAGGCCGATCTAGCCCTCGCGATCGAGCTCCACCAGCGATTTCTTCCCCGCGTAGGCCTTGTTCTCGTCGTCGAATACCACCACGAGCATTCTGTCCATGACCTGACTCCTCCTTTTGCCTTCGATTCGCCGAGATTCTCGCCTGACGATTCAGGCGGTTTTCACGTGTCCCACAGATTGCCGGATTTCCCCGACGGCCGATCGAATGCGGAATGCGCCGACGAGCAGGACTGCGCCGCTGACGAGCGCGAAGCCCGCGATCAGGCCCCGCTGGAACGCCTTCTGGACGCTTTCGGAAAGCATTTGTTCCTCCTCCTCCTGACTTCGATGACAGCAATCGCAAGCGCCCTGCCACAGGGAAAGCCTGAATTTTCGAGGCTTTTTCGGAAATGGGCGTCGCGACTTCCGCGAAAACCTCGCGAATTCGCGAGCGGCGCGGCGAGGCTCGGAGCCTCAGGCGCGCTTGAACCGGTACTTGTCGATCCTGAGTGAGCGGATGCGCGACTCCGAGCGTCGAGGAGGGAAGGCCGAGACGCGCCGCCGCGCCGTCGGGCCCCGAGATTCGGCCGGCCGTCGCTGCGAGCGCCGCCTCGATCTCGGCTCGCCGGCCCGCCGCGGCGCTCGCAGGCGCGGCCTCCTTCCCGTCCGACGGGGCGCGCCGAGTGAGCCAGCTCTCGTCCACTAAGAACTCGTCACCGTCGCACACGATGAGGGACCGCTCGATCACGTTCTGCAGCTCCCGGATATTGCCGGGCCACGCGTACTTGCCAAAAAGCTCCAGAGTCTCCTTCCGGATCGACCGGATTCGCCTGGCCATCTTGATGCGTGAACCGATCGATGAAGTACCCGACGAGGAGCGGGATGTCTTCCTTCCGGTCTCGCAGCGGCGGAAGCTCGATCGGGAAGACGCTCAAGCGATAGAAGAGATCTCTCCGGAAGGTCCCCGCTCTCCGCGGCCGCGGGCAGGTTGCGGTTGGTGGCGGCGATGATCCGCACGTTCGTCGCGGATCGGCCGGCTGCCGCCCACGCGCTCGAACTCCCGCTCCTGCAGGACGCGCAGGAGCAGGACCTGAGTCTCCGCGGGCAGCTCGCCGACCTCGTCCAGGAAGATCGTGCCGCCCTCGGCGAGCTCGAACTTCCCGAGCCGCCGCTGGAGCGCGCCGGTGAAGGCCCCGCGCTCATGGCCGAACAACTCGGACGCGATGAGCGAAGGAGGCACCGCCGCGCAATTGAAGGCGACGAAGGGCCGCGAAGAGCGCTCCGACCTCTTGTGGATGGCCCGCGCAACGAGCTCCTTTCCCGTACCCGTCTCCCCCGAGAGGAGGACGGTGGAATCGGTCGGCGCAACCCTCGCGATCCGCGCCAGGACCCGCTGGAGCGCCGCCGAGGTGCCGACGATCTCCTCGAACATCGAGGCGCTGTCGATCTCCTCGCGCAGGGCGAGGTTCTCCTCGACGACCCTCTCCTCGCGCGCCTTGCGCTCCTGGATGTCCGTCGCGATGACGTACCATCGGAGAAGATGCCCGTCCTCGTCTTTCGACGGGACCCACCTCGCGTGGAACCACCGAGCCTCGCCGTTCTTGCCCAGGAGCCGGAGGTCGTCCTCGAAAGGTAGACCGCGGGCGATCACCTCCCGGTAACGGGCCCGCCCGATCTCGACGTCCTCGGGATGCAGGAGTCGCGCGAGGATCTCTTCAAGGCCTCCCTCGAGATCCGCTGCGGTCAATCCGGCATGTTCGAGGACGGCTCGGTTGACCATGAGCGGGCCTCCGTCCCGCGCGAGGACGAAGATGTGCGCCGGCACCGCGTCAATGAGCTGCCGGAGCTCCTGCTCCCGCTCCCGGACTGAGTCCTCTGCCCGTTTCCGATCCTCGATATCGAAGGCGGAGCCGTACCACCGGACGACCGTTCCGCCCTGGTCCCGCAGGGGTGCCATACCGCCGCGGTACCACCGGTACTGCCCGTCCTCCCGGCGCAACCGAACGTCGATCTCCCAGGGCGTTCCCGTGACCAGCCCCGACGTCCAGACGTCGATGGTCCTCTGAAGGTCGTCGGGATGGACGGCCCCCGTCTCTGTCCATCGGTGCGAGTTCTCCTGGGACAGGCCCGCGTAGTCGAGCAACCGGCGGTTGCAGAAATCGACGGCGCCTTCGGCGGTGGCGGTCCAGATCACCGCGGGGACGGTGTCGATCGCGAGGCGGAGTTCTCGCTCGCTCGCGCGGAGCCTCTCCTCGGCGAGCTTCAAGTCCTCGACATCGACACTCTTGCCGAACCACCGGATGACGCGGCCGGCGGCGTCGCGCAGCGGCACTTTTCTGTGCAGCATCCAGCGGTACTCCCCGTCCGAGCGCCGCACTCGCGCCTCGTGCTCGAGGGGCTCCCCCCTCGCGATGGAGCCGCGCCAGGCGGCGACGAGACCGTCGACGTCATCGGGATGGATTGATTTGGTCCAGCCCCAACCGAGCAGCTCTTCCATCGGAATGCCCACATAGTCGAGCCAGGGGCGGTTGAAGAAATCCAGGTTGCCGTCGGGCAGAGCAGTGTGAACCAGCGCGGGAATCGTGTCGATCACCAGCCGGAGACGCTCCTCGGCAGCCGTCTCGCCGCCCTTCACCGGCGCCTTTTCCTCGCGCCGGCTCCGGGACGAAACCAGGTCGGGGGGACCGTCAAAAACGCGAGTCTCGGCCACGGATGTCTTTCTTGCCCGCGGCGAATAGCTTATCTCCGAACCTTGGGCTCCCGGGTGGCTCAGGCAATTCTTTCCCGGTTGATGCCGCGGGCGATCGGCCCGCTGCCGGTTGCCTGCGCCAATCCAGCTCCAATCGATCGAAGCGAGCAGTCCGGAGGTTTCTAGCCATTTGAGTTTCGGAGCGAAAACCGAAACCTCATGCGGCTCGCGGGGAATTGGCTTGGAGCGGGAAACGGGGGTTCTTCCAATAGCGGCTAGAGCTGAGAATGCCCGCCACGACCGCGCGGGTCGCCGGGTCCCCCACCGCGCTCGGCCCGTCCTTCGTCTGCAGGCCTCGCAGGCAGCCCACGCCCGAAACGATCGCTCCGAACACGGTTCGCCTTCAGGGTTCCGACGATCACGTCCGAATCGCTCACGGAGTTTGCGAGGTGGCTCCAGATGTGGGCGAGCGGGAACCCCATCCCCAGCATCACGATGACCCCGCCGAAGATGTTCCACACGATTCCCTACGCCGAGGCAAAGCGGCGAGGGGCGATTCAGGAGGAAATCCTCGACGAGTTGACGAGCAGGACGGCGAGCCTCGATGAAGTCGACCTCGCGCTCGCCGACCGCCTGATCGCCGAGCGGCCGACGCCTTCGCCAAATGCCGCAACTTGTCCGGATTGCGCACCACGTACTCGGGTGTAATCGATGACCCGGTCCGCGCCGATCGAGCTCACCAGCTCGACATTCCGTGCGTTGCAGACCGCGGTCACCTCGGCCCTGAGCGGCTTGGCAATCCGGACCGCAAAGGTGCCGACACCGCCGGTACGCGCCGGACACCGGCGTCGAGCCGCGTGTTACGCCAGCATCGCCTTCGCGGAACCGCGGCGATCCGCCGGGCGCGTGACGTATGAAACCGCCAGCAACCCGATCAACGCGACGGGCAACAAGAACAAGGCCCCGTCGCCCGCCAGATAGTGGGCCACGGATGCCGCGACCCACGTGAAGGTGAAGCCTGCGTACGCCCACTCTTTCAATGTCGGTAGCCGTCGCCCGGTCAAACTCGACCGCCGTGGTCGTCGTTTCATCGACAAACAGCGCGCTCTCGCAGAGGATCACCGCCCGGTGGATCCCGTTCTGCAGTTCGCGAACGTAGCCCGGCCAGTCGTACAACGTGAGCAGATCGATCGTCCTATTGCCGACCGTTGTGTTTGAGTAGAGAGGCGCGAGGCCGGCTTGCCGGTAGCGTCCCTCTCGAAGGATAGGTCAGGCCGCATTCTTTGACCGGGCTGCCCATTGGTCCTTTTGGCCACGCATGCCCAGCGGCAGCGCGAGGCCAACCCTGCGGTGGGACATTTCGCCTTCCCTGGTCAAATTTGCGAGCATCAGAGCAGCGGCGTCGGCGTAGGAGATGATCATTTCCGGAACGAGGTAAGCGAACACGGGCAAGAACAAGGCGCCTGGCAGGACTCGGCCAAAAGCAGGTACTTGAACGGGTAATCGCTCCAGCGAAATCCGGAGTCTGGCCAGGCCAAGGGGAGGCTGTTCAACCATCGGGCCGGGACATAGCAGCCGCCAATCCAGATCGGAACTGCGGATGCGTTCGAAGTTCACGCGATGCGGCCAATAAGTGGAGCTGATGCGCGGGAGGTCCACTCCTCTTCGGCCGGAAGCATCGATATCCAGCAGCCCCGCACCCGCAAGGAACCAGCAAGCGGGGCGATCGGAAGTGGATAGTGCCTCGAGACTGGTGACGATCCGATCAACGAGGTTGACGAATGCCTCCCCTTCGGTGACAAAACCGGCGGTGTTGATGACGGCATCGTGACCGCGAAGCACTGCGGTCAGATCGCCAATCGAAACCGAACTCAGGTCGCACTGGTGGACCGCCACCTTGTCGCGTACCTCCGCGGTCAGCTTAGAGGGTGTACGGACCACGACTGCAACATCATGCCTCGCGGATATGGCTTGTTGAACAACATGCCTTCCCAGGGAACCAGTTGCACCGAGGATCACGACTCTTGACATTGAGGGGTTCTCCTATGGACGGTCGATGTGGGACGACGGGACGCCATGCCGTTGAGAGAGACGCCGAAGTACGAGAGCGGCACCCTTCGCGGCACGTCCACTCTGTAGATCGCGCGGAAGATGCCAGCCCGGGCCTTGGACCGCCTCGAACGATGAGCCGATCTCCTCGAGCCATCGCTGGTTGACGTAGTCGATGTAGCCGTTCGGACGACCGCTGAAGCGCAACGCGGGCGCCTGATCGAGGATCAGACGCGGATCGAGATCCTCAGGCTTCATCGATAGCGGCAGACGCCTCCTCGTTACCTTACCCGATGGCGAGTCCCTCGGGAAAGACGCCTCGGACCCACCGCCCGTCCGATCAGTCCGGCGACAGCCGCTCAACCAGACCACGATTGAAGAAGCCGTAGCTGAGCGCCGGACGCGGGCCAGCGGTTGCCCGACGGTAATCGGCTCGACCGAGCGCCCGATTCCTTGTCCCGGCGCCCACTTCCGCTTGCACGTCCGCCCGGCCTTGCGGGCGGAGCGGGAGCGCTCCGCAGCCGACCGCTTGTGCACTCGCTTTGGCGCCGCGCGGGAGCGGTGCGAGGCGGAGCGCCGCCGCGCCGCGCCGCGGGTCTGACGGGTGAGCGCGGGAGCCGCTCTACCTTGTCCGGGTTCGTGTCCGTGTTCCCTCGACCACGGACGTATACTGAAGCGACTCGCACGCCGTGCGTGATGTGACCTAATTAGCTGAGAACAAAAGCCGCCCGGATTCGGGCGGCGACGAGGGTCACCGTGGATTGGAGCGGGAAACGGGGGTCGAACCCGCGACATCCACCCTCGCGCGCGGGCGATCTTCAGTCCGGCGCCTCGTAGACGGCAACGCGATCGCGGCCGGCCTGCTTGGCGGCATAGAGCGCATCATCGGCCGCGCTCAGCAGACCGCGGGGAGTTGGGTGCTTCTCACTCGCGGCTGCGATTCCAGCCGAGACGGTCGTGACCGGCAGTATCTGGTCGCGGTACCGAATCTGAAGGCCCTTGATCAGGAGCCGGATCTCCTCCACACGCTGCACGGTGGCGGCCAGCGAGGACTCGGGCATCACCACCACGAACTCCTCGCCGCCATAGCGGCAGGAGATATCGCTCCTCCGGACCGTCTCGCGGAGTACCTGCCCCACCTCGCGTAACACGGTGTCGCCCGCCTCGTGCCCGAACGTATCGTTGAGTCGCTTGAAGTGGTCGATATCCAGCATGCCGATGCAGAGCTCGGAATGGCTTCTCCGCGCGCGGTACAGCTCGCGAGCGAGGCTATCTTCCAGGTAGCGTCGGTTGAACAGCCCGGTCAGGAGATCGTGCGTCGCCTGCTCGTTTAGCTTCTCCCGAAGCCTCAGGTTGGACAAAGACAGCTTGATCGCCTCGCCCACCGTCAGTGCAAGCTGACGGTAGTCGGATCGACGCTCTCCGGGCCGCGCGCCCTCGGCACCGATGACGCACAACAGCCCCAGCGTCTCTCCCTGAACCGTCAGCGGTACGCATAGGTAGCCCCACTCGGGCGGACGGCTGAAATGACGGCAGACCAGGCTGGTCTTGGGGTCGCTGGCTTCGTGCGGCTGACCGCGTCGCATCGCCCAACAGTCGCCCAGCGGAAAGGTGGCCTCCACAGATGCCTCGGCGCCCCACCGCGCGACCGTCTCGAGATGTTGATCCCAAGGATGCAGGATCGCGAAACAGCCCGCGTGGGCCGAGAAGAGTTCACTGGCCGTCAGACCGATCACGTTGTAGACCTCGTCCGTCGTCGTGCAGGTCTGAAGAAGATCATTCATACGATTGAGCGAGCGCAGGCCGTCCTCTCTCCGCTGCAACTCGGCCACCAGGGCAAGCGCTTCCCCATGGGATTTTTGTAAGCGTTCCTCCGTCTTGTACCGCTCGCCGATGTCGCGCACATTGCACTGAATCACTCGCTCGCCATCGACCAGGTAGACATTGCTGATGAATTCCACGCGTACCTGCTGGCCGCTCTTCGTTTCGAGCGGCAGGTTCTCGTAACGGACGTACTCGTGGAGCTGCAATTGCCGGAAAGCACTCTGGCTCGCGGCGACATCTCGGAAGGCGCCGATCTCCCAAAGCGTCTGCCCAATCAACTCGCCGTAGGAATAGTCGAGCAGGTTCAACAAGAAGGGGTTGGCGTCGGTGATCCTTCCGGTATTCGCGTCCAGAATGAGAATGCCATCCTTCGCGGCCTCGAAGAGGCGCCGGTAGCGGACTTCGGAAGCCATGAGGGCGTGCTGGATGCGTTCATGGTCGGTGCTCGGGGTCCTGGGAGACGCCGAAGTTGCGGTTGTAGCTTCCAGTTCAGCCAGCCGGGCCCTCAAGGCGGCAATCTCTGCGATCAGGGCAGTTGACTCGTCAGGCATTTCTAGGATCTCCGGCCTCGTGACCGGGCCGAGTCTTCATACCAGCAGAAATTCTACAGTACAGCCGCAGGTCGCGGGCTCGGTTGCCGAGGAGACTACGACGCGCCGAGGCTCTGTTCGCGCGGCAGTTCCAGCCTCTCCAGCAGCGCCCCGAATCGCGGGTCGCCGCGGAGCGAATCGAAGGCGGGAAGCCCGGTGAAGTAGAGGTAGGCCTGGCATTCTTCTTCGGTGCGCGCGATCACCTCGAAGGCCGCATCGACTTCCCCGAGCGCGCCGAGCAGCCATGCCTCGGACACGACAGCGGGCGACCCCGCCGGCCGCGTTCGCAGCTCCCCGAGGATCGTCCGCGCCTCGTCCTTTCGGCCCGCGGTGGCGAGCGCCCAGCCCAGCGTGCCGAGGAAGTGCGGCGCGCGGTGCGACACCGCGACCACGTGCTCGAGCCGTGCGATGCCTTCCTCGAAGCGGCCCAGGGCCACCAGGGCCATGCCCGAATTGTCGAGCGCGGTGGCGTCCTCCTTCTCGAAGGAGAGCGCGTCATCGAGGTAGCGCAGCGCTTCCTCGAGCCGGCCGCCGACGTCGTGGACGAGCGCTCCTTCAGCGCGCTGCTGTATTGCGCCAGTGGCAGCTATTTCTGAATAGGTATGCGGTGCTGTTGATTCCGGTTTCAGCCGAGTTGCCCTTTCCGGACGGACTCGATTGATCGATCCGTTTCTGTCCGATAACCCGTCCAGGGACAACGGATGGAGCGGCTCTTGCAGGCAAGAACTCGACACAGGGAGGTGACCGGTGAAGGCGATCGTGGTGACGGATCAGGCTGCGGGAACGGCCGGGATGAAGCTGGTGGAGCGGCCCGAGCCGCAGGGGGCGGCGCTCGCCAACCTCTCGGGCGCGAACTACGGCGATGTCGTTGTTCAGGTTCATGCGTCGGGATTCACCGGGGATGAGCTGTCGTGGCCCTCGACCTGGATCGACCGCCTCGGCCGTGACCGGACGCCTTCGATCCCCGGGCACGAGCTGGCCGGAGTGGTCACCGCCCTCAGCTATGGAACGACGGGGCTGTCGGTGGGACAGCGAGTGTTCGGCCTCACGGACTGGACTCGCGACGGCACGCTGGCGGAGTATGTAGCCGTCGAGGCACGCAACCTCGCGCCGCTGCGGGGCGACGTTGATTTCACGGTGGGCGCGGCCCTCGTGATGCCGGGCCTGACCGCGTGGCAGGGGCTGTTCGAGCACGGTCGCCTTCGTATAGGGCAGAGCGTCCTCGTGCACGGTGCGGCCGGCGTAGTCGGTTCGATGGCGACCCAGCTCGCACGTGAGGCCGGCGCGTACGTCATCGGCACCGGGCGCGCTGGTGGCCGTCAGATGGCTCTCGACTTCGGCGCGCAGGAGTTCGTCGACCTCGATAACGACGCCCTAGAAGATGTCGGCGGGGTCGATCTGGTTTTCGATGTCCTCGGCGGCGACATCGCGAAGCGGTCTGCGGGCGTGATTCGCGCCGGAGGAACGCTGGTGACCATCGCCGGCCCGACCGAGGCGCGGCCCGCTGACGGCCTGACTATCGACTTCGTCGTCGTATCCGATCGCGCCCAATTGAGTGAGATCGTCGAGCGGGGCCGGGATGGTCGGCTGCGGACACACATCGGCAAGGTGGCTGCCCTCGACGATGCCGTCGCCGCCTTCAACCCAACCGAGCGGATTAAGGGAAAGACGATCATCCGCGTTCATCCGTGAATATTCCGTACGTGGAGGCACGTATGAATTCAAAAGCCGCGCAACTCAGAGAGAATGGGACAGAGATTGTCCGTCTGTTCGCACGGTTTGCGCTAGGAGCTTCCTTTCTATCCGCTGTGGCTGATCGTTTCGGCTTGTGGGGGCCATATGGAGCAAAGAACGTATCCTGGGGAAATTTCGCTCATTTCGTGGAGTACACGGGCGAGGTGACGTCTCTCTTCCCCAGTTCATCGACAGTGTCGTTTGCGTGGGCAGCTACCGTCGCGGAGACACTCTGTGGGATATTGCTTATCGCAGGCTTCAAAATACGAATGGTTTCCGTCCTCTCCGGTCTTCTCCTTTTGTCATTTGCTATAGGCATGGTCACAGGTCTTGGCATCAAGACGCCATTCGACTATTCGGTCTTCTCGGCGGCCGCTGCAGCATTCTTACTGGCATTCTGGGAGCCTGACCGATTCACGTTGGACAAGCTTCTGAATCGATTACGAAACTGAGCAGGAGATCCAAATGAAAACGCAAAAGCGTCGACTTATGTGGCATGGCATGTTGCTCTCTCTCCTCGGACTGATCACGGGATTACTTGAGCAACGGTTCACCAACGTGCGCATGGGCCTTTCGGCACACCTGGAGGGTGTGATGAATGGCATCCTCCTCCTTGCGCTCGGTGCCGCATGGAACGAGGTACGGCTGCCTCATCCGGTAAAGGTGACGGCCTACTGCACTGCACTTTACGAAGATGTCAGCAAGGCTTTCGCGAGGTTGTGATGAGCCCCGGGGATAGGCCGGGGGTCGCGACGGGAGCTCTGGTCGGCGCGTTGCTGACCGCGCCGCTCATCGCTCTGTTCTTTCTGGCCGGCCAGCTCTTCGGACTGCCGCTGGTTCCGTTCGAGATCTTCGACTGGATGACACGGAGACTGCCCGGCGGCCTCGTCAGCTTCGGAATCGACGTGATGGTGAAGGCGATCCGAGCAGTCAGTCCGACCGGCACCGACGCCGCCGCGAAAGTCGTCGAGCAGGCCATGGCCATCGGAGCCATGCTCCTGGCCGGGATGGTCTCGGGCGCCCTTCTCTTTGGCTTTCTGCGCTCTTCGAAGAAAGAAAGGTCGCGGCCCGCAGGCCTCGTCCTCGGCGCGGTCGCCGGACTGGCTGTGCTTCTGATCACGGCCAGTCTCGGCCGGCCGACGCGCGTCGCTCCGGCGATCGGCGCCCTGTGGATCGCTCTCGCGTTCCTTTCGTGGGGGGCGTTGCTCGGATGGGCTTACCGCCGGTTGAACGAGACCGCCGGAGCGCCCGCGACGGCGGAAGGGCGCCCCGCGCTGGAGCGCGTGAACCGCCGCCAGTTCATCGTACGCCTCGGAGGCGCCGCAGCCACGATCACCGTCGCCGGTGCGACTGTGGGGGCTCTCGCGAGAGCCAGGCGGCAAGAGGAGGTGGTGAAGGGCCGCGCCTGGTCCTCGGACCACCCGCTACCGAATGCCGGAGCCGAGCTCGAGCCCGCGGCCGGCACGCGCGACGAGCTCACGTCGCTCGAAGACCACTACCGCATCGACATCAACACGACCGTGCCGCACGTCGACGAGGCGACCTGGCGCCTCAAGGTCGGCGGATTGGTCGAGCGGCCCGTAGAGCTGACGCTCCGCCAGCTCATGGACTACGAGGCCCTGCACCAGTTCGTCACCCTGGCATGCATCTCGAACCCGATCGGTGGGAGCTTGATCGGCACGACACGATGGACGGGCGTCAGCCTCCAGCGCCTTCTGCCCGACCTGAAGTTGAAAGAGAGCGCGACGCACCTGAAGCTCTCCGCCGAGGACGGGTTTTACGAGGTGCTGGCGTTGGAGACCGTGCGCGCGGACGGCCGGGTGATGCTGACCTATGCCTGGGACGGTCTGCCGCTCGAGCCCAAGCACGGCTTTCCACTGAGGATCTACATCCCCGACCTCTACGGAATGAAGCAGCCCAAGTGGCTCCGTTCGATCGACGCCTTGGATCACTGGGAGGAGGGGTACTGGGTCGAGCGCGGGTGGGACCGAACGGCGCAGATGAAGGCCACCGCGGTGATCGACACGGTCTCCGTGAACATGATGCTCTCGAAGGCGGACGCGACGACCCGGATTCCGATTGGCGGAATCGCTCATGCAGGAGCGCGCGGAATCTCCAAAGTGGAGGTACAGGTGGACGGCGGCCCGTGGACCGAGGCGAGTTTACGGGCGCCGCTTTCCGGCACGACCTGGGTCATCTGGCGGTACGACTGGCCGTTTGCCCCAGGCAATCACACGTTCACGGTTCGTTGCTCCGACGGACAAGGCGCCCGCCAGATCGCGGAGCCTGCTCCGCCCCACCCCTCCGGTGCGACAGGCCTCCACAGCAAGAGCATGATGCTGTGAACGTCGAGAGGGCGGCACCACCGCCGGTCTGCGATCAGGGCAGGAGCTGATTCGTCAGGCTAGAATCTCCGGCCTCGTGACCGGGCCGAGTCTTTGTACCAGCAGAAATTCTACAGTACAGCCGCAGGTCGCGGGCTCGGTCTTGGTGTGTCTCCCACCTTGGTGTGTCTCCCACTAAGACACGCCGGGGCTCTATTCGCGGGGCAGCTCCAGCCTCTCCAGCAGCGCCCCGAATCGCGGGTCGCCGCGAAGCGAATCGAAGGCGGGACACCCCGGTGAAGTAGAGGTAGGCCAGGCACTCCTTTTCGGCGCGCGCGATCACCTCGAAGGCTCGATCGACCTCCCCGAGCGCGCCGAGCAGCCATGCCTCGGACACGACGGCGGGCGACCCCGCCGGCCGGGCGCGCAGCTCCTCGAGGATCGTCCTCGCCTCGTCCTTCCGGCCCGCGGCGGCGAGCGCCCAGCCCAGCGTGCCGAGGAAGTGCGGCGCGCGGTGCGACACCGCAACCACGTGCTCGAGCCGTGCGATGCCTTCCTCGAAACGGCCCAGGGCAACCAGGGCCATGCCCGAATTGTCCAGAGCGGTGGCGTCCTCCTTCTCGAAGGAGAGCGCATCGTCGAGGTAGCGCAGGGCTTCCTCGAGCCGGCCGCAGTTGAGCAAGCCGCCGCCGGTAGGTATAGGGGAAAGACGCGAGGGGATCCGCCTGGCGAGCGCGCTCGAAGAGCGGCAGCGCCTCATCGAGCCTCTGGCGGGTGCAGAGGACGATGCCGAACGAGGCCAGCGCCAGGACGTGGTTGGGCTCCAGCGCGATCGCCCGGCGCCAGGCGTTTTCCATCGCCGCCCACCGTCTCTCGATCCAGGCTGCGAAGGCCTCGACGTGGAGGCCCTCGGCCGAGTCACCCTGCAGCCGCGCGGCGGTCGCCAGCGCCGTTCTTGCGGTCGCGCAGGCTTCGCGTGCGGGGATCAGGCCGAAGACCGACGCGAGGACGGTGACTTCCGCGAGGCCGGTCCACGAAGGCGCATGGGACGGATCGAGGCGGACGGCCTCTTCGAATGCCCGAAGCGCGGCGACATGGTGCTCTTTCCCCCGAAAATGCCGTCCCATCAGATAACTGCGGTAGGCCTCGAGGTTTGCGGGCTGCGGCCGGGGGCGAATCGCGTGCTCCCCCGGCGCGAGCCGCGCCTTCACCGCCTCGACGACTCCCACGGTGATCTCGTCCTGGACGGCGAAAACGTCCGCGGACTCCCGGTCGAATCGCTCCGACCAGAGCTGGTAGCCGCTCGCGACGTCGGTCAGCTGCGCGGTGACTCGTAGCCGGCTGCCAGCCGTGCGCACGCTCCCCTCGAGGATGTGGCCGACGGAGAGCGCGCGGGCGATCGCGGACAGATCGTCGCCGTCTCTCCGTGCACGGAAGGCCGAGGTGCGCGATGCCACGCGGATGCCCGGGATCCGCACGAGCGCATTCATGATCTCCTCGGCCATCCCTTCACAAAGGTACTCCTGGTCCTTCGCAGGACTCATGTCCGAGAACGGCAGCACCGCGATGGCGACCGCCGCGGGGCTCCCGCTGCGCCGCCGTAGGCTCAGGTGCAACCGCGCCGCCCGGCGGTATCACGAGGGCCGGCCTTTCGAAGGCCGTCGATCAGCCGCTCCACGTAATCCGGCTCCCACCACTTCTCGAAGTCGCTCCGTACCGTGGTCGCGAAGTTCGGCCGCAGCTTGAGCAACTCCCGGAGAGCTTTTCGGCCGCATCACGCTGCCCGAGCTGTCCGCAGGCGGCGGCGGTCGCCACGTGCGCACCCCAGTGGCCCGACAGATTGATCTTGCGCGCGACATCGAGTGCGCCGCGGTCGTCGCCCTGGCGGTACGCGTTGTAGTAGTCGGCGTACCAGTACCATCCGGGATGGTTGGGGTTGAGCTGCTTGGCGCGCGCTGCCAGGGCGAGGCCGCGCTCGGAATCGCCCGCATAGGTCAGCAGCTCACCGAGAAAAGCGATGGAGTTGCCGTCCATGGGATTGAGCGCGACAGCCCGCTCCGCCACGTTCTGGAAGCTCTCGAATTCCTTCTGGAAGAAGAGCGCCTGGGCCAGGCTGAAGAGCGCCAGCGGACTGGAGGGCGCGGCCTCCACGGCGCGGCGCGCGGCGGTGGACCCGCGTGCCAGAGAATCCGGCTGAAGGTTGAACCCTTGCCCGTAGTCCTGGAGGCACAGCAATGCCAGCATCGCCCACGCATCGGCATAGTCCGGCGCCTTGCCCACCGCCAATTCCAGGCCGGACCGCGCCACGGCGAGCTCCTCGGGGGTGACCCGCTCCAAGTAGCCGAAGCTGCGCAGCACCGCCTCGTAGGGGCTCAACTGCTCGGGGGCACGGCTGCGGACTGCCTCGCTCATGCTCCGGGGCAGAGCTCCGTTCATGCCCGCGACGATCGACACAATCCGTGGAGCCAAGTCGTCCTGCAGCTCGAAGGCCGCCTCCGGGCGGAAATCGCGCTCGTAGTTCTCGGCCCAGAGATGCGCGCCGGAGACGGCATCCAGAAGCTGCACCGCCAGGCGGAGCTTCCCTCCCGCCTGTCGAAGAGTTCCTTCCATCACGTACCGAGCGCCGAGCTCCTTGCCGACGGATCGGACGTCACCCGCGGGATCCGCGAGACGCGGCGTCGAGCTCCGCGCGATCACTCTCAGATAGGAGAAGCGGGAAAGGCCTGTCACGATGTCGTCGGTCAATCCCTCGACCAGAGCCGTCAGGTCGGCGCTGCCACCCGCGTACTGGAATGGCAGCACGGCGACCCAGAAGCCTTCGTCGGCTCGGACCGCGCCCGAGCTCATGGTGGCGGGCGAGGCGCCTGGTTTCGCTGGACCAGCCTGGATCTCCAACCCGGCCTTGCGCCAGCCGTCCATCAGGTGTTCCACGAAATCGGGCTCCCACCATTTCTCGATGTTCATGCGGAAGGTGGCGGCGAAGTCGGGCCGCATCCTGAGCAGATCCTGAAGGGCTTTGCTCGCCGCAGCGCTTTCCTTGAGCTGCCCGTAGGCGGCGCACATCGCGGCATGCATGAACCAGTGACCGGGCAGATTCATCTTGAGCGCGAAGTTCAGCGCGCCACGGTAGTCGCCCTGCCGGTAGGCATTGCAGAAGTCGACCCACCAGTACCATCCGGGATGATGGGGATTGAGCTGCTTGGCACGCCCGGTCAGGGCCAGGCCACGCTCAAAGTCGCCTGCACAGGTGAGCATCCCGCCCAGTGTCGCGATGGAGTCGCCGTCCATGGGGTTGAGCGCGAGCGCCCGCTCCGCGGCATTCCGGAAGCTCTGAAATTCCTTTTGGAAGAAGAGCGCCTGGGCCAGACTAAACCAGGCCAGATGATTGGATGGTGCTGCCTCGACGGCGCGCCGCGCGGCCGCGAGCCCGGTCGTAAGGGAATCCGGCTGAAGGTTGAACGCCTGTCCGTACTCGTGGGTGCACAGGATCGAGAGCATTGCCCAGGCATCGGCGTAGGCCGGCGCTTTTCGAACCGCCGATTCCAGACCGGACCGCGCCGCGGCGAGCTCTTCTATCGTGGCCAGCTCGAAGTAGCCGAAGCTGCGCAGCACGGCTTCGTAGGGGCTCAACTGCTCGGGAGTCCGGCTTCGAACAGTTTCGCTCATGCTCCGGGGCAGGACCCCATGCATATCGGCGACCGTCGAGACGATCCGTGGAACCAGCTCGTCCTGAAGCTCGAAAACGGCTTCCGGGCTGAAGGAGCGCTCGTAGTTCTCGGCCCAGAGATGCGCGCCGGAGACCGCATCGACGAGTTGCACGGCGATACGCAGCCGGGTTCCCGCCTGGCGGATGCTGCCCTCCATCACGTACCGCGCGCCGAGCTCCTTGCGACGGAACGGCCGCCGGCCGTCGCAGCTGCGCGCGATCACCCGAAGGTAGGAAAAGCGCGACAGCCCGGTCACGATCTCCTCGGTCAGCCCCTCGGCCAGAGCCGTGAGCGACGCGTCGGCTCCGCCGTACTTGAACGGCAGCACCGCGACCCAGAAGCCCTCGTCGGCGCGGGCGGCGCCCGAGCTCGGCCGAAGAAGAACGAGCGGGCGCGCCCGGGGGCCCTGCGGTTCCCCCCCCGGGGCGATTTCCAGTCCCGCCTTGCGGAGCCCATCCATCAACTGCTCCACCAGATCCGGCTCGATCCATCTCCCGTGCAACTCGCGCGCGACCTCGGCGTAGTTCGGTTTCAGCGCGAGCATGTCCGCGAGCGCCTTGCGCGCTTCTTCCATCTGGCCGAGTTGGGCGTAGCACATGGCCAGCACTGCATGGGTGTAGTAGTTCTGGGGAGCGTTGAGATGGAGCGCCACGTCCAGCGCCGTGCGATAGTCCTTCTTTCGGTAGGCATCGTGCCAGGCCGTGTAGCGATACCATCCCGGATGGTTGGGATTCAGTTGCGAGCCCTTGTCCGATAGAGCGCAGCCGCGCTCCCAATCTCCCGCGTAGGCAATCAGCAATCCCATGAACGCGGCCGTGGCTCCATCCATCGGGTTGAGCGAAACCGCGCGCTCCGCCGCAACTCGGAAGGCCGGGATTTCTCGCTTGAAGAAGAGGGCCTGCGCCAGGGCGTAGTAAGGCAGGGAATGCAGCGGCGCCGCTTCGACCGCCGTCCGTGCGGCTCGCAGCGACCGGTCGAGGGAATCCGGCGCGGCATTGTCCCAGTGCCCGTACTCGTTTGCGTACATCAACGACAACATGGCCCAACACTCGGCGTTTCTGGGGGATTGTTGGACGGCCCGTTCCAGGCAGGTCCGCACTTCGGCGAGGTCTTCCGGGGTGAAGCGCTCGTTGTAACCGAAGCTGCGAAGCAGCGCTTCGTATGGGCTCATTTGATCCGCAGACTTCAGCCGCACGACTTCGCTCATGCTGCGCGGCAAGACACCGTGCATGTCCGCAACGGTCGAGACGATCCGCGGAACCAACTCGTCCTGAAGCTCGAAAGCCGCCTCCGGGCTGAAGCTGCGCTCGTAGTTCTCGGCCCAGAGATGAGCGCCGGAGACTGCGTCCACCAGTTGCACCGCGAGGCGCAGCTTGGCCCCCGCCTGCCGCAAGCTGCCTTCCATGATGTACCGCGCGCCGAGCTCCTTGCCTGCGGACTGTGCGTCGGAGGCTGAGCCGCGCGAGATCACCTTCAAGTAGGAGAAGCGGGACAAGCCCGTCACGATCTCTTCTGTCAGTCCCTCGGCCAGGGTCTTGAGGGACGTGTCGGCGCCGCCGTACTTGAACGGCAGCACCGCGACCCAGAATCCCTCTTCGGCGCGGGCCCGTCCCGATGCCGTGCCCGACGCCGCACGATCGGCCTTTGCCGGGATCGTCCCGACCTGCCTCGGCGAGTCGGACGATCCGTCGGCCGCGGGAATCGAGAGCCCCGCCTTGCGCAGCCCTTCGAGTATCGGCTCCATCAGGCCGCTCGCGAAGTGCCAGGTCCCGACGTTCGAGCGCGCGTGCGCCGCAAAGTCGGGATCGAGCGCCAGGAGGTCCCGGACCGCGGACTCGGCCTCGGCCCGCCGGCCGAGGTGACCGCAGGCCGACGCCACGACCAGAAAGGGCCAGAACAGACCCGGCACGTCCACGCGGTTCGCGCACTCGAGGGCCTGCTCGTACTCGCCCTTGTGGAAGTGCTCCCAGAGCGGAGCGAAATGCATCCAGCCCGCGTGATTGGGATTGAGCTCCATCGCGCGGCGAACGATCGCGGCGCCTCGCTCGAACTCGCCCGTGTGCACGATCTGCAGCCCCAGGATCCCGACGGCATCGGTGTTGAGCGGGTTGAGAGCCATCGCGCGCTCGGCCGCGGGACCGAACGCCGCGAGGTCCTGCCGGAAGAAGTGAACCTGCGCCAGTGCGACCATGGCGAACTGGTTCGCCCGATCGAGCTCGACTGCGCGGCGGGCCGCCGCCAGGGCTCGATCCATCGACGCCGCGTCGCTCCCGAAGCCGAACGCGTATTCGTCGACGTAGACCTGCGCGAGGCAGGCCCACAGGTCGGACTGGCGGTCGTTCCGCTGCACGACGCGCTCCAACCGGCTCTTGAGCGCCGCGTAGGCGGAGGGCGTGATCTGCTCCCGGTACGCGAAGTACTGGAACTGCCACTCGATGGGCGTGAGGTCGAGGTCGTCCTTCTGGCCGCTGGCAGCCCGGATTGAATGCACGAGCACGCCGTAACTGTCGGCGACCGTCGCGACGATGCGTCCGGCGACGTCGTCCTGCACCGCGAACATCTCCGATGCCCGAAGATCCCGACGGTAAGTGTCGGACCAGAGCCGCGCTCCCGTCCGGGCGTCGACGAGCTGGGCGCTGACGCGAAGGTCGGGACCTCCGCCGCGGATGCTTCCCTCAATCAGGTAACGCGCCCCGGACCCGGCGCCCGGCGTTCGGTCGTCTCCCCCGCTCTTCCGCGGATCCGCCGAGGCGCTCGCGACCACCGACAGATATCGAAACCGCGACAGGCCGCTCACGATCTCTTCGGACAGCCCGTCGGCCAGGGCCAGGACATCCGCATCGGAGGTGCCGCACTTGAAGGGCAGCACGGCGATCCGGAACCCGGCGTCGGTGGCCGGCGCCGCGATCCTCGGTGCGCTGCTCGCGAGGGGCGGCGAGAACTGCTCGGAGAGGCTGAAGGCGATATCTCTGGCTGACTGGAACCGATGATCGCGGTCCTTCTCGAGGCAGTGCTTGACGACCCGGTCGACGGCCGGAGAAATGTTCCGCCCCGACTCCGACAATTCGGGCGGGTCGTCCCGCAGGATGGCGGCCATCGTCTCGGCGTTGGTCGGACGCTTGAACGCCTTGTTGCCCGAAAGCAGCTCGTAGAGGATCGCCCCGAGCGAGAAAATGTCCGAGCGATGGTCGACCGGGAACCCCTTCACCTGCTCGGGGGACATGTAGCCCGCCGTCCCCATGACCGTCCCGGGCTCCGTGTGGCCCGAGCCCGTCGGCGCGCTCGTCTCCTCGCCCGGCGCGACGGACTCGACGCGCTTCGCCAGTCCGAAGTCGAGGATCTTGAGATGGCCGTCTCTCGAGATGAAGAGGTTCTCGGGCTTGAGGTCCCGGTGGACGACCCCCTTCTCATGGGCGGCGGCCAGGCCCTTCGCGATCTGGAGCGTGTAGTCCACGGCCTGCTTCTGGGTGATCGCGCCGGCGTCGAGCTTCCCGCGCAGCGTCTCGCCGTCCAGAAGCTCCATCACGGCGTACGCGACGCCGTCCTGGTCTCCGAAGTCGAAGATCGAAAGGATGTTCGGATGCGACAGAGCCGCGACCGCCTTCGCCTCGCGCTCGAACCGGGCGAGCGTGTCGGGATCGGCGGCGGTGGCCTGCGGGAGGACTTTGACCGCAACATCCCGGTCGAGCTTCCGGTCCCGCGCACGGTAGACCTCCCCCATCCCGCCCGCGCCCAGAGGCGCGAGGATCTCGTAGGGACCGAGGCGGGTACCCGCGGAAAGCGACATGATTGAGGTCGCGGATTCTATCGCCCGCGGAATCCCTGTCGCTTCACGTCGAGAGTTGGTCGCGAGCGTCGATGAGGCACCCGATCCCGTGATCCCGGCGTGAAAGGTTTGCGCGTATAGCTCGAGGAGACTCGAGATGAGCAGTCCTTGGCCGCGCGGCTTCTCATTGCGACGGCGGTGCTTAGGCTCGCGTTCGGAGCGATGCGGGGCGGCGATCCCGCCGATCCGTCGAGCAAGCCTGGGGCAAATCAGAAACAGCGCCGGAAGGGAGATTCTCAGGCTAAGTTTGAAGGCCCACAACCCGAGTCGAGATTGATAGCATTCCGCCAAGCCAGGCTGACGGCCTGGAGACAGGCGGACCGATCCTCGAGTTGACCGATCAGAAAGGAAATGTCAGATGAAGACCCAGACCCGCACTTTGATGGCCGTTTTCGTTGTCGCGTTCGTCGTCCTCATGGTCGGCGCCGTGGACAGCGCCAAAGCTGCTGACGAGTGGTTCGTGCTCGGCCAGCAGACGCTCAAATCCACCGATCCAAGCACGGAGATCAAGAGCCAAGGGGACCGATCGACGAAGGACGTCAAGCAGGTGAAGATCTCTGTCGACGGCGCCGACGTGCAGATCACGAAGGTCGTCCTCCAGTGGGACAATCGCAAAGACGACACGTTGACGAATGTCGGAACCGTGAAGTCCGGAGGACAAACGGCTCCGTCGGATGCTCCGGGACACAAGGCTCGCCTCAAGGCGGTGACGGTCCAGTACAAGATCCTTGGTAATGCACCGACGGCCAACCTCAAGGTCTGGGGATATGACTGAGCGGGACGTGACCGCAGACCCGAACACCAACTAGTTCCTCAGCGTTCGGGCGACTTCGCGCGCCTGGGCGTAGCAGTCGAGCATCCTGTTCCTCCGTCTCGGACGGTGGCGGAGGAGCAGGAAGCCGACCCGAATCGATCAAAGCGCAACGCTCACGCGATGGAGACGCACGCCTAACCTGCATTGAGCGTGGGAATTTGTTTGGAGCGGGAAACGGGGATCGAACCCGCGACTTCCACCTTGGCAAGGTGGCGCTCTACCGCTGAGCTATTCCCGCTCGGACGGAGGCGAAGGATAGCCGAGGCAGCGCCCGGGGGTCAAGAAACCCAGACCCAGCCAAGGACTCGGCGCATGGAGCCGCTCTAAGCTGGCCCGGTGAGCCTCTCGCGGATCGGACGCGTCGGAGTGTTTCTGGCGCAGCGGCGCCGCTGATTCTCGCGGCCGGAGGTGATCGTCGCGCGTCGATCCGCGAAAGGGACGCCGGCGGCATTCGCGATCGTTCATGCGTCCGTGGTTCCGATGGACTCGGAGCGGGTTCTCACCGATCAAACGGTCGTAGTGTCCGGCGATCGGATTACCGCCGTCGGTCCCTCGGACGCGCTTCCGCCTCCGGACGGAGCGGCGATCGTCGACGTCCACGGCGCGTACGTGACGCCGGGGCTCATCGACATGCATGTGCACATCGTGCGCGCCGATCTCCACGCGTACGTGGACGCCGGGATCACGTCGGTCCGCAACATGTGGGGATTCCAGGCGCTTTCGGCTCTGATGCGCGACGTGGGCGAGGGCGCCGTCGTGGGCCCCGCGATCTATTCGGCGAGCCCGGGGCTGGATGCGTCGCCGGGGGTCTGGCCCGAAACCCAATTCGTCGACGATCCCTCGCAGGCCGACGCCGTCGTCGCCGCGCAGGTCGCGGCGGGCTGGCGGTTTCTCAAGGTCTACAACAGTCTCTCGCTGGCTTCCTACGACGCGATCGCCGCCGCGGCGAAGGCTCGGGGGATCCGCTTCCTCGGCCATGTGCCGAACCTCGTTCCCGTCGAGCACGCGCTGGACTCGGGCCAGGCCTCAATCGAGCACCTGCGAGGCTACGACCTGGCCCTCACGCGCGGGTCGCAGACGGCGACGTTCGCGGCATGGCTGGACATCGACGAGAGTCGCATTCCGGCTCTCGCCGCGCATACAGCGACGGCCGGAACCTGGAACTGTCCGACGATGGCGGTCTTCGACGTCCTGACGCGGCAGGTGGACGACGCTTCCCGGGGACAGATTCTGGCTAATCGCGTGGCGATGATCCGCGCCCTCTTCGATGCGGGAGCGCGGCTGATCGCGGGAACGGATTCGGGGATCGGACTGAGCGTGCCCGGGGCTTCGATCCACGACGAGCTCTCAGACCTCGTCGCGGCGGGCATTCCTCCTTACGAAGCGCTTCGGGCCGCGACGTCCGGCGCGGCCGAGTTCCTCGAGGAGAGCGACGAGATCGGAACCGTGGCCGTCGGGCATCGCGCGGATCTGCTCGTCGTGGAGGGCAATCCGCTCGACGACGTGTCCTCGCTGCGCTCGATCGAAGCGGTCGTCCTGCGCGGCGCCTGGTTCCCGGCCGCGGGGCGGCGCTCCCCCTTCGTGTTTCGTGTCTCTCCCGGGGGAGTCGGGCGTCGCCCGATCACGCGTCCTTCGCCCTGAGAGGGCGAATTACTTGATGTCGCCGGGAGCGGCGTGCAGATCCCTCGCCGTCCCGCTGCAATGGTCGCAGACACGCACGCTGGTGCCGCCGAACTTCTTCTCGGGGGCGCACTCGTCGCAGAGCGGGCGCCCCGTATCGGCGCACACGAAGTGCGCCATCACCTCGGTGTGCTTCCGACAGATGGGAGGCGGCGTGGTTCGCGCGGTCTTGCGGAGCTCGAAGAGCGATCGAAGCTCCGGGATCGCGTCGGCGCGGACGGCCTCCGCCCCACCGGCCGACACGAGATCGCTTTCGTTGACCGCACCGGTGCGGATGAGGCTGCGCATCGCGCGGCGATCGTACGAGTCGCCTTCGAAGCCGAGCTTGGAAACCGTGTAGCGCTTCTCGGCGTCCGGAGCGGCTGCCGGAGCCGCCGCGGCCGCCGCGGGAGGTGCCGTCACCGTTGTCGGTGTTGGTGTCGGTGTCGGAGTGGGAGCAGCAGTGGGTTTCGGGACCGGCGCAGGCGCGACGGGCGGAGGGGCCGGTGCTGTCGATACTTCGGGCTCGGCGCCGCCGGCCTTCACCTGGAGAAAAACGCGGGCTTCCTCGCGCGACGGAAAATCCATCGCCTTGCCGCACTTGGGACAGGCGAAGCGCGCGCGCACGGGCGGAATCTTCTCGAGGCTGATCGAAAAGCTGCCGGCGCAGGCAGGACATGAGAACGTGTATCGAGACGAGTCGGCTACGGATTCCATGACGGGATGCGGATTTTAACACGCGAGGCTCGAATCAGCGGCGCCGGACCTCGTCGCGCGGCTCCTCGAACGCACCGCGGAAGATCTCGACGACGACGCCCGTCGGCGACTCGACGATCGAGACGACGTCGAAGCGGCACGGTCTCTCCCCGAGACGGCGCCGGAGCAAGTACACGCGAGCCGCGCGCGCGATTCGCCGACGTTTCTCGAACGTGACCGCATCGGCCGGAGCGCCGAACCTCGGGCCCTTCCTCCCCTTGACCTCCACGAAGCAGAGAACGCCGTTCTCCTCGGCGACCAGGTCGATCTCGCCGAGACGCGCCCGGAAGTTGCGGTCGAGAATCGTGTACCCGGCAGCCTTGAGCTTCCTCTCCGCGAGCACCTCCCAGCGCTGACCCACGCCGCGCAAGCCGCGGTAGACGGCGGCGCGCCTGGGAAAGAGCTTCCTCCACGCGCGGAGCGCAAGCTCAGTAATCCCCATCCATCTTAGGAATTGTCGCGAAGCCGCCGCGAGTGCGCGCGGCCTAGGAAGCGCGCGCCGTCTGCCGTTCCAGCACCGCGCGTACGCCCGCGATCGCTTCGGCTCCGGCGCCCTGGCTTTCGAAGGCGACATAGCCGTCCGGTCGGACCAGCGTGACGCCGGCGTTTTGCGCCGTCCTCACCTCCAGGACGTCGTCGAAGGCATCGCGCAATCTCGCCGCCGGCTCGTTCGCCGCGGCGCTTTCCGCATCCACGAAGAGAAGGAATCGGCTGCGGATCCCCGCCCCTCCGCGCATCGAATCGTCGAAAAACCGTTTTCCCGGACCCTCGACGATCGGGCTGCCGGAATAGGCGATGTCGAGCTCGGAGAGCCTCTCCACGAAGGCATGCTGAAACGGCGCCAGACGCGACACCATCGGGATGACCGTGTCGCGCAAGACCTGGACGACCCGGTTCGGCGTCCCCATGACGTTCGTCAGCGTGTGAGTCATGGCGAGGACGTGCTCGATGACGGGAAGCCGCTCGGCGCCGTAGCTGTCGAGCAATTCCTCGTTCCCGCGGCCGTGCAGGTAGAGGTCGAGCTTCCACGCCAGGTTCCAGACGTCGTGGAGACCGGTGTTCATGCCCTGGCCCCCGAACGGGCTGTGGATGTGGGCCGCGTCGCCCGCGATGAAGAAGCGCCCGTCGCGCAAGCGCGCGACGTGCCGGTGGTGGATGCGGAAGTAGCTGCTCCAGTGAAGAGCGAGCGCTTCGATCCCGGCCGGCCCGCGCTCGACGAGGATGCGCCGGACGAGGTCCAGCGACGGAGCGTCTCCTTCGGGTTGATCGATAGTCGCCACGATGCGGCGGCGCGTGGCGCTCATCGGGAAGATGGCGAGAGGGCCGAGCTCGCTCGGGCACAGTTGCAGCTCACCCGCGGGAAGCGTCTCGTTGGTCTGGACGTCGGCGAGGAGGAACGAGGCGTCGTAGCTGGCCCCTTCGAACGGGATGTTCAGGAGATGACGGACCGGGCTGTGCGCGCCGTCGCAGCCGACGACGAGCGCGGCCCTGATCTTGATGGGCTCGCCCCTGCGCTCCGCCGACACGTCCACGAAGTCGGCATGCGGTTCCGCCGAAAGGAAACAGGTCTCGTACTCCACGGCTCCGCCCCGGCGCCGCAGCGTCTCCACGAGAAGCTTCTCGGTCACGTCCTGCGGAACCATCGCGATGAACCGGTACGGGCTCTCCTCCGGCTCGAAGACCATGCGCGCGAGCGTCCGCCCGTGCGTCATGACGGCGACGTTCGTGACGCGGTTGGCCGCTTGCAGGAATGGATCGACCACTCCGGCCATGTCGAAGATCTCGAGAGTCCGGGGAAAGATGGCGAGGGCCTTGGAATGCACCGACTGCATCGCGCGCGTCTCGATCAGGCGCCACCGCAGACCCCGGCGTGCGCACTCGTTCGCGAGGAACAGTCCGACGGGGCCGGCGCCGACGATCAGGACGTCTGTGTCGACGGACGGCGTCGTCGACCGAGACGGCGGCGGAATCTCCGGCGGAAGCGTCATCGGGAACTCGAATGCGGATCTTACGCCGGCGACATTCGCAAGGCGCGATTCCAAAGCCCACGCAACGCCTCTGCATGCTAGCCTGACCGCGAGAGGTTCGGATGTACCCTCGCCGAGCTCGAGCCGGTTCAAGGTTCGCCGCCCGCTGCGCCTTCGCCGGCGTCGCGCTCGCCGGCGTGACGGCGCTGCGAATCAGCTCGGCGGACAAGCGGGACGCACTCGTCGCCGATCCCGACCGCAATGCCAGCAGCTCTCCCGGAACACAGGCGGAGGTGTCGATCGCGGTCGACCGCTTCCGCCCCTCGACGGTCCTGGCGGCGTCGATGAATGCGGCCGACGGGCGCATTCTCGCGATGTCCTCGGACGACTCCGGAGCGACGTGGTCGCGAACCTCGGTTCCGTTCGGCGAGGGCTCGCGATTCGACAATGATCCGATGGTCGCCTTCGACACTCGCGGCGTGGCCTTCCTGGCCCGAATCCCCGTCGGCCCTCAAGGAACGCTTGGCGTCGACGTGGTCCGGTCCCCCGACGGCGGGAAACACTGGGAGCCCGCGGTCCGCGTCAGCAGCTTCGTCGGTCAGGACGACAAAGACGCCCTCGCCGTGGATGACGATCTCGAGAGCCCCTACCGAGACCGGGTCTACGTGGCCTGGAAGTGGCCGAGGGGGCACGTTTACGTCTCGCGGTCGCTCGATTTCGGGGCGACCTTCTCCCCTCCGCAGCTCGTCGAGGAAGCGTTCGTGAGCGGCCTCGACCTGGCGGTCGCGGCCGATGGCGTCGTGTACCTCGCCTTCCACGACAACCGCCGCCGCTCCATCCGCGTGATGCGCTCCATCGACGGCGGGGAGACCTTTACGCCGTCGGTCGCCGTCGCGAGCCTCCGGGCGCAATGGAATGTCGCTCCGCCGTCGCAGTGCATTCGTCCGGCGCTCGTCCACGCGTCGGTGGCAACCGACCGCTCGCGGGCTCCGTCGCGCGGCGCCGTGTACGTCGCCTGGTCGGACTATCCGCCTGGCGTGACCGACACCCAGTGCCCCGAAGCCTGCGGCGCTCCCGGTTTCTGCGTTCCGGGGGTCTACTTCAGCCGGTCCGTTGACGGAGGGCTGACATGGTCACCGGCCGCTCTCGTGAACGACGAGCGGGCGGGAGAAGTGGACCGGTACCACCAGTGGATTCGCGTCGACCCGGTCAGCGGTGCGGTGCACGTGGCCTACAAAGACTCTCGCAACGACCCCGACCGCGCGGGCGCGGACGTGTACCTGAGCCGCTCCGTCGACGGCGGGGCGTCCTGGGAGCCATCGATCCGCCTGTCGAGCGAGACGAGCCGCGCGACCCACCCCATGCAGTTCGGCGACTACCAGAGCCTCGCCGCCGGGGGCGGAAACGTGTACGCCGCCTGGGCGGACTACAGGAACGATCCATTCGAGGGAGAGATCTACGTGCGCCGGCTCCACATCGCCGTCACGCCCGCCGACCGCGACGGAGTCGAGCGTCGCCCGATCGAGCGCCCGACGCCCCGGTCGGCGCCCGTGCGGCCGTAACGAAGGGCTTCTACCCCATGGACCGCCGCGCGAGCTCCAGCACGTCGAAGGGCTGCGTCGCGACGCCGAGCTCGTCCTTGGCGTTGCCGATCATGACCATGCAGAAGGGACAGGAGACGCCGACGCTCTGAGCGCCGGAGTCGGCGATCTCCTTCATGCGCGCCTGGTTGATGCGGGAGCCGAGCTTCTCCTCCATCCACATGCGCCCGCCGCCCGCGCCGCAGCACAGTCCGCGTTCGCGCGAACGTTCGAGCTCGGTCAACTGGAGCCCGGGGATCGCGCGCAGGATGCGGCGAGGCGCCTCGTAGCCTCCGTTGTAGCGGCCGAGGTAGCACGGATCGTGGAACGTGATGGTCTCGGGGATGGGCGTCGTCATCGGCACGCGGCCCGCCGCAATCAGCTCGGAGACGAGCTCGCTGCCGTGGACCACATCGTAGTCGCCCCCGAAGTCCTTGTACTCGTTCTTGATGCAATTCAGGCAGTGCGGGCAGTTCGTGACGACCTTCTTGACCTTGTAGCCGTTGAGGGTCTCGACGTTCTGCTGCGCCAGCATCTGGAAGAGGTACTCGTTGCCCATGCGGCGCGCGGAGTCGCCGGTGCACGTCTCCTCGGTGCCCAGGATCGCAAAGGAGACTCCGGCGCGGTCGAGCATCTCGACCAACGCTTTCGACACGCGCTTCGCGCGGTCCTCGTACGAGCCTGCGCAGCCGACCCAGAACAGCACCTCGATCTGCTTCTCCCCCGCCTCGGCCATCGTGACCACTGGCAGGCCGTCGGCCCAGTCGCCGCGCGTCGCGGCCGAGATGTTCCAGGGATTGCCGTTGGTCTCCATGCCGCGGAAGGCGTTCTGGACCTCCTTGGGAAACTCGGCCTTGTCGAGAACGAGGTAGCGCCGCATCTCGGCGATCTTGTCCACGGCCGGAATGATGAAGACCGGGCACGCGGTCGTGCAGAAGCCGCACATGGTGCAGGCCCAGATCGTGTCCTCGGAGATCCAGCCGCCGATCAGATCCTTGCGCGCGGGCGCGGCGGCGCCGTTGCCGCGGCCCGACGTCTCCGCCAGGATTCCCGGAGTCGCTTCGTAGACGGCGTCGCGCACGTCGCCGATGAAGATCTTGGGATCCAGAGGCTTGCCCGTCAAAGCCGTCGGGCAGACGACGCGGCAGCGGCCGCACTCGGTGCAGGTGTATCCGTCGAGCATCTGCTTCCAGGTCAGGTCCTCGACGCGCGAGCTCCCGAACCTCTCGGTGTTCTCCAGATCCACCGTCTTCAGCTTGCCCATCGGCTCGAGGTTCATGAAGAAGATGTTCGGGATCGACGTGATGATGTGGAAGTGCTTCGAGTACGGCAGGTAGTTGCCGAAGAAGAGGAGGTCGAGCAGATGCAGCCACCACGCCCTCTCGTAAATCCCGTGCAGTCTCGCCGGCGAGAGTCCGGACAGCGCGCCCGCGATCGCGCCGACGACGGGGGCCCAGGGCGTCGCCATCGCCGGATCGAGAGCCACCCTCGCGCCTTCCGCCAGAAGATCTGTGACCATCAGAAACGCGATCAGGAAGAGGATCAGCCAGGCGTCCATCGACAGGTCGAGACGCTTGGGCCTCGCGAAGAGCCGGCGGTACACGGCCATTCCGACGCCGAGAAGTGTGAGGACCTCGAAGACATCCTTGACGAGCGTGTACGCGTTGCCGGCGGGGCCTCGCAGGAGGACGAAGCCGGGCACGAGCCCCTCCACGACGAGGGAGATCGTGCGCACGGTCAGGACGACGAAACCCCCAAAGATCAGGATATGGAAGAAGCCGGCGTAGAAGTCCCGGAACATACGCTTCTGCGCGAAGGCATACTGGAGCGTGCGCAGCACCCGCAGCGGAATCTGCTGGAAGCGATCGTCAAACCGCCCCGCCAGCAGCACGCGAACGCGACGGGAGATCGAATACACGAAGACGGCGATCGCCAGGGCAATCAGAAGCCCGAAGACGACCCGGCCCGGAAGCCCGAAGAGCACGCCCTCGGTGGGAAGCGGAAGCGGAATCATGGCGTCAGTTCGCGAAGATCCCGAAGAGCCACGAAACACGGTACATCCGGCCGTTCGGATCGGCGCGCGCGAACGGTTCCCGCCAGCGGTCGGGCAAGGTGGTCAGGTACACGTATTTTCTCTTGGGATCGATATCACGGAGCAGCCAGCGATGGAACTCACGGGGGACCGGGCGCCGCGGAGGCCGCTCGTAGAAGTAGAGCGTGCGATCCAGGTCCGAGTAGCGAGCCAGCGCCATGACGGGATCGCGGTCGCCGAAGCGCTGTCGCAACAGAGACACGGCCCGCAGGTCGTCGGAGGGCCGATCTCGCACGATCGCTTCGACGAAGCGCCGCTCGTTGAGTGAGGCATAGAGGATGAGAAGCCCCGAGGCGATCGACAGACGCATGGCGGCGGACAGAGACCGAGCCCGACCGAGCAGCGCGAACGGCACGGACATCAGGATCGCCAGGAACGGAAACGCCACCGTGAATCGGTGATACGCCGGAGGGGGAATCGTCAGGGCCACCCCGGCGAAAAATGCCGCGAGGACCACGGCGAGCACGAGCAAGAGCTCGCGATTCTCCCGGCGCCGGATCGCGAGGAGGAGGCTCGCCGCGGCTCCGATCAGAAGCAGAGCCAGCGAGAAGCGGTCGAACGGCGCGAGGCGCCCGAAGTCGTATCCGCCGTGGCCACCGCCCCCGTCCCGGACGAAGGCCGCAAGCGAGGTTTTCACGTTCTGCACCACGATCGGCGCCGCAGGGGCTCCTTCGCGGATCGCCCTTCGATACGGCGACCAGGTCCCCGTGGTCAGCACGACCTGCTTGAAGCGGCGAAGGTACGAATCTCCGGACGCGATGTCCCAGGCGGCAAACGGCGCCACCACCAGGAGCGTTCCCGCCGAGGCCACGAGGAACGTGCGGATCGCGCGGCGCCCTTTCCCCGACGGCGGCGCGAGGAGGGCGAAGCCGGCGAGCAGCGGATACGCAACGTAGCTGCCGTAGTACACGAGGTAGCAGAAACCGCAGGCGACGCCGGCGAGCGCCGCGTCCCGGAGGCGGCCCGACCGGAATGCCCGTGTGGCGCAAAGAAAGAACACCGTCAGCGCCGCGCCCGACGTGACGAAGCAGAAGCCGAGCGTTTCGAAGTAGACCGAGATCGCCATGAAGCTGTAGAGCACGACGGCGGCCCAGGCGGCCTTCGTGTCCAGCAGCTCCGCGACGAGAAGAAAGAGCGCGGCGGCCGTGATCGCGGCGTAGATCTGGACGGAAAGGCGCAGCGTCTGCGCCGACTCGCCGAAGAGACCGAAGAACCAGTGCTGCAGCAGGAAGAACGGGCGTGGAAACGAGGCCATCCACTCGAAGCGATCTGGAATCGATGCGAAGAAACTCTCGTGCGCGAAGTCCCGCGTCGCGGAGAAGTAGCCGGTGACGAATTCGTCCTGGTGCGTGCGGAGGGGATCGATCCCCATGTTCAGGACCCGGACGGCCACGGGGCACAGCGCGGCCGCGAGAGCTTCGAGAACGCGCCCGGCGCGGGCCGCCGCCGGTGGAGCGGGGGCCGGATCCCGGGCGGCGGCGACAAACGCCGCAACCGCCGCCACCCAGACGAGGCCCATCCACCCGGATTCGATTCCCGAGAACGCGGCCCAGAGACTCGCGGCAACGCCGAGGACCGCGGCCAGGGCGATCCGCTCGGGGTCAGGTCTGGTTTTTTCGGTTTTCAGGATCGACGTTGCCTGGCAACCGTGGAGCCGAAAACCGAAAAAACGAGACCTGACCCCACGCTATTCCGCCTTGGCCGCCCGAACCGCCTTCGCGAATTCGGGGACGATCTGGAAGAGGTCCCCCGCGACTCCGTAGGTGGCCACCTTGAAGATCGGGGCCTCGGCATCCTTGTTGATCGCGACGATCACCTTGGACGTCCCCATGCCCGCGAGGTGCTGGATCGCGCCCGAGATGCCGCACGCGACGTAGAGCGTGGGCGAGACGACTTTTCCGGTCTGGCCGACCTGGTGCTGATGGTCGATCCATCCCGCGTCCACGACCGCGCGCGAAGCGCCGAGCGCGGCGTGGAGCGCCTGCTGCAGGTCGCGGATGATGGGCCAGTTCTCGGGCCCCTTGATCCCCCGGCCGCCGGACACGATGATGTCGGCCTCGGCGACGTCGAGCTCCCTGGACTCCGAGGCTTCGATGCGCACGACCTTCGCGCGCGGCGCGACGTCCCCGAGGTCCAGCGCCTCGATCTTCGGCTCCGGCGCTCCGTCCTGGGCTTCGGCCGCGAAGACGTTGGGCCGCGTCGTGGCGATCTGCAGCTTTGCCGAGCCGCAGTCGACCTGGGCGCGGGCCTTTCCGGAATAGACCGGACGCCAGGCGACGAGGCGATCGCCCTGAACCTGCAGATCCATCACGTCCGCGAGGGCCGATACCTGGCGCCGCGCCGCGAAGCGCGGGGCGACGTCCTTGCCCATCGCGGTGGCCGCGATCAGCACCGCGTCGGGGTTCTCCTTCTGCGTCGCCGCGTCGAGAGCTCCGACGTAGCCTTTGTTGGAGTAGAGCGAGAGATCGTCCCGATCCGCGACGTACACCGTGCCGGCGCCGTACTTGCCGAGATCTTTGGCCAGCCCGGTCACGCCCTTGCCCGGAAGGACCGCGGCCGCGGGTCCACCGCCGAGCTTGCGCGCCAGGGACAGTGCTTCCAGGGATGCCTTCCGAATCTTTCCTTCGCGCTGCTCGATGAAGACGAGGAACTTCATGGCGCCGTCATCCCGAGGAGCGCAGCGACGAGGGATCCCGAGCTCGACCACCTGCATCGCCAGAGCGCACGGGATCCCTCGCTGCGCTCGGGATGACATGCAAAGGTGCCCGGGAAGGACGCGCTCATATGACCTTCGCTTCCTCTCTCAGCAGCCGCGCCAGCTCCTTGCCCGCCGCCGCCGGATCGTCGGCGGGAATCATCTTGCAGGCCTGGCGCGGCGGAGGAAGCTCGAGCTTCAACCAGCGCGTCTTCGCGTTGGCCGGCTCGGCCTCGGGAACGCCCAGCTCCGGCAGCTTCTTCTCGACGATCGGCTTCTTCTTGGCCGCCATGATGCCCTTCAGCGACGCGTAGCGCGGCTCGTTCAAGCCCTTCTGCGCGGTCAGCACGCAGGGAAGGGCGCACTCCACGATCTCGTGCGCGCCCTCGATCTCCCGGTGCGCCGTGATCTTCCCTTCCCCGTACTCGACCTTGACGACGTTGGCCACGTGGGGCAGGCTCGCGAGCTCGGCGAGCATGGGACCGACGAGCGACTCGTCGTACCCCACGCCCTTCTGCCCCAGCCACACGAAGTCGTAGGATCCGCCCTTCGCCACCGAGGCCAGCGCCCGCGCCGTGCCGAGCGCGTCGAGATATCCGACGCCCGCCGAGTCGATCCAGACGGCCTCGTCGGCTCCGCGCGCCAGGCACTCGCGCAGGCCCGTCTTGGCACGCTCGGGGCCGACCGCGATCACGGTCACAGTGCCCGCGCCTTTGGCTTCCTTGATGCGGAGCGCCTCCTCGAGGGCGTACTCGTCGTAGGGCGAGACGATCCACTTCACGTCCGTCTCGTCGATCGACTTGCCGTCGGCGGCGATCTTGATTCGAGTCTCGGTGTCGGGAACGTAGGCGATGCAGACGAGCGAATTCATGCGGCGGTCAGATCCTGTTCAGGATGAGGCACCCGTTCGTGCCTCCGAATCCAAAAGAGTTCGAAAGCACGTAGTCGACCTTCTTCTGCCGCGCCGTGTTGGGCACGTAGTCCAGGTCGCACTCGGTGTCGGGATTCTCGTAGTTGATCGTCGGCGGGAGGACGCCGTGATGGAGGGCGAATGCGCAGATTCCCGTTTCGAGCCCCCCGGCCGCGCCGAGGAGATGTCCGGTCATCGACTTGGTCGACGAGACCGCGAGCTTCCTGGCGTGGTCCCCAAACACCCGCTTGATCGCTTTCGTTTCGGCGAGGTCGCCGAGCGGCGTCGAGGTGCCGTGCGCGTTGATGTAGTCGATCTTTTCCGGCGGGATGCCCGCGTCCTCCAGGCAGTTGCGCATGACCCGGGCGGGCCCGTCTCCGTCCTCGGACGGGGCGGCGATGTGGTACGCGTCGCCCGACATCCCGTAGCCCGACAGCTCGCAGTAGATCCGGGCTCCCCTCTTCTTCGCCGCCTCCATCTCCTCCAGAACGACCAGGCCCGCCCCCTCCGCGATGACAAAGCCGTCGCGGTCCCGGTCCCAGGGACGGGAAGCATGCTGGGGATCGTCGTTGCGCTGCGAAAGCGCCTTCATGACGGAGAAGCCGCCGACGGCCAGCGGCGTGATGACGGCCTCGGTACCGCCCGCGATCGCAGCGTCCGCCTCCCCCCACTGGATCATGCGAAACGCCTCGCCGATCGCGTGCGCGCCCGTCGTGCAGGCGGTCGCCGTCGCGAGATTGGGTCCCTTGAGGCCGTATTTGATCGAGATGTTGCCGCCCGCCTCGTTGACGATCAGGCCGGTGATGAAGAATGCGGAGATCACTCTCGGATTTCCGCCTCCCTCGACGTATTTCCGCTGCGTCTCCTCGATGAGGGGAAGACCCCCGATCCCCGAGCCGACGACCACGGCGAAGCGGTCGCGGTTGGCGTCGGTCACAGGGACCCCGGAGTCCTCCATCGCGAAGTGGGCCGCCCCCATCGCATAGTGGATGAAGGTGTCCATCTTCTTGATCTCTTTCTTCTCGATGTACAGGCTCGGATCGAATCCCTTGACCTCTCCGGCGATGCGCGTGCCCAGGCGCGTGGCGTCGAACCGCGTGATGGGCCCGAGTCCACAGCGTCCCGCGGTCAGGGCGTCCCAGTTCTCCGCGTTGCCGACGCCGAGCGGAGAGACGAGACCGACCCCCGTCACGGCCACGCGGCGCGGAGAGGAGGAGCGGGGCATGGAAGGCTTAGTTTTTCGAGGAGTTCTTCTCGATGTACTCGACGGCGTCTTTGACTTTCTGGATCTTCTCGGCGGCTTCGTCCGGAATCTCGATGTTGAAGGCTTCCTCGAAGGCCATGACGAGCTCGACGGTGTCGAGGGAATCGGCGCCGAGGTCGTCGACGAAGGACGCTTCCGGGGTCACCTCATTGGCGTCGACGCCGAGTTGCTCGACGATGATGCTCTTCACCTTTTCTTCGACGGCCATTCACTCCCCCTTCTTGACCTGACGTCTCAAAAAGACGCCGTATTCTTCCCCAGATGAAAGCCCGGGGCAAGCCCGGGGCAAAGCCTACATGGAGAGGCCCCCGCTGACGTTCACGACCGTTCCCGTGACGTAGGACGCCTCGTCCGAGGCGAGGAACGCGACTGCGGCCGCGACGTCGTCGGGGGTGCCGAGGCGCTCGAGCGGAATCTCGCCGGCCAGCTTGGTCTTCGCGTCGTCGGTCATCTTCTCCGTCATCGCCGTGGCGATGAAGCCGGGCGCCACCGCGTTGCACGTGATGTTGCGCGAGGCGAGCTCGCGCGCGACCGACTTGGTCAGGCCGATCAGGCCGGCCTTGGACGAAGCGTAGTTGACCTGGCCCGCGTTGCCCATGATTCCCACGACCGACGTGACGTTGACGATCCGCCCGTAGCGCTTCCGGACCATTCCCTTGACCACGGCCTGCGTGAGCAGGAAGACGCCCGTCAGGTTGGTCCCGAGCACGCGGTCCCACGCCTCACGGCTCATGCGGAGGATCAGGTTGTCCTCGGAGACGCCGGCGTTGTTGACGAGGACATGAATCTCGCCGTACGCGGCGAGCGTCTCCTTGACGCCGGCCTCGATCGAGGCGGAGTCAGCGAGATCGAGCGAAAGCGCCGAGGCCTTCCCGCCGGCCGCGCCGATCTCGGACACGACCCGGGCGAGCGCGTCGGCCGAGCGCGCCGCCGCCACTACGGTTGCGCCTTCGGAAGCCAGGCGTTTCGCGATCGCCTCGCCGATGCCCCGGGAGGCGCCGGTCACCAGGGCGATCTTGCTTTCGAACCGCTTCATCGAGGGGACTCTATCCTTCCTTTGTCATCCCGACGGCGACCGCCCGAGGGATCCCGGACTTGATCGCCGCAAGCGGATGTCGAGATCCCTCGCTTCGCTCGGGATGACCGGCCGCGCGACATCGCGCGCCCGGTCACTCCGGCTTCACCACGATATCCGGCAGGCCCCGCGACCAGCCGTCCACGATCGCCTTCGCCAGGTCGGCGATGGCGACGGTCGCGGGATGGTCGGCGCCCCAGCCTTCCGCCTTGCTCCCGTCGGTGAAGACGACCAGGACGAAGCGGCCCTTCTTGGTGCGCAGGATTCCCGAGTCGTTGCGCACGCCGGACATCGTTCCGGTTTTTCCGGCCCAGAGGTTGTCGGGCGGGAACCGCCGCGCGATCCGGAGGCGGCTGGGATCCGTGTCGAGATAGTCGAACATCTTCTTCGACGCGTCGGCGTCGAGCAGCTCCCCTCGGGCCACCCGCGACATCCAGTCGGCGACCTCCGACGGCGTGACGACACCGAGCCGGAAGCCTTTCCACGGCGACGGATCCTGTTCCTTGCGGGAGAGCGCCGGGATCGTGCCAAGGAGACGGATGTGGACGAACCCGAGCGACGCCATCCGGACGTTGATCGCCTCGACGGAGAGGCGGTCGATCCAGGCGTTGGTCGCGGTGTTGTCGGACGGCCCGATCATCAGCGTCGCGAGGTCGTTCCACGTCGGCTGCAGTCCGGGGTCCATCATCAGAAGCGTCCCGGAGCCGTCGGCCTTGTTCGCCGCGGTCAGTTCCCAGCGCTCCGCGAGGTCCACCGTGCCGTCGCGCGTGCGGGCGATCGCCTCGGTCAGCACGGCGATCTTGATGACCGAAGCCGACTCGAATTCGGCCGATCCGTTGTGCTCGTAGGATCTCCCGCTCTCCAGGTGCTTCGCCGCCACGCCGACGCGGCACTGACACTTGACCTGCGCAGCCGACACCGCGGCGTCGAACGCGGCGGCGGAGCCCGGCTCGGGAGCACGGGTCGTCGCGCAGCCGGCGGCGAACGCGAGCAGCACGGCCAGATTTGCAAGCACCCTGAAACCTGGAACCTGCAACCGGGAACTCGCTTCAGCCATGACCTTCGACCTTGATCGACCGGTCGATCCGCTTGACGAGGCCGGCGAGCACGTTGCCCGGACCGACCTCGATCGCCCGGTCGACGCCCTCGGCCGCCAGGCGCTGTACCGACTCGACCCAGCGCACCGGCGAATCGACCTGGCGGATCAGCGCGTCCCGCAGGCGCGAACCCTCCATCTCGGGCTTCGCGTCGACGTTGGTCACGATCGTGTAGACCGCGCCGGCGAATGAGGCCTTTTCCAGGAGAGGCTTCAGCTTCGCGCGCGCCGGCGTCATCAGCGCGCAATGGAACGGCGCGGAGACCGGGAGCGATATGACTTTCTTCGCGCCGCGCGCCAGGCACGCCGCGCCGGCCCGCTCCACCGCCCCTGCGTGTCCCGCGATGACCGTCTGCTCGGGCGAGTTGAAATTTGCGGGCGCGACGACTTCGTTCGCCGCCGCTTCCCGACACGCCGCCTCGACCTCCGGCGCCGGCAGGCCCAGGATCGCCGCCATCGCTCCCACGCCCTGAGGAACGACCTCCTGCATGAAGCCCCCGCGCGAGCGCACGAGGGACACCGCCTCGGCGAACGGCAACGCTCCCGCCGCGACGTCGGCGGAGTATTCGCCGAGCGAGTGTCCCGCGGCGAAGGCCGCCCCTTCGATCTTCTCCGGAAAGCGCGCTTCGAGATCGCGCCAGGCGGCGACCGAGTGCGTCAAAATCGCCGGCTGGGTGTTCGCCGTGCGCTTGAGCTCCTCCTCGGGCCCCTCGAAGCAGAGCTTGGAGAGCGCAAAGCCGAGAACGACGTCGGCCTCGTCGAAGACCGCGCGCGCCGGCGGCGAGGATTCGTAGAGCTCCTTGCCCATCCCCACGAACTGCGACCCCTGACCGGGAAACAGCAGCGCGAGCTTGCCCATCAGGAGACGAATCCGTCCGCCGTCACCACCGGAGCAGCACCGATCCCCAGACCAGTCCGGCGCCGAACGCCGTCATGAGAACCATGTCGCCGGTCTCCACGCGTCCGTCGCGCACGCACTCCTCGAGGGCGATGGGGATCGAGGCGGCCGACGTGTTCCCGTACCGGTCCACGTTCTTGTAGACCTTCTGCGGATCGATCTTGAGGCGCTCGCCGACGGCGTCGATGATGCGCAGGTTCGCCTGGTGCGGGATGAACAGGTCCACCTGCTCGTGGGTGAAGCCCTGCTCGGTCAGGAGTTCTGCGAGACGTCGGCCATCGCCTTGACGGCCACCTTGAACGTCTCGTTGCCCTTCATCTTGATGAACGGGAGCCGCTCCTCGATCGACTTCGGATCGTTGGCGGGACGGTCGGATCCGCCGCCCGGCATACAGATGAAGTCGGCGTAGTTGCCGTTGGACTTCATCAGGCTGCCCAGGATGCCGTGGTCGCCCTTGGTCGCCTGGAGCACGACCGCGCCCGCGCCGTCGCCGAAGAGCACGCAGGTGTTTCGGTCCGTCCAGTCCACGATCCGCGAGAGGATCTCGCCGCCCACGACCAGGACGTTCCCGGCCTTACCGGACTGGATGAGCCCGTCGGAGAGATGCAGGGCATACAGGAAGCCCACGCACGCGGCGCCCACGTCGGAGGCCGCGGCGTTGACGGCGCCGAGGTTGCGCTGGACCAGACACGACGTCGCCGGGAACGGCATGTCGCCCGAGATCGTGCCCACGAGGATCATGTCCAGGTCCTCGGCCTTGAGGTGGGCGCGCTTCAGGGCCTGCTCGCCCGCCCGCGTGCACAGATCCGAAAACTTGTCGCCCTCGCTGACAATGTGCCGCTCGCGGATGCCGGTCCGCGACAGGATCCACTCGTCGGAGGTGTCGACGATCTTCTCGAGATCCGCGTTGGTGAGGATCTTCCGGGGCACGGCGGCGCCCGTGCCCGTGATGCGCGCCCGAATCATGCCCTATGCCTTGACCATCCGCTCTTCGCGGGCGTGCAGTTCGGCGATCTGGGCCTGGATCTTCTCGGCCAGCCGTTGCTTGGAGAACTCGGCCGCGAAGCGGATGGCGTTCTTGATCGCCTTGGCCGAGGACCGTCCGTGGCAGATGATCACGCAGCCCTTGACGCCGAGGAGCGGCGCTCCCCCGTATTCCGAGTAGTCGAGGCGCTGCTTGAAGCGTCGGAACGCCGTCCGCGACAGGAGGAACCCGACTGACGCCTGGAGCGTGCGCTTGATCTCCTCGCGCAGGAGCTGCTCGACCATTTCGGACAGCGATTCCGACACCTTCAGGATCACGTTGCCGGTGAAGCCGTCCGTCACGATGACGTCGACCGTGCCGTTGAAGACGTCGCGCCCCTCGACGTTGCCGACGAAGTTCAAGCCGGTCGCCTCGAGGATCTTGAAGGCTTCCTTCGTTTCGTCGGTTCCCTTCGACTCCTCCTCGCCGATCGACATCAGGCCGATCGACGGCTTCTTCTTCCCGAACGCGAGCTCGGCGTAGATCGAGCCCATGACGGCGAACTCCTTGAATTGCGCCGTCTTCGCGTCGGGGTTGGCGCCGACGTCGAGCAGGAGGCAGTGGCCGGTCAGGTTCGGGAGGACCGTCGCCAGGGCCGGCCGGTCCACGCCCGCGATCGATCCGATGACCATCTTGGCCGAGACCATCGCCGCGCCGGTGTGGCCGGCCGAGACCAATCCCTCGGCGCGGCCGTCCCGCACGCAGTTGGCCGCGATGCGGATCGAGGAGTTGCGCTTCTTGCGGATGGCGGCGGTCGCCGGATCGTCGAAGGTCACGACCTCGGCGGCGTCCACGATCTCGATTTCGGAGCCGCGGAAGCCCGAGTCCTTCAGCAGCGGCACCAGCTCCGCCGCTCGGCCGACGAGCAACGAGGCGATTCCGAACTCGCGGGCCGCGGCCACGGCGCCGTCCACGTTGACGAGAGGAGCATGGTCGCCCCCCATCGCGTCCACCGCGATCCGCACTTTAAGCCCTCAACCCTGGTTGAAACACGAGCCCGGGAATTATAGCGGCCGGGATTATACGGGGTCAGGTCTCGTTTTTTCGGTTTTCAGGATCCGCGTTGCCCAGCAAGGAAGCGGATGAAAACCGAAAAAACGAGACCTGACCCCGCGTCTCCTACGTGTTGATCGCCTGCTTGCCCTTGTAGTAACCGCAGCGCGAGCAGACGCGGTGCGGCTGCTTCGGCTCGTGGCAGTTCGGGCACTCCGACAGCGCGGGCGGCGTCAGCGCGTCGTGCGCGCGGCGCTTGTCGCGGCGGGCCTTGCTGTGGCGTCGTTTGGGATTGGGCATCGTTCTCCTACACTTTCTCCTTGAGCGCCTTCAGGGCGTCCCAGCGGGGATCGATCGACTCGCGCACGCACGCGCACGCGCCCAGGTTCAGGTCTTTCCCGCAATCGGAGCAGAGGCCACGGCAGTCCGGCCGGCACAGCGGCTTCATCGGAAGGGCCATCTGCACGCGCTCCTCGGCGATCGGATGCAGCTGCACGACCGGCTCGTCGTAGAACATCGCGTCCAGGTCGCCGGGCGACAGCTCGCGCTCCTCCGCGTTGGCCGCCGCGCGCGGGAAGAAAACCAGATGGAAGCTCTCGTCCTCCCGGAACGGGTAGGCCGCCAGGCACCGGCTGCACTCGAGTTCCCCCTCGTAGACGAGCCGCGCGTCGAGCGCGTACCCTCCTTCGATGCGCCGCACCTCCCCGGTGAGCTTCAGCGGGGAGAGGGCCTGGAGCGGCTCCCGGTCGATGGCCGACACGGGGACCTCCAGCTCGCCGTCGAAGCGCAGGGGCTCGTCGAGCACCGATTCGAGGGACAGGGACTCCGGGTGTTTCATGGTCGAACCGCGCATTTTACCCGGCTCCTCCCCGGCGTCAAATCGGGCGCCAACCTGATAGCTTGCGGCCCGTGAGAGTCGCGATCGACGCCCGCGCGCTCTTGAACGAGCGGACCGGCATCGGGACCTACACGATGGCGATCGCGCGGGGCCTGGCGGCCCGGGATGGCGTCGATCTCGGGCTCTTCGCGCCCCGCCCCTTCCCGAAATCGCTCGACGGAACGGTGCCGGGGAGCCTCCATACCGATCACCATCCCGCCGGGATCGTCTGGCTGCACTCGACCCTGCCCGGACGGATCGCGCGCTGGGGAGCGGACGTCCTGGTCTCGGCGCTGACGATCGGGCCGGCGCGCGGGGCTGTCCCTTTTGTTTCTACGGTGCACGACCTGACACCCCTGACGCACCCGGAGTGGCACACCTCGCGCACGCTGCTCGGCTTCGTTCCTCTCTGGGAGCGCACCGTCGAGCGCGCCTCTCGATTCCTCTGCGTCTCGGAATGGACGGCCCGGGACCTCGCCACGCGCTACCCCGAGACCGCGTCCCGCGTTCGCGTCGCGCGCAACGGCGTGGACCGGACATTCTTCTTCCCCGCCGACGATCCCGCCGCGCGGCGCCGGACCCGCCAGAGGTACGCGGGCGGCCGCCCCTTCATCCTTTATCTGGGGACTCTGGAGCCGCGCAAGAACGTGGAAGCCCTGGTGGCCGCGTGCGAGCGGCTCTGGGGCCGGCGCCGGGCCCACCCCGACCTCGTGCTGGCGGGGGGCACCGGCTGGAAGACGGCGGGCCTGCACCGCCGCATCGCGCGGTCGGCGTATCGCGACAAGATTCACGTGGCGGGCTACGCCCCGCGCGAGGCGGCACGGGAGCTCTACCGGGCCGCCGAAGTCTTCGCCTACCCCTCGCACGAGGAGGGCTTCGGGCTTCCCGTGGCCGAAGCGCTGGCCTGCGCGATTCCGGTCGTTGCCTCGACGGCCGACGCGCTGCGCGAGGTCGGAGGCGACGCCGTTCTCTATACCGGGCCGCGCGACGTCGAGACGCTTTCGCGTCAGCTCGAGCGAGCGCTCGAGGACGTTTCCCTGCGCGAGCGTCTCGCGCGCGAAGGCCCGGCGCGGGCGGCCCTTTTCTCCTGGGACGAGACCGTCGAGCGCACCTCGCGCGAGCTCGCCGACGTCGTCGCGGAGCGGACGTGAGCGCGCACCATCCGCCCCGCGTGGGCATCGATGCCCGGAAGCTGACGGACTTCGGCATCGGCTCCTACGTGCGCAACCTCCTGGAAGCGATCGCCCGGCGGCCCGAATCCCGGGCGTACCGGTTTCGCGTGTACGTGCGGGGGGCGGACCTCTCCGCGGTGCCCGCTCTCCCCGAGAACTTCCAGATCGTGCAGGAGGACTCCCCGGGCTACTCGGTTTCGGAGCTGACGCGTTTTGCCTGGAGGCTCCTGCGGGACCGGCTCGACCTCTTCCACGCCACGCACTACGTCATTCCGCCACTGGCACGCGCCCGGGCTGTCGTCACGATTCACGACATCATCCACGTGCTCTATCCGCAGTTCCTGCCCAATCGTCTGGCGCTGGTCTACGCCCGCGCCATGATCCGGCGGGCGCTGAAGCGCGCCGACCGCATCCTGACCGTTTCGTACAACAGCAAGCGGGACCTCGTGGACTACTTCGGAATCCCTCCCGCGCGGATCGAGGTCGTCTACAACGGCGTGGCCGACCGCTTCCGGCCCGACGCCGCGCGCGCCGACCGCGACCGCGTCTCCGGCAAGTACGGCCTGCCCCGGCCCTACCTGCTGTTTCTGGGCGGGGAGAAGCCCCACAAGAACGTGCGCAATGTCCTGCGCGCGTTCGCCGAGGCGCGGAGGCAGAAGGCCCTCCCGCACGCGCTCGTCCTGGCCGGCCCGATGCCCAAGAACCGCAGCCGCGTCGAGGCCTTGATCTCGGCTCTCGACCTGGACACGCACGTCGTGCGTCCGGGCGTCGTTCCGGAGGAAGACCTGCCGGGCCTCTTCGCAGGCGCGGACGCGTTCATCTACCCCACGCTCTACGAGGGCTTCGGTCTGCCCGTGGTCGAGGCGATGGCCTGCGGCGTGCCGGTCCTGACGTCCTCCACATCCGCACTCCAGGAAATCGCGGGTGGCTACGCCTATCTCGTCGACCCGATGGACGTGGACGCGATCGCGCGCGGGATCGGGGACCTGGCCACGGATTCCGGGCGACGCCAGGAGTTCGCGGATCTGGGCCTGCGCCGCGCGCGGGATTTCTCCTGGGACCGCGCGGCCGAGGAGACGCTGCGCATCTATGCGGAGGCGCTTCACGTCTCCCCCCGCACGGAGCCGGGGCCGCCGACCGAATGAGAACCGCCGTCGTCCACGACTGGTTGAACGGAATGCGGGGCGGCGAGAAGGTTCTCGAGGCAATCCTCCCGCTGGTCCCGAATCCCACGATCTTCACGCTCTTCCACGTCCCCGGTTCGGTCTCGCCGGCGATCGAGCGCCATCCGATCCGCACCTCGTATCTGAACCGCCTTCCGTTCGCGCGCACGGGATACCGCAACTACCTGCCGCTCTTCGCGGGCGCTGTCGAGTCGTTCGACCTTTCGGAGTTCGACGTCGTCGTCTCCTCCTCGCACTGCGTCGCCAAGGGCGCGCGCGCGCGGCCAGGGTCGCCGCACCTATGCTACTGCCACACGCCCGTGCGTTATGCGTACGAGCAGTTCGACCTCTACTTCCCCCGGCCGGGGACGCGTTTCTTCGCCCTGAAAAAAGCAGCCGTCGGGCGGCTGCGCGAATGGGACCAGGCCACGGCGGGACGGCCGTCCGCCTACCTCGCCAACTCCTCCGCCGTCGCCGAGAGAATCTGCGAGCACTACGGCCGGGCCGCGCGCGTCTGTCATCCGCCGGTGGACCTGGATTTCTTCTCGCCCGCCGCCACACCGCGCGGCGACTTCCTGCTCGCCGTGGGCGCCCTGGTCCCGTACAAGCGCTACGACGTCGCGATCCGCGCGGCCCGCGCCCTGAACCGCCGCCTGATCCTCGTCGGATCGGGACCCGAGGATGCGCGCCTCCGCGCCATGGCCGACTCCTCCGTCACCTTCTTGATGGGCCTGTCGTCGGAAAAGCTGCGGGAGCTCTACCGGACCTGCGCGCTCTACGTCCAGCCCGGCGAAGAGGACTTCGGCATCTCGGCGGTCGAGGCCCTGGCCTGCGGCGCTCCCGTCGTGGCGAGGGATCGGGGAGGCGCGAGGGACATCGTGCGCGACGGCGGGAACGGTGTGCTCTACGACGGCGCCGACGCCGACGCGCTGGCCGCGGCCGTGTCCCGGGCCGGCGCCATCCAGTTCGATTACACTTTTCTGCGGGCCTCGGCCCTCCCGTTTCGCAGGGAGCGTTTCGCCGAGGAGTTCCAGACGGCGCTGGGAGAGCTTCTGCGGTGATCCGAAAGTCCTCGCGACGCATCGCGGCCCTGCTCGCCGTCTCCGACGTCGGCGCGTCGTGCCTGGCCCTCGTCGCGGCCTACTTCCTGCGGTTCCGCGTCGAGATCGTCCCGGTCACCAAGGGCATTCCGGACGCCTCGTCCTATTACCGGCTCCTGCCGCTGATCGCCGTCCTCTGGCCGATCGTCTACTACTTCTACGGGCTCTACCAGGTGCGCCGCAACCGCTCGCGCGTGGAGGAGGGGCTCTCCGTGCTCGTGGCCACGGGCCTCGCGACGCTGCTCGCCGCGGGGCTCGCGACGCTCTACCGCGGCTTCACCTACTCGCGGCTGGTGCTCCTCTTTTTCTTCGCTCTCGACGTGCTCTTCGTGTTCGCGGGCCGCACCGCGATCCGCCGTTACCTGGAGGAAGCCTGGCGCCACGGCGTCGGCGTGCGGCACGTGCTGGTCGTCGGCGCGGGGAGGCTCGGTCGCGCCGTGGTCGACAAGTTCCACGAGCACCCCGAGGCCGGGATGCGCGCCGTCGGGTTCGTGGACGACCGTCCCGAGAAGCTCGGGTCCGAGTACAACCGCGTTTCGGTTCTCGGCACCACGGCGGACGCCGCGCGGATCGTCGACGAACGCGGCGTGGACACGGTCTTCCTGGCGCTGCCGCTCGAGGCGCACCACACCATGCTCTCCGTGCTCAAAGACGTCGGCCGCACCGTCGCCGACGTCCGCGTCGTGCCGGACCTGCTGCAGCACATCACGTTCCGCGCCGGCGTCGAGGATCTCGACGGGCTGCCGGTCGTCCATCTCACGCAGGTCCCGCTGACGGGCTGGATGAGCCTGGTCAAGCGCACGCTCGACCTCGGCATCTCGGCCTCGGCCCTGCTGGCGCTCTCGCCGCTGCTCGGGGCGATCGCCGCAGCGATCCGGCTGTCGGACGGAGGCCCCGTTCTCTATCGTCAGCGGCGCATGGGCCTGGACGGCCGGCCCTTCGACATCCTGAAGTTCCGGTCGATGGTCGTCTCCGCGGAAGAAGAGTCGGGTCCCACGTGGGCCTCTCCCGAAGACCCGCGCCGCACGGGTCTGGGCCGGTTCCTGCGGGCGTGGAGCCTGGATGAGCTTCCGCAGCTCTGGAACGTCCTGCGCGGGGAGATGTCGCTCGTCGGGCCCCGGCCCGAGCGCCCCGAGTTCGTGAGGGAGTTCAAGGAGAAGTTCCCGCAGTACATGCTGCGCCATCGCGTCCGCGCCGGCATTACCGGGTGGGCGCAGGTCCACGGCTGGCGCGGGAACACGAGCCTCTCCAAGCGCATCGAGTACGACCTCTACTACATCGAAAACTGGTCGCTTTCCCTCGACATCAAGATTCTGTGGATGACGCTCCGGCACGGACTGCGCCACCGCAACGCGTACTGATGGCGGGCTCGCCTCCACGCTCCGGACCGGCGCGGCTGGTCGCCCGCCTCCAGCGTCTGCCCCGCGGGTTCCTGATCGGAATCGGGTTCGGCGCGATCGCCGTGCTGGCCGTGATCGACTATCTCGCTCCGCCGGAGCTGTCCTTTCTCATCTTCTACGTGGCGCCGATTTTCTTTCTCGTGTGGTTCGTCGGACGCCAGGCCGGTTTCGCCGGCGCGGCCGCGACCGCCCTGTTCTGGTACTACGAGGACGTGATGTCGCCGCACCGATGGGCTTCCGAGAGCGCCGCCGACTGGAACATCGCGGTGCGGATCCTCTTCCTCCTCGCGTTCGTCTGGGTCGTCGCGGAGCTGAAGTCGGCCCTCGAGCGCGAGCGCGCGGCCGCGCAGGAACGCCTCGAACGGGACGTGCGGATCGCCGGCGAGGTCCAGCGACGGCTCTTCCCACCCTCGGACCCCGCGATCCCCGGACTCGAGTGTCACGGAACCTGCGGTCCGGCGGAGGGCGTGGCCGGCGACTACTTCGACTTCCTTCCGCTTCCCGAGGGCCGGTTCGGCATCGCGGTCGGCGACGTCGCGGGGAAAGGACTGCCGGCGGCCCTGCTGATGGCGAGCCTCCAGGGCGCGCTGCGCAGCCTCGCGTCGGGCAGCGCGGACAGCCTCGTGGACCTCGTCGGGACGTTGAATGCGCAGATCCACTCGCTGACCTCGGATTACCGCTTTGCCACCCTTTTCTGGGGCGTGTTCGACGAAAGGCGGCACAGGCTCGCCTACGTCAACGCCGGCCACAACCCGCCGATGCTCCTGCGCGGCAGCGGCGCGATCGAGCGGCTTTGGACGGGAGGCCCTCCCCTCGGAATTCTCGGAGGGGCGGCGTCGTACCAGTCCGACTCCGTGACACTCGCGCCGGGAGATCTCCTCCTGATCTTCACCGACGGCGTGACCGAGGCGGCGAACGAGGTCAATGAGCAGTTCGGCGACGAACGGCTGGAACGTGTCCTGCGCGAAGCGGCGACGGAACCAGTCGCCGGCGTCTGCGCCCGCGTGCTGGCCGCCGTCGTTGCGTTCGAGGACGGTCAGCCCCAGAACGACGACATCACTCTGGTGGCGGCGCGGGCGCGCTGAACAACGCAGCGAAGACTGCGGGCCAAAGACTGACGACACCCGAGACGAGCCCTCAGACCGACAATCCTCGCCGGTCGCGCGTACACTCTGCGAAGAGATCTCCATGCACGAGCGCCGCCGTCTCAGGATGCGACCAGCCGCCGCCGCGGTTTTCCTGATCCTCTCCGCGGCGCAAGCATCCACGGCGGGTCCACGCGCCCAGCGCCTCACCCGCCTCGACGACGCCCCCGTACCGGGCTTCGTCGCCGTCGGCGAGTCGCCGGCGCGCATCGGCGGAGTCCTGTACTTCCCCGCCTGGGATCCGAAGAACGACTGGGCGATGTGGGCGGCCGACGGACCCGCGCCCCGCGCGACGCTTCTGCGAAACGCGAGGGCGCAGGCGCCGGTGGCCTTCGGCGGCCGTGCGTATTTCATCGGCTCGGACCCGACAGCTTCGCGGCTCTGGACGAGCGACGGATCGCCGGACGGAACGTGGCCGGTCGCCGAGCTCGGCGGACCCGGCGCCGGGTCGCTGACGCCGGTCGGAAGCGCGCTCTACCTGACCGGAGGCGACGGCCATGCTTGGACGAGCGACGGCACCGCCGCCGGGACGGAGCGCCTGTCCGACCGCGCGTCCGTCGAGAATGCGCCGGCATTCGTGCCCTTCGACGACGCCGTCTTTTTCCTCGCGCTGGGGGACGAGGGGCACCTCGGGCTATGGTCGACGGCAGGCACGCCGGAGTCGACGTTGCGGATCGCGGACCTGGGGGATGCGACCGCGGCGAGCCGCTTCGCGTACGGGCTCACCGCGTACGGGGGCCGGCTCTATTTCTACACGGAGGAGGAGGGCTACGGCGCGCGCTACCGGCTGTGGTCCTCGGACGGCACCGGGCCCGGCACGGCCGCGCTGCGTGATTTCGACGGAACGAACGGCGGCATCTGCCCCGGACCGTGCTTCGGGATCGGCCCCGAAACGCTCGCCGGCCTCGGCGACCACCTCGTCTTCTTCGCGGACGACGGCCTCCACGGCCGAGACCTCTGGCACACGGACGGCACCGCCGGCGGCACCGAGCTCCTCGCCGACGTCTCCTCCGGAGGGGGAGTCTTCACCAACTTCCTGGATCCCCGGTCCTTCGGAAGCGCGGGTTCCTACGCGCTTTTCGCCGCCGACGACGGCGTCCACGGCGCCGAGCTCTGGAGGACGGACGGGACCACCGCGGGGACGTATCTGCTCTCGGACCTCGTGCCCGGCCCGGAGAGCTCGTACCCTTACGGGTTCGTCGCGGTCGGCGACCAGATCTTCTTCAGCGCGGGCGATGACCGCGCGATCTGGCGCACGGACGGAACTGAGGCCGGGACGGCGATCTTCCGCGAGGGTTCGGCGGCGCTCTACCCGATCGACGGCGGCTTCGCGGCCGTGCACGACGGCGGACTGTGGACGAGCGACGGCGTCACTCTGTCGCTCGTCGACGACCTCGCGCGCCCGCGGGGCCTGGACCCGCTGGGTATCGAGACCTTCGGAGGCGGCGTCCTTTTCTCGCGCCTCGACTCGGATAACACGGTCCACGATGTGTGGCGCTTCGACCCCACGGCCGGCGCACGCGTGCTCCGTCATTTCGAGGCGCTCTCGACTCTGCCCGTCGTCGCCGGCTCCGCCGTCTACTTCGGTGCCGACGACGGCGTCCACGGCGTCGAGCCGTGGCTCTCGGACGGAACAGAGGCGGGCACGCGCCTCCTCCGCGACATCGCCGTCCCCGTCCCGGACTATCTCGGCGCCTTCGACTCCTCGCCTGGCGATTTCACCGCGGCCGCAGGACGCGTGTTCTTCAACGCGTGGGAGGGAGTCCACGGCTTCGAACTGTGGTCGACGGACGGAACCGAGGCCGGCACGCGTCTCGTCGAGGACTTCGAGCCCGGCGAGTACGGGTCGGTCCCCGGCGGCCTGACGCCCTTCGGGCGCGAGCTGGCGTTCACCATCGCCTTCCCTCAGCCCGGCGGCCTCTGGAGGAGCGACGGGACCGAGGGCGGCAGCGCCCGGATCGCCGCCGGAGGGGCGGAAAACCTCGTCGCCGCCGGCGGCCGGCTCTTCTACCTCGGCTCGGATCCGACGACCGGAAGCGAGCTCTGGACGAGCGATGGGACGTCGGAGGGAACCCGCCTCGTCCGCGACATCACGCCCGGCCCGGCCGGGTCCAACCTCTACGCCTTCACCTCTGCCGGCACCCGCGTCTTCTTCCAGGCGCAGGTCACCGACGGCACGGCGCTCTGGACCTCGGACGGCACGGCCGAAGGCACCCTGAGCCTCGGGGATTTCCGCTCCATCGAGTCGCTGACGGCCGCGAACGGCGGGATCTACTTCGCCGCGGACGACCGGGAGCACGGCCTTGAGCTGTGGTGGAGCGACGGCACGCCCGAGGGGACACGCCTCGTCCGGGACATCGCGCCCGGAGCCGCGTCGTCGGCTCCGGCGGAGCTCGCCGTTGTGAACGGCCACCTCTTCTTCTCGGCGAACGACGGAGAACACGGTGCCGAGCCTTGGACGAGCGATGCGACCGCCGCCGGGACCGCCATGGTCGCCGACCTCTCGCCCGGGCCGTACTCGTCGCGACCGGGAGAGTTCTGCGCCTCGGGCGAAATCGTGTACTTCCGCGCGAGCGACGAGCAGACGGGCGCGCAACTCTGGTCGATGCCGTCCGACGCGTTCGCACCCCGCCCCGGCGACCGCCCCCGCCCGACCAGCGTCGTCCCGCTGCGGGATTGACTCGACGACATGTTCGGCGCCGCGCGCCGCCGACTCAGAACCCGATCGCGGTAGCGAACGGGATCGATGGCCACAACGAAAGACCCTCGGCGACGTTGATCACGTACGACACGCTGGGCTGATCCACGACCACGACCACATAGCGTAGCCAGGGATTCCGGCCGGGCACGTCGGTGTCTCCGCACGAGGTCTTGACGGATCCGATACCGGAGGGCTGCACGGCCATGTTCGCCGCAATCGTAAGGGCATGACGCTCCAACAGCGCGTCGTCGCACGCCTGGTACACGGAGATCGTGGCCGTCGCCGTTGTCGATCCCGCGTTGTAGAGACCGACGTTGAACCGCGCCGCTTTGGTTCCGAGGTCGGCTCCCATGTGAACCTGCGGCGTTCCGGCCGGAACGAGAGACCGAAATACCGGCATCGTGAATGCACCCAGATCGGGCAACGGGTTCGGCGGCGCGGCACACGGCGGCGGGCACTGGGACTTCGCGCCTCCCCGGCTCGTGACGAGGATTCCGTCCGGAACATCGACGTGTACGACCCAGAATTCCGAGAGAGGATCCGGCTCCCAGACGCCCCAGTGGTTCCACATGCTGACCGTTTTTCCGGCGGGAACGGCGATTTCGCGAAGGTCGCCCGGTGCAATCGCGCCGTTGCTGACGTCCAGCAGGCGCACGACGGCATCCTGATCCGTCGTGTTGTGGAAGATCAGGTCGTCGCGATAGGCGGTGCTGATCCGCCATGAGTAGGAGTCGAACCGAAACGCCCAGATCTCGGACCCGCAAGCTGCGCCGGAGACGAACAACGAGGTGAGACCGAGAAACACCGCGAGTCCACGCCGCCAACTCATGAGGGACCTCATCACGCGAGCTTCTTCAGCCGTCGGACGCGTTCGACCAATCGTTTCACCTTCTCCGGCCCCGGATCCACCCCTCCGAACGCGCTCGCCGTGTAGATCGCCACAACCTCGGCCGCGTCGCGGGCTCCCGGCGGCACCTCGCGGCCGAACAGCCTTGCGACTTCGGCCGGCGGCATGGATTCGGGCAGAGCTCCGCGCCGCCTTCCGAGCAGACGACGCAGGACGAGGTAGGCATGCGTCGCGGGGCTCGGGCGCGCGCCGAAGCGCCGCGCCAGGAGGAGCGCCAGCAGCCCCGCGGCCGCGGCGGCGAGCAGGGCCGTGGTGGTGCGTGGCGAGAGGAAGTCCTTCGCGGTCTGGCGCAACGCCGAGAGCGCGCCGGTCGCGTCGCCGACGGATTCGCGCAGCGACTCGACCGCCCCGATCTGGTCCGCGGCGTCGAAGCCGAGAATGCGCCGGTCGTAGAAGAACTCGACCTCGCGGCCGAAGGCGACCAGACGCGACAGCACCGAAAACGCGCGCATCGCTGGCGGCACGCCGCCCGGAGGCGTCGGATCCAGGACCTGGAAGCCCGTGCCGTCCAGATCCGCTTCCACCCAGGCGTGCAGGTTCTCGGCCCGCACCACGATCGAATCCGACAGGAAGCCCTCTTCTCCGCCGTAGGAGCCCGTGACGAGGCGCGCCGGGACGCCGCGGGCCGTCAGCATCATCGCCGCCGCCGACGCGAAGTACTCGCAGTGGCCCGCCTTCGAGCGCAGGAGGAAGTGCACGATCGGATCGCCCTTGGCGCGCGGCGGTTCGAGCGTGTAGACGAAGTCCTTCAGGAGGTGGTTCTCGATGCGGCGGTAGATCTGCGTCGGGTCCGAGAGGTCGCCCGTCAGCTCGATCGCGTACTTCTGGACTTCGGGCGGAACGTCGGCGCGCGAGATCACGGCCCGTCCCTTTCCGCGGGCAGGCTCTCGACGCACGTCGGCCTCGTAGTGCAGGGTTCCCCTCGACGACACCTGCATCACGCCCTCGGGGAGCTCGGCGGCCCTCCCCTTCTCGACGCGAACCGCCGTCGTCCCGTAGGGAAGGAAGAGAAACCCCTGACCGAAGACGTTCAGATCCGCCGACACGACCCAGCTTCCGACTTTCGACATGAAGGCGGCGTCGCCAGGGAAGGCCGACGCCTCTCCGCGCCGCGTGCCGCGCCAGGGGTCGCGAAGCCAGCTCCCCTCCTGGTACTCGGTGAACACCGCCTCGCGGAGCCGCAGGCCGTCGGCCGCCGGAAGCGACGGGCGCGCCGACAGCCGCAGGATCACGCGGTCGCTCCGTTTGGCCGCGCCGAAGGACTCGAGGTCCACGCGATCGGCGGTCATGGCCTTCGAGAAGGCGTCGTCCACTCGAAACGGTGCGACGACGAAGGGCCCGTGGAGGCGCGGCAGGGCAAAGAAGAGCGGGACGGCGCAGACCACGCCTCCGGCCAGGGCCGCCAGAGAGACGCCCCCGGTCGGAACCGACGTGAGCACTCGCTCGGGCGGCGCCTGGTCGAAATCGGCCAGAACCGCGACGCGCGAGAGCGTCCGGAACGCGAGCCATCCCATGACCACGAAGTAGGCCAGCGACGACACGTGCGTGGACGAAGAGGCCGAGGCGAGGGTGAGGAGGAACAGGATCAGGAGAGCGAGCCGGGCTTCGCTCGGACGCTTGAGCGAGGCGAGCTTGGCCATGGCCGTGAAGAGAAGCAGGTGCGAGACGGAGCGAAGCAATCCCAGCCGCAGCGTGGCGGTCTCCAGTCCCAGCCAGCCGATGTAGGCCAGTCCCAGGACGTTCTGTGCCGCGTCGGACAGGCGGACGGGCCGCCCGACGCGGGCGCGCCACCAGAGAAGGACGACGCCGACCTCGTAGGCCGCCAGCGCGAGGCGATTGGCTCCGTCGGTCCAGAAGAGGGGCAGCGGCGCCAGGATCGCGGCCGGCGCCAGCGCCAGCAGGTACGCGCGCCGCAGGCCGTCCGGCAGCTCGCGCCGTTCCTTCAGGAAACGAACCACCGCACGTCCCCCCGGCGCATCGCGGGAAAATCGGCCGCGGTCTCTTTCGGAACCGCCTCCAGCCGCGCCAGCGCGTCGAGAATGCGGACCCGTTGCGCGCGGCCGCTCCGCGCCGCGACTTTCACGTCCCTGGCATGCAGGCCGACCTCTCCTCCGCGCGAGAGGAGCAGCAGGGCCTGCCCCGCGCAGCGCGCGATGGTCTCCTCGAAGCGCTCGAGCGCCGCGGCGTCCGGAGGCCACGCGACCGCGTTGTCGATCGCCAGGAACAGGACGCGGTCCCGTTCGGCCTCGCGCTCGCGCACGATCAGGCGGCGCATCCGCGCCGACTGCTTCCAGTGCAGGTCCCGCGGGTCGTCGCCCGGCGAGAACTCCCGCAAGGTGCGGATGTCGGATCCGCCTCCCCGCGCCAGCGAGTGCGGCCGTCCTCCGGGCGCCTCGTCGGTCGGAACCTCCGGAGCGCCGCTGGCGATCGGGAGCGGGTAGACCACGATCTCGCGCGCGAGATCCGCCTTGCGGTACTTGCGAAAGAGTCCCAGGGGAAAACGGGACAGGAGACCCGCGTCCGCGGTCCGATGCACGCCGCGGCGGGGAAACGTTCCCTCGACCACGAGCTCGCGCGTCTCGCCGGGGTCGAGCGGGTCGATCCAGAGAGGGCCCGGCAGCGCCTCGTGCAGAAAGAAGAGGGCCTGCGCCGTGCCGGAGAGCCGGTTCTCGAACCGGAGCTTGAGCCACGCGGGCCGCGTGGCGACGACCTCGCCGACGGTCTCGATCTGGCAGAGGACGCCGCGGACGTTGCGCCGCGACAACATTCCCGACACCACCATCGCGGACAGCATCGCGGCCAGCACGAGATAGAGGCCGTTGTTGCCGGTGTTCGTGGCGGCGATCGCGACGACCAGGCACAGGAGGATGTAGCCCAGGCCGAAGTTCGTGATCCGGATTTCCCAGTCGGGAATGAGCCGCGTCATGACGCGAAGTTCCAGGTTCCAGGTTCCAGGTTGCAGGTGGCTCCCTGAAACCTGCAACGTGCAGCTTGCAACCCCTTCATACCGGCACCGGCACCTTGGAGAGGATCCGCCGCACGATCTCCTTCTCGCGTCCGCCGGCGCCGAAGCCGTCGGAGGAGACCGAGAGAATGCGGTGCGCGAGAACCGACTCGGCGACGGCCTGCACGTCGTCCGGCGTCGCGAACGCGCGTCCCTGGAGAAGCGCGTGCGCCTGCGTCGCGCGAAAAAAGGCCTGGGCGCCGCGCGTGGAGACCGGGAGACGCAGCTCCGCCGTCTTGCGCGTCTCCTTCACCAGCGCGTGGAGATAGTCGAGCAGCTTCTCCGAGACGTTGACCGTTTCGGTTTCTCCCTGGAGGGCGAGCACGTCGGCAGGCCCGAGCACGGAGGGAATCGCGGCCAGGACGCGCTCGGCGCCGCCGCGCCGCAGCAGCATCCTCTCCTCGTCGGCCGCGGGATAGCCGAGCGAGAGGCGCAGGAAGAAACGATCCATCTGGGATTCGGGCAGAGGGTAGGTTCCCAGGTACTCGACGGGGTTCTGCGTCGCAACGACCATGAACGGCTGGGGGAGCGTCCGGCGCTCGGCCTCGATCGTCACGGCCGACTCGTTCATCGCTTCGAGAAGCGCCGATTGCGTCTTCGGCGTCGCGCGATTGATCTCGTCGGCCAGCACGACGTTGGCGAAGATCGGCCCGGGGTGGAACTCGAAACGGTCCGTCGCGGCGTGGAACACCGAGATGCCCACGACGTCCGCGGGCAGCGTGTCGCTGGTGAACTGGATGCGGCGGAAGTCGAGCGAGAGGCTCCGGCCGAGCGCCCTCGCCAGCGTCGTCTTCCCCACACCCGGAACGTCCTCGATCAGGACATGCCCCCGCGACAGAAGCGCCGTCAACAGCAGGTCCACGACACGGGCATCGCCCCGATAGGCGAGTCCCACGTTCTCGCGCAGCTTCGTCAGCGCGGCGGATGCGTTGGTCATGGGGTGTTCCGTGTCTCCTTCGAACGGCTCCGCGTCGCCGGCTCTTCCCGCTCGCGGAGCTTCTCGACCGACGCCTTCAGCTCGCTCTCGCGTTCGAGGGGCAGCACCAGCACCCCCTCGGGACCGGCGACGATCGCCGTCTCCGAGACTCCCGGCGCGAGAACCGGGACCGGTGACAGGACCAGGTTGCCGGAGGGATCGCCTCCGCCGCGGAGGTCGCGCACCGAACGCCAGGTCCCGACGTCGCTCCAGCCGGCGTTCAAAGGCACCGAGCGGACGCCGGACGCCTTCTCCATCACGGCATAGTCGAACGAGATGCTCGGAAGCGCCTCGAAGTCGGCCACGGCCCCGGACGCGACGTATCTCTCCACTCCCGCGAGAAGCTCCGGAGCCACGCGGCGCGCCTCGGCGAGCAGGCGCGACGGCCGGAAGACGAAGATCCCCGCGTTCCAGAGATGACGGCCGGAGCTCGCGTACTCGCGGGCCCGCGCGGCGTCGGGCTTTTCGATGAAGCGGCGCACCGCGCCGTTCTCGGTCTCGATGTAACCGAAATCGGTCTCCGCGCGCGTCGGAGGCACGGCCAGGATCACGACGCTGGCGCGATCGGCCTCGGCGGCCGCAGAAACGAGCGCCCCGCGAAACGCTTCGGCGTCGCGAACAGTCTGGTCCGTGGGGACGGCCGCGGTCACGGGATCTCCGTCCGGCGCGAAGCGGACGGCGGCGGCGAGAATGGGGGGCCCGGAGTTGCGCCGCGCGGGCTCGGCGAAAATGCGATCCGACGGCATCGCCGGCAGTTCGCGCGAGAGCAGCGCCGCGTGGCGGGAGGCGGCGGCGACCCAGACGTCGCGCGACAGAGGCTCGAGCCGCGCGAACGTCTCGGCGAGGAGGCTCTTCTCCGAAAGCAGCGGCAGGAACTGCTTGGGCCGCTCCTCGGTCGACAAGGGCCATAGCCTCGTGCCGCAGCCGCCTGCCATCAAGAGGATACGCATGGCTATCCCCCCTCACCCCGACCCTCTCCCCCCGACGGGGGGAGAGGGGGATAAAGAGGGACACCGCGAGGGCGGGCTTCGCCTTTCACTCCCACTTCACTCCCAGCATTTCCACCTCGGGAGACAGGGTAACTCCGAACTTCTCCCGCACCTCATCCCGCATGCGTCTCATCAGCACGAGGACGTCGGCCGAGCCGGCCCCCCCTGTGTTCACGATCACGTTGGCGTGTCGGGGAGAGATCATCGCCCTCCCGGCGCGCTCGCCCTTGAGCCCGCACGCCTCGATGAGACGGCCCGCGTAGTCGCCGTCCGGATTCTTGAAGACGCTCCCGGCGTTGGGCTCGGAGGGCAGCGCGCCACGACGCTTTTCCGCCACGGCCCGGGTGCGGGCCTCGATCTCTTCTTTCGGCGCGGGAGTCAGACGCAGAACGGCGCGGCCGACGATCTCGCGCGTCTCGATCAGACGGGTCCACCGGTACCCGTGCGGAATCTCCGACGCGGACACCTCGCGGATCTCCCCCGATCGGGAGACCAGGCGCACCGTTTCCAGGACGTCGAAGAGCTCGCCGCCATACGCGCCGGCGTTGATGCGGACGGCGCCTCCGATCGACGAGGGAATTCCCGAGATCGCCTCGATTCCCGAGAGACCGGCTCGCGACGCCGCCGCGCAGACGCCGCCGAGAGCCGCGCCGCCGCCGGCCGTTACACGCGCTCCCTCGATCTGCACTTTCAGGAAGTCGCCCTCCAGCCTCAATACGTACCCGGGGAAGCCCGCGTCGGCGACGAGGATGTTCGAGCCCATCCCGAGAAGGGCCAGCGGAAGCCTGTCGGAGGAAGCCGCCGCAAGGACGTAGGCGAGACCCGCCTCGGTTCGCACGCGGCAGAAGAAGCGGGCGGGGCCTCCGATCCGCCAGGTCGTGAATCGGGACAGAGGCTCGTTTTCTGCGACCGAGCCCTCTTCCGCCGAGAGCGTCAGAGCCATCGCGAAAGCGCCGCGACGATCAGGGCGGCGTAGGCGCCGCCCAGCAGGTCGTCCGCGACGACGCCCCACCCTCCGGGAAGCTCCTGGATGCGCCGGATCCCAAGCGGCTTGACGATGTCGAATCCGCGGAACAGGACGAACGCCGCGCCCCAGACCCACCACGGCGTTTGCGGAACGAGAGGGACGGCCGCGCAGGCGACCATCTGGCCGGCCACCTCGTCGATGACGATGCAGCCGGGGTCTTCCGAGGACAGAGCGCGGCACACCGGAACCGATACCGCCACGCCCAGTAAGCCGATCGCGAGCCCGGACATCAAGAGTCCGACCGGAGAACCGAGAATGCCTCCGTGGGAGCGGAGAAGCCAGGCGGCCGCGAGGCCCAGCAGCGAACCGGCCGTGCCCGGCGCGACGGGCGAGAGCCCTGCGCCGAAGCCCGTCGCAATGAACGCCGAGAAAGGATGCGCCGCGAAGGCGCGGCGAGCGTCGGGCATTGACACGGGGTCGTGCCGGAGAGAAGATTTCGCCGTCCTCATCGCGTCCTGCCCCGCCCTTTCCGAAGTCTATAATCGCGCAGAACGCGCGGAGTTTTTCTCTCGATGAGAAAGGTGAGGACATGTCCAGCGTGAAAACCAACGAGAAATGGCGCGCCGTCGAGACGGCGCTGACGCAGATCGAGCGCCAGTTCGGCAAGGGATCCATAATGCGCCTGGGCGAGCGGCCCGAGCAGGCGATCGCCGTCATCCCTACCGGATCGCTCGCCGTCGACGCCGCGCTCGGTGTCGGCGGAATTCCCCGGGGCCGCGTCGTCGAGATCTTCGGACCCGAGAGCTCCGGAAAGACGACACTGTCGCTGCAGGTCGTCGCCCAGGCCCAGAAGGCCGGAGGCCTCGCGGCCTTCGTCGACGCCGAGCACGCGCTCGACGCCGAGTACGCCAAGAAGCTCGGGGTCGACACCGATAACCTCCTGGTCTCCCAGCCCGACAACGGCGAGCAGGCCCTCGAGATCACCGAGATGCTGATCCGCTCGGGCGCGATCGACGTCATCGTCATCGACTCGGTGGCGGCCCTCGTTCCGAAGGCCGAGATCGAAGGCGAGATGGGCGAGGCGCAGATGGGCCTCCAGGCCCGCCTGATGTCCCAGGCGCTGCGCAAGCTCACCGCGATCGTGTCGAAGTCGCGGACCAGCCTGATCTTCATCAACCAGATCCGCGAAAAGATCGGCGTGCATCTTCGGCAATCCCGAGACCACGACCGGCGGGCGGGCCCTCAAGTTCTACTCCACGATCCGCATCGACATCCGCCGGATCGCCTCGTTCAAGGACGGAGAGACGGTGGTCGGCTCGCGGACGAAGGTCAAAGTCGTCAAGAACAAGGTCGCGTCGCCGTTTCGCCAGGCCGAGTTCGACATCAACTACGGCGAGGGGATCTCGCGCGAGGGCGAGCTGATCGACATGGGAATCGAAGCCAAGCTCGTCGAGAAGTCCGGCGCGTGGCTCTCGTACGGCGACCTGCGGATCGGTCAGGGACGCGAGAACTCCAAGCAGTTCCTCAAGGAGAATCCCGAGCTCGCCGCCGAGATCGAGAGGAAGCTCCGGCAGAGCCTGGGTCTTCCCGTGGCCGGAGCCGAGCCGTCCGCCGCCGCCGCGACGCCGCCCGCCGCAGACGTTCGCGAGAAAGAACGAGAGAAGGAAAAGGCCCGCCGCTGACATTGCGCAGCAATCGGGAAGAACATCGGCGACAATCCCGTTGCCGATGCCGATGATTCGCCGCTTCCACGCCCGCCTCGCCGCGGGCGTTTTTCTTCTCTGCGCAACGTCTCTTCCCATCCTCGGCGCGGAGCGGCTTCGCGTGGCCGCCGAACGCCCGGACGGCTGCCCATCGACGGTCCCGCCGGTGCTCGGGATCGCGCGATTGGAGTCGCCGCTTCCCGAGGGCTCCGATCCGTCGGCCTGCGTCTTCCTGGCGCGCCTGGAGGGCCTGACCGACGCCGAGATCGAGGCGGCGACCGCGAAGCTGGCGACGCTGCGCGGCGCGCCGGGGCTCGTCCTGACGCTGCCGGCCGCGGACTCTGAGCGCTTCGCTTACGCGGTCAAGCGTCTCTCGTCGACGTTTCGCTCGGCCTCCGCCGAGGGACGCGTCGCGCTCGACTCGCCGCAGACGCTCGACGCGGACGCGCGCGAGGAGCTATCGCCTTACATCGACGCCGACGTCGTGCGCACCGGCACTCCCGTTCCCGAGGACGCGTCGCGCCGACTCTGGGCGATGACGGCGGCGTCTCCCGCGGTTCCGGCGATCAACGCCGCGCTCGCCGTGCTGACCGAGTTCCCTTCGGCCGAGCTCGTCGCCGTGGAGGCGCCGGAAGGACCTCTGTCCAACGCCGACGTCGCCGCGCTCGCGCGACTCCAGGTCTACTTCCGCGGAGAGGTCTCGCCGGATCCGACGGCGACCCGACGCACGTCGAAGGACGGCGCTTCCGCGACTGTCCTGCGGTACTTCGACGCCAAGGCCTTCACGCCGATTCTGCTGCTTCCCCAGGACCCCGCCGGAGAGTCCCGCATCGAGCTGACCGGCGGTCCCTTCCTGTCGGCCAGCGTCGAGAACCTGGCGTCGGGCGTCAAGCGCGACTTCGACCTCAAGGGCGCCCCGGCGCTGACGCTGGACCTCTCGCGGGCTCCGCTCGCCGTCGTGCTCCAGCCCGCCGCGCGCTCCGGCTCGGACACACGGGCCGCCGTCGAAGTAGGCGCCGAACGCGGACTGACCGCCGAGGAGATCATCGCGCGCGAGCGCGCGTGGGACGCGGGCCAGCGCGAGAAACTTCGCTCCTACATCGCCCTCATGGACACCTCGCTGCGGTTTCGCATCGCCGAGCTTGCCAGCTCCCTCGACCTGACGATCATCGGCTCCTTCTTCTGGAAACGCGGCAAGGCGCCGGACTGGGAGTGGCGCGAATTCTTCCTGAACGGCGTGAAGTGGAAGGGCCGGACGATTCCCAAGCTTCCGATCCTGCAGCCGGACAAGGTTACGACCGTCCCGCTCGACATCCGACTCGGCGAGGAATACCAGTACGAGCTCGGCGGCGAGACGGACATCGACGGCCGGCCTGTCTACCGCGTGCACTTCCGTCCGAAGGAGGAAGCGCCCGACAAACCGCTGTACCGCGGAACCGCGTGGATCGACCGGCAGACCTTCGCGCTCCTGCGCCGCGAGTCGATCCAGTTGAACCTCCACGGCGATACGCTGTCCAACGTCCAGACCGAGTACTACAACCCGGTCCCGGGCTCCGACGACGTCTGGCTTCCGCTGGTCATCCGCGGGCAGCAGGTCTTCTCGACGGCCGGCCGCACGACGGCGATCGAGCGGTACGTCACGATGAAGGACATCGAGCTCAACCCGCCCGACTACGAGAAACGCCTCGCCGACGCCTATGCCTCGAAGTCCCAGATCGTCCGTGACACGGACCAGGGACTGCGCTACCTCGTACCCGACCCCAACGACCCCTCCAAGCGCATCGTCCAGGACAAGTTGTCCCGCAAGAGCCTCTTCGGCCTGGCGGGGACCTTCTACCAGACCGGCAACGACTACCCGCTGCCTCTCCTGGGGGTCCAGTACTTCAACTTCGACCTCTTCGGAAAGAACAAGCAGCTCTCGGTCTTCTTTGCCGGCGTGCTGCTCTTCGCCAACTACACGGACCCCGCGTTTCTGGGAACGCGCTTCGACCTCGGCGCCGACGTCTTCGGCGTGGCCATTCCGTTCAGCGAGCGCAGCTATCGCGACGGCCAGCAGGTCGTTCCCGAGACGATCAAACATCTGCCGGAGACCTTCCAGGTCAACATCGGGCATCCCCTCGGGACGTACCTGAAAGCGACCCTCGGCATATTCGCGTTGTGGGACAACTATCAGCGCGACCCCGACACGGGCCCCGCCTTCGTCACGCCGGTGGATACCTGGACCAACGGCGCGGAGCTGCGCCTGAACTGGAACAACTCCGGCTACAACATCTCCACCCGGGCCGGCTACTACTCGCGCCAGAGGTGGCAGCCCTGGGGCGACCCCGCGACGTCGGGGTACGACCCCAAGCAGAAGGACTACTGGCTCTGGTCCGTCGAAGCGACCAAGGGCTTTTACTTCGAGAACTTCCGCAAGCTGCTCGTCAAGGTGTCGTATCTGGGCGGCACGGATCTCGACCGCTTCTCCCAGTGGGAATTCGGTCCCTTCAACCGGACGTCCATGCAGGGCTTCCCCAGCGGCAGCGTCCGCGCCGAGCGCGCCGCGGTCGCCAACCTCTCCTACGGCATCAATATCGAGAACGTCGTTCGCTTCGAGGCGATCTACGACCAGGCGATCGTCACCAATCCTCTCCAGGGGACCCACAACACGTACTTCTCCGGCGCGGGCATCGCGACGGCGTTCAACGGTCCCTGGGACAACACGCGGATCCGCGCCGAGGTCGGAGTCCCGGTGGTCCGTCACGGAGTATCGGGCTTCACGATCAACGCGCAGATTCTCAAGCTCTTCTGATTCGCGATTGCGCTTGAAAATCGGCCGCCGCTGCGCGACCATCGATTCAGTGCACAAAATCTGAAAGGAAGTGACCATGCACGGAGTGCGGAAGCTCCTGGTGGCTTGTGCTCTGGGTGCGCTCTTGAGCGGTGTCGCTCTGGCCGGGGGCGTGATTCGGTACGTCGACGCGTCGGCGACCGGCGCGAACAACGGAACGAGCTGGGCAGACGCGTTCACCGACCTCCCGTCGGCCCTGGCGATCGCGTCCGGGGGCGACGAGATCTGGGTCGCCGCGGCGACCTACAAACCCACCGCGACGGCCGACCGGACGATCTCCTTCGCGATGAAGAACGCCGTCGGAATCTATGGGGGCTTCGCCGGCACCGAGACGCAGCGCAGCCAGCGTGATCCGGCCGCCAACGTCACGATCCTCTCGGGCGACATCGGAACCGGCGGAGACGCCTCCGACAACAGTTTCCACGTCGTGATCGCCGACGGGGCCGTCACGCTCTCCGGCGTGCTCGACGGCTTCACCATCACCGGTGGACAGGCCAACGGTGGCAGCGCGAACCAGGACCGCGGCGGCGGCATGTGGGACAACGGCGGCTCACCGACGCTCAACAACCTCAAGTTCACGTCGAACTTCGCGCTCGAGGGCGGCGGCCTTCGGGTCACGAGCGGCGCGCCGGTCCTCACCGGCTGCTCGTTCCTGTCCAATTCGGTCAGCAGCCCGGGGACCGGCGGCGGCCTGAAATCCGGCGGCGGCAGCAACGTCGTCTGCAAGAACTGCGTCTTTCGCCAGAACACGGTGACGGGAGCCGTCGTCGGATCCGCCGGAATCGACAGCTCCGGAGGGACGACGCTGATCAACTGCATCGTCGCCCAGAACAACCCGAACGGCATCCACTTTGCCGCGGGGGGAAACAACAACACGATCGAAAACTGCACGATCGCCAACAACACGGCCTACGGACTGGGGATGTTCGTCAGCACCGGGAACACGATGACCAATTCGATCGTGTGGGGCAACGGCACCGCGGGCATCTTCAACGACGGCAGCTCGTCGATCACCGTGAGCTACAACGACAGCCAGGATGGCGTCAGCGGCGCGGGCTCGATCTCCGCGAACCCGCTCTTCCTGGCGCCTCCGGGCGACCTGCGCCCGGGCTCGGGCTCCCTTGTCGTGGATGCCGGCAACAACGCGGCCGTCCCGGTCGGCACGACCACCGACGTCGCGGGCCTGCCGCGGTTCTTCGACGATCCCAACGCGCCCGATACGGGAGCGGGTACGCCGCCGATCGTGGACATGGGCGCCTACGAGCGTGTTCCCCTCTCGGTCTCCGCGCCCACGAGCCTCGCGCTCTGCGCCGGTTCGGACGCGCAGTTCTCGGTCGTCGCTCAGGGTCAGCCCACGCTGACGTACCAGTGGCGCAAGGACACCACGCCGCTTTCCAACGGCGGCCGGGTGTCGGGCGCCGACACCGACACGCTGGCGATCTCCGCCACGGTCCCCGGCGACAACGGGTCCTACGACGTTGTCGTGACGGACGGCGTCGGCCAGCAGATCACGTCCACGGCTGCAACGCTCGCGGTTTCGGCCGCGCCCGGACTTCCGACGATCACGATCCCGACCTCGGTCCCCGTCGCATCGACCGGCAACATCGCCAGCGTCGACAACCATGCCGGGTCGATCTACAACTGGTCACTCTCGGGAGGCACGATCAGCGGAGGACAGGGCACCAGCCAGATCACGTTCGACGCCGGGCCGGCGGGGACGCTCATCGTCGCCAGCGTCACCGAGAGCGCCAACGGCTGCGGCTCGCCCCTGGCGACGGCGAACGCGCTGGTGGATTTTCTCGATGTGCCGCCCGCCGATCCCTTCCACGACTACGTCGTCACCGTCGCGCGCAACGGCATCACGGCCGGCTGCGGCGGCGGCAACTACTGCCGGAACTCCCCGGTCACGCGGGCTCAGATGGCCGTCTTCCTCCTGAAGTCCGAGCACGGTTCGAGCTACAACCCCCCTTCGTGCACCGGCGTCTTCGGTGACGTCGCGTGCCCGAGCACGTTCGCCAACTGGATCGAGCAGCTCGCGAACGAGGAGATCACCGGAGGCTGCCAGGCGAGCCCGCTCCTCTACTGCCCGGACAACGCCGTCACGCGGCAACAGATGGCGGCGTTCCTCCTGAAGACCGAGCACGGCTCTTCGTACACGCCGCCGGCCTGCACCGGCGTCTTCGGCGATGTGACCTGCCCGGGACTCTTCACCAACTTCATCGAGCAGCTCTACGCTGAGAACGTCACGGGAGGCTGCCAGCCGTCTCCGCTGCTCTACTGTCCCACCAACCCGAACACGCGCGGACAGATGGCGGTGTTTTTGGTCAAGACCTTCAACCTCGAGTAGCTCATTCCGCGGCGCCTGGCCGGCCAGGCCGGGCGCCGCCTCTTCTCCAGCCCCGCCCTGTTATCATTCGCGCCCATGCCGGAACCCATTCCGATGCCCTCGGCGGTCACGCCGGTGCGGCGGGCGCTCATCTCCGTTCACGACAAAGCGGGCGTCGCCGACCTCGGCCGCGCGCTTTCCGAGAGAGGCGTCCAGCTCGTCTCGACCGGCGGCACGGCAGCCCATTTGAAGGAGGCGGGCGTCGCCGTCACTCTCGTCGAGGAGACCACGGGCTTCCCGGAGATCCTGGGAGGCCGCGTCAAGACTCTCCACCCCAAGATCTTCGCCGGAGTCCTGGCCGACGACACCCGCGACGACCACGCGCGCGATCTCGCGTCGGCGGCGATCGAGGCCTTCGACCTCGTCGTCGTGAATCTCTACCCGTTCGAGAGGACGGTGGCCGCCGGGAAACCCCGCTCCGAGGTCGTGGAGATGATCGACGTCGGCGGCCCCGCCATGATTCGCGCCGCCGCCAAGAACCACGCCCGGGTCGCCGTCGTGGTGGATCCGAGGGATTACGAGACGGTTCTCGAGGAGATCCGGACGACGGGAGGCACGCGCCTCTCCACCCGAGAGCGCCTGGCGGCGAGGGCATTCTCCCGCACGGCCGTGTACGACGCCGCCATCGCCCGCTACTTCGCCGGTACATGGAAGGACTCGGACTTCTTCCCCGAGAATCTCGTCTTCGCGTTCGACCGGGTCGGGGCACTCCGCTACGGCGAGAACCCGCACCAGCGCGCCGCGCTCTACGCCTTCCCGTCGGCGCCGCCCGACGCCCTCGTCCGTTTCCGCATGCTCCAGGGCAAGGAGCTCTCCTTCAACAACCTTCTGGACCTGGACTCCGCCGTCACTCTCGCCCGCGACTTCGAAGGCCCCGCGGCCGTCATCGTCAAGCACAACAATCCGTGCGGGGCGGCCATCGGCGAGACGATCGCCGAAGCGTTCGGTCGCGCCTTCGCGTGCGATCCCCTGGCGGCCTTCGGCGGGATCATCGCGATCCGCGGCACGGTGGACGGCGCTTTGGCGTCGCTCGTTCTCCAGCACTTCGTCGAGGCCGTGGCCGCCGACGACTTCACCGAGGAAGCGCTGTCCTTCTTCGCAAAGAAGCCCAACATCCGGCTGCTCAAGGTCGCCGTGTCCTGCCGCCCCGTGACCGGCCTGGACTGGAAGCGCATCGAGGGAGGCCTCCTCCTCCAGGACTCGGACTCGCAGCCGGACCAGAGCTCGACCTGGAAGATCGTGTCCCAGCGCAAACCGACGGCGGTCGAGCGGGCCGCGTGCGAGCTCGCGTGGAGGGTGGCGCGCCGCGTCAAGTCGAACGCGATCGTGCTCGCCAACGCCCGCCAGACGATCGGCATCGGTGCCGGGCAGATGAGCCGCGTCGACGCCTGCCGCCTCGCCGCCACCAAGCCCGTGCTCCCGATCGTCAATTGCGGCGCGGCCTCGGACGCCTTTTTTCCGTTCCGCGACGGCCTGGACATCCTCGCCGACGCCGGCGTCACCGCGGCGGTGGCGCCCGGGGGCTCCATTCGCGACCAGGAGATCGTCGCGGCCGCCGACGAGCGCAACATCGCGTTCTTGATGGCGCCCCGCCGGCACTTCCGGCACTAGCAGGCCATGCACGCCGCATTTCTGGTGCTTGCCCTGGCGTCGGCGGCCCGCGTGCCCGCGTCCGACGCGGAGGCCCTGCTCGCGAAGGCCGCGGCCGTCTACGCGGACGGCTCCGCCCACGCTTCGCCGTTCACCCAGGTCTACACGCCGGCCGGCTTCGCGAGCGCCAAGCGCGAATCCGGCACGGTCTGGGTCCAGTCGCCGCAGCGCCTCCGGTTCGACTACACGGCGCCGGAGCAGAAGGTCTTCACCTATGACGCCGGAGAAGGCCGGTTCTTCTCGCCGGAAGACAAGCAGCTCACGGTTCGGAAGCTGACCGAAGACGAGCAGGCCCGGCTCCCGCTCGTCTTCCTCTCCAAGCCCGAAGACCTCTCCGCCCGCTACGAAATCACGCTCGACGCCTCGGGCGCGATTTTGCTCAAGCCCCGCCAGCCGGGATCGGAGCTCGCCTGGGTGAAGATCTCCGTCGCACCCTCCGCGACGGTCGAGACCCTCTCATACGAGGATGCCTCCGGCAACCGCACCGAGTTCCGCTTCGAGGGCTGGAAAGCCGAGAAGGCCCGTCCGCCCGCGGACTACCGGATCACGGGACCCAAGGGGACGCGCATCGTCGAAAACTGACCGCGCGGCGATTAAGCAGCAATCGCCAAGCGGTCATCCCGAGGAGCAGAGCGACGAGGGATCCCGAGCTGGATCGCCCGGGTCGCGTGTCGAGCACGGGATCCCTCGCCGCGCTCGGGATGACGTGCCGGGGGGAAGGAGGCACGAGTTTGCATAGAATGCGCTCATGGCGCAGGAGTTCTCCTTCGACGTCGTCTCCAAGGTGGACCTCCAGGAGGTCTCCAACGCGGTCCAGCAGGCCTCCAAGGAGATCGGCACGCGCTTCGACTTCCGCGGGTCCAAGTCGAAGATCGAGTGGAACGAGAAGGAGCTTGCGCTCACCCTGACCTCCGACGACGAGGGCAAGCTGAAGTCGGTCAAGGAGATCCTCGAAACCCGCCTGGTCAAGAGGGGCGTCGCAGTGAAATCTCTGGACTATCAAAAGGTCGAACCCGCGGCGATGGGGACCGTGCGCCAGGTCGCGAAGATCCAGCAGGGCATCGCCTCGGAAAAGGCCAAGGAAATCGTCAAGACGATCAAGGACCGAAAGCTCAAGGTCCAGGCCTCGATCCAGGCCGATCAGGTGCGCGTGTCCGGCCGCGCCAAGGACGACTTGCAGGAAGTGATGGCGCTGCTCCGGGCCGGCGACTTCGGCGTGCCGCTGCAGTTCACGAACTATCGATGAAGCGATGAGCCCTCCGCGCCTGGAAAACCTCCGCCTCAAGCGCGCCTACGACCTGATCGCCGACAAACTCGCGAAGGTTGAAGAGGAGCTGTTGCTCCACTTCCGCTCCCCGATTCCGACGATCGACCGCATCGGCGCCTACCTCGCGCAGGGCGGCGGAAAACGCATCCGCCCGGCGCTGCTGCTCCTCTCGGCGAAGCTCCTCGACTATCGGGATGGCAACAAGGACGTGCGCTACGCGGCCGTCGTCGAGTTCATCCACACGGCCACGCTGGTCCACGACGACATCATCGACGAGGCGCGCCTGCGCCGCGGCCGGACGTCGGCCAACGCCCGCTGGGGAAACAACCTGACCGTGCTCTTCGGCGACTACTTGTACACGATGTCCATGGGCATCGCCCTCGACGAAGGCGACCTGACGATCCTGAAAGTGCTCTCCGACACGACCCTCTCGATGATCGAAGGCGAGATCATCGGGATCGAGAAGGAGGGCTCGATCCACGTCACCCGAGAGGAAGCCCTCGAGATCACACGGCGCAAGACCGCGGACCTCTTCGCCGCGGCGTGCCGCCTGCCCGCCCACTTCGCCCCCCGCGGCGACCTCGTCGCCGCCGAGAGGCTCGCCGAGTACGGACGCTGCCTGGGCATGGCGTTCCAGCTCATCGACGATCTCCTCGACTACACCGGCAGCGTCGAAGAGGTCGGCAAGCCCGTGCTCAACGATCTGCGGGAAGGCAAGTTGACGATGCCGCTGCTGCTCGCGCTGCCCCGGGCGACGGCCGCCGAGCGCGCGAAGGTCGCGGCGGTGCTCTCCGAACGCGAGTTCAAGAGCGTCGAGCCCGGAGAAATCCTCTCGATCGTGGACCGCTACGACGGAATCCCGGAGACGCGCGCGCTGGCCCGCGACTACGCGGGGGCAGCGAGGGTCTCGCTCGGCGCCTTTTCGGACACCGACGCCAAGGACGGCCTCCTGCTCGCAACGGAATCGGTCATAGACCGGATCCGGTAAGCTGCCTTATTTAATTAGGGTGATGACCATATATGACTAATAATATTAGATATGCGTTATTGCCATAGCAAGCCGTACAAAAGAAGGATTTGGATCGCTTCCGTCTAAATTTTTATTGCGATCCCGCACAGACGGCGTACACTGTTTCCAGATGGCATCCAACGGCAGCTGGACGGCTCTGGCTTCGACCCTCCGCAACCTCTCGCAACTTCTTCCTGGTCAATCAGATCCCTCCGGCGAAGCGGACCTCTACTATCGCCGCGCCTGCCTCGCCGCGACCGAGGAGCGTTACGACGTCGCCCTCGTTTTCTGTGCAAAAGCGGTCGAGGTCGCGCCCCGGCACCTTCCGGCGCGGCTGCTGATCGCTCGCATCCACGACCGCGGACTGCACGACCTGGCGGCCGCCGTCGCGGCGTACAAGAAGGTCATCGCGCTGGCCGGCTACGACGGCGCCAACACGCAGTGCGCCGCGGCCCGAGAGGCCCTGGACGCGCTCGTCCATCGGGCAGAGCCCGTCCCCGTCCCCGCTCCCTAACGGGCCACGAGCTCCCTCGGCTCCGGCATTCGCGGATATCCCCACGGGTACTGCGGCGGGCTCCCCCAGACTGCTGCCCGGTAGCGCGCGCCGACTTCGACGGCTTCCCGCGCAAGGTCCACGCGCCAGCGACCGTCGGAGACGATGGCGTCGCGCCCGGAGAGATGCACGTCGAGCGAGAAGAGAACTCCGCCGATGCCCGTCGGGCTCTGGGCCTCGATCGCCACGCGGTTGATCCCGGGCTTCAGCAGCGACGCGACCTGGTAGATCGCGAGGGGATCTCCGGGACGCTGCGTGCCGGAACCGGCCCGCGCGCCGTTGACGTACAGGACGTGCGCGCGATCGACGAAAAGCTTCGCGAGAGCGCGCTCCGGCGCCCGGGGAAGGTCGAAGTCCCGGGTCGCGACGAACGTGATGGGATGCGGCTCCGGAACGCGACTCGTGTACCAGATCCACTCCGCCCGGCCCGTCGAGAGGTGCATCCGATCTTCGTGCGCTCGGAGGAGCGCGAGAAGAGCGGCGGCGGCGAGGACCCCGCCTGCGATCGCCGCGAGCCACGCCGCCGCGGGACGCGCGAGCCGTGCGCTCGGGAGCGTTTCTTGACGCAAGGACGCCGGCGAGGATACTATTGAGGCCCGATGATTGCATGTTGATCATCGGAGTCATTCCCGCGCGTTTCGCCTCCGTACGCTTCCCTGGAAAACCCCTCGCTTCGCTCGCCGGCCGTCCGATGGTCGTGCATGTGCTGCGGGCGGCCCGGGCGGCGAAGCGTCTGTCCCGCGTGGTCGTGGCGACCGACGACCCCCGGATCGCGGAAGCCGTCGAAAAGAACGGCGGCGAAGCCATGTTGACGTCGGCGCACGCGGCCTCCGGCACGGACCGGGTGGCCGAGGTCGCGCAGCGGCTGCCCGCGGACGCGTACGTGAACGTGCAGGGAGACGAGCCCCTGATGCCGCCGGAGAACGTGGACCGCGTGGTCGAGGCCCTTCTCGCCGACGACGCCCGGTCGATCGCGACGCTCGCGTTTCCGACATCCGCGCGCCTGGCCTCCGACCCGAACGTCGTGAAGGTCGCCGTGGCGCGCGACGGCCGGGCTCTCTACTTTTCCCGATCGGCGATTCCTCACTTCCGCCAGGGGGAGCCGGCCTACCGGAAACACCTCGGGATCTACGCGTATCGCGCCCGGACGCTGGCCGAGATCGCCGGCCTGCCCTCTTCGCCCCTCGAGCGCGCGGAGTCCCTGGAGCAGCTGCGGTGGCTCGAGGCCGGATATACCATCCATGTGGGAGACGCGGCGGGGGACTCGATCGGCGTGGACACGCCCGAGGATCTCGCGGCGGCGGAAGCGCAATTGAGCAAGCAGGAGGTTTCCCCATGAGCACGAAGTACGTCTTCATCACGGGCGGCGTAGTGTCGTCGCTGGGCAAGGGCATCGCGGCCTCGTCGATCGGCGCCCTGCTCGAGGCGCGAGGCTTCTCGGTGGCGCTGGCAAAATTCGATCCGTACATCAACGTCGATCCGGGGACGATGTCGCCGTTCCAGCACGGCGAGGTCTACGTCACCGACGACGGCGCCGAGACGGATCTGGACCTGGGACACTACGAGCGCTTCACCTCGATGACCGGCGCGAAGATCAACAACACGACGGCCGGCCGGATCTACGCGACGGTGATCGAGCGGGAGCGCCGGGGGGACTATCTCGGCAAGACCGTCCAGGTCATTCCCCACATCACCGACGAGATCAAGGAGTCCATCCGCGGGGTCGGCACCGACGCCGACGTCGTGCTGGTCGAGATCGGCGGCACCGTCGGCGACATCGAGTCGCTGCCCTTTCTCGAGGCCATCCGCCAGTTCCGCCAGGAAGCCGGGCGCGGAAACGCGATCAACGTGCATCTGACCCTGGTGCCGTACATCAAGGCCTCCGACGAGCTGAAGACCAAGCCCACGCAGCACTCCGTCAAGGAGCTCCTCTCGATCGGAATCCAGCCCGACGTCCTTCTCTGCCGTACCGATCGGGCGCTGCCTCCCGAGGTCAAGCGCAAGATCGCCCTCTTCTGCAACGTCCCCGTCGAAGCCGTCATCAATGCCAAGGACGTGCCGTCGATCTACGAAGTCCCTCTGCGCTTCGCGGCGGAGGGTCTGGACGAGATCCTCCTCGATCTGCTCTCGCTGCCGCACTACGACCGGGACCTCTCCAAGTGGGAGTCGCTGGTCAACCGCATCAAGAACCCGGCCGGAGAGGTGGAATCGCGGTCGTGGGCAAGTACGTGGACTATGGCGACTCCTACAAGTCGCTCAACGAAGCGCTCGCGCACGGCGGCATCGCCAACAACGTGCGAGTCAAGCTCCATTACGTCGACGCCGAGACCCTCGAAGGCGACTCCTATCCCGACGTCCTCTTCCGCGCCGACGCCATCCTCGTGCCGGGAGGGTTCGGCCGGCGCGGTGTCGAGGGCATGATGCGCGCGATCCGTTACGCCCGGGAAAGGAAGGTTCCCTACTTCGGCATCTGCCTGGGCCTCCAGTCGGCCGTCATCGAATACGCGCGCAACGTGGCCGGAATCGAAGACGCCAACTCGACCGAGTTCGAGGACGATCCCAAGCACAAGGTCATCTTCAAGCTGCGCGACTTGATCGGAGTCGAGGCCCTGGGAGGCACGATGCGGCTGGGCAAGTATCCGTGCGAGCTTTCGGCGGGCTCCTTCGCCGCGCGCGCCTACGGCGAGCCGTTGATCTGGGAGCGCCACCGTCATCGTTACGAGGTCAACCAGGAGTTCCTGCCGCGCCTGAAAGAGGCCGGCATGTCCTTCACCGGCATGTCGCCGGACAAGAAGTTCGTCGAGATCATCGAGCTCCACGAGGATCATCCGTGGTTCCTCGGCTGCCAGTTCCACCCGGAGCACAAGTCCAAACCCTTCGCCTGCCACCCTCTGTTCAAGGACTTCATCCGCGCGGCGCGGGCGCACCGGGCGGCCACCGAGGGCGACGTCCCGGCGGCGGCGGTAGCGCTGCCCTCCCCTTCGGCGGGAGAGAACGCCTGAGCCGCGCCGGCTCGGTCCGGCGCGTCCCGATCGCCCCGGGATACGCCGCGGGAGGCGGCGAACCGCCCGTCTTCATCGCGGGACCCTGCGTCATCGAGTCCCGCGCGACGCCCTTGCGATGGCCCAGCGCCTCAAGGCGATCGGCGAGGAGACCGGCGCGCGGATCGTCTTCAAGTCCTCCTACGACAAGGCCAACCGTTCCGCGGGCGATCCGTTCCGGGGCCCCGGAATCGAGGAGGGGCTCGACATCCTCGCCGCCGTCAAGGCGAAGACCGGCCTCCCCGTCCTCTCCGACGTCCACGAGCCGGCCCAGGCGGAACAGGCGGCAAGGTTCTCGACGTCCTGCAGATCCCGGCGTTTTTGGCCGTCAGACCGACCTCATCATCGCGGCGGCGGCGACGGGCAAGCCCGTCCACGTCAAGAAGGGCCAGTTCATGGCTCCCGAGGACATGAGCCACGTCGTCGCGAAGTGTCGCGCGGCCGGCAACGAGAACATCCTCCTGTGCGAGCGGGGAACCTCGTTCGGGTACCACAACCTGGTCGTGGACATGCGGTCCTTCCCGATCATGCGCTCCCTTGGCTACCCCGTCATCTACGACCTGACGCACTCGCTGCAGCTGCCCGGAGCCGGCAAGGAGACAGGAGGCCTCAAGCAGTACGCTCCGATCCTGGCGCGGGCCGCGGCGGCCACGGGCGAGGTCGACGGATTCTTCCTCGAGGTCCACGACGCCCCGGACAAAGCTCTCTCGGATCGCGCCACGCAGCTGGACGTCGCCGCGGTTCCGGAGCTCGTTCGAAGCCTGCTGGCCCTCTCCGCCCTCTCCCGCGGCTGATTGGCGTTCACCGTTCACCTCCGGTTCACGCCGTGTCGGCAAGGATGTTTTCGCGCAAGGAGGCTGGCGATGAAGTACGCGAGTCGTGGATTGAAACTGGCTCTGGCTCTCGTGATTGGAGCGATGGCGCTCGCGGCCCCGGCCGCGGCGGCGTCCAAGAAGGTCAACATCAACACGGCGACGGAGGCGGAGCTGGAGGGGCTCCCGGGGGTAGGCCCGGCGACGGCCGCCAAGATCGTCTCCGGCCGGCCGTTCTCTTCGATGGACGACCTGTCCCGAGTCGGTGTTTCGGCCTCGAACATCGAGAAGCTGAAGAAGGTCGCGACGGCCGGAAAGAGCTCGCACGCCGCCGAGGCCAAGAGCGAGCCGGCCTCGAAGAAGGGCGAGACGGCGTCGAAGGAGACGGCGTCGAAGGAGACGGCCTCGAAAGCGCCGAAGACCGCCGAGAAGGCTCCGCTCAATGCGCCGGCCACGACCTCGGGAGCAACCCCCGGCCACCTGGACTTGAATCGCGCATCCCAGAAGAATCTCGAGGCCCTGCCCGGTGTCGGGCCGGCCACGGCGCAGAAGATCATCGCGGGGCGCCCGTACAGGTCGGTTGACGACCTGGCCCGCGCGGGCGTGCCGAAGAGCACGATCGACAAGATTGCGTCCCAGGTCTATGTCCGCGGCGGAGAGTCCCGGACGAACTCGGCTTCGGCCGCGCCGGGCCAGACCTCGGAATCGGCACCGGCCAAAGAGCCCAAGACCAGGTCGGCCGCTCCGCCCGCGCCGGCGCCCGCTGCGGCTTCCACGGGCTCCGCGCGCAAGGCGCCGGTGTCCGCTTCGGCGCCGGAGGAGGAGGTCGCACCTCGCACGCCGCCCTCTCGCGGGATGGTGTGGGTGAACACCGGCACGGGCGTCTACCACTATGAGGGGGATCGCTGGTACGGCAAGACCAAGGAAGGAAAGTTCATGTCCGAAGCCGACGCGCAGAAGGCCGGCTACCGCGCGTCGAAAGAAGGCGAGAAGTCCCAGAAAAACTGAGTCGTCCAACTCGAAACACAGAAGGAGGAGTCATGCGCTACGCTCGCGCCGTCCTGTCCTCGGTGCTCCTGGCTTCCCTGCTCGCCGCGTCGACTGCCGTCGCCGCGGTCAAGACCTACCAGGTCACCGGCCCCGTCCTCGAGGTCAACGACACGATGATCGCGGTCCAGAAAGGCAAGGACCGCTGGGAGATCGCCCGGGACGCGAACACGAAGATCACGGGTGACCTCAAGGTGGGCTCCAAGGTCACGATCGAGTACCGCATGAGCGCGACCGCCGTCGAGGTCAAGGCCGGCGACAAGAAGGCCAAGTAGCTCGCCTCCCTCCCGCGAAAACGGAAGGCCGCGCCGGCGCGCGGCCCTCCGAGGGAGGCTCTTACTGCGGCGCCGGGCGCGGCATGCTTCCCGACTCGCCGATGCGAATGAGCGGCTCGGCGTCGATCGGATAGCCCGCCTCCGCCCAGGCCTCGAGTCCTCCGGAAAGCGGCCGGACCAGCGTGAACCCCCTGTCGATCAGCATGCGCGCCACACGGGCGGCCGTGGCCTCGTTGGGTCACGTGCAGTAGAGGATCACCTCGCGGTTTCGAGGAAGCTCGGAGAGGCGCGCGTCCAGATCCGAGACTCCCATGACGACGGCCCCGGGGATGCGGCGCGGATCCCGGGCCCGCGCTCCGGCGGTGCGCACGTCCACGACGGTCGGCTGCTCGCCGTCGTTCATCAACCGGTTCAGCTCCTCGACCGAGATGCGCGCCATGCGGAGCATCTTGTAGAAGCGGCGCCGCTGCCACCACTTGAACGCGACGAAGACCACCAGCCCCGCGGCGAGCACGACGAACGCGCCGCTGCCGAGCGAGGCGAGAAGCGAGAGGGCGCGGCCGATCGCGCGGTGAAACGCCATCCCCGCGGCCACGCCCGCTCCCGCCCACAGCAGGGCGCCCCCCGAGTCGTAGAGGAGAAAAGTCGAGAAGGGCGCGGCCGCGGCACCCGCCAGAGGCGGGGCGACGGTCGAGAAGCCGGGGACGAATTTCGCGAAGAGCAGCGACGGCATGCCCCACCGGTCGAAGACCGCCTCGGTCTGCCGGACGCAGGAGTCCGGCGAAAGGGAGATCCGGCACAGGGTCTTCAGGATGCGCTGCCCGCGGCGGCGCCCGAGGAAATACCAGACCGAGTCCGCGACGACGGAGGCCGCGACGGCCACGACCAGCACGAGGGCCGAGGAGACGTGCCCGTCGCGTGACAGCGCGCCCGCGACGATCAGGACCGGGAGAGCGGGGATCGGGGCCCCGAGCTGCTCGAGCATCACGATTCCGAAGACCAGCGGCAGGCCGTACGTCAGGACGTAATGGGTCAACTCGGCCATGGGGGCGCGATCTTAGTACGCCTTAAGATACGCGCACCCATGTCGCTCGACACAGCCCGCGAGGTCCTCCGGATCGAGGCCGACGCCGTCCGGCGGCAGATCGAAAACCTGGGCCCCGAGTTTCTGCGGGCGATCGAAGCCGTCCAGAGCACGAGCGGCCGGCTCTGCGTGACGGGCATCGGCAAGTCCGGGCTGATCGGCGAAAAGATCGCCGCCACGCTCGCCTCCAGCGGCACGCCCGCCTACTTCCTGCACGCGGGCGAGGCGAGCCACGGCGACCTCGGGATGCTCATGCCGGGCGACGTCCTCCTGGCGCTCTCGACGTCCGGGGAGACTCCCGAAGTCGTCCGCCTGCTCGAGTTCGCCAACAAGCGGTCGATCCGGACGATCGCGCTCACCGGCGCTCCGGAGTCCGCCGTGGGGCGCGCCGCGGAGATCGTCATCTCCGTCGCGATCCCGCGCGAGGCCTGCCCCCTGAATCTCGCGCCGACGGCGTCGACCACGGCGATGCTCGCCATGGGCGACGCCCTGGCGATGTCGATCTCGGAGCGCCGGGGCTTCCGCGAGGAGGACTTCGCCGCGCTGCATCCGGGAGGAAGCCTCGGGCGGCGGTTTTTGAAGGTCCGGGACCTGATGCGCACGGGGGACCGGATCCCCAGAGTGTCGTCCGGCGCCTCGATGCCCGCCGCGATTCACGAGATGTCGCGCAAGATGATGGGAATCACCGCCGTCGTCGACGGGCAGGACCGTCTCGTGGCCGTCATCTCCGACGGAGACCTGCGCCGTTGGATCGAGCGGGACCCCGGTCGGCTCCAACGCACGGCCGGCGACTGCGGACACGCGAACCCGCGCACGATCTCCGAGGAAGAGTTCGCTTCGTCGGCCCTGGAGACCATGCGCTCGGCGAAAATCACATCCCTCTTCATCGTGGGACCGGACGGCCGCCTTTCCGGAGCGCTCCACATGCACGACCTGCTGGCGGCCGGGATCGCTTAGGTGGCCCAACGCCGCCGCCCGAAAAAGATTCGGGCGCTCTTTCTCGATGTGGACGGCGTCCTCACCGACGGGCGGATCTACCTCGACGGGCGCGGCCGGGAGTGGAAGGTCTTCGACACGAAGGACGGCCACGGGATCCGCAAGGCCGCCGCCGCGGGAGTCACGGTGATCTGGATCTCCGGACGGATCTCTCCCGCAACCGCCAGCCGCGCGCGGGAGCTCGGTGTCGCGCACTGTTTCCAGGGGGTCCGCGACAAGCGCTCGCGCCTCGAGGCGGTGCGCCGCAGGCTGCGCATCGCGCCCGACGAGACTGCGGCGATCGGCGACGACGAGCCCGACATCCCGATGTTCGAGGCCGCCGGATTCTCGGCCTGTCCGGCCGACGCCATGCCCGCCGCGAAGAAAGCGGCCGATGTCGTCCTGAAGCGCCCCGGAGGACACGGCGCGGTGCGCGAGTTCATCGAACGAATCCTGGCGCGCAACGCCCGGACGAAGTCCGAAAAGACCTAGCCTGCCGGAGTCTCCTTCCGGCGGAACATCCATGCGATCAGGATCCCCAGCAGATAGAGCGCGATCATCGGAAGGGCGAAGACGCACTGTGTCGCGACGTCCGGCGTCGGCGTGATCACGGCCGCGATGATGAAGATGATCAGCACCGCGTACTTGAACTTCTTCAGGAGCCATACCTCCGAGACGATTCCCAGTCGCGCCAGGAAGAAGACGAGGATCGGCATCTCGAAGCAGAGGCCCAGCCCCAGGATGAGCTTCGACGCCATCCCGAGGTATTCGTTGATCGTGATGACCGGCGTAAACGGCGCGCCGACGCCGACGAGGAAACGCACGACCAGCGGGAAGGCTTCGTAGTAGGCGAACGCGCATCCCGACAGGAAGAAGAGAACTCCGAACGACACGAACGGCCAGACGTAGCGTTTCTCGCGGCGGTACAGCGCGGGCGAGATGAACAGCCAGACCTGCCAGAGCACGACCGGCGAAGAGAGAAGGATCCCCGCCAGCAGAGCCACGCGGAAATACATCAGGAAAGGCTCGGTCAGCCGCGTGTAGGCCAGGTTCTGGCCGGGCGGCAAGACCTGGCGGATCGGACGTGCGAGGAAATCGAAAATTTGCGGCGCCCAGTACCACGAGAGGAGAAATCCGCCGAAGATCGCCAGCAGCGAGACGATCAGGCGCTTCCGGAGCTCTTCCAGGTGCTGGAAGAACCCCATCCGCGGAAGCTCGTCCTCTTCGCCCTCGGGACGGGTCTTGCCCTCGAGGAGCTCCCGCGGGTTGAAGGCGGTCAAGCGGGACGAACGGGCTCGTCCCCGCGCGGAACCGACTCCTCAGCGGGACGGGATGACGGGACCGGGGGAACGGCGGTCAGCGCTTCCCGAGTTTCGGTCACCTGTTTCTTGACCGCATCGGCCTCGCGCTTGCCCTGTTCGATCTCGTCCTCGATCGTCTTCTTCAGGTCCTCGGACGCCCTCTTGAACTCGGCCAGTCCCTTTCCCAGCGATTTGCCGAGCTCGGGGAGCTTCTTGGGCCCGAAGACCAGAAGGGCGACCACGAAAATCAGGATCAATTCGGGCATTCCGATGGAGCCAAACATGTTCTCTCCCCCGCGCAAGGGATTTTACGCCGCTTGCTTCGACCCGGGGAGACTTTGGCGTTCGAGCGTGCCAGAATGCCGGAATCCAGGGAGGAGGGTTCGTGAGTTCTCATCGGTCCCGATGGCTGGTCGCGCTGGCACTCGTCGCGGGGGCAACGCTGGCCGGCGGCACGTTCGCCGGAAAGCTGTCCGCGAGTCCTGAAAAAGCCACACCGTCCCTCGACGAGTACGCCGACATCCTGACGACCCTGTCCGACTGGGCGCCGGAGCCCATCGCCCCGGACAAGATCGTTTACGCCTCGATCCACGGGATGCTCTCCCGCCTGGACCCCCACACCGCGTTCCTGGAGCCCGACGAGTTCTCGGCCATGAAGGAGAAGCAGCACGGCTCCTTCTACGGGCTGGGCATCCAGATCCAGAAGCGGATGGGCAAGATAACGGTCATCGCGCCCATGGAGGGCACGCCGGCCTACAAGATGGGCATTCGCGCGGGCGACATCATCACCCACATCGGCGACGAGGAGCTCAAGGAGGACACGTCGACCGAGGACGTCGTCCGAAAGCTCCGGGGCCCCAAGGGCACGCAGGTCGCGATCACGATCCGACGGGTCGGGTTCCCCGAGCCCATCAAGATGACGATCACCCGGGCCGAGATCCCGACGAAGTCGGTCCGGTACGCGTTCATGCTCGAGCCGGGCGTGGGCTACATCATGCTCTCCGACTTCACGCACACGTCCAGCCGGGAGCTGACCGAGGCGATCGACAAGCTCGAGAAGCAGGGCATGAAGAAGCTGCTGTTCGACCTGCGCGGCAATCCCGGCGGCGTACTCGAACAGGCGGTGGACGTCACCGACGTGTTCGTGCCCAAGAACTCCATGGTCGTCTACACGCGCGGGCGCACGGCGTCCTCGGCCCAGGAGTACTTCGCACCCGGCGACGGCGCCCACTTCGACCAGCCGCTGGTGGTCCTGGTCAACCGGGGATCGGCGTCGGCATCGGAGATCGTGGCCGGGGCGATCCAGGACCATGACCGCGGCGTCGTCGTCGGACAGCGCACCTGGGGCAAGGGCCTGGTGCAGAGCGTCTACACGCTCTCCTACGGCGCCGGCCTCGCGCTGACGACGGCCCGCTACTACACGCCTTCCGGCCGCTGGATCCAGAGGGACTACAGCGACCTGCTCGCCTACGTGAACCCCGGCGACCCCGACGCCGGAGCCCAGACGGGCGACGAGGCGCCGCATCCGAACGCCGACAGCGCCATCTTCTACACGGATGCGGGTCGCGTGGTGTACGCCCAGGGAGGCATCACGCCCGACGTGATCGTCAAGAACGACCGGGATTCGAAGCTTCTGCAGCAGCTGCTGGTTCGCTACGCGTTCTTCAACTTCGCCGTGGACTGGCTGTCGCGCCACCCCAAGGTCACGCAAGACTTCACGGTGACGCCGGAGATCCGCGACGAGTTCTTCCAGTTCGTCGAGAAGCAGGCCAAGTACTCGACGGCCGACGAGCTCAAGAAGTCGTACACCGAGGATGCCAATCGCACCCTCGTCGATCTCGCGATCCAGACCGAGATCGTCAACGCGAAATTCGGTCCAGAAGCCGGACGGCGCGCCTTCGCCGCCGGGGACCCGCAGATCCAGAAGGGCCTGACACTCTTCGGCGAGGCGGCGCGCATCGCGGCGCTCCCGAAGAAAAAGCGCGAGCTGGCGGTCAAAGCGGGGTTGTAGCAAGGACGGGATCCCTCGGGCTCACGCCCTCGGGATGACGGCTCGGGGGCTTCCGCCTGTCATCCCGAGCGAAGCGAGGGATGCCGGGATCGACGCGCCGCCTCAGCTTCTCTGCTCTTCCCTCGACGCCTGCTGCCAGTCGGCGTGCGGCGGCAGGACGAGCTGGCAGCCGCGCAGCCGATACACCTCCGGTGAACGAACGCCTGGAGGCTCCTCGCCTCGATCGCGGAGAGCCCGCGCGGCGTCGAGCAGTCTCCGCCGTACGCGGATGATGGCCTCGTCCGAGGCGCCGAGGTGCTCCCGGCTGCGGTCCGCGATCGGGCCCATGCTCTCCTGCACCGCGGCGTCCTGGACGGGAGCCGACTCTTCGAGACCGCTGAAGCTCGCCGTTCTCTGCCGTTCCCGGTCGATCCGATAGTCGTTCTCGCGGCTGGCCACGAAGCGCCCGCGGGAGAGGGGCTCGTCCCCGTCGTCGTGCATCCCGCTGCCGGGCACCCGTCCCGCGCGTCCGCGGCGTTGCTCGGCCAAAAGCGCCTCCGACGGGTCCCAGTTGCGCTCCCAGACCAGCGTGTGCTCGTCGTCCAGAGGCACCCAGGCCTTGGCCCGCCGCAGCCGTCCGGTCGCCGGAATGCTCGTGAAGATGGGCATCAGGAACTGCGAGATGCGCCAGTAGTGGCGGCCGTCTTCGTCGTTGCGGCGCGCCGCGACCGTGACCCCGGCGCTGTGGTCCACGACGGAGAGCACGGGCGAGAGATCCTGTGCGACCTTGTCGCGGTGCGGATCGTCCGCGCGCGCCGGAAGTCGCCGGCGCCCCGTCTCGTCCATGCGCGCGTGGAGCCAACCCAGGTGAGCGGTGTCCACGTCGCCTTCGAGCGCCTGGAGCCAGTTGCACGCCCGAAGGTAGGTGAGCGTCGACCGGTTCTCCGGCGCAACCACCGCCCAGCCGAGATCGGGCAACGGCGGGGCCTCCGCGGCTGCGGGACCGAGGTAGGCCCAGACGACGCCGTTTCGCTCGACGCACCCATACGCCCGGGCACGCACGCCGCGCGCGAAGCTCTCGGACGGTTCCGTCGGCGTCTCCAGGCAGCGCCCCTCGGCATCGAACTTCCAGCCGTGGTAGATGCAGCGCAGTCCCCCCTCCTCGTTCCGGCCGAAGAAGAGCGAGGCTCCGCGGTGCGGACAGCGCTGGTCGAGCAGCCCGACCTGCCCGCCGGAGTCGCGGAAGACCACCAGGTTCTCGCCCAAAAGCCGGATGCGTCGAGGAGGACCGTCCGGAGGTCCCAGCTCCTCGGACTCCGCCAGCGGCAGCCAGTACCGCCGAAGGAGCTCCCCCATCGGCGTTCCCGGCCCGACGCGGGTCAAGAGCTCGTTGTCTTCGGGTGTCATGCGAATTCGGCCGGAAGGATACCCCCTCACCCCAACCCTTCCCCCCGCCGGGGGGAGAGGGGATCAATCAGGGCCGCGGCGACTAATACAGCGGCATCCCTCCTTCAGTTTGCGAGCGAGGGCCCCCCTAATTGCCGGGGAAGAGATATCTCGGGAGAGCATCCAGAAGCGACTTCCCCTCCCATGTCGGTTGGCCCGCGAAGCGGGCCGCTCAAAGGACTTCCCCTCCCATGTCGGTCGGTCCGCGAAGCGGACCGCTAAAAACAACCCAAAAAAAGCCCCGCCTGTCGGCGGGGCGATGGTTTCTCGGGGGTTACCCGGGTAGATCCTAGTGGTGCTCGACGACGACCTGGTTGTCGACGACGAACTTGCGGCGGCCGATCTCGGTCCGGTTTCCGTCGCGGTCGACGACGTAGATGACCAGGTCGTGGGGCGAGTTCGACAGAGCCGTGGTGTCGAGCGGGAAGCCGAATCCGACGAACGACGAGGTGACGCGGAAGTCGTTGTGCGGAACGTCGGGCCGATTCAGACCATAGGACGCGAGCCCGACCACCTGGCCGTCCACGTCGACCTCGACCCGCGAAACGCCCTGGAAGTCGGTCGCCCAGCCGACGACTTCGAAGAGCCCGTTGATGAACTCGTAGTTCGAGGGCGAGTCGATGTAGCCGAAGGCCGGCTGATCGCCTCCCTGGAGCTCGCACAGGATGTCCACCGACATCGCACCGAACTGCGTGACCGTCTCCTCCTCATCGCCGGCGCGGATGGCCAGCGTATGTTTGCCGGCCTGGGTGAAGCCGACGAGCTCGGGCTGTCCGCTCGAGGTCCGCGGCGAGAGAATCTGGATCTGTCCGTTGCTTTCGTTGCGGCCCAGGAAGAAGGAGAAGTTGAAGCCGGCGTTGTCGGCGTTGACGTAGCCCGAGTAGAGTCGAGCGACATCGGGCCGGTTGATCCCGTAGCAATTGGTCAGCGCGCCGTTGACCTGGATGCAGTCGGACCGCGTGTTGGCGATGATCTGGCCGTCGAGCAGAAGCTCGAGGTACGAGACCTGTCCGCGGTCGAGTGCCGAGCCCACGTCGAGGGCCCAGCCGAGGACGATGTTGAACAACGACGGAGAGCAGATTTCCGGAGTGCAGGGCGACGGGAAGCCGCCCGTGGCGCCGCTGCAGAAGAGCGAGGCCTTGTCGAGCGGAAAGTCGATCTGCCCGAACGGCGGAAGGTTCTGGCCGTTATTGATGACTTGAACGGTCCTGTGGCCCAGCTCCCTCGAGGCGCCCTCGGAATCCGTCGCTTTGACCGAGATGATGTGGAGGCCATTGATGAAAGCGGAGGTGTCGATGTTCGCGAGGAATCCGGAATAGAGGGAGTTCGGAACGTCCGGAAACGCGGCCTGCACGTCCGGACGCTGGCTTCCGTACACCGCCGTGGAGGGCTCTCCGCGGCCGACCGAGCCGGCGACGATCTGTCCGTCCACGAGGAAATCGATGCGGTCGACGTCCACGTCGTCGAGCGCCCAGCCGACGACCGGGAACGACCCATTGGCACCCTGGAGGCCCGACGGGCCCGGGATGTCGATGAAGCCGAACGGCGCCTGGTTGGCCGCGCTGCTGACGATGACGTTGATCGTGCTGACGACGACCTGCTGCTGCGTCGCCGTCTCGGTCACGCGAATCGCGATCGAGTGCGGGCCGTCGTCATAGGCTCCGCGCGCCAGAAACGCGGTCAGGAATCCCGGATTCGGCGTCGCGCTGTTGACGTACGCCGGAAAGATCTCCAGCACGTCGGGACGAGGCAGGCCCGTGTCGGCGCGATTGATGACGACGCCGTCCACGAGCAGCTCGATCCGGTCGACTGCGTTGAAGTCGAGCGCGAAACCGGAGACGCGCACGATGCCCGAGACCGTCTGGCCATCAGCCGGATAGTCGATGCCGCCGATGGGCTGCCCACCGGCCTGTTTCGCCAGCAAGCAAACCGAGGCGACGAGAAGCGCCAGAAGCCGGGCCTTCCTAACCATGCATTCCTCCCGAAAATTTAAGAAAAGAATGTGGTTACTGTGCCTGAAAGTCAAGCGGTATCAAGCCTTCACCTCATTTTTTTAGGCAAACAGGCCCCCGAAATGCTACAACCGTCGCAGTGCACGTCGAGCTGTCGCGTTTCGCGTCGCGCCCATTCGCGCACGGCGGTCTCGGCGCTCCGAACGGCGTGATCCTCGTCACCGAATGCGCGAACTGCTGAAATCCCGCCGCGTCCAGGCGGCGGTTTCGCTCGTCCTGGCGGCGGGCCTCGTCGCCTGGTTTCTCTCGCGCGTCTCCCTCCACGACATCGGACGCGTCATTGCCTCGGCCTCGCCGGCGTACCTGGCGGCGAGCGTGGGGATTTCCCTGCTCGTATTCGTGCTTCGCGCGCTGCGCTGGATCTGGATCCTCCGGCCCGTCGGCCGCGTCCCGTTCTTTCCGTCCTTTCGCGCCACGGCCGTCGGCTTCGCGGCGAACACCGTGCTTCCGGCGCGCGCGGGCGAGGTCATCCGGCCGGCGCTTCTGGCGCACGAAGAGGGACTTCCCTTTTCGGCACTCCTTGCCTCGATCGTGTTCGAACGCGTGCTGGACGCCCTGGCGCAGCTCTTCTTCCTGGGGCTGGCCCTGGCCGGTTCCTCCGGGACGGTCGGTTCCTTCTCGGCGGGACGACTGCGCTGGGTCGCGGCCGCAGCCGCGCTCGCCGCCATTGCCGTGGCCCTTTTCGCGGTGGTGTGGCGCGAGGCGACCGAGCGTCTCCTCGAACGGCTGTTCCGGCTGCTGCCCGAGAAGGCCCGGGGGCCGGCGATGCGGATCAGCCATACGTTCCTGGACGGCTTCGCGTCGCTGAAGAGCCCGCGACTGCTCGTCTTAGTCGCCGCCGGCTCCCTGGGCATGTGGTTCGTGATCAACGTCCAGATCTGGTGCACCATGCGGGCATTCGGACTGGCGCTGCCGCTGTCCGCCGCCTACGTGGTGACGACGGCCGCGGTCCTCGGACTCGCCGTCCCCACTCCGGGCGGACTCGGCGGCTACCACGCCGCGGTGCAGTTCGCGCTCACCGACATCTTTCGCGTGCCCGTCGCGACGGCGACGGGGGTCGCGATCCTTTCGCACGCTGTGTCCTTCGTGCCCATCTCCCTCGTCGGATTCGCTCTGGTCGCCACGAACCCCCTGCGCAAGCGCGACCTGGAGGCCGCGAGGACCGCGTCACCGGAGCCGGCGGGGAAAAAGCGGTACTCTTGACGGCGTGAAATGCCCCTTCTGCGCGTCCGTCGACGACCGGGTTGTGGACTCGCGCGAGAGCCGCGAGGGCGAGGTCATCCGGCGCCGGCGCGAATGCACCGCCTGCGGCCGCCGCTTCACCTCCTACGAAACGATCGAGGAGATCCCCTATATGGTCGTCAAGAACGACGGCCGCCGGGAGCGCTTCGACCGCAACAAGCTGCGCACCGGACTCGTCAAGGCCTGCGAGAAACGGCCGGTCTCGCCCGTCGAGCTCGACAAGATCGTGGACGAGGTCGAGTCCCTGCTGCACGACGCCGAGGAGCGCGAGATCGCCACCTCGCGGGTCGGCGCGATCGTGATGGAACGGCTCCGGGAGCTCGACAAGGTCGCGTACGTTCGTTTCGCGTCGGTCTATCGGAAGTTCGAGGACGTGGACGAGTTTCTGCACGAGCTGAAGAACCTGATCGGCCGAGGCGAAAAGGTGCCGTCGTGAGGCGAAGCCCCACGACGGCATCCCGAGGACCCGCGGCCCGAGGGACCGCGGACTCGAGGAGCCGATGCCCACGGTAAAGCGCACCGCGCGCTTCTACGGCCCGATGGTGGAGCTGTCGCGGCTCCAGAGCGAGCTCAACCGGATGTTCGCCACGTTCGTCGAGAACAACAACAAGGGCGGAGCGCCGGCCTCGTCCTGGGACCCCAACGTGGACGTGCTCGACGACGGCGACACCATCCGCGTCCTCGTCGAGCTGCCCGGCGTGGAGCCCGGAGACGTGCGGGTCACGATCCGGGGACGCGTCCTGATGGTCCGCGGCTCCAAGAAGGGCCGGATCCGATCGCGGGAAGGCATCCGCTTCTTCTGCATGGAGAGGTACTTCGGCGCGTTCGTCAAGTCCGTCGCGCTTCCGCGCCCGGTCAACTCGCACCTGGCGCGGACGGCGATGAAACACGGCCTCCTCGAGATCTTCCTCCCGCGCGTTCCGGACATGCGCGAGAAGGAGATCGAGATCCCGGTCGCCGCCGCCGCCGAGATGGAGGAATAGCCGGACCCATGGCCGAGCTGGAAGAGAAAGAGAAAGAGAAAGAGAAAGAGATCGCGACGGAGCGGGAGACCGATCTCCCGATTCCGGACATTCTTCCCGTCCTGCCCCTCAAGGACGTCGTGGTGTTTCCCTACATCATCCTGCCGCTCTCGGTCTCCCGGGAGAAGTCCATCAACGCCGTGGACGCCGCGCTCGCGGAACAGCGCATCATCATGCTCGTCGCGCAGCGCGACGCCCAGAACGACACGCCCAAGCCCGACGACCTCTACCCCGTGGGCACGGTGGCCGCGATCATGCGGATGCTCAAGCTGCCCGACGGGCGCATCCGCCTCCTCGTCCAGGGTCTCTCGCGCGCGCGGCTGGATTCGGTCCTCTCCGAGGAGCCGTTTCTCAAGGCCAAGATCACGCGGCTGGAGGAGTCCGAGTCGCCCGACGAGCTCCCCCCCGAACACGAGGCTCTCCTGCGCAGCGTCAAGCAGAACCTGGAGAAGTCCGTCTCCCTCGGCAAGAACATCTCGCCGGAGGTCATGGTCATCGCCGGCAACCTCGACGACCCGGCGCGGCTGGCCGACCTGGCCGCCTCCAACCTCGACCTGAAGCTCGAGGAAGCCCAGAAGATCCTCGAGTCCACGGACCCCATCGCGCGGCTGCGCCTCGTCAACGACAGTCTCGCCAAGGAGATCACGGTCCTGACGATGCAGCAGGAGATCTCCACGCAGGCGCGGGGCGAGATGGACAAGTCCCAGCGGGAGTACTACCTGCGCCAGCAGCTGCGCGCGATCCAGCAGGAGCTCGGCGAAGGCGAGGAGATCTCGGAGGAGCTCGACGCCTACCGGAAGGTCATCACCGACAGGAAGATCCCGCAGGAAGCGGCGACGGAGATCGAGAAGCAGATCAAACGCCTCGAGCGAAGCCACCCCGATTCGGCCGAGACGGCGATCATCCGAACCTACCTCGACTGGATGACCGGCCTGCCCTGGAGCGTGGTCTCCGATGACTCCAAGGATATCGTCCGGGCACGCACGATCCTGGACGAAGATCACTACGACATCGAGAAGGTCAAGGAACGGATCCTCGAGTTCCTGGCCGTCCACGCCCTGAAGCAGAGCCTGAAAGGACCGATCCTCTGCTTCGTCGGTCCACCGGGCGTCGGCAAGACGTCTCTGGGCCGGTCGGTCGCGCGGGCGCTGGACCGCAAGTTCGTGCGTCTGTCGCTCGGGGGAGTGCGCGACGAGGCCGAAATCCGCGGCCACCGGCGCACCTACGTGGGCGCCATGCCCGGACGCATCATCCAGGGCATCCACCAGGCCGGGACCTCCAACCCGGTCTTCATGCTCGACGAGATCGACAAGATCGGCGCCGATTACCGCGGCGATCCGTCGGCCGCGCTCCTCGAGGTCCTGGACCCCGAGCAGAATTTCTCCTTCCGCGACCACTACCTCTCGGTTCCCTACGATCTCTCGAGGGTTCTCTTCATCGCGACGGCCAATGTCCTCGACCCGATCCAGCCTGCGTTCCTCGACCGGATGGAGGTCATCCGCCTCTCCGGGTACACGCTCGAGGAGAAGAAGGCGATCGCGCGGCGGCACCTGGTCCCCAAGCAGATGGAAGAGAACGGCATCACCGACGCCTCGATCGAGTTCACGGACTCGGGAATCGAAAAGATCATCGAGGCGTACACGCGCGAGGCCGGCCTGCGCAACCTCGAGCGCGAGATCGGAGCGGTCTGCCGCAAGGTCGCCGTCTCCGTCGCGAAAGGAAAGAGCCGCAAGTACCGCATCAGCGCGACATCGGTCGAGAAGATGCTCGGCCCCATCAAACATTTCCGCGACGAGCAGCTCAAGAAGGACCAGGTCGGCGTGGCCACGGGCCTGGCCTGGACGTCCGTCGGCGGCGACATGCTCTTCGTCGAAGCGCTGGCGGTCCGAGGCAAGGGAGGACTGCGCCTGACGGGCCAGCTCGGCGACGTGATGAAGGAATCCGCGCAGGCCGCGATGTCCTACGCCCGCGCGCACGCTTCGGAGCTGAACATTCCCCACGACTATTTCGAGACGCACGACGTTCACGTCCACGTGCCGGAGGGAGCCATTCCGAAGGACGGGCCGTCCGCCGGCATCACGATCGCGACCGCGATGATCTCGGCCTTCACGCAGAGGAAGGCCCGCCGGGACGTGGCGATGACGGGCGAGATCACCCTGCGCGGCGAGGTCCTGCCGATCGGCGGTGTGAAGGAGAAGGTCCTCGCCGCGCGGGCGGCGAAGATCACCACGATCATCCTGCCCCGGATGAACCGGCGCGACGTCCTGCAGATCTCGCCGCGCATCGTGCACGAGATCACGTTCCGCTACGTCGACAACATGGAGGAGGTCCTGTCGATCGCGCTGCTCCCGCCCGACACCGACGTGATCCCGGAGCCGGAGAAGCACGAGGATCGACCCGAGACGCCGGGGCGGGAGATCCCCGTGTCGGGGCCGTCCCGTCGGAGGGCGCCCGCGTCCCCGCGCGCGTGAAGCCGGAAGACCGGTTCGTCGAAAAGCTGCGTGCCCTGCTGCCTCGCGCCGACGGGGTCCTCCTCGGACCCGGCGACGACGCCGCCCTGATCGCCTGGCCGGAGGAGAACCTCGCCGCGACGACCGACCTGCTCGTCGAGGGCGTCGACTTCCTGCCGGACGAGGATCCGGGGCGTATCGGCCGCCGCGCCGTGGCGGTCAACCTGTCGGACCTGGCCGCGATGGGAGCGTCGCCGGCGTTTTTCCTCCTCGCGATCGGGTTTCCGGCGGAGCGCGGTGAGGCATTCCCGCTCGCGATCGCGCGCGGAGCGATCGAGCGGGGCTCCGAGTTCGGCGCGCACCTGGCCGGCGGCGACCTCTCGGCAGCAGGGCAGGTGATCGTCTCGGTCGCGGCCTGGGGACGCCCGGCGCCGTCTCCCCTGACCCGTTCGGGCGCGCGGCCCGGCGACGTCGTCTTCGTCTCGGGCCATCCGGGCGATGCCGCCGCGGGCCTGCGGCTGGCGCAGACGATCGCGGCGTTCTCGCGGGAGGACAACGACGCCGATCCGCGGTTTCCGGAGCTGTCCGCAGAGCACCAGCAGCGGCTGCTCGCCGCATTCCAGGATCCCGTTCCCCGGGTCGTACTCGGGCGCTCCCTGGCCGTCGAAGGCCTCGCCACGGCCGCGATCGACGTCTCGGATGGTCTCGGAGTCGACGCCGGACGGCTCGCCCGGGCCTCCGGGGCACGCCTTCTGCTGGAAGAAGACCGGCTCCCTCTGTCGCGTCCTCTCATATCCTTCTCGGAGATGGAGGAGCTCGACCCGGTGGAGCTCGCGGTCTCGGGCGGAGACGACTACGAGCTACTCTTCACGGCCTCGCCGGCGTGCGCCGAGCGGCTGGAAGACCGTCCCGACGCCTTCGGCATTTCGATCACGCGGCTCGGATGCGTCGTTCCCGGGGCCGGCGCGGCGCTGGTCTCGCGCAAAGGAGAGCGCGAGATCGCGGATCTCGGTCACGATCACATGGAGAGGCCGCGGTGAGCGGCCCGGCCGGGCGCAGGGAGATCTCGGGCCGCCGGTACCGGCGCTCGCTCAAGCGGCGCAGTCTGAAGATCCTCCTGGATCTGATGGGCCGCGAGCAGACACCCGAGCGCGTCGCCGCGGCCGTCGCTCTCGGCGTGGGAGTGGGGTTGTCTCCCTTCATCGGATTCCATTTCATCGTCGCCATCGTCCTGGCCTTCGCCTTCCGCCTGAACAAGCTCGACACGGTCCTCGGCTCCCTCGTCGGAAACCCGTGGACGCTTCCCCCCTTCTTCGCGGCCGGTTATCGGGTCGGCCGGGCGCTGCTCGGCTATTCCTCGACGCGGGTCGCGCCCCTGCACTGGCAGCGGATCCTCCACGAAGATTTCTGGGTCGCGTTCCGCGGGCCGGGCTTCGGTCCCCGCCTGGCCGCGTTTCTCGTCGGAACGACGCTGCTCGCCGTCGCCACCGCGCTCGTGACGTACGTCGCGCTGCGCGGCATGCTGCGCGCGTATCACCGGAGGCATCCGCGCATCGCCGAACGCGCCGCGCGCCGTCGGGCGATCAGCGAGCGGCCTCCCGAGGAGGCGCACTCTCTGCCGCCGGATCATCGGGTTCATTAGGGTTCCGGGCTCCGGGTTCCGGGTTCCGGGCCTTACCTGGAACTTGGAACCTGGAACCTGGAACTCTCTTTAGCCAGCCACTCGGCGTATCCGCGTTGCGCCTGTTTGGAGTCCGGCGCCAGGGTGAGCGCGCGGTGCCAGGCGTGGCGCGCCTCGGGGCGGCTCCGGGCGGAAAGCACGATCGCGAGCCGGTAGGCCAGAGGGAAAGACCGGGGATTGGCGGCGATTCCCCTCCGGTAGGCCTCCTCCGCGCCCGCCAGATTGCCGCGTTCTTCCCGCACGAGGCCCAGCCCGAAGAAGCCGTTCTCGTACCCCGGATTCCGACGCAGGGACTCGGCGTAGTCCTCTTCGGCGCCCTCGAGGTCGCCGAGCGCCCGACGCATCCGGCCCTGTCCGGCCCAGGCGTCCCAGTACCGCGGGAAGATGTCCGTCGCGCGCGTGTAGTGCTCGAGCGCGCGCCGCGTCTGGCCGGCCTCCGCGGAGGCGTAGGCGTAGTCGTAGTGGGCCTTCGCGCTGGTGGGCGACACGCGCACGAGGTTCGCAAACAGGGCGAGATCGCTGTCCCAGACCGGATTCCGAATCACGGTCCGCCCCGCGAACGCGATGGCGAGAGCCGCGAGGGCGGCCAGCCGCGCGAGCGGAACCTCGGCGAATCGGCCGGCAGCGCCGAGGACGGCGATTGCGGCGATGAGGCAGAAGCCCGCCGAGGGCAGGTACACGAGCCGTTCGGCGAAGATCGTGCCGGTCGGAAAGAGGAGGTTCGACGTCGGAAGCGCCGCCAGCACCAGGAACAAGCAGCCCGCCGCGGGAACCGAGCGGTCGCGCAGCCGCCACACGGCTGCGGCACATAGCGCGGCGAGCAGCGCGGGCGCCGCGAAGAAGAGCGGATCGTCGGGCTTCCGAACGAGAAGCGACCACGCCGACTCGTCCGCCGAGAGCCTCACGGGTAGGACGAGTCTCCCGAGGTAGCGGAAGAAGATCGCGGCGGCGTTGGCCGACCGCAGGAGCGCAGACAGGGGCGCCAGCGGATTCTCGAGCTCGAAGATCCCGGTGTTGCTGCTCTTCAACGCCCCGCCGAGAATCGCCGCCCGCGCCGCGAAAACTCCCAGGAGCACGATCGCCGACCCGACGTAGAAGGCGAGCCCTCGCCGCCAGGCGCGAACCAGTCTCGGGAAGAGTCCCCCCTCGGCCGCCCAGGCCAGGAACAGGAAGACGAGGATGGGTGCGACCGCGGCGCTCTCCTTGGTCAGGTTGCCCAGCAGGTAGGCGAAGAGAGAGCCCGCCAGCGCCCAACGGCGGCGTTTGCCCCCGTCCGCCCAACGCAGGGCGAGGAGCATGCAGGCGAGCACGAAGACCGACGCGAGCGTCTCGCCGCGCCCGACGATCGACGTCACCGCCTCGACGTGCAGCGGGTGCACGGCGAAGAGGAGCGCGGCCCCGATGGCCGCCGGGGGCGGGATTCCGACTCGGAGAAAAAGGATCGCCACGAGAAGCGTCGCCACGACGTGCAGCAGCAGGTTGACGACGTGAAACGGCACGGGGGCCGAGCCGTGAATCCACCACTGGACCGCGAAGGACAGCAGCAGGATCGGCCGATACGCCGTGCCGGTGCCTCGCGGTCCGCCGAAGTACTGCGTCGTGAAGATGTCTCCGACCCGGTCGACGGAGCGAAGACGGAAGTTGTCGCGGACAATCGCCTTGTCGTCGTACGTGAAGTCGCCCGTCAGCCCGTTGGCATAGGAGAGGGCGCACGCTCCGGCGAGCAGCAGCGCCCACGAGGGACGCAGGCGCGCCGCGCTCACTGGATCTGGTACAGCTCGTTGCGGATGCGGCACCCCGTGGGCGTCATCGCGAGCCCGCCGTCGGCGGTCTCCTTGAGCGACCGCGGCATCGCTTCGCCGATCTTCACCATCGCTTCCACGACCTCGTCCATCGGGATCACGCTTTCCACTCCGGCCAGAGCCGTCTGGGCTCCCGCCAGCGCCAGCATCGCGGTGAACCCGTTGCGGACGACGCACGGCACCTCGACGAGGCCCGCCACGGGATCGCACGCAAGACCCAGCGTGTTCTGGAGTGTCAGCGCCGCCGCATGCACGGACGCACGGGGCGTGCCTCCGAGAAGAAACGTCAGGGCGCCCGCCGCCATGGACGCGCCCACGCCCTGCTCGGCCTGGCAACCGCCGGCGGCGCCGGAGAGCTCGGCCTTCGCCGCCACGAGCGCGCCGAAGCCGCCCGCCACCACCAGCCCGCGCGCGGCGAACTCGTCGTCGAAACCCTTCTCCTCGGAGATCGCGAGAAGAGTTCCCGGCACCATTCCGGCGGCGCCGGCCGTCGGCGCCGCGACGATGATGCCCATCCGGGAGTTCTCCTCCAGAACCGCAATCGAGTACGCGATCGCGCGCGCGACCAGATGGCCGCCCGCGATGTCCCCGTCGCGCGTGAACTCGATGACCTTTCTCGCGTCGCCGCCCACCAGGCCCGAGAAGGAGCGGCCTCCGGCCAGGCCCCGCCGCACCGAATCCTTCATGACCGCCCAGCGTTCCCGGAAGGTCTGGAAGACGCGCTCGCGCGGCAGCTCCCGCTCCGACGCCTCCTGGTCGAGGAAGATCGCGTCGAGCGGAAGGTTCGTGCGATCGGCGGTCTCGAGAAGCTCGACGAACGTGTTCAGAGAGCTCATGGTTTCTCCAGCGTTCTAGGTGATCGGCGCCCCGCCGGCCACACGGTCGAGCACGTGGACCCGGTGCACACCGGGAATCCGTGTCAGGGCCTGGACGTCTTCCTGTGGAAGGGCCGCGTCCAGATCCACGCGCATGAAGGCTTCGTCTCCCTTGCCTCGTCGGAGAACTTCCATCGAGGCGATGTTGATTCCACGCCGCCCGATGATCTCCGAGGCCCGCATCACCATCCCGGGCCGGTCCTCGTAAAACAGAAGGACGCACGGATGCCGGGCCGAGAGCGAGACCGGGAATCCGTCGACCTCGCGAATCTCGATCATGCCTCCGCCGATCGAGGCGCCGAGAACCGACAGAGAGCGCGTGTCGCCCTTCAGGTGGATCGCCACGCTGTTGGGATGCGCCTCGGGGCCCATGTTCTTGGGCTTGAACGCGACGGCGAGGCCGCGCGCGCGGGCGAGCTCGAGCGCGTCTTTGAGCCGGGGATCGTCGACCTCCATACCGAGCGTGCCGGCGGCGAGCGCCCGATCGGTCCCGTGGCCGCGCATCGTCTTGGCGAAGGCCGAGTGGAGCTCGAATCGCGCTTCGCGAGGCTCTTCTTCCAGCAACGCCCGCGCGACCCGAGCCAGCCGGCAGGCTCCGGCGGTGTGTGACGACGACGGCCCGACCATCACGGGACCGACGATGTCGAGGAGGGAGATCACGGCCGGAAGTATAGGCGGCGTGGAGGCGCGGTTGCAGGTTGCAGGAGGAAGGTTGCAGGGAGACGCCCTGAAACCTGCGACCTTCAACCTGCAACGGTGGCTAGGTCGGCGGCTGCCGCCTTTGCACCTTCAGCTCCTTGATCAGGTAGTGCAACGCCTGCCGCGACAGACCGAGGTCGCGCGCCGCGCGGGTGCGGTTTCCGCCGGCGCGGTCGAGGGCGTCGGCGATCAGGTCCCGCCGGTGGGCGTCGACTCGCGCGCGGTAGTCGTGGCTCTCCCCCTCGCGCGTCCGGCTCACGTCCGCAACCTCGCGGGGCAGTAGCGCCGGCCCGACAGAGCCTCCCGGATCGCACAGCGCCGCCGCCTGGGACATTGCGTTCTGCAGCTCGCGGACGTTGCCGGGCCAGCTGTAGGCGGCGATTGCGGCCGCGGTCTCCGGAGCGAGCGCGATCGATCCGCGCCCGTATTCGCGGGCGTACCGCTCCAGAAAGTGCCGCGCGAGGAGCAGCGCGTCTCTCCCGCGCTCGCGCAGCGGCGGCAGACGCACGAGCGCAACGTGGATCCGATAGAAGAGATCTTCCCGAAAGCGCCCGGCCTCCACCTCCCGGCCGAGGTCGCGGGAAGTCGCGGAGACGATTCTCGCGTCGAACGGTCGCGCGCGATTCTCGCCGACGCGGCGGATCTCCTTCTCCTGCAGCGCGCGCAGGAGCTTGGATTGCAGCGCCGCGGCGAGGTCTCCGATCTCGTCGAAGAACACCGTGCCCCCCGACGCCTCTTCGAGCAGGCCCCGGCGTTCGCGGTCGGCTCCGGAGAAGGCACCCCGCGCGTGACCGAAGAGCTCGCTTTCCAGAAGCGCTTCGGGGATGGCCGGAACGTTGATCGCGACGAAGGGCCCGCTCCCGCGCGGCGAAAGACGGTGCAGGGCGCGGGCCGCGGCCTCCTTGCCCGAGCCCGACTCGCCCAGCACGAGCACCGTCACGGGCTGAGGGGCGAGGCGGATCAGCCGGCGGTACGGCTCCTCCATCGAAGCATCCGCCGTCACGATGCCCGCACGCTTCCAGCCGTCGGCAAAGTCGGTCGCCTCGGGCTCATCGGCGGCCCGATAGAGGAGCGTCTCGAGCAGCAATCCGAGCGTCCCGGCCACCTCTTCTCCGGGCTCCGGCCACAGCGCCATCGCAAAGCGCGTTCGTCCCGCATCGAGCGGACGCCACGCGGCGGAATCCGGAGTTTGTCCGCCCATCTGTGCGACGAGGCGGCCGTCGGCGTCCCGGATGGCCAGCACGTCGATCCCGAGAGCGGACAGAGACGGCGGCGCAGGGGAGGGCTCGCCCCCGAGCGACTGCGACACCGCGGCGCGGATCTCGCGCAGGCGGTCTCCGGGAACCGCCGGCGGTCGCCGGCCGAAGACCCGATCCGCCAGCTCTCCCCCACCCGATTCGCGCAGGACCCGTTCGGCGCGCTCCGCAATCTCGCGCGGAACACCCGAATCGCCGAACAGACGGAACCAGCGCGCGGCCGTCTCGGCGGACGCATAGGAGTCGGCTCCGAAGCGCGTCTCGAGCTCGGCGAGACGCTCGGCGGGAGGGCCCCCGGCGCTCGGCCACGAGAGCTCCTCGAGTCGGAGCCGGGCGAGACGGTCGCGCTCGCTGCGGTCCGGCGGGGCGGACGCGGCCGCTTCGAAGGCTCGCCGCGCGCCTTCCCGATCGCCCTCGTACACGAGACGGTCTCCCTCCTCCAGGGCGAGCTCCCCGATCTCGAGCCGGTCCCCGAGAGACGCGGCGAGGCGTCGGGCTTCGCCATTGTCGTGGGCGGCGCGATCCAGGAAGCCGCGGCGCAGGGCCAAACGCCCGCGATGGTGGAGCGCGACTAAGAGGCGGAGGTCGTCGCGTTCGGCGCGCGCCGACGCTTCGAGAGCGGCGATCTCCGAGGCGGCCTCGTCCCACGAGCCCCGATTGACGAGCAGCTCGATCCGATTCGCCCGCGCAATCCGCGCGACGTCCTCGCGGCCCGCCGCCTCCGCGCCGGCGAGCGCCTCCGCAATCGCGCGCGCGCAGCCGAGGGCATCTCCGGCGTGGTAGCGCGCCGCCGAGAGGTCCAGGAGCAGCTCGCATCTCTCGGAGGGATCGTCGCGGGCGATCTCGATCGCCTGCTCGAGCCGGACGATCGCACGCGCGTGCTCCTTGCGGTCGAGAAGGCCGCGCGCCTCCTGGGCCAGGAAGCGCGCCGCGAGCCGCTCGTCGCCCGAAGCGAGAGCCGCCGGCCGCAGCTCCTCGTAGAGCCGTGCCTCCTCTTCGAACCGACCCGCGAGGGCGAGCACCCGGCTTCGGGCGAGGCTGGTCCCGAGGCCGTCTGCAAGAGGCAGCGCCGACCCGATCTGGTCGGCCTCGTCGAGGAGCGTGAGCGCGCAGTCCACGCGACCTTCCCGCGAGAAGCCGAGTGCTCCCAGGCGGAGCGCCCGAACGCTCTCGGCAGCCGGGGCCGCCGGATGAGATCGACGCCACGCCGCGGCGCGACGTCCCGCCTCCGACGGCTGGCCCAGGAGCGCCAGAATCTCGGCTGCCCGGAGATCCGCGCGGCGCCGGCAGGAGGGAGACGCGTCCGCCCGGCGGGACAATTGTTCGAGTCGCTCGCGTGCTTCCGTCGGCCGCCCGCCGGCGATCTCGCGTTCGGCTTCGATCGCCTCGAGCCAGGCCGGAAGCCGCTCGCCGTCCACGGCGATGACCAGGCGCGCCGCGAGCCCGAACCAGACCTCCACCGCTCGATCCGGAAAGGCCGCGACCCATCGTTCGGACTCGCGGAGCGCTCCCGTCGTGTCTCCGTCTTCGAGGAGCCGCTCGATGCGGCGCGCGGGATCCTCGCTCGCTTCCCGCCGCGCGCGAACGGAAGATACCGCCGGCATCGCTTCCCACCGGGGCAGAGGCGCGTCGCCCGTCGGATCCGTGACGAAAGCGGCCCAGGCGGGTGAGGACAGCAGCCCGCGCATTCGCTCGCGGGCGTCGCCAGCGTCCCTGACCGGCTGCGCCGCGAACCATTCGTAGAAACGCACCGCGGCCGCCGCCGTCCCGCACGGTGCGCAGAGCGCGCGGCGCCACTCCGCCGGAGATGCGGGCAGAGCCCCCCTCGCGGGGACGGAGACCGCTTCGACGCGATCGCCGAGAGAGAGCCGGACGCTCTCGAAGGCACGGTGCGAGATCGGGTCCCATCTCTCGGGTTCGACCGCTACCCAGAGCGCTTCTCCGCCGGCGCGGTCCGGCGCGAGCGCGCGCAGGCGGCGACAGGCTTCGGCGATTCCAGTGGGCGGAGGATCCAACCTCAGCGCGCCGCCCGGCAACAGGGCCGACGCTCCCGGCTCGAACAGCCGGGCGTCGCGACCGGCGACGAGAGCGCGCGCCTTGTGGACGAGCGCGCGGGCTCGGGCCGGCGTCAGATTCGAATCGGCGACTCCCAGGCACCGCCGGCGCGCTTCTTTCGCAGCGTCGAGTGACAGCTCCGGAAACGCGCGAAGGATCGCGGCCACCCAGTGCTCCCCGCGCCGCGACTCGGCGCCCGGGGCCTCGAGGGAGCAAAGCAGCTCCCTCGCCGCGCCGCGCGGACGCGCCCCGCCGCCGAAGAGCGCGGCGACCATCGCCGCGAGACTCGCCGCGCAGGAGGGCGCCGCATCCATTTCATCGGCGGGCGCGCGCGGAATCCAGAGGCGGGCCTCTCCACCGTCGGCTTCCCAGCTCGCTCCGGAGAGCTCTTCCGGCCGCAGCGCAAAGCCGCGGGACCCGAAGAACGCGGCCGCGGCGGCCGCCTGAAGGAGAAGCGGAGCCCGACTGCGCGCCGGGACGGGCCCGGCGAGAACCGGGCGTCCCCCGGCGGCCGCGCGGAAGAGCAGGAGCGTGTCGCCGTCGCGAGCCACGTCGACGACCGGGGGCAGCGTCGCGTGCTCGAGCGCGAGGAGCTCCAGGAATCTCTCCCGACACGCGGCGATCGGCCGCCGCTCGGCAAGGGACGCGCCACGCGGCGGCCGCACGTGTCGATCGATCCTCCTGCAGATCTATTGTCGCGAGGGCGCAATCTCATCGCGCGGACGGACGCCGAGATCTTCGAGATCGCGAAAGAATCGCGGATAGGACTTCGCCACGCAGTCCGGATCCTCGATGAGGATTCCGGGCAGGCGCAGCGCGAGGATCGCCGCGGCCATCGCCATGCGATGGTCCCGGAACGTCGGAAGGACGCGTGCCTCATTTCCGCGGGCGGGGCCGACGACCGTCAGCGCATCCGCCTCTTCGCGCGTCTGTGCGCCGGCCGCGCGAAGCAGCTCGGCCAGCGCGGCGATGCGGTCGCTTTCCTTCAGCCGCAGATGCGCGATCCCCGAGAAACGGCTGGCGCCCTCCGCGAACGCGGCGAGGGCCGCGAGCGCCGGCACCGCGTCGGGGAACTGTCTCGCGGCGACGTCCACGTTTGCCGGCGCCCGGCGCTCGGCGAAGGCATCGAGTCCGTCGTCTCCGGCGAAAAACGAAACTCCCATCCGCTCGAGCACCGGCAGAGCCGCCGCGTCGGCGTCTCCGGAAGCCGGGCGCAGGCCGGCGAGGGTGATTCGGCCCGAAGCCGCGCCGACGGCGGCCGCGAGTGGTATCGCGGACGAATAGTCTCCGGGTACCTGGTATCGCGCAGTCACACGCGCCCCGCGGCGAACCGAGAGAGTCGCTCCGGAACGCGTCTCGTGCCCGAGCTCGCGGAGCGTCTCCAGCGTCATTGCCACGTACGGAGCCGAGACCGGAGCTCCGGTGACGCGAACCGTGAGGCCGCCTTCCACGGCGAGACCGGCGAGGAGAACGGCCGACACGAACTGGCTGGATCGCGAGCCGTCCACCGCGATCTCGGAGCTCTGGAAGGGACGTCCCTCGATCGACAGCGGCAGGAATCCTTCCGCGCCGCGGGAGGAGATGCGCGCGCCCGCGCGCCGGAGGGCGCCGACGAGCTCATGCATCGGGCGTTCTCGCAGGCGTGCCGACCCGGTCAAAAGGAAACGCCCGGGTACGACCGACGCGACCGCCGCCAGGAAGCGCGCCGCCGTGCCGGAGTCCGCCGCGTCGAGCACGATTTCGCGCGCGGAATATCCCTCGAGCGGGCCCGCGACCCGGACTCCCGTTCGGGTGGGCGCGATGGAGGCCCCCATGGAAGAGAGACAGCGCACCAGCGCCGCGGTGTCGTCGCTTTCGAGTGGATCCAGGATCTCCACCGGCGAGGACGTGAGGGCCGCGGCGACGAGCGCGCGATTCGTGGCGCTCTTGGAGGACGGCACACGCACGCGGCCGCGAAGCATCGCGGCCGGAGGGAACGCGAGGTACTCCGTCACGCGCGCGTCCCTGGAGTCAGAGCGACACCAGCGCCGTGGATCCGTCGTCGCGGACCTCCATCCAGCGCTTCTCCTCCACGAACGCCGGCAGGATCTCGACTCGCCCCGCTCCGACCTCCTCGGTCCAGGACTTGTGGAAGTGACCCAGCAGCAGGACGTCGACGCCCTGCGCGAAGCGCTTCTCGGCGAACGCGCGGATGAACTCCACCGGCAGGCGCGTCTTGTGCTTGAAGTTGGAGCGGTACAGGCGCGCCTCGACCTTCCAGACGAGCCGGTTGCCCGCCTCCTTCGGGAAGAAATCGAGCGCGACCCGCGACACCGGGTTCTTGGACAGGAACCGCCAGAAGCGGTACGGGAGATCCCTCTCGTTCAACCGATCGCCGTGCGTCGCGAGGAAACGCCGCCCGCCCGCCTCGAAGGTCTGCTCGTCGCACACTGCGGCGAACGCGCTCTCGGCATAGCTGCCCCGGAGAAAGAAGTCGCGGTTCCCCTCGACGTAAGTCACGGGCACGCCCGCCGCCGACAGCCCCCGGGCGGATTCCAGGAACCGGGCGATCGCCGGCGTCTCGAACTTCGGGTGGGCGATGAAGTAATGAAAAATGTCGCCCAGCAATGTGATGGCGGTCGCACCGCGGCGCCGCGCGGTCTGCAAAGCTTCCAGGAAAGGGCCTTCGTCCCCCGGACGGCGTCCCACATGACAATCGGCGAAAATCGCTCGCATCGGAGGCAAAGATAGCGGAATTCGCACAATTCCCGACTGTTGCAGGCTGCATGCGAAAACGCCTCGCCGCGCTTTTCGTCGCCGGGGTGTGTTTCGGCGCGCACAGGGCCGATGCGCTCCGAATCGCCCCCGAGCAAGCGCCGCGGGCCGACGCCTCGGTCCGCGCAGCGCTGGAACGCGGCGACGCGGCTTTCGACGTCATCGTGGGCGTACGGGACGGCGTTCCCTACGGAAAGGCGGCGGTCGCTCGCCACGACGGAAGAGAGCCCGAGCGCCGCCGCAAGCGTCTGGCAGCGCAGGACCGGCTCGCCCGCGAGATCGGTCCCGGGAGGCTGCAGCTGCGCCGCCGTTACGAGAATTTTCCGGCGCTCGCCGCGCACGCCACGCGCGACGCGATCCTCTCTCTCGCCCGCCGCCCCGACGTGAACTGGATCACCCTGGATCGCGCGCGTCACCCGTACCCGTCGTCCCCGCAATCCGCCCAGACACTGATCCGCAGTAACGACGTCCACGCACTCGGCTTCGACGGGTCGGGACGTTCGATCGCCGTCATCGACACCGGAGTGGACTACACGATTCCCGATCTCGGCGGCGCTCCGTTTCCCAACGCGAAGGTCGTGGGAGGCGCGGATCTGGGCGACGGCGACGCGGACCCGATGGACTGCGAGGGCCATGGCACGTCGGTCGCGTCGGTCGCCGCGGGTCCGGAGGGCGTGGCTCCGGGCGCGCGCGTCGTCGCCGTCAAGATCGTGCACACCGGGACCTGCGACACGGCTCAGGACTCCGACATTCTGGCGGCCATCAACTGGGCGGTGACGAATCGCGACGCCTACGACGTCGGCGTGATCAACCTCTCCTTCGGCGGCGCCCCGACCGACGGACAGAACCACGGTTACTGCGACGACGCGCTGCCGCAATACGCGACCGCCGTCGAGGCCGCCAACGCGGCCGGCATGGTCTTCGTCGCATCCGCCGGCAACGAAGGCCTGGACAATGCGATCGCGGAGCCGGCTTGCCTCTCGACGGCGCTCTCGGCCGGCGCCGTCTATCCCGACAGCTTCTCCAGCGTGTCCTGGCAGGGAGGCGCCGGTGGCACACTGTGCACGGACGCGCCGGTCGCGCCGGACACCGTCGTCTGCTTCTCGAACTCCGCCCCGGATCTGTCGCTGCTCGCTCCCGGAGCCTTCTGGCGGGTGCCGACGCTCGGCGGCGCCGTCGGCCAGTTTCACGGAACGTCCGCGGCCGCGCCCGCAGTGTCCGGAACCGCCGCCCTCCTGCAGCAGGCCAGGCCCGGCATCGGCCCGGCGGAGATCGGCAGCCTCCTGCGCGCGACCGGCCGCGCCGTGCCGGATCCCAAGAGCGGCGTGCTGACGCCGCGCATCGACGCCCTCGCCTCCGTGCAGGCCACCCCGGCTTCGTTCGCCGCCTTCGACGGAATTCCCGTCGCGATCCCCGACGGGTCCGGTTCGGCCAGGGCGACGGCGACGGTCACCGGCTTCACCGGAACGCTCGCGGGCGTTCAGGCGGTCGTCGAGATCGATCACGCCGATCCGCGCCAGCTCACCGTCGTCCTCACCGGCCCCGACGGAACGTCGGTCCGCCTGCACGATCGCTCCGGCGCCGCGGAACGGCCGATCAACGGCGTCTACGGGAAGACGCTCGCCGCGGAGCAGTCTCTCGGCGCGTTCCAGGGCAGGGACCCCAACGGGACCTGGACGCTGACAGTCGCGGACGCCGAGGCTCCGGTCGTGGGCCGCATTCGCAACTTCGCCGTCCGACCGGTCTCGGGCCAGCCCCCCGCTGCCATCCCCGCCGCCGCGGCGGCCTCGGTGCTCCCGCTGGTCGGGAGGGTCCAGGGCTCGAAGTTCTTCCTGACGGACGCGCGCGTCTACAACCCGCTGCCGACGGAACAGACATTCTCGTTGTTCTACGTCGCGCAGGGCCGCAGCGGCGCCCAGGCCGTCGCCTCGACCCGAACGATCGCGCCCGGCCGCGTGCTTGCGCTGGACGATCTCGTGGGCTCGGAGTTCGGCTACGCCGACTCGATCGGCGAGCTCACGCTGGTCGGCTCCGGAGCGCCCGTGCTCCTGACGAGCCGCGCGTACACGCCCTCCGACAACGGCAGCTTCGGCGTCTTCGTCCCCGGCGTCCGCAGCGCCGAGGCACTGGCTGGCGGCGAGACGGCCACCGCCAACGGCCTGGCCAAGGGCTCCCGGTCGCACACGAACGCGGGATTCACCGAGGTCGGCGGCGCGCCCGTGAAAGTGCGGATCGACCTCATTCGGGAGGACGGCACGCTCGCCGGCACGACGACCCGCGACGCGCCCGCCAACGGCACGGTGCTCGTCACCGACATTGCCGGAGACCGCGGCCTCGGGACGACGCCGAACTTCCGGCTGGACTACGCCGTCGTCGAGGGCGCGGGCCGCATCGCTCCGTTCGCAACGTTCATCGACGACGCCACGGGCGACGGCGTGTTCGCGCCGGCGGCGCGGGCGTCCTCACCCGGCGACGACCTGATCCTCGCGCAGGCGTCGCATGCCTCCGGCGCCAACGGCGATTTCTTCCGCACCGATCTCTATGTGACCAACGCGGGTGCCGACGCCGCGTTCACGATCTCGCTTCTGCCGCGCGTGCTCACGGGGGCTCCGGCCGCCGGCTCGTCCCACGCGCTCGCCTCGGGCCAGACGCTCGAACTGACCGACGTGCTCGCGAGCGAGTTCGGGCTCGAGAACCCGTCCGCCGCAGGTCTTCGGATCCATCCGACTCCGGGCGCGCGGCTCGTCGTCTCGAGCCGGACGTACGTCGAGAAGGCCGGCGGCACCTTCGGCTTCTCGATCCCGGGCCTTCCGGCGTCTCGCGCGTTCGGCGCCGGCGACGGAACCTCGGCCGTCCTGCAGTTGGACTCCACGACCGCTGCCTCCGGATTCCGCTCCAACTTCGGGTTCGCGGAAGTCGCGGGGGCCGACGCCACCGTGCGCGTCGGGGCCGTCAGCGGATATACCGGGGAAGAGTTCGGCGCGGCGCTGTACACCGTGCGCGCGGGACAGTCGTTCCAGGCCGCCGTCGCCGATCTCGCCCGGGGTCTGCCCGTCTCCAACCTCTATCTGCGCATGCAAGTCGTTTCGGGATCCGGCCGCGTCCTGGCCTATGGCGCGGCGATCGACAACACGTCCGGCGACGCGATCTACATTCCGGCGCAAAGCGAGGGGACGGGCCCGTAGGACCGCCATAGAATAGGACCTCGATGTCCGCGGTTCCCGCCAAGCCCTCCCCCTCCGGTGTCCTGAAACCCTGGCAGCGACGCCTCTACCGCCTGCTCCTCATCCCCCTCGGCCTGATCGCCGCCAACTCGATCTTCATCGCGGCGTTCACGCGGGACACCACGTTTTTCTACGCGATGCTCCTTCTGCACCTCACGCTCGGGCTCCTCATCGCCGTCCCGTTCTTCGTCTTCGCCATCACGCACGCGAAGCGAATGATCCGGATGTGGAACAAGCGCGCCAAGTACGCGGGCCTGGCCATCTTCGTGCTGGCGACCGTGTGCGTTTCGACCGGGCTCTTCATGACGTTCCGCGGCGCCACGTTGAACAATCGCGTCGTCTGGCTTCTGCACGTCTCCTCCGTGCCCCTGGCCCTCGTCGCCTTCATCCTCCACCGGCGCGCGCACACCCACCGGCTCCAATTCCGAAGGCTCTACGCCTGGGGAGGGGCCGTTGCGGTTTTCCTCGGCGCGATGGCGGTCCTGGCGAAGCTGGAGAAGCCGCCGAAACGGATCGTCAACGTCAACGGCGATACGGTCTTCTACCCCTCCGCCTCGGAAACGTTCGACCAGGGCCTTCTCGACGGAAAGAAGCTGGCGGCCAACGGGTACTGCAAGGAGTGCCATCCGGACTCCTTTCACCAGTGGGAGAGGTCGGCACACCGCTTCTCCTCGTTCAACAACCCGTTCTACCGCAAGAGCGTGGAGTTGATGGCGGACCAGGTCGGCCGCGAGCGGACCAAGTGGTGCTCGGGCTGCCACGACCCGGTCGTCCTCTTCACGGGGCAGATGGGTGCGGCGACGCAGGCGGCCTTTTCCTACGACTCCTGGGAGGCGCAGCAGGGCTTGACGTGCATGTCCTGCCACTCGATCGCGGAGGTCAAGGACGTCAAGGGCAACGGCTCGTACGTCATCGAGGAGTCCAAGCAATATCCGTTCGCGTTCTCCGAGAATTCCGCGCTGCGCGCCGTCAACCGTCTCCTCATCCGCATGGAGCCCTCTCTCCATCGCAAGACCTTCATGAAGCCGGTCATGCGCACGCCCGAATTCTGCTCGACGTGCCACAAGGTCGCGTTGATCCCGGCGTTGAACTCGTACCGCTGGATGCGCGGACAGAACCACTACGACAGCTGGTACGACTCGGGCGTGTCGGGGCGCGCGGTGCGCTCGTTCTACGATCCTCCTCAGGCCAAGGCCTGCCGCGATTGCCACCTGCCGCCGTATCGCTCGGACGAGTTCGGAAACCGCGGCGGTTTCCTCCACGACCACGTCTTCCCGGCCGCCAACACCGCCCTGCCCGCGATTCGCGGCGACGCCGCGACGCAGAAGCAGATCCAGGATTTCCTGACGAACAAGGTCCTCTCGGTCGACCTCTTTGCCGTCCGCCGAGGCGAGAAAACCCTCGTCCTCGGAGATCCGCCGCCCGAGGTCTTCCCGGCGAGACGCTCGACGTGGAGGTCGTCGTCCGCACGCGGGGCATCGGGCACCCGTATACGACAGGGCACGGCGGACTCCAACGAGGCCTGGGTGTCGCTCGAGGCCGAGGCCCCCGCCGGGAAATTCTTCCGCAGCGGAGTCCTCGACGACACGGGCCGCCTCGACGGCGGCGCCGACCGCCTCGGGACGCTCGTCATCGACCCGGCCGGGCGTCACATGGACCGCCGTCAGCCTCAGGACATCCGCCTTCCGCTCTACAACAACGGGATCGGCCCCGGCGCGGCGCGCGTCGTCCACTACCGGCTGAAGCGTCCCTGCGGACGCCACGGGTTCGATCACGCTGGCGGCCGGTACGCACTATCGCAAGTTCAGCCGCGACTACACGACCTTCTCGCTCGGGGCGGCGCATCCGTCGCTGCCGGCGACGCCGCGGCATCGCGACGCGATACGGTCCCGCTCCCGGTGGCCGGATCCCAGGTTCGAGGGCCCAAATCTCAGGTCCGTGGCAATACCGACCCTCTGTGGCTGCGCTGGAACGACTACGGCATCGGGCTCTTTCTTCAGGGCGACCTGAAAGGCGCCGCGAAGGCGTGGACGACGGTGGCGCAGCTCGCGCCGGACAAGCCCGACGGCCCGCTGAACCGGGCCCGCGCCGAGATCGTCGAAGGTCGCCTCGCGGATGCCAAGGCCGTCGCTCGCGGAGGCCGAGCGCCGCCGCCCCGGATGGGGCAAGACGGAATTCTTCCGGGCGACCGTGGCCAAGGACGAGGGCCGGCTCGACGACGCCGAACGCGACCTGCAGGGCGGTGCTCGAGAAGTTCCCTCTGGACCGTGTGGCCTGGAACAACCTCGGCCTTGTCGACTGGCTCTCGGGCGACTTTCCGAAGGCGATCGCCGCCTACTCGCGGACGCTCGCGATCGACCCCGAGGATCTGAACGCGCACTACAACCTGATGCGGGTCTACCGCGCGCTCGGCGACCGCAAGAACGCCGACGCGCACGACGCCGCCTACCGCAAGTACAAGGACGACGAGAGCGTCCGCGCAATCGCCGGGGAGTTCCGGCTCGAGAACACTTACGCCAACCGCGAGTCGCTGCCGATTCACGTCCACACCGAGGCGTCTCCGCCGCCGGCGGTCGTTCCCGAATGGGTGGCGGGAATTGGACCCAAGGGATACGAGACCGACCGCGGCTACTTGATGCGCGCGCATCCGCCGGTCCCCTCCGAGAGCGCCGCAGTGGTCCTACGTTGCCGCTCCGGCCAGCCGCCCTCCGGCGACGCGGGTCTCGTCGGCGCCCTGACACAACCGTTGCGACGCCGACACGCCGTCCTCGTCCTCTGCCTCGCCGCGCTCGCCGGCGAAGCCTGCCGCCGCGCGGAGAAGGCCGCGGTCGCGCCGTCGCCGACACCCGTTCCCACGCCGAGCGTCTCTCTCCCGTTCGCCGAGAGGGGCGCGGAGCTCGGCATCCACTTCACACACGTCACCGGCGCCGCCGACCGCAAATGGATGCCGGAGACGATGGGAGGCGGCGTGGCGGTCCTGGACTACGACGGCGACGGGCGCCCCGATCTCCTCTTCGTCTCGGGCGCCTACTGGCCGGGCGACCCGCGCGCGAAGGACCAGAAGTCCGCGCTCGCGCTGTACCGCAACGAGGGCAACGACGCCGAGGGCCGGCCGCGCTTTCGCGACGTCACCCGGGACGCGGGACTCGAGAAGGTTTTCTACGGCATGGGCGCCTCCGTCGGCGACTACGACGGCGACGGTCGCGACGACGTCTACGTCACCGCCCTCGGCCGCAATTTTCTCTTCCACAATCTCGGCGGCCGATTCGAGGAGGTCGCCGACCGCGCCGGCGTGCGGGACAACGGCTGGAGCACCTCTTCGGCCTGGCTGGATTTCGACGGGGACGGGCTTCTCGACCTCTTCGTCTGCCGATACGTGGACTGGAGCCCGGCCAAGGACCTCTTCTGCACGCTCGACGGCAAGACCAAGTCGTATTGCACGCCCGAGCGCTACCCCGGGGCGCCCTCGCGCCTCTACCGCAACCGCGGCAACGGCCGGTTCGAGGACGTGACCAACCACGCGGGCGTCGGCAACCCCAACCAGAAGGCTCTCGGAGTCGCGCCGTGGGACTTCGACGGAGACGGCCGCATCGACATCCTCGTCGCCAACGACACGGCTCCCAACAACCTCTTCCGCAACCTGGGCGAGGGACGATTCGAAGACGTCGGCATCCCGGCCGGGATCGCGGTGGACGAAGCCGGGCGTTCTCGCGGCGCCATGGGCGCCGCCTGGGCCGACACAAAGAACGGAAAGGGCTTCGCGGTCGCGATCGGGAACTTTTCCAACGAGCTGAAGTCCCTGTACTGGACGGAGACCGGCGAGGTGTTCCTCGACGAATCGCCGAAGAGCGGCGTGGGTGCGAGTTCGCTCCTGGACCTGACGTTCGGCGTCCTGTTCTTCGACGCGGATCTGGACGGGCGAATGGACTTGCTCCTGGCCAACGGGCACGTCGAGCCCACCGTCCAGCAGGTCCAGAAGGACGTCACCTACCGCCAGGCGCCGGCGCTCTACCGCAACCTCGGCGACGGCCGATTCGACCGGCTCGGGACCCGCTCGGGCGACCTCGCGCAGCCGCTGGCGGCCCGCGGAGCCGCCGAGGCGGACCTGGACGGCGACGGCGACCTCGACGTCGTGCTCGTCGAGAACGGCGGTCCCGCGCGCGTCTACTTCGAATCCCGTCAACGATCCGCGGCGCAGCGTGCGCCTGCGGCTGATCGGGTCCGGAGAGTCCAACCGCGACGCGATCGGAGCGAAGGTCGCGGCCTCGATCGGAGGCCGCACGCTCACCCAGCAGGTTTCGGGCGGCCAGTCGTACCTGTCGGCCTCCGAGAAGACGCTGACCTTCGGCCTCGGCGGCGCCTCGAAGATCGATTCCCTCGAGATTCACTGGCCCGATGGAGAAGTCCAGACGCTTTCCGACGTTCCGGGCGGCGCGCGGTGGACGTTGACCCAGGGGAAAAGCGATATCGTTGATTCCGAGGCGAAGGCACGGCCATGAGCAGTTCCCGAGCGTGTTGCGCGAGCCGGGAGTCCGAGTACCTTCACGTCGGGCCGGGCGAGATTCCCGAGCTCGCCGCTCTCTTAATCGACGTCTCGCGTCCCGGGGAGGCGCACTCGACGTATCGGTGCCGTTCTTGTGGACAGATGTGGCACGCGTACCGCGTCCACGGCGCCCAGGGCGAGGACTTTGCGGTCGTCAAAGTCGGAGGCACCCCCGCGCCGGCCCGGCCGAGCCCCGAGCTTCCGCGTTCGCCGTCGGTTTCCTACGCTCCGGCGACCACGCCGCCTCCGCGAAAGGCGCGCGGGCTCTTTGGCGGCTTCGGGACGCTCGCGCTTTCGATCCTGGCCTTCTACGCGCTGTGGGGGCTGCCGGGGCTCAATCAGGGCAAGGTGGCCGAGTACGGGTGGCTCGCCCGCTGGGTGGCAGGCGCGATCCTGCTCGTCCTCGCCATCCAGACGATCGCCGCCTGGATCGCGTCTCGGAAAGCCGTCCGGAGGGGATGACCGCCGGGCCCCGCGTCCGCGAAGCCCGTCCCGACGACCGCGCCTTCGTGATGGAGGCGGCCGGGCGTCTGGGCGAGTTCGGGCCGCCGGCGGGGCGCACGGCCGGCGAGATCGTGGAGGGAGAGACGCGCACCCTCGCGCGGCATTTCTCGGCGCCGTCTCCGCAGGAGGCGCTGCTGCTGGCGGAAGACCCTTCGGGACTCCGCCTCGGCTTCGTGTTCCTGGAGGGAGCCGTGGACTACTTCACGGGCGAACCGCACGGGCACGTCGCCATCCTCGTGGTCGCCCGATCCGCGCAGGGCACGGGTGCGGGACGGGCGTTGCTCGCCGCGGCCGAAGGCTGGTCCCGAGCGCGAGGCTACCGCCGCCTCACCCTCAACGTGTTCGAGGGCAATCGCCACGCGCGCGACGTCTACGAGCACGTCGGGTTCGCTCCCGAGACGCTGCGCTACGTGAAGTACCTTGACTGAGCGCATCCGGCGCGCCCGCGTCTCCGACCGCGAGGAGCTGGCGCGGCTCTCCACGGAGCTCGGCTACCCGATGTCCGCGGACGAGGCCGAGAAACGTCTCGGCGAACTCGCCGGCCATCCCGATCACGTGCTTCTCGTCGCCGAGGCCGACGGCCGCGCCGCGGGCTGGATCCAGGTCAGCCTGACCCGCATCTTCGAGTCCGCCCGCCAGGCCGAGATCGCCGGACTGGTCGTCGCGGAAGCGATGCGGGGCCGCGGGATCGGTCGCCGGCTGGTGGAGGAAGCCGCGCGCTGGGCGCGCGAAAACGGGTGCGGCGCGCTGCGCGTGCGCGCCAACGTGATCCGCGAGGACGCCCAACGTTTCTACCGGCGGGAAGGCTTCGGCGACGTCAAGACGCAGCGCGTCCTCGAGAAGAAGCTGACCTGAGACCCGGAATCCGGAACCTCAACCCGTTCGGCCGTACGCCGGCGCCGGCGGGTTGATCGCGAAGAGCTTCACGAGGAAGACCCCCGCGAGGAAGCCTCCGATGTGGGCGCCGTACGCGACGCCGCCACCCTCGGCACCGACCGAGCCGGCGCCGCTGATGAGCTGGAAGAGGAACCAGACGCCGATGGCGAGGATCGCCGGAACCTGGAGCACCTGGTAAAGCCAGATCACCCGGATGCGGCGGCGCGGGAAGAGAACGATGTAGCCGCCGAGCACGCCCGAGATCGCGCCCGAGGCGCCGAGGCTCGGGATCAGTGGATTGGCCCCGAAAAACGCCGTCACGAACACGTGGGCAAGGCCCGCGAGGACGCCGGTCAGAAGGTAGAAGATCAGGTAACGCGCGTGTCCGAGGAAGCTCTCCAGGTTGTCGCCGAAGATCCAGAGATAGAGCATGTTTCCGGCCAGATGCATCAGGCTGCCGTGCATGAACATCGACGTGATGAGCGTCAGGTACACCGGTATCGGCGTGGGCCCGAGCTCGATTCCCCCGACCGCGCGCCCGTACTCGTCGCGGACCGGGATCGTCTGCGCGATGTCGTGGCCGCTCAGGATCTCCGCGGGCACCGTGACGAACGCCATCGTGAAACGCTCGTTGGACCCGAGGCCCTGAAAGAAAACGAAGACGCCGACGTTGGCGGCGATCAGGAGCCAGTTGACAATCGGGGCGCGCCGGCGGTCGGTGTTGTCGTCGCCGATGGGAATCATGGCCGCTTCCCCCCGGGCAGCATACTCTCCGGGGCCGCCCCCCGGCGCACCGCATAGGTCCGCCGCACGTCCAGGTTCGGGTGGGTCTCCACGGTGCCGTCGGGCCAGCGGATGTCGACGTCGACTTTCTCCGCTGCACCGAGGCCGAAGTGCAAAGGCGTCAGCGAACCCGACGCGTAGGACGGAGAGAGGCGGTACGCGCGGATCTGCGAGCGCACGGGAGTCTTGACTGCAACCGTCGTGCCGAGAACCGTGCGGCCGTCCGCGCCGACCCGGGGCTCGATGGCGATCCAGCTCGGCGCCGCGCCGAGCACGTTACGGAAGAAGCGGACCGGGCCGTCGAGGTCCACCACCACGAGATCCAGCGCGCCGTCGCCGTCGAAATCCGCGACCGCGGTCCCCCGCGCGACCATCCGGAGGCGGCCCAGATCGCCGGAGTCCCACTCGGCGAAGCGTCCCTCCCCGAGATTGCGAAGAAGCACGGTGGGCTGCGCGTACCCGCGGTCTCCGGCCTCGACGTATTCCGCGCCGCGGCCCTTGTAGTGGCCGAAGGTGCGGACATATCGCGGCGCCAGGTGCCCGCCGGCGGCATACACGTCCAGCCAGCCGTCGTTGTCGAAATCGGCGAAGTCGGTTCCCCAACGCACGTTCGGCATCCCGATCGCGGCCACTCCCGACGCCTTGCCCGCGTCCTCGAAGACCGTTCCCTCGACGTTCTTGTAGAGGCTGTTCTCCTCGGCCCCGAAGTTCGTCACGAACAGCGAGTCCCGTCCGATGCCGAAGGGGTCTCCGACCGCCACGCCCATTCCGGCGCGGGGATGATCGCCCAGTACGCCGGCCCCCGTCTCCGCCGTGGTCTCGACGAACGTGCCGTCTCCGCGATTGCGAAACAGGCGGTTGGACACGCGGTCGTTGACGAAGTACAGATCGCTCCGGCCGTCGCCGTCGTAGTCGAGCACCGCAATCGACAGCGTCTTCGTCTCCGACGGAGGGATCACGAGGCCCGCCTCCCGCGTCACGTCGCGGAACTTGCGGCCGCCGAGATTGCGATACAGGCGAGATTGCTGGCCGACGTAGTCCTCGGGCACGCGCAGCTCGAACTGCGTCTGCGCAACTCCCACTCCGGGCTCGAGTCGAGATAGTTGGCGACCACCACGTCGAGCTTCCCGTCGCCGTCGTAGTCGAGAAAGTCCGCGCCCACCGAGAAGAGGGGATCCTCCAGGCCCGTATCCTTCCCCTGCTCGAAGACGCCGTGTCCCCTGTTCCACCACACGACGTTGGGCCCGACGTTGGTCAGATAGAGATCGAGGAGGCCGTCGCCGTCGAGGTCCACCCAGTACGCACCCATGCCCAGACCGCAGGCGTGGATGCCGGACTTCTCGGTCACGTCCTCGAACTTCCCGCCGCCGAGGTTGCGGTAGAGGCGGCCGCAGTGGTCGCGGTTGGGCTTGCCCCACCTCGCGATCGAGTTGGTCACGTAGAGGTCGGGCAGCCCGTCGCCGTCGAAGTCGCCGGCGGCGCAGCCGCCGATCATCGTGGCGATCAGCTTCAACCGCGGCAAGTCCGAGCCCACACGCATCCGGATCCCGGACTGTTTGGTCACGTCGCGGAACACGCCCCGATCCGGCGGCTTCGCGGCTGTCACGACCGCGGCCACGCATCGCCGCGAGGCCGGCCGCCGCCACCACGCGCTTCACGGCTCTTCCTCCCATTCCGGGCGTTGCGCACGGCGTCGCGGAACTCCTCGGGCCCGCCGCGGCGGGTCAGATACTCCGCGGCGAAAGCCCGATGCGCGTCGCTGTCCGGAAACGCGAGCGCGCCGTAGCGGGAGTCGTCCATTCCGTGGAACGGAAGCGGCTCGACGGTCTGCCCCGCGACTGTGTTCTTGTCCCCGTCCTTGTCCCAGCCGTCGGAAACGAAGAGCCAGTCGCGAACGTCGCCGGGCGCGACCGGCGGCAATCCGCGCGCATCGAAGCCCAGACGCACCGCGTCTCCGCCTTTGAGGATCGCGTAGCGGTCGTCGGCCGCCGCCATCAAGCGCCGCACGTCACCGAAGCGCGTGTAGAGGCCGGCCATGTCGGCCCATCGCGGCTCCGTCGAAACGTCGTCGTGCACGAACACGTCCGGCCCGTCCGGCGTCTCGCGCGTTCTCCGCGAGAACCCCCGGAAGAAGAGCTCGGCCGAGACCAGCGGAACGTCCGTGATCGTCAGCGGCGCGTCCTCCTCGTCCACGGTGTACACGATCCGATCCCAGTAGATCGCCAGGTTCGTCGATATGCGCACGCGGGGATCGGCGCGATTCAGGATCTGCGAGAGATCCAGCGGCATTGTTTTCGTCTTGCCGGCGGGATAACCCATCGAGGTGAGGGCGAGCTTCCAGCCGCCCTTTCCGTCGGGCACCTCGAGGACGGGGGAGAAGCGGAAAGTCCTTGCGCTGCGACAACGAGACGTTGATCGACGTGTCGGAGTAGAAGATCCAGCCCGTGAGGTACAGCATCACGCGCTGCGCGTCCCGCGCGTCCGGCAGCTCGAGCTCCAGCACGTGCGGCTCGACGATTCCCTGGTAACGCGTCGGAGCGAAACCCGCGACGGAGATGCCGTCCTGCGATGCGATCTCGGGAGTGCGGTCCCTCCCCTGCGCGTCGCGGGCGCGCGGCGTCCTCGCGCGCGACACGAGAAAGAGCTTCTTCTCGGGAAACGGCGGCGGCACCATCTTCTCGTCGGCGACGATCTCGGTGCCGGCCGGGTGATCGACGGCCTTCAGCTCCACGAGGTCGAGGTACGCCGCTTCCCAGAGCTCCTCGGTGAAGTCCAGCGTGAGCCGGCCCTCGGACGGCGCGAGCATGCGTCCGGCCACGACCAGCCACTCGCGCGTGTCGGCCGCGGCCTGGTGGACACCGTCGTAAAGAAGACCCGCGGGGGCGCGTCCGAGCACGTCGCTGACGAAGTGCCAGCGCTCTCCGTCGAAGGCGTAGAGGAACGGGCACGAGCCCTTGAGCTGCTGGACCTCGCGCAGCAGCGTTCGGGTCTCCGGATCCAGCGCGTTCTGGGGAATGCCGTTGGTCCAGACGACCCGCAGGACGTCCACCTTCCGCCGCGGCCCGAGACCCAGGTGCGTGACCGGACGGGACGCCGTTCGGTAGACGTAGAGGTCCTGCGCCTTGGCCTCGATCTCGGAGCCGTAGCCGAGGCGGTTGACCTTGGCCGACCCGGTCGGCAGCCCCTCGAGCGCGACGTCGATCCAGCCGTTGGCGTTGCCGCCCCGGTTCTCGTAGAGGACGGCGCCCCCGGCGGGAGTGACGAGGACCAGGTCGAGGTCGCCGTCCCCGTCGAAGTCCACGGCCTCGGCGTCGCCCGCCAGCGGCAGAGGACCCGCGTCCGCGCGCGAGAAGTTCCCCGCGCCGTCGTTTCGCCAGAGCGTCGAGGCGTCGCGCGGATTGGCGAGGAAGAGGTCGAGCGCGCCGTCGTTGTCGTAGTCGAAGAGCAGCGGCGCCTCTCCCGGCCCGATCTCCTTCGGCGGCCCGAACGTTCCGTCACCCCGGTTGAGCGCGCGAAACGCCCGGCCTCCCTCCGCCCAGACGAGATCGACACGTCCGTCGCCGTCGAGATCGCCGAACGCCGCGGCGTTCGGGCTGCCGGTCTTGGGAAGCCCCGCCTCGCGCAGCGCCAGGCCGCCCTCCGCGCAGGTTGTCGTAGAGCGCGAAGCCCCGGCCCGCCGTCAGCAACAGAAGGTCCACGTCGCCGTCCCGGTCCACGTCGGCCGTGACGGCGGAGCGCGAAGCGATTCCCTTCGGCAGTCCGGACGCCTCGGTGATGTCGGTCCAGGTGCCGTCCAGGTTGTTGCGCATCAGATGGTCGCCGGAAGAGGGAGATGTAGAGATCGAGATCGCCGTCCGCGTCCACGTCGAATACGGCAACCTTCTCTCCGGCGGGCAGCGCGACCTTGCGATACGACGTCTCCGTCGCGCACCCACAGCGCGCCCGGCGTGACGAGATCGGGGTCGCCCGAGTTCGTCACGTCGGCCACGACGAGGTCGGCCGCCGTCGATCCAGGGATCGCGCTTCCCGCGCGAAAGACCTTTCCCTTCGCCGTCGCGACGCGCACACCGGCCGGGCCCGCGAACGCCAGGTCGCGCGCCTCCTTGCCAGCGGCGCGGACGACCGCGGCGCCGGATACGGACGCAAGGGCTGCCGCGGGCAGAGGCGCGAACCGGACGTCGACGCCCCTCGACATCCGCGCCCGCATGGCCGCCTCGAGGGCCGGGGTCCACGTCTCCAGCGGCAGGCCGACCACACCGGGCTCGACGTCGCGCCGGGCCTGCTGGTACCGCGGCGTCGCCTTCAGGAGGTTCTCGACGACCGTGGCTTTCAGGCCGGCCGTTTTCGCGTCGCCGCTTTGCTGCGCCGCCTTCGCCTGCGCGAGCGCCTCATCGAGCTTCGGATCTCCGGCCGTCAGCCGCGAAATCCGATCCAGCGCCTCGGCGGCCCGCGCCGCGTCGCCCTGCGCCCGGGCGATCTCGTTGACGCGCGCCAGGAGAAACAGGTTGGCCGGCGCGAGCGACAACGCGGCTTCGAGATTCCGCATCGCGCGGGCGCGGCCCGCGTCTCCCGGAGCCGACGACAGGCGCGCCGCGCTCCAGAGCGAGCGGACGTCTCCCGGCGGGATGGCGCCGGCCTTCTCGAAGGCCGCAATCGCCCCCGCGGCATCGCCCGCGAGCTCGAGCCGCGTCGCCTCGAGGGCGAGCACGCGGGGATCGTCCGGAGCGAGCGTCCGCGCGCGCGCGAGCAGCGTGGCGGCCTCTTCCATTTTCTTCTGGCGCAGCGCCGCGACGCCGCCGTCCGCCCAGCCCAACGGCTCCTCGGGCGCGAGCCTGCGGACGGCCTCGAAGCGGCCCGCGGCCTCGACCGGATCTCCCTGCTCGAGGGCGGCCAGGCCGACGTTCTTGTCGGCCTGAAGGCGCGGAAGGTCGGCGGCCGATGGAATCGCCGACGCGAAGACGACCGCGAGAAGGACCACGGCCGGGGAAACGAAGCTCACCGGCGAGAAATCACGCGGTCGCGGCTCCGCCGAGCGCGGCCTCGAAGGCCCGGTACGCCTCGTCGTCGTAGAGGCAGAAGAAGATGCGCTTGACGTACTCCGCGTCCGGCGCGAACGACTTCGCCGCGGCCATCGAGATCTCGGCGGCCTGCGCGAGCGGGAAGCCGAAGACGCCGGTGGACAGCGCCGGCACGGCGACCGACGTCGCGCCGATGTCCTCGGCGCGGCGCAGCGCCTGGAGCACGGCCGAGGCAAGGAGCATCTCCTCGCCGTACGAGCCGCCCTTCCACACCGGCCCGACGGCGTGAATCACCCATTTGGCTCGAAGGTTGCCCCCCTTCGTCACGACCGCCTGCCCGACCTCGCACGTCCCGATCCGGTCGCACTCCTCCTGGATCGAGGGACCCCCGCGCAGGCGGATCGCGCCGGCGACGCCGGAGCCCAGCTGCAACGCTTCGTTGGCCGCGTTGACGATCGCGTCGACCGAGGCCCCGTGATGTCCGCCTTGGTCAGTTCGATCGAGGCCGCCATGGCGTTCCCGGCGTCAGGCTCCGACGGCGCGGGACACAGCGTCGGCGATCGAGAGGTAGGCCTCCGTCACCGCCGACTTCGGCTCTCCCGCGACGATGGGCTGGCCGGCGTCGCCGCCCACGGCGACTTTCGGATCCAGGGGGATCTCTCCCAGGAAGGGCACGTGGAGCTGGCGCGCGGTGCGCTCGCCGCCTCCGTGCTTGAAGATCTCCTCGCGGCGGCCGCAACCCGGGCAGATGAAGTAGGACATGTTCTCGACGATGCCGAGCACCGGCACGTTGACCTTCTGGAACATCGCCAGGCCCTTGCGGGCGTCGATGAGCGAGACGTCCTGCGGCGTGGTGACGATGACGCGCGCCGGAAAGCTGGATCTCTGCGTCAGCGTCAGCTGCGCGTCGCCGGTGCCCGGCGGCAGGTCCACGATCAGGAAGTCGAGCGCGCCCCAGTCCACGTCCTGCAGGAACTGCTCGACGGCCTTCATGACCATCGGGCCGCGCCAGATGACCGGCTGATCCCGTCCATCAGGAAGCCCAGCGACATGACCTTCACGCCGTAACGCTCGATCGGAACGAGCTGATTCGCCGTCGACTGACGAGGGCCTCCCGTCGATGCCCATCATCAGCGGCACGACGGGCCGTAGATGTCGGAGTCCATCAGCCCGACGCGAGTGGCCGCGGCGCTCGAGGGCCAGGCCAGGTTGACGGCAACGGTGGACTTGCCCACGCCGCCCTTGCCCGACGCGACGGCGATCTTGAACCGGACGTCAGTCAGGATGCCGCCGGCGGCCGACGGAGCCGGAGCTCCCCGGGGACGGCGCCCGCGGAGGGCGGCTTCACGTCCAGTCGGATGGTGACGGCCGAAACCCCGGGCAGGGAGCGGAGCTTCTCGGTGGCGTCGCGCCGGATCTCTTCCGCCGCCTTCGGCGATTCGGTCGTGATCTCGAGGCGGAAGGCGACGTTGCCTCCCCCGACGGTGAGGTCCTTGACGAACCCGAAGGACACGATGTCGCGCGAGAGCCCGGGAAACCGCACGGTTTTCAGGACATCGAGGACTTTTTCTTCCGTCAGCTCCGCGGTCGCCGTCATTGCGCCTCCGTCTCGGGATTGTATGCCACGGCCGCCTGCGCCTCCTCGCGCAGGGACGCCACGGTCTCGCGCAGTCGCTGCGTCACCGCCGCGCGGTCCTTCGCGGTCAATCCGCTCACGTCGATCGGATCGCCGACGGCGACGGCGACCTCCGACGGGGTGATCGTGAAGCCGCCGCGCTTGAGAATGCGGAACGTTCCGGCGAGTCCCAGGGGCAGGATCGCAAGCCCGGCGTGGATCGCGAGCAGCGCCGCTCCGGCCTTGAACGGAAGGAGCTCTCCGGTGCGCGTGCGCGTCTCTTCGGGGAACACGATGAGCGAGCGCCCGACGGCCAGCCGCCGCAGGGCCGTGTCGATCGTCGCGGTGCTTCTCCCGCGATCGCCCCGGTCCACCGGCACGAAGCCCGCGGCCGCGATCGCCCATCCCATGATCGGGAGCCGGAAGAGGTTGCGCTTGGCGAGGAACCGCAGAGAGGGGCACCGTGGCGAAGAGCACCAGGATGTCGTAAAAGCTCTCGTGATTCGGAGCCACGACGTAGCTGCCCGTGTTCGGCAGCCGGTCGGCGTGGAGCACGCGCACGCGCACGCCCGACGCGCCAAGGATGATCCGCGACCAGAGACGTCCGATCTTCAGCGCCCACTCCCCGCGCGGCGACACGAAGGAAAGCGGGATCGCGGGGATCCCCAGAACGATCGTCGCTCCGACGATGACGGCCCACGGCCGAGGGAGCGCAGGAATCGCACGGCCCGGGATGCTAGCAGAGCGACAACTCTCGATGCGCCCGGCGTTTACACGAGAGGAACCCCCGGCGTAGAATGGCCCGCTCTCATGACGCAACCCGTACCCCAGCCGTCGGCGACGGCGATCTTCTATCGGAACCTGCGCTGGCTGCGGTTCGTCGACCGCTTCGGCCGCAAGGGACAGCAGACCCTCGAGTATGTCGGCGGCCTCGCGCAGCTCGTGGTCCAGACCGCGGTCGCCAGCGTGACCCGGCCGTTCTACTCCAACGAAGTCGTTCGCGAGATGGACGAGCTGGGCGTCAAGTCCCTGTCCATCACGGGCATCACGGCCCTCTTCACCGGGATGGTGCTGGCGCTGCAGACGGCGTACTCCCTGGAGGCGTTTGGCGGAAAGATGTTCGTCGGCCGGGTCGTGTCGCTCTCCCTCGTTCGCGAGCTGGGGCCCGTGCTCACGGCGCTGATGGTCGGCGGCCGCGTGGGCTCGGGCATCACGGCCGAGCTCGGCTCGATGACCGTGACCGAGCAGGTCGACGCGCTGCGGTCGATGGCGATCTCGCCGGTGCGCCGGCTCGTGGTTCCCCGGGTCCTGGCCACCATCATCATGATGCCGGTGCTGACGGCGATCGCCGACGTGCTCGGAATCCTGGGCGGCCTCGGAATCGCGGTCATCGAGCTCCAGATGACCGCGCAGGACTACATCACCAGCATCTGGCAGCAGCTCGCGATCTCGGACATCGGCAGCGGACTGGCCAAGACGGTCTTCTTCGGCCTCGAGATCGCGATCGTCGGCTGTTACAACGGATTGCAGGTGGAGGGGGGCGCGGCGGCCGTGGGCCAGGCCACGACGCGCACCGTCGTTCTGGCCTCGATCTGCGTCCTGATTTCCGACTTCTTCCTGACGAAGCTCTTCCTGGCGATCTGATGAGCGCGACCGCACCCGCCGCCGACCGTTCGCCGGCCGCCCGGCCCCAGGGCGAGGTGATCGTCGAGTTCGACCACACCTGGAAGCGCTACAGCGGGCGCGACGTGCTGGCCGGCGTGAACCTGAAGATCCGGCGGGGCGAGGTCCTCTGCGTGCTGGGTCCCTCCGGGACCGGCAAGAGCGTCACGCTGCGGCACATCAACGGCCTCACGCAACCCGACGAGGGCGACGTCCGGGTGTTCGGAGAGTCGGTCGTCGGTCTGACCGAGGAACAACTCGCCCCGGTCCGGCGGCGGATCACGATGCTCTTCCAGGGCGGCGCGCTCTTCGACTCGATGAACGTCGAGGAGAATGTCGGGTTCCCCATCCGGGAGCACACCGACAAGGGACCCGAGGAGATCGCGTCGCTGGTCTCCGAGAAGCTGACGATGGTCGGGCTGCCCGGCATTCAGAGAAAGATGCCGTCCGAGCTCTCCGGCGGCATGCGCAAGCGCGTGGCGCTGGCTCGTTCGATCGCTCTGGATCCGGAAATCATCCTCTACGACGAGCCGACGACGGGTCTGGATCCGCTGTCTTCGGAGAAAATCGCGCAGCTGATCGTGGACTTGAACGTGCGCTTGCGGACGACCTCGGTCGTCGTCACCCACGACATCGTGGCCGCGCGGACGGTGGCCGATCGCCTCGCCTTCCTGCACCAGGGTCGATTCCAGTTCGTCGGCACCTTCGACGAGGCGGCCCGCGGCGGCCACCCGGTCCTGATGGAGTATTTCCGGTCGATGGGATTCCCCTGCGGCACCGGGACGTACCAGGCCGTGAAGGAGGTCTAGAGCGAATGGTGGGAGAGCAGGCCGTCAGCCGGCGGTTCCGCGTGGGTCTCGTCGTCGTCATCGCGCTGGCCGTGACGATGATCGGGATCTTCATGGTGGGGCAGCGGGCCAACCTCTTCCGAAAGAAGTTTCCGTACTCGACGCACTTCGAGTCGGCGGCCGGACTCGTCCCGGGCAACGTCGTGACGTTGAACGGCGTCGTCGTCGGCAACGTCATGGAGGTCAACCTCTCCGGAGACCCCGCCGATCGCACCGTGCGCGTCAACTACGACGTCGTGCGCCGGGCCGGGCCGATGCTCCGCAAGGGGACGCGCGCTTCGATCAAGACGCGCGGTCTGCTCGGCGACAAGTACATCGAGCTCGCCGGCGGCACGGCGCAGGAGCCCGAGGTCCCGATCGGCGGAGAGATCCCCCCGGCGCCGGGCGCGGGCATCGAGAAGCTCCTCGAGGGCAGCGGCGACCTCCTGACGGACCTCTCGGCGATCGCCAAGTCCCTCAAGGCGATTCTGGGCCGGACCGAGAAGGGCGAAGGCCTGCTCGGCTCGCTGACCTCCAACAGCGAGGAGAGCCGGCAGCTGGGCAACAGCTTCAACGACGCTCTGCACTCCTTGAACGGGATCCTGAAGAAGGTCGAGAACGGAAAGGGCCTGGCGGGACGCATCCTCGTCGACGAGAAGTACGGGAAGGAAGCCGGAGACTCGCTGGCCGGCGCGCTCCATTCGATTCAGTCGCTGGTCGCGAAGATCGACGAGGGTGTTCGCTCAGGCAACGGCGCCATTCCCGCGCTACTCTCCGACCCGGAAGGCAAGAAGAAGGTCTACGAGCTGGTGGACAACCTGACCACGGCCGCCTCGAACCTGACCCGCATCACAGAGAATCTGCAGAAAGGCAACGGCGCGATCCCGCTCCTGCTCAACGATCCGCGTTTCGGCAAGGAGTTCACGGAGAACCTCCGGAGCTTCTCCGCGCACCTGGATTCGATCAGCCGCAAGCTCGACGAAGGCGACGGGACTGCCGGAAAGCTCATCAACGATCCCGCGATCTTCGACGCCGCGAACCGGCTCGTCGTGGGCGTCAACGAATCCGCGTTGCTGCGCTGGCTCATCAAGGATCGCCAGAAGGCCGGCATCAAGAAGGAATACAACGACGCCCAGCGCGCCCTGACGGCCACGCCTCTGGCCACCGCGACGCCGTAGCACCCGTGAAGATCCTGATCACGGGCGGGGCCGGGTTCATCGGCTCGCATCTGGCGGACCGGCGGCTCCGGCGGGGGGACCGCGTCGTCGTCCTCGACGACTTCAACGATTTCTACGACCCGGCCGTCAAACGCGCCAACGTCGCGCCGCACCGGGGAACCCGGCCTACCGGCTGGTGGAGGGCGACATCCGCGACCGCGGCCTTGTCCTGCGCGTCTTCGCCGAGGAGAAGTTCGACGCCGTCGTGCATCTGGCGGCCCGGGCCGGCGTGCGCCCCTCGCTCGCCGAGCCGGTGCTCTACGAGGAAGTCAACTGCGTCGGCACCCTCCACCTGCTGGAGGCGGCGATCGCGCATGGCAAGCCGCGCTTCCTCTTCGCCTCCTCCTCGTCGGTCTACGGGATCAACGAGAGGCTGCCCTTCGCCGAGGACGATCCCGTGGACCGGCCGATCTCGCCCTACGCCGACGACCAAGCGCGACCGGCGAGCTGCAGGTGTTCAACTCCCACCACCTCTACGGCCTGCCGTCGGTGTGCCTGCGCTTCTTCACCGTCTACGGCCCGAGGCAGCGACCCGGAGATGGCCATCGCGCAGCTTCATCCGACGCCTGGAAGCAGGCCGGCGATTCCGTTCTACGGCGACGGCAGCTCGCGCCGCGACTACACCTACATCGACGACATCGTCGACGGCGTCGTGGCCGCCCTCGACCTCGCGCCCGGTTTCGAGATCGTCAATCTGGGCGGCGCGACGGCCCGTGACGCTGGCCGACCTGGTGCGGCTCCTCGAGAAGGTCACGGGGAGGAGCCGCGCGCCTGGACCGGCGCCCCGACCAGCCGGGCGACGTGCCGGTGACCTACGCCGACGACCGAAAAGGCGGAGCGCATCCTGGGGTTCCGAGCGAGAGTGCCGCTGGAGGAAGGATTGAGGCGATCGGTGGTACTGGCACCGCCACGCCTCAGGAGAGCGAACGGGCCGTATGAACATCTGCATGGTCGGCACGGGCTACGTCGGCCTCGTCACGGGCGCCTGCCTCGCCGACTTCGGAATGAACGTCGTCTGCGTCGACAAGGACGCCGCGAAGATCGGCATCCTCCAGCGAGGCGACATCCCGATCTACGAGCCCGGCCTCGAGGAGGTCGTCGCGCGCAACGAGCGCGCCGGCCGCCTGCACTTCACGACCGACCTGAAGGCCGGCATCGAGGAAGCCCTCGCCGTCTTCATCGCGGTGGGCACGCCGCCGAAGCCCGACGGTTCGCCCGACCTGACCTTCGTGCGCCAGGTGGCCGAGTCGATCGCCCAGCACATGAACGGCTACAAGGTCGTCGTGACCAAGTCCACGGTGCCGACCGGCACGGGACGATGATCGAGCAGATCATCGCGGAGAAGAACGGCCGCCACGATTCTCGGTCGTTTCGAACCCCGAGTTCCTGCGCGAGGGCTCGGCCATCTCGGATTTCCTGCGCCCCGACCGCGTCGTCATCGGCGCGAGCGACCCGCGCGCCGTCGAGGTCATGAAGGAGATCTACAGCCCCCTGTATCTGCTCGACACGCCGTTCGTGATCACCGACGTCGCGTCGGCGGAGCTGATCAAGTACGCCTCCAACGGCTTCCTGGCGATGAAGATCTCGTTCATCAACGAGATCGCGCGGCTCTGCGAGCTGATGGGCGCCGACGTCCACGCCGTCGCGCAAGCGGCATGGGCCTCGACAAGCGGATCGGACCGAAGTTCCTCCACCCCGGCCCGGGGTTCGGCGGCTCCTGCTTCCCCAAGGACACGTCCGCCGTGGCGGACATCGCCCGGCAGCACGGCTATCCGTTCCGCATCATCGAGGCCGACGATCCAGGTCAACGAGGAGACCAAGGCGCCGGATGATCGATAAGATCGCGGCGCTGGCCGGCCTCTCGCCGGCAAGACGGCCGCCGTCCTCGGCCTCTCCTTCAAGCCCGAGACCGACGACATCCGCGAGTCGCCGGCGCTCGCCGTGGTCGAGGACCTGCTGAAGGCGGGCGTGACCGTGCGGGCCTTCGATCCCGCGGCGATGGACGAACGCGCGCGCCATGTACCCCGACGTCCAGTACGCGAAGGACGCCTACGACTGCGCCGACGGGCGCCGACTTCTCGTGCTCGCGACCGAGTGGAACGCGTTCCGGGCGCTGGATCTCGCGCGGCTCGGCGGCAGCCCTGCGCTCGACGATCGATGATCGACCTGCGCAACGTCTACGAGCCTGCCGAGATGCGGCGGGCCGGCTGGCAATACGTCGGGCGTGGGCCGAGGCTGACGGCATGAGCGAATGCGCATTCTGGTCGTCACCGGCGGCGCCGGCTTCCTCGGCAGCCACCTCTGCGACCGGCTCCTCGCGGAGGGCCACGAGGTCGTCGCGATGGACAACCTCCTCACCGGGCAACACGCGCAACATCGCGCACCTCGCAGGAGGAGAAGCGCTTCCGCTTCGTGCGGCACGACGTCACGCGAGTCATCTACGTCGACGGGCCGCGTCGACGCCGTCCTGCACTTCGCCTCGCCGGCCTCGCCCATCGACTACCTGGAGCTGCCGATCCAGACGCTGAAGGTCGGCTCGCTCGGCACGCACAACGCCCTGGGCCTGGCCAAGGCCAAGAACGCCCGCTTCCTGCTCGCCTCGACCTCGGAGGTCTACGGCGATCCCGCTGGTGCATCCGCAGCCCGAGACCTACTGGGGCAACGTCAACCCGATCGGACCGCGCGGCGTCTACGACGAGGCCAAGCGCTTCGCCGAAGCGATGACGATGGCCTACCACCGCGCGCACGGCGTGACACGCGCATCGTGCGGATCTTCAACACCTACGGCCGCGGATGCGGCCCGCGCGACGGGCGGGTCGTGCCCGCGTTGATCGGGCAGGCCCTCGCCGGCGAGCCGATGACCGTCTTCGGCGACGGATCGCAGACGCGCTCGTTCTGCTACGTCTCCGACCTGATCGAGGGGATCTATCGGCTGCTGCTGTCGCGACATCGCGGACCCGGTCAACATCGGCAACCCGGCCGAGCTCTCCGTGCTCGAGTTCGCACGGACCATTCGGACGCTGACCGGAGCCCGGAGCGAGATCGTCTTCAAGCCGCTGCCCGTCGACGATCCGAAGGTGCGCCAGCCCGACATCACGCAAGGCGCAGCACGCTGCTGGGCTGGGAACCGAAGGTGAAACTCGAGGACGGTCTGAGAAAAACGATCGAGTATTTTCGAGGCCTGGGCTCAACGTAGTCCCAGGTCCCAGGTCTGACTTGGGACTTGAGACTTGGGACGCCGGACTTCTCATTCCCCGTCGGTCCCGATCGCCTCCACCGGACACGAATCCTTGGCCTCCTGGCACTGCGCCTCTTCTTCGGAAGATTCGGGCTGGCGAGAGACGTAGGAGTATCCCCGGTCTTCGCTGCGCTGGAAGTTGCCGGGAGCCGTAACGCGGCAGACGTCGCAGTCGATGCACTGCGAGTCCACGTAGTACTTGCCGGGGACATTTTCCATCACCCGGTCCTTGCGCTCGGCCATGAAGGCAGGGAACCTTAGCATGGCGTCCTCCGCGGTCCAAATGAACGTTGGGTCAAGAGCTCCACTCGCCGAAAACGCGTGCGCTAGACTGCCCCGCGTGCGCAGAGCCGGCCTCGCCGCGCTTCTCCTCCTCGGCGCCGCCGCATGCCGCCAGCAGCCTCTTCCCGAAGGAACCGCCGCCGACCGCGATGTGGCCGCGGGCCGCCGCATCTTCGAGCGCAAGTGCGCCTCGTGCCACAACACCAACGGCGACGGAAAGACGATCGTCGCCGGGCACTTCCCGCACGCGAATCTGATCGACGGCATCTGGCGCTCGGACGGAAGCCCGGCCGCGATCGAGGCGCAGATCCGTCACGGCCACGATCCGATGCCGAAGTTCGAAGGTAAACTCACGGACGAGGAGATCCGCCAGACCGTGGCGTACGTCGTCGTCCTGTCGCAGCAAGCCTCCCCTCCCCCCGCCGCCAACGCCGGAAAGCCGTGACCCGACGCATCCCGCTGTTCCCGCTGCCCGGAGTCGTGCTGCTGCCGGGCACGACGCTTCCCCTGCACATCTTCGAGGCCCGATACCGCGCGATGGTCGCCGACGCGCTGGCCGGGGACCGCACGATCGGGATGGCGATGTTGAAGCCCGGCTGGGAAGCGGCCGACGAGGATCCGAGCATCTATTCCATCGGAGGCGCCGGCGAGATCGTCGACTCCGAGCGGCTTGACGACGGCCGGTACAACATCGTTCTGGAGGGCCGCTTCCGCTACCGCGTCGTCGAAGAGTCCCCGGCCTCGCCCTACCGCGTCGCGCGCGTCGAGGAGATCCGTTCGGTCCCGTTCGCGGATCTCGACCAGCAGACGCGCGTGCTCGCCGCCGCGACGGCCCTCTTTGGCGAGGTGGCTCGCGACCTGGAGCTGCCGCCGCTGCCGCTCGACGAGCTGTCCGCCGAACGCCTGGCCTCCGAGATCGCTTTGCGCCTGCGCTACGCTCCGCCGGAGCTCCAGAATCTCCTCGAAACGGATTCGCTCGAATCGCGGTTCGAGACTCTGGTGGGCCGGATGCTCGAGTGGAAGGGACGAATGGAGTTCCTGGCGCCCTATCGAGCCAAGGAGCTGGATCCCCGGAGGAATTGACCGCAGCGGCGCCGGGCGCTCGCTGCGGTCATCCCGAGGGCCAACGGCCCGAGGGATCCCGAACTCGTCGAGCTACCGCGGTCGCGTCGGCACCACCTCGAGAAACGTCGGCTCGAACGCCACGACGCGCCAGCCCCCGGGCGTCTTCTTCAGCCGCACGACCTGTCGGAAAGAGCCGGCCGCCGCGCCGCCGATCCCGCTCGTGATGCCGGGCGGATCGAAGAAGACGACCTGCTTCGCCGTCAGCGTGACCTCGCCGGTCGAAACGGATTCGCGGCCTTCGATCGCGACGCGCTCGCCCCGGTAGGCCTCCATAGGCGCCTTCAACACACCGCGCAGGATCTTCGACTCCACGGCCTTCTTCGCGGACTCACCCTCGGTCAGCGCAGCCGCGGCGGGCGTGTCCTCGCGCGCCCACGCGTCGAGGAAGCGATCGAGGACGCGGTCGGGAGCCCGGAGGACGATCTCCCGGTAGGCGAAGGCCGCGCCGCCGGCGGCCACGAGAAGGAGAAGGAGTTTCTTCAGAGCCTAATTCTGCGAAGCGTTGAGCGCCCGCTCGTGCGCCCAGCTGCGGATCTGCTTGATCTGCTCTTCCATGGTGACGGCCAGCGGGACGGTCGCCGAGATCATGCGGTACATGTCGTCCTCGCTGAGCTCGCGCTTCTCGGCATAAGCGTCGACGACCGCCGATACGACGGCCTGCTCGATCTCGGCGCCGTTCCAGCCCATCGTGGCCTTGGAGAGGAACACGAGGTCGAACTTCCCGACCTCGCAGCGGTTCTTCTTGAGGTGGATCGCGAAGATCTGCTTGCGTTCCTCCTCGTTGGGCAGGTCCACGAAGAAGACCTGGTCGAATCGCCCCTTCCGGATGATCTCGGCGGGGAGAAGGTGGATCCGGTTCGCCGTCGCGGCCACGAAGACGAGGGCGGCCTTCTCCTGCATCCAGGTCAGGAAGCCCGAGAAGATCCGGGACATCGACGCGTCCTGCCCCTCGCGGTATCCGCCCACGCCCATCTCGATTTCGTCGATCCAGAGCACCGCGGGCGAGACCGCTTCGACGGCCCGGAGCGCCCTCAGGAACGTCATCTCGGGGTTGTCCGTGCCGAAGACCGCGTTCATGTCGAGGCGGAAGAGCGGGAGATTCCAGAGCGCCGAGATCGTCTTGACGCAGAGGCTCTTGCCGCAGCCCGAGATGCCCATCAGCAGGATACCCTTGGGGATCGGAATACCCGCGTCCAGCGCGTCCTTGGAAAAGAGCTGCCGGCGCTTCTCGAGCCACGCTTTCAGAATCGCGTAGCCCCCGACGTCGTCGAGCGAGAAGCGCGGAGGGACGAACTCGAGGACACCCTCCTTGCGCGACATCTGCTCCTTCTCGGAGAGGACCTCGAGGAACGCCGCCTCGTCGAACGTCTTCCGGCTCCCGAAGACCTTCGAAACGAGATGGCCGACCTCGTCGGCCGTCAGACCCCGCATGGCCAGCGAGAGGCGGCGCATCGCGGCCTCGCCGATGTCGATCCCGAGGCGCTTCTTCAGGTGGCCGTCGAGGAGCTTGCCGATCTCGTTGTCGTCGGGCAGCTCGTACTCGACGACGTAGATCTCCTTCTTCGCCTCCTCCGGGATGGTGAGCCGCGGCGAGACGAAGAGGACGTGCCGCCCCCGATCCTTCAACGCGCGGTAGAGGTCTCGGATCCGCCGGACGATGTCGGGCCGTCCCTCGGCGCCCGTCGGAAAGTCCTTCAGCAGGTAGAAGCCCCTGCCCTGCGCCGCCAGGATCGCCTCGAGCGCGCGGACCGGATCCTGCGTCTCGGGAACCGGGATCCCATCCACGATCAGGCCGTCGACGACCGACCACACACCGTACGGAGACGGCGCGCCGTAAAACGTCTTGGCCAGATGTTGCGCGAGCCGCTCCACGCGCGTCTCTTCCCAGGTCAGCACGTAGAGAAGGGGATGGCCGCCCAGCAGCGCCTTGCGGATGCGCTCCATCGCCTTCGAGGGCGCGGCGACGGGCGCCGGCGCGGTGGTACTCACGCAGGGATTGTAACAAGCCTCACTGGCAGGGCCGGTTACAATGGCCGCACATGGCCAATCCCGAGCATTTGCGGCTCCTGCTGTCCCCCGACTGGAACGACTGGCGCACGAAGAACGTCAACGTGACGCCGGACCTGACCGGAGGGGCGCTGTCCGGCGCGGACCTCTCCGGAAAGGATCTGAAGCGCGCCGACCTGACGCGGGCCGACCTGACGAAGGCAACCCTCGCGGGCACCGACTTTTCGCGCGCCGCGCTGCGCAACGCCCGATTCGAGGGAGCCTCGGCTCCGGGAGCGATCTTCGAGCATTGCGCGCTGGACTTCCTGGACTTCTCGAAGGTGTTCCTGGCGGGAGCGCGTCTGCGCTCGGCCACGCTTCAGAGCTGCTCTCTGGTCGGCGCGGACCTGGCCGGCGCCGACCTGTCCTTCACACGTCTGGACGGCGCCGATCTCACCGGAGCGAACCTCGCGGGGGCCATCCTGCGCGACGTCAACTTCCGCGGTGTGAAGATGGCCAACGCGCAATTCGACGGGGCCGACCTTTCGCGAGCGATCTTCGAGGGCGTGGCGGCCGTGCGGGGCTCATTCCCCAACGCCAACTTCACCGGCGCCAACCTCAAGACCGCCGACCTTTCCGGCGCGGACTTGCGGCGCGCGAACTTCGCCGGAGCGATCCTCCGCCAGATGTCGCTCAACGCCGCCGACTGCGAGCGCGCGGAGTTTCCCGACGCGGACCTCGAGCTCGCGTCGGCGGTCGAGGCGAACTTCACCTCCGCGGGCTTCGACCGGGCCAAGCTGCGCAAGGCCGACCTGCGCCGGGCGGTCTTCCTCGATGCGGGCGGGGTCGACGTCAGCTTCTCCGAGGCCAAGCTGACGGAGGTCGACCTTCGCTCGGCGCGCTTCGAGAAGGCCAGCTTTCAGGGAGCGGACCTTTCCAAGGCGGTCCTGAGGCGGGCGAACCTGAAGCCGTACTCGTTCGTCGCGGCGAGTTTTTCCGGCGCGGACCTCGGCGAGGCGCAGGCCGAGGGCGTGAACTTCTCGCGGGCCGACCTCTCGCTCGGTAACTTCCGGCTGGCCAACCTCAAACGGGCGGACTTCTCGGGAGCCCGCGGGTTCGAGGCCGACCTCTCGGGCAGTCTGCTCATCGGCGCCAACTTCCAGGGCGCCGCCCTGAAGGACGCCGACTTCCGGTTCGCGCGGGCGATGGGCGCCGACTTCTCGGGGGCCGACATCTCGGGCTCGGATCTGGCCAACTCCGACTTCAGCGAGGCCAACTTCAAGAAGACGAAGTTCTGGGGCTCGACGGCGCGGCGCGCCAAGACTCCCAAGGGCAAATCGTTTCTCTTCTCCCTCTCCACGAAGTTCTCCAAGGCCAAGGAGAAGAAGACCAAGGCCGCCGACGACAAGGAAGCCAAGCGCCAGAAGCGAATCGCCGAGCTCGAGGCCGAGGCCGACAAGAAGGCGCCGCACCTGACAGGGCGGCGGCGGTAGCCGGCGGGCGGCGTTGCCGCCTTATGATTTCTTCGGAACGCCCGTCGGGCTCGCCGTCGGCGGTGGCGCGAGGGCTTTCTCGAACGCGGTCGAGAGCTTGTCCACCGCATCGCGGTCGAGCACGAACCCTCCCGGACGGCCGCTGACCTTCGCGGCCATCGTGCCCGCGTGCGGCGAGAACGACAGGGTCCAGGGAGGCCCGTCCTTGCGCCGGACCGTAATCTCCGCGACCGGCTTCTCGAGGTTCGCGGCCTCCGCCGCATCCAGGAAAGCCTTGCTCTTCAAGGCCAGCAGCGCCGACAGCAGGTCGTCCACCGCGGGAGCGAGGACCGGATGCCCCGCCGACACCCAGCCGTCCTTCTCGCGCGCGAGCGCCCGGCGCGTTTCGCCGAACCGTCCCTCGACCGCCGTGGCTTCGCCGCGGTCGAACGCGACCAGGAGGGTGCTGCGGAAGGGCTCCGCCTCCTTGGAGAGCTCGTCCACGATCTCGCGATCGACCGTCAGCACCTGGCCGTTCCGCAGAGCGTAGATCGAGTTTCCGTCCGAGCGTGTCGCGCCGAAGTCCAGCGACGTGACCGCGCCCTTTTCCCCCGTGACGGTCACATGGTAGAGCGGCGGATTCAGAGACAGGGCGCCCAGATCGTCCGAGCCGTGCACGAACTCTCCGACGCGCAGCGACGTCAGCTGGTTGACCAGCCGGTCGGCCTCCGTGGAGTCGGCGAGGTCGGCGAAAGGCTCGGAGAGCCACCATGCACCCTCCTTGCGCGAGAGAACCAGCTTGCCCCGCCCGCGGAGAACCTCGAGACGCGTCACGTCCGAGGAGGAGCCGCCGAAGACCTCCTTGCTGCGGAAGTCGTCGACGGGCTTGCGCACGGAAGTCACCACCGCGCTCGGGATGAAGAGCACCTTCTCCTCTCCCTCGACGCGCGCCGAGGCGATGTCGGTCCCCGGCACTTCGAGACCGAAGTCGAGGGTGCGCGTCTTCGCCGCCTTCGGAGAGTCGGCCTCCGTCCAGACGAGGCTCGCTCGCGCGGCCGGCTTCTCCAGGCCGTAATCCGACAGCTTCGCGTCTGCCGTATCGCCGCCGGCGCGCTTCAACTCGGCGAGCTCCGTGACGACGCCGTTGACCGCCAAGGCGTCCGCGGGGTACGCGGCCGGCTTGACCATGCGCCAGGGCGAGCCCTCGGCGCGTTCGAACTCGAGGATCTCGTCGCCCCGCGTCAGGGTCAGGCGGGTGACGCGCTCCTGGGGCAGGTCCCAGTAGAGATCGCCTTTGCGCTGCTGCTCCGACGTCGACGGCATCTTGCGCTCGAAGAGGACGATGAAGGCGAAGAGCGCGGCGACGACGGCCGTCAGAAGGAGCAGCTTCTTCGGCGACACCCCGTCCTCAGTCCCTGCGCTTGAACCAGACGAAGATGCCGATGGCCATGGCCAGGGCGGGAAGGCCCAGGACGACCGCGATGCCGATCTTGCGGACATCGGAATCCGAAAGGGTCATCGACGCCTGCTCGAACGCCTTGGGAGCGATTCCGATCTGCTTCTCGCTGCCCGCCAGCCAGTGCATCGCGTTGGCGAAGAAGATGCCGTTGGCGCCGTTGGTGAGCGCGCCGTTGGTGGCGAAGCGCGAGTTGCCGATGACCACAACCCGCGGCGTCTTGGCGTCGGGTTTCTTCTCGTCGGCCGGACCCACGGCCACCGCCAACGAAACCGGGCCCTGCGTGTCCCCGGGATCCTTCTTCAGTCCGGCGTCGAGATTCTTCAGGCTCGTCTCTCCCCATCCGTCGGGCGATGTTTCCACGAGCATCGCTTCCGACACCCCCTCCGGAGGCTTCTCCGCCTTCGTCACGGAGCGCACGAGCGGGAAGATCACCGGCAGGCCCTCGGACGAGAGCGATCGAACGATCGGGTTCGTGCCGTAGCGGTTGGCGAGAACGGTCTCCGCGCCGACCATGGGAAGCGCGTTGGATGGGTCCACGACGATGTCGTCGCCGAGCTTCAGACCGTAGGCGTCCATGATCGCCTGGAATCCGAGATCCGGCGGCGGCGACCCGGGACCCGGCAGAACGGGGTCGAGCAGGAGCAGCACGTGGCCGCCCGCCGAGAGGTGCTTCTGCAGCGCGCCCGCCTCGGGCTCGAGAAAGGCGGTGCGCGGGCCCGCCACGACGACGACGTCGGCGTCCGACGGCAGGTCAGCCTTGCCGAGGCTGTCCCACGTGCCGACGGTCATGTTGTCGCGCTCGAGCAGCTGCTTGGCCTCGGCGTACCCGCGGCCTCTCTCGGCGGAGTCGGGCGCGGCCTCGCCGTGTCCCTTGGTGAAGTAGACCTTGGGCTGCCGGTTCTCCGTGACCGCGAGGATCGCCGACGTGAACGCCTCCTCGCCCTTGAACGCCTTGACGGTCGGCGCGCCCATTCCCATCCCGGCGGCCGCATAGTCGAAGTCCGCGAGCTTGTCCTCCTCGACGTACTTCTTCTTGTCGCCGGAGCGAAAGACGATCGTGTTCTGGCGGATCCCGAATTCCTTGACGAGCTGCTCGGCGCGCGCGATGTTGCGCCGCGGATCGAGATACTCGACCTCGATCTTGGGCGAGAGCTGCTGGTATCGGGACAGCAGCTCCTTGACGGGCTGGAAGAGCCGCGACTCACCGGTCATGAAGACCGTCACCCGGACCGGAGCCTTGAGACCTTCCACGATCTTCCGGGTCTGCTCGGAGAGCGAGTAGATCTGGGTCTTGGTCCAGTCGAACCGCTTCCAATGGCGATAGGACAGATAGTTCGCGCCGATGAGCAACGCGGCGGCGAGGAGAACGCCGACGGCCGAAGTTCCGGCGCGGACCGACCGGACGCTCACGGCGTCTCTTTCTTGGCCGAGATGGAGACCATGCTCAGGAATAGGAAGAACACCGTTGCCGACATGTAGTAGACGATCCGCCGCGTGTCCACGACGCCGCGGGCGAAGTCCTCCATGTGGTCCCACAGGTTGACGTAGGCGAACGCCTCGCGCTTGGCCGGATCGTTGACCATGGACTCGATCAAGCCGCCCGAAAAGATCGGGATGAGCATCGCGAACGTGAAGATCGCCGCGATGATCTGGTTTTTCGTCAGGGTCGAGGCGAACGTCCCGACCGAAAGGAAGTACGCCCCGAGCAGCGCGACGGCCAGGTATGCCGACGCCACCGGCCCGAGGTCGATCGTCGTGTTCGCCCGGAGGATCGCGACGTAGACGAGCGTGGGCAGCCACAGCGTCAGATAGAAGCCGAGCGCCCCCAGGAACTTGCCGAGGACCACGGTGCCTTCGGACACGGGCGAGGTCAGCAGGATCTCCAGCGTTCCGGCCTTGCGCTCTTCGGCGAAGAGGCGCATCGCGATGATCGGGACGACGAAGAGGTTGAAGAGCCAGAAATAGGTGTTCGTGAAGAGCAGCGGCAGGGCCTGCCCCTTGGGCGTGTCCGGCCGCGACAGGAAGTTGACGATGGCGGTGAAGATGAAGCCGTTCATCAACAGGAACGCGGCCAGGATCACGTAGCCGAGCGGCGAAAGGAAGTACGCGCGCCACTCCCGGCCGACGATGGCGAGAAGCTTCTTCACTGCGGCTCCTCGGTCGAGCCCGCCGGCTCGACGGCTTCGGCCGGCTCCGGGGGGCTTCCGGCCGCCGCCTCGTCGTGGCGGGTCAGCCGCACGAAGACGTCTTCGAGCGTCATCGCCTCGCGCGACAGCTCGCGCAGCACCCAGCCCTTCTCCACCGCGAGCCGGAAGATCTCTTCGCGCGGGTCCTTGCCCTGCAGGCAGGTCACCCGGGCGCGGGTCTCGGAAGAGTCGGCCTCGACCGCGACGGACGCAACCCCCGGGAGGGCCGCGAGCGCGTCCGCCGCCGGAACCGCGCCCGCGAAGGCCGCGTGCACGATCGGCGTGCCGGCCAGCTTGGCGCGCAGATCCGACGACGTGCCCTCGGCCACGATCCGCCCGCGGTCGATGATGAGCACGCGGTCGCACACGGCCTCGACCTCGGGAAGGATGTGCGTCGAGAGAAGCACGGCGCGGTCCTTGCCGAGCTCGCGGATCGTCTCGCGGATCTTGATGATCTGAACGGGATCCAGGCCGATGGTGGGCTCGTCCAGCACCAGGACCGGCGGGCGGTGCACGAGCGCGGCCGCGAGGGCCGTTCGTTGCCGGAAACCCTTCGAGAGATTCTCGATCTTGCGGTGCGCGACTTCCGTCAGCAGGCACCGCTCCAGCGCCTCGCCCACGCGCGGCCTTACCTGACTTCCCGGCACGCCTTCCAGGCGCGCGCGAAACGCGAGGTACTCCGAGACCCGCATCTCCGGGTAGGTCGCGGCGGATTCCGGCAGGTAGCCGATCGCGGCGCGCGCCGGTCCGGGCTGCGCGACCACGTCATATCCCGCCACGCGCGCGGTCCCGGACGTCGGGGGCAGGAACCCGGTCACGACGCGCATCGTCGTCGTCTTGCCGGCGCCGTTGGGACCCAGGAATCCGACGATCTCACCCTCGCGCACGGAGAAGGTGACGTCGTCCACCGCGAGGCGCGTGGGATACCGTTTCGACAGATTTTGAACTTCGATCATTCGAGAGTCCGAGGCGAAAACCGCGTTATGAAATCGCGGAAGGATATTCCATATTCCCGAAAAAGGAAGTCCCGTATCATGGTCGCTTCGTGATCGAAGTCGAGAACGTCTCGAAGACGTACGGCCGCCTGGGCGGCCGGACCCGCGCTCTCGACGGTGTGCACCTCCGGGTCGCCCGCGGCGAAACCCTCGGGCTGATCGGCCCCAACGGCGCGGGCAAGACGACCCTGCTGTCGTGCCTGCTGGGATTCCTCCGCCCCGACTCCGGCACGATCTCGATCGACGGCCGCGCCGTCGACGACCTCTGGATCCGGTCGCGAACCGGGTACATGCCCGAGCGGCTGGGATTCGACCGCGACCTGACCGGGTCGGCCTTCCTCGCGCACCACTGGCGTCTCTCGGGCGGGAGCCCCTCGAAAACGGCCGCGGAGACGGCGGCCGCCGCCGCGCGGGTGGGGCTGGACGGCGCGGTCCTGGGAAAGAAGCTGAAGACGTACTCGCGCGGAATGCTGCAGCGGATCGGCGTCGCGCAGGCCACCCTCGGCTCCCCGGACCTGCTCTTCTTAGACGAGCCCGCATCGGGCACCGATCCTCTCGGCGTCGCGATCGTCCGCGACCGGATCCTCGAAGCCAGGGCGCGCGGAGCGACGGTCGTGCTGAACTCGCACCAGCTCACCGAGGTCGAGCGCGTCTGCGACCGCGTCGTCTTCATCGATCGCGGAAAGCTGTCGCGCGACGAGACCCTTCGCGGCGAGGCCGCCACGCGCCAGCGCGGTGTCGTTCGCGTGCCCGCGGGACGCAGCGAGGAGGCCCGGACGATTCTCGCGGCCGCCGGAATCGCGACCCAGCCGTCGGGGGACGGCGCGCTGCGTCTCTCCGACGGCTCCGAAGAGGGGATCTCCCGCGCCGTGAAGACGCTGGCGGTGGCCGACGTCCCCGTCCTGGAGGTGCGCGCCACGGCCGAGCTCGAGGAGCTCTTCCGCGAGGGTCCGCCGTCGTGATCGAGATGGTCCGGCGCTTTCTGCGCCAGAAGTTCGACAACCCGATCGTCGCCGTCGCGCTGGCGGTGATGGCGCTGCTGATCGCGTTTCCCGGAGCGTTCACCGGGCAGCCTTCGCCCGGCTCCGGGTTCCTGGCCCTGCTGCTGCTCGCGGCGGGCTCGGTCTCGAAAGACGTTTCCAGCGGCGCCCTGCAGATGATCCTGGCCCGCCCGATTTCCCGCACCGACTATCTCTGGGGACGGTTCTTCGGGATCCTCTCGGCGTACGCCGTCTTCCTCACAGCCGTCGCGCTGCTGGCGGTCGTGTTCTCGACCGCCGTCCTGCCCGCGCTCCACGTCTCTCACGCCCCGCTGCAGTGGGCCGGGCTGGCCCGCGCATTCGCCGCCGTATTTCTCGACGGCGTTCTCGTCGCCGCGGTCCTTCTCTTCTTCTCGACGTTTCTTCCGGGCTGGGGGGACGTGCTCGGCTATTTCCTCCTGACGATCTTCCTTTCCGCCATTCCGAGCATCGGCGCGGGGCTCAACAAGGAGTGGCTGACGCGCCTGGGCCTGGCCCTGAAGCAGAACATCCTTCCCGAACCGAATTTCGGAGCGATCTTCTCGGGCGAGCGCCGCATGTCCGAAGCGGTGGGTCAATGGGCCCTCGCCATCACGGTCTTCCTTCTGGCCGCGGCGCTCGTCTTTCGCCGCCGCGAGTTCGCGTATGGCCACGACTGACCCGTCCCCGCCTTCCCCGCGCTCGCAGTCGCGGCTCTCGCCCGTCCTGCTCTGGGTCCTGCTCGCGGCGGCCCTGTTTCGCATCGTCACGGGCGTCATGGATCGCGGTGCCGGAGAGGGCGGCCAGGTGCGGTGGGAGCCCCGCGAGAAGGCCCGCACCCTCTCGCAGGCGGCCGGGCGCCCGATCCTCTACGACTTCACCGCGGCCTGGTGCGGACCCTGCAAGCTGCTCGACCGCGATTGGAACGACGCCGGCGTCGCCGAGAAGGTCAACCAGTCCTTCGTTCCGGCGCGCATCGTGGACCGCGTGCGCGAGGACGGCCGCAATGCGCCCGACGTTGCGGAGATGGTCCGGCGCTACGAGATCAGCGGGTTTCCGACGCTCGTCGCGGCGACCCCGGACGGAACCCTGATCGCGAAGCTCGAGGGATATCGAGGACGCGCCGCGCTCCTCCAGTTTCTCGAAGAGGCCGGCAAGCCGGCGGCGACGCCGGCTCGCTAGTTGTCGTCCTCGCGATCCACGCCGCTTCCCGTGGCGACGGTCACCGGACCGTTCTCCGAGGAGAGCTTCACCACGGCCGGCCCGTCGCCGATTTCGATGCGCTTGTGGTCGTCGTCCCAGGTACGCTTCGCGCGGTCGCAGCCCTCGCCGCGGCAGCGGAAGGGAGATCGCCCCAGCGTCTCCACGACCGCCCCGGACCGGTAGCCCGACGGGATCTCCAGACGAATCGGTCCGTTCACGGCGTGTCCCTCGAGGCCCGCTCCGTTCCATTCCGTTCCCGAGAGCGAGACCCCGATGGGTCCGTTCTCCGTCGAGACCTTCATCTTCCCGCCGCCGCCGCGCACGTCGATGGGCCCGTTCTGCGCCGAGAGATCGAGATCACCCGCCGAGTTGCGGACCGAGATCGGACCGTTCTCCGACCGCGCCACGACGCGCCCCGATAGGCCCGAGAGCGCGAGCGGGCCGTTGGTGGCCGAAACTTCGATCGCCGCGGTCCTCGGCGCCGAGATCAGCAGGTATCCGACCCAGTCCTGACCCGAGGGACCGTGGACGCTCAGGGCGCCGTCCGTCCGCGATACGGTGATCGCGGCGAGGGCCTCGGGCGTCTCGGCCGCCTTGCAGACCAGGACTTCGAAGTCGTTGCGGTCGGTTCCGCGGACGTTCGCACCCGAGCTGCTCGGAACCTCGACCTTCAGCGGCCGGCCGGCCTCGACCGGGTAAACGAGGCGCTCCTCGCTCCGGGCGGCCTCTCGATCGTCGAACTCGATGGAGATGTCGTCGCAGCGGACCGGGGAGCGGCCGTCGTGGATCGAGACTCCCCGGTTGTGGTGGCCGGCCCGCGCCGCGGGAGGCGCCAGAGCGGTTACGAGGGCGAAGGCGATCGAGGGCAGGGCGCGGGTCTTCATCGTGTCTTCCTCCCGATCCGGAGACGCGCCCGGGGCCCCGAGGTTACGCCGGGAACGCCCTATTCGACGACCTGGGGGCCGCCCGTACGGAAAAGCGTCACGGCCCCGTCCTCGGCCTCGAGCAGAGGCTTCTCCCACCAGTCGCCATTGCGATTCCCGATCTCGGCGTAGGGGCCGGCCGGCAGGACTCCGACGGAGCGGTTGCGGCCGGATTGCTTGGCCAGGTACATCGCGCGGTCGGCGAGCTTCAAGACCTCGGTGAACGCGAATGTGCGGGTCGAGTCGGGATACCAGGGGAACGGCGCCCAGCCGACCGAGCACGTCCGCCGCACTTTGTGCCCCGATCCGAGGTCGAAGGGCTCCGAGCCCACGGACTGCATGACGCGTCCCGCGAGAACGTCGCCCCGCGTGCGGTCGGCGTCGCGCGAGATCAGGAGAAACTCCTCTCCCCCCAGCGGATCAGGCGGTCCGAGTCGCGCACGACGTGCGTCAGGCGGCGCGCCACTTCGGCCAGCACTCCGTCCCCGCGGTCGTGACCGTACTCGTCGTTGACCTCTTTGAAGTGGTCGATGTCGACGATGTAGAAGATCAGGTCGCAATTCTTGGGACGATTGCGCGCGGGCGTCGAGTGCACCCGCAGCGTCCGATTGACGTCGTCCTCGATCACGGTCGAGAAGAATCGGCGGTTGCGCGCTCCCGTCAGAGCGTCGGTAAACGAAGCCTCGCGCAGCTCCCGGTTGGCGGCGGCGAGCTCGGCGCTGCGGGCGGCCACGGCCTCTTCCAGCCGCGTGCGTTCGGCTTCGAGGTGGCGCGTCCTCCAGCGCACGACGGCCGTCACGATCCCGGCCGCCGCGAGCGCGGCCAGGAGGCGCACCCAGAACGTCTCCCACCACGCCGGCCTGACCTCGACGGAGAAGGTCGCGGGCTGGCGCGAGACCTTCCCCGCGGCCGAGACCGCCTGGACCTCGAACCGGAATTTCCCGCTCGGAAGCGCCGGGAAACGCGCTTCGGTCAGCTCCGTTTCGGTGATTTGATCGACGAGGCCCGTCATGCGGTAGCGGAAACGGACCTTGTGCGGCTCGATGAACGTCAGGCCCGCCCAGGAGACGTTCAGGTCTCGTTCTCCCGGCGGAAGCACCGCCGGCACGTTCGGGTCGAGCGGCCGGTCGGCCGCCTTGACGCGCGTGAGGATCACGGTCGGAGCAGGCGGCGCCACCGCCGGGATTCCCGGCTCGTACCGCACGAGGCCGCGACTGGAGCCCAGCCACACGGTCCCGTTCGGCTCCGCGAGGAACGCGTTCTGGTCCAGATCCTCGCTGATCATGCCGTCGGCCTTCCCGTATCGGGCGGCCACTCCCCAGTCGGCGCCGAGGACGTTCGCTCCCCTTCCGGTGCCGATCCAGAGCGCTCCGGCCAGGTCGCGCCCGACGAGCACGAACTTGTCGGACACGAGCTTGGTCTCCACGCCGATCGGCCGCACGGTGATGCGATCGTCCTGCACGATGACCCGGGCGCCGCCGATGGACTCGCGGTACGCGAGAACGAGACTTCCGTCGGATGCGGCGGCGATCGAGGAGATGAAGTCCTCGTGCAGCCCGTCCTGGCGCGTGAAGCGTCGGGGCCGGGGCCCGCTCAACCGGAGAAGCCCCTGTTTGCTGGCCGCGTAGAGGACGCCGGAAGGATCCTCGGCGAAGCCGCGCACGGCGTCCGGCCGCTCGCGTCCCACCGTGACGCGCTGGAAGCGCGTCGAAGCTGCTCCCGCGGGCAAACGATAGAGCCCCTCGACCGCGCCGGCCCAGACCTCTCCGCCGGGGCGCACGTGGAGCGCTCCGACGCGGAGCTGCGGCGAAGGCGTGTCCTCGACCTCATACCGTCTCGCCGTGCCGTCCGGCATCAGGCGCACGATCCCGCCGGGCCACGCCCCCGTCCAGACGCTTCCGTCCTCACCCGCGGCGAGGGCGTTGATCGTGTTGCCGCCGAGCCCGTCCCGGGTCGTGTAGACGCGGACGGCGCCGGTCGCCGGGTCGATTCGGTTCAGGCCCCTCTCGGTCCCGACCCAGAGCGCTCCCGTCTTCCCGCCCTGCCGGCAGATCGACCACACCACCTCGTGCGACAGGCCGTCGGAGGTCGTCCAGTTGGTGAACTGGCCGCGCCCCAGCCGCTGCGCGAGACCGCCCCCGAGGAGGCCGATCCAGAGCGAGCCCTCGCGATCGACGATCGCCGTCAGCGCCGTGTCGGCGGCCAGGCCTTCCCGCCGGGAGATCAGCCTCCACCGGCCCTGGTCCCGATACGCCAGCCCCTGCACGGTCGGCACGAGGAGCTCTCCCCGGTCGTCGAACCCCAGGCGCCCGTATTCGCTGGCTTCCGGAAGGCCCGCGTCGTCGCGCTCGAAGCGCTGCGCGCCCCGGGACAGGACGTAGAGATGCTGCAGCGTCCGGACCCAGAGGCGGCCCGAACGGTCCGTGCGCACCTCGTCGATCGTTTCGTCGCCCGGAAGGCCGCGCGCGCCGCCGAACTCGACGACGCGGCCCATTTCCTCGCGGTAGAGCACGCCTCCGCGCGCGAAGTAGAGCGCGCCCGAGGCGTCCACGTGGACGGCGCCGACGGCCCCCTCCCCCAGCAGGGCCGCTTCGGGATCGGGCGAGAAGCGATCGTTGTGGCCGACGAAGAGTCCGCGGTCTGTCCCGACGTAGAGCGCTCCGTTCGCGTCCGAGGCAATGCCCTGGTGGCTGATCGCGAGCGGCCCGAGTCCGGCCGCCTCGCCGAGAACGACGAAGCCGGCCCCCTTCCGGCGGGCGAGGCCCTCGGCCGTCGCGACGTAGAGACCGCCGTCTGCGGTTTCGTGGAGCTGGTAGATGCGCGCCCGCGGGAGACCCTGCTCGCGGCTGTATTTGAGGAAGCGGCGGCCGTCGAACCGGAAGAGCCCGTCGTCGGTGCCGGCCCAGAGGAAGCCGTCCCGGTCCTGGAGCACGCAGTCCACGGAGGCGTCGAGGAGACCCTCGTCCTGGGCGTAGGCGCGGAACATGAACCGTCCCAGAAACGCCGGAGCCACGGGCTCTTTCTCGGCCCCGCGCACCGCACTTCCCGGGATCGCGAGCAATGCCGCCATGCACGCCCGGAGCAGACGCAGTCCGAGCGCGTTCGGGGCTCGCCGTTTCTCGGCTGCTCTCACGGGCCTCCGGTTGGAATCGACCCTAGCAGCCTGCTGGAAAATGGACGCGGGCGTCGCGTCCGGCACGTTGCAGGCGGCGCCCGGTGACCAGATCGTCAAAGTCAGGTCTCATGCCTTTCGAGCGGTCGCCGGCAACGTGCCGTCCGCCCTTCGGGTTACGGCGGCGCGGGGCCATCTGCGGCGTCAGCGCTCCTCGACGATGCGTTCACATCGCCGTCGTCGCGCTTCCTTGCACCTGACCCCGCGGCGCTCGTAACGCCGCGTCACACCATTTTTTCAGCACGCTGCTATGGAAGTTCGGTCACATTATAGGGGGTCGAGCGATCCGCCGCTGCAGCGCGCGGCTTGCCGAGAAAACTGCCCGTGAGGCTTCGCGGATGGGCGCGGAGGTCTTCGGGCGTTCCCTCGGCGACGATGCGTCCTCCGTCCGCGCCTCCGCCCGGACCCAGCTCGATGATCCAGTCGGACGCGGCGAGAAACTCGAGGTGGTGCTCGACGGCGAGCACGGAGTGGCCCAGGGCGATCAGACGCGAGAGCGTCGCGAGCAAGCCGTCCACGTCCCGCGCGTGAAGGCCGGTCGTCGGCTCGTCGAAGAGAAACAGCGCGCCTCGCGACGCCGCCGGCCGGATGCCCAGAAACGCGGCCAGCTTCAGGCGCTGGGCCTCGCCTCCGGAGAGTGTCGCGGTGGGCTGGCCCAGCCGCATGTATCCGAGTCCCGCTTCGCGGAGCGGCGCGAGGCGCCGCACGATCTTCTCGTGGCCGGCGAAAAAGACGGCCGCGTCGTCGATCGTCATCTCGAGCACGTCGTCGATGTTCTTGCCGGACACGCGCACCCCGAGGACGCGCCCCTGGAATCGTCGTCCGTCGCAGACGTCGCACCGCACCGTCACGTCGGCGAGGAACTGCATGTCGATCGTCTGCCAGCCGGTTCCCTTGCACGCCTCGCAGCGGCCGCCCGGCGTGTTGAAGGAGAAGTCGCGCGCGGTGATTCCCCGCGACACCGCCCTCGCCGACGCCGCGAAGAGCCGGCGGATCTCGTCCCACGCTTTCGTGTACGTGACCGGATTGGAACGCGCCGAACGGCCCAGCGGACTCTGGTCCACGAGGAGCAGGTCCGAGACGCGCTCGAAGCCTTCGATCGCGTCGTGTGCTCCGACGTCGTTCGCGATCGATCCCTTGATGCGCCGCGCGTAGGCGTTGTGGAGGATGTCCCGCACGAGGGTCGACTTGCCCGAGCCCGAGACGCCGGCGACGGACACGAGGCGCCCCAGCGGAATCCGGACCGTCAGGTTCTTCAGATTGTGCTCGCGGGCGCCGACGATCGTGATCGCTCCCTCGGCCCGGCGAAACGGAACGACCCGCGACGTCTTCGGCCGTGGCGCGCTCGCTTCGCCCGTCTCCCCTTTGCCGTCGGCAGCCTGCCGGCGCCGCAACAGCTCGCCCGTCGCAGACCCTTTCACACGCGCGAGCGCCGCGGGAGTGCCGGCGAAGAGGAGTTGTCCTCCTCGGCTCCCGGCTCCCGGACCCAGATCCAGGACGTGGTCCGCGGCCTCGATGGCCTCGGGATCGTGCTCCACCACCACGACCGTGTTCCCGCGGTCGGCGAGCCTGCGGAGGATCCCGAGCAAGCGGCGCGTGTCGGAGGCGTGAAGCCCGATGGTCGGCTCGTCCAGAACGTAGAGCGTGCCCGTCAGAGAACCGCCGAGCGCCGAGGCCAGCCCGATGCGCTGCGCTTCTCCACCCGAAAGGGTGCGGGCGGCCCGCGACAGCGTCAGGTACGAGAGGCCGACGTCGTTCATGTACCGGACGCGGCTTGTCAGCTCGGCCATGACCGAGCCGAGCCTCTCCCCTTCCTCGGGCGAGAGGGACAGCCCGGAGAGGAAGCCCTGCAGGTCCGAGAGCGGCAATTCCGAGAGCTCCGCAATCGTCTTGCCGCGGAACCGCACCCAGAGCGCCGGGGGCGCGAGGCGCGCGCCGCCGCAGGAGCCGCAGAGCGTGTACGCGCGGTAGCGGGCCAGCAGAATCCGCACGTGAATCTTGTATCTCTTGGTCTCCAGCCAGTCGAAGAAACCCCGCACACCGTAGAAGTCGCCCCGCCCTTCGATCAGCACCGCGCGCTCGTGCGCCGACAGCCGCGCCACCGGAACGTCGGTGCGAACCGAGTAGCGGCGGCAGGCCCGGAAGAGATCGCCGTACGCCGACTCGTAGGCGGGCGTGTTCCACGGCGCCACCGGCCTCTCCGAAAGCGACAGGTTCCGGTCGGGGATCGCCTTGTCCAGATCCACGCCGATCACCCGACCGAAGCCCTGGCAGGAGGAGCAGGCGCCCAGCGGCGAGTTGAACGTGAAGAGGGCGGGTGTCGGGATCGCGAAACTCCCGGCCGCACTTGGGCAGTGAAGCCCGCGGCGGAAGACGCGCGTGCGCTCCCCGATCACGGCCTCCAGCGTTCCCGCGAGCGTGAAGGCCGTCTCGACGGCGGAGGCGATCTCGGGGCGCGCGGTGCCGGAAACGACGAACCGTCCGACCACCACGCGCAACCGCCCTTCGGAGTCGAGAAGCGGCTCGGCGTCCTCGCCGATCTCGACGGTCTCTCCCGAGAGCGAAACCGCCCGAAAGAATCCCCCGCGCTTGAACTCGGCCAGGCGGCGGCCTTCCTGCCGGGCCCGTTTGCGCCGGGCCGCGCCGGTCGCGTCCGCATCTCGCCAGGGCACGGGCGCCGCGAGCGTGACGCGAGCTCCCGATTCGGAAGCGCACAGGGCCTCGACCGCGCGATCCACGCCTCCGGCCACGGCCTCGGACCCGCAATCGGGACAGAACGTCGTTCCACCGTGGGCGAAGAGAAGGCGCAGGGCGTCGTGGATCTCTGTTTGCGTGCCCACGGTCGACCGGGCGTTGCGCACGCCGTTCTTCTGCTCGAGGGCGATCGCCGGGGGCACCGGCTCGATCGAATCCACGTCGGGGCGGTCCAGCCGCTCGAGGAACTGGCGGGCATAGGTCGAAAGCGATTCCGCGTAGCGGCGCTGCCCTTCGGCGTAGAGCGTGTCGAAGGCCAGCGAGGACTTGCCCGATCCCGAGACGCCGGTGATCACGGTCAGGCGTCCCAGCGGGATGTCCGCCGAGACGTTCTTGAGATTGTGGGTCCGCGCTCCCCGAATCTTGATGGGAGACGGAGGGCCAGGTAGAGAGTTTTTCCTCAAACAACCGAATCTATCAAACCCGGTTGCAGGTTTCAGGTTCCAGGTTGCAAAGGGCTCCCTGAAACCTGGAACCTGTCACCGGAAACCATTCCGCCTCCCCCGTGCTCGGGACACGCCATCATCGGCGCGGTCCCATCGATGAAGACCTCCCGCATCGTCTTGGGGCAGCCCGGCGTGGCCAGAAAGCCGGTGTCCGGATCGATTTCGGCGGTCACGACGTCGGAGGGAACCGGGAACCCTTCCGCGAACAGTTGCGCCGGCACCGACCGGACGAAGTCGGCGAACACCGGCACGGCTGCCTGCGTTCCGGAGAGATTCAAGCCGCGGTTGTCGTCATAGCCGACCCAGACGGCGGCCAGAAATCGCGGCGAGAACCCCACGAACCAGGCATCCCTCCCGTCGTTGGTCGTCCCGGTCTTACCCGCCAGGACTCCGGTGAAGCCCCTGGGTCTCGCCGCGGTGGCGGTGCCGCGCTCGACGGCGCCGCGCAGGATGGAGTCGACGAGGAAGACCGCGTCGGCCGGCAGCGACGGGAGAAGCTCCGATGCCTTGCGGTCGAGGACCGTTCCGTCGCCGGTCATCACTCCCACGATCGCGTAGGGCGCCACGCGCACCCCGCTGTTGGCGAGCGCCGCGTACGCGCCGGCGACTTCCATCGGAGACAGCTCGAAGGCCCCGAGCGCGACGGACGGATAGCCGCGCAGGCGCGACGCGATCCCGGCCGAGCGGGCCGCTCCGAGAACATACGGCAGGGTCGCCATGAGCGAGACGCGCACGGTCGGGATGTTGATCGACTTCTCCAGGGCCTGCCGTGCCGTCATCCGGCCCCGGTACTCTCCGTCGTAGTTGCGCGGCGTCCACTGCTCCTCTTCGGTGCGCGCGCCCCACTCCACGGTGATCGGCGTGTCCATCAGGATCGTGGCGGGTGTGACGGGCGGATCGAGGTCGCGGCGAGCGAACGCGGCCAGGTAGACGAACGGCTTGAAGAGACTGCCGGGCTGGCGGCGAGCCTGGGTCACGCGGTTGAACTGCGACAGCAGGTAGTCCCGCCCTCCGACGAGGGCGCGCACGCCGCCGGTCTGCGGCTCGAGGACGATCAGCGCGCCCTGGAGCGGCGCCTTCGCGGACGCCGATGCCAGGCGCCGGTAGGTCTTCTCCAGATTCTCGAGTCCCTGGGTGACGGCGCGCTGGGCGGCCTGCTGGAGATCCACGTCGAGCGTCGTGTAAATCTGGAGTCCCTCGGTCTGGAGCTGCGCGCCGTAGCGTTCGGCCAGCTCGCCCTTGACGAAGTCCACGAAGTGCGGCGCCTTCGTGCGCTCCTCGACGCGGGTCCGCGCCGTGACCGGCTCCTCCAGCGCGGCCTTCAGGGCTGCGTCGTCGATCTTTCCTTCCTCCCGCATCTTGTGCAGCACGAGGTTGCGCCGCTCGCGAGTGCGGTCCGGGCTGCGAAACGGCGAGTAGGCGTTGGGAGCGCGGATCATTCCGGCCAGAGTCGCCGCCTCGGCCAGTTCGAGGTCCGCGACCTCCTTGCCGAAGTAGTAGCGCGCGGCCTCGCCCACTCCTGTGATCCCGACGCCGCCCCGCCGCCCCAGATAGATCTCGTTCAGGTACGCCTCGAGGATCTCGTCCTTGGAGTACCGCGCGTCGAGCACGACGGCCATCACGGCTTCGAGCGCCTTGCGCCGCACCGTGCGCTCGGGAGTCAGGTACAGGTTCTTGACGAGCTGCTGCGTCAACGTCGAGCCGCCCTGCATCATGCCGCCGCGCATCGTGGCCACCGCCGCGCCGAAGAGCCGCTTGACCGAGATTCCGCCGTGGCGGTAGAAATCGCGGTCCTCGGTGACCAGAACGGCGTCCACGAGGGAGCGAGGAGCCTCCGCGAGCCGGATGATGGTGCGGTCCTCCATCTCGGCCGAAAAGACCGAGCCCAGCAACTCGGGCTCAAGGATCAGCGCCGGCACGCTCTCGCCGGAGGGATCCGTGACCGATTTGACGCGGCTGCCGGCGAACGTCACCTTCACCGCGATGCCGGGGAACGAGCGGCCGGGATAACGGAACGGGCGCGTCTGGATCTCCAGCCCGTCCTTCTGGGGTGTGAAGTGGCCCGGCCGTTGGGGCGGGCCCGGGACCTCGCGGTAGTAGAGACGTGCGAGCTTGGCGACCAGACCCGCCTGCGTCGCCGCGTCCCCGGGTCGCAGCACGTAGAGGTCGGAGTAGATCCTCGACGGCAGGTTCCAACGCCGCCCCTCGAAACGCTGCGCCACCCGCGTCGTGAAGTGCGCGAGCACCAGCAAGCCCGAGAGAAGCAGCCCTCCGAACACGAGCAGGATCGGCCTGCGGTGCCGGTAGACCCAGAGAGGCAGCGAGACCAGTCGCGTGTGTCGCGGGCCGTCTCCGTCGGTCTCGCTCATCCGCGCCGAGCATAACGTCATAACATGCGCCCCGCGTGGCGAAGAAAAAACCGGCGAGAAGGCCCGCAGCTCCTCCTGCGCCGTCTGCGGATCCGGGAACCATCGTCGCGGTCGCCGCGCTGTGCGCGGTTCTCGCCGGCGCGTCCCTCGCGGTGGACACGATCGCGGCTTCGGCCTTCGACGCGCCCAAGCGATTGATCGCCCTGACGGGCACGGCGGTCGCCGCCCTCGTCGTGTTCGCGCGGGCATTCCGAGGACCCGGATTCCAGGAGCTCCTCCGCGAACGTCCGGCGCTCCGCCGCGTGGCTTTGTGGGTCGGCCTGGCGGCTCTGGCGGGCGGCTGGATCTCCGCCCTGGCGTCGCCGCGCCGCGACATCGCCTTCGACACGATGCGCGCGGCCACACTGCTCGCGGTCCTCGCGCCCCTGGGTGCGTCCCGCGCCGTCGCCCGCGGCCGCGCCTGGCTCGTCGGGTCTTTCCTCGGAGCCTGCGCGATCAATGCGGCCGTCGCGATCCTCGAGAGCCGAGGTCTCTATTCCCCCTTCGCGCTCCAGACCTTCGGAACGAGGCAGGAGACGGGCGCCTTCGCCGGAAACGTCGGCTACCTCGCGATCGCGCTGTCGCTGGCCAGCGTGCTGGCCCTCGGGCTCGTCCTGACGGCGAAAACACCTCTCGTTCGCCGTCTCGCGGCGGCGGCTCTCGTCCTGTACGGCGGCGGAATGCTGGTCAATCAGAACCTGACGGCGCTGATGGCGCTTCTCGCGGGCTCGGCGACGCTGCTCATCCTCTGCTTCCGCCGGCGTGCCGCGCTGCCCGTGGCCGCCGCCGTCGCCGCGGTGGTCGTCGCGGTCGCGGTGTACGCGCCTCTCCGGCAGCGCGCCGGGGAGCTGACCCGCGCCGTCCAGAGCGGAAACTGGGACGCGCTCGTGTCGTTTCGAGGGGGGCCCTGGGCGGCGGCGCTCGAGATGGCGCGGGAACGCCCACTCGCCGGATTCGGACCCGGTACCTTCGGTGCCGAATACATCCCCCACCGCCTCGCCGCGGAAATCCGGATCCACCGCCGCCTGATCAGTCCGCTGACGACCAGCTCGTATGCCGAGGCCCACAGCGACTACCTGCAAGTCTTCAGCGACACCGGTGTCGTGACGGGCACCCTCGCCGTCACGGCCGCCGTCTGCCTCCTCGCCGCGATCGTGCGCGCGGCCTGGCTCCGGCGCGAGCCCGAAGCGACCATCGTTGCCGCCGTCCTCGTCGCCGGCGCGGCCGCGGCGTTCGCGTGGTTTCCCTTCCAGCGGCCGATCACCGCCGCCCCGCTTCTCCTGGCGTTCGGGCGCGCGTGGAGGATCTCGGGCGATCCGGCGCCGGACGAGGACGATACGTGAAGGCGTTGCGTGTCGCCGCGCTCGTCGCCGTGCTCGCGCTGGTCCTGTGGCCGGAGTTTTCGCGCTACGCCGCGGAGAGACGCGTCGGATTCGCCACGGCGGCGTTCAAGAGCCTTCTCGACCGCACTTCGGAGCCCCGGGTTCGCGCCGAGCTACTGGCCATCGGCGAGATGGCGGCGCGCGAGGGCGCACGGCTCCCGGGGGATCCTCGACCGTGGATCCTCTGCGGCTCGGCCTACCTCGTCAACGGCCAGCCGCAGCGCGCCGTCGAGTACTACCGAGAAGCCATGGGAACCGGAGAGCGCGCCGAGATCGACCTGAACCTCGGCCGCGCCTACTCGTTGATGAGTCGCAAACCGAGCGCCGACGCCGCGTTCGTGCGCGCCGGATGGATCAGCCCCGAGATCCTGTCCTCCCTGGCCCCGGCCGTCGCGGATCCCGTGCGGGAAGAGATCTCGAAGTACGCGCACGCGATCGCCGAAGGGCGACTGACGGAGCCTCCCCCACTGCCGGACGAAGAGCGAAAGTAGCGCACACTTGTCATCCCGAGGCGCGCAGCGCCGAGGGATCCCTTTGAACGCATCAGCGTGACTCGAAAGGGGTCCCTCGCTACGCTCGGGATGACACCGATTTCCGCGACGACTCCGGCTTCCGGAAGATCCGGCTGGACCAGATCCCCCAGGCGTGGAGCTTGTAGAGAAGCATCGTCTTCAGGATCGCCAGCCCGTAGCGGACCGAGGGAGCGAACGCGATCTGCGACGCCTCGTCGAAATAGCGCGTCTCGATCGGAATCTCGCAGATCCGCAATCCCCGCGCCATCCCCTGAGCGATGATCTCGGTGTCGAAGACGAACCCGTCGGAGTTGGCTTCCAGATCCACGGACTCCAGGTACCGCCGCGTGTACGCGCGAAAGCCGCTGTGATACTCGGTCAGATAGATCAGGAACGTCGCGTTCTCGATCGCCGTCAGCAGGATGTTGCCGAGGTACTTCCACTTCGGCATACCGCCCTGGATGGGCCGGCCCCCGAGCATGCGGCTGCCGAACGCGGCGTCGAAGTTGCCGTTCTCGAGGGCCTCGAGCAGGTGCGGAATGACGGTCGGATCGTACTGGTGGTCGGGGTGCACCATCACGACGATGTCGGCTCCGCGCTCCAGCGCCGTCCGGTAGCAGGTCTTCTGGTTTCCGCCGTAGCCGCGGTTCTTCGCGTGGACGACGACGTGGATGCCGAGGCGGCGCGCGATCTCGACCGTCCGGTCACGAGAGCCGTCGTCAACGAGGATGACGTCGTCGACGTGCGTCTTCGGCACGTCGGCATACGTCCGCTCCAGCGTCTGCTCGGCGTTGTACGCGGGCATGACGACCGCCACTTTCCGGCCGGGCCGCTTCGGCTCAGATGCCACGGCGGGTCAGGATGACGGGAAGCGTGCGCAGAAGAATGGCCAGATCGAGGCCGAACGACCAGTTGTTCAAGTAAGCCAGATCGTAGCGCAACTTGATCTCCGGCTCCGTCGAATACTCGCCCGAGATCTGCGCCAGACCCGTCAGTCCGGGGCGTGCCGCGTGCCGCAGCGCGTAGCCGGGCACCTTCGCCGCCAGCGTGTCGGAGAACTCGGGCCGCTCCGGCCGCGGCCCCACGAGACTCATGTCGCCGCGCAGGACGTTCCAGAGCTGCGGGATTTCGTCGATGCGCGCGGCACGGAGGCTCCGTCCGATCGCGGTCACGCGCGGATCGTCGGGCGTCGCGAGCACGGCGCCGGTCTCGACCTCGGCTCCCTGCCGCATCGTGCGCAGCTTCCAGAGCTCGAACGGACGGCCGTCGCGGCCGACCCGGGTCTGCCGGTAGAAGACGCCGCCGGGCGACGTCACCGCGACGAGAGCCGCGGCCAGGAGGAGTCCCGGCAGCAGCAGAAGAAGCGCCGCCGCGGCGACGGCGGCGTCGAAAGCGCGTTTGGCGAGCGCGCCCGCGCCCTCCAGAGGCCGGACGCGCGCCTCCAGCAGCGGCAGATCGCCGACGATCCGGAATCGCAGCCGGCCGATCAGGGTCTCGAAGGGCGACGGCCAGACGAGCAGGTCCGCGGGAAATCCCTTCGGAATGTGCTCGGGAAGACGGTCGCGCCAGGACGGCGCCTCGGGCGTCAAGATCACCTCATCGATCTCGTGCTGCTCGACGACTTGCGCGAGGTTCTCGGGAGAGCCCAGATCCGGAAGGCCATGCGCGCCCTCGGTTCCTCCGCCGAGCACCCCCACCAGCTCGACGCCGGTCCAGGAGTGCCGCCGAATCGTGTCCGCGATCAGTCCCGCCGCCGGCCCGCGGCCGACGATGACCGCCCGGCGCCGCGGCTTGGGAAAGAGATGGTCGAGGGCCTCCCGCCAGGCGGCCAGCAGCGCGCCGTTGACGACGAGGTACACCAGGAGAACCGATCGGGGAAACGAGTACGGCTGCGCCAGGAAATAGATGGCCGCCAGCGACACGAGCTCCACGGAAAGAGCGGGCAGGAGAAGACGCAGCAGAGACTCACGAAAGCGCTCGTGGTCGCGATACAGGCCCAGCAGCGACAGAGAGAAGACCTGCGCCGCCGCGACGATCAAGATGTTCCACAGCGTGAACCGCACGCTCTCCGCCGGCAGGAGCCTCACCGTGCCGGGGATCGAGACGTTCGCGCGCAGAAAGAACGCCACGTAGAGCGATCCGACGGCGATCGCGACGTCCCCGACGACGGCGACCGCCCGGAAGGAGGATGCGCGGCGCGCCGCCGTCATGCGCGCTGGGTCCGCGCCCAGACCGGACGGCTGTAACCGAACAGACCTGCAGCCACGCCGAGCGCGAGGGCCACGTTGAGCACGGCGAAATAATAGAGCCTCCCGACCGCGCCGGGCAGGTTCGGCCGAGTCCACGCGAGCGCGCAGGCGAGCGCGACCGTGATCCACACCGCCGCTCCCGCCGCCCGGAGCGCCGGCGAAAAGAGCGCGAGCGTCGCGGCGAGAAGCCCGGCGAGCGGAGCCAGCCATCGCGCGGCCTTGCGCGACGCGAACGCCAGCGTCAGCAGAGGATGACGACCCGCGTTGAGGAGCCAGGCCTCGCGGCGCAGCACCTGGCCCGCGCCGATTCCGATTCGGAAGCGCCGCCGCATTTCCGCCGCGACGTTCCGCGCCGCGTCTTCGCGAGCGACGGCGCCCGCGGCGAAGACCACGCGCCGTCCGCTGCGGGCCGCGCGCGCCGGAATGAGGAAGTCGTCCATCGAAGTCGTGTCGATCGGAAGGGGCTCCACCAGCGATCGCCGCGCGGCGTAGATCGCGCCGTTGGCGCCGACGCAGACGCCGAGCGCTCCCTCGGCCTCCTTCAGGCGCGTCTCGCGATCCCAGAGGGCCGCCTCCGGCGTGCGCTCCGCCGTCGCCCCGGTCTCGAAGAGCAGGCGGCCGCACGCCGCGCCGGTGTCGCCGCCGGCGAGGGACGCCGCGAGAACGGCGACGGCGCCGCCGTCGAAACGCGTGTTGGCGTCGGTGAACACGAGGATGTCGGCCGCGGACGCCGCGACCAGATCGTTCAGGACGGCGGCCTTGCCGCGCCGCTCCGGGAATTCGACGACGCGCACGGCCGGGTTTCCCGCCGCCGCCTCGCGGGCGCGTTCGGCCGTACTGTCCCGGCATCCGTCGCACCCGATCGAAACGCGGAGATCCGCCACGCCGCGCTGCGCCAGCAGATCCGCCACGCGCGCGCCGATGACTCGCTCCTCGTCGGCCGCCGAAACGATCACCTCGACGGAGAGCGGTGGTGCGGGATCCATCGTCGCGCCGGGGGCGCCGCGCTTCCGAGCCAGCCGCCAGATCAGTGCCGGATAGATCGCATAGGACCACACGAAAAGCGCCAGAGACAGCGCGGCGCAGGCGAGAACGATCGCCGTCATGATCCGCCCGCGCGCTCGGCCAGCGCTCGCGCGAAACGCGGACCGGTCCGCTTCCAGTCGTACAGGGCCTCGACGCGCGCTCGCGCCGCAGCGGCCTGGCTCCGCGCGGCGCCGGAATCCGCGAGCAGGCGCGCGACGGCCTCGGCAAACGCCTGCGGCTCGTCGCGGATCGCGATCTCCCGTTCGGCAACGAATTCGAGACCTTCGGCGCCCACGGCCGTCGAAACGACCGGGACGCCGGAGGCGGCCGCTTCCAGGATCTTCAGGCGGGAACCGCCGCCCGCGAGCAGAGGCACGACGGCGACGGCCGCGCGCGCCCAGTAGGGGCGCGTATCGCCGCCCTCTCCGAGCAGCCGGAAGTCGTCCGCCGACGCCGCCGCGAGCGAGGCCGGCGCGTCGCGGCCCAGGATCTCCGCGCGCGCCGCCGGGCGGAGCCTCTTGAGAATCGGCCAGACCCGCTCCCGAAGCCAGCGCGCACCGTCGGCGTTGGGCGGCCAGCTCAAGTCCCCGACGAAGAAGACCAGCTCTTCCGATGGCGCGGCGGTGCGAAACGCGTACCGCGCGAGGTCCACGCCGTTGGGAACGACGATCGGATCCGGGCCACCGGCCGCCCGGAGAGCCGCGGCATCCCGATCCGAGACGCAGGAGACTCCCGCCGCCCGGGCGAGCAGCTCCCGCTCGAGGGCCTCGACGCGGCCCGCCTGGCGCCGCGCGAAGGCGCCGGTCAACGCCGAGCGCGACGTTGCTCCCGTGCGCGTCCAGATCTCGGAGTCGCGGTTGTGGAAGTCGATCCAGACCGGAGCGCCGACGGACAGCGCCGCCAGCGCCACGTGATAGGAGTGCGCCACGATCCACGCCGGTGTCTCGGAGGCCGCGGCTTCGGCGAGTCGGCGCTCGAGCGCCTCCGAGCGATAGAGGCGCTCGGAGTACGACTCACGCGAGATCAGGCTGCCCGCGGCGGCCAGCGCGCGCCGGACCCGCCGGGTCGTCTGGGGGATCACTTCGATGGAGATGCCCTCGGGCGCCTCTCCCGCATAGGCGCGCCCGGGATCGCTCAGAGCGAACGCGCGCACACGGAACTCGGAAGCGAGAGCGTCGAGCAGGTGATAGTTCCGGATCGCGAGGCCGTCGCGCGTCGGATGAGGCGGCCGCGAAAGCACCGAGACGGCGAGCGGCTTCATCGCGCCTGACCGGAAAGCGCCGCGCGATACCGTGCGCGGCGGCGGCGGCCCTCTTCCCCCGGCGTCGCGAGAGCGGCGGCGTAGCGCAGCGCCGCTCCGGACCGCAAGATCGCGCCGGCCAGCCACGCCGGCACGCGCCCGTGATGCTTTCGTACGTAGCGGACGAGCGAGGCGTGGAGCTGGGCGAACAGACGATCTCCGCCCGATCGGCCTCCTTCGTGAACGGCCTCCGCCGCCGGCTCGAAGAGAAGCCGCCATCCGCGAGCTCGCCACCGCGCCATCAGATCCGTCTCCTCGGCGTACAGGAAGAAGGACTCGTCGAACCCTCCGGCCGCCTCGAACGCCGAGCGGCGCACCATGAGAGCGGCACCCATCAAGGCCTCGACCGCACGGGCGGCGTCGTGATCCTCGCGCGTCGCGGAGTGGCCCGCGAAGGGCTCCCGGCCGCCGAAGAGATGCGCCAGGCCCGAGCTTTCGCAGAAGATCCTCCACGGCGTCGGCAGCTTGCGGATGGAAGGTTGCAACGTTCCGTCGGGGTTCCGCAGGCGGGGCCCCGCCGCCGCCGCCTTCGGGTCGGCGTCCAGGGCAGCCTCCAGCGCCGCGATCGCGCCCGGGCCGACGTAGGCGTCGGAGTTCAGGAAGAGCAGGTACGGACGGGAGCTCTCCCGCGCGCCGCGGTTGCAGCCTGCGCCGAAGCCCCGGTTCTCGGGCTCGCGAAGCACGCGCGTGCCCGGCGACGCCTTCCGCAGCCGTTCTTCGACATCGTCGCCCGACGCGTTGTCCACCACGATCCGCTGGGCGGCGGGTGCCGTCTCTTCGACCGCGCGCACCGCACGAAGGGTCTCGTCGGGGGTTCGGTAGTGGACGACGACGGCGGATGTCCGTCCGCCCGGAGAGTCCGAGGCCGCACTCACCACTGAGGGTCAGTATACGGACGCTTCGAGACCGGGGTGTATAACGAGCGCCAATGGACTGGCTCGGACGGCGCGAGAGCGATCAGATCGAGGATCGCAGGGGGATGCCGGGCGGCCGCGTCGGCGTCGTCGGCTGCGGCACCGTGATCGTGGCTCTGCTGATCGGCTGGCTCACGGGCACGAACCCGCTGCGGATCCTGCAGATGCTGACCGATTCCTCGGGCGCGAGCTCGACCACCTCGGCTCCGCCTCCGGGTTCGCAGGGGCAGTCGCCTTCGCAGGAAGACCCCGGACGGAAGTTCGTCGCGGTCGTCCTCGCCGACACCGAAGACACGTGGTCCGAGGTCTTCCAGTCCGAGGGCCGCAGCTATCAGAAGCCGCGTCTCGTGCTCTTCAACGGCGCGACGCAGACGGGCTGCGGCTTCGGCTCGGCGGCCACCGGTCCTTTCTACTGTCCGATGGACTCCACCGTGTACCTCGACCTCTCTTTCTTCGAGGAGCTGCGGCGGCTTGGCGCGCCGGGAGACTTCGCGCAGGCCTACGTCATCGCGCACGAGGTCGGCCATCACGTGCAGAACCTCATGGGGATCGAAGGCAAGGTGCGCGCACTGCGCGAGCGCGTCTCCGAGGCCGACGGCAATCAGCTCTCCGTACGTCTCGAGCTGCAGGCCGACTGCCTCGCCGGCGTCTGGGGCCACCACGGCGCGCAGCGCGGCCTGGTCCAGCCGGGCGACGCGGAAGAGGGATTGCGGGCCGCCGCGGCGATCGGCGACGACCGTCTGCAAAGGATGTCCCGCGGCTACGTCGCTCCCGAGTCGTGGACGCACGGCTCGTCGCAGCAGCGCGTCGAGTGGCTGCGCCGGGGGCTCCAGTCCGGCGACCCGAACGTCTGCGACGCTTTCGCCGGCATCCGGCAGTAAAAGAAAAGGCCCCGGCTTTCGCCGGGGCCGAAGAAATACCGGGGGATCCGAAGCCTCAGTACATGCCGCCCATGCCGCCGGGCATTCCGCCGCCGGCCGCCGGCTTCTCCTTCTCCTTGATCTCGGAGACGAGCGCCTCGGTCGTGAGCATCAGGCCGGCCACCGACGCCGCGTTCTGGAGCGCGTTCTTGGTGACCTTGGTCGGGTCGATGATTCCCGCCTTCAGCATGTCCTCGACCTTCTCGGAGTTGGCGTTGAAGCCGTAATTGCCGCCCTTGGACTTGAGCTCGTTGATGACCACCGAGCCCTCGGCCCCGGCGTTCTGGACGATCTGCCGCGTGGGCTCCTCGAGCGCGCGCGTCACGATCCGGGCGCCGATCTGCTCGTCGCCCGAGAGCTCCTTGGCTCTCTTCTCGACCGCGTCGATCGAGCGGAGAAGCGCCACGCCGCCGCCGGGGACGATCCCCTCTTCGACGGCCGCCTTGGTCGCGTGCATCGCGTCCTCGACACGGGCCTTCTTCTCCTTCATCTCCGTCTCGGTCGCAGCCCCGACCTTGATCACCGCCACGCCGCCGACCAGCTTGGCCAGCCGCTCCTGCAGCTTCTCGCGATCGTAGTCCGAGGTCGTGTCGTCGATCTGGGTCCGGATCTGCTTGACGCGGCCCTGGATGGCTTCCTGCTTCTTCTTGGACCGATCGTCCACGAGGACCGTTGTGTTGTCTTTGTCCACGGTGACCTTCTTGGCGTCACCGAGGTCTTCCCACTTGACGTTCTCGAGCTTGATGCCGAGATCCTCGGAGATGAGCTTTCCGCCCGTCAGGATGCCGATGTCCTCGAGCATCGCCTTGCGGCGGTCGCCGAAGCCCGGAGCCTTCACGGCGCAGACCTGGAGCGTGCCGCGGAGCTTGTTGACGACGAGCGTCGCCAGCGCCTCGCCCTCGATCTCCTCGGCGATGATCAGCAAGGGCTTACCCTGCTTGGCGATCTGCTCGAGGATCGGGAGCAGGTCCTTCATGTTGGAGATCTTTTTCTCGTACAGGAGAACCTTGACGTTCTCGAGGATGCACTCCATCCGCTCCGCGTCGGTGATGAAGTACGGCGAGAGGTAGCCGCGGTCGAACTGCATGCCCTCGACGACTTCGAGTGTCGTCTCGAGGCCCTTGGCCTCCTCGACCGTGATCACGCCGTCCTTGCCGACCTTGTCCATCGCCTCGGCGATGATCTTGCCGATCTCCGAGTCGTTGTTGGCCGAGATCGTGCCGACGTGGGCGATGTCCTTGCCCTCGACCGGCTTGGAGAGCTTGTCCAGCGACTCCACCGCGGCCTTGACCGCCGCGTCGATGCCGCGCTTCAACTCCATCGGGTTGGCGCCCGCCGTGACGTTCTTGATGCCCTCGCGGTAGATCGCCTGCGCGAGCACCGTGGCCGTCGTCGTGCCGTCGCCCGCAACGTCGGAGGTCTTCGAAGCGACCTCGCGCACCATCTGCGCGCCCATGTTCTCGAGGGAATCCTGGAGCTCGATCTCCTTGGCGACCGTCACGCCGTCCTTGGTGACCGTCGGGGACCCGAACTTCTTCTCGATGACGACGTTGCGGCCCTTGGGACCCAGCGTCACCTTGACGGCATCCGCCAGCTTGTTGACGCCGTGGAGGACGCGCTGCCGCGCCTCCTCGCCATAAATGATCGTTTTCGCTGCCATGTCTTCGTCTCCTTACTTCTCGATGACGGCGAGGACTTCTTCCTCGCGGAGGATGAGGTGCTCCACATCCTCGATTTTGATTTCGGTTCCGGCGTACTTGCCGATGAGAATGCGGTCGCCCTTCTTGACGTCCAGGGGAAGCTGCTTGCCTTCCTCGTTGATCTTTCCCTTGCCGACGGCGACGACCTCCGCTTCCATCGGCTTCTCCTTGGCGGTGTCCGGGATGATGATGCCGCCCTTCTTCGTTTCTCCGGTCTCGATTCGCTTGACCAGGATGCGGTCGTAAAGTGGCCGAATCTTCATGAAACTCCTCCTCATAGAGTTGACAAACCGATTTGGGTGCCCCGGCTTTCGGGTACCGGGGGGAGGCGATATTAGCACTCCTCCGAGAGGAGTGCTAGCAACCAGGGCGAGCGACTCGAGGCTTCTTCGTAAGTAATTGATATACATATAGTTCAATGACTCGGCCAAAATGCTGACGAGAGCCGGGATCGTCGCAGGATCCCTCGTGATCTATGCCTCGGCAGCGGCTGCGAGCCTCTGGCTGGCTCGCCGATGGATCCGAGAATTCTCGCGGCGCATGGCGCTGCTGATCGCGCTCGCGCCCCTGCTCTTCACAGGCAAGGCGATGTTCACCGGAGGTGTCTACGCGCCGTTGGACATCCTCTATCTCGGTGAGCCTTACATGTCGGTCCGAAAGCCCGCCGGAATGACCACGGTGACGAGTCCGCTGCTCTCGGACGTCGTCGCGTCCATGATCCCCTGGCAGAAGGCGGTCCGCTACGACGTCAAGAACGGCCGCCCTCCCCTCTGGAACCCCTTCCTCCTCGGAGGAGAGCCGCTCCTCGCCGTACAGCAGGCGGCGGCCCTCCACCCGGCGACCTGGGTGAGCTTCCTATTGCCCCTCGCGCAGGGCTGGACGCTCCAGATGAGCCTTCGACTCTTCCTCGCGATCCTCGCCGGCTATCTCTTCTTTCGCGAGCTCGGATGCGGCGACGCGCCCGCGCTCGGCGGCGCGCTCGGCTGGGGATTCTCCGACTTCCTGGTTTTCTGGCTGGGCTATCCGGTGTCCAACGCGCTCGGACCGTTCGCCCTGCTGCTGCTCGGACTCGACCGGCTTGCGCGCTCGCCCGGCGCAAGATCCATGGCGCTGACCGCGGCGGCCCTCGTGCTGATCGTCCTGGCCGGCCACCCCGAGACGCTGCTCTTTTCGGTGGCGGGCGGAGGCGTCTACTTCCTCTTCGCTCTCGTTCAATCCGGCCGGGGACAACGCCTGCGCGCGATCGGCCTCTCCGTGGCCGCGGGCGCGCTGGCCCTGGGCTTGACGGCCGTGCAGCTTCTCCCGCTTGCCGAGATCCTGCCGCAGACCTGGGAGCACGCGATCCGCAAGGAGTACTACGCGCGTCTCCCGAAATCGGCCGCGCCTCTGGAGAGCCTCCGTCGTACCACCGCGGGCTTGCTCCCGTTCACCCAGGGTGATCCGGGCGCGGTCCTGCCGAGCGGGCATTTCGGCACGACCGGGGCGTATGCGGGTGCGCTCCTGCTGCCCCTCGCCGTCTGCGGGCTATCCTCTTCGAGTCCCCGCCGCTGGGCCCTCCTGACGCTGGCCCTCCTCGGCACCGCGCTCTGGGCGCGCGCGCCCGCGATCACCGACGCCGTCGTCTCGTTGCCGCTCTTCGACATCTCCATGACCGACTACTTCGTGTTCCTGGCGGTCTTCGGCACCTGCGGGCTCGCGGCGCTCGGCCTCGACCGCCTGGCCGGCGGGCAGGGCGCCCGTCTCTTCCTCGCTTCCGCCGCCATCGTCGGAATCGCGGTCCTCGGACTCTTCGCGGCGTCTCTTCCGCGCATGCGGGAGCTCGCCCTCTCGGACGGGTTTCTCGCGGGCCGCCTCGCAGGGGAGCTCGCGCCGCTTCTGCTGGCGGCGATCCTCGTCGGGCGCCCGGGCCGCGGACTTTCGCCGCGGGCCGTCGGTGTCGCGCTCGTCGCGCTCGTCGCCGCCTCCCGCGTCGCCGAGGCCGGCGGCATCTACCGGACCTGTCCTCCGTCGGCGTTCTACCCGCCTCTGCCCGTCCTCGATCCAATCCGGCGAGGCGTGCCCGAGCGCTTCGTCGCCTGGGGAAACCTGCTCGTGCCCAACGCCGCCGCGATGTACGAGCTCGAGGACGTGCGGGGCTACGAGTCGTTGACGCTCTGGCCGCTCGTCCAGACCTATCCGCTGTGGGCGGCAAAGAACGTCTGGTTCAATCGCGTCGACGACCTCACCCGTCCGTTCCTGTCGTTCCTCAACGTCCGCTGGGCGCTCGCGCCGCCCGGGCAGCCGCTTCCCGCCGGCTGGAGCCGCCGTGCCAGCGGGCCCGGCGCGGACCTTCTCGAGAACTCCGGAGCGCTGCCCAGAGCGTTCGTTCCACGGCGGCTCTGGGTCGAAGCCGACCCGGGCCGCCGCCTGGACGTGCTCGAAGGCATAACGGACTACGCCGAGCGCGGCGTGATCGCCGAAGACTCCGCCCTGGCCGCCGGACGCTGGGTCGAGAACGCTCCCGGGCGCGTGACGGTGCTTGCATACCGGAGCGGAGCGGCACTCTCGCTCGACGTCGAAGCCGAAGGACGCTGCGTGGTGGCGACCTCGGTCCCGGCCTGGCCGGGCTGGAAGGTGCGGCTCGACGGCAACGCGCTGCGACCGCTGTCCTACAACCACGCGTTTCTGGGTTTCGCGGTGCCGCCGGGGCGTCACCGCGTCGAGCTGCGCTACCGGCCCGACGGCTTCGCGCGAGGGGCCGCCGTGACGCTCGCGACGATCGGCATCGCCGGCGCCATCGCGGCCGCCGCGGCGCGCCGCCGGCGAAACGAAGCGTGCTATCGTCCCGCGCCGCGATGACGAACTGGGCGGATGCGCGCGTCCTGATCACCGGTGGTCTCGGGTATGCGAGTTCGCGCGCGCCCGAGGCGCGCCGCGAATGGCAAGGTCAGCGCGGCCGCGGTCATCAACGCCGGCCGTACGGCGTCCCCTTCCTTCCGGTCACGGGCATCGCCGCTGCTCGCAAGGAATCGCTTCGATGACCTGGGCCGGCAAAAGCGTCCTGATCACCGGTGGTCTCGGCTTCATCGGCTCCAACCTCGCGCATCGTCTCGTCGCCGAAGGCGCCCGGGTCACGCTCTGCGACGCGATGATCCAGGGCTACGGCGGGAACCCCGCGAACATCCGCGAGATCCAGGATCGCGTCTCGATGGACACCTCCGACGTGCGCGACACGAGCGCGATGGAGCGGCTCGTCCGCGGACAGGACGTCATCTTCCACCTCGCCGCCCAGGTCTCGCACGTGATGTCGCTATCGAATCCGTACCCCGACATCGACATCAACATCAAGGGAACCGCCGTGGTGCTGGAGGCCTGCCGCAAGGCGAACCCGCAGGTACTTCTGGTCCGGTCCGGCACGCGGGGGCAGTACGGCCCCGCGGTCCAGCTTCCGGTTTCCGAGCAGACGCCGTCGGATCCTCGGGGCATCTACGAGATCTCGCAGCTCTCCGCCGAGATGATCTGCCGCACCTACACGCGCATCCACGGCATCCGGACGGTGCCGCTGCGCCTGACCAACGTCTACGGCCCTCGGGGACAGATGCGCCATTCCCACTTCGGCGTCGTGAACTGGTTCGTGCGCCTGGCGCTGGAGGAGCGGCCGATCCCGATCTTCGGCTCGGGCCGGATCGTCCGCGACTTCCTCTACGTCGACGACTGTGTCGACGCGCTGCTGCTCGCCGCGCGCGAGCCGAAGGCCGTCGGCGAGATCCTCAACGTCGGTCACGACCGTCCTTCGACGTTTCTCGAGGTCGCGAAGATCCTCCGGGAGCTCGTGCCCGCCGCGACGATCGCGTTCACCGAGTTTTCGCCCGAGCGCAAGGCGCAGGAGCCCGGCGACTTTCTCTCCGACATCACCAAGATCCGCGGGCTTCTCGGATGGGAGCCGAAAGTGGACCTCCGCGAGGGGCTCTCCCGAACGGTCGATTTCTATCGCGAGAGGCGCCGGGAATACTTCTGATACGGCGCTTCCGATAGGCTAGACGCAGTCTATGGTTTCGATTCATCCGACGGCTCTGGTCGCAACCGAGGCGATCGGCGAGGGCACGCGCATCTGGGCCTTCGTCAACATCCTCGCGGGCGCGACGATCGGGCGCGACTGCAACATCTGCGACCGCTGCTTCATCGAGAACGACGTGAGGCTGGGCGACCGCGTCACGGTGAAGTGCGGCGTTTCGCTCTACGACGGCCTGACGCTCGAGAACGACGTGTTCGTCGGGCCCGGCGTGACGTTCGCCAACGACCCGCGGCCCCGGAGCGGCCGCCACCTCGACGCATACCCGCCCACGCGGGTGCGTGAAGGCGCCAGCCTCGGCGCCGGATCCATCCTTCTGCCGGGCGTGACGGTGGGCCGGTTCGCGACGGTCGGCGCCGGCGCCCTGGTGACGCGGGACGTGCCCGACTTCGCCCTCGCCTACGGAAGCCCGGCGCAAGTGCACGGATACGTCTGCCGCTGCGGCGCCACGCTCGCCTTCGAGGGCGCGACGGCCGTCTGCGCGTGCGGCCGCCGGTACGCGCGCTCTCCCGGCGGCGACGTCGCCGAGGCGGCGTGAGCGGCGCAGCCGCCGCGCAGCGGCGTATCGCTTTCGGAGCGATCGCCGACGACGACCGCGGCAAGCGCGCGGCGATCGACGCCGCCGTCGCCCGGGTGCTCGACCGCGGGTGGTTCGTTCTCGGCGAAGAGGTCCGCGCGTTCGAGGACGCCTTCGCGAAGTTTCTGGGGGTCGCGCACGCCGTCGGCTGCGGGAACGGGACCGAGGCGATCGCGCTCGCGCTGCAGGCCGCGGGGCTGACGCGCGGCGACGAGGTGGTTCTGCCGGCCAACACGTGCGGTCCCACGCTCGCGGGCGTGCGCCTGGCGGGGGGACAACCGCGCCTGGCCGACGTGGATGCGGAGACGCTGACGCTCGACGCCGAGAACGCCGAACGCGCGTGCTCGCCGGCGACGAAGTTTCTCCTTCCCGTACACCTCTACGGAGGTCTCGCCGATCTCGCCGGCCTGACCGCTCTCTCTCGTCGCCGGAATCTCACGCTCGTCGAGGATTGCGCCCAGAGCCACGGCGCGCTCTTCGACGGGAGCTGTGCGGGTTCCTTCGGGGCCGCAGCGGCATTCTCGTTCTATCCCTCCAAGAACCTCGGCGCCTACGGCGACGGCGGCGCCGTCGCGACCGACGACGCCTCCCTGGCCGCTCGCCTGCGGGAGCTACGCCAGTACGGCTGGACGCGCCGCGACTTCGCCGAGCGCGAAGGCTGGAACTCGCGCTTAGACGAGCTCCAGGCCGCGATCCTCTCGGCCAAACTTCCCTTTCTCGCCAGGGAGAACGCCCGTCGGCTCGAGATCGGCGAACGTTACGACGCGGCGTTCGCCGGTCTTCCGCTCCGGCGGCTCGCATCGCGCCCCGGCAGCGTTCCCTCCCGACACATCTATCCCGTGCGGCTGGAGCGGCGCGACGCCCTCCGGGAGCATCTCCTCTCGCGCGGTGTCGAGACCGGAATCCACTATCCGCATCCGCTCCACCTGCAGCCCGCCTACGCGTTTCTCGGATACCGGAAAGGCGACTTCCCGATCTCCGAGGCGGCCTGCGCGACCGTCGTTTCCCTTCCCATTCACCCGGCGCTCTCCGACACCGACGTGGAGGCCGTGATCGCCGCGACGCGGAGCTTCTTCGACACGGGCGCGAAGTCTTGACTCGCCCGCTCATCTCCGTTGTCGTCCCCGTGTACTTCAACGCCGCGAGCCTGCCTAAACTCGCCGAGCGCCTGCGCGCGATCGCCGGCGCAGCGGACTTCGACATGGAGGCGATCTTCGTCGACGACGGCTCCGGCGACGAGTCGTGGGAGCGGATCCGCGAGATCACGACCTCCTGGCCCGCCGCCCGCGGACTGCGGCTGACCCGCAACTTCGGCTCGCAGATGGCGATCACCGCCGGGCTCGCCGAAGCGCGGGGAGAAGCGGCGGCAGTCCTGTCGGCGGACCTGCAGGAGCCGCCCGAGCTCCTGCCCGACATGGTGGCGGCCTGGCGCAAGGGAGCGACGGCCGTGCTGGCCGTGCGCCGGAGCCGCCCCGAAGGCCTCGCGATGCGCGCGGCCGCCGGTTTCTACTATCGGACGCTCCGCCGTTTGGCATTCTCAGACATGCCATCGGGCGGATTCGACTGCTTCCTGATCGGGCGTCCCGCGATCGACTTTCTGGTCGAGAGCCGCGAAATCCACACGTCGCTTCCGGGTCTCCTTCTCTGGGGAGGGTTCGCGACGGCTCTCGTGCCCTACGACCGCCTCGCGCGCGAAGAGGGCGCGTCCCGTTGGACGGCCGCCAAAAAAATCAAGTACTTCATGGACGCCGTCATCTCCTTCTCCTATGCGCCGCTGCGGTGGATGTCCGTGGCCGGCGCCGCTCTCGCCCTGGCCGCGTTCGGATATGCCGTCTTCCTCGTCCTGTACAAGCTCGTCCACGGCCAACCGATCCAGGGGTGGACTTCCCTCATGGTCGCGCTCGCATTCTTCTCGGGAGTCCAGCTCCTGTCTCTGGGCGTGCTGGGCGAGTACCTGTGGCGCACGCTGGACGCCGCGAGGGCCCGAAAGGGATTTCTCGTCCGGGAACGGACGGGAAAGGCCTAACCGAGCGACGCCACGACGGCGTCGGCCACGCGCTCGATCTCGTCGTCGGTGAGCTGAGGGAACATCGGGAGCGCAAGCACTTCGCGCGCCGCTTTCTCGGCCTGCGGGAAGTCGCCTTCGCGGCCGCCGAGGTCACGGAAGCAATCCTGGAGGTGCAGCGGAATCGGATAGAAAACGGAGGTGGCCACAGCGCGCTCGGTCAGGCGTCGCCGCAGTCCGTCGCGATCCGGTACGCGCACGACGTACTGGTGATACACGTGGCGCCGCCCGGATGCCTCGACGGGCAGACCGATCCGGCCGGCGCGCGCGGCCTCCGCGAACCGCGCGTCGTAGCGTTTCGCGATCGCGCGGCGGCGCTCGTTCCACGCCGGAAGACGCGGCAGCTTGGCCGTCAGCACGGCAGCCTGGACCGCGTCCATGCGGAAGTTTCCGCCGACGCGATCGTGCTGGTAGGTGACCGTCGAGCCGTGCACGCGCAGGTGCCGGACCAGCTCGGCCAGCCGGTCGTCCGACGTCGTCACCGCGCCGGCGTCGCCCGCAGCTCCGAGGTTCTTGGTCGGATAGAAGGAGAAGGCGGCCAGGTCCCCGAGGGCCCCCGCCAGCCGGCCTTGCCAGGATGCGCCGATCGCCTGGCACGCGTCCTCGAGCACCGGGATGCCGCGCTGCCGCGCGATTTCGAGGATCGGCCCCATGTCCGCGCACTGGCCGTAGAGGTGGACCGGCTGGATCGCTTTCGTCCGCGGCGAGAGCTTCTCCTCCAGACGCGACGGATCCAGGTTGAACGTCGCCGGATCGATGTCTACGAAGACGGGCCGCGCATGGAGCCGCGAGACCGCGCCCGCCGAAGCGAAGAACGAGAACGGCGACGTGACGACTTCGTCGCCCGGCCCCGCGCCCAGGGCCATCAGCGAAACGAGCAGCGCGTCCGTTCCCGAGGAGACGCCGATCGCGTGGCGGACGCCGAGAGTTGCCGCCAGCTCCCGCTCGAAGACATCGTTGGCGGGGCCGAGCACGAAGCGGCCGCTGGCGAAGACGCTTTCGACCGCCCGCGCGATGTCGCGCTTCAGGTCGTCGTCGTAGCGCGTCAGGTCGAGGACGGGAATTGTCGTCGCGTCTACCGGCACGCCGGGATTCTAGCCCGCACTATCCGTGATCGACTCCGGCCGCCGCTCGGATCTTTTCCGCCGATGCGGCGTCATCGCTCCTCGGCGATGCGCTCTGGCATCGCCGTCGTCGCGCTTCCTTGCATCGACGAAAAATCTCTGTCGCGGGCAAGGCGAGCGCAGCGGTGATTGCGACGACTGTCTACAACCTCTCTTGGCGCAAAGGCTTGCCCGTGCTCCGGCCGGGTGATCACGAATAGTCCGGGCTAACGGGAGCGCCCGGGGACGGCGCAGGGCGAGCCGCGGGTGGGAACGGCGCTAAAGAGTCGGCGAAAGGCCGTGAGCAGCATCGGGCGCTCGGACATACCGGTCAGCGATTCCTCTGCCCCGCCGCCCCACCAGAACGCCGCCACGTTCGCGTTGCCCGGAAAGATCTCGCGATACACGCTCCACTGGCGGGCAACGAGGCGCGCATCGACCGGGTACCCGTCCTGCTCGAAGCCCTGAAGGACGGGAAGCACTTCTTTCCCCGATGGCATACACGCCGCGAGCGGGATCAGCAGCGACCGCAGATCGCTCGCCCAGGCATCGCTCTGCTGCCGGAATCCGAGAAGCGTGGTCCCGACCGGGTAGAAATAAGGAACCACCAGATCCGAGAACTCCGGCCGGAAGTAGGCGTCCAGATAGCCCGGCTTCCAGGCGATGGGATCCAGGCGGGTCGCGGTCACAACGATCGCGGAGGGGAAAAGGCTCTTGAGAGTTTCATAGGCGAAACGCTGGGTCTCGGGCGGCGAGAATCCCTCGGGCGCCTCGGTGTCCAGGTACTCGAAACCCGCCAGGCCAGGCAGCGCACGCACGGCCGCGAGAAGATTCGGATCCGTCCGGAGCCGCAAAATCTCTGGAGGAGTCACGCGAGCGACGTAGCGCAGGCCCGCCTGCGAGGCGGCCATCGCGCCTGCCGCCGTCGGAAAGCTCTGGGTCACGAAGGTATTGGCTCCGATTCCCCGGATGGCCGCGGCGACCGAAGAGTCCTCGGCGCCGTCGATGACGACGACGGCGCGCAGCGCGTCACCGGCATCGGCGGAAGGCAGGCAGTCCGCGGCAACGAGCCGCGTCGCGGGGCCGAGCGCGACGACCAGCAAAAACGACAGGAACGCGCGAGGCACCATCGATTTCTACGACCCTTCTCCCCCTGCGTCAAGAAGGAGGCTGGAATCTCGGGTCGGGCATCGGAGGTTGAACTCGTTCGAGGAGACCATCCATGCGCTTCCCCGGACGCCGGTTCCGAGTCCCTGTCGCCGGCCTGGTCTGGCTGGCCGCGCTCAGTGTCGGCGCTCTGGATCTTCCCGATCTTTCGGGAACCTGGCGCCTGAACAAGGACCAGAGTGATGACTTCAAGTCGGCGGCGTGGCCGAGCCGCGCTCCGAGCGGTCCCGGAGGGGGATACGGCCGCGGCGGAGTCCACATCGGAGGACGGCGCGGCGGGGGCGGCGGCGCGGAGGCTTCGGATCCCGAGCTCACCGCGGCCCTCCAGACGCTCGTCATCGACCACAAGGACCCGAGGCTTTCGATCACCGACGCCATGGGCCGGGTTCGCGTCATCTACACCGACGGCCGAAAGACCGAAGAGGAGCACTCGCACGGCGGCACGACCAAGGTCCAGGCGGAGTGGAAGGACGGCCGGGTCGAGATCGTCTCGAAGCCCGAGACGGGTTCCAAGCGTACCGAGGACATCTCCGTCGCGGCGGACCACTCGCAACTCCGCATAACGATCAAGATCGAGGGCGAGCGTGGACCCACGACGATGCACCTCGTCTACGACGCCCTCCCGGCGGGAGCCCCGACACCTTCTTCAAAGCCGGCTCCGGAGCGACCGCCGGCATCCGCCTCGCCGACGGATCTTCCGCCCGAGCTCTAGACGCGGCGCTCAACCCCGGCGCCGGAGGAGGTGCGCCGTGAAACCGTCGGAGCGCGCGTCGGGCAGGATGCGAAATCGCGCGCCATCCACGAACGGGCGAAGAGCTTCCGGCGAATGGATCGGCTCGGCCACCAGATCCGGTGTGCGCGCCAGGACGCGTTCCACGACCCTCTCGTTCTCTTCCTCCTCCAGGCTGCAGGTCGAATAGAGAAGGAATCCGCCCGGAGCGACCAGCGTCGCCGCGGCCGCGAGCCAGAGCTCCTGCGACGCCGCCAGCCTCTCGATCGCCGCGGCGCTGACGCGGTAGCGGATCTCGGGGTTCTTGCGAAACGTTCCCGTGCCGCTGCACGGCGCGTCGAGCAGGACGCGGTCGAAGCGGCGCTCGGCAAGCGGAGGGGCGTCGAGACTGGCCGCGACCGGCCGGATCATCGGCCACCGGAGGCGGCGGGCGTTCTCGACGACGCGGGACAGCCGGTTTCGCGAGCGATCCAGGGCCAGAACTTTCCGGGCGGTGCCGTGCGCCAGGGCCGCGATGGCCTTGCCGCCCGGGGCCGAGGCCAGGTCCACCAGAAACTCGCCCGCCGGCAGGAGCAGCGGGAGGATCTGCGAGCCCACGTCTTGAATGCTGAAGTGTCCCTCCGCGAGCAGAGAAGAGCGCACGGGATTCCCGGAAGTGACGGTCAGCGCGAGGGGCGAGAGCGGCGAAGGTTCGGTGACGGTGCCCTCTCGCGACAGCGCCGCTCGCAGCGTCTCCCGATCCGTGCGGTTCGGATTCACCAGGAGGTCCAGAAGCGGCGCCGCGTTGTCGGCCTCGAGAATCCGCCGCGCCGTTTCGGGACCGAAGCGCGCAACCCACCGCTCGACCAGGAACTCGGGATGCGAGAACGCGCGTGCCAGCGACGGGGTTTCCTCGGCAGGAGCCGGCGCGGGCAGCCTCAGGATTCCCCGGAGCACGCCGTTGACGAGCTTCGCGGCGCCCTCGCCTCCGCTCGACCGCGCGTGCTCGACGGCCTCGTTGACCGCCGCATAGGGCGGAACCCGGTCAAGGTGGCGCACCTGATAGAGCGCGACCTCCAGGATCTCGCGCAGACCCGGCGCGAGCCGATCCATCCGCACGCGGCACACCGCCGCAATCTCGGAGTCGAGCGCGGCCTTCCACCGCAGGACGCCGAGCACGAGCTCGCGGAGCAGGTCCTGTTCCGCGGGGGCGAGCCCGCGGGAAAGCTCCGTGACGAGGGGCGCGGCCGGGCGACTGTGCTCGAGGACCTTTCGCAGCGCGTCGACCGCTCGCGTCCGTGCCGTCGCCGCCGCGGCGGCCGTCACCGCGGCGGCCCGAACTGCCCGGGCAGACGCACGGCCCGCGCGAAGTCGGCGGCGGTGACGGGCTTTCGGCCGGCGCGCTGGAGGCGCCGGATTCGGAGGGCGGTGCCTTCACCCGCCGCGGCCACGAGGGCGTCACCGACGAAGTCGAAGGCTCCGGGAGCGAGCGCCACGACCGCCGTCGAAGGCTCGACGTCGAGAATCTTGACGCGGTCTCCTCCCAGGTGCGTGTGCAGTCCGGGCCACGGCGTGAACGCCCGCAACCTCCGTGCGAGTTCCTCGGCGCTCCGCCCCCAATCGATCTCGGCGTCTTCGCGGCGGATCGGGCGGCTGAACGTGGGCTCGCCCCGCTGGGGCCGCGCCGTCAGACGGCCGCCCTGCAGCGACGAAAGCGTCTCGACGAGCAGGTCTCCCCCGAGCGCCGCGAGCCTCGCCGACAGCTGCCCCGCGGTCTCGGTCTCCCCGATCGGGACGCGGCGCGCGAGGTAGATCGGCCCGGCGTCGAGCTCCGGCTCAACCTTCATCGTCGTCACGCCGGTCTCCCGGTCGCCGGCGAGGATCGCCGCCTGGACGGGTGAGGCGCCGCGGTGCCTCGGCAGGAGCGACGCGTGCACGTTGACGCAGCCGAGGCGGGGCAGAGCGAGGATCTCCTTCGGCAGGATCCTTCCGTACGCCACGACGGCGATCGCGTCGGGCCTCGCTCGTTCCAGCCGCTCGAGGAGGCTGGGATTCACGCGGATCGATTCCGGCTTCTCCACGGCGATCCCGCGCTCCGCCGCCCGTGCGCCGACGGCCGACGCCCGCACTTCCGCGTGGCGCCCGACGGCGCGGTCCGGCTGCGTGACGATGAACGGAACCTCGATGCCGGCCGCCGCGATCAGCGCCTCGAGGGACGGGACGGCAAACTCGGGCGTGCCGAAAAAGACGACCGACATCATCGGGGAACCTAGCAGGCTGCGGAAAGGAGGATTCGGGCGTCGCGTCGCGGACTTTCGGCCTCGAGCGTTCGCTTCACGAACAGTGGCAGAGAGTTTCGGATACCGGCTATCTTGCACCCCACCTGTTGCCGACAGACGGGGACCGCTCTTTGCTCTCGTCGGGCGCGTCGAGCGCCCCTCAAGGCGTCTCCTTCGCCTCGTCCGCGGAGGGCGCCGCCGGAGCCGCGGGCGCGGGATGCCGGAGCCTCCAGAGACGCCGCGCCGCGGCCAGGCCGAGTCCGGCGAAGATCACCAGGGCGATTCCGTTGAGAACGCCGAACGCCGCCCAGATCCGAGGCCAGCCGTTGGCGAAGCCGAAGAGAAAGATCGAAAAAGACAAAAGGAAGGCCCACATCGCCACGAGGATCGTCCGGCGCTCGGCGTGCTCGGGGTTGAAGGGGGGATCCAGGAACCCGAGCGCTCGCGCCACGCGGTAGACGAGCCACGCGATGAGCGGCGCCGCGACGACGGCCGCCGCCAGGAGCCACATCGGGCGCGTCATCGCGGCTGCCGGTCCACTTCTTCGAAATAGTCCTCGGCGACCAGGACCTCGCGGGGCTTGGATCCGCGGGGCGGCCCGAGCAGGCCATCCCGCGCCATCATGTCGATGAGTTTGCCGGCGCGCGAGAATCCGACGCCCATGCGGCGCTGGAGAAACGAGATCGAGGCCATCTTCTCGCGCACCACGAGGCGCGCCGCCTCGTCGTAGAGCGGGTCGGTCTCGTCGCCGGAGTCGTCGCGCTGGACGGCCTCCGAACGATCCTTGGTGATCTCGTCGTCGAATTGAGGCTTGGCCTGCTTGCGCAGGAACTTCATCAGGGCGGCGGTCTCCTGCACCGAGACGAAGGCGCCGTGGACGCGCCGCAACCGCGAAGTTCCCGGCGGCAGGAACAGCATGTCGCCGCGTCCCAGGAGCCGTTCGGCGCCGTTGCCGTCGAGGATGACGCGCGAATCGGTCTTCGAGGAGACCTTGAACGCGATCCGCGAAGGAAGGTTGGCCTTGATCACGCCGGTCAGGACGTCGACCGAGGGCCGCTGCGTGGCGACGACGAGGTGGATGCCCACGGCACGCGCTTTCTGCGCGATGCGCACGATCGCCTCCTCGACTTCCTTGGGCGTCGTCATCATCAGGTCGGCGAGCTCGTCGATGACGATCACGATCAGCGGCATCGGCTCGAGCTTCAGCTCCGGATCGTCGGGATGCTGCGCCCGCACGCGCGCCACGGCCTCGGGGTCCTGGATCGCCGCGTTGTACTGCTCGGCGTTGCGGACCTGGCCGAAGTCCGACAGCGTCTGGAATCTCTCTTCCATCTGCGCCACGGCCCACCGCAGCGCGTTGGCCGCCTTCCTGGGGTCGGTGATGATGGGTGTGGCGAGGTGCGGCAGGTTCTCGTACATCTCGAGCTCGACCATCTTCGGGTCGATCAGGATCAGCTTGACCTGGTCGGGGCGCGACTTGTAGACGATCGACGTGATGAGCGCATTGATCCCGACGCTCTTGCCGGAGCCCGTCGTGCCCGCGATCAGGAGGTGCGGCATCGCGCGCAAATCGTCCACCATCGGCTCCCCGTGGATGTCCTTGCCCAGAGCCAGCGTCAGGAGCGAGGGCGAGCGATGGAAGCGCTCGGACTCGATGACATCGCGGATCGAGATGATCTCTCCCCCACCCGGGTTGGGAACCTCGATGCCGACGCTGGCCCGTCCCGGCAGCCGCTCGACCCGGATCGACTCGGCCGAGAGCGCCAGAGCCAGATCCTCGGAGAGATTCATCACCTGGTTGACCTTGATTCCGGCGGCCGGCCGGAACTCGTACGTCGTGACGACCGGGCCGGGATGGTACTCGGTGATCTCGCCCTCGACGCCGAACTCAGCGCACTTTGCGGCGATCGAGCGGCCGGTTTCCGCCAGGACCTTGCGGTCGACGGCGCCGGGCTGCTCGCGCTTCTCCAGCAGCGAGACCTGCGGATACGTATAGCCCGAGACCGTCAAAGGCAGGCTCTGCTGGGACTCGGCTTTCTTCTTCGCTGCCGGGATCGACGCCGCGCGCGGCTTGGCCGAAGCCGGCGCCGGAGCGGCCGTTGTCTTGCGGATCGAGAACTTTCCGGGCCCGGGAACTTCGCGGATGATCGGAGGAGCGTCGTCGGTCGCGAACGGAATCTCGTCCAGCGAGATCTCGTCCTTGCGTGCCTTCTCCAGGTGCTTGGCCACGACCGTGCGGCGCAGCCTCTCCTTGGTTCGCCGGTCGCGGCTCCGCGCCCAACCCACACGCAGGTGCGAAAACAGGCCGGCGAACCGCACGCGCAACTTCAGGAAGACGTCCGAAAGCGAGACCTGCGTCGCGAACGGAATCGCGAGGAGAACCAGCGTGATCGCCAGGAGCACCGCGCCCGTCGTTCCGAGGCGCGCCCGGAAAGCGTCCCCCAGGGTCCGGCCGACGAACCCGCCGGTCTCCATCTCCTCGCCGTAGAGCGTCCGGCGACCGAGGACCAGCGACAGCAGCATCGGTCCCGCGAGCAGGAGAAGACCGATTCCGGCGGCCTTGGACGCCGGGTTGGGCAGCGGGCGCTGCCAGAAGCGGCGCCAGCCGAAGAGGAACATCAGGCCCGCGGCGCCCCAGGCTGCGAGCCCGAAGAGTTGATAAAGGGCGGCGGCCAGCGAGGCTCCGAAGCCTCCGATCCAGTTGGAGGGAGCCGCCGGCTCGCCCCCCGCCGTCGCCGAGAAGACGTTGGGGTCCCTCGGATCGTACGAAAGAAGCGCCAGCACCGAGAGCAGACCGGCGAGCAGCAGGAGGACGCCGATCGCCTCGCTGACGAGCCGGCTCTTGCGAAATGTTGTGTCGCTCAAGCCGCTCCATTATGGGGCGGAAAGCGCGATTCGGCTACGGGGGCGCAAGTCGAGGGCCTGCGGCCGGAAACACCGACGCCGCGGGAATCATCGACTTGCGGGCGGCATTCTATTGGACGCATGCCGATGCCGGACCGACTAGGATATGGAGAAGACGTGGCGTCCACCGGAGACCGCAAGCGAATCCTCTTCCTCTGCACGGGCAACGCCGCGCGCAGCCAGATGGCGGAGGCGCTGGCGCGAATCGACTACGGCGACCTGGTCGATCCGGTCTCGGCGGGGTCGCGGCCCGCGGGCTTCGTGCACCCTCTGGCGATCCACGTGATCGAGGAGCTCGGCTTCGGCATGGCCGCCGCCCACTCCAAGGGCGCGGAGGACTTCCGGGAGGCGCGCTTCGACCTGGTCGTGACGGTGTGCGCATCGGCGGCCGCCGACTGTCCGACCTGGCCCGGCGCGCGTCACCTCGTGCACTGGGCGATCGAAGATCCGAGCTTCCTCAAGGGCGGCGACCAGGCTAGGCTCGACGCATTCCGCGCGACACGGGAGGAGCTCCGGCAGAGGATCGATTCCCTGATGGAGGCGCTGCGCCGCTCCCACCCGCGCCGGACCGACGTGAAGCTGCTGGAGGAGGGCGCCCACCTCCTGGTCAATGTCCTCAAGCCTCACGGCTTCCGACTCGGCAAAGTCCACGAAGAGGAGGCCGCGGGGCGCAAACATGCGGTCGTACGCTTCGACCGACGCGGCCGCTCGCTGGAGCTGCAGGTGCGCTCGGGAGTCACCCTCGCGGCGTACGTCGTCGGCGAGCACCGACTCCATCATCCGCACTACCTGGAGCGACTCGGCGTCGCGACGCTGATGCGATATCCCGGACTCTCGAAGGATCCCCTGGACGCGTTCCGACGTCTCCGGGCGGACCTCGTCCGCTTCGGAGGGTCGTTCTTGACGGGAAGCGGCATCAAGGAATTCCGGCGCCTCGCCCGGGCCAAGTCGGCCTGATCCAGGAGTCCCCCAGGTCCCAGGTCCCAGGTCCCCCAAGTCTGGGGTATATTACGCCTTTATTACGCCTATGCGCCCGGTCTCCAACCCCCCGAATCCCTGGCACACGGTCCATGCCGAGTACCTCGGCGAGCCTCCAGAGGCCGAGCTCGAGATCTACGAGGAGCACGCGCGCTCGATCATCTCGGAGAACGACAGCCCCGACGTCGGCTTCCGCTTCAGCGTCAACCCGTACCGCGGATGCTTCCATTCGTGTGCGTACTGCCTGGAGGGGTCCACTCCGATCCTGATGTGGGACGGCCGCACGAAGCCGCTTGCCGAGGTCCGTGTCGGAGACGAGGTCTACGGTACCGCTTTGATCGGGAAATATCGGCGCTACGTCCGGACGCGCGTCCTCGATCACTGGGCAAGCGTGAAGCCCGCCTACCGGATTCTGCTCGAGGACGGAACGACGCTCGTCGCAAGCGGCGACCACCGATTCCTTACGGAACGAGGCTGGAAGCACGTCGCCAGCGGCCCCAGCGGTTCGCAGCGGCCGTACCTGACGACGAACAACCACATGCGGGGAACGGGCGCGTTCGCCGATCCGCCGAAAGAGACGCGCGAGTACAAAGCGGGGTACGTCTGTGGCGTCGTCCGCGGAGACGGCCACCTGGCCTCTTACGCGTATCACGGCCGGCGGAGGGCGACTGACGCTCTGCACCAGTTCCGACTGGCGATGATCGATTTCGAGGCGCTCACCCGGATCCGCCGTTACCTGGAGGACTTCTCGGTCGAGACCCGAGAGTTCCTGTTTCAGGCCGCCGTCGGAGAGCGCAGCGAGATCCGTGCGCTTCGAACATCCGCAAAGGCGAGCGTCGACGAGATCCGGAGAATTGTCGAATGGCCCGCGCAACCCGGCGAGGATTGGAGCAAAGGCTTTCTCGCCGGCATCTTCGACGCGGAAGGCAGCTACAGTGGAGGCGTCCTCCGCATTGCGAATACGGACGATGCCATCGTCGACCGAACGGCGGAGGGGCTTCGGAGATTCGGTTTCGACTTCGTCGTCGAGAAGCCCGGTCGGGCAGCAGCGAGGCCTCTTGGCAACGTACGGGTGCGACGCGGCCTCCGAGAGCATCTCCGGTTCTTTCACACCGCCGGCCCCTCGATCACGCGGAAGATGAACATCGATGGCCAGGCCTTCAAGAGCAAGTCGCGGCTGCGCGTGGCTTCTGTGGAGTCTCTCGGCGTCGCACGGCCGCTCTTCGACATCACCACGGGCACCGGCGACTTCATCGCCAACGGCGTCGTCAGCCACAACTGCTACGCCCGCCCGACGCACCAGTATCTGGACTGGGGAGCGGGAACCGACTTCGAGCGCAAGATCGTCGTCAAGGTCAACGCTCCGGAGATGTTGCGCCGCGAGATGTCCAAGCCGTCCTGGAAGGGCGACACGATCGTCTTTTCGGGCGTGACCGATTGCTACCAGCCGGCCGAAGCCGTGTACGGCGTGACCCGGGGGTGCCTCGAGATCTGCGCCGAGTTTCGCAATCCCGTCGGCATCGTCACGAAGGGGGCTCTCATCCGCCGAGACCTGGACCTGCTCGGGGCCCTGGCGCGCGAAGCCGGGGCCACCGCCTACGTCAGCATTCCGTTCGCCGACGACGCGGTCGCTCGTGCGCTCGAGCCCAACGTCAGCCTGTCCTCGCAGCGCTTCGAGACTCTCGCCGCGCTGGCGCAGGCGGGTGTGTCCACCGGTGTGGCGATCGCTCCGGTCATCCCGAGCCTCTCCGACAGCCACATTCCGCAGATCCTGGCGCGAGCGTACGAAGCCGGCGCGCGGAAGGCCTTCATCACGCTTCTGCGCTTGCCCGCGGAAGTGCTGCCGGTCTTCGAGGAACGGCTCGCCCGCGCGTTCCCGGACCGAGCGGCGCACATCTGGTCGAGCATCGAGCAAGTGCGGGGCGGCAAGCGCAACGAATCCCGGTTCGGCGCACGCATGGAAGGTGTCGGTCCTCGCTGGGCCGCCATCGAGACCTTGTTCGAGGTCGAATGCCGGCGGCTCGGCTTCAATGCCGAGGACGAACGGCCGCGGACCAGCCGCTTCCAGCGCCCCCGTCCGGCCCAGGGAAGCCTCTTCGAGCCCTGACGCACTCTGTACTACAAAGTACTTGACAAAACGGCAAGCCGGGCGGATGCTGCACTCGTGAACGCCCTGTCCTTCCGTGCCGCCCGCGAGATCCGCTACATCCGCGACGCCATGGAAAAAGCGTCGGCATTCACGGCCGTTCCGGGAGCCGGAGGGGTGGCGATGGGGGGAATCGCGCTCGCCGCCGCGGCCGTGACCTCCCGCGCCCGGACGCCCGAAGCCTGGCTCGCCGTCTGGCTCGCGGCCGCCGTTGTCGCCGTCGCGGTCGGAGTGGTCGCAATGGCGCGGAAAGCGCGGCGCTCCGAAACGCCGCTCTTCACCGGCCCCGCGCGGCGCTTCCTCCTGACGCTGACTCCCCCGCTCGCAGCCGGCGCGATCCTGACGTTCACGCTCGAGCGGACCGGCCGCGTCGACCTTCTTCCGGGCGTATGGCTCCTGCTCTACGGGACGGCCGTCGTTACGGGCGGCGCGATGTCGGTCCGGCCGGTCCTGGCCATGGGAGCGCTGTTCATGATCCTCGGCGCCGCCGCCCTCGCCTCGCCGTCGGCGTGGGGAACGGCCTATCTCGCCGGGGGATTCGGAGGACTCCAGATCCTCTTCGGAATCCGGATCTGGAGACGACATGGCGGCTAAGGCGAAGACGCGGTCCCCGGTCCCAAGTCCCAGGTCCCAGGTCAAAACGGCGACGAAGGGGCTGCCGGAGCTCGATCGCGTCATCCACGAACGCGTTCGTCTCGCGATCATCAGCGCGCTCGCGGCCCGCGACGCGATGAGCTTCAACGAGCTCAAGGCTCTGTTGAACACCACCGACGGCAACCTCTCGGTCCACGCGCGCCGCCTCGAGGAAGCCGGCTACGTGTCGTGCGCGAAGACGTTCGAGGGCCGCCTGCCGAAGACCACCTATCGGCTGACCGCCGAGGGGCGGCGCGCGCTCGAGAGGTACCTCGCGCACCTGGAAGCCGTGATCGCGCACGCCCGCGGTCGCTGATTTTTTTTGGAGAATCACTTTATGCTGCAAAGTACTCTCGACGCTTTCGTTCCCCCGCTCGCTCCGGCCGCCGTCCTCGCTTTCCTGGGAGTCGGCGGCTTCCTGGCGGTCGCGGCCGTCGGCGGAGGCGTCGCCCTCGCGTTTCGCCGGGCGCGCCTGGCGGAGTGGATCTTCGGGGCCGCCCTCGCCGTGGCGGTCGGATACGTCGTGCTCCTGCTCGCCGTCTCCCTTCTGTCCCGCGAACGGACCCTGCGCCCCGGTGAAAAGAAGTACTTCTGCGAGATCGACTGCCACCTCGCATACTCGATCGCGGGCGCCGAGCCCGCCGGGCCGCGGGCTCTCGCGGTGACCGTCACGACCTGGTTCGACCCCTCGACGATCGCGTCGTTCCGGGGAAACGGACCGCTTTCCCCGAACCCGCGTGTGGTTTACCTCGTGGATGGTTGGGGGCGCCGCCTCGAACCGTCGCAACGAGCCACCCGAGCCTGGGAGGCGAAGCACGGTGTCTCGACTCCCCTGACGCGGGAGCTGAGGCCCGGCGAGTCCTACATCACCACCTTCGTGTTCGACCTGCCGGAGTCCGCGCCGAAGCCGCGTCTCTTTGTCGGCGACCCGTTCGGGCTCGAATCTCTCCTGATCGGGCACGAAAACAGCCCCGCCCACGGCAAGGCGTACTTCGCGCTGCCGGGAGCGGCGTCGTGAGCCGGCCCGGACGTGGTCTCATGCACCCGATGGAGGAGGCCGCCGCGATCCGCGAGCACTTCGCGCGCACCCTTCGTGCGGACCCCGTCGGGGCCTACCGGGACTGGTTCCGAGCGCAGGAGGAGCTGCGCGAACGCGGGGAGGCGTCTCTCGCCCGCGCGCTCGCCGACGACCTCTGGGCCATGATCTCGGAATTGCCGTTCTCCGCGGCGGAGGAGAAGGCCCGGTTCCTCCACAACGCCGCCGTGTTCTACGGCAACCCCGGCCCGGGCGCCGATCTGGCACGCGCACGCGCGCTCTTCGCCGCGGCCCTCGAGCATTTCGGGGCGGACCGCGAGTCCGGCTGGCACGCCCGCGCTCTGCACAACCTCGCCACGACCCTTTCGAACCTGGGCAAGGACACCTCGGCCCTCGTGGAGTCCGAGGCGCTCTTCCAGCAGGCACTCGAGTGGCGGACCAGCGAACGCGAGATCGCCCGCGGCGTCACACTCCACAACCTCGGGCTCGCCCGGAGACGGCTGGCGGAGCTCGACCCCGATCGGGCCGCCGCGCATCTGGAGCGCAGCGCCGCCGCGCTCGTCGAGGCCGTCGAGATCCGGGAACGCCACGGCCTGTCGGAGGGACGCGCGCTCTCCGAGCGCCACCTCGCAATGACCCGCGAGCTTCTCGCGCGGGTTCGGGACGGGTCCGGAGCGCCCTGACGGGCTGATACGCTCCGGAGATGACGCCCCGGCGGTGGGTGGAGTACCTGATCGCGATCCTCCTCGGCAACGGCATCTACTTCGCCGTGCTCCACCCCGGGCTGCCGGCGTCCCTCCAGCACGCCCCCTTCCAATTCGACGTCGGCCTGCTGATCGATTTCGGCTGCTGCGTTCTCGTCTACGCGGCGATCCGGCTGGGCAGCCGCCACGGCCGCCGGGTCGCCTCGCGACCCCGTTAGTGCGCGAGCAGCCGCGGGAACACGAAGATCAGCACGAGGCCAAAGAGGAAGCAGTAGACCGCGAGCCAGTGGACCTTCCGGGTCGAAACGAGGCGGATCAGGATGCCGATTGTCAGGTAGCCGACGCATCCCGCGACCGCGGCGCCGAGAAGGTATTTTGCGAAGTCCGGAGTCGCGAAGAAGCCGGCGCCTTCGTGGCGGAGCGCCGAGAGGATCTCGACACCGGCAGCTCCCACGATGGCCGGCAGGGCCAGCAGGAACGTGAAGTCCGCGGCCCATCGCGGCGCAAGCCCGAGCAACAGGCCGAAGGCGATGGTCGAGGCCGAGCGCGAGAGTCCGGGCAGCACCGCAAGCCCCTGGACCGCGCCGATCACGGCGGCGTCGAGAAACGTCGTCGTCGTCCGGTCCTTCGTGCCCGCGCGCCGAAGGGCGGAGATCGCGAGGTACAGCCCGCTCAGTATCTCCATCGCTCCCACGAAGCGTGGGTCGGTCTTGGTCTGCTCGACGAAGGGCTTGATCGCGAGGCCCACGATTCCGGTGGGAATCGTCGCGACCAGGAGGAGAAGAGCGAACCTCCAGGCTCCGCGGCGCTTGTCCGCGTCGTCGGCGAACAGACCCGACACTTCCTCTCCGAGGAAGCGCCGGTAATAGATGACGATCGCCGCGAGGGTTCCGACGTGCACCATCACGTCGAAGAGAAGTCCGACCTGCGCAAAACGAGGCATCAGCATCTCGGCGGCCGAGAGGTGGCCGTCGGAAGACACCGGGAGAAACTCGGTCAGACCCTGGACCACGCCCAGGAAAACTGCTTCGAGCCAGGTCATGTGATTGTCACAGTAACACCGGCACGATGAGGGGACGCAGGCCCATCGTGCGACGGCACGCCCGCTTGGCCGCGATGGCGATCTCCGCGCGCAGCCACTCCGGGTCGGCGCGTTCCTCGGGCGAGGCCCTCGCGACGACGGCGCGGGCGGCCCGCGCGACCTCCTCGGCGAGCGCGTCGGCCTGCGCCGCGACACCGCGCGAGACGACGTCCACGGCCCGATCCCGAACCAGGACCACCACCACGCCCTCCTCCGCCAGACGCCGCCGGTCGCGCACGACTTCGGGATCGACCTCCTCGGTCCGCTCGTCGAGGTACACGGTCCCGCAGGCCACCGCCCCGGGTTCGACGCGCGGTGCGCCGCCGGTCTCGAGGATGAGGCGATCTCCGTTGTCGAGCAGGAAGACGCGATCCGCCGCGACGCCTTCTTCCCGGGCGATCTCGGCCGCGGCAGCCAGCATGCGGCGGTCGCCGTGGACGGGGAGCACGGCGCGGGGCCGGGCCAGGCGCAACCATTCGGCGATCTCATCCCGGTGGGCGTGCCCGGAGACGTGGATCGGCGGCTCGCTGTCGCGGACGACGCGCGCGCCCCGGCGCACCAGGTGATCGCTCAGCCGGTTCACGGACCGTTCGTGCCCCGGGATCGTGCGCGCCGAGAGGAGCACCACGTCCCCTTCCCCGAGGTCGAGATCGGCGTGCTCGCCCAGCGCCAGCCGATACAGAGCCGAGAAGGGCTCGCCCTGACTCCCCGACGTCAGACAGAGAAGGCGCGCGGGCGGTATCCCGCGGAGCTCCGCCGCCGCCGGCCGGATGCCCACGGGAAGCCGGAGACGTCCGAAGCGCTCCGCGATCTCGGCCACCGCGCGCATGCTGCGCCCGAGGATCGCCACACGCCGGCCTTCCGCGATCGAGGCCTCGGCTGCCTGCGCGAGCCGCGCGACGTGGCTCGAGAACGTCGTGAGGATGATCCGGCCCCGCGCGCCCGCAAACGCCGCGCGAAGTCCTTCTCCGGCGACGCGCTCCGAGAGCGAGCGGCCCGGCCGCTCGGCGTTGGTGGAATCCACGAGCGCGAGGTCGACGCCCGCTCCGCCCACCGCCGCGGCGAGTCCCTGGATGTCGGTGATCTCCCCGTCGGGAGGATCCGGATCGATCTTGAAATCTCCGGAGTGGAGGAGGCGGACTCCGCCGGCTTCGATCAGGAGCGCAGCCGAGTCCGGCACCGAGTGCGAGACCTTGAAGAACGTGACGCCGAAGCGGCCGGCCTCGATCCGGCGCCGCGGCGCGGCCGCGACGAGCGCCTCCATCGAGACCTCCGCTTCCTCGAGTCGCCGGCGCGCGAGCGCGAGGGTGAACGGCAGGCCGTAGACCGGGGCCGCGCACCATTCCCGGAGGAACGGCAGCGCGCCGACGTGATCCTCATGACCGTGCGTCAGGAAGACGCCGTCGATCCGCTCGCCGCGCAGCGCCGACAGGTCCGGCGCGATCCGGTCGATCCCCGGGAACGTCTCGTCGGGGAACGAGACGCCGACGTCGACGAGGATTCCGGAGTCGCCGCACTTGAGCCACAGGACATTTCGGCCGAACTCGCCCACGCCTCCCAGCGGGACAATCGCGAGGGCTTCGCTCATCCCGCCGCCGGTCTCCAGTCGCGCGCGAGCTCCAGGAAGTCCTCGAGCGAGAGCTCCTCGGCGCGCGCCATCGGCGTCTTTCCGAGGGCGGCCAGGCCCCTTTCCCACACCGACCGATCGCCCGCGGAAGCCAGGGCATTCGCCAGCGTCTTGCGCCGGGCGTTGAAGCCGAGCGACGCCAGGCACAGCGCGCGCTTGACGAGGCCGGCCTCGAGCCCCTCGGCGCGGGGTGTGAGCTCCAGGACGCTCGAGAACACTTTCGGGCGGGGCCGGAACGCGGACGGCGGAAGGTCGAAGAGGATACGGCCGGTCGCGTACGCCGCGACGCGCACCGAGAGGTAGCCGTACGCCTCGTCGCCGGGCCGCGCGACGAACCGGCGCGCGACCTCACGCTGGACGGTCACCACCGAGCGCTGGATCGTGCCGCGGGCCTGGACCGCGGCCGTGAGGATGGGCGTCGCCACGTTGTAGGGAAGGTTCGCGACCAGCAGCGCCGGCTCGATTCCGCCCGCCGCCGCGAGCCACTCCGAAAACGGCCGCGCGAGTGCGTCTCCGCAGAAGACGCGCACGCGCGGACTCGACGCGTATTGCTCCGCGAGCGCCTCGGCGCGGCGCGGGTCGATCTCGACGGCCGCGACGAGTGCGGCGCGGGCCGCGAGGGGCCGCGTCAGCGCGCCGTCGCCCGGACCGATCTCGAGAACCGTGTCGGTCTCGCCGACGCGCGCCGCTGTGACGATGCGTTCTGCGACGGCGTCGCTGGCGAGGAAGTGTTGCCCCCAACGTTTGCGGGCGGGGAGACGCCGCGCCGGGCCGGATTGCCGATCATGCTGTGGCGGCATGGCGGAGCGCGACGGGAGTCACCGCGGCGCAGGCTATCAGATGGTAGACTTTTCGAGTCCGGATGGCGCCATTGCAGGTCTACACACTCGAGAACCGTCGCCTCGAAAACTTTCTCGAACGGCACAAGGCGTACTACGCCTACACGGGAGAGATCGAGGTGGATCGGTTTCTGCGCGAGATCCTCCAGAAAGCCAACGAGTTCGTTCCCTCCGAGGCCGGCTCGATCCTCCTCGATGACCCGATGACCAAGAACTCCGACGACCGGCTCGAGAACGAGCTCGTCTTCATCGCGACCTACGGCGCGCTGGGCGAGACGCGACTGGGCAAGCGCATGAACGCCCGCGTCGGCATCGTCGGGCATGTCTATGGGACCGGCGTCGCCTACATGACCGACGATGTGGTCGACGACCCGTTCTTCTACCCCACGCTCGACCTCCAGGAGGGCTTCCAGACGAAGTCCGTGCTCTGCGTTCCGATCCGGATCGAGGCGTCCGTCTGCGGCGTGCTCGAGCTCGTCAACCGCTCGGGTCCGGGAGGTTTCCGCGAGAAAGATCGAAGACTCCTCGAAATCTTCGCGGACTATGCGTCGATTTCCATCCAGAACCTCCTCGACGCGCGGCGCGCGTACGAAGTCGCCAAGCGCGACGGTCTGACCGGCCTCTACAACGAGCGCTACCTGCACCTGCGGCTCACGCAGGAGCTGTCGCGGATCTCGCGGGACGGCGGCGACTGCTGCGTCGTGTTTCTCGACCTCGACAATCTGAAATCCGTCAATGACCGGCACGGCCACCTCGCCGGCAGCCAGGTCCTGCGCGAGGTGGGCTATCTGCTTCGCCGCACCGTCACCGACGAGCGCGCCACGCTGACACGCTACGGAGGAGACGAGTTCGTGCTGATCCTCCCGGGCCAGAATCTGAAGGAAGGCATGGAAATCGCGGAGGCGATTCGCACCGCGATCCGCAGCGCGACCTTCCTCTTCCGCCCCTACGGCTTCAACGAGCCCGCCTTGAACCTCCAGGGCGTCATCACGGCGTCGCTCGGTCTCTCCTCGATTCGCTCGCACGCCACGGCCGGCGCCTCCGTCGAGCAGCAGAAGAACGAGCTCCTGCGCGCGGCCGACACGGCCCTGTACCGCGCCAAGGAGCACGGAAAAGATCGCTGCACGGCCGCGAGCCTCGAGGACGCGCGCGTCCCGGCGATCCTCTCGTAGCGTTTCGGCGCACTTTCGAGACCCCCGGTCACTTTTGCGTTCTCCGCCCGGGAAATGCTAGCGTTGACGGTCCCGTCGGGATCTTTCGCCGCGCTTTTTCGCCCATAGAGGAGCCTCCTCATGTCGACCATCACCCGCGAGCAGCTGTCTCCCAAGAACGTCCTCGACGTCCTGTCCCGTCACATCCTCGTCGACGGGTACCACGTCGTCATGGACATGGAGCGGAGCAAGGGGTCCTACCTCTATGACGCGCGGAGCGACCGGCCGATCCTGGACTTTTTCTCCTGCTTCGCCACGATCCCGGTGGGCTACAACCACCCGAAGATGAACGATTCGGAGTTCCGGGACGCGCTCATGGACGCGGCGCTGACCAAGCCCTCGACCAGCGACATCTACACCGAGCACTTTGCCCGCTTCGTGGAGACGTTCTCGACGCTGGCCGTGCCCAAGACGCACTCCGACCACATGTTCTTCGTGGAGGGCGGCACGCTCGGGATCGAGAACGCGCTGAAGACGGCGTTCGACTGGAAGATCCGCAAGAGCCTCGCCCGCGGCAAGGGCGAGAAGGGAACCAAGATCCTCCACTTCAAGAACGCCTTTCACGGCCGGTCCGGCTACTCGCTCTCGATGACGAACACCGCCGATCTCCGAAAGACGCAGTACTTCCCGAAGTTCGACTGGCCGCGGCTGACCTGCCCGCGCCTCTCCTTCCCCACGACGCCCGAGATCCTGCGAGAGGTCGCGGCCGCCGAAGACACCGTCGAGAAAGAGATCCGCGCCGCCGTCGCCGCCAATCCCGACGACATCGCCGCGCTCATCCTCGAGCCCATCCAGGGAGAGGGAGGCGACAACCACTTCCGCCCCGAGCTCTTCCGTCGCCTGCGCGCCCTGGCCGACGAGCTGGAGTTCCTGCTGATCTTCGACGAGGTCCAGACGGGCGTCGGCCTGACGGGCTCGATGTGGTGCTGGCAGCAGATGGGAGTCGAGCCGGACCTCTTCGTGTTCGGCAAGAAGACGCAGGTCTGCGGGTTCGCATCTAACCACCGCATCGACGACGTGCCGGACAACGTCTTCAAGGTCTCCTCGCGGATCAACTCGACCTGGGGCGGCAACCTCGTGGACATGATCCGCTGCGCGCGGTATCTCGAGATCATCACGGAAGACAACCTGATCGAGAACGCGCGGGTCGTCGGAGAACACCTCCAGAGCCGACTCCGGGAGCTCGCCGAGGAGTTCCCCGGAGTCATGTCGAACGTCCGTGGGCGCGGGCTCTTCATCGCATTCGACCTTCCCGACAAGGGAACTCGCGACCGCACGCTCGCCGCCTGCCTGGAAAACGGCCTCATGGGCCTCGCCTCGGGCGCCAACGCGATTCGCTTCCGGCCGCACCTCGTCCTTTCGAAGGACGAGGCGGATGAGGGAGTGCGGAAGCTGAGACGGGCGCTTTCGGCGGCCAAGAACTGAGTTGTTCCGAGTTTCGAGTTCCGAGTTCCGGGTGAACTCACGACTCGGAACCCGGAACGCGGAACCCGGAACGAATTGATTCGACGCTTCGCGCTCCTTTTCGCCGCGCTGGTCATTGGCGGCGCCATCCTCTTCTTCGCCACGCTCCCCGACGTCGCTCCCCTCGCCTCGTCCTGGCCCCGGACCACGGCGTTCATGGAGCGGCGCAAGGCCGAGCTCGCGAGGCAGGGCAAGCCGGCGAAGCTCGACTGGTCTCCGGTCCCGATGTCGCGCATCTCCCCGGCGATGATCCGCGCCGCGGTGGTCGCCGAAGACGCGCGCTTCTGGGAGCACGAGGGCGTCGACTGGGGGGCGCTCCGGGGCGCGGCCGAAACGAACTGGGAAAAGGGGAAGCTGAAGGTCGGAGGATCCACGATCACGCAGCAGCTCGCCAAGAACCTGTACCTCTCCCCCGCCCGTACGCCCTGGCGCAAGCTCCGCGAGCTCGCGATCGCCTGGCGTCTGGAGTCGCGCCTCTCCAAGAAGCGCATCCTGGAGCTCTACCTGAACGTCATCGAGTTCGGCCCGCGGACTTTCGGCATCGAAGCCGCAGCCCGGAAATACATGGGAAAGCCGGCCCGCGACCTGTCCCGGGAAGAAGCCGCGACACTGGCGGCCGTGATCCCCTCGCCCCGCATCTACGACCCGGTGCGCCACCCCGAGCGCGTGTCGCGGCGGGCGCAGCGGATCCTTCGCTGGATGTGAAGAGGATGCTATTCTGGAGCGACAACTCTCAGGAGGAAAAGAGGATGCCACTCCGTCGGATCCGCGCCGGTGCGCTCGCGCTGCTTCTGGCCGCCACAGCCTGCGGGCGCAAGCCCGGATCCATCGATGTCGCCCCGAAGAAGGTCAAGATTTTCGGCATCGAACGCTCGCAGCGCCTGACGGCGCGGATCCTGGACAAGAAAGGCGGCGTCTTCGACAGCGGCGCGCCCAGCTGGACTTCGTCGAATCCCGCCGTCGCCCAGGTCGAGGCCGGAGGCCGCGTGGTGGCCAAGAAGGCCGGAAAGGCCATGATCACCGCGAGCTTCCAGGAGGTCTCGGCGCAGGTGCCGGTCGAGGTCGTGGACGTGCAGGGCATCGACATCGCACCGCCGTCGCTGTCTCTCGTCGGACCGGCGGGCACGTCCGTGCCGCTGTCCTACACCGTGCGGGACTCCAAGCAGAATGTGGTGCGCGACATCGTTCCGTCCTGGTCGTCGACCAACGAGAAGGCCGTCGCCGTCAGCTCGCAGGGTGTCGTCACTTCGGTGGCCCGGGGCAACGCGAACATCATCGCGCGCATCGGAGACGTTCAGGGGGCCTCGGAAGTCGTCGTCGACGTGCGGCCGATCGCCCGCGTCGAGCTGCGTCCGGCCACGGCCCTCGGGCGCGTCCACGAGTCCCAGCGCTTCCAGGTCACCGCGTACGGTCCGGACGGCATCGCGATCCCCGAAGTGGCCGCGCTCTACACCTCGTCGGATCCCTCGGTGGCGACCGTGGACTCTTCCGGCACGGCTTCCTGCCACAAGGCGGGAGCGGCGACGATCCGCGTCGAGCTCGCCGGCGCCAAGGCCGAGGCCACGCTGCTGGTCAACTGACCCGCGCCGAAACGCTCCGCCCGGCATACGATCGCAGGGTGCGCGTGCGCCCACCCGCGGTCGCGGGATCCTTCTACGACGCGCGGCCCGACCGCCTGGAGCGGGACGTCCGGGCCCGGCTCGCCGCGGCAGCGGCGCTCGATCCGCCCGCGGAAGTCTTCGGCGCCGTCGTGCCCCACGCCGGGTACGTCTACTCGGGACCGGTCGCCGCCGCCGTGTACGCACGGATCCGGGTGCCCAGAACCTGCGTCATTCTTTGTCCCAACCACACCGGGCGTGGAGCGCCGGCCGCGGTGGATCCGTCGGACGCGTGGCGCACGCCGCTCGGAGACGTCTCGGTGAACCGCCGCCTCGCCCGGCGCCTGCAGGAGCTGGCGCCCTCCCTCGAGGAGGACGCGGCGGCCCACGAGCGCGAGCATTCCCTCGAGGTGCAGCTGCCCTTCCTGAAGGCCGTGCGGCCCGACGTCGAGTTCGTGCCGGTGTGTCTGAGAGAGCCGCGGCTGGCGCTGTGCCGGGAAGTGGGAGACGCGCTCGCGGCGCTGGCCGCCGAGGAGTCCGAGCCGCCTCTGCTGCTCGCCTCCTCCGACATGAACCACTACGAGAGCCGGGGCATCGGACAGCGGAAGGACGACCGGGCGCTCGCACGCCTCGAATCGGTCGATCCCGAGGGTCTCTTCCGCACCGTTCTGACGGAATCGATTTCGATGTGCGGATTCCTCCCCGCCACCGCGCTGCTCTTCGCCGCGCGGGCCGCGGGCGCCGGGCCCGGCCGCGTGGTGGCGCGCCGCGACAGCGGCGATGAGACCGGAGATCCCTCCAGCGTCGTCGGCTACGCCGGCGTGATCGTCGAAGAGAAGGAGCAACGATGAAGATTCGGATGGCACTGGCGGCGCTCGCCCTCGCCGCGGCGGCGGCGCGCGCAGACACGACCCCGCGGCCCGAGGACATCGGAACGATCGACGGGATGATCAAGGCCTTCTACGAGGTCGTGACCGGCCCCGCGGGGCAGCCTCGCGACTGGGAGAGGGACCGCACGCTCTACATCAAAGACCTGCGCTTCGTGTCCATCGGCCCGGACGGAAAGCCGAGCATCATGACGCACCAGGAGTTCGCCGACGGCGCGAAGGACCTGGAGAAACGCGGCTTCTTCGAGAAGGAGATCCACCGCGTCACCCAGCGCTTCGGGCCGATCGCCCACGTCTGGAGCACATACGAGTCGCGGCAGACGGAAAGCGGGCCCGTGATCCAGCGGGGCATCAACTCGATCGAGCTCTTCTGGGACGGAAAGCGCTGGTGGATCGCCAACGCGATCTGGACCGACGAAACGAAGGAGAACCCGATCCCGAAGGAGTACCTGCCGAAATAGGCTGTCATCCCGAGCGCAGCGAGATAGCCGACCACCGACCCGTCCACCGAAGGAAGACCCACAGCGGTAGGGAACGCCGTGCGAAGCACGGCGGTAACGCAGACCCCCTGCAGTAGGCAACGCCGGGCGAAGCCCGCGCGTTCATCCCGATCTTGACCAGCCGAATCGGCAATCGAGTTCGGGATCCCTCGGCGCTGCGCGCCTCGGGATGACTCGACGTTAAGACGTCGGCGTCCCCGGCAGCAGCCCCTCCACCTGGAGGTGCCGAGGCCCCTTCTCGTCGCAGACGGCGAAACGCACGCGCCGGCCGGTCTCGCCGGCCCAGCCCTTGTCCTCGTCGTCCTCGGCGTACATGGCAACGCCGGCGAACTCGCCCTTCGCGTTGACGACGTAGAAGTTGATGTTGAAGTTGGGATCCCCGTTGTCCTTGCGGAGACGCTTCTCGATCGTGTTGGCCTTGATTCGCTTCAAGGCTTCCATCCCGGCGTCCTTGGGCGCCATCCCCCGGCGCAGGTTCTCGACGATGAAGAACGAGGAGAGGTTGTAGAGGTTGGCCTCGCCGCGTCCGGTCGAACCGGCGGCGCCCACGGACCCGTCCACGTAGAGCCCGGCGCCCAGGATCGGCGAGTCGCCGACGCGTCCCGGGATCTTGAAGAAGAGACCCGAGGTCGTCGTGACGCCGCAGATCTCGCCCATCGCATTGACGCCGTCGCAATTGATCGTGCCCCACGCGTGTCCCTGAAGGCGACCCTCCGCCTGCATATCGCGCACCGCCCGGGCCGACGCGATCGCTCGGGACTCCGGCGTCAGGTAGTGCTTGGGATCCGTCTTCTCCTTCCACTCCAGCCAGAGCTTGCGCGACAACGGCGTGTTGAGGTCGTCGAGGATCTCGAAGCCCAGGTTGCGGGCGAACGTCTGCGCGCCCTTCCCGACCAGGAGATGATGGTCGGTCTGGTTCATGACTTCGCGGGCCACCCGCGACGGCGTCTTCACCCCTTCCAGCGCGGCGACGCCGCCGGCACGTTTGAGAGGTCCGTGCATGCAGGAGGAATCGAGCTGCACGACGCCTTCCGCGTTGGGGACGCCGCCGTAGCCGACGCTGTAGTCCTCGGGATCGAGCTCCACGATGTTGACGCCCTCGATCAGGGCGTCGAGGACGTCGGCGCCTTCCATCATCCGCGCGTACGCCTTCTCGACACACGTGACCTTGCCGCCGTTCTTGAACCAGTTTCCGTTGGCGGAGGAGATGACGACCGCGCGGGCGGGACCCGGCACGCGCACCGCCGGCGCCCGGCCGAAGAGGCTCCGCGGCATGGCAGCGGCCGCCAGGCCCGCCGTGGTTCCGGCGCGCACGAAGTCCCGACGCGAGAAACGACGACGCATGGGGCCTCCTTTTGGAAAAACGCACGAAGTCTAGCAGCAGCTTGCCCGCCGCGCGCCCGCGGTCTACGCTGGTGGAGATGGAGTACCGCGGCCACGCCCTCTCCGACCGGACGACGACGCTTCCCGGCGAGTACTACACCTCCGAGACGATCTTCGCTTCGGAGGAGGAGCGCATCCTTGCACGGCGATGGCTCTGCGCGGGACGCGCCGACGCGATCGCAACACCCGGCGACTACCGCCTCGTCCACGTCGGCCGCGAGAGCCTCATCGTGGTGCGCGGCAGGGATGGCGCGGCCCGCGCGTTCTTCAACGTCTGCCGCCACCGCGGGACGCGCCTGTGCGCCGAGCCGGCCGGCCGATTCGCCGGCGGCATCCAGTGCCCGTACCACGCCTGGACCTACGGGCTCGACGGCGCGCTCCTGGCTGCGCCCCACATGGCGGACGTGCCGTGGTTCGAGAAGTCGGAGCACCCGCTCGTCCCGGCCTCGCTGGCCGAATGGGAAGGGTTCCTGTTCGTGAACCTCTCGCGCGACGCTCCGGCCCTCGAGGACGCGCTCTCGCCGCTGCTCGCCCGGTTCGCGTCCTGGCGCCTGCCCCTGCTTCAGACCGCGAGGACGATCGAGTACGACGTCGCCGCCAACTGGAAGCTGATCTTCCAGAACTTCTCGGAGTGCTACCACTGCCCGCCCGTCCATCCCGCTCTTTCGAAGCTGTCGCACTACCGGAGCGGGGCCAACAACCTTCGCGACGGTTCGATCCTCGGCGGCTACATGACGATCACGGCCAAAGGCGGAAGCGTGACCACGAGCGGGCGGATGTGCGGCGCTCCTCTGGGCGAGATCGGCGGGGAGGATCTCCAGCGCGTCTACTACTACTCGATCTTCCCGGGCGCCTTCCTGACGATCCAGCCCGACTTCGCGATGGCCACGCGCCTCTCCCCCGTCTCGGCCGCCCGCACGCGCGTCGTCTGCGACTTTCTCTTTGCACCCGAGAGCCTCGCATCGCCGGACTTCGACCCGGACGACGGGATCGAGATCTGGGACGTGACCAACCGGCAGGACTGGCGCATGTGCGAGCTCGCGCAGCAGGGCGTTTCCTCGCGCGCCTATGCTCCCGGCCTCTACTCCCGCGAGGAAAGCCTCCTCGCCGCGTTCGACCGCGAGTACCTCTCGAGCCTCTCGGGATCCTGAGCCGCGGCATCAGCGCGACGAAGAGCGGATTCCCGGAACCACCACCGGCGCCGCTCCCGCGGCCGTCGCCATCCGGTTGAACTCGGGAACGTCCGTCGCGACGAGGGCCCGAAGACGCGCGAGAACCGGTTCGATCTCCTTCTTCAGGTCCGCGTACCGCTCGACCTGTCCGTCGGTCGGCCGCGCGTCGGTCTCGCCGACGAGCCCGTAGACGTAAGCGAGCTGGTTGTCGAGCTTCGTCGGAAAGTTCTCGACGTCCTGGTCGGCCTCGTTCTTGGTCTGCATCAGATCGTTTTCGATCGCCGTGGCCTTCCCGGACAGCTCCGTCGCGGCTGCGTCGAGAGCCGTCACGTCCGCGCCCGCCGCCTTCAGCCGCGTCACGGCCGCTCTCGACTGCTCGCGCGAGGCGCGGCACGCGCGCACGCCATCGTAGATCTCATCGAGCGAAGCCCGCATGGCCTGCATCAGCTCGAGCTGGCGGGCGTAGTCCTCGGCGGTCAACGATAGCCGGGGATCGGCGAGGACGCGGAAATCGTGAGTCTCCTTCGCGCTTCCCGCGGTCAGCGTGGCCCGGTACGTGCCCGGCGACGCCGCCGGTCCGCCGGTGAAGCCCCAGATGATGGCGTCGGGCACGATGTCGACGACCGGATAGCGCAGATCCCATACGAATCGGTTCAGACCCGGATTCTTCGTCAGGCGCTTGTCTCCCGCCGGCTGCGCCGTCATGGCGAAGATCTCCGGCGGATTGGGCTCCGTGTCGCGCTCGCTCGAGAAGGCCTGGATCGCTTTCCCGTCTGGACCGGCGATCGCCAGCGTCACCTCGCCCTTCCATCCGGCGGGCAGCACGTACCAGAGAACGGCGCCGTACGGAGGATTCTCCGCCAGCGTCCGGCGCTGGCCCTTGATCACGGCCATCGCCGCTCGGTAGGCGTCGCGGGGAGGAATGAGCCGCGGCGCCGCGGGCAACGGCCCCGCCGCCAGGACTCGGAGCGGCGTCACGTCGTCCAGGATCCAGAAGCTGCGCCCCTGGGTCGAGACCACGAGATCGCCGCGGTGCACGCGCAGGTCCGTGATGGGAATCTGAGGCAGGTTCCGCTGCAATGACCGCCAGTGGGCACCGTCGTCGAAGGAGACGAACATGCCGCGCTCGGTCCCCAGGTACAGAAGCCCTCGCCGCTCGGGATCCTCGCGCACGACGCGGGTCGGCGTCGTCGCCGAGACCCCGTTGGTTCCGTCCGTCAGGAGCTTCCAGGTCTTCCCGTAATCGTTGGTCGCGTACACGAAGGGGCGCCAGTCGTCCAGCCGGTAGCGGTGCGCCGCTATGAACGCGCGGCCGGAGTCGTGCGGCGAGGGCTCGACCGTCTGAATGCTCGCCCACTCGGGCAGACCCGGGGGTGTGACGTTCTGCCAGGTCTTCCCGCCGTCGCGCGACACGTGGACGAGCCCGTCGTCGCTCCCGGCCCAGAAGACGCCGGCCGCCCTGGGAGACTCCTCGAAGGAGAGGATGTTGGAGTTGACCTCGACACCCGTGTTCTCGTACGTGATCGGCGAGCCTGCGTAGTCCTGCTTGTCCTTCTGGTTGCGCGAAAGATCCGGCGAGATCGTCTGCCAGCTCTGGCCCTCGTCGGTCGAGCGGTGGACGAACTGCGAGCAGTGGTAGAGCGCGTTGGAGTCGTGCTTCGAGATCCGGATCGGGGCGTTCCAGTTGAAGCGGTAGCGGAGCTCCCGGGGCGCGAGACCGACCTCCATCTGCGGATACGCCAGAATGTCGCGCCACTCTCCGGTCGCCAGGTTCTTGCGCGTGATCTCCCCGCCGTAGCAGCCCGCGTACACGATGTTCGGATCGCGAGGGTCCACCGCGATGTTCCCGTCCTCGCAGCCCCCGACGTTCCTCCAGCTCTCCGAAGGCGTGATCGTCCCGGCGGGCAGGCGGCTCAAAATCGAGAACGTCGTGTTGTCCTGCGAAGAGCCGTAGACGCGATACGGGAACTGGTCGTCCACGCTGACGGTGTAGATCTCGGCGGTGGGCTGGTTGAACTGCGTGGACCAGGTCTTCCCGCCGTCGAGCGAGACCGTGCCGCCGCCGTCGTTGCCCATGATCATCAGGCGCGGATCCGCGGGATTGACCCAGAGGTCGTGCCCGTCTTCGTGCGGCAGGTTCGGGATCTCGTCCCACGTCTTCCCGCCGTCCTCGGTCACGAAGTTCGACACGTTCATCGCATAGGCGCGGTTGGCGTCGCGGGGATCCGCCACGATGTGCTGGAAGTACCAGGTCCGCTGGTAGAGGCGGCGGCGAACGTTGGTCGTGAGGCGCTTCCAGGTCGTTCCGGCGTCGTCCGACCGATAGAGCCCACCCGCGTCTCCCTCCGCCTCGACCAGCGCCCAGACGCGCTGTGGACTCGCCGGGGAAACCGCCACGCCGATCTTGCCGACGACGCCCTGGGGCAGACCGCCGGCGAGCTTCTGCCACCGGTCGCCGCCGTCGGTCGACTTGTAGAGCCCGCTTTCGGCGCTTCCCGAGACGATCGTCCACGGCTTCCGGTCCCCGGTCCAGGCCGCGCCATAGAGGACGCGCGGGTTCGTCGCGTCCATCGCGAGATCGGTCACGCCGGTCTTCGCGCTGACATAGAGAACCTTCTCCCAGCTCTTCCCGCCGTCTCTGGATCGAAACACGCCGCGCGTCTCGTTGGGGCCGAACGCGTTTCCGACGGACGCGACGTAGACGAGGTCCGGGTTGGACGGATGAATGCGGATCTTCGCGATCTGGCCGGCGTCGCGCAGGCCCGAGTGCGTCCAGGTCTTTCCGCCGTCGGTGGATTTGTAGACGCCCACGCCTGCGGAGACGTTTCCGCGAAGGCAGGCCTGGCCCGTCCCGGCGAACACGACGTTGGGATCCGAATCGGCCACCGCCACGGCGCCGATCGAGCTGGACTCGAAGAAACCGTCGGAGACGTTGACCCATGAGGTCCCGGCGTCCTCGCTCTTCCACAGACCTCCCGAGGTCCCGAGGTAGAACGTGTGCGGACGGCTGGGCACACCGGAGACGGCGGTGGAGCGTCCTCCCCGCGAAGGTCCGAGCAGCCGATAGGTCAACGCCTGGAGCTGCGTCGGGTCCACGGCCGGACCCGGCGCCGCCAGGAGCGCGGCGAGCAACAGCAGCATCGAGCTCCCCTAAATCGAGTCTTCGGTCACGATCCCGCGCGCGACGCGGCGAACTCCGTCGACCACGCCGCGCGCGCCGGCAATCACGTTGCCACTCTCGAGAAACCTTGAGCCGCCGTCGTAGTCCGTCACGAACCCCCCGGCTTCTTGGATCAGAAGCGCCCCGGCCGCCACGTCCCAGGGCGAGAGGCGGAACTCGAAGAAACCGTCGAAGACCCCGGCCGCGACGTACGCGAGGTCCAGCGCCGCCGAGCCCGCGCGGCGGATCGCCCGGGCCTCGACGAAGACGGCGCGGAAGAGAGCGAGGTAGGTGTCGATCTTCTCGCGGTTGCGAAAGGGGAAGCCGGTGGCGACGAAGGCGCCCGGCAGACCCGTGCGTCCGCTGACCGCGATGCGCGAACCGTTGCGCCAGGCCCCTCCTCCTCGTTCGGCGGTGTACAGCTCGCCGCGGAGAGGATCCCAGATGACCGCGGCCGTCATTGCCTCGCCTTCCCGGGCTGCGATCGAGACGCACCAGAACGGAAAGCCCGAGACGAAGTTGGAGGTCCCGTCCAGAGGATCGATGATCCATTCGCGCGCGCCCTTCTCCGCGCCGGCGCGCGCGCCTCCCTCCTCCGCCAGAAACGCGTCGTTCGGGAAGCGCTCCCGGATCGCCCCGATGATCCGCTCCTCGCTTTCGCGGTCCGCGTTCGTGACGAAATCGTTCTTCCGCTTCTCCTCGATCGACCCGTGCGGCAGATTGCGCCAGTAGCCGAGCAGGATCTCTCCACCGGACTTCGCGGCCGCGACGCCGGTCTCGAGGACCGCGCTCACGGGCGCCCCGCGGCCATTTCCCGGAAACCGTCGGCCACGGCTTTCTGCGCGGGTGTCCCGAGGAGGTTGAAGCCGCGCTCGCCGGCGGCCGCCGTGCGTCCGTCCGAATAGACCTTCCACCAGAAGACGCCCTTCCACCACGGCTCCTTCGAGAGCGCGCGATACACGGCGGCCACTGCGCGTGCCGCGTCGTCGGGCGCGGCCGGACGCCCTCCCGATGAGTCGCGGGGCGCGGTCCAGGAGGCGCGGAGGGGAAGGTAGCCGGCCTCGGTGAACACGACCGGCTTGTCCGAGTAGCGCTTCGAGAGCGCGGCCGCGGCGCCGGCCGCCCTTCGGGCGCCTTCCTCCAGCACGGCGTCCGAGGCCTTCTCGGTTCGGGCGAGAGGATCGTAGAAGTCGATCCCGATCGCATCGAGCGCGTCCCAGAAGGGAATGTCGGCCGCGCCCGCCGCCCAGGCCGCTGCGTACGTCAGCGGAGCTCCCGTCGCGAGCCGGACGGCGGCGATGACTTCCTTCCAGTCGTTCTTGTGCTCCTCGGTGCCGCGCATCTCCGTGCCCACGCAGAAGAGCGATGCCCCCGCGGCCTCCGCGACGACGGCGTCGTGCACGACGAACCGGCGGTAGGCCGTGAACCAGTCCCGCCACGCGGCGTCCGAGGGCATCGCGATGTCTTCGCTCAGGGCTCCCTCGCCGACCGAGAGCTGCGGCTTCACCATAGCCGTCATTCCCACCGCACGCGCGTCCGCCACCGCGCGCACCATGCCCTCGTCGGTGGTCCATTCAGGATTTTGCCGAACGGCTTCGATCGCCGGAGCGCGAGGATCTGGCTGGATCGCCGACGGCATCAGCGAGATCGCGTTGACCGAGAGCTCCGCGAGGGCTTTCAGGGTCTGCTCGGCCGAGTCCGACCCGTAACCGCCCTCGATCGTGTAGCCCGAGGCGAGGGAAACGCCGCGGAGAAATCCCTCGGGCAACGCTCGCCGCTCCGGGGGCCGGATCGACTGGCGAAGCGCGGAGTCCCTCCAGCGGAAGAGCTTCCCGGACAGCGCCGCGTCGTTGGAGGCGAGGGCTTTCGCCACGGCCGCGTCCGAATCCAGCCGCGCGCCCGCGTCCAGCCATGAGGCCGCGGAGCCGACCGCGAGGACTGGATCGACGGCGGTGGCATCGCCGCGGACGACCTCGTCGATCGACGGGTCGACTCCCGCGGCGCGCGTGAACGCGGCGAACGTCTTCACGTCGCGGCCCCACCAGCGCCCGAATCGCTGCGCTCCCGCGGCGGCGGCGACGATCGGACGGTCAGCAGCGCGGGATTCGCCGCGGCGAGCCCCGCCGTCGCGAGAGCCGGCGAGATCAGGTCGGGCTGTTCGGGCGCGGAGGCGTCGATGTCGACGCGGACAGTGCCGCCGTCCGCCACGACATCGGCCGGGCGGGAGGAGCCTGTATACATCGCCTTGATCGCCGCGTCGGGATAGACGCGCACGCGGAAGGCCGCCTTCTTGCCGGCGTATCCCGACGCGACCTTCTCCCAGCGGGCCGCCGCGGCTTTCTCGGAATCGTGCAGCTCCCACTCGACGTTGCCGTGCTTCTCCTTCTTCAGAGAACGGTAGAACTCGTCGCGCGCGCCGATCGCGTCTTTGTCCGAGGCTCGGTCGATCTGGAGGCTCCCGCCTTGCACGACGAACCGGCCGGTCTTGGTCAGGCCGTTGAGCCCGCCCGAGACGGCCAGGTAGTTCCCTTGGAACTCCGCAAGGATCGCGCGGCGCTGCGCGAGCAACACCGCCTCGCCTCCCACCGGATTCATATCGAATGCGAAGAACTCGCCTGGCCGAGAGGGATCGGACAGAAGGATGGCGTCTTCCTCACCGGAATAGGTCCGGCCGTCGAACGTGAACCCTTTCGCGCCCCACGTGATCGGAAACTTTTCGACCGCCGTGGCGACCGCCGGCGGCAGAGGCAGTTTGCAGATGTGCACGACCTCGTAACCCTTCGGCACCGGCGCGCCCTCGGGCCCGACCTGGACGTCCAGGTTGCGCCGCTTGGTCCACTCCGGCGTGAAGGCGCTTTCCGATTGGACACCCTCGCACTGGCGCACCGCGATCTTCCGGGGCGCCGGCGTTTTCGGCGACGCCGCGAGGAAAGCGAGCGCCGCGGCCGCCGCGAGCGCTAGAGGTCGACGCGCTGCCACACGACCGAGCCGCCGACGATCGTCGCGGAGGGCGCGCCGGTCAGCTCCCATCCCGCGAAGGGGGTGTTCCTCCCCTTCGACAGGAACCGATGGGGATCTACTTTCACGCGGCCCTCGGGATCGAAGAGAGTCACGTCCGCCGGCGACCCCACGGCCAGGGTGCCGCCTGCGAGCCCGAAGACCTTCGCGGGGCCGGCCGAGAACAGCGCCGCGAACCGGGGCAGCGAGAGTCTCCCGCGCAGGACCAGCCGGTCGTGAACGACCGAGGCCGCGGTTTCCAACCCGACGACTCCGAACGGAGCCGAGTCGAAATCGACCGCCTTCTCGTCCTCGTGGTGCGGAGCGTGATCGGTTGCGATCGCGTCGATCGTGCCGTCGCCGAGCGCCGCGGCAAGAGCCTCGATGTCCGGCGTCTCGCGCAGCGGCGGATTCATCTTGAACCGGGTGGAGAATCCGGATCGGGCCACCTCCTCGTCGGTCAGCGTGAGGTGATGCGGCGTGACCTCGCAGGTCACGGCCAGGCCCCGCTCCTTCGCCCGGCGGACGATCTCGAGAGCGCGCGCCGTCGAGAGGTGCGCCAGGTGCAGCCGGCCCTTCGCGAGCTCCGCGATCAGGATGTCGCGCGCGACGGCCACCGACTCCGCCGCCCCGGGCTGCGCGCGCATCCCGAGCCGGGTGGAGACGGCGCCCTCGTGCATCGGCGCCCGGCCCGACAGGACCACGTCCTCGGCGTGCTGCACCACCGGCAGATCGAACAGCGACGCGTGCTCCATCGCGCGGCGCAGCACCGCGCCGTCCGTCAGCCAGGAACCGTCGTCGGACAGCGCCACGGCGCCGGCCTCGCGCATCTCTCCGAACTCCGCCAGCTGTTCGCCCTTCTGCCCCTTCGTGATCGCGCCGACCGGATGGAGGCGCGCGCCTCGCGTCTCGCGCCCCCGCCGGACCAGAAACTCCGTGACCTCGCGCGAGTCGTTGACCGGGCTCGTGTTCGGCATCGCGCACACCGCGGTGAACCCCCCCGCGGCCGCCGCCGCGAGGCCCGAGGCGATCGTCTCGGCGTATTCGCGGCCGGGCTCGCGCAGGTGCGTGTGGAGGTCGATGAAGCCGGGGAAGACGAGAAGCCGCGACGCGTCGAAGATCTCGGCGTCGCCCGCCTCGATCCGGTCGGCGACCTCCGCGACTTTTCCGTCGGAGAGCAGCAGGTCGAAGCGGCCGTCACGGCCGGCTTCGGGGTCGATCAGGCGGCCGCCCCGCACCAGCAGCCCGCGGCTCACGCCTCTCCCTCCCACGGGTGGCCGCCCAGGAGGAGATACAGGACCGCCATGCGCACGGCCACGCCGTTGCCGACCTGGTCGAGGATCACGGAGCGGTCCGAATCGGCCACCTCGGAGGAAATCTCCACGCCGCGGTTCATGGGCCCGGGGTGCATCACGATCGCCGTGGGCCTGGCTTTCTTCAGGCGCCGCGCGTCCAGACCGTAGAGCCGGAAGTACTCGCGCACCGAGGGGAAGAAGGACGTTCCCTGCCGTTCGAGCTGCATGCGGAGCATCATCACCACGTCGGCGCCCTCGAGCGCCTCCTCGAAGTCGGTCGTGGCCTCGACACCCATCGCCTCGATGCCCACGGGCATCAGCGTGGGCGGCGCGCACACGACTACCTTCGCCCCCATCTTGGTCAGGAGCCAGATGTTGGAGCGCACCACCCGCGAGTGCGCGACGTCTCCGCAGATCGCCACGCGCAGCCCCTCGAGCCGTTTGAGCTTCTGGCGGATCGTGAGGGCGTCGAGGAGGGCCTGCGTGGGGTGCTCGTGCGCGCCGTCGCCGGCGTTGACGACTCCGGCCTTCAGGTGCCGCGCGAGAAAGTGCGGGACGCCCGGCGAGCCGTGCCGGATGACGATCAGGTCGGGGGACATCGCCTGCAGGTTCCGGGCGGTGTCGAGGAGCGTCTCCCCTTTTTCGACCGAGCTCCCCTTGGCGGCGAAGTTCAGCGAGTCGGCCGACAGCCACTTCTCGGCGGTCTCGAAGGAAAAGCGCGTCCGGGTCGACGCCTCGAAGAAGAGATTGATCACCATGCGCCCGCGCAGCGCCGGGACCTTCTTGATCGGGCGTTCGGCGATCGCCCGCATGGACTCCGCCGTGTCGAGCAGAAGCGTGATCTCGTCGGGAGAGAGCGTCTCGATCCCGAGCAGGTCCTTGGAACGGAGGCTCTTCGCCGTCACCCCGAGTGTGGCCTCTCCAGAATCCAGACCTCGTCGGCGCCGTCGGTCTCCTCGAACAGGACCTGGATGACCTCGCGGCTGGACGTCGGCACGGTCTTTCCGACGTAGTTGGCCTCGATCGGCAGCTCGCGGTGGCCCCGGTCGATGAGGACGGAGAGCCGGATCGCGCGGGGGCGGCCGAGGTCGATGACGCCGTCCATGGCCGCGCGAATGGTGCGTCCCGTGTAGAGGACGTCGTCGCAGAGCAGGACCGTTCGGCCGTTCAGATCGAAATCGATCTCGGTCTTCTTCAGGAGAGGCTGCGGGGCACCGTCGACAGGTCGTCGCGATAGAGCGTGATGTCGAGGGTGCCTACCGGGAAGTTCTGCTTGACCAGTGTCGAGAGTCGAGCGGCGAGGCGCTGCGCCAGCGGGACGCCCCGGGTCCGGATCCCGATCAAAGCGAGTTCCGAGAGGTCCTTCTGCTTTTCGGCGATTTCGTGGGCCATCCGATCGATCATGCGGCGCATGCGATCGGAATCCAGGATCTTGGCCTTGCGGGTGAGCTCTTCGGTCAAGCCGCGCGAGTCTACGGGCCGGATTCCGCCCCGTCAAGAACGGCTCGAAAAATCGCCCCCGGGCGAGCGAAACACGGTAAAATGCCGTCACAAACGCCAAAGCGAGCATGGTGATTTACAACGCGGCCACGCGAGAGCTGACGGCCAAGATCGTCTATTACGGTCCGGGCCTCTGCGGGAAGACCACGAACCTCAAGGTTCTTCACGACCGGCTCGAGCCGGGTACGGCGGGCAAGCTCCTGAACCTCCAGACCCAGACCGACCGGACGATCTACTTCGATCTTCTCCCGGTCGAGCTCGGCGACATCAAGGGCTACAAGATCCGCTTCCAGCTCGCGACCGTTCCGGGGCAGACCGCGTTCAACGAGACGCGGCGGGTCGTGCTCAAGGGCGTGGACGGCATCGTCTTCGTGGCCGACTCGCAGTGGACGATGCTGCCCAAGAACCTCGAGGCGTGGCAGAACCTCAAGGACAATCTCAAGACCAACACCATCAACTTCGAGAGCCTTCCGGTCGTCGTGCAGTACAACAAGCGCGACCTCGCGGACATCCTCGCGGTCGACGCCATGCAGGAGGCGCTGGGTCTTTCCTCCTATCCCTTCGTCGAGGCGGTGGCCTCGGCGGGGCGGGGCGTGACCGAGACCTTCAAGCTCATCTCGAAGCTGACGTTCGTGGACCTGCTGCGTCGCCTGCAGGGGCGGCGCGCCGAGGACGCCGGCTTCCCCGCGCCGACCGACGCGCAGGCGCAACACGACGACCTCCAGAGCTGGAAGGACTCGTTGCTCAAGCGCGACTCGCGGGACTCGGCGGCCGCCGTTCCGACCCAGAAGCCGGCGCGACCGCTGTCCCTCGTACCGCCGGTCCAGGACGTCGCCCCTTTCGACACGACGGAGCTCGGGCGCGGCGTCATGGACGACGAGCCGTCTCCGTACTCCGTGCCGGCGCCGCCCGAGCTCGACGCCGATGCGCCCGCGAGCCCCGCTGCGACGGTCCAGATGCCGGCAATCAATCCGGAGCTTCTGGCCGCCGCCGGTCGGAACCGGGACCGCGAACCGAACTTCCCCGAGGCCGAGGACGCTTCCCCCGAAGTGCTCGGCGAGGCCGACGAAGTGGAGATCGACGTCTCCGGCGGCGAGGCCGGGACCGATCCGGCGTTCCTGCCTCCGGAGGTCGCCCACGAAGGGCGGTTGGAGGTGCTCGAGCAGCGTTTGCGCGACTACGAGAACCACGCGGGTCAGGAGCGCGAGGCGAGCGAGCGGCTGTCCAACGCCGTGTCCACGGTCCAGGACCGTATCGCCGGCACCCAGGAGCAGATCTCGGCGCTGACCGAGCGGCTGGCGGCCATCGAGCACGGCGTCGGCGGTCTGCACGAGGCCCTCAACGCGGCCCTGGAGCGGCTGATGGCGGCGGAATCGGCCGCGGGCAAAACCCCCGATCTCGAGGCCGCGGTGCGAGGCTTCGAAGCCCGCGTCTCGGAGCTCGACGACCGCCTTCGCGCCGAGGCCACGAACGTCTCGGAGCTGGACGGGCGCCTGCGCGCGGAAGTCGCCCGGAATCGGAAGGACGGCGACGACGTCGCCATGGCCGTCGGCGGCCTGACCGAGCGGGCCATGGCCCTCGAGCAGCACGCCGCATCGCTCCTGTCGCGGGTCGGCGCGCACGACGGGGATCTCTCGGGCATGCGGTCGCTGTCCGAGCGGCTGCCCCAGATCGAAGCGCAGGTCGGGTCCCTGCGCGGCGTCTTCGACAAGATGCCGGAGCTGGAGATGCAGGCCGAGGCCGTCATGCGGGTGGCCCGCGAGCTCGAGGCCACGCTGGAAGAGAAGACGCAGCTCGGACGCCGCGAGGCTGAAGACATCCGGGGCCAGCTCGCGCCCCTGCTCGAGGACCGGGTCCGCCGCCACGAATCCGACGCGCTCCTCTTCTCGGAGATGGAGCGTCTGCGCGAATCGCTCGCCGAGTCGCTCCACGATCTGGCCGAACGGGTGCGGAGCCGGGTCCGAGAATAGTTCCAGGTGGAACCTGGAACCTAGCTCCTCAGCCGCGACAGGAACGATTCGTCGTTTCGCCAGTCCGGCTTGACCCGCACCGTCAGCTCCAGGAAAAGGCGCCGCCCGAGCTCCTCCTCGAGCTCCCGGCGGGCCGCGGTCCCGATGTCCCGGATCATGGACCCGCCCTTCCCGACCACGATCTTTTTCTGTCCCTCGCGCTCCACGATGATCGACGCGATGACGACGGTCAGGTCCTTGCCCTCGGCGGGCCGCACGGACTCGACCAGCACCGCGTGCGCGAACGGCAGCTCGTCGCGCGTGCGTTCGAGCAGCTTTTCGCGCAGGACCTCGGCGATCCATTCGGACTCCGGGGTGGCCGTGAGGAAGTCGTCCGGATAGGCGGCCTCGCCTTCCGGTAGACCCGCGGCCAGCACGTCGAAGAGCCGGTCCACGTTCTCCCCGGTCCGCGCGGAGACCGGCACGACGTCGCGAAAGGAGACCTGCCCGGATAGCGCCTCGATGCGGGGCAGGAGCTTCTCCTTGCGGACCCGGTCGATCTTGTTGAGAGCGAGGACCGCCGGAGTCTTCGTCCGCGCCACGAGGTCGAGCAGGTACTTCTCCCCCGCCCCCGGCGGTTCTGTCGCATCCACGACGCAGAGCACGAGGTCGGCCGATCCCAGGGCCTCCGTCGCCTCCCGGACCATGGCGGCGTTCATCTTGTACTGGGGCCGGTGGATTCCGGGCGTGTCCACGAGCGCGATCTCCGCACCTGGCCGCCGTGCGACTCCGAGGATGCGCCGGCGTGTCGTCTGGGGCTTGTCCGAGACGATGGCGACCTTCTCGCCGACGAGCCGGTTGACCAGAGTGGATTTGCCGGCGTTGGGCCGGCCCACGACGGCGACCTCGCCGCTGCGCAACGGCGCGCTCACGGACTACGCGCGCTTCGAGGCCACCGGCTGCGCGACCTCCGCGCCGGCCGGTTCGATGCGCACCCGGTACACGCGGCGGCGGTCCGCCTCCTCGACCGTGTAGCGCAGGTCCGACTCGCGATACGTCTCCCCCGGTTTGGGGATGTGCCCGAGCCGGCTCGCCAGAAAACCGCCCACGGTCGTGAATTCCTCGTCCTCGGGGCCGCGCCCGAAGAGGTCGCGGACGACCTCGATGTTCGCCTTGCCCGAGACCGAGAAGGCGTTCTCGCCCGTTTTCGTGACCTGCTCCCGCTCGTCTTCGTGCTCGTCGGCGAGCTCGCCCACGATCTCCTCGAGCAGGTCCTCGACGGTGACCAGGCCCGAGACTCCGCCGTACTCGTCCACGACGATCGCCATCCAGAGGTGGCGGCGCTGAAACTCGCGCAGGAGCTCCGACACCTTCTTCGTCTCGGGCACGAAGTATGCCTCGCGCATCAGCTCGGCGATCGAGCGCTGGCTCCCCGCGCGCACCGCCGTCAGCGCGTCCTTGACGTGGACGATGCCCACGACCGTGTCCATCGAGCCGCGCACCACCGGGATCCGCGAGTATTTCGACTCCACGAACAGATCGAACAGGACGGTCAACGACGCGGCCACGTCGATCCAGAGGATGTCGGTCCGCGGCGTCATGACCTCGCGCACGCGGGTGTCGCCGAAGTCCACGATCGAGAGGAGGAGCTTCTCCTCGTCTTTTTCGAGGATGCCCTCCTGTCGGCCGACGTCGATGTAGGCCCGGACCTCCTGTTCGGTGGCCTCCGTCGGCTTCACGTCCGCGGCGCGCGAGGCGAAGATGCCTCGGATCAGGAACGCGATCGGCCACAGAAGCCACGAGGCGGCCGTGACGACGGGCAGCACTTTCGCCACGATGCGTTCGGGATCGCGGTTGGCGTCGCGCCGAAGCAGGGCGAGCTCCGTCAGCATCCAGCCGGCCACGAAGAAGAGGCCTCCCCAGAGCCACGGCCGGGGCACTTCGAAGGTCTCCAGCGCGGAAACCGTCGTCAGCAGACCCGCCAGCAGCAGGGCCTGCACGAGGACCTTGGTCGTCGTGCGCACGATCTCGACCTGGCCCGGGCCCGAGAGGATGCGCGCCCGGTCCGGATGCTCCTCGAGCAAACCCCGCACCTTGATCGGCGACAGCCGGTCGAGCGCGAGAGCGAACGTCTCGAAGAGCAGGAACGCGGCGTAGCAGAAGCCGGCCGTGATCAGAGAGATCATCGCGTGCGCTCCGCCAGCCGCAGGCGCCGGCGAAGTCTCCCCTCGAGGGCGTCCATCTCGCCGTCGTCGGTCTCGTGGTCGTAGCCCATCAGGTGCAGAAACCCGTGGAGCAGCAGGCGGTCGATCTCCCGCGCGCGTGTCTCGCCGCGCCGGCGGGCCTCGCGCCCGGCGTACGGGACCGAGATCACGATGTCGCCCATGAATCCGGCCGCCTCCGCGTTCGCGGGGAAGGCCAGCACGTCGGTGGACTTGTCCTTGCCGCGGTACCGGCGGTTCAACCCTCGCATCCGGCCGTCGGCGCAGAAGAGCACCGACACCTCGCGCGCCGGCGATCCGGACGCGCGAGCCGCCCGGCGAAGCACGCTCTGCACCCGCGCGGCGGGAGGCGCTCCCGACACGCGCGCCTGGACGTCGACGCGCATCAGACCGCCCTCGGCCCGGCGGCTTCCGAGACGCTCGTGGTCCCCGTCTTGCGCCGCGTCTTCTCGCGATTGAAATCGAAGCCCGGGTAGTCGATCCGATGGTGGAACACTGTCGTGACCGAGTGCTCCAGGGCATCGACGATGATCGCGAGATCGCGCATGGTCAGGTCGCAGTCGTCGAACTGACCGTCCCGCAGGCAGTCGTCCACGATGGTCTGGATCATGGCGCGGATCTTCGCGGGCGTGGGCTCGACGAGCGTGCGCGAGGCGGCCTCGACGGCGTCGGCGATCATCAGGATGCCCAGGATCCGCGTCGAGGGCTTGGGCCCCGGATAGCGGTACTCGGTCTCGCGCACCGGACCCTGCGCCGGATCCGACCGGGTCAGGGCCTTCTGGTAGAAGTACCGGATCAGCTTGGTGCCATGGTGCTCGCGGATGGCCGTGACGATCGGCTCCGGCAGCCGCGCCTTCTTGGCCATCTCGACGCCCTCCTTGACGTGGGCGGCGATGATCAGGGCGCTCATCGAGGGCTCCAGCCGGTCGTGCCGGTTGTACCCCTTGGGCTGGTTCTCGATGAAGTAGTCCGGCATCTTGGTCTTGCCGATGTCGTGGTAGTAGCCCGACACGCGGGCCAGCAGTGCGTCCGCGCCGATCGCCTCGGCGGCCGCCTCCGCCAGGTGCCCGAGCATCAACGAGTGCTGGTAGGTGCCGGGGGCCTCGAGGGCGAGCGTGCGCAGCAGCGGCAGATTCTGGTTGGAGAGCTCGAGCAGCCGGATGTCCGTCACGACCGAGAAGACGTGCTCGAAGACCGGAAGGAAGAGTCCGACGACCATCGCGACCACCAACCCTCCGGCGATCCCCGCCACCGCGTCCCAGAGAAACTCCCAGCCCCACGGGCCCGCGCCCAGGAAGTGAATCGCCAGGGTCGCCACGAGGTTGCCCGCTGCGACGATGGCGCCCATGATCAGCAGGACACCGCGCGCTCGCAGCTTGCCGAGGCCGTAGATCCCGGCGAGCGACCCGACCACGGCGAAGAGCGTGAACGGGAACGACAGCCCCATCAGCACGCCCGCCCCGACCGCGTGCACGAGCGCGACCAGCAACGCTGGGCCCATGCCGGCCACCAGGCTGACCACGATCGGCCCGGCCGCGAACGGTATGGCGTAGTTGACCGCGCCGGACGCCCCCTCGAGGGACGGTGAGAGGGCCTGCGCGAGCGCGAATCCCGCCCGGGTCACCAGGGCGAAGAGAATGCCCGTGGCCAGGACCGAGCCGAACACGACGTTGGAGGAGCGTTCGCGCTTGCGCCGCCGCTGACGGCGCGCGTCGAGCCAGTAGGCCGCCGCCGCCAGGACCTGCAGGATCAGCACGCCGGTGACCTTCACCCACGAGGACGGGTCGGACGCCGACGCGCGCACGGCCGCGATCCACTGCGCGGTGCGCGGCGTGATCTCGTCTCCCCGCCGCACGATCACCTTGCCCCGCGGCAGACGCGTGAAGACGCTCTCGACCGATCGCGACGACGCGTCCCGGCGCGCGGCCGTCGCCCCGGCGTCGTAAGTCAGGTTGGGCCTCAGGTTGGACGCCAGGAACGCCGAGACCTCCGGGCGCTCGCGCTGGGAGAAACCGCTCTCCGCCAGCCGCGCGGCCACGGCCGAACGTGTCTCACTGCCGTACTCAATCGCTCCCGACTCGCGCCGGGTCGTCTCCCGCCCCGTGGACTCGTCCCGCACCATGAGGCCCCGGCTCCTCGCCTCCGGCGCCAGGCCCCTGTGGTCCACGACGCCGGTGCGGTAGAGATCCAGACCGATCGCCACGAGCCGGTCCTCGAGCTCTTTCGAGAATCCCTGCCGCGCCAGGCCCGCGAGGGCTTCGTCCCCGATCGGGAGGCTGAACGCCTCCTGAAGCTCCGGAGTCACTTCTCCGCGAGGTCTCTGACGCGCGAGGATCGGCCGCGCCCGGTCGAAGGACTCGCGCAGCTGTTGCTCGAATCGTGCCGGCGCCTGTGCGTCCAGCTCGTAGACCGGCAGGACCTCGGCGGCCGCCTCGGCCCGCCGCCGCGCGGTCGCCTCGGAATCGGGCACGATCAGGTCGCGCGGCGCGACGACGTCGCGCGGGGCGATCATGCCCGCCGCCGCCGGGGCGTCGCGGAACGACAGCGACGGCGAGAAGGCGACCGTGGTCACCAGCACGTACGCCGCGGCCCACAGCCACGGGTGGAACCGGCGCTTCTTGCGGGCGGCGTCCTTCGGAGGCGCCGGAGAGCGCTCGAAATGGGCCGTCGTGCGCCCTGCAGGCGCGTCGTCGGGCATGGGTTGTCTCAGCGGCCGGACGACGAGCGGGCTTCGCGCTCGCGGTCCAGCGCCTCGTACGCGGCGATGATGGACTGGACGAGCGTGTGCCGCACGACGTCCCGCTCGTCGAACAGGACGAAGCGGATTCCGGGGATGCCCGAAAGGATCTGCTGCGCCTCGCGCAGGCCCGAGGTCTTGCCCTGCGGCAGATCGATCTGCGTGATGTCTCCCGTCACGACGGCCTTCGACCCGAAGCCGATGCGCGTGAGGAACATCTTCATCTGCTCGGTCGTCGTGTTCTGGGCCTCGTCGAGGATGATGAACGCGTCGTTGAGCGTGCGTCCGCGCATGAACGCGATCGGCGCGACCTCGATGATGCCGCGCTCGAGGAGCTTGGCGGTCTTCTCGTAGCCCAGGATGTCGTAGAGCGCGTCGTAGAGCGGGCGCAGATACGGATTGATCTTCTCGACCAGGTCGCCCGGAAGGAAGCCCAGCCGCTCTCCGGCCTCGACCGCGGGCCGCGCCAGGACGATCCGCTTGACCTTCTTTTCCAGCAGCGCGGCCGCGGCCATGGCGACCGCGAGGTACGTCTTTCCGGTTCCGGCGGGACCGATCGCGAAGACCAGGTCGTGCCGGTCGATGGTCTGGGCGTAGATCCGTTGTTTGATGTTCCGGGCCGTGACGACGGACTTCAGCGTCGGTCCGAGCGGGCTGTCGGTGAAGAACTCCCTCAGCGAGACCGAGGGATCTTCCTTGACGACCCGGATCGCGGTCCCGACGTCGCTGCCGCGCAGGGGGTAGCCCACGACCAGCAGGTCGGAAAGACCGGCCAGAAGCTTCCGGACGACGTCCTCGGCCTCTCCCTCGCCGACGACCGAAATCTCGCTTCCCCGAGCCTGCAGACGAACACCGAAGGTCGTCTCGATGGCCCGCAGGTTTTCGTCGGCGATTCCGAAGAGCGCGGTCAGTCCGGATTCGGGCAGGGTTACGGCGTGGTTAGGCTCGGAAATGGGCTCAGCTCCTTCAGGGGGGTAAAAGCTACCATGAGAGAGGCCGGCCCCGCCGGCCGGCCACCCTCGTTGCCGTTTAAGCTGTTACGGAAGAATGACTTGGAGAGCAAAAACCCTCTCGGGTTACTTGCCCTTGGCGACGGCCTTGATCATGTCCTCGAGGCCGTTTTCCACGGCGTCCCGAGGGGTCGAGCCCTTGGCCTTGTGGCGCACTTCGCCCACGACCTTGCCGCCGGCCTTGCAAACCAGCTCCATACCAACCCCGGGATTGGCCGCCCAGCCGCCCCAATACCTGGCCGCGCCGCTCGGCTCCCACGCGTTGAAGACATTGCCTTCGATCTGGAGATCCCCGCCGGACTTGACGACCTTGAACCCTTCCTTTTCCAGCCACTTCTCGGCGTACTCCTGGCCGTCCTTGGCGGCGTCCCGGCATTCGGTCCCACGGCCGGTGTGGTCGAAATCCGAGACGGACACGGTCTTGTACTTGCTCAAGCCTCCGTCGGGGAAGTAGACCCAGTCGGCGTTGGAGCCCTTGACCAGCTTGTCGTAATCCGGCAGGAACTTCTGCGGCTCGTCCTTCTCATGGGCATCTTCGGAGTCCGCAAAGCGCTTCTCCGCCAACGCCACCGAGGCAGCGAACATCAGGCAGACCACACCAATCAGGGTCAGGAACCTGCGCGCGAAATGAGACATTTTTGGATCTCTCCTTATGGGCTGCATTGTACCAGCCCTATTGGTCGTCATCCCGAGCGCGGCGAGATAGCCGACCACCAGAGGCAGACCCTCGGCAGTAGGCAACGCCGGGCGAAGCCCGCACGTTCATCCCGGACTCGTCGAGCACGGGATCCCTCGGGCTACGCCCTCGGGATGACTGACAAAATGTGATCTGACTCTTAAAGCCTTAACCGCTCGCACACCGCATCGCCCGCCGCCGACGTCGAAAGGGAGCCCCCGACGTCGGCCGTGGCCTTCCCTTCTCGCACACAGGCCTGGACCGCGGCTTCGACGGCCTCGGCTTCCGCCGTTTTTCCCAGGTGACCGAGCATCAGGCCGGCCGTCAGGATCGCGCCGAACGGATTGGCCTTCCCGGTGCCGGCGTACTTCGGAGCCGAGCCGTGGACAGGCTCGAACATCGAGGTCTTCCCGGGATGGATGTTGCCGGAAGCGGCCATGCCGAGCCCTCCCTGGAGGGCCGCGCCGAGATCGGTGGCGATGTCTCCGAACATGTTGTTGGTCACGATCACGTCGAACTGGCGAGGATCCTTGATCATCTGCATGCACAGCGCGTCGATGTAGAGGTGCGAGGCCTCGATGCCGGGATACTCCCGCGCGACCTCGGCGAAGGCGCGCTGCCAGAGGTCTCCGACGAACCGCATCGCGTTGGACTTGTCGGACATCACCACGCGTTTGCGGCCGTTGACCTTCGCCCAGTCGAAGGCCGCGCGCAGGATTCTCTCGACGCCTTTTCGCGTCGAGACGTCTTCCTGCACGGCGACCTCGTCGCTCGTACCTTTCTTCAGGTGCCCGCCCGCTCCGACGTAGGAGCCTTCCGTGTTCTCGCGGAAGACGACGAAGTCGATGTCGCGAGCGGCGTACCCCTTCAGGGGGCACAGACGGTCGTCGAGACAGCGCACCGGGCGAAAATTCACGTAGAGGTCCAGCTGGAATCTCGCGCCGAGCAGGATGTCCGCGGCGTGCCGCATGTCCGGGACGCGGGGATCGCCGAAGGCCCCCATGAAGATGGCGTCGTGAGAGGAGAGCTCTTCGAATCCTCCGGGCGGCACGGTCTCGCCGGTCTTCAGGTAGTGATCGGCTCCCCAAGGATAGAACTTCATCTCGATCGGCAGACCCCGGAGCCGCTCCACGCGCTCGAGCACTTTGACCGCTTCCGCGGTGACGTCCACACCGATCCCGTCGCCGGGAACGACCGCGATTTTCATGAACCGGCGGAAGATAACAGATCGGCTCCGGGTGTTGAGGGGGAGGACCGGGAGGTCATAGAATCCCTCCGGTGACCTTCGCCGAAGCGGTTCAGGAGGTGATTCGCGACGCCTCCGCGCGGCCCGACAGGCCGACGCCGGGCAGCCTCTGCGAGCGCATCGCGCGCGAGACCGAACGCTACATCGACCGCGTCCAGTTTTCGTCGGATCGCTACCTGCGACACCCCATCCTGCTCTGGGACGACTGGGAGGTCATGCTGATCGCGTGGGAGAGCGGCCAGATCACGCCGATTCACGATCACCGCGGCGTGATGGGCGGAATGGTCGTGCTCTCCGGCACGCTCGCCGAAGAGCGATTCACCACGCCCGAGAACCGGCCCGAGCTCTTCGACAACCGCGCGCGGCCGGAGGGCGACCTCTCCGACATCGGCCCCGCCGTGCTTCACCGCCTGACGCCCACGAGCGGCCGCGCGATCTCGCTCCACATCTACCGGCCGCCGCTGCGCACGATGGGGATCTGGGACGCCCACGGGCTGATCTCGATCATGCCGTCGGCCTTCGACGTCGGAGCGGACGTTCTCGCGGACACCATTCGCGTCCCCGCGGACAGCCGGGTCTGATCAGGGTCCCGGCTCGGAGGCGGTCTTCTCCGCCGAGTCGACGCTCCGTCCCAGCACGACGCCCCACTCCCGTCCCGAAGGGTCACGCACGCGCTCCACGATGCGCTCTCCGGACAGGGGCTCCGCCGGCGGCGATGCGATGCGGAAGCGGCGCGTGGCCCTCATGGGACGCACCTGGACCAGCGCGGAGGCATCCGGATCCAGACGGAAACGGCGCACGGCGCCGATGACCGGCGCGTAGACTCCCACGCGCGGCGACACCTCGACGTCCCCGAAAGTCTCCCAGCGGGCGGCGGCTCTCCCGATCAGGGTGTCCTGGCCGTTGAAGGAGGCGAAGGTGGCCGGCCGCTCGGGCCAGCGCAGAAGCGCGTCGCGGGCGCCGAGGGCGGCCGCGACGGCGAGCGCTCCGAACGCGGCGAGCGCCGCCGCGCGTCGGATTCGAGGGGTCACCCAACCAATCAACGCGAGCGCCCCGAACGCGGCGGCGACGGCCGTCGTCGTCGTCAGGTAGGCGTAGCGATATCCGTTGGGCAGGCCCGAGGGGCCCCACGCGAAGTTCGAGAGCAAGGCGACGCCCCCCTGCGCCAGCAGAAATCCCGCCGGCGCCTCGCCAGTGGAGAGGAGCGCTCGGATCAGACCGGCAAGCACGAGGCTGCCGACGATCCAACCCAGCCGGGACGCGCCATACAGGTCATGCCGGGCGACGGGATCGGCCAGCAGCCAGGGGGACGCAAACGCGTCCGCGGCGGTTTCCAGGATCGGAATCCGGCTGCCAGCGGCGCCACGCCCCGCGTTGGAATGGGCGGCCCCGAGCCGAACGAAGTATCCGGGCGAGCCTTCCCGGACCAGCAGGGGCAGGATGACGAGCACGAACCCCGCGGAAAAAAGCAGCGCCCGTCGAAGGCGCGTTCCGAGTCTCTCTCCAAGGGGCCACGCCGCGAATACCGCGAGGCCTCCCGCGGCAATCCACGACGCCAGGTAGATGTGCCCGCCCACGCCCGCGCAGGCTCCGGCCGCAAACGCGAGGGATGTCCGGCGGCGGCGAATCGCGAGGATCAGCAATGCCGCGGCGAGATCCATCACCGGCGCGACGACGATCGCGTTCCAGCCCCAGCGGGAGAGGATGAGTTGCCAGCGCAGCCCGGCGAGAGCGAGCATGGCCAGGGCGGCGCCGCCCGGCGGGAGCAGCAGGCGGGCGATCAGGCCAGCCGTCAGGAGCGAGGCGATTCCGGCCGCCGCCGACACGATGCGAACGCCGAACACCGTCGTGCCGAAAACTCGCAGGCAGAGTCGATAGACTTCCAGGTACAGCGTCGGAACGCTTCCCCTCACGCCGGGAGTGTCTCCGGGCACCGGCCAGACGCGCCGCGCGAGATCCCGAGGAGAGCCCTCCAGCGACATGGCCGTGGAAACGAGCGTGACGTCGTCCACCCACATCGGCTCGGGCAAGCGGTCGAGGGCCCAGAGTCGAAGCAGAGCGCCCCCGAGAACGGTGATCGCAGCGGTCGACACGACGAAACGACGCGACAGCGGCAGCTCGGAGACCGGCGATTCTGCGAAACGCGTGGGCGCCAGTCGAACGATTGCGGCCGCGGCGATCACTCCTGCCGATGCGGCGGCCGCTGCCGCCGCGAGGCCCAGCAGAAGGCGCGGCACGGCCCAGGTCGGCTCCGGATCCACGAGAAGCAAGAGGCGGGCGAGGCGAACGGCGCCGATCCCGGCGACCAGGGCCACCGGAAGCCCGACGGCGATTGCCGCGCCGCGGCGCCAGCGGATCCGGGCTCCCGTGCTCCGGAAGGCCCGGCCCGGGCTCACTTCTGGAAGAACAGGAACAGGTTGACGGCCGACGGTCCGAGGGAGAAGAAGTCGCCCGACTTCAGCGCCCGCGCGCACTCCTCCTCCGAGGAGCCGCCGAGATCGTCGGGCACGGGGATGGGATCCCCGTTCAGGTAGGTCCCGCAGGTCGAGCGCATGTCGATCAGGCGGTACAAGACGTGATTGCGTTCCCCCTGCCGCACGACCTTGGCGTGCAGGCGCGAGACCTCTACGTTCAGGAACGCGTCCGGCGACGACACGCGGAAGCCCGAGACCGGCATCCCGACGCCGATGAACTCGGGCACCTCACGGCCGATCAGGAGCTCCTCGAAGTCGTCGAGCTTGACGAGGCCCGCGTTGTACGGGCCCAGACCCAGCAGGAAGTAGCCGGATGGCAGGCGCAGGAGCGTCTTCTCCAGGCGCACGGACAGGCCCGCCATGCCGTTGTCCACGAACGTCATGACGTCGCGCTGCCGAGACTCCAGAGCCTCGCGGCAGATCGCGGAATAGATGTCGTCCATCATGGGTGGTTCCGTGCCTCCCATTTTCGCACAACAGGCCTAGTTCACGGGTTCTTCCGCAGCGTGTTCGCCCTCACTTTCGTCCTCTTCCGAGGCCTCCCGCTCGATCGTCCACCGCTCGTAAACGGAGTCCGGCAGCTCCGTGACGAAGCGCGAGGGTTCCAAAATCACGTCCACGCCGTAGCGGTCCCGCGCCAGCATCGGATAGACCAGGGCCACTTCGTTCCTGGCGCGCGTGACGGCGACGTAGAACAGGCGCCGCTCCTCCTCGAGCCCCTCCTCGGTCGCCGTCGACCGGTAGTTGGGAAAGCGGCCTTCCGAGAGGCCCATGACGATCACGCGGCTCCACTCGAGTCCCTTGGCCTGGTGGATCGACGAGAGCACGACGCGATCGTCGTCCGGCTCTCCCGGATCACGTCTTCGCCCGAGAGCTCGTTGAAGAGCGTGACCTCCTCGAGGAACGAGGGCAGCGAGTCGTAGGTCTGGGCGAACTGGGCGAACTGCTCGAGGTCGTCCAGACGCGCGTCGCCGTTGGGAAACTTCGCCCGCGCGTAGTCCTTGTAGACGTCCTCGACGACCGACCGGATCGCCTCCGCCGGCGAGGAGCGCACGGACGGGGAATCCAGCCGCGCGAGGAGCGAGCGCAGCGGTCGGATCGCGCCTTCCGCGCGGCCCAGCTCGAGGTTCTTAGCGTCCAGCGCGCGGAACGCCGCCAGCGGATCGGGCCGGGACCCGATCGCCTCCCAGACCGCCGTGGCCGAGCGCTCGCCCACGCGCGGGAAGAGCTTGAGGGCCCGCTTCCACGACAGCTCGTCCTTGGGATTGACGACGATCCGCAGGAACGCGAGGACGTCCTTGACGTGGCGCTGCTCGAAGAAGCGCGTGCCGGAGCGGATCTCGTAAGGGATGCCGCGGCGGGTCAGCTCGATCTGGAGCTCCAACGCCTGGAAATGGGCGCGGTAGAGGACGGCGAGGTCGGCGAGCGTCTCCCCTTCGTCGTGCCACTCGAGCAACCGCTGCCCCACGAAGCTGGCCTGGTCCGGGATGTCGGGAAGCGCCACGACGGCGGGCATCGCTCCCGGCGGCCGCGAGGCTTCGAGCTCCTTGGGAAACTGCCGGATGTTCTGCGCGATCGAGGCGTTGGCGAGCGCCAGGATCTCGGGCGTCGAACGGTAGTTGCGCGTCAGACGATAGGTCTGCGTGTCGGGATACCTCTGCGGGAACCCCAGGATGTTCTCGAACGACGCGCCGCGGAACGAGTAGATCGCCTGGGCGTCGTCGCCGACGACGGTCACGTTGCGCTTGACCTTGGCCATCCCGTCCACGATCTCGCCCTGGAGCCGGTTGGTGTCCTGGTACTCGTCCACCAGCACGTGCTCGAAGGAACCGTGGAGCTGCGCCGCGGCGTCCGGGAACTCGTCGAGGAGGCGCTTCCAGAAAAGGAGCAGATCGTCGTAGTCGCAGGCGTTCCCCAGCCGTTTGCGCTCGCGGTACCGGTGAAAGACCGAGACGATCTCGCTTTCGAGAGGCGCGAAGTGCGGCGCGTGCTCGGCGAGGACCTCCGTGAACGGACGCCCGGTATTGACCGTGAACGAGTACAGATCCTGGAGGACGTCTCCCTTGGGGAAGCGGCGGTCGAGTGTCGGAATGTTCTTGTCGCTGGTGGCGGCTTCCAGCATCTCCCGCGAGTCCTCGGGATCCAGGATCGAGAAGTTCGCGCCGAGGCCCAGCCGCGCGCCGAAACGGCGCAGGAGCCGGTTTCCGACGGAGTGAAACGTCCCCCCGGTGAGACGGCGCATGTCCACGGACAGGAGCGTCTCGACCCGGCGCAGCATCTCGCGCGCGGCCTTGTTGGTGAAGGTCAGGAGCAGGATCTTCGACGGGTCGAGGCCGGACTCGATCAACCTCGCCACGCGGTAGACGAGCGTGCGGGTCTTGCCCGAGCCCGCGCCGGCGATGACCAGGATCGGTCCGCGCCCCGCCAGCACCACTTCGCGCTGCTCGTCGTTTAACTCGCGGTCGTAGTCGACGCGGTACGACTTCAGCCGCGACGGCGTCTTGAGAACGTACTTGCGCTCCACGGCCGCAGTTTAGCCCTGCCGGCCGTAATCCTCGGACGGTCGCCGCTCGTTTCTATGAGAGGAACACAGGAGGACCACTCGATGTCGATCGGAATGCCTCGCCGAATCTTCTTGCTCGCCGCAGGCGTCGCGGCCCTGACGGGGTTGTCGCTCGCCGGACATCTCGTGGCGCACGAGACCGGCGGCGGGCCGGATGGGGACGGCTGGGCGCCGCGTCCGTACCGGCGCGCCGTTCGCATGCTCGCGCTCACGCCCGACCAGCAGACGAAGATCCGGGGAATCCTGAAGAACCACGCCGACGAGATCCTGGCGCAGCGCCGTGCGGGAGTGGAGAGCCGCCGCGTGCTCCGCGCCGCGCAGCTTTCGCAGCCTCTCGACGAGAATGCGATCCGGAACAGCGCCCGCGCCTTGGGTGAGGTTCGGGCCGACGGCGCCGTTCTCCGTGCCAGGATCCGCTCCGAGATCTGGCCGTTGCTGACGCCCGAGCAACAGGACAGGGCGAAGACCTTCCGCGCGAAGGGCAGCGACCGCGCGCAGTAAGCTTCAGGAGACTTTCTACGCCAGGCTGGCCCGCCATCCCGAGGCTGAGAGATACCGCCCTAACGAACACCCTCCCCCCTCAGGGGGAGAGCCGCGGGGTGAGGGGGTTCGGCTCGGACTACACTCTCCGCGTGCCTCTCCGCCTCCTGACCGCCGGTGAGTCCCATGGCCCGCGCCTGACCGCGATCCTGGACGGGATTCCCGCGGGACTCGCGATCGACGCCGACTTCGTGGCACGCGAGCTCGCGCGGCGCCAGCACGGCTACGGCCGCGGCGGGCGGATGAAGATCGAGAAGGACGCCGCGGTCTTCGAGGGAGGAGTCCGCGCAGGTGTCACGCTCGGCTCCCCGATCGCGATCGGCATCGCCAACACCGACTTCGCCAACTGGAAAGACGTCATGGGGCCTCTGTCCGTCGATCCCGCGGCGGCCGCCGGCAAGCGCCTCACGCGCCCGCGCCCGGGCCACGCGGATCTGGCGGGTGGCATGAAGTACGGCGCCGGGGACCTGCGCGACGTGCTGGAGCGCGCGTCGGCTCGCGAGTCGGCGGCCCGCGTCGCGGCCGGGGCCGTCTGCAAGCTGCTCTTGAAAGAGTGCGGCATGGAGATTCGAAGCGGCGTCCTCGAGCTCGGCGGCGTCGGCGCCGATGCGCCTCGCTCCTTCGCATCGCTCGATAAGGTTCGCGAGGATTCGCCGCTGCGGGCGGTCGATTCGAAGCTCGAATCAAAGATGGTCGCGGCCGTCGACGCCGCGAAGAAGGACGGCGAGACCCTCGGCGGCGCGATCCTCGTCGGCGCGCGCGGCGTCCCGGCGGGCCTCGGTGCCTACGCGTCCTGGGACCGGAAGCTCGACGGGCGCATCGGCCAGGCGCTTCTCTCGGTTCCGGCGGTGAAGGCGGTCGAGTTCGGATCCGCGATCGCAGCCTCGCGCGGGCCCGGCTCGAAAGCCCACGACGAGATCGAGAAGGGAGTGAAGGGAACCTTGCGGCGGCGCACCAATCGTGCCGGAGGGCTCGAGGCCGGCGTCACCAACGGCGAAGAGCTCATCGTTGTCGCGTACATGAAGCCCATCTCGACGCTCGCCCGAGGCCTCGACTCCGTGGATCTGGAGACGGGAGAGGCCTCGCGCTCGGCCTACGAGCGCAGCGACGTCACCGCCGTCCCCGCGTGCGGCGTGATCTGCGAAGCCATGCTCGCCTTCGTCCTCGCCGACGCCCTGCTCGAGACGACCGGCGGGGACCGCCTCGAGGACGTCCTTGCACGGCTGAAGTCGCACCGCGAACGCGTCGCGCGATACCCCCGATAGTTGGTCCCAGGTCCCAGGTCCCAGTCCGCTCAAGTAACTTGGGACTTGGGACCTGGGACTTCATCTGTCCAGGGTGCGCGGGAGCATTCCTCCATGACCGCCGCTCTCGCCGCCCTTCCGGCCGCCCCTGCCATATGGCATAATGCTTACTGCCATGTGGCAGGACCCGCGGTGAGCGGTATCGCCGACCTCGTCCGCACCCTCGGCGGTCCCCGGCTCGTGCCGGCCAAGAACGCCGACGAGCTGCGCGACCTGGTGCGCGCCGGGCTTCCCTACGCCTCGCTGTCGGCGGTGGCGGCCGGCTTCTCGCTCGACGGCGCGGACGTGGTTTCGATCCTCCGGATTCCCGCCCGGACGCTTGCGCGGCGAAAGCGCGAGCGCCGCCTCTCGCCCGAGGAGTCCGACCGGCTGTTCCGCCTGGGGCGGATCGGCGCTCTGGCCGAGGACGTCCTGGGCAGCCAAGAGAAAGCCAACCGCTGGCTCCATGCCGCCAACCGCGGACTGGGCGGCGTGCCTCCCCTGTCGCAGCTCGACACCGATCTCGGAGCGGAACGTGTCGAGGAGGTCCTGCTCCGTCTCGCCCACGGCGTCGTCGGCTGACGTTGAAGGTCTGGCGCATCTGCAAGCGCGCGCACGCGGCCTTCGACGGCGAGGGCGCGCGCAAGGCGGGCGGGCGCTGGAATCCTCGCGGAGTCGCCGTCGTCTACGCCTCCGAGACACTCTCGCTCGCCGCGCTGGAGCTTCTGGTTCACGCCGACCCCGCGCTCCTGCCGGAGGATCTCGTGGCCATCGAGGCGGACGTCCCCGAAACCGTGTCGGTGCGGCGGATCGAGCCCGAGAAGCTGCCCCGCGGCTGGCGCCGCCACCCGTCGCCCCATGCGCTCGCCGGCATCGGCGGCGACTGGGCGAAGAGTCTCGAGACCGCGGTCCTGTCGGTGCCCTCGGCCCTCGTGCCGCGGGAAGCGAACTTCCTGCTCAATCCGGCGCACGCCGACTTCAAGAAAATCCGGGTACGAAAGCCGGAGCCGTTCGAGCTCGATCCGCGGCTGGGCGCGCGCTAGCCCGGGTCGAGTCCGGGATCCCGCGCTGCGCTCGGGATGACCGGCGGGATGGGCCGGCTTCGAAACGCCTGTCATCCCGAGGAGCGGAGCGACGAGGGATCCCGAGCTTGGTTAGTCCGGGATCCCGCACTGCGCTCGGGATGACCGGCTAATGGCTGGAGACGGGCGGTCCCTACTGTCTCGCGATCTGGATCCGACTGTACTCGGAGAGGGCCCGGCGCACGATGCGGCGCAGGTTCTTCACGCGCTGTTCGGTCCGGGCGCGCTCCTCGGCGGCCACTCGGTTCTTGCGACGAAGCACGACCTCGCGCACCAGCAGATCCACGGCGCGTGTCCAGCGCGCGTACGCTATCGCCGCGATGTCGAAGGTCTCGGTCACGGCCTCCCGAGGATACCGCAACGACCTGAAGTGACAACGTCCGGAGGACGTTGTCATCCCGAGCGCGCCGACCACCGACCCGTCCACCGAGGGAAGACCCACAGCGGTAGGGACCGCCGTGCGAAGCACGGCGGTAACGCAAGCCCACGGCAGTAGGCAACGTCGGCCGGAGGCCGGCGTTACCGAGGGAACCCGAGCTTACGAGGAGGGCCTACAGATCGCCGGGCACTCGGCGAGTCAGAGCCCGGGCGGCCTCTCCTTGACGCCCGGAGCCGAAGTGGCCTCCATCGCTTCGAGCGACACGCCGGGCGGGCCAATGGACCGGTCCAGTACCGCGAATCGCGGGTCCGTCGGAGCGAGCGCGTCGCCGCGGCCGCGCCAGTACTCGTAGTGAAGAACCGGCGAGGCCGCCCAGCCGCTCGCTCCCACAGTACCCAGGCGCCCTCCCGCTCGCACGCGCGCCCCGAGGACGACTTCGATCTTGCCGAGATGCCCGAAGAGGGTCGCGCCGGCGGCGCCATGGGAGATCACCACGAGGTTTCCGAAGCGTGAATACGAGGAGCGCAGCGACGGGGCGACCTTTCCGGCGAACACGACCGTTCCCGCGGCCGGCGCGACGACGGCCGTGCCGGCGGGCGCCGCGAGGTCGAGGCCCGTGAAGAACTCCTCCGAACCGGTCCACGGGGAGACGCGCGGACCGAACAGGGCCGCGGGCTCGACGACCTCTCCCGCGAGCGGAAGCCGCGCCGGCGTGCGGCCGGCCAGGCCCGCATCCGCGGATTCGCGGGTCTCTAGGATCTCTCGCGCGCGTTCGAGAGAGGGAAGGGTGCGCTCGAGCCCCATCGCCAGCCGGTCGAGGCCCTCGGGAGAAAGCGCGCCCGCTTCCGGGGAGAGCGTCCTCGGCCACTGTCCGGGCTCCACGCGGTACAGAAACGCAATTCGGGAAAGTAGGTCCGCGGCCTCGCGGGCCCGGTCCCGAAGACCCTCGGCGCGCCGCTGGAGGTCCCGCCGGTCCCGCCGCGCCTCCTCGACGTCGCGCTCGAGAGACGGCGCCCGGTCCCTTCGGAGCGAGCGGACGGCCACGATCGGAACCGTGATCCAGAGCGAGGCCAGCGCCAGCGCCGCCGCGGCGGCCACAAGGATGACGGCTTTCTCGCCGCGAGCTTTCAGGGCGAGGCTTCGGACCTGGCCTCGCGGCGAGGCCGGATGAAACTGGAACTGCACTATTCAGATTATGGGGTCAGGTCTGGTTTTTTGCCGTTCAAAGGCAAGACCTGACCCCATCAGGGCGGAAAGAACGACATCAGACCGAGCTCCCGCCGGTCCGACGACAAGCCCAGGCGCCTGGGGACGAAGGCGCGCGACAGCGCGAACTCGATGACCCGGGGACGCGTGCCGCCCGCGGCGAGGAGAAGCATGCGTCCCTCGCCCGGAGCCAGGCTGCGGCGGAGCACTTCGCGGCCGTCGCTGACGGCGACGAGCTCGACGGGCTGGCCTTCGGGCGTGAAGTGCGCCAGCCCCAATCGCATGCTCCGCCCCGGCTCCACACGAATCGCGAAGCGCCGCCGGGTCCAGTAGAAGGGTCCCCCGTTTCCGTTCTCCCTTGCGTGAAACCCGATTGCGGGGCGATACCGGAAGGCCTCGTCCGACGAGACGGTCGAGAACGCCGCAACAACCGCCGCCGCGGCGTAACCGGCGACGGCGAGCCGCCGCGCGCGGACAACCACGGGAGAGGCCGCCCTTTCGCGAGGCCGCGCCGCCACCGCCGCGAGCAGAAAGAAGAACAGCGACACGTCGGGAGCCAGCCAGTGCGAGCCGAAGAAGAGGGCGACGAGAAATCCGAGGATCGCCGCGCCGATTCCCGGGAGAGTGCCGAGTTCCGAGTTCCGAGTTCCAGGAGGGGCCCCGCCCGGAACCCGGAACCCGGAACCCGGAACCCATCCGAGCGCGGCAAGCCCTTCCCGGGCGAGAGCCACCACGAGCAGCATCATCAGCGCGAATCCGAGAATCCCGGTCTCCGCGAGCGACTGCAGGTATGCGTTTCCGGGGTTGTCGCGCAGCGGCAGCGTGCGCCTTTCCTCGGCCAAAAGATTGGGAAGCTGCCAGGGGAAGGCGCCCAGGCCCGCTCCGGCAAACGGATTCTTCTCGAAGAGCCGCCACGCGCTCTGCCACAGCACGGTGCGGGTCGAGACGCGCGATTCGGTTGAAACGGTGGGATCGAAGAACAGGGCGATGCGGGACGCCACGCTACCCCGCGTCGTCCGCGCGACGAGCCCCCCGACGATGATCAGGATCGCGAGCCCGGCAACGGCCAGAGCGATCCGGCGGCGCGCCGGAAGCCCGGGCGCAGCGAGGAGAAACACCAGCGCCGCGGCGAGGAGGAGGACGGCGCTGCGGGACCCCGAGAGGGCGAGCCCCGCCGACAGGGCGACGGCGATGACGATCCATCGGCCCCCGCGGTTGTGCGAGCCGGCGAGCGCCGACGCGGCCACGGCGAGCCCCAGGGCGCAGATCATGCCGAGAGCGTTGGGATCGATCGCTCCGCCGGACAGGCGTCCGGTCAGTTTCCAGAAGGCGTTGACCTCGCCGGGTGCGAGGCCCAGCTTCTCGAGGGCGGCGAGAGCGCCCGACACGGCGCATCCGAGGAGCGCGGTGGACAGGGCGCGCGCGCGGACGGCGGCGCCCGAACGGCGCAGGATGAAGAAGAACCCCGCGCCCACCGCGAGCGCCGCGAAGGTCAGCAGACTGTCGCGCACGGCGTCGGCGTCCGGCAGCCCCTCCACGTTGACGGCTCGCATTCCCAGGCCCCGCGTCAGCGCCCAGAGCGTGCGGGCGCGAACGAACGCGAGGAGCGCCGCCGCCAGCCAGATCCCGAGGACGGCGCGCAGTGCGCCGTCGATCCGCGACGGGTCGGGCACGTTCTCGAAGTCGTAGAGAAAGCGAAACGCCCAGCCTCCCGCAAACCCCGCGAAGAGCAGGATGGGCCAGGCGACGGCATCGGCGCCCCCCAGGGCTCGATCCGCCGCGCCGGCGAGGGGAAAGAGGAACGCGAACGCGACGAGGCCCCGGTTGGGACTCCACGCCGACAGAAGCGCCAGGCCCAGCGAGGCGACGAAAACCGGCAGGCGGTCCCGCGATGCCGGCGGGAACCCGACGGAAAAGACGGCGAAGAAGCCGGCGCCCGCCGAGGCCAGGAGCAGGAGCCGCGCCGCGCCCCCCGGCCGGCGCGGTGGCCGGTCGTTCACTCGCGCCTCATCCCCGGTGGTACTCCTGCAGCGACGCGACCCCCGTCGCCTCTTCCTGGCGGGCGCGGATCCCTTCGACGGCCGCCGTCGCCGCCGAGAGCGTCGTGATGCAGGGGATCGACAGGCGCAGGGCCGCCGCGCGGATCGCCGCCTCGTCGAAACGCGACTCTCCTCCGAGCGGCGTGTTGATCACGAGCTGGATCTCGCCCGCCTCCATGCGGTCCACGGCGTTGGGGCTGCCCTCGTTGACCTTGAAGACACGCTCGGACTCCACTCCCGCCTCCCGGAGCGCCTCGCGCGTGCCCTCCGTGGCGCAGAGGGAGAAGCCCAGGCTCGCGAGCTCGCGGCCCACCGGGATGACCGCCCCCTTGTGGTACGGATTGACCGTGAGAAACGCCCGTCCCGAAAGGGGCAGCTTCGTGCCGACGGCCTCGCACGCTTTCGCAAACGCATCCCCGAACCGGGGCGAGATTCCCATGACCTCGCCGGTCGATTTCATCTCGGGCCCCAGGAGCACGTCCTCGCCCGGGAACTTGCGGAACGGAAAGACCGGGGCCTTGATGAAGAAGTCGACCGGGTCTCTCTCGGGCGGCAGGTTCAGCGACGCGAGGGTACGGCCCGGCACCGTCAGCAAGGCCGCGGCGCGCGCCATCGGAACGCCGATCGCCTTCGACACGAAAGGCACGGTCCTCGAGGCCCGCGGGTTGACCTCGAGCACGTAGAGCTTGCCATGCTGGATCGCGAACTGGATGTTGAGGAGCCCGCGCACCTCGAGGGACCCGGCCAGACGGCGCGTGGCGGTGCGGATCTCGTCGAGGAGCATCGGCGGCACCTGCCACGGCGGCAGCACCGAGAACGAGTCGCCCGAATGGATGCCGGCCTCTTCGATGTGCTGCTGGATTCCGCCGATCCAGGTCGTCGTCCCGTCGCAGAGCGCGTCCACGTCGAGCTCCACGGCGTCGTCGAGGAAGCGGTCGATCAAGACGGGATGCTCGCCCGAGCTCTTCATGGCTTCGGCCATGTAGCTCGAGAGGCGCGCCTCGTCGAACACGATCGCCATCGCGCGGCCCCCGAGCACATAGGACGGGCGGACGACCAGCGGGTAGCCGATCCGCCGGGCCGCCGCGATCGCCTCCTCGGGGCTGCGGGCCTCGGCGTGCGGCGGCGCGGCCAGGCCGATGTCCTGGAGCAGCCGCCCGAAGCGGCCGCGGTCCTCGGCGAGATCGATCGACTCGGGCGAGGTGCCCCAGATCGGATAGCCGGCCGCCTCCAGCGCGCGCGCGAGCTTCAGCGGCGTCTGGCCGCCGAACTGAACGAGCACGCCGTCGGGCCTCTCGTTGTCGAGCACCGCGGAGACGTCCTCGAAGGTCAAAGGCTCGAAATAGAGGCGGTCGGACGTGTCGTAGTCGGTCGAGACCGTCTCGGGATTGCAGTTGATCATGATCGTCTCGAAGCCGGCCTCTGCGAGCGCGTAACACGCGTGAACGCAGCAGTAGTCGAACTCGATGCCCTGGCCGATGCGGTTGGGGCCGCCGCCGAGGATCGCGACCTTGGGCCGCTCCGTCCGGATCGATTCGTTCTCGTCCTCGTACGTCGAGTAGAAGTACGGCGTCTGCGCCTCGAACTCGGCAGCGCAGGTGTCGATCGTCTTGTAGACCGGAATGACTCCGAGCTCCTTGCGGCGCCCCCGCACGTCGCTCTCATCGCATCCGAGCTTTTTCGCGAGCGAGCGGTCCGAGAGTCCCAGACGCTTGCCGTCGCGCAGCTCGTCGCGCGAGAGGGACGCCAGCGCGCGGCCGGCGAAGGACTCCTCCGCCTCGACCATCCGGCGGACACCGTCCAGGAACCACGGGTCGATCTTCGTCGCCTTGGCAACCTCGTCGACGGTCATGCCGGCGACGAAGGCCCGCTGGAGGTGGAAGAGCCGCTCGGCGGTGGGTTCCTGGAGCCGGGCCAGAAGCTCTTTCTTCGGGAGAGGCCCGCGCCCGTCGTCGAGGCCGTCGCGGCCGATCTCGAGCGAGCGGATCGCCTTGCCGAGAGCCTCGGCGAACGTGCGCCCGATCGCCATGGCCTCGCCGACCGACTTCATCTGGATCGTCAGGCGCGCGTCGGCGCGCGGGAATTTCTCGAACGTCCACCTCGGGATCTTGACCACGACGTAGTCGAGCGACGGCTCGAAGGAGGCGGGTGTCTTCTTCGTGATGTCGTTGGGGATCTCGTCCAGATGGTACCCGACCGCGAGCAGCGCCGCGATCTTGGCGATCGGGAATCCGGTCGCCTTGGACGCCAGCGCCGAAGATCGCGACACGCGCGGATTCATCTCGATGACGACGCGCCGGCCGGTCTTCGGATCCACCGCGAACTGGATGTTGGACCCGCCGGTGTCGACTCCGACCTTGCGGATGACGGCCTTGGCCTCGTCGCGCATGGCCTGGTACTGGCGGTCCGAGAGCGTCATCTGCGGCGCCACCGTGATCGAGTCGCCGGTGTGGACGCCCATGGCGTCGAAGTTCTCGATCGAGCACACGATGATGACGTTGTCCGCGGTGTCCCGCATGACCTCGAGCTCGAACTCCTTCCAGCCTTCGACGGACTCCTCGATCAGGACCTCGTGCGCGGGCGACTCGCGCAGGCCGTTCTCGACGATCTGGCGAAACTCGGACAGCGTCTTCGCCGCACCTCCGCCGGATCCCCCGAGGGTGAAGGAGGGCCGCACGACGACGGGCAGGCCGATCTCGCCCGCGATCTTCTCGGCTTCGGCGGGCGTGCGCGCCCGGCCCGAGCGCGGCACCTCGGCCCCGATCTCGAGCATGGCCTGCTTGAAGAGCTCCCGGTCCTCCGCCAGCCGCATGGAGCGCTCGTTGGCTCCGATGAGGCGGACGTTGCGCTTTTCCAGAACCCCGCGCTCGGCCAGGGCCAGCGCGAGGTTCAGTGCCGTCTGGCCTCCGACGGTCGGCAGGATCGCGTCGGGTCTCTCTTTATCGACGATCCGCTCGAGGAACTCGGGCGTCAGGGGCTCGACGTACGTCGCGTCGGCGAGCTCCGGGTCCGTCATGATGGTCGCGGGATTGGAGTTGACGAGCACGACCCGGTAGCCCTCGCGGCGGAGCGCGCGAACGGCCTGCGTCCCGGAATAGTCGAACTCGCAGGCCTGGCCGATGACGATCGGTCCCGACCCGATGACGAGGATCGATCGAATGTCGTCCCGCTTGGGCACCGGGCGGGGAGTATAGCTGTCAGTGGATGGGTTGCAGGTTGCAGGTTGCAGGTCTCAGGGGGCCACCTGGAACCTGGAACTTGAAACCTGGAACCCTTACCGTCTAGTCGCGCTCGAGCTTGTGCGGCATCGGCGCCGGCTGCGCCCGGCAACCGCCGTCGAGGATCGTTCCTCCGCGTCCGAGACCGAGCAAACGTTCTCCGGTCCAGACCACGCCGTAGAGATCGTTGACCGTGCCCGACTCCCGGCGGTCCCAGTGCCCGCCGTCGACGCTTTCGAGGGCGACGCCGCCGTCGCCGACCGCTTCGAAGACCGCTCCGGTCCACGTCACCGAGGCGAGGTTCGCGTCGACACCCGCGGTGCTCGCGGACCAGGTCTCGCCGTCCGCGCTTGTCCGGATCCATCCCTGGTCCCCGACCGCGAGAAACACGCTGCCGTTCCAGACCACGTCGGCCAGAGGCGGCGCGCCTCCCGGGTCACGCCGCGTCCACGTGTTTCCGTCGTTGCTCGAGTAAATCCCGATCCCCGTCTCCCCGCCGACCGCGACGTATCGAGAGCCGTTGAACGCGACCGACCGGAGGCTCTGGTTGGGGCCGATCTTGCGGTAGCTCCACGCCGCTCCGTCGGGGCTCGTCAGAACGGCGGAACCGCTGCCGACGGCGACGAAGCGCGAGCCGTCCCACAGAACCGAATAGAGAACCTCGGCCAGACCGAAAGAGCGCGGCGTCCACGAGACGCTGTCCGCGCTGGTCAGGATCGTCCCGGCCTCGCCGACCGCGACGAAGACCTTGCCGCTCCAGGCCACGCCGAGAAGCCACCGGAAGGTTCCCGAATCGCGCGGCGTCCAGCCGGCCTCGGGCGATCCCGTCGCGATGAATCCCTGGGCGCCGACGGCCACGAACGTCGTGCCGTTGGATGTCGCGTCCGACACGCCCGAGCGCGGTCCGGGCGCTTCCGGGGTCCACACCGCCGCGTCGACGCTTCCCAGGATCGTGCCGCGGTCGCCCACCGCGACGAAATCCTGCGCGCCGCGAGCGAGGCCGCGGAGGGTCGAGGCGGTGCCGGATTCGAGCACCTGCCACTGCCGGGCGTCGGTGCTCGACGCCACCGCGCCCGAATCGCCCACGCCCACGAGCTCGCTGCCCGTCCATGCGATCCGCCGCAGACTCTTACCCTGCGGAAGACGGTCGGCGTTCCACGCGACGCCGTCGGCGCTCTGCCAGATCGTCTGGACATACGGAAAGCTCGTTCCCATCGCGATCCATCGCGATCCGTTCCAGACGAGGCCGTAAAGGAGATCCACGGAGTTCGTGTCGTGGCGCGTCCAGGTGAGTCCGTCCGGGCTCGAGGCCGCGGCTCCGGGCTGCCCCACGGCGACGAACTGGCGCCCGTTCCAGGCCACATCGTTCCAGTTCGCGTCGGTCCCCGCCGAGTGCGCGGCCCAGGTCCGGCCGTCCGCGCTCGAGAGGATGGCGCCGCCCTCGCCCACGGCCACGAAGCGCGACCCGCTCCACGCCGCGCGCGTCAGCAGAGCCGCCGAGTTGGTGAAACGCGTCGACCACTTTTCGCCGTCCGGGCTCATCAGCGCCGTGCCGTTGGAGCCGACGGCCAGAAACACCGCGCCGTTCCAGATCACGTCCTGCAGATCCTCGGACGTCAGCGCGGAGGTGCGCACTTCCCAGGCGCCTCCGTCGCGGCGCGCGAGGATGGTGCCGGCGCGCCCTACGGCCACGTACTGGCCGGCGCCGTATGCGACGGCCGAGAGCGAGTTGCCCTGAGGGAGCGGGTTGACCCAGCTCCACTCTCCACAGGTCTGAGCTTCAAGCGGAGCGGCCAGACAGAGAACGACGAGCACGCCGGAAACACGGAGCAGCGACTTCGACATGGGCGACCTCGCTGGAAAGGAGTGGAGACCCGAGTATAGCGGATAGAATCGCACGCAATCCCTCGATGATTGGCCAGACCGTCTCTCATTACCGAGTTCTCGCGAAGCTGGGCGGGGGCGGCATGGGCGTCGTCTACGAGGCCGAGGACTTGAAGCTCGGCCGCAGAGTCGCGCTGAAGTTCCTGCCCGAGGAGCTCGGGGCCGACGCACAGGCTCTGGAACGCTTGAAGCGCGAAGCCCGCGCCGCGTCCTCCCTGCAGCATCCCAACATCTGCACGATCCACGACGTGGACGAGCACGAGGGCAGACCCTTCATCGCGATGGAGCTTCTCGAAGGCGAGACGCTGCGGGACCGGCTGGGACCGGGGCCATTGAAGCTCGATGCGCTGCTCGATCTCGGGACCGCAGATCGCCGATGCGCTGGAGACGGCGCACGCGCGGGGAATTGTCCATCGCGACATCAAGCCCGCGAACATCTTCGTCACCAGACGAGGACAGGCGAAGCTCCTCGACTTCGGCCTGGCGAAGAGCACGGACCCAGAGCACGGCGCAGCCGGCGACACCGCCCTGCCGACGGCAATGGCCGAGGAGCACCTGACCAGTCCCGGCACCGCGATCGGAACGGTGGCCTACATGTCACCCGAGCAGGCGCGCGGCGAGGGGCTCGACGCTCGCACCGACGTCTTCTCCTGCGGAGCGGTGCTCTATGAGATGGCCACCGGACGCCAGCCGTTCGCCGGCAGCACGTCGGCGGTCATCTTCGATGCGATCCTGAACAAGGCACCGGTGTCGCCCATCAAGCTCAACCCGGAGCTCCCGGCGGAGCTCGAGCGCATCGTCAACACTGCGCTCGAGAAGGACCGAGACCTGCGCTATCAGAGCATCGCGGATCTGAAGACCGACTTGAAACGCCTCAAGCGCGACTCGGATTCGGCCAGGAGCGGAAAGACTCCCGCGGCTCCTGCGCCGGCTCCCGCGCGCACGTCGCGTTGGAAGATCCCCGCCGTCGCCGCCGCCTGTGTGCTCGCCGCCGCCGGCATCGTCTGGTGGGCGACGCAGCGGCGCACGACGTCCTCACCAGCGTCGGGCGGCCAGACCACACTCGCGGTTCTTCCGTTCCAGAACCTCGGCGGCGATCCGACAACCGATTACCTCCGCCTCGCGCTGCCCGACGAAGTCATCACGACGCTCTCGTACATTCCGACTCTCGCGATTCGACCCTTCGCGACGACGCAGAAGTACGCGAAAGGCGACGTCGATCCTCAGGCCGCCGGCCGGGAGCTGCGCGTGGCCGACGTGCTCACGGGGCACTTCCAAAAGGAGGGAGAGCAGCTCCGGGTCACGCTCGAGGTCGTGGACACGGAGTCCAACCGCCTCCTCTGGCGCGATACGACCAGCGCGGCCGCGGGCGACCTGATCGCTATGCGCGAAGGAATCTCGGCCCGGCTCCGCCAGGGGCTCTTCCCGCTTCTCGGCGGCTCGGCCGCCGAGGCATACGTAGGGACGAGGCCGAAGAACGGCGAAGCTTACGACCTCTATCTGCGCAGCAAACCCTTCACGAGCGATCCCGAGCCGACCAAGCAGGCCATCGCGATGCTGGAGCGCGCGGTGGGCCTCGACCCGGACTACGCCCCGGCCTGGTCCGCCCTCGCACAGCGTTACTACTACGCCGCCTCCTTTTCCGACATGTCCGACGGCTTCGAGCGGGCGGCATCCGCCTGCGAAAGGGCCCTGGCGCTCGATCCCGGCTTCACCGACCCCGCCCGGCTGAAGATCGTCCTCTCGACGGAAGCGGGCCATCTGGTCGACGCCGACCGGAAGGCCCGGGACCTCGTGCGCCGGCGGCCACAGGATCCGGTCGCGCACTTCAGCCTCGGGTACGTGAATCGGTACGCGGGCTTGCTCGACGAGAGCGCGAAGGAGTGCGAGGCAGCGCGCGCCCTCGATCCCCGGAGTCGGGTGCTGCGCTCCTGCGGCTTCCTCTACATGCTCCGGGGAGACTACGCGAAGGCCCGCGAGTACTCGCGTCTGGACGCGGGATCCGCGTGGTCGAGGAACATGGAGGCGGACCTGCTCCTGCGCGAGGGAAAGCGCGAGGAGGCGATGGCCGCCTTCCCGCCCGAGGTGAAGGCGACCCGGGTCTACGGACCCGATCTGCTGACGATGAGCCCGGGGTCAGAACGAGATCGCCTGGCCGCCGAGGGCGAGACGAAAGCGATGAGCGACCGCGACCCGGAGAACAAGTACTACTTGGCGTGTCACCTCGCCCTGACCGGTTATCCGGACTCCGCGCTTCGGCTCCTGCGAAAGGCGGTGGAGGGCAACTACCTCGTTCACGAGGCGATGGACCGGGATCCCCTGCTGGAACCGGTCCGCAAGAACCCCGAGTTCGCCGCAATCCGCGCCGAGTCGGTCCGGCGCCAGAAGGAGTTTCTGGCGAAGCGCGCCGCGACGCCAGCCGGCTAGCTCTTCGCGTTCGCCTTCGCCAGCGACGACGCGATGTACGCCTTCCACTGCTGGGGCGTCATGACCTCGACGCCTTCGAGCTCGAGCCGGAAGCTGTTCCAGTCGGGGTTGTCCGGGAACGGGATCTCGAATTTCTCGAGCCAGCCGCTCTTCGGGTCCCACCAGATCGAGCCCTCGGTGCCGCCGATGCCCGGTCCCGAGATGCGGTAGAGACGGCACGTCTTGCCGTGGAGCTTCTCGTCCTTGACGTACTCGATCTTCGCCTCGCCGCGGTAGGCGAAGATCTCCCCTTCCTTCGCGAACGTCGGATCCATGACGCCGATCGAGAACGTCGCCTTCGGGTCGGCAAGGTGCCGGAACGCGAAGTTCAGGCTCGTGAAGTCGAAGTTGTAGACGTGAAACGGCAGGTGGCGCCAGGCGGCGCCTCCGGTCTTGTCTCCGACCTTGACGTTGACCGCGCCGGTCTTCCGGTCCACGTCGAAGGAAGCCCGCTCCTCGACGGAGCCGTCGAGGTTGATCACGGCGGCGTCGAGGCGGTCCGCCGTGAAGAGCTTCCAGTCGAAGTGCGCGCGCACCCACGCCGCGTCGACGACCCCGTTCTCGACCTTGGCCACCTCGAGCCGGTCGGGCCCCGCCACGAAGATCGAGACACGCGTCGGTTTCGAGCCGTCGCGGTTGGACTTGATGTAGTGGGCGACCTCGCCGACTCGGATGCGCTCGGGCTGAAAACGGAAGCGATCGAGCGACGACGTCGGGGGCGGCGCCGACGGGTCCTGCAACAGGACCGACACGACGGCGGCGAGCGCGAGACTACTCATATCGGAGCGCCTCCGCGACGTCGACTCGGGCGGCGCGTCGCGCCGGAATCCACGACGCCACGAAGATCGCGAGGACCGAGCAGCCCACGATCGCCGCGATGTCGCGGGCCCGGACCAGAAACGGAATGAACGACACGAAGTAGATCTCGGCCACGCCCGGCGGGAACGACAGGAGACGGAACCGGGTCATGGCCCAGCACACCAGCACGCCGAAGAGGATTCCGGCGACGACACCCGTTCCGCCCAGAATCGCGCCCAGCGTCAGGAAGACCCGCGTGACCAGGCCTCTCTCGGCGCCCATCGCCGTCAGGACGCCGATGTCGCGCTTCTTCTCCTGGACCGTCATGATGAGCGCGGCCACGACGTTGAACGTCGAGACCGCGACGATCAGGCCGATGACGATGAACAGCGCGGCCTGCTGGATCAGAAGGGCCTGAAACAACGTCCCGTTCATCGAGCGCCAGTCCGAGACCGAATAGCCGTTGCCGACCGCGCGGGCGACCGCGGCCGACACCCGCTCGGTCTCGTCGATCGAGCGCAGCTTGACCTCGATCACGTTGGCCTGTCCGGGGACGCCCGAGAGCTTGCGCAGCTCCTCCCGGGCCAGGAAGACCCACTCCGTGTCGTACTCCGAGAAGTTCGTCCGGAAGACGTCAGCGACCCGGAACCGGCCCGTCCGCGGCGCGAAGCGGCCGGTCGCGCCGGAAGCGTCGGTCACCGAGAGCGCGATCGTGTCTCCGACCTTCACATCGAGCTTCCGGGCGAGCTCCGCCCCGATCGCAACGCCCGGCGGCCCGGACGGCGTCCCGGCGGTCACGATGGATTCGGCCTTTGGCAGGTAGGCGTCGAGATCCGAGACGCGGCGCTCGCTCGCCGGATCGATCCCCTTCAGGATCGCGTCGGTCCCGTCGGGCACGGTGCGCGACGAGGCCAGGCCGGTCTGGTAGATCACGGGCGACGTGGCGGCGACTCCCGGCACCGCGGCCACGCGCCGCTCCAGAGCCGCGGGATCGGGGTCGCCTCCGGGAATGAGCGGAAAGACCACAACCTCGGCGTTGGCGCCGATCAGTTTCTCGCGAATCTCGGTTCGGTACCCGGAGAGCAGCCCCATCGCCACGACCAGCGCCGCGACGCCGAGCGCGATGCCGGCGATCGAAAGAAGCGAGACGGAGGAGACGAGCTTCGAGGGGCGTGACTTCAGATACCGGATCGCCACCTCGAGCGGCAGGCTCTTCACTTCCGCGCGGCCCCCATCGCGGCCAGGAACTTCTCGAAGAGGACGTTGGCGTCGTGGGGCCCGGGGGCCGCCTCGGGATGGAACTGCGCGGCCAGGATCGGCAGCGTGCGGTGGCGGAAGCCTTCGAGCGTCCCGTCGTTTAAGTTCCGGTGGGTGGACTCCAGCTCCGCGGGCATCGTCTCCGCGTCCACGGCGAAGCCGTGGTTCTGCGCGGTGATCGCGACGTGGCCCGAAGACAGATCCTGCACGGGATGGTTCGCGCCGCGGTGCCCGAACTTCAGCTTGAAGGTCTTCGCTCCGAAGGCGAGGCCCAGGAGTTGATGGCCCAGACAGATTCCGAAGATCGGCTTGCCCGTCGCGATCAGACCCTCGATCGTTCGAATCGGTCCGGGAAGCGCGGACGGATCGCCGGGGCCGTTGGAGAGAAAGATGCCGTCGGGCCGGCTGTCGAGGATCTCGGCGCAGGACGCCGTCGCCGGAAAGATCGCCACGCGGCAGGAGCCCCGCTGCAGCAGGCGCACGATGTTGCGCTTCATGCCGTAGTCGACGGCGGCGACCCGAAACTTCTTCTTGCCCTTTCCGCCGCGGGCGACCGAGGCTTTCGCCGGCGAAACCGACAGGGCGAGGTCGTTGCCCACCATCTGCGGCGACGCCCGGACGCGGCGAAGGAGCTCCGCGGGATCGTCGATCTCGGTCGAAACGCCGGCGCGCATCGCGCCTTCGCTCCGGATCCGCCGCACCAGGGCCCGCGTGTCGAGCCCGTGAAGGCCGGTCACTCCCTGCGCGTCCAGATACTCGGCCAGGCTCATTTCCCCGTCCGAGCCGCTCCAGAGGGACGGGAAGTCGCGCGCGATGAATCCGGCGACGTGGACGCGGCCCGACTCGGCCTCGTCCTCACGGATCCCGTAGTTGCCGATGTGGGCCGCCGTCATGATGACGATCTGGCCCGCGTAGGACGGATCGGTCAGGATCTCCTGGTATCCGCTCATGGCCGTGTTGAACACGATCTCGCCCAACGACGTGCCCGGACGGCCGATCGCCTCGCCGCGGCAGGTGGTGCCGTCCTCGAGGACCAGGAGTCCCTTCATGCCGTGCGCCCGACCACGGGCGCCAGCCGCCGGACCTCCGACACGAGCTCCGCGAACATCTCGGGCAGGATCGCCTGGGGCCCGTCCGAGAGCGCATGCTCCGGATCGTTGTGGACTTCAATCAGCAGGCCGTCGGCCCCCACGGCCACGGACGCCCGGGAGAGAGGCAGCACCTTGTTGCGCTTTCCGGTTCCGTGCGAGGGGTCCACGACGATCGGCAGGTGCGAGATTCGTTGCACGTACGGCACCGAGGAGAGATCGAGCGTGTTGCGCGTGTGATCCGAGAATGTCCGCACGCCGCGCTCGCAGAGGATCACGTCGTAGTTTCCTTCGGACAGAAGATACTCGGCCGAGAGCAGCAGCTCCTCGATCGTGGCCGACATCCCGCGCTTGAGCAGGACGGGCTTGCGCAGCCGTCCGAGGCGCTTGAGGAGAGAAAAGTTCTGCATGTTCCGCGCGCCGACCTGGAGACAGTCCGCGTGCTCGGCAACCAGATCCACCGTCTCGGTGTCGAGGACCTCCGTCACGATCGGCAATCCTGTCTCGGCGCGGACGCGCGAAAGGATCTTCAATCCCTTCTCCCCGAGGCCCTGGAAGGAGTAGGGCGAGGTCCTCGGCTTGAAGGCTCCGCCGCGGTAATGCGTCGCACCGGCATCCTTCACGCGCCGGCCGATCTCGATCGCCTGCTCTTCGGTCTCGACGGCGCACGGTCCGGCGACGACGGCCAGCCGTTTCCCGCCAATCGGAACGCCTCCCACGGAGACGACCGTGTTCTCGCGCTTGGCCTCGCGGGACACGAGCTTGTAGGGAGCGGAGACCGGTATGACCTCCGTCACACCCGGCAGGTTCTCGAAGGCCCCGCGCTCCACGGATCCGCGATTCCCTGTGACGCCGATCGCCGTGCGCTGCGCGCCGGGGATGGGATGCGCCTGCAGGCCCAGGCTTTCGACGGCGGAAACGACGCGTCGGACGTCCTCCGGAGAGGCCGACGCATCCATCACGATCAGCATGCGGGTGCTATCATCTGAACCGACGCGGATCGTGTCAAACACCGCCCGAAAGGGCCACGGAGGTCGTGGATCGTGAGGAAGAGCCTGCTATTGGTCGTCGCGGCGCTGATCGGTCTATGTCCGGCGGCGTTCGGCTACGTCATCAAGCTCAAGGACGGCTCGCTGATATATGCCCGGACGAAGTACACCGTGAAGGGCGACCGCGCGGTCATCACGCTCGAAAACGGCACGGTCACGGCGATGAAGCTGGAGCAGATCGACATCGAAGCCTCGGACAAGTACAACAAAGAGAATTTCGGCAGCAACGTCGTCGCCCTCGACACCCCCGACAGCCGCAAGCCGACCGTCGCCGCGGACGGTCCGCCGGCGGCGCGCCTCCAGGACTACATCAAGGACCGGCAGCCCCGGATGCAACTCCCCTCCAACGGGGCCGCCCAGAAGAACGGAGAGGCCGGGACGGGACCCGCATTCGGGCAGGTCGACCCCAACCTCCAGGGGGCGGTGTCGAAGGTGTTCGACGGCGCCGGGATCACGCAGTACAAGTTGACGAACTTCAAGGGCAAGACCGGGCTCCTCGTCACGGCCAACACGGAGGAGGCCGTCTTCAACGCCGTGAACGCCGCTGCCCGCGCGCTGTCGGACCCGGCCAGCCGCGGCGTCAGCCTCACGCTGCACATCGTGCTGACGACGTCCTCCGGCGAATCCGCCGGAACTCTCGAGATGAACCCCGAGCAGGCGCGCCTGCTCGTCAACGGCCAGATCAGCGCCGCGGACTTCTTCGTTCAGAACGTCGCGCTGTAGGGGGTCAGGTCTCCCGATTTTTCGGATTTCAGGTAGTCCTGTGCTCCAGCCGGAGTCTTGCTGAAATCCGAAAAATCGAGACCTGACCCCTAAGGCTCTTCCGGCATCGGCGTCAGGTAGTACCGCGCGTCCTCGCCCACCGTCCGCTTGAAGCGGTCGGCGAAGGAGACGAACTCGCCGGCCGTTTCGTCGAGGAAGACGCGCTCGACGCGGTGGAGCGGGAAGAAGACCGTGGCGGGCAGGACCGTCACGGGCTCCTGGCGGGCAATCTCGTGGAGCCAGCCCTCGAAGCCCTCGAGGGAAAGGCCGCGGACCGTGATGCCCGAAGCGTCGCGGTCCCGCAGCAAACCCCAGAACTTCTCGCGCGGCGCCGTCAGGTGCACCAGCACGTATTCGCCGATCTTCACGGGACTCCTTTCTCCGCGAGCTCGATCAAGACGCCGCGCCCGGCCTCGGGGTGAAGGAATGCGACGCGCTTGCCGCCGGCGCCCGGGACCGGCGCCGTGTGGATCAGCCGAAATCCCTTTCGCGACAGATCGGCCAGAGCCGCCTCGAGGTTCTCGACGGCGAAGCAAACGTGATGGATCCCCTCGCCGCGCTTCTCCAGGAACTTCCCGACCGGAGAGTCGGCGGACGTCGGCTGGAGAAGCTCGATGTGGCTCTCCCCCACCGGCAGAAACGCCGTGATCACCTTCTGCGAAGCGACCTCCTCCCGGCCCGACTCCGACAAGCCCAGAGCGCGGTAGATCCCGAGGGTGTCGTCGATCGAGCGCACGGCGATGCCGAGGTGGTCGATCTTGTACGGTGTCATGAACGTCCCGCCGCGGTGGCGCCCCGCCGCACCACGCCTTCGAAGAGCCGATCGGCGGCGGCGTAGGGATCCTCCACGCGCGTCGCGACCGCGCGCACCGCTTCCTCCAGGCCGTTCGGCTCGGGCGCTCTCGCCTCGACGGCCCTCCGAAAGCGGCCCTCCACGAGCGCGAGGAGCCGCGAGCGCGCCCTCCCGGCTCGCCGCGCGGCCGCCTCGCCGCTCTCCACGAGAAAGCGGCCGTGCGAATCGAGGGCTAAGACGAGCTCCGGCACGCCCGCGCTTTGCGGCGCCGAGGTCTTGACGATGGGTGGCCGCCACCCTTCGTGGGGCGCGAAGTCCAGCATCATCGACAGTTCCGCGACCGCGCGGTCGGATCCGTCGCGCTCGGCCTTGTTGACCACGAAAACGTCGGCGATCTCGAGGATGCCCGCCTTGATCGCCTGGATGTCGTCGCCCTGGCCCGGAACCAGCACCACGGCCGTCGTGTCGGCCGTGCGGGCGATGTCCACTTCGTCCTGACCCACGCCGACCGTCTCGATCAGGATGAGGTCGAAGCCCGCCGCGTCCAGCACGTCCACGGCGTCGGAGGTCGCCCGGGCGAGGCCTCCGAGCGCGCCGCGCGTGGCCATCGAGCGAATGAAGACGCCGGGATCGGTGTAGATCTCGGCCATCCGGATCCGATCGCCCAGGATCGCGCCGCCGGTGAACGGCGACGAAGGGTCCACCGCCACGATGCCGACCCGCCGGCCCTGCCTGCGATACGCCTGTGCGAGACGCTGGACGAGCGTCGACTTGCCGGCGCCGGGAGGTCCGGTCACACCCACGATCCGCGCGCGCCCGGTCTCCGGAAAGAGGCGCCGCAGCAGCTCCGGCACCGCGGGGGAATCCCGCTCGACTTCCGAGATCGCGCGGCCGATGGCTCGCGGGCTTTGCGCCAGGACTCCGCGGGCGAGATCCTCGGACGCCGCCGCGGCCGCGGAGCTCATGCGCCGTCGGAGAGGATGTGCTTCGCGATGACGAGCTTCTGGATCTCGCTCGTCCCCTCGCCGACCGTGCAGAGCCGCACGTCGCGGTAATACTTCTCGACCGGGTAGTCCTTGGTGAAGCCGTAGCCGCCGTGGATCTGGATCGCGCGGTCCGTGGCCCGCACGGCCGCTTCGGAGGCGTAGAGCTTGGCCTGCGCCGAAAGCTTCGTGACCGGCGTTCCGGCGTCCTTGGCGGCCGCCGCGCGTTCGGTCAGGAGCCGCGCCGCGTCGATGTCGGTGGCCATCTCGGCCAGATAGAACTGGATCGCTTCGAACTCGGAGAGCGCCTTGCCGAACTGGTGGCGCTGCTTCGAGTAAGCGAGCGCCGCCTCGTAGGCGCCGCGCGCCAGACCCACCGAGAGGGCCGCGATCGAGATGCGGCCTCCGTCGAGGATCTTCATCGAGTCCACCCACCCCGAGCCCTCCTCGCCGAGCAGGTTGCCGGCGGGAACCCGGCAGTCCTCCATGACCAGCGTGCACGTGTCGGAGGCCCGCATGCCGAGCTTGTTTTCCTTCTTGCCGACGCGGATGCCGGGGTTATCCAGCTCGACGATGAGCGCCGAGATCCCGCGATTGCGCTTGCTGCGGTCCGTGACCGCCATCAACACCGCCACGTGGGCCACCGAGGCATTCGTGATGAAGTTCTTCGAGCCGTTGAGGACCCAGCTGTCGCCGTCGCGGATTGCGGTCGTCTTCGTGCCGCTCGAGTCCGATCCCGCCTCGGCCTCGGTCAGGCCCCAGGCGGCCATCCACTCCCCCGTCGCGAGCCGCGGAATGTACTTGCGCCGCTGCGCCTCCGAACCGAACTGGAAGATGTGGTTGGAGCCGAGACTGTTGTGGGCGGCGAGCGCCAGAGCGATCGAGGGGTCGACACTCGCGATCTCTTCGACGATCGCCTGGTAGTCCATGTACGAGAGTCCCGCCCCCCCGTACTCTTCGGGAAACAGCACGCCCAGGAACCCGAGCTCCCCGAGCTTGCGGAAGACCTCGCTCGGGAACTCTTGCGCCTCGTCCCATTTCATGACGTGGGGGCGGACCTCGGCCTCGAGAAAGTCGCGCAGCGTCTGCAGAATCGCCCGGCGCTCGGCGGAAACGGCGGTGGTCACGCGGAGATTCTAAACCGGCCCCGGGTTCGATTGCTCAGCGGGTCGAGGGCGCCGTGGACCCCGTGACCTCAGTGGCCGGACGGATCTCGATGCCCGTGTAGTAGTGGCGCAGGATCGCGTCGTATGTCTCGCCGGCCAGGGCCATCCCGTAGGAGCCGTTCTGGCACAGGCCGACGCCGTGCCCCCAGCCCCGTCCCAGAAAGACGAACTCGGCCTCGGTGCCGGGTCCCTCGACTTTCGAGACGGAAAACAGCATCTCCGGCATCTCGACCGCCTGGCGAAGCTCGAAGCGCTTGAACGTCGCCTCGGCCAGGTCCGTTTTCACGCGCATCTCGATCGCGCGGCCCGTGGGGCTGCGCTTGGTGATCTCGATCTCCCGGACCTCCGTGCCGGCCACCCGTCCCGACATCCGGTGCGCGAGCTCGCGGGCCGGCACGCGGCGCACCCACTCCGTCCAGGCCGATTCGCGCTCGAAGGTCGGGCCATCGGGATCCATCTCGACCCAGAGCGCGAGCAGGCGAGAACCGTTTTTCAACCAGCGCAGGCGATCTCCCGGCCGAAGCCTCAGCGTGCCCGCCGGGTAGAAGAGGTCGCCGATCCGACGCGCCATCGGCACCTCGGGATCGACCGGCAGGCCCTGTCGCCCTTCGGTGGTCTTGACCCAGATGTTCGAGCCCTCGCGCGAGAGAAACCGTCCCGAGCCCTCGGTGACGCCGCCCAGGCGAAGCGCCACCGACAGGAGGAGTCCCGCGTATTCCTCCTCCCGCAGGTCGCGGTCCGACGGCGGCAGAGCGTCGCCCGCGAAACGGAAGCGCAGGAGCAGCTCGTACGAGGAGCGTGCGGCGCCTGACAGTCCCACGACCGCGGACGGGTTCTCGGAGTAGTAGCCCTCGTCCCGCGGGGTCACCTGCAGAGAGCGCGCCTCGGTGAGGCCGAACTCCTCCACGATCGAGGGATAGACGGCGCTCGCCGTCAGACGCGATGGAGGCGCGCCGCGGCGAGGAACGCCGGCCCACCTCTGCGCGGTCTCGAGGCTCGCCGCGCGCGGGGCCGCGCGCTTTCCGGCGTATCGCCGCAGGACATAGCCCCGCCACTCCAGGACCGGGCGGCCGGCCGCTCCGCCGTCTCTCGGCACGACGGCGCCGGGCACCTCGTCGGCGTGGAGCTCCCCGCATTCGACCGAGACGAGATACGGCAGGGGCCCGCCGGAGAAGACGTTTTCGACGTTCTCGGTCACGCCGCCGCACGTCGAGACGAAGAGCGCGTCGGCGAACTTGTTCTCGTATGCGAGGACCAGGCCGCGCGTCCCGTCCACCGCGGCCGTCGAGAGCGTGTCCTCGACGGACGCGCCTCCGTACGCCTGACACTTGGCCGTGGCGCAGATGTCGTAGCCCTCGCTCTCGAACTGCCCGCGGTGCGCGAACGCGTACGTGCGCGCGGCCACGGCCTGGGCCTTGAGGGCCTCGATCGCGTCGTAGCGCTTCGGGCCCATCTCCGCCGGCACGACGCCGTAGAGGTAGTCCTCGGCGTCCACGCGGTTGACGACGTTGAGCGTGCCGCGCGAATTGACGAGGATGCGCAGGCTCCCCCGGTATGGGACGCCGTCCACCACGACGCGCGCATCGGGAGCCGGACCGAAGAGGTCGACCGGGGACGCGAGCGTTCGCGCGGTCTCCGTTCCCGCTCCCGCGACGGCGATCGTGGCGGGCGCCACAGCCGCTCGCGGCGCGCCGGGAACGACGAATCCCTCCTGGCCCTGCGCCTTGAGCTTCTCGACGAGCGCGTCGGCCTCCGCGCGTCCTTCCGAACCGCCCAGCAGGACGCGATAGAGACCGCGATCGGCGGAGAAAGCGACTTCCGCGCTCGTGCCAAGCGAGGCCGCCAGCCGGTCGGCCAGCCGGCGCGCGGTCTCCTCCTGCGAGAACGCGCCCGCCTGCACCTGGAAGAATCCGGCGCCTGTCCCTCCGCCCTGTGCGCGCAGGGTCACGGGCCCCTGGAGCAGCTCCGCCTTGTCCCCCGACGCCACGATCCAGAGCGTGCCGGCCGTCCCCGCGGAAAACTCGACGAGGTCGCTCTTCAAGCCCACGCGGTAGAGCACGCCCGAGCGGGCTACGGCTTCCGGCGGGGTCAGCTTGACGACGGGTACCGGTACGGGCTTCTCGGCCGGCGCGGCAGGGGCGGGCGGAGGAGGCGAGGGAGCCGGGGCCGGGGCCGTCGCGCAGGCGGCCGCGAAGGGCAGGGCCGCGAGCGCCAGCCGCGCCGGGAGATTTCGGAGGCGGCGGCTCAAAAGCGGGACCGGATCTTCGTGCCGAGCACGTCCTTGCGGAAGTCGTTGCCCCGCAGGGGAATCATCAGGCACATCTCGTAGAGGCGGCTGCGAAGACGGTAGCCGATGCGGTCCTCGAGCCGTTCGCGCTCGCCCGAGGCCGGGTCGAGCTCGTCCTCGAAGTTCGACGTCGCGATGGTGATCTTCTTGCGGTTGTACCGCGTGTTCAGGAGGCTGTAGAGAACGTCGAGCACCCATGGGTGCGGCTTCGAGGCCCCGAGCTCGTCGACGACGAGCACCTCGGCCTCCGAGTACGGCGTCAGCACCGACTCCTTTGAAAAATCGGCGTCCGGCCGAAACGACGTCGTGATCTTCATCAGGAGGTCGGAGAAATCCACGTAGAGACCCGAGACGCCCTTGGTCGCGACGAGCTCGGAGAGGATGGCGCAGGCCAGGTGCGTCTTCCCTCGTCCGGCGGGCCCCACCAGGAGCAGGCCCGCATCGACGGCCGGGTACGCGTCGACGAACTCTCGAGCCCCCGCCTTGGCCTTCGTCAGCGAGAGCGTGTTGTCCGAGAAGTTGTCGAGCGTACAGTCGCGGTAGCGCTGCGGAATGCCCGCCGCGTCCAGGCGAGCTCGATCGATCGCGGCGCCGCGGCAAACGCACGGACGCGCCTCCTTGCGGCCGCCGGCGGAGTCGAGCAGCCAGCCCGTCCCTCCGCAAATCGTGCAGGTCCCCGTTTCCACGACGCCGTTCATCGGAACCCTAGTTCTCCGGCAGTCCTTCTTCGATCATGATGCGACGCCGCCGCGGGCCCTCCAGATATCGTTTCAGGTCCTCGAGGCTCGATTCCCAGCCCGACGCGGCTTCTCCCTGATAGCGAGTGTAAGCCGGTCCGGCGTCGGGCACGTCCTGCTCGACGGTGACCAGGCATCCGCCCTCGCGCTCGGCGAAGGTGAGCTCGAGGCGAATGCCCGAGAGCGGCTCGCCGACGCGGGGCTCGTACGAGATGTCCGCAACCACGAGCCGCCGTCCGCGCTCGAACTCGACGATCTTTCCCAGCACCGTGGCCTCGGTGATCCCCCTCTGGTCGGTGAACCCGACGGCCCAGTTGCCCCCGGGCCGCAAGCCCACGAGCGCTCCTTCGCAGAGCCACGAGAGCAGATCCGAGACGCGCGTAAAGGCGTCGAACGCGTCGGTGGGCGGCGCCCCGATGGCGATCGAGCGGGTGACGGGGGACGCCATGAAGCGATCTTAGCAGCCCGATCCGCCTTCAGGCGGTCGCTTCTCCACCCGAGAATCTTTGCTCGGCGGACGAAAAAGTACGGAGGTTGTCGCGCGCTGGGAACCGCTCTCCGCCCTCGTCGGGCGCGTCGAGCGCCCATTCAAATGCTCCGCGGCTATACTGCCGCGCCGATGGCTCCGCCGCTCACACTCGATTCCGTCCGGTCCTCCCTCGCCGACGCGATTCGCGAAGGCGCGCAACGCCTCTCCGCGCCGCTCGAGCGCGTCGTTCTGGAGCGCCCGCCGCGCATCGAGCTCGGTGACTTCGCCTCCCCCGCGGCCTTCGACCTGGCCAAGACGTTGCGAAAGGCGCCCAGGGCGATCGCCGCGGAACTTGCGAAGGCCGTCGTGCTTCCACCCGGGGTCCGGGAGGTCAAGGTCGAGGGAGGCGGCTACCTCAACTTCTTTCTCGACCGGGGGGCTTTCGTGCGGTTGTTCCTCGCCGGCGTGCCCTCGCCGTCTCCGCGCGAGGCCAAGGTCATCGTCGAGCACACCAACATCAACCCCAACAAGGCGGCCCACATCGGCCATCTGCGCAACGCCTTCCTGGGAGACGTCCTCGTGCGCGCGCTTCGGTATCTCGGCCACACGGTGGAGGTCCAGAACTACCTCGACGACACCGGGGTCCAGGTCGCCGACGTGGTCGCGGGCCTGCTGCATCTGGAGAACGTGACCACGCTGGAGGTCGCCCGCAAGGCGATCCGCGAGAGTCGCTTTCCGTCCGGCACCTCCAACCCCAAGGGTTTCGCCTATCTCTGCTGGGACCTCTACGCCGAAGTCGGCCGGACCTATGCCGCCCGGCCGGAAACGAAGGCCTGGCAGGCCGAGGTGCTCCAGGCGCTCGAGGCCGGCGGAAACGAATCGCCGCGATCGCGGCGGCCGTGGCCGAGGCTGTCTCCTGCGCCCATCTCTCGACGATGGGAAGGCTCGGGATCGCATACGACCTGCTCCCGCGCGAGAGCGACATCCTCCACAAGCACTTCTGGGCCCGAGCCTTCGAGCTGCTGAAGAGCGGGGCGTTCCACCTGGAAACCGAGGGCAAGCACGCCGGCTGCTGGGTCCTTCGACTGTCCGATCGGAGGAATTCGCGGGCCTCGAAGAGCCCGACAAGATCCTGGTCCGCTCCAACGGCACCGTCACCTACACGGGCAAAGACATCGCCTACCAGCTCTGGAAATTCGGGCTGCTCGGCTCGATTTCGACTACGCGCCCTTCGAGCCGGATTGGAATCGGCCGGTGCGCGGAGGCGGGATGCCGTGAGGGCGGCGATCGCATCCCCCGGGCCAGGAGACACCGGCGGCGCCCCGCGCTCGCGCCCGGTTCGGGTGCGGCCGGCAGGTCTTCAACGTCATCGACGTGCGGCAGTTGTATCTCAGAAAGTGGTTCAGGAAGGCTTAGCGTCCTCGGTTTCCGCGAGGAGGCCGACGCTTCGTCCACTTCGCCTACGAGATCGTGGCCCTCTCGCCGGCCGACCGCGCGGGAACTTTCCGAGAGGTTCGGGGAGGAGTACCGGCTCTCCCGAGGACGAGAAGAAACCCTGGGTCGAGATGTCGGGCCGGAAGGGCCTGGGCGTGAAAGCCGACGACCTGGTCCAGCTTCTCCTCGAGCGCTCCCGATCCGAGGTCGGGAGCGGAGGGGCGAAGGCGCCGATCCCGCCGACGCGGAGCGCGACGCCCGCGCGATCGCCGTCGGAGCGCTGCGGTATTTCCTGCTCAAGGTCGGACGCAACAAGATCATCGCCTTCGACTTCGACGAGGCCCTGAACTTCGAGGGCGACACCGGACCGTACCTGCAGTACTCGCTGGTGCGCGCGGACAACATCTTTCGCAAGCTCGAGGAGAAGGGCCTGCCCTCCGATCCCTCGGCCGAGGCCCTCGCGGGCGAGTTCGAGGACGACCTCTGGGGAATCGTCCTCGATGCCGCGTCCATCCGCGAGGTCGCCGAGCGCTCCGTCGAGACCCTGGAGCTCGCCACGCTGGCTCGGCATGCCTTCGGCCTCGCCCAGGCGTTCAACCAGTTCTACCACCGCAACCCGATCCTCCAGGAGCCGGACGAGGCGATCCGGAACCGCCGCCTGGCCATCGCGCGTATTTTTCGCAGGGAGATGTCTCGTCTGCTCGGCCTGCTAGGGATACCGGAGCCGGAGAGGATGTGACGAAAGGAGGCCGGCGATGGAGAAGGTCAACCTGCTCGAGAAATTCGGCCATTTCCAGGAGCAGTACAAGCCTAAGATCGTCGGGGACCTCAACGACCACCAAGTCAAGGTCGTCAAATTCAAGGGCGACTTCGTCTGGCATCACCACGAGAACGAGGACGAGCTGTTCCTGGTGATGAAGGGCAAGATGACGATGGGCCTGCGCACGGGAGACATCGAGCTCTCGGAAGGCGAGATGTTCATCGTCCCGAAGGGCGTCGAGCATCGTCCGACCGCGAAAGACGAATGCTGGATCGTCCTCATCGAGCCCGCGACGACGTTGAACACCGGCAACGTCCGCGGCGAGCGCACGGTGGCCGTCCTCGACCGGATCTGATGGCTTCCCTCTCGGCGCGGCTGCCCGAGAACGCTCCCGGCGACTTCTACGTCGACTCGACCTGCATCGACTGCGACACCTGCCGCCGCATCGCCCCGGAGGTCTTCGAACAGGGAGACGGGCACTCCTACGTGCGAGCGCCAGCCGGGCGGCGAGGCCGGCTGCCGGCGGGCGCTGATGGCGCTCGTCGCCTGCCCGACCGCCTCGATCGGCACCGTTGCGAAGACCGACGCCACGCCCGGTGTCCGGGCCTTCCCGGAGAAAGTCGCCGACAACGTCTCCTTCTGTGGATTCACGGCGGAGAGCTCCTTCGGCGCGTGGAGCTACTTCGTGGAGAGGCCGGAGGGCAACATCCTGGTCGACTCGCCCCGCGCGGCTGGGCCGCTGCTGAAGGCGCTCGAGGAGAGGGGAGGGGTTTCCACGCTCTTCCTGACGCACCGCGACGATGTCGCGGACCACGCCGCGTTTCGGAAGCGCTTCGGCTGCGAGCGCGTGATGCACGAGGACGACGTCACGGCGAGGACGGCCGACATCGAGCGGCCTCTCGAGGGCGGGAACCCGTGCCCCTGGCCGCCGATCTGCTGGCGATCCCGACTCCAGGCCACACCCGCGGGCACACGCGTCCTGCTCTACCGGCGCAAGTTCCTCTTCACCGGCGACCATCTGGCCTGGTCGCGCCGCCGAGGACACCTCGTCGCCTTCCGGGACGCGAACTGGTACTCCTGGCCCGAGACCATCCGGTCGATGGAGCGCCTCCTGGACTTCGATTTCGAGTGGGTGCTGCCCGGCCACGGCGCGTCCTACCGGGCGGATTCTCCGAAGGCGATGCGCCGCGAGCTCGAACGCTGCGTGGCCTGGATGAAGGAGCGTTGACCGCGGCCTAGGCGGCTTTCACTTCCAGCCCCCGGTTCTCCGGGGCCACGAGCAGGAGCTTCCCGCCCGACAGCCCGCCGAGCGCCTCCCGCACCGCCCTCGTCTTCTCCGGCGGCGCGAGGATCACGACGCATCCCCCTCCCCCGGCGCCGCACGCCTTGCCGGCCCAGGCACCCGCCGACACCGCCGTCTGGACGACTCGTTCGATGGCCGGCGAGGAGACCACGGGCGCCAGGCGGCGGCGGGCCGCCCACTCGACGGCGAGGGCCCGGCCCATCGCTCCGAAGTCCTCTCGGGCGGCGGCCTCCGCCATCTCGCGAGCCGCATCCCGCACCTCGTCCAGCCGCGCGGCCACGGACGGATCACCTTCCATGCGCGCGCGAAAGATCTCCCAGTTGTTCATTCCCGAAGAGTGAGCCGCGCCGGTGTCGAAGAGCGTCAGGTGCCGGAGCCAGGCCGCCGTGTCCAGGTCACGGCGGCTCGGCGCCACGCGGCCGGGCAGGAGCTCCAGCGAGTGCAGGCCTCCGAAGATCGGCGGGTAGTAGTCCTGGATGCCGGCGGGCTTGCCGAGCACGCGCGTCTCGATGTCGCGGACCAGCTCGACACGCGCCGGGTCCTCCACCTGCCGATCCAGGCTCGTGCAGAGAGCGGCGACCATCGCCACGGTCAGCGCCGAGGATCCTCCCAGGCCCGAGCTGTAGGGCACGTCGGAGGACAGCTCGATCTCGCGCGGCTCCGTCACGCCCAGCGCCTCGAGCGCGGCGCCGGCCAGCGCCGCCCGGGGATCCGCGAGCAGGTCCCGCGGGGTTTCGACGAGCCGCTCGTAGCCGAGCCCGGGCGCCGTCACGCGAAACCCTCGCGTCGAGGCCCGCACGCGGCAGCGCGCCCTCAGGTCCACCGCGAAGTTCACGGTGACCGAGCCCGGGTGGAGCACGTTCAGCGGCCAGAGGTCGAGAGTGCCGCCGGCCAGGTCGATACGGGCCGGGGCCGTCACTTCAATCCATCGAGACATTGGGGCCGGATTGTAAGGGATGAGATTTCAAGGGAGAGGATGCCGATGCGACTTCCCCTCTCTCGTCGGTTGGCCCGCGAAGCGGGCCGCTCAGAAGACTTCCCCTCTTCCGTCGGTTGGCCCGCGAAGCGGGCCGCTCAAAGTCCGAGCCTCAGTAACCGACGCGAGAGGCCCGAAGGAACCCCGATTCGGGAAACGCGACGCCCTCGACGGTGACGGTCTGACCGACCGAAGCCTGGGCGAAGGCGGAGTCGGTGGACATCACCCGCCAGGTCTCGCCATTGTCGGCGCAAAAGCCGAGCTCGTGCACGGACTCGTCCAGCGGGCACACCGCGCTCGAGTGATGGTGGGCCTCGCACCGCAGGCAGACGAACGTTCCCGTCATCTTGCGGGAGACGGGACGGATGCCTCCGGGAGGCGCGGTCAGTGCCACGGCGCCGGCCAGCGAGGCGGCGGCGACGCGGGGATTCCGCTGATCGGCGACCAGCGGAAGGATCAGCAGGAGGATCGACGCCGCGACGGCCAGCGGAGCGTAACGCGGCCTCACGTGGGGAGGCGTCGGGCCCGCGTGCAGCCGCTCGCGCAGCGCGATCGGCGCGCGGGCGTAATCGAGCCGAGTCTGCAGCAGCCGCCCGAGGTGACGCGCCGACCGGCTCCGCGCGGCGCAAGGGGCGCAGTGCGCAATGTGACGATGGAGGGCTTCCGAATCGGACCGCGAGACCTCGCGGCCGAGATAAGCGTAGAGGAGGAAACGAGCCTTCGAACAGTTCATCGGACCGTCGGGAAAAACGGGGGGCGGAACTCTCTTATTCCGCCTTAAGAAAGGAAGATCGGGGATCCTGTGACCCCCGCCACGGCCGCCGGGCGACCTCCCGGCGGGACAACCCCTAGGCCGGTGCGACTTTGGGACGCGTCCGCATCTTGGTCGGCTCGGCGCCCCGGATGTACCCGTGCTTGCGGGCGTACTTCAGCAGCGCCTTCTCGAGGAGCTTGCGTCCGCGGTAGAGCCGGGACATCACGGTCCCGACCGGGCAGTCGAGGATCTCGGCGATCTCCTTGTAAGAGAAGTCCTCGAGGTCGGCCAGGATGACGACCATCCGGTAGTCGTAGGGCAGCGACTCGAGCGCCTTCTTGACGTCCTCGTCGAGCACTCCGGAGAAGAACTCGGCCTCCGGGTCGGAGGGCTGGTCGCTGGAGTCGCGGCGCACGATCCGCTCGAAGGAGTCCTCGATCTCGGCGAAATCCACGCTGCGCGGCTCGAGCTTGCGCTTGCGGTAGTTGTTGATGAACGTGTTCTTGAGGATCTTGAAGAGCCAGGCCTTCAGGTTGGTGCCCTCCTCGAACTTGTCGTAGTACTTGTAGGCCTTGAAGTAGGTCTCCTGGACCAGATCCTCGGCGTCCTCGGCGCTGCGCGGTCATCCGGTACGCCGTGTTGTAGAGCGAGTCCACGAACGGCATGACCTGGGAATCGAAATCCCAGTGGGATACCGGCTTGGGAGCGTTCGGCTCTGGAGAGTTCTGTTCGGGAGCTTCTTGCACGTTAACCTTTTCCATGACCTCTACGAATCGCAAGATCCTTGCCCGGCCTGGGCCTGTGGCTTCTGCCAGCTGCCGGACCGGGAAACTCGGGCTAACCTTCGCTTTTAGTACGGATCTAGCAGTCCTCATCGTTTAGGGTTTCTCAAAAACAATTACGCTGGGACCCCAAGAATCGGTTCCCTCGGGTGGTCAGCCTGTCGCCCGGGGAGGACAACCGGCGCCCGGGGGACCCGTCAGGCCCCCGGGACGCGGCTTTCCGGGACCGAAGAACCTACCGGCCGTAGATCAGGAAGCAGATCAGGAGCGCGTAGAGCACCAGCGACTCGATCAGCACGAGCCCCAGCAGGGTCATGCCGCGGATGTCTTTTGCCGCGCCGGGGTTGCGGGACATGCCCTCGGCCGCCGCCGAGGTCGCCCTTCCCTGCGCAGTCGCGCCGGCCGCGGCCGCCAGACCGAGCAGGAAGGCGGCGCCGATGACGCCCCACTTGACCCCGCTCGGGGCCACGCCCGCCGTCCCGGTCTCCTGGGCCAGCGCCGGCATCGCCAGCACCGCCAGGGCAAGAGCACACAACACAACCGTCTTCTTCACCATCCCACGTATCTCCTTATTCGAGGCCTTTCGACGCGATTATTCGCGAAACCTATCACGACTGGCCGCAGCTCAGTGCTCCTCGTGCGCCACGGCGCCGCTGACGTAGACCGCCGAGAGCAGCGCGAAGACGTACGCCTGTAAGAGCGCGGTGAAGATGCCCAGGGCCATCATCGGCCAGGGCACCACGATGGGCACGAGGCTGGCGAACACGTTCGTCGTCGTGTGCTCTCCGAATATGTTCATGAAGAGGCGCAGCGACAGCGACAGGATCCGGGCGAACGTGCCGATGATCTCGATGACGAAGAACAGGGGCGCGATCAAAAGCAGCGGCCCCATGAAGTGCTTGAGGTAGCCGCCCAGACCGTGCTCGCGAACGCCCTGGACGTTGAAGTACATGAACGAGATGACCGCCAGCGCCGCCGTCGTCGACAGGGAGCCGGTGGGAGGCTGCAGGAAGAAGAAGAGGCCGAACAGGTTCCCCATCGCGATGAAGATGAAGAGCGCACCGATGATGGGCAGATACCGCTTCACGCTTTCGTCGCCGATCGACTCCGAGACGAGGTCGCGCAGGAACGAGACCAGCATCTCCAGAAAGTTCTGGGTCCCGCCGGGGCGGTACCGGTCGAAGCGCCGCGCCGCCAGTGGAAAAAGGATCGCGACCAGGAGGGTCAGGAGGAGAGCCATGATCGCCGGGTCGGGGATCCACGCTTCCCGGCCGTCGGGGAAGAAGAATTTGGCCATCGCCGGCGAGAGCTTCTCCACGGGCGGGTGGCCCAGCAACCGAATCAAAAGGGCATTGATCGGCCCGTAGAGAATCGAGTGATGCTCCTGCACGCGCTCTACCTCCTCGCCCAGAGCTCGGGAATGATCCCCAGAACCACGACCGAGAGCCCCACGGCCCCGGCCACGGGATCGAACCCCTTCCAACGCCAGAGAACGACCCCGAGAAGCATGAAACTCGCCACGGTCACCAGGAGCAGGGGAACCAGCGTCCGGAACCCCGGCTTCGCGCGTCCGGGGTCCAGCCGCCCGAGAATCTTTTCGAGAGCCAGGAAGCTGGAAATTACCACGGCGGCGCAGATTGTCAAGGAAGCCCCCCGCCGGACGCCCAGGAGGAACGCGCCCGCGATCGTCACCGCCGCGACGACGAGGGTCCGCCTCTTGACGCGGGCGACGACCGAGTCCCCGTCGCTCACCGCGAGGCCCTCCCCGTCAGGCGCATGAGGTTAGCGAAGGCCGACACCAGCCCCAGGACCGCGCCCACGTAAGCGGGAATCCGGCCCGCGCCGACCGCCTCTCCGAGCCACTTCCCGAGGAAGTAGCCCGCTCCCGGGCTCAGCAGGAACAGCAGACCCGCGGTCGTGGCCTCGGCGATCAGCGCGTAGCGGGTTTGGCCGGGCACGCGCGGGCCGGCCTCAGGGCGAAAGGACGCAGCTCTTGAGCACCGCGATGAACGGCTGCGGCAGCACGCCGATCAGCAGCGTCCCCAGACCGCAGATCGCGGCGACCGCCGTCAACGCGTAAGAGCCGCGCAGCTCCGCGCCCGATCCCTCCGTGAAGAACATCGCGGCCGCGATGCGGAAGTAGTAGAAGAGCGACACGGCCGACATGAGCACGGCGAGCAGCGCGAGCCACGCGTAGCCCGCCTTCATCGCCGCCGTGAACAGGTAGTACTTGCCGATGAACCCGGCCGTGGGCGGCAGCCCGGCCAGCGAGAGAAGGAACAGCAGCATCAGGACCGCGGCCGGCATGTTGCGCTGGGCCAGGCCGTTGAAGTCGGAGACCGACTCCCCCGCGTAGCCCCGGCTCTCGAGCAGGATCACGAGCGTGAAAACGCCGAAGTTCATAAACGTGTAGGCGAGCAGATAGATCAGGATCCCCCAGAGTCCCCACTCCGTGCGGAACCCGAGCACGCCCAGCAGCGCGTAGCCCGCGTTGGCGATCGAGGAGTACGCCAGCATCCGCTTCACGTTCGTCTGGAGGAGCGCGGCGACATTGCCGAGAATCATCGTCGCCGCCGACACGAGGGCCACGATCAGGCCCCAGTCGGCGTGGAACTTGGGAAACGCGACGTAGTAGATCCGCGCCAGGATCGCGTAGGCCGCGACCTTGGGACCCACCGAGAAGAAAGCCGTCACCGGAGTCGGCGAGCCCTCGTAGACGTCGGGCGTCCACACGTGGAAGGGCACGGCAGCGATCTTGAAGAGCAGCCCCGCCAGGATCAGCAGGATCCCGAGCATCAGCAGGTTCGAGCGGTCGGCGCCGGCGAGCTTTTTCGCCAGTTCCGGCAGCCCCATCGTCCCGGTCACGCCGTAGACGAGGGAGAGGCCGTAGAGGAGAACTCCCGAGGAGAACGCTCCGAGGATGAAGTACTTCAGCGCCGCCTCGGTCGACTTGATCTCTCCCTTGAAGTAGCCGGCCAGGACGTACGAGGCGAGGGCCATCGTCTCCAGAGAGATGTAGATCGAGATCAGGTTGTTGCCCGACGCCATGAACAGCATGCCGACACCGGCGAAGAGGAGCAGGGCGTAGTACTCCCCGCCGGGATAAGGCGCCTGGCCGACGAATTTCACGGAGGCCAGGATCGCGAGCACGAGCGACAAGAGGATGAGTCCCTTGAAGAACAGGGCGAAGTTGTCCACGACGAACGCGCCGCCCATGATGGGCGTCTTCCGGTCCGGCCGGAGCGAGACGAAGACGACCAGGGCCCCCGTCACCAACACCGAGAGAGTGGCGAGGAAGCCGAGGAACTCCTCCTTCTCCTTCCCGATGAGGACCGAGATACCGAGCATCACGAGCCCCGCCGCCGAGAGGAAGATCTCGGGTGAGAGGAGCATCCAGTCCGAGGCCTTGACCGCGAACGTCATGGACGCGCGGCGCCGCCGGATGCGTCGGGGGCCGGGGCCACCTTCTCGGCCAGGGCCGGAGCCTCCGCTGTCGCGCCCCCGACGATCTGGACGATCTTCTCGGAAGGACGGCGAATCACGCGGAAGATCGGCGCCGGATAGAGGCCGATCCAGAGGGCCAGGATTACGAGCGGGAGAAGCGTGAGCTGCTCACGGAACGTGAGATCCGGGAGCTTGGCATTGGCCGGGTTGGTGATCTCGCCGAAGAAGAGGCGCTGGTAGAGCCAGAGCAGGTAGGCGGCGCCGAGCACGATCCCCGTGGCGGCGAAGAACGCCCACCAGAAGCTCTTCTCGAAGGCTCCCTGCAGGATCGTGAACTCGCCGATGAAGCCGTTCAACAGCGGCAGGCCCATCGAGGAGAGCGCCATGATCATGAAGTAGGTCGCGAACACCGGCATCTGCTTCGCGAGTCCGCCGTACTCCGAGATCATCCGCGTGTGGCGGCGCTCGTAGAGGACGCCGACCAGGAGAAAGAGCGCCCCGGTCGAGATGCCGTGGTTGACCATCTGCAGGATCCCGCCCTGCATGCCCGACATGTTGAGGGCGAAGACCCCCAGCATCACGAACCCCAGGTGGGACACCGAGGAGTAGGCGATCAATCGCTTCATGTCCTTCTGGACCAGCGTGACCATCGCCCCGTAGACGATGCCGATGATCGCCAGCGCGATCATCACGGCGATCACCCGGCGGTCGCGCACGGCCTCCGGAAACATCGGCAGCGAGAAGCGCACGAATCCGTACGTCCCCATCTTCAGCAGGATGGCCGCCAGGATGACGGAGCCCGCCGTCGGCGCCTCGGTATGGGCGTCGGGAAGCCAGGTGTGGAACGGGAACATCGGGACCTTGATCGCGAAGCCCAGGAAGAACGCGAAGAAGAGCCAGACCTGCAGCTCCGGCGGCATCTGCTGCGCGACCGCGGTCAGCTTCTCGATCGAGAAGGTCGACGCGTTGCCCAGCCCCTTGTACCCGAGGAAGCCGGTCGTGTTGTAGAAGTAGAGGGCGATGATGCCGAGCAGCATCAGCACCGAGCCCGCCAGTGTGTACAGGAAGAACTTGATCGCCGCGTAGAGCCGGCGCTGCCCTCCCCAGACGCCGATCAGGAAATACATCGGCACCAGCATCACTTCCCAGAAGACGTAGAAGAGGAAGAGGTCCAGACAGCAGAACGTCCCGATCATGAAGGTCTGCAGCAGGAGGAGCAGGACGTAGTACTCCTTCTGCCGGTCGGAGATCGCCGTGTAGGAGCACACGATCGCGATCACGCCCATCAGCGTCGTCAGCAGGATCAGGACCAGCGAGATACCGTCGATCCCGAAGTTGTAGGAAACGCCCAGCGAGGGAATCCAGCTCGGCCTTCTCGACGAACTGGTAGCCGTCCTTGCCCCGGTCGAAGGCCCACCACAGCGGCAGCGAGACGACGAAATCGAGGAGCCGCCACGAAGGTCGCGAACGCCTTGATCGTGCCCGTCTTCTCCTTGGGTATCAGGAAGACGACGGCGAGCGCGCCCACGAGCGGCACGTAGGTGATGATCGAGAGGATCGGGATGTGATTGAAGTCCATTCGCCTTCCTTATCGCCTCATCGAAACAGCAGATACACGGCCACAACACAGAAGAGCCCCCCGCCCATCACCAGGGCGTAGTTCTGCACGCGCCCGGTCTGCGCCTTCCGGAAGACGCCGCAGAGCGCCGCGAGGCTGTTCGCCACGCCGTTGACCATTCCGTCGACGACGTACTGATCGAAGAACGACGCGATCCAGGAGGATCCCTTCGTCACGGCGGCCGCGCCGTTGGGAATCAGGTCCACGACCGTGGCGTCGACCTCCCAGAGCAGGCTGCCGCCGCCGAGCGCCAATCCCTTGACGAAGATCCTGTCGTAGGCTTCGTCCACGAAGTACTTGTTCTCGACCGCCCGGTAGACGCCCGGCCACCTCTGGGCCAGCGCATCCGGGACTCTCCCCTCGCCCTTCGCGTACCAGCTCCACGCGAGGTAGATGCCCACCGCGGCGACCGCCACGGCCGCGCCCATCAGGGCGAGCTCGACGGAAAGGGACTCGGGGTGTACCGCCTCGGGCCGGCCGTTGATCGGCAGGCGGATCGAGCGCAGGAATTCGCCGATCTTGTTGCCGCCTTCGAGGATCGGAATACCCACGTAACCCGACACGACCGACAGGAACGCCAGGACGATCAGGGGGATCGTCATCGTCGCCGGCGACTCGTGAATATGCTTCTCCGCTTCGTCGCCGCCGCGGAAGTGTCCCCAGAAAGTCAACGCCAGCAGACGGAACATGTAGAACGCCGTCAGCCCGGCCGTGAAGAGCGCCACCGCGTAGAGCACCTTGGGAAGCCAGGGGACCGCGGCGAACTCGGCGTGGAAGACCGCCGCCTTGATCGCGTCCTTCGAGAAGAACGCCGCGAGGAACGGCACGCCGGAGATCGTGAGCGTGGCGATCAGGAAAGTCCGGTACGTCCTGGGGATCTTCGACGCCAGGCCTCCCATGCGCCGGATGTCCTGCTCGCCTGCGAGCGCATGGATCACCGAGCCGGATCCGAGGAAGAGGCAGGCCTTGAAGAAGGCATGGGTGGTGACGTGGAACATGCCTTCGGTGAAGGCGCCCACGCCACAGGCCAGGAACATGTAGCCGAGCTGCGAGACGGTCGAGTACGCCAGGACTTTCTTGATGTCGTTCTGGGCGACGCCGATCGTCGCGGCGAAGAGCGCGGTGAAAGCGCCGACGACCGCGACGACGATCATGGCGTTGGGCGCGAGGCGGAAGAAGACGTTGCAGCGCGCGACCATGTAGACGCCGGCCGTGACCATGGTGGCCGCGTGGATCAGCGCCGAGACCGGCGTCGGGCCGGCCATCGCGTCCGGCAACCAGACGTAGAGCGGGAACTGTGCCGACTTGCCGCATGCGCCGACGAAGAGCAGCAGGCAGACCAGCGTCATGTACGGGGCGTAGGACTCGGGGTCCGCGGCGGCGGCGTGGAACACCGTCTCGAAGTCGAGGGTGCCGAAGAGGGAGAAGACCGCGAAGATCCCCAGGATGAAGCCGAAGTCGCCGATGCGGTTGACGACGAAGGCTTTCTTGCCGGCGTCGGCGGCGTAGTTGCGCTCGTAGTAGTAGCCGATCAACAGATACGAACACAGGCCCACGCCTTCCCAGCCGACGAAGAGCATCAGGAAGTTCGCACCGAGGACCAGCACGAGCATCGCGAACATGAAGAGGTTCAGGTACGCGAAGTAGCGCCCGTACCCCTCCTCGTGGCCCATGTACCCGACGGAGTAGACGTGGATGAGGAAGCCGACGAACGTCACGAACGCCAGCATCAACGCCGAGAGCGAGTCCAGGCGGAAGGCGACGTCGACCACCCACTCCTTCAGCGGCCCCGGAACCTGTCCGACCGCCTGGTTCACGCCGAGCGAGATCCAGCGATACAGCGACTCCGTGTGCGTGGCGCCGCCCGCGAACGCCTTCAGGCCGATGTCGAAGATCGCGCCGAAGGCCAGAAGGCACGCGATGCCGACACTGCCGACGCCGACGGCCGTGTGGACGCCCTTAAACGGGATGACCGCGTGAGGCTCTCCGTGGCCGTGGCCCGTCGGAGGGTGGCTTCCGGCCACCGGAGGCACGGCATGAGCTTCGCCGTGTCCGTCCTCTTCGGCTCCGTGGGCCGCTTCCCCTTTCGTCCGGTGCGTCAGAAGGTAAAGCAGGCCGTTGATCAGGAACCCGGCCAGCGGGACGAGAGGGATGAGCCAGATGAGATGCCGCACGCGCTATCCCCTCATCGTGTCCGCTTCTTCCACGTTCAGCGTCTTCTTCTGGCGGAAGAGCGAGATCGTCAGAGCCAGCCCGATGGCCGCCTCGCCGGCGGCGATCGTGATCACGAAAACCGAAAAGACCTGGCCGGTCAGGTCCGAGAGCCGGCGCGAGAACGCCACGAGGTTCAGATTGACGGCGTTCAGCATCAGCTCGATCGACATCAGCACGGTGATGACATTGCGCCGCACCAGTACGCCGAAAAAACCGATCCCGAAGAGCAGGAGCGAGACGATCAGGTAGTGGTTGATCGTGATCGTCATCGCCTCAGTCCACTTTCTCGAGCGACCGCTTCCCCAGAACCACGGCGCCGACCATCGCCACGAGGAGGAAGACCGATGCCACCTCGAACGGCACCAGGTAGTCTCGGAAAAGGACCCAGGACACCGCCTCGGTGTTGCCGGCCAGCTTCCCGCGCACCGAAACGAGAGCGGCAGCGTTCATGGGCACATCCGGAAGCTTCTCGGTCCAGAGAATGTACGCGAACGGGATCAGGAAGAACGGGAAGAGCAGCAGCGCCACGTCCCACTGGTGCTGGAACGACTTCGTCGTCGCGACGGTGCGCGGGTTCACGAGCATCACGACGAAGAGAAAGAGCACCATGATCCCGCCGGCGTACACCAGAATTTGCACGGCCCCGACGAACTCGGCCTGCTGCAGTATGAAGATGCACGCCACCAGGAGAAACGACACCAGCAGGAACAGCGCCGAGTGCACCGGGTTCTTCGCGACGACGACGGCGATGGCCATGGCGAGAGCCAGCACGGCGAAGACCGCGAAGAGGACGCCCGCGGTCCCAGTCAGAAGTGCGCCCTCGGCCAACGCTACCCCCTCTCCACGACGGTGAAGGGCTTGACGTTGGGCGCCTCGCGCCAGTCGGTCAGCTTGCGGATGTCGAGGTAGAGCGACTCGTTGCGGTCATAGGCCGCCATCTCGTAGGTCTTGGTGGTCAGCCAGATGGACTTGGGCACGGTCGGGCAGGCTTCCTCGCAGAGCTGGCAGAACATGCACCGCTTCAGGTCCACGTCGAAGCGGTCCAGCACCTTTTCGGACTTGCCGGCCTCGTTCTTCTCGTTGTGCCAGTCGATGTAGATGATGTTGATCGGGCACTCGATCGCGCAGAGCGTGCACTTGATGCACCTGTCCTCGTCGAGCCGGAACATCCCGCGGAAGCGGTCCGACGGCAGCTTCTTCTGCTCGGGGTACTCGATCGTGACCTTCTTCTTGAAGAGGTGACGGCCGGTCACCGACAGGCCGTCAAAGAGGTCCAGCAGCGTGATCCTGTCGAGCCACTTCTTCAGCGCCACGGCTTAACCCTCCACCGTCTGCGGCGTGGCCGCGAGCCGGTCCCGGCGCGCGAGCTTCTGGCGGAGCTTCGCGAGCAGGTACATCACGACGAAGAGACCGCCGAAGATCCACGACAGCCAGACGAGCCCCGTCGTCCGGCCCGGGAAGAGCAGGATCGCGAAGGCCACCACGAGGATGTTCGCGAGCGCGATCGGGATCAGCCACTTCCATCCCAGAGCCATGAGCTGGTCGAAGCGGTACCGCGGAAACGTCGAGCGGAACCAGATGTACCCGAAGACGAAGCCCGAGACCTTCAGGAGGAACCACACGGCGCCCGGCACGACGTCGAGGAAGTCGAGGGCCTTCACGTTCGGGAAGGGCGCAAGCCAGCCGCCGAAGAAAACGGTCACGGCCACGCAGGAAATGATGATCATCGCGGTGTACTCGCCCAGGAAGAAGAAGGCGAACTTCACGCCCGAGTACTCGGTGTTGAAGCCCGAGACCAGCTCGGACTCGGCCTCCGGCAGGTCGAACGGGTTGCGGTTGGTCTCCGCCACGCCCGAAACGAAGTAGATGAAGAACGCGATCAGGCCCGGGAACACGAACCAGAGCTGCGTGGCCTCCTGGCGCCGGACGATCTCGACTAAGGACAGCGAGCGCGTCATCAGGAGGACCGAGACGAGCGACAGGCCCATGGGCACTTCATAGGAGACGAGCTGCGCGGCGGAACGGAGCCCCCCGAGCAGCGAGTACTTGTTGTTCGACGACCAGCCGCCCAGGATGATGCCGTAGACGCCGATCGAAGTGATCGCCAGCAGAAAGAGCAGCCCGATGTTGATGTCGGCGACCCAGAGCGGGATCGACGTCTTCCCCACCTGGATCGGCGGACCGAACGGGATGACCGACAGAGCGGTCAGCGCCGGTATCACCGCCAGGACCGGCGCGAGGAAGTGCACCGCCTTCTCGGCTTTGGCGGGCGTGATGTCTTCCTTGGTGACGAGCTTGACGAGATCCGCCAGGCCCTGGAGCAACCCCTGCGGGCCGACGCGGTTGGGGCCCAGCCGCGCCTGCATGAATCCCATGATGCGGCGCTCGGCCAGGACGATGACGAAGCCGACGATCGCCGGCACGGTCGCCACGAGGACGACGACCTTCAGGTACGTCCAGAACTCGGGCGGCACGTTCATCGGTCGACTTCCCCGAGCACGATGTCGATCGTGCCGATCAGCGCCACGAGGTCGGAGACGAGGTGGCCCTTGGCCAGCCGCGGCAGCGCCTGCAGGTTGATGAACGAGGGCGGCCGGACGTGCATCCGGTACGGCTTGTTCGAGCCGTTGGAGACGCAGTAGAAGCCGAGCTCGCCCTTGGGAGACTCGATCGACGCGTAAACCTCCTCGGCCACGGGCTTGATCACGCGCGGGACCTTGCCCCGGATCTCTCCCGGCTGCAGCTTGTCCAGACACTGCTGGAGGATCCGGGCGGACTGGCGCATCTCCTGGACGCGCACGATGTAGCGGTCGTACGTGTCACCGTTCTGCCGGGTGGGGACGACGAAGTCGAGCTCGTCGTAGCATTCGTAGGGCTGGGCGCGGCGCAGGTCCCACTCCTTGCCCGACGCCCGGATGATGGGCCCCGTCAGGCCCCACTCGATGCACTCCTCGGCGGAGATCACGCCGACGCCGACGGTGCGCTTCTTCCAGATGCGATTGTCGGTCAGGAGCTGCTCGTAGTCGTCGATGCGCGAGGGCAGGTCGCGGACGAACTCGGAGACGCGCTCCGTCCACCCCGGCGTCAGGTCGAACGGCAGACCGCCGATCCGCATGCAGTTGAGCGTCAGGCGCGCGCCGCAGTACTCCTCGAAGAAGTCCAGGATCTGCTCGCGCTCGCGGAAGGCGTACCAGAACGGCGTGACCGCTCCGAGGTCGATCCCCGACGTGCCCAGCCACACCAGGTGCGAAGAGAGCCGCTGGAGCTCGTCTAAGATCACGCGGATCAGCTGCGCGCGGCGCGGGATCTCCACACCCAGCAGCTTCTCGACCGCCAGGCAGAAGGCGTGGTTGTTCGTGGCCGCCGCGACGTAGTCCATGCGGTCGGTGTGGGGGATCCCCATCGGGTACGTCTCGGTCTCGAAGAGCTTCTCGGTGCCCCGATGGAGGTAGCCGACGTCCGGCTTGGCCTCCAGGATCTTCTCGCCGTCCACCCGCAGCACCAGGCGCAGCACGCCGTGCGTGGAGGGATGCTGGGGTCCGAAGTTCAGCTCCATCTCCTGGACGTCGAAGAGCGTGTGCTCCTTCGGGCCCGCGGCCGCCGCGTCGGCGGACGACGGAGCCTGCGCCTTCGCGCGCTCGGCGAAGTACGCGGCCTCGTCCTTCTCGGCCTGCGAGATCTTCTCGTCGGTCACGCTAGGAGACCACCTTGCGGTTGGGATCTTTCATCGGGGGACCGCCGCCGTCGGGCCACTCCTCGGGATAGATCGCGGCCCCGGTGTCGATGCCCTCGAGCGGAAAGTCCTTGCGGAGCGGGTATCCGTTGAACCCTTCCCAGGTCAGGATGCGGCGGAGGTCCGGATGTCCGGCGAACCGGATGCCGAACATGTCGTAGGTCTCCCGCTCGCACCAGTTCGCGGCCAGGAACACCGTGGCGATCGACGGGACCTCTTCCCCGTCGGGAGCCCCGCACTTGACGCGGATCCGGTCGTTCTTCGAGAACGAGTAGAAGTGGTACACGACGTCGAAGCGCGGCTGGCGATCCTTCCAGTCGACCGCCGTGACGTCCACGCAGTACTTGAAGTCCTCGGCGTCCTTCAGGTGCCGGGCGACGCGGGCGATCGCGTCCTTCGCCACGACGACCGTGACCTGGCCGGCGAATTGCTTGGCCGAGACGACGGCGTCGGGCACCGCGGCGCGGATCGATCGCACCCAAGGGTGGCCCGAGGCGTCGGACGCCTCGGGCCGGGGCTTCTTCTCCTCGTGAGCCTTGGACTCGTCCGCCAATCAGGACGCCTTGCGGATGACCTTCATCCGGTCGATCTTCTTCTGAAGAGCCATGATTCCGTAGATCAGAGCCTCGGGCCGCGGCGGGCAGCCCGGCACGTAAACGTCGACCGGAACGATACGGTCGACACCCTGCGTGACGGCGTACGTCTTGTACGGGCCGCCGCAGGTCGCGCACGAGCCCATCGCGATCACCCACTTGGGCTCCGGCATCTGGTCGTAGAGACGCTTGACGATCGGGGCCATCTTCTCGACCACGGTCCCGGCCACGATCATCAGGTCGGACTGGCGGGGCGTTCCGCGGAAGACTTCCGCCCCGAAACGAGACAGGTCGTGGCGGGCGTCCATGACGGCCATCATCTCTATGGCGCAGCACGCCAGGCCGAACTGCATGGGCCAGATCGAGGAGCGCCGGGCCCAGTTGATCACCGAGTCCACCGTCGTCGTCACGACGTTCTCCGAGAACCGGTTGTCGATCAAACCCATGCGCGCGCTCCCTCGCGGATCAGGCCCAGTCCAGGGCCTTCCGCTTCCAGCAGTAGACGTACCCGACGACCAGGATCGCCAGGAAGATCACCATCTCGATCAAGCCGAAGAGGCCCAGCCGGTTGAACATCACGGCCCAGGGAAAGAGGAAGACCGTCTCCACGTCGAACACCACGAAGAGCACGGCGATCAGGAAGTAGCGGACCGAGAACCGGGTGTCGAACGCGTCGGTCGTGGCCTCCACCCCGCACTCGTACGGCTCGAGTTTCACCTGGTTAGGACGGTTCTTCTGGATGACGCGGGCGACCACGATCGTCCCGAGCGGCAGAGCCGCCGCCAGCAGGGCAAATACCAGTATGGGGAAGTAGTGACCCACTGGCGCGGCATTCTATCGGACGCAGATGGGCTTGTCATCCGGAGCGCTTGTCATCCCGAGCGGAGCGAGGGACCCCTTTCGAGTCATTGCGCGGCTTCCAAAGGGGTCCCTCGTCGCTTCGCTCCTCGGGATGACAACCGCGTCGCTCCGCGCTAGACCGTGGCCGTCGCGGTCGCGACTCCCTTCGATTGAACGAGAACCGAGATCTCCTCTCCCATTCCGCCCGGATCCACGAGGCGGAAGACGCGCCACTTCTCCGCGTCGCTCGCGACGAAGTCGAAGATGCCGGCCTCCACGAGGAACATTCCCTGTCGCATGAGACGGTCGGTGTGCAGCCCCTCGGCCTCTCCCGCCGCGAGCAAGACGTCCCAGTTGACGTGCGCCGTCAAGTCGTGCGCACCGGGCTCCTCCAGCGGATCTCCGCCACGGCGGCCGCCGGAGTGCACCGACAGCGTGCCCTCCGGGCGCGCGAAGGGTGGTAGAGCACCGCGCGCGGGATGCCCGTAATCGAAAGCGACGAGCCACCCGCGCGCGAGCGCCCGGGCCAGTCTCCGGTGCATACCGGCGGCTCCCTGTGCGATCTCGCCTTTCTGTCCCGGCTCGAGGACGATGCCGAACGCGTCGAGGTGCGCGCGGAGATCCGCGGCGGCGGGGACCGCCTTCCACTCGAAGCTCTCTCCCTCCCATCCGACGCGAAGCTCCTGGAGGCCGTCGGCCGAACCCATGACGCGGACGACGGGAAGCGCGTCGTAGAGCTCGTTGGAGAAGATCCATCCCCGGATCGAGCTCTCCGCGAGCTCTTCGACGCTCTCGAGTATGCGCGGCGCGGGCTCGATTCCTCTCGCGGCCAGCGCGGCCCGGCCCGCGGCCGAGACTTCCACGGCCGTCAAGCGGATTCGCTCGAAGAGCGCGAGATCCAGTCTGCCGCGAGCTGTCGCGAGAAGTCTTCGAGGAATTGGCCGGCGCCCGCCCCGACCTCGACGAAATCCACCGGGCCTTCGAGCTCGCCGGCTTCGAGCGAGAAAAGACGGGCGAGGCAGCCGGCGAAACGCGGGACTCACCGACGGCGACGTGACGAAGTCTCCGCCCTCCCCGATCGCGGCCCCGCGCGCGTAGTAGCCGCCTTCCGGGTCGTAGAGGGCGGCTTGCATGAAATCGGCGAAGGAGATCGGCCCTTCGCGCGCGATGCGCTCGCGGAGCCGGTCGGCGACGGTCGGCACGTGGCCGCGGATTATAGTTTCGGCGATGCGGCCGCGCTGTCTGTGTTCGGGCGTGCTCGCGGCCGCCCTCCTTTTTGCGGCGGCGTGCGCGTCGCGGAAGGACGGCAAGCTTCCCACTCTCGAGGATTATTCCGGCGGGACGTCGGCGTACGCCGCCGAGTTTCTCGCGGCATGGAAAACCGGAGTCGTCGGCGACGCGCTCCTTTCCCCCGCCCTGCGCTGGACCGGTGCGCTGCCCGGCGACTCCCTGACGCCGGCGCAGTCACGCCATCCCCTGACGGTCGCGGTCTATCGCGCCTCGGCCGCGGCCGGATCGGAGCCCGTTTTTGACGCGGCGGGGCTCCGGGCGAGGCTCACGGCCCTGCGCGCCGGATTCGCGTCCCTCGGGCGCACGGAGGCCGAGATTTTCGACCTCGTCAAGCGCGGAAAGAACCGCGAGATCCTCCTGACGCTCCTGCTCTCGGGCCGCGGAGCGCGAGGTGAGCTCCGACAGACCGGAGGCCAGATCCGAATCGTCCTCGCGCCCGCCTCCGCCAGCGGAAAGTGGACGATGACCTCGGGCCGCGTCGAGAACTGGCTCGAAGCCTCGGCGGCCGATCCTCTCTTCGAAAACGTCGCGGAGAAGGCCGGACTGACTCGCCCGCACCGCGCCTTTCTCCCCAACGCCGCCAAGAACGTTCCGATCCCCGGCGAGCACATGCCCCCGGGCGCCGCCGTTCTCGACTTCGACGGCGACGGACGCCAGGACATCTTCGTCGCCGGCGGCGACGGCAATCGTCTCTATCGAAACAACGGCGACGGCACGTTCGAGGAGGTCGCCGCGAAGGCTGGCGTCGCGGGCCAGGAAGGAGAGGCGGCCGGCGTGCTCGCTTTCGACTACGACAACGACGGCCACACGGACCTCTACGTCACGTACCTCTTCCGCCCGAACCTCCTGTACCGCAACCGCGGCGACGGTACGTTCGAAGAGGTCGCGACCTCGGCCGGCGTCGCCTTGAACGACTACTGCACTTCCGCGGCGGCGATCGACTACGACCGCGATGGCTGGCCGGATCTCTACGTGCTCGTCTACGGGCATCCGCAGAGCGGTCCCACGTTCGAGGCCGACAACGCGCCGCCGAACCACCTTTTTCACAACAACGGCGACGGCACGTTCACCGACGTCTCGAATGCGACGCACACCGACGACACGCGCTGGGGACTCGCCCTCGAATCCGCGGACCTCGACGGCGACGGCTGGCCCGACATCTATGTCGCCAACGACTTCGGGAACAACACCTACCTGCACAACGAGGGCAACGGCACGTTTCGGAACCTCGCGAAGAAGGCGGGCGTGCTCGACCCCGGCTTCGGCATGGGTGTCGCCATGGACGACTACGACGGCGACGGCCGGCTCGACTTTTACGTGTCGAACTACTCGTTCCCGCTGAACTGGTTCTTGAAGGATTCGCGGTACCCGATGCCGCCCTTTCCATACTCCCTCGGCCGGCCGCTCGTGTGGCGACGGCTCAAGGCCCTTTCCCGCGGCTCGTCGCTCTTTCGCAATCTCGGAAACGGCTCCTTCGAGCGCACGTCGGACGTCGCGGCGGTCTGGGACACCTCGTGGTCCTGGGGCTGCGTCTTCGTGGACGCCGATCTCGACGGCCGGCCCGACCTCTTCGTCGTCAACGGGATGGTCACCGGGAAGAACGAGACCGAGCGCGAGATCGACTTCTGGAACCTGATGTCCGTGGAGTTCCAGAAGTTCCAGCAGGGCATCGCCGTCGCGGAGTTCGGCGACGACTCGCTCTGGGGCCGGCCGCCCAAGCGCTTCTATCGCAACCGCGACGGCCGCCACTTCGACGAGCTCGCCGCCGTCGCCGGGCTCGAATCACAGGCCAACCAGCGAGGCCTCGTCGTCCTCGACGCGAACGGCGACGGCGCGCCCGACCTCTTCGCCACCGGGTTCCTCCAGCCTCCGGCTCTCTGGATCAACCGCAATCCTTCGAAGGCGAAGAAGCTCGTCGTGTCGCTCGAGGGAGACTCGAAGGCCACCGGCCGCTACAAGTCCACCCGCGACGCCCTGGGCGCCACAGTCACGGTCGAAGCCGGAGGTCTTTCACGCGCCCAGGTCGTCGCTGCCGGTTATTCGTTCCTGTCCTCGGGAGCGAGAGAGCTCTACTTCGGCCTCGGCGACCACGATCGCGCCGACCACGTCACGGTCCGCTGGCCCTCCGGGCGCACGACCGAGCGCCGCGGCGTGCCGGCGGGCATGCTTCGGCTTCGGGAACCCGAGACGCCGTGAAACGTGTCCCCTACCCCCCGTGTCTCGCCGCGATCCTGGCGGCCGGCGCTCTGGCGCGAGTCGCGATCCTCATCTGGATCCCGACGCAGCCGGTTTCGGACTTCTACGGCTTCTTCAAGGTCGCGCAGAGCCTCGCGACCTCTGGCCGGTATGAGGCCGGACCGGGAGGGCCGGACGGCCGCCGCTCGCCCGCGTATCCCGTGCTGCTGTCGCTCGCGATGCGCGCCGCGGGCGGCAGCGATCCGCTTCTCGCGTCCAAGGTCGCGAACGTGGCCCTCGCGGTGCTCGCGGCGTGGATCGGAGCGACGCTGTCCCGGCGGCTCTGGGGAGATTCCGCAGCGCTGTGGACCGCCGCGATCCTCTCGTTCTTGCCGCGGTCCCTGCTAATGACGGACCTTCTCGCCGCGGAGAACTTGTTGGCCCCCCAGCTGCTGCTGTTCCTTCTTCTGTGTGCGGCTTCGTGGATCCGCGGCTTCTCGCCCGGGCGCGCGGCCGCGATCGGGCTCATCTGCGGCTTGATGACCCTCACGCGGGCGGTCGCTTACGCCTTCCCGCTGGCGTGGCTCGCCGGCGCCCTCGCGGCACGGCGGAAGTGGCGCTCGCTCATCCTCGAGCTCGCGGTGATCCTGCTCGCCTCGCACGCGGTGCTGCTTCCGTGGGCGATCCGCAACGCCTCTGCGCTCGGACGCTTCACGCCCTTCAACACCGTCGGAGGCGTCGGGATCTACATCGGCAACAGCGAGAACGCGACGGGACAGTGGCGGCCGTGGGCGGCCGAGCTGGAGCGCCTTCACCCCGGCGTCTTCGCGCGCGGCTTCGTCGCGATCGACGACGCGGCCTGGGACGAGGCGCTGCGGTGGATCCAGGCACATCCCGGCCGCGCGGCGGGCCTCTACTTCAAGAAGCTGCGCATCATCGCGAGCGACGACGCCTTCGCCGCCGCCTTCGCCGTCTTCGCCGAGGGCATTCCGGCGCCCGTCGAGCTCAAACCGGTTCTGCCCGGCGCGCATCCCTTGAAGGAGAACGCCGGCGCGGTGCGCGCCGTGCTGCGAGTCTCCGGACTTCTTCTCGCGGTCTGCGGTCTCGGCGGCTTCGTCCTTCTCTGGCGGAGCGCGCGAAAGGGATCGTCCATCGATCGCGCGCTGGTCGTGGGCTTGCTGGCCGCGGCTCTCTGCATCCCGCTGGTGTCCTCGGCGATGGCCGTCAACGGCCGCTATCGGTGGGCCGCCGAGGATGCGATCGCGCCGGTGGCCGGTCTCTTTCTCGCTTATCTGGGTGCGCGGGAACGTGTCCGAAGGGCCGGTGACGTCGAGCCGCGGCGGGAGCTCAGGGAGCCCCCGCCGCCTTCCGGAGCGCTGTCAGTCCTGCTGGACGTTGCAGGTGTCCGAGCTCGCGTCCACGACCCGTCCGCCGCTGTCCGCCGCGGGCGTCGCGACGGTAGCCGCGGGCGCCGCCATCAGTGTCTGCGTCCGATTTCCCGAGGCAGCCGCGTGGACCGCGATGCCGGCCAGAAAAGCCAGGATCACCAGCCACCACTGCGAACCGTTGATCTTTCTCTCGCTCATATCCGCCTCCTCCCGGCGGGTCTGGCCGCCTCGGTAGATACATAAGAAGAGGCTTAAAAAGGTTACAGGGCCTTTCGCACGGACAAGAGGTGGCGGAGCTCGTCGTCCACGTCGACCGGATCGTTCACCGTCTGCGCGATCTCCTCTCGGAGAAGCTCCCCGTAACGCTGCCGGAGGCGATGGACGCTCACTTTCACGGCGTCTTCCGTCATGTCCAGCTCCGTCGCGAGCTCCCGGTACGACGGCGCGGGTTCGTCGCCGGTGAGGAAACGACGGAACGCGCGAAACCGCCGCGACTTCTCGTCTCCGATCCACTCGGCCCGCAGGCGAAGCAGCGCGCGTTCGAACACCGTCATCGCCCACTTCTGCTCGAACACCGTCTCGGGAGTCAGCGCGTCCGCCGGCTCGGCCTGGTAGCGGTCTTCGGCCGACTGCGTGTCGAGCGGCACCAGAGGCTTTTCGGGAGCGCGCTTGCGGGCCTGCTCGCGGTCGCGTTCGTTGGAGATGAAGTGACGCACCGAGGCCAGCAAGAACGAGCGGAAGCGGCCGAGCTCGGGCCGAACGTTCTTCAAGCCCCGGTGCTCGATCAGCCGCGTGAAGTAGCCCTGCGTCAGGTCGCGCGCCTCCTCGGCCCCGAACCCCTGGCGGCGTACGAACGCGTAGACCGGATACCAGTAGGCTTCGCAGAGGCTCCCGAGCGCGTCGCGCGATGCCGCGCCCTCGCCCTTCGCGGCGGTGAGCACGACGGTCCAGCGCGTGGTACGGAAACCTTCGGGCACCGGGAAGCCTCTCGAGCTTCCATCCTACACACCCGAAGCGCGTCGGAGGTCAAGAGAAGTCGCGAACGGACCTCCGGGCGGCTCCAATCCCGGATCACTCCACCCGAAGCGGCGCCCCTCTTCAAGGCCACGCCAGTCCCAGAGCCTTGGCCAGGAAGACGGCCATCTGGCCGCGCGTCAGCGGCGCGTCTGGACAGTAGTTGTCGCCGCCGCAGCCGGCCGTGATCCCGGAGTACGCGAGCGCCTCGACGAACTGGAAGAACGGATGGCTTTCCGGCACGTCGTTGAACGTGACGTAGGTCGTCGGCGCGGGGCTGACCTGGAGCCAGTAGCCGACCTGGACCGCCTGGAACCGGAGAGACGAGGAGAAGTCGCCCTCCCACTGCACGAACAACCAGTAGTCGTAGTTCGAGTTGTCGATGGTCAGGGGATCGTCGAAGTACTTGGTCGAATACGTGCACCCGAACGCCGCGTCGGTTCCCGTGCCGCCGACGGGAAGAATGTCGGCGCCGTCGTCGAAGCGCGTCCTTCTCAATCCATAGAGGAGCTGCCCGGTCGACGTGGAGTCGCAGCCCTCGAGCGAGACCCCCTCGATCCGCGCGCCGTCGGGAACCCGGAGCGGCGCCCACCAGCGGCCGCCGCCCGAAGAGGTCTGGTACCGCGAAACTCCGCCGGTCGCGGACTCGAACATGCTCCAGCCGACGTCGGGCGAGGCGGGAACGAATTCGGATGCGTATACCGACACCGTGGTCGGCCGCGTCGTTCCGTAGGTCTTCGTTCGGGCAGCCGGGACGGTCTGGGCCAGAAGCGGCGCTCCCGCGAAGAGCGCCGCCGCCACGAAAGTCTTTCGCATCGTCGTACCTCCTACGGCCATTGCAGCCCCAGGGCTTTGGCCAGGAACGCGGCCATCTGGCCGCGCGTCAGCGGAGCGTCGGGACAGTAGTTGCCGCCGCCGCACCCGCCGGTGACGCCCGACTTCACGAGAGCCTCGACGAACTGGAAGAACGGATGACTCGTCGGCACGTCGGCAAACGACGCCGTCGCGGGCGCGGGGCTGACCTGGCGCTTCCACTGCACCGCGAACTTCCTCACCTTCAGATCCGCGTCCGCCGGACAGCCGTTGCCGGACCCGAATCGGACCTCGAGGACGTAGGCGCATTCCTTATTGCGTACCGTCCAGCCGTTGAGCGCCGCGGTCCAGTACTGATCGCCGGCGGAGCCGAGCGTGAAACCCTCTGCGATGAAGGTCGCTTGCGGCGATCCATCGCCCGGTCCCTGGCAGACCTCCCAGAGCGTATACAGGAGGTCGTACTCGGAGGAAGCGTCGCGGGACCAGAAGTAGAGCGTCTGGAGCGCGACGCCCTCGGGCAAATCGAGCTGGACGACGGCGTGTGCAAAGCCATTCGAGTTGGTGTCGTGCGAGCAGTAGACGCCTCCGGTCGGCGCGTACGGGCCGATGAACGCCCACTCAGGTCTCAAGTACAGCCCTTCGTAGGCAGGAACGAGCTCCATGCCGGACACGACCGTGTAGCTCGAGGCTGTCCCCCACGTGTCCCCGATCTCCTGCGCGTGAGACATCGAAACGCACAAGAGGATCGAGGTCACGGCGAGCGAGAATCCCGTCACGCGCGTCACGGCCATTGCAGCCCCAGGGCCTTCGCCAGGAACACCGCCATCTGCCCGCGCGTCAGTGGCGCGTTGGGACAGTAGTTGCCGCCGCCGCAGCCGCCGGTGATTCCCGACTTCGCGAGCGCTTCGACAAACTGGAAGAACGGATGGTCCGTCGGCACGTCGCCGAACGACGCGTCGCCGGGCGCGGGACTGACCTGGCGGTTCCATGTCACAGCGAGCTTGCGGACCCGGATCGCGAAGTTCTGCGGCGGCTTGCCGGGGTCGGTCAGCCGCAGGCGAACACTGTAGCCGCAGTCCGCGTTGTCGACGGTCGCTCCGCCGAGGTCGCCTTCGTAGTAGGAGTCGCCGGCGCTCGCCGGAGGATCGCCCTGGGAGAGAATGATGGATACCGCGGGACCACCCGGCGGCTCGCAGTTCGCGACGACGACGTAGTGCAGATCAGCGTCGACCGAGGAGTCGTAGTACCAGACCCGGAGCGTTTCGAGACTGGCGCCGTCCGGCACGTCGATCTGGGCGTATCCCAGGCACTCGGCTTCCGCGTCTCCGTGACACGAGGTCCCCGCGCTCCCCTGATGGTACAAGGTGTACACGTTCGGAGAACCCGTCGCGTTGGTGGGCTGGAGCCGGTAGTTCATGATCGTGGAATGACCGGTGGACGAACCCCAGGTCTCGGGCGATTCGATGCGCTTCGCATTCCGGGTCTGGGCGCTGACAGCCGTGGCGCCGAGCGCGAGCAAAGCGGACAGGACGATGGCGCGGCGTTTCATGGGAGCCTCCTTCACTAGTGAGATCGAAGAGCGCCGGCGAAACCCGCCACCTCCCCGCCGCTGTGCTAGCCTCTTCCTGTACCGGTTCCCTGAGATCCGTAAGTCCCGTGGCGCCAACCATCTCCGGTCTCATCGCCTCCGTCGAGGGCGGCGACCGCAGCGCCGCAGACGCCCTCTTCGCGGCTCTGTACGAGGAGCTCCACGCGCTGGCGCGCCGGCAACTCGCGCGTGGGCCGGCAGCCACCCTCGGCACCACGACGCTTCTCCATGAGGCCTACCTCAATATCTCGGAACGTGAGGGTCCGCGCTTCCCCGACCGCAGCCGCTTCATGGGCTACGCCGCGCGGGTGATGCGAGGCCTCATCATCGACTACGTCCGGGCGAGGCAGGCGATCAAGCGAGGCGGAGGATTCGAGATCACGACGCTCGTCGAAGACGTCGCGGAATCGCCGGCCGACGCGGAGGAGCTCTCCCGGATCGGCGACGCCCTGGACGAGCTGGCGACGGTCGAACCCGGTCTCGCCGAGCTGGTGGACCTGAAGTTCTTCGCCGGCTTCACGCTCGGCGACATCGGCGCGATGCGCGGCGTTTCGGAGCGCACCGTGCAGCGGCAGTGGGAACGCGCGCGGACGTACCTCTACGGCGCGGTCCGCCGGGAGATCTGATGGCCCGTCTGAGCTCCGAGCGCTGGCTGGAAGTCGCGCCGCATCTCGAGCATGCCCTCGAGTTGGGAGACGAGGAACGGCGGGCCTGGCTCGAGACGCTGCGCTCGAGCGATCCCGACCTCCGAGCCGATCTCGAATTACTCCTGGAGGATCACGGCGCGGTCGAGCGGGAGAGGTTTCTCGAAAGCGCGCCGAGCTCCGTCCCCGCTTCGTCGCTCGCGGGTCAGACCCTCGGCGCCTACACCCTCGTCGCGCCGATCGGCCACGGCGGCATGGGCACCGTCTGGCTCGCCCGGCGCAGCGACGGCCGGTTCGAAGGCAACGCCGCGATCAAGCTCTTAAACGCCAGTCTGCTCGGCCGCACCGGTGAGGAGCGCTTCCGACGCGAAGGCGCGATCCTCGCGCGGCTGACGCACCCGCACATCGCACGCCTGACCGACGCCGGCCTGTCGCCCGCCGGTCAGCCCTATCTGATCCTCGAGCACATCGAGGGAGAGCCGATCGACCGCTACTGCGACGGGCGTGGGCTCGGCCTGGAAGCACGCCTCGGTCTCTTTCTGGACGTTCTCGAGGCCGTGCAGCACGCGCACGCCAACCTGATCGTGCATCGGGACATCAAGCCCTCCAATGTGCTGGTGGGCGCGGACGGCGGCGTCAAGCTCCTCGACTTCGGCATCGCCAAGCTCCTGACGAGCGACGGCACCGAAGCCGAAACCGCCTTGACCCGCGACGGCGGCCGCGCCCTCACGCCCGAGTACGCGGCACCGGAGCAGGTGACCGGCGGCGCGGTCACGACGGCCACCGACGTCTACGCCCTCGGCGTTCTCCTCTATGTCCTGCTGTCGGGGCGACACCCGGCTCGGGATTCACTCGGGTCACCGGCGGACCTCCTGCGGTCGATCGCCGATACGGAACCGCCGCGCCCTTCCGAGGTCGCCGTGGACGAGAGCTTTCGCCGGCGCCTGAAAGGCGACCTCGACACGATCCTCGCGCGAGCGCTGAAGAAGAATCCTTCCGAGCGTTACCTCACGGTGAGCGCCCTCGCCGACGACGTCCGCCGATACCTCGCGCACGAGCCGATCCGAGCGCGGCGGGACACGCTGGCTTACCGCCTGGGCAAGTTCGTGCGGCGCAACCGCCTCGCCGTCGGCCTGTCCGCTGCCGTGCTCGTGGCCCTGGTCGCGGGCCTCGCGGCCACCGCGGTCCAGGCGCGCCGCGCACGAGCGCAGGCCGTCCGTGCCGAGAACGAACGCGCCCGGGCGGATCGTGAGGCGCACCTCGCCGAGGAGCAGCGCGACTTCGCGCTGCGCCAGCTTTCGCTGGCCAACGAGGCTCTCGATCTGAACGCCTTCGTTCTCTCGGACTCGGCCGTCTCGGGAAAGGCCCTCACGCCGCATGAGCTGATGGCGCGCGCGGAGGAGATCGCGGAGCGGGAGCACGGCCCCACCGAGAACCACGTCGCGATGCTCCGGGCGCTCGGCCACCAGTACCTCCATCAGAACGAGAACGAGAACGCGCGGCGTCTGCTCTCGCACGCCTACGAGGTGGCGGCGGCGTTGCCGGATCGCGCTGTCCGGAGCCAGGCCGCCTGCGAGCTCGCGAACGTGATCGTCTATGGCGGCGAGATCGAGCGCGCCGAAGCGCTCATCCGGTCCGCGCAGGCAGACCTTCCCGACGACCCCCGGTACGCGCTGCATCGTGCACGCTGCTACCTCAGCGCGAGCGATGTCGCCCGTTGGCGCGGCGATGTCGAGGGAGCGATCCGAAACACCGAGGCCGCGCGAGACATCCTGAAGCGGTCGACTGTTTCGGCCAACGCCCTGGAAGTCGCGGCGGCGCTCAGTCTGGCAGAGTCTTACCGGCTGGCCGGACGAATGCACGCGGCGCGGCTCGCCTGCGAGGAAGCCTCCGCCCGGCTCGAGAAGCTGGGCCGTGGCGAGACTTCGACCGCCGGAACGCTCTACAACAACTGGGGACTCGTGCTCTACGCGCTCGGGCGGCCCCTCGAGGCCGAACAGCTCCTGCGCCGGGCCGTCCGGCTCGGCGGGGGCTTCGAAGCTCGCCCGATGCTGCTCAACAACCTGGCAAGGACTCTCCGCGACCTTCACCGCCTCGACGAGGCGGCGGCTTACGCCGAGCGGGCGTGCGCACGGGCCAGGCAGGCGGGCGACCAGAACATCGTGGGCCAGTCGATCATGGCTCTCGCCGGGATCTACCGCGAACGCGGCGAGCTCACACGGGCCGCGGCAATGCAGGCCGAGCTCAAGGCGATGCTGCCGCTGCTGGTCCCGAATGGTCACGTCGCTTTTGCGTCGCTTGCCATGGAAGAGGGTCTCCTGGCCGAAGCCCGCCGGAACTTCGACGCCGCGCTCGCTGCGGCGAACCAGGCCGTTTCGATCGCCGAGGCCAGTAAACAGCGCACCGAGTACCTGCCGCGGCTGCTGCTTCGCCGCTCCGAGATCGAGCTCAAGCGGAGAGAGCTGGAAAAGGCGCGCGCCGATGCCGCGAGAGCGCTCTCTATTTCTCGCGAGACCGCGGAGCCCGGGAGCTTCTCCTGCGCCGTCGGCCGGGCCTACCTCGCGCTCGCCCGCGCCCTGCAGGCCGATGGCAAGGCGCAAGACGCGCGTGCCGCCTCCGCCTCGGCCCTCGAGCAGCTTCGCCCGACGCTGGGCGAGCAGCATCCCGAAACTCGAGCCGCCGCCTCCCTCTAGCATTCGCGCCAGCCCGCGGGAAACCAAAGGATCGGCCGTCGGACCGCGGTCAGTTCGGCCAGTGGAGCCCGAGTGCCTTCGCGAGGAACACCCCCATTTGGCGCCGCGTCACCTTCGCGCTCGGACAGAAGTTGCCATTGCCGCAGCCGCCCGTAATCCCCGAAGCCGCGAGCGCCTCGATGAACTGGAAGCCCGAATCCGAGGCGGGGACGTCGGCGAAGGTCGGCGTCGCCGGAGCCGGAGAAACCTCACGTTCATAGCTGATGTAGAAGTTGTTGAATTTCGTCGAGCCGTCGAAGAAATTGCCCGCCCAGTAGATGACGGCGTAGAGAGGGTGGCCCCCGTTCTGCTGGTAGAGGTAGTCGACGCCGACACCCTCCCAAACGCACCCCGCGTCGGGAGTGTTGAACGTCGCGATGTTCGTGCCGCCGCCGGCTCCTTGGCCCTCCGTGAGGTTATCGAACAGCTCCACGACGAGATCGCCTGGTGAATGGATACACCCCGAGATTCCGACCGTCTTGATCCGCACGCCCGACGGCAGCTCGACCGGAGCCGCCATGAAGCGGCTAACCGGATTGGGTGCGTAGTAGCGATAACCGTTGCCGTCGTCGAGGATGAGGTCCGTCGAATAGGACGACGTGAACGCATATGCGTGAACGTTCGCCGCTCCCAGGCTGCTGACGCCGAAGGCCGGCTTTGCCTGGATCGGCTCGGCCTGTCGCGGCATGCCCGCCGCGATCCAGTCGCGATGTGCCTGGACCATCCGCTCCTGGTTCGTCGGCGGGTCCGACGCCCCGAGCCGTAATGGAGCGAGCCACATCGATGCCGCCAGAACGAGTCCGGTCGCACAAACCGCTCGAGCCTTCATGAGGGACCTCCTCAAGGAATAGAACGTACTTCGCCGGCCTCTTACGTCAGCGTGTCCGGCCAGAATGGGCCTCTGGATCCTCGCCCGTCGTAGAATCCCGCCACTTCGATGGAGAAGAAGCGCAAGTTCCTCTTCGTGTCCCTGACCGGGCTCGTCGGCGACATCGCCTGGCAGGTCCTGAAGGAGGGCCACGAGGTCCGATACTTCATCGAAGATCCCGAGGAAGGACATCGCCGACGGCTTCGTGCCGAAAACGGACGACTGGGAGAAGGACGTAGCGGCCGGTCTTCAAGACCGGCCATAAATCGCAACGAACGGAGATCGAACTCAGTTTGGCCAGTGCAGGCCGAGCGCCTTGGCCAGAAACACCGCCATCTGGCCGCGCGTCAGCGCTGCGTCGGGGCAATAGTTACCATTGCCGCAGCCTCCGGTTATGCTCGATGCCCGAAGCGCCTCGATGAACTGAAAGAAGGGATGATTCGTCGGCACGTCGTTGAACGAGGCCGTCGCCGGCGCGGGACTCACCGTGCGGTGCCACCAGACCTCCACCCACCCGAAAAACTGGAAATTCGGATTGGCAGCTTGCCCGACGTCGAGGATGAGTGCGTCAATGTGATCGGGGATCGGGACGCCCAGCGGACCGGCGAAGTCGGTGTCCCAGTTGGGGTGACCAGGGGCCGACAAAGCCGCCAGCAGGGTCAACTGCCCGAGCCGGTTGCGCTGCCAGAGCGCGACGGCGAAAACGAAATCCGTGTCGGTGTTGCTGTTGAGACCGATGAAATCGATCACGGCTCCGGCGGGAAGGTCCAGGCTAGCGTAATAGTGCTCGCCCTTCCGGAGCAGATCCCGCAGTAGACGCCGAAACCACCTGAAATCTTGCGGCATCCGGGACATCTGGTACTGAAGGCGAGGGCCGTGATGACGGTTCTGGTTTCGTCCTGCACGCCGAACTCCTTGGGTTCGATCCGGCTCGTCGTCAGAGGCATGGACAGGGGTCAACCTGAGCGGCGACAGCGCTCGCCAGCGCGGCCAGCAGAGCCGCGACGCCAAGTCTCTGCAACGTCGTCCTCTCATTCGCAAGGCATTCATGGCCATTCCTCCTTCATATAGCGACGGTGACTCGGACACTCATCTCCGTTCGGTCTCTTTTGGCCACCGGCCGATCGTCGGAAGCCATTACAGGAGAGAGAAGCAGGTGGATCGAAAAGGATACGAGTCGCGGCGAGGCCCGGTCGGAACCCCGGACCCTCTACTTCCCGCTTGCGACGAGCTTCTGGAACCTGGGGTTCTTGCGCAGTGGGTCGAAATTGGGGTCGATCTCGAGCCAACCGGGCGAGAGCCGCGGCCGGAGATTCTCAGAAGCGGCTCCAGCTGTCGAGCGCCTTCTCTTGGGCTCCCGACGAGCATGTAGATCGCGACGAGCGGTGCCTCGCAGGCCAGGCATCGGCGACGGAATCTTTCGTCTCGGGCATGAGCGCGACACTGCGCTCCCCCTCCCGGATCGCCTCTTCCTTTCGACCCAAATACGCCAGCGCTAGGCCAAGAAAGACGCGGCTCGGTCGCATCCTCTGGGTGTGACGCGAACCTCTCCTGAAACGCCTTTCTTGCCTCCTCGGCATAGATATGTACTTTCGCCACATCACCTTTCAAGGCGTAGACCTGGGCGAGGCATGAACGCCCCTCGCCTTCGTTGTCGTCGAACGCGCTCGGCGTCAGGCGCAGCAGCAGCTCTCGCTGTCCTTCGTCGAGGACCCACCCTCACTGGAGTTCGCCACGTCGGCCACGAGCGCCGTTGGCTCGACCTCTTCTGGCGCGGCCTTGAGGACTGCCCCGGCTCCAGCCAGGTCTCCCTGCCCGGGAAGGTCATGGTCTTGTGACTGATCAGGGTCAGGTTCGCGGGCGCGAGAGCGAGAGCCCGGTCATATGTTTTCTCGCGCTTCGACGTAGCGCCGCAGCAAGAGCAGGCGCCTACGCGTACCCCGTTGGTCGAGAGCGAACGGGGATCCAGTCGCTCTGCCTGCCGCAGGTGCTCGAGCGCCGCGTCCCAGCGCCCGAGCGCACCTCTCGGCCCCCGCGGTCACCACGAGGAGGTCGGCGCTGACGGGAGCAAGGCGCCTGCCCTTCGCGTACTGGATCAGCGCGCTGCCGGGATCACCAATGACGGTGCGCTGTACGAAGCCCAGCGCGAGGTACCCCTCGGGGCTGTCTGGCGCGAGTGCCACGGCCTTCTCCGCTGCCAGACGCGTCGTTCCGCCAACTGGGCGCGGGCCCTGCCAAAGTACAGATCCGCGGTCGCTCCCGAGACCCGCCCCACGCCGGCGAAAGCCGGGGTCCAGAGCCACGGCCTGCTCAAGTATCCGAGCGCCTTTCGCATGGCGGGCGCTCCGACCCCCATCGTTCGTGGCGACTCCACGCCCTTGAGGAATGCGTCGTAAGCGGCGAGGTTCTGCGTAGGCTTCTCCGCAAGCCGCTTCTCCTCGCCCGCCCCGAGCGCGACATTCAGCGCCTGTGCGCACGCCCGGCCATTTCCGACTGCACCTGAAAGACATCCGTCAGAGCCGCATCGAACGGCTGCTGCCACCTCGACGTCGGCGCGCCGGAGCCCGGACACCTCCACTAGTTCCGGGCTCACGTGGACGCGGCTTGCACCCGTCCCCTTTTGCCAGCGCACCGTCGCCGTCAGCAGGTACCGCACGTCTAACTCCTGCGCGATCTGGTTGGGCGTCTTCGTCGTCTTCCTGTAGGGAGTCGAGCTACTCCGCGCGATCACTTCCGACTCCCGGCACGGAGGTGAGCTTGCTGCGAATCTCATCGGCTATGCCATCGGCGAAATAGTCGTCCTCGGCAGCGCCCAGGTTCTCGAACGGAAGGACCGCCACACGCTTGACGCTCCCGGCCCCGGCCTTGGCTTTGTGCGAGCGCATCAGGAGGAAAGAAACGCCGACGATGGCCAGAAGGACGACGACGCCAGCGGCGATGAAGGCCTTCCGCCCGCCGGCCGAGGGCGCGCCTCGAGGAGAGCCACTGGTGGTGGCACCCGAGGACGGGTCCGAAAGGTTGAACGCGACGTCCCCGGCCGACTGAAAGCGATTGTCGGGATCCTTCTCCAGACAGTGCCGCACGATGGAGTCGAGGGCAGCCGGGATGTTGCGTCCCGACTCCGAGAGCTCCGGCGGCTCTTCCTTCAGGATCGCGGACATGGTCTCCGCCGCCGAACCTCGCCGGAACGCGCGCTCGCCCGACAACATCTCGTAGAGAATCGCTCCGAAGGAAAAGATGTCCGACCGGGCGTCGACCGCGTGTCCCTTGACCTGTTCCGGCGACATGTAGGCCAGGGTCCCGAGCACCACTCCCGGCTCCGTGGCGGCGCTCGCGGTGGGAAGGTTCGTCCCTCCGCCCTCTTCGGAGGTTAGCTTGGCCAGGCCGAAGTCGAGAATCTTGACGTGGTCGTCCCGGCTGACGAAGACGTTCTCGGGCTTCAGGTCTCGATGGACGATGCCCTTTGCGTGGGCCGCGGCCAGTCCTTTCGCTATCTGCGCTGCAAACTGGATCGCCTTGCGCGGCGCAAGGCTGCCCGGTCCGAGTCGCTCGCGAAGGGTTTGCCCCTCGAGGAGCTCGGTGACGATGTAAGGCGTACCGTCGTGCGACCCGATATCGAAGACGGACATGATGTTGGGGTGATTGAGCGCCGAGGCCGCTTGCGCCTCCTTCTGAAAGCGCCGGAGACGGTCCGGATCGGTCGAGAAAGACGCGGGCAGCACTTTGATGGCAATCTCGCGCTTGAGCCGATCGTCCCGCGCCCGGTAGACCTCCCCCATCCCTCCCGCGCCGATCGGCAGAGAATTTCGTAGGGACCAAGGTGCGTGCCCGGGGCGAGCCCCACCCTCAACCCCAATAGCATCAGACAGGCCGGACAGGCGTTGGGTCCGCTTCGAACGGCAACGCTGCGCCGCAGCGGAGACAACGGTCCAGCGGTGGTCAACCGCGCTCAGCCCCTCAAAACGCCGAGCAGGTAACGGATCTCGTCATCGACCTCACCGGGTTCCCGAACCGTATCCGCGATCTCATCGCGCAGCAGTTCGCCGAACCGGCGTCGAAGACGGTGCACCGTTATCTTCACCGCGTCCTCCGACATCCCCAGGGTCTCGCCGACGTCTCGGTAGGACGCCGCCGGCGCATCGCCGCTCAGGTGTGTCCGGAGCGCCTCGAATCGCTGCGCCCTCTGGCCTTCGTTCCATTCTTCGCCAAGTCGACCAAGCGTTCGCTCGAGAACCGTCGAGGCCCACTTGCGCTCGAACAGAGTCTCCGGAGTCAGCGCGTCGACCGGCTCGAAGCGGTACCGGGCCTCCGCATCTTGTGCGTCGAGAGACACGAGAGGAGGGCCGGGCGAGCGTTTTTTGGCGCGCTCGCGGTCGAGCTCGTTTGAAAGGAAGTGCTTGACCGACGCGAGCAGAAAAGACCGGAAGCGGCCGAGCTCGGGACGGACGTCCTCGAGGTCTCGGCGCTCAACCAGCCGCGCGAAGTAACCCTGCGTCAGGTCGCGGGCCTCTTCGGCCGCGTACCCCTGTCGCCGGATGAATGCGTAGAGCGGAAACCAGTATCCGTCGCAGAGTGCCTCGAGCGCGTTCCGCGACTCCGCGCTCCTCCCGGTCCGGGCGGCGAGAACGAGACTCCAATGGGTCGTTGCGAAGCGTCCGTTCACGGGCTGACCTGACGTTCGCCGATGTTACACGGCCCCTGAGCCTCCGGCGGTTACAATGCCGCTCCCGATGGAAAAAAAGCGCAAGTTCCTCTTCGTCTCCCTGACGGGTCTCGTCGGCGACATCGCATGGCAGGTGCTGAAGGAAGGCCACGAGGTCCGCTACTTCATCGGCGACCCGGAAGAGAAAGACATCGCCGACGGATTCGTCCCGAAGACGGACGACTGGGAAAAGGACGTCGACTGGGCCGAGGTCATCGTCTTCGACGACACGCTCGGACAGGGAGAAAAGGCGGTCGCGCTCCGGGCGAAGGGCAAAGCGGTCGTCGGCGGCACGCCCTACACGGACAGTCTCGAAGACGACCGCTCGTTTGGCCAGGAGGAGCTCAAGAAGGCCGGCGTCACGATCATCCCCTACAGGGACTTCGACAATTTCGACGAGGCCATCGCCTATGTCCAGGAGAACCCGAGCCGCTACGTGATCAAACCCTCGGGCGCCGCCGGCAACGTCAAGCGCCGGCTCTTCGTGGGCGACGAGGAGGACGGCCAGGACGTCGTCCGGATGCTCGAGGCCTACAAGAAGGCGTTCTCCGACGAGATCAAGGTCTTCCAGCTCCAGAAACGCGTGGTGGGCGTCGAGGTCGCGGTCGGCGCCTTCTTCAACGGCAAGAGCTTCGTCTACCCCATCAACACCAACTTCGAGCACAAGAAGCTCTTCCCCGGCAACAGCGGTCCTCCGACCGGCGAGATGGGCACGACGATGTTCTGGAGCGAGCCCAACAAGATCTTCGAGCAGACGCTCCTGAAGATGGCACCGCGCCTGGCCGACGAAGGCTACGTCGGGTACATCGACGTCAACTGCATCGTCAACAACAACGGGATCTATCCGCTGGAGTTCACGTCCCGCTTCGGCTACCCCACGATCTTCATCCAGCAGGAGGGCATGATCACGCCGATCGGCCTGTTTCTCGCGGACCTCGCGCACGGCGTGGACCCGAAGCTGAAGGTCAAGAGCGGCTTCCAGGTCGGCGTGCGGATCGTGATGCCGCCCTTCCCCTTCGACGACAACGCGACGTTCGAGTCGTTCACGAAGAACGCCGTCATCGTCTTCAAGAAGGGCACGCCCGAAGAGGTCCACATCGAGGACGTCAAGATCGTCGAGGGGCAGTGGCTCGTCGCGGGCACCTCGGGCGTCGTCCTGACGGTCGTCGGCCTCGGCCAGACGATGAAGCAGGCGCGCGAGCAGGCTTACTCCCGCGTCCGAAACATCCTGATCCCCAACATGTACTACCGCGACGACATCGGCGAGCGCTGGGCCGAGGACTCCGACAAGCTCCACAACTGGGGGTACCTGAGGTAGCACGGTCGACGGCCTGGCCGCCCTTCACTCCTTGTCCGTCGGGTCGTTGAAGAGATCGGTCAGCTTGATGCTGCCGTGGCGGAACTGCGGATAGTGCTCCGCGCTGCGGTCGCCCGGATCCAGGTTGGAAGCCGTGTCGTCGGGCGGAAAGAGCACCAGAGATCTCAGGAAGTCGAGGATTTCGTCCTGCTTGTCGCTCTCCAGAGCTCGCAAACGCGTTGCGAGCCGACTGCGCCTCTCCGCCGTGGCGGAGGATGACCTCGGCAAGATTGATGCTGCGCCCGTCATGGCCGAACACTCCCTTGCTGCCGACTCCCCAGAGCGCGCGCGTCAGAAACTGCTCCTGCATGCTGCCGTCCCAGCTGCGTTCGTAAAAGTCGGGCCCCAGATCGTGGCGCTTGAAGTCAGTGAAGATGTTCTCCACCACGAACGGCTGGAACCGGGGTGTCTTCAGGGCCGGGAAGCCGCTCGTGTCGGGACGCGTATCGAAGAGGGGCGACGCCGTCGCGAACAAATGGTTGAGGTTCCCCCGCTCGGCGTCGTAGACCGTTTCGACGTCGGCCACACGGCGGTCGCGGGCGAGCAGGAGGTTCTGGACGTGGCACGAAGCGCAGCCGATCCTCTGGAACGTTTTCAATCCTCGTCGCGTGGCCGGGGTCTGCATGTAGGTCGCCGGCTTGAAGTAGTTCAGCAGGTAGAACTCGAGGTAGTCGACGACTGCGGTTGGCACTTCGTTGCCCGAGACGTTGCCGTTGACCTCGAAAGTCGGGTTGGCAACCGGAGGAGCTTCGATCTTGTCCAGCTTGCCGTCGAGGACCATGCCGGAGGGAGTCACGACCTGCCCCTGGGCGCTGGCCTTCGCGAGGTCTGGGTCGGCCGAGTCCAGGCCCATCTCGTTGCGCAGCGCGCCGACGACGAACTCTCGGATCGAGATCGTCTGGCCGTGCGCAAAAAACGGTCTCACGCGCAGGTCCGGATCGACCCCTTGCACGCCCGACGTGTCGACGGATCCGGCCGGGGACGCCGTGATGGAGCCGTACGAGATTCCCTTGGAGACGAGCGGCTTCGAGACCGGGCGGCCCAGAGTCTTGGCGGAGCCGAGCGCGGACGCGCGCACCTGCCGGAGATCCGCAGTGATCTCGTCCGCGAGCATCTCTCGAAGGCCCAGGCCGAAGAGGTGCGGCGCGTCGCGGCTGTCCGGGCGCGTCACGACGTCTCCCCCGGCGCCGGCAGATCCGCGAGGGCGCCCATGGCAGCTGGCGCAGCTGTCGGACAGCCCCGCGCCGATGGCGATCGTCGTGTTGATGTCCCCGAGCCCGTCGTCCACGGCGGGGCCCTGGAACTCGGCCCGCGTGAACTTGCGCTGAAAGAGCTGGCGGCCCCGCCGGATCGCCCGGAAGGGGTCCCGGCTGATCAGGAAGGAGGCGGACTCCGAGGTCGACCAGTCGCCCCGGCCCGCTCCACCTCCTCCGCCAGCGACTTGGCGATCCCGTCGCTGGCCGTGTTGGGGGCCTGAGTGCGGTCGATCATCTGCGCCGGCAGGGCCACCGCGACGGCGAACGTCCGAGAAGAACACCGACGAATGGTTTCCAACGGGCGGACGCATCTGACCTCCTTCGTCGCGGCCCGGCTGAGGCGCGTTCGCATCAATGAGAAGCAGAAGCCGCGCAAGGTTACGGAAGTGAAAACGTTTACATCAGGAGCCGGCCACCGAAGGCAGACCCTCGGCAGTAGGCGAGCCGTCCACCGTGCTCGAAGCCACGGCCGTAGGCAACGCTGGCCGCAGGCCGGCGGTAACCCAAACGGCGCCAGCGGGACGAGAACGTCATGGCAGAACGAACGTCTTCGTGAGCAACACCGCCATCTGGCCGCGCGTCGTTGCCAGCGAGGGACAGTAGTTCCCCTCCCGCACTTCACCCGGCCTCGTCATCCCGCAAGTGACTCGAAGGAGCGCACCGTTGCTTCGCCACGCACAGCGCGTGCTCAAGGACGTACCCGGCGCACAGGGCCAGGAAGCGAAGGCGACCGCCGCGCGGCTCGCCGCGCTCGAGGAAGAACGAGGCCGGCCGCGAGCACGGCCAATCAACCGCTCGGTTGCGCCCTCTCGATGAGGCGCCGGCTCAAACCCTCTTTTTCGCCCCCGCCTCTTTCTCCTGCGCGTCCACGACCGCGATCGCGGCCATGTTGACGATGTCGGCGACCTCGATGCCCCGCTGGAGCACGTGGACGGGCTTGTTCAGACCGAGGAGGATCGGCCCGATCGCCTCGGCGCCCGCCAATCGCCAGATCAGCTTGTAGGCGGCGTTGGCGGACTGGAGGTCCGGAAAGATCAGGACGTTGGGATCGCGCACCGTCGCCCACGGGTACTCGGCGTCGAGAAGCTCCGGCATCACGGCGTAATCGGCCTGCATCTCGCCGTCGATCTTCAGATCCGGGCGGACCGCGTGGACCAGCTCCACGGCCTTTTTGACCTTCAGCGCGTTGGCGTGCGTGTTCGAGCCGAAGTTGGAGAAGGAGATCATCGCGACGCGCGGCTCGAAGTCGAACCGGCGCGCGGAGTCGGCCGTCAGGATCGCGATCTCGGCGAGCTCCTCCGCCGTCGGCTCGATGTTGACCGTCGTGTCGGCGAAGAAGAAGGTCCGGTTCTTCAGCATCAGGATGTAGACCCCCGACACACGCCGCACGCCCGCCGCCGTGCCGAGGATCTGCAGGGCCGGGCGGATCGTGTCGGCGTAGGACTGTGTCAGTCCGGAGATCACGCCGTCGGCGTCGCCGGCGTCCAGCATCAGCGGCGCGAAGACGTTGCGCACGCGCGCCTGGCGGCCCGCCTCGTCGATCGTCATGCCGTTGCGGCGGCGGAGTTCCTCCAGCCGTTTCGCGTAGGTCTGCAGCTTCGGCGAGCGGTTCGTGTTGACGATGTCGATCTTGTCCAGGGGGAGGGCGAGGTCCCTCGCCAGGACCTCCATCTCAGCCTCGCGCGCGAGCAGGATCGGCCGGCAGATTCCCTGCTCGGCCAGGATCTTGGCGGCGCGAAGAATCTTCGGGTGCTCCCCTTCCGGGAAGACGATCCGCCGCGGGTCGCGCCGCGCCTTCTCGAGCACAACGCTCATGACCTCGCGGGAGCGCGAGAGCATGGCTTCGAGACGGCGCAAATACGCGCCCATGTCGGTGATGGGCTCCCGCGCGACGCCGGAGCGCATCGCCGCTTCGGCGACGGCCGGAGCGACCCAGAGAAGGACGCGGTGGTCGAAGGGCTTGGGGATCAGGTAATCGCGTCCGAAGCGGAAGGACTGCCCGCCGTAGGCCTTGGACACCGAGTCGGGCACGTCCATCTTGGCCAGGGCCGCGAGCGCCTGCGAAGCGGCGCGCTTCATCTCCTCGTTGATCTCGGTGGCGCGCACGTCGAGTGCGCCGCGGAAGATGAACGGGAATCCCAGCACGTTGTTGACCTGGTTGGGATAGTCGCTGCGGCCGGTCGCGATGAGGACGTCGGGCCGGGCCGCGCGGGCCTCCTCCGGCGCGATCTCCGGTATCGGGTTGGCGAGGGCGAACACGATGGGATCGCGTGCCATGTGCTTGAGCATCTCGCCCTTGACGATGCCCGCGGTCGAGAGACCGATGAAGGCATCGGCGCCGGCCAGGGCGTCCTCGAGGGTGCGCTCGACAGTTTCGATCGCGAACTCGGCCTTGTAGGGGTTCATGTCTTCGGTGCGGCCGCGGTAGATCACGCCCGCCCTGTCGACCATCCGGAGGTTCTCGGGGCGCACGCCGTAGGAGAGGTACAGCTTCGCGCACGCAGTCGCAGACGCGCCGGCGCCGCAGAAGACGACCTTGACGTTCTCGATCTTCTTGCCGACGACCTCGAGGGCGTTCAGGAACGCCGCGGCCGAGATGATGGCGGTGCCGTGCTGGTCGTCGTGAAAGACCGGGATCTGGAGGCGCTTCTTCAGCCGCTGCTCGATCTCGAAGCACTCGGGACTCTTGACGTCCTCGAGATTGATGCCGCCGAACGTCGGGGCGATGCGCGCCACGGTCTCCACGAACTCGTCCACGCCTTTCGCATCCACCTCGATGTCGAAGACGTCGATGTCGGCGAAGCGCTTGAAGAGAACGCCCTTGCCTTCCATGACGGGCTTGGAGGCGAGCGGCCCGATATCTCCCAGGCCCAGCACCGCCGTCCCGTTGGAGATGACGGCGACGAGATTGCCCTTGGTCGTGTAGTCGTAGACCTTGTCGGGGTCCTTCGCGATCGCCAGACACGGCTCCGCCACGCCGGGGCTGTAGGCGAGGGACAGATCTTCCTGGGTGCGGCAGGGCTTGGACGGAACGACCTCGACTTTCCCCTTGCGGCCGCGGGCGTGGTACTCGAGGGCCTCTTCCGGCGTGGTCTTGCGCATGGCCTGCCCGTCAGCTTCCCGCGAGCTCGGCCCGGAGCTTGCGCACCGCGTCCACCGCCTCGGCCTTGGGAACGGACCGCGCGGCCCGGTCGCGCCGCGCGACGACCTCGACGTTGCCTTCCTTCAGGGCCCGTCCGCCGACGTTGACCCGGATCGGGAACCCGATCAGATCCGCGTCCTTGAACTTCACGCCGGGCCGCTCGTCCCGATCGTCGTAGAAGACTTCGAGCCCCGCGGCCACGAGCGATTCGTAGAGGGCGTCGGCCTCGCGCCGCACCGCCTCATCGGAGGCGTTCAGCGAGACCAGCACGACCTCGAAAGGAGCCAGCGTCAGAGGCCAGATGATCCCGTCCGCGTCGTGATGCTGCTCGATGGCGGCCGACATCGTCCGGCCGACGCCGATTCCGTAGGTCCCCATGACGGCGGGTTTGGTCTCTCCCTTCTCGTCGGTGAACTCGCACTTGAGCGCGATCGAATACTTGGTGCCGAGCTTGAAGATGTGACCGACCTCGATCCCGCGGGCGATGTCGAGCGGCTTGCCGCAGCGCGGGCAGGGATCGCCGACACGCGCCCTGGCGAAAATCGACCATTCCGGCGTCCGCATGTCGCGGCGCTGGACGAAACCGGCCACGTGCCAGTCGCGCCGGCCCGCTCCCGTGACGGCGTTGACGGCGTCCCGGATGGATTCGTCGGCAACCACGCGCGCGTCGGTCGGAAGCTTGTGCGGGCCGACGTAACCGACCGGAGCGCCGGTGGCCTTCTCGACCTTATCCTCGGATGCGAGCGTGAGGTGCGCGACGCCGAGCGCGTTCTTCAGCGCGACCTCGTTGACGTCGAGATCGCCGCGCAGCAGCGCGATGACGTAGCCCTTCTCGGTCTCGTAGACGAGGCACTTGATCATGCGGGAGGCCGTGATCCCGAGGTAATCGACGACGTCGTCGATGCCGCCCTTACCGGGAGTTTGGACCTCGGCCAGCGGCGTCTCGGTCTCGTCCTTCCAGGGAGCCGGGCGCCGACCGGTCTCGGCCTTCTCCAGGTTGGCGCCGTAGCCGCAGGCGGCGCAGCGTACGACCGCGTCCTCGCCGGTGTCGGCCAGGACCATGAACTCCTCGGACGCCGAGCCGCCGATCGCGCCCGAGTCGGCCTGCACGACGGTGAAGTCGAGGCCGCAGCGCTGGAAGACGCGGCGGTACGCGGCGTCCTGCGCCTTGTAGGACTTGTCCAGGCCCGCGGCATCCGCGTCGAAGGAATACCCGTCGTACATCAGGAACTCGCGTCCCCGCATCAGGCCGAAGCGCGGCCGGATCTCGTCGCGGAACTTCGTGCGGATCTGATAGAGCGTCGCGGGAAGCTGCCGGTAGGACGTCAGCCCCGATCGCACCATCATCGTCACCACCTCTTCGGCGGTGGGCACCAGGCAGTAGTGGCCGCCCTTGCGGTCCTCGAGGTGGAACAGGAGCTCCTCCTCGACGTACCGGTTCCAGCGCCCGCTCTCCTCCCACAACTCCCGCGGCTGGAGGATGGGCAGCTCGACCTCGAGACCGCCGGCCCGGTCGATCTCTTCGCGCACGATCCGCTCGGTCTTGCGGTGGGAACGCATGCCGAGGGGAGTCAAGGAGTAGATGCCGGCGGCGACGCGCCGGATCATTCCGGCGCGCGTCAGGAGGATGTGCGAGACGGCCTCGGCGTCGCCGGGCACTTCACGGACGGTTTGCAGGAAGTAGCGAGACCAGCGCATAGAGCGCCGAATATAGCCGAGGTTGCCTCAGCCGCGGGGCTTCGGGGAGGCCGGCTCCTTCCTTCGAGGGCCGACCTTCTCCACGAGGCGCAGGTTGGAGCGCAGCTGCTGCATCATGCGGTCCTCGATCCCCGCTCCGCGCGCCGCGGTCTTGGCCTTGGTGAAGGCCCCCTTGGCCTCGTCGGCGCGGCCCGCCGCGAGGTAGGCCATGCCGAGGTGGTGGAAGGTCGTGGGCGCGGGCGCCCGCTCGCTCGAACGCCGGAGGCATTCGATCGCCCGGCCATACTCCCGGCGCTTGTAGTGGACCCAGCCGAGCGCCGCCAGCGGATAGGGCTTGAGCTCTTCGGGCGCGGCGGCCAGCGCGCGGCCCGCGTAGTCCAGCGCCAGATCGAGATCCTCTCCCGACTCCGCCAGGCTCGTGGCGAGCTCGTAATAGCCGACCGCCTGGGCCGTCTTGGAGGGATGCTGATCCAGGAACTCCCTCAGGAACTCGGCCGCGCCACGGGCGTTGCCTTCGGCGCGGAGCGCCTCGGCCAGCGTCGAGCAGGCCGCCGCGGCCACGACGTCTTCCGGATCCGCGGCGAGGACCTCGCGGCAGGCCGCGATGGCTTCCCGCCAGCGCCCCATCGACGCCGACAGCAGCGCGAAGGACACGCGGATCGTGGGGTTGCGCGGCTCGGCGCGCATGGCCTTTCGGTAGAGCTCCTGCGCGCGCTCCAGGTAGCCGCGCGCCGCGCTGTCCTCGGCATCCCGGAAGGCCGCAGCGCCGGGCCCGTCTACGCGCGGCAGCTCGTACTCGCCGCGCCGTTCGAGCAGGCGCACGGCCTCCTGGTACTCGAGGCGGCGTGGGTTTTTCTCCAGAGCCTGCTGAAAGCACTCCAGGGCGCGTTTCAACCAGTTCTTCTCGAGGTAACAGAAGCCGAGCTGGAAGACGGCCTCTTCGGATTCGGGAGCGAGCCGGAGCGCCTCCTCGAAGTGCTGGATGGCTCGGGACAGCTCTCCGCGTTCCCGCAGGACGTTCCCGAGCAGGATGTGCGCCGACGGAACCGGCGCGGCCTCCAGAGCGAGCGTCAGTTGCTCCTCCGCCTCCTCCCACCGCGACAGGTGGGCGCAGAGAGTTCCCAGCGCGAAGTGTGGAAGGAAGGCGTCGGGCTTGCGGTCGATGGCGCGACGCAGCGCCACCTCCGCGGCGGCGCTGTCTCCGGATTCGGAAGCGGCGATCCCGCTGTAGACGAGAGCCTCGAAATGGTTCGGATCCACCGACAGGATCTTCTTGAAGTATCCGGAGGCGCGCTCGAGCTCTCCCGCCGAGAAGAACGTTTCCGCGAGGTAGAACCCGAGCTCGACGTTGCTGCGATCGGCGCGGTAGAGATCCTCGAGAACGCGAATCCCCCGGCCGGCGTCGAGGGCCAGGATCGCGAACTCCGCCTCTCGCAGCCTCTTCAGGAATCCCTCGCGGTCGGGGCCGGCCGAGCGGGCGATGATGCGGTCGCGGCGCTCCAGGAAACGGTCCTTCTTCTCGACCGCCTGCATGCGCTCGTCCATCTTGGATTCCCAGAGGTCCACGACCTCCTCGGAGCGCACCGTCCCGCGCCGCTCGAGAGTCTCCTGCAGGGCCAGGATGCCGGTGTGGGCGACGAAGAGGTTCTTCTCCAGGTTCGACATGGACTCGAACAACGACTTCACCGCCTCGGCCGTGCGCTTGACCACGTCCTCGAGTGTCGAGATCCGCTCCAGCAGATGCTCGTCGAAGGGGATCTCCTCCGGAGGCTCCCCCGTCTCTTCGACGACGCCCACGCCCGAGAGCACCAGAAGCTTGGAGTTACAGCGGGCGCAGAACTCTTCGTCGTCGGAATTTCGGAGGCCGCAGACCTGGCAATACATCGCGCCCTACGCCGGCCGCTCCTGGTACTCGTAGAAGCCCTTGCCGGTCTTTTTGCCGAGCCACCCGGCGTCGACCATCCGGACCAGCAACGGGCTCGGGCGGTACTTCGGGTCGCCGAAACCGTCCTGCAGGACTCGCAGGATCGCGAGGCACGTGTCCAGGCCGATGAAGTCCGCCAGCGTCAGCGGGCCCATGGGGTGGTTCATGCCGAGCTTCATGATTCCGTCGATCGCCTCCCTCGTCGCGACACCTTCACGGAGCGTCTCGATGGCCTCGTTGATCATCGGCATCAGGACGCGGTTGGACACGAATCCCGGATAGTCGTTGCAGGCGATCGGCGTCTTCCCCATGCGCTTCGCAAGCCCCTCGACGGCGGAGGCCGTCGCGTCCGAGGTCGCGATACCGCGAATGATCTCGACCAAGGCCATCACCGGGACCGGGTTCATGAAGTGCATCCCGATGAACCGGTCGGGGCGCTTCGTCGCCGCCGCGAGCCGCGTGATCGAGATCGAGGACGTGTTCGAGGCCAGGATCGCCGCCGACTTGCAGATCCGATCGAGGGTGCCGAACAGGACCTTCTTCGTGTCCTCGTTCTCGACGATGGCCTCGACGACCGCGTCGGCGCCGGAGAGGGCCTCGAGGTCCGTGATCGTTCGAATGCGGCCGAGAGCCGCCGCCTTCTCCTCGGCCGTCCGCTTGCCCTTGGCCACCTCGCGGTCGAGATTCTTCTCGATTCCCGACCGGGATTTAGCCAGAAGGGGCTCCGAGACGTCCACGAGGGTCACGGCGCAACCGGCCGCCGCCGCCACGTGGGCTATGCCGCTGCCCATCTGGCCGGCGCCGACCACGCCGAGGGACCCGATTTCCACGGGCCGACTCTATTTCGGGGGGGCGATTGAATCAACCGAGGCGGCAACACACTGCGCTGCGACGAAACGAGCTGACGAGTTCCTCTCCCTCGTCCGCCCGTCGAGGGCGGCTTAGATAACCACGCGATACCGGGGAGTCCCGAAGCGCGACACGAGCGCAACGCCGACGGCCACGATCGAGATCACACTCCACAGCAGCGCGCCCACGAACGGCAGCAGCGACACGCCGCCCAGAAGCGCGAAGCCCGCGGCCAGAGCCGCCGGACGCCGCGCCGGCGACACGCTTTTCAGAAGCTTCTGTCCCACGAGCAGAAAGAGCGCCGCCATGCCGAACACCTTCGCGACCACGGCCACCGCCGCGGAGGCCAGCGCGATGGGAATCCCGAGCGACGACGGCAGGAGCGCCAGGGCCGCGCCCGCCGCGAGAAACATGGTGAGCACGCCGAGAGCTCCTGCCAGGAGCGCCGAGGACCAGTCTTCCTCGGCGAACATCGCCGCGCGCGCCAGAGGCGATGCGAAGAGCCAGAGCAGCGCGAGCGCCACCGCGAGCCACAGCGAGAGCGCCAGCAGGTGGAGGCCGGACAGGACCGAGCCTCCAAGCGCTCCCTCCTCCCACGGAGCGCGCCGCATCTCCGAGAGATAGAGATGCAGCAGAGACCCGGGCGTCGAGACGCGCCCCTCCACCGGCAGAGGCGCGCCGGGCGGACCCTCGATGGTTCCGCCGAAGACGAAGAGATCGCCGGCGACTGATCCACCCGACGCGATCGACACGTTGCCGCCCCATACGATCACGTCGCCCGACACGCGGGCCGCGATCCGCACGTCGGCCAGAACCGCGACGACTCGTCCCGGCAGCGCCTGCGAGACGACCACGTCGCGGCGAACCGAAGTGATCGAGCCCGGCGCAGCGAGCGCGATGCCCGAACCCAGAACGAGGATTCCGGAAAGAAAGAGGGCCGCTCGCCTCATCGCCGGCCGGGCGCGCGGGACAGGATGCGGTTGAGTCCCAGCGAGAGCGGCGCGAGAAGGGCCAGAGCCGCGAGGCCGACCGCGCTCTCCTGGCGCATGCCATCCGACAGCGCCTGGAGGCTCGCGGGGGCCACGCGAAGAAGGTCCGAAGCCCAGAGAGCCGCCGCGCGCGCCAGGGCCGTCAGCGGCGCGAGAGCGAGGGCTCCCAGAGAAGCCTGTTCGGAAGCGGTCACGGCATAGGGGTAAACCAGGAGCGCCAGACCCGTAACGAAGAGGCCGGCCGTCAGAAGCACCGGAGCGTTCCAGAGGGCGTAAGTTCGGCGCTCCTGCCCCGAGAACGCCCGCAACCGGGTCACTCTCTCCGCCAGGCCGGCCACCGGCTCCGGGGACCCGCAGGCGGCTTCCAGAGCCTCCGCGAGGGCCCTGGCGGCGACGATCCGGGTCTGGCAGGGGGCGCAGACCCGGGCGTGGACCGCCGCGTCCGCGGCAAATACGGGTTCGGCGCCCGCGGCAACCGCCTCGGCGTCAATCGGATCCAACGGACGGGGACAGGGCTTCACGTCGTCTCTCCAGCCAACCTTTCCTTCAATACGACTCTGGCGCGAAAGAGTTTGTTCTTGACCGTCCCCAGGGGCATTCTCTTGACTTCGGCGATCTCTTCGTAGGAGAGCCCGGCGAAGTGGCGCAGGGCGATGAGTTCCCGGAAGTCGGCCGGAAGGTCCTGGATCGCCCGGGTGATCGCCTCTCCCCTCTCGACGTTGCGAAGCTCGCCGTAGGGGTCCAGGCCCGAGGACTTCTGCTCCGGCTGAAAGGAGCCTGTTCCGCCTTCGGGGTCGGGCACCTCCAGCGGAACGGTGCGCGGGCGACGCTTCCGGAGGTGATCGATGGCGGCATTGCCGGCGATCCGAAAGAGCCAGGTCGAGAACTTGTAGGCGGGATTGAACCGATCCAGCGCCTGAAAGACCTTGAGGAAGATCTCCTGCGACAAATCGAGCGCATCTTCGCGGCTCCCGACCATGCGCGTGACGTGGGAGACCACGCGCACCTGGTAACGCCGGACGAGCGTCTCGAAGAGGGAGTCCTCCCCCGCGAGGATCCGGCGAACGATCTCCCCGTCATCGAGCCCCCCTTCGGCCGACCCCTGATCTCGGGCTTCCATCGTCTCCCACCGCCCGGGTTCGCGGAGCCCGGTGCTAAGATTCCCCGGCATTTTAGTGGAGCGGGCCCGCTTTACCGGGAGACTGCCATGAGTTCGATCGCCGAGCCCCAGTTTCCGACGATCGGTTCCCATCCCCAGGGGACCGATTCCGCCAGCCCCTTTGAAGAAATGATGTCCCGATTCGACCTGGCGGCACAGAAACTGGGCCTGGATCCGGGTCTCTACAAGGTCCTCCGCGAGCCGGTCCGGGAAACCAAGGTCTCCATCCCGGTCGCCATGGACGACGGACGGATCGAAGTCTTCATCGGCTACCGCGTCCTGCACAACATCGCCCGCGGCCCCGGCAAGGGCGGCATCCGCTTCGACAAGAACGTCACCCTCGACGAGGTCCGGGCGCTCGCGGCGTGGATGACCTGGAAGTGCGCGGTCGTCAACATTCCGTTTGGAGGCGCCAAGGGAGGCGTCATCTGCGATCCGCAGAGCCTTTCGCGGGCCGAGCTGGAGCGGATCACACGGCGCTACACGGCCGAGCTGATGGACCAGTTCGGTCCCGAGAAGGACGTCCCGGCGCCGGACATGGGCACGAATCCCCAGACTATGGCCTGGGTCATGGACACGTACTCCATGCACGCGCGGCACACGGTGACCTCCGTCGTCACGGGCAAGCCGCTATCGCTGGGCGGTTCGCGCGGACGTGTGGAGGCGACGGGACGGGGCTTGATGCTGATCGCGCGCGAGGCCGCACCGCTGAAGGGCTTCACGCTCAAGGGCAGCCGCGTCGTCGTTCAGGGATTCGGCAACGTCGGCTCGATCGCCGCACGCATGTGCCACGAGGCGGGAGCCAGAGTCCTCGCGGTCTCGGACATCCAGGGCGGCATCCTCAGCGCGGCGGGTCTCGACGTCCCCGCCGTGGTCGCGCACTACGAGAAGAACCGGACGCTCAAGGGATTTCCGGGCACGGAGACGGTCACCAACGAGGCCCTCCTCGAGCTCGACTGCGACATCCTGATTCCCGCCGCCAACGAGAACCAGATCCGTCAGAAGAACGCCGGCAACATCAAGGCGAAGATCATCGTGGAGGGCGCCAACGGTCCGACCACGCAGCGGGCCGACGAGATCCTGAACGCCAAGGGTGTGCTGGTGGTGCCCGACATCCTCGCCAACGCCGGCGGGGTCACAGTCTCCTATTTCGAATGGGTGCAGGACCGCGCCGGGTTTTTCTGGCGCGAGAGCGAGGTCAACGAGCGGCTCGAAGACATCATGGTCCAGTCGTTCAAGGACGTCGCCCAGATGGCTGAGAAGTACGGCGTGAGCCACCGCATCGCCGCCTACATGCTCGGGATCTCCCGCGTCGCGCACGACACGATGGTGCGGGGGCTGTACGCGTAGATAAAGCCGGTCAGCTACTTCAGCGTGACCCGGGGCCGGACCTCCGGCATTTCGCTCGCGAGCTTTCGTTCGAGTTCGTCGAGCGCCGCTTCGACCGGCTTCCTCCAGGCGGGGTCCAGCAGAGACACCGTGAGCCGGCGGCCGTGAAGCGCGGTCGGCTCGATCTTTCGCGAGAGCGGTTCCCCGACGATGCGTCCCCATCGCGCCTGGAGCCACGCCAGGGCGTTGTCTCCTCGGGCCATCTTTCGCAGCAGCCCGTCGGCCGCGGCGTCGATGGAGGAAAACGAGCTCTTGCGCGTCATCGGCGGGCTCCTTCCGGCGGCACGGGCCGCAGGGGCTTCTCTCCCGACAGGACCCGGCGAACGTCCTCGACGACCATCCTCGCCATCTCCCGCCGGGTCTCGACGGTGGCACTGCCGGCGTGCGGCATCAGCACGACCCGGTCGTCGTCGAGCAGCGCCGGCGTGATCGCGGGCTCGTTCTCGAAGACGTCGAGACCGGCGCCGGCAATCGGCCCGGTCTCCAGGGCCCGCGTCAACGCCAGCTCGTCCACGACCGGCCCCCGCGACGTGTTGAGCAGCAGGCTGCCCGGCTTCATCCTGGCCAGCGTCTCGGCGTTGATGAGGTGGCGCGTCTCTTCCGACAGCGGGACGTGCATCGACACGACGTCGGACCGGCGGAGCAGCTCGTCGAAGGACACGCGCGGCGGATCGTCGGGATCCTTCTCGTCGCGCGCGGTGCGGCCGGTGGCGATGACCGTCATGCCGAAGGCCTTGGCCCTGCGGGCCACGGCCTTTCCGATCCGGCCCGGGCCCACGATCCCGAAGACCTTTCCCTTCAGGTCGCGGCCCAGGAGCAGGTCCGGCGCCCAGCCGGCGAATGCGCCCGCCCGCACGAGGCGGTCCCCTTCGATGATTCGTCGCGAAAGGGCGAGCAGCATTGCCAGGGTCAGATCCGCGGTGGCGTCGGTCAGCACGTTGGGCGTGTTCGTCACCCAGATGCCCCTGGCGGCGGCCGCCGCGCGGTCGATCTGGTTTACGCCGACGGCGTAGCTCGCGATGACCTTGAGGCTCTCGCCCGCGGCGATGACCGGTGCCGTCACCTGGTCGTCGACCAGGCAGACGAGCGCGTCGACACCGGCCACCTCCGTGGCGAGCTCCAGCGCCGACGGGCTGTAACCCAGGACGCGAACCTCGAAATCGGCGCGCAGCGTGTCGAACGGCTCCGGCAGCTCGCGCGTGGACAGCACGACGCCGGCGTTCATCGGAATCCCCTCTCCAAGCCCCGCCCCGCGAAGAAGAGGCCGGCGCCGATTCCCAGAACCAGCAGCTCGCGGCGGGCGTCGTGACCCAGGAAGCCCACGAAGAGCGCCGACCCGGCGACGACCAGGCCCAAGAACTGGATGACCCGCGCCAGCGCGTACATCTCTAGCTTTCCGTCCCCAGCGTGATCTTGACGATGCGGTCGTCCTGCTCGATCCGATAAATCACGTCCATCCCCTGCGTCACCTGTCCGAGCACGGTATAGCCGCCGTCCAAGTGCGGCTGGGGCGATTGCGTCGCGAACCACTGGCTTCCCCCCGTGTCGGGTCCCGACAGGGCCATGCCGACGGCTCCTTCGGCGTAGGGAAGCATGTTGATCTCGTCGCGGATCTCGTAGCCCGGGCCGCCGTTGCCCGTGCCGGTCGGATCGCCGTCCTGGACCACGAAATTCGGAACCACGCGGTGGATCGGCGCTCCGTCGAAGTAGCCCTTGCGCGCCAGAGTCACGAAGTTCATCACGGTCATCGGCGCCTCGGCACCCGCGAGTTTGACGCGGAAGACACCGCGGGAAGTCGAGATGCTCGCGGTCCAGGGCTTCCGCGCCTCGATCAGGAGCGCCGCGTAGTCGGACGTCGAGGGCAGCCCGGGATACGTGCGGAGCGGGAACGCCGCCGGGTCGGCCTGGAACTTCGTCACGAGGGAGCGCGCCGCCAGCCGCGAGACGAGGACCGACGGATGCTTGTACGCGGCCTCCACGACCGCGCGCGCTTGTGCCGCCGGAGCCTGCTCTTCGGCGGCTCCGATCGCCGCAAGAGGGACGTCGGGCGCGGAATCCGCGTAGGACTTCTCGACCGCCTCGCGGAGGATCGGAAGGACCTCCGGCGTCTTGAGCTGGCCGAGGGCGTCGAGCGCTCCGGCCCGCACGCCCGCGTCGGAATCCGCCAGCGCGTCGCGCAGGATGCCTCGGCTGGCCTCGACCTCGGCCGGGGTCTTCAGACTCGCTACCACTCGATAACGGACGACGGGCGACGGATCCTTGAAGAGGACCTCGCGCAGCACGTTCGCGCCCTCCCCGGGGAAGCTCGACGCCGCGTCCGCGACGGCCGCCCGGATGAAAGGATCGGGGTCCTTGGCGGCGGTGCTGGCGAGAAGCTCCGCCTTCGCGCCGAGCCCTTTCATCAGCGACTCCAGAGCCACCTGGCGGCGGCGTCCCAGACCCGTCGTGGCGATGCTCCAGAGGCGCCGGAAGACGTCGTAGTCGTCGGTCCACCAGGCCAGCAGCGCCAGCGCGGAGACCGCGACGTTGGGATTGGAATCCCCCGCCAAGACCAGGGCGCGGCTTCCCAGGGTCGACGGCCTTGCCGCGGTCGGGTTCTTCTCCACGATCACGGCCAGCGCCAGCATCCCGTTGACGGTCACCGGCACTCTCCGGCCTTCGACTGTATCGGCGAGAGGCGCGATCGACTCCGGCTTTCCGAGGATGCCGAGGCCGCGCGCGCAGAGCGCCGCGGCGTTGGCGTCGGGATCCTTGAGGCAGGCGGTCAGGATTCCGAGCGAAGACTCCTGGGGCCGGCGGGACAACGCATAGAGAGCCGCCGCCCGGACGGCGGGATCCGGGTCCGTGGCCAGCGATGCGGCGGCGGCGGCGGTTTCGGGCGTGGGATAGCGCCACAGCGCGCGCACGATTGCGGCCCGCCGCTCCGACCCCGCGGCTTTCGGAAGCGCCGCCAGAAGCGCCGACTCCCCCGCCTTCTGCTCGACGAACCCCAGAGACCACGCGGCCCGGGCGGCGAACTCCGGATCGGCATCCGAAAGGCCCCGGGAAAGATCGCCGACGAGCGAAGGCTCGCGGAGCAGACCCGCGGCAAAGGCCGCGCTCTTCCGCGTCGCCGGATCCGGGTCGGCGAGGAGGCGTGCAAGGACCGTCCCTCCCTTGGGATCCCCGATTCGCCCGATCGCGAGGGCCGTGCGCGCGCGAAGCGCCGCGTCCGGAGAAGAGGCAGTGGCCGCGATCGCGGCCTCGTCGAGAGCGCGCCGGTCCTCCATCGCCAGGAGCGCGGGCTCGACCTCGGCGAGCGTGGCGCGCCGGGGCTCGATCGGCGTCGGCGCGGGAGTCGGCGGCGGGCTGGCGGCGGATGCCGGCGGCACCGCTGCGGTCGTCGGCGCCGGGCCCGGCTTCGTGCACCCTGCCGCCGAAAGAAAAAGCGCGCATAGCGCGCAAAGAGTCCGACGCACTCCCCACCTTTCTCGAATTGCGTCGGATTATAGGTCTTGAGAGCCGAGAGCGGAGAGCGGAGACTCTTTTCCTAAGCGCCCACGAGCAGCCGATCCCCGAGGATGTGCGGCAGGCCGGCCCGGTGGATCTTCTCGCGGGTCTTCTCGGCCGCGTACGGCACGCGATCGAAGTGCACGACGCGCGCCTCCGCGTCGTAAATCGCGTAGGCCGCCGCGGCGTTGCGATCGCGCGGCTGGCCGATCGAGCCGGGGTTGATCAGATAGCGTCGTCCTTCCTCCAGCGGGTACTTGACGCGACCGTCCTTCACGAGCTCGACGAGAATGCCGTGCTCCTCCAGCGTGAAGACGCAGGGGATGTGGCTGTGCCCGAAGAAGCAGACGCTGTCGGACATCTCGCGGAAATTCAGGTACGCGTCGTAGTCGGTGAAGATGTACGCGTCCTCGTCGCGGGGCGAGCCGTGACAGATGGCGAAGGCGCCCTCGACGGCCCGAGGCCCGATGGGGAGAGACTCGAGGAACTTGCGGTTGCGCGGCGTGAGCTTCTCGGTCGTCCACCGCGCCGCCTTCAGGGCGACGGGGTTGAAGAGATCTCCGGATTCCAGCCCGCAGACCACCTTGTCGTGGTTGCCCCGGATCATGACTTTCTCCTTGCGCAGGGCGCGGATCCGGTCGATGACCTGGTTGGGGCTGGCGCCGTACCCGACAAAGTCGCCGAGCACGACGACGCGGTCGAATCGCTTGCGCCGGACTCGGGCGAGCACGGCGGCCAGAGCTTCGTCGTTGGAATGAATGTCCGAGAGAATCAGGTACCGCATGGCCCTCCGTCAGGCCGGGATCGTTTCCAAATCCTCGAGAGCCGCGAGCACACGGTCGGCCGTCTCCTCGACCGATTCGGCGCCGTTCAAATTCACGTGAACGGACGCCATTCTATAGAAGGGAGCGCGCTCGGCGAAGAGCCCGGCCAGCTGTTCGACGCTCCGGAAGAGAGGCCGATCGGTCTTTCCCGAAAGGCGCGCGCGCACCGTCGAAAGGGGCGTGTCGAGCAGCACCGAAAGGCCCAGCCGGGCAATCGTCCGGCGGTTTCTCTCCTGGACGAAGCACCCCCCGCCGGTGGCCACCACGGCGGCCGGCAGCGAGGAGGTTCCTTCCAGGAACTCGGCCTCGCGCTCCCGGAACGCGGCTTCCCCCGACTCCTCGAAGAGGGCACGGATCGTCCTCCCCGACGCCCGCTCGATCTCGGTGTCGAGGTCGACGAACGGCAGCCCGAGACGCTCCGCCAGCCGTCGGCCCACCGAGGTCTTGCCGCTGGCCATGAATCCGACCAGGTAGATCCGGCCCGGCCGCCGCCGCCGGCGGGCGCGGTCGAGAGCGTGGCGCGTGTTCTCCTCCACGCGGCCGCCCGAGAGGAGTCCGCCGATCATGGCCGCCGAGTCGGCCCCGGCGTCCCACACGGCGTCCAGGTGCGCCGGCGCGATGCCTCCGATCGCGACGAGGGGCTTGGTCTTCTCGGCGGCGACCTTCGCCAGCGCGTCGAGGCCGAGGGCGCGCCGAACGGTTTTCGTCGCGCTCTCGAATACCGGTCCGAACGCAACGTAGTCGACTTCGACGTCGGCGAAGGCCCGCCGCGCCGCGGCGAGATCGTGGGTGGAGATTCCGATCGCCGCGTCCGGCCCGAGCACGGCCCTCGCCGCGCCGGGAGGAAGGTCTTCCTCTCCGAGGTGGACGCCGGCGCCGGCCAGGCGCGCGACGTCCACGCGATCGTTGACGAAGAACAACGCGCCGCGTTCGCGAGCGGCCGACCCGATCGCGTCGGCCGCCGCGAGCAGCCCTCGATCCGGCGCGGACTTCTCGCGGAGCTGGAGACAGCGCACGCCGACGGAGAGGAGGCGGCGGGCGAGATCCGTCACGTCGGGAGCGGCTCCCCCGGCGTCGCCGGTAATCGCGTACACGGGAGGGAGTCGAAGGAGCACGGCCGGGAGACGCGCTTGCGGCCGGCTCACGCCGAGGCGGCGAAGCGCTCCATGAATCGGGTCGAAAGACGTCCGCCGATGAAGTCGGACTCGTCGAGGATGCGCCGGTGCAGCGGGATCGTGGTCTGGACGCCCTCGATGACGAAGAAGTCGAGGGCCCGGCGCCCCCGCCCGATGGCCTCGTCGCGGTCTCGGCCCCACACGATGAGCTTGGCGATGAGCGAGTCGTAGTGAGGCGGAATGACGTACCCCTGGTAGGCCGCCGTGTCGACCCGGACTCCCAGGCCGCCCGGAGGGTGAAAGGCCACGATCCGTCCCGGCGACGGCTTGAACGTGACGGGATCCTCGGCGTTGATCCGGAACTCGATCGCGTGACCCCTCGGCGTCGTGTCGCGGTCGCCGAACGAAAGGGGCGCACCCGCGGCCACGGCGATCTGCTCCTTGACGAGATCCAGGGCGGTGACCTCTTCGGTGATCGGATGTTCGACCTGGAGCCGCGTGTTCATCTCCATGAAGTAGAACTTCCCGTCGCCGTCGAGCAGGAACTCGACGGTTCCGGCGTTGGTGTACGCCACCGAGCGCGCCGCCGCGATCGCCGCCTCTCCCATTCGCCGGCGCAGGTCCTCGTCCAGGACGGCCGAAGGCGCCTCCTCGATGAGCTTCTGATGGCGTCTCTGGATCGAGCACTCGCGCTCGCCGAGGTGGCGGATCGTGCCGCGGGAGTCGCCGAAGACCTGGAACTCCACGTGCCGCGGATTCTCGATGTACTTCTCGAGATAGACCTCGGAGTTCCCGAACGCCTTCTCGGCCTCGGCGCGGGCGGTGTCGTAGGCGCCCGCGAGCTCGCGCTCGTCGCGGGCGACGCGCATCCCGCGGCCCCCGCCCCCGGCCGAGGCCTTCAGGATCACCGGGTAGCCCGCCTTCGTGGCGAACGCGAGGGCGTCGTCGACCGAGTCGAGAGGTCCCGGCGAGCCCGGGACCGTCGGAACCCCGGCCGCGGCCACCGTGCGCCGCGCCAGCGACTTGTCGCCCATCTTGCGGATGGCCTCCGGAGACGGCCCGATGAAGGCGATGTTGCAGTCGTGGAGGATTTCGGCGAAGTACGCGTTCTCCGACAGGAATCCGTACCCCGGATGGATTGCGTCGGCCTCCGTGATCTCGGCGGCCGAGACGATGGAGGAGATGTTCAGGTAGGACGCCGACGACGGATAGGGACCGACGCAGACGTCCTCGTCGGCGTAGCGCACGTGGAGCGCGTCGCGGTCCGCCTCGCTGTAGATCGCGACGGTCTTGATCCCGAGCTCGCGGCAGGCGGAGATGACGCGGAGAGCGATTTCGCCCCGGTTGGCGATGAGGATTTTCTTGAACATTCCGCGTCCGGCGGCTACGCCGCGAGGCGGATCGCGAAGAGCTTCTCCCCGTACTCGACGGGCTGCCCGTTGCGGGGATAGACCGCCACGACCTCGCCCTCGACGTCCGACTCGATCTCGTTCATCAGCTTCATCGACTCGATGATGCAGAGGATCTTGCCCTTGGCGATCCGCTCGCCGACCTGGGCGAAGGGATCCGCCTCCGGCGAGGCCGAGCGATAGAAGGTTCCGACGATGGGAGACGTGATGACGTGGACGTTTTCTTCGGGCAGCGGCGCCGCGGCCTCCGTTCCCGCGGCGACCGGGGGCGGCGCCTGGGGGGCCGCGGTCACCGGTATCGCGACTGCGGACATCGCGGGCGCTTCCGAAACGTTGCGGCGGCCGTCGATTCGCAGGCGGAAGCCGGCGCGCTCGATCTCGAGGCCGGCGAGGCCCCTCTCAGTCACCAGGTCGATCAGCTCCCGGATTTCCTTGAGCGACAGCATCCTTTACAGCAGCTCCTTCTCCAGCACGGCCGCGGCCTTCCGGAGCTCGAAGCGGCCCCGGCCGAAGTTACCGTCGCGGGCCAGCAGGAGGAGCAGATAATACTCCTCCGTCACCCGGCAGAGGATCGTCGCGGCGCGTTCGGAGGCGAGCGTGAGCTGCTGCAGCGGTCCGTGATCCGTCAGGGCCTGCGCGGAGTGGGCGGCCTTGACGATGGCCCCGGACTCGGCCGCCAGAGAGTCCATCGGGAGGCCTTCGGAGGAGACATAGGAGTCGATCGCGATCCCGTCGACTCCGACCAGGGACACGGCGCGCGTGCCCTCGACGCGCTCCGCGACCCGGCGGAGGATGTCCTGGAAGACGTTCATTTATCTTCGGATGATGTCACGGACGAGGGCTCTGGATCACCCGGCCCTGGACCTGGGAGAGCCAGCCCTTGAGCGCCCGTATGCGAGCCAGGCGCCTCTCCAGCGCCGGATCCGGCGAAGCGGCGGCCGGCGTCGCGCCCGCCGGAAGCAGCCGGGCCTCCGCGTCGCGGCGCATGCGCTGGAGATCCTCGTCGAAGGGATTGCGGCTGACCAGGTCGTCGTAGATCTGGAGAGCCTCCGCGAAGTGACCCTGGGCGTAATAGAGATCGGCCAGCGCGCGGCCGGTCGGCGCTCCCGGCTCGTCGGAGGCCGGTGCAGGGGCGGCGTCCACCGCCTCCGAGGCGGCGGGCGCCACCTCCGCCGCGACCGCGGCAAGAGAAGGAACCACTGCGGCGACCGTCTCGACGGGCGAGGCGGCGGGCGGAGGTTCTTCGGTCCCGGCCTCGGCCGCGGGCGACGCAGCCGCGGGAGCATCCGGCGGCGCCGGGCTCACGGCCAGCGCGGCAACGTCGATGACTCGTGTGACCGCCTCCGCCTCGGAAGCGGTTGGCGAGGCTTCGGGCGTCGCCGCCGGAGGAGCGGGAACCGGAGGCGCGGCCTCCGCCTTCGGCGCCGGAGGCTCGGGCCTCGGCGGCGAGGCGATCATCGCGTCGCGTGTCGGAACGAGGAACGGCCCCTCGCTTTCCTGGAGGCCGGACTTGCCCGAATCCTCTCCCGGCTCGAACGACAGCGGCGTGATCTCGAAGGGCTCGTCCATCGGCGGCGGAGGCATCGCTCCCGGCATCCGGGTCGGGCGCCGCCGGCTCTTGTCGGTGTCCTGGAAGCTCGGCGGCGGCGGGAGGGGCTCCGCGGGAGCCATCCACTTGCGCAGTGGAGTGAGGGGCTTGGGCTCCACCTGGGGCTCGAGCTCGGCGATGATGCCGTCGACCTTCCGGTCCCCCGAGAGGGCCCGATAGAGCTTGTACTTCTTCAGCGACTCGAGCTTGTCGCCCCGGTCCAGGTGGATGTCCGCGAGCGACTTGGCGGCCACGAGATTCCCCGGATCCGCCGACAGGACCTTCGTGAACGTCGCGATGGCGTCGGTCGTCTGCTTGGCCTCGACGTAGACGCGGCCCAGCGCGACCTGCGCCGCCACGTAGCCGGGGTGCGCGAGAAGCCCCTTCTGGAGCGCCGAGAGGGCGTCGCGAAGGCGGCCGATCTTGCGGTACTCCTCGGCCAGCGACACGAAGAGCCGCGAGCCGGGGTCGAGATCCAGTCTCCGCTCGAGATCGCGGATGCGGGCTTCGGCGTTCTGCTCAGCCACGATGCAACGCGAAGCGCCGCCCCCCGGAGGGGGCGGCGATCCGTCCTTCGGTTATGGAGCTGGGGCTACGCACCCCAGTTCCAGCGAGAAGGCCGCCGGGAGCGTCACGCTGCATCCGGACGCTCGATCCGTCACCGTGATGTCCACGACCGCGACCACCTGGTTGTCTCCGGGGTTATTGGGCGGCACACAGACGGGCGGGGGCAGCACGGTCGCCGGCACCTCCACCACCATCTGCGTCAGCGTCGACGAGTTGACGTTGGCGGGCACGCCTCCAAACGTGACCTGGGCGTCGGTCCTGTTCTGAGGCAGTTGGAGACCATTGATGGTCACCGGGGTCCCCGGGGGTCCGTGGTTGACCGAGAGCGAGTTGATTTGCGGCGGGATCCCCTGGTAGGTGAACGAGAAGCTCGTGTTTGCCGTGCTCCCCGTGTTGATGTTCGTCACCGTGATCGGTCCCGTGATGGTGGCGCAGTTCGCGGCCAGCGGGACAGCCGGAACCACGACGACCTCGGTCGCGCTCACGCTCTGCACGAAGGCAACGACGTTGGCCAGGGTGACCGCCACCGGCGCCTGGAAGCCCCGACCGAAGATCGTGACCGGCTTGAACGGGCCTGCGATCGGCTGGACATTGTTGTTCACGGCCGTGACCAGGATCGGCTCGGTGTAGGTGTAGGTCACGCCAGCGGGTGACACGGCGCCCGACGCGACGTTGCGGACCGTGACGTCGACCGTGGCATTCAGGTTGCCGTTGTTGGAAGTGGCCAGCGGGGAGAGCGCCACGATCTGGTTGAAGCTCACGGAGACGACATTGGCTTCGACGATTCCGAAGAAGACCTGGACACCGGAGCTCGCGAAGCCGGAGCCCATGATCGTCACGCGGGTATTGCCCTCGTTCGTGCCCGACGCCGGCAGGACCGAGGCGACCGTCGGGGTGCCGGCATCGGCGGTGCCGTATGCGAAGCAGTTCGGCAGGGACAGCACGGCGGGCTGCGGCTGGTTGGTGCCGAAGGTCAGGGTGATCGCCGCCAGAAGCCCCGGCGACTGGAACTCCGGGAATCCCGGCGTCTGCACGACGACCTGGCTGGACGAGACGGACTGGACGATTCCGTCCTTTGTGACTCCGTTGACGGTGAACTGGACTCGCGTCGTCGACGTCGTGCCGAAGAAGCGGCCACCGTTGAGAGTCAGTATCGTGCCGCCCGCCTTGGAGCCGAAGCTCGGGCTGCACGAGGACACGAACGGCAGCGTGCTCGAGCTGGGCTGGAAAACGACCGTCAGAGTCGCGGATCCCGTTTGACCCCCGACCGTCGCCGTCGCCTTCACCTTGGCCGAGCCGGCCCCGGGGCCGCACAGCGCCGTGTTGGCCGCTCCGCCCTGCGTGGCCACCGTGACCAGGGGCAGGCCGTTCTGCGAGAAGCTCCCGAAGTCCGAGGAGAAGTTGACCCCCGTTCCGTCGGGAACCGGGGTCCCGTTCAGGGTCACGATCGCCTCGATCAGCGTGCAGGTTCCGGCCTTGGGATTGGCGTCGTTGGTGAAGAGCTGGATCTGCAGCGCGCTTCCGCCACCGCCCGGCTGGGGCTTCGGGGCCGACGGCGCGTCCGCCGCGCAGGCCTTCAGCCCGAGGGCGGCGACGACCAGTGTCAGTGCGATGGCTATCCGGCGCATGGATCCCCCTTAACGGGCCGCTTGCGCGGACCCGGCGAACCCTGAGAAGTTGAAGATGAGGATTCCGCTGGCGGTCTCGCTCTGCACGCGCTGGCCCGAGACCGTGTTGCCGAAGAACGTGATGTGGAAGGTGGTGTCAATCTCGTTCTTACCCGTCTCCCGGTCGATGCCGCCGTTGAACGGCAGCAGCTGGTCGAAGGGCGACTGCTGGAGCGCCGAGGCATAGAGAACGGGAAAGTTCGACAACGAGGCGGTGCCGCCGGAGGGAACCACGATGCCGGCGCCGAACGTCTGCGGCGGCGGAACGAGCGTGCCGCCGTCGGTCCGGGTGAACGTCACCGTGTAGCTGTTGATCTGCGTGTCGGCGAATCCCTGGGGGTCCGAGGCGGTCGGATTCTTCAGGCTCGAATTCAAGTTGATCGTGTCGATTTGCACCGGAGCGGCGACGCCGACGTTGATGAACCCCGGCTGGAGGTCCATGCTGACGGTGATGAACACCGGCGCTTCCGTTTGACCTTCATTGTTGGTGCAGCCGCTCCCGAGCGCGAGGGCGCCCGCCAGAACGACACCGATGAGGATCTTCGTCTTCATGTTCCCGTCCCCCTTACGACCTGAGAATCCGGGGCGTGATGAATATGAGCAGTTCGTCGTGCTTCTCGGTGCGCGTCTTGTTGCGGAAGAGGTTGCCCAGCACCGGGATCTTCCAGAGTCCCGGGATCATGTTGTTCTGGTCCTGGTCGTTGATCTGGAAGATCCCGCCGATGACGGTCGTGCCGCCGTCCTTGACGAGGACCTGCCCGCGATACTCGCGGATCGTCAGAGGCACGTTCTGGCCCAGCGACAGGTTCAGAGCGACCGCCGGCTCGCGCTTGGTCACGTTGACGGTCAGCAGGATCGTCCCCTCCGCCGTGATCTGCGGCGTGACGTCGAGCTTGAGGGTCGCGTCCACGTAGATGACGGTCGTCGTGTTGTTGACCGTGGTCTGGACGGGGATCTGCACACCCGACTGGATCAGGGCGGCGGTGTTGGTCAGCGACGTGACCTTGGGCGAGGAGATGATTTTCAGGAGGCCCTGGTTCTCGGCCGCGGTCAGGGCGACATCCAGGTTGAAGGTGTTGAGGATGTTGCCCAGCACCAGGGACGCCACTGTTGGGCCGTTCCCGAGACCGACGTTGAGGCCCGCGTCGACCGTGTTCGGGAAGATCAGGTTGGTCGTGTTTCCGTGGTCGACGTCGGCCTTGCCGCGCACCGACCAGTTGATGCCGAGGCTGCGGCCGAGGCTCTTCGTCGTTTCGACGATCCGCGACTCGATGACGACCTGCGGCGTCGCGGTGTCGAGGTTGTCGATCAGCTGCAGGACCGCCGGCAGATAGGTCGGGATCTCGCGGATGATCAGGGTGTTCGTGCGCTGGTCCACGACGATCGAGCCCCGCTTGGACATGACGCTCTGGAGCGTCGGCACGATCTCGCTCGCCTTCGCGTACGAGAGCTTCTTGATGACGGTGCGCGTGGGCTCGGCCGCCTGCCGGGCCTCCGCGAGCCGCGCGCGGTCGCCTTCCTCGGCCTGGAGCTTGGCGGTCGTCGCGATGCGCATGATGTTGTTCTCGAGCACGTAGCCCAGGCTGTTCTGCTTGAGGATCAGGTCGAGAGCCTGGTCCCAGGGCACGTCCTCGAGCTGGACCGTGACGGTTCCGCGGACCTCGGGGTCGATGACGATGTTCAGACCCGTCAACTGGGAGATCGTGCGGAAGACGTCCTTGATGTCGGCGTCTTTGAGGTCGAGCGAAATCGGCTCGCCGGTGAACTGCGTCGGCGCTTCCGAAATGGTGCGCGAGCGGTAGGCCGAGCCTCCGCCGGCGGGCTGCGACGCCTGGTCCTGGTCGAGCTGGGCGGCGGCGGCTTCGAAGAGCGCGTCGCCGCGGGAAGACTTCGGCCGCGCGGGCGCCGGAGCCGGCTTCGACGGAGCCGCGGGCGGCGGCGCGGGCGGAGCGGTTGCGACCTTGGTCTCGACGGCTGGCGGCGGCGGCGCCGGCGGCGGAACGGACTTATCGACGGCGGGCTCGGCCCTGGCCGGTTCGATCTTGGCGGGTTCGACCTTCGCGGGTTCGACCTTCGCGGGTTCGACCTTCGCGGGCTCGACCGTCGGGGGCTCGACCTTCGCCGGCTCGGACACCGCCGGGGTCACGGCCGCGGGAGGCGGAGCCGGGGCCTGCGCAACGTGCGCCGGCTCTTCGGCGGGGCCGGCCGCGGCCGCCACGGACACCGGCGCCTCTTCATGGACGGCCGGAGGCGCCGGCGCGGGCTCCGGAGCCACCGCGAGAGAGGTGGTCGAGGGGGAAGCCGCCTCGACGTGCGCCGGAGCGGGGGCCGGCGCCGTCGAAGCGATCGACAGGTTCTCACCAACGAGGACGGCCAGGCGCTCGCCGTCGACCGACAGAGCGTGCGGCACGGGCCGCGCGAGGTCCACGACGACGCGCGTGACGAATTCCGGCGACGTCGCGAACTGCGAAACCCGAACGCGGGTGACGAGATCGCCGCTGACCGCGATGGAGCGCTGCTTGACTTCGTTTTTCACGCCGGGCAAATCGACGACGACGCGCGGCGGGTTCGACAGGACGAAATCCTTCGGGGCGAACCAGCCGTCTCCCTGCAGCGTCACGGCAACGTGCCCGTCGGCCGCGGAGGCGGCGACCTTCTCGAGGGCGTGGGCCATCTCGCCGCGGGCGGCCGGAGCCGGTGCCACCGACGCCGTGATCGCGGGCGGGCGGCTCCGGTAGCGGCGCGCTGGCGACCGCGGTGGGGGCCGGAGCGGGCGTTTCTTCGCGGGCCGGCGCGGGATCCGCCGGGCTCTCGGCCTCGGTGGAGGCGACGGCGGTCGTCTCGCTGAAGGCGACGGCCAGTCCCTGGCCGACCGAGCGCACGTCGACCTTGGCATCGGCGCGGTGGGCGATGGAGAGACGGGTGATGCGTTTTCCGAGCTCGTCGAGCTCCTCGATCTTGATCGACTCGACGATGCCGCCGGTCGCCTTCGGTATGACGAAGGACGCGGCCGGCGTTGCGTCGCGCAGATCCACGATCAGCAGGTCCGGACGGGGCTCGTAGGAGGTGTAGAGCAGCGGCGCGTTGGCCGAGAAAACGACGCGGGCGCCGTCGGCGTCCTGATTGAGCGCGGCCTGGGTGATCTTCGCCGTGGCGGCGGGGGCGGTCGAGCTGTTGGAGGCGGGGGCCGGAGTCGTGGAGGCCGCGGCGACATCCGCGGCGCTCGGCGCGCCCTTGCCTCTCGATGAGGAGCAGCCCACGGCGGCTGCCCATGCCAGCGCGAGCGCCGTGGCCGTCGCGGTTGCCCTGACTGCGATTCGCATCGTTCCTCCCGTCGCGCGGAAAAGCCGGTTGTCCCGAGTCGTCACTGCTTGACCGTCGCGTTGAGCTGCTTGGTCACTTCCCGAAACGGCTTCACGCTCTGCGGGTCGTTGAGGTTCTGCCGGAACGAAACCTCGTTGGGCCCGACGCGTGTGACTTCCCCGTCGTAAAGCAGATCGCCCGCGCGGATGAGATAGCTCTTGTTGTCGGTCGCCCGGATCTGGGCGACGTAGCCGGCCTTGGTCTTCCAGATTCCGTGCACGACGAGATCGTCGATCGAGATCCCGGCGATGCCCGGGGGACGCTCGACGCCGCCCCGGTTCTGCTCGCGCACGAGCAGCGAGCGGAACGGATCCCGACGGCCGGCGGGATCGTACGAGTAGGACCGGCCCTGCATGGACGACTCGTCCTGATCGAGGAGACCCTGACCCGGGCTCTCGGGCACGGGGGCGATGACGGCCGGCGGCGTCGGGGCCGGCGTCGCCTGCGCGGCCGGAGCCTGCGCCCGGGCCGTTGCGGCGGCAGCGCAGAGGAAGACGAAGACGGCCACGCGTTTCATTCGACCCCTCGCCCTTCGGCCCGTGACTTGAGCGTCTCGGCGTTGGCGGCGGCCTTTCCGCGTGGCGCGTTGGGTGCCGGTTGACCGGGAGCACCTGCACCCGGGGCAGTGGCCTCGTCGCCCGTATAGATGAACGTCTTCGCGACGAAGTTCGACGCGATGGACTTGCCCGGGACGTTGTCCAGGCCCTTGATGTTCATGTCCTCGACGTTGACGATGCGGGAGAAGCGGCTCATGCGATCGAAGAACAGGGCCAGGTTGTGGTACGTCCCCTCGACCTGGATGTCGATCGGCCACTCCGCATAGAACTCCTTCTGCACGAACTCGCCCGGCGTGAACTTCTTCAGCGTGAAGTCGCCCTGCCGGGTCAGCGTCTCGATCCGCTTGATCAGCTCCTCGGTATTGCGCTTGGACGGAAGAATCTGCAGGAGCTTGGAGAGCTCGAGCTCGAGCCGCTTGACCTCTTCGCGGAACTGGGCCAGCTTGCGCTCGGCCGCGCGTCCCTTGGCGATCTCCTGGTTGAGGCCCTCGAGCTCGGTCTTCTTGTTCTGGATCTCTTCCTGGAGCGGCTTGAAGTAGAACCAGTGCACGGCCCCGGCCAGCAGCGCGCCGATGAACACGCCCACGCCCAGGGCGTAGTACCAGGGCTTCTCTTCGACGTTGATGCCGAACATGGCCATGGCCTAGGTCCTCGGCTTTCCGCGCGGCGCCGGAGTCGGTGCTCCGGGCGCCGATGCGGCGGTGGTGCCCGCCGGTCCGGCCGCCTTGCCAGGCGAGAAGGTCACGGTCATCTCCCAGGCGTAGATGCCCTGGGGGCCCGCCTCGCGGCCCAGGTTCTTGAAGACCGGCTCGGCGAAGTAGGGGCTCTTCTTGAGGTTCTCGAGGAACGTGGCCACCGCATTGGGAGAGAGCGTGCGGCCCTTCATCGTCACCTGAGGTCCCTGCACCACCATGTCGGTCAGCCAGACCAGGTCGGGCAGCGCCTTGGACACCTCGTCCATGAGACGGACGGGACCCTTCTGGTTCGTCTTGAGGTTGTTGATGAGGGCGATCTTGGCCTCGAGGCTGCGCTTCTTGTCTTCGTAGCCTTTGACCTCGTCGATGATCGACTTCAGGCGGGCGACTTCCTCGCGCGCCTTTCCGATCTCCTCGTCCAGGTGGCGCCGCTTGGAGGTCAGGACCAGAAACATCGTCCCCATGTAGATCAGGCCGAGGGCCAGGCCCCCGATCAGGAGGAGGTTGTTGAGCTTCGCCCCGGTCGGAAGGGCCGGACCCTTCTTCTTGGCGGCGGCCGCCCTGGCCTCGGTGAGAAGGTTGATCCTGATCAAGCCGCTTCATCCCCGACGTGCCGGATCGCGAGCCCGACGGCGACCGCCAGGCTGGGAGCGTTGTCGGTGAGCCATTCGCCCGAGACCGGCGCGCCCGCAATGTCGATCTGGCGGAACGGGTTCAGGATCTCGACCGGGATCGAGAACCGTTCCTTCAGCTGCGTGTCGAGGTTGACGACCCGCGAGGATCCTCCGGAAATGAAGAGCTGGTCGATCCGCTCCGTCGACGTCGTCGCGAGGAAGAAGTCGAACGTCTTCTGCAGCTCCTGCGCGAGGTCGTCCGAGACGGAACGCAGGATGGGCAGGATGTCCTGGATCGACTGATCGCCCGATTTCTCGCCCCTCTTGAGCGCCTCGGCCTGGTCGAAGGAGAGGATGAGCTGCTCTGGATGGCGTCGGTGAACTGGTTGCCGCCGAAGGAGATGTCGCGCCAGAAAGCGGTCTTGGCGCCGCGAGCAGGACGTTGATGTTGGTCACCGCAGGCGCCGATGTTGACGAGCGCCACGACCTCGCCCGGGTCCACGTCGTAGTTCGCCTCGTAGGCGTTCTGGAGGGCGAAGGCGTCGACGTCCACGAGGACCGGCGTCTTTCCCGCCTGGGTGATGACGCTGGTGTAGTCGTTGATCTTGTCCCTCTTGACGGCGACCAGCAGCACGTCCATGTCGTCTCGCCGCCGCCCGCCCTCGAGGCACGACGTAGTCGAGGCTGACGTCGTTGATGTCGAACGGAATGTACTGCTCGGCCTCCCAGCGGATCGACTCGGCCAGCTCCTCCGGAGACATGGCCGGCAGCGAGATCTTCTTGATGATGACCGAGTGGCCCGACAGCGAGGTTCGCGAAGTCCGGGTTGCTTGACCTTCAGGGAGGAGACGATGCGGTTGATGGTGTCGACGACCAGGGAGGAGTCCATGATCGCCCGTCGACGATGGCCTCGGGCGAAAGGGCCTCGAGTCCCGTCTTGACGAGTCGGTAGCCCCCGCCTTTCGAGTCCTTGAGTTCGACGAGTTTGATCGCCGAGGACCCGATATCCAGACCTACCAGATTCTTGGTCTTCTTAAACAGCACGCTTCGCCCCACCGAAAGAATTCAAACGGTTTCGGGCTTTGACCTATGGTTATTTCGGCTGGTTGTCAAAATAGCAAAAGGTTTTTCTCTAGTCAAGGAAACAACGAAGAGAAACTGCGGGCGCTGAGTGAGTTAAGCCTGTCCGACACTGTGAGGAGGATCACTGACAGCCGTTCTTTTCTTGCTTCCGAACGGTGACCGATGTAGGCTTCGCGGGTTTTTTCGACCTCACGGTCGCAAGCGAGGGAAATCATGGCTCAGCACTGCCATTTCTGCGGAAAGATCCCGATGAGCGGGCACCGCATCAGCCACGCGCACAACGTCAGCAACCGCAAGTGGCACCTGAACCTGAAGACCGTGCGCACCATGGTCGGCGGCGTGTCGCACCGCGCGCAGGCGTGCACGCGCTGCATCCGCTCGGGCAAGGTCACGAAGCCGGCGCCGCGCAAGAAGCCGGCCGCGTAGCCGCGTCCCAAGTCGCAGGTCCCAAGTCCCAAGTCCCGCATTCCTGGGACCTGGACTTGAGACCTGGGACCTATTCCCTCTCCCCCGCTTTCGGAACGTTGTACTTCCGCACGACGTCCTTGACTCCGGCGATGGCGCGAATCCGGGCGACGATTTTCTCCAGTTGCTTCAAGTCCGACGTTTCGAGTGAGACGCTGACCGTCGCCTCGCGTGTCTCCTCGACGCGCGCCTCGATCCGGCGGATGTTGGAGCCCTCGCCCGCGATCGCCTGCGTCACGTCCGCGAGCAGGCCCGGCCGGTCTTCGGTGGCCACTTCCAGCTCGATCGCGTACGAGGCCTTCTTCTCCCCCGCCCAGGTCACGTCGATCTGGCGGCCCGGATCGTAAAGCAGGTTCTTCACGTTGGGGCAGCTCTCGGAGTGCACGGAGACTCCGCGTCCCCGCGTGACGTATCCCAGGATCTTTTCGCCGGGCACGGGATTGCAGCACTTGGCCAGCGTCGCGAGAAGGTCGTTGTGTCCGACCACGACGATGTCCGGCGTCCCGAACGGCAGGATCTTGCGCACGACGCGCGACACCGCCGACTCCTTCTTCTCGCCTTCGGGGCGGGCGAGCTCCTCGGCGGGAACGAACCGCTCGAGGGCCGTGCGGGGAGCGAGCTTCCCGTAACCGATCGCCGCGAAGAGGTCTTCCGGCTTGGAGAAACCCCACGTCGGAAGCTCGCGCCCCAGGCTGCCGTCGGCGTCCAGCTTCTTGATCGTGCGCTTGTACTTCTTCAGCTCGCGTTCGAGGAGTCGGCGCCCGAGCTCGACCGCCTGGCGCTTCTCCTCGCTCGTGGATGAAGTGGCGGATCTTGTGCCGGGCCCGGCTGGTGGCCACCGACGACAGCCAGTCCCGCTGAGGGCGTCTGGTTGGAGGCCGTCAGGATCTCGATGATGTCGCCGCTCTGGAGCGGCGTACGCAGCGGGACGAGCTTTCCGTTGACCCGCGCGCCCACGCAACGGTGGCCCACGTCCGTGTGCACGCGATAGGCGAAGTCGATCGGCGTGGCCCCTCGCGGGAACGCGAACACCTCGCCCTTGGGCGTGAAGGTGTAGACCTCGTCGGGATAGAGGTCCACCTTGAGCGAGGACAGGAACTGTGCGCGGATCCGAGACCTCGCTCTGCCAGTCCACGAGCTGCCGCAGCCACTGGAAGCGGGCGTCGTCGGCGTGGGGACCCAGGCGGCCCTCCTTGTACTTCCAGTGGGCTGCGATTCCGCGCTCGGCGATCAGGTCCATCTCCCGCGTCCGGATCTGGATCTCGAAAGGCTGTCCGGCCTCGCCGATCACCGTCGTGTGGAGCGACTGGTAGAAGTTCGGCTTGGGCATCGCGATGTAGTCCTTGATGCGGCCGGGCACCGGACGCCAGAGCTGGTGGATCATGCCCAGCGCGGCGTAGCAGTCCTTGGTCTCGGACACGACGATGCGGAAGGCGAGGATGTCGTAGAGCTGCGCCGCATCCACGCCGGTCCGCTTCATTTTCAGCCAGATCGAGTAGTAGCGCTTCATGCGGCTCGACACGTCGGCGGTGATCCCGGCGTCGGTCAGGCGCGCCTCGATCCGGCGCCGGATCTCCCCCGTCATCGCCTCGGAGACCTTCATGCGGCGCACAACCTCGCGCGCGACCCGCTCGTGCTCCTCGGGCTCGAGGTACAGGAAGGCGAGGTCCTCGAGCTCTCCCTTGACGCTTCCCATTCCGAGGCGGTGCGCGATGGGGGCGTAGATGTCGAGCGTCTCGCGGGCGACCTCGCGCCGGCGGGCCTCGGGGAGAAATCCCAGCGTGCGCATGTTGTGGAGGCGGTCGGCGAGCTTGACCATCACGACCCGAAGGTCGGAGATCATCGCCAGGATCATCTTGCGGAAGGTCTCGGCCTGCTCCTCTTCCCGCGAGACGTACGAGAACTTGCCGATCTTGGTCAGGCCGTCGACGAGCTCGGCGACCTCCGGGCCGAACTGCTGGGCGATCGCCTCCTTCGAGGTGAGGGTGTCCTCGAGCACGTCGTGGAGCAGCCCCACGACGATGGAGACGTCGTCGGCCTTCAGGTCCGCCAGGATCGAAGCCACGTTGAGGGGATGGACCAGATAGGGCTCGCCCGAGCGGCGGACCTGGCCCCGGTGCTCGCGGGCCGAGAAGACGTAGGCCCGGCGCAGCAGGTCCTCGTCGAAGTTGGGGTTGTACGCCTCGACCTTTTCGAGGATTTCCTCGAAGTGGATCATGCCGAGGGAAAGATTAACGCGGAAGACGGGTCGGAAGACGGCCCGTCTGGCGTCTACCGTCTACCGTTCTTTTGCTTCTTCTTCCCCGTGGGTGCGGGCGGCTGGGCCGGCTGTGCCGGCTCCACCTTCACCGGGGCCGGGACGACGGCGAGCCTGCCGCGGTTCTTGAAGTCCTTCCAGATGACGACGATGGCGGCCGCCACGTAGATCGAGGAATACGTGCCGATGATGATCCCGATGATCAGCGTCAGGGCGAAGGTGTTGAGCACTTCACCGCCCAGGAAGAAGAGGGCGATGACGACCAGCATGGTCGCGCCGGCGGTCAGGATCGTCCGGGAGAGCGTCTGGTTGATCGAGCGGTTGACGACCGTCTCGAGCGGCTCCTTCTTGGGCGTCTTGAGGTTCTCGCGGACCCGGTCATAGACCACGACGGTGTCGTTGACCGAGTAGCCGACCAGCGTCAGCAAGGCCGCCACGACGACCAGGTTGAACTCGCGGCCCAGGAGGGCCAGCATGCCCACCGTGATGAGCGTGTCGTGTACGGTAGCCACGATCGCGCCCACGCCGAACGGGACCGATCGGAAGCGGAACGCGATGTAGACGAGCATGCCGATCGACGACCACACGATCGCGTAGAGCGCCTTCTTCTGGAGGTCCTTACCGACCTGGGGACCTACGTTCTCGGCCGAGAGAACCACGAAGGGGCCGGCGACCGTGTTGGCCTGCAGCCAGGTCTTCACGGCCGTGGAGATTCCCCCGGTCGCCGCCGCCTCCGCGGGCGACGAGAAGAGGCCGAGCTCGGAGCGGTGGGCGATGATCTTGTCGGCGACCTGCGTGTAGTAGGCGGTCGGGTCCGTGTCCGAGCGTCCCGCGACCCGATCGGGATCGGCCGCAGCGATCCGCGCCGATAGCGTGGCCTTGCCTTCCGAGTTGATGTCGATCTTGTTGGGGTCGGCCGGAGCCTCGAGGCCCTGGCGAAGGATCTTCGTGACCTCTCCGACGACGTCGCGACCCTCCTTCTCCTGCTGCTGGACGCGGACCAGCACCGAGTTCCTCTCCGGCGCCTCGTAGCGCTGGATCCCGATCTCGCCCAGGCCCGCGCCGTCGAGCAGCGTCCGGAGCTTGTCGATGTCGGGCTTCTGGGAGAAGCGCACGGCGATCTGCGTGCCGCCCGAGAAGTCGATTCCGAACTTCAAACCCTTCTGGACGAAGATCGTGACGAAGCCGACGGCGATCAGAGCCCAGGACGCGCCGATGGCCCACCACTTGTATTTGAGGAAGTCGATGTTGGTTTGCCGGAAAAGCTCCATCTCTCTCTTCCTCTCAGATCGAAACGGCGTCGATGTGGGCGCGACGCCCGTACTCGAGCTCGAAGATCGTGTGCGACACGAAGACGGCCGTGAACATGGAGATCAGCAGGCCGATGATCAGCGTGACCGCGAAGCCCTTGACCGGCCCGGTCCCGAACTGCAGAAGGAACAGCGCCGAGATGATGGCCGTCGCATGCGTGTCGACGATGGTCGAGAACGCCTTCGAGAAGCCGTTCTCGATTGCGGCTCGGGGGGCCCGTCCGTTGCGCAGCTCTTCGCGGATGCGTTCGAAAATGAGGACGTTCGAGTCCACCGCCATGCCGATCGTCAGGATGAACCCGGCGATTCCCGGCAGAGTCAGCGTGGCCTCGAATATGGCCATCGCCGCCGCGAGAAGGATCGCGTTCAACGTCAGAGCGATGATCGCGTTCCATCCCGCGCGCCGGTAATAGAGCGCCATGGCGACGAAGACGAGCAGGGCCCCGACCACGGAGGCCGTGACGCCCTTGCGAATCGAGTCGAGCCCGAGGGAGGGACCCACCGTCCGTTCCTCCAGGTACGTCAGGCCCGCCGGCAGCGCGCCCGCGCGGAGCACGAGGGCCAGATCGTTAGCCTCCTCGGGCGAGAAGGTTCCCTCGATGACGCCCTGGTCCGTGATGCGGTCCTTGATGCTCGGCGCCGACTGCGCGCGGTTGTCCAGGATGATCGCGAGGCGTTTGCCGATGTTGGCGCCGGTCGCGACGCCGAATTTCTGGGAGCCGCTGGCCGTCAGGAAGAACGTCACCGAATGCGAGCCGAACTGTCCCTGGGTCGGCCGCGCGTTCTTCAGATCGCGACCGGTGATCACGGCCTGGCGGCGCACCACGTAGTACGACCTCTCGCGGTTCCCCGACTCGACTTTGGCCTCGACCAGCTTGAACTGATCGGGGATCTTGCCCCCGGGGTAGTTCGCCGTCAGCGCCTCCTGCGTGGAGGGCCCGGCCTCGACCAGCGAGAGCTCGAGGAAGGCCGTGTTCTTGATCAGGTCCTTCACGCGCTTGGGATCGTCGATCCCGGGCAACTGGACGAGGATGCGGTCCTTGCCCTGCCGCGCGATCAACGGCTCGGAGACTCCGAACTCGTCGATGCGGTTGCGGATCGTCTCGAGGGCCTGAGCGACGGCGTTGTCCTCGATCTGGCGCCGCGACACGTCCTTCAACGTAAACGTCCACTTGCCGCCGCTCGTGGTGTAGGTCCACTCCGAAAGGAAACGCTTGGAGACGTCCTCGAGCTTGGCCTGATCGGTCTCGCTCGTGACCGTCACGGAGAAGGACGTGTCGGTGGGCAGCTCGACCGCGCCGATCTTCGCATCCTTCGTCTCGTTCTTCAGCAGCTCGACGGCGTCGTCGCGCTCGGCCTTGACGGCGTCGGCCGTGTTGACCTGGAGGACGAGGTGGATGCCGCCGCGCAGGTCGAGGCCGAGCTTGATCGCGCTCTTGAGCGCGTCCTTGAGCGTCGGACTGCCGGCGCCGGCCATGTCCTTCCGGGCCCGCGTGTAGCCGACGAGCACGAATCCGGCAATGGCCCCCATCAGAACGAGGAGGATCAACAGAACCCGCCACTGAACCTTCTTACCCAAGCCTGCCTCCAAAAAAAGAACGCCGGAGTCTACAGGATTGAGACCCGAGTTTCTAGTTTCGGGCTCCGCGACGCAGCTCTGCCGGCGTCTCTCGAAGCGCGAAACTCGAAGCTCGTAGCGGAGGCGGCTAAGTCCCGCTCGGAGCGGTAGTTGCCTCGGAATCCCCGGCCAGCCCGGCGATCGCGCTCCGGAGCACTTTGATTTTCGTGTTGTCCGAGATCTCGAGGATCACGAACCCGTGTTGCTCGTCGAACGCCCGGATCCGCCCGAAGATCCCGCCGGTGGTGATGACCTCGTCGCCCTTCTGCAGCTTCGAGAGCATCTCCTGCGCCTTGCGCTGCTTTTTGCGCATCGGCGCGATCAGCAGGAAGTAGAAGATGACGAAGATGAAGATCATCGGGAGGAACTGGACGAGCCCTCCCGCCGCGCCTCCGGGCCCTGCCGGCACGGTCTGCAACAGGTCGATCATGGCGGGCGGCATCATATAGGAGAAGCTGTCATCCCGAGGAACGGAGCCACGAGGGATCCCGTGTTTGATTGGAACGCGGCTCGCTAAGCTCGGGATCCCTCGCTGAGCTCGGGATGACCGGCTTTCAGGCTCCCGGCTTGGAGAACGGCAGGGGCTCGGTCCGCGGCGGCATGGCCTTTTTCGCGGCCTCGACCCGGTCCCAGAACCTCAGGAAGTTTTCGCCCAGCACTCCCCGGATCTCGTCGTCGGAGTGGCCCCGCCGGAGAAGCTCCTCCGTCAGCTTCGGCAGCTTGGACACGTCCTCGAGCCCGGCGGGCGGATCGTCGATCCCGTCGAAGTCGGAGCCGAGCCCGACGGACTGCGGACCGCCGATCTTCATGACGCGCTCGATGTGGTCGACGGCTTTGGACCAGTCGGCGTCGGGATAATGAACCGTCTTGAGGACCTTGCGGACCTCTTCGTCGCGTTTCTTCGGATCGTCCTTCAGCCGCTCGTTGATCTCGTTGACCTGGGGCGCGACCGCGGCCCGGGCCGCGAGGTAGGCGTCCACGGACTTCTGGTCCAGGAACAGCGAGCTGACGTTGACCATCACGACGCCGCCTGAGGCCGCGACCGCGCGGATCTGGTCGTCCGTCATGTTCCGCGGGATGTTCGAGAGCGCGCGGCACGAGGAGTGCGAGGCGAACACCGGGGCCTTCGAGACGGCGATCGCGTCGGCCATCGTCTTCACCGAGACGTGGGACACGTCCACGAGCATGCCCAGGCGGTTCATCTCGAGCACGACCTCCTTGCCGAAGTCCGTCAGCCCGTCGTGCACGGCGTAGGTCTTGGGGTCGAAGTCCAAGCGGAAGAAGTTGCCCGAGGAGTCGGCCCAGTCGTTGGTGTTGGTGTGCGTCAGGGTCATGTACCGCACGCCCAGCCGATAGAAGGAAGAGAGGGCGCCGAGGGAGTTTTCGATGGCGTGGCCGCCCTCGATGCCGATCAGGATCGCGATCTTCCCGTCCTTCTTGGCCTTTCGGATGCCGGCCACCGAGTCCGCGAAGACGAGGTCGGCCGGATCGCTGTCGGCGATCGAGTGGATCAGGTCGATGAACTCGAGGGCCTTCTTCGCCGAGCCTCCCGTCTTCGCGTAGTCGGCGTTGACGTAGGCCGCGAGGAAGGGAGCCGTGACTCCTCCCTCTTTCCAGCGCGGGATGTCCACGTGGCCGACGGTGTTGCGGACGGACAGGTCGATCCACTTCTCCTCGAGCGCTTCGGGCACGTCTTCGTGCGTGTCGACCACGATGGAGCTCTTTTGGAGGCGCAGCGCGTGCTCCTTCAGGTCGTCGGCGGACACGAAGGCAGCGGCGGTGGCGAACGCGAGGATCCCGGCGAGTCTTCTCATGCGCGGGAGGCTATAACGGGAACGGCCGCGGGCCTACTGCGGAGAGATCGCCGCGCGGCCCTTGCGCAGGACGTACTTCTGGATCTTGCCGGTCGCGGTCTTGGGAAGCTCGCCGAGAAACGTCACGCCCTTGGGGGTCTTGAAACCCGCGAGCCGTTCGCGGGCGAAGGCCAGCAGATCCTCCTCCGTCAGGGCCGCGCCCGCCCGGCGGACGACGAAGGCGTGCGGAACTTCTCCCCATTTCTCGTGCGGAACGCCGACGACCGCGGCCTCCAGCACGCCGGGATGGCGCAGCAAGGCGCCTTCGACTTCGACCGACGAGACGTTCTCGCCGCCGCTGATGATGACGTCCTTGAAGCGGTCCCGGATCTGGATGTAGCCGTCCGGATGCACGACCGCGGCGTCGCCGCTGTGGAACCAGCCGCCCCGCATCGCATCCGCAGTGGCGCCGGGATCGCGGTAGTAGCCGTCCATCACGACGTTGCCCCGCACGACGATCTCGCCGATCGTTTCGCCGTCGGCGGGGACTTCACAGCCCTCTGGGTCCACGACCCGGACCTCACCCGAGGTGAGAAGCTCCACGCCCTGCCGTGCCTTGACGACGCAGCGCTCGGAGGCCGCGAGCGTTCCGTGCTCGGGCCTCGGCTCGCAGACCGTGATGAACGGCGAGGTCTCGGTCAGGCCGTAGACCTGGGTGATCGTCCAGCCGAACTCCCCTTCCACGCGCTCGATCGTCGCCGAGGCCGGAGGGGCTCCCGCGGTCAGTACGCGCACGCCCCGCGGAACCGCTCCGCCCGCGCTCTCGGGGGCTCCGGCCACGCCGATCAAAACGGTCGGCGCCGCGCAGAGCATCGTCACGTGCTCGCGGCGAATCGCGTCGAAGACGGCCGCCGGCTCGACCTTGCGAAGGCACACGTGCGCCGCACCCGCCGCCGTGACCGTCCATACGAACGTCCAGCCGTTGGCGTGGAACATCGGAAGCGTCCAGAGGTAGCGATCTTCGACGCTCATGGGATGGTGGAGCAACGTTCCGACGACGTTGGCCCACGCGTTGCGGTGCGTGATCATCACGCCCTTGGGCCGTGCGGTCGTTCCGCTGGTGTAGTTGATCGAGATCAAATCGCGCTCGACGATCGACGCCGGCGCGAACTCCGCCGGCGCTCGGGCGAGCTCGGCCTCGTAGTCGAGCCAGCCCTCCCGCGCACCGTCGAGACAGACGCGGTGCTCGAGGCCCGGCAGGTCGTGGATCTTCTCCACGAGCGCGGCGGTTTCGGCGTTCGCGCAGACGACCCGCGCGCCGCTGTGCTCCAGGATGTAGGCGACGTCGTCGGCCGTCAGCCGGTAGTTGATCGGGACGAGCGTCGCCCCGATCTGCGGCACCGCATAGTACTGCTCGAGGTGCCCGTGGGTGTTGTACGCGATCGTCGCCACGCGATCGCCCGGCCGGATGCCCAGCCTCTGGAGCGCGGCGGACCACCGGTCGCAGCGCTCGAAGAATTCGCGATAGGTGAAGCGGCGAGCGCCGTCGACGACGGCCTCCCGATCCGGGTGCAGCCGGCGGGTGCGGCGCGCGAATTCCAGAGGCGTGAGCGGGACTTCCAGATCCCCTCCGACAGTGTCCCGATGTTATCCCCGGGCGCGCGATTCAGGCTCCGTCGGGGATCTTCTCCTCGGGCGGGGCCGCCAGACTCTCCAGGCTCTCCTGCGTGATCGCGTCCCGGATCGTCCGCATCCACGCCAGATAGAAGTAGACGTTGTGGATCGACAGGAGCATCGGCGCCGAGAAATCTTTCAGGACGAAGAGATTTCGCAGGTACGCCCGGCTATGGCGGCGGCACACGGGGCAGGCACAGTCCGGATCCAGAGGCGAGAGGTCCTCCTTGAAGCGCTCGTGCTTGATCGCGATTTCGCCGCGAAGCGTGTAGGCGTGCCCCATCCGCCCGTTCCGCGTCGGAAGCACGCAGTCGAAGAGGTCGACTCCGGCGCGAACGGACGCGAGCAGATCCGCCGGAGTACCCACGCCCATCAGGTACCGAGGCTTCTCCTCGGGCAACAGGGCGGCCGAGAGCGCGGTGACTTCGCGAATCGCGGCCTTGGACTCGCCGACCGCGACGCCTCCGATCGCATAACCCGGGAAGTCGAGCCTCACCAGGGCTTCGGCGCACTGCCGCCGCAGGTCTTCGAAGGTCCCTCCCTGGACGATGCCGAAGAGCATTCCGGGACCGCCGAAGGCGCGGCGGCAGCGCTCGGCCCACGCCAACGTCCGGCGGCACGCCTCCGCGATCTCCGGCCTCTCCGACGGCAGCGGCGGACAGACGTCGAGCGCCATCGCGACGTCCACGCCGAAGGCCGCCTGGAGCTCCACCGCCGCTTCCGGCGTCAGAAAATGCTTCGTACCGTCCTCGGGCGCCCGGAACTCGACGCCGTCTTCCGTGATGCGCCGGTGCGAGGAGAGACTCATCACCTGGAAACCCCCGGAGTCGGTCAGAATCGCCCGGGACCAGCCGATGTACCCGTGGAGCCCGCCCGCTTTCTCGATCGTTGCGCGGCCCGGCCGGACCATCAGGTGATACGTGTTCGCCAGGACGACGCGGCAGTCCCACGCTTCCAGCAGATCGAACGAGACGCCCTTGACCGCCCCCCGCGTGCCGACGGGCATGAAACACGGTGTTTCGATCTCGGCGTGGAGCGTGCGAAGACGCCCCCTCCGCGCTGAGGAGGACGGGTCGCGCGCCTCGACGAAGAACAAGTCGCTAGAAGTGGAATCGGGCGCCGAGCGAGGCGCCGAGCATCTCGCGGTCGGGGTTCTTGTAGTTGAAGCCGCCCGTCGGCCCCCACAGAACTGCGAGATCGACTGAGAAGACCGGGATACCGAAGCCGAGGCCGGCGGTGTACGCCCAGGTAGGGTTCGCCGCGGCGAAGTCGCGCATGGCGCCGACGCGGAAGGCGAGCAGCGGGATCTTGACCTCGGCACCGAGCGACATCTGCTGGCTCTTCGCGCCGGGCGCCAGGGTGTCGCTCTTGATGAAGTCGCCGTCGGCCGCCAGATTCAGGAAAGAGAGTACCGAGACGGAGACGCCTCCCCGCACCTGCCGCGGCAGCGGCACGGTTCCGGGAGATCCGAGAACGTCCGCCACGGTGAATTCGGGCTGGTTGAGCGCCGTGCCGACGACGCCCAACTTGACGATTCCGAAGTTGAGACGCGCTCCCGCATCGAACGCGAACTTGTTCGTCGTCTGCGCGTTCTGCCTGAAGGCGTCGTGAATGAGCTCGGAGAGGTCGGTGCTGGTGCAGGAGGGTTGGTCGAACGCGCCGCAGCGTCCGAAGTAGGTCACGCCGGATACGAAACGCACGGCGCCTCCCACTTCGAGCAGGTCTCCGAAGAGACCCGTCCCGTAGGCCACCCGCGCCTCGCGCCCGGAGAGACCGACGAGGTTGAGTCCTGTCGCGTTGAACTCCAGCCCGTTGTCGGGGCCTCCTCCGGGAACGATGTGCGTCAGGTCGATGATCGGGTAGATACCCGTGTACGGCACGTCGCCGATCGAGACGGCGAAACCCTTGTAGGAGGCGACCAGGCCCGCGGCGCCGGATCCGACCACCGCCGTCCCCGGCCGCGCCAGGTTGAGGACCCCCCCGATGAGGACGGGAACCAGGTCGGGACGACTGCCGTTGGCGATCTCGTCGAACGGCAGGTTGCCGAGGTTGACGAGCGTGCCGACGAGGTTGTTCCGGTTCTGGGCCGCGAAGCCTCCGAAGATCTGAAGTTCCCATCCCTTCAGGGAACCGAGCGCGGCGGGATTGGCCCATGCCGCGGTGTTGTCGGAGACCGAGGCGACCTCCGCGCCGCCCATTCCGAACGCTCGAGGGCCCACCCAGGGGAACTGCGCGAAGAGCGCGGTCGAGAGCGTCCAGAAGCCGAGCCCGACGAGCAAAATCGTGCGGAGCACGTGCCGTCTCATGGCGGGCGATCTTAGCATCCGGTTTCGGTTGACCCTTGAAAACACGCGTGCTAGGTTTGGCCGCCTTTCGAGGGGGAAATGCCCGATCTCGGAAAAAAGTACGACTGCTTCAACTGCCACACGAAGTTCTACAACCTCGGCAAGCCCGAAGCGATCTGCCCCAAGTGCGGTGCCAACCAGAAGCACGCGAAGTCCGACGACGCGCCGCCTCCCGCGCCTCGCCCGCCGCGACGCTCGGCGCTCCTCGAGACGATCCCGGACGAGAACCCGCCCGAGTTCGGCGAAGAAAGTGGAACCGCTGAGCCGGAGGAGAGCGATCTCGACGACGACGAGCTCGAGGAGGGCGAAGAGGCTGCCGAAGCCGAGGAAGAAGAGGACGAGGAGTACTGAGTTCCGGCGTCCCGAGCCGCCGCGGGCATCCGCGGCGCGCGCCGGGATCGCATACCTCTCCCTCGGCTCCAACCGCGGCGACCGCCGCAAGCATCTGACCCGGGCCCTCGAAGAGATCGCCGCGCTCGCGCCGGTCCTGGCCGTCTCCTCCTTCTACCGGACCGATCCGGTGGGCTTCACTGCGCAGCGCGCGTTCTGGAACGCGGCGGCGGCGATCCGCTGGAAGGGCTCGCCGGCGGCCCTGCTTTCGGCCCTGAAGGACGTCGAGCGGCGCGTCGGACGCACGAGGACGTTCCGCAACGGGCCTCGCGAGATCGACATCGACATCCTGGATCTCTCGGGCAAGCGCCGCGCGCGGCCGGACCCGATCCTCCCCCATCCGCGCCTGGCCGGGCGGCGATTCGCCCTGGCGCCGCTGGCCGAGATCGCGCCGCGGTGGAGACACCCGACCCTCGGACTCTCGGCGCGAGAGCTTCTGGCGGAGCTTCCGGAGAGACCCCGGGCTACGCGGCTTTCTTCCAGGCCGCGAGGTTACCCCGCGCGTCTTCCTGGATCTTGAGCTCCTCGACGAGGTGCTGCGGAGAGGGCGAGTCGTTGAGGATCCCTTCCTCCAGAGCGATCGCCTCCGCCACATCCTTGGCGTCTCCCCCGTGGTGGAGCGCTTCGGCAAGGAAGTGGCGATTGACGAAGTTGCGCTTGTCGACCGACAGCGCGAGGCGCAGATATTTCAGCGCGTCGTCGCGCGAAACCCACCCCGTGACGAAGGGAATCCAAGGCGCCTGGTCGTTCAAGCGGCCGACGATGCGGTAGCCTCCGCCCTCCTCGAATTCCGGATCGACGCCGATCACCGTCAGGCCGTAGTCGCGGATTTTTTCGGCCGCGCCGGTGCGGGCGGCTTCGAACTTCCCGGTCGAGAGCGCCCACTCGCCCCAGGCCACCGACGCCCAGAAGTACACCGGCGCCGCTTCGGATCGATCTTTCAGCTTGCCCGCGAGGATGTCCGGCGCCAGGTCGAGTAGACCCTTCACGCCTTTCTGCTCGAGCGTGCGGTTCATGATCTCGATTGACTCCTCGGCGACCCGCCGCGCCTTCTGGAAGACGGCCTTGCGCGAGTCCTCGTCGAGGCCCGTGTAAGCGCCCTTGAAGTAGAGAGCCCGCACGAGCTTCCAGCGGGCCTCGACGAAGCCCGGATCCTGGGCCGCTTTGTCGTACGCCGCGATCGCCTGGTTGATCGACCCGGGACTCGCCTTGGCGCCCATGCGCCCCTCCTGGCGGCGGGAGTACCACTTGTCTCCTTCGGCGACCAGCGGATTGGTGGAATAGGACTGCGGCAGGTAGCTGGTGCGGTCGGGCATGCTCGACACACCCTGCTGGCCGGAGCACGGCGAGGCTGCGACGAGCGCGGCGAGGAGCCAACCCGGTTTGAGGAGGCGCACGACACGAGTCTACCCCGTCTCGCGGCGGTAGACTCCTCGCGGAGGAACCGATGAGCGAGAACAAGCCCGTCCCCGTCAAGATCACGATCGACGAGGCGACCGCCGAAGGACACTACGTCAACTTCGCGAACATCCTCCACAACCCGACCGAGTTCGTGCTGGACTTCGGCCGCGCGGTTCCCGGCCGCCCGGACGTGAAGGTGATGTGCCGTGTCCTCACGACTCCGTACCATGCGCGGCAACTGCTGCGCGCGCTCCAGGACAACGTCGCGCTCTACGAGAGGACCTACGGCCCGATCCGGTCGGATTTCCAGCCGCCGCTCGTCGAAGCGACGGACACGAAGACGAACTAACTCGAGCGGATCACGCCTCCTCCGATGACGAAGTCCCCGTCGTAGAGGACGCACGCCTGGCCCGGCGTGACGGCGCGGACCGGAGAGCCAAATACGACTCGCGCCGTGTGGTCCGGTCCCGGAAATACCGTGGCCGGCGCGTCGGGCGCGTGGTGGCGGATGCGGGCCGCGGCGGTGAACGGCGCACCCGGAGTCGCGCCGATCCACCGGACGTCTCCGACCGAGGCCTCGCCCGTCTCCAGATCGCGGCCGGGGCCGACGACGACCCGGTTCTCCGCCGCGTCGACGGAGAGTACGTAGAGGCGTTCGGTCGCGGCGATGCCGATGCCCCGCCGCTGTCCAATCGTGAACCGGAAGTGGCCGGAGTGCGTGCCCAGGCTCCGTCCCGCGGCGTCTTCGATGCGCCCCTGCGCGGCCGGTAGGGTCAGCCCGAGCGCGCCCGCGTGCTCCGCCACGAACTGTCCCGCGCGCGTGCCGGCGGGCACGAAGCAGATCTCCTGGCTCTCCTCCTTGTCGGCGGTCGGGAGGCTCGCGCGGCGGGCATGCGCGCGGACCTCCGCCTTCGTCAATCCGCCCACCGGAAAGCGCGCGGCGGCGAGCTGGTCCTGCGTGAGGTCGTAGAGAAAGTACGACTGGTCCTTTTGCGGGTCGGCCCCCTTGCGCAGCCGGGCGCGGCCCGAGGCTCCCGTCTCGACGCGCACGTAGTGTCCCGTGGCGACGGCCTCGCAGCCGATCGCCCGGGCGCGGTCCCAGAGAGTGGCGAACTTGACCTTCGTGTTGCAGGCCGAGCACGGGATCGGCGTCTGGCCGGCGAGATAGGAAGCCACGAAGGGCCGGACCACGTCCCGGCGAAACTCCTCCTCGAGGTCCAGGACGTAGTGGCGGATGCCGAGAGCCCACGCCACGCGGCGAGCGTCGGAGAGATCGTCGAGCGTGCAGCAGCGGCCGCTCCGGCCGGCCTCGCCGGAGTGGTCCCAGAGCTGCATCGAGAGGCCGACGACCTCGTGCCCGGCCTCCTTCAAAAGGAGCGCGGCGACCGAGGAGTCGACCCCTCCCGACATGGCGACGGCGATGCGCATCGGACCCCCGAGTCTATTCGGCCGCTACGCCGGCGTCACGATCAGCATCAGGGTCGAACCGCCGATCGTGAACTCGCCCTGGTTCTCCAGCGGCGCTTCGGTCACGAGCGCGTCGCCGACGAGCGTGCCGTTGGTCGAGCCCAGGTCCACGAGCGTGATCTCCTCACCGCTGACCTCGATTGCGGCGTGCTGACGGGAGATCTCCGGGTCGTCCAGAGCGAAGTCGACCTCTTCGCGGCCGATGACCGCGCGGGGCTTCTCGAGCACGAACATCTTGCCGGCGTCGGGACCCGCGATGACCGCCAGTGAGATCTTCCGGTCGGCGGGCAGCATCGGCGTGCGGACCGGGCGCGGCGTTGCAGCCGGCGCTTTCGCGGGCGGTCCCGCAGCGCCGCCCTTGCGGCGCAGCATCGTCTCTCCCGGTGTCACCGGCGGCCGCACCGCGGGCTGTGCCTCGTAGGCGCGCGTGTTGAAGACCTCGAAGATGGTCTGGCAGCGGGAGCAGCGCAGCTTCTTGGATCCCTTGCCCGCGAAGCGCGCCTCGTCGTAGTGGTACTTGGCGTGACAGTGGTCGCACTCGACGATCATGCGTCTCTCCCGGTCGCGGCGACCGCGGCGGCGCCCCGCGCCGCCCCCACGGCTTCGGGCAGAAGGGCGAGCACGCGATCGATCTCGTCGCCGCGGGTCATGCGCGAGAGGGAGAACCGGACGGCGCTGCGGGCCTCTTCCCGCGACATGCCCAGCGAGAGCAGCGCCGGTGAGGGAGCGAGCGTCCCGCTCGAACAGGCGCTGCCCACGGAGACCGCGACTCCCGCGAGGTCCAGCCGCACGAGGAGCGCCTCCCCCGAGACTCCGTCGAAGATCACGGCCGACGTGTTGGGCACTCGCGGCGCGCTCGCGCCGATCGCCCGCGTACCCGGGATTCTCTCGAGGATCCCGCGCTCGAGGCGGTCACGCAATCGGCCGATCGCGGGAACGTCCCCGGACAGCCTTTCGCGGGCGAGCCTCGCGGCGGCGCCGAACCCGGCGATCGCCAGCGTGTTCTCGGTTCCGGCGCGCTGCCTCCGCTCCTGTCCACCGCCGGGCGTGTGCGGAACGAGTTTGACTCCCCTGCGGACGTACAGAGCGCCCGCACCCTTGGGACCGTGCATCTTGTGCGCAGAAGCCGACAACAAATCGATTCCCCATGCCGAGACATCCACGGGCAGCCGTCCGACCATCTGTACGGCGTCCGTGTGAAAGAGCGCCCCGCGCCGCCGCGTCTCGCCCGCAATCTCCACGACGGGGTACAGCCCGCCGTACTCGTTGTTGGCCGCCATGACCGAGACGAAGGCCGTTCCGGGTTGGACCGCGTCGAGCACGCGTCCGGGGTCCAGGCGTCCGTCCCGCTCGGGCGCCACCGTGACGACTTCACGGCCGGCCGCGGCCAGCCGCGAGACGGCTTCCCTCACCGACGGATGCTCGGCTCCGGAGATCACGACTCGCCCGGGCCGCTCCGCGACCGCCCCGAAGATGGCCATCGCGTTGGACTCGGTTCCCCCGGAGGTCCAGAAGACCTCCTCGGGCCGCCCGCCAATGAGTCGGGCCACCGATTCGCGGGCCTCTTCGACGATCCGGCGCGCTTTCTGTCCCTCCGCGTGGACGGAAGAGGCGTTTCCGTGGACAGTCGACGCCTGTTCCATCGCCGCCCAGACCTCGGGGTCCAGGGAGGTGGAGGCGTTGTTGTCGAGGTAAATCATCCCGTTCAGTTTCTCGGAGCGCTTCAAATTATCGCTCCGGAAGCCCCGGGCCTGAAAACCTTTTGTGAAGGAATACCCACGAGGAAGCCGAGAGTTAAGATCGACAACCGATGAAGGTGCGCACCCTGTCGCTCTTCGTCGCCGCCTGCGCGGGCGTGCTTTCTCTCGCCACGGCGGCGCCGATTCTCGAGCTGACGGCCAAGGAGCGCGCCGCGAAGATCAAGGCCCTCCCCGACGAAGACCGGAAGTGGATCGAGGATTTCGTCGCGCCGATCATCATGGCCGACGAGCGCAACGTCTTCCTGCAGCTGACCGAGCAGCACCAGCGCGAGACCTTCAAAGAGGAATTCTGGAAGCGCCGCGAGCAGCCGGGGTTGACCTGGCCGCTCGGGCCGGGATACCGGCACCGGTACGAAGAGTTTCGCGAAGCGGCGAAAACGAGTTTCGACGGGATCGGCAGCGATGCTGGAAACGTCGTCATCCGGCGCGGTGAGCCCGACGCCATCGAGGAGTTCCAGAGCTGCAATGAAGTCTTCCGCAACCTCGAGGTCTGGACGTACGGGCGCGCGCGCGGGAATACGACCCAGACCTCCCTGCAACTGGTCTTCTATCGCCCGACCATGGGCGCGCCGCGCAAGCTCTGGTACCCGGCGCTTCCGGACCGCGAGATCCTGGCGCCGTCCTCCTGCTTGAACACGATCGCCGAAGCCTGCCGGCGTCCGGGCACGCCCGGCACACCCGTACCGGGATGCCCGTCGACGGCCGTGCCGCAGACCTGCGACGCGGCGTGCAGCCTCGTCGGAATCATCGAGGGCGTGAAGGTGCGCGGCACGGCCGAGGTGGCGATGGCGATGACCGAGCCTCCGAAGGTCAACACCGAGGGGCTCGACAAGTTCGCCGAGGACTTTCCCACCATGCCTTCCGCCGGCGCCAAGCCGCTGACGGTCGAGAGCCCGGGCTCTCAGAAGGACGCGGAGAAGACGGCGGAGAAGACGCCCGAAGCGCCGCCGCCTCCTACCGACGCGACGACCGCGGCGGTTCCGACGTCTCCGGGCGCCAAGGTCTCAACGGGCGCGGATGCAACGGCCGCGGCCTCGCTGCCCGCGCCCGCGCGCCGCAAGCTCTCCAAGAAGGAGATCAAACAGCTCACCGAGGCGCTGCCCCAGAAGTATCGCGACTTCCTGACCTTCGTCAGCCTGATCATCACCGAGGACGAGATCGAGGTCTTTCTCCAGATCAAGGAGAACTACCAGAGGGACAAGTTCATCGACAACTTCTGGGTGCGGCGCTCGATCGACAACATGGGGATCCGCACCGACTACAAGTCCGTCTACCTGCGCCGCGTCCAGCAGGCGATCGAGCAGTTCGGCGACCTGCACAACGACCGCGCGAAGATCTTCGTGATGCAGGGTCCGCCCGACGCGGTCATACCGATCGACTGCCAGGAGGTGTATGTCCCCCTGCAGATCTGGTACTACGAGCGCGTCGAGGCCCTGAAGAGCAAGGTCTATCTGATCTTCTACGAGCCCTACGGGATGCCTCCCTACAAGCTGTGGCTCCCGCTCGACGGCCTCGGCGTCATGCTGGTCGGCGTGGGCTCCTCGGGCCCGATGTCGATGGGCGCCCGGCCGGTCGACGTCACGCAGTGCTTCGAGTGGCGGACCGTCCAGGCGGCGATCCAGTATTCGACCGCGGTTCTTGGTGCCGGAGCGTTTTCGATGCAGGGCGCCAGCCTCCTGACGGCCCCGCCCAAGGTCGAGACGGAGGGCGTGGAACAGATCCTGTCGATGACGACGGACCTGCGACCCGGCTCAACCACCATCGGTCTCTCCAAGCTCGTGCGGTTCCCGGAGCAGCGCGCCAACAAGATCGGCATGGACCTCTCGCTGCTGGTCCCGAAATCCGAGCTGAAGTCCCGGGACCTCGGTGACGAGCACTTCTACAACATCGACGTCATCGGCGAGGTCGTGAAAGACGACCGGCTGATCGACAACTTCAAGTACCGATTCGACGTCCCGACGGAGGAAATTGGCGGCGACAAGATCCCCGTCACCGTCCGGCGGTACCTCTATCCCGGCGAATACAAGCTGGTCCTGAAGATCTCCGACGGGAACCAGAACGCCGAAGGCCACATCGAGGAGGCGCTCGTCGTGCCCGAGCAGGCGGACGCGCCGCCTCCGCAGATCGCGTCCGCGCGCGCCGACGGCAAGGCCGTCGTCAGCCAGATCAAGGACGAGGGACTGCTCCCCTCCGCCGTCACCCTTTTGCCCGTGGCCAAGGAGATCATCACCGGGCTCCAGCGCTTCGAGACGAAGGTCGCGGAAGGTGTGAAGAGCGTCGATTTCTACTTGAACGGCGCCAAGGTCATGACGCGGACGAAGGCGCCGTTCGACGCCGATCTCAACATGGGACCGTTGCCGCGCAAGCAGACGGTCCGTGTGGTCGCCTACGGACCCGGAGGCCGGTCGGTCGGCGAGGACGAGTACATCGTCAACGAGGGGCGCGAGGTCTTCCGCGTCCGGATTCTGTCCCCGGAGAAGGGTTCCCGGGTCACGGGCCCGACCAAAGTCGTGGCCGCGATCGCCACGCCCGAGGGAAAGGCGCTTTCGAAGCTCGAGTTCTACTCCAACGAGGCGCGCGTCGCGACGCTGTACCAGGCGCCCTACGAGCAGACCGTCAACATCAAGGAGTCCAAGTCGCTCGGCTACGTCCGCGTCGTCGGCACGCTCGAGGACGGGACCGTGGCGGAAGACCTGCGCTATGTCAACGCGCCGGAATACGTCTCGGAAGTCACGGTCGACGCTGTCGAGCTCTACACGACCGTAACGGAGAAGGGCCGGCCGGTCAACTACCTGCAGCAGTCCGCCTTCAAAGTCTTCGAGGACGGCGTCGTGCAGCAGATCCAGGGCTTCGAGTTCGTCAAGAATCTCCCGCTCTCGATCGGAGTCATGATCGACACCTCCGCGTCGATGCTCGAATCGCTGCCGGACGCGCAGCAGGCCGCGCTGCAGTTCCTGGACTACACGATCGGTCCGAAGGATCGCGCGTACGTCGTGTCCTTCGACAACGAGCCCTACCTGCTCGCGAAGCTCACGAGCCGCAAGGACAAGCTCGTGCGCGGGCTCTCGGGATTGCGGGCGGAGGGCTCGACCGCGCTCTACGACGCGATCATCTACGGCCTGTATCAATTCACCGGAATCAAGGGCAAGAAGGCGATCGTGCTTCTGACCGACGGCAAGGACACGACGTCGAAGTTCGACTACGACACGCTGCTCGAGTACGTCCGCAAGTCGGGGATCGCGGTCTACGCGATCGGCCTGAAGATCTCGGGCGTGGATCTCGAGGTCAAATACAAGCTCAACAAGATCGCTCAGATCACCGGCGGACAGACGTTCTATATCGACTCCGCCAAGAACCTCGAAACGATCTACAAGCAGATCAACGAGGACCTGCGCGCCCAGTACCTGCTGACGTACTACTCGTCGAACAACGAAGGCAAGGATCGCTGGCGCAAGGTCGAGGTCAAGGTGGAGCCGTCGAAGCTCGAGGCAAGGACGATCTCCGGCTACTATCCGTAGTAAGCACGCCGCTTTAGAAAGCAGTCATCCCGAGCGCAGCGAGGCAGCCGACCACCGAAGGCAGACCCCCAGCAGTAGGCAACGCCGGGCGAAGCCCGCGCGTTCATCCCTGACTCAGCGAGCCGAGAACCGAATCGAGGTCGGGATCCCTCGTCGCTGTGCTCCTCGGGATGACACCTTTACGCCGTCATCCCGAGCGGAGCGAGGGATCCCGAACTCGATCAGCGATACCCTTCGCGGCGTGAATTCGGCCGCGATCCTGATCCTCGCTTCCGCATCGCCCCGGCGCGCCGAGATCCTGCGTTCGCTCGGGATCCCGTTCCTCGTGCGTCCGACCGACACGCCCGAGGAGATCCTGCCGGGCGAGACCGCCGAGGCCGCCGCGCTCCGCCTCGCGGAGGAGAAGGCGGCGAGCGCCGCCGCGCGCGAGCCGCAGCGATGGGTCCTCGCCGCCGACACGCTCGTCTTCCTCGACGGCGCAGTCCTCGGAAAGCCCCGCGACGACGAAGAATCACGCGAGACGCTCTCGCGGCTCTCCGGCCGCGAGCACGGGGTCGTCACGGGCCTGAGCCTGCGGCGAGGCGCGACATCCGGGAGGACGGTCTCCGTGATCTCGCGGGTGCGCTTCGCCCCGATGAGCAAGGACGAGATCGCGTGGTACGTCGCGACGGGCGAACCCCGCGACAAGGCCGGCGCCTACGGCGTCCAGGGCCTCGGTGCACGTTTCATCGCCGAGATCCGAGGATCGTTCACCAACGTGATGGGGCTGCCCGCGCGGGAAGCCTACGAGCTGCTCAGAGACGCCCCAGATCCTGCTCTCGCGCTTCTCGCTCGCGCTTCCGGCTGAGCTTCATCTCGTACATCCGGGCGTCGGCCTCGGCCAGCGTCTTGGGGAACTCGGCCTTGGGGCGGTGCGTCGCCCAGCCGACCGAGAGCGTGGGCTGGAGCTGCTCCGCACCGGGAATGTGGGGCAGATGGCGCCCGAGCTCCTCGGCCTTCTGTGCGGCCGTCGCTTCGTCGGAGTGCGTCAGCAGCACCAGGAACTCGTCGCCGCCCCAGCGGAAGACCAGGTCGGACTCCCGCACGCACGCCGTCAGGTAATTGGCCACGAACTGGAGAACCTCGTCGCCGATCTGGTGGCCGCGGACGTCGTTGATCTCCTTGAACCGGTCGACGTCGATGAGGAGCACCGAAAGCCCCGAGCCGTGCCTCCGGGACCGGGCGAGCTCCCGGCGGATGACGTCGTTGAAGTAGTGCCGGTTGTAGAGGCCGGTCAACCGGTCGCGAATCCCCATCTCCTTGGCCGCGGAATCGGACTCGACGAGCCGTTGCATCTCCTCCTGCAGCTGGGACTGGCTGGCTTCGAACAGCAGGATGATGATGCCGACGCCGATCGTCATCTCCACGAACATCTCCAGGAAGTAGGAGTACTGGAGAGACTCGGGCATGGTGAACATGTCGCCGTACCGGAGATACGCGAAGCCCAGGATGGTTCGCTCGATCCCCCACACCAGGAAGGACAGCGAGAGGATCGCGCGGCCTCCGGCCGACCCGGGCGTGATCGCGAACGCGACGGCGGTGACCACGTACGCGGCGGCGCGCAGGAAGGACAGAGGCGCCGCCCATCCCACCGCCGGCGTGACCGGGAGCGACGACAGGAGCCAGGCCCCCGCCAGGATCGGAACGGCCCAGAGCATTTCCATCGGGTGGGATGCCGGCTGCTCTTCGCGGAACCTCCAGACGCCGCGCAGGAGGAAGAAGATGTGGGCCAGCATCGCCGCCACCTGGGCGAGCAGCAGAAGCCGCGGCGGAGTCCCGATGGGCGACCGCATGAACCACAGCAGCAACAGGCTGAGGAGAAAGAACGCCCAGGAGGCGATCCAGTCCAGAAACGGCGGCCGGCGGAACTTTCGATAGAGGAGCAGGAACACCACAAACAGCAGGACGGTTCCCGCGGCCTGGACGAGCAGGGAGAACTGATGGGACTGCATGGAGTTGTGCCGTTCAGTGTAGCAGGCCGCTGTTTTGGTCGGCAGCTTAGAATCTCGCGGGTGTCCAGGCGGCTGTTGGCGTGACGGAATCGGTTGCGGTCGTGGCGCCGCGACTTGCGCAGGCGCAGAGGGCGGCGGCCGGTCTGGTCGCCGCACGGCTCCCGTCGGCGCGCCTCGTGCCCTTTTCCCTCGCCGGCTACCGGCGCGACGGAGCGGCGCCGCCGCGCGTGGTGCTCTGGGCGGCCGGCGACGCCGCCGCGAGCCGGACATTTCTGCGGCGCGTCCGCGAAAGGCTGCTCTGGCCGCCGGCGGCATCCGACTTCGAAGACGCGATCGCGGGATTGCGCGGAGGCGAGCCGGGCGAGTCGTCCGTGCCGCGCGCGTCGCTTCCCACCGCAGGGCCGCGTGCGAAAGGGCTGCCGGCCGCGCTCCTGCTCGAAGGCGTGCTCGACGCGCGGCGTGCCCGTTCCGCACTGGCCTCCAAGCCGCCGCGCGACTGGATCCTGGAGAGCGCACGATTGCTTCGGATGTCCGACCGCGATCTTGGGAATCTCATGCGCCGGCGGGTCCGTCTCTTCGCCCTCGAGCCCATCACGCTCGTCGCCGTCGCCGTCCCCAGCGCCCTGGCTCGGCGGGGCGGCCCCTGGCGCCGCCTCGTCCCGCCGCGCGCGCTCATCTGGACGATTTGACGGCGGTCATCCCGAGCCACGCGGCGCCTCGGGATGTCGTCAGCCGAGGTCTATCAGCAGCTCCTCGACCGTCGCGCGGGGAAGCTCCAGCCGGGCCTCGTAGCCCCCGTGGGAGATCTCGAGGGCGGCGGTCTCGCCGGAAGCGAGCGCACGCCGGCCCTCCTCCCCGACACCGAAGCGGATGTAGTGCACGGCCGAAATGCGGTCCTCGCGGCCCTGTTCGGGAGCGAAGCGCGCCGGATACCTGCGAGATCCGATCACCAGGTCGAGGCCGCCTTTGTCGAGGCCGATGAAGCCGTCCAGGACTCGCTGGATCCGGGCCGAATCGGTGATCTCGATGAAGAGCGTCGCGGCGACTTCGCCGGGACCCGGCAACAGCTCGTTGTACGTCTCGACCTCGTGCTGCACCTTCTCCGGCTGGACGATGCGCTCGACGCGGAGCATTTCCTGGATCTGGAAGCGCACCGTGTCGCGGTTCTCGAAGACCACGGTCATCAGGGGACCGAGGGGAATCCGGCGCCGGGTCTTCAGGGCGATGACGCGGTCGCGAAAGTCGCTCCGCTCCAGCTCGTACTCGTGGAGGTTCTTGATGTCGTCGAGGGTCAGAAGGTCCATAGGACTCACTTTCACTCAGGCGTCGTCGCGCAAACCGTAGGCTTCGGCGACGATCTGGATCGGGTGTTTCGGGGTCTTTCCGGTCCCCTGCCGGATCTGGATGCCGGCCAGCGCGCAATCCGTCGAAACGCGGTCGGGTCGTTCCTTCTCGATGGCGTCGAAGACCGGCTTGCCGATCTTCATCGAAATCGGGAAGTACTCCGTCTTCATGCTCCAGGTCCCGTCGTGGCCCGTGCAGCGCTCGACGGTCACCACCTCGGCGCCCGGGATCAGCTGCAGCAGGTCGCGCGACTTGAAGCCGATGTTCTGGACCTTCAGGTGGCAGGGCACCTGATAGACGATCTTGCCCGGGGAGCGCGCAAAGTCGGTCGCGAGCCGGCCCGCGGCGTGGCGGCGCATGAGGTATTCGCAGAGGTCCAGCGTGCGCGAGGCCACTTCCTTCGCCTCCGGCTCCGGCCCCAGGACGGGATACTCCTTCTTGAGCGTCAGGCTGCAGGTCGGCCCCGGAACCACGACGGTGTACCCCGCGCGGACGAACGGCAGAAGCGCCGTGACGTTGGTGGAGCGGCACTCGCGCGCCGACTCGAGGTCCCCGCTCTCCAGAAACGGCATCCCGCAGCAGCGCTGGGCGGGCACGGCGACCTCGCAGCCGTTGCGTTCGAGAACCGCCACCGCCGCGCGGGCAACTTCCGGGCTCGAGGCGTTGACCGAGCAGGTCACGAAGAGAGCCACCCGCTCGCGATGGGACGGTCCCGCCGTCGGGACGGTCGCACCGCCGCGCCGCTCCCACCATTGCACAAACGTCTCCGACGACCACGTCGGCAGGAGCCGGTCGCGATGCACCCCCAGCGTCTTCTCCATGACGACGCGCGCGAATCGGCTGTCGTGCAGGGCGTTGACGAGCGGAGCCGCCGCGCTGGCGATGCGCCCGACGGCGTCGGCCGAGGCGAGGACGCGCTCCCGGAACGCGGGCTTGCCTTCGCCGGCCACGCGGGCGGCCCGATCCCGCAGCACCAGGCGCGGAATGTCCACGTCCCAGCGGTGCGGCGGATAGTAGGGACAGTGCGGAATGCAGAGCTTGCACTCGTAGCAGAGATCGGAAAACTCGCGGAGGTCGGCGGACGGAAGTTCCTCGGCCTCGCCGTCCACTTCCGGGCCATCCAGCGCCCGGAAGAGAACGTCGAAGGACGGGCAGAGGCTGTAGCAGCGGCGGCAGGTGTGGCAGATGTCCGCGACACGCCGCAACTCCTTGTCGACCTCGGCCTGGTCGAAAAACCCGTGGGCGGAAGCGTCGAACACCGTCCCGAGGCTCCTAGATCTTGTCCAGCGTGTCGAGGCCCCTCTGGAAGCGGCCGGCGTGGGACTTCTCGGCGCGCGCCAGCGTCTCGAACCACTCGGCAATCTCGGTGAAGCCCTCCTCGCGGGCGGTGCGGGCGAAGCCCGGGTACATCTGCGTGTACTCGTACGTCTCGCCCTCGACCGCCGACTTGAGGTTCAGGTCGGTGCCTCCGAGCGCGAATCCCGTGATCGGGTCGCCGACGTCCTTGAGGAAATCGAGGTGCCCGAAGGCGTGGCCGGTCTCGGCCTCCGCCGTGTCGCGGAACAGGCCACCGACGTCGGGATAGCCCTCGATGTCGGCGCGGCGGGCGAAATACATGTAGCGCCGGTTCGCCTGCGACTCGGCGGCGAAGGCGTGCTTGAGGTTCTCGTGAGTTTTCGTGTTGGCCAGCTTAGGCATTTCGTCGTCCTCCGCCAGGTTGGATGCCGTGCCGGCAACTCCGGCACAGTGCGTGAAATTCCAGAACGTGCCCCGACACAATGTACCCCTTCGCCTTCCGGCCAACCCCTGTCGATTCACGGGAGAGGACCGTTCAGCGACTTCCCCTCCCCCGTCGGCTGGCCCGCGCAGCGGGCCGCTCCGAGTCCGAGTTAAAATCGCGTCGCTTGGAAACCGCCACCGCGTCGACCCTCGCCGGGAGGGACTTCCCTCTCGGCGTCACCGGCTTCACGTACCAGGACCTCCACCGGGAGGACCGTCTCGCGGAGCTCGACCGGACATTTCTGGAGGCCCTGGAACGCGAGGACGCCACCCTGGCCGAACGCTTGCGGGCCTACCGGGCGGCCCCCGATTCCCTGGACGCCCTTTCACGCTCACGGCTCCTGGTGGATGCCGCGCGCCCGCTGGCGTGGTTCGTGGCCAGGCTCTTCGGAGTCGAGGCCGAATGGCGCCGCCAGGCCGAAGCCGCGGGGCCGGACGCCGTGCTCTTTCGCTTCCGTCGGGACTTTCTCCTCCGCCGCGCGGTCAAGACCAGGCTTCCCGAGGATCTCGCCGCCTTCCCCGTGGCGCCGGCCGAGGCTCGCGCGGCTGCGCTCGAGCGCGGTCTCTTCCCGAATCTGCCCTGGGAGGAGGACCCGGAGCTCGCAACGTCGCTGCTCGCCAGCTCCCTCCTCGATCTCGAGACCGAGTTTCTCGCCGTCCTTCGCCAGAAGAAGAAGCCCGAGATCGCCCCGTCCTCCCGGGACGCGGCGCGGGAGCTCGCCCGGGCCGCCGCGCAGACTCCGGACTCGCTTCTCCCCCGCACCGCCGGCGAAAGCGACGAAGAGCTCCTCGCGTTCATCGAGCAGATCCTCGAGCTCTATGCGTTCTGGTGCCACCTGAGGCGCGAGCATCCCGTTCTGAAAGCGGGCGTGCGCCACTGGACTTCCTTCCACCTCCCCGAGTCCCTCGACTACCAGCACCTGGTCAAAACCGAGCGGCCCAACCCGGCTCTGCCCGAAGAGCGCGTCGGTCCCTACGACCGGCGCCGCCGGCGGCGCGGATTCCAGCTCACCGATACCCGCATGTTGCCGCGTGAGGTCCTGGGAGAGACGCACTACTGCATTCTCTGCCACGAGCGCGAAAAGGATTCCTGCTCCAAGGGCTTCTTCGACGCCAAGACGGCGTCGTGGCAGAAGAACCCGCTTGGCATCTCGCTGAAGGGCTGCCCGCTCGACGAGAAGATCTCGGAGATGCACCAGCTCCGGCGGGAGGGCGACGCGATCGGCGCGCTCGCCCTGGTCGCGATCGACAACCCCATGTGCCCGGGCACCGGCCACCGCATCTGCAACGACTGCATGAAGGGTTGCATCTTCCAGAAGCAGGAGCCGGTGAATATCCCGCAGATCGAGACCGGCGTCCTCACGGACGTCCTCGCGCTCCCCTGGGGTGTCGAGATCTACGGCCTTCTCACGCGCTGGAACCCGCTGAATCGCGGTCCGCCCCTCGGCCCGGCCATACAACGGCAAGAAGGTCCTCGTCGTGGGCCTCGGTCCCGCGGGGTACACGCTGGCGCACTATCTCCTCAACGAAGGCTGCGGCGTGACCGGGATCGATGGGCTGAAGATCGAGCCGCTGCCCGCGGACTGGACGGGCGCCGACGGAGGAGGCGTCCGGCCGATCCGGGACTGGTCGGAGATCGCGCAGCCTCTGGACGCGTCGTCCGCTCGCCGGCTTCGGCGGCGTCTCGGAGTACGGGATCACGGTGCGCTGGGACAAGAACTTCCTGACGCTGGTCCACCTGACGCTGGCAAGACGCCGCCGCTTCGAGATCCTCGGGGGCGTTCGCTTCGGCGGTACTCTCAACGCCGAGCAGGCCTTCGCGGCGGGGTTCGATCACGTCGCGATCGCCGCGGGCGCCGGCCGCCCGACGATCATCCCGATGAAGAACAACATCATCCGGGGCGTGCGCAAGGCCTCGGACTTCCTGATGGCGCTCCAGCTCACCGGAGCGTTCAAGGAAGAGGCCCTCGCCAATCTGCAGGTCGAGTTGCCCGCGGTCGTCATCGGCGGAGGTCTCACCGCCATCGACACGGCCACGGAGCTCCTGGCGTACTACCCGCTGCAGGCCGAGAAGACGCTGGCGCGCTACGAGACTCTCGCGGCCGAAAAAGACGAGGCGACGCTGCGCGCGGGCTTCGATTCGGAGGAGCGGGAGATCCTGAATGGGCTGCTGGCGCACGGACTCGCCGTCCGCCAGGAGCGCGAGCGCGCCCGCGCCGCCGGCGAAGAGCCGGACCTCGCAAAGCTCTGTCGGGAGTGGGGAGGCGTTTCGATCGCGTACCGCCGGTCCATGGAGGAGTCTCCGGCGTATCGCCTCAACCACGAGGAGGTCATCAAGGCGCTGGAGGAGGGCATCTCCTTCATCGAGAACCTCGAGCCCGTCGAAGCCGTGCCCGACGGCGACGGCAAGCTGACGGCCGTGCGTTTCCAGCGCGGCGGCTCGGGCGAGATCGTGGAGCTGGCCGCCCGGACCTGCCTGGTCGCGGCCGGCACGACGCCCAACATCACCTACGCGAAGGAGTACCCCGACGCCTTTCCGCTGGACGCCAAGCGCCGCTTCTTCGCCCCCCATCGCGCCGTCGCCAGGGACGGCGGCTTCGCGCTCGAGCCGGCGCCGGCGGAGGACGAGGGCGCCTTCTTCACGGGCTACTCCCGCCACGGCAAGTTCGTCACCTTCTTCGGCGACAACCATCCCGCGTACAACGGGAACGTCGTCAAGGCCATGGCCTCCGCCCGCAACGGCTACCGCCCCATCATGGAGGTCCTCGACGGCTCCGGATCGGCCCAGGCGCCCGACGCCGAGTGGGAGGAGTTCCGGGATCGCATCGCCGGCGAGCTCTCGGCAACGGTCGTCGCCGTCGAGCGGCTGACGCCCACGATCGTGGAGGTCGTGGTCCGCGCGCCGGCCGCTGCCCGGAATTTCGAGCCCGGACAGTTCTTCCGCCTTCAGAACCTGGAAGCTACGGCGGCGCGGGCCGGAGGATCGCCGCTTCTCATCGAGCCCTGCGCCCTGACGGGAGCCTGGGTGGACGCCCGGCAAGGCTTGCTCTCACTGATCGCCCTGGAGATCGGCGGCTCGACGCGGCTGTGCTCGGTCCTGAAGCCCGGCGAGCCGGTCGTGGTCATGGGCCCGACGGGCTCCGCCACGGAGCTGCCCGAGAACTCGACGGTCATGCTCTGCGGCGGCGGACTCGGCAACGCGGTGCTCTTCTCGATCGGCAAGAACGCGCGGGCGCGCGGCAACCAGGTCATCTATTTCGCCGGGTACAAGAAGGCCGAGGACTTCTACAAGCGCGAAGAGCTCGAGGCGGCGTCCGACGTCCTGGTCCTGTCCGTCGACCGCGGCGAGCCGATTCCGGCGCGCCGGCCTTCACGACCGCAGCTTCACCGGCAACATCGTCGAGGCGATGACCGCCTACGCGACCGGCAAGCTCGGCGAGACCCCGATTCCCCTGTCCGAGGCCACGCGGATCATCGTCATCGGATCCGACCGGATGATGGCGGCCGTGGCGAGGGCCCGCAAAAACGTCCTGGCGTCTTTCCTTTCACCGACCCACGTCGGCATCGCGTCGATCAACTCGCCGATGCAATGCATGATGAAGGAAGTCTGCGCACAGTGCCTGCAGCGGCACGTGGATCCCGCGACCGGCAAGGAGGAGATCGTCTTCTCCTGCTTCAACCAGGACCAGAAGCTCGACGAGATGGACTGGGGCAACCTCGCGGCGCGCCTGCGGCAGAACACGGTTTCGGAGAAGCTGACGAATCTCTGGCTGGACCAGTTCTTCGCGAAAGAGGACCCGAGAGTCGTTTAGCCCGCTCATCGTCTCTCTCGGGAGAGGGTCCTGAAGGGGACTTCCCCTCTCTGCTCCGTTGGCCCGCGTAGCGGGCCGCTCAGAGTCTGAGCTACTGGACCCCGGCCAGGAACAGCAAATACGGGTTGATCGCGACGCCGGCCTTGAAGTTGTCGTCATCCTCGGGCAGGCGCGTGATCGAGAAGTGCAGGTGCGCACCGCCGATGACGTGGCCGGTCCGGCCGACGTAGGCGATCACGTCGCCCTTGGCGACCTTGTCCCCGGCCGGATTCCGGCTTTGTAGCGGGAGAGGTGGCAGTAGTAGAGGAGGTACCGGCCGCTCGAGTCTTTCTGGTACAGCGAGATGCCGCCGCGGTTCTCGCGGCGGAGCTGTTCAATCTGGCCGTCGGCCGCCGCCAGGACCGGCGTGCCCTTGGGCGCTCCGATGTCGATGGCGAGGTGCTGGCGGTGGCTGCCCCGGGAGTTCAAGAACGAGTCGCGAAGATTGCTGGCATCCACTCCCTCGACCGGGATCTGGACCCCCGCCGTCAGCAGGTCCGAGAGGTCCACGTCCTCGGGTCGAATCGTGGTCTCCGAGGACTTGGGGCGAAGCAGCGAGCCCAGCGTGCGGGCCATGCGCGTAAGGGCGTTCGCCGCCGGCGAGCGCTCGACGGCGTCCGCCACGTTATCGGGCTCGGGGGTGTCTTCCTCTGTCGTCTCGTGGAGCCGGGCCTCCACCACCGTATCCTGCTCGACGCACGGCGGGCGCGGGAAGTCGTACATCTCCGCCGGAAGGAACGGCCCGTACTCCATCGGAATCTCGAGCTCGGCGGTTTCGATGACCACGGCGTCCTTGCCGGCGGCTGCCTTGACCTTCTTCTTCGGCGCCGAGCGGTGAGCGTTCGCCGTCACCGCCGTCCTGGAAGCGACCGACCGCTTCTTCGACGTGGACACGCGCTTCCCCTCGGCGGGAGAGGCGAAGGTGAAAAGGAAAACGGCGGCTACACACGCCGCCGTAACGGCTAACCTGCGGAAAGGCACGAACGGGATTATCTGGATGGCACTGGAGGCCGTCAACCAAAAAAGTCTTGGAAATCAACGGGTTATGCTGAGACAGCATAACCTCCGTGCGGCGGGCTTCAGGCTCTTTCGAGGTAGCTATCGTCGCGCGTGTCGACCTTGATCCGCGTTCCGGCTTCGATGAACTGCGGGACCATCACCTGCAGTCCCGTTTCAAGCGTCGCGGGCTTGTATGAAGCTGACGCCGTCGCACCCTTCATGCCCGGCTGCGTCTCGGTGACCTTGAGCGTCACGGTGTTCGGCAGTTCGATGCCCACCGGGTTCTCCTCGTAGAAGTCGACGTGGATCGCGGTGTTGGGCAGCAGGTACTTCATCTGCTCGCCGATGACCTCGTCGGAGAGAGTGACCTGGTCGTAGCTGGTCTGGTCCATGAAATGGTGGCCCGCCGCATCGCTGTAGAGGTACTCCATCTCCCGCTCGTCCAGAGACGCCTTCTCGACACGATCGGTCGAGCCGAACCGATGCTCGTTCATCGCGCCCGACCGCACGCTGCGCATCTTGGCCTGGACGAACCCGCGCAGGTTCCCCGGAGTCTTGTGGACCATTTCGTGGACACGGTGGAGCTCACCGTTGAAGATGATGAGCATGCCGCTGCGCAGTTGGGTCGCCGGAATCATCGCCATGAGTCGCACCCCCGAAAAAGACGGCGAAATCTAGCAGAAGCGGCCCTAAAGAGAAAGCCCCGGGGTCAGGCCCGGGGCTCTCGTCGAAAACGCGGAAAAGGCGGGTCAGTCGCGGGGTCCGACGACCCGGGAGCCGCGACCCCCATTGCCCCGCTCCGGCGAAAGGCTCGGGAGGGACACGGCCATCGATTTCGGCATGGTCTGCTCGAGGACCTGCCGCCAGGTCTCGAAGGTGTATCCCCAGGGACCTCCTCCCCTGATGGAGCCCTCGGGTTCGGGCACGTTCGGAGTGAAGAGCACTCGGGAGAGATCCGGACTCGGAAACTGGGTCTCGCCCGACTCGTTGAGCGCCTGAATGAACGCGTCGGCGATGATCGTGTAGCCGATCGTCGACGGATGGACGCCGTCGTAGGAAAAGATGCCGCCGGTGACGAAGCTCGTCGTCAGAGTCAGGCCCCCGATGTGATACCCGTGTGCCCGGATCTCGTTGAAAATGGAGTACATGTCCACGACGACGTTGGGCGGGAACGACTCGATCGCCTCGTTGTATTCGATCGTGCGCTGCTGCAGGAGTGCGACCTCATCCGGATAGAGCGTGACGCCGGCGTGAGCCCCGGTCGCGTCGATGGTGCCGTGCGGGAGGGGCACGCCCGTCCCGCCCGCCGCCACCGGAATCCCGATCCCCTGAGCAAGCAGCGAGGAGGCCGGGAGGGTCACGAGAGTTCCCGGCGGAAGCGGACACCCCTGGTCCGGAGCCACGGGGACGCACGGGTTCGCGGTGTCTCCCTGCGCCGAGCAGCGGAACGAGGTGACCGCCGATCAAGACTGGCTGAGAGTCGCGGGATCCACGAGCACGGGCGGAATCGTGGTCGTGAACGGGATCGCGGTGACGTCGGGAATGTTCGCCAGGGCCATCGCCGCCGTGGCCGGATCGATGGCATCCAGGATCGCCTGGTAACTGCTGGTGAAGTCCGCGAGGGAGGTGACCGTGACGCCGTCGACCACGATCCCCGACGTGGCGGCGCCGAGGACGTCGTTGTTGCCGATCCACAGGGTCACCATGTTGTTCGGCGCCGGGGCCAGGAGGATGTTGGCCTGTTGTACGGCACTGGTCCCGTCCAGGGGCGACCCGGTCACGTTGCGCAAGACCAGCGCCGCCGACTGCTCGATGTACGTGCCATGTTGATCTCCGTGAGTCAACTCCGTCAGGTCGGCGACGCGAGCCCCGGGAATGCCCAGGTTGTTGTACGGGACCGGAAGCAGCAAGTTCAACGGCGAACCCATTTGCGACACGGGAGCGACGGAGATCGTCGACGGCGGGACGAACACTGCCCCGAGACACGGGCTGCCCACCAGCGGGCTCGTCAGCGCGATCTCCTGCACCAGGGGCTGCTGGAAGTTCGTCATCCCGAAGCTCTGCGCCAGCACGGCCGGGAACGAGTTGAGCTGGTTACGCTGGACGAGGCAGTTGCTTTCGACACCGGCCGTGAGGCTGTCGCCCAGAGCCACGTACTGCTGGAAGAACGGCTCCTGCGCGCCGGCCGGCGCAGCCGCTAAGAGTGCCAGAGCGCCCCCCAACGCGAGCGAGCGAAGCGTCTTCGTTTTCATGGCTCTTCTCCTCAGAACGCCACCCGGAGGCCGCCCACCAGCACGAGGGCCGTCTCCGAGTAAGTGCCAAAGAACCCATCCGTCTGCAGCGGCGGAGGAACCGTGCGGTCCTTGAACTTGATCAGCAGCGCGCCCACGTCGAGACCGAACTGCGGGGTGCCGTAGCCGACGCCCAGGGAATAGACGTTGCGGTCGTTGTCGGGAAGGATCGGCCCCGTGTCGAACGTCGGCTGCGGCGTGTTGTCGTAGTAGTAGCCGCCGCGTACCGCCCATTCGCCGAACTTCTTTTCGATGCCGACCCGGTACGCCCAGGAGTCTTCCCAGAGCGTGGCGCGATGCACGTCCCGGCCCACCAGCGTCGGGAAGATGATGTCGAGGCTGGCGAACCGGGACCATTCCGTCCAATCGGCCTCGAGGCCGATGGTCCACCCGCTCCCCAGCTGGATCCCGACGCCAATGTTGACCGACGCCGGGAAGTTGATCGTGGTCTGCACGGGAGGCTCGCCGGTCGGCAGCTGCGCGGCCACCGCGGCGTCGAAGACCTGGTTGCCGGTCGGGCGTTGGATGAACTGCGCCGTACCGTCGTAGTCCACGTCGATCTTCGACCGGTAGGCGGCGCCGATCGCAAGGGCCTCGAAGGGCTTCCACATCAGGCCGACGTTCCAGCCCCAGCCGGTGTTGTCGATCATGTCGGAGTTGAGCTTGATCTTGGCGACATTCTCTACGGATCCGGTGAATGGGTCGACGGCGCCCTGGATCCTCTCGAGCTGAACCTTCGAGAAGCGCACGTCGCCGCCCGCGGCGATCGTGAGCTCCGGGAAGAGCTGATACGAGAAGACCGGATTCAGATCGATCGACTTGATGACGGCGTTCTGTGAGATGAACCGTCCGCTCCAGGTCTCCGGATTGTTCCACCGCACTCCCAGGCCGTAGGGAGCGAAGATGCCGAGCCCGAAGTTCAGCTCCTGCGTCAGCGGTATGACGGCGAAGAGGTCGGGGAGCACGAACCACTGGTCCTGCTGGCTCTCGAGAACGCCGTTGCCGGGATAGGGGTTGAGCCCCGTGAAGTCGGCCTCCGTGCGGGTCAGGAACTGGAGGTTTCCGTAGACATCGAAGTGCTTCTGCCAGCCGAGTCCGGCCGGGTTGTAGAAGATCGCCGAGGGATCGTCCGCGATTCCGGCGAACGCGAGGCCCATGCCGGTCGCCTTCGCGCCCTGCGAGTTGACCTGGAAGCCGGAGGGGAAAGCCGGTGTGCTCGTCAGAAACCCGACGGCCACGACGGCCGCCAGAACGACCCGGGGCAGTGTCGCGCGGTGACGCTGTGTCACAAGTTCTCCTCCCGATTTATGAGTACAGAATCAGCGGGGCGTCGTCGAATGGCACCTTGCGGGCAATCTAGACCCCGACGCATGGAAAGTCAAAGGTTCGTCGGCCGTAGAATCCCAATGCGTGTATTCCGACGGCGATCCGGCTGACGACGGCTCCGAGACCCGATCCACCGGGGAAACGCCCGTTACCGTCGGCACGGTGCTCGGCGACCGCTATCGCATCGACGGGGTGCTCGGCTTCGGCGGCATGGGCGTCGTGTATCGCGCGCGCGACCTCAAGCTCGACTCCGAGATCGCGCTGAAGCGCATCCGCCCCGACCGCGTGTCGCCGGAGCGGCGGGAGACTCTACGGCGCGAGATCATCCTCTCTCGAAAAGTCACGCACGAGAACGTCTGCCGCGTTTACGACCTCGTCGAGATCGAAGGCGAAGAGTTCGTCTCGATGGAGCACCTGCCGGGACAGACGCTCAAGGACATCGAGGAGAGAGAGCGGACGCTGCCGCTGGGCCGGGGCCTCGCGATCGCCAAGGGCATCTGCAACGGCCTGGCGGCGGCGCATCGGATCGGCGTCCTCCACCGGGACCTCAAGCCCGAAAACGTCATGGTCGGGGAAGACGGCAAGCCCCGGCTGATGGACTTCGGAATCGCGGTCGAGTCGCGCCTCTACAGCGGCGAGAAGGGAGACACGGTGCCGGGCACGCCCCAGTTCCTGGCTCCGGAGCTGCTCCAGGGCGATGCCCCGAGCCCGCGCACCGACGTCTACGCCATGGGCGTCCTGCTCTTCGAGATGTTCACCGGGCGCGTTCCCTTCGACGACAACGACACGGCGCGGCTGGTGCGGCGCGTGATCTCGGAGAAGGCGCCGCGGGTCGAGTCGCTCCGGCCGGATCTCCCGCCGGAGCTGCGCGATGTGCTCGAGCGCGCGATCGCCAAGGACCCCGAGACGCGGTTCGCCGACGCGACGGCGCTGGCCGACGCGATCGTGGCTTTCGAAGGGCAGGTCCTGGACCGGGTCATGACCGAGGTCTCGGTTACGCGCGCGAAGATGGTCAAGCTGATGGTGATCCTCGAGGCCAACAAGTCCCTGGCGGCGACCTTCGATCCGACCGAGACGCTGCGCATCATCCTCAAGACGGCGACCTCCGAGACCGACGCCGAGCGCGGCACGATCTTCCTGCGCGAGCCCGGAAGCGACGAGCTCGTCAGCCAGATCCTGGAAGGAGGCGCGGTCAAGCCGATCCGTCTCCCGATCGGCCAGGGCATCGCCGGAGCGGCCGCTCGGACCGGCCAGGTCATCAACAGCGCGGACGCGTACCGCGACCCCCGATTCGACAAGCGCACCGACAGCTCCTCGGGCTTCAAGACGATGTCGATCCTGGCGGCGCCGATGCGCACCCCCCGCGGCGAGATCGTGGGGGTGGTCGAGATCCTGAACAAGCGCCGCCGCAACTTCACGCGCGAGGACGAGGAGTTCTTGGCCGAAGTCGCCACGCACGCGGCCCTCGCGGTCGAGAGCGTGCGGGAGCACGAGGAGGCTGTCCGAAACGCGCGCCGGGAGGGAGCCGCGGCCGTGCTCCGGGGCGTCTCTCCCCTGCTCAACCCGTCGGCCTGGCCCGAAACGCCGGGCTTCGAGAGCGCCCCGCTGCGCTGGCGGTCGGAGGAACCGGGCCTGTCGATCTACGCCGTCGAGCCGCGGGCCGATGGACTGTCGCTGCTGCTGCTGGAAGACCGCCGGGAGTTGGAGGAGGCGGTGGGTCCTCTGGTGCGCGCGGCGCGCCTCGCCCGGCCGATGCTCGCGGCGGCGGCTCCGGCGGAGATCGCGGGTCAGGTCGCCGCGGCCGAGCCTCTCTGCTCCGTCACCGTCGCCTCGTGGACCGGCGGACGGCTCGTACTGGCGGCGCGCGCAGCGCCCGTGCCGTGGCTCCTGCGATTCGGGCGCCCGGTCCCGTTCGAGATCCGCGAGTCCGCGGCGGCGCAGGAGGTCATCGTCGAGACGGGCCGCGGCGACGTGCTGGTTCTCGGATCCGCCGGCCTGTTCGCGCTGGAATCGTCGGGCAAACCCGCCTCGCCGGAGAAGGCGGTGCAGCACCTGGCCCGCGGAGCAGAGACGCAGAGCCTGTCGGCGTCGTTCGCCGCCCTCGTCGCGGAGTGGAAGAAGGCCGGGTTCTCTCCGAGTTCCCGCGACGTACTGCTGCTCGCGGCCAAGCGGCACGACTGAGCCGCGTTTAGCGAAACAGCTCTCCCCCGTCGTAGATCACGCGCTCTCCGTCCGTGCGCGCGAAATCGGGCAGGCTGCGCGGACGGGCTTCGCGTGCCGAGAGAATCTCGTGGACGTCCCATCCGCGCGCGAGGAAGGCGTCGGCGATCATGGACCGGTGGCACTTCCAGGGGAGGGCCTCGGCGCACATCAGCGCGGCCCGCGCCTCGGCGGCCAGAGCCGCGGCGCGCGCGAAACCCGACGCGAACTCGGGCGTGTCCATGAAATCGGCATAACCTCGGAAGGCGGCGTCCCTCCACGCGGCGTGCGGCGAATCGGTCCGCGGCCGGCGCCGCCCTCCGAGCTCGGTCAGTCCCGTATAGCCGATCCCGGCCTCCGCGAGCGCCGCCTCCAGCGCCGCGGCGTCGAAGTGGGGCCACTTGCGGGACGTCGGATACCGCCGCACGTCCAGGATCCGCTTCACCCCGTGCGCGTTCAGGATGGCGATGAAGTCTTCGATGGACCGATTCGAGTGCCCGACCGTGAAGATCCGCATCCTGGAACCTGAAACCTGGAACCTGAAACCGTCGTCTACGGCAACACCGCCACGGCGACCGCGCCCGGGCCGCCGTGGGCCCCGAGCGCCGGCCCGCATTCCACGATCATGACGTCGGACTCGGGATAGCGCTGGCGGATCTCGCGCGCCACTTCCTCGGCCGTGTCCTCGGCGTCGCAGTGGGCGACTCCGAAGCGCCGCGACGCGGACACGCGCTCGCCGGCCTCGTCGAAGAGAAGCTTCAGCATCTTCCGCCTCGCCGCCGTGTATCCGCGTGCTTTCGCGGCCGCCTCGGCGACGCCCTCCCGCGTGATCGTCAGGACCGGGAAGCAGTCCCAGCATTCGCGCGATCAGGCCCTTGAGCCGCGACACCCGCCCGCCCCGCACGAGATGCTTGAGCGTCGGCACCGCCACGAAGGTCCGCACTCGTTCGGCCGCCTCACGCGCGATCGTCTCCACTTCGTCGGCGGACTTCCCCGCCGCCGCGGCCTCGGCGGCCGCCCGCACGACCAGCCCCAATCCCACCGTGACTTCCGGCTGTCGACGTGGCGGATTCTCGTCTTCTCCACGGACCGCGCTCCGACGGTCGCCGCCTGGTAGGTTCCCGAGAGACCCCCCGAAAGATGCACGGAGACGATCGAGCCCGCATGGGCCGCGACGTTCTCATAGACCTGGGTGAAGTCGGCCGGCGGCGGCTGTGAGGTCTTCGGGGCCTCGTCGGTCACCGCGAAACGCGCGTAGAACTCGGACGGCGAGATGGTGACCTTGTCGAGGTAGTTCTCGGAGCCGAAGTACACGCGCACCGGGACCACGCCGACGCCGAAGTCTTCCAGCATGGTGGCCGGCAGGTCGCAGGTCGAATCGGTCACGACGCCGACGCGGGCCGCTCGGTTCTGGTCGAAGCGGGATTCGTGCTGCGCCCGCATGTCCTCGACCTTGGTCTGGGCGACGTCGGCGAAGCGGGCGGCCACGGCGAAGAGCTTTTCGGGCTCGTTGGTGTGCACGTGAAGGCGGACCCGCGACGCGCCTCCCGCGAGGACCACGGAGTCTCCGAGCAGCGCGACCTCGCGGCGGAGTCCGTCCCGATCGATGGCGTCGCCTTCCAGGAGCGCCTCGGTGCAGTAGCGAAAGAGGATCGCTTCGGGGGTGCGGTCGAAGACCGCGGCGCGAACCTCTTCGGGCGCGACGGGCGGAGGCGCGAACCGCGCCGCTTCGCGCACGTACTTGACGATCCCCTCGAGGAGGTAGACGAAGGCCTGGGCGCCGGCGTCCACGACGCCCGCCTTCTGCAGGGCCTTCATCTGCTTGGGCGTGTTCTCGAGAGAAACCCGGGCCGCCTTGAGCGACTCGGGCAGCAGGATGTCGAAATCGCGGACCTCCGCGGCCCGCGCGGCGACGTGGCGCGCCCAGTCGCGGATGACCGTCAGGATGGTGCCTTCGACCGGCCGGGCGATCGCCGAGTAGGCCGACTCCGCCGCCTGAACGACCGCCTGGCCGAATCCACGCGTCTCGACGCGGGGCGCGTCGGGAAGCCCCTCGGCAAATCCGCAGAAGAACTGGGCCAGGATCGCTCCGGAGTTGCCGCGCGCTCCGCCGATGGCCTGGTCCGCGAGCGAGCGGGAGAGCGTCGCGGACGTGACGCTGGCGAATCCGCGAGATGCCGGCCGCGATCTTCTGGAGGGTCGAGGCGACATTGGTTCCGGTGTCTCCGTCGGGCACCGGGAAGACGTTGATCTTGTTGAGATGCTCGGCGCGCTGGGCGACGAAGTGAGCGCCGGCGATCACGGCCCGGGAGAGCCGGTTGCCGTCGAGATAGCCGATCGCGATCAAGGCTTGATCGTGGCCGGGACGCCCTCCGGCGCGCGGACGCTGTTGCGCGAGTCGCGGTACTCCTCGGCCACCGCGGGCAGGCGGTCGAGGTAGAAAAGGACCACGCCGCAGCCCATGCAGGCCCACGGGTACACGCGCTCGGCGCCGAATCCGAAGAACGTCCGGCCCCAGGGCTTCTGCCAGAAATAGTGCGTGTAGCCCCACTTGTGGGAGCGCGAGCGGAGCATGTCGCCGCCGCAAAACGGACACTTACGCCGGAAGGTCTCGATCATCGGGCCGCAGCCGGCCGACAAGAATATCCCAGCCGAACGAGGTTGCAGGTTGGAGGTTACAGGTTGCAGGTCTCTCCTCGAAACCTGGAACCTGGAACTGCGGCCTAAGGCTTGGCGGGTTTCTTTCCGGCCATCCGGGAGAGCTCGGCGGCCTTTTCCGCGGGCGGCCGCCGCGATGTCGGGATCCGCGTCGGCGGCGACCTTCTGGAACGCCGCCAGCGCGCCCGCGTAGTCGCGCTTGTTGTTGAGAGCGATCGCGGCGTTGTAGGCCTTGACGGCCCGGTTGCGGGCGATGGCCTTGGACAGGGACTCCCGCTGCGACTCCAGCTCCGTCCGGATCTCTCCGGAGCTCTTGGCGATCATGCCGTCGATCACCGCCAGGGCTTCGTCGTCCTTGCCTTCGTCCAGGAGCTTGTTGACGTCTCCGAACGAGGCTTCGAGCTGCGTTGGCTTTCCTCGCTTCGCAGACGCCTCGGTCGCGCCGGAGGCCTTCCGGACCGCATCGCCGCGGGACTTGTCCCCCTTGCGGTCGTAGAGCAACGCCAGGTCCGCGGCGACATCCTCGCGCGACGGAAGGCGCCGGTGCGCCTCCTCGAGTGCCGCGATGCCTTCGTCGACGTTCGCGCCCGGCGGCTCGGCGCGGTACGTGCGACCCAGCGCCGCACGCGCCTCCGCGAAGTCGGGCTCGAGCGCGATGCTCTTCCGGAGGGCGGCGCGCGCCGCTTCGAGGAGCTCCAACTCCTTCGCCGTCAGCCCCCCGGCGGAATTGTGCGGGCCTTGCGTGAGCTCGTCCCAGCGCAGCCGGCCAACCCCGTAGTGGACGCGGTAGTCGTTCGAGCCGTTCGCGGCCGCACGGGTCAGGAGGTCCGCCGCCTCGTCCTTGCGGTCCTGTTCCCGGCGCAGCCACCCCAGCCCGCCGAGCGCGCCGGCACTCGCCGGATCGGCGGCGAGCGCGGCCTGGTAGTAGCGCTCCGCATCGGCCGCGCGGTTGTCGTCGCTCGCCAGGAGGTCTCCGAGTCGGACCAGAACCTGCTCGTAGCTCATGGGCGCGACGCGGGTTTCGGTCGGGGGCTTCAGGTCGCTGAACTTCACTCTGTTGTAGAAGAACCGTTTGTTGTTGCGGATGTAGGCGGTCAGTTCTCCGTAGAGCGTCGCGTAGTCGCACTGGAAGGCTTCGCGGAAGGCGTCGTCCTGCGGCTTGCCCTGGGCCAGCAGCGCCATGAACCGCGACAGCTGCGGAGTGCGGGCCTCGTTGCCCCGCGACAGGTAGTGGATCAGCGCCCAGGTGTCGGCGAAGTAGAGGCGCTTCTTCTGGTGGTCCGGTACTCGGGCGAATCCCGGTCGATCGCGAAAAGGCGGTCGAGAGGAATCCACATCAGAGAATCCCGCAATTCCCCGACGTCCTCGTCGGAGATCATTCCGGTGCGCGCTTCGTCGCCTTCGGTCCGGAACGTGCTGTAGTAGCCCGCGATGCCCGTCTCGTACCAGAGCGGCAGCTTCGAGAAGTTGGCGCGAATGAAGTCATAGATGAAGGAGAAGTAGATCGACGGCCTCGGGTCGGTGTTCCAGGCGGCCGAGAGCGTCGCGTAGTTCGCATCCCAGCCTCCCCGGTAGTAGCCCGAAAAACTGGCGGGCTTGCCGTCCACGCGCGGCAGATAGGGCTCGAGCGCCGGGTGACTCTTGAAGACATAGACCCGAGTCGGCGCGGGCATGCTCGCGCTGCCCCGCTTCAAGGCGACGAGGACCGCGCGCAGCCGCTCCATCTCGAGGCCGACTTCCTTCGTCTTGGACTCGCTGGCGTTTCCGTAGAGCGTGAAATTCTGCGTGTGGACCTCGACCCAGCGGTCGCTCTTGGAGGGAAGCTCGATCGGTGCGTCCGCGGCGAAGACGGCCGCGGCGACAAGCGACGCGCAGACGAAGGCTGTTCCGAAGCGAGGTTTCAGTGTCTCAAGTCTAGCCTAGCGACCTGGGACCTGGGACTTGGGACCTGGGACCCGAAAACCTGTTCAGGGCTTCCAGCGCAGGACGAGATTCCGCGCCGCCCCGACCTCGTCCACGCGCTTGACCGGTGTCGAGTGCGGAGCGTGCTTGACCATCTCGGGGTCCTCGGCGCACTCGCGCGCGATCTCCTTCATCGCGTGGATGAACGCGTCCAGGCCGGGTTTCCCCTCCGTCTCGGTGGGCTCGATCATCAGGGCCCCGTGCACGATCAGGGGAAAGGAGACCGTCGGAGGATGGAACCCGTAGTCCATCAGGCGTTTGGCAATGTCCATGTTGGAGACGCCGTGCTCGACCTGTTTCTTGTCGGAGAAGACGACCTCGTGCATCGAGGGGGCATCGTACTTGAGGTGATACGTGCCCGAAAGGCCGGCGCGGATGTAGTTGGCGTTGAGAACGGCGCCCCGGGCGACCTCGCCGATGCGGTTTCCGTACGCCGCGATGTAGGACAGCGCCCGGACGAACATCCCGAAGTTTCCGAGAAACGTGCGCAGCCGCCCGATCGACTCGGGCCGGTCGAAGTCGAGGAAGAACGTGCCGTCGGCGCGGCGCTCCACGGTCGGCCGCGGCAGGTGCGGCACGAGCTTCTCGGCCACGGCGACGGGTCCGGAGCCAGGCCCTCCCCGCCGTGCGGCGTCGAGAACGTCTTGTGCAGGTTCATGTGCATGACGTCCACGCCCATGAGCCCCGGCTTCGCCACGCCGACGAAGGCGTTGAAGTTGGCACCGTCGCAGTAGAGGTAGCCGCCCCTGGCGTGCACGATCCGGGCGATGTCGAGGATGCGGTCCTCGAAAACGCCCAGCGTGTTGGGAACCGTCAGCATCAGGGCGGCGACGTCCTCGGTCATCGCGGCCTCGAGCGCCGCGAGGTCGATCGTGCCCTTCGCACTGGACTTGAGCTCCTTGACCTTGTAGCCGGCGAAGTGCGCGGATGCGGGATTCGTGCCGTGCGCCGAGTCGGGAATGAGCACCGTCGTCCGCGCCCGGCCGGTCTTCTCGAGCGCGCGCCGGACCATGAGAATGCCGGCGAGCTCGCCCTGCGCTCCGGCCGAGGGCTGCAGCGTGACACGGGCGAGTCCCGTCAGCTCCGCGAGAATCCTCTCCAGCTTCCAGGCGAGCTCCAGCGCTCCCTGGGACACGTTCTCGGGCGCGAGCGGGTGGGCGGCGGCAAAGCCCGGCAGCCGCGCCATCTCCTCGTTGGTGCGCGGGTTGTGCTTCATCGTGCAGGAACCCAGCGGATAGAGGCCCTGGTCGATCGAGAAGTTCAGGCGCGACGAGACGCGTGAAGTGGCGCGCGACCTCGACCTCGGTGATCTGGGTCCCGCCGTCGATGTCGGAACGGCGCAGGGGCTCCGGAATCGCCATCGCCGCCGGAACGTCGAGCGGCGGGAGCGAGTAGCCGACCTTTCCTTCGCCCGACCGCTCGAACACGAGCGACTCGGCGCGCGGCTCCGGGCGCTCGCGCGTTCCGGCCGCGGCGCCTTTCTCCTGGATCTCGACGCTCACGCGGGCCTCCCCGAAAGGGCCGCGACCAGCTGATCCATCTCCGCTTTCGTGTTCATCTCCGTCGCGGCGACGAGGAAACGGCGTCGGTCCTTCGCGTCGTAGCGCGAAAGGGGGACGCCGGCGAGGATCTTTCGCGCGGCCAGCCGCGCCAGGAGCGGTTCCGCGTCCTCGGGCGCCTCGACCACGAATTCGTTGAACGTGGGACCCGCGTACGGGATCCGGTAGCCCGGAATCTTCGCGATCTCGCCCTTCAGGTACTCGGCTTTCGCGTGGCTCTGGAGCGCGACCTCGCGCAACCCCGTCTTTCCCAGCAGCGACATGTGGATGTTCGAGGCCAGCGCCATCAAACCCTGGTTCGTGCAGATGTTCGAGGTGGCCTTTTCGCGGCGGATGTGCTGTTCGCGGGTCGAGAGCGTGAGGCAGAACGCCCGCCTTCCTTCGGCGTCACGGGTCTGTCCGACGAGGCGGCCCGGGATCTGGCGCTGATGCTCGGCGCGGCAGGCGAGGAAACCGAGGATCGGTCCGCCCAGGTGCATCGGCACGCCGAGCGACTGCGCCTCTCCGCACGCGATGTCGGCGCCGTTGGCTCCGGGCGGCGAGAGAAGCGCCATCGAGACGGCCTCGGCGACCACGGCGACCGACAGCGCTCCGGCCTTTCGCGCGGCCGCGGAACCGACGTTCCAGTCTTCGATCACGCCGTAGAAGTTGGGAGACTGGATCGCCACGGCAAACGTGGACGGATCGCACGCGGCGTCGAGCGCTCCGCGGTCCGTCGCGCCTTCGGCGTTGAGCGGGGCTTCGATGATCTCCAGTCCCAGGTTCTGAAAGTACGTCCGCACCGTCTCGCGGTACTCGGGATGGATGCCCGCCGAGAGGACGGCGCGCTTGCGGCCCTTCGACAGGCGCTCGGCCATCAGCAGGGCCTCGACCAGCGCCGAGGCGCCCTCGTAGAGCGAGGCGTTGGCGACCTCGAGCCCCGTCAGCTGGCAGATGTGCGTCTGGAACTCGAAGATTGACTGGAGGGTGCCCTGCGAGACCTCCGGCTGGTACGGCGTGTACGACGTCAGCCACTCCGCGCGGTACAGCATCTGGTCGGCGATCGCCGAAACATAGTGGTTGTAGACGCCGCCGCCCAGAAAGAATGCGGTGTCGCGCGCGCTGGCGTTCTTCGCCGCGAGGCCGCCGAGGAACCGGCGGATCTCGATCTCCGAGAGCGGCGCCGGCAGGTCCGGCGGCTGGCGGACTTCGGCCGGCACGGTGGCAAAGAGGTCGTCGATCGAGGAGACACCGATCGCGGCGAGCATCTGCTGCCGCTCGCGATCCGAGGTCGGCAGGAACTTCACCGGGCTAGCCCTGCCCTTCCTCGCGCACGTACTTCGCGTACGCGTCGGCCGTCATGAGCTTGCGGACCTCGTCATCGGTCGAAAGCTTGATCTTGATCAGCCAGCCGTCTCCCTGCGGGTCGTCGTTGATGATCCCGGGCTCGGCGACGGCGCCCTTGTTGATTTCCACGACCTCACCCGAGACCGGCGTGTAGAGCTCGGAGACGGCCTTGACCGACTCGACGGTACCGAACTCGTCGTCCGCGTTGAAGACGTGCCCGACCTCGGGCAGCTCGAGGTACACGATCTCGCCCAGCTGCTTCTGGGCGTGGTCGGTGATCCCTACGGTGCCGATGTCACCGTCCACGCGCACCCACTCGTGGCTCTCGCTGTAATGCAGGTCGTCCATCAGGCTTCCTTCCTCTTGTAGAACGGTGTCGGGACGATGCGCGCCCCGGCGGCTCGCCCGCGAATCTCCACTTCGAACTCGGTCCCCGCCGCCGTCGCGGCGCTCGGGAGGAGGGCCAGGCCGATCGGCTTGCCGAGGGTCGGCGAGTGCGTGCCGGAGGTGACCACGCCGGGGCCCGCGGATGTCTTCGCGGGATAGCCGTGCCGCGCGATGCCCCGGTCCACCATTTCGAACCCGACGAGCTTGCGCGGCACACCCGCCGCCTTCTGCGCGGCCAGTGCGTCCCGGCCCATGAAGTCGCCCTTCTTCATCTTGACGATCCAGCCCAGGTCCGCTTCCCACGGGGTGACCGTGTCGTCGATGTCGTTGCCGTAGAGGGCCATCTTGGCTTCGAGCCGCAGCGTGTCGCGCGCACCGAGCCCGCACGGGACCGCGCCCTCGGGACGGCCAACCTCCAGCAACCTGCGGAACAGCCGCTCGGCGTCCTCCGGCGGACAGTACACCTCGAAGCCGTCCTCTCCGGTGTAACCGGTGCGCGACACCAGCGTCCGCGCTCCCTCGACCTTCGTCTCGCGGAAGCCGTAGTAGGGCAGGTCCGAAGGATCCGGAGCGGCGAGCTTTGCCATCAGCGCCGCGGCCCTCGGCCCCTGGACCGCGATCAGCGCCCAGCGCGCGCTGTGGTCCTCGACGCGGACGTCGCCGCGGGAGTGCTCGTTGGCCCAGGCGAAGTCCTTCGGCGTGTTGCCGCGTTGACCACCAGCAGATATGCGTCGGCGGACCGGCGGTACACGAGCAGGTCGTCGACGAACGTTCCCTTCTCCGTCAGAAAGGCCGAGTAGTGGATTCGGCCGTCGGTGAGCTTGCCCACGTCGTTGGGCGTCAGAGCCTGCAGGGCGGCCAGGGCGCCGGCGCCCGTCACGACGAACTCGCCCATGTGCGAGACGTCGAACAGACCCACGCGCTCGCGCACGGCCCGGTGCTCCTCGAGGATTCCGGCGTACTGCACCGGCATCTCCCATCCGCCGAAGTCGACCATTTTCGCGCCGAGCTCGCGGTGCAGGTTGTAGAGCGGCGTGCGCCTGAGAGCGGCGGGCGCGGCAACGGGGGCGGCCATGCGGAAGGGGAACTTAGCACAACGTGCCGGGAGGCGAGGACGATCTCGTAGAATCGCACGGACCCTCTGGAGGCCCGCATGGTCTCGACCGATATTCGTAAGACGGCGGAGCCGCGCTCATGACCGACTCTCCGAGCGAGCGGGCCCGCGCGGCGGCGCGCAACTGCGAATCGGCCGGCCTGATGTCGGAGGCGGAAATTCTTTACCGGCTGGCGGAGACGCTGGACGCGCGGGACCGCGCGTCGGCGGCGTCGTCCCTGGCGCGCGTCCTGATCGGCGCGGGACGGGTGGACCAGGCGCGGCCCTACGCCCTCGACGGCAACGATCCCGTCCTCGTGGCGCGGCTCCTGCTCGAGGCGCACGATTTCGCCGAGGCGAGGCGTCTGATGAACGAGGCGCGCGCCCGCGACCCCTTCGACCCCCGCATCGCGTCGGCGCGGGGACGTCTCGCGTTTCTCGAGAAGCGGTTCGCGGAGGCGGTGGAGGACCTGCTCGAGGCGGCCCTCCTGCGACCCGACGGGGCACCCGACCCCACGGACCGCCGTTTCCTGCGGGCGGCCCGGGCCCTCGCGCCGGATCGGATCCCGGGCTGGAAGGACGCGGTCGCCGCGGCGCGCACGCGCCTCGCCGAGGAGGCGGAGAAACGCGCGCCCGGTGTCGGCTGGCCCGACCGATCCGTCGAGCTCCTGCGCTCGCTGATCCGGCGGGGAGGCGGCGCGACCAGCGGCGCGCTCGACCTCGCGCGCCGGCTTTCGGAGGTGCCGGCCCTGAAGGGCCTCGACGAAGCCGCGTTCTTCACCGCCGCGGAACTCGGAGAGCTGCGCCGGCTCGCGACCGGCAGCGCGCTCTACCGCACGGGCGACCGCGCCGGCGAGATCTCGCTCGTCGTCTCGGGTTCGGTGGACCTGATTCGGACGACGCCGGTCGGAGACCAGTCCCTGGGCGAGGCGGGCCCGGGAGACTTCGTCGGCGAGGAGGCGCTGACGGGCGCGCCGCGCACCGGCGACGTTCGCGCGCGCGGCGCCGCGACGCTGCTCGGCTTCGCGCCCGACTTCTTCTCACCCGATCCGGACCGCGCCGCGTGGCTGCGGTTCCTGCGGGGGCGGCTCGCGCGTCGCCTCCATCGATTGAACGACCTCTTCCGGCAGTTCTTTCCCGACGAGCGCGCGCCGGCGGGGCGCGCCTCGGGCGCGGGTCCGGCCGAAGGACCGGAGCAGCTCTCGCTGGAAGAGCGCTCGCGCTCGCTCACCTCCGTTGGCCTATCGGAGTCGGACCGCTTCCTCTTCGCGGTCTTCGCGCACGAACGGCGCTATCCCGCCGAGGCCGTCATCTTCCGCGAGGGAGATCCCGGCGACGCGATCTACGTCATCGCGCGCGGGCGCGTGCGCATCTCCCGCCAGATCTCAGGGGGCGAGGAAGCGTTTGCGATCCTGGATCCGGGAGCCATCTTCGGCGAGATGGCGCTGCTGGACCCGGGCTCCGGACGCTCCGCCGACGCGCGCGCTCACGAAGAGGCCGTGGTGCTCGAGCTGCCGCGGGATCGTTTCGACGCTCTCGAGACCGCGGATCCCGAGGGATGCGCCCAGCTTTCGGCGCTGCTCTGCGGGCTGGCCGCCCGCCGCTGCGTCGAGACGGCCGAGCGGCTGGCGAACTGGCGGGTGCTGGCGGGACCGGGCTAGGAAGAGCCGTCATCCCGAGGAGCAGAGCGACGAGGGATCCCGAACTTTGACGGGATCCCTCGCTGCGCTCGGGATGACCACGCGGGGCGGCGCAGCGCGCCCGCGTGGTCACTCCTTCTTCAGCTTCTCCGAGATCTTCGCGCGATCGCGGCCGGCGTTGGAAGCGACCAGAATGCGCACGAGCTTCGGACGGTAGCCCGGCGCCGTCAGCGTGAGGTCGTGGACCGTGCCCGGCGAGAGCTTCAGGGGTGATGCCGGACCGAACGAAGACGCCGGGCCCAGCGTCTTGTCGCCCTCCCTGATGACGGCCTCCGGCGGTGTGACGTTGAACTCCGCCTCCCCCGTCGTGCGGTCGGAAGGGGCGGGCAGTTTCTCGTAGGGAACCTTCTGGTTGCGCTCGAGCTCTTCGTCGATGGACACGGAGTCGCCGCCGTCCGAACCGACGTCGATCTCGAAGCGCTTGGGGCGATAGCCGGGCAACTCCATGCGCACGATGTGGCTCCCGGATTTTTCGAACTCGTACTCGCGCCCTCCCCCGCGGTTGTCCCAGTCGTCGGCGATGCCGACGTAGCGGCCGTCGACGTAGAGGCGCGCCTGCTCCGGGCTCGATGTGAAGCGCACGGCGCGCCGCGTTGCATATGTGGCGTCGATCCGCGCGGCGCGGTCGTCCGCGGCCGCCGGAGGGGGAGGAGGCGGCGCAGGCTCGGCCGAAGCCACGACCGCCACCTTCTCGTCCTCGCGAGGCGGTGGCGTCGGCCGGACGCGAACGGTCGGATGCGCCGCGGGAGCCCCGGCGACGCGGGGCGCTCCAACCACCGCGTCCGCGGCCGCCGCAGGACCGGCCGTGGGAAGCGTGAGCGGCGTCGGCTCGGCCGCGGCGGGTTCGGCGGTCGGAGCGGAAGTCGGCGCCGCGGGTGCGGCCGTCGGGGCCGCGGTCGGCGCGAGGGCCGCCTCCGTATCGGCCGGCACCGGCGCCTTCACGAGCGCGTAGACCGCGAAGAGCGCGGCCGCGAGGAGCGCAATGCCGACGACCACGGGCGCGCGCGGGCCCCGCGCGGGCGGCGGCGCGCCGACCGTGGGAGGCGGCGGCGCGGCCGGAGGCGTCGGAACGTCCGTGCGGGGAGGGAGAGGCGGCACGGCGGCGGCCCGCGGATCGGGCGCGGCCGCGACGGCTATCGCGCGGCGGGTCATCTCGGATTCGCGCTGGAACTTCTCGATGCGCTTGAGTTCCCGGAGAAACGCCTGCGCGTTCTCGGGCCGCTTCTCGGGCTGCTTGGCCAGCAGCACGGCCATCACCTCGCGGCTCGCCGCCGGCAGGTCGGCCCGGATCTCCCGCGGGTCGCGGGGCTCGGTGTGGAGGATCTGGTAGACGAGCGTCGTGATCGACTCTCCGGGAAAGGGCCGCGTGCCCGTCAGCAGCTCGTAAAGAACGACCCCCAGCGAAAAGAGGTCGGAGCGGCCGTCGAGCCTTTCGCCGCGGATCTGTTCCGGCGACATGTAGGCCGGGCTTCCGATCATGGTCCCGGTCCGCGTCAGGTCGGAGGTCGTCGCGCTGGTGAAGCGTGCGATTCCGAAATCCGTGACCTTCACCCGCCCGTCCTTGGCGATCAGGATGTTTCCGGGCTTGATGTCTCGGTGCACGACGCCGCGCTCGTGGGCGTGGCCGAGCGCTTCGGCGGTCTGGCGGACGATTCCGATCTTGGCGTTGAGAGTCAGCGCGTCCGGGCTGACGAGGTAGCGGGTCAGCGGATGCCCATCGACGTACTCCATGGCGATGAAGAAATCGCCGTGCTCCCGGCCGACGTCGTAGACCGTGACGACGTTGGGGTGCTGGAGGCGGCCCGCGAGCTTGGCCTCCTTGAGGAACCGGGCCTCGACCTCCGCGGCGCTCTCGCCGCGCAGGGCCTCGGAGCGCACCGTCTTCAGGGCGACGGGGCGGTCGATCTCCGGATCGTGGGCGAGATAGACCACGCCCATCGCTCCCTGGCCGAGGATCGCGGCGATCTCGTATCGCCCGAGCTTCGACCCGGGAGACAGGACACTCATTCGTCCGCGTCTTCGGAGAGGTTCTTCTCGGCGTCCCGCTCGCGCTCGGCAATCAGGGCGCGGGCCTCGTCGGCGCGGTCCGGGGGGACCATGACCCGGCTGGAGCCGAGCGCTCCGAGATTCTCGGGCCACGGCGAAGGCGCGGACTCGATCTCGACGGGAATGTCTTCGGACTCGAGGAGTCCGGCGATGATCGCGGCCTCCTCGTCGTCCCCCACGGCGGCAACCTCGACCCAGTCTTCCTCTTGGTGCTCCGACATGCGTCCTTCCGTTCTTGGCGAGCTCTACCGCTCGAGGCGCACGGGCGCCGGCTGTTTCTCGACGACGCGGCCGATGACGGCGCCGGCGGGCGCGCCGCGTTCGCGGCAGCGAGCCGCGTAGGCCTCGCTCTGTTCCGCGGGGAGCGCCACGAGCAGCCCGCCCGAGGTCTGCGCGTCGCAGGCGAGCAGCACGTCATCGTCGGTCACGCCCTCGCCGAACGCCGCGCGCGACTTCATGTTGCGGACGTTGCCGCGCGAGCCTCCGGGGGCCACGCCTTCCGACGCGAGCCGCCGCGCCTGCGACAGCAGCGGCAACGAGCGAGCCGAGAAGACGGCGGTCGTGCCCGAGGCTTCCATCATCTCGAGGGCGTGGCCCAGGAGGCCGAAACCCGTCACGTCGGTCGCCGCATGGACGTCGAACCCTTCCATCGCCTCGACCGCCGCGCGGTTGAGCGTGCACATCACGGCCACGGCCTCGTCGAGCGCGGCATCAGAAAGCTTGCGCTTCGCCGCAGGCCCTTCGCCGTCCGAGGCCGCCGAGTCGGCGCGGCCGGCGCGGATCGTGACCCCGATACCGAGCGGCTTGGTCAGCACGAGGACGTCGCCCGCTTTCGCCCCGGCGTTGCGCGTCACGCGGGCTTCGTCGACGACGCCCGTGACGGCGAGGCCGTAGAGAGGGATGTCGTGGTCGATCGAGTGCCCTCCGCCGATCACGGCGCCCGCTTCGGCGACCTTCTCGGCCCCGCCGCGCAGGATCTCCTCGAGCATCTCGCTCGGAAGCACCTGCATCGGGAATGCGACCGCCGCCAGAGCGAGCACCGGCCGGCCGCGCATCGCGTAGACGTCGGACAGGGCGTTGGTCGCCGCGATCCGGCCGAAGAGCCGGGGATCGTCTACGACGGGCGTGAAGAAGTCGATGGTCTGGACGATCGTCTGGCCGCCGCCGAGACGGTACACGGCCGCGTCGTCCGCCAGCGCGCTCCCGACGAGCAGATTGGGGTCGGATCCTGCGGGGACGTTGCGCAGCATTGCGGACAGGTCGAACTGCGGGATCTTGCATGCGCAGCCCGCTTTCGACGAGAAGGTCGAGAGCGGCGGATGCGGTGCCTTTGTCGACGCCATCGGGTCGGATTATAGGGGGCGGTTCGGGATCGCCCCGCGGGCGCGGCTAGTCGTCGTCGCCGCGGAGCAGGAAGCCGAGCACGAAGCCGACGGCCGCCGAGACCGCGATCGCCGTTCCCGGGTTCTCACGCACGTAGGAGCGGACGTCGTCCCACAGGTATCCGTAGTCCTTCTCGATGCGGTTCGCGGTCGACTTGACCGTTTTCTTCACGTCGTCGCTGACGTCGTCGAATTGATCCCGCGCCTTCGAGTAGGAGTCCCCGAGGACTTCCTTCGTGCGGTCGATCTTGTCTTCCACGAAGTCCCGGGCGCGATCGAACGGAGTCTCTTTCCCCATAGTCACCTCCGACTTGAGGGGACGCATCATATACCCTTGAAACCCGCATGCGCACCGGAACCCTGGTCCGCCGACTGGGCTCGGGAGTGGAGAAACGGCCGACCGGCTGGTCGCTGCGATCCATCGTCCGCGAGACGTGGCGCGGCTTCCGCGCCGACCGTGGACTCGACCTCGCCGGCTCGCTCGCCTTCACCACGCTCCTGACCGCGGTGCCGCTGATGGCCAGCTTCTCGCTCTTTCTCGTGACGTTCTTCAAGGAGAACGACGAGCAGATCCTCTCCATCGTCAACGCGGTCCTCCCCTATCAGACCGCGCGGCTGACCCAGAACCTGCGGGACTTCATCGCCGAGTCCTCCGCCATCTCGGGTGTGGGCCTGGTGCTCCTGATCGTCGCGTCGCTGCGCCTGGTCTTCGTCGTCGAAGGAGTTTTCAACGCCGTATGGGGCGCGCCGCGCCGCCGGGCCAAGTTCCGGCGGGTGATTCTCTTCACCTTTTCCCTGCTCGCGCTCGGTCTGGTCCTGGGAGGAATCTCGTGGGGCGTCCGAGCCATGCGGCGTTACGTCGAGGGAGATTCCATCCTGAACAATCCGGCGTTCGCCGCGACGATGCCGTTCCTCCTGAAGGCGATCGTCCTGACGCTGCTCTTCCGCTACCTTCCGAACGCCCGCGTGCGCCTGACGGCCGCGGCCACGGCTGGAGCGACGGTCGCCCTGGGGCTCGAGCTCTTGCGCCTCGTCTTCACCCTCTACGTGGACGCGATGCGGCAAATGAACCTGATTACGGGCTCGCTCGCGTTCGCGCTGATCGTCATCCTTTCGCTTTACTTCGCCTGGGCCTTGATCCTCATCGGAGTCGAGCTGACGCACGTGCTCCAGATGCTGGCGCCGGGGGCGGAGGCGGACCGGCGCCGCGAAGGCCGCGCCGAAAAGGCCGTGCGCATGTTGCTGCGCATGTCCTCCGCCGACCCCGCGCCTCTGAAGGACCTGGAGCCCAATCCGGACACCGCGCCGGCCGAGGCTCTGGGCATCCTGGAGGATCTGAAGGACGGAGGCATCGTCGAGGGCGACGAGGCGGCGGGTTTTCGGCTGGCGCGGTCGGGCCGCGAAATCACGATCGTGAACGTGCTCGACGCTCTGACTCCCGGCTTCTACCAGGTCAATCCGTACCGGCAGGATCGCGTGGCCCTGGTCCTCGAGCCGATCTTCTACCGCCTGGATTCGGAACGGCGGCGGCTGCTCTCCTGCACGCTCGCGGAGCTCAGACCGCGCTGAGACGGGTTTCAGGTTGAAGGTTCCAGGTTGCAGGGGGCCACCGGAAACCTGCCAACTTGCAACCTGAAACCTAGCCGGCCGGGGCTTTCGGCCGAAGCATCTTCAACAGCGGCGGCGTCACGAAAGTCGTCGCGAAGACGGCGAGGAGGACCGCAACGAAGACCCGTTCGGGAAGGGCCTTCGTCGACAGGCCCAGAGAAGCGAAGATCAGCCCGACTTCGCCCCGCGGCACCATGCCTGCGCCGATGAAGCTGCGGCTCACGCCTCCCCAGGCCCCGTACCCGGCCAGGAACTTCCCGAGAAAGCCGACCACCGTGAGCCCGAGCCCCAGCAGCAGCGCCGAACGGTTTTCCGCGACGGCAGGATTGAGCAGGCTTACGTTCACCTGGGCTCCGACGAAGACGAAGAAGACGGGCGTGAAGACGTCGACGACGGGCTTGAGAGCATGGTCGATGTCGTGGCGCCGGTTCGTTCGCGCGAGCGCCAGCCCCGCCGCGAAGGCCCCCACGATCGGGGCCGATTCCGCCTTCTGGGCTCCCCACGCGACGAGAAGCGCGAAAGCCACCGAAGCCGCGAGGAGCATTCCCCGAAGGGTCGACCTCCCCACGACGCTCACCAGCCGCTGACCCAGCGGGATCCCGATCGCGATCGCCAGGACCAGGAAACCTACTGCGAAAAGGCCGGAGCGCACCGCGGCGCCGACGGCGAGCTCGCCCTTTTCGGCCACCTTGGTGACGATCGCGAGCACCACCAGTCCCAGAACATCGTCCAGGACCGCGGCTCCGAGGATGATCTGGCCCTCTGCCGTTTTCAGAACCTTGAGCTCCGAGAGCACGCGCGCCGTGATGCCGATCGAGGTCGCAGTCAGGGCGGCGCCCACGAAGATCGCCGTCAAGGGCTCTTGCCCGAGGGCGCGCGTGAGCAGGAAACCGCCGGAGAACGGCAGCACCATTCCCAACAGGGCCACCATCATGGCGGGTCCGCCGACCTTGAGGAGCTCGAGAAGATCCGTCTCCAGGCCGACCTCGAAAAGGAGCAACACCACGCCGATCTCCGCGAGAAGAAACATCCCGTCCGAGAGCGGCACCAGACCCAACACTGAAGGCCCCAGAACCACGCCGGCGAGAAGCTCTCCGAGAACCGACGGCTGGCCTACACGTTCGGCGAGATCGCCGAAGAGCTTCGCGCCCACCAGCGCCGAGGCGAAGGCGAGAAGGACGGCTCCGAAATCGATACCGTGATCCACGGCGCGGATCCTAGCCGATCCGCGTTATGTTTCGCGGAGCAATGGAGGCGGAACAGGCGAGTCGCCGCAGCCGCATCGCGGTCGCGGCCACGCTGGCGGGCGCCGCCTCGATCCTGGCTCTGCGGCTGCTCGTGCCTCCGATCGTCGGCCTCGCCGACAACGGCGACTTCGAGAGACTCACGCATCCCGCGGGGCTCGACTACGAGAGCGATCGGTTCGAGGATCGCCACTACGGCTGGATGCAGCCCCGGTTTTCGTGGACGGCGCCGTTCCCGGACTCGTCGGGATATCGCACCTCGGAATTCCTCGCCGTGGAAACGGCCGTCCGCGCGAGCCGCCTCTTCCGCACTCCGTTCTTCGACACGCGCGTCCTCGGCGCGATCCACGCGCTCCTTCTCCTGCTCGGCCTCGCCCTCCTCGTCGCCGCGTGCCGGGACCTCGCCACACCCGCGCAGGCCGCCGCGGCGGCACTCCTGGTCTTCTTCTTCACCGACGTCGGCTACATCGGTCCCTTCAACTCGCTCTACTCGCAGACGGCGTCGCTCCTCTTTCTGCTGCTGACCGCGGGGGTCGCGGCGCTGGCCGTCCGGCGGGGCTCTCTGTCCGGAGGGCTCCTCGCCGCCTACTTCCTCTCGGCAGCGCTCTACGTCTGCGCGAAACCGCAGGAGATCGTGCAGGCCCCGATCCTGGCGCTGCTGGCTCTGCGCCTGGCGTGGCCCGGCGCCTCCGCCCGGCGGCGCGTCGCGTGCGTGGTGCTCAGCGCGCTCCTGTGCGCGCTCGCTGTCCGCTATTTCCGGAGCGCCGAGGGATCCATCGGCTGGGTGACCCGCTACAACGTCCTCTTCCTGGCGATCTTGCCGGATTCGCCCGATCCGGCTGCAGACCTGGTCGAGATGGGCCTGGACCCGTCGCTCGCGAAGTACTCCGGGCTCAGCGCGTGGAGGCCTGGAACTCCGGCCTCGGACCCGGCGTTTCGGGAACGGCTGAAGGCCGCGTCGCCGCGGGCCTTCCTTCTGCGCCATCCCGGACGGCTCCGGGGCCTGTTTCGGGAAGCCGTCCACGCGGCCTTCGTCCTGGTGCCTCCGGAGCTCGGGAACTTCGCGAAAGAGAGCGGCAGGCCCGCCGGCGCAAAGGCGTTCTCGCCATGGAGCCAGGTGCGGAGACGCTTCGGCGGCGGAGCCCTCCTCCTCCTCGTCCCCGGCGGTGTCCTCGCGGCGGCCGCCCTCACGTGGAGACGCGCCTCGGCGCGGGGACGGCTGGTCCGCGAGTCCCTTGTCGTCCTCGTGGCGATGACGGCCGTCGCGTTCGCGACCGCGGTCGCGGGCGACACACGCGTCGAGCTTCCCCGCCATCTCTATACCTTCCAGGCGCTCTGGGACCTGGTTCTCGTGGCCGCCGTCGTCTGGGTCGTTCAGGCGGTGACGCAACGACGAACGCTGCGGCGCCTCGCTGCGGGAGAAGCCACGGGCGCGTCGAGGTCCGCCGCTGCGACGCGGATCCTGGCGTCGCCCGTCTTCTGGGCCGTCGGAGTCGCCGGTGGGATCCTCGCCGTCCAGCTCCTCGTTCCGCCGATCGTCGGCCTCGCCAACAACGGCGACTTCGAGAAAGTCATGGGCTACGCCGGAATCCAGTATCGGGAGACGGCGTACGAGGACAAGTACAACGCCCATATCGTCCAGACCTTCGATCGGGTTCCACTCGGCTGGTACCGCAGCGGCTATCTGACATCGGAGACGCTCCTCGCGCTCCTGGCCCGCGGCTCGTCGGGCCCGCTGTCCGAACCGGGCGCGTTCGACATTCGATTTCTCGGCGCCCTTCAGATGGTCCTCTTGCTGATAGCGCTCGGGACCTTCGTCGCGGCGTCCCGGGATTTGCGACCGGCGGCCCGGTGGGGGGTGGCCGGCCTGCTCGTTCTCGGGTTCACGGACGTTGGATACGCGGGGCCCTTCAATTCCTTCTACAGCCAATCGGCGTCGCTCGTCTTCGTGCTCCTCACGCTCGCCATCGCCGCGCTCGCGGCTCGAAACGGGCAGCTCAGGGGAGGCCTTCTCGTCGCCTACTTCGGCTGCGCCGCCCTCTTCGTGTGCTCGAAGCCCCAGGAGCCGATTCATGGACCCCTTCTCGCGGCGCTCGGGTGGATCCTCGCCCGCGAGCCCGCTCGGGCCTGGTGGCGCCGACCGGCCTCGTGGCTGGCCGTCGGTCTTTGCGTCCTGTCCCTGGCGTACTACCGCGCCATCCCGCGAGGAGCGATCCGAAACGTCGGCCTCTTCCACACCGTCTTTACGGACCTGCTCCCGAATTCTCCCGATCCCGCCGCTGACCTCGCAGAGCTCGGCCTCGACGCCGATCTGATCCGGTACAACGGCTTCAATGCCTACCAGCCCGGCGCTCCGTTGACCGATCCGGACTTCGACGCGCGCTTCTTCCAGAGATTCGATTTCGCTTCGCTCGTGAGGTTCTACCTGCGGCATCCGGCCCGCCTGGCCGACCGCCTCCGACGCGGAGCCCCGGGCGCCTTCCGGCTGCGCCCCTGGCGCGTCGGCAATTACACGAAGGATTCCGGACACCCGCGCAACGCCATGACGCCGCACTTCGCGCTCTGGAGCGACACACGGTTCCGCCTGGCGCCTCACGGGGTGGCGGCGCTCCTTCTGCTCTTCGGAAGCAACGCGGCGCTGGTCTTTTTCGGCGGCCGCCTCCGATGCGCGCCCATGCCCAGACTCGCGCGCGTCACGCTCGGCATCGTGCTCGCCATGGCCGTCGTCGAGTACGTCGTGTGCGCTCTCGCCGACTACCTCGGCGACTTTTCCCGGCACCTCTACGTCTTCCAGGCGCTTTGCGACCTCGTCCTGATCGCCGACATCGGTTGGGCGATCCAGTGCCTGGCGGCGCGTCGGCGCCCGAGCCGCGCCTCGCTCCCGCTCGGCCGTAGCCGTTTGCCGGCGTCGGAGCCCCGTGCTATCCTGCGCGCCCTCCGCGTGGGGCTGTAGCTCAGTTTGGGAGAGCGCGTGAATCGCACTCACGAGGTCGCCGGTTCGATCCCGGTCAGCTCCACCATGCCGTCCACCGAAGGCAGACCCACGGCAGTAGGCAACGCTGGCCGCAGGCCAGCGGTAACTTGAATGTCTCTTAAGGCGCAGCCGTGCGCCCCCCGCCTGAGACGTCGCCGCGGACGTCCCGAGCGGAGCGAGGCGCGGCCGGTTCGATCCCGGTCAGCTCCACCAAGACTCAGACTCCTAGCGGGCCGCTTCGCGGCCCAACCGACGAGAGAGGGGAAGTCTCTACGGCTCCCTCTCCCAGAGATTCACCTCCACGGACGCCGACGGCGGCGCGGCCGTAATAGTCTTCATCCTTGGGAACCGGGTTCCCGGCCCACGGAGGTGCGCGATGGCGAAGGCGATGTTCGGCGCGGGCTGTTTCTGGGGAGTCGAGGAGACGTTCCGAAAGATCCCGGGCGTCCAGGACGCGGCCGTCGGCTACAGCGGCGGCAATCTCGACCACCCGACGTACGAGGACGTCTGCACGGATCGCACGGGCCACGCCGAGGTCGTCGAGGTGGACTACGACCCCGCGGCGGTCTCCTACGACAAGCTCCTCGACGTTTTCTGGAACGGCCACAACCCGACACAGCTCAACCGCCAGGGGCCGGACGTCGGTACCCAGTATCGCTCGGCCATCTTCTTCTATACGCCCGAGCAGGAGGCGGCCGCCCGCGCGTCCAGGGCGGCGTTAGAAAAGAGCGGGCGATTCGCCCGGCCGATCGTCACCGAGATTTCGCCGGCTCAAAAGTTCTGGCGCGCCGAGGACTACCACCAGCGATACCTGGAGAAGCGCGGTCTCGGCTCCTGCCACGTGTGAGGTAGTATGCGCGGCTCGAACCGCTAACGTCTCGAACGAAACGAAGGAGAAGCTCCCCATGAAGAAGGTACTCGCCATTTCCCTGCTTGCCGCCGGTGTGGTCGCCGCTGCGGTGGCCCAGACGACCCAGGCCGGCGCCCAGAAGGCCGCCATGCCCGAGCTCAAACAAGGCGACATCGACATGCAGAAGCTGAACGAGGCGCTGACCAAGAAGCGCCGCGAGCTCTTCGCCGCCGGCATGGGAGGTCTCACCCCGCAGCAGCAGGAAGTGTTCTGGGGAATCTACGGCGACTTCGAGAAGGAAAAGGACGCGATCTCGAGCGCCCGACTGGACCTGCTCAACAAGTACACCGAGGGCTTCGCGAGCCTCTCGGACGCCGACATCGTCAAGATGGCCAACGCGGCCAACGACATCCAGAAGCAGACCGCGGACCTGCGGATGAAGTACTTCGGGATCGTCAACCAGAAGCTGGGCGCGAAGGTCGCGGGCCGCTTCTACCACATCGACGACTACCTCACGACGCTGATGCGCCTCGCGATCCTCGACAACATGCCGGCGCTCCAGGTCGGGCAGTAACCGCTCTCGCGACTTTTCAACGGCTCGCGGCGAGGCGCTCCCGGATCAGGGCCAGCGCCTCGTCGCGCTCCGCTCCCTCCAGCGGCAACCGCGGGGGACGTACGCGCTCGGATCCCATTCCCGTCTCCTGCTGCACCAGCTTGATGAGCTGGACGAACTTGGGCACGACGTCCAGACGAAGGAGCGGCAGGAACCACTCGTAGAGCGCGCGGACGCGGGCGGAGTCTCCGGCGCGCGCGAGATCGAACAGGCGCACGGACTCTTCCGGCAGCGCGTTGACGAGGCCCGCGATCCAGCCGGTCGCGCCGGCCGCAATCCCTTCGACGATCAGGTCGTCCACGCCCACGAAGATCGCCAGCCGATTCCCGAGAAGCGCCCGGATCGCCGCAATGCGCCGGACGTCGCCGCTCGACTCCTTGACGGCCTCGAGGTTCGCGTTCCGCACGGCCAGCGCGGCGAGCTCTTCGGCGGAGACGTCCGTGCCGTAGGCGATCGGGTTGTTGTAAAGCATGCACGGCAGGCTCGTCGCGCCGATCACGGCTGAGAAGTGCGCGGCCGTCTCGCGGCGGTCGGGCCGGTACACGTACGGCGGCAGGACCATCAGGCCGTCGCAGCCCTTCTCGCGCGCGAGATGTGCAGCGGCCACGGCCTCGGCCGTCGACAGCGCCGCGATGCCCGCCACCAGCGGCGCCCGGCGTCCGAGCGCGCGGCGGCAGGTCTCGAGGATCTGTCCCTTCTCCTCGAAGGTCAGCGTGGCCGACTCGCCGAGCGAGCCGAGCGGCACGAATCCCGCGCAGCCGGCTTCGAGCATCCGGCCCAGGTGCCGCGGAAGGAAATCCAGGTCCACCGAAAGGTCCTCGCGGAAAGGCGTGGTCACCGCCGGAAAGACCCCCTGCCACTTCATGCGGACTCCTCCATCGCGACGAGATCTCCGAGCGACGCCGGCTTGACCGGCGGGCGTACCGTATCGGATTCCCAGCCGAAGAGAAACGCGAGGGCGGGCCCGCAGATCCGCCCCTGGCACGGTCCCATGCCGGCGCGGGTCGAGAGCTTGGCTTCGCGCAGGCCCGCGCAGGCCGCGATGCGGCCGAGAGGGACGTCCTCGCAGCGGCAGACGATCGTCTCCGGCTGCGCGAGGGCAGCGAGCTCCGCCCTCGGCCGGAACACGCGGTTCATGACCGCCGCGAGACGTCTCCCGCGCGCGCGCCGCGACGCGAGCCGGCGCGCCTCCCGCGCCGGGACGGATCCCTGTGTGGCCGCCGCAATCCCGGCGAGCTCGCCTTCCACGATCGCAATCTCGATGCCGGCAACGCCACAGGGTTCGCCGGCGGCGAAGACTCCGTCGACGCTGGTCGCCTGCGCGTCTCCGGCCACGACGGCGCCGCCGCGGATCTCGCAGCCGAGGAGTCTCGCCAGTTCGACGTTGGGCACGAGACCCCAGCCCACCGCGGCCAGATCGCAATCCACTCGAAAACGCCCGTGGCCGTCGGTGAGGACGACGAATTCGAGCTTCTCCCGGCCTCCGGCCTCCGCGATCCACGTTCCCATTCGGTACGGCGTGCCCGAGAAAGCACGGCGATACGCGGCGGCGTCGAGGAGCTTTCGCGGCGTCCGCACCAGCGCCGCGCCGAAACGCGCGAGCGACGCGAACGTCGCTTGCTCGGCGACGAACTCGACGGCGGCGCCAGCCTTCGACAGCGACGCCGCGACCGGGAGGAGCAGCGGCCCCGAGCCGGCGATGACGGCTTTCCGGCCGGCGAAGGAAGCGCCCGATTTCCAGAGTGCCTGCGCGCCTCCGGCCCCCATGACGCCGGGAAGCGTCCAGCCGGGAAAAGGAAGAAACAGCTCGCGGGCGCCGGTCGCGAGGACGAGGCGCCGCGCGCGGATGCGGAGCGGGCCTCGCGGCGTTTGGACGGCGATCCGGTACCCCGGCTCCTCGCGCTCGACGTCGAAGACCGCCGACTCCGTCCGCACGGCCGCGCCCGACTTTGCCAGTCTCGCGAGCCAGAGGCGCGCGGCCGCTGGAGGGGACACGGAGGGAAGATGCCGATGGATCTGGCCTCCCGGCGCGAGGCCCTCGTCGAGCAGCACCGTCGCCGGGCCACGCTCGGCTGCCCGGCAGGCGGCCGCGATCCCGGCGGGTCCTCCGCCGACGACGGCCACCTCGCACTCCAGTGTCTCGATGCGCTCGACCGGGGACCTGGGAACTGGGACCTGGGACTTTCCCGTCTCGATCGCCATCCCCTCCCGCACCATCTCCATGCACGCGCGCCGGTGCGCGATGCCGTCGATTGTGACGCGGCATTCGAAGCACACGCCCATGGCGCACAGCGCGGCGCGACGCGGACCGGTGACCGACGCGCGGCAAGCCGCCGCTCCCGCGTTCTCGAGCGCAGCGGCGACGGTGATTCCGCGCTCGGACGCCACGGCGCGGCCGTCCACCGAGAGCGCGACGCTCTCAGGCATGGGACTGCTGCGGGAAGGCGCGCATCGGAGAATAGGGAGACGGATCGATCGCGCTCGAGCGGCCGAGAATCGCGTCGGCAACGAGCTCCCCGGTGGCGAGCGCCGTCGTCACGCCGAGGCCTTCGTGGCCCGCGGCGACGACCAAATCCGGCGTCGCTTCCCAGCGGCCGATGAGCGGGAGGTTGTCGGGTGTCGCCGGACGGAAGCCGACCCAGGTCCGGATCGCCGACAGATTCGAAAGCTCCGGCATGAACTCGAGCCCGCGCCGGATCATCCGCGCCCGGATCCGCCGGTTGATCGACGCGTCGAGGCCCACGAACTCGCGCGAGGAGCCCAGGAGCATCTGGCCCGTGGCCCGGGGTTGCAGATTGAACGCGACCGACTCCGGCGACGGCGTGTGCGCGCTCTTCAGGTATCCGAGCTCCACGAGCTGGTGCTTGCAGAATCCCGGGTAGCGGTCGGTGATGACGAGGTGCCCCTTGCGCGGAGCGATCGGAAGGCCCGGAGTCAGTAGCGGCGCCGCGACTCCGGCCGCGTTGACGATGAACCTCGCGGTCCGGCTTCCCGCCGGCGTCTCGACGCGGCCGGGCCCGATCGAGGTCGCCGCGAGGCCCTCCCGGCGCGCGGCGCCCCGCGCCAGCGCCTGCTCGAGGAGGAATCTCGCCGCGTTGACCGGGTAGAGGACGCGGTCCGCCGGAACGCGCAGCGCGCCGGCGAGTCCCGGGCGGAGGCGCGGCTCGGCGGCGGCGAGCGCGGGGCCGTCGAGCTCTTCGACTTCGATTCCGCGCTCCCGATAGAAGGCCGCTTTACGCCGGACGTGCGCCATCTCTTCGTCGTCGGCCGCGATCCACAGCGTCCCGGTGCGCTCGTCCTCGCAGGCGGGAGGCAGGTCCGGGGAGACCTCCGTCCAGAGGCGGCGCGACCTCGCGGTCAGGGCGAACTGGGCCTCCGAGTCGTCCATGACCACGAGATGCCCCATCGCGGCCGCCGTGGATCCGCCGCCGCAGAAACGGGAATCGAGGACTTCGACGGAGAGACCTTCCGAGGCCAGCGCCCGCGCGCACGCCGCGCCGACGATACCGGCGCCGATGACTAGGACGTCAGGCGACGGCATCTCCCACCGGCAGTCCGGCGCGGAACGGGTCGCGGGGATCGAAGAAGAGCGTCGCGCGGCCGGTGACGAAGGCGCGCCCCTGGATCCGCGGATGGAGCTCTCCCGCCTCTTGCTCGAGCCAGCCGGTGAAGAGGCTGCCGGTGATCGACTCCTGGCGAAACCGGCGCCCGACCGGGAGCTCTCCGCGGGCGTGAAGGGCCGCCATTTTCGCCGACGTGCCGGTGCCGCACGGAGACCGGTCGTACGCGCCGCCCGGGCACATCACGTAGTTCTTGGTGTCGGCGTCGGAGCGCTGCGGCGGCCCATAGAGAATGACGTGGTCCACGAGCTCTCCGCGGTCCCCGCGGATCCCGCTCTCGACGAGCGCTCTCTGGATCGCGAGCGTGACCGTGCGCAATCTCTCCCGGTTGGAAGCGTCGACCGCCTCCGCGACGCCGCCCGTGACCAGAAAGAACCAGTTGCCGCCGTAGGCCACGTCGCCGACGACCGTTCCGAGACCATCGACCTTCACGGCCACGTCGCGCGCCATGCAGCGGGCGGGAACGTTGCGGATCGTGACGAGCCCGTCCGGCGACAGCTCCGCGCCCACGGTTCCGACCGGCGTGTCGATGCGGATCGCTCCGGGCCCGATGCGTCCGAGGTGCGCCAGCGTCTGCACGACGCCGATGGTGCCGTGGCCGCACATCCACAGAGGCCCCACGTTGTCGAAGAACACGACGCCCGCCGAGGAGCCCGCGCGGACGGGAGGCGTCAACAGCGCGCCGACGAGGGCGTCGTGGCCCCGCGGCTCTAGGACGACGGCGCGCCAGATCGCGGCGTCGCGCTCGGCGAGCTCGGTCCGCCGGCCTTCCATCGTCGGCGCCGACAACGGAGGCCAGCCCGACACGACCACGCGCGTGGGCTCTCCTTCGGTGTGCGAGTCGACAACCTCGATCGACCCGGGGATCTCCGCCGTCACACCTTCTCCCGCGTGTACGCGCCGTCGACGAGTCTCCAGATGCCTCGCGGATTGGCGTCCTGGAGCTCCTCGGGCAGCGCGCCCTGCGGGAAGTCCTGATAGCAGACGGGCCGCGCGAAACGGAAGATCGCGGCGGACCCGACGGAGGTCTCCCGCGAGTACGTCGTCGCCGGGTAGGGACCGCCGTGGTGCATGGCGTGTCCGACTTCGACTCCGGTCGGGAAGCCGTTGAAGACGAGGCGTCCAACCTTGCGCCGGAGAATGCCGACCAGCTCCGCGTATTCGGCCAGATCCTTCTCCGTGCCGTGGATCGTGGCCGTCAGGTGGCCCGACAGCCGCCGCGCGAACGCGAGCAGCTCGTGCCGCGACGCGCACCGTACCGCGACGGTCGCGGGACCGTAGAGCTCCTCGGAAAGGCGCGGATGGCGCGCGTACACGCGATCGTCCGTCATCAGCAGTGCGGAGTGGACCTCGGTCTCCGGATGCGCGCCGGCTCCCTGGGCGCGCGCCGCCACGCTGACGCCGGGCAGGCGCGCGATCTCGGCAAGTCCCTCGTCGTAGGCGGTTTTGATACCGGCGTGCACGGCCGTCCCGGCCGGCGCCGCCCCCAGCTTCTCGCCCGCGGCCTTCAGGAACGCGCTCGCCGCCGGCGAATCCACGACGACGGTCAGGCCCGGATTCGTGCAGAACTGTCCGGCGCCCAGCGTCACCGAGGCCGCGAGGCCCGCCGCGATCGCCTCGCCTCTCTCGGCCAGCGCCCCCGGCAACACGAAGACAGGGTTCGAGGACCCCATCTCGGCGTAGACCGGGATCGGTTCCGGGCGCATCGCCGCGGCGTCGAACAGGGTCCGGCCGGCGTTGAGCGATCCCGTGAATGCCGCCGCGCGGATCAGAGGATGGGTTACCAGCGTGAGGCCGACCTCGGGAGACGAGCCATGCAGCATCGAAAAGACGCCCTCGGGCATCCGGGTCTCGCGCGCCGCGGTCCGGATCGCCGAGGCGGCGAGCTCGGACGTGCCCGGATGCGCGGGGTGCGCCTTGACGACGACCGGGCAGCCCGCGGCCAGAGCCGAGACCGTGTCGCCTCCGGCGACCGAGAAGGCCAGCGGAAAATTCGACGCGCCGAAGACGGCCACGGGGCCGATCGGGACGCGCATGCGTCGGATGTCCGGGCGCGGCTGCGGCTTGCGGTCCGGCACGGCAAGGTCGATCCGGGCATCCACCCACGAGCCTTCCTCGATGGACTCGGCAAAGAGAAGCGCCTGCGACGCCGTCCGGGCGCGCTCGCTCTCGAGGCGGGGCATCGGAAGGGCCGTCTCCGCCGATGCCCGTTCGAGCAGCCGGTCGCCGAGCGCGAGCAGCTGCTGCGCGATCGCGCGGAGGAACTCGGCGCGCCGCGCGGCCGGCAGTGCCGCGTAGGGCTCGAACGCGCGGTCGGCGGCGCGAGCCGCGGCGTCGATGTCGGCGACGTAGGCCTCGAAGAACTCCCCGTCGAGGACCTCGCCGGTGGCCGGGTTGCGGCCGCGGATGACCGCGCGCGCGATTCCGGACGGGTCGGGAGGAGGCGCGGATCGGAGGCTCACACGTCGCCTACTGAGTCTCGCTAACTTCCTGCAGACTGCACCGGCAAGTCCCCGAGCTTGGACTTCACCGCCGCCGTCAGGTTCTCGGAACGCTGCGAGGCCGGCAGCGTCTCGTCGTACGCCATCGCTTCCTGCAGCGTGCGGCGGGCCGCCGGCACGTCGCCCTTGGCTTTGTAGATGTCCGCGCGCACGAGCCAGACGCGAATCTTGCGAGGCCCGTAGACCTTGCCGAGCGCGGTGTCGTTGGCCGCCAGCGCTTCGTCGTAGCGCTTGAGCTGGAGATAGACGTATGCCAGCCGCGCCGGCGGGTTGTAGTCGTCAGGAAAGGCCTGCGCGGACTTCTCGAGCATCGGGATCGCGCGCTCGATCTGGCCGGCGGCCTCGAATGCGTTCAGGCGATTCGGATCCAGAGCTGTGAGCTGCTCGGGCGTGGCCGCCCTGGCCGCCTCGGCGTCCAGATACGCAACCCACTCGGCCGCCACCTTTCTCTGTCCTTCGGCGTCTTTCGCGTCCTCGCGCGCGTCCACGACGGACCCATAGAGCGCCGACCGATCGTCCGCCGCCATCGGCACGCGCGGATTCGCGATGAGAGCGCGCGCTTCGGCTTCGAGCGCGGCGATCTCCTCGGCTCGTCCCGGATCCTCTTTCGAAATCTTCAGCGCGCAGTCGAGCCCGTTGCCGGCGAGATTGGCGGCGGAGGGACCGATGCGCAGCTTCTCGAGCGCCTGACGGGCGAACTGCGCACACTCTTTCTTCTGATTCGTCGTGTAGAGCGACCAGAGCAGGGCGTCGGCCGCGCGCGAGTAGTCCGGCGAGGTCCCCGACATCCTGGTGAGCGCCTCGCGATAGACCGGCGCGGCGTCGGCGTAGCGGCCTGCCCCGTAGAGCGCATCCGCCCGAGCGAGCGACTCCGCCGCGCCCTTGCCGCCGGTTCCGGCATTCGCGGCCTGGGCGAACAGCTTTTCGAGCTGCCCGACCGTCGCGCCGCCGACCCACCGCATCACGATCTTCTCGGACTTCGGATCGATCACATAAAACGACGGCCACACCTTGACGGGATACTTCGTGGTGAAGGCCGCGTTCTGCGCTTTTTCGGTGTCGATCGAGAGCCAGACGAACCGGGACGCGTCCCTGGCAAGCGCTTTGTCGGTGAAGACGAAGGCGCGCATCGACCGGCAGGTGTGGCACCAGGGCGCCCACGCCTCGGCGAAGATCGGCCGCTGCTTCGCGCCCGCTTCGGCGAGGGCCTTGGAGTAGTCGTCCTCGATCCACGGCAGAGCCGAGGGTTCCGCGACGAGCGGCGCCCCGGCCGCCACGACGGCGAGCGCGGCCAGCGCGATGGAAAGGACCCTCCTCTGCATCACTTGCCCGGCTTGGGCGGGTACGTGTCGAACATCTTCGACACCGCCTTGTCGATGTTTTCCTGCGAGACCTGGTCCTGGCTTGTGATCGTGTCGGTGGCCGTCCCACGCCAGACCAGCGACTTCTTCTGGGAGTCCACGAGGTCCACGATCAGCGTTCCAACCGGAACCTCGCTGACCGTTGCCGTCGTGGTCTGCCAGCCCCCCGCGCCCCAGCCGCCCCAGCCGTACCAGCCGCCGTACCCGTAAGTGTTGTAGTTGACCTGCTGCTCCTTGTTGACCCGGACGTGCGTGTAGACGAGGAGCTGCGGGTTTTGCGCATCCATCCGGAGCCCCTTCGCCTGAAGGGTTTGATTCACGGAGCGGTCGATCCGGTCCTGGATCAGGGGATTCTCGGCCTTCGTGCCCTCGCGCATCGCGTAGGTCTGGTAGTTGGAGAAACTGGCCGTGTGGTCCCAGTCGCTGGAGACCGTCAGAGTCGAGCACGCCGCCGTCATCACTGCCAGGATCAGGACGCCCTTGAGCGCTTTCATCAACTCTCCTCCGAAAGGAGAACGATATCGCACCGGCATAGAATCGCCCATTCAAAGGAGGATCGGAATGAGATATGCGTTCCGCGCCGTCGCCTTCACCCTTCTCTTCGGGTGCGCGATCGGTCTCACGGCCCAGGACAAGGCCAAGAAGCCGGCAGGTCCGCCCGATGAAAAAGCCATGATGGAGGCGATGCAGAAGGCGGCCACTCCTGGAGACGCCCACAAGAAGCTCGAGCCGCTCGTGGGCACGTTCGATACGAGCGTGCGCATGTGGATGGACCCTAGCAAGCCCCCCGAGGACTCCGCCGGGACCACGGTCAACAGCTGGGTGCTCGGAAACCGCTACGTCGAGCAGAAGTACGAAGGCACCTTCATGGGCGAGCCCTTCAACGGCATCGGCTTCACCGGGTACGACAACGTCCAGAAGAAGTACGTCGGCGTGTGGATGGACACTCTGAGCACCGGAATGATGGAGTCCACGGGAACCGCGGACTCTTCCGGCAAAGCCTTCACGATGAAGTCCACGATGTGGGATCCCGCCAGCGGCAAGCAATCGACGGTCGACACGAAGATGACGGTCTCCGACAACGACCACTTCACCTTCGAGATGTCGGGCAAAGGACCCGACGGCAAGAAGGTGAAGATGATGGAGATCAAGTACACAAGGAAAAAGTGACACGCGAAGACGGCTCCGCCGTCCTTCGCGTGTCATCCCGAGGGCCGCAGGCCCGAGGGATCCCTTTCCCAACCCTCACTCAGACTCGAAAGGGATCCCTTTCCCAACCCTCACTCAGACTCGAAAGGGATCTCCCTTTTCCTCGCTGCGCTCGGGATGACCATGTCACGCCGCACACGCGGCGCACATGGTCACGTTTTCTCGATCTCCCTCACCTCGACAGTCCCTCCGTGCTTCAAATGCGGGCATGAGCGCGCGATCTCCATGGCGGCGCTCCAGTCCTTCGCCGAAACGATGAAGTAACCGCCCAGTGGCGCTTCGCCCGCGCTGGCCGAGCCGAGGCGGCGTCCCCCGGTCTTGAGCTTCTCGCCGCGAATATCGGCCCCGCTCTCGCGCAGCCCGATCGCCCAGTTCCGATACTCGGAGACGCGCTCCTGCATCTGCGCGTCGGTCAACTCCGGCTCCGACGGAGCGTCGTAGAGGAAGAGGACGAACCGCGGCCCCTCCGCCGCCGAAGACGGCGCCTCGGGGCGGCGGTGTCCGACGAGCACGCCCGCGCAGAACAGCGCGATCCCCGCGGCCGCCGCGAGAAGCCAGCGAGACCGCGACCGGCGCCGCCCCGCCAGAAGACCTCGCTCCCGCAGACGTGCGACCGTCGCCCGCTCGAGCGCCGCCGGCGGCGCCTCCCCTTCCGTCAGGCTTCGCAATGCCCTCGCCTCCTCCGGTGTGAGCTCGTCGTTGTTTCCGTTCATGCGGTCCTCCCCGGCAGCCGCGCCCGCAGCGCCCGGCGCGCGCGCGACAGTTGACTCTTGGACGTTCCGGCGTCGATCTCCGGTCAGCGCCGCGATCTCCTCGTGCGTATAGCCCGCGACGTCGTGCAGCAGGATCGCCTCCCGATATCCCGGCGAAAGCTGCGACAGCGCCCGCTCCAGGTCCACCGACGCGATTTCGTGGCGCGCGGGCGGCGCTTCGGGAAGCCGATCGTCGTCGAGCGTCGCGGCGGCCGGCGCGCGGCGGCGCTCCCGCCACGTGTTCAACGCGATTCCCGCGAGCCACGTCTTCAGCGACGACCTCCAGGCGAATCCTTCGAGGCGCTCCACGCCGCGGACCCACGTCTCCTGCACCAGCTCCTCCGCCTCGGACACGGCACCCGACAGCGACCTCAGGAACCGGTGCAGGAACGGCGTGTGCCGCCGGTAGAGGGCCAGGAACGCCGCCTCGTCGCGCCGCGCGAGAAACGCCGCGACCAGCGCCCGGTCCTCGACTTTCGCTCACGGATTCGTCTCCGGACGCCGCGTCTGGACGATTTCCTCCATCCACTTTTCTTTCCCGTCCTGATACCACGTCCAGCGCGACGTCATCCGGTCCGAACCCTCGAAACGGAAGATCGCCTTGTCCATGTGCCCGCGATCGCGGGTCGGGATGTTGCCTCCGTCCACGAACGTGAACACGACCGTTCCTCCTCCGTCCTCGAACGAGGTCGCTTCGAGGCGGGGCTGGTTCTTCGCGACGCAGTAATGCGTCAGCATCAGCCGATCGCCGTCCATGTGAAATGCGGTGGCCATCTGTTCGCCGGGATGCGCTTCGAAGGACGTCTCGAGCACGACCGAGCCGCCGGCGATGACCTGATAGCGCAGAGTTTCGACCCATCCCTTCGTGGACCGGCCTTCCCACGTCCCGGAAAGGGCCTTGAGCCGCTCGAAGGCGGCGCGCGCTTTCTCCGGGGTGACCGGTTCCGAGCCGCGGACCGGAGCCGCCATCATGAGGACCGACGCGACTGCAAGGGTCGAGGCTCGCATGATCTTCCTCCTCGCTCGTGAGTGCGGCAAGGAGGCCCGAGGGTTGCACCCCGCCCGCTTCGTTTGAAATATAGTCGCCTCACCTTGCCGGAGGACTTGATGTTGACGCTCCGGAAATTCGCTTCGAGTGCGGCCGCCCTCGCGATTGGCGGCCTGGCCGCTTGCAGCAAATCCGCGCCGCCGCCCGCGCCGCCGCCGCCCACCGTCGAGGTGGCGCCCGTGATTCAGAAGGACGTCTCGATCTATCAGGAGTGGCTCGGCACGCTCGACGGCAACGTCAACGCCGAGATTCGTCCGCAGATCGAAGGCTACTTGCTCAAGCGGACCTACGCGGAAGGCTCGGCGGTGAAGGCCGGCCAGGTTCTCTTCGAGATCGACCCGCGGGAGTTCCAGGCGGCGTACGACCAGGCGAAGGGAGCGTGTCCCAGTACGACGCGGCGCTGGCGAACGCGAATGTAACTGTGGCGCGATACAAACCCCTGGCCGCCCAGAAGGCCATCAGCCAGCAGGAGCTCGACGACGCGGAGACACGGCAGTCGACCGCCCAGGCCAACCTGGACTCCGCCCAGGCGGCGCTGGAGAAAGCCAGGCTCAACCTCGGCTGGACGAAGGTCAATTCTCCGATCGACGGAATCGCGGGCACCGCCAAGTCCCAGATCGGCGACCTCGTCGGCAAGACGACCGTCATGACGACGGTTTCGCAGGTCAACCCGATCCGCGTCTACTTCAACCCGAGCGAGCAGGAATACCTGGCCTGGGTCGGCAAGTACGGGCCGGTCGAGAAGACCCTGCGCTCCGCCAACCTGGAGGAGGGGCGGCTTCAACTGATCCTCGCCGACGGCTCGACGTTTCCGCACCGCGGCAAACCCCTCCTCGTCGGCCGCGAGGTGGACCCCAAGACCGGCACGATCCAGATCGCCGGGGTATTTCCCAACCCGGGCGATGTCCTGCGTCCGGGCCAGTACGGCAAGGTGCGCGTCGCGGTGGACACCCGCAAGGGCGCCATCCTCGTTCCCCAGCGCGCCGTCAGCGAGCTGCAGGGAAGCCACCAGGTCGGCATCGTCGGCGCCGACAACAAGGTGACGATCAAGGTCGTCAAGCTCGGCCCCACCGAGGGAAGCTTTTATGTCATCGACGAAGGGCTCAAGCCCGGAGACCGGATCGTCGTGGAAGGGCTGCAAAGCGTCCGGTCGGGCATGACCGTCGCGCCGAAGGAGGCCTCGGCCGCCCCGGACGCGACGTCGGCGCCCGCCGGGAAGACCGGGAAGTAGGACCGTGGGCGCCCTTTTCGTCCGCCGGCCGATCGTTGCGATCGTCATCGCAATCCTGACGACGATGGCGGGGTACATCGCGATGACGAAGCTCCCGACCGCGCAGTACCCCGACATCGTGCCGCCCCAGATCCAGGTCTCGACGACCTACACGGGCGCGGACGCGATCACGATCGAACAGTCCGTGGCGACGCCGCTCGAGCAGCAGATGAACGGCGTCGACTACATGATCTACATGCAGTCCATCAACGCCAACGACGGCACGATGACCCTCAAGGTCACCTTCGACGTCGAGACCGACATCAACCTCGACCAGGTCAACACGCAGAACCGCGTCTCGCAGGCCCAGTCGCACCTGCCGCCGGACGTCAACCAGTTCGGCCTGACCGTCAAGAAGTCCACCAGCAACCCCGCTGCTGGTCGTCTCCCTCTACTCGCCCAAGGGCACCTACGACGCGCTCTTCCTCGGCAACTACGCGACGATCAACGTCAACGACGCGATCCTCCGCGTCCCGGGCGTCGGACAGATCCAGAACTACGGCACGGCCGACTACGCCATGCGCATCTGGGTCAAGCCGGACCGGCTGGCGAGCCTCGGTTTGACGGTGCCGGACGTCATCAACGCGGTGCAGCAGCAGAGCACCGTCAACCCGTCGGGAGGCCTCGGCGACCGAGCCGGCGCCGAAGGGCCAGGAGTTCACCTACACGGTCCGCGTCGCAGGGCCGGCTCGTGTCGGCGGAGGAGTTCGGCAACATCGTCGTGCGGCTGAACCCGGACGGGTCCGTGGTACGCCTGAAGGACGTCGCCGCATCGACCTCGGCGCGCTGAACTACCAGCAGCGCTCGCGGCTGAACGGGAAGCCGGCCTGTCCGATCGGCGTCTTCCAGATCCCGGGCTCCAATGCGATCGCGGCCGCCGACGGCGTCAAGAAGACGATGGAGGAGCTGAAGCAGCGCTTCCCGCGACGACCTCGACTACGTGGTCGCGCTCGACACCACGCTGCCGGTCACGGAGGGCATCAAGGAGATCGCGCACACCCTCTTCGAGGCGATCGGTCCTCGTGATCATCGTCGTGTTCCTCTTCCTGCAGGGCTGGCGCGCGACGCTGATCCCGCTGCTCGCCGTGCCCGTGTCGCTCGTCGGCACGTTCATCTTCTTTCCGATGCTCGGCTTCTCGATCAACACGCTGTCGCTGTTCGGCCTCGTCCTCGCGATCGGCCTCGTCGTCGACGACGCGATCGTCGTCGTCGAGGCGGTCGAGCACCACATCGAGCACGGCCTCTCGCCGAAGGACGCCACGTTGAAGGCGATGGAAGAGGTCACCCAGCCGGTCATCGGAATCGCCCTCGTTCTCTCCGCCGTGTTCATTCCCGTGGCCTTCATGGGCGGCATCCAGGGCCGGATGAACATGCAGTTCGCGATCACGATCGCGGTCTCGGTCCTCATCTCGGCCTTCAATGCCCTCTCGCTCTCGCCGGCGCTCTGCTCTCTGATCCTGAGGCCGAAGAAGGAGGCCAAGGGGCCGCTCGGGAAGTTCTTCGCCTGGTTCAACCGCGTCTTCGGACGGATGACGGAGGGCTACGTCGGCTTGTCGCGCCACCTCGTCCGGAAGATGTTCGTCAGCGTCGCAATCCTGGTCGGCTTCGTCGTCCTCTGCGGCCTCCTCGGCAAGAAGCTGCCCGCCGGCTTCCTGCCGATGGAGGACCAGGGGTACTTCTTCGTGAACGTCCAACTGCCCGACGCGTCGTCGCTGCAGCGCACGGACGCGGTCTGCAAGAGGATCGATGAGATCCTCGGCAAGACCAAGGGCGTCAAGTACATCACCACGGTCGCGGGCTACAGCCTTCTCTCCGGAGCCTCGGCGCCCTACACCGGCCTCTATTTCGTCTCGCTGGAGCCCTGGCATGAGCGAGAAGCGAAGGAGATGGAGGTCGGACCGATCATGCAGAGGGTCAATGCCGAGCTTGCGCACACAAGTGCCGGAGGCCGCCGCATTCGCGTTTCCGCCTCCGGCCATCCAGGGACTCGGCACGGGGGGCGGCTTCTCGCTCTGGCTCCAGGACCGGAGCGGCGGCACGATCGAGTTCCTGAACGAGAACCTCCAGAAGTTCCTGGAGGCCGCGCGCAAGCGGCCGGAGCTCGCCTACGTCAACAGCGTCTGGCGGGCGTCCGTGCCCCAGATCTTCGCCCAGGTCAACCGGGACAAGGTCATCAAGCAGGGCGTCGCGATCAAGGACGTCTACCAGGCGCTCCAGGCGTTCCTCGGGGGCATTTACGTCAACCAGTTCAACCGCTTCGGCCGCCAGTGGAAAGTCTTCGTACAGGGCGAGGCGGTGGGCCGGGTCCGCGTCGAGGACATCAACCAGTTCTACGTGCGCAACAACGACGGGAAGATGGTTCCGCTCTCGGCGCTCCTGACCGCGGAGAACATCCAGGGGCCCGAGTTCACGAATCGCTTCAACCTCTTCCGGGCGGCGCAAGTCACGGGAATTCCGGCGCCCGGCTACAGCTCAGGCCAGGCGACGGCCGCCCTCGAAGCGGTCGCGAAAGAGGTTCTGCCCCGCGAGATGAGCTACGACTGGGCCGACATGTCGTACCAGGAAGTCAAGGCCGGGGGCGCGGGAGCGAAGGTCTTCGTCCTTTCGATCATCTTCGTCCTCCTGATTCTCGCCGCGCTCTACGAAAGCTGGTCCTTGCCCTGGGCCGTGCTGCTCACCGTGCCCGTCGCGGTGTTCGGCGCGTTCCTCGGGCTGCTGCTGCGGCACTTCGACCTCGACGTGTACGGCCAGGTCGGCCTCGTCATGCTGATCGGGCTCGCGGCGAAGAACGCGATCCTGATCGTCGAGTTCGCCGTGCTCCAGCAGAAAGAGAAAGGCATGGGTCTCGTGGACGCGGCGCTCGAAGGCGCCAAGCTCCGGCTCCGGCCGATCCTGATGACGTCCTTCGCGTTCATCCTGGGCTGCGTGCCGCTCTATATGGCGTCAGGCTCCGGCGCGGAATCGCGCAAGATCCTGGGGACCGTGGTCATCGCCGGCATGCTGGCGTCGACGGGTCTCGCGATCTTCATCATCCCCGCGCTCTTCGTGCTGGTCGAGAAGATCGCGGGCAAGGACAAGCCGAAGAAGGAGACCGCGGGCGCGCCCGCGGCGGCTCCGGCGCACGCGCCGAACCCGAGCGGCGCCGGCGGAGGGCACTGACGTGAGGAAGCATTTCGCAACCCTCTTCGGGCTCTCCGTGCTGACCGGGTGCGCCGTCGGGCCCAACTACCAGCAGCCTCCCGTGACCGTTCCGGATGTCTATCGTGACGTCCAGGGACCTCCCGCTCCCCGTCTTCTCTCGCGGATCAGCCCTGGTGGGAAGTCTTCCAGGACCCCGTCTTGAACGGCCTCATCGACGAGGCCCTGCGCAACGGATATGACGTGCAGCTGGCCGCGGCGCGCGTCGAGGAGGCTCGGGCAGCAGCGGGGATCGCCCGTTCGGAGTACTTCCCGTCGATCGACACCGGCATCGGATGGTCGCGCGGCCGCAACTCGGCACAAGTGTTCCCGTTCACCTCCGTTACAGCCAATTCCATCGCAGCCAACGTCAACTTCGGCTGGGAGCTCGACATCTGGGGCCGGATCCGCCGCCTGAACGAATCCGCGAAGGCCCAGTACCTCGCGACCGAGGACGCGCGCCGCGGCGTGCTCTTGTCGCTCGTCTCCGAAGTCGCCCGGACGTACTTCACGCTGCGGGGACTCGACGAGCAGCTCGTGATCACGAAGGAAACGGTGGAATCCTTTCAGGAGACTTACGATCTCTTCAAGCGCAAGCTCGACGCCGGCGCCGCCTCGGCCCTCGAGACCTCGTACGCGGCGGCGGCGCTGGGCCAGGTCGCCTCGCAGATTCCCGCCGTCGAGCGCCAGATCGAGGCGACCGAGAACAACCTGAACCTGCTCCTCGGCCACAATCCGGGCCCCGTCCCCCGCGGCGAGCCGGTCACCTCACAGCCCGTCCCGCCCGAGGTGCCGGCGGGCCTTCCGTCCGAGCTTCTCCAGCGCCGCCCGGACATCCGGCAGGCGGAGCAGCAGCTCATCTCTGCGAACGCCCTCGTAGGCGTGGCCACCGCGAACTTCTTCCCGGCCCTCAACCTGACGGGGCTCTTTGGCGCCGTCAGCCCGGACATCAATAATTTCTATCCCGCGGGCAAGGTCTGGTCGATCGCGGCGAGTCTCGTCGGGCCGCTTTTCCAGGGCGGCCGCCTCCGCAGCCAGCACGACGTCGCGTACGCGCAGTGGGAACAGGCCCGGGTGTCCTTCGAGCAGACGGTCACGAGCGCCTTCGCCGAGACGACGACCGTGCTCTACGCGAGGGAGAAGATCCAGGCAACGCACGACGAGCTCACCCGAGCCGTGGACGAGTACCGGGAGATGGTGCGCCTCTCGACCGTGCGCTACGACAGCGGTCTCTCCAACTATTTCGAGGTGCTCTATGCCATGCAGCTCCTCTTCCCCGCCGAGGTCGCCCGGGTCTTCTCCCGGGTGGACCTCCTGAACGACTACGTCGACATCTACAAAGCTCTGGGAGGCGGCTGGAACATCCAGCCGGAAGATGAGAATCCGACCTGGCTTTCGCCGGCCGCCACGGCCGCACCGCCGCCGCCGGCGAGTCCCTAACAACCGCGACCTCCTCCGCCGGTTCGCGCCCGAGAACGCGGTCCGACTCCGTTCACGGCGACTTCACGCCGCCCCACTAGCGTTTCTGGAGTGGCGCGAACCCAGCCACCGGCTCCTGATGCATGTGCATCACGCGCGGCTTCTGCCGATCCACTAGGTTCCAAAGGGGGGTAATGATGAATCCGGTTGTCGAAAGCGAAGAAGAGATCACGACGAGAAAGCGGCGTGTCCGCAAGGGCACTCGCTCCAAATCGGAAACGGACGCGATCGCCGAGGAGATGATCCAAAACCTGCACCACTTCCAGGGGAAGCTGCCTCGGCACGCCACACCCCACGACTGGTACACGGCGCTGGCCCACACGGTTCGCAACCGCATGCTGGACCGCTTCATCGAGACGGTGGACGCGATCACGAGCACGGACACCTCCACGAAGATCGTGGCCTATCTCTCGGCCGAGTTCCTGACCGGGCCGCATCTGGGCAACGGGCTGATCGCCCTCGGCATCCAGGAGGACGCGCGGGAAGCGGCCAGCCGGATCGGGCAGAATCTCGATGCGATCCTGGAACAGGAGGAAGAGCCGGGCCTCGGCAACGGCGGCCTGGGACGGCTGGCGGCGTGTTACCTGGATTCGCTGGCGACGCTCGACGTCGCCGCCATCGGCTACGGCATCCGCTACGAGTTCGGCATCTTCGATCAGGCGATCCGCGACGGCTGGCAGGTCGAGCTGACCGACAAGTGGCTGCGCTTCGGCAACCCCTGGGAGATCGCGCGTCCGGAGGTCGCCTACGATGTGAAGCTGCGGCGGCCGGACCGAGAGCGCGTACGACGAGCACGGCCGCTTTCGCGTCCGTTGGATCCCCGAGCGGATCGTCAAAGGCGTCGCGCTACGACACGCCCGTGCCCGGCTACCGCGTGCGATGACGACGAACCTGCTGCGGCTGTGGAAGGCCGAGGCGACCGAGTCTTTCGACCTCGAAGCGTTCAACGTCGGGGACTACTACGGCGCGGTCCACGAGAAGGTGGCGTCGGAGACGATCTCGAAGGTCCTCTACCCCAACGACGAGCCCGAGGTTGGCAAGCACCTGCGGCTGGCGCAGCAGTATTTCTTCGTTTCCTGCTCGTTGCAGGACATGATCCGCCTGCACCGCATGCGTGGCAAGGAGCTCGAGGAGTTCCCGTCGTTCTGGGCCGTACAGCTGAACGACACGCACCCCTCCATCGCGGTCGCCGAGCTGATGCGCCTGCTGGTGGACGAAAACGGCATGGAGTGGGAGACGGCCTGGGACGTCACGCAGCGGACCTTCGGCTACACCAACCACACGCTCCTCGCCGAGGCCCTGGAGAAGTGGCCGCTGCCGCTCTTCGGCAGTCTCCTGCCGCGGCACCTCGAGATCATCTACGAGATCAACCGGCGTTTCCTCGACGAGGCCCGCTCCCGCCACCCCGGCGACGACGCGCGGCTCGCCCGCCTGTCGCTGATCGACGAAGCGGGCGAGAGGCACGTACGCATGGCGAACCTCGCGTGCGTCGGAAGCCACGCCGTCAACGGCGTCGCGGCCCTCCACACCGAGCTCCTGAAGCAGACCGTCCTGCGCGACTTCTATGAGATCGCGCCCGAGAAGTTCGTCAACGTCACCAACGGCGTGACGCCCCGACGCTGGATGGCGCTGTGCAACCCGGACTTGAGCGCCCTGATCACGAGCCGCATCGGCGATCGATGGATCGCCAATCTGGAGGAGCTCCGGCGCATCGAGCCGCTGGCCGTGGATGCCGATTTTCAGAGGGACTGGCGGGCCGTCAAGGCCCAGAACAAGCGAACCCTCGCCCACCACATCGCGCGAGCGCACCGGGGTCGTGGTGGATCCCGAGTCGCTCTTCGACATCCAGGTGAAGCGGCTGCACGAGTACAAGCGGCAGCACCTCAACGTGCTTCACCTGATCACCCTCTACAACCGGCTCCGGCGGGGCCGGCTCCTCGGCCGCCGCGCACCGTCGATCTTCGGCGGCAAGGCGGCGCCCGGCTACCGCATGGCCAAGCTCATCATCAAGCTGATCCACTCCGTCGCGCGAGTCGTCAACCAGGATCCGAAGGTGTCGGACGGTTCTGAAGGTGGTCTTTTTCCCGGACTTCAACGTCAAGAGCGGGCATCACGTCTATCCCGCCGCGGATCTCTCGGAGCAGATCTCCACGGCCGGCAAGGAGGCGTCGGGCACGGGCAACATGAAATTCGCCATGAACGGGGCGCTGACGATCGGAACCCTGGACGGCGCCAACGTCGAGATCCGCGACGCGGTCGGCCACGAGAACTTCTTCCTGTTCGGCCTGACGGCCGAGGAAGTGATGCGGCGCAAGGCCGACGGCTACAGCCCGCGCGGCGTCTATGAGGCCAACGCGGATCTGCGCGAGGCGATCGATCTCATCGCGTCCGGGCACTTCTCCGGCGGCGATCGCGACCTCTTCCGACCCGCTGGTCGAACCCCTGCTCGGGCAGCGACGAGTACATGCTCCTGGCCGACTACCAGGCCTACGTGGACTGCCAGGAGCGCGTGAGCGAGGCGTATCGCGATGCCGAGAGCTGGACGCGCATGTCGATCCTCAACACCGCCCGCGTCGGGCGTTTCTCCTCGGATCGGTCGATCCGGGACTATTGCCGCGACATCTGGGAGTGAGCCCGAAGCTCTCCACGGAGGGATGACGATGGATGCCTCCGGCGTCGCGAAGGGGACGAGCACCCCTCTCGGCGCCACGGTTTGTCCCGGCGGCGTCAACTTCAGCGTCTTTTCGAGAAGCGCCGCGCGGGTCGACCTGCTGCTGTTCGATGACGCGAACGCCGCCCGGCCGTCGCGGATCATCGCTCTCGAGCCACAGGCGCACCGCACCTTCACTACTGGCACGCCCTCGTCCCGGACCTCGCGCCCGGGCCAGGTCTATGCCTACCGGGCTCACGGGCCGTTCGCTCCGGAGCGGGGCCTGCGGTTCGACGGCGAGAAGGTCCTGCTCGACCCCTACGGTCTCGCCGTCGCCGTCCCCGACGCCTACGACCGCGGCGCGGCACGCCGGCCCGGCGACAACGCGGCGGCCGCGATGAAGAGCGTCGTGGCCGATCCCGGCCGCTATGACTGGGAAGGCGACCGCCCGCTCCAGCGGCCCTTTCGCCGAGACGCGTGATCTACGAGCTCCATGTGCGCGGCTTCACGCGCCACCCGAGCTCGGGTGTCGCGCCCGGGAAGGCGCGGCACGTACGCCGGACTGATCGATAAGATTCCTTACCTCGAGGACCTGGGCGTCACCGCCGTCGAGCTGCTTGCCGGTCTTCCAGTTCGACCCCCAGGACGCGCCGCCGGGCCTCGTGAACTACTGGGGCTACGAGCCGGTCTCGTTTTTCGCGCCGCATCACGCCTACAGCTCGCGGCCGGAGCCCCTCGGCGTGCTCGACGAGTTCCGCGACATGGTCAAGGCGCTGCACCGCGCCGGCATCGAAGTCATCCTCGACGTCGTCTTCAATCACACCGCGGAAGCGGGGCACGACGGGCCGACGCTGTCGCTACCGCGGCCTCGCCAACGAGTCCTACTACATCCTCGAGGCGGACAAGTCGCGTTACGCCGACTACATCGGGCTGCGGCAACACGCTCAACGCCAACCAGCCGATCGTGCGCCGCCTGATCCAGGACAGCCTGCGCTATTGGGTCACCCAGATGCACGTCGACGGCTTCCGCTTCGACCTGGCGTCGATCCTGTCGCGCGACGAGGCCGGCAGGCCGCTGCCGAACCCGCCGGTCCTCTGGGACATCGAGTCGGATCCCCGTGCTGGCCGGCACGAAGCTGATCGCCGAGGCGTGGGACGCCGCGGGGCTCTACCAGGTCGGCAGCTTCGTCGGCGACCGTGGCAGGAGTGGAACGGCCGCTTCCGCGACGACGTGCGGCGCTTCGTGCAGGGGCGACGGCGACTCGGTGGCCCAGCGTGGCCCGCCGACTGCACGGGCAGCCCGGACCTCTACGGCACGAGGACACGCGAAGCCGAGCAGAGCGTCAACTTCGTCACCTGCCACGACGGCTTCACCCTCAACGATCTGGTCTCCTACGACCGGAAGCACAACGAGGCCAACGGCGAGGACAACCGCGACGGCACCGACGACAACCTGAGCTGGAACTGCGGCGCGGAGGGGCCGACCGACGATCGGTCGATCGAGGCGCTGCGCAGCGCGCCAGGTGAAGAACTTCCTCGCCCTCGTGCTGCTCGCGGCGGGCACGCCGATGCTGCTCATGGGCGACGAGGTCCGCCGCACGCAGCGGGGCAACAACAACGCCTACTGCCAGGACAACGAGATCAGCTGGTTCGACTGGACCCTGCTCGAGCAGCACGCCGACATCCACCGCTTCGTACGGGAGCTCGCCGCATTTCGCCAGCGCCGCTGACGTGGTCCAAGAAAGCGAGACGCCCAGCCTGAACGAGCTTCTTGCGCCGGGCGCAGGTCGAGTGGCACGGGGTCGCGCTCAGCAGTCCGGACTGGAGCCAGCACTCGCACTCGCTTGCCTTCACGCTGCGAAGTCTCGGCGGACGGTTTCTCCTTCACTGGATGCTCAACGCCTACTGGGAGCCGTTGACCTTCGAGCTGCCGCCACCCCCCGAAGGCTGCGGAGAACCCTGGAGACGATACATCGACACCGCGCTCGCCTCGCCCGAGGACATCCGGCCCTGGGCGGACGCGCCGCCCGTGCGGCAGGCGAGCTACGTGGTTTCGCCGCGCTCGACCGTCCTGCTCGCGCTCCACCTTCCCGAGACCGCAGACGCGCTTTCTCCAACGAGGTGAACCGATGGCGCACCATCCTCTCGCCGGCAAGCCGGCTCCCCCGGAGCTTCTCATCGACGTGGAAAAACTCCGCCACGAGTACTATGCCCGCCGGCCCGACGCCGCCAATCCCGCCGAGCGCGTGAAATTCGGTACCAGCGGCCACCGGGGCTCCTCGCTCGCGCGGCGCGTTCAACGAGGCGCACGTCCTGGCGATCACGCAGGCGATCTGCGAATACCGCGCCAGCCAGGGCATCACCGGCCCCCTCTACATGGGCAGGGACACGCACGCGCTCTCCGAGCCCGCCTTCGGCACGGCGCTCGAGGTGCTCGCCGCAAACGGCGTGGACGTCATGATCGACGCGGCCGACGGCTACACGCCCACCCCTGCGGTCTCCCACGCGATCCTCGTTCATAACCGGGGCCGGACGTCGGGCCTCGCCGACGGCATCGTGGTCACGCCGTCGCACAATCCGCCGGAGGACGGCGGCTTCAAGTACAACCCGCCGCACGGCGGGCCCGCCGACACGGAAGTCACCCGGCAGATCGAAGACCGGGCCAACGAGTTGTTGGCGAGCGGCCTCTCGACGTTCCACGGATCGGCTTTTCGCAGGCTCGCCGCGCTTCCACGACGCACGCCCACGACTACATCGGCGCGTATGTGGGCGATCTGGGCTCGGTCGTGGACATGGAAGCGATCCGAAACGCGAGGCTCAAGATCGGCGTCGATCCTCTCGGCGGAGCGCGGCGTCGCGCTACTGGCGCCCGATCGCCGAACGCTACGGGATGACGCTGGAAGTGGTGAACACCGCGGTGGATCCGACGTTTCGCTTCATGACGCTGGACTGGGACGGCAAGATCCGCATGGACTGCTCGTCGCCCTACGCCATGGCGCCTCTGATCGCGCTCAAGGACCGCTTCGACATCGCGTTCGGCAACGATACCGACAACGACCGGCACGGCATCGTGACGCGCCGGGGGCTGATGAACCCCAACCACTACCTGGCCGCAGCCATCTACTATCTCTTCACCCACCGCCACGGCTGGCGTCGCCGACGCCGCCGTCGGCAAGACGATCGTCAGCAGCAGCATCATCGACCGCGTGGCAGCGAAGATCGGACGCCGGCTTGCTCGAAGTGCCGGTCGGATTCAAGTGGTTCGTGCCCGGCCTCCTCGACGGATCTCTGGGTTTCGGCGGCGAAGAGAGCGCCGGCGCCTCGTTGCTGCGGCGCGACGGAACCGTCTGGACGACCGACAAGGACGGGATCGTCATGGACCTTCTGGCCGTCGAGCTGACGGCGCGCGTCCGGCCGCGACCCCGCCGAAATCTACGAGGAGCTGACCCGAGAGCTCGGCGCGCCGGTCTATGAGCGCATCGATGCGCCGGCCACGGCCGATCAGAAGGCGGTTCTCCTGCGGCTGTCGCCGGAGGACGTCGAGGCCTCAGAGCTCGCCGGCGACCCGATCGAGACGCGGCTGACGAGCGCGCCCGGCAACGGCGCGCCGATCGGCGGTCTGAAGGTCGTCACGGCGCACGGCTGGTTCGCCGCGCGCCCGTCCGGCACGGAAGACGTCTACAAGCTCTACGCCGAGAGCTTCCGCGGAAGGGAACATCTGCGACGCATCCAGGAGGAGGCCCAGCAGATTCTCGCGACGGCGATGACGGGAGTCGCGGGATGAAGGTGGGGAGCGGCGACGCTGCGGCGATCCGGACCGTATATCTGGTCCGGCACGGCGAGACGGCGTGGAGCCTGAGCGGGCAGCACACCGGAGTCACGGACATTCCGCTCACGAACAAAGGCCGAACGGCGGCAAGGCTCCTGAAGTCGGTTCTGGAGCGGGAAGCCTTTGCGCTCGTTCTCACCAGTCCGCTGCAGCGCGCCCGCGAGACCTGCGAGCTCGCGGGACTCGCCGCCGACGCCCACGTCGATCGTGACCTGATGGAATGGAACTACGGCGAATACGAAGGCCTGACCCCGGCGCAGATCCACGCGACGTCCCCCGGCTGGATGATCTTCCGGGACGGCTGCCCCGGGGGCGAGAGTCCCGAGCAGATCGGGGCCCGAGTCGACCGCGTCATCGCGAGAGCTCGCGCGGCCGACGGGCACGTCGCCCTGTTCGCGCATGGGCACGTTTTCCGAGTCCTAGCGGCCCGGTGGCTCGGACTTCCCGCCACGGAGGGTTGCCGCTTCCTGCTCGAAACGGCGACGCTGAACGTCCTGAGCTACTACCGCGGCATACCGGCGGTCCACCGCTGGAACGCCATGCTCCCGAACGAGGAATCCCGCGAAAAGAAGAAAAGGATCGAGTCCTTCACCCAAGGCCAGGAGGTCATATGACGCCCATCGACTTGTCCGAAACCGCGAGAGAGCTCGTCGCCGGAGGGAAAGGCATCCTCGCGGCCGACGAGACGGTTCCGACCGTAACGAGCCGCCTTGCTGCGGTCCGAATCGAGTCGACACCCGACAGCCGTCGCGATTACCGCGAGATGTTTTTCACGACGCCCCGGATCGCCGAGTTCATCAGCGGCGTGATCCTGCAACACGAGACGATCCACCAGTCGAGCTCGACGGGAACGCCACTGGCCGATCTCCTGGCGGAGCAGGGCATCTTCCCGGGCATCAAGGTCGATTATGGCGCCAAACCGCTCGCGGGCTCGCCGGACGAACGGATCACCGAGGGGCTCGACGGGCTCCGCACCCGACTCAAGGAGTACCGCGACCTCGGCGCGCGCTTCGCCAAGTGGCGGGCCGTCATCACCGTCTCCGACACGCTGCCGAGTCGGGCCTGTATCCATGCCAATGCCCATGCCCTCGCGCGATACGCCGCGCTCTGCCAGGAACAGGAAATAGTGCCCATCGTCGAACCCGAAGTGCTCATGACGGGAACCCACACGATCGAGCGCTGCCAAGAAGTGACGGGCGAAGTGTTGCGCGCGGTCTTTGAGGCGCTGTTTGATCAAAAGGTGTCGCTCGAGGCCATGCTCTTGAAACCCAACATGGTCGTCCCGGGCATGGCGTGCGCCAGGCAGGCCTCCGTCCAGGAGGTCGCGGTCGCCACGCTTCGGTGCCTCGCCCGCCACGTGCCGGCGGCGGTTCCCGGAATCGTCTTCCTGTCCGGCGGCCAGAGCCACGTCGCCGCCAGCGCGCATCTGAACGCGATCAACCGGCTTGAGGGGCCGAAACCCTGGAAGCTCAGTTTCTCGTACGGGCGCGCGCTGCAGGACGAGGCGCTCCGGACCTGGCTCGGGCAGAGAGGAGAACCTCGCGGCCGCCCAGCGCGCCTTCCAGCGTCGCTGCCGGTGCAACAGCGCGGCGGCATTGGGCAAGTACAGGGACAGCATGGAAGGCGACAGGGCCGCGTGACTCGCCGCACTCTGAGAACCGCCGCGAACAAACCCAAAGGAGGGAAAGTCATGGAAACGTCCGTTCTCGACCAAAAGGCAATGCCCGAAACAGAGCTGCTCTCCGACAAAGAGCGGAAGCTGATGAACGCGTACTGGCGGGCGTGCAACTACCTGTCCGTAGGGATGATCTTCCTCAAGGACAACCCTCTGCTCCGGGAGCCGCTGAAGCCGGAGCACGTCAAGCACCGGCTCCTCGGCCACTGGGGCGCGAGCCCCGCATTGTCCTTCGTCTGGGTGCACCTGAATCGGTTGATCCTCGAGCAGGATCTCGACGTGATCTTCGTGGCCGGACCGGGCCACGGTGCACCGGGGGTCCTGGGGCCGGCGTATCTCGAAGGGACGTACTCGGAGATCTATCCGGACAAGAGCGAGGATGCGGAAGGGATGCAGAAGTTCTTCAAGCAGTTCTCGTTCCCAGGGCACATCGGGAGCCACGTCACGCCGGAGACGCCCGGCTCCATCCATGAAGGGGGCGAGCTCGGCTACAGTCTCTCGCACGCCTACGGCATGGCATTCGACAATCCCGATCTGATCGTCGCCTGCGTGGTCGGCGACGGCGAGGCCGAGACGGGCCCGCTCGCGACGGCCTGGCACTCGAACAAGTTCCTAAACCCGGCTCGCGACGGAGCCGTGCTGCCGATCCTCAATTTGAACGGCTACAAGATCGCAAACCCGACGATCCTCGCGCGGGTGAGCCACGAGGAGCTGGAAGCGCTTCTCGTCGGTTACGGCTACAAGCCGTATTTCGTCGAAGGATCCGACCCCGCGGAAATGCATCAGAAGATGGCCGCCACGCTGGAGCAGGCCATCGGCGAAATCCGGGCCGAGCAGAAGAAGGCGCGCGCGGCCAAGGAACCGTCCCGGCCGCGCTGGCCCATGATCGTCCTGCGCACGCCGAAGGGTTGGACCGGCCCCAAGGAAATCAAGGGACACAAAGTGGAGGGCTTCTGGCGCTCGCATCAGGTGCCTTTCTCCGACGTCCGCAACGATCCGGCGAACCTCAAGCTGCTGGAAGAATGGATGAAGAGCTACCGGCCCGAGGAGCTCTTCGACGAGAACGGAAGGCTCCGCCCCGAGCTGAAAGCCCTGGCGCCCAAAGGGAACCGCCGCATGAGCGCCAACCCGCACGCCAACGGCGGGCTCCTGCGCAAGCCGCTGAAGCTCCCCAATTTCCGCGACTACGCGGTCGAGGTGCCGGCCAACGGGACGGTCGAGTACGAGAACACCAAGCCGCTGGGCGAGTTCCTGCGCGACGTCATGAAGAACAACATGACGAGCTTCCGGGTCTTCGGCCCCGACGAGACCGCGTCCAACCGGCTTCAGGCCATCTATCAGGTCAGCAAGAAGACCTGGATGGCGGACATGCTGCCGGAGGACCTCGACGGCAGTGAGCTCTCACGCGACGGGCGCGTCATGGAAATGCTCTCCGAGCACACGCTGCATCGGCTGGCTGGAAGGCTATCTCCTGACGGGCCGGCACGGGTTCTTCCACACCTACGAGGCCTTCGCCCACGTCATCGATTCGATGGTCAACCAGCACGCGAAGTGGCTGGACATCTGCAAGAACCACGTTCCCTGGAGGGCCGCAGTCGCCTCCGAGAACATCCTCCTCTCCTCGACCGTGTGGCGGCAGGACCACAACGGCTTCTCCCATCAGGATCCGGGGTTCATCGACCTCGTCACGAACAAGAGCCCGTCGGTCACGCGCGTCTACCTGCCGCCCGACGCCAACACGCTCCTCTCCGTCGCCGATCACTGCCTGCGGAGCACCAACTACATCAACGTCATCGTCGCCGACAAGCAGAAGCACATGCAGTTCACGACCATCGACGAGGCGTGCCTGCACTGCGCCAAGGGCCTCGGCATCTGGGAGAGAGCCTCGACCGACGGGGGCGAGGAGCCGGACGTCGTTCTGGCGAGCTGCGGCGATGTGGCTACCATGGAGGCGCTGGCCGCCGCGGCGATCCTTCGCGAGCGCGTTCCGGATCTGAAGCTCCGCTTCGTCAACGTCGTCGATCTCTTCCGACTGGTGCCGGCCTCCGAGCACCCCCATGGGATGTCCGAGCGCGATTTCGACGGACTGTTCACGACGGACAAGCCGGTCATCTTCAACTTCCACGGCTATCCCTGGCTGATCCACAAGCTCTCATACCGTTTCAAGGGTCACGAAAACATGCACGTGCGGGGGTACAAGGAAAAGGGCAACATCAACACGCCGCTCGAGTTGGCCATGTTGAACGAGACATCGCGTTTCAATCTCGTCATCGACGTCATCGATCGGGTGCCAAAGCTCCGCACGAAGGCCGCGCACCTGAAGGAGGAGATGAAGAACGCCATCCTCGAAAACCTGAGCTACGCGCACGAGCACGGGACGGATCGCCCGGAGATCGCCAACTGGACCTGGCCGTACTGAGCCGGGACTCATGGCCGATGCCCTGCTGGTTCTCAACGCGGGCTCCTCGAGCCTGAAGTTCTCGGTCTTTCTGGAAGGGGATCCGCCGCAGCCGCTGCTCCGCGGACTGATCGAGGAGCTCCTGACCCGGCCCCGGTTCGTGGCGCGCGACGAGACATCGGTTCTGTTCGAGAAGGAGTGGCCGGAAGGGACCCGCCTCGGGCACGCTGGCGCGATCGAGTTCCTTTTCACCTGGGTTCGAGGCGGCGCTCTCGGGGAATACCGCATCGCCGCGGCCGGTCATCGCGTCGTCCACGGAGGCACACGCTTCGCTGCGCCCTCACTCATCGACTCCGCGACGCTCTCCGAGCTCGAAGCGTTGATTCCGCTGGCTCCGTTGCACCAGCCACACAACGTCGCCGCGATCGCCGAGGTGGCCAGAGCGGCCCCTCACCTCCCCCAGGTAGCCTGCTTCGACACCGCCTTTCACCGCACGCAGTGCGCGACCGCGCAGGCGTTCGCCCTGCCGCGTCGATTCGCGGACGAAGGCGTCCGCCGCTACGGGTTTCATGGTCTTTCCTACGAATACATCGCGTCGGTGCTGCCGACGATCGACCCGCGCGCGGCCGGGGGTCGAACCGTGGTGGCCCATCTGGGCAATGGCGCCAGTCTGTGCGCAATGGCGGGCGGACGAAGCGTCGCCACGACGATGAGCTTCACGGCTCTGGACGGCCTCGTCATGGGTACTCGCTGCGGCGCAATCGACCCCGGCGTTCTCCTCTATTTGATCGAACGGCACAACATGGACGGCCCCGCGCTGGGAAGGCTGCTCTACGAGGAATCGGGCCTCCTCGGCGTCTCCGGCGTCTCGAGCGACATGCGGGAATTGCTCGAGAGCTCCGATCCTCGGGCTGCGGAGGCTCTCGACCTCTTCGTCTACCGCATTGCGCGCGAGCTCGGCTCGCTGGCGGCGGCTCTCGGCGGCCTCGACGCCCTGGTTTTCACCGGAGGCATCGGCGAGAACGCGGCGTCGATCCGGGCCCGCGTCTGCCGCGAAGCGTCATGGCTCGGGTTGGATCTCGACGAGGACTCGAATGCGGCGGGCGGCACGCGGATCAGCCAGCCGGAAAGTCGCGTGACGGCCCTCCGAATCCCGACGAATGAGGAGTTGATGATCGCCCGGCACACAAGGCGCCTCCTCGGCTGACGAGAAGACCGGAGCTCTTTCGAGGCGTCTCATTTATAGTTACCCGCAATGAAGCACGTCCCGGGCGAGTCGCGGCGAACCGCGATTCGCGCGGCCGTCTTGGCGATCTGCGCGGCGCTCCTGCCCGGGCCGGCCTCCGCCTTCGACAGCAAGGGCCACGTCGTCGTCGAGGCGCTCGCCTATCGAACCCTCATCGAGGGCTACGACGGCCAACCGCCACGACCCGACGTCCTGAAGGATCTCTTCAACGACGGCGACCTCTCGCCTCCCTTGTGCTTCGGATGGGGCGAGCATCCGCCGGGCTTTTGCGCCGACGCCATGACCACGAATCCGCTCCTCGAGTGGCCCCGGCCGCTGACGGACCAGCCGGACGCGGCCTTCCGGAGGCAATTCAGCGACGCCGGGCAGTGCTTCCATTTCATGGCGACGCTTCAGGACGCCGAGACTCCGTTGATCGCAGGCACCGACATCCCCCGCGGCCTCGCAACCTCGGCTCTCGTCCGCTGCCGCGATCTCCTCGACGACCTGATGCGCCAGGTCGTGATCGAAGGCGGTACGGGGACGCGGCGAAGCAGCTACGGACTGTACGAGCTGATGCATGCGATCGGAGATTCGTTCTCCGGCGCCCACACGGGCCGGCGTCCCGGCACGCTCGAGATCGAGGAGCTGCGGGTTTGGAAGCCTCTCACCCGCATGCCCCGTCTGACCCCCGAACCCGTGCTCGCCATCCCCGACTCCGCATTCCACATATGGAACGACCACCGCGACAAGACCTACGTGGTCGAGGACCGAAAGACGGCCGACGGCCGGCGATGCGATTCGCTCACGAGTTTTCCCTACGAAGTTCCGTTCGAGTGCCTCTCGGAGGAAGGCAACCACGCGCGGCAGTCGCTCGTCGAGCTTCTCATCATCGTGCGCGACCTGCGCAACCAGCGGCTCGCGGAACCCTCGGATGCGACGCCGAAGCCCGAGCAGTCCGAAGCCTGGCGCGCCTACAAGGACAAGTGGTTCACCGCCGCCTATTCCTGCGAGGGCGAAGAATGCTCGCAGCGCCAGCCCCAAGACGTCGCGCAGGGGGCCTACGGTTTCCTCGGCATCAACACCACGTACAACGGGTCGCGAAAGTTCTTCGACGTGACCGCCGAGGCGTCGCTGCTCAAGTACAGCTGGAACCTCAACCCATTCGTCTACACCGTCGGCGCCGAGATCGGCTACCGCCAGTACACCGGCGGCGGCAGCGGCGGGGGCCTCATCGGGCTCGAGCTGGACCTGGTCGTTCCCATCGGCCGCCGGATGGCGCTCGGCTTCGTTCCCGCCGCCTGGCGCGTCGCGTTCGGAGGTGAGAAAACCGGAGCCGAAGTGACGACGAGTTTCTTCCGCTTCGACTACCGGTTGTCCGACCGGTTTTGGCTCCACTTCGCGGGACCCGTCGAACTGAACTGGCGCAAGCCGGCGGTCGAGTGGTCCCTGGGGGTCGGGCTGCGCTACGCCCTGAACGCGGCCAAGCTGGCCGGTGGCCCGATCATCCAGCAGCACGAGGACCAGGTCGAGCGCCGCGACGAGACCTGGGTTCCCCCCGTCGCTCCCTATGGGCGGCTCGAGGGCCGCCAGCCGACGTGGTACATCACGACCGGAGCGACGACCGTCCAGACCCCTCCCGACGCTGTCGAGGGCGTCTTTTACGGAGACGGTTCCTTCGGCGGCCAGCTCCTGTGGGATCGGGACCGCTGGGGAGGCCGGTTTCTGTGGGCGCCGGGGGGTTCGCTTTCGATCGGAGCGCGGAGAACGTCGGGCGAGTTCACCTACCTCACCGGCATCTTCACCCTCGACCTTCGCTGGTACCCGCTGGGCGTCCTGGGCCTATCCCTGACCCCGGTTCGGATCGAGGGAGGACCGCAGATCCGGGGGCCGGATCAACTCGATACTTCACCCGGCGTCCACGGCTCCGTCGGAAGCCAGTACTACTTCCAGCCCGGCTCGCGCCTGGGCATCGCCTTCAACGCGGGCCTCGTCGACCTCGTCGTCGAAGCGCCGACGCTCGCCTGGACCGGAAGCCCGTTCGCCGCGCACGAGATCCTGAGCGTGCATCTGGGGATCCGGCTCAACTAGGCAAGGCCGCAGCGCGGCCCGTGCCGCGTCTCGGGTCTCAGTACTTCTCGGGGACGAATCGCCTGCCTTCCAGCGCGACCTGGTCGTCATAGGCGCCTTTGTTCGAGCGCGGGGGCAACTCAACTTTCTCGCGCGGCACCTTCTTGTAGGGGATCTGGCCCAGCAGGTGGGAGATGCAATTCAGGCGCGCTCGCTTCTTGTCGTCCGAACGCACGATGTACCAGGGCGCGAGCTTCGTGTCCGTGGCGGCGAGCATGCGATCGCGGGCGCGAGAGTACTCGTACCAGCGGCTGCGCGAGGGCAGGTCCATGGGACTGAGCTTCCACTGGCGCAGCGGATCCGCGATCCGCGCCCGGAAACGCCGCTCCTGCTCCTTGTTCCCGACCTCCAGCCAGTACTTGATCAGCGTGATGCCGCCCTCCACGATGTATCGTTCGATTTCCGGGCAAAGCTCGAGGAAGCGCCGTTGCTCCGCCTTGTTGGTGAAGCCCATGACGCGCTCGACGCCGGCCCGGTTGTACCAGCTGCGGTCGAAGATGACGACTTCGCCCGCCGCCGGAAAATGCTGCATGTAACGCTGCATGTACATCTGGCTCTTCTCGCGGTCCGACGGGGCGGGCAGCGCCACGACGCGGAAGACCCGAGGGCTCACGCGCTCGGTGATCGCCCGGATGGTGCCTCCCTTGCCGGCCCCGTCGCGTCCCTCGAACACCACGATGACCCGCAGACCCTCGTGCTTGACCCAGTCCTGGAGCCGACACATCTCGGCCTGGAGCCGACGCAGCTCCTTGACGTATTCCTTCGACTTGAGGCGGGGCTTTTCGGTGTCTTTCTTGTTGGCCATGACGCCAGACTCTATCCCGCGGCGCCGGGTGCACCGCTCGAACGGATCACCAGAAGCGTGATGTCATCGTCGTGCCCTTCTCCGGACGGTCTCCCCGTCCAGGCCTTCACGGCTTCGAGAACGCGGTCGGCGAACGCGTCCGAAGGCAGGTCTGGCTCGGCCTCGACCAGCGACTGGAGGCCGTCCACTCCGAACTCCTCGCCTTTCGGATTGCAGGCCTCCGAAATCCCGTCCGTGTACACCACGCACCGGTCGCCGGCGGCGATCGGGATCCGGATCGCCGAATACTTCGCCGCCGGAAACATCCCGAGAAAGAGCCCGTTCTGCTGGAGGGCCCGGGCATTCGAGCCCGAACGGCTGTAGACGAGGATGGGTGGATGGCCCGCGCCCGCGTAGTCGATGGTCCCCTTCTCGCAATCGACGAAGAGGTAGGCCGCGGTGACGAAGTGCCGGTCCATCTTGCCGCAAAGCGCCTGGTTCAGCCCCCGGAGCACCTGCGCGGGATCGGACGCATTGGGGGCCTGGGAGGCGAACGCCATCTTCAGCATCGAGGCGACGAGCGCGGCCGGCACGCCGTGGCCCGAGACGTCCGCGACGAGAACGCCGAAGCGCTTCTCGTCCAACGGGATGAAGTCGTAGAGGTCTCCGGCGACCGACGTCATCGGGACGTAGCGCGCCGCGATCTCGATGCCCTCGACCCGCGGCGCCTCCCGGGGAAGGATGGCGAGCTGCATCTCCCGGGCCATCGCGAGCTCGCTCTGGATCGCGGAGAGCTGGCGAGAGAGCTGCGCACGGGCTTCCCGAAGCGCCAGGTGGGTCTGCACGCGCGCCTTCACGATGGCGGGAAGGAAGGGCTTGTGGATGTAATCCACGGCTCCCACCGCAAAGCCACGCGTCTCGTCCTCAGCGTCGGTCTTGCCCGTCAGGAAGATCACGGGGATCTCCCGCGTCTCCGGATCGGCCTTCAGCCGTTCGCAGACCTCATAGCCGTCCATCTCGGGCATCCCGACATCGAGGAGGATCAGGTCGGGCACGGGCCTCGTCCGGACGAGCTCGAGGGCCTTGGCGCCGCTCGTGGCAACGCGGACTCGATAGTCGTCCTTGAGAATCGCGTTCGCGATCTGGATGTTTGCCGGCGCATCGTCCACCAGGAGCAGCAGTTTCTTTCCTCCGGCTTCGGTCACACCGGCTCCTCGCTCGCGCCGCAATCCCGCGCGATGGCGTCCAGCCTCGACAGCGCTCCTTCGAAATCGAAGTCCTCGATGGCCCGTTCCAGGGCCCGATGAAGACGATGAGCGGAACGGCGAGGAGGAGCGTCAGGCGCCGGGCGATGGCCATCGCTTCCCAAACCTGTTGACGGCGGCCTCGAGATTGAAGTGCATGCGCTCGCGGCCCAGCGTCTCGCCGAGCGGGGAACGCTGAACCATGGCCAGCACGTCGGGGGTCAAACCAACGAGCCAGAGCTCGACTCCTTGCTCGCGGACCTGTTTTTCTCCCTGCGTGAGCATCTTGAGGGCGGTGTACTCGAGGTCGAACACGGCGCTCATGTCGAGCACCACGACATTCGGCCTCTCCCGGTCGGCGGCCGCGCGGATCTTCTGGCCGATCCTTTCTGCATTGGCGAAGAAAATACGGCCTTCCGGTCGGAGGATGAGCAGACCCGGAAACGTCTCGTCCTCGGGTTGCTCTTTCGAGGTGGGCCGAAAGACGTTCGTGCCGGGCTTGCGTCCGAGCATGTGCACCGGCGGATTCGCCTCCTGGTGAGCCAGCGCGACCAGCGACAGGATGATCGCCACGGCGATTCCCTTGAGCGTCCCGAGAGCGACCACGCCGGCGCACGCCGCGAGGGCCCAGTAGAACTCGGTCCGGCGGACCCGCAGGATCGAGCGGAAGTCGGCGGGTTTGATCAAGCCCACCGAGTAGACGACGACGACGGAAGCGAGCGTCGCCTGCGGCATCCGCCCGGTCAGCGGAGCCAGGAAGAGCATCGTGGCGAGCGTCCCGCCCGCCGTCACGACCTCCGCGAGCTGGCTGCGCGCTCCCGTCTGGCGGTTGACGGCCGTCTGAGACGTGCCGCCGCCCGAAGGCATCGCGCCCAGAAAGGCGCCGGCCACGTTTCCGAGGCCGGTCGCGAACAGCTCCCGGTTGGGCCGAGGCGGCGGCTCATCGTTGCGCGCGAAGGCCCGCCCCGCTGCGACCGTCTCGGTGAAGCTCATCAGCGCGATGCCGACGGCGCCCGACCAGAGGCCCGCCGCGAGCGAGACGTCCGGAAGAGTCAGCGACGGGAGACCCGTCGGGATCTTCCCGACCAGCTCGACACCGCCTGCGGAGAGTCCGAAGAGACCGGCCCCGGCGATCCCGGCCGCCACCGCCACCAGCGGCGCCGGCACGCGAGGCACGTAGTGTTCGAGGCCGACGAGGATCGCGATGGCGACGACCGTGACGACGAGTGTCTGCAGCGACGTCTCCGGAAGGTGCTGGAAGGTCGCCGCGAGCTTTTGAAAGAACGTTCCCCTCGGGATGTGGAAGCCCAGGAGCTTCGGGATCTGGTCGAGGATGATGACGATGCCGATTCCGGCCTTGAAACCGATGAGGACCGGCTCGGAGATGAAGTCGGCGACGAAACCCAACCGCAGGAGGCCGGCCACGATCAGGATCCCGCCCACGAGGAGCGTCAGGGTCGCCGCGGCGCGTAGCAGCGCGGCCGAGTCGCCGCTGGCGGCCACCTGGCTCAGGACGGCGCCGGTCAGGATCGCCATCGTCGTCGTGGTGCTGACGGAGAGCACGCTCGAGGTTCCGAGCGCGGCGTAGACGAGCATCGGCACGAACGCCGTGTACAGGCCGACTTCGACCGGCAACCCCGCGATCGTGGCGTAGGCCATGGCCTTCGGGATGACGACGGCCGCCGCCGTCAGGCCCGCGACGACGTCGGGTCTGAGCCAGTCCTTCCGATAGCCGAGCAGCCAGCCCGGCAGAACGCTCACGCTCTCACTTCTCCGCCAGGAGGGCTTTGCGCACCCGGGCGAGCTCCGCGAGCTTCTCCTTCCCGACCTTCGGATACTTGAGGTTGAGAGAGTCGAGCGTATCGATGACGGCGGCGCCCACGACGATCCGGGTGAACCACTTGTTGTCGGCCGGGACGACGTACCAGGGGGAGCGCTTCGTGGCGGTGTTGCGGATCATGTCCTCGTAGGCGCGCATGTAGTCTTTCCAGTACTTGCGCTCCTGGGCGTCCGTCGCGGAGAACTTCCAGTTCTTCGCAGGGTTCTCGATCCGCTCGAGGAATCGCCGCTTCTGCTCCGCGCGCGAGACGTGGAGGAAGAACTTTCCGCACGACGACTCCGTTGGCGCTCAGATACCGTTCCCAGGCGCGGATGTCACGAAAACGCTCGTTCCAGATGTCTTTCGTGACGAGCTCGGCCGGCAGCTTCTCCTTCACGAGAAGCGCTTCGTGCACGCGCACGACGAGCGCCTCCTCGTAGTACGAACGGTTGAAAATCCCGATCCGACCGCGCTCGGGCAGGTTCTTGGCGCAACGCCACAGGAAGTCGTGGTCCAGGTCCTCGGACGACGGCGCCTTGAACGAGACGATCTGGCAGCCCTGCGGGTTGACTCCGGACATGACGTGCTTGATGGCGCCGTCCTTGCCGGCCGCGTCCATCGCCTGGAAGATCAGGAGCACCGCCCAGCGGTCCTGGGCATAGAGCTTGTCCTGCAGCTTCGCAAGCATCTCCACGCCCTGCCGCAGGGCGTCCTTGGACGCCGGCTTGTCCTCCGCCTTCAGCCATGCCGTATCGCCCGGATCGACGTCCGAAAGGCGGAAGCGCTCACCGTCCTTCACGCGATAGCGGCGCGCGAGCTTGCGCGCGCGCTCGATGAGGTCGTCGGGCTCGACCTCGGGAAATCCCTTCTGTCCTTCGGGCCGCGGGGCTTTTCGGCGGTCTTTTCCCATGTCGTCCTCCCTTGCTCCGGCCTAACGTGGCTGGCGAGAAATTCCGATCCGGAAGCGTATCTTGGATTGCCGGGCTTACCGGCCGCCTCCCAGCTGGCAGGAGAAGCCGTATCTCGCCGAGAACTGGAAGCGGTCATCGTCGACGTGGAAGCCGTCGAAGAAGTTCTCGCGACGGCCCCACGGAAACTCCAGACCCGTCATGAAGTCGACCGACCGGGCGGATGGAACCAAGGTCCCATTGGCGAGGCCGAAGGCAAGCGAAGTAAGATCGCGTCGCCAATAGGAGGACACTTTGCCAACGCTTCGAGTTTTCCGAGCGCACCTGGCGGGGGTTCGAGGGGAAGTCCTGGTCGTGACGCTGTGCGCGCTGCTCGCCGCACCGGCCGGCGCGGCGCCGGCGACCCAGGATGCGGCGCAGGTGGCCCCGCCCGCCCAGGACACGGCGGTTCCGGAGGAAGCCCCCAAGCTCACGCCCGACCAGCTCGATTCCCTGGTCGCTCCGATCGCGCTCTATCCGGATCCCCTCCTCGCGCAGTGCCTCGTTGCCTCGACGTATCCCATCGACGTCGTCGCGGCGCAGCAGTGGTTGGCCCAGAACGGCAACCTGAAGGGGGACGAGCTCGTGAACGCCGCCGAACAACAGGAGTGGGACCCGAGCGTCCAGGCGCTGGTGTCGCTGCCCGAAGCCCTCAAGCTGCTCTCGGAGAACATCAAGTGGACGCAGGATCTCGGCGACGCGTTTCTGGCCCAGCAGACCGACGTCATGGACGCCGTCCAGCGCATGCGCACCAAGGCCAAGGACGCGGGCAAGCTCGAGACGACGGAGCAGCAGAAAGTCGAGACGAAAGTCATCGAGTCGAAGACCGTGATCGAGATCCAACCTGCGTCGCCCGAGGTCGTCTACGTCCCGACCTACAGTCCGACGGTGATCTGGGGACCACCGATATACCCCTACTACCCGATGTACTACCCGCCCTACTACGGCGGCGCCTGGATCGGCTTCGGCGTCGGAATCGCCGTCGGGATCGGGATCTCCGGCGGCTGGGGATGGGGCTGCGGCTGGGGCGGCAACAACAACATCACCATCAATAACAACAACAACTACGTCAGCCACCACAACCGGCAAACAAACGTCAACCGCAGCGGCAACAGCAACTGGCAGCACAACGCCCAGCAGCGCGGCGGCGCTCCCTACAAGGACAGGGCCACGGCGAACAAGTACGGTGGCGGAGCGCGCGGCGACTCGATGCAGTCCCGGCAGTCCCAGGCGGGCCAGCGCCAGTCGCAGAGCTTCGACCGCAGCCGATCCTCGGGCGGCGCCGGCTCAAGCAGCTTCGACCGGGGCGGCTCGAGCAGCTTCGACCGCGGCGGCAGCCCCTCCAGTCAGGTCGGGAGCCGCAACGTGCCGTCCTCGGGTTCCCGGGGCTCGTCCGCGTGGGGCGGGTCGTCCTACAGCGGCAGCCACGCGAGGTCGTCGAGCTCGCGCGGCTCGTCGAGCATGGGCGGCATGCGAGGCGGTGGCGGCGGCGGGCGGCGGCGGTAAGGCGAGGAACGAAATGAATACTCAACGAGTGCGTCCGTCCCTCGTTTCGAAGCTCCCGGCGATGCTGGCGATCGCGTGCGCCTGCCTGTGGGCGATTCCGGCCCGAGCGGCCAGCCCGCCCTCAACACAGCGGACCTTCGACACGCCCCAGCAGGCCGCCGAAGCCCTGGTCAAGGCGGCCGGTGCCGGCGACATGGCCGCCCTCGACGCCATCTTCGGCCCGGAGGGCAAGGGCATCGTCTCCTCCGGCGATCCCGTCGAAGACAAGAACGATCTGGCCAAGTTCGCAGAGAAGTCGCGCGAGAAGATGGAAGTGTCCTACGACATCTCCGACCCGAAACGGGCCATCATGATCGTCGGGAACGGCGACTGGCCGCTGCCCGTCCCGATCGTCGAGAAGAACGGAAAGTGGCGCTTCGACTCGAAAGAGGGCCGGCAGGAGATCCTCGCCCGGCGCATCGGCGGCAACGAGCTCGACGCCATCGCGCTCCTGCGCGGCTACGTCGAGGCGCAGGAGGAGTATGCCCTGACTGTGCACGACGAGAGCGGCGTGCGCCAGTACGCGCAGAAGTGGCTCAGCACCGCCGGCAAGCACGACGGCCTGTCCTGGTACGACGCCGACGGCAAGCCGGCCGGCCCCATGGGGGATGCGATCGCGAAGGCGCTGGCCGCGGGATACACGAAGAAGAGCGAGCCCTACAACGGCTACTACTTCCGCACGCTGAAGGCCCAGGGTCCGGCGGCGCGGCTGGGCGCGCGCAACTACGTCGTCAAGGGAATGATGATCGGCGGATTCGCCGCGATCGCCCGGCCTGCGAACTATGGCGTCACGGGGGTCCAGACGTTCATCGTGAACAGCGACGGCGTCGTCTATCAGAAGGACCTGGGGCCCGAGACGGCTCAGCTCGCCCCGGCCATCAAGGCCTACAACCCGGACAAGACCTGGATCATTACCAAAGACGCGGAATAGCGGCGTCGGGGGGAGCTGAAATGCGGGGCGTACGGGCGTCCACCCCCTGCGGGTCGGCACGGACGGCTCTGTGAGCGGGCTCCTCGCGGACTTTCGGCGCACCCCCCTCTACTGGCTGATCGTCTTCGTCCCGGTAGTCTTTGTCGTGGAGAAGCTGCGGCCGGAGAGCTACACGCTCGTCTTCCTGCTCTCGGTCGTGGCCGTCGTTCCTCTGGCCGGACTCCTCGCCCGCGCGACCGAGAGCGTGGCCGCGAAGACGGGCGACGCGGTGGGCGGACTCCTCAACGCCACGCTCGGCAACCTGACGGAGCTCGTCATCGCGATCGCGGCGCTGCACGCCGGCATGTTCGACCTGGTCAAGGCGTCGCTCGCCGGCGCCATCGTGACCAACAGCCTCTTCATGCTCGGGGGCGCCTTCCTCGTGGGCGGCCTCCGGCATCGCGTCCAGGAGTTCAACCCCCGAAACGCCCGGGTCCAGGCGGGAATGCTGCTGCTCGCCTCGATCGCCCTGGTGATCACGTCGGCGAGCGCCCGCATCGACCAGCTCAACGTGTCCTCCTTCAAGCTACCGCTCGGTCTCACGATCTCGTTCATTCTTCTCGCGACCTACGCCCTGAGCCTCGTGTTCTCCCTCAAGACGCACCGGGAGTTCTTTACGAGTGCGGAGGGAGGAGAGCATGACGAGACTCCCTGGCCGCTCCCGGCCGCCCTGGGAACGCTCGCGGTCGTCACGGTGTTGATCGCCCTGGTCAGCGAGATCTTCGTGGGGTCCGTCACGGAGGCGGCCAAGTCGCTCGGGCCTGTCGCAGGCCTTCGTGGGCTTCGTCGTCGTCTCGCTCGTCGGCGCCGCGGCCGAGATGACCGCGGCCTTCTCGGCGGCGCGCAAGAACCGGCTCGATCTCTCCGTCGGTATCGCGATGGGGAGCTCCGTCCAGATCGCCCTCTTCGTCGCCCCGGTGCTCGTCCTGTTGAGCTACGCCGTCGCCCCGTCGCCCATGGATCTGACCTTCGCCGGCAGCCAGGCGCTCATGGTGCTGCTCACGACGCTGACGGTCAGCATGGTGGTCGCGACGGGCCGTTCGGCCTGGTACTCGGGCGTTCAGCTTCTCGCGGTCTACGCCGTCTTCGCGGCGATGCTCTACCTGATCCCGCGCTGAGCGCGGGCCGGTGGGAGGAAACACAATGCCCGAGGAGAAACGCCGCCGGGTCCTCGAGCCGACCGAGCGGTTTTCCGAGATCCTCTTCGGCCTGATCATGGTCCTGACGTTCACCGGCTCGCTCTCCGTCGCGGAGAGCGGCCGGGCCGAGGTACGCACGATGCTGATCGGCGCGATCGGCTGCAACCTCGCCTGGGGAATCGTCGACGCGGTCTTCTATCTCATGAACACGCTCGGCCAGCGCGGGCATGGCGCCCTGATGCTGCGACAACTGCGCGAACGGGCCGGGCCGACGGAAGGCAAAGCGCTGATCGCCGAAGCCCTTCCGCCGCCGGTGGCCTCGATTCTGCGTCCGGAAGAATACGAGTCCATCCGTGAGCGCCTGGTGGCCATGCCCGAGTCGGACGCCCGTGCCTCGCTCGGGCGCGACGACTTCCGGGGCGCTCTGGAGACCTTCCTGCTCGTTTTCTTCTCGACCTTTCCGGTCGTCCTCCCGTTCCTGTTCATGCGCGAGGCGATGCCGGCTCTGCGCGTCTCCAACGCGGTGGCGATCGCCCTTCTGTTTTTCGGCGGCTACAGGTTCGGAAAATACGCGGGCTATCACCCCTGGCTCACGGCTCTCGCCCTGGTCGCCCTCGGAGTGGTGCTCGTCGCCCTCACGATCGCGCTCGGCGGATGAGAGACCCCCGCCTCTTCGCGCTCGCCGTCTTCGTGGCGCTGTCGGCCGCCGCATCGGCCCAGGAGCCGGCCGTCGCCACGCCGCCGGCCGACGAAAAGCCGGCCTGGGAATTCAACGCCAGCGTCTACGGCTACTTCGTGCCGCAAGACCGGGACTACGGCCAGCCGACGGTCACAGCCGACCACGGAGCGCTCCATCTGGAGGCCCGGTACAACTACGAAGGGATCGACACCGGCTCCACCTGGGTCGGCTGGAACTTCGGCGTGGGCGAGACGCTACGGCTCGACGCGACCCTGATGGCCGGAGGCGTCTTCGGCGACACTCGGGGCGTCGCTCCCGGCTACCACCTCACGCTGGCATATGGCGCCTTCGAGCTGTACAGCGAGGGCGAGTATGTCTTCGACGTCGAGGACTCGGCCAACAACTATTTCTACAACTGGACGCAACTCGGGTACTCGCCGCTCGACTGGCTGACCGTCGGTCTGGCCTCCCAGAAGACGAAGGTCTACCAGACCGACCTCGGCATCCAGCGAGGGCTCTTCGTCGCATTCGCCTACAAGAGCCTGACTCTCTCCGTCTACGTCTTCAACCTCGGGTGGGAAGCCCCGACGGTCGCGTCGGCGCTGGCCTTCCGCTTCTAAGCGGACGCGTCGGCCGATCTCCTCGAATCCTCCGGGGGGCTACCGTCCGGCCACCTGCTCGCGCACCAGGCGCGCCTCGAGCTTCGCCTTCGGCGTCTGCAGCGCGTCCTCGGCCGACAGACGCCCGAAGAGGTCGAGCAGGGGCGCGATCAGGCCCGTCCAGCCCGTCTGGTGGCTGGCGCCGAGGCCGGCCCCGTTGTCGCCGTGGAAGTACTCGTAGAAGAGAACCAGATCCCGCCAGTGGGGATCGCTCTGGAACTTGGTCGAGCCGCCGTAAACGGGACGCCGGCCGCTCCCGTCGCGCAGGAAGATGGTCGAAAGGCGGCGTGCGATTTCCTTCGCGACCTCGAAGAGGTTCATGCGGTTTCCCGAGCCGGTCGGGCATTCGACCTTCAAGTCGTCCCCGTAGAACCCGTAGAGGTTCAGGAGCCCGCGGACGATGAGTATGTTGACCGGCATCCAGATGGGGCCGCGCCAGTTCGAGTTTCCCCCGAACATCCCGGTGTTGGACTCGGCCGGAAGGTACTGGACCCGATACTCCTGGCCGCCCGTGTGAAAACTAAACGGGCTCTCGAGGTGACGGCGCGAAAGAGAGCGAACTCCGAAGGGCGAAAGGAACTCGTTCTCGTCGAGGAGATTGGCGAGGATGCGCTCGAGCTTGCCCCGCGTCAGGGGCGAGAGAAGCCGCCGCCCTGCGTAGCCGATAAAGCCTTCGACGGTGGGCGCAACGTGGGCGAGCACGTCGGGATGCCTCTTTCGGAAGATCGCGATCAGCTCCATCAGTCTCGGGTGGCGCGTGGCCATGTCCTCCTCGAACACCGTGCTCGCGCACAGGGGAAGGAGCCCGACCATCGAGCGGACCTTGAGCCGGAACGCTTCGCCGTCCGGCAACCGCAGGACGTCGTAGTAGAAGCCGTCCTTCTCGTCCCACATGTCGTCGCGCCGGTCGCCGCCCCGGTCCATCGCGTACGAGATCCAGATGAAGTTCTCGACGAACTTGAAGGCGAGCTCCTCGTAGGCCGGGTCGTGGTCGGCGAGGATGAGGGCCATTTCCAGCATGTTCTGGCTGTAGAAGGCCATCCAGGCCGTGCCGTCGGCCTGCTCGAGGGACCCGCCGGTGGGGAGCCGGGCGCTGCGGTCGAAGACGCCGATGTTGTCGAGCCCGAGGAAGCCGCCCGCGAAGACGTTCCTCCCCTCGGGGTCCTTCCGATTCACCCACCAGTTGAAGTTGAGCATCAGTCCCTGGAACGCTCGCTCGAGGAAACGGACGTCCTCCCGGCCCAGGTTCCTCTCGAACTTGTAGAGATAGAGCGTCGCCCAGGCATGCACGGGCGGATTCACGTCGCTGAAGTTCCACTCGTACGCGGGGATCTGCCCGTTGGGGTGGGAGTAGAGGCTTCGGAGCATCAGGAGGAGCTGCTCCTTGGCGAAGTCGAAATCGACGAGCGAAAGGGCGATTGTATGGAAGGCGAGATCCCAGGCCGCGTACCAGGGATACTCCCACTTGTCGGGCATTAAGATGACGTCGCCGTTGAGCATGTGGAACCACTCGGTGTTCCGGACCCCGCGGTTCGCGCCGCCGGTCAACGGATGGGCCTGGTGCTCCTTGAGCCAGCGGTCGAGGTCGAAGTAGTAGTACTGCTTGGACCAGAGCATCCCGGCAAGAGCCTGCCGATGCACGCGGCGCTCATCCTCGTCGAGAGTCGGGGGCGTGATCCGGTCATAGAACTCGTCGGCGTCGAAGAGGCGCTGCCGGAACAACTTGTCGAACTCGGCCCCGAACGGATCGCCGGCCGTCCCGGCGGAAAGCCGGAGGCGAAGGACCTCGCAGCCGCCCGCGGGAACCTCGACGACGTATCGGGCCGCGGCCTTCGTCCCGGTCTTCCCGGGATTCACGGCGTCGCGCTCCCCGGAGATGACGTAGCGGTGGAACGCGTCCTTGACGTACGGCGTCGGGTTCGGCTGGCCCCAGAGCCTCTGGTGGTTGCTCTCGTTCTCGGTGAACAGAAGCTCCGGCGCTCCGTCGCACGCGAAACGCATGTCGGACAGCTCCGGGTGAGAAGCCATGATCGCTCCGCCGACCTCACGCAAGGCCGGCTTCGGGCCCTCTTCCCCCCACGACCAGGTGTTGCGGAACCAGAGCGTCGGCAGGACGTGGAGTCGCGCCGCCTCCGGACCGCGGTTGTGGATCGACATCCGGATCAGGACATCTTCCGGTCCGGCCTTGGCGTATTCGACGAAGACGTCGAAGTACCGGTCGTCGTCGAAGATTCCCGTGTCCAGCAGTTCGTACTCGAGCTCCTCGCGCGTCCGCCTCCGGTTGGTCTCGAGAAGGTCCCGATACGGGAACTCGCGCTGCGGATACTTGTAGAGGTACTTCATGTACGAGTGCGTCGGGGTCGAATCCACGTAGAAGTAGTACTCCTTGACGTCTTCGCCGTGGTTCCCCTCGCTGTTGGTCAGCCCGAACAGACGCTCCTTGAGGATGGGGTCCCGCTCGTTCCAGAGTGCGAGCGCGAAACAGAGGCGCTGCTTGTCGTCGCAGAACCCGCCGAGCCCATCCTCGCCCCACCGGTAGGCCCGGGAGCGGGCCTGGTCGTGCGGGAAGTAGTCCCAGGCGTTGCCGTCCTGGCTGTAGTCCTCGCGGACCGTGCCCCATTGCCGCTCGCTGAGATACGGGCCCCATTTCTTCCACGCGATCCCCGTCTCCCGCGCCTCGTTGAGCCGCCTCTGTTCGGTGATATCGACGAACCCTGGATCCGTTCTCCTCTCGACCATGGAGGCTCCCCACTTTCTCGCCCCGCGCGTTCCCGCGAATCCTGCCGGCCGGCTGGACATGGCACCTGATTCGAATACATCATTACAAAGCTGTGCCCACGGACAGCATTCCGGCGAATCGTTGCGATCGAGACCGGATGTCCGAAGTACCGCTGAAGGAGTAGTCATGGAGCCCATTTGGTCTCGACCCGGCCGCTCGATGTCGGCTTTCCGCAGGCTGGTGGCCCTTGTCTGCGTCGCGCTGCTCGCCCTGGGGGAAGGTGTCGTCCTCGCGCAGGACGCTCCTCAGGAGGCGGCTGCCGAGCCGCCGGCCGAGACACTCTCGCCGGACCAGCTCGACTCGCTGGTGGCCCCGATCGCGCTCTACCCCGATCCGCTCCTGGCCCAGACGCTCGTCGCGTCGACCTACCCTCTCGAGATCATCCAGCTCCAGCAGTGGCTTACGAAGAACAAGGACCTCAAGGACAAGGCGCTCGCGGACGCGGTCGCGAAGCAGCCCTGGGACCCGGCCATCCAGTCGATGGCGGCGGTTCCCGATGTCGTGAAGCGGCTCGCCGACGACATCCAGTGGACGACGCAGCTCGGGGACGCCTTCCTCGACCAGCAGACCGACGTGATGGACGCCGTCCAGCGGATGCGAAAGAAGGCCGAGGACAAGGGCGCACTGACGTCCAACGAGCAGCAGAAGGTCGAGACCAAGGTCGTGGAAGAGAAGACGGTCATCGTTGTCCAACCGACGAATCCCGAGGTCGTCTACGTCCCTTCGTACAATCCGACGGTCGTCTATCCCCCGCCGGTTTATCCCTATCCCCCGGTCTACTACCCTCCGTACGTTCCCGGCGCCGGCCTCGTCACCTTTGGTGTCGGAATGGCGATGGGCGCGGCCATCTGGGGCGGTTCGTGCTGCGGCTGCGGCTGGGGCGGGGGCGGGAACAACAACATCACCATCAACAACAACAACAACTTCAACAGGAACTCGAACGTCAACCGCAGCGGGGGCGGAAGCGGGAACTGGCAGCACAATTCCCAGCATCGCGGCGGAGCTCCTTACTCGAACAAGGCGACGGCGAGCAAGTACGGCGGATCCAGCCGTGGCGGACAGGGAGCGGCAGCCGCGGCGGTGCTGCGTCGGCCAGCACCCGTTCGGCCGGCGCAGGCGGTAGCCGCGCCGGCGGAGCCGGAGCCAGCGCGAACTCCCGCGGCGGCGGTGCCGGCGCGAGTGCCGGTTCCCGAGGGAGCGGAGCCGGAGCGAGCGCCAGCTCCCGCGGCGGCGGGGGGAGCGGGCGCCAGCTCCCGCAGCGGCGGCGGAGGCGGCGGAAGCGCGTTTGGCGGCGGCTCCGGCGGCTACAGCGGCAGCAGCGCCCGGTCGAGCAGCTCCCGCGGCTCCTCGAGCATGAGCTCGCGGGGAGGCGGAGGATCCCGCGGCGGCGGCGGCGGAAGGCGGAGGTGAGCACCATGAAAAGCAGGCTCGTCTCCGGAATCGTCTGTGCCCTCGTGCTCGCATCTGTCGTCGGCGTCTCGGCCCGGGATCAGTCGAAAGCTGCGGCTCCGGCCGCGGCCCGCCAGAAAACGTTCGACACCCCGAAGGCTGCCGCCGATGCACTCATCGCCGCGGCGGCTACCTACGACGTGCCGGCGCTCGAAGAGATCCTCGGGCCGGACGGCAAGGGCCTCGTCGTCACCAGCGACCCCGTTCAGGACAAGAATCAGCTGGAGGCCTTCGCTGCGAAAGCCCGCGAGAAGATGGAAGTCGTCCCCGACGCGAAGAACCCGAACCGCGCGATCCTCGATGTTGGAGACGAGGACTGGCCGACGCCGGTCCCGATCGTCCGCAAGAACGGCCGCTGGTTCTTCGACTCCAAGAGCGGCAAGCGGGAAGTCCTCTACCGCCGCATCGGCAGGAACGAGCTCGATGCCATCGAGTTCTGTCACGACTTCGTCGATGCGCAGCACGAGTACGCCCTCGAGAAACACGACGGCTCGAGCGTGAACCAGTACGCCCAGAAGGTCGTCAGCACCCCGGGAAAGCAGGACGGCCTGTCATGGCGCAACGCCGACGGAACTCCGGCAGGGCCCCTGGCCGACACGCTCGCCGAGGCGATCGCCGAGGGCTACTCCAAGAAGGCCGAGCCATTTCACGGCTATTACTTCAAGGTCCTGAAGGGCCAGGGCCCGGCCGCGCCGCTCGGAAAAATCGACTTCGTGGTCAAGGGAGTGATGATCGGCGGCTTCGCGCTCGCGGCGGCGCCGGCCGATTACCGGGTCTCCGGGGTCATGACCTTCATCGTGAGCCACGACGGCATCGTCTACCAGAAGGACCTCGGGCCAACGACGTTGGAGCAGTTCCAGAAGATGGAGCGCTACAACCCCGACAAAACCTGGACCCCGGTCAAGGAGCCGTCCACCGCCACGGGCACACAATGAAGGCAGGACCGGCACCCGGTTAGAGGGCGACGCCGTCTCCTTCAGTTTCTAGCGGCCGGCCGCCGGGCTCGCACGATCCGGTTCACGAGGCCTCGGAACACGAGATACGGTAGGAGCCCGATCGTCGCGACGACGATCAGCGCTTGAACGGGCCGGAGGGCGCGCAGGACGACGAGCTGATAGAGCAGGTCGAGCGAAACGGCGGCGACGAAGAAGCGGCCCGCGTCGCCCCATCCTTCCCGGATGAGCTTCCAGCGGTCGCGGCCAGCCGTGAAGATCGACCAGAAGTACGGCGGCCGGCCCGCGCGGGCGTCCCGCAGGCCCGCACGAACCCCGAAGACGGCGACGATCAGCGGCTGCAGGACCAGGCGGACTTTCATCGGACCGCTGCTGCGGCCGAGAAGCTCCTGCCAGGTCCGGAGGACGTAATCCAGAATGCGTCCCATCGAGAATTGCCGCGGCGAGTCTGACAGAATCGCCGAACTTGTCTTCGGCAGCTGGCTCCTCTCGCGCGATTCTGGCGCTCGACCAGGGCACGAGCAGCTCGCGGGCCATCGTCTTCGACGAGCTGGGCCGGGCTCTCGGCATCGGTCAGAGGCCTCTTCCTCCCCTCTTTCCGCAGCCGGGCTTCGTCGAGCACGACGCCGAGGCGATCTGGACCACGACGCGAGACGCCGCGCGGGAGGCCCTCGAGCAGGCTGGCCTCGCGGCGGCGGACCTCGCGGCGATCGGCATCGCCAACCAGCGCGAGACGATCGTGCTCTGGGACCGCGCGACGAGCCGCCCGGTCCACAACGCCATCGTGTGGCAGGATCGCCGCACGGCCGGCGCCCTCGAGAAGATGCGCAAGGGAGGCGGCGAGAAGGTCGTCCGCCGCAGGACGGGGCTTCTCCTCGATCCGTACTTCTCGGCCTCGAAGCTCGCCTGGCTGCTCGACCACGTGCCCGGCGCCCGGGCGAGGGCGCGCCGCGGCGAGCTCGCCGCGGGGACCGTCGACACCTGGCTCGTCCACCGACTGACCGGAGGCCGCCTTCACGTCACCGACGTCAGCAACGCGTCGCGCACGATGCTGATGAACCTCCGCACGGGCGCGTGGGACCCGGAGCTCCTCCGCCTCTTCCGGATCCCCGCGTCGGTCCTTCCCGAGATCCGCGCGACGAGCGAGCGCGTCGGAAATACGGACGCGGGATTTCTCGGGTCTCCCGTCCCGATCGCGGCCATGGTCGGGGATCAGCAGGCCGCGCTCTTCGGCCATCTCTGCACGCGGCCGGGACTGGTGAAGTGCACCTACGGCACCGGCTGCTTCCTGCTCATGTTCACGGGAAACAAACCGGTCGCCAGCCGGAACCGCCTGCTCTCGACCGTGGCCTGGAAGCTCGGCGACGGGCCTCTGACCTATGCCCTCGAGGGAAGCGTCTTCGTCGGTGGCGCGGCGATCCAGTGGCTTCGCGACGGACTGGAGATCATCCGCACCGCGGCCGAGGTCAACGCCCTGGCCGAGAGGGTCTCCGACTCCGGCGGCGTCGTGGTCGTGCCCGCCTTCACGGGGCTCGGCGCGCCGCACTGGGACTCCGAAGCGCGGGGCGCGATCCTGGGGCTGACGCGCGGATCCACGGGCGCGCATCTTGCGCGCGCCACGCTCGAAGGCATCGCGTTCCAGGTCGCGGATCTGGCCTCGGCCATGGAGCGGGATACGCGCACGAGGCTCTCGGAGCTGCGCGTGGACGGAGGCGCGGCCGCGAGCGCACTGCTCATGCAGTTCCAGGCGGACCTGCTCGGCGTCCGCGTCACGCGCCCCGCCAACCTCGAGACGACCGCGCTCGGCGCCGCGCTGCTGGCGGGCCTGGCCGTGGGCGTCTGGCGCGGCGAATCGGATCTCTCCGCTGTGCGCACGGCCGAGAGGACCTTCGCTCCACGGATGCGTCGCGCGGAGCGCGAACGCCGGCGCCGGCTCTGGCACCGCGCCGTCGTGCGGGCGCGGGGATGGGAGAGCGCTTGAACCGAGGCGTATCGTGCGATGGAGTGGAAGCCTGCCCGGTTCCGGGGTTCGGCGTCAATGTCGAGCCTTGACGAAATCCACCAGCTCGGTCAGGTCGCGCCCCGTCGCATCCGGAACGACGCCCAACTCTTCGGCAGGGGAATTGGGACGGTTCACCCAGAACGTGGGATACCCGAACCACTTGGCGCCCGCAACGTCCCAGCCCGCGAACGCCGCAAAGAGAATCTCTCCCGGCTCCAGCCGGAGCGCGTCGATACCCAATTGATACGCGCGAGGGTCGGGTTTGTAGGTGCGGATCTCGTCCGTGCTGAGGACGTGCTCGAACGTCCCTTCGAGACGCGCGTTTCGAATGCCAGCCTCCAGCATCTTCTTCGTCATGTTGGACAGGAACACCAGACGGATGCCGCTCGCCTTCAGCGCGCCGAGCGCCGGCGCGACGTCCGGCCACGCGGTGAGGGCGAGGTAGGCGTCCATCAGCCGCGCGCGTTTCTCCGCGGTCAGCTCGAGCCCCAGCTGTCGGGCCGCAAAGATCAGCCCGTCTTCCGTCGTGCGCCAGAAATCCTCGTACCGCCCCGAAAGCGCGCGCAACCACTGGTACTCGAACTGTCGGGTTCGCCACGCGCCGCTCAGCTCGTTCCCCTTCCCCGGAAAGAGCGTGTCCGCCAGGGCGAAGACGGGCCGCGGATCGAAGATCGGAAAGGCGTCGAACGCCACCGCCCGGATCGGCGCGCGCGCAGCGGCTCGCGCAGCAGGTCGGTACGGCCACAGTCCCGCCACGACGCCCGAAGCCGCACCCTGGAGAAATTCCCGTCGATCGAAGGGCATGTCGGACTCCTTGGAAGCGTTGAGACCCGCGAAGAAGTACGTCGCGCGCCGGAGGAGCGTTTCCGGCGCGCATGAGGAGATCGACATGTCGAAGGTGCGAGACGCCGCGGCACGCATCGAATGGGCGCTGCTTCCCCTGCGCCTGGTGCTCGGCTACGGCTTCATGGCTCACGGATGGGCCAAGCTGACTCGGGGTCCGGCGGGATTCGCGATGCTGCTGCGTCAGATCGGCGCACCCTTCCCGCACTTCACGGCCTGGGCCGCGACCTTGCTCGAGCTCGTCGGCGGACTGGCGGTCATCGCGGGCGCATTCGTTTCGGCCGTGAGCGTGCCTCTGATCGCGATGATGCTCGTCGCGATGATGAAGATTCACTTAAGGTACGGCTTCAGCTCCATCAAGACCATCGGCCTGACTCCCGACGGTCCGCAGTTCGGGCCTCCGGGCTACGAGATCAATCTCCTCTACATCGGGGGCCTCGTGGCGCTGATTCTCGGCGGCGCCGGAAAGCTCTCATTCGACCGCTGGCGGACCCGAAGGCGCGCCAATTCCTAGCCGCCTTCGCTCTCGCCCCACCCGCCCTGTTGCAGCACGAAACGATAGCCGTCGGGATCCTGAAACGTCCGACCCGCGATTCCCCAGTAGGGGTTGTACGGCGCCACGTCGTCAAATCCGGCTTCCAGCATCGCCGCGCAGTTTCGTCCCCACTCGCCGCGATCGGGAACGTAGAGAACGACCAGGTCTTCCGGCGTCGGAGTCGGCACCACGGGGTGCGGGCGGCAATACGTGAACTCGAAGTGCCATTTCCAGCCGGGCCGTCCGAGCATGACTCCGTCGAATCCGTCGTGATTCTCGAAACGACCGAGTTCCGCGAGGCCCAGCCCCTTGCAGTAGATTGCGGCCGACCGCTTCAGGTCGCTGACGGGGCGGCCGATTCGCAGGTCCATTGTCGGACGGGGGCTATGTCGTCGTCGCGGCGCCGCGGTCGTCGCGTCGCACGTAAATCGTCTGCGACGGAAACGCCAGAGAAGTGCCGGCGGCGTCGACGATGCGGACGATCTTCAGAAGCAGCTCTTCCTGGATGGCATCGAATCCGGGTCGCTCCGCGGCCCGCACATAGGCCGAGATTTCAATCTCGAGGGCCGAGGCCCCCAGGCGCGCGAGCTGCACGCGCGCGTCTCGCGTCTGGACCCGGGGCTCGGCCGCCAGCATCTCGCGCAGGTCGGCCAGGATTTTCTCCAACTGCTCCGCCTTCGTGTCGTAGACGAGGCCGACCACCGGGTGGAACCAAAACTTGTCGCGGCGCGACAAATTCTCGATCTGCGACGAGGCCACGGTCCCGTTCGGGATGCTCAACACCGTACGTTCCTGCGTGCGGATGCGCGTCGCCCAGAGCGTGATGTCTTCGATTTCGCCCAGGGGCGCGCTCCCGATGCGGCAGACGTCCCCGACCGAAAGCGCCCGATCCACGACCACGGCGATTCCGCCGAAGAGATTCTCGAGGCTCTTCTGCGCCGCGAAGGCAAGAACGAGGCCGCCGATGCCGAGGCCGGCGAGCGTGGTCGTCAGGTTCACGCCGAAGAAGGCGAGGCCGAGGAGCAGGACGATGACGAACGCGACGATCTTCAGGAATCGCCGCAACAACGACAGCGTCGTCTGGCGGCCGGCCGCACCCCCGAGGTACCGCGCGAAGACCCGCCGATCCAGGGCGTCCACCATGCGCGAGAGGAGCCAGAAGAGGCCGCCGAGCAACAGAACGGCCAATATGCGGTTGTAGAAGAGGCGGTACAGCGCCGGCATCCCCATCCACTCGACGGCCACCCGATGCAGGATCAACGTCAGCAGAAACGTGACCGGGTTGCGCGCGCTGTGCGCCCAGTATCCGACCGGAGTTTCCGATGTGCGTCGGCGCAGGAAGCGCAGGAGCGCGAAGGAGACGGTCACGAGAGCCCACGCGACTCCGAACAGAATCGGCAGGAGCAGGATGAACGCGGCGACCTGCCACAGCGGCAATGCGCCCAGGCGCGTCTGGACCATGAATCGCGGCAGCTTCTGATCGAGATCGGGGAGGGCCAGGCGATCGTAGAGCCTCCGGCACTCGCGGACCGTTTCCCAGGAGATGAGCCAGATCGGTGGCTCGGTCCTCTCCAACCGGACCAGCACCACGTCGAGGCGGCCTTCGCCGCGCACCTCCGCCACTTTCTCCAGCCCCTGTCCCGGGCTGTCGGCGTTGGAGCCCTGCGGGTTCTTGCTCACGAGGTCCAGGTCGCGGGTCACCAGCCGGTGGTCGAAAACGACCTGGAGCTGCCGTGCGATCTCCTCGCGCGCGCTGGCGAGCGCCGGAGGGACTTGCAGATACAAGGCCGCCGTCTTGTAGTTGCCTTTCTCGGCGGCGTGCAGGAACCCGAAGAAGCAGCCGTGCGGCGTCTCGCGGTCGTACGGGTCCGCCGTCGGCTCCGCGGGCGTGGGGGTGGGGCCCGGCGGGAGACCGGGCAGCGTCACCTGCGCCGTTCCGCGCGCCGCGGCCAGGAGCGCCAGCGCGAAGAAGACGAAGACCGCGGGCTTCCGACGGATTCGGGAGAGGTCGGGCATCCAGAAATGGATCTTAGCGAACGACCGGCGTTCGGTACGGATCACGCTTCCGGGTTTCCCGGGGTCTTCGAGAGCAGCTCCATGGACACCAGGCGCGCGATCAGGATCGCCGGGTAGAGCTGACCGACCAGGGCCTCGGCAATCACCAGGCTCCGGGCCACGGGGTGGACGGCGGTCACATCCCCGAAGCCGACGGTCGTCAGCGTGACGAAGCTGAAGTAGGCCAGGACGTGGGACAGCGACCCCTGCTCACCGGAAGGGATGTGAAACGAGTGCGGCCGGAGGAACTCCGTGAGCTCGTATGCCGAAGCCCAGACGAGTCCGAGGAGGAGGTAGACCACGATGGATCCCTGGATCCGGTGGGCCGTAATCGGTCCGGATCGAAACACCTGGACGAGCACGAGGGCCGTGAGGAGAAGCAGCGCCACGATCGTGAGCGCCTCGCTCAAGACAGCGAGCCAGGGCCGCGGCGCCGCGGAATGGGTCCAGCGTGCCACGAGAGTCGCCAGCATGAGCGCGGTCGCGATCCACCCGATCGCGCGCCTCTTGAAGACGACGAAGACGCCCGAGATGAGAAGCAGCGAGAACGCCGCGCCCAGGATGAACGGCGGCAGAACACCCGCCGACTCCAGCGGCGCGGCCACGAAGATGGCCAGGACGAGAAACACCAGCATCGCCGAGAGGCCCCGGTCCGACCTCCAGAGCACACCGGCATCGGGGATATGCCGCCGCATCGGTCAGTACCCTTCGCCGTCCGCGGGCGCCGCCGCCTTTCCGCGGTGGAAACGGAACAGAAACACGAAGTAGAGGATCGCCAGAGGCATTCCGATCGCGAGCCAGCCCAGGGCCGTGCGAAGTCCGGCCGGATCGCCGCTCGCGTTGTACGCCGTCATCGATAGAGCGGGATCCCCCGTCGCGCGGAGGAGGACCGGGAAGACGCACGCCGCCGTGGCTGTCGAGAGTCCGGCGAGGAACGCGCACGAGCCCACGAACACCGCTCGATCCCGGCCGCGGGCCAGGCCGGCAAACGCCGCCGCCAGACCCGCGAGCGCGACCGCCGCGAGGAGCCATGCAGGCGGTCTGTGCGCGAGCGCCGGCAGAAAACCCCCGTTGACGAGAACCGTCGCGATCGTCACGAGCGGCCAGAGAATCGCCGTGACGATGAATGCGAGCCTGGCCAACCTCCGGCTGCGCTCCCGGACCGCGCCGTCGGTCTTCCAGACCAGGAAGGCGCCGCCGTGTGCGACGAGGGCGGCGAGGGCGAACACGCCAACCGACACCGTGTACCAGTCCAGGATCCCGACCGGCGGGCGCGCCGAGAAGTCGGTGAAGAGCGGCAGCTCGAACCAGCCGTCGGCAGACAGCGGAACACCGCGGAGCAAGTTCCCCAGCGCCGCGCCGAAGAACACCGGCAAGAGCAGGCTCGGCAGCCAGAAGAAGAAGTCGCAGGCCTGGTTCCAGACCGGATCGGCGACGTGATGGCGGAACTCGATCGAGATTCCACGGAACACGAGGCACCACAGGACCAGAAAGATCGCGAAGTAGAAGCCGGAGACTCCCGCCGACAGCACTCGCGGGAAGCTCACGAAGAGTGCGCCGCCGGCGGCCAGCAGCCAGACTTCGTTGCCGTCCCAGTACGGACCGATGGCCGCGAGGACTTGACGGCGCTCCGCGTTGGTCCTCGCCACGGTCAGGTGCAGCGCACCGGCCCCGAAGTCGAACCCGTCGAGCACGACGTAGGCCGTCAGCATGAAGACGGCGAGGCCGTACCAGAGCTCAGCCATGCGCGGCCTCCGGCGTTCCGGCCGCCGCGGACCGCGCGACCGGGCCGTGCGCGATCTCCCGTGAGACCAGGAACAGGAAGAGCACCGACAGCAGCGCGTAGAGGCCGCAGAAGCCGATCAGCGTGAAGAGCGCCGTGCCGGCGTGCACGGTCGGGCTCGCGCCCTGGGCGGTGCGGAAGAGGCCGTAGATGAGCCACGGCTGCCGCCCGAGCTCCGTCGTCATCCATCCCGCCGTGACGGCGATGTACGGGAACGGAAACGCCATCATCAGAATCCAGAGCATCGGCCGGCTCCGTTCGAGCCGCCCGGTCCAGACCAGGAGGGCCGCCAACCCCATGATCGCGATGAAGATCGTCCCGAGCCCCGCCATGATGTGGAACGCGTAGTAGAGCAGCGGGATGTTGTCGGGCCAGTCGGTCTCGGGAAACTCCTCCAGCCCCTGCACGGCGCTGTCGACGTGGCCGAAGGCCAGGATCGAGAGGATGGCGGGGACCTCGATCGGGTTGTCGAGCTTGCGCTCGGGCACGTTCGGCTGCCCGATCATCGTGATGCCCGCGCGCGGACCCGACCGGAAGCGTCCTTCCATCGCCGCCAGCGCCGTCGGCTGGTGCCGCGCCACGAGCTTGGCCTGGTGGTCGCCGGTCGGATAGGCGACGAGAAGGCTGGACACCAGGCCCGCGGCAACGCCGAGCCGCAGGAAGAGGCGGGCCGTCTCCGTGTGCCTGCCCTGGAGGAGATAGAACGCGCCGAGAGCGGCGACGACGAAGGACGCCGTCACGACCGTCGACGCCTGGTTGTGGAGGTACTGCGCGATCGCCCAGCGGTTCAGGAGGAAGGCCCAGAAATCCTGGAGAACCAGGACACCGCCGGACCCGAGGCGGTGGCCGACGGGGCGCTGGAGAAACGCGTTCGTCGCGATGATGAAATAGCCAGAGAGCCAGCTTCCGACGAATAGAAGGACGGCCGCGGCGAAATGGCCCTTCCGTCCCAGCCGGCGCTCTCCGAACACGAGCAGAGAGAGAAACGCGGACTCGAGGAAGAAGGCGAAGACGCCTTCCATGGCGAGCGTTTGGCCGACGACGTTGCCGGCGAAGCGCGAGAATTGCGCCCAGTTGGTCCCGAACTGGAACTCCATCGGAATTCCCGTGACGACGCCGACCGCGAAGTTGATCCCGAAGATCCGGATCCAGAACCGGGCCGCGTCGTTCCAACGCTCGCCGCCGGCCCTCAAGCCCAGGGCCTTCATCACCACGATCAGAAAGGCCAGCCCCATCGTCAGGACCGGAAACAGGTAGTGGTAGACGATGGTGAATGCGAACTGGAGGCGATGGAGAAACAGAGGATCGCTCAAGCCCGCACCTCACCTTCGGCGGTTGACGGATCGCTTTCCCTGCAAATATATTCTGGCCGGCCTCGGTTCCCGACCGGAATTGCCATGAGCCCCGCCCCAAACGTACGAGGAGGTAGTTCGTGAAGAGTAGTGTCTTTCGCTCTGCCCTGTGTGCGCTGGTCTCCGTTTGTCTGACGGCTCCGGCTTTGTTCGCGGCCGACGTCACGCTGGCCGCGATCCAGTACCCCGAGGGAAGCGGGGTCGACGTGGGTCTCGTGCCGACGAGCCGCGTGGCCCCGGCGCAGGCCGAGGCCGAGGTGAAGTTCAAGAACGGCCAGGCGACCGTCGAAGTCGACTACAAGAAGCTTCCGCCGGCGACGCTCTTCGGCGGCGACGTCACGTCCTACGTCGTCTGGGCCGTGGCCCGGGACGGACGGTCCGAGAACCTGGGCGAGCTGATCGTGCGCGATCCCAAAGGCAGCGCGGAGTACCGGACGGGCCAGAAGGAATTCGGCCTGTTGATCACGGCGGAGCCGTATCCGCTGGTCACCCGCCCGTCCGAGCTGGTCATCTTCACGTCGGCGCCGCCGCCGGTGAAGAAGGCGCGGAGCACGCCGGTGACGATCTCGAATCTCCACGCACCAGCCGCCGTCGGCAACCCGCAGATCGGATCCCTGACCTATTCGGGAGCGGAGCCTCTGGACATCGTGCAGGCCCAGGCCATCCTGGCGCAGGCGCAGCGGATGGGCGCCGACAAGTACAACCCCGACGCCATGCGCGAAGCCGACATCACGCTGGCCCAGGCCACCAACTCCTACAACGCCGGAAACAAGAAGCAGGGCACCGACTACGCGCGGCGAAGCGTCTCGCTCTCCTCGACCGCGATCCGCGACACCCAGAGGCGGATGGACGAGGAAGCCGCCGCCGCCGCCGCCGCCAAGCGCGCCGCCGAGATGCAGTCCCTCGAGCAGCAGCGGACGGCCGCGCAGCAGGACGCGGCCGCGTCTCGCGAGGCGGCGCTCGCCGCGCGCGAACAGGCGATCGCGGCCAAGGAGCAGCTGGCCCAGTCGCAGCAGCAGCTCTCTCTGGCGCAGCAGCAGGCCGCGGCCGCGCAGCAGCAGATGACGTCGCTCCAGCAGCAGGCGCAGCAGGCCCAGATGGACGCGGCCGCCGCCCAGGAACGCGCCGTTGCGGCGGGACTCTCGGCCGAGGCCGCCGATCAGGCCCGCCGCGACGCCGACGAGGCTCGTCGCCGCGCCGTGGAGCTCGCCTCCCAGGCCACGGCCGCGCGCACCGAAGCCCAGCGCGCGAGCGCCGAGGCCGCGACTCAGGCCGCCGCTCTGGAGAACCAGAAGCGCGAGCTCGAGTCGCGCGTCGGCCAGAGCGAAGCCGAGATCGCAAAACTGCGCGCCGAGCGCAACGATCTGGAGTCGCGCCTGACCGGCGCCCTGTCGGAAGTCGCCCAGATCACGCAGACGGCCCGCGGCGTCGTCGTGAGCCTTCCCGACATCCTCTTCGACACCAACAAGGCGACCCTGAAACCCAACGCCCAGGTCGCGCTGGGCAAGCTCGCGGGGATCGTATCGGTCTTCCCGAACATCAACCTCCGCATCGAGGGGCATACCGACTCGACGGGCTCGGATGCGATCAACAATCCCCTGTCCCGCGACCGCGCCAACTCCGTCATGGTGTTCCTCCGGCAGCAGGGCGTCGCGGCCAGCCGGATGAGCGCCGAAGGCTACGGCTCGAGGATTCCGGTCGCCGACAACGGCACGGTCGAGGGACGTGCCAAGAACCGCCGGGTGGAGATCATCCTGGCGGAAGGGACGATCCAGCCGGCGCGCTGAGCGGCGCGGCCTCGCCCCCCCAGGCCTGTCATCCCGAGCGCAGCGAGGGATCCCTTTCGAGCCAAACCTCGGCTCCTAAAGGGGTCCCTCGTCGCTCCGCTCCTCGGGATGACAAGACCCTTACGGTCCCGGCGTCTTCTCCTTCTCGATCTCTCCGGTCATCGGAACGAAGCGGACGGGGATGATGCTCTGCTCGGAGATGCGTCCGTCGGCCCCGCGCGTGAAGACCTTCAGCTCCTGAAAGAACGCTCCGACGGGGATGACCATCCGGCCGCCGGGGGCGAGCTGCTCGATGAGAGGCTGGGGAACGCTCTCGGGCGCCGCCGTGACGATGATGCCGTCGTACGGCGCGTGCTCGGGCCAGCCGCGGTACCCGTCGCCTTCGCGCACCGTGACGTTCTTGTAGCCCAGCTCCGCGAGCTTGTTCGCGGACGCGAGGGCCAGCTCCGGCAGGATCTCGATCGAGTAGACCTCGTCGGCGATCTCTCCGAGCACGGCGCTCTGGTAGCCCGATCCGGTTCCGATCTCCAGCACCCGCGCATGCTCGGGCAGGCCCAGCAGCTCCGTCATCAGCGCGACGATGTACGGCTGCGAGATGGTCTGGCTGCCCGCGATCGGCAGAGGATGATCCTCGTACGCCCGCCCGCGCTCGGCCGGCTCGACGAAGAGGTGGCGCGGCACCTTGCGCATCGCCGCCAGCACCCGCGGATCGCGGACGCCGCGGGCCGCGATCTGCGTCTCGACCATCGTCGCGCGGCGCCGGGCGTCGGCGTCGTTCTGGGTCGACTGCACCGCCTTACCCTCCCGGCGCGAGCCGCAGCCGCCCGCCGCGACGAGCGCCAGCGAGAGCAACGATACCGCCAAGCCGGCGGCCGCCGGCCGCCACGTCATGGCGCCGCGGCCTCGTACGCGACGCGGCCGCCGACGACCGTCAGGACCGGCCGGATCGCGAGGATCTTCTCCGCCGGCGCCGTCAGAGGGTCTCCCGAGAGAACGGTCAGGTCCCCGGCGGCGCCGGCGGCAATCTTTCCGCGCCACTTCTCTTCGAAGGCCGCGTACGCGGCGTCGGAGGTGAACAGCGCCACGGCCTCGGCGCGCGAGAGCGCCTGGTCCGCGCGCCAACCCCCGGGAGGCTTACCCGACGCATCCTGCCGCGTGACCGCCGCGTAGAGACCCTCGATCGGGTTTTCGGATTCCACCGGGGCGTCGCTGCCTCCGGCCAGGTGCGCACCCGCGTTCTTCAGACGCCGCCAGGCGTAGGCCCCGTCGATGCGCGAGGGGCCCAGGCGCGCCTCGGCCCAGACCATGTCGGAGGTCGCGTGCGTGGGCTGGATCGAAGCGATCACGCCGATCTTTCCGAACCTCGGGAAGTCGTCGGGAGCAATGACCTGCGCATGCTCGATGCGCGGGCGCTGCCCGCCTTCGGGCGCGCTCGGCGCAGCGGAGGCGGCTGACTGGTAAGCGTCGAGGACGATCCGGTTACCGCGATCGCCGATGGCGTGGACCCACAGCTGCCATCCGGCCTTGCGCGCTTCCAGCGCGACCGCGGCGATTCTCTCGGGCGGGGTCAGAAGCAGTCCCCTGTGGCCCGGCTCGTCCGAGTAGTCCTCCAGCAACGCCGCGCCCCGGCTTCCCAGCGCGCCGTCGGCGTACGCCTTGATCGCGCGGACGGTCAGAAAGTCCGGGCCTCCGCCAATGCGGGCGCCCTTCGCGAAAAACGCGGGCAGCTGCGCCGGGTCGGGCGACACCGTGGCGTACACGCGGATGGGCAACGCGCCGCGCGAGGCCAGATGCTCGAGGGCCGCGATGCCGTCGGAGTCGTAGCCCGAGGCGTCCTGGACCTCGGTCAAGCCGACGCGTGCGCACGCGTTCGCGCCGGCCGCGAGCCAGCGCTCCCGATCGGCGGACGTGGCCGCCGGCATCGCCTTGACGACGAGCTCCATCGCGTTGTCCACCAGCACACCCGACGGCGAGCCGTCGGCGTGGCGCAGGATCCGGCCCCCATCGGGATCCTTCGTGGACGCGTCGATTCTCGCCGCCTTCAGCGCCGCCGTATTGACCCACAGGGCGTGGCCGTCGACCCGGCGCGCGGCCGCCGGGCGATCCGGCAGGACGGCGTCGAGATTCCGCGCGTCCGGAAACTGCTTTCCGGGCCACAGATTCTGGTCCCAGCCCCTCCCCTCCGCCCATACACCGGGTGGCAGCTTCGCCGCGGCGTCCGCGACACGCATCGCCGCGGCGGCCGCGTCGGCGGCGCCGCGCAGGTTGGCAGTCTCGAGCCCCTTGCCGATTCCCAGAAGATGCAGGTGCGCGTCGGCAAACCCCGGGTAGACGAACGCGCCCTTCAGGTCCACCACGTGCGCACCGGGTACGAGCTTGGCGGCCTTCGCCGAATCTCCGATGAACATGATCCGGCCGTCGTCGATCGCGATCGAGGCTTTCTGCGGCCGGGCGTCGGCCGCCAGGTAGACCGTTCCGCCTTCCAGCAGCAGATCCGCCGCCGGCGGGGTTCCCGCCAGCAGGAGGGTCAGCAGCAGAAACACGGGTGGAGTTTAACCGACGAGTCGGGCGAGCAGCAGCGTCTGGTCGTCGTACTGAGGGGCGTCCGCCACGAACGCGTCGACCTCGTCGAAGATGGTGCGGCAGAGCGCGTCCGGCGAGGAGGTCCCGTCCCTCACCAGGATCCGAGCGAGCCGCTCCATGCCGAACTCTTCCTCGGCGCCGTTCAGGGCCTCGGTCACGCCGTCGGTGTAGACGCAGAGCAGGTCGCCCGGCGACAGGACGACTGTCTCCTCTTTCCAGGAAGCGCTGGGGAACATCCCCATGGGCACCCCCGTTGCCTTCAGCTGCTCGACGTCGCCGGAACCGCGGCGCAAGAGCGCGGGGTTGTGCCCCGCGGACACGTAGCGCAGCGCCCCTGTGCTCGGCTCGATCAACCCGAAGAAGCACGTCAGGAACTTGCGCGTCCCCGCGAAGCGCTGGAGGTGGCGATCGATCCGGCCGATCAGGTCGGCGATCGTCTTGGCCTCGTCGATCTGGAGGTGCACCGCGGCGTGCACCGTCGACACTAGCAGCGCCGCGGGCACGCCTTTTCCGGAGACGTCGGAGACGAGAAACGCCAGGCGCCCCCCGGACAGCGGGAAGAAGTCGAAATAGTCTCCGCCGACCTGGCGCGTGGGCACGTTCTTCGCCGCGATCTCGAGGCCCTCGACGACGGGCAGATCCCGCGGCAGGAGCTGCTTCTGGATCGTCGCCGCGAGCTCGAGCTCGCGCTCGATGCGCTCCTTTTCGATGGCCTCGCGGTGGAGGCGCGCGGTCTCGATGGCGGCCGCCGCCTGGTTGGCAAAGAGCGAGAGCAGACGCGCATCGGTGGGGGTGAAGTCGAGCACGCGCCCGTCGCGCGACTCCTTGTCAGCCACCGCCAGAACGCCCAGCCGGCGTCCCGGGACCGAGATTCCGACCGCGAGGTACTTGCGGCAGCCGCCGTCTCGCATCCCGTCGGTCGGTGCCTCGTTGTTGATGAGGCCGCCCTCGGGCAGCGTCCATCCCAGGCAGTCCTTCGTCACCAGAATCTCGCCGCCGACGCTGCGCTCGAGGAGCACGCGATCGGCGTCGTCGAAGAGAACCAGGGCGCCCTTGCCGGCGTCCGTGAGCGAGATCGACCGGAACAGCACCTCGTCGGCGAGGGCCGAGAGGTCCAGCTGGCCTCCGAGCGAGAGACCCAGGTCATAGAGCGACTCGAGCTCGAGGAGGCGCGCTTTCAGCTCGAACTCGGCGTCGCGGACCTGCCGCGCGAGGCCGTGTGCTCCCACCAGAGAGCCCAGCAGAAACGCGAGCAGTGTCGTCTCTTCCAGCGGATGCTCGGGGGACACTCCGAGCAGGCGCAGCGCACCGTGGACGGAGCCCTCCGCGCACAGAGGCAGCCAGAGCTCGCCCTGACGGCGGAAGATCCCTTCCGGCAGAGGCTCCGGGATCTCGCCGGCCGGGAGCGACCCGGCGCCCTTCTCGCCGGTCCGGATCCAGGCGTCGCGCTCGCGAAGGTAGAGGGTCGCCTCCTGCGCGCCAGTCGCCAGCAGCGCCGCCTCCGCCACGCGCGCGGACAGGGGCTGATCGCTCCCCAGAATCGCTCCGATTCTCTTCCAGAGCTCGTCGAGGCGCACGGTGGATGGGGCGGGTCCCGGGGCGGTCATGTTTCCCTCAGGCGGTATGCGTCGTGACGCTGCGGACGGCGTCCTCCTGCGTCGGGTAGATCTCGGCGTACTGCGCCAGGCCCATGATGCGGAACGTCTTGTCGATCGTGGGAGTCAGGCCGCAGAAAGCGAGCACGCCCTTCTTGTCCATCACCTTCTCGAGCACCTCGATGAGGATCGATATGCCGATCGAGTTGACGATGCGGGTCTTCTCGAGGTTCAGCACCAGGGCGCGAGCTCCCTGGTCCAGCTGCGCGTACGCCTCTTTGGCGATCTCCTCGCCGCCCTGGTTGTTGATGTAGCCGTCGGTCCAGAGGATCGCGACGTCGCCCCGGCGCTCCGACGATACCTTGCAGGACTCGCTCACTTGTATTTCCTCATCAGGATCCGCGTTCCCGTTTTCCCGGACGTGATCTCGACCTCGTCCATGAGGCTCTTGATGATCTGCAGTCCCCAGCCGCGCTTGCGATGGCTGTGGAACGTCTTCTCGAGGCTCGGCTCTTCGACGGTCGACGAGTCGAACCCCTTACCCTTGTCCAGGACCTCCACCTCCAGCCACTCTCTGCCCTTCGGTTCCCGGCCCAGACGGAACGTCAGGTGCAGCTGCTCGTCGCGGCAGTCCGCATGCTCGAACGCATTGATGCAGGCTTCCACGAGTGCGAGTTTGACCTCGTCGATCTTATCCCGCGTCATCGCGATGTACTCGCCGAGGGCGGCCGCCTGGGCCGTGGCCACGATCTCCATCTCCGGGGCGACCGGGATGGTCATGGAAACTTCGCGCGAGCCGGCGCTCTCGAGCCCGGGCGGAGCGGATCCTCCCTGCGACATGGGACCTGCTCGCCGGTTCCTAAAAGCGAAGGAAGAGTTGCAGTGACCGGATCAAGACGGAAGGCAGTTTATCGGACGCCGCCAGCACCAGCGTCAGCGCGAGCTCGCCGGCCAGAAGCCCCCAGAGGAGGTTGGCCGGCTCGAAGGCCTCAAGTCCGATCGCGAGGGCTTTTCTCATCACTGCGCCGTTGGAGAAGGGCAAGAGTCCTGCCAGATGGGACGGTCCGGCGACTCGCCTGTAACCCATTGATAAAGTGAGCTTTATCGGCGCCTGGCGGATTTGCGCTCATCGGGACATATCGTAGCACAATGACACATATGCCATACAGTGCCCTACGAGGCACTAGAGCAAGCTATTCATTTGCTTTTAGTTGCAGGCTATTTGCGACTCGATGTCACAGGGACTTATTGTCCCAACTGCTTCCGATAGAGCGTCCGGCGGCTGATACCGAGCAGCCTCGCGGCGCGACTCTTGTTCCCGCCCGCCATTTGGAGGACCCGCTGGATGTGCCGGTCCTCGAGCTCGCGGAGGTCCGCGACCTCCTCGTCCCCGGGGCCCGGCGCCGGTGGGTCGGCCAGGCGCAGGCCCGGCCGCGGAAGCCACTGCAGGTCCTCCCTCCGGATCGCTGCGCCCTGCGAAAGGGCCGCGGCCCCCTCGAGCAGGTTCTCGAGCTCCCGGATGTTCCCCGGAAAATCGTGCGCCAGAAGGGCCGCGTACGCGTCGCGCTCGAGAGTCGGCACGTCCTTGCCCTCGCGCGCTGCGAAGCGCTCCAGGAAGTACCGCACCAGTCTCGGAATGTCCTCGCGGCGCTCCCGAAGGGGAGGCAGCTCGATCTCGACCACGCGGAGGCGGTAGTAGAGGTCTTCGCGAAACTCGCCGCGGGCGATGCGCTCCCGGAGGCGCGCGTGCGTAGCGGCGAGAACCCGGACGTCGATCGGAACCCGCCGTCGTCCGCCGACGCGTTCGATCTCGCGCTCCTGAAGCACGCGCAGGAGCTTGGCCTGCAGCGCCAGCGGCATGTCGCCGATCTCGTCCAGGAACAGTGTGCCGCCGCTGTGCCAGTCTCGAACCGTCCCGGCCGGGCCTCGACGCCCGTCGCCACGCCGCGCTCGATGCCGAAGAGCTCCGATTCGAGCAGCGTCTCGGGCAGCGCCGCGCAGTTGATGGCCACGAACGGCTTCTCGGCCCTCTCGCTGCGGGCGTGGATCATGCGCGCGACCAGCTCCTTGCCCGTTCCACTCTCACCGGTCAGAAGGACCGAGATGCGCGAAGCCGCGACGCGCGACACCAGGTCGAGAACTCGCCGCGCCGCCGGAGAATCTCCGACGAAGAGCCGCCCCGCCGCGGATCGCCCGGTCTCGTCGCGCAGCCGGCGGTTCTCTTCCTCGAGCCTCTCGCGCTCGCGCGTCAGCTTCTCCAGATGCCGGCGGTTCTCGATCGCCATGCCGCAGAGGCCTGCCAGCGAAACCAGGAACCGCCGGTCCTCTTCGTCGAACGCGGCCTGGCCGCCGCGCCGGACCTCCTTGTCTGCCAGCACCAGGACGCCGATCGGCCTTCCCCCTCCGAAGATCCGGGCCGCCCACGGCGTCAGGACGGGGCGCCCGAGCAGCTTGAACTTCTCGCGCGTCAGCGCCCCCTCGGCCTCCAGCACGTCGCGCAGGAACTCGTCCTCTGCGACGACCGCTTCCGCGGGCCGGCGCGGAAAGCCCACCAGCCCTCGCGCGCCGGGCCGCTCCGTCGCCGAAGGTCGCGAGGTACCCCCGTGACGCGTCGAGCACGCCGACGACCCGCGAGAGGACGTCTTCCACAGCGCCTCCTCGTCGGGCAGCGCCGACAGGGACAGACCCGCGTCGTAGAGCGTCTCGAGGAGGAGAAGCTTGTGCTGGGTCTCGAAGTGGCGGGACCGTTCCATCAGGAGAGCGGGTGTCTCGCTTGCCGCGGCGAGCACCTTCTCCCGGCGCAGCTCCGCGACGGTCATCTCCTGCGCGCGCGTCGGAGCCCAGCTCGGGTTCCATTTCCGGTTCTCGGCGATCAGCTTTTCGGCCGCGTCCAGATCCCCCGCCGCGCCAGGATCTCGGCCATGTGGGCTCGGGCTTCGTAGATGTGCCGGCGATCCGGAAAGGACTTGAAGGGCGCCTTCGGTTCCGCGACCGTCTTCCAGATCGCGAACGCCTCGTCGATCTTTCCCTGCTTCTCGAGGGCCTTGGCGGTCAGCATCAGCAGGCCCGAATCCTGGGACTTGGGCTCGTAGCTGTCGCCCTTGGGCTCCTTGGCGGCCATCTCCTCGAGCTTCGTCTTGACGAATGCCAGCCGCGGCATCGCGGCCGCAGGATTGCCGACGCAGACATCGTAGGCGGCCTCGGCGACGGCTTTGTGGATCTCTCCATACTTGGGACTGGGTGCGATCTTCAGAAGCCTGGCGTGGACTTCCTCGACGCGCGCCGCGTCCTCGTTCTCGCACGCGGCCCGAATCGCGCCGTAGAGATACTGGCGGCGCCGATCGTCCTGATCGACGAGGTCGGACGCCTTGACGAAGCTGTCGAAGGCCTTCGTGTACTCGCCCATGCCCTCGTAGGCCACGCCGAGATGCTCGTAGGAATCGACGAAGTCGGGCTTGATGGCCAGCGCCCGGTTGAGGTTCTCGATCGCTTCGTTGTAGCGCCCGGAATAGGCCTGGACCTCGCCTAGCGAGTCGAACGGGTTCGCGTTGTCGGGCGAGATGAACTTGTATCTCTCCAGCGCTTCCACGGCCTTCTCGTAGTCGCCGCGCCAACCGTAGTAGTAGCCGATCTGGTTGTAGGCCTCGGCGTTGTTGGGATCGACCTCGAGGAGCTCCTGGAACGTCTTGATCGCCTTGTCGGTCTCCCCCATTTGGAGGGCGCGGCTGGCCAGCACCATCGCTCCGCGCACGTCGTCGGGGTACTTCTCCTTCAGCTCCGTGGCGATCTTGACCGTCTCGTCCCACTTGTGCTCGGCCATCGCGAGCTCGATGCGCACGATCAGGCGCTCGCGCTCGGTCAGTCGCGGCTCTTCCCGGGCCGCCCGCTTGATCAGCGCGATCATCTGATCCTCGTCCTTGGCTTCGCGGGCGAGTCCCAGCATCGCCATCGCGAAATGGGGGTCGAGCTCCAGCGCGCGGGCGAAACCGAGACGCGCCTCCTTCTTGTAGAACCGGCGCTGATTGGAAATGGCCTCTTTGTAGGCCTGGTAGGCGGCTTCGGAACTGGTCGTGACGTCGCGGCGGCTCGACATGAAGAAAGCCGCGGCGACCCCCGCCCCCGCGAGGACCAGGGCGCCGACAATGATCAGCAGCAACCGACGACGCTTCATTAGCGCACCCTTCCTAACCCATTCATACGAATGGCGAATCGCAGGGTTTTCGGCCCAAAAAGCCCCCAGAATCCGCCCAAAATCGCCTCAATCCACCCTCAGAAACAGAAACGTCATGTCGTCGTATTGATCGGCGCCCCCGACGTGGTCCCGGATGTCCGCCAGGACTCCTTTTGCAACCTCTTCCAGGCACGCCCCTTTTTGAGCCTCCAGGGTAGCCATCAAGCGCTCTTCGCCGTAGGGGTTCATGTCTCCGTCCATGGCCTCCGTGAAGCCGTCCGTGTAGAAGAAGAGCGTATCCCCTTTTTTCAAGTAGAGCTCACAGGTGTCATAGGGCACCTCTCGGAAGGCCCCGAGCGGCAGCCGGTGCTCGGGAGGGGAGATGAAGCACGGGATCCCGTTGCCCGATCGCAGCAGGATCGGCAGGGGCTGCCCCCCGATCGCGTAGCGCAGAGTCATCGCCTCGGCGTCGAGCAGGAAGAACCCGAGCGAGACGAACATCCGCCGCTTGATCGCGTAGATACGGCGATTGGACTCCTGGAAGAGCGCCCCCGGGTCCGAGGTCGTGAGCGCACGCGAATAGACGATCTCCTTGGCGGCCACCATCAGGAGCGAGGCTGGGACCGACTTGCCGGAGACGTCCCCGATCACCATACCCAGGCGCCCGTCGTCGAACGATATGAAGTCGTAGAAGTCGCCGCCGACCACGCGGGCAGGGATCGATCCCGCCGAGGAAAGAAAACCCCGGCACTTCCGGGAGGTTCCTCGGCAGAAGGCTGGTCTGGATGTCGCGGGCGATCTCGAGGTCGCGCCTCAACTCGGCCTGGCGCGTCATCTCGTCGTGCAGCAGCGCCGTCTCGATCGCCAGCGCCGACTGGTTCGCCAGCGTCGAGAGCAGGGAGAGGTCTTCGCGGTCGAAGCGCTCGCCGGAGAGTTTTTCCTTCAAGGCCACGATCCCCATCAGGCGCTCGCGGTAGACCAGCGGCACGAGCAGGCGGAAGCCCTCCTCGACCAGCCGGTCGCGGAATTCCTCGCTTTCGTCGTCGGCGAAGTGAAGCGAGATCTCGGCGAGGTCCGAGGGCTTGCCCTCCTGCCGGAGAACGCGGCGCACCGCGGCCGACGGCGAGAGCCGGTCCTCGCGGCGGCTGCGGCGCTCGAGCCAGCCCTCGCGGTCCCGGAGCCAGATCGAGGCCTTCTCCAGCCGCATGGTCGCGGCGATCGAGGAGGTCAGGTAGTCGGCGATGCGTCCCAGGTCCAGCTCTCCCGTGATCGCCTCGCTCATCTCGAGCAGCGCCGACTGATAGTCGAACTTCTCCCGGAAGAAGAGCTTGTCGAGCGGGGCCTGGAGCTTCCGGCGCAGGACCTCGAAGAGCGAAATGCCGACGAGGAAGAAGCCGAAGTTGAACAGCGGCGATGCCGAGAGCCGGGAGCTCGCGAAGATCAGGTTCGCCAGCGCGACGGCACCCGCGTACAGACCCAGCAGCACCGCGGTCGTGGCGGCGTAGAGGAACGTGCGCCGGACGATCACGCGCACGTTGAGCATCTGGAAGCGGACGATCGCGTACGCGAACGTCAGCGGGATCAGGATCATGGGGATGATCCCGTAGAAGGCGTATTCGTCGATGCCGAACGCCGACGGCAGGACGATGAAGAAGATCACGAAGGGGACGGTGCCCAGGATCGTGCCGACGAAGACGTGGAACGCCTGGCGGCGCTCGCGTGGATCGTCGAGCGTGAAGGCCGAGTGCGCCAGGGCCGCAAGGCCCAGCACGAGGTAGTCGCCGAGCAATATCCAGGACGACAGCGGCGCGCCGGAGAGGACCGTCAGCTTCTCGCCCTGGATCTGCCGGAACACGTCGTAGAGGTAGACGAAGGGCGGAATCGCGTAGAGCAGGTAGAGAAGGCCCGGGCTCGTGGACAGGAAGTCCTGCAGCCACACCTTCCAGCGGGCCGGCGGCTCCCCCGTCCACTCGTCCGCCTTGGCGAAGCGGAGGCGCTTGGGCCTCGGGAAGATCAGGAAGAAGTGGAGGAACACCGCGGGCAGGAGGAACAGGCTGACGGTGCCGGTGTTCTGCACGAAGATGTCGATCCACCAGTAAGACGCGGGCCGCAGGCGGCACACGAAAAACAGCAGGAACAGCACGCACAGGAGAAAGAACATCTGGGCCGAGCGTTCGCGCGGCACGCGCACGAAGACGAAGAGACCGATCAGGAAGAAGAGAAAACCCACGACGACGGCATAGAGGTAGGTCTTGCCTCCCAGCCTCTCGGAGGAGAGCTGGAGGCGAACCGTCCGCAACTCCGATCCCGCGGGTTTGGGCGCCGTCACCCCCACGCACGGACCGCTGCGGACGAGGTACTCGACCTTCTCTCCGATCCGGTGGCGGCGCAGCTCCGCCGACGCGTCGGAGGTGGTGTTCACGATCTTCTGGCCGATTCCCTGGATGCAGTCGCCCGGCCGGATCCCGGCTTTTTCCGCGGGCCCGCCGGCGACGACGGCCCGGACCCCGATTCCGTCCTTGGCGTAGGGCTCCGGCGCGATCCCGTCGTAGGGCCGGGCCGAGAACATGTCGGCGATCGACGCGACCGCGATGGCGAGACCGACGAATCCGACGGCGAGGAGCCATCCCGGCCGCGATTCGGCCGTTACGCGCCCCTCCGGCTGTGCATTGCCACCGTTCCCCACCTTCAAGATCGATCTCGCGGACTGCTCATGTTAATCGGGTTTTCGCGCCAAAAATGCCTGCAACGCTGCGGGATATTCTTCGCGCGATGCCGCTGATCACGTTCGAAGGCGTGGAGGGGTGCGGAAAGTCGACGCAGCTCGGGCTTCTCTCGGAGCGTCTGCGCGCCGCCGCGCGTCCGGTCGTCGCCACGCGCGAGCCGGGGGGCACGCCGATCGCCGAAAAGATGCGCGCCATCCTCCTCGATGCGGCCAACGCGGACCTCGATCCAATGGCGGAGCTTCTCTTGATCGAGGCCGCGCGGCGCCAGCACGTCCGCCAGGTACTCGCTCCGGCCCTCTCCCGCGGCGACTTCGTCCTCTGCGACCGGTTTTCGGATTCCACCGAGGCGTACCAGGCCGCGGGACGCGGTCTCGACTCCGGCTTCGTTTCCACGCTCGATGCACGGGTGCGCGACGGCGTGGCGCCCGATGCGACGTTGCTCTACGACCTGGACCCCGAGGTCGGTCTCTCGAGGGCGCGGCGGCGCGACGGGGACACGGGAGGCCGTTTCGAAGCCGAGAGCCTGGCCCTCCACGAGCGCGTGCGGAACGCGTACCTCGCGATCGCGCGTCGCGAACCCGCGCGCGTGACCGTAATTCCCTCCGACGGAAGCGCCGACGAGGTCTTCCGGCGCACGTGGGAGGCCGTCGCGAAGAGGTTTCGACTCGAGTGAGCGGCGCCGTCGAAACGGTCCTGGAGAAGCTCGCGGCCGACCCCGGCCGCTTTCCCGGAGCGCTCCTTCTGTGCGGTTCGTCCGAGGAGGCGCTCGAACGCGAGTCGCGACGACTGGCGGCGAGGCTCCTGTGCCCCGGCGACGATGCCGACGAGCGGTGCGGAAGCTGCCGCCGCGTTATGGCCGGATTGCATCCGGATTTCCTCTCGGTCGAGCCGGAGGGAGTTCAGATCCGCGTGGACCGCGTGCGAGAAGCGCTCGTGTTCGGCGCGGGCCGCCCCTACGAGGCCGGGCGTCGCGTCGCGCGTATCCTCCGCGCGGATCAGCTCGGCGTCGAGGGTGCCAACGCGCTGCTGAAGTCTCTGGAGGAGCCGGGCCAGCGTTTCCGCTGGATCCTCACCTCGGCGCGCCCGGAGCTGCTGCTGCCGACGATCCGCTCGCGATGCACGGTCGCCACGCTCGCGGCGCCCGGACCGGAGGAGCGGCGCCGCGTTTGGACCGAGAGAGGGTTTTCGGAAGCCGACGCCGCCGACCTCGTTCTCTTCTGCGCGGACGACGATCCCGACCCTGCCGCACGCCTGGCGGCCGCGCGAGCCCTCCGTCAGACCGCGGTCGGCGCGCTGGAGGAAGGCCTGGTCGGAGGCCGGCTCGCGCCTCTCCTGCTCCTCGCCGAAGCCTGCGCGGCGCTCGAACGCGAGGACGCGCGGTTCCTCGCGGAGTTGCTCGCGGACGGCGCGGTCGCGGCGCAGGCGCCCGCCTCGGAAGCCCTCCGGCACCGGGCCGTCGCGGGGAAGCTCGCCGAAGTCGCCCGCCGGGCCGGACCCGGGGCTTTCGCGGACGCCGCTATCGCCGCCGCCGACTCTCCTCCGGACAACCGGCGCGGTAACCGGCGCCTGCACTACGAAAAGGTATTGGTGGGACTTTACGGTTCCGCACGACGGCAAACGTAGGACGTTCGGAGAGCCCCCGTTCCGGTTCCTCGTCCTGCGTCCGCGGTTGACGTGTCATGAAAAAAGAAGCTCGAAGGAACCGCGGGGAGGCTTCCGGCCCGGCGGGCTCGGAAGGATCGGGAAGAGTGCGGACCTGGGAGCTACCAAGATGACGGAAGGTGTGGCAAACTGGGAATGGCAGACGCCGCCGGCCCTCCGCTCCCCCAATCGATTCCTTCGAGTCCGCTCAGTATATGACTAAAGCGGAGTCAACACATCCCGTCTTTACATCAGGGTGGCAGGCGGGAGGTTGCAGGTTACCGGGACAGCCCCCTGCAACCTGCAACTTGCAACCTGAAACCTAGGGCTTGGACAACGAGATTTCGACGTTTTCCGTCTGGCCCGCGGTCACCTCGACCTGCGTGGACTCGGTTCCGAACCCGGGTCTCGACACGACGATCCGGTGGGGGCCGGGCGCTATCTGTAGGCCCCGGGACAGAGTCGAGAGCTCTTCCGCGGTGCCCGCGAACCGGTCATCCACGTAGACCGCGGCGTCCGGAGGCTCGACCTTGAACAGGATTCGGCCCCTCGAGGCCGCCGGCGGCGGAACCGGCGCGCCTTCGTACTCGACCCGCGGTGGCGGTGCCGTCTCGGGCTGCTGACCTTGCGGCGGCTGCGATCCTCCGTAGCCGGGTTGACCCTGGCCGCGCCAGTCGCTGTATCCGTGCGGAGCGACATCCATTCCACCGTTGTCCGGACTCATCGGAATGTCCTGGCCGTTCCGATCCTTGCCGAAGAAGCGCTGCAGTCCGCCTTCGGGAACGGGCGTGTCGTACGAGCCGTATTGTTTCTGGCCCGGGATCTTCTTCAACTTGTCCTTGATGTCGACCTTCATGCCGGCACGAGCGTCGATGTCGACGTCGCGCGTCTCGAAACCTTCGAGCTGAAGGCTGACCTTGTACTTTCCGGGCCGGAGATACAGAAAGTCGGGATAGCCGTCGAAGTCATCGGCGGTTCCGATGTAGCGGCCGTCGAGGAACACACGCGTCATTTCGGGGAAACGTCCGTGTTGACGACGCCCCAGGATCCCTGCGCCATCGTGACGTAGCCGTTGGGGACGCCGTAGTAGCCGCCGCCCCAATAACCGGGGTAGCCCCAACCCCAGCCCCAGTAACTGGGCCAGCCCCAACCCCAGCCCCATCCCCAGTACGGGTAGCGCCAGCCCCAGCCGCCGCCCCAGCCCCAGCCGCCGCCGTACCAGTCCCAGCCGCCGCCACCGTGCCAGCCGCCGCCACCATGCCAGCCGCCGCCACCGTGCCAGCCGCCGCCACCGCCGTGCCAGCCGCCGCCACCGTGTGAGCCGCCGCCACCGTGTGAGCCGCCTCCTCCACCATGACCGCCCCCTGTGCTGGGCAAACATCGAAGCGGAAAGCAACGAGGCCGCGATGACGAGCGCGAGCCTGGAAAGGGCCTTCATCTGGACAAACCTCCAAAAAATCATAGAGCAATTCGGGGGCCAGAAGCACCTGCACTTGCGCGTCGGCAAGTGCCTTCCTCTCCGTGACTTCCCGGGCCGTCCTCGAAAGCTGGAACGTCCTCGCCTGACCTCGCGGTGTGTCAGAACGTCACCGGGAAGTGATGAAAGGCGCGCCGCCGAGTCCGCGCTTCAAACCGCGCAGGTAGTCGTCGCGCAGCACACGATCGACCGCGCGGCGTCCTCCGGCAGCTCCCGCCGCTCCGAGAGCGACGCCCAGTATGGAAGCAGACGCTGCGAGAGCGTCGTCTTCTCCGACATTCGCAGCGCCTGCGGTACCGCCAGAAAATCTCCGAGCTCGGGATGCTTGCGTAAAAGATCGCGGCCGCTTCGCCGGCCTTCTCCTGTCGGCGCCGGAACGAAGCGAAGGTGATGTCATGGTGGTGACGGGCGACGGCCTCCGGACGGTAGAGCCATTCGCATGCCCTGCTGCATGAGCCGGTAGGCGACTTCGATGTCCTCCCACGCGGCGTGCGGGAAGCCTCGTGTCGAAGAGCCCGGCGTCCAGCAGCAAACGGCGAGGAAGCGAGACGTTGGACGTGTAGAAGAAGTTGAAGGGAACCTGCTCGGGATCGCGAATCAGCCCGTAGCCGAACTGCAGGCCGTACTCGTTGATGTGGTGGAGAAACGGCGACACTCGCCAGTTCCCGAGGCCAGGTCGTGTAGCCGAGCACCGCGACCGGATACCGGGCGCCTTTCGGCGTGGGCGCGGGCATGGACGGCGAGCAGTGGCGGCTCCGGCACCGTGTCGTCGCCGAGGAAGAGCACGACGTCTCCGGTCGCCTCGCGGACGCCCCGGTTACGCGCCGACGCCGGCCCGCCGTTCTCCTGGGAGAAGAAGCGGAACGGGTACGGGGGCGAAACGCCGCCAGTCGCGCCGGCGTCTCGTCTCCCGAGCCGTCGTCGACGACGACGACTTCGAAGGCCGGCGCCCCGACCTGAGCCGCGAGGGCGTCGAGCACCGGAAAAAGGGTTTCGGTGCGGCGATACGTCGGGATGACGACCGAGAAACTCATGCGCCGCCTTCGAAAATCTCTGCGAGGGTCGTCTGGATCAGGCCGGGCGCGCCGTCCAGGAACGGCGCGAAGAAGTCCGACGCCAGCCGCTCGTCGCCGGGGTACGTGGGCACGATCCGCAGAGGGAACTTCGCGAAGATCTCGGCGTCTCCGCGCCGCCGCCCGGCCTGCACGACCCGGCGCTTCTCCGAGAGCGCCGCGTGGTGGCGGTGGATCCAGGACAGCGCGCGCAGGTGGGCGATCGTCAGCGGATCGTCAACGGCCACCCGCGACCCGACCTGCTCCGAAATGCCGAACAACGCGCGCGCGAAACCTCCCGGACGGCGGTTGGCCGCGTAGGGATCGCGCTTGAGCTCCGCGGCCCCGGGATTGCGGGTCGCGAGCATCTGCGCCACGCGCGTCGTGAAGGCCATGACCACGGCCGGCATCAGGTCGCGAAAGTGCTCGCGGTCGAAGTTCTTGTAGGCCGTCGCGAACGCGTTCTTCTCGAACAGGAAGCCCCGCGAGAAAACACCCAGCGCCTCCCCCGTCGCACCGCCGCGATGCCGGGCCCGGGCGCGCGGCTCGGCGATGACCCGATGTCCGAAGATCCACTGCCGCCAGCCAAAATCCACGTCTTCCAGGTAGGCGAAATAGTCGTCGTCGAATCCTCCGGAGGAGAGGAAATCGGCGCGACGGACGGCCATCAGGCCGCCGCTCGCGAACAGCCGCTCCTCGCCGGGCAAGGCCTCCGGCAGCGCGGCGACGGGACGCCCCACGTGCGACGCGAAGGCGTGCCCGTCGAACGTCAGAAACCCGTCGAAGAAATCGTTTCGCTGGCCGGTCCGGTCGGTCATCTGCCCGCCCACCGCAACGACGTCGGCGTCCGCGCCCGAGAGCGCCGACACGAGAAGACGCGGCGCGTCCTTTTCCACGGCGGCGTCGTCGTTGACGAAGACGACGATCGGCGCCCGCGCCGCGTCGACGCCGAGCCGGCAGCCGGCGGCGAATCCGACGTTGGTGGCCGACGGGATCCGGCGAAGGTTGGGATGTTTGCGAAGGATCTGGTCCTGAGGCGTCCCGGAGGCGTTGTCCACGAGAAGGACCTCGGCCGTGATGCCCTCGGCCAGGCTCGCGTCCAGCGACGCGAGCGCCTCGAACAGGTGCTCGGGGCCGCGGTGATGAACGACGACGATGGAGGCTTCGGGTCGGAGCACGCGGTCGAAGACTATCGAAAGAATCGTGCCAGCCGGGAGCCCTCGCGACGCGGCGCCGGCAGGGGCAGTCGCGCCGGGTCGGGGCGCGCCGTCGGGAGCCACGAAGAAAGTGGAGCGACGACCGACGTCCATCGGCGATCGGCCGCGAAGGCCCGGGCCGCGGCGCAGGCGCGGGCGCGATCCGCCGTTTCGGAGAGCCGGGTGGCCACGGCCGAGGCGAGCGCCGTGGCGTCGCGCGCACACTCGACCGCGGCTCCCGCGGCCGCGAGCTCACGCGCCAGCGAACCTCCTCCGACCGAGACCGCCGGCAGGCCCCCCCAGGCGGCGTCCAGCAGGCGCGTGCGGTATGCGAGCTCGGTCTCCAGGCCTTCGTTCGAGATCGAGACGAGCAGCGTGCACGCCGCGTAGAGATCGGCCCGATCCGAATAGGGCAGCCACGGCGAGACAACGATCGAGGTTCCGCTGGGATCGATCTCCCGCGCCCGCTCCCGCGTCCGGTCGAAGACCGCCTGCGGCGTGGTCTCCGGGTTCGGGTTCTCGAAGAACAGCAGTCGGGCGTCGGGCCGGGCAACGAGGATCTGCGCCCAGGCGTCGAGAAGCAGCTCCGGGTCGTACCAGTCGTACACGCCGCCGAAGAGAACCACCGGCCCGTCCGCCGGCAGCCCGGCCGCCCTCCGGCCTCGCGCGGCGTCCCCGCGCGCCGGAGACTCGGGGACGCCGAAGGGCACGATCGCGAGCAGCCTCGAAAGCGTCGGATCCCGGGGAAAGTTCTCCGCGCCGATTCTTCCGCGCGTCAGCAGCGCGCCGGCGTAGAAGAGCCGCTGCTCGCTCGAAGCGCAGAGAAAAAAATCCGCGCGCGACAACGCGAGGTCGAGCGTCTCCCGGTCGTGGCGGGCGGTTTCGCTTCCGAGGGCCGGAGCGTAGTGGAGGTTCTCGATCGGGAACGGGTCGTAGAGGTCGGCCGCCACGGGAAGGTCCGGCACGGCGTGGAACCAGGAGTTGGCCGCGTGACCCGAGACCACGGCCGCTCCCGCTCCGCGCGCCGCCTGCGGAAGCCGGTCGAGGGGCGCCGCGACGACCGGGACGCCTCCGGCGACCTCGCGCGCCTCTCCCGGGTCGTTGGGGACGAGAAGCCGGACTTCGAAATCGGCCGCGAGGGCGCGCGCCAGCTCCAGCGCCCGAATGCCCATTCCCGCCATTCGGGGCCGGATGGGCTCGGGCGCCAGAACCGCGACCGAGCGGATCGGCTTCACCGTCTTCCGCGAAGCCGATCGAGAAACAGGTGCAGCTTCCACGTCCGCGAGACATAGATCTGGTTGAGCACGCTGTTCATTCTCTCGATCTCGACGTGCGCGCCGGAGAGAAGATGGTCGTACTCTTCGTTCTTCGCGAAGACCTCGGTCAGCCTCGCGTGGAGAAGCTCGTTCTCCGCGGTCAGGCGCGATTTCTCGCTCTGGAGCGTCGCCTCCGTGCGCGCCAGAGCCTCCGTCGCCCGACGGTGCCCCTCGCGCAAGAACTTGAGCTCCCCCTGCGAGATCCCGTCCCGGTCGTACCAGAACGCGACCTGCGCCCGCATGCGGTCGAGCACACGCGCCAGTCCTGCGTCCGTCCGACGCGCCGCGTATCGCTCGAAGATCTTGCGCCGCGCGTCCTGGAAGGCGGCCGCGCCGGCCGCGACGTGCGTCGGATCATTGGCCGCCGCCTCGAATACGCGGTACTCGCAGGTCACCGCCCGCAGGTGCCGGAACGGCGTCTCGGCCGAGAGCCGGATGAGGAAGTCCCAGTCTTCCGAATAGTCGAGCCCCTCGTCGAAGCCGCCGACTTTCGTGAAGAGCGCGCGCGGGAGCATCAGCGTGTGGATCGGGATGTAGTTGGCGTAGAGAAGGTAGTCCGGATCGAAGTCGAGCGAGTACTGAAGCGTGCGCACGCGCGGCTCCCAGCCCGACTCTCCCTGCCCGTAGACGACCGTGACGGCATCCGAGTAGACGACGGGTTCGGGTCCCTGCTGCGCGCCGGCGAGGAGGCGGTCGAGGTGGTCCGGAAAGCACCGGTCGTCGTCGTCGAGAAAGGAGACGAGCTCCTCCTTCGCCACCGCCACACCGCGATTGGCGGCGGCGGAGCGGCCGCGACGCTGCTTCGGGTCCTCCAGCGCGACGTCGAAGTCGCCGCGAAACGCGTCGGCGACGTCCTTCGGAGACGCTCCCCCGTCGTTGACGATGACGACCTGGCGCGGCCGCGCCGTCTGGGCACGCAGGCTCTCCAGGGCTTCCTTCAGCAGCGCGGGCCGATTGCGCGTTCGGACGACGACGGAAACCGGAGCGGGTCCTCGTTCGCCGTCGGTCACGAGTCCGGGCCCGATGGCGCGGCGAAGCTCCTCGATCGAAGTCGTCGACGCCTCCGCGTAGGTCAGCACGCGAAACGCTTCGACCGGGCCGTGCCCCGGGAGCGTCAAGCGGCGGTACGCGTTCAACCCGCGCATCGCGCCGGCGTAGTCGCGCACCGACTGCTGCGTCGCGTAGGCCGCGAGGGCTTCGTCCTTTTTTTCCGCGACGGACGCGATGTCCACGAGGGCGTTGGGAAGCAGAGGATTCGAGAGCTCGTAGAACGCGATCCGGAGGAAGCGGAAGCGGTCGTGGTCCGGATCCCCGGCGCGCGACGCGGCGACGCGCTCGAAGAGAGCGCGGGCGAGAGCGCGATGATCCGGATGGATCTCGACGGGCGACGGGCAGAGAATCAGGTCCGGCCGGAAGTCGTCGAGCTCCGCGGCGAGCGCGGCGTCGAGCGCGGACCTTTCTTCGGGGAGCCGCCGATCTCCGAGTCCTCCGAAGCGCGGCGGGTCCACGCCCAGCGCTGCCGCGGCGCGCGCGGCCTCCTCGCGGCGGCGTCCGCCGTACTCCGAGGCCTTCTCCGGATCGACGCCCTCCTGGCTCGTGCCGTCGGTGGCGATCCAGATGCGCAGCGCCTGCGCCTTGCCCGCGGAAAGCGCGATCGTGCCGCCGGCGCCCAGCGACTCGTCGTCGGGATGCGCCGCGAGAGCGAGAATCCTCGCGCCCGTCAGCTCGGCCGCCTGATAGGGAATGAGCGAGTCTTCGTGCGCCATCGACCTGCTGCAGTTTAGCCGCGCCGGTCGTTAAGTGCCAGTTCTCGAATCGTTTAGCGGCCCATCGGGAACGGCTTCGCGGCGGATCAGCTGCCGATCGCGAATTCGCACCGCCGGCAGAGAAAGTCGGCGGGCGCCTCATCCACGCCGTAGGCCCAGCGCCGCAGGCGCGCGAGCTTGTCTCCCCCGAGGATCTCCGCAACCGACTGGGTCTTCACGTCACCGATGACGTGCTTCTCGTGGTAGTCCTGGCAGCAGAGCACCGCCTTGCCCGTCGCCGTGACGTGGAGATGCTCGAAGGGTCGCGAGCCCATCAGCTCGCAGCCCCGCAGACTCTTGTAGGCCGGCGGCTCGGGCACGTACGTCCCGCTGTCGGGCCGGCTGCGGATCTTGAACGGCTTGATGATCCAGCCCTTGGGCTCGAAGCGAGCCCGGATCTCCTCGGTGTCGCGGCGATGCTCTTCGTCCTCGTCGCCGAGCAGCACGATCGCCGACTCCTCCGACAGCTCCCGCGCCCGCATCGCCTCCATGTTCGAGAGCACGCGCGCGAGGTCCTTCGTCCCGTGGAGCTTCTCGTAACGCTCGGCGCGGAGGGTGGGAAGGTTCACGCCGATGTAGCGGAACTTTCCGAGGCTCTGGAAGAGCTCGCAGCGCTCGGGAGTGAAGCCCGACGCATTGGTCAGAAGGCTGACCGCGAGTCTCCGTCCGAACAGAAAGCGGACACGGTCCTCGAAGAACGGGTCGAACGTCGGCTCGTTGTAGTTGGACAGGAAGACGACCAGGCCCTCCCCTCCCGCGGCCACGGCCTCGTCCACGACCCTCTCGAAGACCTCCTGCGACATCACGTCCCGCTCCCGCGGATCGATCGAGACCGGGCAGAAAGGGCAGCGGTGGTTGCAGACGGTGCAGGTCTCGATCGAGAGATAGAGCAGGTGGGAGCGGCGCGACTCCTTCTCGATGTCCTCGATCAAGAATCGCATCGCGCGCAGATGCGCGACCGAGGCAGATTCCGGCCGGACAGGGAGGCCCCGTTCGATTCGCGACAACGCCGTGTAGGCCGGATCCGTCTTGGCTATCTGCCCACCCGTCAGTGGGTTGTAGACGATCCCCCCGCGGTCGTGGAGAAACGGCGAGATGCTCTCCGGCTCGGCAAGAAGCACGGCGGCGCGTGCGGGAAGGAAGTCTGCTCTCGTTTCACTCATGCTGGCTTGTCCGGGCTGCGACGCCAACCCCATTCTATCCGGCTTTTACGGACCTCGCGACGCCGCCATCGAGTCCCCGTGCAGACCCCGTGCCGGACCCTAGACCATGTCGTACAGCGACGGCACGAGATGCACGCCTGCTGCGAACCGCCGGACCGCAGCCTCGTCGAAGACCCGCGAAATCATGGGGAAACCGGCCTGCGAGCGCTCCCCCGGCAGCTTCTCGAGGACGCCGCGCCCGGGGCCTCCCGGCGTGCGCCAGAAAACCAGCCTCGTCGCTCCGTGGCGCCGGGCCTCTTCCGCGGCGGCGGCGAAGAGGTCGGGCAGGTCGGCGCCCCCCGGGTCGCGGCCGACGTAGTCGACGACCGTCGCCGCGCCCTGCCACACCGACAGCGCGGCCCAGGCGGCGATCTCGGCGCCTTGCCGGCGCCAGACCATGCGGTAGTGCCGCCCGGGCCGGGCGTGAAAGCGCCAGTTGACGCGCGTCCGGTCGCGGACCGCGGCGAAGCGCAGTTCCCGGCGAGCGACGCGCCACAACGCATCGTGCCCTTCGGGGGCCAGGTCGCCGGTTTCCATGTCCGACGGAGGCGCGCCCAGCGCCTGCGCCGGCACGTGGACCAGCTCGATCGGAAACAGAGTTCGCGAACCGACGATTTTTTCGCTGACCTTTTCGTGTCGCGCGCCGGGAAAACCGTAACAAAACGGGACTGTCGCCGCGACGGACGAGAAGAATGCGTCGGCCATCATGCCGAAGACGCTTCGCTTCCCTCCCATCCCGCGCGCCCTCTTCTCCGTGGCGACGTCGCCGACCGAATAGAGAAGGCGCTCCTCGCCGTCGAGGACAAAACGCGCTCCCCAGCCCAGATACGTGCCGACCACGTCGCCGTCGAGGACCGCCACGACGCCGCGCCAGCCGTCCGGGTTCTGCTCGAACTTCCAGCGCCATTCCTCTTCCGACAGCGGGGAACCGAAGACGTTCTGGAAAACGCGGCGGATGCCCGGAGCGTCGGCGGCCGAGGCTTCCCGGATTTCCACCGTCACCGCTTCTCCCAGACGGCGGTTTCGAGGGGCGAGCCGTCTGCTGCCGAAAACGTCCGAAGGTAGACCGGCCCGGGCGGCAGTGAGGCCAGCACATCTTCGGGAAGCCGCAGCGGCGTGTCGAGCGGCGCGCCCGCGAACGGCACGAGCGACGCATTCGTCGAGACGGCGGCCCAGGCTCCCGCACGCGACGGAAACGTGGTTCCGACAACGCGCGAAGCCGTTCGAGCGCGGCTGCGGCGCACGCTCCAGAATCGCGCGGCCGAGCCTCCCCCACCGGCGTTCCCGGTAGAGCCGGCGCGATGCGGCGCGGCGCCGCTCGGTCTCGGGGTTGCGGCCGGCGCTGCGCGCATAGAGGTGCCGCACGCGCGCATCGGGCACGAAGCGCAGGAGAAGGCCGGCGCGCCGCACGCGCTCTTCCCACTCCGTCTCCTCCCACTCGAAGAGAAACCGCTCGTCGAAACGCCCGACGCGGTCGAAGACGTCCCTCCGCGCGGCCAGGACCGCGCCCGAGAGGTGCTTCGCCTCGCCGCCCTTCTCCCAGAGGCGCGATCTGGCGCCGCGCGAAGGGAGCGAAGCGCTCCCGCCCCAGCTGCGCGCGAAATCCCGCCGGAGACTCCGCCGGCAGCCGCAGCCTCCCGTCCGCGTCCCAGAAGCAGAGCGGCGCGGCCGCGCCGGTCCGCGGGTTCTCGACTTGCGCGAGAAGCGCCGAGACGGCTCCGGGATGAAAGACGACGTCGGCGTTGGCGATGAGCAGGCGTGCCGATCGCGCGCGTGCCAGTCCCGCGTTCACGCCGCCCGAGTAGCCCCGGTTGTCCGGGAGGAAGACGTTCGTGTCGGCGGAAAGGCCCGAGAGCGCGCGGACCTCTTCCTCTCCCGAATCGCAGTCGACGAGGACGATCTCGCCCTCGATCTTCTCGCGCGCGAAGGCCTCCCGCAGGGTCGCGACACAGGCGGCCGCTTCGGCCGCGCTCCGGTGGCTGACGACGATGGCCGAGGCCGACGGTGTCATGCCGCCGCCCCGAGAGCCTCGAGAAACGCGGCTTCGAGGCGTTCGGCCACCCGCGCCGTGTCGAAGCGGGCCGCCGCCGCCGGACCCTTCTCGCGGGCCCGCCGCCGCGCTTCCTCGGTCAACAGCTCGGGGAGAATCTCGGCGAGACTCCGGGGGTCCCCGTCGCGGAAGTGCCAGGCCGCGCCTCCGGCGATCTCGCGCTGGCCGGGCACGTCGGAGAGCAGAGCGGGAATGCCGCAGGAGAGGGCTTCGAGCGACGGCAGGCCGAACCCCTCCTCGACGCGCGACGCGCCGATGAAAACGTCCGAAGCTCGATACGCGTGCGGCATGCGCTCGGGAGAAAGCCCGTGGTGATACTCGTCCACGAGGTCCATCCGCCGCTCGGCGTCCGAGGGCGGAAAATACGACACGCGGCGAAGGCGGAATTCGCCGCCGCGTCTCCGGTAGAGCGCGAGGCCTTGCAGCGCCACCTCGACGCCTTTGAAATCGATCTCGAGGGGTCCGACGACCAGAACCACCGGAGGGCGGTGGATGGACCGCGAGGGCCCTGGCGTGAACGCCGCGGCCTCGAAGGCCTGACCCACGTCGATCGCCGGGCCGAGCCCCATTTCGTTCAGGCGCCTCGCGAGTGTCGCCGAGATCGCGAGCTTTCGCGCCGGGAGTCGGTAGACCTCCTCGATCTCGGCCCAGGCTTCCCGGTAGAACGTGATCTCGCCCTCGTAGCCCTGGCAGAGGTGGAAGACCGGACCGCGCGCGACCGCGAGAGCCTCGGGAACCGTGCGCCAGAACGTCGCCACGCAGACGTCGGCCTCGCGCAGCGCCGGCGAGGCGGAGAATTCGGAGCGCTCGAATCGCGCGCGCATCAGCGAAAACCAGGAAGGCGGCGGCTCCGGCGAGACGACCGTGACGCGATGGCCGCGCCGCGCGAGAGCCTCGGCCTGCATCAACACGACCTTCACGCCCCCGAAAAGCGCGGTCGATTCGAGCAGGTAGGCGATCCTCATGCCGGACGCGCCGTGGCGATCCACTGGTAGGTGGCCAGGCTCTCGAGGTCCGCATCGGGCCATTGCGCGGCCAGGCCGAGGAAAGACCGCCCGTCGGGCGCCGGGGCGCCGGCTTCGGCCTCCAGCGATTCGACCCTCCAGCCGGCCTCCGCGATCGCCTCCTCGAGAAACGGCCGCGAGAACCAGCGCAGGTGGCCGGCGTCGCAGAGCCCCGCGGCCACGCTGTCGTGACGCCCCATCAGCAGGTCCCGCGCGACCGACAGGTGCCCGGCGTTGGGCACGCTGACGAGGAGGAGCGCTTCGGGAGACGCCAGCCGGCGCGCCTGCGCGAGTGCCGCGACGGGATCCTCGAGATGCTCGAGCACGTCGGCGAAGACGAGCGCGTCGAAGCCCTCGCCGGCCGCGGCGAGATCGGACAGGGTCCGCGTCAGGTCACCCGCGATGACAAGGTCGCAGTGCCGTCGGGCCCGCGCCGCCAGATCCTGGTCCCGTTCGAGACCGACGACCTCCCACTCCCGATTTCGGGCGCGGGCCAGTCCGATGCCTCCTCCGGCGCCGCACCCCGCGTCGAGGACGCGCAGGCGCCCCGTGGGAAGCCGCCGGGTGAGCTCGGGTCGTTCCCGCTCGGAAGGATCCTCGAAGACGACGGCCAGGAAGCCGAGGTTCGGCTTCGCCTCGCTCTCGAGCCTCGCCAGGAAGTCCCCGACGGTCTCTCCTCCGCGTACGGGAAAACGATCCTTCGAAAACAGAAACGCCGGAGCGGCGCGCGCCACGCCGCGGCCGGCGACCGCCGATTCGAGCTCCCGGAGTGTGTGGACCGCGGGAGGTTCCACCGGGGTCGCGCGCCAGACCGCTCCCGAGGCGCTATCCGGAACGCTCCCGAGCGGCAGCGCCGACGGATCCCGCACGACGATCCAGGATTCGGCGCCCGGCGCCGCCGCGAGGGCCTCGGCCGCCGGGGCCGCCGCGTCCCACTCCCGGACGACTCCGGCTCCGCCGGCCCGACTCCAGCGCAGTCTCGCCAGGCGCGCGCCGTAGTCGAGCGGCCGCCGGTTCGAAAGGAACGCCGCGGCTCGGGTCAAGAGGAGGCGGCCACGCGATTCGACGCCGCGGAGGCTTCCGGCTCTCCGGATACGCCGCGCTGCGGCGGCATCCAGACGTGACGGGGCGCGAGCAGGCCGACGACGTACTCCGACGCCAGGACCGAGAAGCCCGGCTTCAGGATCCGCATGTCGTGCACGTGGAGCGCCTTTTCGTCGCCGAGGTACACGAAGACGCGGAAGTCCCCCTGCGCCACCGGCAGCTCGGGAAAAGCGACGCGCAGGCGGTACGAGCGGCTCCCGGTCAGAGGCGCCCAGGGCTCGGGCCGCGTGTCCACGGCGAACACCTGGACGCCGTCTTCGCGGTCGACGCCGACGCGGACGTGGAACGCCAGCGACGGATCGTCGGTCTCGAACGCGAGATCCACCGCGACGGTCTCGCCCGCCGCAAACTCGGTCCGCGCGTACCCCGAGCCGTCGTGGACGAATACGTCGGTCAGCCGCGCGGGCTTGCGGCCCTCGCTCGCGGCCGGAGTCGCGGCCTCCGCGGCGGCCGGCGGGGACTCGGGAGAGAGCGCGCGTTCGCGCTCCTGGAGGAAGGCCTCGTAGGCGCGGACCACCGGCAGCGTCGGGCCCAGCCCGGCGATTGTCCCGTTCTTCAGCCACAGAGCCTGGTCGCACAGCAACGCGACGTAATAGAGCGCATGCGAGCAGAACAGCAGCGTGCCTCCCCGGCGGTGAAACTCGGTGATCCGATCGACCGACTTCTTCTGGAAGTAGCCGTCGCCGACCGCCAGGGCCTCGTCCACGATGAGGATCTCGGCGTCGGCGTGCGTGGCCACGGCGAAGGCCAGCCGCAGCACCATGCCGGAGGAGTAGGTGCGCACCGGACGGTCGAAGAAGTCGCCGAGCTCGGCGAAGTCGCGGATCTCGGGCAGCTGGCGCCGGATCTCGGGCCCGGTCAGACCGAGGAGCGCCGCGTTCATGCGCGCGTTCTCGCGTCCGGTGAAGTCGGGGTGAAATCCCATCCCGAGCTCCAGGATCGAGGCGACGGTCCCGTGCCGGGACACGGTGCCGGAGCTCGCGCGGGTCGTGCCGGCCACGATCTTCAACAGCGTGGATTTGCCGGCTCCGTTCTCGCCGATGATGCCCAGCGCCCCGCCGCGCGGAAGCTCGAACGACACCTCCGACAGCGCGTGGAACACGCGGTGGCGGTGGCGGCGGAACAGCATCTCGCGGAGCCTGTCTCCGGCCGACTCGTAGACCTTGTACAGCTTGGAGACGCGGTCCGCGCGAACGGCGGCGCTCATGTTCGCGCCCATTCTAGAACGCCGTCATCCCGAGCGCAGCGAGATAGCCGACCATCAAAGGCGGACCCCCAGCAGTAGGCAACGCCGGGCGAAGCCCGCGCGTTCATCCCGGACTCGACTCGCGCAAGCCGCATTGAGGACGGGATCCCTCGTCGCTCCGCTCCTCGGGATGACAGGCCAAAGGCCGGTTCTCGGGATGACATAACAAAAGGGCCCCGCCTGAGCGGGGCCCGGAACTGCGACAGATGCGAGGCCTCAGCGAACCGGAGTCCCCTGGACGAACACGGTGTCGCTGCTGATGTTGTCGAGCGTGACGATGTAGGAGCCCACGGGGCTTCCGTCCAGGGTCTCGACCTTCATCGACATCGGATTGCCGTCGATCTGCGGGAACGTGTCCTCGGTGACCGGGATCTGCGCGAAGGCTCCGGACTTGCCCGGGTCGTTGAGGCGGAAGTCGAACTGCCCGCCCAGGGTGCCGTCCTGCTTGACGGCAGTGATCCGGACGGTCGTCGGCAGGGCACCCATCGCGAAGATGCCGACGTTGGTGCGGAAGCGCAGGTTCGTCTGCGCGCCCGCCATGTAGAGCTGCCCGTTGCTGACCGACACGCTCTTGTCCGAGTTGTAGACCGAGAGCTGCATGCCCGCGGTGCCCTGCGGAAAATCCTGGTAGATGCGGCCGCCGATGACCAGCGGCGCCGACACGATGTCCGGAGGCGCCGAATAGGTGACCTTGAGCAACCCGATCACAGTGCCGCTCATCAGCTCCGTTCGATCAGGGTATCCGCGCGCGAACTCTGCGATGACATCGTCGACCGAGACGCCCTGCCCCGCGCCCATCGTCCCGCCCCTGAAAAGAATTTGCTCCGTCGTCGTACCTGCCGGCACGTAGTGGTACTCCAGGGCCACCGTGAGCGGGAAAGCGCTCGAGTTGTAGAAGCGAAGGTCCGTGCGCCAGTGCGCGCCGTTCTCCTCGATGCGTCCCACACCCGCAACGTAGTAGGTGACAGTCGTGTCCGGCGCCGCGTTGACCCGGGGCGTATCGTCGGAGACCTGTACGGGGTCGTTGTTACGGAGATCCAGCTGCGACGAGTACGCCTGCAGCGAACCCGAGGTGCTCGTCGCCTTGAGCACGTAACGCTTGCTCGTGTCGAGATTCGGGATGAGCACCGTCGGATCGTTGACAGCTGCCTGGCTGTAGGGCGGCACGGGGTAGTCCGCGCTCCCCACAGCCTCCCCGTCTTCGCTGAACGCGTCGAGGTGGAAGGATCCGCCTTCGCTGGACGCGTTGAAGAGCGAGATGTTGAAGCGGTAGAGCGAGTCCTCGCGCAGTCCGATCAGGTACTGACCCGTGGCGACCTGCGCCGCCTGCGCCGTCAGAGAACCGAAGGGACCGACGAGAAACGACGGCAGTGCGGTCCCGAACGAGGCGCCCTGGGCCGTGAAGTAGACGCGCGCCGTGACGATCGGGAGCTGATTCCCGCCTTCGAACTTGACGAGGAGGATGCCCTTGCCGGCGCCCGGCCGTTCCAGCGTGGCGCCGACGACGTCCACCGCGGACCAGGACTCACCCGGCCCGAGGGGCACGCTCTTGAGCGTGTCGAATTCGAGGGTCGAGAGATCGCTCGGGATCTGGTCCGAGAACGAGGCGAAGTAGAGCGTGACCTTGGTCGAGCCCTGCGCGCCGCCTCCCGGGTTCGTGATCGTGATGTCCGTGGCCCAGGACTCGCCGTCCGTCTTGCACTGATGAGTTTCGCTATCCAGCTCACAGATCGAGCCCGCGCCCGGCACCATGATGGCCTGGAAGCTCGGCGGCGCCACGATGAACGTCGCGTTGCTCACCGACGTTCCGGATGTGTCGGTTCCGCCTCCCGTGACGGTGAGCGTGACCGTCGCGCGAGTTGCCCGACGGTAGACGTGCGTGACGGTCTTGCCCGTGGCGGTGTCTCCGTCACCGAAGTCCCACGCGAAGGTGGCGGCCGCATCCGGCTCCCCGGCGGTGAACGTGAGGACGTTCCCGGCCGAGACGTTCCAGGTGTTGTTGAGGCTGTTGTACGTGCCTCCCACGACGTCGAAGGTGTTCAACGGAAGCGGAGGTCCGCCCGATCCGATCGAGACGGTGAACGCCGGGCTGGTGTAGGTCGACCCTCCCGCCGTCACGCGAACCTTGACTTGGAAGTTGTTGGCGGTCGTGAACGTATGCGCCTGCTGCTGGCTCCCGGGCGAGAAGGCTTCGGTCGCCTTCGGGCTCAGTCCCATGCCGCAGTTGGGCTGAATCGGCGGGCATCCGCCGCCTCCTCCGCCACCGCCGCCACCACCACCACCACCGGATCCGTCACCGAAATCCCACTCGTACAGCGTGATGTTGTTGAGGCCATTCGACACAGCCGAGAACTGTAAGGGAGCGCCCACCGCGCCGCTCGACGGACCGTTGACGGCCACAGATCCCGGCGGAGGAGGGGGCGGCGGAGGCGGCGCGGTGCTCGTCGCCGTGTATTTGAACGCATTGACGACACCCGAGACCTGAACCTTGATGTAGCAGCTGCTCGTGCAAGTCGCGGGCTGGAATGTCGCCGGTCCGGCGCCGTGAATGGTCGCGCCGATCTGCGTATCCCCGCCGCCGATCGAATGGTTGTTGTCGCTGCTCTTGAAGAAATTTGTATCCGGGTGGGGCGCCCCGCCGCACACGTCGCCCGGGCAGCTGTCGTCCCAGAGGTAGTAGGTCGTCCCCGACGTGAGGCCGAAGGAGGGCAGCGGCGTTACAGGCTGCGTCCGGTTCTGCCCCTTGTAGACCCCGAGTATCGGATTCGCCACGAAGTCCGTGACCTGGACCGGCGACGAGACCGGATCCGAGTGGAACACCTGGTTGTGGTCTTTGTAGTTGTAGGTCAGCGTCAGCGTGTAGTTGCCGACGGTTCCGGGTGCGGTGACCGGCGTTGTCCCGCTGACGTTACAGAAGTTGTTGCCCGGACAGCTCACGCTCCCACTGCCTCCCCCGGACGAGAACGCGTAGTCGACGGAGTTCAGCGTGGCCGCCGCCGCCTTCTGCATGAGGTTCTTCAGCGTCAGGGTGGCGTTCTTCAGGACCGGGCTGGGCGTCGACGAGAAGTTCGGAACCAGGTCCACCTGCTGGATGGAGCCGGTCTTCATGACGCTGAAGCCATCCTTGTACGTCGCGAGCAGCGAGAACGCCGTCGCGTTGGTCGGGATCGTCACGATCGTTCCCGAGGCGTTGCCCGACGGAGTGAACGTCCACGAGAACGTCGCCTCCGCGGTGTTGCCGGTCGAAGCGCTCGCGTCGCCGTTGTTGGGATTGCCCGCCAGGATGTGGAGGACGTTGCCGTCGAAGCCCACGATCGAGACGGTGGGCGCCAGCACCTGGACGCCGGCCGAGAAATACGCGGGGCTCGCGCCGTTCTGGTTGCTCGTCTTCAACCCGAGGTAGAAGGTGCCGCCGCCGGTCGGACCGCCGATGCTTCCGAAGCAGGCCGTTCCCAGGGCGAGGTTGCCGCCGCCGGACGGATCACACGGCCAGTACGCGGGATTGATGTCCTCGAGCTCGGCGTTCGACGCCGGGTTCCCGCTCCACTGCGTGTCCACAGCGAACGGCCCCGAGGCGCCGGTGTTGATGTCCCACTGCACGTTCGTCAGCGGCAGGTAGGTGACCGACGAATCGATCAGCTCCCACTTGTCGCCGAAGTAGTTCTTCGTGTTCTCCGGCGCGGACCGAGCCTGCGCGGAGAGGTTGATCATCGTCGCCAGCGCCACGGGCGGAGCCGTCGGGTCGGCGGCGATGCAGGAGATGTCGATCTTGTCCGTGCGAATCGGGCTCTGAACAGTCGGAAGGCCCGGAGGCGGCGGATTGAGCTTGCGGTGGACGTACGCCGTCACGACCGCGCCATTCTGGGCGACCTCGGCCTCGAAGCCGAGGCCTTTGAAGGAGATTCCCGAACCGTAGTGCTCCAGCTCCTTGGCGAGCAGGGGTGTGCCGCCATCGAGCCACTTCGTGTCGTAGATGTCGACGAAGCTGTTGCCGCTGCTGTCTGCCCGATACAGGAACAACGCCGGAAACGGCTGCGGTCCGCGAACCTGCACTTCTTTGACGTTGCCGGTGAGAGTCGCGACGTGCGTCAGGGAGGTCGGCGAAGTCTTGTACTGGTAGACCTGAAGTCCCCCCGAGTCCTCGGCGGCGATGATGAATATGCTGCCGTTGACCTGCGCGATCTCGACGTGTGTAGGCTGGCCGACCGCCGCGACGCTGGCGACCTCGGTCGGAATGCCCGTGGTCGGGTTGATCTCGGCGACGCGGATCGTGTCGTCGTTCATGCTGCCGGCGGCGAGCAGGTACTTGTCGTAGCTGCCCACCGTGACGTGCTGGGCCGTCAGGCGCACACTCTCGCCGGAAAGAATCCCGGACGACCAGCCGATGGCATGCTGAGGCTGAAGGGCGGCGGATGCGCCCGGTTGCCCGCTCGGCGACGTGATGTCGGCGAGCCAGACATCGTCGCCCTTGATCGGGAAATAGCCGAAGTACTTGCTTCCAGTGTAGATCGCCGCCACGTCGGCGCCGGGGGCGACCGAGGTGGGCAGGTTGATCTGCTGACCGAAGGTGAGACTGCCCGTGCCCGACGACATCGCGACCATTCCGGGAAGACCCGAAAACTCGTCGCTGCCCGGGGGGCCGCCCTGCGCGTAAGGCTGCCAGTCCACGATCACGCGCGACTCGCCATTGGGCCCCTGCGCGGCGTCCATGGTGTTGGAGCCCTGGTGACAGTCGCAGAGGATCTGTAATGACGCCGCCGTTGTTGGAGCCGCCTTCGTTTCCGATGACGATCTGCGAGTAAGGCGAGGGATTCGAAGAGCTGCGCGGCGCCCGCGCGACGCCCCACTGTGTCAACACGTACAGGTGGCTGTCGCCGTCGCCGAGCGACATCTCGGGCGAGGACGGAAGCGTCCCCGCGTAATTGGGCAACGACGTCTGCGCGTTGCCCTGGTCGATGCCGCAGTTGGGATTTTGCGCGACAGCGACTGCCGCGAAGGCCAGCAGGACGGCGACCTGCGCGATCCACCGACACGTGGAACGATTCATGAGCACGGGGAACCTCCCGAAAAGGTGTGCATGTTCGATGTACGTCCCAGATCCGATTTCATCTTCCCCCCACAGACAACCCGAAGCACCCAGGAGAAACTGAAATCAGACCATCGCGTCATCGGGTACCGGGGCTAGAAAAAAAGTGGGCGGGACGTTGCGTCCCGCCCACTTCGAAAAAACCTAGAACAGCGGACCCGTGCCCGTCGGAATCGAGGAGATCGTCGGAAGGATCGTCTGAACTCCCGTGACTCCCAGCGGGTTGCAGCTCGACGGATCGAGCTGCGTGCCCGGGACGAGAATCGTCTCGAGAGCAACCGCGCCCTCGAACGAGTAGTCGATCCAGGCCTGGTCGAGCTCTGATCCGGCGGTCGAGTTGACGAAGCTCAACGCAACCCAGCCGGCGACCGCGCCCGAGGGACGCGAGAAGTCAGTGATGTTGCGCTGCTGCGTCTCGTAGGGGAAGTTGAACGTCGGGTTCCGGCACGGCGAGGGGCAGGAGCCCTGCGACGTGGTGTTCTCGTCTTCGTCGTAGAACACGAGCGTCACGATCGGCTCCTCGATCTTGCAGTCGGCCAAGAGAGCCGCAGGAGCGGACGGCGAGGAGCGCCACACGCGGAAGTTCGTCGTGATCGCATCCGCGCCGTCGAACCAGCGGGTCGCCCAGTTCAGGCCGAGCGGCTCGCGCATGTCGCCGAAGCCGACATCCCAGGGAGCGGTGACGAGCAGGTCGTTGTCTCCACCGCCGCCGCAGTTCGGGCAGGCGTTCGGCGGCGAATCGACGAACGGATCCCAATAGCGGGCGTAGAAGGTGCGGACCGTCGTCAGCGGATCGACGAAGGCCGCGTTGCCGAAGGTCACGTCCGTCTCGAGGTTGACCGTCGAGAGGGCGTACGTCGGGAGACCAAACCCGGAGGTGAAGATGATCTCGCCCCAGAGGTTGTTTTCCATGCCGAGCGCGTCGTTGTAGTAGTAGTTCGAGTCGGTCGGATCCGACAGGTTGCAGTAGTTGACGTGGTCGATGACGAGGTAACCGATCGCCAGGAGATCGTTCTCGCCGGTCGAGCAGTTGAAGCGGAGCGCATCGATCAAGCCCGGGAGGCTGAACTTCCCGCTGTAGTCGGTCGTGGCCTGGAGGTTGTCCTGGGGCGTGGCCGGCACGAGCGGGCGCACGCGCAGGAAGCCATCCTGGCTGATGCCGTCGTAAACCCCCGCCTTCGGATTACGCTGGCAGGTGTCCTCGCCGTCCGAGTTCACCGTGTCCGGCAGCGAGCCCGTGATGACGTCGGCCATACGCATGGCCTGGACGTCGAAGCCCGTCAGCGCGACGTTGAAGTCGAGCTGCAGGACGCTGTAGCGGTCAAACAGGTTGACGTGGGCGATCATCGGGGCCGACGAAGCGTTCGCGATCGTCACGATCGTGTCGCGGGCGCCGACTCCGGTGGTCACCAGGTTGCCATCCGGGTCAAAGCTGACCTGGAAGTACGGGACGAGCAGCGTCGCACCGGGACGCTGATCGACGGTGCACGTGACGGCGACGGCCGAGCTCGCAATCGCGAACACGGCGACGATCGCCAGACACGTCATCAGGGTTTTCTTCATTGAGATCTCCTCGTTACGGTTAACTGTTCGAAAACACACGATCGAGATTTCCTTCCCTCGAACGATCCCATCACCTCCCGCACTTCGATTTATTACACCCGCGAAATCCTGAGTTCTGTTCCAGTTGGGGGCATGACTGCCCCACGTCTGAATCGGATGATGGGCTTCGACTAAAGCGGTGTCAAGGGTTTTTATGCTCCCCGGTCATAAACCGGAACCAACCCGAGCCCGGCCAACCGGTTACCTCCGGTTCAGGTAGAGATCCCAGCCGCCCTTCTCATTCGGGGCGCCGGAGCCCACGGTCTTGGACAAAACGATGTCGAGCTTTCCGTCGCGGTTGAGGTCCGAGAGCCGGACGCACTGGCCCTGGGAATCGAGCGTCGGCTCCTCGGCCTCCGCCGCTTCGACGAAGCTCCCGTCGGACTGCTGGAAGAAAACGCGGAGACGCTTGGACTCGTTGTCCGGGAAAACGATGTCGTCGAGGCCGTCGCCGTCCAGGTCCCCCATGGCCGAGGCGAAGAGATACGCGCGGAACTCCTTCTTTCGCCAGATGCGGTGCTTCGTCCAGTCCCCCCCCTCGTAGACGTAGAGCGTCAGCCCGCTTGCGCGCGTGGGCTCGGGGGCATTGGCCTGCATCGCATAACCGTCCAGAAACGCTGCGGCATGCCTATTTCCGTAGGTGCCCGGGGTCGCCGAGAAGTGGTACGAGTAGGGCTCGATCGCCTCGAACTGGACTGGCGGGAACGTCCCGTCGCCCGCGTTCTTCCAGAGCAGGGTCAGAGCGCCCGTGTAGTGGCTGCCCGTCAGGACGTCCTTGCGCCCGTCACCGTCGTAGTCCCAGGCCGCAAGAGAGTTCGAATAGAAGCCGCCGACGAGGCCATCCTTCTTGAATTCCCAACCCTTGTTGCGTCCCGCGAACAGGTAGACGCGGACCTGGCTGCGGTCCACCGTCCCGTCCGGGCCTGTGGAAGCGGAGTCCCGCGACGCCACGATGTCGAGCTTCCCGTCGCCGTTGGCGTCGAGGAGGATCACGGCCTGCGCGGAATAGTCGCGCACCGGCAGGCCCGCGCGCGCGATCTCGAACCCACCCTTCCCGTCACCGAAGAGGGAAACCAGGCCCGTGCCGTGGGAGGCCGAGACGATGTCGAGGTGTCCGTCGCCGTCGATGTCGCCGACGGCCACGCCGCCGTATTCGATCGAGAAGCGCTCCTGCGGCTTGCCGTTCTCCGTGAACGACAGAGACCACGGACGGAAGGCGCCCTTGCCGTCGCCGAGCCATATCCGGAGCTTGTTGCCGCTGGCGCGGGCGGGGGGCGCCACGATGTCCAGGATCCCGTCTCCGTCGACATCAGCGAGCACGAACGAAGCCCGCCACATCCCCTGGCTCGGAAGGCCGGTGTCGGCCAACTTCTCCAGTTGCAGGCGTCCGGGAACGCGCGGCGGCGAGATGTCTGCGAAATCGGCCGCGGTCACGTCGGGCGTCGCTTTCACGCCGCTGTGCAAATCGGGCGCGCGCTGCCCGGCGGCCTTTGGCGCCGCATCGGCAGCCTGACGCTTGAGCTCGACCTCTTCCGGGATCGCCTTGGGCGTGCTCGTGTAGAAGTACAGTTCGTCTTCTTTGAAGAACTCGACCGGCTTGGCCAGGATGGGCATTTTGAAGTGGCGGTCGTCGACCTTCTTGTATTCGGACTTCGGATACCGGCGAATGACGTACGTGTCGGTCTCCTCGATTACGGTCGGGTCCGAACGCTTGAGGACACCCGGCGTCGGGGTGGCCGGAGGCGCCGGCGGAGGCGCCGTGGGCTTCTGCTGGGTCGTACACGCCGCCGCGGCCAGCAGGATCAACGGAAGCAGGGCTCGTTTCACGAAACCTCCGAGACGGGGTTGAAGGTTACAGGTTGCAGGTTCCAGGAAGCCGAGCGCAAAACCCCTTCGACCCGCGCGTTTATTCACGGAAATGCTCAAATCAGGTCCGCGAAATGCGGTCGCGCCCGCGCAAAAAGTGCTCCGCCCAGCAGCGCCGCTCCCAGGCTGAAGACCGTCAAATAGAGAAGAGGGACGGGCTCGGGGTACGCGTGCAGCGTAAAGGCCCGCCTGTAGAGGTCCACCAGGGAGGTCAGGGGATTGGCCTCCAGCCATGGCCGCAGCCGGGCGGGTACGAGCGAGATCGGGTAGACGATCGGCGTCGCGTAGAAGAAGACCGTCAGCACGATGCCGACCGCGTGCGCTGCGTCACGCATGAATGCCGTCGCCGTGGCCGCGATGCAGCCGAGCCCGAACGTCAGCAGCACCTGCAAGAGCAGGGCGGGCACCGCGAGCAGAATCCACGCGAGGCTGAAGTGACCGATCCACGCGACGTAGATCGCGAAGATTGCGAGCGCGATGACTTCGTTGACGACCGCGGCGAGGACCACCGAGAGCACCAGCGTCTCGACGGGAAAGACGGTCTTCTTCACCATCGCGGCGTTGTCGACGAGCACCGATGAGGAGCGCGCGATTCCTTCCGAGATCGCCATCCAGGGCAGCAGTCCGGCCATCAGGAATTCCGGGAACGAGCGGTATCCCGCCTCCACGGGCACGCGCAGCACGAGCGAGAAGACACCCGTGTAGAGGAGCATCCACAGCAGCGGGTGAGCGAACGCCCAGGCGATTCCCAGGCCCGATCCGGCATAGCGGGCGCGAACGTCGCGCACGACCATCTCCTTGAGCAGGAAGAGCTTGGGAGCGATTGTGCCGTTTCGGTTGGCCATCGTGATGGGCGGGCGACGCGATCATATCTTCTCTTCGGGACCTATGTTCTAATAGCATTTCCAGGCAAAACGATGTCTTCCCACTCACCCCGCAAAGTCGCCCTGGTGGGTTCGCGGATACGCGAGCTCCGCAAAGGACGCCATCTCACGCAGACGGAGCTGTCGGAAAAAATCGGTATCGCGCAGTCCGATCTTTCGCGCATGGAACAGGGCGAGTACAAGGTCGGCCTCGACACGCTCTTCAAGATCCTCCAGGTCTTCGATCTGAAGATGGGCGAGTTCTTCGGCGAGACGGAGAGTCCGAGCGAAAAGGAAGCGCGCGATCTGGTGATGGAGTTCCAGACGCTCTCGGACGAAGCCCGCCAGGAAGTCCGCGACTTCGTACGCTTCAAGCAGACCCAGGAAGCCCAGGAGACCGACCCGGGCAACGGCGCCGATGTAGAAGGAGAAGGGGAAGAAAAGCCTTGAGTTGGCTCCTCCCTGTCCTAAAATGACCGGACACGGGCCGGGGTCCGAACCAATGAGCGATCGCCGCAAACATCTGGAATTCCTGCGCAAGACCGCGAAGGACGCGATCTGGGCGGGAGACTATGAACGCGCGCTGACGCTCTACGAGGACGGCCTGGCGCTCGCCCGTTCCTGGAAGGACCGCGAGCTCGAGGACCTTTTCACCTGCAACCGCGCCACGACGCTCCTGGAGATGGATCGGCAGGACTTCGACCTGTCGCGCCTCAAGGAGATCGTCCTCCGCAGTCAGGGCTCGCCCAACGCCGTGCTCGCCGCCTACGCCTCGGCCCACGCGCACGAAGTCCGCGGCGAGTACGGGAAAGCCACCTTCTACGCGCAGAGCGCTCTCCAGAAGAGCCGCGAGCTCGGTCTTGAGGAATGGACCGCGGCGTCCCTGAACCTGCTCGCGAACCTCGAGCTCCACGAGAGCCGCTTCGCCGAAGCGCGCGGCCTCTTCCAGGAAGCCCTCGAGGGCTACGAGTACAAGGGACAGGCGCAATCGCGCGAGGCCGCCGTCGTCGCCGACAACCTCGGCTACTGCCACATCGCGCTGGACGCGGTGTCCGTCGGCCTTCCCCTGGTCCAGCGCTCACTGTCGCTGCTGGAGAGTCTGGGCTCGCGGCAGGCCATGGATTACCCGTGTCTCGATCTGTGCTTCGCGTCGTTGAAGCTCGAGCGCGCCGACGAAGCCGAGGGCTGGGGCATCCGAGCGCTGGGCCTCGGCAAGGAGTTCGGCCGCAACGACGTCGTGAAGAACGCCCACTACCTGCTGGCCGAGACTTACAGCGAGCTCGGCCGCGACGACGCCGCCGAAGAGCACTACGAAGCGCTGTCGACGTTCTATCCGAGCTTCCCGGCGCTGAAGAACTATCTCCACCAGATCAGCCTGATGGGGATGATCAACCTGAGGGCATGATGAAGCGCGGCGGCCTCGTTCGCTTCCTGGTCCTGGCGGCGGCCTTCGCGGCCCTGCCGGCGCTGGCGCATGCGCTCGAGGAGCAGTCGCTTCTGACGCCGGATGGGACCCTTTACGTCCTGCGCGCCGGGCGCGCCGTCGATCTGGCCGTCGAGGGTGTCAATCCCGAAAGCTTCCTGCTGGAGTGCACCACGCTGGCCCAGGACGGCAGCGTCACGAGCCAGATCCTGCCGGACTCGATTTCCACGCAGGAAAAGCACGGGCTGCAAGCCGGATTCGACGAACAGACCTCGACATTGCTTCTCGTCTGGACCGAGGACGTCTCGGCGTTTTCCCACATCCGCGTGGGCGTTTTCCACGACGGAACCTGGACGAACTCGGCGCTGCTTCCCAAGCAGGGAATCGCCAGGGCCTACAACCCGAAGATGCAGATCACGCATCAGCAGGTCTCCTACCTCGACGATCATGATCAGACCGTCTCGAAGACGAGCTCGATTCTCTCGGTCGTGTGGTGGGAAGAGGGAGCGGGCCTGCAGGCGCGCATCGCGACGCTCTTCCTCGACGAGACCGGATTCGATCCCGGCAACCTCGCCATTTACGACGCGCCGGCTCTGACCGGCGGCCAGGCCGCGAGCGTGTACAACGACGTCCCGTCGGGCGCCTATCTCTATCCGAGCCTCCAGCCCGACGGCCTGAACGGCGCGGTGCTCGTGAGCTACGCCGATCTCCACGCCGACCAGGAGAGGGTCCTGCGCGTCAGCTTCCCGGACGATCAGGGCAAGCCCTCCGATCCGGGCAGCACGAAGTGGAAGCGCCGCCACATCCCGGTCGTCGGCGTGATGGGCGGCGGCCCGCTCCCACGCAGGTTTCCGGGCCTCAAGGACAAGGAGTTCGCGATCGGCACGACGATCGGCGCGGGCTACCGCCCGACGTTCTTCTGGCGCGACGCGGACAGCCTCAAGTACGTCCGCCTCGACGGCACGGATTGGTCCGAGGTCCGCTCGATCGCGATCAACGACACGATCACCTACGAGAAGGCCCTCGCGCTCGTGTCGCAGATGGCGGGGCGGAATTGACAGGCGAAGCGTAAGGCTTCGCCTGTCATCCCGAGGGCCGCAGGCCCGAGGGATCCCGAACTCGCAGCGCCGCAAACGATCCCGGGATCCCTCGCTGCGCTCGGGATGACAGGCTTCTCCGTCTCCCGTCTCCCGTCTCCCGTCTCTCATAGAATCCTCCGCCACCAGGAGGATTCGCGCATGTCTCTGCTCACCGTCGGCGACAAGGCACCCGACTTCAAGACCACGAACCAGGACGGCGAGAAGGTCGCGCTGTCCGACTTCAAGGGCCAGAAGGTCGTCCTCTACTTTTATCCGAAGGACGACACGCCGGGCTGCACGAAGGAGGCCTGCTCCTTCCGCGACGGCTGGTCGAAGTTCCGCCGCAAGAAGATCGCGGTTCTCGGCGTCTCGGCCGATGACGAGAAGTCGCACAAGAAATTCGCCGAGAAATTCTCGCTCCCGTTTCCGCTGCTCGCCGACACCGACAAGAAAATCGTGAAGGATTACGGCGCGTGGGGGGAGAAGAACATGTACGGCCGCAAGTACATGGGCATCCGGCGCGTGACGTACCTGATCGACGAGAAGGGCAAGATCGCCGCGGTATGGCCCAAGGTCAAGCCCGAAGGCCACGCGGACGAGCTCCTGGCGGCGTCCGGCGCCTGAGACCGGCGTGGGGACGTTGCTCGACCGCGTCCGCGGGATGATCGCGGGCACGTCGCCGCCGCCTCCGGCCGCGGATCTGGTCGGTTTTCGAATCGTCGAGGCCGAGCCCGGACGCGCGGTCTTCGTGCTCGACGCCGGCCCGCAGCACGCCAACCCGATGGGAACGCTGCACGGCGGGATCCTCTGCGATCTCGCCGACGCCGCGATGGGAATCGCCTACGCGTCGACGCTCGAGGAGGGCGAGAGTTTCACGACGCTCGAGCTCAAGATCAACTTCTTCAAGCCGGTCTGGACGGCGCGCCTGACGGCCACGGCGCGCCTCGTCAAACGCGGAAAGACCGTCGGCATGACGGAGTGCGACGTCGTCGATGAGAAGGGCAGCCTCGTCGCGCGGGCCTCGAGCACGTGCATGACGCTCGCGGGGAAGATGGCGGAGGGAAGGTAAGGGTCTTTTGTCATCCCGAGCGCAGCGAGGGATCCCTTTCAGGCGGAACTGCGGCGAAGAAAGGGGTCCCTCGGGCCTGCGGCCCTCGGGATGACAAGTCAGAGTCCTTTGGGCAGGTCCGCCCTCACGTCCCCTTCGTAGAGCGACTCGAGAAGCGTGGCCGCGTCCTTTCCGGCGGGAGTCTCTTTCTTCGGCACCATCACGCGCACGGTGTAGATGTGGTCTCCGCTCGCGCCGCTGCGGGGATCCTTCACGCCCTGTCCACGCAGACGGAACTTCTGGCGCCCCTGCGTTCCCGGCGGAATCTTCGCCCGCCGGGTGCCATGGATCGTCGGAACTTCGATCTCGGCGCCCGAGTACGCCTCCTTGATCGTGACGGGCACGACGCCGTGGATGTCGTTGCCGTGCCGCTCGAAGTACGGATGCGGGGTGACCTTCACCGTGACGTAGAGGTCCCCAGTCGGTCCGCCCCGCAGCCCCTGACCTCCCTTGCCCGGAATGCGGATCGTCCCGCCATCCTCGGTGCCTTCGGGAATCTTGATACGCACGCGCTCGGATTCGGCCACCATGCCTTCGCCGTGGCAGGTCGGGCAGACGGTCTTGCCGCTCCGCCCCGTTCCGTTGCACGTCGGGCATGGCTTCTCGCGCCGGAGGGACAGCGTGGCCGTTCCGCCGAGGACCGCGTCGCGAAACGGGACCTCGATCTGCCCGCGCACGTCCTCTCCCGGCTCGGGTCCCGTCGAGCGGCGCGCGCGGCCTCCGAAGATGTTGCCGAAGAGGTCTCCGAAGTCGCCGGTCTCGAAGTGGACCCCCTCGAAAGGCGCCCCGCCTGCTCCGAACCCGGCGAATCCCCCGGGGCCCGCCGCGGGCCCACCGGCCGCCCGCGGATCGAATCCCGGCCCCGGCCCGGCATGGCCAAACCGATCGTAGGCCCGGCGCTTTTCATCGTCCTTGAGCACTTCATAGGCCTCCTGGACCTCCTGGAAGCGCTTCTGAGCCGCTTTGTCGCCCGGATTGACGTCCGGATGGAGCTTTCGGGCCAGCCGGCGGTAGGCCTTCTTCAGGTCGGCTTCGGAGGCCCCCTTGGAGACCCCTAAAACCTCGTAGTAGTCGCGTTTAGCCATGACCCGGCGGGCATTATAGCGACGCCCAAATCAGGCCACCGGCACGAATTAGGCCATTGACACGCAAAGCTAGGCTAATATTATTAGACTTATTCTTCGAAGTTTCTAATCTTATAAGGCATCGTGAGAAGAGCGATTCCGGAATGAGCATCGACGAGATCGACCTTCGCATTCTGGACATGCTTCAGCGCAACGGGAAGCTGTCGCAGGCGAGGATCGCCGGTGCCGTCGGCCTGACCACTCCGTCCGTCAACGAACGGATCAAGAAGATGGAACGCCACGGAATGATCAAGGGATTCGTGGCGCTGCTCGACCACGAGAAGATGGGCCTGCCCCTGACCGCGTACGTCGACGTCGCGCTGGAGAACCCCCGCTTCGAGAAGGGCTTCGTCGACGAGCTGGAGAAGCTGCTGGGCGTCCAGGAATGCCACTACCTCGCCGACGAGTTCGCGTATCGGCTCAAGGTCAAGGCGGCGGATCCCGCGGGCCTGGCCGAGTTCCTCCAGCGCCGCATCCTCGCGATCAAGGGCGTCACCCGCATCCACGCCCAGATCTCGCTGTCCTCGAAAAAGGAATCGACGCTCCTGCCGCTGATTCCGGAGAAGGGCGAGAAGGAACCGAAGGCGTAAAAGAGGGACGAAGAACGTGGAACGAGGATTCGTCTCGTTCTTACGTGCGACGATACTCCTTCCCGTTTTTCAGAACTTCGCGACCAATCCTGTGTCCGCCGTCACCCACTGGCGGTGCGGATGCGCGGATACGTTCTGGTAGGTCAAGCGAATCACCAGGGACAGATGCTTCATGAGGCGGAAGTCGCCGTCCATACCCGCGTGCCAGCCGAAAACCGTTTCGTCGCGGTCCAGATAAGGATCGAAGACCGGGGAGAGGGTTGCGGATTGGTCCGGGATGATGTGGTAACCGCCGAAACCGCCGAAGATGCCGGCGGTGTAGAAGCCCTCCCAGAAGAGGTACGACACGGAGACCAGCCCGTAGTTGACGCGCTCCTTCACCAGAGGAAGCGTCAGAGGTCCGTCCGGCGTCGTCACCGTGTTCTCGGAGTTCGTTTGCGTCGTCCGCATCCATCCGAACGTGCCGCGCAGGAGCGTGTTGTGCTCCATCTTGTAGTCCGCCCACGCCGTGACTTCGCTGCGCTTAAAGCCGTTGAAGGTGGCGTCGACGCTGACGTCGTTGACGACACCGACCGTCGCGCCCACGCCCCAGTTCTGAGCGTGCATCGCGGCGGCGGTGCCGAGAGCGAACGCGACGACGACGAATGTGCGATTGCGCTTGCGCAAACGGACGGCTCTCGAAGCGGCGCTCGACGCGCCGACGAGAGCGGAGACTTGTCGTCGGCGGTAATCCAAGTTTTTTCCTGAAAACACGTGCCTCCCCCTTCGAGTTCGTTTCCGCCGGGTGCGGCTAGTCTACAATCCGCTTCCCGGATCTACGGAGGTCGCCGCGAAAACGCTGAGGCGCAAGGGGTGATCGAGATCGCGCGTGCCGCCGCGCGCTTCGTTCTGCCGTCGGTGTGCCTGGCCTGTCACCGCCGTCCCGCGGAGGAGTTCTTCCGAGGCGGCGTCTGCGTCGACTGTTGGAGCTCGCTTCCCGTGCTCGACGCCTCGCGCTGCGTCCGTTGCGATGAAGCGATCCCGGAAAGCCCCGAGGGCTCGGTCTGCGGCCGGTGTCTGCTCGACCCGCCGGACTTCGAGCGCCTGCGCGGGGCGGCGCCCTATCGGGGCTCGGCGAGAGCGATCCTGCTGGCCTTCAAGTTCCAGGGCGCGGACTACCTCGCAACGCGGCTGGCGGCGGCGATGGCCGAGCGTCTGGAGGCCCCGGAGGTCGATGCCGTCGTCGCCGTTCCCTCGACGCGCCGCTCCCGGAAGGCGCGGGGCTATCACGCGGCCGAGGTCCTCGCCGCGGCCGTGGCCCGGCGTCTCCGCCGGCCGCTGGCGCGCCGCGGGCTCGTCAAGATCCGGGAGACCGAGGTGCAGAGTCTCCTGCCTGCATCCGCGCGCGTGTCGAACGTGGCTCGCGCGTTCCGCGCGCCCCGTCCCGCCTCGGGACGCGTGCTCCTCGTCGACGACGTCGCGACTTCGGGAGCGACCGCCCGGGAGTGCGCGCGCCGTCTCGCGCGCGCGGGCGCGCGCTCGGTCACCGTCTGGTGCTTCGCCCGCGCCTCGCGTTCCGACCTGCGGGAGACGGCATGAAGGCGTTGAACGCCGTCGTCGTCAAGACGCTGCCCCTCGTCCCGAAGCCGATCGTGCGTCGCGTCGCGTCGCGGTACGTGGCCGGCGAGACCCTCGACGACGCGCTCGCGTGCGTGGCCGGCCTGAACACCGAAGGCTGCATGGCGACGCTGGACGTGCTGGGCGAGGACGTCACGCGGCTGGAGGAGACCGAGGAGACGGTCGTCGAATACGAGCGCGCGCTCGACGGGATCGCCGCGCGGCGACTCGACTCGAACGTCTCGGTCAAGCTCACGGCACTCGGACTGAAGCTGGATGCGGGCCACTGCCGGCGCCAGTTCTCGCGGATCGTCGAAGACGCCCGACGGCACGGCAACTTCGTGCGCATCGACATGGAGGACTCGTCGGTCACCGACGAGACGCTGAAAATCTACGAGGACTCACGGCGGGGCTACCCGAAAGTCGGCGCCGTCCTGCAGGCGTATCTGAAAAGAAGCCCGGCCGACGCCCGGCGCATCGCCGCCGAGCGCGGCAACGTCCGGATTTGTAAAGGCATCTACGTCGAGCCTCCGGAGATCGCGCACCAGGAGCCCGAGCGCATCCGGCAGGGGTACATGGAGCTGCTCGAGATTCTCCTGTCGGCCGGGTCGTACGTCGGCATCGCCACGCACGACCCCGTCCTCGTCGAACGCGCCCTCGTCCTCCTGCGGCGGCTTTCGGTCCCCCGCGAAGGCTACGAGTTTCAGATGCTCCTCGGGGTCGCCGGGGGACTCCGGCAGCGGCTCGTGGCGGAGGGACATCGGCTCCGCGTCTACGTGCCCTACGGGCACGCCTGGTACGCTTATTCGGTGCGCCGGCTGAAGGAAAACCCGGCCATTGCGGGGCACGTCCTCAAGGGGATTTTTCTCGGGGACGGGGGCCGCCGAAAATGAACCGAAATAGAGTCAATTTTTTGGAAGTTTTTCAAACCGAGGGGTTCCCAAGCCTGTGGCAATTGACACCGCAGAAAACTATACTTCGGAGTCGGACCTACGGGCCCGGCCGATGAAACGCCGCATCGCCTCGATCGCGCTTTCTTTCGTGCTGCTCTCGGGAGCAGTGGGAACTCTCCTCGCGGCTCCGGCGCCTCCGATCTCCGGTGTCGTGCGTCACCACGAGGCTCCGGTTTCGGGCGTGCTCGTCATCCTCTACAACATCGCCGACAACTCGCTCTCGCGCATCCGCACGGCCACGGACGGCACGTTCGTGCTCCCCTCGGCGCCCGCGGGCGTGTACGACCTGATCGCGTACAAGCGCGGTTTCGAACCCGCGATGCAGAGGCTCTGGCACCAGGCCGCGCCCGACCAGGTTTCCGCGGTCTCGATCGAGCTCAAACCCAAGAACGGATCCGTCGCGGCGAAGACTCCGCCGCCGGCTTCGATCTGGGAGCTCCGCGACAAGCTTCCCGCCGATGTCCTGCGCGAGCTCGACATCGACGCTCCGGCGCCTCCGGGCGACTCGGCCCCGGCCGTCGCCGGGAAAGCGACGATTCCCATCAACAAAGTCGTCAACGGCGAGGTGAGCACGGTCACCGATGTCGCCAACGGATCGCCGGGCAGCGCGCTCTCGAGGGCGGCGATGGGCCTGCACGGCGGGCTTCCCAACGGCTGGCAGTACGGCATCAGCGGCGACTACGCTACGCTCGGCAACACGGACGCACCGGGCGAGACGACCACCGGCAACGCGGCGGGACTTGCGGTCGACGTCTCGCCGAGCGACGCGCAGCGCCTGCGCCTGTCGACGCGCCGCAACACCCTGTCCTTCGGCGACAGTCCCGCGAGCCTGCAGTCGCACGCGGTTTCGTGGAGCCGCGGCGCCGAGGAAGGGCGGGTCGAGTCGGTGGCCGCGCGGTACGTCGAGGAGACCAACCTCTATCGCGCGACGGCGCTGGGCACGTCCATCTTCCCCGTGGCATCGCGAACCTGGGAGCTCAACGGCAATTACTCGCGGCCCGCGTCGGATACGCCGGGGATCGCTGCGGCGATGACGTATCGCTACAAAGAGGCCGCCGTGGGTCCGTCGGGCGTCAACGTGCAGGGCACCTTCTTCCAGTCCGCTCCGGACGCCGACCTCGCCGCGTCGACTTCCGTGCGCGTCGGCGACCACGCCGAGGTGCAGGGAGGCGTGGTGGGGCGCTACATGGGCACCGGCGGCAACGCTTACGGCATTGCTCCGGAGCTGACCGCGCGGTACACGGTCGGAGCCGCGACCGTCTACGTGCACGGCCTCTATCGCGTGGCCGGCTCGACAGCGGGCGCGCCGACGGTGATGCCGCGCGTCGCGTCGATCGAGGACAACCAGGAGCCCGCGGCCACGCAGGCCCTCGCGGCGGGTCTCGAATACCAGGCCGGGCGCGACACGGCCCTCCGCTTCGAAGCTTCGGAGATGCGCATGGGCGAGCTCGTCCGCGCGTTCTTCGAGGGCGACTTCCTGACGGACTTCGACAGCGTGTACCTGCTCGACGGAAACTCCGTGCGGCAGTACAAGGCCTCGGTGCAGCACCGCCTGAGCGACAAGCTCGCGGGCAGCATCACGGTGCGGTACGGCTCGATCGATGGCAACGTCTCGTCGCAGAGCAGCGCCGCCTACGGGATCGAACGGAATACGGGCCGGTTCTGGGCGGCCCGCGCGTCCGTCGAGGTCCTGCCGACGAAGACCGGATTCGCGCTCGTGGTGCGCGGGCTGCGACAGGACCTGCAGACGCCCGCCGCCCTGGTCGCCAACGACTCCGACAAGCTGGCGCTCTCGGTGGCGCAGGATCTTTCGGTCATCGGCCTGACGCCCTTCGGCGCCGACTGGAAGCTGCTGCTAGCCGTCGAGCAGGCCCGCGGGACCACGCCGACGACCACCGACCGGCAGGACGAATCCGCGACCGCGAACCGCGTTCTGGGCGGCGTCGCGGTGTCGTTTTGACGGGCGAAGCCCGATAGGGCCGTCGCCCATCATCCCGAGGGCCGCAGGCCCGAGGGATCCCGCCGTTATTCTCCGCAGGAGCTCGTTTAGTCCGGGATCCCTCGCTTCGCTCGGGATGACAGCCAGGTCCGCCCGGATGCCCTCCCTGCACAATTTCTTGTGCGGGCGAACACTCCAAAACTTTTTTGGACTATATTCAAATCCTTGATTTTCGAGCCGGCGCTGAATCCTGGCGTTTTCATGAACTACTGAAAATGAAGGAGTTGCTGTCTCGATACACCTATCCGCTCATGGCATTCGGATTGCTGAACTGCCCTCCGTGAACCGAATGAAAAGGCGCGCGGTACTGGCCGCGATGGCGCTGGCGACGATCGGGACCGTCGGTCTCGGCTTCATCGCGTTCGCACGCAAGGTGGACAGCTTCTCGACAGCCGGGTTCACGTACGAGCGCGAGGGAGGGGCCCTGGTCCTGCGTTCGGTTGATGCGGACGGGGCGGCCGCACGCGCGGGCCTGAAGGCTGGCGACCGGATCCTGCTCGCCGACGGCCAGACGGCATCGTCTCTAGCCAGCCCCGAAAAGCAGCTGGCTCGCAAGCCGTTCCCGCACCCGCTTGTGGTGATTTCGGGCGGCGAGGTGCGCGGCTTCTCCCTGTCCTCGCCCTCGGTACGCTTCGACGCGACCTACCTGTTCCTCGCCTTCGTCGGCTTCCTCTACCTGATCATCGGCCTCTTCACGGTCGCGCGCGAGCGGACGGCCCCCGCGCTCGTCTTCTGGGCGCTCTGCCTGACCTCCTTCGGCGTGTACGTCCTGACGCCCGCGGGCCCGCACGACACGTTCTGGAAACTGTTCTGGGTGGCCGAGGATGTCTTCCGCGCGTTCCTCCCCGCCCTGCTCCTCCATTTCTTCCTGATCTTCCCGCGGCGCGCGGGGATGCAGCGCATGATCCCGGTGCTGTACCTGCCGGCGCTCGCGTACACCGCGGCGGAGCTGGCGGTCCTCGGCGCCACGCCCTCGCCGGCGGCGGCCGCGTTTCTCGAGGGAGCGACGCGTTTCTGGTTCCTGTACTTCGCGGCCTATATCGCGGCGGTCCTGACGCGCCTGATCCACCTGATGCGTCATCCGCGGGAGGACGCGGAGGCCGAGAAGCAGGTCCGCTGGATCGCACTCGGCGTCGTCGTCGGGCTCGCGCCCTTTCTGATTCTCTCGGCGCTCCCCCGCGCCTTCGGACTCGAGTCGCCGCTGCTCTCGACGGTGGCCGTCGTTCCGCTGGTCCTGATTCCCCTCGCGTTCGCCTACGCGATCCTGAAGTGGCGCCTCTGGGACGTCGAGATCTTCGTCCGCGAGGCGATCGCCACCACGGGCGCCGTGCTGCTGGGCGGGATGATGTTCGTGCTGCTGAACTCGTTTCTGGACCGCACGCTCGGCGACATGGCGGCGGCCGGCAAGAACGTCGTCTCCTTCGGCTCGGGCCTGGTTCTGGCGTCTCTGCTGGTCCCGGTCAAGAAGCGCATCACCGACGTGCTCGAGCGGATCCAGTACCACGACACTTACCGCGCGCGCCGCGCGCTTCTGGACATCGCCCGCGACTTCGCCGTCCCGCGCCCGCGCGAGGAGGTCGTCCGGGCGATCGTGCATCGCGTCGAGGAGGCGCTGCGCGCCGTGCCGTGCTCGCTGTTCCTCTTCGACGGTCCCGGCCGCGATCCCGACGCCGCCGCTCTGGCCGAGGCTCTCGAGAAGGACGACCGGCTGCGGCTGCGCGGGACCGCGTTCGGCGCCTCCCCCCGCCGGCGCTCCTGCGGCTGCACGCCCTGGGCTATCGCGTGTTCTTCGCGATGCGGTGCGGAGGCGAGCTCGTCGGCGCCCTCGGCGTCGGGTACAAGGACGGCCGCGTCCCGCTCTCCTCCGAGGACGAGGCGCTGCTGACCGCGGTCCTGGCGCAGGCCAGTCTGGCGTACGAGAACGCCCGCCTCTACGGAGCGCTGGCCGAGCGGCTCGAGGAGATTCGGACCCTCCAGGAATACCAGGAGAGCGTTATCCGCTCTTCTTCGTCGGGGATCGTGGTGCTCGACGCCGACGAACGCATTCACACAGCCAATCCGGCCTTCGCGCTGCTGACGGGGCGGTCCGAAGACGAGCTGCGGGGCCTGCCGCTCTCCGAGGTGCTGCCCGGGGTTTCGCTCGACGCCTCCGACGGCGGAGCGGGAGAAGACGGCGAGCTGCGCTTCCAGACCCGGCTCGAGACGCCGGAAGGCGACGCGCGGGATCTCCAGCTCTCCGTGTCGTCGTTCCGTGGCCAGCCGGACCGCCGTGTGGTCGTCGTCGAAGACATGACCGACCGCATCCGCTCCGAGCGCGCGCTGGCCGAGCGCGAGCGCCTGGCCTCCCTGGGCGTCCTGGCCGCCGGCGTGGCGCACGAGGTGAACACGCCGATCGCCGGCCTGTCCTCCTATGCCCAGATGCTCCTGTCCGAAACGTCTCCGGGCGATCCCCACTACGCGATCCTGAAGAAGATGGAGCGCCAGACGTTCCGGGCGGCGCACCTGGTCAACAACCTTCTCGAGTTCGCGCGTCCCCGGCCGCGGACGCCGCAGCAGACCGACCTGCGGGCCGTCCTGGCCAACGCCGCCGAGTCGGTGGAGACGGCCTTCGCGGGCCGGCGTCTCGAGGTCCAGGCCGACCCGGACGGCGCCCCGGTCCTCGTCATCGGCGACCCGCGGGAGCTCGAGCAGGTCTTCGTGAATCTCCTGACCAACGCGCGCGACGCCTCGCCCGAGGGAAGCATCGTCACGTGCCGGCTCGAAGCCAACGGCGAGTCCGTCCGCGTCACCGTTTCCGACCGGGGCGCCGGCCTCTCGGACACGGCCGTGCACCGCGTCTTTCAGCCCTTCTACACCACCAAGAAATCCGGCGGGACGGGCCTGGGGTTGGCCATCTCCCGCGACATTGTCAAGCGGCACGGCGGGACGATCGCCCTGACGGCTCGCGACGGCGGCGGCGCCGTCGCGACCGTGGACCTTCCCCTCGTGCCTCCGGGGACACCATCATGAGAGTTCTCGTCGTCGACGACGAAGAGGTCATCCGGGACGTGCTCGGCACGCTTCTGACCCGCGAGGGGTACGAAGTCGCCGCGGCCGCGTCGGCCGGAGAGGCCATCAGCATCTTCGAGAACGAGCCGTACGACGTCGTGCTGCTCGATCTCATGCTGCCCGATCGCCCGGGCCTCGACGTCCTGCGCGACATCCGGCGCCGCGATCCCGACGCCGTCGTGGTCATCGTGACCGCCTACTCGTCGATCGAGGGCGCGATCGAGGCGATGCGCGAGGGCGCGTTCCACTACATCCCCAAGCCCTTCCAGAACGACGAAGTGCTGCTGACGCTGCGCAAGGGTTTCGAGGCGCGCCGCCTGACCGAGGAGAATCGGCGTCTCCGCGAAGAGTTGTCCCAGCGCTACGGTCTCGGCCGTATCGTCGGGAAGTCCGCCGGCATGCAGAAGGTCTTCGAGCTCGTGCGGCTGGCGGGGCCGTCGCGCTCCACGATCCTGGTCGAAGGCGAGAGCGGCACGGGCAAGGAGCTCGTCGCGCGCGCCATCCACACGCATTCGCCTCGCTCCGGGGCCCCGTTCGTGACCGTGAACTCGGGCTCGATGCCGACGGACCTGCTCGAGTCCAACCTCTTCGGCCACGTCAAGGGCGCGTTCACCGGCGCCATCGCGAACAAGAAGGGTCTCTTCGAGGTCGCCGACAGCGGCTCGATCTTCTTCGACGAGATCGGCACGATCTCCCTCGAGACGCAGGCCAAGCTGCTGCGCGTCATCCAGGAGAAGGAGTTCATGCGGGTCGGTTCGGTCGACACCCAGAAGGTCGACACCCGCATCATCGCGGCGACCAACGTGGACCTGAAGAAGATGGTGGCGGAGGGCCGGTTTCGTGACGACCTCTATTACCGCCTCTGCGTCATCACGATCTCGATCCCGCCTCTGCGCGAGCGACGTGAGGACATTCCGCTGCTGGCCGAGCACTTCATGCGCCTTTACGCGACCGAGAACTCCAAGCCCATCGGCGGGCTCGATCCCGAAGCCTACCGGGCCCTCCTCGACCACGACTGGCCCGGCAACGTGCGCGAGCTCGAGAACGCTCTCGAGCGCGCGGTGGTTCTCTGCCCGCCGAACGGCAGGATCGGGCTCGACCTGCTCCCGGAGACCGTGCTCCAGCCCGAGCGCGGCGAGCTGCCGGTCCGCCTGCCGGAGAACGGCGCCACGTACAAGCAGCTGGTGGAGGACTACGAGCGGCGCCTGATCCGCACGGCCCTGCGGCGGACCGGAGGCGTCCAGAAGCGGGCGGCGGAGCTGCTGAAGATCAAGCCCACGACGCTGCACGAGATCATCAAGCGGCTGGAGATCCGCGAGCACAACGGCGCGGCCCAGCGCGAGTCGGGAGAGGTTCGGAAGGAGCTGGGCTAGGACTCGAGAGTCATCCCGAGGAGGACTGCTCGGTGTTCGAGTCCGGGATGAACGCGCGGGCTTCGCCCGGCGTTGCCTACTGCCGTGGGTCTGCCTTCGGAGGCCGGCTATCCCGCTACGCTCGGGATGACGCTCAAATGGCCGTCATCCCGAGGAGCGCAGCGACGAGGGATCCCGTGCTTTCTAGCGTGCCCTACGAGAGCCGCTTCACCATCACCAGCGTGCGGTCGTCGGCGAACGGCTCGCCCTGGGCGTGCTCCTCGAGAACGCGCGCGAGACCGGCCTCGATGTCGGGTGCCGGCCTGTTGACCTGTTGGGCCAGGAACTCCTTGAGCTTCGGCATCCCGAATTCTTCGCCCGCGGGGTTGTTCGCCTCGGTCACGCCGTCGGTGTAGAGGCACACCAGGTCCCCGGGCTGCAACACGAGCTTCGAGGACCCGTAAGGCTTTCCGGGGAAGAGCGCCAGGGGGAGTCCGTGCGACCCCAGCTCCTCGATCGCCCCGTCCGGATGGAGGAGGAGTCCGGGATTGTGGCCCGCGTTGGTGTACTCGACCTCTCCGGTCGGGGGATCCAGCAACAACAGGAAAAACGTGATGAACCGATCCGGGCCCGTGCGGCGCGAGATGGCCTCGGAGAGCCGGCCGGTCATCTCCGCGACCGCCACGCCCTCATCGGCCCACGCGTGGAACGACGCCTGCAGCGATGCCATCAACAGCGCAGGCCCCACGCCTTTGCCGCAGACGTCGGCGATGGTCGCGTAGATCTTCCCGTCGCTCCGCGGGCGGAAGTCGAAGTAGTCGCCCGAGACCTGGCGCGAGGCCACGTTGGAGCCGTGCAGCTCGTAGCCCGGCACCGGCGGCGGATCCTCGGGGAGCAGGCGCTGCTGGATCTCGCGCGCCAGCGCGAACTCGCGATCCATCTGGCGCTTCTCGGCGTTCTCGGCCATGAGCCGCGCGTTCTGGATCTTGGCCGCGGCGACGTTGGCGAGCGAGGTCAGGAGGCGCAGGTCGGCCTCCTCGAATGAGCGATGGCCCACGCGGCAATCCACGTAGATCAGGCCCACGACCTCCCCTTCGTTCTCCAGCGGCGCCGCCAGGACCGACTTGATGCCGGACAGCCGGATCGAGTCCGCGAGCGAGACGCCGGAGCCCGTCGACGTGTCCATCAACAGCAGGCCGTTGCGCTTCTCGACGACCGCCGCCACCAGCGTCTTGGAGAGGCGGATGTCCTCGGCCGAGATGCCTTCGGCCACGCGCACGACCGCCGGCTCGAGCTCTCCCGTGGTCCGCGAACGCAGGAGCACGAGGCCGCGGTCGGGCTTGAGCGTCTCGAACACCTTGTCCATCAGGAAGCGCAGCAGCTCGTCGACCGAGATGTCGCGCAACAGCTCGATCGTCAGCTCGTTGACGACCCGCAGCGACTCGATGAGCTTGCCCAGCTGCTCGGCCGGGAGCCTCGGATCGGTCTCGGTGGCCTGCGCGCGCAGCAACTCCGCCGAGGCCTTGAGGATCGTGTTGTCGAGCGGATCCTCGCCTCCCCCTTCGATCCGGACTCGCGTGGTCGACTCCGACTCGACCTTCAGAGTGACGCCGCCGACGGTGATCCGGTCGCCGGGCTTGAGCGGCTGGACCATCGTGAGACGGTCGCCGTTCAAGAACGTGCCGTTGCGGGAGCCGAGGTCTTCCACCGTCAGCCCCCCGTCGTTGTCCCGGACGATCCGAGCGTGCTGACGGGAGAGCATTTTGTCCGAGATCGGCAGGTCGTTCATGGAGGAACGGCCGATCGTCGTCACGGGCCGGTCCAGGGAGACCTTGCGCGCGGCCATGCCGGGAGCGGTGACGTCAGAGGTAAAACACGGCTCTCTTAACGGGCTGCCGAAGAATGGATGCGGGCGTAGCGTCCGGCACTTCGCAACCAGCGCCCGCCCCGGGGATTCAGTTCGTTGCCCATAACCCTCCAGCGGCCGCCGGCGAAGTGCCGTCCGCCCTTCGGGTTACGGCGGCGCGGGGCCATCTGCGGCATCATCGCTCCTCGCCGATGCTCCACATCGGCGTCGTCGCGCTTCCTTGCATCTGACCCCGCGGCGCTCGTAACGCCGCCTCACACCATTCTTCAGCACCCCGTTAGACTTGGGGATTCTACCGCCTCGGCCGGCGGCGGCCCGCATTGCCGGAAACCGGGGGGCTTGCGCCCGGGGGCCCGGATCCGTAGAATGCGCCGTCCCATGAAACCGAACGTCCATCCCGAGCTTCACGAGGTTCTGGTCCACTGCGCCTGCGGTGTGACCTGGACGACCCGCTCCACGAAGAAGGAGCTCCGCATCGAGATCTGCAGCAGCTGCCACCCCTTCTTCACCGGGAAGCAGAAGCTCGTCGACTCGGCCGGCCGCGTGGAGCGCTTCCGGAAACGCTACGAGAAGAAGTCCGGCGCTTCGGCCTAGGGGCATGGGCCCCTTCCCCCTCCGGTCCTTCCCCGCGGCCGCTCTCTAGCGGTCATACTTAACGTCCGTATGGCTGTCAGCGAACGCTGACCGCCCAGAGTTTCGCCATGTTCGAAAAACTGGAAGAAATCCGCCGCAAGTACGAAGAGATCCGGGCGCGCCTCGCGGATCCGGGGTTCGTCCAGGATCACCGCGCCGTCCGCGACGCGCAGAAGACCCTGACCGAGCTCGAGCCGATCATCCGGAAAACCGAGGAGCACCGGCAGATCCAGAAGGAGCTGCAGGGCGCCCGGGAGCTCGTCGAGTCCCTGTCGCCGGGGGAAGAGCTCTACCAGATGGCCGCCGCCGAGCGCGCCACGCTCTCCGAACGGCTGGTGGCCGTCGAGCAGGAGCTCAAGGTCCTGCTCCTGCCCAGGGACCCCAACGACTCGCGCAACGTCTTCCTGGAGATTCGCGCCGGCACCGGCGGCGACGAGGCGGCGCTCTTCGCCGCCGCGCTCTTCCGCATGTACCAGCGCTACGCCGAGCGCCGGCGGTGGAAGGTCGAGATCGTGGACCGCGACGATACCGGCATCGGCGGAATCAAGACGATCACGGCGCTGATCGAGGGCGAGGGCGCGTACTCGCGGCTGAAGTACGAGGGCGGCGTTCACCGGGTTCAGAGGGTGCCGGCCACGGAAGCCTCGGGCCGCATTCACACGTCCGCGGCCACCGTCGCCGTCCTGCCCGAAGCCGAGGACGTGGACGTCAAGGTCGACGAGAAGGACATCCGCGTGGATCGTTTCTGCGCGTCGGGTCCCGGAGGCCAGGGCGTCAACACCACCTATTCCGCTGTGCGCCTGACGCACCTGCCGACCGGCCTCGTCGTCCAGTGCCAGGACGAGCGCAGCCAGATCAAGAACAAGGCCAAGGCGATGCGCGTGCTGAAGGCGAGGCTCCTCGAGATCGAGCAGGCCAAGCAGGAGGGCGCGATCGCCGCCGAGCGCAAGAAGATGGTCGGATCGGGCGACCGCTCCGAGAAGATCCGGACATACAACTTTCCGCAGTCGCGCATCACCGACCACCGGATCGGCTTCACGACCCACCGCCTCCAGGACGTCCTCGACGGCAACCTCGACGAGCTCGTCGAGCCCATCTCCTCCCACTTCCAGGCCGAGCGGCTCAAGGAAGAGCTGGCGAAGGCGTGAGGGCGCAGACGGCGTGACGATCCGGGAAGCTCTGGAAGGCGCCGCCGAAGGCGTCGCGAAGAGCGGCTCCGACGCCACCACCTGGGACGCCCGGCTCCTGCTGGCGCACGCCCTCGGAGGCGCCTCGCCGCTGGCCCTGGATCCCCGCCTGACGCTCGACCCGTCCGTGGCCAGCCGGTTCGCGGCCATGTGGGAAAAGCGCCTCATGGGCGTGCCGGTGCAGCACCTGATCGGCGAATGGGACTTCTACGGGAGACCGTTTCGCGTGGACGGACGCGCCCTCGTCCCCCGCCCGGAGACCGAAGTCCTGGTCGAGCAGGCGCTGAAAGAGGCGCCGGCCGCGCGGCGGGTTCTCGATGCGGGCACCGGGAGCGGAATCATCGCGATCACGTATCTGCTCGAACGGCCGGAGGCGTCGGCCGTGGCGCTGGACATCTCGCTCGACGCGCTCGCCCTCGCGCGGGACAACGCGATGCACCATGGCGTCGCGCCGCGCCTGTCGCTGGTCGCTTCCGACTGGCTGTCGGCCCTCGGGACCGCGCGTTTCGACGTCGTGTTGTCGAACCCTCCCTACCTCGCGATCGGCGAGTCCCCGCACCTGCCGCCGACCGTCCGCGACCACGATCCGCGCCGGGCGCTCTTCGCCGGAGAGGACGGCCTCGCCGCGATCCGCCAGCTCCTGGCGACGCTTCCCCCGTACCTCGAGCCGGGCGGTCTGCTCGTTTTCGAGATCGGCTTCGGCCAGTCCGAGGCGGTGCGCTCGGAGATCCTCGCCCGACCGGTGTGGCGGTTCCTTCGCGTCGAACCCGACCTGGAGGGCATCCCCCGCATCTGCCTCGCGCGGCTCGAGTCCGCCGCGGAGAAGGTCCAGAGAACGCGCAAGCCGTGGACAAGTTCGTAATCGAAGGCCCTTCCCGGCTCCACGGCGAGGTCACCGTCGCCGGCGCGAAGAACGCGGCTCTCCCCTGCCTCGCCGCGTCGCTGCTGACGTCGGAGCCGGTCAAGCTGACGAACCTGCCCAACGTCGCCGACATCCGTACGCTGCGCCGTCTCCTGCAGCACATCGGAGCGGAGGTCGAGGCCGGGACGCACTCGGCCACGATCGCGGCCCGCCAGATCGGCTCGGCCGACGCCCCCTACGACCTCGTCAAGACCATGCGGGCCTCGGTGCTGGTCCTCGGTCCGCTCCTGGCGCGCGCCGGAAGCGTCCGCGTCTCGCTTCCCGGCGGCTGCGCGATCGGCGTGCGCCCGATCAATCTGCATCTGGCGGCCTTCGAGAAGCTCGGGGCCGAGGTGCGCCTGGACCACGGGTACGTCGAAGCGAAGGCGTCGCGGCTGACCGGCGCCGAGATCGTCTTCGACACCGTCACGGTCACCGGCACCGAGAACGTGATGCTGGCGGCCACGCTCGCGCGCGGCAACACGCGCCTGGTCAACGCCGCGCGGGAGCCCGAAGTCACGGACCTCGCGCGGATGCTGACGGCAATGGGCGCGAAGATCCGCGGCGCGGGTACCGAGACGATCGAGATCGAGGGAGTGGAGAGCCTGGGCGGAGTCGCGCACCCGGTCATTCCCGACCGCATCGAGGCGGGCACCTACGTCCTGGCCGCTGCCGCGACGCGCGGAGACGTCGCGGTGCGCCGGTGCGCGCCGGAGCACCTGACCGCCCTGACGACCCGGCTCGCCGTCACTGGTGTCCGCCTCGACACGATCGGCGACACGATCCGGGTCCGCGCCGACGGAAACCTGGTCTCGCACGACGTCGCCACGGCGCCCTACCCCGGCTTCCCGACGGATCTGCAGGCCCAGTGGACGGCGCTCGCAACCGGAATGGAGGGGGTCGCCACGATCACGGAGACGATCTTCGAGAACCGCTTCCAGCACGTCGCGGAGCTCGTCCGGATGGGAGCCCGGATCCGGCTCGAGGGCCGCTGGGCGGTGGTCGAGGGCCCCTCGCGTCTGGCGGGGGCCACGGTCATGGCCAGCGACCTGCGCGCCTCGGCGGCGCTCGTCATCGCCGCGCTGGCCGCCGAGGGCGAGACGACGATCGACCGCGTCTACCACCTGGATCGCGGGTACGAGAAGATGGAGGAGAAGTTGACGTCCCTGGGCGCGCGGGTTCGAAGAACAAAGTAGCCCGGAGGGTGAAGTGACCGACTGCCTCTTCTGCAGGATCGCGGCGGGCGAGATCCCGTCGAAGAAAGTGTTCGCCGACGACCGCGTCTACGCCTTCCACGACATCGCGCCGAAGGCACCGACCCACGTCCTCGTCATCCCGCGAAAACACATCGCCAAGCTCGCCGATCTGACGGAGGCCGACGAGACGCTGGTGGGCGAAGTCGTCGCCCGCGCCGCGGCCATCGCCCGGGACCTGAAGCTTCCGCACTTCCGGCTCGTCGCCAACAACGGCGAGGGCGCGGGGCAGACGGTGTTCCACCTTCACTTCCATCTGCTCGGCGGACGCCCGCTCGCCTGGCCGCCGGGCTAGGTCGTCCGCTCGCGTCCAGGCAGGGCTCAACGGCCCCTTTTCGCCGCGTTACTTCAGCCCGTCGACGATGTAGAGATCCGAGAACCGTTGGCTGTACGAGAAGATGAAGCTCTTCCCGTCCGGTGTGATCGCGCTGCAACTGATGCCGCTGACGCCGGTCGGGTCCGGCAGCGAGAACTCCTTCCAGAGTTCGCGTCGGCCAGTCGAGACCTCGATGCGATAGACCCTCGCGGTGAGCGACTGCCGGTTGCCGGAGCCCGCGTAGACGAACCTGTGATCGGGGGACCAGCGCAGGAGCACGTCGTTCGGCTCGAACCCCTCGATGGGTCGCGCCGGACCGCCGTCGACCGGATACAGAGCCACTTTTTGATCCGGGCCGCTCGCGGCGACGAGCCGGCCATCCGGCGACATGACCGTTCCGACGACGCCCTCCGGCGTGATCGGGCGCGCCCTGCCGCCGTCGAGATCCTGGATCCAGGCGCGGCGGCCGTGGCCCGGCTCGTGCCCGACGAAGACGATCCGCTGCCCATCGGGAAGGAACGCGGCGGGCTGCGCGTCGTGGTTGAGGGAATCCTTGGGCAGGGGCTTCGGCTCTCCGGCCCCGGTCGGCAGAAGGATCAGCGGCGCCGGATCGAACCGCACGAGCGCGGCCATCACCCACTTGCCGTCGGGAGACAGCGCGAGACCCTCTCCCTCCCCCAGGCGCACGGCCGGGGAGCCATCGGTCTTGCGGAGATAGATCGAGTATCCGGGGCCGCCCCCTTCGGCTTCCTCGGTGAACGCCATCGTTCCCCCGTCGTCCGAGAGGCACGGCGCCCGTGACCAGTCGAGCCACGAGAGGTACTGCGTCTTCCCGTCGGCGCGGAGACCAACCATGCCGATGCGCTCGCTGGCATGATTGATCAGGGCGCGTCCGTCGGCGGAGATGTCCTGGAGGGTGAGCACTCCGGGCGACCGCGTGACGAGGCGCTGTCGACCCGAGCGCGTTACCGCATGGAGCGCCCGGTTGCTCCCCCCCTCCGTCGCCGTGAACCAGATCTCCTCGCCCGAAGGGGACCAGGCCAGCCCTTGAGCGCTCGACCAGCCCGTCGAGAGAGTCGTCTTCTTGCCGTTTCGGTCGACGAGCGCGACCGAGCCCGCGTCGTCTCCGAACTGGGAGTGATCGAGGAAGGCGACGAGGTCGCCCTTCGGCGAGACGCGCGGGTGGCTGACCCAGCCCGTCGCCTCGTAGAGGACCTTGCCCGCCGGAAACTCCAGCCGGTGGCGCCATCCCGGAGCGCGCACGAGAGCGATGCTCTCGCCGTCGGGCGCCCAGGCGGCATCGACGACGTCTTCGAAGAGATCCCGGGCGGCACCGCCCGACAGGGGCGCGGTGCGGAGAACGCCGCGGTGGGCGTATCCGATGGAGGAGAGGACGTCCGCCAGGATCAGCATCTCGCCCGAACGAGAGATCGACTCGACCCACCTCCCCGGCAGATCGAGCAGGGTCGAGCCCGGGTTCTCGGTGCGCGTCGAGAAGAGCTGGGCGTTCTCCGCTCCGTCCCAACTCGCTCCATAGATCACGGTGTGTCCGTCGGGTGAGAACCGGGCCGACCAGACGAATCCGCGGCGGTAGGTCAGTCGATGGAATTCAGGCACAGAGGCGGCCTGCGCCTTCCAGATCAGCCGCCCCGCGAAGAGCCCGACCAGGACGAACGCTACCGCGGCTGCGGTCGCCGCGGCCGGCCTTCGCCACCGGGTCGCGGCCAGGGGCGGCGTCGCCCGCGGCACCGTGACACCCGACAGCGATTCGAGGTCGAAGGCGATGTCGGATGCGGACTGGAACCTCCGCTCCGGGTTCTTCTCCAGACAGTGACGAACGATCCGGTCGAGACCCGGCGAGACGTTCTGATTGGTGACCGAAAGATCCGGCGGGTCTTCCTTGAGGATCGCGGCCATCGTCTCGCCGGCCGAATCTCCCCGAAACGCCCTTTGCCCCGAGAGCATCTCGTACAGGATCGCGCCGAGCGCGAAGATGTCGCTCCGCGCGTCCGCGGGTTTCGCCTTGACCTGCTCGGGAGACATGTAGCCGAGCGTTCCCATGACGACGCCCGGCTCGGTCGCCGTCGGGATGTTGGTCGCGTCCGCGCTCCCTTCCGCCTGCGTCAGCTTGGCGAGGCCGAAGTCCAGGATCTTGACGCGGCCCTCCCTCGTCACGAAGATGTTCTCGGGCTTCAGGTCCCGGTGGACGATGCCCTTCTCGTGCGCGGCCGCCAGGCCCTGGGCGATCTGCATGGCGTACTCGATCGCCTTGCGCGGCGAGAAGCGGCCGCCCGCGAGCTCCGACCGCAGCGTCTCGCCCTCGAGCAGCTCGTGGACCACGTAGGGAGCCCCGTTGTGCGTGCCGAGGTCGTGGACCGCGGTGATGTTGGGATGATTGAGCACGCCCGCGGCGCGCGCCTCCTGCTCGAAGCGCTTCAGACGGTCCGCGTCGCTCGAGAAGGCCGCCGGCAGAACCTTCACCGCGACGTCCCGGCCCAGGCGGGGGTCCCGGGCTCGATACACCTCCCCCATCCCGCCCGCGCCCAGAGGCGCGAGGATCTCGTAGGGACCGAGACGCGTTCCGGCTGAGAGAGTCATGTAGCGGTTCCCGAGATTCTATGCCGCGGATGAGTGCCTCGGGCGGCACCGCATTTGCTCGCCCTCTGACCGTGGCGCCTCGGATTTGCGTCGGCACTTCGGGCTGGATCTACCCCCACTGGCGCTGCCGCTTCTATCCGAAGGGGCTGCCGGAGAAGCGCTGGCTCTCCTTCCTCGCCGAGCGGCTTCCGACGGTCGAGATCAACGGCACGTTCTATTCGCTGACGAGACCCTCGGCGTGCGCGGCCTGGCGCGCGTCGGTTCCGGACGGATTCGTCTTCGCGGTCAAGGGCAGCCGATACATCACGCACATGCTCAAGCTCCGCAACTTTGCGGCGCCCCTCGCCAACTTCTTCGCGTCGGGGATCCTGCGGCTCGGCAAGACCCTGGGGCCCATCCTGTGGCAGCTTCCGCCGCAGCTCCCGTTCGATCGCGCCCGCGCGGAGCGGTTCCTCGCGGCTCTGCCCGACGACGTGCGCGGAGCCGAGCGATGGGCGCGCCGGCACGACGAACGCACGACCGGCCGCGCGGCCCTGACCGCGCCGGACGGCCGGGACCGCGCGCTTCGCCACGCGCTCGAAGTCCGCCACGAGAGCTGGCTCTCCGCAGAGGCCCTCGAGACGCTCTCGAAGCACGAGGTCGCGCTCGTCGCGGCGGACACGGCCGGGAAACACCCGTTTTCCCTGCGGCGCACGTCGCGCCGTCTCGCCTACGTTCGACTCCACGGCGCGCGCCGTCTCTACGAAGGCGCCTACACGGGGACCGAGCTGGACGAGTGGGCGGCGCGCTGTCGCGCGTGGGCCGCCGACGGCGCGGACGTGTTCGTCTATTTCGACAACGACCGCGATGCGCAGGCCGCGCACGACGCGATCGCGCTCCAGGAGCGGATCGACCGCGGCATTCTCGGGATGCGCGTCGAGACGGCCGCCGACGGCGACCGCCGGAGACCTCGCCGCCCTCCCCCGCACTTCGGCTTTCGGAAACGTCCGGATCAGGCGGGAAAGACCAGCTCCCCTCGCGCGCGGCGCTCGAGCGGCAGCAGGGCCGAGTAGAGAAACGCGTGCACCGGCGTGGGCACGCCGGCTTCTTTCCCGAGGCGGATGACGGCGCCGTTCCAGGCCTCCAGCTCCGACGGCATTCCGTCGGCGATGTCGCGGTGGAGCGACGTCGTACCGGCGGGATCGAGCGCGTCGAGGAAACCCATGGCGCGCGGCACGGCGTCGTCCGGAAGGGCGATGCCCCGGGCCCGGCCGACCGCCCGGATCTCCTCCATCGCGCTTTCCATCATTCGTCGGGTCTCCGGAAGCGTTCGCACCACGCCCGCGGGAGCCCGCGTCACCGCACCCACCCCTCCGAAAGACACGACGAAGAGGAATTTCTCCCACAGCGAGACGTGGATGTCGTCCGGGATCGTGGCGCGGATGCCGGCGCGATCGAATGCGGCGCCAAGCTGGTCCGTCCTCTCGCTCCGAGACCGGTCGAGCTCTCCGAACCGAACGGAGTGGATCTTGCCCAGGCTCCGGATGCGGCCGGGGCCGACGACGTAGCTGAACGTCGCGCAGAGGCCGCCCACCACGCGCCGGACTCCGAGAACCGAGGAAAGCTGGTCCGCGGCTTCGACGCCGTTCTGGAGCGGCACGACGAAGGTCTCCGGCCCGAGCATCGGCCCCATGGCGCGGGCCGTGTCTTCGACCTGCCAGGTCTTGACGCCCAGGAGCACCACGTCGACGGGCCCGGCCACCGAAGGATCGTCCGTCGCGGCGGCGGGATGGATACGGAGTTCGCGGTCGTCCATCTCGATCCGCAAGCCCTCGGCGCGGATGGCCTCGAGGTGCGCGCCGCGCGCGATGAAGACCACGTCCTCGCCGGCCTCGGCGAGCCTCGCGCCGAAATGCCCGCCGGCGCCGCCGGTGCCGTAGACCCCGATCCTCATCGAGGCAGCAGAATATCCGTCCCCTTCACTGGAAGTCGCGAGGGATCGACTTCTCCCAGTTCCTCTCCCGAACGAGCTTGCCGTTTTCGAAGAGCTTCCGCGTGCCCGAGTAGTGGAAGTTCTGGCGGTCGCTCGAGAAGACCACCACGCTCTCCCAGCGAAGCACGCGGCCGGGGAGCTTCACCTCGGTCGCGTATTCGCCGCGAACCGAGGCTTTCTCGGGCTTCCCGTCCTCGGCCTCGTGCGTGATCTTCTCGGTGTTGCGTTCTTCGCCCCACGGGAAACGATGGGCGCTCTGGTTGGTCGCGACGACCGTCGCCTTGCCGGTGCGGGGGTTGCGGTCGACCGACGAGATCTCTCCGTAGGCCGAAGGCGTCTCCATTTCGATCGCCTCGTAGCCCGGGAGCCGCGCCTTCTTCTCGTCGGGAATCGGAAGGTAGCTCGGCTCCGGCCGTTTCGGCGAGTCGGCGGGCACGACCGGAAGCAGAAGCCTCGAGCCTTCCGGACCCAGGTACAACGACGTCGTCGCCGGGTACGGCGTCGGCCAGTTCATCGGCCACTGGGCGTTGGAGACGGCCAGCCGGATCCGATGTCCCTTCGGAAAGACCCAGGACGTGAAGTGCATCTCGATCTCGAGCGGGAAGGGTTGCCCCGGCTCGATGGCCTTCGGATCTCGGGCCGAGATCCGGTGCGCGCCGTTTTGCCCGGCGCCTGCGACCTGCGTCACGGTTCCGTCCGGCGCGACGTCGTTGAGCCGGGCGAACCAGTTCACGTGCGGGGCGTCGGCCGCGACGCGCAGCATCGCCTTCGGCAGTCCCAGAATCTCGACGTCCTCCTCGAGAGGAGGAGTGTCGTACACCAGGCTGAACGCGTCGGTCGGCCGCTGGTCCGGCGCGACATCGCCCCACCACATCACCGGGCCTCCCGCCTCGACGCCGGTCGTCGGCACGTAGCGGAGCTTGTCCACGGCCGCCGCGCCCGGAGCGTCGCCAAGCGACCGGTCGTTCCTCGGATGCAGCACGCGCTCCCGGATCCGCGCGATCGGCCATCCGTCCTCGTACCGCCAGTGTCCGGGCGCCTCCTCGAGGTAAGGGCCGGGAGGATGCCAGTTGCGGACGTACACGGCCAGGCGCGGCTCCTTCATGATCCCCGTGTCTTTTCCCTTGAGCCACTGGTCGAACCAGCGGACGGCCTCGTTGCGCCAGTCGAACCCGGGCTTCGGATATGGCTCGTCGGGATACGTGTGATCCCAGGCGCCCACGATGGCCTTCGTCGGCGCCTTCAGGTGCTCGAGCATCCGCGGAATGCTGTCGCGATAACCGTCGTACCAGCCCCCGATCATGAAGACCGGAATCCGGATCGATTCGTATCGTTTGTTCAGCGCCGTGCGGTCCCAGAACGGACCGTCGCGTTGCTGCGTCTTGTAGGTCAGCATCCAGGGCGGCTGGTCGAAGCGATCGGCGAAGTACCGTTCGTCGAGGACGTAGTCCGGAGCGCCGGGGACGGCGTTGGCGAGGTCCTGGCTCATCTCCCAGGAGTCCACGTGCATGATGCCGTCCATGAAGTGCACGTCGTCCTGATACAGATCGTCGGTGGCGTCGACGGCGATGATCGCCTTCAGAGCCGGCGGACGCCGCATCGCCATGTGGATCGAGTTGAAACCTCCCCACGAAATTCCGAACATCCCGACGTTCCCGCTGGAAAAGGGCTGGGACGCGAGCCACGCGATGACCTCCTCGCCGTCGCGCTGCTCGATCTCGCTGTACTCGTACGGGATCAGCGTGCCCTCGCTGTTTCCGGTTCCACGGATGTCCACGCGGGCGACGACGTATCCGTGGCGGACAAAGTAGGAGTAGAGGGAGTGGCTCCCTCCGCGGGCTTCCGTCTTGCGGTAAGGCAGGTATTCGAGCAGAACCGGAAACGGACCGGCGCCTTCGTCGGGACGCCAGATGTCGGCGGCCAGCCGGACGCCGTCCTTCATCGGGATTCGGACCTCCTCGAGGCGTACGGCGAGGAGGACGGATGCCGCCAGGAACCCTCCGAACGCGGCCGCCGCGACGCGTCTCATCGACCTCCCTCGTCCGGAACCACGGGCAGGATGATCCGCGAGGCGTGCCCCGCGTCGTGGTGGATCCGGATCGTGGCCTTGCGCATCGCCTTCGAGCTCGACTCGGACTCTCCCGTCTGGAGGTTGCGGGAAAAGGCGGGCATGAAGCTGCCGCACAGCACCACTCGGACGCGGTGCCCGCGCGCGAAGAGGTTGCCCGTGCGCAGGTTCGGCAGGCGCAGCGTGACGATTTCTCCGGGAGCGAGGAGCTTTCGGGACGCTCCGCCCTCGCGCTCGCTCGCGCGCAGGACGTCGGTCCCCGGGCTCGAGAGGTTCCAGGCCGTCCCGTCGGGCGCGACGTCCTCAAGCTTGACCCAGAGATCGGCGTCCGGAACGTCGGCGGAAAGGTGGATCTCGGTCTCGATCGGGCCGACCACACGCAGCGGCTCGGCCAGGGGCTCGATCTCGAAGACGAGGACGTCCTTGCGCCGCGCCAGGGCGCGATAGTCGTGTGCGCCGTACGCGGCGCCGTACGGGTCCACGACGGGGTTCTCGGGGTCCGATACGAAGTCGCTCGACTCACGGGAGAAAGACGACGGGGGACGAGAGAGGAGCTTGCCCTCCGGCGCGAGATCGAACGAAACCGATTTCGTCCCCGGCAGCGGGAACGTGTCCGCGCTCCGCCAGACGTTTTCCCCCATCACGAACGTGCGCACGCGAGCGGGCCGCGGCCTCGCCGCTCCGGCGCCGCGAACGTAGAAGTCGAGGAAGTCGAGGACCTCGCGGGAATAGGGAAACACCGCCTGCGGACCGAAGACCCGCTCGCCCGAGCGGTCGGAATCCTCCCCGCCGTGGGTCCAGGGACCGAGCACCAGCTCCGCGCGCGGATCGGCCTCCCCCGCGCGCGCCGCCAGAAGTCCCAGGAAATTCGTCGTGGCGCCCTCCGGCCCGTACGCTTCGTCGTGCCAGCCGGAGAAGTTCAGCACCGCGGCGCGGACCTTCCCGTAGCGACCGCGCAGGTCCGCCCAGTCCCACCAGGCGTCCCCCGGCCGGTGGGCGAGCCAGTCGAAATAGTAGGGCGCGGCGTCCTTCAGCTCGGGCACGTCGGCGAGGGGAACGCGAAACGGCAACTCCTTTTCCAGACGCTTCCATGCGTCCCGAGCTTCTCGTCCCGTGCGCGGTCCGGGCAGGTTCCGGCGCACCCTCGCGTCGGGCGCGATGTTGTTCCAGATCCACGCGAGCCAGGACAGATCCCAGGCCCCGCCGGCGTAGAAGAAGTTTCGCGGCGAGGAAAACGTCATCGCCGGGACCATCGCTTTCAGGTGCGGCGGTGATTCGACGGCCGCGAGCCACTGCACCGCGCCCGGATAGGACAAGCCGAACGTCCCGACGTCTCCGGTGGACCAGGGCTGGGCGGCCGCCCACTCGATGGTGTCGTAGCCGTCCCGGCCCTCGTTCGCGTAGGGAACGAAGTCTCCCTGGGAGCCGTATCGGCCCCGCACGTCCTGAAGGACGACGGCGTAGCCGCGGGAGAGCGCCTCGTTGACGACCTCGTTTTCTTCGGAGCGTCTGCGGTCGTAGGGCGTCCGGTACACGAGCGTCGGGAATCGGCCCGTCGCGGCGGGCCGCAGCACGTCCGCCTGGAGCTTCACCCCGTCTCGCATCGGGACGAGGACGTCGCGCTCCGCGTGTGGAGGGGACCCGGGTTCCGCGAGCGCGAAGGAAGCCGCGGCGCCGAGCGTCGCGAGCAGGATGCCGAGGCGTCCGCGCATCACGGCGGAAATCATAACCGGCATCCGAGCCTCTCGATGGTGACCGGTGGTCAGGGCGAAGGAGTCGCTGCTCCCTTCGCCGCCGCCGGAGTGGGAGCACGTGAGACGACCACGGGGGTGCGATCGGCCGGGATGACCGGAGGAATCCGATAGATCGAGATCCGCGACTTCTGGCGAAGGTCCTTCAGCCATTTCGCGACTTCGTCGTCGAAGGCGCGCGCCGAGTATCGCTGCCGCATCGCCTCCGCGACCTCGTCGAAAGGCGGCACGGGCTGTCCGCTCGTCTGCATCTCGGGCACGAAGCGCTTTTCGTACTCCTCGCGCGCCTGCTCCTCGGTCGCGTAGGCCATCGGCGCGAAGCGTTCGCGCAGGTATTTCTGGATCACGAGCTGGCGGTCGATGGACGCGCGGATGTCCTCGGGAGTGAGGCCCGCCTTCGCGTACTCGGTCCGGGGGTCCTTCCCCTCGGCGCGCATCCGGTCCTCGAGCTTCTTCATCGCGTCCGCGATGTCCGTGGCGTTGGGCGGCGGAGGGCCGAAGCGCACGGCGTCCTCGTACTCGAGGTGCTGGTCGATCAACGCGTCGAGGACACGCGCCCGGAAGGCCTCGGCGGACTCGTTCGGCTCCGGCGCCAGCGCCGACACGACCATGGCCTTCTGCACCTCGCTCTCGGGGATCGCCATGTCGTTGACGGATGCCGCGATGCGGTCCACGATCTCCTCCGCCGGCGCGTGGAAGGCCAGGCACAACACCGCGCAGGCTGCGATCCGCACGCCCGAATGATACCCGCGCGCTCCGTGCTATTTTTCTCGTTCCCCGTGAGTCACGCGCACACACCCGGGCGGCTCCTGGTCGTGGGAACGCCCATCGGGAACCTGGAGGATCTGTCCCCGCGGGGAGCGCGCGCGCTCGCCGAGGCCGATGCGATCTTCTGCGAGGACACGCGCGTGACGGCGAAGCTCGCCGCGCGCTTCGGCATTCCCGGGCGCCGCGTCTCCTGTCCCGCGCCGCGCGAAGGATCGCGCGTCCAGGAGCTCCTCGAGCGGCTCGGCCGCGGCGAAACCGTCGCTCTCGTTTCCGACGCCGGAATGCCCGCCCTTTCGGACCCGGGGGCGCGCCTGGTCGACGCGGCTGCGTCCGCGGGATTCCCGGTGCTCGTGGTGCCGGGGCCTTCGGCTCCGGCATCCGCGCTGGCAGTCTCGGGGCTGCCCGCCGTGCCCCATCTGTTCCTCGGTTTTCTGCCGGCGCGCGCCGGGGAGCGGCGCCGCCTCCTGGAGGAGATCTCCCGCCGCCGCGAGACGCTCGTCTGGTTCGAGGCCCCGCACCGCATCGCCGAGTCTCTCGCCGACGCGGCCCGCATCCTGGGGCCGCGGCGCGCTTGCGTGGCGCGGGAGCTGACGAAGCTCCATGAGGAGACGCTGCGCGGCACGCTGTCGGACCTCGCGCGGACCGTCGCGGGACGGGGAGGCAGCCGCGGTGAGATCACGGTCGTCGTCGAAGGTTCTCCGCAGCGAGAAGAGACCTCCGCGGTGGACGTGGATGCGTCGATCCGGGAAGCGCTGGCTGCGGGGATGGCCCTGAAGACTCTTTCGCGCGAGATCGCGCGCCGGGCCGGCCGCCCCTCCCGGGAGATCTACGCCCGGGCCCTGGAGCTCGCGAGGTGACCGAGCCCGTCGTCCGTGTCTCGGGGCTGACCAAGATCTTCAAGACGTTCCGCCGCGAGGAAGGCCTGGCCGGCGCCCTGAAGTCCCTGGTCAAGCGCACGACCATGCCGGTAACGGCGGTCTCCGGCGTGACGTTCTCGATCGCGCCGGGCGAGATGGTGGGTTACATCGGCGCCAACGGGGCCGGCAAGTCCACGACGATCAAGATGCTGACCGGCATCCTGACGCCGACGTCGGGCGAGATCGTCTGCAACGGCTTCGTGCCGTACCGCGACCGGACGCGCTACGTCGCCACGATCGGCGTCGTCTTCGGCCAGCGCACGCAGCTCTGGTGGGACATCGCGGTGGTCGAATCGTTCCGCCTCCTCAAGGAGATCTACGGCCTGACCGACGCCCAGTACCGCGAGCGCATGGCGCTCTTCGACAAGGTTCTGGGTGTGAACGCGTACCTGCACCAGCCCGTGCGGAAGCTCTCCCTGGGCGAGCGAATGCGCTGCGATCTCGCCGCGTCGCTTCTCCACCGTCCTCCCCTGCTCTTCCTCGACGAGCCCACGATCGGCCTCGACATCGTCGCCAAGGCCAACGTCCGCGAGTTCCTGCAGGAGATCAACGGCCGCGACGGAACGACCGTGCTGCTGACCACGCACGACCTCGCCGACATCGAGACGCTCTGCAAACGCGTCATCGTCATCGACCACGGCCGGCTCCTTTTCGACGGCGCGCTCAACGCCCTGAGGGATCGGATCCTGCCGGTGACCTCGATCGTCTTCGACGTCAAGCACGCACCGGATCCGTCGGAGCTCCAGTTCAACGGCCGCACGATCCGAGAGGTCGCGACCAACCGGTTCCGGCTGGACCTCGACCGTCGCGAGATCTCACCGGCCACCGCGGTCAAGGAGATCGTCAACCGCTTCGACGTCTCGGACCTGACGATCGAGGAGCCCGAGATCGAGGATGTCGTCAAACGAATCTACCAGGAGGGCATCTCGTGAGCGCTGCCGTCGCCCCCGTGAGGCTTGTCATCCCGAGGGCCGAAGGCCCGAGGGATCCCGTCACTCAACGCCGCCACGGCCCGCTCTGGACGGGATCCCTCGTTGCGCTCGGGATGACAAAGGGATCGGACGCGTGAGCGCCGCCGTCGCCCCCGCATCGCCCGGCTGGCGCTCCGCCCTCCCGTTCGCCCGCGTCGGCTTCATGAACATGCTGGCCTACCGCGCCCGCTACTACGTGGGCGTGCTGACGTACGTCTTCAACGTCGCCGTCTACTACTTCCTGTGGCGCGCGGTCTTCCGCAACACGGGACAGACGGTCGGCGGGATGACCCTCTCGGAGATGGTCACGTACGTCGCCGTGGGCTGGGCGATCCGCTCCTTCTACTTCAACGAGATCGACCGCGACCTCGGCACGCAGGTCACCGAAGGGCGCCTGGCGATGAACCTGATCCGCCCGGTGGACTTCCAGCTGGTAATGATCGCGGACGCCGCCGGCCAGTCCGCCTTTCGCGCGGTCCTCTTCTCGATCCCGATCTCGGTCGTCCTGGGCCTGATCTTTCCGTTGAAGCCCCCGGCGTCGCTCGCGGCCGGCGGGCTGTTTCTGCTGTCCGCGATCCTGTCGTTCTTTCTGGTAGCAGCGCTGAACTTCCTCGTCGGGCTCGTCGCGATCCGCTCGAAGTCCATCCTCGGAATCCTCCGGGCGAAGTTCCTCGTCCTGGAGCTTCTGTCGGGGCTTCTCATCCCGACGACGCTCTTTCCCGAGCCTCTGCGGACGATCCTCCTGTGGTCTCCGTTTCCGCACATCAACTTCACCCCGGCGATCCTGTACCTCGGCAAGGCCGCGGGGCTCGAGGCCCTTCGTCTGCTCGCGCTGCAGGCAGGCTGGACGGTGGCGCTCCTGTGGCTCGGGCACGTGGCATGGCGCCGCTCCTCGCGCCGAATCACGATCCAGGGGGGCTGAGGAATGGCAATCGCGCGCACCCTCGCCCGCCACGCCCGTCTCTTCGGCCTGTACTTCGCCCAGTACGCCAAGGCGCGCCTGGAGTACCGGCTCGACTTTTTCTCGAGCGTTCTCGCCTCGTTCCTCGGCACGGCCGCGTCGTTCGGATTCCTGTTGATCGTCTTCTCGAGGGTCCCGGCGGTGAAGGGCTGGAAGTTCGAAGAGATGGTGTTTCTCTACGGCTTCTCCCTCGTGCCGCTCGGGATCTTCAATGTGCTGTCCTGGAACCTCTACATGTTTCCGGACCGATATCTGATCGAAGGGCGCTTCGACCGTGTCCTGGTCCGGCCGGTCTCGTCGGTCTTCCAGGTGCTGTTCGAAGCGTTCCGGCTGGAATCGCTGCAGGAAACGGTGACCGGTCTCGCCGCGGTGATCTGGGCCGCGAACCGGCTCGACCTCTCCTGGGGCCCGCTCGACTTCGTGCTGTTCGTGATCTGGGCGTTGTGCGGAGCGGTGATCTACCTGGCGATCTTCGTGGGTCTTTCGGCGACCTCGTTCTGGATCGAAGACCGCATCGGAATCGTGCCGCCGATCTTCAACCTCATGCAGTTCGGCCGCTACCCGCTGTCGATCTACGACGCGTGGATCCGGTTTGCGCTGTCCTTCGTCATCCCGTTCGCCTTCGCGTCGTTCTATCCGACGGTGCGATTCCTGAGACGCGGGGAGTTCCTCAAGGAGTTCTGGGCAGTGCCGCTGGTCGCCGCGACCACGGTGGCCGTGGCTCTCTTGGCCTGGAGCTCGGGCGTCAGGCGCTACCACTCGACGGGGTCGTAGGACTCCCTTCACCCTGCTCCTCGCCGATCGGGAGAGGGAACTCTCGAGTCCCCTCTCCCCCCGTCGGGGGGAGAGGGTAAGGGTGGGGGATCGCCCGGTCCCTCCGCCCCGCCAGCAGGGCCACCGCGGCGCCGGCCAGGAGCAGGACCGCGACTCCGGCCGAGGCCTGGTCCACGGCGGCCGGCTGGGCCGCGAGGTCCGTCGCGTCCCGCAGGCCGAGGGAGAAGAGGCCGAAGAGGACCCAGGCCGCGGCATGGTCGCGGAGGAGCAGGGCGGCGGCCGCGGCCAGCCAGACCGCGCCGAGGACGGTCGGGAGGGCATCGGTGACGAACTCGGTGAAGGAATGGAATCCCGACGGCAGCAGCGCAACGAGCACGGCCGCCGCGCCGGCGAGACGCCCCAGCGTCGTCTGGAAGAACCGGCCCCGCAAGGCGAGCGCGGCGACCGCGGCGAGAGCCGCCAGGAAGAAGATCCCGCGGCCGGTCGACCAGAGAACGTCGATGGACGGAAACTTCGTCTCGAGGCTGCCGGGAAGCGACGGATCCGGTTCGTAGAGCGACGGCACGCGGGAGAAGATCACGCGGGCCCAACGCGCGACTCCCGCCGCGCCGGCGGCGGCGATGGCCGCCCGCAGAAAGGCGTCCCCGAGGGTTCCCTTCCGCCGGAGCGCCGCGGTCCAACCGGGACGGGCGCCCGAGATCAACGAGAAGCCGACGAACGCCATCAGCAGGAGAAACAGGAACGAGAGACCCAGCGACACCGCCACCGTCAAGCGGAAGAGGATCAGCGGCGTGTCGGTCGGATACCGGCGAAAGATCGCGGGGATTCCGTTGGCCATTCCGGCCGCCGCGATCGCCGCCGTCCAGAGGAGAGGCTTCGACTCCTCCTTGAAACGGATTCCGCGCGCGCGCACGAGCCGCACGAACACGATGACCACGACCGCGAGCAACGCTCCTCCCGCGACGATCCGGATGACGAGCCGGAATGAATCCCCCGACGACGTCTTCCGGTATTCGCGCAGGAAGCTCTCGGGGACATGGATCGTCGGGAGGAAGAACGCCAGCCGCGGGCCGTGGAAGACCGCCGTCAGCCGGGGCCGCGCTTGCCCGACTCCGGCCTTGGCCTCGAGCACGACTGTGGTATCCACGCGCTTCGGCCGCTTCTCGGTTCCCACCTCCAGGACGGAGTATTCGTCTGCGGGATAGCCGAGCTTGCGCGCCGCATCGAGGGCACGCCGGGACGCCGACTCCGAGGATGGCGGCGGCGCCGCCGACGCGTCCTCCGCAACCGGATTGACGAAGGCCGCCACACGAGCGCGGCGGGCGTCGATTAAGACCTTCCATTCTTCCTTCTGCTCGGGCCGGAAGAAGCGCACCACCCACCAGGCCAGCGGAAGGCGGCCCTCCGCGAGCCGGCGAAACCCCTCGGGGCCTCCCTTTTGGACGACATATCGAGCTGCGGCTTCGGAGAACCCCGGGATTCCGCCATGGTCCTGGGGCCGGACCTCGCGGACCTCCTCGTCGTCGGCGAATCCCTTGCCTGTGTAGCTCACGCTCCGCCAGCGGGCGGGATCCACGCCGTTGACCTGGAGAAACCGCCGCGCCGTCGCTTCCGCCACCACGCGCCCGGTCGCGTCTTCGACGAGGGCCTCAGGCGCGTCCGTGGGTATGAACAGGGACGCCACCAGGAGCAGCGCCGTGACTCCCATGACTGCAAGGACGCCGGGTGAGAGCGGCCGCACGTCGGGGACTTCGGCGAGCGGGACCGCCTCTTCCGGAGGCGCGGGAACCGATCCCGCGTCGGCGTTCGAGAGTCCGGCCGCTGACAGGAAGCCTCCTCGTCGCGCGTACAACAAAAGCGAGATGAGCAGCGGCAGGAGCAGGATCCCGGACGCGATCGCGCCCGAGATCACGTAGTACGCGTTCTGGGAGCGCAGGAGCAGCAGCGCCGTGTAGATGGCGTCCACCGTGAAGTGCCAGACCAGCAGCGGCACGACGCCGAATCGGAGCATCAGGAATCCGATCAGCACCCCCGCCATGCCCACCTCGAGCCCGCGGATGTAGAAGGGCTGGTTGGGATAGGTCGAGTGTCCGAAACCCCAGATGAAGGCCGGAAGAGCGACCGCGATCCAGCGGGAGAGACCCAACCGGCCGAGAAATGAGATCGAGAACATCCGCGAGATCCCCTCTTCGGAGACCGCCGGGAGAAACCCGATCAGCAGCACGGTGGCCCAGGGGAGGGCCGTGTTCAGCATGTCGCTGTAGGGAACGTCGGCGGGCGCCCAGGCTCCGAAATGCGCCGCCACGACGTAGAAGACCGCCTGATAGGCGAAAAAGAATGCGGCCAGAGCGTAGCCGAGCAGGACGCTCCGGAAGAACGCCTTCGTCTGGAGACCCCGGAACGAGAACGCGGCGCCCAGGGAGATCTGGCTCGGAAAACGCTCGCGGTAAATCGGCTCCGCCGCCGCGACGACGAACGCGATGCCGGCGCCCGTGCCGAGCGCCCCCAGGATGCCCAGGATGACCTGATTCGTGAGGTACGCGGACAGCGGGCTCGCCGTGTCGTAGGAGAAGAGCGTGAGGGGCAGATCGTTCGCGAACGACAGGAGCGCCAGGACGAATCCGATGACGCCAAACGCCGCGACCAGGCGCCAGGGCACGTCCTTGCGGCGGATCTTCTCGATCAGGACGAAGAGCATCGCGAGAACGGTCAGGACGAGGCCGGCCGTCGCGATCTGCCCGGCCGCGTCGTTCTTGGAGCGCAGCCGGTGGTAGTCGCGCGTCCACGCCTCCGGCACGTGGACGGACTCCTCGAACGCCGTCACGCGGTCTCCGGACACCGTCGTTTCGTAGCGAATCGTGGCGTCGACGAGCTTGACGCCGGCCTTCTCGTCCACGAACGTCCAGTCCCTCCGATTCGGACGCGACTTCGGCGAGGCCTCGATGGGCACCAGAGACGCCTCGGGGTGCCCGCGCTCGGCGAGGAATGCGAGGGCGATCGCGCGCGCCGACGCCTCGTCGAGGCGGGCGCCGGGTGCGTCCTCCTTCAGGACCGATTCGTAGCCGATCAGGTCGCCGAGCGGCGAATAGGTGGCGCGCTCCTCTTCCTTCACGCCGGAGCGGAACCAGCGCATCCTCCACTGCCAGATCCTGGCCACGGTGCCGTAGAGCGGGCTCGCGCGCTCGAGCCCGAGCTCGCGCTCGAGATAGACCTTGGGCGCCTCGTCGACGTCGAACTGCCCGGCAAACTTGGTGCCTTTCAGGTCCCGGCCGCGGCCCTCGAGAAACTTCTCCGCCAGAATCCGCGCCTGATTCCGGTTGACCTTGAACTCGATCGAGGCCTCGGGGAACGCGCGCCGGAACAGGGCCCCGCTGACCGTCGCGCAGACCGCGATCGCGGCCAGGCAGAACAAGACGAAGCGGACGTCGCGCCGGTCCAGCTTCTCCATCCGGCTATCCGACGAGGACGCTGCCGCCGTTGACGTTGAGAATCTCTCCCTGCAGGTGCCTCGCCAGGTCCGAGACGAGGAAAAGAATCGGTCCCGCGATGTCGGCGGCGGACGCGACGCGGCCGATCGGAATCAGCTTCTCGATCTCGGCCCGCTCCATCGGATTGTCGAGCGATGCGCGGGACATGTCCGTGTCCACCCAGCCGGGCGCGACCGCATTGACGCGGATGCCTCGCGGGCCCAGCTCCGCGGCCAGGGACTTCGTGTACGAAATCAGCGCGCCCTTGGAGGCCGCATAGGCCGAGTGCCGCGCCTCGCCGCGCTGGCCCGCCGTGGAGGAGACGAACACGATCGCGCCGCCGTGCTTCTCGAGGTGCGGAACCGCGGCATCCGTGACGAGGTAGGACCCGCGAAGGTTGACCGCGTAAGTGCGGTCCCACACGGCCACGTCCCCGCGCCCCGCCACGTCCTCGTCCCAGATGCCGGCGTTGTTGATGAGGATGTCGAGGCGACCCCACGCGGCGACGACGTCGCGCACGAGCTGGCGCGCGACGGCTTCGTCGGACACGTCCCCGGCTAAGGCCATCGCCTCCCCGCCCGCGGCGCGGATTTCGCGGACCGCGCCGTTGGCCGCGGACTCGTCGCGAACGTAGTTGATCGCCACGCGAGCCCCGGCGCGCGCGAGCAGGTCCGCCGTCGCGCGCCCGATGCCCCGCGAACCCCCTGTGATCAGGGCAGTTCGGCCCGCCAGATCGATTCTGAAACTCTCTGCCATCGGGCTCCGTATATTAGGTCAGAGACCGACGCCTTCCATCGAGACAGGGCGGCACCCCTCAGGGGTGGCCGCCCCCCGCGTTTTCACTTTCCGGCGATCAAGTCTCCGACGTAGGCCGACAAGGTCTCCAGCGCAGACCACGAATTCTTCAGCGCCGCGTCCACGTCCGCGGCTCGGGCCAGCGCCCGCGCCAGCTCCGCCGCGCTGAAGCGGGAGGAGCGCCGCGCCGCCGAGAAAAGCGCGAACGGGTGCGCTCCCCCACGCTCGCTTTCGAACGGGGAGCGTCCGAACGGCACCGCCGGGGCGAGCAGTCGCGGCAGGACGCGCGCCTGGAACGCCTGGTACGACATCGACGCGTCGAACGAGCCCTGGCCCGACTCTTCCAACCGCGAACGGATCAGGAGCATGCGGCGGATCTCGCTCGAGAGCATCCCGAAGAATCGGATCGGCCACATCTCGTCCGTCGACAGCTCGCGGTCGCCGGCGCGCACCTCGCGACCCGAGAGGAGCCGTTCGAGGCGCGCCAGCGCGTCCCCGGCGTCGCGCCGGCCGATCGCGTCGTAAAGCCCGTAGATGTCCTCGGAGGCCTCGTCCTCGACGTTGGCCTCGATGTCGGCAGCCCGGATCCGTCCGCCCTTGCCGGCCCATTCCAGGAGCTTGTTGAGCTCCGACGAAAACGGCAGCGGCCGGGCGTCCGTCAACGTCAGAAGGCGCGTGATCGCGGCCGGCTCGATGACGACCTCACGCTCCTTCGCGCGCGCCGCCGCGAGGCGCCGCAACGCCTCCTCGGGCGCGTCCCCGACAGACGTCTCCAGCACCAGGCCCTTGTCGACGATCTCCCGAACCAGATCCACGCCGGCCGGCGGCGCGATCGCCGTCAGAAGCGCCACCGTGCCGTCGTTTTCCCCGCGAGCGACGAGGCCCCGCAGCGCGGACTTGAGAATCGCGTCGCCGCCGCTCCTCGCATCCGGCATATCCCGGAGAATCTCGGCCAGGAGCTCCGCCTCGTTCTTCTTGCGCAGCCGCTTCCCCACCGCCTCGGCCGTATCTTCGGGACTTCCCCCGGGAGGCACGTCCAGCGCCGACAGCAGCGCCCGCGCGTTCTTGAACGCCTCGCGCCTCCCGGCCGGTCCTCCCCTCTCCCAGGCCTCCAGCGCCTGCGAGAGGAGCCTCCCGGGCGTCTCCGTGCCCAGCAGCCGCGACACGTCGAGCTCGACGATCCGCTTCGGTGAGAAAAGCGATCGGTTCAGGAGCGCGTCCGAGACCGCCTCCGCGGGCGCGTCGTCGTCGAACCGGAGGACCTCCGCGTCGGCTCCGCCCAGGATCTCGCGCGCCTTCGTCGCCGCCTCCTCGACGAAAAACTCCACATCGCCCGTCACGAGCACCGCCGACGGCGCGTCGTCGAAGCGCGGGATCGCCTTCTCGGAGAACCTCTCCTTCGGCACGAGCGGAGTCTATCGGACGGCGGCGGGAAGGCGAGCCCGCACGGGAGGCCCGAGGCGGGCCTCAGCGGACCGGTAGCTCCGTCGTCGGACGCGGCCCGCGAGGCGAGACGATGGGCGATCGCTCGATCGTCGGGCGCGGCCCGCGACGGTAGACCACGGGCTCCCCCCCGCACGCACTCACCCAGACCGTTGGACCAACCGGATGGATCGCCACGTCTCGGAAACCCGCGGGCGGATAGGTCCTCCCGCCGCGTAGGGAAATCCACCCGGTGTTAGGCGCTATCTGTAGCAAGTCGTCCTGGTACAGAAACGGCTGGGAATGGATGAAGATTGCATAGGCAACGCCGGGCGATACGGGGTCGGGCACGACTTCCCTCAGGATGAGGGAGACGTGCGGGTTCGGATCCGGACAGCACTCGATGGGGCGCCGGGTCCACGTGCGCCCGGCGTCCGTGCTGACGACCGGCGACTCCGGCTGTAGTCCGCGCCCCAGACGACGTCGGACGAGCCGCCGTCGAACCCGACGGGGCGGACGGGATCCGCGCTCAGGAGTTGCCAGTTTTCGCCGCCGTCGGAGGTCGCGTAAACGCCCGTCCCGATCCCGATGAGGAAGACCTCGGGGCGGTACGGATCCGCGACGATCGGGAACAGAGAGCTGGGAGGCGCATCGAGGGGAATGCCGGAATCCCGGCGAGTCCAGTGAATTCCCTCGTCCGGGGAGTACCAGATCTCGCCGAACATCGTCTCCCCGCGAACCGCGTTGCTCGCGACGTACAGCTGCTGAGGGGAAAAGGGATCGACGACGAGGTCTCCGTTCAGATCGGACGGCGCTTCGCCGGATCTCGCCCACGTCTGGCCGCGGTCGTGGCTGACGCAGAAGCCGTTCGCGACCGCGTAGACCGTGGACGAGATGGCCGGGCTGACGACGATCGAGGCGAGCTTTTGCCCGGGCGCCGTCAGCCTCGACCAGGTCACGCCGCCGTCGTTCGAGCGGTGAAGCTTGGCCGGATCGAAGGAGTAGCCGAAAAGGACGGCCGGATTGGACGGGTCGAGAGCAAGGCGGTCGAAGCACTCGGGAACCGGCATGACTTCGAAGCCACCGACCGGCTCCGGCGTACTCGAAGCGAGCGCGAGGAGCAGAAGTGCGGCCGCCGGCATCACACGGTATACGGATAAGAAAGGGCCCTCGTCGGCGTTCCAACGGGGGCCCCAGTGAGCAAGGAACTTGAAGGCAGGTCAGTTCGGGAGCATCCCCTTCTCGGAAAGCTCCTGGCAGTCGACGCAGTACGGCGCCCAGGGGACCGCCGTGAGGCGCTTCTCGGCCATGGTCTGGCCGCAGTTGACGCAGAACCCGTACGAGCCGTCGTCGACCCGGCCGATCGCGTCGTCGATCTGGAGAAGCGTCGAACGCTCGCCGTCCGTCAGGGAGTACAGGAACTCACGGGTGTACGAGGAGACCGCCTTGTCGGCGATGTCCTGGGTCAGCTCTTCCGACGTCTCTTCCTCGGCACTGCGGGTCTTCGCGATGTCCACGGAGAGAGTCGCCTTCTTCTCTTCCAGAAGACGGCGGTATTTCTCCATGTCCTTCTTGCTCATCCGGACGGCCTTGGCCGCTGTCGAGGGCATTCGTCGCTCTCCTTTTCTCGCGCCCCCCTCTTAGCAATCGAGGGGCCAACTTTTGGATCGCCGATGATACTCGCTTTTCAAATGAAGTCCAGCGATTCCCGTCACTTAACCGCGGCTGAATCTCGGTTATTTCTTCTCTCTTTCCCAGAGAAACTTGCGGGAGACGCCAAGCCGCCTGGCGGCGAGCGTCCGGTTGCCGCCGGCGCGGCGCAGCGTCTCGTCGATGTAGGCGTCTGTCAACGCGCGCAGCGTCCAGCGCCCTTCGACGGCGGCGGCGAGGAGAGACTCGGGAGCTCCCAGCGCGCCGGCCGGGAGATCTTCGGGACCGATCTCGGCGCTCTCCGCCGAGAGCACGGCCTTCTCGACGACGTGGAGGAGCTCCCGGACGTTGCCCGGCCAGGGATGGCGCAGCAGCGATTGCTCGGCCTCCTTCGTGAAGGTCCGCGCGGGACGCTCGTAGGCACGCGCGGCGCGTCGCGCGAACTCGCGGGCCAGCGGAAGGATGTCCTCGGTCCGCTCCGACAGCCGCGGCAGCCGTAGAGAGACCACGTCGATGCGATAGAAGAAGTCGTCGCGAAGAGCGCCCTGTGCAACGAGCGCGGCCAGATCGCGCCGCGAGGACACGATGAGGCGAGCGCGGAACGGGTGCGTCGTCACGCCGGCGAGCCTCCGGAAGTTCTTCTCCTGGAGCACGCGCAGGAATTTCGCCTGCGCGGCCGGCGACAGCGAGGACACCTCGTCGAGGTAGACCGTTCCGTCCTCCGCGACCTCGAGCAGCCCCCTCTTGGCCGAGATCGCGCCGGTGAAGGCTCCGCGTTCGTGCCCGAAGAGCTCGCTCTCGAAGAGCTCGTCGGACAGGTTGGCGGCGTCCACGCGGACGAAGGGACGCGAGGCCCGCTCGGAGACGTCGTGGATCGCGCGCGCGAGGCGGTCCTTGCCGGTGCCGCTCTCGCCGAGAATCAGGATCGTGGACGGAAGGTCCGCGGCGCGTCCGAGGGCCTCGATCTCCCGGGCGAGCGCCCGGTTGCGAGTCTTGAAATGCGACTTGAGGCTTCCCCGGGTGCTCTTAGCCATGGGATGCCTCACTTCTCGGCCGCCGGCTCCCGTCCGGCGGCGTCGAGCCGCCGCTTAGGCAGTACCGTTGCTCTGGAAGATCCCGGTCTCGTTAGGCGCGTCGCCCCACAACCGCTCGAGGGCGTAGAACTTGCGCGCCTCTTCCTGGAAGACATGGAAGACCACGTCGCCGTAGTCCATGAGGATCCAGTTGGCGACGGACATTCCCTCGACCGAGTGCGCCGGCCCCAGCTTTTCGGCGATGGCGTCCGCGATGGCGCGCGCCTGCCGATCCGAGCGGGCCGTGGACAGCACGAAGTAGTCCGCCATCGTGGTCAACTCGGTCAGGTTGAAGACAAGAACCGCCGCGGCCTTGCGGTCGAGCGCGGCCATGAGCCCCTCGCGGACCTTGTCCTGGGAGGTAAAGCCGGGTTTCAACGCCTGGGCGTCTCCAGCTTGTAGAGGCCCTGCTTCGTAACGTACTCCGCGACCGGCCCCGGAACCCGCCCCGCGATGCTCTTTCCGGCCGCGAGGTCGTTCCGAATGTCCGTCGCAGAGATTCTAACTGATCCCACGTCGAAAACGGACAGGCGATCGGCGATTCCCGGAACCGGCGGCACTTTCACGGCCGAAGCCGCGTACGGCTCCCGCTCGAAGGCCGCGATGCGGCCGATCTTCAGGATCTCTTCAGGCTGTCTCCACCGGTCGAATCCCGCGAGGATGTCGGTGCCCATGAGGAGCCAGAGCTCGTCGCCCGGATGCCGCGCCTGGATCACGCGCAGCGTGTCGATCGTGTACGAAGGAGGCTCTCGGTCCAGCTCCTGGAGGTCGATCGTCCAGTCGGACCGGCCCTGGATCGCCAGCGCCAGCATCGCGACACGGTGGCGCGCGTCGGTGGGCGACGCGTCCTTGTGGGGCGAGAGGCGCGCCGGCACGTAGAGGACGCGCCGCAGCTGGAACTTCATCGCGGCGGCTTCGATCGGAATCACGTGCCCGTTGTGGACGGGGTCGAACGTGCCGCCGAAGACTCCGATGCGCATGGAAAAGTGTAGTCCCAGGTCTCAGGTCCCAGGTCCCAGGTCGGGGCTCTCCTGGGACTTGGGACTCGGGACTTGGGACCCTTCGGCCACCTGCCGGAACATCTCGCCGACGAGAGCCTCGAGCCCGGAATGCGTGGCTCCCGAGATCTCGAAGAACGGCAGCCCGCGTCGCTCGGCGGCGGCCTGGATCGAAGCGAGCCGCGCGGGATCCGACACGGCGTCGCACTTGGAAGCGACGAGGAGGCGCGGGCGCTTCGCGACTTCCGGAGAAAACCGCACGAGCTCCTCCTCGAGGATCGCGACGTCCTTCTCGGCGTCGCCGGAGGCCGAGGCGTCGACGAGGTGACACAACAGCCGGCAGCGCTCGACGTGCTTGAGGAACCGGATGCCGAGGCCTGCGCCGCGATGCGCGCCCTCGATCAGGCCCGGAATGTCGGCGACGACCAGCGTGCGCGTGTCATGGTGCGAGGTCACGACGCCCAGGTGCGGCACGAGCGTCGTAAACGGATAGTCCGCGATCTTGGGCTTCGCCGCCGAGATGGCCGAGATCAGTGTGGATTTGCCGGCGTTGGGGAAACCGATGATCGCGACGTCGGCGAGGAGCTTGAGCTCGATGCCGAGGCGGCGCTCCTCACCGGGCAGACCCGGCTTGGCAAAGCGCGGCGCCTGCCGGGTGGGCGTGGCGAAGTGCTGATTCCCCCAGCCGCCGTTGCCGCCCCGGACCAGGAGAACCCGCTCTCCGTTCTTGACGAGGTCGGCCACCTGCTCGCCGCTCTCCACGTCCGTCAGGACGGAGCCCAGCGGCAGCCGCACCTCGACGTCCTCGCCGCTCTTTCCGTGCCGGTTCGAGCCCATGCCGTGCTCGCCGCGGCCCGCGCGATAGGAGTTCTGATGCCGCAGATGGTAGAGCGTGTTGTAGGCCGGATCGGCCACGGCCCAGACGGAGCCGCCATGCCCGCCGTCGCCGCCGGAGGGACCTCCCTTGGCGACGAACTTCTCCCGGCGGAACGCGACACACCCGTTGCCGCCGTCTCCGCCCTTGACGTGGATCTCGGCCGTATCGATGAACATCAACGGCGCCGATTGTCGGGAGAGGGTCCGGTGGCGGCTTCCCCTCTCATTTCCCCGGTCCGCGAAGCGGACCGCTACACGCTAGAGGGTTGGAGCCTGCTCGACGGAGATCGTGCGGCCGAAGCGCCCGCGGTCGCGGTAGCGCACCACGCCGGCGACCTTGGCGAAGAGCGTGTCGTCCTTCCCGCGGCCCACGTTGACGCCCGGGAAGAACTTGGTTCCGCGCTGGCGCACGAGGATCGTCCCTCCGGAAACGGTCTGCCCGCCGAACGCTTTCACGCCGAGGCGCTGGGAGTTCGAGTCGCGTCCGTTGCGGGAAGAACCCTGACCTTTCTTGTGAGCCATGGGGGGAGCCTCTCTAGCCTTCGATCGCTTCGATGCGGACTTCGATCATCGTCTGACGGTGGCCCTTGGTCCGGCGATACTGCTTGGTGCGCTTCTTCTTGAAGACCAGAACCTTGCGGGTCCGCACCGGTCCGAGAACCTTCGCCTGGATCTTGACGCCCTTCAGGGCATCCGCGCCGGTGCGCACCCCGTTGTCGCCCGAGACGAGGATGACGCTCGAGCCCGAGAGCGCGAGCGACTCGCCCTTGGCGATCTTCTCGCCGGCCGGCTTCTCGATCCGGACCACGTCACCCGCGGTGACCTTCAGCTGTTTCCCGCCGGTGCGGACGATGGCGTACATAAAGCCCGCGAATGATAAGGGTTTTCGAGCGAAAGTCAAGCCCTCGAAGAATCAATGAGTTGAGTCGGGAATTGAAAGGTGGCGATATGGTCTTTTCCTGAGGAGAGGAGGGACCGTGAAGCGCGCCCTTTTGACCCTGTCGCTGATCGTAGCCTGCTCTGCGCCCCCGCCGCCGGGCCCGAAGCCCGCGCCCGACGCTGCCGCGCATGCGAAGACGTCCGCGGTCGCCCCCGCCGCGGCGCCGCGAAGCGGAGGCGCATCGACGGCTCCCGCTCCCGACAGGACGCCTCCCGCTCCCGCCAGGGTGACCGATTGGTTCATGGCTCCCACGGCGTCCTGCGGCCACGGCAAAGGGACGCTCGAGGACCCCTGGTGCATTCAGGATGCGCTCACCAGCAGCAAGGTCAAGCCGGGCGACACCGTGTACGGAAGGCTCGGCGCGAACTACTCGCTGACGCAGTCGGTGGGTCTCTACACCTCGGTGAGATCGACGTTGGAGGGAAAACCCGAGCGGCGCATCACTGTCCGTCCCTACCCTCCCGACCAGAAAACTCCGACCTCGCTGATCCGAATCGCCTGCGACCAGGGCGAACAGAAGAAGCCCGCCGAGTGCGTTGCGATCGAATCGAACTATGTCGACTACTACGACTTCGAAGTCGCCTATTTCGGGGATCCGCGGCGGCACGCGATCGCGAACGAATTTGACCTGCCGGGGTTCGGCGCCGGCGTTCGGATCAACGCGAACAGCAAGAAAAGCTACGGGCGGGGGAACCGCCTGGTCAACTGGGTCATCCACGACACGGCGGAGAATGTCTTCAAGGCGGACATCGCGAACCCGGTCGAGTTCTACGGGATCGTCAGCTACAACTACGGTTTCCTTTACGACACGGGAAAGGTGCGGCGCGTGGGAGGCCACGCCTACTACCTGCGCAACGGCCAGGAGGCGTCGGGCCGCTTTCCCGGCTGCGAATCCGGAGTCGACGACTCGGATCCGGCCGTCAGCTCCATGATCAACAGCATCGTCTCCGGCGCCATCCTCATACCGGGCTTCGCAGCATCCTCGCTGGCCTACCAGGACTACGGCACCTGCGCCTGCTCGATGCACCGCAACGAAGTCTTCGACGGAAACTTCTTCATGGCCGGCACGCTGTCCGGCGGATGCTCGGCGAGCAACAACTCCACGCTCGGCACGCGGGACCAGAAACTCACCAATAACTGGTGGGGCCTCTATACGGCCGGCTACTACGCGGCCGGTTGCGAGAATGTCACTGTCGACGGCAACTTCATATTCCGGTCGATGTACTCGGAGACCGACAAGTTCTATGCCAAGCGCGCTCCGATCTACCTCTTCCAGCAGCGCGGCAATCACGTCAACCCTTGCCGCAAGGGCGTCACATTCACCAACAACACGTACTGGGGCCCGACCGATGTGGCCGAAGGGAAGGATGTCAGGGGCGACGACGAGACCAACGGCTTCAAGTCCTCCTGGTATACGGGCGACGGCAACGTCTACCTGCCCAACGACAAGACGCCTTCGCAGAACTACACGGCCGTCCGCAAGAACCAGTACCGGCCGGGATCGTGCAACGTCTACGTCGCCAACTTCCTGAATCTCGACGAGGTCGCGGTGGACCTCAAGGACTGCGGGCTGGCGGACGGGGCCAGCATCGAAGTGCGCTCGATCTACGACTACATGGGCGCGCCCGTGAAGACCGGGACGTACTCCGAAGCCTCTCCGAGCTTCGCCTTCCCGATGACCACCGCGGCCAACCCGATCTCCAACTCGGTCGGCCACCTCAAGGACGGAGCGCCCGGCAGCTATCCCGACATCAGCTACTCGCTGACGAAGGCCGGGGGCAACATCTTCCGAAACGCGTTCGTCGTGCTGACGACGTCGCCGACGCCCGCCGGGTCGAACGCCGCGTCTAATCCCGGTCGATCGAGTCCGGCAACTCGTTGACGTCGCCGGGCAGCGGCGGGAAGTGGGCGGCGAGGGCTTCGCCGACCCGCCCCACTGCGGCGATCACGCCCTCGGTGAACTCTCCCTTGCGGAAGCGCGCCTCCATCTCCGCCGCGACCGCCGACCAGAAGGCGTCTCCCACCTTGTCGTGAATCGCAATGTCGCCGATGACGCGGAACTGGCGCGCGCGGGGCGCCACGTAGACCAGGACGCCGTTGCGTCCCTTCGTCCGCGTCATTCCGAGCTTCTCGAACCTCTGCCGCGCCCGGGCCTCGATGTCGTCGGGTTTGCGCCGCGTCACGTGAACGCGGATCTCGCCGGACGTGGTCTTCTCGGCCGCCGCGATCGCGGCCACGATCCGGTCCGAATCGAAGTTTATGAAGCGCTTCACGTCACCAGCTCCCGGATGCCCCGCCGCCGCCGAAGGATCCGCCGCCGCCGCTGAAGCCGCCGCCTCCGCCCCAGCCTCCGCCTCCGCCTCCGCCAAAGCCGCCGCCGCTCCAGCCCCCTCCCCCGCCGCCTCCCCACCACCACGGGCCGGTCCACCAGCCCCGGCTCCCGTGCGTGCGATAGGTCCGACGGCGAAGAAGCCAGGGCAGCACGAAGATGGCGAAGATGAAAATCCAGGGGAGGCAGCCTCCCAGGTTCGGTTGGTTGCGTCGCCGGCGTTCGTCCACGGTCTTCCCGCTGCCCTTGTATTCGCCGCGGGCCGCGGCCATCAGCGCGTTCGCCCCGGCCTCGACGCCCCCGGCCATGTCGCCGCTGCGGAAGTGCGGGACGATCTCGTCGTCGATGATTCGCTTGGCAGTCACGTCCGGGATCGAGCCTTCCAGTCCGTAGCCGACCTCGATGCGAACCTTCCGATCTTCGGGGAAAACGAACAGGATCGCGCCGTTGTCTTCCTTCTTCTGGCCGGCGCCCCACTTCTGCCCGGCGCGGACCGTGAAGTCCTCGAGCGTGAAGCCCTCGGGCACTTTGTTGTCGATCCAGACGAGGATCTGGTTGGACGTGTCCTTCTCGAACTGCTCGAGCTTCGCGTTCAGCGCTTCCGCCTGTCCCGGGCGCAGGATGCTGGCGCGGTCCGTGACGTAACGCTGCGGCTTCTCCGGAATCAGGGCGTCGTAGCGGTCGGCGAGCGCGACAAAGGCTGCCGCCAGCGCGACGGCGGTCACGAGGCCAATTCGGCGGCCCCTGAGGCATGCCGCTCCGAATTCCGGACGACGGGCGGGGACGCGGCCCCCCCTCCCCGCCCCTATGACATGCACATTAGTGCGCGGGCGCTGCCGTCGGCGCGGGGTTGCCGGGCGCCGCCGTCGGCGCGTTGAAGTTGAACTGGACCTTGGGCGCCTGCTCCGCTCCGGGAGTCGTCGCCTTGAAGTACGGACGCTCCTTGAACCCGAAGAGGCCGGCGATCATGTTCGTCGGGAAACGCTTGAGCACCGTGTTGAACTGCTGGGCGGCGTCGTTGAAGCGGCCGCGGGCCACGGTGATGCGGTTCTCCGTTCCTTCCAGCTGCGCCTGGAGGTCCCGGAAGTTCTGATTGGCCTTCAGCTCCGGGTAGCGCTCGGCGACGACGAGGAGCCGCTGCAGCGCGGCGCCCAGCTGATCCTGGGCGGCCTGATACTTCGCGAGAGCCGCCGGATCCGTCGGGGCCTGCCCCGGCGTGATCGTCGCGCGTCCCACCGACGCGCGGGCCTCCGTGACAGCCGTGAGCGTTTCCTTCTCGAAGGTGGCCGCTCCCTGCACGGTGGCGACGAGATTCGGAATCAGGTCCGCCCGCCGCTGGTACTGGTTCTCGACCTCGGACCACGACTTGTCGACCTCCTGTCCCAGCCCGACGAGCTTGTTGTAGGTGCCGGCGAACGAGATCCCGCAGATCACGACGATCACGACAAGAACGAGAAGACACCCGAGGCCGAGCTTGCCCATGCCGCTCCTCCCTTCGGAATCGCCGACGGTTCCCGGCGCGGGCGGATTCTACCGGATTGGGGTCAGGTCTGGTTTTTTCGGATTTCGAACAACTCTTCTAAGGGCGCCCGAAATCCGAAAAAACCAGACCTGACCCCGCTCTAGTCCTTCGCGGATCCGAGTCGAGCCAGAATCTTCGAGGGAAGCAGGGCTCGGAGCATCGCCGGTCCGGATCCGGTCCAGGACAGCCTCGCCACCGCCGCCTTGCGCATCGGAATCTCCAGACCCGGGTGACCGGCGACGAGCCGGCCGAGCAGGCTGCCCAGGTGCGGCTCGTGGCCTACCAGCAGGACCCCTTCGACCTTCTCCGACCGGATCTCGTCCAGGATCTCCTCGGGGTCGCTCCCGGGCTCGAGGGCCTGCGTCTCCCGGACGCGGCCCGCCAGGCGCAGCGCCCGCGCCACCGGCTCCGCGGTCTGCCGCGCTCGCGCGTAGGGAGAGGTCAGGATCAGCTGGATCCCGGGCTCGATCTCCGCCAGGCCGCGGGCGACTTCGCGCGCGCGCCGGTGTCCATCCTCGGTGAGCGTGCGGTCCGGGTCGCGTCCCGAGGATGCGCGCTCCTCGGCGGCGGCGTGCCGCATCAGCCAGATCTCCATGCAGGAGCAGTGTAGCCGACCGACCGGGTATTCTTACGGAGCATGCCGCTGCAGGATGGGGAGCAGATCGGACCCTACGAAGTCCTCGCGCCCCTGGCCCGGGGCGGCATGGGAGAGGTCTATCGCGCGCGGGACACGCGTCTGCGCCGCGAGGTTGCTCTGAAGATGCTTCCGGACGCGGCCGCGCACGACGCCGACAGCCTGGCGCGCTTCGACCGTGAGACGCGCGCGGTCGCCGCGCTGAACCATCCCAACATCCTGGCCATCCACGACACGGGCACGTTCCGCACCATTCCGTACGCCGTGACGGAGCTTCTGTCGGGCGAATCTCTGGCCGATCGGCTCAAGACCGGGCCGCTGGCGCCGCCCAAAGCGCTGGACGTCGCCGCGCAGGTCGCCGACGGCCTGGCCGCGGCGCACGCCCGCGGAATCATTCACCGCGACATCAAGCCCGACAACATCTTCCTGACGAACGAGGGGCGCGCCAAGATCCTGGACTTCGGCATCGCCCGGATCGAGCAGCCCGCGCGCACGCCCGGGATCTCCGGCGATTCGACGCACGGCCGCGGCACGAGCTCCCAGTTCCTGGTCGGCACGGCCGGCTACATGTCGCCGGAACAGGTGCGCGGAAAGCCGATCGACGCGCGTACCGACATCTTCTCGCTCGGCGCCACCTTCTACGAAATGCTCACCGGGCGCAGGGCCTTCGCGCGGGACTCGCCCGTCGAGACGCTCGGCGCCGTCCTTCGGGACGATCCCCGGCGCCACCCGGAGGCCGAGAAGATTCCCGCCGCGCTGCAGGGCTTCGTCTTCCGCTGCCTCGAGAAGGATCCGGCCGACCGCTACCAGTCGGCCCGCGATCTGCACCTGGACCTCCGGGCCTACCAGGCCGAGGGGGTCAAGGAGGCGGCCGCACGGGTGACCTTCCGTTCGGAGCCTCCCTGGAAGCACCGCCGCACTCGCGTCCTGCTGCGGAGCGCGGCAGGCGTGATCCTGTTCATCCTCGGGCTGTGGGCGGGATCCTGCTGGGAGCGGGGACGCGTCCACACCGGGCCGACTCCGCCGGCGGCCTCGCGGACCTAGCTCTCGTTTTCGCCCTCGTCTTAGGCAAGGTTCTTGAATCTGTTCATCCTCGATGCGAGGACGGCGGACGCGGGGACTCCTCGGGGGCCTCCCGGCGGTCCTCCTCGCCGCGGCTTCCCTTTCGTTTACCGGATGTTCGATCGTCTCGACGATCGTCGGCAAGGAGAAGCGGGAGGTCTACCGATTCGACCAGCCGTTCACCGTCGAGGACCCCGACTTCCGCCGCTCCGCCGAGGCGTTCGGAACGCCGATGGTCGGCGGGAACGCGGTGACTCTGCTGGAAAACGGCGACGAGATCTTTCCGGCGATGACCGGCGACATCCGTGAGGCCCGGATGAGCGTCTGCCTCGAGACCTACATCTTCCGGGCGGATCATGCCGGACGCGTCTTCGCCGACGCGCTCATTGCGGCGGCAAAGAACGGCGCCCAGGTGCGCCTGCTGGTCGACGCGTGGGGCAGCAGTCTGAAGGGCCTGAAGAAGGAGATGGAAGACGCGGGCGTTCGTGTCCGCACCTACCGTCCGGTCCGACTGTTCGCGTTTTACAAGCTCGGGCGGCGCACACACCGGAAGATCCTGGTCGTGGACGGGCGCATCGCCTACACGGGCGGGCTCGGCATCGACGACCGCTGGCTCGGCAACGCCCGCAATACGAAGGAATGGCGTGACACACAGGTCCGCTGCGTCGGGCCCGCGGCCGCGCAGATGCAGGCCATTTTTTCCGAGGACTGGACCTTCACCACCGGCGAGATCCTCGCGGGCCCAAAGCTCTATCCCCAGATCGAGCGGACCGGGGACGTGCCCGGCCAGGCCATCAAGGCCTCGCGCGGCGATTCGACCTCGCTCGCGAAGATGCTCTACTACGTCGCGATCAAGAGCGCCGCGAAGAGCATCCACATCCAGAACGCGTACTTCCTGCCGGACAAGCAGGTCCGCCGCGCGCTGGTGGCCGCGGTCAAGCGCGGCGTGGACGTGCAGATCATGGTCCCGGGACGGAACATCGACCTCCCCATGGTCCGACAGGCCTCCTGGAGCCACTACGGGGAGCTTCTCGAAGGCGGGGTGCAGATCTGGGAATACGTGCCGACCATGCTCCACAACAAGACCATGGTCGTCGACGGTGTCTACTGCACCATCGGGTCGATCAACTTCGACTCCCGCTCCATGCGCGCGAACGCCGAGGACAGCATGGCGTTTTACAGCGCGGCATTCGGCAGCGAGATGGAGGCCATGTTCCAGAAGGACCGCCAGCGCTGCGAGGAGATCACCTACGCGAAGTGGAAGAGCCGCGGATTCACCAAGCGGATTTCCGAGACCGTGTTCTGGATATTTGAGCCGTACTACTGACTGCGCAGGGGCTGCGAAGCGGTCATCCCGAGGAGCGCAGCGACGAGGGATCCCGAAGTCGAAGCGGTCGGATGCGGGGCTCGCCCAGCCGCTCGACATTCGCCTACCGCCCGAGTGTTGGCTCTCAAGGCCCCGAGCCGGACCGAGTTCGACCAACGAGAAAGCGTCGTGTCCACTGACTTCGGGTTCGGACGGCTTTTCGACTGAGCCCCAGTTTCGCCCCTATTCGCCGTTCTGAGAGCCCCTCCAAATAGAGATTGTGGATTAGTCGAAGGTCGGGCGGCAGAAGCGCAGCCCTCGCTCCAAGCAGTCGCGATAGCTCGGGATCTCTTTCCTGGCGCATCGCGCGCATCTGGTCCTGCGATCGAACCACCTGCCGAAGCTTTACGCGCTGAAGATCCCTCGTTCGGGATGCCGCGACGCGGAAGATCCAAGTGGCATTTAGACGGGCACCAAGGCCAGCTTTCAGGATCGTCACTGCGACATCCTCAACGAGATCGTCGACATCCTGTCCAGGCAACCCGAGTGCGTTCGCGACGTATTGCACGATCCGTAGGAGGACAGGCGACCAATCCATTCGGCTGCTGTGGGCACGGCCTCGCTGAAAGGTACGAACATGACCGTGAACCTCGTCCAAGGTGCTTTACGGATCCTCCAGAAAGAACATCACGCAACGAGCCCAAAATAGGGACCCCGGCTGTCAAACGAAGAATCCCTTCCCGCTACTAATTTGGCGCGAGGAAAAATTCTAGGGCCCAAGAACACCGTTGCAACCGTTTCTCAATGTGAGAAGTCCCGGAGGCTCGACACCTTCAGATACGCGGAGGAGGGCAAATGCGCGCGAGAGCTATGGTGTTCACCGCGGTTGTAGTGCTCTGTATACAAGGCCGCGCCGACGAGCTTTCGCCGCTCGGGCCCGTTGCGGTGCTGGAACCGTTCTTCAATCCCTCGATCGGTCAAAAAGAGACGATTCGCATCGAAGTCAAACGCCCTGGTTTAGTGTCCGTCTGCATCCTCGACCGTGATGGCTACTTGGTGCGAAGACTGATCACCGAGGAGCCTGTCCAAGCCGAGACACTCTGGTACACCTGGGACGGCAGAGACGAAGGGCGTCAAGTGGTCCCCGATGAGGCCTACTCGCTCAAGATCGACCTGATCGGGCAGGGCTATGCGGCCTCCTATCTCCCCGCGAGCAAGACGTCACCCCCGGTGAAGGTCGAGGTCAAGGGATATGACCGGCGGATGGGCGTTCTTTCCTACAAGCTGTCAGTGCCGGCCCGTGTCCATGCTCAGGCCGGCGTATCCCGCCTGGACGAGAAAACGAAAGTACGAGACGGACCGGTTCTCAGGACGATCGCCAACCGAGAGCCTAGGCCTGGCGGTCCTGTCGTAGAGAACTGGGACGGATTTGACGAGACCGAAGCCTACTATCTGCCGGACCTGCCGAACTTTGCGGTCGCCGTTGCGGCGACGGCACTTCCCGAGAACGCCATCCTGTCGATCGGCAACGATTCCCACAGATTTGTGGAGTCGGTTTCCGACCGTAGCGGCCGGTCCCTGCTGCCGGCTCCTGCCGCGACGAGCCACAACCACCAAGGGCCTGGAAACTCTCGACGACGTCTCGCCACGGCTCCACATCGATCTGGAGAACGCCTCTTGGTCGCCGTCGACAAAGGCTTGGACCGTAATGGATTTGAGTCTTTCAGGCTCGATTTCGCTGGAGGGTCCGTCCTCGAGCCGATTCGCCCGGCAGCCTGCGGCGCTCGAGATCTACCTAGACGATCGAACCGTCAAGACGATCCGATCTCCCGTCGACGGAGCAAGGTTCACAGTGCCGCTCGAGGGACTCTCGGAAGGGTCTCACATCCTGGCCGTCAACTGGTCCAGCGACTACGGGCCAGTCGCGGTCAGCTCTCTCAAGATTCGGCCCGGCTCAGAGCAAAGCGTCTCGGCCCCCACGAGGAGGACGCCATGAGACGTCTGATCCGCCTCACCTATCTCACGTTGCTCGCCCTAACGATGCCGGTGGCCCGGCTCCAAGCAACGCTGACGGTTTCGATCACATCTCCCGTGAATCTTCAGCTTTCCAACGTTTATCAGTCCCAGGGAGGATCGGCTAACGTCACGGTTACAGGCTCCGTCGGCGGCACGACGCTTCACGACTGGACGCTCCAGTACAAGCCCAGCGCGTCGCAGACCTGGACCGTGATCAATACCGGGACGGCGCCAATAACAAACGGCACTCTCGGTACGTGGCAGACCCTTGCGACAGCCAACGGCTCCTACAACCTCCAGCTCAGAGCGTGCGATGCAAATCACCTCTGCTCGACCACGACCGTCAACGACACGATCGCCGAACTTCTCTCTCTCGCAGTCGACGCTGTCGGGCAGCCCGGAGTTCACGGACGGTCAGACCGTGACCTACACGTCAATCTTGCTCTGCTCCCCGATTTTCTAGACACCTAAGCTTGTGAATTGCTGGGCACGAAACTCCTTTGGCGAAAGAAATCCGAGGGAGGAGTGGGGGGCGCTCTCGTTGTAGTCCTGGACCCAACCGGGCAGCTGCCTGAGGACGGTCTGGGCGTCCGAGAGGTCGGCGCCCTCGACGTAGTCTCGCTTGATCGTGTTGACGAAGGCCTCGGCCATTCCGTTGGACTCGGGGCTGTAGACCGGAGTGGTGATCGGCTTGAACCCCAGGGTCTCGGCGTAGAGCACGGTCTCGATCGAGACGTACGGGCCTCCGTTGTCCGAGAGGAACTGGATCTGCACGGGGCTTCTCAGGGCCGCCTCGCCGAAGCGCGACCAGATCGAGCGATCCAGCAGAAGTCGGACATCGGCGCCGTTGAGAGCCCTGGCCTCCGCAACATGGCCGAGGACCTCGCGATCGTGGCAGTCCAGAGCGAAGGCCACTTGGACCGTCTCCTCGTTCCAGCAGCGGATGTTGAAGCCGTCGGAACACCAGCGTTGGTTAGAGCCGGGCATCTGGATCTTGCCGGTGTGGGGGCGGTCGATCCGCCGCCGCATCTTCCCTGGCAACATCAGATCGTTGATCCGCATCACTCGTCGGATCCGCTTGCGGTTGTAGCTCCTCTCGCCGCGCTCGAGCCTCGAGCGGTTGACCAACCGCCAGACGCGCCGATACCCGTAGCTCGCCCGCTTCCTGGTCACCGAGAGGATCTGCAGAAGAACCTCCATGTCCTCGCTGCGACGATAGAAGCCGCCACGACGCGGCCGAGCTCGCAGATACCCCGTGCTCCGAGCCACCCTCAGCGCTCGGCATACGGCCGCCATCGGACGACCCGTCACCGACCGGATCCTTTGAACAAGTGTGGACTTTTTTTTACCAGGTCCCGAGCCGCCTCAAGGATCTCGATCGTCATCGCCTGCTTGCCAACTAGACGTTGCAGCTGCTTGACCTGCTGCTCGAGCTCCCGAACGCGACTGGCCGGTACCACGTCCTCGCCCGCAGCCACCGCCGTCGTCCCACCGCGGTCCACCAGGACAATCCAGTTGCGCAAAACTGCCGGCTGGATCTCCAGCTCCCGAGAAAGCTCCGCCAGAGTCTTCTCTCCCGACTGGATCTGGCCCACGACCTGGCGCTTGAACTCAACCGAAAAGATCCGACGTCCATCCGCCTTCCGCCTGATCCCCTCCATCGCCGGCCACCTTTCTGAGCCCCATTCTAGGACCCCAAAAAGTGTCTAGGCCAAATGGGGGGCAGAGCAGAACTCGACGTCAATCCCGTTCGGGTACGACGCGGTCGGCAACCGAACCAGCGCGGGAGGAGTCACCTACACCTACCAACACATCAATCCCAACCCGAACAACTGGCAGCGACTCGTGAGCGACAGCGGCGGCCGGAGCTGGGCGTACGACGGCCGCGGCAACGAGGCGACTCAGACCGCCACCGGCGCCAACTACACCTACACCTTCGACTGGCGCAACCAACTCGCCTCGATCACCGGCTCCGCGACCGCCAGCTACATCTACGACCCATGGGGAAGACGCTCGAGCAAGACGGTTTCGGGCACCAAGACCAACTACATCTACGCCGGCCAGGGCCTCGTCCAGGAGAAGAATGCATCCCTCGCCGTGAACGCAGACTACCTGTTTGGGCCCGGTATCGACCAGCCGATTGCCATGAAGCGCGGCGGGTCCGTCTACTACTACGTGGTCGACGGCCTCGGCTCTGTCCGCCTCGTGACGAACACTTCAAACGCCGTGCAGAACAAGTACCAGTGGGATGCCTGGGGGGTCAGGGCGTCCACGGGAGCTGATCCCGTCGTCAATCCTTTCGGGTACACTGGGCGCGAGATGGGAGATGCCCAAGACCACTTTTACCGGGCGCGGTACTACAATCCGGGACTCGCTCGCTTCCTCTCAGAAGACCCGCACGTGTCGACTTTGGCAACGAGTCCATACGCCTATACGGCCAACGATCCGATCGGCTACATAGATCCTTATGGTTTGTGGAAGATCCCCCCCGGACGGCCGACTCCGCCTCCTCCGTGGCAGCTTGACCCTACGCACAAGGGTGGCAAGCTTTGGCGGGCTGGCGATGATGAGCTTGAGTTTCATGAAGGCAAGCCAGGCGAAGGCAGCAATCAAGGACGGGATCACTGGCATTACAGACCCGGGGGGAAGCGCCGGGGGGATCACCTCTATCCGGGCGATCGAATTCCAGACCCCGTTGTACCGGATGACGCTGACACGGAAACAGAGCAGACCGGCGACGAGGATACCAACCAGCACAAGTACTGCTGGCGCCCCGAGCCCGTGCCATACCGGGACTTCACCCCCCTGACTCCATTTCCGATACTTTCCAACCGCTGCCACTAATGGCTCCGCTTCTCGAATTGCTTTTTGGCGGAGCTGGTGCAGCTCCCATTCTTGAAGGAGCACCGGTGTTGTAATGCAGAAACGCCCAAGTCACGCTAAACCATCTGGCATCAGCTTCCACGATGCTCTCCTAAAGGCGATCATCCTTAGGCTGGGCGGCGTGGGTAGTCTAGACCTCACAGAAGTCGAGGCTTACTACGCAACTACACCGGACCGAGCCGAGGTCTGGTATTTCGATGGGATATTGGAGCTGTCCGGCGTCACTGGGTGTCAGCTGGAAGGAGTCCTACCCGAGGAGGCGTGCATCCTCGATGGCCAGTACTTCGTTAGAGGCTTGTCGCACCGCGACTGGTTGCATCTGTTGGAACCGACACGAGTCGAAATGATTCGCCTTACCCTCACAACAGGTGCCGTTGCTACACTCACGGCGGACAACGCGCTCTTGATTCTCGGCGGAAAACCAACAAGGGGTGCGGATTTCCACGGGCCCCTCTTCGCGCTTCAATAAAGGAGTGATTAGGCGGATGCGACGCTTCCGTTGAGATCCGCGCCGACGACCGTGAGCCCCATGAGCGCGGACTTCGGCTCCGGAATCGGCGCGGCGCAGCACGGCTCCTTGCACGCGTCGTAGAGTGTGCGGCGCTGGACGGGCGTATACCCGGCGTCGGAGATGACGCGGCGCATCTCGTCCTGGGTCATCCGGTTGCGGGCGCCGGCGGCGTAGACGACGTTCTCCTCGATCATGATCGACCCGAGGTCGTCGGCGCCGAAGGACAGCGAGACCTGTCCGATCTTGGGCCCCTGCGTGACCCAGGAACCCTGGACGTGGCGGATGTTGTCGAAGAAGAGCCGCGAGACGGCGAGCGTCTTGAGGTACTCGAAGCCGCCCGCCTCCTCGACTTTCCCGTCGAGATCCGTGTTCTCCTTCTGGAAAGTCCACGGGATCCAGGCGGTGAAGCCGCCGGTACGGTCCTGGAGGTCGCGGACGACGTCGAGGTGTTCGACGCGCTGCGCGTAGGTCTCGCCGACGCCGAACATCATCGTCGCCGTCGTGCGCATGCCCAGGCCATGCGCCGACTCGTGCACGTCGACCCACTTCTCGGTCGGGGCCTTGGTCAGCGACCAGATGCGCTTGCGAACCGAGTCCTCCAGGATCTCGGCGCCGCCGCCCGGGATGGACTGGAGCCCGGCGTCGCGCAGGCGCGCGATGACGTCGCGCATGGGCCACTTCGTCAGCTTCTGGAGGAAGTAGACCTCGGGCGCCGAGAGGGCGTGGAGGTGGATCGTCGGAAAGGTCGTCCGGATGTAGCGGAACATCTCCTCGTAGAAGGAGAACGGCAGTCCCGCGTGGACACCTCCCTGGAGAAGCACTCCCGTGCCTCCCAGGTCGATCGTCTCCTGGATCTTCTCGCCGATCTGCCCCTGGGAAAGGACGTAAGCCTCAGGATGGTCCGCCGAGGGCCGGTAGAACGCGCAGAACTGGCACCGGTAAACGCAAACATTGGTGTAGTTGATGTTGCGGTCGACGATGTAGGTCGCCACGGACGGCTCGTTCATCCGATTGCGTACGGCGTTCGCCGCCGCCCCGAGCTCCAGGAGGTTGCCTTCCTCGAGCAGCGTCACGGCGTCGGAGGGCGAGAGTCTCTCGCCCGAGAGCGTTCGTTCGAGGATCGGCGGCGTGCGGCGCGCGTCCATCACGCCCATTTTATCGCTCGAGATACGCGAGCGGCCGGGCCGCGGAGATGAGTCCGTCTTCCGCGGCCAGCCGGTAGAACGCCGCCAGGCCTTCGAGATCGCCGGCATCGAGCTCGAAATGCAAAGCGTGGCGCAGGTAGTCCTCGACGACCGCCGCCGAGAGCCCCGATGAGGCCGATTCCTCGCGGACGATGGAATCGAACTGGGCGAGCCCGGCCTCGTACGAATGGCGAAGGATCGCCGCGACCTCGGGTGTGGCCTTCTCGGAACGCACCGCCCAGAACGCGAACACGAAGGGGTGTCCCGAAAACGCCCGCCACTCCGCCGCCAGGTCCAAAACGACGTGGCCGTTCAGCCTGGTCTTCAGCGCCGGGTCGCCGATAATCAGGCGGGCGTCGGCCTCTCCTCCCTTCTCGCGATACTCGGGAGATATTGCGTAGACGCGCTTCAAGAGAATCCGGGTCAGCGCTGCCGAGGTCCGCGACGCGGGGTCGAGCTCGACCGAGCGAATCCGGTCGCGCGAGACGTCGGAGACGAGCAGGACCGAGCGGACCTCCGAGGAGGCGGCGATCCCGAGTCCGGGAACGACCTTCAACCCCGGGATCCTCGCGTACTCGATCGACGGGATCAGCCCGACGTCCGCCTCTCCGGCCGCGAGCTTGGCGGCGCAGGCCGAAGGGACGTCCCGCGAGACGGAGACGCCGGGCGGAGGCTCGTGGAGCAGGCCCCAGGTCAGGGGCCGGGCATTCAGAAAGTCGACGACGGAAACGCGAAGCATTTCTAAGTCATCCCGAGCGCAGCGAGGGATCCCTTTTCAAGCTGCGGTGTGACCTCAAAGGGATCCCTCGGGCTGCGCCCTCGGGATGACCGCTTCGCGATCGCGATTGCGATCGCTGCGCGGTCACCCCTGCGTCATCATGTTGAGGAATTCGCCGTTCGCCTTGGTCTTCTCGAGCTTCTCGGTCAAAAGCTCCATGGCCTCGACGACCGAGAGCGGGTTCAGGACCTTGCGCAACACCCAGACCCGGTTGAGCTCCTGCTTGTCCATGAGGAGCTCTTCCTTGCGGGTGCCCGACTTGTTGATGTCGATGGCCGGGAAAACGCGCTTGTCCATGAGCTTGCGATCGAGGTGGACTTCCATGTTACCGGTGCCCTTGAACTCCTCGAAGATCACGTCGTCCATGCGCGAGCCGGTGTCGATCAAGGCCGTCGCCATGATCGTCAGAGAGCCTCCCTCCTCGACGTTGCGCGCCGCGCCGAAGAAGCGCTTGGGCCGCTGGAGGGCGTTGGAGTCGACGCCGCCCGACAGGACCTTGCCCGACGGCGGCACGATCGCGTTGTAGGCGCGCGCCAGGCGCGTGATCGAGTCGAGCAGGATCACGACGTCGCGCTTGTGCTCGACCAGGCGCTTGGCCTTCTCGATCACCATCTCGGCAACCTGGACGTGGCGGGCCGCCGGCTCGTCGAAGGTCGAGGAGATGACCTCGCCCTTGACCGATCGCTGCATGTCGGTGACCTCCTCGGGCCGTTCGTCGATCAGAAGAACGATGAGCGTAACCTCGGGATGGTTGGTCGAGATCGAGTTGGCGAGCGACTGCAGGATCATCGTCTTTCCGGTGCGCGGCGCCGCGACGATCAGTCCGCGCTGGCCCTTGCCGACCGGGGCGACGAGGTCCAGCACGCGGGACGTCATGTTCGTCGGCACCTCGAGCCGGATCCGGTCCTGCGGATAGAGCGGCGTGAGGTTGTCGAAGAAGATCTTCTCGCGCGCGATGTCCGGGTGCTCGAAGTTGACTGCCTCGACCTTGATCAGCGCGAAGTACCGTTCCCCTTCCTTCGGGGGCCGGATCTGGCCCGAAACCGTGTCCCCGGTGCGCAAATCGAACTTCCGGATCTGGGAGGGCGAGACGTAGATGTCGTCGGGACCCGGCAGGTAGTTGTACTCGGGGGCGCGCAGAAAGCCGAATCCGTCTGGCAGGCACTCGAGGACCCCTTCCGAGAAGATCAGGCCCTTTTTCTCGGTCTGCGCCTGCAGGATCTTGAAGATCAGGTCCTGCTTGCGCATTCCGGTGGCGTTCTCGACCTCCAGATCCTTGGCGATCTTCAGAAGCTGCGGGATCTTGATCTCGTGCAGCGCCCGAATGTCGAGGGTGTCGCCATGTTCGACCGCGGCCTCCTCCGTCGTGGTGTCGGGGAGACCCTCGGGCGGAGCCTCGAGTGTCTCGACGTCGGAGTCGTTGTTGCCTTTTCGTCTGGCCATCTGTTTGTCCTCTTGGTGTGATCAGGGAAGCCGAAACCGGGAGTTGGGGGCGAGCGGACGGGAGGGCTCCCGGAGCGGAACTCTATATCAAAAAACGGGGTCGAACCTCAGTTCGCGACAATGCCCCCTTCCGCGGACTTGCCCTCCCCTTCGAGCGGGGACGGCGTCGGGCGCGGGTTCTCCATCGCGATCTTGATGACCTCGTCCATCGTCGAGACGAGGTGGAACTCCATTTCGCTGCGAATCTCCTCGGGCAGGTCGTCGAGGTCCTTGTCGTTCTCCGCCGACAGCACGATCGTGCGGATCCCGGCGCGATAAGCCGCGAGGACCTTGTCCTTGATGCCCCCGACCGGGAGGACCTTGCCGCGGAGCGTGATCTCGCCGGTCATGGCGACGTCCTTCAAGACCGGGATCTTGGTCACGGCGGAAAAAAGCGATGCCGCCATCGTGATCCCGGCCGAGGGGCCGTCCTTGGGGATCGCGCCCTCGGGCACGTGGATGTGAATGTCGTATTTCTCGTGGAAGTTGGGATCCGCGTCGTACATCTCGGCGCGGCTGCGCACGTAAGACACGGCCGCCCGGGCCGACTCCTGCATCACGTCGCCGAGCGATCCGGTCAGCGTGAGGTTGCCCTTGCCCTTCAGGAGGCTCGTCTCGGTCATGAGGATTTCGCCGCCCGCCTCGGTCCAGGCAAGGCCCGTGGAGATGCCGACCTCGGAGACCTCACCCTTGAGGCGCTTGCGGAACCGCGGCTTGCCGAGGAACTCCTTGAGGTTCTCGGGGGTCACGAGGACAGGCGTCTCGGCTTTCTTTTGCACGATCCGGCGCGCGACCTTGCGGCAAATGCCACCGATCTCGCGCTCGAGATTGCGGACGCCGGCCTCGCGCGTGTAGTGCTCGATGACCGCCAGGATCGTGTCGTCCTTGACCTCGATCTGGTCCTCCTTGAGCCCGTTGGCCTCGCGCTGCTTGGCCACCAGGAACTGGCGAGCGATCGCAACCTTCTCGTTCGGCGTGTAGCCGGAGAGCGGGATCAGTTCCATCCGATCCTTCAGCGGCGCAGGGATCGGGTCGGCGATGTTCGCGGTGGCGATGAACATGACCTTGGAAAGGTCGTACTCGACGTCGAGGTAGTGGTCCACGAACGTGTGGTTCTGTTCGGGATCCAGAACCTCGAGCAGCGCCGAGGCGGGGTCCCCTCGGAAATCCGAGGACATCTTGTCGACCTCGTCGAGCAGGAACACCGGGTTGACCGTCCCCGCCTTCTTCATCATCTGGATGATCTGGCCGGGGAACGCGCCGATGTAGGTCCGCCGGTGGCCCCGGATCTCCGCCTCGTCGCGCACGCCGCCGAGCGAGAGCCGCACGAACTGGCGGTTGAGCGAACGGGCGATCGACTTGGCGAGCGACGTCTTGCCGACGCCCGGAGGGCCGACGAAGCAGATGATCGAGCCCTTGGTCTTCTGGACGAGCTGCCGGACGGCCAGGAACTCGAGGATGCGCTCCTTGACCTTCTCCAGGCCGTAGTGGTCGTCGTTCAGGATCTTCTCGGCGCGCGTGAGGTCCTTGGACTCGCGGGAGGACTTCTTCCAGGGCACGCCGACGAGCCACTCGATGTAGTTGCGCGAGACCGTCGCCTCGGCGGAGACCGGCGGCATCGCCTCGAGGCGCCGCAGCTCCGTCTCGGCCTTCTCCCGGACCTCCTTGGGCATCCCGGAGGCCTCGATCTTCTTCTTCAGATCCTCGACCTCGTCGGTCCGGTCGTCCTTGCGCCCGAGCTCCTGATGGATGGCCTTGATCTTCTCGTTGAGGTAGTACTCCTTCTGGGCCTTCTCCATCTGCTTCTTGACCTTGTTGTTGATCCGCCGATCGATGTTGACCTTGTCGATCTCGACCTCAAGCAGATCCTGAAGCTTCTGGAGACGTTCGTAGGGAGACTCCGCCTCGAGCAGCGCCTGCTTCTCGGCGGTGGTGACGGCCAGGTGGGCCGAGAGGGTGTCGGCGAAGCGCTCGGGGTCGTCCACCTTCAGCGACGCGGCAAGGCCCTCGAACGCCAGGTGGTGCGAGAGCTTGGCGTACTGTTCGAAGAGAGCGAGGACCTTGCCCATGTAGTCCTTGAGGGCTTCGGCGTCGACGGGCCGGCTCGGCATGACCTCGACGGCCACCGTCAGGTGAGCGCCGCGCCGCTCGAACGCGAGAATCCGCCCGCGCCGCACCCCCTCGACCATCACCTTGATATGGCCGTTGGGAAGCTTCAGGGACTGGGCGACGGTCGCGACGACGCCGACGTCGTAGATGTCCTCGGGCTTGGGCTCGTCGAGCTGCGGGTCACGCTGGGCCGCCAGGAACAGGCGCTTGACCGGCGTGGCGAGGGCGGCCTCGAGAGCTCGGATCGAGGACTCGCGGCCCACCACGAAGGGCTGCATCATGTGAGGGAAGACCACCATGTCCCGGAGCGGAACGAGCGGCAGGCTTTCCAACTCCCGGTTGGTCGGATCGGCGGTTTTCATTGGTGTGAAGTGTCCTTTGCGCCCCTCGGGGCTCGGCCGTGAGGCTCAGCCGGCCTTGCGAAGGATCGTGATCGGATTCGTGTGGTGCTTGACGACGTCCCGGGTGATGACGCACTCCTCGATGTCGTCGTCCGAGGGGATCTGGTACATCACGTCGAGCATCAGGTCCTCGATGATGATCTTCAGGCCCCGCGCCCCGACGTTGCGGGCCAGAGCTTCCTCGGCGATGGCTTCGATGGCGTCGTCGGTGAAACGAAGCTGGACGTTCTCGAATTCCAGCATCGTCTGGTACTGCTTGACCAGCGAGTTCTTGGGCTCCCTCAGGATCTCGACCAGGGCCGCCTGGTCGAGCTCGGTGAGCGTCGCGACGACCGGCAGGCGGCCGACGAACTCTGGGATCATCCCGTACTTGATGAGGTCCTCGGGGTGCACCTTCTCGAGGAGCGCGCTCTGGCGCTTCTCCTTCTTGGACACGATCCTGGCGCCGAAGCCCATGGACTTCTCGGTCATGCGCCGGTTGATGATCTCCTCGAGGCCGACGAACGCTCCGCCGCACAGGAAGAGGATGTTGGTGGTGTCGATCTGGATGAACTCCTGGTGAGGGTGCTTGCGGCCTCCCTGCGGCGGGACGTTGGCCACGGTGCCCTCGAGGATCTTCAGCAGCGCCTGCTGGACTCCCTCGCCGGAAACGTCGCGCGTGATCGACGGGTTCTCGCCCTTGCGGGCGATCTTGTCGACCTCGTCGATGTAGACGATGCCGCGCTCGGTCTTCTCTTTGTCGTTGCCGGCCGCCTGGTAGAGCTTGAGGATGATGTTCTCGACGTCCTCGCCGACGTACCCCGCCTCGGTCAGCGTCGTAGCGTCCACGATCGTGAAGGGGACCGAGAGAAGCTTGGCCAGCGTCTGGGCCAGAAGGGTCTTGCCGGTGCCGGTCGGGCCGATCAGGAGGATGTTGGACTTCTGGAGCTCGACGTCGAGCTTGCGGTTCTTCTCGAGGTAGTCGATCCGTTTGTAGTGGTTGTAGACCGCGACGGCCAGCTTCTTCTTGGCCTGCTCCTGGCCGATCACGTAGCCGTCCAGAAATTCCTTGATCTCCTTCGGCTTGGGAAGCTTGGTCTCGGGGGCCTGGGTCTCGAGAACCCGGTCCTCGGCAATGATGTCGAGGCAGATGTCGACGCACTCATCGCAGATGTAGACCGTGGGACCCGCGATGAGCTTCTTGACGTCCCGCTGGCTCTTGTTGCAGAAGGAGCAGCGCAAGACATCGCCGTTCCCGGTTTTCTTCGACATTCAGCCTCCGGAGGGATGAGGAAATTCTAGGGTCGCCTCTCCCCCCTCGTCAACCGCTTCCCGCCTGAAATCTAACATACCCACAACCGGAGTAACGTGCCTTCCGTCAGGGTATTCCGACACCCAGAGAGTACGCGGGGACACAACGATCCGATTCAAAAAGGTGTCCGAGCCGTTTCGGCCTCGGACCCGCGAGTTTCCCAGCCTAGCCGGCCGCCTTGAGCGCTACGTCGTCGCGGCGGTGGTAGATGGCGTCTACCAGGCCGTACTTCCGGGCGTCCTCAGCCTCGAGGATGTAGTCGCGGTCGGTGTCCTTGGCGATCTTATCGATCGGCTGGCCGGTGTGCTGAGCGAGGATCTGGTTGATGCGTTCGCGCATCTTGAGCAGATCTTTAGCGTGGATCTCGATGTCGGTGGCCTGCCCCTGGAGACCGTAACCGAGGGGCTGGTGGATCAGGAAACGGGAGTTGGGCAGCGCGAAGCGCTTGCCCCGAGCGCCCGCCGCCATCAGGACGGCCGCCATCGAAGCGGCCTGGCCGACGCAGATCGTCGAGACGTCGTTCTTGACGTACTGCATCGTGTCGTAGATGGCCATGCCGGCGCTGATCACGCCGCCCGGAGAGTTGATGTAGAACGAGATGTCCTTCTCGGCGTTTTCGGACTCGAGGAACAGCATCTGGGCGATGATCAGGTTGGCGATCGTGTCGTCCACGGGCTGGCCGAGGAAGATGATGTTGTCTTTCAGCAGGCGCGAGTAGATGTCGTACGCGCGCTCCCCGCGGCTCGTTTGCTCGATGACCATCGGAACCAGGACCATGCCGCCTCCCTCGTATTCCTCTTCTTCGAGTGACTTTCCGGGCAACCCGCCCGGTGAGGTGCTCATTCCCGCCCTCCCGACACGCGCCGCCCCAGGTCCCAAGTCTCAGGTCCCAGGAATCGAAGCCCGACTTGGGACCTGGGACCCGGGACTTGGGACTCTCTCATTTCACTTCCACCGGCATTCCCGAGGGTAGCACCTTCGCACTGGCAATCAAGAGGTCCACGGCCTTGGACAGACGCAGCTCGTCGCGCAGAGCTTCCAGACCCCCCGCCTTGCTCATTTGTTCCCGAAGGGCCGAGGGCTCGACCCCCCGCTCCTGCGCGGCGCGCTTGAACTCCGCCTCGAGCTCCGTCTCGGAGACGGTGAGCCCCTCGCGGTCGGCGATCGCGTCGAGCAGCAGGTACTCGCGCACGCGCCGCTCCGCGCCCGGCCGCGCTTCTTCGGAGAGCTTTTTCCAGTCTTCCTTCTCCGGATCCACACCGCTGGCCGCGAGATATCGGGCGTAGTCGCGCAGCGCCGACTGCGTCTCCGACTCCACGAGGATTTCCGGGGCCGGGATCTCGCGGCGCGACACGAGGGCGTCGAGGATCGCGCGCCGGAACTTTCGCCGCCGGTCGGCTTCCTTCTCGCGCCGCAGCCTCGCCCGTACGCGATCGCGCAGCGTCTCGATCGTCTCTCCGTCCGAGACCGTTCGGGCGAACTCGTCGTCGAGCGCCGGCAGCTTCTTTTCCTTCAGAGCGGCCAGCGTGATTCTGTAGTCCACCGTTTTGCCGCGGAACTCGTCGTTGGGGAAGTCGTCCGGAAAACTCTTCCGGAAGGACCGGGTGTCCCCCGGCAGAGCGCCTCGCAGCGCTTCGTTGATCTCGGGCATCGAGTCCGGATGGCCGATCTCCAGCGTGATCTTCTCGTCGCGGAACGTCCGCGGGTTCTGCCCCGGCGCCAGGATCTCGACGAAGGCGCCTTCGATGTCGGCCACCGCGTAGTCGCCGGGGGCCGCCGCGCGCCCTTCGATCGGGTGAAACTCCGCGTGCGCTTCCCGGATTCGATCCACGACCTTCGTGACGTCCGCGTCGTCCGGCTCGACCGGATGGTCTTCGACGGGCACGCCCCGGTACTCCCCCGGATCCACGGGTGGCTTCAGATCCATGCGCGCCGTGAACCGGATCGGGCCCGGTGGCTCCCACTGCAGATCCTCGACGTGCGGACGGCCGAGGACCGAGAGCTTCTTCTCCTCGATGGCCGATGCGACCGCATCGGGCAGGACCGCCTCCAGGACGTCGCCCTTGATCTCGTCTCCGAAACGCTTGGCTACCACGCCCTCGGGGGCTTTCCCTTTCCGAAACCCGGGGATCGCGGCGCGGCGCGCGTAGGCGCGCGTGACCGCCGCGAAGGCCTTTTCGACCTCCGAGGCCGGGATCTCGATCTCGAGCGTGGTTCGGGTCGCAGACTCCTCTTTGGTGGACAGAATCGCCATAGGGCGGCGAGTTTATCGCGTCGACCAGCCGGCTCGGGATTCTCGCGGTCGCCCTTTTCTTGGACCAGAACGGGCCCGGGTTTCGCGGATTGAAGCAGGAGGGCTCCCATGAGAACGCTCCCAGGCCGGTTCCTGCTCCTACTCCTCCTTCTCTCCCCCGTCACGGCTCTTGCCGACATCTCGGTCCGGGTTCCCGTCGTCACTCAGGTCCAGGGCGTCGTCCTGTTCCACACGTCGCTGACCGTCGGCAACGGCGCCGGAGGGCGCACTCCGGAGATCAGCTACAGGCTCGCCTACCGGTCGCTCGCCGACGGCACCTTTCATAACATCACGCTCGACGGCGGATCGATCCTTCCCCACCGGACCGTCTTCTTCGAAGACATCATCCAACACTTCAAGGACTCCGGCGTGATCCGCTCGCAAGACCGCAACATCGGCATCTTCGGAACGCTGACGGTGACGTTCGTCGACGTCGCGCAGCAGCTCGAGGACTCGATCGTCGAGGCGCGAACCTACAGCTCGGCCTCCGGCGGCGGGACCAACGGCATCGCCTACATCGGCCGCGACATCCGGACGGCCGGCTCGGAGACCATCAAAGGCGCGATGCGCAACGGATCGTTCGGCGCCGACGGAACGACGCGGGCCAACATCGGCATCGTCAACGAAGGGGGAACGGCGACGGACGTCGAGCTCTCGTACTTCGACGGCACGACCGGCACCCAGATCAATGAGCTCACGCTGATGGGTCTACTGCCCGGCGAGGTCGTCCAGCTCAACAACATTTTCGCGAACTTGCCCCCCGGCACGCGCTCCCTGATCGTCCGCGCCCAGGCCCAGTCGACCAACGGAAGGATCTCGGGGTACGGCGTCCAGATCGACAGCGTCACTCAGGATGGGTCGTTCTTCCTGTTCGTCGAGTCGGACGAGTGCGGCAATGGCGGCTACGTGCCTCCCATAGACTGAGGCTTCGCGCGAGCCGCTCCGCGAGTCAGGGCCGCGGAGGGAGTGTTCGAGTGGGAGGCCGGGAGGCGTCGATGCGTTCCAGGGCCGCGTCCGCCGCGGCGAGCGCGAAGGCGTCGGCGAGGTCGAGGCGGCCCCATCCGAAGACGGGGTTCGGAACAGCGGACGGCGGGAAGAGCCCGCATGAGATCTGCGCCAGGAGCGGCTTCGCTCCCCGAGTCAGGAACGTCTCGGCCGCGTCGACGTCGCCGGCCAGGCGCGGGTAGGCCGACCAGAGCAGCGCGAAAGCCCCGGCGACGTGTGGGGCGGCGGCCGATGTGCCCGAGAACGGAACGTAGGAGCTAGCGAGCCCCGACGTCCGCAGCGAGACGCCGGGAGCCGTCATGTCGGGCTTGAGTCTTCCCGAGCCATCGCTCGTCACCGGCCCGCAAGCGCTGAAGAGCGCGATCGTGTCGTCCAACGCCGTCGCCCCGATCGAAAACGCTTCCTCGGCAATGGCCGGAGCATCGGCCAGCGAGGAGCACGTGGCCCCCCGGTTCCCCGCCGCGAACGCCATCGCGACGCCGGCGGCGCGGAGCGCGGCGACGGCGGCGTTCAAGACGGTCGGGTCCGTGCAGCCTTCGGCGGCCGGGCAGGTCCAGGAGTTGTTGATCACGTCGGCCCCGAGATCAGGTCGGGCGTTGTCGCCGCCGGCGTCGGTCGGCGCCAGCAGCCACTCGAAGCATTCGGTGTAGCGCGCCGGTGTGCCGTTGCCCGCGTCCATGTTCCGGCAGCCGATGAGCCGCGCTCCGGGCGCCACCCCGATGACGTGATCGCCGTCCCGGCCGACGGCGAATCCGGCGGCGCCCGTGCCGTGTCCGTTGTCGTCGCACGGCGCGGGGGAATCCGAGCCGCAGGGATTCCCGGCGAGCGCGTCGTGAACGGCGTCGTGCCAGTTGTACTCATGCGACGCGGCGGCGCCGTCCCAACCGCGGTAGGCGTTCTTCAGGGCCGGGTGATCCCACTCGAACCCTGTATCGGCGACCCCGACGACGATTCCCTGCCCCGTGATGCCGCGCGCCCAGATATCCGGCGCGCCGATGAGCGTCAGGTTCGGCTCGACGCCTTCGGCTTTCGGACGCAGATCGTCCTCCGCCGCCACGCGCCCGATCGGAGCCTCCAGGTTCGCCGCGATCGAAGCTACCTCGGGCCGCGCGGCAAGCTCACGCGCCAGCATCGAGTCTCCTTCGACCTCGATCATGTTCACCAGGAAGTGCGGCCGGAACGCGACGCCCGCTCTCGCGAGACTCGCTCGCAGGGGCGCCTGCGACGCCTCTGCCCGGGCGCGCAGCGTCTCGTAGACGAACCCGCCGCCGCTCGACCCGGTCCGGAATCGCCGCCGCCGCTGACAGGTCCACCTGCTCGCGCAACACGACCAAAAACGACGCCCGCTCGCTCTCAGAGCGACCGACGAAGATCCTCGCGTCCACCGGCGCCACCGTACGGCTGGAAAGGAAGACGAGAAGCAATCCCAGCATTACGAGTCAGGGTAGCAAGAGTTCAGCGGCACTCCCCAATCAGTTCGCCGCGCGGGGAGTCTCCGCGCACCCGGCCACCGAAGGCAGGCCTCCAGCAGTAGGGAACGCCGGCCGCAGGCCGGCGGTAACTCCGAGCGGCGGAGACCCGCGCCGCGGGAGCCGGAGCGCAGCGAGGAGACCAGGGCCGCGGTCGAGTCCGCATCCGGACGAGCCGCGGCCCGGTGCGCCGGATAAGGTCGCAGAGCGCAAGTCGCCTCGAGGGGGGCGCAGGTCTCCTCGTAAGCGTAGGCGACGGTATGGTGCGAGAGGAGGGATTTGAACCCTCAAGGAGTTTCCTCCACGGGATCCTAAGTCCCGCGCGTCTGCCAGTTCCGCCACTCTCGCGGGAACCCGATCCACAGGATTTTCGCACTTCCTCGCGAAAGGATGCATCTGAATCACGACAATCCGGCGCTTCGGCGGAACGATGCAAGAAGCCTCTCCGGCCCGAGAGGGCCTCCAGGAGGTGGGAGGGAGGCTTCGATGCAAACCACGGTTCGGTGTTTTGTCAGGATTGTTCTGTCTGCGCTGGCTGGCACCGTCCTCGGCACAGCTGCGGCGACGGCGCAGACGTATGAGGTCGTTCACGCGTTTCGCAACTCGGGGCAGCCGGCTGGCGGTCCTAGCCACAGCAGCTTGATCCAGGCCAGCGACAGCCACCTCTACGGCACCTCGTTTTGGGGAGGATCGAGCGGCGTCGGAACCATCTTCAAGATCGATCTCGCGGGGAATCTGACCAGTCTACATAGCTTCGCCTATACCGACGGAGCGAACCCTGCGGCCGGCTTGATTCAGGCGAATGATGGCAGTTTCTACGGCACCACGAGTCGAGGCGGTGCAAACAACCTCGGCACGGTCTTCCGGGCGGATTCTTCGGGCACCGTCACGAGACTACATAGCTTCACGGGCGCGGACGGCAACGATCCTTCTTCTCCGATCCAGGCGTCCGACGCTGCGTTCTATGGCACGACGAAATCGGGCGGGGCGAATGGCAACGGAACCGTCTTCAGGGTGGACTCCGCCGGAGCATTCGCCACGCTCCACAGCTTTGATCGATATGTTGATGGCGCGGCCCCCGCAGGAGCACTCGTCCAGGCCGCTGACGGCCAGTTCTACGGCACCACCGCTGGTGGAGGAACGAACGACAAGGGCACGGTCTTTCGAATGGACTCCTCGGGCGGTCTAACGACCATTCATGACTTCACCGGTTCTGATGGCGGGAATCCGAACGCTGGTCTCATCCAGACCGCCGCCGGCGATTTCTACGGCACGACCGGCGGCGGAGTCGGGGGCGGTTGGGGGACAGTTTTCCGAATCGATTTGTCCGGCACGGTGACCACGCTTCACACCTTCGACGGATACACCGAGGGCGGGATCCCCAAGGCCCCGCTCGTTCTCGGTCCGGACGGCGCTTTCTACGGCACGACCTCGACCGGCGAGGGAACCTATCAATACGGCACGGCCTATCGAATCGACGATTCCGGGAGCTTCGGCGTGTTGCATGTATTCGCCGGAGACGACGGTGCCAGCCCGGCCGTTGCTCTCGTGGTGGCCACGGACGGCAACTTCTACGGCACGACAATATCGGTCGGGAGTTTATGGACTCCGCTCATCGCGGCCACGGTTTTTAAGATGGACTCCGTCGGCACCGTGACGACACTGCACCGTTTCGTATGTACCGACGGCTCCTATCCTGAAGCCGCGCTCATTCAGGCCTCGGACGGCAACATCTACGGCACGACTTCCATGGGTGGCCCTGAGAATCTGGGCACGATTTTCCGAATCGACGATTCGGGCGGCGCGACCTCGCTCCACGCCTTCAACGGTAGCGATGGCGCCTATCCGCATGGCCTCGTCCAGGCAAACGACGGTGACATCTATGGCTCCGCGGGTGGTGGCGTGAACGGGATGGGTGTCTTCTACAAGATGGATGCCTCTGGCGCCGTCAGTAAGCTACACGACTTTACCGAGGCTGAAGGTTCGCCGTCCGACTTGATCCAGGCGGATGATGGCGACTTCTATGGCACCGATTCAGGCGGTTTCTTTAAGGTCGACGTCTCCGGCAACTTTACGGGGCTATGCTGGTTCGGTCCGTATGACAACAACTCTCCCTCCCCTCCCGTTCAGGCGGGCAACTCCTTCACCTGCACGACCACCTGGGGAGGGGAGTATGGATACGGCACCGTCTTCAGCAACGACCCTTGTTGGCCGTTGTGGAGTTTCAATGGGTACGATGGCGCATATCCGGAGGCGGGTCTGGTCTATGTGGATGGCCTCCTCTATGGCACCACATCGGATGGCGGCGAGGGCTACGGCACGGCCTTTTTAGCGTCGCCGTATAACTTCGATCTCGAGACAATTCACACGTTCGACGGCACCGACGGTGCCTACCCCCAAGCCACGCTCATCCTGGCGTCCGATGGATACCTCTACGGGACTACGAGCACCGACATCTTCAAGATGGACTTGAACGGCAATCTGACGACGGTCATCGACTTCGATGGACTCTACGGCGCAAACCAACGGGCCAGTCTTCTTCAGGCCGCCGACGGATGGTTCTATGGGATCGCCGATGGAGGACCCTTCGGGGCCGGCATCGTTTTTCGAGTGAGCGATGCGCCGATCGCGGTGAACGAGGTCGTGCCCACGTCTGGGCCCGCATTCGGGGGCGCCGCTCTCGACCTTCTCGGAGGCGGATTCCTTGCGGGCGCAACGGTGACTGTCGGCGGCGTCGCCGCTACGGACGTCACCGTTCCGTATCCATACTTTCTCTACATGGCTACCCCGACCCTTCTCCCCGGGACGTTGAATGACGTCACGGTCACCAACCCGGGTTCCAGCCCCACGACTACGGCAACCCGCCCCAACGCTTTCTTCGCCGACTTCCTCGACGTGCCGCAGCTCGATCCCTTCCACGACTACGTCGAGAAGATCGTCCGCAACGGCGTGACGGCAGGTTGCGGCGCGGGCAACTATTGTTCGGCTGATGCGGTTACTCGGGCGCAGATGGCCGTCTTCCTTCTGAAATCGAAACACGGTTCGGCGTACGTCCCGCCGCCCTGCCTCGCGCGTCTTTGCCGACGTGCCCTGCCCCAGCATGTTCGCCGACTGGATCGAGCAGCTTGCTGCCGAAGGGATCACGGCAGGATGCGGCGGAGGAAACTACTGCCCGACGAACCCAGTGACGCGCGCGCAAATGGCCGCGTTTCTCTTGAAGGCCGAGCACGGATCCACGTATGTGCCGCCTCCCTGTGCGGGGATCTTCGCCGACGTTTCGTGTCCTTCTCTCTTCGCCGACTGGATCGAGCAACTCGCGTCGGAACAGATCACCGGCGGCTGCGGCGGCGGGAACTACTGCCCCGACAATCCCAACACGCGCGCGCAGATGTCGGCGTTTCTCGTGAAGACGTTCGGGATGTAGCCCGCGGGACATGTTAGCTACGTCGCCACAACTAGAGTGAAGAGGCGCGGGCGCCTGTTCACTTGAATTCACCTCCACGCGAGCTCGCGCATGTCGCGCGTCTCCGGGTTGAGCTCCGACTCCTTGGCTTCGAGACGAGCCGTCTCGCGCCACCCGTGGCGACGAGCCGTTGTCGGTTTTTCGAGTAAGACCTTTGCGCATTGGCCGCACACATTGACCGCAAATGATGAGTCTGCATCACGGCGCGCCAGACAGAACGCGAAAGGATTGAGTCGCATCCCTCACAGGTCGCAAGCGCCTGCCAAGGACGGAAAGGCGAAAGCTCATGGCTCTTTCAAGCTCCCAAACTCGCAAGGCGGCGAGGGTTTCTCGCCAGCGTCTCGCATGGATCGGTTTCGTTTTCTGCCTCGCGTGTGCGACCGCCGCGGCGCAGACGTATCAGGTCGTGCACGGCTTCCGGAGTACGGGCAAGCCCATGAGCGGCCTCGTGCAGGTCGGAAACGACCTGTACGGGACGACGTTCTACGGCGGCACGAGTGGCGTCGGCACGGTTTTCAAGATCGATCCGGACGGTAACGTCACAACCGTCCACAGCTTCGGCTACGCCGATGGGGCCTTCCCAACCGCGGGCCTCGTGTACGCCACGGATGGCAACTTCTACGGCACGACCACGGCGGGCGGCTTGAACAACCTGGGTGTCGTATTCAGGATGGACGCCACCGGGCGCGCCACCGCTCTTCACAGCTTCGACGGCACGGACGGATCGACACCGAACGCTTCACTGATCCAGGCCGGCGACGGCGATTTCTACGGAACGACGTCGGCCGGCGGGGGAACTGGCCATATCGGAACCGTGTTTCGGATGAACTCGTCCGGAGACCTGAGCGTTCTGCACCGCTTCAGCACCACCGAAGGGTGGTACCCATATGCCTCGCTGGTCCAGGGCACCGACGGCAGCTTCTACGGCACGACGGCAGGCGGCCTCGGAACGATCTTCCGTATCGACGCCGCGGGAACCCTCGTCACGATGCACCATTTCACCGGCTCCAGCGACGGCGCCGAACCTTACGCCGCGTTGATCCAGGCGAGCGATGGCAATTTCTATGGGACGACGCGGCACGACGGCGCGGGCGGCAACATCTACCGGATGACACCACAGGGTGAGGTGACGGGACTCTACAACTTCAACGGGGGCATCGATGGACCGGACCCCTACGCTCCCCTCGTCCAGGCGAGCGATGGCAACCTCTACGGCGTCACTGGCATTTTCGGAACCGGTTCATCGATCTTCCGATTGGAGCTGTCCGGGACGTTCACCCAGCTGTATCGATTCAGCTACTCGGCCGACCCGTACGGAGGACTCATACAGGCGAACGACGGCAATCTCTACGGAACGGCCTCCGCCGGGGGCACTGGTGCTTACGGAGGAATCGGCTCGGTGTTTAAGATCGATCTGTCCGGGAACTTCACGTCGGTTTACGCCTTCGGGTCGACGGAGCCCGTAGCGCCGCAGGGGCGTCTCGTCGAGGCGGAAGGTTGGCCGTATGGCACAGCCGGCGGAGGCTCGTTTGGGTCCGGGCTCGTCTACAGGATCGATGAATTTGGAAGCCTCTCCGTGGAGCATTCCTTCGCCGGGCCGGACGGGGTCAACCCCTCGAGAGCTCTCTGCAGCGCCTCGGATGGAAACCTCTATGGGACGACCGGTGGTGGCTCGTACGGCGCCGGTACGGCTTTCCAGCTGCAACTGTCGGGCGAACTCGAGACACTCCACAACTTCGACTTCCCCGACGGCTCGGGTCCTTCAGAGCTCATCCAGGGCAGCGACGGCAACTTCTACGGGACGGCGGGCGGCGGCGGCGCCTCCGGGGAGTACGGCACCGTCTTTCGCATGAGCTCGTCGGGCGACGTCACCGTCTTGCATGACTTTCAGGGTTCCGACGGCATGAACCCCGATGCGGCTCTGCTGCAGGCGTCCGACGGCGACTACTACGGCACGACGGCGTACAGCATCTTCAAAGTCAGCTCGGCAGGAGACTTCACGAAGCTCGCCAACCTGTCCGAGGAGTATGGCGAGGGAACCAAATCGGGTCTGCTTCAGGTGGCGGATGGGAATTTCTACGGCGTCTCCGCGAGCGGCGGCGCTGGCCATAAGGGTGTCGTCTACACGATGGACGGCTTGGGTACGGTGACCACGCTCCACAGTTTCGGGGGCGGGGATGGGACGTACCCATATGGCGCGCTGACTCAAGGAGCGGACGGGTACCTCTACGGGACAACGCTCGTCGGAGGGTTCCCGGGAGGCTGCGAATGGGCGGATGGCTGCGGAACGATTTTCCGTGTCGACACTTCTGGCGATTTCCAGGTCGTTCACCGCTTCAACATCCTCGACGGAAGGTGGCCTATGGCCGGACTGGGCGTCGCCTCGGACGGTCGCCTTTATGGAACAGCCAGTGGAGGAGGTCCCTTCGGCGGACAAGGCGTCATCTTTCGGCTGAGCAACGCGGAGATCGCGGTCAACGAGGTTTCGCCGAGCTCCGGCGTCGGCGAGGCCGGCGCCGCCCTGATCGTTCTCGGCGGCGGGTTCGCACCGGGCGTGACGGTGACCATCGGCGGGGTGGACGCGACCAACGTCACCGTCGCCGATCCCAGCTTTCTCTATCTCCAGATGCCGGCGCTTTCTCCCGGCATCTACGACGTCTGGGTGACAGCGCCGGGGGGTGGTGCTAGCGCGATGCACCAAGCCGCCTACGTCGTCAACGCCGCTCCGGGACCGACGATCACCGGCTTCACTCCCACGGCCGGCCCCATCAGCACGAAGGTCACCATCAACGGAACCGGCTTTGCGGGAGTCTCCTCGGTGAAGTTCAACGGCAAGACCGCCGCCTTCAACGTGCTCTCTTCGACTCAGCTGACGGCCAACGTCTCCTTCGGCGCCACGACTGGCAAGATCACGATCACGACTCCGGCCGGCACGGCCACCAGCGCCACGGACTTCATCGTCGTCTCCAAGCCGACGGTCACCGGGTTCACGCCGAGCAGCGGCGTGCCCGGAACCACCGTGGTCATTACCGGCACCAACTTCGACACCGCGAGCGCTGTCGCCTTCAACGGCGTCGTGTGGGTCGGCGCGACGTTCACCATCAACTCCCCCACTCAGATCACCGCTACGGTGCCCTCCGCAGCGACCACCGGCAAGATCAAGGTCACCAACCCCGCCGGCGTCGCCTACAGCGTGGGTGCCTTCGTGGTCCCGCCGACTATCACCAGCTTTTCGCCCACTTCCGGGCTCGCCGGTACCAAGGTGATCATCAACGGAACCACCTTCCTCCACGCATCGTCCGTCACGTTCAACGGCGTCGCCGCGACCTTCAACGTCAACAGCTCCATCAAGATCACCGCGACCGTTCCCTCCGGCGCCACCAGCGGCAAGATCGTCGTCACCACGCCCGGCGGCGGCACCGCCACCAGCGCCACGAATTTCATGGTGTTGCCGACGGTCACGAGCTTCACCCCGACCGCGGGACCGACCAACACGAAGGTCACCATCAACGGAACCGGCTTTACGGGAGTCTCCTCGGTGAAGTTCAACGGCCAGGCCGCCCCCTTCACCGTGCTCTCCTCGATTCAACTGACGGCCCGCGTCGCCAGCGGCACCCCGCCTGGCAAGGGCAAGATCACGGTCACGACTCCGGCGGGCACGGCCACCAGCGCCGCCGACTTCATCTACGTCGTCCCCCCGACGGTCACCGGGTTCACGCCGGGCAGCGGCCTGCCCGGAACCACCGTCGTCATCACCGGGACCAACTTCGAAACCGCGAGCACGGTCGTTTTCAACACGGCATCGGCCGTCTTCACGATCAACTCGCCCACGCAGATCACGGTGAACGTGCCCACTGCGGCAACGACCGGCAAGATCAAGGTCACCAACGCCGCCGGCTCCGGCTTGAGCGTGGGCACCTTCCTGGTCCCGCCGACCATCACCAGCTTCTCGCCCACTTCCGGACACGCCGGTAGCAGTGTGGCCATCAGCGGAAAGACCTTCCTCAACGCTTCATCCGTCACGATCAACGGCGTCGCCGCGACCTTTACCATCAACTCCTCCATCAAGATCACCGCGACCGTTCCCTCCGGCGCCACCAGCGGCAAGATCGCCGTCACCACGCCCGGCGGCACCGCCACCAGCGCCACGAATTTCACCGTTTTGCCTTGAGGCCGTCGCCCCGGCCGGCTCTCCCGAGCCGGCCGGCGCATTCAAACCGTAGGCTGCAAATGAATCCAGGTGGTCGGGCCGACGATCAGTCCTTGGGCATCTCGATCGACCAGTAGTACTTCTCGAAGAACGGCATGAAATCCTTGCCCGTCTTCTCCTGGAGCAGGCCGGCGATCCCTTTCGTGGTGCCGAAGTTCCACCGGTCCTTCTCCTGGACCGCGCCGAGGAACGCGCGGAACTTCTCGGCGCCGATCTGCTTCTCGAGCTCGCCGAGGACGACGGGGCCCTTGTCGTAGAGGAGCCCCCGCCGCATCTCGGCGCGCCGCAGCGCGTCGTCGCGAATCCAGACGCGGTTGGCGAGGGGAATCGGCGCCGCCTCCGTCGCGAAGTCGGCGCCGCGACGCCAGTGCTTGCGGAGCGTGCGCTCGGCGGCCTCGCTGCGTTTGTCCCGGAGAAACATCGACGCGCAGTACTCGGCGAAGGACTCGGCCAGCCACTGCTCCTCGTCGCTCGGGATCCGGACGACGATCCCCCAGTACTGGTGCGCGATCTCGTGGGCGAACGTCTTGGCGATCTGCTGGGACTCGATGCGGCGCATGTCGCCGGCCAGCGGATCGAACGCCTCCTTGGTGATGAACATCGTCGCCGGCGGTGCCTGACCGAAGCCGTAGTCGTTGATCTCGATCACGTTGAACTCGGGAAACGGGAAGGGCCCGAGGAACTCGCGGTAGTACGCGATGATCTCGGCCGCGACGCCGATGAGCTGCTTGCGGCCCCGGGGGTTGTCCAGCGCGTAGCTGGCGACGCGGATCTTCACGCCATCCGCGACGCTCTCCTCCATGTCGTACTTGCCGGCGAGGATCACGGCATACTGGATGGGATTCTCGACCTTCGTCTCGAGCACGTTGTCGCCGCCCTCTTCGCCCCGCCGGATCGTCTCTCCGGGGGCGAAGGGGACGAACGGCTTCGGCACCCTCGCCCGGCAGTGGAACGTGTATCCCTGGCCGGCGAGCGACGGCTGGGGGAACCAGGGCCGGATGCCCAGCTCCCAGTAGTTGTCGCCGCGCAGGCGCACCAGGAAGTCCCCGTCGATCTCGAACCGCAGCGTGACCGGTGCCTCCGGCGGCGCAGGCTCCGGCAACGCGACGAGGAGCTGGTCGAGGCGATGGTCGAACTCGAGCGCCCGCCCTTTCGCGTCGGTCACGCTCTTGACGTTGGTGAACCGCTCCTCGAGATTCGCGCCGGCCTGCGCATACACGATTCGGTCGAGGTTGAACCGGAGGACACGCACGGCATGGCCTCGCGGGACCAGCGTCTCCACGACCGTCAGCTTCGCGTCGTTGCCGGCGCTGGCCTCGAGGTTCACGTCCACTTCGGTCAGCGACACGCGGGGCTTCGGGGGATCCCTTGGATCACGGCCGATCGGCTGGCCCGCAAGCGGCGCCATCCACAGGTACTTGCGCAGGATCGGGTCGCGAGACTCGCTCTTGTTGACCGTCACCAGGTTTTCGTACGCGTCTCCGATCGTGTCGTACTCATACAGGAGGTCCTCGCGGCCGCCGTCCATCTGGGCCCAGAGGACGGCGGCGTCCGGAGAGTCGAGCGCGCGCAGCGCGAAGTCATGGGACATGGGCGGCGTGTGGACTCGCTGGAACTTCTCCGCGATGTTTCTGGAAGGACGGCTGCAGAGAGGCCGCGGCCGATCCCGTGAGCGCCGGAATCTCCTGGCCCGCGGACAGCCACAGCAGCCGGTCGAAGGAGTCGCGGAGCCGGACGCCTTTCTCGGTTCGCTCAGGATTGAGGCTCGACCCCTTGCGCGCGTTGAAGACCACGGAGGGAGCCTCGACCGGATCCACGGAGAGGTATTCGATGTTGCCTTTGCCTTCGAAGAAGATCCCGAGGAGCTCGTCGCCCGCCCGGACCGGCGCGGCGCGGCCGGACTTGAGCTCCCACTCCGCGTGCGGACCCTTCAGCCGCAGGCCCGACACAGACACCGCCTCGCCGATGGTCAGCTCGTCGTAGCGGGCGAGCGTAGCCGCCAGCGGCTTCTCCGGGGGAGTCCTGGAGGAGCGCCGCGGCCGCCAGCAGCGAGAGAAGGCAGGAAATGGAGGGCCTCCTGCTAGTCCTTGGGCATCTCGATGCCCCAGTAGTACTTCTCGAAGAACGGCATGTAGTCCTTCTTGGTCATGTATTGAAGAAGACCCGCCAGCGTCTTGGTCGAACCGAACTTCCAGGCAAAAGATTTCTGGTACGACTTCAGAAACGTGAAAAAAGCCTCGTCCCCGAGCTCCTTGTGGAGGGCTCCGAGCAGGACCGGACCTTTGTTGTAGAGCAGGCCGGTCCGCATGGCGAAGCGCGAGGTGGCGTCGTCGGAGATCCAGACTCGATTGGCCAGGGGGATCGGGGCCGCATCGGTTGCCCAGTTCGCCTGCGTCCTCCAGTGCTTGGCGAGTTTTCGGAACGTCGCCTCGTTCTTGTAGACCTTGAGAAAGAGTCCGGCGCAATACTCGGCGAAGGACTCGCTCAGCCATTGCTCCTCGGAGGTCGGCCATTTGACGGCCACGCCCCAGTACTGGTGCGCAATCTCGTGCGCGAACCGCTCGTTGATGCCCTCCGAGTAGAGCTGATTCTCCTCTCCGATGAGAGGGTTGAACGCTTCCTTGGTGATGAACATGATGCCCGGAGGGGCCTGGCCGAATCCGAAATCGTTGATTTCGATGATGTCGAACTCGGAGAACGGAAACGGTCCCAGGAACTCCTGGTAGTACTGGATGATGTTCCCGGCGAGGTTGGTCAGCTGCTTGACCGCGCGGTCGTTCTTGAGCGCATAGGTCGCGACCCGAATCTTCACGCCCTGGCGAACGTCCTCCTGCAATTCGTACTGCCCGGCGAGAATCGGGGCGAAGCGGATGGGTTTGTCGACCCGCGTCTCCAGGACGTTCTCGTCGCCCTCCGCGGCGCGCCGCACCGTCGTGCCGGGAGCGAAGGGCACGAACGGCTTCTTCACGCGAACGACCGCGTGGAACGTGTAGAACTGGCCCCCGACGGACGGCTGCGGAAACCAGCCCCGGGAACCCAGCTCCCAGTAGCTGTCGCCACCCGGTTGAACCAGAAAGTTGCCATCGATCTCGAATTTCAACTTGATGGGCCGGTCGGCCGCAGCGGGCTCGGCCAGCTGCACGAGGGCTTCGTCATAGTCGTGGACGAAGACGAGCGAGCGGCCGGCTTCGTCCGTCACCTTGCGGAGGCGTTCGCTGCGCTTGGTGAGGTTTCTTCCGAAGAAGGTGTAGACCGTGGAGTCCAGATCGAGGCGCAATGCCGCGAGCGGCCGCTCCACCGGTACGAGCGTCTCGACGATCGTGAGAGAGGCGTCGCTGCCGGCGGAGGCTTTCAACTCCAGGTCGACGTCGGTGAGAAGCACCCGGGGCTTGGGAACGTCGCGCGAATCCCAGCCGATGGGCTGATGGGACAGCATCACGCGAAAGAGGAACTTGCGCATCTCGGGATCGTCCGATTCGCTCGCCCTCGCCGCGGAGAGCCCCTCCGATGGATTGAGCGTGCCCCCGAGCCCGTAGATCAAATCCTCGGCTCCGCCGTCCATCTCGACGCGGACCTGCGGCGTCTCGGGTGAATTGAGCTTCGGGATCGCGAAGTCGTACGAGAGCGGCGGACCGCTGAGCCGCCGGAACTTCTCGCGCTGGCTGGCAAAACCCGCCGTCAGGGGCGAGGCGGGCTGCCCGGACAGGGAGGGCAGCGGCTGCCCCTGGGCCAGCCAGAGGATTCGCGTGAAGTTGTCGCGCAGGCGCACGCCCTTGTCGGTCTTCTCGGGTTTGAGGGAGCTTCCTTTTCGGGCGTTGAACATGACCGACGGGGCCTCGACCGGATCGACCGAGAGGTACTCCATCGAGCCCAGGCCTTCGAAATAGATGCCAACGACGTCGTCGCCCGCGAGGACCGGCGCCGCGTTGCCGGACTGGAGCTTGCACTCGATGTGCCCGGAAGACAGCGTCAGAGGACCGACGAGCATCGCCTTGCCCACGGTCAGGTGATCGAACCGCTCGATCAAAGCCGGCAGCGACTCTCGATCCTCCGCGAAGCCGTGTCCCGCCGACGCGAGGACCAGGACCGCGAGGAGGAGCGCGCGTCCGCGGCTAGATCCGGGGCTTGTATTCGGTGATGTCGCCGAAGCGCCGAAATCCGATCCGCTCATAGAGACGCACTCCTTCCGCGGCGGCCTGGAGAACCGCCGTCCGATACCCCTGCTCGCGCGCATCCCGAAGCGGCCACGACGTCAACGCCGCGCCGAAGCCGCGCCGCCGAAACTCCCGCCGCGTCGCGACGTTGTAGAGGCCTGCGACTCCGCCGGCCAGCGTGGCTTCCGAGCCGGCGACCGGCTCGGCCCCGAGGTAGCCGACGTACAGCCGAAGCGGACAGTCCTCGGATCGCAGGGCCGAGGCCGCGAGATCGTAGAAACGCACGACCTGTGGGTCGGGAGGATTCCAGTTGGCTGCCTGGACCGCGGCGAAATCCGCGATCTCGCGCGGCGATCGGGCGCGCGCGATTCGCAAGCCTTCGGGAACGCTCACGTCCGGCGCCATCGAGGAGAGATCCGCCACCATCGCGAGCTCGGTTTCCGCCTTCTCCAGCCCCGCCTTCTCCAGCCGCCGCCCGAGGTCCGCCGGCCGGTCCGCGGGGCCGACCCACCAGGAAAAAGGTCTCCCCGTGGTGCGAAAGTGGTCCACCGCGACGCGCACGCGCGCATCCGCGGTGGCCGCGTCCAGGCGCGCGCGGCAAACCAGGTTGAACGTGTCGCACGGCAGGCCCGAATCGATCACCGCGAGCCCGGCGTCGAGCACCCGCATGCCCGGCACCCGACCCTGGATCCAGCCCGCGTGCGCGACGAAGTTGGCGTCCGCATCCTCCGCGAGACGGGCGTCCGCCGGAGGGACCGGGGAGCCCGAGGCGGCGTACATGCCGGCATTGTAGAGGCAGTGGACGCGTCGGGCTCCGGCCGGGGGATAGAATCCGATCGCGCTCAGACTCCTAGCCGCCCGCTTCGCGGGCCAAGCGACGAGAGAGGGGAAGTCGCAACGAGATCCTCTCCCTGTGAAATGACATGACGCTTCCCGCGGGCACGACCCTCGGCGTATACGAGATTCTCGAGCCATTGGGCGCTGGAGGAATGGGAGAGGTCTATAGAGCGCGCGATCGCAAGCTCGGACGCGAGGTCGCGATCAAAGTTCTCCCGGACGAGTTCGCGAGAGACCCCGGACGCGTCTCGCGCTTCGAGCGCGAGGCGCGCATGCTCGCCGCGGTCAACCACTCGACCATCGCCGCGATCTACGGCGCCGAGGAAGACGGCGCGACGCGCTACATCGTGATGGAGCTGGTCGAGGGCGACACGCTGGCCCAGAGGCTCTCGACCGGGGCGCTTCCGGTCGGGGACTCCCTCCGATATGCGTCCCAGATCGCCGAGGCACTCGAAATCGCCCACGAGAAGGGCGTGATCCATCGCGACCTCAAACCCGCCAACATCAAGATCACGCCGGGGGGGAAGGTCAAGGTCCTGGACTTCGGCCTCGCCAAGGCGATGGAGCTTCCGTATTCCGGGGACATGTCGCGCTCCCCCACTCTCGTCATGGACGAATCTCGTCCCGGAGAAGTCGTCGGAACGCCCGAGTTCATGGCTCCGGAGCAGGCGCGCGGCAAGGAGACGGACCGGCGCACCGACATCTGGGCGTTCGGCTGCATCCTCTACGAGTGCCTGACGGGGACGCGCGCGTTTACGGGAGAGACCATTCCGGACGTGGTGACCGCGATCCTGTCGCAGGAGCCCGACTGGTCGGCGCTGCCGGCTCGCACGCCGCCGCGGATCCGGGAGCTTCTCGCGCGCTGCCTCGAGAAGGACCCGGGGCGCCGACTGCGCGACGCGGGCGATGCGCGGCTGGAGACCGAAGCCGCGCTGGCAGGCTTCTCGAGCTCGGGGGCCGCGATGCCGGCCGTTCGTGGCCCCGTCGCGCGCTGGAAGATCGCGGCGGCGCTCGTGGTGGTCGCCGGCGTGGCGGCTGCGACTCTCCTCCTGCTGCGGCCGAAGTCCGTGACCGATTCCGGCAAGGTGCAGCGGCTCCTCGCGGTCCTTCCCTTCCGCAACCTGACCGGCACCGAAGAGGGTCACGTGATCGGCCTCGGAATGGCGGAGACCGTCAGCGTCCGGCTGGCGAACGTTCCGGGCCTCCAGGTCGTGACGCCCCGGGCGACGGTGGAGGCGGCGGGAGAATCCGAGCCCAACTTCGCCCGGGTCGCCAAACGCCTCGGCGCCAACACGCTGCTGGCGGGGACCCTTCAGCGCGAAAACGAGCGTTTTCGGATCACCTATCGGATCGTCGACGAAAGCGGCAACCAGCTCGCCGCCAGCGCGATCGACGGGTCCGAGCTCTTCGCGCTGCAGGATCGCGTGGCCGACAGCGTCGTCCACGACCTGCGGCTCCGACGCGGGGCGGCGAAGCGCACTCCCACGCCCTCGGGCCTCGACACGGTCGCCGAACAGGAGCTCTACATCCAGGCCATCGGTCTGCTCCAGCGCTACGACAAGCGCAAGGGCGTCGAGCAGGCCGTCCAGATCCTCCAAAAGCTCTCCGAGGAGAAGCCCTCCTCGGCGCTGGTGAAGGCGGCGCTCGGAAGGGCCTGCCTGGCCATGTGGGATTTCACACGCGACCGCACCTGGGCCGATCGGGCGATCGCCGCAAGCGACGCCGCGCGGGCGCTCGACCCCTCGTTGCCCGAGGTGGACGTGACGCTGGGCGAGACGCTGCTCGCGACCGGACGCCCCAAGGAGGCCATCGACGCCTTCCGGCGCGCGCTGGCGGCGAATCCGGATCGGGTCGACGCGCTACTCGGGATCGGCCGCGCCGCGGAAGCCAACGGAGACTTCACTACGGCCGAGAACAGCTATCGCCGGGCCGTCGCTCTCCAACCCGGGTTCGCGTCGTACAACAATCTCGGTGCCTTCTATGCGGAACGAGGCCGCTGGCAGGAATCGACGGACGCATTTCGCCGAGCGACGGAGCTCTGGCCCGACAGCCCGCGCGCCTGGGGAAACCTCGGAGGCGCCGCCGTCGGACGCTGCGACTTCGGCCGGGCGCTCGAGGCCTTTCGCAAGGCACTCGAGCTCGAGCCCAAGGACCCCGTGGCCGCCTCGAACCTCGGCGTGACGCAGCTGTGGATGGGCCAGTTCAAGGATTCCGTGGCCTCGCTCGAGCGTGCGGCCTCCTCCTCGCCGAACGATTTCCGGATCTGGGTCAACGTCGGCGACGCCCGGCGTGGCGCGGGAGACGCCGCCGGCGCGGCCGCGGCGTATGAAAAATGCATCGCTCTCGCGCGCGAGCAGCTTCGATTGAACCCGACGGACCCGGAAGCGCACGCCACGATCGCCACCGGCCTGGCGAAGACCGGAAAGGCGGAACAGGCGAACGAGGAGATACGCTCCGCGATCGCGCTCCGCGAGCCCGACGCCAACCTCTTCGCCGATGCCGCGGTGGTGGCCGCCGCCGGAGGGCGCCGGGACGAGGCGCTCGACTGGATGGCGAAGGCGATTGCCGCAGGCTACTGCCGTGAAGCGCTCGCCCAGCAGCCCGAGCTGTCGTCCCTCCGGGAAGACCCGAGATTCAAGTCCATCATCGCCGCGCCGCGGAAGGCGGCCGGGAGTTAAGGGAGGACACCATGAGCTCGCCGAGGACGGTCCTGTTCGCGCTGCTGCTGCTGCTCGCCGTGTCGCCGGGATGCGTGTCCGAGGAACCGGACAAGAGCACCGCCAATCCGTGCACGAGCGCCGGGAATCAGATCATCGACGTGGACGGGAACGGCCACCCGAGCTGCGTCGACGCGAAGATCTCCAAGAAGAAGAAGCATCGCGTGGTCTGGCAATCCCCGGACGACACCAATCTCCAGGTCGTCTTCCGCGCCTCGCCCTCTGCCCTGAAGGTTCACTGCAAGAACAACACATGCAAGTCCGACCCCGCCGACAAGGACGTCGCGGAGGGAACCTACGAATACGACACGAAGGTCACCGCCGCCGCGGCCGCCGGCGCGTCTCCAGAGCCAAGCTCTGCGACTTCGGCCGTGCCGACGCGGACGCCGACACATTCGCCGAGCCCCAACGCGAGGATCATCATCCAGAGGTAGCGGAGCCGCACGACGCGGCTCTGCAAGAGAACGGAGAGGAGGCACCATGAAAACACCCCGGGTCGTCAACGCCGTCGGGATCGGGGTCGCCATCGGAGTGGTCGCGGGGCTCCTCAACTGCAAGCGCGCCTCCCCTCCCACCGACCCCTGTCTCATTCCCGGTCACCACACCATCGAGGTGGCGAGTAACGGCAGCGTCAGCTGCCCGACTGTCGTCGTCCGGCCGGGCGATCGCATCACGTGGCACTCACCTGCCGGGACCAGGTTGACGAGGATCGTTTTGCAAAAGCCCAACCTGGGGCAGCCGTCGTGTCCCCCAAGCCCTGGTAATCCCACCAATGTCTGCGACTACACAGCCGCGTCCGTAGCCACCACGACGGATACTGACTACGACGGGACTCTCACCGGAGGGTCACCCAACCCGGCACCGATCAACGCGCGGATCATCATTCAGAGGTAGCGCATGTCGTCTTCTCGGTGACAATCCGAGGTCCTCGGGGAGACGATTCTCGTCACTCCCCGGGGGCCTCGCAGACCTAACTCTCTGATCCCAGGGAGTTTCCTTTTCTGGCTCTAACCTTGCTCTTTTCGTCGGCCGTGAGGCGCCCGGCGAAAACGGGCGAGATACGAAGATGTACAACGTCTGCGTGGACCGTGCCGCGATGCGGGAAGAGATCCTGGGACCCCTGTTCCAGCGCCACGTGGTGAGCCTGTCAGGCACCGTCGACGAGCGCTGGCTCGAGTCCTTCCACTCGGTGGCCAAGGACTCCGAACAGTTCCAGCGTTACCGACTCGACCCCGACAAGGGCCTGGTGTCCTTCACCTGCCGCGCCAGCGATTCCCCCAAGACCGTCGAGACGTTTCTCGAGCGGCTGGCACTCTTCGTCGAGATGGTCAACCTTCACGCGACCTGCGCGGTCGCGACGGGCGGACCCGGATCTCCCGAGCGGCTTTCCGCGTAGGCCTCGCCTAACCGCCGGCGCCGGCGGTTGCGGCTGCGCGCTTCTCCATCTCTTCGGGCGACACGTCCTCGATGTGCGAGGCGATCCACCACGCGTGTCCGTACGGATCCTCGAGCTTTCCCGAACGGTCTCCGTAGAACTGGTCCTGTAGCGGGCGCACGAGCTTGCCTCCGGCGGCCACCGCGTTCTTCGCGGTCCTGTCGACGTCTTCGAAGTAGAGCAGCGTCGCCGTCGGCGATCCTCCGAGGGATTTCGGGCTGCGCGCACCCATCTCGGGGAACTCGTCGGAAAGCATGATGATCGCCTTGCCGATCTGGATCTCGGCGTGCCCGATCTTTCCGCCCGGCTCGCCCATGCGCATCCTCTCGGTCGCACCGAAGGCCTTCTTGTAGTACTCGATCGCGCCCGCCGCGTCGTGGACGCAAAGGTAGGGGGTGGCTCCCGGGTACGCCTCGGAAATGGGATTCACTTTTCCGGCCATGTCGCCTCCTTGCTCGCAGCCGCTGATACGGGAATGCGCCGTCAGGGTTGCCGCAAGAGGGATAACGCCGAAACCGCCGCGGAGTCACGCCCCGCGGTCAGTGCTTTTTCTTCTTCCCGTCCTTCTTGCCCTTCTTGTCCTTCTTGTCTTTCTTGGGTCCATTGAGCGCGAGCCTTTGGGCCGCGCCCTCCTGGCGGTCGGCCAGGTCGGCCATCAGACCCGCATCCGACAGGTCCATGGGATGCGAGTTCTTCCAGTCCTGGTGCGCCGTCTTGTGCAGGCGCTCCACGACCTCGGGGTCCCGGACCTCGATGGCGAGCTCCCGCCGGCTGTCGAAGCTGCCCGGCGCGAGGTTGATCGAGCCCACTATCGCCGCGGTGTCGTCGGCCAGAAGCATCTTGCCGTGCAGCTTGAGGCCCTTGAGCTTGTGGATCTTGATGCCGACGTCGTCCAGGATCCGAAGTCCCCCGACGCCTTCGACGAGCTTCTCCTTCTTCAGAGAATGCGGCGGCTTCGCGAGGACGTGGACTTTCACGCCGCGCTCCGCCGCGCGCACCAGCCGCTCGAGGATGACGGCATCCTGGTACCGCTCGTTCTGCACGAAGAGCTTGTGCTTGACCTCGTCGATGAAACGGGCGATCCGGTCCCGGCCGTTGATCGGGCACCAGATCATGCGCGCGTCGTCTCCCGGTGTAAACGACACGCGGTGCCAGTCGGCCTCGAAACAGTCGACGATCTCGCGCACCTCGCGCGGGTGGTCGGTGACGACCGCGTAGTCGCGCGTCTCCGTCAGGTTCTTGGTCTCCCAGTTCAGCGACTTGACGAACGCCACCGAGTCGTCGACCACCATGGACTTCTCGTGTGTCAGCTCGACGGCCGGGTTGCTGTCCTTGACGTCCACTTTCGCCCGGAGCAGCTTCTTGCGCGTCGCCTCGTTGTCTTCCTCGCCACTCCGGCGCGCGGGGTTGAGCATGACCTGGACCTTCAGACCGCGTTTCCGGGCCGCTTCCACGGCGTCGATGAGCGCCGGGTCGGAGAAGACAAACATCTTGATCTTCAGCGACTTTTTCGCGGCGGCCACCGCCTCGAGAATCGGGACCGCGGCGTCGTCGGGAAGCACGATCAGCGAACGGGAAGGCATCGGCGGCTCCTTGGTCAGGTTCTGGCGGCCGCGGGGGCGGCCGCGGTCTCGTTGTCGGCACCGAACTGGATCCGATACAGCTCCGCGTAGAGGCCGCCGCGCTTGAGCAGCTCTTCGTGCGGGCCCTCCTCGGCCACGACGCCGTCCTTGAAGACGACGATCTTGTGGGCGTTGCGGATCGTGCTCAGGCGATGCGCGATCGCGATCGTAGTGCGCCCCTTCATCAGGCGCTCCAGCGCTTCCATCACGGTCTTCTCGGACTCCGTGTCGAGCGCCGCGGTCGGCTCGTCGAGGATGAGAATCGGGGAATTGCGGATGATCGCCCGCGCGATGCCGATGCGCTGGCGCTGGCCTCCCGAGAGCGTCATTCCCCGCTCGCCGACCTCGCTGTCGTAGCCCCGGGGCATCCGGGAGATGAACTCGTCGGCATTGGCGAGCTTGGCCGCCGCGATCACCTCCTCGCGCGTGGCTCCCGGCCGTCCGTACGCGATGTTGTCGGCGATCGACCCGCGGAACAGCACCGTGTCCTGGAGGACGAGGCCGATCTGGTCCCGAAGCGGCTGCAGCTTGTAGTCGCGCACGTCCACGCCGTCGATGAGTATCCGGCCCGCGGTCGGATCGTAGAAGCGCGGAATCAGGCTCGCCACAGTGGACTTGCCGCCCCCGGTCGAGCCAACGAAGCCCACCATCTGGCCCGCGGCGATCGAGAAGGTGATCTCCTTCAAGACCGGCGCGTCGGGCTTGTACGAGAAGGCCACCTTGTCGAACGCGATCTCGCCTTTCGTCGTCTGCGGCACGAGACCGTCCGGACGCTCCGGGATCAGGTTGTCCGCCCCGAGGATCGTCTGGACGCGCTCGACACCGACGGCGGCCTGGGCGATCGTGTTCGTCATCTTGGCCAGGTCCTGGACGGGCTTGAAGAACTTGTTCAGGTAGGCGAGGAAAACGGTCAGCGCTCCGATCGTCATCGTTCCCGCGAGAATCAGCGAGGCCCCGCGGTAGAGGACGAACGCGACGCACACGGCCACGACCGCCCCCACGATGGGCGACAGCAGCGACTTGATGCGCCGGGCCTTCAGCGCCGCGTCGACGGCGGCCTGGCTGGCTTCTTTGAGGTGCTCTTCCTCGAGCTCCTGACGCCCATACGCCTTCACAACGCGGACGGACTCGAGGCCCTGCTGCACCACCGCCACGATGTCGCTCTGGCGGTGACGGACCTCGTGCGTCGCCTTCTTCACCGCTTTCTTGAACCGCAGAACGAAAAGGAGCAGGAATGGCGTCACGCCCACGGCGATCAGCGCGAAGTCGAAGTTCAGGTAGAACATCAGGCCCAGCATTCCGATGATCGTCATGAGATCCACGAGGATCCCGAGCGTCGATTCCGAGGCGAAGCTCTGAATCGTTCCGATGTCGGTCGTGATCGTGGACAGCAGGTTCCCCGTCTGCTGCGTGTCGTAGTAGGACAGCGACAGCCGATCGAGGTGGTGGTAGACCTTCAGCCTCAGGTCGTTGGCGACGTACTGACCCACGCTCTCGGTGTAGTAGTTGTCGACGTAGGTCGCGACGGCCCCGATCACCGCAATCAGAACGACCCCGACCGCGGCGGCGCCGGCCGCGCCCATCCCATGGTGGGTCATGCCCTCCGGAAGCCAGCGCACCAGCCACGCCGGCAGAGGGTGGTGTCCCACCGCGCTGTCGAGCACGATCTTCAGGGGCCAGGGCGCCGCGAGGCTCATCGCCGTCTCGATGACCATCGCGCCCAGGATGATGGCGAGCCGACCGCGGTACGGGCGGAGGAGCTCGCCGAGGAGCCGCTTCATGCCCGCCGGGGTCGGATCGGAGCGATTTTTCACGCTAACCCGCATTCTATGTCTCGGGCACGCGCATCGCGGGAAGCCGAAAAGTGCAGCCCGGTCCGGGGAGAACCGCTACAGTAGACGGCTAATGGAGCTCGTTTCCGTAGGCATCGGAGAGGCTCCGTCTGCGCCGGGTCGCGTGCGACTTCTCGGCGACGTCCTCTACGACGACCGTCCGGGACAGGTCGAACAGTACTGGTTCGAAGTGCCCGAAAAGTACGCGGCGTCGTTGAGTCTCTCCGGCAATCCGTGGATCACCAGCCTCCTCCCGCTGGCCGTGACGCTCCGGCAACCACTGCGGATTTGCGCTCCAGTCGATCCTGTGCTCTTCGCGAACATTCCCCGACTGATGGAGACGTGGTCCGAGTGGTATCGCCACCGATTCCCGTGGGTTCGTCCGGTCTCAGTCGAGGCGCCGTCGAAGGCGACCGAGGCTCGCCCCGGGCCGCGCGAGGGCGCGGCGTTCTTCTCGGGGGGCGTGGACTCCTTCTCCATGGTCCTCGGCAATCCCGAGATCCGGCGCCTTCTGTGCGTTCGCGGCTTCGACATCCCGCTGCGCGCGCCCGAGGAATTCGAACGGCTTCGCAAGCGCCTCGCGGCGGCCGCCGAAGCGCTCGGCCGGGAGCTGGTCGACGTCACCACGAACCTGCGGGACACGCGCGCCGGGGTCACGCGGTGGGGGCATCTCGCGCACGGCTGCGCCTTGGCCGGCGTCGCGCTGTCCATGGAGCCGCGGCTCGAAACGGTCCACATCGCCGGCACGCACTATGGCGGTCCGCTTCGTCCCTGGGGCTCGCATCCGGAGACGGATCCGCTGCTGTCCACGAGCCTCACCCGCTTCGTCCACGAGGGCGCCGGCGTCGCGCGCAGCGTGAAGACGGAGCTCGTGTCTCGCTCGGACGTCGCGCTGCAAGCGCTGCACGTGTGCTACCGGATCAATTCCTCGGAGAACTGCGGCAACTGCAAGAAGTGCATCCTGACGATGCTGAACCTGGAGCTGCTCGGCGCGCTGTCGCGCAGCGCCACGTTTCCGAAGCTCGACCTCGAACGCGTGAGGCGGACGTACCTGAAGAGCGTGTCCTATGACCACCTCTACAGCGAGATGTTGAGGCGGGCCCGCGCCGCCGGCCGAACCGACGTCGCGGACGCGGTCGCCGAGTGCCTGCGCCGCTCCCGGCGACTCAAGCCCCTGATGACGGCGCTCCAGTGGCTCGGCGCGAAGCGCGGCGTTTGGCGCATCGCGCGCCGCGTGCGCGGGGCGGTGCTCGCGGGATGTCCGCGATGACCGCGGCGCGGCCGTCGGGAGGCCTCTCCCGCACGATCGCCGCTCTCCTCGCGCTCGCGGCCGGCGTCGCCATCGGAATCGCTCTGCACGGATCGAGCGATCCTCGGGTGGAGCGCATCGTCGCGGTCATCGCCGCCGTCGGACAGATCTGGGTCACCGCGATCCGGCTCACGGTCATCCCTCTGGTGATCACGCTGACGCTCGCCGCCATCGTCAACATGTCGGGCGGCGGCTCGGTCGGCGCCCTCGGCGCCCGCACAGTGGCGCTCTTCGTGATCATGCTCCTGGGCGCCGGGATCCTGACGCTCGTCGTCGGGGCGCCCCTGATCGCGATGCACCCGGTCGACGCGGAGACGGCGGCCTCTTTCCGCATCGGTCCCGCGCCTCCCGTCGAAACCCGCGGCGCCGGAACCCTCGCGGACACGTTGAAGACGCTCCTTCCGAGCAACCTGTTCCAGGCCGCGGCAAACGGCGACATCCTCCCGATCCTGTTGTTCGCCGCGTTCTTCGGGCTCGCCGTCCGGCGGCTTCCCTCCGAGCGCCGCGAGCCTCTCCGGGCGGTCTTTCAGGGGCTCGCGGACGCGATGCTCATCCTGATCGGCTGGATCCTGAAGTTGATCCCGCTCGGGGTCTTCGCGCTCTGCCTCGACTTCGCCTTTCGTGCGGGCGTGCGCGTGACGGGAATCATCGCCTACTGGATCGTGCTCCTGTCGGGCCTCCTGATTCTGACGACGCTTCTCCTGTATCCGCTCACGGCGGCATTCGGGGGCGCGTCGATCGCGCGATTCGCGCGCGCCGTGGCTCCGGCTCAGCTCGTGGCGGTGAGCACGCGGTCCTCGATCGCCTCCCTGCCCGCTCTGGTCCGCGGCGGCCAGAGGCACCTCGCGCTTCCCCCTTCGGCGACGGGCCTCGTTCTTCCGCTGTCCGTGACCGCGTTCAAGCTCAACCGCGGCGTCTCGAGCATCGCCCAGGTTTTGTTCCTGGCCCACGTATTCGGACTGCCCCTGGACGCTCCGCGGCTCCTGTCGTTCTTCGCGATCCAAATTCTCCTGAGCTTTTCGACCGCGGGGATCCCGAGCATGGGAAGCATCCGGAGCATTCCCGCCTACCTCGCCATCGGGATTCCGATCGAGGCCATCTTCATCCTCAACGCGGTCGACTCGATGCCGGACATCTTCAAGACTCTCCTGAACGTCACCGGAGACATGAGCGCCGCGACGATCCTGTCGCGGCGGGAGAGAGCGGCGGTGCGAGTCCGCGCCGCGGCGGACGAGGGCGCGGCTCCCGAAATGCCGCGGGTGGCTCGAGGAGAACGACTACAGTAACCGGCAATGGAGCTCCTTTCCGTTCGTATCGGCGAAGCTCCGTCCGGCCCGCGCCGCGTGCGGCTTGTCGGGGACGTCGTCTATGACGATCGCCCCGGGAAAGTCGAGCCGTACTGGTTCGAGGTTCCCGAACGCTACGCGGAGTCGTTGAGCCTGTCCGGCAGTCCCTGGCTCGCCTGCCTGCTTCCCCTGGCCGTCACGCTGCGCCAGCCGCTCCGCCTGAATGTTCCGGTCGACCCGATCCTCCTCGAAAACGTCCCGCGCGTGATGCAGACCTGGTGCGACTGGTATCGCGAGCGGTTTCCGGGGATCGGCGCCGTTCCGATCGACGCACGCTCGAAAGCCACGGAGCCTCGACCGGGCCCGAGGGAGTCGGCGGCGTTTTTCTCGGGCGGGATCGACTCGTTCTATGTGGTTCTCCGCAACCCCGGGATCGAGAAGCTCCTCTGCGTCCGCGGTTTCGACGTCCCGCTCCACGTGCCCGAGGAATTCGAGCGGCTTCGCTCGCGACTCGCCGACGCCGCCCGGGACCTCGGCCGGGAGCTGGTCGACGTCGCCACCAACCTCCGCGAAACGCGCTTTCGCGAGGCGTCCTGGGGATACCTCGGGCACGGCTGCGCGCTCGCGGGCGTCGCGCTCGCCCTGGAGCCGCGATTCCGGGAGGTTCGCATTGCCGGCACGCACTACGACGGGCCGCTGAAACCGTGGGGCTCGCAACCGGAAACCGACCCGCTGCTGTCCACGAGCCTGACCCGATTCTTCCACGAAGACGCCTGCGTTCCCCGAAGCCTGAAGACGGACCTCGTGTCCCGCTCCGACGTCGCGTTGCGCTCGCTGCACGTCTGCTACCGGATCAATTCCTCCGAGAACTGCGGCGACTGCATGAAGTGCCTGCTGACGATGCTGAACCTGGAAATCCTCGGAGCGCTGTCGCGCAGCTCGACCTTTCCGAGGCTCGACCTCCAGCGGGTGAAGCGAGCCTACATCCACAGCCCGCCCTACCAGCGCCTCTATCGAGACCTCGTGGGCCGCGCCCGGGCGGCAGCCCGGACCGACGTCGCGGACGCGATCGAGGGCGCACTGCGCCGATCCCGAAAGCTCGAGCGCTGGATGGCGCCCCTCGAATGGCTCGGCACGAAGCGAGGGGTCTGGCGCGTCGCGCGCCGGCTCCGCCGGATCGCGCTGGCGGACAGCCCGCGGTGATGCGCTCGTGACGACGGAGCCCGTGCGTTCCTCGGCCGGTCTGTCGCGCACCGTCGCCGCGCTCATCGCGCTCGCGGCGGGCGTCGCCCTGGGAGTCGCGCTTCACGGCTCGAGCGCCCCGCTCGTCGAGGGCCTCGTCGCGGCGGTCGCGGGCGCCGGCCAGGTTTGGGTCACCGCGATCCGATTGACCGTGATTCCTCTGATCGTCACGCTCACGCTCGCGGCGATCGTGAACATGTCCGGGAAGGGATCGCTGGGCGCTCTCGGCGCGCGAACCCTGCTTCTCTTTGTCGTGCTGCTGGTCGGCGCCGGAATCGTGGCGCTGCTCATCGCGGGCCCGGCGGTCGCTCTCTACCCGGTGGACGCCGACGCGGCCGCGTCCCTTCAGGCGGGGCACGCCCCGACCGCCGACCCCGACGAGACCGTGCGACTGGGCGACTCGCTCAAGAGCCTGCTCCCGACCAACCTGTTCCAGGCCGCCGCGAAAGGGGAGATCCTGGCGATCCTCCTCTTCACCGTCGCCTTCGCGCTCGCGTGCACTCGTCTCGCTCCGGAGCGCCGCCACGTGCTCGGAGGCGTCTTCCAGGGACTCGCCGACGCGATGCTCGTCGTCGTCGGTTGGATCCTGAAAGCTCTGCCGCTCGGAGTCTTCGCGCTCTGCCTCGATTTCGCCTACCGCTCGGGAATGCGGGCGACCGGCGTGATCGCTGCCTGGATCCTGATCGTGTCGGGAGTCCTGGTCGTGGCGACGCTGCTCCTCTATCCGATCGCGACGATCTTCGGGCGCGTGTCGATGGCCCGATTCGCCCGCGCCGTCGCTCCCGCGCAGCTCGTGGCCGTCAGCACGCGGTCCTCGCTCGCCTCCCTCCCGGCGCTGGTCCGAGGGGGCCAGAGGCATCTCACTCTGCCCTCCTCCGCGACCGGACTCGTGCTGCCCCTCTGCGTGACCGCGCTCAAGCTCGACTGCAGCGTCGGTCCCGTCGTGCAGCTGCTGTTTCTGGCGCATGTGCTCCGGCTCCCTCTGGGCCTCGGGCAGATCGCGTCGTTTTTCGCAATCCAGCTCATCCTGAGCTTCAGCGCCGCCGGGATCCCCAGCATGGGAACACTTCGAAGCCTGCCGGCCTACCTGGCCGTCGGAATCCCGATCGAGGCGATCTTCATCCTCAACGCAGTCGAGACGATCCCGGACATCTTCAAAACGCTCTTGAACGTCACCGGAGACATGAGCGCCGCCGTGATCCTGTCGCGGCGGGAAAGAGGATCAACCCTTCCGCTGGCAGAAGAACAGCTCGGTGTTCCGGATTCCTGACTCCGGGAAGTCCTGCTTCGTGTATTCCACGTCGAAGCCGAGGTCCCGAAGCTTCGCGTCGAGCTCCGTTCCGAAGCTCCGGTAGGACAGCGCCTTCCCGTCCGGCGAGTTCGCGTCGCCGTGGTACTCGGGTTCGGTGAGGTAGAGGTCCCGGGTAGGGTCGTCCGGATCCACGACCTGCACGCGAGTGAAGGTCTCGCGGTTCCGAAAGTGAGGAACCGTGAAGAGATAGATCCCCCCGGGCCGAAGCACGCGGCGTATCTCGCGGTGCGCGGCCTGCGGCAGACGGACGTGCTCCATCACGTCGCTCGTGATCACGATGTCGAAGCGCCCGTCTGGGAAGCGGAGTCGCTCGAGGTTCTGGTTGGTCGTCCGCCGTCCGAGCCGGCGCCCGAGGCGCTCGCCCGGTCGGAAGGTCGAGAGATTCACGCTCAGCCACCCTTTGTCGCGCAGGATCTCGGGGATCGGATACGCGGAGGCGCCGAAGTCGAACGGCAGCTGCGTGTCGTAGACCGAGAGGCGCCGTCCGCGGATCCGGCGCGGCAGCTCGGCGAGACTCGGAGCCTCGACTCCGGCGAGGCGCCGCACCGCTTCCAGCAGCCCCCGCGCGATCGAGCGGTAACGGCTGGTCGTCAGGCAATGCGCGCAGATCAGGGACTCGCGGAACAGCGCCGGATCCGTGTAGAAAAACCGCGTGGCGAAGCCGCAGATGTTGCAGCGCCCTTCCAGAAATGGCCGATCCGTGTAGGACAGGCGCGCCTGCGATAATTGCGACCGCTTGCTGGCGAAGACATCCGAGAACGTGCGGAACAGTCGCGGAAACAAGGCCCTCTTTCTGCTGTCGATCGCCGTTCCTCTCGCGCTCTACGTCGGCCTCGCACACCGTATCATCGGCGCGCGCATCGGCTATCAGATGGACGAGGCGCTCTACGTCGAGTCGGCCGTGTTCCTGCTCCACGGCACCGGCACGCCGCCGTTCGTGCACGAGCCAGCGTCCTGGTTCTCGTTGTTCGGCCGCCAATGGCCGCTGATGATCATCCCCTACGTCGGCGCCACGAAGGCCTACGCGGCTCTGCCCCTCTTCGCGGCCTTCGGGACCGATGCCGGGGTCGCGCGCGCCACGGCGGTGCTGCTTGGATGTCTCGGGATTGCCGGGCTCGTCATGCTGATCGCCAGTCAGGTCGGCGCCGCGGCCGGACTCGTGGTCGGCGTGCTTTTGGCCGTTCATCCCTCGTACCTGGATTTCACGGTCTTCGACAACGGCGGCGTCTCCGTCTGGATGGCTTCGATGGGGCTCATCGCGTTGGCGCTTTCGGCCCACCTCCGGCGAAGGACGACCTGGTCCGCCGCCTGGCTCGGCCTCGCGGCGGGTCTTGGCGTGTGGGCCCGGGCCAACGTGGCTTGGCTTCTGGCGTCGATTCTCGTTGCGGCCGCAGTCGCCTTCGGCCGCCGCGCCATTCCGTCCCGCCGTCACGCCGGCGCCATGCTGGCCGGCGCCGTCGTCGGCGTTTCGCCACTCCTGGTCTACGAGGTCGCGTCGCGCTTCGGAACGCTGCAGTTCATGAAGGCCACGCGGCAGCCGCTCTCCGGCGAGCTCTTCACGCAGCGGCTGCGAGGCCTGGCCGACCTGATGATCGCGGACGGCGAGCAGCGCTTGCTCTGGTACGGACCGCCCCTCGCGCGCTGGGAGCTTGCGCTCGGCTTCGGGTTACTGGCGCTCGTGATCGTCGCACTCGCCGCCCCCGCGCGCGACACGAACGCCGGACGGTGGCGCCGCTTCTTCGCGGCGGCGACGATCGTACTGGCGGCCGTCCTGTTGACGTCGAGCCTGAAGATCCGCCAGCACCACCTCATCGCGGTGCTTCCGCTCGCGATGGCCGCCCTCGGGATCCTGGCGACGGAGATCTCGACGCGATTCCGGCGCGCGACCGTTCCGCTGGCCGCAGGCGGTGTGGGTGTCCTGGTCCTGTCCCTGAGCTGGGACGTGCGCATCGACCGCGGGTTACGCCGGACCGGCGGCACCTGGTTCTTCTCGAGCGCCATCAACGACGCCGGCGCGTATCTCCAGTCGAACCCCGTCCCGCCGGATCGATTGAAGATCCTCAACTGGGGATTCCAGAACAACCTCTACGTGATGAGCGCCGGCAGGGTCTACGGCACGGAGCTCTTCTGGAGCGCGACGAACGAGCTTTCGCGCCCGGCGACGGGGACGACCTGGGACGCGGAGATTCGCGATGGGGGTTCGTTCCTCGAGCTCATCGACTTGCCGGGGCCTTCGCCGATGAACGCCGCGGCCGAAGGCTTCGCCGAGGCCCTCGCGCGCTACCCCGGTCCCCGGCGCGAAACGATCTTTCCCAACCGGCTGGGAAAACCCCACGTGCGGCTGGTCGAGATCGCGCGGGCGCCCTGAGCCTTCGCGCGCCTTCGCCGACCCGCGGCTACGGGCCTCCGACCTTCTAGTAGTTCGCCCCGTCGCGCAGTTCAACCGTACCGAGGTGGATCCCGCGATGCCCGAAGAACTGGTCCCGGCGGCCTTGCAGGCCGCTTCTGTCTTCTGATACTAAAAGCTTGGAGGCAAGACGCATGAATCGTCGCACGTTCCTCTACTCAGGCGCGGTCGCGTCGGCGACTCTCGCGCTTCCCCGCTCCGGGCACCTGTTCGCCTCGACCACCGGATCCGGCTGGCGCACCTTCGAGGTGACGACCCGAGTCGAGATCCTCAGTCCTTCCGGGACCACGTTCGTGTGGCTTCCGGCGGCCCTCCTGAAGGAAACGCGCTACCAGAAGACGCTGTCCAATACGTTCCAGGCCGAGGGCGGAACCGCCGAGCTGGTCGTGAACAAGGAAGACGACTACGGCATCGTCACGGCGACGTTTCCGGAGGGGGCCCGACCTGTCCTGACGCTGACGAGCAAGGTCTCGACGCGGGACGTTGCGGTCGACGTCACGAAGCCAGGCCGTCCGCCAAAGGCGGACTCCTCCGAGCTGCGAAAGTTCCTTCAGCCGACGAAGATGGTCCCGACCGACGGCGTCGTGAAGGATGAGGCCGCCTCGATCTGCCTAGGCGTTTCGGGCGACATCAACAAAGCCCGCGCCATCTACGAGTGGATCGTGGAAAACACGTTCCGCAACCCCAAGACGCGTGGCTGCGGCATCGGCGACATCCGGTTCATGCTCGAGTCGAAGGACCTGGGCGGCAAGTGCGCGGACCTGAACGCGCTCTACGTGGGCCTCGCCCGTGCGGCGGGACTTCCGGCCCGCCACGTCTACGGCCTGCGAATCGCGCCCTCGGATCTGGGTTTCAAGAGCCTTGGTCTCTCGACCGACAAAGCGACCCACGGGCAGCACTGCCGCGCCGAGGTCTACTGCGAAGGCTACGGCTGGGTCCCGGCGGATCCCGCCGACGTGCGCAAAGTCGTCCTCGAGGAGCCCCCCGGCAACCGTTCGCTCGACGACGAGATGGTGAAGAAGGCCCGTGCGCGTCTGTTCGGCGCCTGGGAGATGAACTGGATGGCCTACAACTGCGGCCACGACGTCGCGCTTCCCGGCTCGACGCTGCCGCCGGTCAACTACTTCATGTACCCGCAGGCGGAGACGGGCGGCGCGCGCCTCGATCCTTTCGACGCCGACAAGTTCAAATACGAGATCACGAGCAGGGAGCTGACCGGGGCGTAGGGCCGCCGAATTACGGGCAGAGTTTGCGGGCCCCGTCGCCCGTGTACGTGCACTTGTCCGTCGCCGTCGACGAAGCGGTGATGTAGACCTCGTATCGGTCGCTCAAGTCGGCGTTGGGAATCGCGTTGTACCAGACGCCCCGACCGTCGGGAATGGGAGCGAACGTCTCGGTTGTCCATGCCGACCGCCGAGTCACGTTGCGCCAGTGCAGGAAGACGCGGGCTCCGGCCGCCGACGCATTGGGCGCAAATCCCGCGACAACCAGACTCCCCGGAGGACCGATTCCCGCCACCGACTGCGGCTGAATCCAGCTGATGGGCGCGCAGAGCGTGGGGATTTCTTCACCCGTGTACGTGCAGCCTTCGTACATCTTCGTCGGCGAGGAAACATGAACCTGATACCGCTCGGCAAGCGTCGCGCGCGGAATGAGGATGTACCAGTGGTCGGGCACATCCGGAGGGAACGAGACTCCGTTCGCGCCGCCGTCGGATCGAAAGGGTTGGATCGTCCATCCCGCCTGGCGCGTCGCGTTGCGCCAGTGCAAAAAAAGCGGCCCCGACGTCGAGGCGTTGGGCACCGAACCGGCGACGAGAAGGCTCCCGGGCGGGCCGGCGCCGGGCGGGGTCGGCTCGATCAAGGCCAGCGTGGAACAGAGCTGGATGGACCCGCGACCCATGTACGCGCAGGGTCCATACGACCACGTCTCGGTAGTTGCGTAGACCTCGTAACGCTCGTTGAAGTTCGCGTCCGGAATGACGTTGTACCAGCTGCCGGCACTGTCGGGCACCGGGGTGTTGGGAGCATCGATCCATTCCGAACCCCGTGTCGCATTTCTCCAGTGAAGATGAACGCCGGTACCGGCCAGAGTCCGGGGCGCGATTCCGGCGACGACGAGGCTGCCCGGGGGCCCGAACCCGGCGCCCGGCTGGGGCTGAATCCACGCGATGCGGCCGACCTTGCGCGCCAGCGACGCCTCGACCTTTTCGATCCGGGCGCTGCTGACGGTCATCGATTTCGCGGCGGTCAGCGCATCGCGGCCATCCTCGGTGACGCCGGGGATCAGGCCTCGATCGATGGCGGCGACGTCCAGATCAGCGCGCCGGAGCCGAATGTAAGGATCGAAAGGATTCGCCTTCCCGGCCGCCCGGCTCAGCTCGACCCCCCGATCGTACGCGCGCCGATCCCCCGTGGCCTCCAGCCGCCGCAGGTAGAGCCTGGCCGCGGCATCGCCGGCCCAGGCTTTGTCCGGGCTCAATTCGAGCGCGGCGAGGAGCCTTTGCTCGACGGAGCCCCATGCCTTTCCGACGTCGATGTTCTGCGCCTCGAACATCAGCCGCTCGGCTCGAATGCGCTTCCAGGTCTCGAGCGACATCCATGCGCCGCCGATACCGACGGCGGAGGCGAGCAAGACGAACGGCCATCGCCGTCCCGAAAAGGCGCGCGGCTGCTTGGACAGGCTCCAGGACACAGCCAGGCCCCCGATCAGTGATGCCAGCGCGTCCAACGGGACGGCCGGCCACCCCGATAGGTCCTGCACCAGGAAGGCGATCGCGGAGGCGATAAACGCGGCGCCGAGAAGGCGTTGATGGCCGTCGGATTCGGCGCGCCGGCCGCGCACGACGACCGCCAGGAAAGCCGCGAAGAAGAAGATCTGAAGAGCCAGCGCGAGAAAGCCGCCGGAAACCGCGGTCTGCAGCGGTCCGCTGTGCACCATGGTCGGAACCAGGTCCCCGGCGATCGACTCCGAGGGCGACGACCGGTACTGGGGATAGAGCAGCCCGAAGTTCTCCCACCCCACGCCGACCAGGGGATGGTCGCGCACCATCGCGAGGGACGCGCGATAGAAGTGAAGGCGGTACTGAAAGGACGAATCATCGGCGAGGCTCGCGATCGTGGAAACACGGTTGAGAACCGCCGTGCGTGTCGGAGCCGAAAAGGCCAGCACCGCCGCGATCAGGAGAACCGTGGCGGCCGCCACGGCCGTCAGTCGTGACGCCATCTCGCGCCGGTCGAGAATCGCGAGCGTCGCGAGCACGGCAAGACCGCAGGCGGCGCCCATCCAGGGCCCTCGCGCCAGAGTCACGGTCAAGGCGATCGCCTGAACGAGCACCATCCCGCCCCACGCCCTCCGAGCGACTCGCGAGCGGCCGTCGAGCGCGAAAGCCAGGGTAAAGGGCAGCGACAAAGCGACGGCGCCGGCGAAGGTGACCGGATGGCCCAGCGCGGAGGGCGGTCTGCCGGGAGGCCATCGGATGAAATCGAGACCGGCCGCCTGCACGAGCGCGTAGCCCGAGGCGATCGTCAGCGCGACGACGATCACGCCGAGCCGCTGCTCGACTTCGCGGGCGGTCAATCGCGTGGTCGCCACGAAAAGAAACAAGGCCAGCTCGGCCAGCATCGTCGCCAGACCGTTGTAGCGGTCCCGGACGCCGAAGAGAGCCGTGGGAAAGTGCTGTGCGGTCAGGGTCGTCGCGGTCCACCAGCATGCCGACACCGCCGCCGCGAGCCACAGGGCGCGGGGAAGCGGCTGGATCTGCCGATGTCGGAGGGCTCCGACCCAGCGGACCGCGCAGAACGCCACGTAGACGTAGAGCCCCAAGAGCTTCGGCAACGTGAAATGGTCCGGCAGCGCCCGTGTGAACGCGAAAACGAGATACCCGACGAAGATGGCGAAACCGATGGCGTCGGCCTTCGAACCTCCGCCGCGCGCATGTCGACCGTGAGAATCGGTTCCTGCCCGGCCGGACTTCGAGCGCCGAACGGAGGCACGGGAGGCGGCCCGACGTGAGCTCGTGGACATCACTCGAGAGAGCTCTGAGGTACCGGACTATAGCCCTTTACCCCGACCAGGGCGGCGGGATCGTCCGTCGCAAACCGTCACACGGCCCTCCCCGTGGCGAGGACCGTGGATCGCGAGTAGTCTCAGCAGACCATGGAAGCCGAACCCACACAAATCCCGCCCCTGGTTCTCAGCGAAAAGAAGGCCGGCGTCGTCCGTCTCGTGCTCAATCGCCCGGAGCGTTTCAACCCGTTGTCGTCGGCCATGATCGCGGCGCTCCAGCAGAGCGTCGATGAAATCGCCGCCGATCCCGAGGCGCGGGTCGTCGTCCTCGCGTCCGGCGGGAAAGGTTTCTGCGCCGGTCACGACCTCAAGGAGATGCGCGGCCATTCCTCCGACCCGGCGTGGCAGACGCACTTGTTCGAGGACTGCAATCGCCTCATGCTCTCGCTGACGAGGCTGCCGCAGCCGGTCATCGCCCGTGTCCACGGGATCGCGACGGCCGCGGGCTGTCAGCTCGTGTCCATGTGCGATCTCGCCGTCGCGGCCGACACGGCGACCTTCGCCCTGCCCGGCGTGAACGTCGGCGTCTTCTGCACCACTCCGGCGGTCGGCGTCGCGCGCAACGTCGCGCGCAAACGCGTGATGGAAATGTTGCTGACCGGGAAACCGATCGACGCAGCGAAGGCTCTCGAGTGGGGGCTCGTGAACCGCGTTGCGCCGCTCGAGAAGCTCGACGAAGCCGTGCAGGCGTTCGTGGAGGACATCGTGGCGCGCAGTCCCGCGGTGATCCGAGGCGGAAAGCGCGCCTTCTACGATCAGATCGACCGGCCGCTCGCCGACGCCTACGACGCCGCCGGGAAGGCCATGACCAAGGGAGTCCTCCTCGAGGACGCCGCGGAAGGGATGGACGCTTTTCTCCAGAAGCGCCCGCCGGCGTGGCGGGGACGTTGACCCGCCGACTTACGCCGGGACCATCGCCTCCGACGGAGCCACCGAAACCTCGAATACCGGCGGCTGCGCGAGGTGCCGCTTCACCGAGCATTGATCGACCGCGCGGAGAATCGCCTCGCGGTACTTGACGGGGAATGATTCGGGCAGCGCGATCTGGATCCGGATGCGCGACACCAATCTTCGCCCGACCTCCCATTCCGGCGTCAGCGACAGGGAGAGCCCGGAGGTGTCGAGTTGGCGCTCCTGCAAGAAGCGCAGCGCGTAGAACCCGGCGCACGTCCCGATCGAGGCCATAAACAGATCGAAAGGAGACGGCGCCGACCCGGGGCCTCCTCCCGCGTCCGGCTGATCCGTGCGGATGCGAAGGCCGCCGTGGAGCGCATCGACCCGCATGCCTCCCGGAAACTGTATTTCCATGCCTCGACCTTAGGATTCTTCGGCGGCGAGCGCCTGATGCAGGCGCATCAGATCCTCCCCGTCTCCGGAGGGGGGAGAGCGGTCGCCGACCCGTCGCGAGCCCAGCGAAAGATCCGCGTCGATCCCCGTCCCGCGGTCAGCCAGACGAGGGACAGGGCGGCGCCGGACGCGACGACGAGACTCGGCGACGGCGACGGCCATCGCCAGGACTCGAGCGCCGCGCGTGAGGCCAGGCGGGCGAGGCGCTGCTGCGAAGCTCTCATCGCGGCGTTGAGAAGGATCCAACGCACCCGCGCCCGCACGGCCGGGTCGCTCCCCCACCGCGTGCCGCGGATGCGGTCCGCAATCGAGAGCATCGCGAGGACATAGCCTTCCGTTCGCCGGCGTGTCGAGCGGCTGGCCGACAGGCGCTCGGAGGACTCCACGTCGACGAAGCACGTAGGCTCCGAAACGGAGACCAGCCTCGCTCCCAGGCAACCGGCGCGCGCGTCGTGCTCGTGATCCTCCCAGTGCCAGGTCGACATCCATCCGCCCATCGCTTCGACGAGATCGCGCCGCCACAAGCAGGCGCTCGTGTGCCACGGACGCCTCCACAGAAGAGTGGGCAGGATCGCCGAATGCGCTTCATCGTTCCATCGCCTCAGTCTCGGCGGATGCCCGTTGCGCACCTCCATCGCGGTGCCGTAGGCCATGCCGGCTTCCGGCTGGGCGGACAGCGCCGCCACGAGATTAGCGAGGTGCTGCGGCGACCAGAAATCATCGGAATCGAGATATGCGACGAACTCTCCGCTCGCCGCCCGCCGTCCCGCGTCGCGCGCGGCGCCGGGGCCGGAGTTCGAGTCCAGACGGACCAGGCGGGCGCCCAGGTCCTGTGCTTCGCGAGGAAGAACGAAGGCCGGCGTCGACGCGTCGTCCACCACGATGAGCTCGATCGGGCGATGGGTCTGGCTCGCGACCGATCGGATCGCGCGCCCGGCGGACTCGAATCGCCCGTGCACCGGAACGACGACGGAGACGAGCAACGGTGTCGAAGTGCGGACCCGGGCGAGCTCCGCGCTCCGCGGCGGCGTGCCCGGGTCCCGGCCGCCCGCGCGCAAACGTGTTCGGAGCGACCTCCGAAACTGGCGCAGGACGAAGCCCGCCAGCGCCGCCTCGAGGCGAATACGGTCGCGCAGCGGCAAACCCCGTCGGATGATCGCGGTCCTCGCCGACACGGCGACCGCGGCCCACTGGCGCGCGCCGAAGCGCCAGGTGCGCGACAGGCTCGTCGGAAGATAGATCTTCGTCACGAGCCGCTCGGGAATCCGTATGAAGGAACCCAGCAGACTCATCTCGAGCAGCCACGGCCAGTCCGCCGAGAACTCCCCCGCGGCGTGGCGGCGGAGTCCTCCGATCTCCCGCGCCGCCGACGCGCGGAACACGCCCCGGTTGGGGATCCACCATGCGCCTTCGTGCCGCGCGATGCGCCGCGCGCGCTCGATCCGGTCGCGGACTCCGTCGAGCCGCGCGTAGGAGCGCTCCTCGACGGAGCCGTCCTGGCGAACGAGCCGGATGTCCGAGAAGGCCATCACCGCGTCGCGATCCGCTTCGAGGGCCGCCACGCACTTCGCGACGTACGTCGGCTCCGGCAGATCGTCCTGAAACGCGAACAGCAGGTAGTCCGCGTTTGCCTCCGCGAGCAGTGCGTTGACGTTTCCGGTCCAGCCGAGATTGCGCGGCTGTCGGATCACGTGAAAGCGGGGATCCCGCGCGGCGCGGTGCTCGCAGATCGCTGCGGTCTCGTCGGGCGAGGCGTCGTCGGATACGAGGAACGCGAGACCCGGGCAGGTCTGGGCGGCGAGGGCGTCGAGGGTCGTTTCGATGAACGCAGACGCCTTCCAGGTCGGGACCAGCGCGAGGACCCTGGGTCGCGTCATCCCGCGCGCCTCGTCTCGAAGGCCACGACGCGGTCGGCCGCCGCGACCGCGAACATCGGGGCGGTGGTCAGCTTGCCCGGGTCCACGCTGTGGTACCCGCCCTGCGACCAGACGCCGATCCGCTTGCGGTCGTGGAGCTCGCTCCCGGCGTCGTCCACGTCGCTCGTCCCGATCGCGACGATCGCTCCCGCATCGACCTGGATCGGCTCGCTGCGCGCCATCCCGGGATACCAGTCGTCGATTCCGGCGAGGATACTCGCGGCCACCTCGCGCGCGAACGCCGGATCGACCTGGCCGCGGCAGACGGCGTCCCATTCGCGCGGCGGCTCGACGTCCCGGCTCCAGCCGCGCAGTCCCGACGGGTACCACGACAGATAGGCCGTTCCGTCGAAACGGATCACGACGTCACCGTAGCGGCCGAGCACCATCGAGACCGAGGGCGCGCCATGCAGCTCCGGCGGGAGACGGACGATGACGCGGAACTTGAGCCGGTGGAGAATGTCGGCGGGGGGCGTGAGCCCCAGCTGGCGATCGAACGCGAGCCGACGCTCCCAGCTCGCGTTGACCACCTGCCGCGCGCGGATTCGCCATGTCCCGTTCGGGCTCTCCCCGTCCACGCGGAATCCTCCGCCGTCGCGCTCGATGGAGCGAGCGGTGTGCGCGCAGCGCAGCGCGATCCGCGGCGAGGACGTGAGGGCCCCCCGAAGGGCCGCCGCGAGCGGCTGCGTATCGATGGCCGCTCGGACGTAGCGAATCCGGCTGTGAATCGGTCCGCGTCGAATTGCGAAGCCAGCTCGTCTGTCGTCAGCGGCCGGAAGAGCCCGTCCACGCGGCGGCCGAGGTAGTCCAGCGACGGAGTCCGCGGCGAGACGCTCCCGGCAGCGCGCCTCGACGTCCCGATAATGCGCAGCGAGGGACTCCGGCGTGAGGATCGAATCCCGCGCGACGAGGTAGTGAAAGGGCGTCGATCGGACGAGCCACTCCGCGCCGGGCCCGAGCCAGCGGTCCAGGATCGCGCGGAACCGGAGCGCGCCCTCGAGCTGGAGAAACGCGGTGCCGCGAGTCCGGTCGTTGGCGTAGATGAAGCCGAGATGGATCTTGCCCTCGTTGCGCAGGCTCGCCCGGTTGAAAGGGATCTCGTCCTGCTCCACGACCGTCACCGAAATGCCCTGCTGTGCCAGCTCCAGGGCCACGCCCGCGCCCTGCAGTCCGGCTCCCAGGATGAGAACCCCGGTCTCGAGTTCGGTCATGAGGATGTGAGCCTGAGATTTTACCGTCGAGAGCCCCTACGGCGCGATGCCCACGTTCCCACCACCCGGGCCGCGCCCGCAGCCGAGGCGGCGCACGAGATCGAGATCGATCGGCGGAAGAGGGAACATGTCGGCCGAGGATGCGGCGAGCCGTTCGGGATCGCTGAAGTCGAAGAGTTCCAGCGAGCTCTCGCGATCTCCCTCGGGGATCTCCATGCCCTCCAGACGGCGCCCGATGCGGTTGCAGTACGCGCGGATCGTCTCCTGCTCCTTGAGCCTCGGCTGGGAACGCGCGATCAGCACCCAAACGCGCGGCCGGCCGCGAAACTGATCGACCTCATGGAGGTAGCCGCCGAGCTCTCCGCGATGGCAGCCTCCGATCGTGACTTCGGACGGATCGATTCCGGCGCGCGGGCCGTAGTAGCGCAGGGCCAGATTTGCGCCGTAGGAGACATAGACCGCGTCTCCGGGCTGCCGGCGGCGAGCGAGCCGGTCGAAGAGAGGACGCGTCTCCTCGTGATGGTACACGGGCGGATTGCGCCCGAGAGCGAGGAGCGCGGGGAACGCCAGAAGAGCCGCGAAAGCCGGCGACGGCACATGCACCCGCCGGAGCATTGCCGTCAGAGCGCTCGCCCCGGCGGCCGCACCGAGGACGAGTGCCGGGCCAAGAAACAGGATGAGCCGAAGATCGAAGGGATAGAGATGCGCCGCCGACGCGCAAAACGTGACAGCGAGCGGGGCCAGGAGAACGAGAGCAAACCGGGCGCGGACCCCTCCAAGCGCCCCGAACCCCAGCAGCGTGAGAGCCAGGAACAGGGTGGGCCAGGCGTATTGCATCCCCGGGCTGCCCCAGAAACCCCGAAGCTGAGTCGCCAGAAACGGGACTCCGAACCCATCCCTCCAGGTGAGGATCGGGAACGCGGGCGCCCAGTAGTGACGAAGGATGTCACGCGTCGACGGCGTCGTCTGGTGGAGGCTCCACGCCACGGACGCGAGTGCTCCGACCGCCCAGATCGCGAGTGTCGGCAGAAACGGCCGGAGGGGCCGGGCCCCGGCTCGGACCAGGCGTTCGCCGGCCAGCGCGGCACCGATCCCGACGAGCACGAACACGGCCGGCTGCGAAAACCAGACGGCCGCCGCTCCGAGGAGCCCGGCTCGCCAGAACGGCCTCGATGACGCACCGTTCGCGGGGAGGTCGAGACCAGTCAGAGTGAGGAGCAGCGCGACGGCCACGTCCGTCGAGTACGGCTTGAGCTCCGACGCATATCGGATGAATGGGATTCCGAGCGCATACAGCGCCGTGGCGAAGAGAGCGCCGCCGGTGTCGAGAACCCGCCGGGCGACCCCGACGAAGAGGAGAAGCGAGATCAGGGAACAAGCGAGAGGAAAGAACCGGAGCGCGAGTTCGCCGTCTCCGAACAGAGCCGTGGCGCCCTTGACGGCCGCCAGGAAGCCGGGCGGAGCAACCTGATCGAAGAGGAGAGGCTCGGCCAGCAGCGTCCGTAGCGGGCGATTGAGGATGCTCGCCGCGAGACCCAGCTCATCCAACCAGAGCGAAGCACGGCCGAAGTACTGCCAGAGGCGCAAGGCCGTTCCGCAGGCCACGATCAGCGCGAAGACGGCCCGGTACGGGGCGCGAGGTGCCACGGTGGCGGCAGAATAACGGCTGCCGGCGTCGCCCTCGATCGCCCCGACTCTCATGCCGGTGGACCCCCGGAAAAACCAGCGGGTCGTTCGCGGATCTCGGGCCCGGGAAATCCGCGGCGCCCCGGACCGGGTGAACCGGGGCGCCGCGGAAAAGAAAAGCCTAGCGAGTGCGGTAGCGGCGGACCAGCGTCAATCCGAGACCCACTGCGATCGAGAGCGCGCCGATCAGGCCGACGAGCGGAGCCTGGCTCGCGGTCTTGGGCAGCTTCTTGGCCGGAGCGGGCTCCGGAGCGGGCGCGGCGGCCGGAGCGGGCGCGGGCGCCGGCGCGGCGGCGACGTGAGCCGGGGCCGGAGCCGGAGCGGGCGCCGAGCTGGCCATGGCCTTCGCCTCGCGGTCGGTGACGATCTTCGGCTCCGCCTCGGTCACGATGACGGCGGTGAAGACGTCGCCCTTGCGCAGGTCGCTGAGCGAAATCTCCTGCCCGTTGCGCATGATCTTGGCGTTGTGCGCCCGGGCGTCCGCGTTCGAGAACCGACGGATCCCCATCGGGCCCCGGACAATGATGTCGTCACCCGAGACTTCGAGGACCTTGCCCTGGCGGATATCCATTACGGACACGGGCGTCAATGTGGTCGTCGTCGTGATCGTGGCCGAAACGTGCATTCCGGGCTTGAGCTCGCCCACGCCGATGTCCCTGCCCTGATACTGGAACTTGAAACCCTCCGGGATCGTGTATTCCGTGTGCTTGCCGCTGGCGTCCTTGCCGACGACCTTGTTGCCGTTGACGCTGACGACGGTCGCCTCGACGTGGCGCGTGGTCGTCGTCGTTTCGGGCGTCCCCATCTGCGTCTTGGTCGTTTGGGTCGTCGGTTGAGCCGTCGCGACGACAGCGGCGGCCGCGAGCAATCCGATCCCCAGGACGAACCTTCCCCCCCTGACTTTCATAAATCTTCTCCTTTTCGTTGGGATAAGCATATGTCGACGTTTGGGATAAGCATATGTCGAGGTTGGGAAAGGGACTAGAGGCAAGATCCCGGGTCTAGTTCGGCGGTCCGGGAGGGCCTTCTCCCGGCGGCGACCCTTTGCGAGCCTCCTCGCCTTCCCCGGACAGCAGGACCGGGGGATGCTTGGCCCACTCGTGGCCCTCGAGCGCCATTGTGTAGGCCAGGTCGTAGAGAGACCGCATGTAGGGCGGGTCGAAATCCGAAGTGTGCGGTGTATTGAACGAGGCGGGGATGTAGGCGAGGTTGTAGTCCACATGGTCCCGCCGGGTGATCGTGTAGATCCGGTAGAGGTCCCCCATCCCCTGGTACTGGATCAGGCAGGCAATCGCCCGCATCGCGATCGGCAGCGTCCGGCGGTCGACCTGGGCCCACTCCGGATCGAGCCGGGCGTTGCGGATGATGTAGAGCGTCCGCTGCCTTTCGCTTTCGTGCTCGGCCGAGAGCTTCGCGAGCTCCGCGGCGATCGGATACACGAACACCTGGTTCGAGGTTCCTCCGTCCACGTGCATTTCCTGGTACTCCCGCCCCGCCACGCGCACGTCGATCATGACCGGCGGAAACGTACCTGGGATCGCCGCCGAGGCCATCAGGATCTTGTGAACGAGATCGAGCGCGCCGGGATTGTGCGTGGCGGCGATCTTGGTGATGTTCCAGACGACGGGACGCCGCGCGTCCAGATTGGTCGTCCCGACGAGGAGGATGCGGCCCTTCGCGTACTCGGCCGCGATGGCATCGAGCATCTCCTGCGTCACCGACTTCTTCACGAGTGCGTAGAGCGGCGACGTATCGGCCATCGCATCGCCGAAGAACACGGAGAGGACGGACCGCGGCTCGGCAATGTCCTTGAGAGACACCTGTGTATAGATCGCCTTGAGCTTTCCGTCGTAGTCGGGCCCCAGGAACGCGAACGGCGCGATCAACGCGCCCGTGCTGACGCCTGTGACGAGCTTGAACCGCGGCCGCGTCCCCGCCTTCGTCCAACCGTCGAGGAGGCCGGCGCCGAACGCGCCGTTGTCGCCGCCCCCGGATATGGCGAGGTAGGACACTGGAGGCATCGGCGCGCCGTACTCCAGCTGGAGGTTCGCCCGCTCGCGTTCCCACGACTCGACGAAGTCGTGCTCGAAGTCCTGCACGTCTTCGGCGTCGCGCGCGAAATACCGTATCCCCGGCGGGAAATCGGCGAGCTCCGCCGCGGTGACGAGATTGGATGGCACCGCCGCGCGGCGTTGTGGGCTCGCGCAGCCGCCGGCGAGCCACGCGGCCGCAGCGAGGACACACGCAACGGCCGAGCGGCGGGCGGCGACGGTCATGTCGGGCGCGCATGTTATCCCGGCACGGGCGACGGATCGGCTTGCACTAGAATCCGCGCACGGTGAAACGACTCGGTCTGCTCGCGACCGGGACCCTGCTGTTCCTTGAGGGGGTCGCGGCGGCGCAGCAGCTCACGCCCCGAGCCTACGTGCCGGCCCCCGTGGATCTGAACATCGTGAGCGTCCCCTACCTGTACCAGACCGGCTCGGTGATCAGCGATCCGTCCCTCCCCGTCCAGAACGTGGACGCGAAGGTCAACGTGGTCACGGCCTTCTACGAGCGCACCTTCGCCTTTTTCGGCCGCGAGGCGAACACGGCCGTCCTCTTGCCATACGTCTGGGCAAAGGTGACGGGCGATGTCTTCGAGGAGACGCGCACGGTCACGCGCTCGGGTCAGGGAGATATGGCGCTGCGGCTGGCGTCGAACATTCTCGGCAGCCCCGCTCGGACACGGGAGGAGTTCGCCCGCGCTCCGCAGGAAACGATTCTCGGTGCGAGCCTCGCGGTCGTTATGCCCACGGGCCAGTACGACGGCACGAAGCTCATCAACATCGGCACGAACCGCTGGGCGTTCAAGCCGGAGCTCGGTTTTTCCCAACCGGTCGGGCGCTGGCGGTTTGATCTCTATGCGGGGGCCTGGTTCTTCACACCCAACGGCGACTTCTTCGGAGGCAATCGTCGAACGCAGGACCCTATGGTCAGCCTGCAGGGCCACGTCATCTACACGTTCCCGCCGGGACTGTGGGTTGCCCTCGACGGAACCTGGTACTCGGGAGGCCAGACGACCGTCAATGGCGTTCTCAACCTCGACCGGCAGGACAACGCCCGAATCGGCGCCACCCTCGCGGTCCCGATCAGCCGCAAGCAGTCGCTGAAGGCGGCCTGGTCCAGGGGCGCGACCGTCCGCTTCGGTCAGAACTTTACGACGGTCGGCGTGACGTACCAGTACCTCTGGTTCTAGCGGGCGATGACGCGGCCGCGAATCCGCTTCCTCTCGGTTCCCGGTGCTCCCGATCGAGCGTTAAGAAGCCGCAAAGATCGCACGCGAGTGAGAGTTTCTCTTCCTGAGGAGACTCGACAGCCGGAATAATCCGCCCGTGCCGATTCTTCTGCCGGGCCGCACCGCCGATGAAGCCGCCGCCGAGGAGCCTCTCCGGGGCGCGACCGGAGTTTTCGTCGATCTTTTCCTGATCGCGACGCTGGCGGCGCTGGTGGGAGGCGTCGTCGTTCTGGCGCAGCGGTGGAACGCCCCGATCCGCACGGCGACCCCGATCGACCTCGACCCGCGCGCTCTCCCCGGCTATACGCTCCTCTCGCTCTCGCGCGGTTTCGCGGCGTATCTGCTCTCGCTCGTCTTCACGCTCGTCTACGGAACGATCGCCGCGCACTCGAAGCGGGCGGAGAAGGTGATGATCCCGCTGCTCGACATCGGCCAGGGAATCCCGGTGCTCGGATTCCTGCCCGGCCTCGTGCTCGGGATGGTCGCGCTGTTCCCGCACTCCAACGTCGGGCTCGAGCTCGCGTGCGTCCTGATGATCTTCACGGGGCAGGTCTGGAACATGGTGTTCTCGTTCTACGGATCCGTGCGCTCCGTGCCCGCGGAGCTCCGGGAGGTTGCGCGCATCCATCGGTTCGGCTGGTTCAAGACGTTCCGGACCGTGGAGGTCTCTTCGTCGGCGATCGGGCTCGTGTGGAACTCGATGATGTCGATGGCCGGCGGCTGGTTCTTTCTGACCGTCAATGAGGCCTTCACTCTCGGCGATCGCGACTTCCGTCTTCCCGGCGTGGGTTCGTACATGGCGGTCGCGATCGCGAAGGGCGACCGGCGCGCGATGCTGTGGGCGATCGTGGCGATGTCGGCGATGATCCTCGCGGTCGACCAGCTTCTCTGGAAACCGCTCGTGGCCTGGTCGGAGCGTTTTCGGCTGGAGGAACTTTCGTCGGCCGACAAACCGAAGTCCTGGGTCCTCAACCTCCTCCGGCGTTCACCTTTGCTGCGCCGGCTGCGCCGATTGCGCTGGAGGCGGGACGGCGCCGGCGCCCGAACGGTCCGAGAAGCCACTCGCAAGGCCTCCTTTCCGCAGTCCGACGCCGACCGGGCGGGCGCCCTGCTGCGGCGGTCTCTCCTCTGGCTGATCGGAGCGGCCGCGGTCGCGAGCGCCGCATGGGGGTCGTTCCGGCTCATTCACCTGCTTCTCGGCGTGACCGCCCGCGACTGGCGCACGCTCGCCGCTGCCCTGGGAGCGACGTTCCTCCGCACGGCCGGCGCCCTGGCCGTGGCGACCCTCTGGACCGTGCCCGCGGGAATCCTGATCGGGCGCTCCGCGGTCTGGTCGCGCCGGCTCCAGCCCGTCGTCCAGCTCGTGGCCTCGTTCCCCGCGCCCATGATCTTCCCGCTCGTCACGGCCGTCATGCTGGCGCTGCGGGTCCCCTTCACCGTGATCGCGTCGATGTTGATGCTGCTCGGCGCCCAGTGGTACGTGCTGTTCAACGTTCTCGCCGGTGCGAGCGCCGTGCCTCACGACCTCGAGGAAGCCGCCGAGACCTACCATCTGGACGGCTCGCAGAGATGGAGGAAGCTCTTCCTGCCCGCCGTCTTTCCTTACCTGGTGACCGGCCTCATCACCGCGGCCGGGGGCGCCTGGAACGCCTCCATCGTGGCCGAGACGCTGGAATACCAGGGGCAGCGGCTCGAGACTTTCGGCCTCGGCTCGACCATCACCCACGCCACGCAGTCCGCCAACTTCCCCCTGCTCGCCGCCGGTGTGTTGACGATGTCGGCCGCATTGATCCTTCTGAACCGAGCGGTCTGGCGCCCGCTCTACCGGCTGGCCGAGTCGCGGTACGCTTTGAACCGATGAGCGCGGTGAAGGCTCCCCTGCCCGATTCCGAGCCGGCCATCGCGCAGGCCGTTCGCGTCACCAAGGTCTACCGCGACGACGAAGGGAGCGAACACCTGGTCCTCAAAGACGTGGACTTCTCGGTGCGAAGGGGGGAGACGGTCGCGATGCTCGGCCCGTCCGGCTCCGGGAAGTCCACGCTGCTGCGGATCCTGATCGGATTGATCCCGGCGACGTCCGGAGAGGTGAAGGAGCACGGGAAGCCGCTCGCCGGCATCCATCCGGGCGCCTCCGTCGTGTTCCAGAACTTCGCGCTCTACCCGTGGCTGACGGTCGAGCAGAACGTGCGGGTCGGGCTCAACGGGGCCCCGCTCCCGGAAGAGGAGGCGGCGTCCCGTGTCGCCAATGCCATCGAAAAGGTCGGCCTGGGCGGAGTCGAGCGGGCGTACCCGAAGGAGCTTTCGGGAGGCATGAAGCAGCGCGTGGGGATCGCGCGAGCGCTCGTCGGCGGACCGGAGCTGCTCTGCATGGACGAGCCGTTCTCTGCTCTCGACGTACTCACCGCCGAGCTGCTCCGCGCCGAGGTCTATCGGCTCTGGTCGGACCGCTCGAGCAGCCTGTCCTCGATCCTCATCATCACCCACCTGATCGACGAGGCGGTGTACCTGGGCGATCGGATCGTCATCCTCGGCACGAATCCGGGAACGATCAAGCAGGAGATCGTCAATACGCTGCCCCACCCTCGGGAGTACCGGCATCCCGAGTTCCTGCGCATGGTGGAGCAGATCCACGACATCGTGACCGGAATCCATCTGCCCGAAGAGAAGCCGGTCACGACGGCGGTGGGCGGCCGCCCTACGGTCGGCCCCATCCGGCCGATCCCCGAAGCCCGGCCCAGCGAGGTGCTCGGTCTGCTCGAGATCCTGAGCGACCATGGCGGCGAGCAGGACCTCTTCGATCTCGATGCGATCACCGACTACGACTTCGGTCACACGATCGCGGTCGTGAAGGCTGCGGAGATGCTTGGATTCGTCGAGACACCCGGGGACATCGTGCGCCTCACGGATCTGGGCCGCGAGATGGGGGCCGCGCCGCAGCCCGAGAAGAGGCTCCTGTTCCGGAAACGGCTCCTCACGCTGGGGACCTTCGTCGCGCTGGTGCGTTACCTGGCCGCCGAGCCGGACGTCGCGCGCTCCGGCGAAGACGTCCGCGCGTTCCTCGCGGAGCGGCTCCCGGGGCACTCCATCCCCGACCTGTTCCGCACGATCGTCAACTGGGGACGGTACGGACAGCTCTGGCACTACGACGCGCGGTCCGACGAGCTGACGCTGCACACGGGAAGGGACGAAGAGGACTGACGTCGGCCCGCCCGCCCGCTACCGAAGGGAGGATGCGATGAGCGTCGAGGTCATCCGCCACTTTCTTCTCTGGTGCACGGTCATCAACTACGGAGTATTGCTGGTTTGGTTTCTATTCTTCGTGTTCGCACACGACGGGATTCAGCGCATCCACGGCAGATGGTTTCGCCTGCCCCGTGAGCAGTTCGACGCCCTTCACTACGCCGGGATGAGCGTCTTCAAGATCGGAATCCTTCTGTTCAATCTGACACCCCTCGTCGCTCTCTCCGTTCTCGGCTAGGCGAACTCCTCGTCCGGCGCACAATGGGCACTCGCCGCCCTTCGCTACACCCACGCGCGGCGAACCAGCCAGGTCTTGACGGCCTGCGTCAGCACCATGTAAGCGACCAGCGTGAGCGCCAGAAGCGGCCAGTAGAGCTGCGGGAGGGCGGTGAACCCGAGGATAGGTCCCGATCGGCGTGAACGGGATGCGATGCCGATCGGCCATGATCATCGCCGACATCGCCATCAGTGGCCACGACGCGCGGCTCTGCAGGAACGGCACCTTCCGGGTCCGGATGACGTGGATGATGAGCGTCTGCGTCAGCAGACTCTCCACGAACCAGCCTGTCTGAAACAGGCTCGCACTGCTCGCGGCCCGACGTGGACGTTCCAGCAATGGAAAACGTAGAGCATCATCAGGAAGGTCGTGTAATCGAAGATCGACGAGCAGGGACCGATGAAGAGGATGAACCTCGCGATCGAGCCGCTCATGTCCCAGGGCCGCGGCTTCACGATCTGCTCGGGGTCCACGTCGTCGGTGGGAATGGCCGTCTGCGAGACATCGTAGAGAAGATTGTTGGTGAGAATCTGAATGGGGGTCATCGGAAGGAACGGCACGAAGATGCTCGCCCCGAGCACGCTGAACATGTTGCCGAAGTTGCTGCTTGCCCCCATGCGGATGTACTTCAAGATGTTGGCGAAGACTTTTCGGCCCTCGAGGACCCCTTCTTCGAGCACCATCAGGTTCTTCTCGAGCAGGATCATGTCCGCCGATTCCTTGGCGATGTCGACGGCCGTATCGACGCTGATGCCGACGTCCGCCGCCCGCAGGGCCGGCGCGTCGTTGATCCCGTCGCCCATGAAGCCGACCGTGTGCTTCGCGACTGCAGCGCGCGAATGATCCGCTGCTTGTGTGCGGGAGAGACGCGGGCGAAGAGCGTCGTCCTTGCGGCCGCATCGGCGAGCTGCTCGTCGGTCATCTTCTCGATCTCCGAGCCGAGGAGCACGTGCTCGGTCGGCAGGCCGACTTCGTTGCAGATCTTCTGCGACACCAGCTCGTTGTCGCCGGTCACGACTTTCACGGCCACCCCGTGCTGCTGCAGCGCGCGAATGGCCGCGGCGGCCGTCTCCTTCGGCGGGTCGAGAAACGCGAGATAGCCGTTGAGGATGAGATCGCTCTCGTCCGCGCTTGCGCGTAGGCCGCGTCTTCCCCGCCCGCGGGCTCGACGTCTTTCGATGCGATGGCCAGAACGCGGAACCCGTCCCGGCTGAGCCGCTCGTACTCGAGGCGAAGATCGTCGATCAGGATGTGCTCCATCGGAAGTAGCTCGCCATCGAGCTCGAAGTTCTTGCAACGCGGGAAGATCGCCTCCGGCGCTCCCTTGCTGATGATGCGATCCTTGCCCTCGGCCGTGCGCACCACCACGGACATGATTCGCCGCTGGAAGTCGAAAGGGATCTCGTCCACCTTGGCGTAGTCGGCGAGGTTTGCGTGTCTGTGCCTTTCCGGGTGAGCGAGAACGGCGCGATCCATCACGCTCTTGAGGCCCGTCTGGAAGTGGCTGTTGAGGTACGCCAGCGCAAACACACCGTCGTCCTCCTTCAGCGACGACGTCGCAGTGCAGCTCCAGGATGACGTGATCCATCGTCAGCGTCCCCGTCTTGTCGGTGCACAGCACGTCCATCGCCCCGAGGTTCTGGATGGCGTTGATCTTCTTGACGATGACCTTCTTGCGGGCCATCGCCATGGCGCCCTTGGACAGGCAGACCGTTACGATCATCGGCAGCATCTCGGGCGTCAGCCCCACGGCCACGGCGAGGGCAAAGAAGAACGCCTCGTGCCAGCGGCCCTTGGTGAGACCGTTGATCACGAACACCAGCGGCACCATGACCAGGATGAACCGGATCATGAGCCACGTGAATCGCGCCACGCCCTTGTCGAAGGCCGTCTGCGTGGGCTGCTCGGCCAGCGACTCGGCCATGCTGCCGAGATAAGGTCTGCCGCCCGGTGGCGACGGCGACGGCCATCGCAGTGCCGCTCTCGACGCTCGTGCCCAGAAAGGCGACGTTCGCCAGCTCGATGGGCGACCTCCCGGGCGGGCCCTTGTCCGTCTCGAACTTCTCCACGGGGAACGATTCGCCCGTCAATGAACCCTGGATGACGAATAGGTCCTTGGCCGAGACGATCCGCATGTCCGCCGGAATCATGTCTCCGGCCGCCAGCTTGACCACGTCGCCCGGCACCAGCTGAGTGACGGGCAGCTCCTGAGGCTGCCCGTCGCGCAGCACGGTCGTGGTGACCGAGATCATCGCCTTGAGCTTCGCCGCGGTCGTGTCCGCTCTCTTCTCCTGGATCAGTCGCACCCCGACGCCGAGAACGATCATCAGGGACATGACGATCCCCGCGCGGTCGTCGCCCGTGGCGAAGGAGAAGATCGCAAGCACTCCCAGGAGCAGGATACGAGCGGGTTGACGACCGCGTGCCAGAGGAAGAGCCACGTGCTCTTCCTGCGATCGGCGGCCACGACGTTGGGACCGTGCGCGCTGAGCCGCTCTTCGGCTTCGTCCGCCGTGAGACCCGCCGCTCGGGTCCCCAGCCGCTGGTAGACAGCCTCGGAGGTCAGCGACGCCGATTCGACGAGGATCGGGGCGACGCGGATGGGCGGAGATCTGCGGCGGAGGGCCGCAAAAATGCCCCTGGGAAGTCCGAGCGAGGGCCCCGCGCTCTCGGCATCCCCGACACGCTGCGTTGCGCGAGTCACGGTGAGCTGACCCGCTCTCAGCGGCTCGCGAGTCCCCCGGCGATCTCGCCGCCGTCGATGATCACCGGATGTCCCGTAATGTACGGCGCCTCGTCCGAAGCCAGAAAGGCGTAGAGCGCCGCGATCTCCGCGGGGGTCGCATGGCGGCGAAGCGGGATCTTGGCATCGACGGCGGCCTTCATCTCCGGCGTGTACTCCGCCTCCTGCATCGGCGTCCAGACGTAGCCGGGGCACACGGCGATGACGCGGATCGTGGGCGCGAGCTCGAGCGCCATCGTGCGCGTCAGCTCGATCACGCCCGCCTTCGCGGCGTTGTAGTCGGCGTATCGCGGGTAGCCGTTCATGCCCGAGGTCGAGCCCATGTTGATGATGACGCCGCCGCGGCCCGCGAGCATGCGCCGCGCGGCTTGCTGGGCCACGTAAAAAACGCCGTCGAGGTCGACGCCCACCACCCGGCGCCACTCCTCGGGCGTGATGTCCATGAAATCGTGCCGCAGGCTGATGCCGGCGTTGTTGATCGCGACGTCGAGGCCGCCGAGAAGCCCGTCGAGCTCGCGAAACGCGCCGGCCACCGCGCCGGCATCGGAGACGTCGGCTTCGATGACGCCCGCGAGGCCCGGATGCTTCTGAGCCAGCGCCCGCCCCGCCGCGGCGTCGCGGTCGATCACGGCGACGCGCGAGTGTTCCTCCAGGAATCGGGCGACGATCGCCGCGCCGATGCCGCTCGCCCCGCCCGTGACGACGACGCGCTTCCCGGCCAGACCTTTCATCGTCGAGTCAGTCCGCGACGCCGCCACCGTCCACCACGAGCGCCGCGCCGGTCATGAACGACGAATCGTCCGATGCGAGAAAGAGCGCCGCGCGCGCGAGCTCCGCAGGCGTGCCGACGCGGCCGAGCGGACGATTCGCCGCGCCCTTCATGTACTCCGCATAGGAGAGTCCGCGGGTCTTGGCGTCGACCGCCAGCATCGGCGTGTCGACGTCGCCGGGACAGAGGCAGTTCACGCGGATCCCCTGCTTACCGTGGTCGATCGCCATGGCCTTGGTCATCACGACGACCCCGCCCTTGGCCGCGCAGTAGGCGACGGCCAGGTCTCCCCCCTGGATGCCCCATCCGGAGGCCTGATGGATGATCACGCCGCGCCCCTGCGCGATCATCGTCGGCAACGAGTACTTGGACATGAGCCACGCGCCCTTGAGGCTCGAGTCCACCGTCGCATCCCACTCTTCTTCCGTGCAGTCGACGGCGTTGTGGGCGTAATAGACGCCCGCGTTGTTGAAGAGGATGTCGAGGCGGCCGCTGAACGCCGAGAGGGTCTCGGCGACGAGACGCTCGCAGTCGCGGGGAATCCGGACGTCGGCGCGGACGAAGACGGCCGTGCCGCCGGCCGTCGCGATCGCCGCGGCCACCTTTCGGCCGCGCGCCTCGTCTCTCCCCGACACCGCCACCTTCGCGCCTTCCTGGGCGAACAGAAGCGCCGCCGCCTCGCCGAGGCCGGACGTTGCGCCGGTGATGATGGCCACCCGATCTTTGAGCTTCATCGCGGGAATCCGATCTCTCGGAAAGCTTATCCCGTGACTTCCGGGCGACCGCGGTCTTCGCGGCTCCGATGTAGGATTCGACCCCTGGTGTCGCTCTCATGACCGATACCGATCTCGTCGATCGGCTGGCGAAGCACAGGACCCTCGGCGCCGCGCCCCGCGCGGAGCTCGAGTGGCTCGCGGCGCACGGATCCGTCCGACAGATGAAGGTGGGAGACGAGCTTTCGCGCCAGGGTGCTCCGGTCGAGAACCTCTTCGCCATTCTTTCGGGCCGGATCGCCCTCTTCATGGACCGCGGAGGGGCCCAACGAAAGCTCTCGGAGTGGCGGGACGGCGACGTCACGGGGTTGCTACCGTACTCCCGCCTCGGCACGGCGCCCGGCTACACGTATGCGCAGGAGCCGTCGGAAGCCTTCGTGCTCAACCGCGAGCATTTCGCCGCTCTGATGCGGGAGTGTCCGGAGTTGACGGCCATCTTCGTGCACCGGATGCTGGATCGGGCCCGGGAATTCACGTCGAACGAGCTGCACGACGAGAAGCTCGTGTCGCTCGGGCGGCTCTCGGCGGGCCTCGCGCACGAGCTGAACAATCCCTCGGCCGCGATCGAACGAAGCGCGGCGCTTCTCACGAGCCGCCTCGGGGACCTGGAGCAGGCGGCGCGCGAGCTGTGCGTGTCCCGGTTGACGGACGCCCAGTTCGACTCGATCGACGCCGTGCGCAACGTCTGCGCCGCCGCCCCCGAGCAGGGCGTCCGATCGCCGATCGAGCGGGCCGAGCGCGAAGAGGGGATCGCCGACTGGCTGGCCGACCACGGCCTCGATGACGCGGCAGCCGAGGCGCTTTCCGAAACGGCCGTCTCCGTCGAGGCGCTCGACCGTCTGGCCAAAGTCGTGGAGGGCCCCGCGCTCAACGCCGCGCTGCGGTGGGCCGCCGCCGGATGTTCGGTCCGCCTGCTCGCCTCGGAGATCCAGGACGCCTCGACCCGGATCGCGGGACTGGTCCTCGCAGTCAAGGGATTCACGCACATGGATCAGGCGACGGTCGCCGAGCCGGTGGATCTCGCCAAGGGGATCGGCAACACGGTCGCCGTCCTCAAGTCGAAGGCGCGCGCGAAGGCGGTCGCGGTGGCCGTGGACATCGAGCCCGGACTGCCGAAGGTCCGCGGTTTCGCCGGCGAGCTCAACCAGGTCTGGGGAAACCTGATCGACAACGCGCTGGATGCCGTCGCGGACGCCGGCCGAGTCCAGGTGCAGGCGCGGGCCGAGAACGGCCGCGTCGTCGTCCGCGTCGTCGACAACGGACCGGGGATCCCGGAGTCGATCCGGGGGCAGATCTTCGACCCGTTCTTCACGACCAAGTCCGTCGGGACAGGGCACGGGGCTCGGCCTCGACATCGTCCGGCGGCTCCTGCAACACAACGACGGCGCGATCGAGGTCGAGTCGCAGCCGGGACGGACGGAGTTCCGGGTCGCCCTCCCGCTCGCCGAGCCCGGCGGCTCCAGCGGAGCGGCGTGAACAAGCCGACAAGCCGTTCCTGCTGGCCGTGGACGACGATCCGCAGGTGCTCGCCGCGGTTCGGCGCGACCTGCGCTCCCGGTACCGGGACTCCTACACGATCCTCAGCGCGGAATCGGGGCCGGAGGCCCTGGCGACCGCCAAGGAGCTCAAGAGCCGCGGGGACGCGCTGGCGATGCTGATCAGCGATCAGCGGATGCCGGGGATGCTCGGCGTCGATGTCCTGGCCCAGTCGCGCGAGGTCTATCCCCTGGCGCGCCGCGTCCTGCTCACGGCCTACTCCGACATCGATGCCGCGGTTCGCGCGATCAACGAAGCGCACCTCGATCACTACCTCGCCAAGCCGTGGGATCCTCCGGAGGAGCGGCTGTTCCCGATCATCGACGATCTTCTCGAGGCCTGGCAGGCCGAATCTCCACCCGAGGAGAAAGGACTGCGGCTGGTCGGTCACCAGTGGGCGACGCGCTCGCACGCGATCAAGGAATTCCTCGCGAGCAACCTCATCCCGTATCGCTGGCTCGACGTCGAAAGAGAGGCGGACGCGCGCAAGCTGCTCGACGCGGCCGGAATCGGCGCCGATGGCCTCCCGGCCCTCTTCTTCGAGGACGGATCCTTTCTGAGCAATCCGGAGCCGCGCCAGGTGGCCGAACGCCTCGGCCGGTCCCTCTCGGCCGCCTTCGACGTGTACGACATCGTCGCCGTCGGCGCCGGACCCGCCGGACTCGCCGCCGCCGTCTACGGCGCCTCGGAGGGCCTGCGAACGCTGCTGCTCGATCGCCACTCGCCCGGCGGACAGGCCGGCTCGAGCTCACGGATCGAGAACTATCTCGGGTTTCCCGCCGGCGTCTCCGGCAGCGAGCTGACGCGACGGGCCTTGATGCAAGCGCAGCGGCTCGGCGCCGAGTTCCTGGCGCCCGTCGAAGTGACGGGCGTTTCCGTCGACGGCGGATACAAACGCCTCACGCTCTCCGACGGTGGCGAGCTGGTCACCCGCACGATGCTGGCCGCCACCGGAATGGTGTATCGCGAGCTCCCCTGCCCGGGCGTGGCGGAGCACAGCGGGGCCGGCGTGTACTACGGCGCGGCGACCACGGAGGGCCCGGCGTTCAGCGGCCGCCGCGTTCTCGTCGTCGGCGGAGGGAATTCGGCGGGACAGGGAGCCATGTATCTCGCCCGATATGCGAAAGAGGTCGACATCGTGGTGCGCCGCGAGAATTTGCGCGAGACCATGTCGCAGTACCTCGTCGAGCAGATCGCGAAGACGCCGAACATCCGCCTCAGACCCCGGACCGAGATCGCGAGCGTCGAGGGCGAGGGGCACGTCGAGCGCGTGACCGTTCGGTCGGTGGAGGACGGGTCGTGCCGATCCGAAGAAGCCGACGCCGTGTTCATCTTCATCGGCGCGCGTCCGCGGACCGACTGGCTTCCCCCCGCCATCCTTCGCGATGCGAAGGGATTCGTGCTCACCGGCCGCGATCTGATGGCGGCCGAGGCGTATCCGCGCGTCTGGAAGGAGAAGCGGGAGCCGCTGCCTCTCGAGACGAGCGTGCCCGGCGTCTTCGCGGCCGGCGACGTCCGCGCGGGGGCGATGAACCGCGTCGCCTCGGCGGTGGGAGAAGGCTCGATGGTCGTGCGCCTCGCGCACGAGTACCTGGCACTGACCTGACTCTAGCCGGCTACTTCGAGCTCGCGAGCAGCCGGTTCAGCTCCTTGCGCACGTCCGCCATGTCGACTTCATGGTCGGGCTGCTTCCAGAGGACCTTCCCGTCCGCGGAGCGGATGACGAGGCCGTGGTTGTCGAAGCCGAGAGACTGGACGATCTTCTTGTGCTCCGGCGTCGTAGCGTCGAGATTCTCGCCGCGAACCTTCCCCTTGTACTCGGCCTCGAGCCCGCTCACGGCGGGCTTGATCTTCGCGCAGACGGGTCAGCCGGGCAGGAAGTAGTAGGTCACCTGCAGCGGCGCCGTATCCGGGAGGGCCGGGCCCGCGGCCGGTCCGAGAAGGAACAGCGCGACAAGGATCAGGTCGCGACGCGTCATCGCCGGAACGATAGCACTCCTGCTTCAGCGTCGGAGTCCTGGAGCACGTTCGCGAAACCGGCGGCTCGGAGCTCGGAAGCCTGCGAGAGCTCCGCCGAATCCTGCGATCGGACGGCCATTTGCTTTGTTTCCACCTGCCCAATCGCTATAGCTACATCGAAGCCTTCGCTCGTGTCTTGCGCCAGAGGTCCGACCCCGACGACCACGGCTATCACCAGTTTCGATTCTCGAGCCGCGATATCGATGCGTTGTGCCGGCAGGCCGGCTTCGCCGTGTCCCTCAAAGGGCGCTACGCCTTCCTGCCGCGGAACGTGCTGGGCCGTCTCCCGGAGAAGGTTCGAGATTCCCCATCGTTTACGCGAGCGATCAACAGAGCCGATGACCTGATCGCGCGAGGCTTGCCCGTTCTTTGCCAGAACCACTTCTTCGTTGCGAGACCGCATTCGAATCCGGGTCCCAGTCATCGGTCAAACCTCATCGACGACGAGTCCTGAAATCGCGAGGGGCTAGAATCGGTCCCGCCATTTCACCATACGAAACCCGAGCCCAAGCCTTCGAGTGCCGAGGAGGTCCGAGCTGATCGGCCGCAGCCTCGGCCACTACCGCATTACCGCCGCCATCGGCGCGGGCGGAATGGGCGAAGTGTACCGGGCCACCGACACGAAGCTCGGGCGCGACGTGGCGATCAAGATGCTCCCGGCGGCCGTGGCGCAGGACGCGGAGCGCCTGGCCCGCTTCGAGCGTGAGGCTCGGTCGCTCGCCTCGCTGAACCACCCCAACATCGTCACCATCTTCTCGGTGGAGGAGGCCGAGGGCAGCCGGTTTCTCGCCATGGAGCTCGTGGAGGGCGAGGGCCTGGACACCCTCATCGCACCGGGCGGCCTTCCGGTCTCCCGGTTTTTCGAAATCGCCGTGCCGCTCGCCGACGCGCTGTCGGCAGCGCACGAGCGCGGCATCGTGCACCGCGACCTCAAGCCCGGCAACGTCATGGTGACGCGTGAAGGTCGCGTCAAGGTGCTGGACTTCGGCCTCGCCAAGCTCGAGCCCGCGGACTCCAATCCGAACCTCACGAGCACCCCGACCGAGAGCCGCGCGGACCTGACGAGCGAGGGCCAGGTCTTCGGCACGGTAGCCTACATGTCTCCGGAACAGGCGAGAGGCGGCAAGGTCGATGCGAGGTCGGATGTCTTCTCGCTCGGCGTCGTTCTTTACCAGATGGTGACCGGGGAGCGACCGTTCCAGGGCGCGAGCGCGGTGGACATGATCTCCTCGATCCTGCGCGACACTCCCCCGCCCGTTACGGACCGGCGCGCGGATGTTCCGCCGCACCTGGCAAGGGTCCTTCGCCGCTGCCTCGAGAAGGAGCCGCGCGACCGCTACCAAACCTCGCGCGACGTGTACAACGAGCTTCGGGATCTGAAGGCCGAGACCTCGGCGCCGCCGGCAAACTCGCCTCCGGTCCCCGCACCCTCCGCAGCGGAGTCGGGGCGCGCCCGTGCCGAGGAAGGATTCTGGATCGCGGTGCTGCCGTTCAAGGCTCGCGGAGCCGACCCCGACATCGAGGCCCTGGCCGAGGGCCTGACGAGGAGATCGTCAAGGGTCTCTCCCGGTTTTCCTACTTGAGGGTCGTTGCCCGCGGCTCGACCGCGGCGTTCTCGGACGAGGGCGTCGATGTCCGGGCGGTCGGCCGGGAGCTCGGTGCGCGGTACGTCATGGAAGGGAGCCTGCGGCGGTCGGGGGGAACGCTCCGCGTGTCGGTCCAGCTCGTCGACGCGGTCTCCGGCGCGCATCTCTGGGCGGAGACTTACGATCGCACGTATCCGCCGGAGTCGAACTTCGAGCTGCAGGACGACGTGGTGCGCCGGATCGTCTCCACGATCGCCGACACGCACGGCATCCTGCCGCACAGCATGAGCGAGGCACTCCGGGGCAAGAGTCCCGACGCACTGACTCCCTACGAGGCCGTCCTCCGGGGCCTCTCGCAGGTCATCAGCGTAAGCGCCGAAGAGCACGCTTCGGTTCGGGCCGGGCTGGAACGCGCCGTGCAGGAGGCGCCGGGCTACGCCGATTCCTGGGCTCTTCTTTCGAATATGTGCCGAGAGGAGTACGCGCACGGGTTCAACCCCAAGCCGGATCCTCTCGGACGCGCGCTCGCCGCGGCCCGGCGCGCCGTGGAGATCGCGCCCTCCAATCACCTCGCCTTCCACGCTTTGGCCTCGGCGCACTTTCTCCGCCGAGAGTTTCCGGCGTTTCGCAGCGCGGCGGAGCGAGCCATCGCCTTGAATCCCATGGACGGGTTCACGATGGCTTACCTGGGCTCCCTGATCGCCTACTCCGGAGACTGGGAGCGCGGCTGCGCGATGGCGAAGCGGGCCCGGGAGCTGAACCCGCACCATCCCAGCTGGTACTGGTTCTCCGATTGCTTCGACGCCTATCGCCAGGGCGACTACCGCGCGGCGCGGGACATCGCCCGAAAGATCCAGATGCCCGGATTCTGGCGTATGAACCTCGCCCTCGCCGCGGCCCACGGCCAGCTCGGAGAGCGCGACCCGGCGGCGGGAGCCCTCCGCGAGCTCCTCGCGGCCAAGCCGGAGTTCGCGTCGCGGGCGCGGGAAGAGCTTTCGAAGTGGTGGAATGCCGACCTCGTCGAGCACTTGATGGACGGCCTGCGCAAAGCGGGACTGGATGGTCGGGTCGAGGCGGTCGAAGCGGCATCCGCACCGGCGCCCGGAGACTCCGCAGGAGCGTCCGGACAGAAACGGACGTGGTGGATCGCCCCGGCCGCCGCGGCGATCCTCGTCGCGGTGGCCGCCTGGATCGGGCGCTCGCGCCTGGCTCCGACCCGCAAGATCGAGACCGCGGCCGCGCCGGGCTCCATCCGCTCGATCGCCGTGCTTCCCCTGGACAACTACTCGGGCGATCCGAGCCAGGACTACTTCGCCGAAGGCATGACGGACGAGCTGACGTCGCAGCTCGCGACCATCAGCCAGCTTCGCGTGATCTCGCGCGGCTCGGCGATGCAGTTCAAGGGCAAGAGCCGGCCTCCGACTCCCGAGATCGCCCGGAAGCTCGACGTGGACGCCGTCGTGGAAGGTTCGGTGATCCGCTCCGGCGACCGGGTGCGCATCACGGCCCAGCTGATCGACGCGCGGTCGGACCGGCATCTGTGGGCGAAGAGCTTCGAGCGGAGCTCGCGCGACGTACTGGCGCTGCAGGACGAATTGGCGTCGGCCATCGCGCGGGAGATCCACGTGAAGCTGACTCCCGCCGAGGAATCGAAGCTGGCTCGCGCGCCGAGCGTGAATCCCGAGGCGTACGACGCGTATCTCAAGGGGCGGTATTTCTTCAATCGGCCCAGCGACGAGAACCTGAGCAAGGCGATCGTCCTGTTCGAGGAGGCGACCCGGATCGATCCGAGTTACGCGCCCGCGTTCTCGGGTCTCTCCGACGCATACCTCTGGGCCGGCTACAACGAGGGAGTGCTGACCGGCTCGGAGGCGAGGCCTAAAGCCAAAGCCGCCGCCGACAAGGCCATTGCGCTGGACGACAACTCCGCCGAAGCGCACACGTCGCTGGCAAATTTCAAGCTCTGGTACGAATACGATTGGGCGGGCTCCGAGGCGGAATTTCGCCGGGCCTTCGCGCTCAACCCGAACTACGCGTTCGCGCACGATCAGTTCGGGATCGGACTCTCGTTCCAGGGACGATTCGACGAAGCGATCGCCGAAGGCAAGCGCGCGGCCGCGCTGGACCCGCTCTCCCCTCAGATCCCACTCGACGCGGCCATGGCCTTCGGATTCAACGGTGACTACGAGACGGGCCGGGAGCTGACCCGAAGGGCTGCGGAACTGGATCCAACCCTCTTCTTCGCGCCATTCGAAGAAGGGTGGATCGAAATCCAGGCCGGGAGAATCCAGGATGCCGTCGCGAAGCTCCGAAAGGCCAAGGCGCTGGAATCGCCGAGGTTCGTGTCCGCGTGGCTCGCGTACGCATACGGGGCTGCCGGAGACCGGGCCGCGGCGGTGGCGGAGGCCGAAGATCTGAAGAAGAAATCGTTGCACGGCTCGGTGACCCCATTCAACCAGGCGCTCGTGTCTCTGGGTCTGGGCGAACGTGCGCGGGCATTGGACTTCCTGGAGCAGGCCTACGCAGGCGATTCGCAGTGGCTGGGCTGGCTCAATCTCGACAAGACCTTCAATCCGCTCCGCTCGGAACCGAGGTTCCAGGCGCTCCTGAAGAAGCTCGGGTTCGAGAAGAAGGCCAGGTGATGCAAACCGTGTCGCCGCTGGCGACCTCATCACCAACCGCTTTTCCTTAGTGTCGGCAGCGATCCCGGTCGCGGAGAGATTGCCTGGCCCTGCATATGATCCTCGTCATGTGCGGGAAGTCCGCCGCCTGTCATTCTCGGGTCGATGAATGACGTCTCCCATTTCGACCCGAGCCTCCCGGTCCGCGACCTCCTTGCCCGATTCCCCCAGGTCGCTTCGGCCCTGGCTGCGCACGGCCTCGACACCTGCTGCGGCGGAATGCACCCTCTCAAGGACGCCTGCGCCGCGAAGGGCAAGGACCTCGCCGAAGTGGTCCGTGATCTCGAATCCGCCTACGCCGTGACCGAAGCCCACAGCCTCGTGCCGCCGACGATGTCCATCCGGGAGCTCTCGCGCCGTTTCCCGGCGACGGGGCCCGTCCTCGAGCGTTATGGCCTCGGTGACTGCGGAGGCGACGAAGGCCCCGACGAGCCGCTCGCCTGGTTCGCGACGGTCCACCGGCTGCCGCTCGAAGAGCTCCTCCGCGACGTGAGAGAGGCGGCCGTGAAAGACGGCGCCGCCACTCCCGCCGCGCCATCGAAGGCCCCGAGCCTCTTCTCGCCGCACTTCATCGTTGGATCTCTCTTTCTCACCCTGACGCTGGGCGCAACCACGGGAATGGTCAACCTGATTCGCATCGCGGCCGGCGGCGAGGTCCCCATCGACCACCGGCAGATTCACGGCCACACGCAAGTCCTCGGATTCGCCACCCTCTTCCTCATGGGCATCGCCTACCACGCGCTCCCTCGCATTCTGGGGATCGGCGGCGCACATCCCGGCCGGTCGCCGCGCGTCAGCTTCTGGCTCATGGCGGGTGGCGTCGTGCTGCGCAACGCGGGTCAGCCGTACGGCCTGTATCCCGTCGGCCGAATCCTCTCGCTGCTGTCGGGCGGGATGGAGCTGGCGGCGGGACTGCTCTTCGTGCGTTTCGTCTTCCGGCTGCTCGAGCACACGCGATCGGGCAAGTACGACCGCAAGGACCCGCTTCTGCGTTTCGTGCGCGCGGGCACCCTCTGTTTCCTGGCCGCCATGCTGATCGACGCGGCGCAGTCCGTGTGGCTCGCGGGCCACGTGGACGTCGTGCTCCCCGCGTCTCTGAACGAGCCGTTCTACTTCGCGGTCCTCTACGGCTTCCTGCTCGCCTGGATCTACGGGTTCGGCCACCGCATCGTGTCTCTCTTTCTCGGCGTTGGAGCGCCCCTCCGCGGCACGACGGAGGCCGCCCTCGTCGCGCAGATGCTGGGAGTCGTGTTCGCCCTGGCGTCCTGGCTGCCGGGCCTTCCGGACACCGCCGCTCTCGCGCTGCGAGACCTCGGCCTCGCGCTCGTCGCCCTCTCGGCCCTGGTCTATCTCGCCGGCAACGGGTTCCTCTGGAGGCGCGCGGCCTTCCCGATGCTTCGCACTCCGGGCGCGCCGACGTCGGCCATCCGGATCGCATTCGGGTGGCTCGCACTCTGGGGGATGCTGGAGCTCGCGGCCGTCGTCCTGACGCGGGTCACGCGCCTGCCCGCGCAGAATCTCTGGTGGGCCGACGCCGCGCGGCATGCGTTCACGATCGGGTTCCTCACCCTGCTGATCGTCGGGATGAGCTTTCGCATCCTGCCGGTCTTCTCGGGCAAACCGCTCTGGTCCCCGCGCCTGGCCTACGCAACATACGGCCTGTTGGTCCTGGGCGCTGCGATGCGGCTGCTGCAGTATCCGGCGGCGTTCCACCCGGTCTTCTACGAGATCGGCTCCTACATGGGCATCCCTGTAGTCCTCGCCCTGTGTCTCTACCTCTTCAATCTGATCCGCACGATGCGCGCGAAACCCGCGCCCCGCGCGCCCGCAGCGGAGCCGGCGCGGCACGCCTTCGCCTCGACCCTGCCGGTGCGATAATCCGCGGCGTGCCGGCGCGCCCGCCCGTCCCTTTCAATGCCATCCCGATCCTCTCGCCTCTGACGGCCGACGACCGCGCGGCGCTGGCGCCCCTGTGCGAGCTGCGCGCGTTCGAGAAGGGCGAAACCATCTTCGAGGAAGGTCAGCCGGCGCTCTTCATCCACTTTCTCTTCGTCGGCCGCGTCAAGATCGTCAAAGCCGCGCCCGACCGGGATCTCATCCTCGAGATCCTGGGACCGGGCGAGCCCGTCGGCGCCGTCGCGGTGTTCGAGCAACGTCCGTTTCCCGCCTCGGCCGTCGCCCTCGAGCCATCCGGGACGGTGTCGATCCCGGAGCGGGAGTTCTTTCAGCTCGTCGAACGGCGGCCCGAGATCACCCGCCGCCTGCTCGCGGGCCTGACGCTGCGACTGATGGCCCTGAACCGGCGCCTGGCCGACATGACCGGATCGGTCGAGTACCGGACGGCGCGCCTCTTCTCGACTCTGGCCGACCGCGCGGGCCAGAACCGGACGGAGAGCGTCTTCGTCCCCATCCACCTTTCGAGGCAGGAGATCGCCGACCTCGTCGGAACGACGATCGAGACCGCAATCCGGGTCATGAGCCGCTGGCAGAAGGAGGGCCTCGTCGAGACCGAGCGCGACGGGTTCCTGATCAGGAAGATCGAGGCTCTTCGAGAGATCGCCCCTTCGGAGTGACGGCTCCCGACCTCGGCCGCTCCTTCCAGGCCACGTAGGGCCGCGCGAGCTGGCGCAGGGCCGAGAGTTTCCACTCATAGATCCCGAACCCCGCGGTCGGGGCCGCCAGCTCCGCGGCCTCCTCAGGCTGGACGACGAGGGACACCTCGATCGGGAGGATGCCCACCGGAAGGCTCGCGCGGCGGCAAGCCTCGTAGAGGTGCGCGAAGACCCGGCGCATCTCCTCGGGGCGCGGAGGCGGCGTGTGCTCCATCTCGCTGCCGACCGTCGGCCGAAAGATGCAGACGGTCGGGAAGGCACCGGCCGCCACGATGCGGTCGATTCCCCGCATCGTCGCCTCGATCGGTTCGATCCCGGCGATGATCTCCCCGGAAACCCGCCCCTTCCCCAGTGCCTTCGACGTGTACTCCATGGCCTCGAAGAAGCCCTTCTGGCCGAGGGTCGCCGCTTTGCCGGGGCACAGCCTCTCGAAGTACGCGGGATCCTCGAACTCGTAGCAGAACGAGAAGTGATCGGCGCCGGCCTCGATGAGCGCGTCGTACTCGCCGAACTTCCGCCGCGGGACCGGCATGGCCTGCACTCCGATGAAGCCGCCCACCTCCCGGCGCAGCGCGCGGACGAACGGCTCGCACTGCCGCAGGCCGTGAATCGGCTCGAGGCGGTCCACCTCCTCGAAGTGGTAGCCGGTGTTGAGGTGGGTGAAAATCGAACCCGATTCCTCGCGCGCCGCCTGCGCCACCTCGACCACTTCCTCCACCTTCTTGCGCGCCTGCTCCGCCACGCCGACGTTGCGCCCCGTCGTGCAGAATTTGCAGGCACGGGACGGGGACGTCGCCCAGTACAGGCAGGCGTTGGAGACGTAGACGCCGAGGGCGTTCCCCTGGAGGACCCCGATGCGGGGCATCGGGACGCCCGAAGAAGTGGCGCGGGAGTACCACGCGGGCTCCTCCGGAATCCTCACCGGGTAGCAACTCCCCGTCTGATCGTCGGCGACGCGGTATCCGGCGGCCTGCCTCTCGAGCCGAAATGGAGACGTCCCGGCAAACGCCTCGAGCACCGGGACGTTGACCCAGAGCGGCCTTCGTCCGGCCGGGAGCACGACCTCGAGGCCCGAGCCGAGACCCGCGCGCGTGCGGAGGATCGGACGGCCGTCTGCTTCGAGCGCGCACGTTTCGTCGATGCGCATGCCGCGGCAGAAAAGCTCGATCTTGAGCTCGACGGGTGACAGCACGGCACGACGATAGGTCCTCTTCCCGCTCCGGCGCATGATGCAAATCACCCAGGCCGCGCGATCGCCAAATGGGTCGGAAGGTCGCCCGCATGATGGCCGTCATACGCGTCGTCCCCCCGAGGGTGCCAGCTTTGCCGGGCGACCGGGATCGGCTTTCTGGCCGCCGTGCCGAGCGCGTTCATCTGGATTGCCCTCGGGGCCTGGACGCTCACCTTCCTTGGCATGACTCGGAGCCTGGCCCAAGCCTTCCGGCGCCCGCTTGGAGAGGGCTGAGCATTCTCGTGGGAATCCCGCGACGACACGGGGGGAGCGAACCGGGTGACGGACGCGCCTCGTCCGGGACCGTCGCCTCGACCCTCGTCCGCGGGCGCGGCCATCCCCCCTTCTCCGTCGTATTTTTTCAAGCGCACCCCAGATTCCGCATAGTCTCGAACTGTGCGCTGGTAGAGAATCCACCCAGCGAAAGAAGGAGAATTCAATGAAGGCAAGAACGGGAGGACTCTCGGTCATCCTCGGGGTCGGACTGCTTGCGGCGTCCGCGGCCATCGCGACGGGTCAGCAGCCGAGCCAAACGACCAGCACGCAGATGGGACAGCCCGCGACGTCGACGAGCACGCGCGTCGTCCATGCCACCGTCGTCAGCGTGAACGGCAACAAGGTCGTCGCCGAAGACGCTGCGGGAAAAGCGACGGAGTACACGATCCCGGACGGCTTCAAGTTCCAGCTTGGAGGAAAGGACATCGGCGTCGGGGACCTCAAGCCCGGAATGAAAGTGACGGCCAAGATCACCACGACGACCACCACGACACCCGTGTACGTGACGGAGATCAAAACGGGCAAGGTCCTCGTGGTGTCGGGCCAGAACATCATCGTCCGAGGGCCGCAAGGGAATCGCGTGTTCTCGAACCAGGACGCGGTGCGACGGAACGCCAAGGTCATGAAGAACGGGCAGGAAGTCGCGCTGAGCGACCTGCGTGTCGGCGACATCTTCACGGCCGTGATCGTCACGGACAATCCGCCGCAGGTCGTCTCCGAGCGCGAGGTCGAGGCCATGGTCCACGCGACGCCTCAGCCCGCTATGGCCCCGGCCGGAGCTCCCGCCGCTGCCCCCACGAATGCCCCCGCCGCCGCTTCCGCTCCCGCCCCGGCCGCTGAGGCTCCCGCCGCTGCTCCGGCGGAGGCCCCCGCTCCTGCCCCCACGGAGGCTGCTGCCCCAGCCCCCGCCGCTGCTCCGGCCACGGAAACGACCACGACGACGGAGAGCCGGTCTTCGACCTGGGTCTGGGTGTTCGTGCTGCTGATTCTGATCCTGGTCGTCGTGTTCCTGCTCCGTCGCCGCAAGAAGTCCTGACGGCGACCGTCTCCACGGACCGTGGCGCCGCCGGCCTTTCGAGGCCGGCGGTCCCACGGTTGCCAACTCGATCAAGGCCGTGGGCAGCTCGACGACCCACCGGAAGCTCCAGGTGGCGGCTAACCCCGAAGCCCGGAGCTTGCGCTGCGACGACTCGGAATGCCGTTTTCTCCACTGGAGCCGGAGGGCTCTTACCTTGCTCCCTGGTTATCGCCAACATCATCGGCGTCCGGCTCGAAAGCATCGAGCAGCCCCATTCGAGACGCGCGGAGCTTTTGACCCGCGGACCTCTTGGCGGGCTGCGCACTCTGGTCGCACGCCGCTGCGAGGTTGTTCAAGGCGTCGCCGACAGCCAGGCGGTTGTCCCGATCGCTCAGAAGTTGGAGGGCGCTCGGTTGTCGGCCTTCCATCACGTAATAGTGCAGTTGGGGAAACCCGCCATACTCCGACAGCGCGGCGGATCGGCTGAAGACCAACGCCGATCGCACTGCGGCTACCGACCGCTCCTTCGACATCCGGCTCATCGAACCCCGGCCAGCGGCGAGGAAACGGGTCCGTATGGAAAACGTCTCCACCGCGATGGCTCCGGCCTGTCAGAGGCGACGGGAGCGACCTCCGGGTGAAGCGTCGAGAACGAGGACAAGTAGTCCCGACTGGGTTGAATGGTCATCCTCCCGGGGCAGCGCGAGCATTTCACGGTCCCATTCAGGGCGACCACCGTACGGTTGTCACGACCACAATGCGTGCACTTCCAGGTTTTCAGAGCGTGTTCCACGAAGCACTCACTTTCTGCTTTCAGCGACCCCGAGCAATCTCGCCGCGGCGAGCTTCGACGTCACGGCCACGAGCTGGAGGCGGCGGACATCCGCGACCAGCGGGTCCTCGAAACGGACCCGGGCTTGTCCTCCGATCGACGAAGCCGCGTCCGCAGTCCACCGGCGGAGGCCCTTGCCCACCCTCGGTCTCACGGACTGGAAGCGCATGCGGTCTGAGCAGATCTCGCACTCGCGCGTCTCCGAAACGGACGCGATCCTCGTCGAACCGCACTTCTCGCAGTTCCACTTTCTGAACACGTACTTCATGAGGCCGCTCGCTTTCGGCCGACATCCGCGGCGGGTTCTCGATTGTCGGTGGGATCCCGGAGACGTCCGTCGGAGGGAATCGGAGGTACAACCATATCACGTCATACCGGCGAAGAGCGGCCGCAGCTCTCGTGATAGGCTGGATCGGTTCGTACTTCGCTAGGCAGCCTGCCAGACCGGCGATCTGACAGTCCCAACGAAAAAGCGAGACGGTTGAGCGACGGGACCTTCCCGCCGGGATCAGCCGCCCGAATTGTGGGTTTTGTGGCCAACATGGTCACGAAAGGACGGTCGAGATGCGCAGGAACTGGATCACGAAGAGTCTCTTGGGGCTCGCTGCTCTTCTGCTGTTGGGATCCGCTGCTTCGGGTCAGTCGGCGCCTGGAGACCGGGCTCACGCACAGACTGTCGGCGCCGAGAAAGACCAGGTTCTCGCGGTTGTGTGGCGCTATCACAAAGACGGACCAACTCTGAAAGCCGCCGTCGCCGAGATCATCGCTGCGGAAAAGGCGCTGGGCCACACGATTACGGACGAGCTCTGGACGGCCGACCGCTCTCCAGTCACGGAGCGTGGCTACCAGAGCCAGGCGCGGAGTCAGTGGTATGTGGTCCAGAGCTACTCGAAGGACGGCGTCAGCCAGGTGGCTCAGTGGATCGTCGATATTCCGTCGGGTGACGGCGCGGGTGTCACCGAATTGTCCGCATATGCGCTCCGAATCCAAAATTCGCCGGATGGGGGTGCTGTCGAACGGGCGGCCATGCAAATCGCCGAGCATGGAAGCGGCTGGCGGGGAAAATCCGTCGAAGCATCGCCTTCGGAGCTCAGAGACTTGCGCAACGCCGGATCCGCCAGAACTCAGGCAATTCAGACTGTTCTGATGGAAGCGGCCATGAATCAGGTGGTGGAGCGGTGGGGTGTGAAGCGTTACTTCGACGTCACGCTGCCCGCGAAGCTGACCGCGAAGTCTCCCAGGCGCTCTTCCTCGTCCGGGCTCGTGCAGGTGGCCTATCGAGTGCCCAGCCGTTACTCGGCCTCCGGAGCCTCGATCATGGCTCCGGCCACGCCGGTCGACGGCAAGCCCGGATACTGGCTCGTCACCGCCTCTTGGACCGCCGATGGACGGAGATCGGAAGCGGCCTGGATCTCCAACCCGGAGAACGGAATCGTCGATCCGGCCAATGCCGAAGCGAAGCAGATCGACGCCGCCCTGAGGGCGACCGAGAACTCGAAGTAAGGGGCGAGAGAGCAAGGGATCCAGGTTGAGACGCCTCGATCGCCATTGATGGAGAGTGTGAGTCGGATGGCTTGGAGCCGCGTGTCCGAGTTCTGTGTCCGAGTCACTCTGGCGGCCTCTTCAGAGGATGTCGACCCGACGCCCGCACTCAGCAAATGCCCTCCTCAGTTCGGGCTTCACTCCATCGCGCGCGAGCCTCGTTGCGTCTGGGATTTCGTCAAGTCGAGCTTCAGCGCAATCGTCGCCAGGATGCTCCGGGGGTCGAGGGGAAACACGGCCGTCTAAGCGGAAAGCTTCCGCGACGCGCGCAGAGCAAGGACCTCGAGACGTTTCGTCCGCGCCGCAGCAAACATCTCCCGGGCAGGCCGCGCAACCCGGCACAGCCGCTTGAGGAGATCCACCTCTGCATCGCCTCGAAGGCGCCAAGAGCCGGCGTCAGGGGACCGTCGGCCCGCGGTTTAGGGCCATAATCCCAGTTCCGATGATCTGCCCCAGCTGCGCTAGCGACACGCCGGCGCCGGGTGGCCGCTGCTCTGTCTGCAGCGCCGCGGTCTCGGCCGACGTCGCCGCGGCGGTCGCCACGCCCATCCCGACGGATCCGCCGGCGGCCGGAAACGACGGCTCCCGGGCGAGCACGTTTGGGGCACAACTGGGCTACGTGGGGCAGGCCTCCGAGGAGGACCTGACGCAATCGCAGGACGCGAGCTCGATCCCGCCGTCGACCGGCTCCGGCCGACTCGTGCCCGGACAGGCGTTCGGCCCCCGGTATCAGGTCATCAAGCTGCTCGGCGCCGGCGGAATGGGCGAGGTGTACCACGCGTGGGATCAGGAGCTGGCCGTGGCGGTCGCCCTCAAGGTCATTCGGCCGGAAGCCACCGCGGAGCCGGGGGCGACCGACGAGCTGCATCGCCGCTTCAAGCGCGAGCTGCTGCTGGCCCGCCAGATCACGCACAGGAACGTCGTCCGCATTCACGACATGGGCGAATTCGGAGGCGTCAAGTACATCACGATGCCCTACGTCCCGGGCGCCGATCTGGCGACGATCCTGAAGCGAGAGGGCAAGCTCACGGTGCCGCGCGCGCTCGGGATCGCGCGACAGGTGGCGGCCGGTCTTGCCGCCGCGCACGAGGCCGGCGTGGTGCACCGGGACCTGAAGCCGCCCAACATCATGGTCGATCCCGACGGCAACGCCATCATCATGGACTTCGGCATCGCGCGATCGGTCGACACGGCCGGGAGCACGGTCGCCGGCATGGTCGTGGGCACGCTCGCGTACATGGCGCCCGAACAGGCCCGGGGCGAACAGGTCGATCAGCGCGCCGACGTCTATGCCTTCGGGCTGATTCTGACCGACATGCTGGTCGGGCGCCGGCAGCCGGGGGCCGCCACATCGAGCGAGCTGGCCGAGCTCATGGCGCGCATGCAGCACGCGCCGGCGCCGATTCGCACGGTGGACCCGGGGATTCCCGAGGGCGTCGAGCACATCGTCTCCCGCTGCCTCGATCCCGATCGCGCGAGTCGGTATCAGACCATGGCCGAGCTGATCGAGGATCTCGACCGGCTCGACGCCGACGGCCATTCGATTCGTCCGCTCTCGCCGGAGGACGCGAAGCGGATGCGCCGGAGCCGCAAGGGCCGGGCCGTTCCCGCGGTATCCCCGAAATGGATCGCCATCGCTCTGGCGGTCATCGTCGTTGCGGGCGCCGCCGTCGCGCTTCGCCAACGGCTGATCGGCAGGCCGGCACCGCAGCCGGGCGGTGGGAACCAGCCGATCTCGCTCGCGATCCTGCCGTTCCGCAACGCCTCGGGCGACTCCTCCCTCGACTGGCTGGGCCCCAGCATGGCTGAGATGCTGCGGACGGACATCGGACGATCGGCGTCGCTGCGAACCGTTCCGTCGGACCGGCTCCACCAGATCCTCCGCGACCTGCGAATCTCCGTGGACTCCAACTTCGACCCGCCCACCCTCCGTAAGCTCGCGAAGTTCAGCAACGCGGACACCGTGATCTGGGGGCAGTACGTCAAGTTCGGCAACGAGATCCGGATCGACGCCACGCTCGAAGACGTGCGGCGGCAGCAGTCCATCCCCCTGAAGGCGCAGGCTCCCAGCCAGAGCGGCCTTCAGTCCGCCATCGATCAGCTCGCTCAGTCGATTCGCGACGGGCTTTCTCTCTCCTCGGATGCCCTCGCGGAGCTCAAGGCCACCGCGTTCCATCCGTCCACACGATCGCTCGAGGCGCTTCGGGCCTACAACGAAGGACTGCTACTCGCCCGCCAGGGCAAGCAGTCCGAGGCGCTGAAAAAGTTCAAAGAGTCGACTCAGGCCGATTCGGAGTTCGCACTCGCGTACGCGAAGCTGGGCCAGACCTACGCCAGCCTGGGTTACGACACAGAGGCCGAACAGAGCTCGCGCCGCGCCGTGGAGCTCTCAGAACGCCTTCCGGCGCCCGAGAAATACCTCATCAACGCCAGCCACGCACGGATCGTCAACGATACCGACAAGGCGATCGCGGCCTACGAGAACCTCGCCAAGGCATCGCCGGACGACTCCGAGGTCAATTTCGAGCTGGCTGCCCTCTACGAGGCGTCGGGCGCTTTCGACCAGGCTCGCGCCCACTACAAAAAGGTCCTCGAGCACGATCCCAAGTACGTCGCCGCCCTCCTGGCATCGGGCCGCGTGGAGATCAAGGCCGGGAACCCGCAGGGATCGCTCGACTTTCTGAACCAGGCACTCAGCCTGGCCATCCAGCTCGGGCAGGACGAGGAGAAGGCCGACGTGCTCCACGCCATCGGCGCGGCGTACCAGGGGCTGGACAAGCCGAGCGAAGCGCAGCGGTACTACCAGGAGTCCCTCGAGATCAAACGCGGCATCGGCCAGAAGCGTGGCATCGCCGTGACGCTCGGTCGAATCGCCCAGGTCCAGGAACAACTGGGCAATATGGATGCCGCTCTCGCCAGTTACAAAGAAGCCTTGCAGATCCAGCGCGAGATCGGCGACAAGAAAGGAACCGGCCTGACCCTCATCGACCTCGGCGACTTCTACTCGAATCGGGGGAACTACGACCAGGCGCTGCAGGATTTCAAGGAAGCGCTGCTGATCCAGCGCGACGTCGGCAATCAGGACGCGGAAGGGCTCTGCCTGAACAACATCGGCAACGTCTACCTGTTCAAGACTCAATACGACGATGCGCAGACCTACTTCGAGAGGGCGCTCCAGATCCGGGAGAAAACCAAGGACCCCGGCGACATCGCCGACACCCTGCACAACCTCGCGGAAACCGCGACGAACAAGGGGCAATACGACCAGGCCCTCAAGCACTACCTGCGCGCCCTCGAGATGCGCCGGGAGGCCGGCGACAAGCGTTGGGCGGCCATCGAGTCGTACAGCATGGGGACTCTGTTCGAGTACGAGGGCAAATACGGAGCAGCGCTCAGCGCCAAGGAGGACGCGCTGAAGGCCTTCCGCGAGCTCCAGGACAGCGGATTCTGGATGGGTGAGATCCTCAGCGGGACCGGACACTCCCAGGCCATGCTCGGGCGATCGGACGCGGCCCAAACGCAGCTCGTGGAGGCATTGAAGCTCGCGGAAAAGCTCCAGAACAAAGCCCTGACGGCGCAGATCCTGAACTTCCAGGGCGATCGGCTCTTCTATCTCGGCGACGCCAAAGGCGCGCGGCCCCTCTACGAGCAGGCGCTCCAAACCGCTTCGAAGACCGGAGACAAGCGCCTCGAGCTGCTTTCGAAGGTCAACCTCGCGAAGACCGCGATTGCCGAGGCGCGCCCCCAATCGGCGGTCGAGGGGCTCACGAAGCTGGCCGAACAATCCGACTCGCTCGGCCTGAAGTCCCTGTCGGTGGAGAGCACCGTTCTGCTCGGCCAGGCGCTCATCGACACCAAGCGCTACCCGCAGGCCCGGCAGGAGCTCGAGCGCGCCGTCGCGAAGAGCGAAAAGCTCGGCCTGCAGGCGCTCCTGGCCCGAAGCCACTACCTCCTCGCCTCGGCCTGGCGATCCACCGGCGACGGCGCGGAGGCGTCCCGGCACCTCGGCAGAGGCCCGTCGGATCCTCGAAGAGATCCGGAAAGAAGCCAAAACCGACGACGTCGTGAAGCGGGCCGACCTCGCACCGATCCTCGCCGAAGCCGGCTGATCGGGCCGCCTCGGCCAAGAAAAAAGCCGGGCCCCGCGGCCCGGCTTTGGGACCTTCGAATCGCTCGATCTTCAGTAGGGAACCGTGCCGTTCCACTTCCCGAACGACCGGTATGGGCCGTCGCACGACGGGACCGGCGCCAGGACCTTCACGTCCCTCTTCTTCTTCGGCTTGGGTCCCGGGGGACGGGCTCAAGTCGCCGCGATCTTTGTCGTGGTCGCAGTCCTCGTCTTCGTTGTCATTGCCCCGGACCAGGTAGAGGGTGGGTACGCCCGCCTCGGTGACCTGACTCAAGGAGTTGTCGTCGTACCAGAGCCTCGCGGCGCCGGTCGGCTGGGGGCTGCCGAGGCAGGAGTTGCGCACCAGCACCCTGAGGCTGATGTCGTCGCCCGGGACGAACGCCTCCGTCGGGAACGAAACCGGGATCGTCAGCAGGTTCGCGTTTTCGAAGCCTTTGCCGCCGCCCGGAGCGCCGAGCAGCTCTCCGGAGCTGACCTCGTTGCCGTTTCTCTTCACCACGGCCTTCAGATCGAACAGGATGCCATTGTCCTTGACTCTTCTTCAGCCCGATCTTGACCTTGGCCGTCAAGTCGCTCCCGGTCCGATCGACCACTTCGAAGTCGGAGAAGCCCTTGCTCTTGCCGCCCGCGCCGGGATCGCCGGTATCGGAGTCCCCGACGGCGAATACGGCGTCGGTGATGTCCTTCGTGTAACAGTTGAAGCCCTGGGTGCAGCTGCCATCGGGCGGCACTCCATCGAGCGGCGCCCGGTAGAGCCGCACGTTGTTGAGTTCGGCCAGAGTAGGGAAGTCCCAGAAGATGCGGACGGTCACGTCGCCCGAGTAGTCGCCCGAGTCCGGCGGGTTGGTGACGTGGTAGAAGACGCAGGTACCCGGACCGGTTTCGGGTGGCTCCAAAGTATTTGATGCAGTCGACGGGAGCCAGCGGTGATATCACCCGGGCGTCGAGTTCTGTGTCGTCGATGGACCGGAGCTCCACGTTCAGGTCAAAAGGATTGATCAGATTCTCCACCGTGAACTTGATGAAGTTGTCTCCAAACTGATACTTGTTCGTAAGGTGAGTCTCGTCGAATCGGTTGCACACGCCGCCCTCAAACCCGCCGCTGCTGCACTCGTTCGTCTGAGCCTGGGCCGAAGGAATGGAAGCCAGCGCCACGAGCGCTACACCGCAGAGGACGGTTTTCAGTTGGGTACCGTTTTTCTCTTCCACGATCAGTCCCTCCTTTCAGAGAGCGTCGACGCGCCGCAGGTCCTGGGGGATGCGAATTCTCCGTCCGCTCCACCGGAGTGTCAACCCGAGTGAGCCAGGGCCGTGATATTGCGGCCCAACAGGCCCTAACTCGGCCTTAACTCAGGGCTTACTCGAACAGCCGCCCGCCCGGCTTCAACGAGCCGAAGTAATCCCGGTAGCGTTGCCGCTGCACCGGCTCGCTGTAGAGCCGCTCGGCGGTTTCGCGCGCCTGCCGCGAGGCGGCGGCATACTTCTCGGAGTCGTCCCACAGCTCGCAGACGGCATCGAACCACATCCCGATCTCCTCCGCATCGGGAACCTCCAGGCTCTTCTCCGAGAGTCGATCGGGAACGGGCAATACCCGCCCGGCGCCCGCGACCGTCTGCGGCAGCCCTCCCCGATTGCTCACGAGCGGCGGGATTCCGTTGATCATCGCTTCCGCCGCGACCCGGCCGAACGGATCGCGAAACAGGGATGGAACCAGCAGGAGCTTCGTCAGCGCGAAGAAGTCGGCCGGCCGCGGCAACGGGGGCGCGGCCATGATGTGCGGGTACTTCGTAAAGTCAATGCCCGGGATGGCGTTCAGCGCTCCCGCGCTCGACGCCGACTGGACGACGAGAATTGGGATGTCCGGCCGCGCCGTCCCGAGCATGTCCGCGAGCCGCGCGAACACGCCCGCACCCTTGTGCACCGACGGATTCACGTACGTGACGAACGTTCGCGAATCGACCGGCGCGAGCACCTCGGACCAGTCGATCGGCGAGGGAATGCCGGTGCTGATGAGCCCGATCTTCTGCCTGTACAGATCGCTCAGATACGGGCTCGTCGTGAAGACATGATCCACGTGCTCGAAGAACCGCCGGTCCTCGTACCCGTGGTTGCGGAGCGTGAATACGGTCGTGACTCCACGGGCGCGGGCGCGGTGCAGGGATTCGTGCAGGACAGGATGCGATCCGTAGGTCAGGAGCACGTCGGGCCGGAACTGCTTCAGCATCTGATCGAGCAAGTACAGAAATTGCGCCGATTCGAACGGGTCGGGATGTCGAGCCTCGTTGTGCCGCGTCAGCAGCATCGTGACCGGCACGCCAGCGAGCGTGAAGTGGACGGTTGGCCGTCCGACCACCATGTTGGCGGGCTTTCGCACGGATCGCACGAACGCGGGTGCCGGCGGCCTGCGCCTCAGCTCGACGCCCAGGCCGGCCAGATGCTCGTCGATGTCGGGTGGCCTGGCGTCGAAGCGCGCGGTGGCCAGCACCTGACACTCGTGGCCCGCTTCGGACAGCCACTTCATCAGAATCCGGATGCTATGGGCGGCGCCACTCTCCGAGTCGGTGTAGGCGTTGTGAATGGCCAGAAGGATCCGCACAAGAGCGGGCGATACCACCCAAGTGGCGCGCGCGTCAAACTGACGTAACGGGGTTGTGGTCAGTTTGAATCTTCGCGTCTTTCAACGATTCATGGATCGAGGGTCCAGAATCTGCAAGGAAAAGCCTCGTTGGAAGCGGCTGGCGCAACCGCTCACACCCTCTGCGTTATTGGGATTCGGTTGATCGTGGAAAAGAGTGGTGAGCCGTGTAGGACTCGAACCTACGAGAAGTTCACAACCGGTCAACGAGTTGCGACACCGTGTCCGGGTCTCGAGTCCGCGTCACTTTTCGACGCTCTCCGGTCCAATCCTTCGCAAATCGAGGCGTCCCGAACCGAGAAATCTGAACGAGCGCAGCTTTACGGATCGCACACAGCCGTCGCTCACGAGGAGAGCGTCTCCCCCGCCTGTTCGCGCAGTCTCTGGTAGGTCTCGGAGGTCGTCATCGCGATGATCTGGTCTGCGGCGGAGAGCTGTGTTGCGCCGCTCGGGACGATCATCTCCTGCCCATGGAGGATCGCGACCGCTATGGTTCCCGCAAGAGGCCCGAATGCCTCCATGACGGTTTTCCCCTCGAGCTGTGAGCCCTTGCCGATCCGCACGGCCACGAGGATGCCGGCGCCATCGGTCACCTGAATGGGATTCCCGAACTTGAGAAGGGTGACGAGCCTCGGCAGGGTCAGGTCGGCCGTGTCCACCTTCCCGCCTTCGATCATCTCGAGGGCGCGGCGGACGAAGACGCCGCGATGGGCCGGAGAGTCTTCCCGGGTCGGCACCTGCGCCTCGTAAAGTGTCGGATAGCGGCGCCCGTGCGTCAGCGAGCGCTGGACGACGAAGGAGGAGATGTTGGCCAGCATCGCGGGAACGATCAGGCCGTAGCCTCCCGTCATCTCCGCCACCATGATGAGTGTGGAGATCGGCGTGCGGGCGGCCCCGGAAAAAACGGCCGCCATTCCGACCACGACAAACGCGGCCGGAACGACACCAAATCTCGGGGAGAGGGTCGCCAGCGAAAGCCCGACGATTCCGCCGAGAAGCGCTCCCATGGTCACGGTGGGCGCGAAGACACCCCCCGATCCTCCCGATCCGATGGTCAGGCTCATCGCCGGCGCCTTCAAAAGGAGGATGACGGCGAGCATGACGATCGAGAGTTTCCCCGCGATGGCCAACTCCACCCAGCCATAGCCGGTTCCCAGGACTTCCGGAACTGCCAGTCCAACCAGGCCGACGACCAGCCCGCCGATGGCCGGCTTGAAGTGTCGCGGGATCCGAATGCCGCGGAATAGGTCGCGGATGCCGTAGAAGAGGGAGGGGAGAATCGCGCCCAGCACGCCGGCAAGAACTCCGAGGATTCCGAATCCGAGGAGTGCGACGGGGCTGTGGAAGGTCAATCCCGGAGGAATGACGAAGATCGGCGACCACCCGACGAAGAATCCGTGAATGGCGTAGGCGGTGACGGCGGAGATGACGGTGTAGATCAGCGCCTCGGATTCGAAGACCATCCCGGAGTAGAGGATCTCCACGGAGAAAATGGCCATGCCGAGCGGCGCGCGGAACACTGCGGCCAGACCGGCCGACATGGATGCCAGGAGCAGGATCCGGCGCTCCTGGCCGCGCAGGCCCAGAAACCCCGAGAGAATCGCGCCCAACCCGACGGCAATCTGGGCGGTTGGGCCCTCGCGGCCAGCGACACCTCCCGAGCCGATCGTCAACGCCGAGGCGACTCCCTTGATGAACGGTATCCGCGGACGCACCTCCGCGCCTTTCTGGTGGTACGTGTCGACAGCGGCGTCGGTGCCGTGCCCCTCCGCCTCGGGCGCCAGGCTGTAGACCAGGATTCCGGACAGCAATCCGCCGATTGTCGTAGAGACGGGGATCCACCAATGAATCGTCCAGGAGTGCACGTAGGGAACGGTGTAAACGACTCCCGGGCTCGGGGGGATAAATCCGCCCAACCGTTCCAGCATGAGCGACTGCGCGAAATTGACCGCGGCGTCGAAGGCAAGCGCTGCCCCCGCGCCGAGCAGACCGATCAGAAAACAGTAGAAGACGAGCCGGTACGTCGGCGGAAAGAGAGCCTGGGGGCTCACACCCCCCTCAAGCTTCCGGAGCGGGAGCATGCCGCTCAACGTGCAACGAACCTGTTGAACCTGCGCCCCGCCCTCATTCCGGGCGCGATCTTATCGAACGCCGTTTCCCCAGCCTCGACGCGACCCAATCAGCCGGGTGGGCGGATCAGGCGGGAGGGTTCTTCATCTCGACGCGATCTTCACCTCGGCTGCAGTCGCGCTCACGGATGGCGCAGCGGGAGCCCGCGAGTCGTCGCCACGTGTCCGAGTCTCGAGCTTTACGAATCGCAGGATGTCTTCGGCGGCGCACTCCGCTTCTCGTCGAAGGCCGGCGACGAGCGTTGTGAGTTGGTCCGCTAAAGGGGATCGGAACGAGGAACATCACCGCGCGCCGGACCCTCGGCTCCCGACGAGAAGTGAGTGGTGAGCCGTGTAGGACTCGAACCTACTAGAAGTTCACAACAGGTCAGTGACTTGGAGGCGCGTGTCCGAGTCTCGTGTCCGATTCTCCAAGAACAGCCATCGCGTACCGTGCAGCCCCGACTCGGAGGCGTCGTGCCGAATCTGGGGCGCCGCGCCTTCTTCTACTTCCCGCTACTTCTTCTTGGCGGCGAGGACGGGCTGTCGTCGGCCCCTCGTCAGCACGCTCGGTTGCCTCCGCACTGCGGCGCGGGCCAGGGCAAGGTCATGCGCTGTCTGGAGGTTGATCCAGAACTCCGCGGTTGTCCCCAGGGCCGCTGACAGGAGAAGAGCCGTATCGGGCGTGACGCCGCGCTTGGCCCTGACGATCTCGTTGATCCGTTGGATTGGGACGCCGATGTGGGCCGCGAGGCGTGACTGTGTCAGGCCCATTGGATTCAAGAATTCCTCCACGAGCATTACGCCGGGGTGCGTCGGAATCCGCCTCGTTGGCAGCATGTTGGCCTCCCTTCCCGCTCCCGATTTAGTGGTAGTCAATCAAACGGACTGCCTTCACGAATCCGTCCTCCCAACGAAACACGAGCCGCCATTGATCATTGACCCGAATGCTGTAGCAGCCGGACAGAGCCCCCTTGAGCGCCTCCAAGCGATTGCCAGGTGGCGCCTTCAAGTCATCGAGGCTGTGAGCCGCATTGAGCATGTCAAGCTTTCGGACCGCAGCCTTCAGAACCTCCGTGCCGAACCTCCGCGTGCGTGCCGAATGTTCGCCGTTGGAGATGTCCTCGGTGGCGGCATCCCCGAAGGACACGATCACGAGGCGATTCTACACGATTACCGTGTATCCGTGCAAGACGAGCCGTCGGGATCGCTTCGTCGGAACCCTACGGTCGGCGTGAGTGGTGAGCCGTGCAGGACTCGAACCTACGAGAAGTTCACAACAGGTCAAACGAGCTGCCGTCACGTGTCGGAGTCTGCGTCCGAGTCACCACGCAAGGCATTCTGACGCCTATTGGTTGGGCACCCAACGAATTGCGCAGTCGCTGCGAGCGAAGAGCCGAGGGCGATGAGCGAGTCCGCTGCACGCGCGTGTTGGGCGACGGTTTCGCTGTTGCCTTGCGGGTCCGAGATCGCGTTCCTCCGCCGCAAACGGGATGCCATCGGCGACAGGTCCGCCTGCTGCTTTCAAGTCAGGCTCGCGGCTGGGCGGTGGTCGCTTCGAGAAGCTTCACCAAGTTGCTCGCCGCCGCGGCCCGAAACCGTGTGATGCGATCCCGAGCGTCAAGGACATCCGGGGAACCGCGATAGCGCACGATCCCGCCCAGCGGATTGAGCCGTGTTTCCTTCGCCCAGCTCGCAAGCGTTGGATGCGCTGCCCGAGCCCGTTCGTTCGCAAGAGTCGCGAGGAACGCCGACAGGTAGTCCCTGTTCGTGTCCCAGTAGGCGATGGGCGGGCAGACGCGATTTTTCTCGTCGTCGCTCTCGACCGTGGCCTCGAGCACGCCCAGCATGGCGAACTGGTAGCAGACAAAACCCCACTGGAACGGCTGTATCGTCATTCGGCCGGGCTCGAAGATCGGCCGAAGCGGGGGGCGCGCCAACCCTCGCGAAGCGCAGTGCACGTGCACCGTCCTCTCGCTCGTCGGCACGCGGCCCTCGTCCAGAACGATCTCGTCGCGCTCGATTCTCAGCACGTGACCCAGGCGGACGACGTCCTCGATCCGGCGCAGAAGCCCCAGCTCGGCCTCACTGACCACCGCTCCGTGGAACATCGTCGGCGCCACGCCGGGATCGATGCGAAGAATGAACTCTTTCTCTTCGAGGCGCGCAAAGAGAACCTGGACCGAAGCCGCCGTCGCCATGGCCTCGAGCTGGATCGCCATGCCTCGATAGAAGTTCGGAAGCAGCTCGTGGGGCTGGTGAAACCGGCGGTTCAGCCACCACGAGTCGCGCGGCCTGATCCAGCGGATCGCCGGCGCGCGGACGCCCTGTTCCAGCAGCCATACGCACGCGTCCAGGGCAGTCTTGCCCGCACCGATGATGACGAAGCGCTCGGGGCGCTCCCTCAGGCGCACGATCTCGCCTGCGGGCAGGCAGCGAACGCCATCGGCGATCTCGAACGGAGGCGCGCTCGTGGCGGGAATGGCGCCTTCGAGATAGGTCGTGTCGACGATCTTCTTCAGCACGCGCACCTTGCACGACCGTTTCGCGAGCCTCGAGACGAAGCGGCCCTCCCCGACGTAGTCGCTCGCGGGGAAATAGCCGACGCGGCCGCTGGGCAGAAAGACGCGATGCATCACGTGCTCGTAATAGGCTCGAATCTCGTCCGCTCCGGCGAGCTCGTAGTAGCCGACATTGGTCCCGGCCACGTCGCGGGCGTCATGTCCGAGCGGCACGGAGCTGACTCCATAGAAAGCGGAAGGCTGATGGAGACGGACGTAGGGGTACGCGTCGATCCAGTGCCCGCCGGGAGCGAGCCGGCGATCGACGATCGTGATCGTCGCGTCGGAATGCGCGAGGAGAGTGTCGGTAAACGCCATCCCCGCTGCCCCGGCGCCGACCACGAGATAGTCTGCTTCGAGCTCTTCGTCGGCCACCCGACAATGATATTCACTTCGGAAGGCGCGCTCGACGGACGACGCGTCAACGGTGAGCCAGAACAAGCGGCGCTGAGCCTTCGTCCCTCACGCAACCATGCGCCTTCCGACCGCCTAACGGGTGGCGCGTCAGCGGGGAACGAAGAGCCGAAGGCGATGAGCGAGTCCGCTGCACGCGCATGGGGGCGGCGGCATCTGGCGAGGAGTCAGCAACGTGCCTAGGGCTTCAAATCCCATTCTTTGAGTTTCTTCGCCGCCGTGCCGAAAGGCTCCAGATGGTAAACGGCCGCGCCCGCTCTTCCTTCAGGACTACGAGCAGCATCTGGCGCTCGGCATCCGTCGGATCCTCCGTCGCCTGCTGACGGCAAGAAAAACGCGCCTGAAAAAGCGAGGCCCCTGCCAGCGCGGCGGGGCCCCGCAAAGATAGCCCTAAGCCAGGCGGGAACGACGACGGAAACGACTCATCAATTGGGGAGCAGGACCGTGTCGACCACGTGAATCACGCCGTTGCTGCAGAGAATGTCGGTCGCTGCAAGACGAGCCCCGCCGACCGTCACCATTCCCTGCTCGGAGCGGATGGCGAGCGGCTGGCCATTGGCCGTCGGGGCCGAGCTCATGCCGGTCACCTGCGCCGCCAGGACCCGGGCCGGCACAACGTGGTACATGAGGATCGCGGTGAGCTTGGCCTTGTTCTCCGGCTTCAAAAGGCTGTCGACCGTGCCGGCGGGGAGCTTGGCGAAGGCTGCATCGGTAGGCGCGAACACGGTGAATGGGCCGTTGCCCTTCAGCGTATCCACCAATCCGGCCGCCTGAAGGGCCGCCACCAAGGTCTTGAACGAACCGGCGGCGACCGCGGTGTCCACGATGTCTTTCTGAGCCGCGGGCTGGGTCGCCCGGGCAGGACCCGATCCGGCAACCAGAGCCAATAGCAACACGGCCGGGATGGAATACCAGCGGCGCGAAGTTTCGCTTTTCATCTCTCTCTTTTCCTTTCGTTCCTCTCTCGTTCAAATTCGGAGGGCACTGAGTGGATCGCCTACCGGGCGCCGGCCACGATCGGCGAGCCGTTCCAGCGGCGCTGGATTCCCTTCCACATCAGCGCCTGGTAGGCGCCCGCCAGGCCGACCAGCCCGTACACCACTGCGCTGGCCGCGGAGACCTCGCCGAACCGCAGGCCAAAGAGCGCTGCGACGAGATCGAAGCGCGCCATCGCGACGAGCCCCCAGTTGAGTGCACCGACCACCACCAGGACCGCTGCCAGAACATCGAGTCTTTTCATGTTTCGTTACCTCCGGCGTTGACCATAGCGCAAATAGTTTTGACTCAAGAGAAAAACGCGCGCATACTGAAGATCGTGTGCGCGACGGTCAAAAACCAGCCGGTCTTTTGACTGGAGCTCAAAGAGGAAGACGAACATGCTTTCGACGACACTCGAAAAGGGTCTTCGGGCCTATGCCATCGGCGACAAGCTGCGCGGCCTCCGGCTTTCGAAGAAGATGGGGTTGGTCGAGCTCGGCCGCCATACTGGCCTCTCCGCCGCTCTGCTTTCGAAGGTCGAGCGGGGCCGGCTTTTCCCCACCCTCCCCACGCTCCTGCGGATCGCTCTCGTCTTTGGCGTCGGGCTCGAGTACTTCATCGCCGGCGATAGCAAGCGCAACGCTGTCTCCATCGTGCGCCGTCGGGAGCGCCAGCGCTTTCCCGAGAGGTCAGGCGGGAAGGATGTCTCCTTCTTCTTCGAGTCCCTGGACTTCACCGCTGTCGAGCGCCGCTTGAATGCGTACTACGCGGAATTCGAGCCCGTCCCCTCCGAGAAGGCGCGCCCCCACCAGCACGCCGGCGTCGAGTTTCTGTACGTCCTCAAGGGGCAGCTGGCGCTACGCGTTGCGGACGAGGATTACCTTCTCGATGGAGGCGATTCGGTTTATTTCAACTCGACGCGGCCCCACAGCTATCGGAGAACCGGCGCCAAGCCGTGCTCGGCCCTCGTCGTGTCCGTGCCATGACGGCCCCGCGCGTCTTGCTGACCGGTGCCACGGGTTACGTCGGCGGACGGCTGCTCGCCGAGCTCGAGCGGCGCGGCGTTTCGACGCGTTGCTTCGTGCGCCGGCCCGAGGCGCTACACGGGCGCGCGGCGTCCTCGACCGAGATCGTGTCCGGCGACGCGCTCGACGCAGCGGCCGTGGCGCGGGCCCTCGACGGCGTCTCGGTCATCTTCTACCTGATTCATTCCATGGGCGGCGAGGACTTCGCCAGGCGCGACCGGGAGGCCGCGCGGATCTTCGGCAAGGCCGCAAACGAGGCCGGCGTCCGGCGGATCATCTACCTCGGTGGTCTGGGAGAGGGCGCGTCGGGCCTCTCGGACCACTTGCGCAGCCGCCAGGAGACGGGCGAGATCCTCCGGCAATCGGGAGTTCCCGTCGTCGAGCTGCGCGCGTCGATCGTGCTCGGCTCCGGCAGCCTCTCCTTCGAGATGATCCGGGCGCTGGTCGAGCGGTTGCCCGTCATGATCTGCCCGCGTTGGGTCGCCGTCCAGGCCCAGCCGATCGCCGTCGAGGACGTGATCGCATACCTGGCCGCGGCGCTCGATCTGCCCGCCGGCGCCGAGCGGATCTACGAGATCGGCGGCCCGGACCGCGTGACCTATCGCGATCTGATGCGTGAGTATTCGCGCCAGCGCGGCCTGAAACGGCTCTTGATCCCGGTGCCGCTGCTGACGCCCCGGCTTTCGAGTCTCTGGCTCGGCCTTGTGACGCCGGTCTACGCCCGCGTCGGCCGAAAGCTCGTGGATAGCCTTCGTAACTCCACGGTCATCCGCGATCCGGCCGCCCTCGCGGCCTTCCCCGTGAAGCCACGGGGCGTGCGCGAGGCAATCGCCCGGGCCCTCGTCAACGAGGACGAGGCCTTCGCGCGAACGCGCTGGTCGGACGCGGTTTCCTCCTCAGGGCTCACCGAGCGCTACGGCGGCGATCTCGTGGGCACACGCCTGATCGACAGCCGCAAAACGTTCGTTCCGGTACCGGCGGCCAGGGCTTTCGCGCCCATCCGACGCATCGGCGGCGACGCCGGCTGGTACTACGGCAACCGCCTCTGGCGTCTGCGTGGATCCCTGGACCTTTTCCTCGGAGGCGTCGGCCTGCGCCGCGGGCGTCGCCGAGCCGACGAACTCGGCCCGGGCGACGCGCTCGACTTCTGGCGCGTCGAATCCCTCGAGCCCGATCGCCTCCTTCGACTGCGCGCCGAGATGAAAGTTCCGGGCCGGGCATGGCTGCAGTTCGAAACCACGCCGACTGCGGGTGGCACCGAAATCCGACAGACGGCCATCTTCGACGCCTCCGGGCTCCTCGGCCTCGCCTACTGGTACGTTCTCTACCCTCTTCACCGCTTCGTCTTCGCCGGCATGCTCCGCGGTATTGCCGAACGCGCTCTGGAGGCGGCCGGCTGAGCCGACTTCCCGCGTGAGCTCGCCGGGACGAGGCAAAGCCGGCCAGGGCCGCGGCGAACATGTCACGCCCCCGGTAACTGCGCCGAGACAGAACGCTGCCGACAAGAGGTGCGCAGTGGGTTTCGTAAACGACCTCGAGGGCCTCATCTACCGGCCGCGAGCGGCAAGGCCTCACTCACGAACCTGCTCAAGAGCGGAGGCGGCCCCGACACACCGCAGCAGCGGCGCAAGTGCCGGGGCAAGGAGTAGTGGCTGAGTGGTGAGCCGTGTAGGACTCGAACCTACTAGAAGTTCACAACAGGTCAACAAGTTGGAGGCGTGTGTCCGAGTCCCGTGTCCGAGTCGCCGCACCGGTGCGAGCCCGTGCGAAACTACATTCGCCTTCTCCAATGCTTCGTTGGATTTCGTGGGAAAAAGTGCGAGAGGGTGAGTGGTGAGCCGTGCAGGACTCGGGCCTGCACGCTCGCGAAAGAGGCGGAACTGTTCTCTTTGAACTCGCGAGCGTGGAAGCGCCAAGACACTCGCTCTCATCAAGGCGTCACCGCAGCCTTCACGAGCGCCATGCGCAGGCAGCTCGGAGCAAGTTAGCCCGGCAAGCGTGGCGGTGTCTTTGCGGCGATGGTCAGGAGGGTGAGATATAAGGATGCTCACCGCGATGAGATCCGGTTCGTGACAAGCGACGAATGAGGCCGGGTACGCCGTGACGTTCGCCGACCCGACAAAGCCCACCTCCACGAAGGAGAAGAGCCGGCGGGTCCTCGCTCCGATCGAGCGCTTCTCGGAGATCCTGTTCGGCCTCATCATGGTCCTGACGTTCACAGGCTCCCTTTCGGCCGCCACGAGCGGCCGAAACGAAGTCCACACCATGCTGGTTGGCGCCCTCGGTTGCAATCTCGCGTGGGGGATCATCGACGCGATCTTCTACCTCTTGAACACCCTCGCGGAGAGGGGGCACGCGATCGCCGCGTTGCGGCGCCTGCGCACTACCGCAGACCCGGCGACAGCGCACGCCCTGATCGCCGAGGAGCTGCCTCCGGGCGTCGTCTCGGTCCTGCGCCCGGAGGAACTCGAAACGCTGCGCCAGCGGCTGACTGCTCTACCGGAGCCGCCAGCGCGCTTTCCGTTCCACCGCGACGACTTCCGCGGGGCGCTGGCGGTGTTTGTCCTCGTCTTTCTGTCCACTTTCCCGGTGGCCATTCCGTTCCTGCTGATGAGCGACGCTATGCGGGCGTTGCGCATCTCCAACGCGATCGCGATCCTCCTGCTTTTCCTGGGCGGCTACAACCTGGCGAAGTATTCCGGCTCGCGTCCCTGGCGACTCGGCCTCGTCATGGTCGGCATCGGATGCGCGCTCGCCGCTCTGACGGTCGCGTTCGGAGGATGAACGCGCGGTTGGCCTTGCGCTCGCGGCGCTCTTCGTCCTCGGGGCCGGCGCCGCCGCGGCCCAGGAAACCGCCGCCGGGGCGCCGGCCGCGGAAGCGCCCGCCGGCTGGGAATTCAATGCCAGCGTCTACGGCTACTTTCCGCCCGAGGACCTTCACTACGCTCAGCCCACGGTCACCGCGGATCGCGGCGCCCTGCACCTGGAGGCCCGCTACAACTACGAGGGCCTCAAGTCCGGCTCGGCCTGGGTCGGCTGGAACATCGGGACCGGCGAGAAACTTCGCCTCGACGCGACACTCATGGCCGGCGGCGTCGTCGGGGACACGCGCGGGGTCGCGCCGGGATACGAACTCACCCTCTCCTACGGCCGCTTCGAGCTATACAGCGAAGGTGAGTACATCTTCGATACCGACGATACGGCAAATAATTTCTTCTACAACTGGGCACAGCTCGGCTATTCGCCCCTCGGCTGGCTTTCGTTCGGCCTCGCCTCGCAACGGACGCGGGTGTACCAGACGGGCCTGGACGTGCAACGGGGCTTCTTCGTCGGCTTCAAGTACAAGAACCTGTCCCTGAACGTTTTCGTCTTCAATCCGGGCTGGGAAACCCCGACGGTCGTCAGTTCGCTCGCCGTAAGCTTCTAAGCGAGCGGCCTCGCCGCGCGCAGCCAATCCGTGACGAGGCTGGCATCTGGACGCCCGCCTCCAGGTCGATCGAGATGCGCCTGCCCTGCAGGTCTCCGAGCTGGGCCCCCTCGCGAGAGTCCGCGACAGAAGAACTAGATCGGGTCGTATGAGATCGTGCCCAGAGACTCGATCAGCGGCGAGGCCTTTTCCGTGCGGCTCGGGGCGCTCCACATGGCGTGGGCGGAGGGGTCGTATTCGCCCTTCCTCTACTACAGCTTCGTCACGCTCACGACTGTCGACTACGGAGACATCACGCCCGCCTCGTCCGCCGCGCGCGCTGTCCAACCTCGAGTCCCTCGTCGGCATCCTCTTCCCCGCCGTCCTCATCGGGCGGCTGCTCTCGAAGCAGGGCGCCGGAGACGCGCCCCAGCCGCCCGCGGCCGACTGAGTCAGCCCGCCGCCGGCTCCCCCACGTCTCCGGAATCGATCCACGCCTCGAGAAGCGTGTGGGCCACGGCGAGAACGACGGGACCCACGAAGATCCCGATGAGACCGAACGATACGAGGCCGCCGATCACGCCCGCGAAGATCAGAAGGAGCGGGAGGTCGGCGCCTTTCTTGATGAGAATCGGCCGTATGACGTTGTCGAGCGTGATGAGCGGGAGCGTCCAGACGAGAAGGAACGTCCCCCATCCCGCCTGGCCGCTTCCGTAGAGCCACAGGATCGCGGGCAGGAGGACTAGGAGCGGGCCCACCTGCGCGATGCACAGGACGAGCGCGACGACCGTCAGCACGCCGGCGAACGGGACGCCCGCGATCGCGAGGCCGATGCCCGCGAGCACCGACTGGCCGACCGCGGTGAGGACGACGCCCAGAGCGATGCCGCGGATCGACTGACCCGCGAGGACGACCGCGTTGTCCCCACGGTCCCCCGCCACCCGCCGCGCGAATCGTCGCAGCCGCTCCGCGGCCGAGTCGCCGAGCTGGTAGAGGACGGCGGCGACGATCACCGTCATGAGGAGGTGGAAGAAGAGCGCGCCGACGCTCCCGAGAGTGCCGACAAACCAGTCCAGAGCCCGACGCGCGTAGGGCGCAGCCTTCTCCGCGAGGTCGCGCACGGCCGCGCCCGCGTAGCCCTGCCACGCGGCGTCGGCGCGCTGACCGACGATGGGAATCTTTGCGACCCAGGAGGGAGGGGGCGGAATTTCCGCGGTCCTCAGCTGGTCGACCTTCAAAGCGATCGCGCCCCGGCTCTCGAGGAGCGTTCTGAGCCCCGCGAGGAAGGGCACGACGACGACGAGGAGAAGCGCGAGCGTGAGGACAGCCGTCGCCAGACCCCTTCGTCCCCCGAAGAGCTTCTGGAGCTTGAGGAGCACGGGCCACGTCGCGACAACGATCGTCGTCGCCCAGACGAGCGCCGCCGCGAACGGCGCGAGGATCCAGAGCACGGCCGCGAGGAGGCCGCAGATGATCAGGATCGCGAAGACGATCTGCGGAAGGTCTGGCCGGCGGTCGTTCATGGACGTTCCTTTCGCGCAAACAGGCGGTCGCTTGCGCTGAAGACGGGGGCCCCGCACGATGAGCAGGAGAAGCGCACGTGGACGTCAGGGGGATCCATCGGGTCCCGCGTCCAATCGTCGGCCGTCTCGCATTCCCCGCATTCCCATCTCAGAGCCCAAGCCAACCATAATCTCGTTCTCCCGCCAGAGGAAACACCCCGGACCGCCCGACCCGCATGATGCGATTGCATCCGCCGATCCCACAATCCCGTGTGGCAAGGCCGGCGCAGCAGCGGCCGTTGCAGGCGGGGCCTGATCACCGGGATCGAGGGGATGAATTTCGACACCATGCCCGAGCTTCGCTATCGCTACAGCTATCCCGTCGCCCTCGCGGGGATGGCGTTGATCGCGGGAGGGCTCTATTGGTACTTTCGGACCCGGTGGGGGTCGAAGTGGTGAAAGTCGCGGCGGCTGCTGAAGAGCCGAAAGACCCGTGTGAGCTTGCGTGAGTTGAAAGGCGGAAAAGTTGCCATGACGCAAAGATTCCTGAGCGGAGCGATTCTGCTTCTCGCGGCAATCCTGACCGGCTGCGCATCGTCCCTGCCGCCGGCTCAGCCGGCGACCAGCCTCGAGAGCATCGTCGGCAAGTGGGAGGGGTCCATTACGACCCCCCAGGGGGAGCCCCTGTACACCGCAACGCTGGTGATCCGGAAAGACGGCACATACGAGAGCAGTGTGCCGGTGCTGAAGGGGTCGCCCTTCACGGGGACTATCGTCATCCAGGACGGTAAGTTCCAGTGGACGGAATCCAAGACCGGCAGCAAGGGCGAGTTCGTGCTGCACGAGGGAGACGGAAAGCGTGTGCTGATCCGGACTGGCCAGGGCTCTGACTCGACGGGGGAATACAAGCCGGCCAAGTAGGCGAAGGCTCGGGCAAAGCGAGGCTTTGATGCAACTGAATCATGCGGCGCAGGACGCGCTGGACTACAAGTCTTGTCGTATGGCTCGAGCAGGCCTCTTACACGGTGGGGAAATCGCTCCACGGTGGTGATCACGGTATCCAGTAGAAGGAGGACGTCATGAAGGAACCCGAAAAGCCCGAAACGATGATCTGCTACGGGGGGGTCTACGCCAATGTCTCGGACGCGAAAAGCGACTTCGACGTAATCAAGGCCGCGCACAAGGAGAGCTGGATCGGCACATACGACGCTGCCCTTTTCGAGAAGAACACGGACGGCAAGGTCAAGGTGCTCGACACCGACGCCACGCAGCGTGGCACTGGCGCCAGGATCGGAGCGATCACCGGTGCAGTGCTCGGGCTCATCTTCCCGCCGTCGATCCTGGTTTCCGCTGGCGTGGGCGCCGCCACCGGCGCCGCTCTCGGCAACCTGACGAAAGGCTTCAGCAAGGGCGACATCAAGGATGTTGCGGAGAACCTCAAGCCTGGAGAGGCAGGAATCCTTCTCGTGGCCAACGCAACCGTCGACGTCGGCGCCCAGAAGCTGATGAAGAAGGCCAGGAAGGTGGCCACGCAACGGATCGACGCGCTCAAGGCCGAACTCGCCCACGCCTAGACACTCGTCGCCGCGCAGAGCGCGGGGCGAATCCGGAAGGCCGCCCGGTCGGGCGGCCTTTTCCTGTTCGATCGACTCCTCTCTTTTCTGGGAGGCTATTCGTGGAGCTCGTACCTGCGCACTCCGGAATGCAGCAGAAGCCCCGACCCTTCACGCGCGGGGCGGCCGCTTCCCGGCGACCCCGGCCTGGAGCTCCGGAGCATCCGGACCGAGCGCCGCGATCCTCTTTGCATAAAGCGCAATGCCGGGCTTCGCGCTCAGGCCGTGGGCGAAGATGCTCAGCAGCACCGTGGCCATCACCGTGAGAACGATGGTCCGCTCCCCCGGCAGGTGCGTCCTGCCCTCCAGATAGACGAGGCCGAGGACGATGGAGGCGAGGCCCCGGGGACCGAACCATCCCATGAAGATCACGGTTGCCCGGTCGAGACCCGTGCCGACGAGCGCGAGGGCAACCGGCAGCATGCGAATCGCGGTGAGACTGAGCAGTGCGTAGACCACGATCGCGACGGAAAAGCCCGCCCCGGCCCGCGCCACGTGCAGCCCGAAGAGATAGAAGACGAACAGGTTGAAGAGCTGTCCCCACTGCTCCGCGAACTCCACGCTTTCCTCCCCTGCCTTCTCGAAGCCAACCTGGACGGCCAGGCCGCAGACGAAGGCGGCGATGAACATGCTCGCGTCGACCGCCTCGGACGCAATACCGCAAAGCAGGGGCAGCGTCACAAGCGCGATCTGGCGAAAGGCGGGCAGAACGATCCCGCGGCGGGTCGCGCTGCCCAGCATCCACCCGCCGGCGAGGCCGATCCCGACTCCGAGGACCGTCCCGTACCCGAGTTGCTCGACGACGAACGTCCAGAGGTACGCCCGCCCTCCGTGTCCGCCCGACTTCGCGAGAGCCAGGAAGAAGAGGAGGAAGGGCACCGAGAGGCCGTCGTTGAGGCCGGCCTCGACGTTCAGCGCCTGGCGAATCCGCATCGGCACCTTCTCGCTCGAGACGACGACCTGCCCGAGGCCCGCATCCGTCGGGGCGAGAATCGCTGCGAGGATCCCGGCCTCCCAGAGGGAAAACGTCGGAAACAGGGCCAGCGCGGCGAGAGCCCCGAGCAGAAGGGTCGACAGCATTCCCGTCGTGAGGAGGCGCATGGGCGAACTTCGGATGCTTCGGAGGACCCGCAGGTCCGTCCGGCTCGCGTCCGTAAAAAGAAGAAGCACGAGGCCAGCCTCGGCGATCCGAAGCAGCATTTCGGGATCCCCGTTGCGGTCGCGCAACGACGGCACGGCCAGGAAGGCGCCCACGCCCCCGAGCGTGAATACGATCGGTGGCGTGACAGGCGTGCGCTCGAGCCACGCCGACACCAGGCCGTAGGCGAAAAGGAGCAGGACGAAGACCACGAGAGTCGTCATATCGGAGCGCCGACGGTCAGCCTGCCGAGGGGGCGCGGTCGGTCCCATCGAGCACCGGATCGTTCGGCACGAGCGTGGCGCGCGCACGCGAGCGTCCGGACCGCGGCCCCCGGTCCCTGCCGCAACTCGAACCGCGTCGCTGGGCCGGCACCCGCCGCCGGCTCCATCGCGTTTAGCGCCCCTCTCGCGCGCTGATCTGCAGCGAAACGAGCCGGGCGATCAGGATCGCCGGATACAGCTGGCCGACGAGGGCCTCGGCGATCGCGAGTCCGCGGGCGACCGGGTGAACGGGGACGATGTCGCCGTAGCCGAGCGTCGTCAGCGTCACGAAGCTGAAGTAGGCGAAGTGAGCATTATCCTTCGGGGCGGAGCCTCCGCTGGCCTGGATGGCCCCGGGCGAGAAGCGATCCACGAGGATGTAGCCGAAGGTCCAGACGAGCCCGAGCAGCAGGTATGCCACGACGGCGCCCCGCACGCGGTCGGCCGTGATGGGGCCCTCCCGGAAAACGTGTTCGAGCACCAGGCCGGTCAGGATCAGCATCGTCAGCAGCGATAGCCAGGACTCACCCGTACCGGCGACCCCTTGATCCGACCCGTACCGCGACCAGCGCAAGGCGAGCCAGATCACTCCGCTCACCGCCACCGCGCCGGCCAGCCAGCGCCGGCGCGAGAAGGCGATCACTCCAGACACCAGCAGCAAGGAGAAGAAGAGATCGAAAGGGAGCTGTCCCAGTACGGTGCGGAGCGGCGCTCCGACGAAGAGCGCCAGCGCGAGGAGGACGAGCATCGCGCTCAGGCCCCACTGTTGCCACCAGACAGGAGAGAAGGCCGCGGGCGCCTCACGATTTCCCCGCCGCGGTCGTCGCATCGAGAACGCGCGAGAGCTCTCTCAACGCCTCGGTGTTGGAGATGATCCAGACGTTCGTGTCGCCGTAGCCCATCTAAAGAATGCTCCTGGACGCATCGGGACGCCTGCAGACGCAGGCTAAGGGGTTGATACGCAACAGTCCGCTAACGTCCCGAAGCTTTGACACTTCTTCCCAAGCTGGGTCGCCGGTTCGATCCCGGTTGCCCGCTCCAACGCTTCCGCCCGCGTCCCGGCGGACCATCCCCCTCCGGCGCGATCATTACGCTGTGCTTCGCGAGCCTCGACTTCGCGGGGTAGCTTCCTCTGCGTCCAAGGGCGCTGGGGAGCCTGGCCATGCCAGCGCGCGCACGCGCGAGATCGTAGGAACTCTGAAGGTTGACCCAGAACTCCGGCGTCGTCCTGAGAGCCGAGGAGAACAGGAGCGCCGTCTCCGGGGTCACTCCCCGCTTGCCGTTGACGATCTCGTTTACACGCTGGATTGGGATCCCGAGATGGTTCGCGAACTCGACCTGCGTGACGCCCAACGGATTCAGAAACTCCTCAACGAGCATCTCGCCCGGATGTGTCGGAATTCGACTGGTCGGCAGCGGCTTCTCCCTTTGGTTTAGTGGTCGTCGGTCAACGTCACGTCTCGCGCGAGGCCCTCTTGCCAACGAAAGACGATTCGCCATGGATCGTTCACTCGGATGCTGTGAAACCCCTTCCAGTCGTCCCTTCAGGGCCTCCAGTCGGTTGCCGGGAGGCGCTTGCAGCGTAGATCTCCTCGGTACCGCATCCCCGAAGGAGGCGATCAACCTCGAATACTACACGACTACCGTGTAATCGTGCAAAGGGGCTCCGCGCCGGCGACCGAGAATGGCGCCGTCGAGGGGTGTGAGTGGTGAGCCGTGCAGGACTCGAACCTACGAGAAGTTCACCACAGGTCAGAGACTTGGAGCTGCATGTCCGAGTGTCGTGTCCGAGTCACTCCGCGCCCCGGCCCACGCGCCGTTTGCAGCTCGCCGGGGCATGTGCGACAATGTCGTACACAGGAGATCACCAATGACGACCCTGACCATACGGCTCGACCCTAAACTCGAGAAGGCCCTCGAACGGCTCGCGTCGAATACCGGAAGGACCAAGAGCGAGATTGCACGCGAGGCGCTGAGACGTCAAGTCGCAGTCGCTCGTTTTCGGGAGCTACGGAAGAGGACCTTGCCATTCGCCGAAGCGCAAGGACTCGTCACCGACGAAGATGTCTTCCGGGCCCTCTCGTGAAAGTCTTCCTGGATGCGAACGTGCTCGTGAGCGCGTTCGCGTCTCGGGGGCTCTGCGCTGACCTCCTGGAGGTCGTTCTGCTCGAGCACGACCTGGTTCTTGGGCGTAACGTTGTCCGAGAGGTGAGCAAGGCCTTACGCGAGAAACTCAAGCTGCCGTCCGCTCGAGCAGCGGAGATCGTGGAGTTCATTTCCAGCGAAGCTGCTCAGATCGTCAATGAGTCCGAGCCGAGTGACGCCAAAGTCGACCCGGACGATGCGCTCGTGGTCGGCGAGGCGATCACGGCCCATGCGGAAGTTTTCGTGACCGGGGACGCGGCCCTTCTCAAGCTTGGCGCGGTCGAGAAGCTCGCGATCGTCACGCCCCGCCGGTTCTGGGGGATGCTTCACACGGACAAGCCATAGCAGCCCGTTTGGGGGAACCGACCCGGTGGGAATGAGTGGTGAGCCGTGTAGGACTCGAACCTACAACCTAGAGATTAAGAGTCTCTTGCTCTACCAATTGAGCTAACGGCCCACTCGGGGCGCGGAGAATAACCGATTGGAGCGCGGCCGAGCAAGCACCGCTGTCATCCCGAGCGCAGCGAGGGATCCCGAACTCGATTGCCCTTGCGGCAGCAATGCACGGGATGAACGCGCGGGCTTCGCCCGGCGTTGCCTACTGCCGGGGGTTTGCCGTTGGTGGTCGGCTGTCTCGTCGCTGCGCTCCTCGGGATGACGGTTCTTCCTACCCCCCGCCCACCAGCTCCACGACCTCGAGCTCGTCGCCTGCGGCCAGGCGCGTCTCGGGATATCGAGCCTTCGGCACGATGTCACGGTTGCGCTCGACGGCGACGCGCGGGGTCGCGACCTGCAGGCTCCGGAGAAGATCGGCGACGGTCGCGCCTTCGGGGACGCGCCGCTCCTCGCCGTTCACCTTGATGGAGAGCTCCGCGCTCATCGCCGCTTGATCGGGTACTGGATCTCGGCGCTCGCGTCGGGAGCGGTGACGCGAATGACGGCCGCGGCCATTCCGTTTCCACTGGCCGGGATCGTGAAGGACATCGAGCACGAACCGTCCGACGCCGTGCGGCCCTGGAACACCGTCGCCGCGCGGGCGGACGTGGAGAGGATCCGCACCTGGACGAGCGCTCCCTGGACCGGCTTCGCCGGCGATCCCGACGCGGCCTTCAGCTTCGTCTGGACCGATCGGCCCGCGACGAAGTCGGGAGCCGGCAGGAGCGAAAGCTCGATCTCCTCGGGCATCTCCTCGGACGAGAGGTAGTCCAGAATCATCTGATCGAGACTGCGGTCCGAGACGCCCGCGGCGGGCGTGGCTCGGGGAACGGGCGCCGCGGGCGCCGCCGGCGTCGCGGCCGCCGCGGCCTTGTCCGCCTTGGAGATCTTTCCGGTCTTTTCTTTCTCGGGTCTTTCCGTCAGCGTCGCCGCCTCGAGCGACGTTGGCGACATGCCCTCCGGAATCTGCACCGAGCCGTTGGGACCGTCGAACCGGCCGCGCTGGATCGCCGCGATCATCGTCCGATGCTGCTGCTCCATGAGGTCCTGGATCGCGTGGTCGTCGCGGCCGGCCTTGACGACCTCGGCATAGGAGGTCCGCTTGGTGGCCAGGATCTCTCCCCCGACGTACACGAGGGACTCGACGTAGGGGTTGGCTTCGCCCTTGTCTTCGGTCTGGATGTGGAAGACGCGGTTGCGGTGCTTGACGTCGGTGTTGAAGCCCGTAATCACGACGCCGGGAATTGTAGCGCGCCCGTTCGCCGTGACTTCGGTCACGTATTCGAGGCGCGTGTCGCCCGAATCCGTTTATCCTTGAAGCGATGCGGCGCGCGCGTTCGGCCGGAGCCTGGCGCAGAGCGCTCCTGCTGGTGGTCTTCACCCTCTCGGGCGCGAGCGGGTTGATCTACGAAGTCCTCTGGACGCGGCGGCTGACCCACATCTTCGGATCGACGACGCTGGCGGTGTCGACGGTGCTCGCCGCGTTCATGGGAGGGCTCGCCCTCGGCAGCGTTCTCCTGGGCGCCTGGGCGGATCGAAACCGGGAGCGGGCGCTTCGCGGCTACGGACTGCTCGAGATCGCGATCGGCGTTCTGGGGGTCGCGATTCCCCTGCTCCTGAAAGCCGTTCAGAGGATCTACCTCGCCGTGGCGCCGGCGCTGGAGAACGCGCCGATGGCATTCTTCCTGGTCCAGTTCGTTCTCGTCGGCGCCGTGCTCGCCCTGCCCTGTGCCCTGATGGGCGGGACGCTCCCGATACTCGCGCGCTGGCTGGTGGGACGCGAAGAGGAGATCGGCGGACGCGTGGGCGCGCTCTACGCCGCCAACACGCTGGGCGCCTTCGCGGGCACGGCGGCGGCGACGTACGGGCTACTGCCCCATACGGGAGTTCGCGAAGGTGAGCTGGTGGCGGTGGGACTAAACCTCTGCGCCGGCGTGGCCGCGCTGGCGATGGCGGCCAAGGCGGGTTCCAGGTTCCAAGTTCCAGGTTCCAAGTCGGAAGAAGAGCCGCAAGCCGAGTCCGCTCCGCCAAGGCGCGCCGGCGAGCGGCTCGTCCTGTGGGCGACGTGCCTCTCGGGCTTCGCCTGCATGGTCGACGAGGTGGCGTGGGCCCGACTGGTGAGCCTCGTGTTCGGAAGCTCCGTCTACGCGTTCGGTTTGATGCTGCTCCTGTTCCTCGGCGGCATGTCGATCGGCAGCGCGATCTTTGCCCGCCTGCGCTCGGCCGACCCGTCGCGCGTGCTCGGAGCGGCCCTGATCGCCAACACGCTGGCTTCCCTTCTCGGGATCGCCGCGGTGCCGCATCTCGCCGCCGTCTTCATGCGGGGCTTCCCGGCCGTTCGCGACTCCTTCGCGCTCCAGCAGGCGCTGCAGATCGTGGAGACCGCGCCGCTGCTCCTGCCGCTCTCCATCCTGTTCGGCATCGCGTTTCCGGCGGCCGTCGCCACGGTCTCGGACGTTCCCGGCATGGGCCGCGGAGTGGGACGCGTGACCGCGTGGAACACAGCGGGGACGGTGCTCGGCGCGTTTCTCGGCGGCTTCGTGCTGATCCCGGGGATCGGCCTCCGCCCGACGCTCACGGTCGGAGCCGCCGCAGCGGCGGTGGGAGGCCTGCTCGCTTTACGGCGCTCGGGAACCGCCGCGTGGCTCCGGACCGGACTCGTGGCCACCGGGGTTGCGCTCCTCGCCGCTCTGCTCCTGCCGGCCTGGTCGAAGGCCGACCTGACGGCGGGCGCCGGCTTCTACGCCGCGCTCTACGGCTCGACGCAGGGCCTCGAGGCGGCGGAGGGGCGCGCCGAGCTGCTCTTCTACAAGGACGGCATCGCGACCACCCTTTCGGTCGACAAGCAGGGAGAGCGCCGCTTCTACCGATCGAACGGCAAGACCGACGCCTCGACCGATCCCGGCGACATGGCCAACCAGCTCCTGCTCGGCCACCTCCCGATGCTGCTGCATCCCGATCCGAAGGACGTCTTCGTGCTGGGCCTGGGGACCGGCGTCTCGGCCGCGGCCGTCGCGCGCTACCCGGTGAAGTCCATCGACATCTTCGACATCGAATCCGCCTCGCGCGACGCGACGAAGTTCTTCACGCCCGAGAATCGCGACATCCTCTCGGACCCGCGCGTGCGCTTCGTCGTCGCCGACGGGCGAAACGCGCTTCTGGCGCGGAAGAAGACCTACGACGTCATCATCTCGGACCCGTCCGACGTCTGGGTCGCGGGGGTCGGCAGCCTCTTCACGCAGGAGTTCTACGCGATCGCGCGCTCGCGCTTGAAGCCCGGCGGCGTGATGGTCCAGTGGTTCCACGGGCATTCGCTCCCGCCCGAGCAGATGAAGTTGATCGTCGCGACGTTTCGGTCGGTCTTTCCCCACACGTCGTTCTGGCGGCCCAATCGCGGCGACGTGATCCTGCTCGGCACGGTCGAGCCGACGCCCTGGGACTTTGCGCGGCTCAAGCAGCGCGAAGCCTCGGTCGCGGGCGTCCACGACGACCTCGTCCAGATCGGCTTCTGGCACCCTCTCTCGATCTTCGCGGCGTTCGTCCTCGACGGCGACGATCTCTCCCGCATGCTCTCGGGAGTCGAAGGACTCCATACCGACGACCGGCCGGTCGTCGAATACCTGGCGCCGCGCGCGACCTACGACGACACCGCGACGGTCAACGACGTCGGGATCCAGGCCTTGCAGACCAAGATGCTTCCGCCGATCGCGAACTTCGACGAGGCGCGCGACCTCGACGCGCGCGCGCGATACCTGATGGGATTTGGAATGGCCTCGATCGGGCGGGTCGATCCCGCGATCCGCCTGATGGAACAGAGTGTCGCCGGAGAGGTCTCGGACCCGAAGTTCCTCGTCGGGCTGGGGAACCAGTACCGCGCCAAGGGCTGGAACATCAAGGCGATGGCGGCCTACGCGCGGGCGCTCGCGCGATCGCCCGAGGACGACGAAGCGGCGCGCAACCTCGCCGAGCTCCAGCGCGGCCAGGGAGACGAAGCCGGCGCCGAGGCGACGCTGCGCGGCGCGTTGCAACGCGTCCCCGACAACGCCTCGCTGGCTCTCGCCGTCGGCAAGTTGCTCCTCGATACGGGGCGCGGCGCTGCGGCCGAGGCTCTGGTCGCGCCGGCGCTGGCCAGGGAGCCCCAGAATGCCGCGCTCCAGGTCGTGGCCGGACGCGCGCTCGCCGCCGCCGGCCAGGTCGACCGGGCGAAGGAAGTGTTGCGGCAGGCGGCGACCCTCGCTCCGCAGGACGCGCAGACCCAGCGCGAAGTCGCGGCCGCGATGCTCGGGCTCGGAGACGCCGATGCCGCCGCGGCGGCGTATGCCCGCGCCTGCGAGCTGGATCCAGAAAGCGTCGAAGCCCACGTGGGACTGGCGCAGGCTTCCTTCCGCCGCGGAGACGCGGCCGCCGCGAGAGAAGCGCGACGGCGCGCTCTCGAGCTCGACCCCTACAACTCGGCGATGCTCGCGCTACCGGGGAACTGAGGGACGCGGAGCGGGGGGACTCGACTTCTTCCCCTCCGGCGTCTCGTCCTGCTTGCGAAACACGAGAAACGTGTCGCGCGAGCCGCCCGGCTGGAGCGTGCGGGTCTGGCGAGTCCAGGTCTGGCCGCCGTCCCGAAGACGCCAGATCATCCGCTGGACCCCTGCAGTGGGATCGTCTTCGGTGGGGGCGACGGCCTCGATCCAGAGCGACTGGCCGTCTTTGCCCCACGCCGCCTCGACGGTCCCCTTCCGGCCCCCGCCGAGCAGCTTCTCGTAGCGCTGGCCGTCCACCACGATCTCTTCGGCCATGAGCATCGGGCCTTTGGGGGCGACGGGCTCGATCCAGATGTGGTTGCCGGTCTGGCGCACGCGCAGGACGGCGTTCTTCATGTTCTTCGCGCCGCCCTGGCTGGCCTGGGCATCCAACGCCCAGAGACCCGTGAAGTCCAGGGGCGATGACCCGGCTTTCTTCGGGGCCGGCGTCTTCGCCGCTTTCGGCTTCGGAGCGGCCGGGTGCGTCGGCGCGGGTGTCTGCGCGGCGGCGGCCGCCGCCACGAGAAGAGCGGCGGCGAACGCGCCGGGGCCCCTCAAGCCCGCGCCTTCTCGCGCGCCGCGGCGAGCGAGCGTCGGAGGAACTGGCCGGTGTACGAGCTCTTCACCGCGGCCACGTTTTCGGGCGTTCCCTCGGCCACGATCCGGCCTCCGCCGTCCCCGCCCTCCGGCCCGAGGTCGACGACCCAGTCGGCCGTGCGGATCACCTCGAGGTTGTGCTCGATGACGATCACGGTGTTCCCTTTCTCGGTCAGCGAACGGAGCACGCCCAGCAGTTTTTGGATGTCGTCGAAGTGTAGCCCCGTTGTGGGCTCGTCGAGAAGGTAGAGCGTGCGGCCCGTGGAGCGCCGCGCCAGCTCGCGGGCGAGCTTGACTCGCTGCGCCTCGCCGCCCGAGAGCGTCGTCGAGGACTGGCCGAGCTGGATGTACCCGAGGCCCACCTCGACGAGGGTGCGGCAGATCCCGGCGATCGCCGGGATGTTCGCGAAAAGCTCCAGCGCCTGCTCCGCGGTCTGCGCCAGGATGTCGGCGATCGACTTGCCCTTGTAGTGCACCTGGAGCGTCTCGCGGTTGTAGCGCTTTCCCCCGCAGACGTCGCACGTGACGTAGATGTCGGGCAGGAAGTGCATCTCGATCTTGATCTGTCCGTCGCCGCTGCAGGCCTCGCAGCGGCCGCCCTTGACGTTGAACGAGAAGCGGCCGGGCGCGTATCCGCGGGCGCGGGCCTCGGGCGTGCGCGACATCAGCTCACGGATCGGATTGAAGACGTTCGTGTACGTGGCGGGATTCGAGCGCGGCGTCCGGCCGATCGGCGACTGGTCGATGTTGATGGCCTTGTCGATCTCGAAGAGCCCCTCGATCTTGTCGTGCACGCCGGGTTTCTCGGAGGCGCCGTGGAGGGCGCGGGCCAGGGCCCGGTGAAGGATGTCGTTGACGAGCGTGGATTTTCCGGACCCCGAGACTCCGGTCACCGCGGTCATCACGCCGAGAGGGAACCGCACGTCGATGTTTTTCAGGTTGTGCTCACGCGCCCCCCGCACGATCAGGGCCTTCCCCGAGCCGGTGCGGCGGACTTCGGGAACGGGAATCGCCCGCTCGCCCGAGAGGTACTTCACCGTCAGCGACTCCGGGAATCGCTCGAGGTCGTCGGGAGGGCCCTCGGCCACGATCCGGCCGCCGTGCACGCCGGCGCCCGGCCCGAGGTCCACGACCCAGTCGGCCGAACGGATCGTCTCCTCGTCGTGCTCGACCACGATCACCGTGTTGCCGATGTTGCGCATAGAGATCAGCGTGTCGATGAGCTTGCGGTTGTCGCGCTGGTGGAGGCCGATCGACGGCTCGTCGAGGACGTAGAGGACGCCCATCAGCTTCGAGCCGATCTGGGTGGCGAGCCGGATCCGCTGCGACTCTCCTCCCGAGAGCGACGCCGCCGTGCGGGAGAGGTTGAGGTATCCGATCCCGACGTTGTCGAGAAACCGCAGGCGATCGCGGATCTCCTTGAGGATCTTGCCCGCGATCTCCCCCTCCCGCGGAGTCAGCTCGAGGTCCTCGAAAAACACGATGACGTCGGAGATCGTCTCGGAGGAGACCTCGTCGATGGACCGCGCGCCGACTTTGACCGCCAGCGCCTCGGGCTTGAGCCTTCGGCCCTTGCAGGCCGGGCACGGCTCGGCCGACATGTAGGCCTCCAGCTCTGCGCGATGCTCCGGGTTCTCGGTCTCCCGGTAGCGCCGCTCGATCATGGGGACGAGCCCTTCGAAGGACGAGCGCCAGTGGTACTCCCCCCTCTCGGCCACGTACGAGAACTTGATCTCGTCGTCCCCCGACCCATAGAGGATGACTTTCTGCGCGGCCTTCGAGAGCTTGCCGAAGGGCTGGTCGAGCCGGAACTTGTAGTGCTTCGCGAGCGTGGCCATCTGGCGCGACCGCCAGTTGGTCGAGCCGGGCTTGAGGATCGCGATGGCGCCGTCCTCGATTGACTTGTTGCCGTCGACGACCAGTCGCTCGGGATCGGCGCGGAGGTTCGTGCCCAACCCCGAGCATTTCGGGCAGGCGCCGTACGGCGAGTTGAAGGAAAACAGGCGCGGCGTAATTTCGGTCAGCGACGTGCCGCAGTCCGGGCACGCGTAGTTGGCCGACAGAACCTCCTCCGGCCCGTCCGCCACCGACAGGACGATCAGGCCGCCCGAAACACGCGCGGCGGTCTCGATCGAGTCGGCCAGGCGCTTGCGGTATTCCTCGTCCGTGGCCGGCTTGGCCACGAGGCGGTCCACGACGATCTCGATCGTGTGCTTCTTCTGTTTGTCGAGCTCCGGCGGGTCGTCGAGGTCCACGAACTCGCCGTCCACGCGCGCCCGCAGGAATCCCTCCTTGACCATCTCGGCCATCTGCTTCTTGTACTCGCCCTTCTTGCCCGAGACGTACGGTGCCAGGACGACGAACTTGCTGCCCACCGGGAGCCGCAGCGCGCGCTCCACCATCTCCTGGATCGTCTGGGCCTGGATCGGACGGCCGCACTGGGGACAGTGGGGCTGTCCGATCGAGGCATAGAGCAGGCGGAGATAGTCGTAGATCTCGGTCACGGTGCCCACGGTCGAACGCGGGTTGCGAGAGGTGGTGCGCTGCTCGATGGAGATTGCGGGCGAGAGTCCTTCGATCGAGTCGACGTCGGGCTTCTCCATCTGCTCGAGGAACTGGCGCGCGTAGGCCGACAGCGACTCGACGTAGCGCCGCTGACCCTCCGCGAAGATCGTGTCGAACGCGAGCGACGACTTGCCGGAGCCCGAAACGCCGGTGATGACGATCAGTCGGTTGCGCGGGAGATCGAGCGAAACGTTGCGGAGGTTGTGTTGCCGCGCGCCGCGGATGCGAAGAGAGTCCATGGAGGCCGCCATTCTAAACATCCGGAACAAGTACGCATTTCCGAAGACGCCCGCGGATGCACCACGAGCTCGCTCAATGCGGTGTTCTTGTTGAGGATTGGGTCCGACCGCGCTAAACTCTTGTCAGGTAATCCCTTTCAACCCGGGTTCGGAGAGCGCAACCAGCCATTTCTGGTCGAGTTGGCCGAAGGCGGAGGTGGGCTCGCGGCGGGGCGTCTTACTTCGTCCTGCGAGCGTGGCTTGCCATCTCCCTCGTACTTCCCGATCCCGGTTTAACCGCAGCCACCAACTGCGCCACTCCCGGCAAGGACGGGTCCGGGAGCCTCACGGGGATCGTCAATACTTACTACCCCGGAACAGCGAACGTCGCCGCCGGATCGACCACAATCTCCGTGGGCGCCGCTCGCGGATCCTCCACCGGCATCACCGCCGGGGACCTGGTGCTGGTCGTCCAGATGCAGGACGCCAACATCGACTCCTCCAACACGAACGCCTACGGCAGCGGCGTGGCCGGCACCCCGACCGGCTACACGGCACTGCGGAACTCCGGCCTCTACGAATACGTCCGGGCGGTCTCGCTCGCGGGCGGAACCCTCACGATCGTCGGGACCGGCGGGGGCGGCGGCCTCCTGAACGCGTATCGAAACGCGGCGGCCAACAACAGCACGCACGGCGTGCGGCGGTTCCAGGTCGTCCGCGTCCCCCAGTACAGCTCGGCGACGCTGACTTCGGGGCTCACGGCCGCCTCCTGGGACGGGACGACGGGCGGAGTTCTCGCCGTGGACGTTTCGGGAACGCTGACGCTCGGTGGCGCCACCGTCAGCGTGAACGGACTCGGTTTTCGGGGCGGCGGAGCGCGGCAGCTCACCGGCGGCGCCGGCCTGAACACGGACTACGTCTCGGACTCGGGCGCCGCCTTCGACGGGGCCAAGGGAGAGGGAATCGGTGGTTTGCAACGCTGGTACTTCGACTCCGTCTCCAATGCGGTGGTCGACAGCGGCACCGACTACCCCAACCAGTCGGCCAGCATTACCGGAGGCATGGCGCGCGGCGGGCCTGGCAACGCTGGAGGAGGAGGCACTGACGGGAACCCGACCACGAACGATCAGAACTCCGGAGGCGGAGGTGGCGGAAACGCCGGTGTCGGCGGCAAGGGCGGGCTCTCCTGGAACAGCGGTCTCGACGTGGGGGGTTTCGGCGGCGCCACGGTCGCGGCCTCAGCCGCACGCGTCGTCATGGGCGGTGGCGGCGGCGCCGGCACGCGCAACAACAGCGCCGGCACGGTTTCGAGCGGGGGCGCGGGCGGCGGGCTCGTGATGATCCGCGTCGGCAATATCTCCGGTGCCGGAACGATCACGGCCAATGGGGCGACCGGGCCCGCACCCGACAACGACGGCGGCGGGGGCGGCGGCGCCGGCGGAAGCATCATGTTCACCACGCTCGGCGGGAACCTCGCAGGACTGACGGTCGCGGCGCGCGGCGCGACCGGATCCAACGCCTGGCCGACGTCCGGCCCCGGAACCGGCTGCGCCAACAATCCCCCGGGCGGCGCATGCAACTACCATGGGCCGGGCGGTGGCGGCGGCGGCGGCGCGCTCCTGCTGTCGAGCGTCCCGGCGAGCTCGGACGTGACCGGCGGGGCCAACGGAACGACGACGACTGCGGGGGCCGCGTTCGGTGCGACGTCAGGGGCCGCGGGCACCGTCGTCACGAGCATCCTGCCGACCAGCATCCCGGGGTCCAGCTCCGGCGCCGAATGCCTCCCGACTCCCACGCCCACGTTCTCGCCATCGGCAACGCCCTCCGCGACCCCGACCTCGACATTCACGCCCAGCCGGACGCCGTCGAACACGCCATCCATGACCCCGACGGCGACGTTCACGCCGAGTCGCACGCCGACGTTCACGCCGTCGCTCACGGCCTCGCCGACGCCGACATCGACGTTCACGCCGAGCAACACACCGTCGAACACGCCGACCAGCACCTTTACGCCGAGCCGCACGCCATCCAACACGCCGACGAATACCTTCACGCCGAGTCAGACGCCCACGTTCACTTCTACGCCGAGCAACACTCCGTCGAATTCGCCGACCGCGACTTTCACTCCCAGCCGCACGCCGACGTTTACGCCGTCGCTCACTCCGTCACCGACGCCGACGGCCACCTTCACCGCAAGCAATACGCCATCGAATACTCCAACGAACACCTTCACCCCGAGCCGGACGCCGACGTTTACGCCCTCGTTCACCCCGTCGCCGACGCCGACCGCCACGTTCACCGCAAGCAATACGCCGTCGAATACGCCGACCGCCAGCTTCACGCCAAGTCAGACCGCCACGTTCACGTTCACGCCCAGTAACACTCCGTCGAACACGCCGACGAGCACCTTCACGCCATCGAGAACGCCGTCGAATACCCCGACGGATACGCCGACACCGACCGCAACCTTCACGCCGAGCCGAACCCCGACGTTCACCTTCACCCCCAGCAATACCCCGTCGAACACACCAACGAATACATTCACCCCATCCCGGACACCGTCGAACACGCCGACCGATACACCCACGCCGACGGCGACGTTCACGCCGAGTCAGATCCCAACGTCGACCTTCACGCCCAGCAACACACCGTCGAGCACGCCGACGAATACCTTCACGCCCTCGCGAACGCCCTCCAACACGCCGACCGATACCCCGACGCCGACAGCCACGTTCACGCCGAGTCAGACTCCCACGTTCACTTTCACTCCGAGCAATACGCCATCGAATACACCGACGAGCACCTTCACTCCGTCGAGGACGCCGTCGAACACTCCGACCGACACGCCGACGCCGACAGCCACGTTCACGCCGTCACTGACGCCTTCACCCACGCCGACGGCAACCTTTACCGCGAGCAACACACCGACGAGTACGCCGACGGCGACCTTCACGCCCAGTCAGACGCCCACGTTTACGTTCACCCCGAGTAACACCCCCTCGAATACGCCGACGAATACGTTCACCCCGTCCCGGACACCTTCGAACACTCCGACGGATACGCCGACCCCGACCGCGACCTTCACGCCGAGTCAGACCCCGACGTTCACCTTCACTCCGAGCAACACGCCGTCGAACACACCGACCAGCACCTTCACGCCGTCCCGGACACCTTCGAACACTCCGACCGATACACCGACACCGACGGCGACGTTCACTCCAACTCAGGTCCCGACGTCCACGTTCACGCCCAGCAGCACACCCTCGAGCACGCCGACGAATACCTTCACGCCGTCGCGGACACCCTCCAGCACGCCCACCGACACGCCGACACCGACCGCCACGTTCACGCCGAGTCAGACTCCGACCGTCACCTTCACTCCGAGCAACACACCGTCCAACACGCCGACGAATACCTTCACGCCGTCGAGAACGCCGTCGAACACCCCGACGGATACGCCGACCCCGACGACCACGTTCACGCCGAGTCGGACGCCGACCTTCACCTTCACTCCGAGCAATACGCCTTCGAACACGCCGACCAGCACGTTCACGCCGTCCCGGACGCCTTCGAACACTCCGACCGATACACCGACACCTTCCCGCACGCCGACTTCGACCTTCACACCGAGCGTCACGTCGTCCCAAACGCCGACGACGACCTTCACGCCCAGCCGCACTCCATCCGGCTCGGCGACTTCCACCTCGACCGCAACCAACACGCCGACGCGGACCCCGACGGCAACGCCGTCTGCGACCTCGACCCCAACCGTGACCCTGACCGCGAGCGCGACGCCGACACCCACGACTTCGGCGACCGTGAGCGCGACGCCCACGACGTCCGGAACTCCGACCCTCACCTCGACGCCGAGCCGGACCCCGACGGCAACGCGGACGCCCACGCCGGGCGGCGGCAGCAACTGCGACCTCTCGATCCGGAAGACGTCCTCGCCGAATCCGGTCGCGCCGGGACAGACGCTGGTCTACACCCTGGCGGTCGCGAATGCGGGACCGGCTGCCGCAGACGGCGTGACCGTCACCGATCCGCTCCCCGCGGGCACGACGTTCGTCTCCTGCACGTCCAGCCAGGGAACCTGCACGGGACCGGCCGCCGGCACGAACGGGACCGTCGTCGCGTCTCTGGGAACGATCCCGAACGGCGGAGGAGCCACCATCACGATTCAGACGACCGTCGTCGCGCCGGCCGGCTCGATCCGGAACACCGCCACCGTCACGTCCACGACTCCCGACGACAACCCGGACAACAACACCGACTCGACGGTCGTGGTCTCGAACTCCTCGATTCCGACGCTCTCGGCATCGTTCCTGGCGATCCTCGCCGTGGCGCTCGCGGCCCTGGGTTTCGCGATCCTTCGCCGCACATCCGCCCTCTGACACGCAATAGAATCCCCGGCCGAGAGGCTCCGCACATCGTGTTCTCGTCCACTGACGCCAAATTCGTCGTCCTCGCGTTCTCTTCGCTGTTCTCGGTCATCAATCCGATCGAGGCCGCGCCGATCTTCGTGGCGTTGACCGCGGGCGCGCCGCAAGAGCGGCGAAGGATGGCGATCCGGGCGAGTTTCGCCGCGGCTTTGATCCTCGCGCTATTCGCGCTGACGGGAGGAGCGATCTTCTCTTTCTTCGGCATCACCCTCCCGGCGTTCCAGATCGCCGGAGGCATCCTCTTCACCAGCATGGGCCTGGCGACGCTCCGGGACGACGACCGACACGATCGCGTCGAGCCGGCGGACGCGGGCCCGAGGCGGGATCCCTCCGTGGTGCCTCTCGGAATGCCGCTGATTGCGGGCCCCGGTGCGATTTCGACGGTCATGGTTCTCGTCGGACAGGCGCGTGACGGAGGTCACAGAATGGCGCTCGCGGTGGCGATCGCGGCCAACATTCTGCTCACGCTCGTGATTCTCCTGGCCGCGCCGGCGATCGTGACGCGTATCGGCGAGACCGGCCAGCGAATCGTCTCGAAGATCATGGGGTTGATCACCGCTGTCATCGGCGTGCAGTTCGTGCTGAACGGGGTCGAAAGCGTCGCCGTGTCCATCCTCAAGACCGCCCGGACGTGAGGCCAAGCGGCCGGCAAACCTGTCCTTCCGTGCAGTTCGGGCACTGCCAGGGACAGGAGACGTAAAGCCCTGACGTCTCTATAATTTCGACAACGCGATGAGTGTACCTGTCCGGGCTCTGCTGGTGGATGATTCTGCGTCCAACGAAGCGCTCGTTCTCGCCGAACTGCGCAATGGAGGCTTCGAGCCCACGCTCCGGCGCGTGACCACGCGGAGCGGCCTGGAGGACGCGCTCGGAGGGGCCGGGTGGGACGTCGTTCTTTCCGATCTCGCCGCCGCGGAGATCGATGCGTTCGACGCGCTCGCGTTGCTGAAAGAACGCGACGTCGACATCCCGTTCCTCATCGTCTCCGAAACCCTCGGCGAGGAGACGGCGGTGCGCGCGATGAAGGCCGGAGCGCAGAACTGCATCCCGCGAGCGAGCCTGGCCCGTCTGTGCCCCATCCTCGAACGCGAGCTGCGGGAAGCGCAGATCCGCCGGGAACGCCGGCACGCCCAGAAGGCACTGACCGAGAGCGAGCTGCGCTTCCGCTCGCTGGCCGAGTCGTCGCCCGACGCCATCCTGACGGTCGACGGCGTCGGCACGCTCCTCTTCGCCAACGGCGCGGCCGGAGCGCTTTTCGGCTACCCGGTCGCCGCCCTGATCGGCCAGGCCGTCACGTCGCTCGTACCCGACTATCGCCCGCGGCGCTCGAAGGAGCCGGGAAGCCCCGTCTCCCGGCACGCTGCGAGAGGACGCCATGCCGACGGCCGGGCGCTCTCCCTCGAGATGTCGTTCGGCGAGCTCGTCCGGGACGGCAAGCGCCTGGCTACGGTGTTCGCGCGAGCCGCCGCCGAAGCCGGGCCCGGCGACGAAGCCCTCCTCGAGTCCGAGGAGCGCTTCCGGCGCGCCGCATTGCTGTCGAGCGACCTGATCCACGAGTGCGACCGGCAGAGCAATCGGATCGAGTGGTTCGGCGACATCGACGGAATCCTCGGCTACGCCCAGGGCGAGCTTCCGCGAACCTTCGACGGCTGGCAAAAGGTCATCCATCCGGAGGACCAGGCCCGGGTGGCCGCGGCCGTGGCGGCCCACTTCGAGACGGGCGCTCCGTTCTTCGAGGAGTACCGGGTGGTGCGGCGGGACGGCACCATCCAGCACTGGCACCACTCCGGGACGATGCTGCCCGCAGCTGCGGGCCGGCCGGCCCGGAGCGTCGGGACCATCCGCGACGTCAGCGGGAGGCGCCAGATCGAGGAGGCCCTGCGCGTCTCGGAGAAGCGTTATCGGACGCTCTTCGAGCGCAACCTCGCCGGCGTCTACCGCTCGACGCTCGAGGGCCGGATCCTCGACTGCAACGAATCCTTCGCGCGGATCTTCGGGTATTCCTCGCGCGAGGAGGTTCTCCGGCAGGCCGCGTGGGACTTCTACCAGAAGCCCGAGGACCGCGAGGCCGCGCTGGCCAAGCTGCTGGAGCGCCAGAGCCTGACGAACTATGAGCTCTGCTTGAAGCGCAAGGACGGGAGCCTGGTCTGGGTCCTCGAGAGCGAGAGCCTGCTCGAAGGTCCGGACGGCCGCCTCTCCGTGATCGAGGGAACGACGATCGACATCACCGAGCGCAAGCGCGCCGAGGAGCAGGTCAAGCACCTCGCCTTCCACGACCCGCTCACCAATCTCCCCAACCGGCTCCTCTTCAACGACCGCCTGACGCTGGCCGTGGCCCAGGCGCACCGGCACAACCAGAAGCTCGCGGTGCTGTTCCTGGACCTCGACCGATTCAAGGTGATCAACGACTCGCTCGGGCACTCGGTCGGCGACGAGCTGTTGCGGCAGCTCGCCGAGCGGATCCAGGAACACGTCCGCGAAGGCGACACGGTGGCGCGCCTGGGAGGCGACGAGTTCACGCTTCTCGTACCCGGAATCAACGTCGAAGATGACGCCGCCAAGATCGCGAAAAAGATCTGCGATGCGATCCACGCCCCTTTCTGGATCGACGGCCGGGAGCTGTTCGTGACGACCAGCCTGGGCGTGTCCGTGTACCCCTCCGACGGCCACGACGCGGAGACTCTGGTGCGCAACGCCGACTCCGCGATGTATCGGGCCAAGGAGCAGGGCCGGGACAACTATCAGCTCTACACACCGGCCATGAACGCCAAGGCGATCGAGCGGCTCTCTCTGGAAAGCCGCCTGCGGCAGGCGGTCGCCAACGACGAGCTGGAGCTGCACTTCCAGCCGTTCATCGACTTGAAGACCGCCGAGGTGCTGGGCGCGGAGGCGCTGCTACGGTGGCGTCACCCGGAGCTCGGCATGATCTCGCCCGGAGAATTCATCCCCATCGCGGAGCTCTCGGGGCTCATTGTCCCCATCGGCGAATGGGTGCTCCGCACCGCGTGCGCCGAGGCGCGCAAGTGGCACCAGAAGGGCTTCCCCCAGCTGACCGTGTCCGTAAACTTGTCCTCGCGCCAGTTCCACCAAACGGATCTCGTCAGCCAGGTCACGAGCGCGCTCGCCGAGTCCGGCCTCGAGCCGGACAAGCTCGACCTGGAGATCACCGAATCCAACGCCATGCAGAACGCCGAGCACTCGATCAACACCCTCTGGGGCCTCAAGAAGCAGGGCGTGCGCATCTCGATGGACGACTTCGGCACGGGATATTCGTCGCTGAATTACCTCAAGCGCTTCCCGATCGACCGCATCAAGCTCGACCAATCCTTCGTCCGCGACCTTCCGGGCGACAAGGACGACGCCGCCATCGCGATGGCGGTCATCGCGATGGGCCGCAGCCTCGAGCTCGTCGTCATCGCCGAGGGCGTCGAGACCGAAGAGCAGCTCGCGTTCCTGAAGGACCGTGAGTGCGACCAGCTCCAGGGTTTCCTGTTCTCCCGTCCACTCTCGCCGGAAGCCTTCGAGAACTTTCTGAAGGACAGCCGGGCGCCTCAGGCCCGGGAAGAGCGCTCGCGCTTCGCCCGCACGCATTAGAGAAATCCCGTCTCAAGTTCAGGTCGGAAGCCTCGGGTCCGGGTGAAATCCGGGTTAGGATTCGGGCCATGGAAGCTTTTGCCGAATCCGTACCGGCGCCGGTGCGCCTGAAATCCATCTTCTCGCCGGCCAAACCCGACGAGCGGGAGCGCAACTTCGAGTCCTACTGGGCCTTCACGCACGGCCGCGACGGCGACATCCTCGAAGCCGAGAAGGACCTGACCGTCAAGCGGGAGATCCTGGCCCGCTTTCACGCCAACCCGGTCCGGTCGAAGAAGCCTCTCCCCGACCCGGAGCGCTTCTACCGGAACTACGTCAAGCTCGTGGACGATCCGCGGACGTTCGACCGCAAGACGCTGCTGCTGACCTTCCTCTACAAGTTCGCCCGCCACGAATGGGCCGGCATCTCCTGCGCCTGGGACGCGACGCCATCGATCACCCTCGCCACGCGGACCACCCAGCGCATCAGCCGCTACCACCTCTGCGAGGAGTTCAGCCACGTGCGGCTCTTCCACGAGATGTTCCGCACGTTTCACCTCGACCGGGTCGAATGGGTGCCGCCCGGCAACGGGATGCGCCGGATGTACGCCGTTTTTTCGCGTTTCCCCGGCGTCCTCATGAACCCGCCGGCGTTCGTCAGCGAGCTGATGGGCCTGACCCTCTACCTCCACATCGACGCGATCCTCGACGACGTCTTCGGCGACGAGCCCGAAGCGCGGGACCGTGTGCGGGCGTTGCTGCGGGAGATCATGACCGACGAGATGGCCCACGTCGGGCAGAGGCGCAACTACATCGGCTCGGCCGGCATCCACGTGGCGCGGGCCATGGTCGGACCGATGTTCCGGGCCTTTTACAAGGACCTGCCGGAGGCCAAGTACCTCTTCGACATCGACCGCATGGTGGTCGAGGCCCGGGCGTTTCGCTACACGACGATGCCGCCCGACGTCATCGCGAAGAGCTGGGTGCCTTCGTACTGTCAGGGATAGCCGGCGGGGCGAGCGTCCGCGTCATGCGGATCCCGTCGCGGCCGAGGCCGTAGTAGTCGGGAAGAGGACGGACCTTCCGAAACCCCATCCCCTCGTAGAAGAGGATCGCGTCGGTGTTGCGAACGTCGACCTCGAGCCGCACGTCCTTCGCCCCCGCCGCCGCCATTCGCGCCCAGACCTCCGCGAGGAGCCGCCGTCCCAGCCCGCGCCGGCGTTCGCCTCCGGCGATGTCGATCGTGATCAGGTGGCCGCGCCGGCCCGCGACGTCCGCGATGGCGAAGGCAACCAGCTCCTCCCCCTTCTCCGCGACGAGACCGATCGCTCCGTCGCGGGTCAGGAACGCGCGGATCTGCCCCCGCGTGTACGCGATTCCGGGCTCGAAGCAGGACTGATCGAGCGCATAGGCGGCTTCCAGGTCGTCGGCGCGAAAATCGCGAACGCGGATCTCGCTCACGGTCCGAGCTACCGCCGTCGCATCTCCCGGTCGGCCTCCCGCTTCTGATCGCGCTCGCGGATGGCGTCGCGCTTGTCGTGCAGCTTCTTGCCCTTGACCAGGGCGATCTCCGCCTTCGCCCTGGGTCCCTTGAAGTAGAGCGACAGAGGCACGCAGGCCACGCCCTTGGTCGCCACCGCCCCGGCCCACCGATCGATCTCGCGGCGATGCGCCAGGACCTTCCGGTCCCGCTCCGGGAGGTGGTTCGTCCACGAGCCGGAGGCGTAGGGAGAGATGTGGACGCCCACCAGATACGCCTCCCCTCCCCGGAACTGGACATACGAGTCCTTCAACTGGGCCCTTCCGTCCCGGAGGGACTTGACCTCGGTTCCCGTCAGGACGAGCCCGACCTCCATGCGGTCATCTATGAAGTAATCGTGGAATGCCTTCCGGTTGGTCGCCACGGTCCGGATGGAGTCGGCCGACGGCCGTACGCTGGGCGGCTTCATGGATGGGCGCCGAGTCTAACCTGAGCATCCCGGCCGACCCGTGTGGCTGCCCAACCACAGTGCTGTGCAACTTTCGCCACTCCTATGTTCGTGGCCAAATTTCGGGCGTTTGTGCTAAGCTTCTCAATCGTAAGGGGATAGCAAAAAACTTCACGCAACCCCTCAAATTGGCACTGTTACTGCGAGGGATCGGGTCACGTAGACGACGCATGAGACAACAGGCAACTCTTCGAACTACGGTTTCCATCGAGGGCGTCGGGCTTCACTCAGGCCATCCGGTCCGAGCCCATTTCCGTCCGGCTCCTGCCGAACACGGCCTCGTCTTCGTGCGGCTCGAACACTCCGCCACCCCCATTCCGGCCCGGCTGGAATCCGCGGCGACGTTCGACTACGCCACGACGCTCAAGCGCGGCGACGTCTCGATCGGGACAGTCGAGCACGTCCTGGCCGCGGCGGCCGGTGTCGGACTGGACAACTGCCTGATCGAGATCGAAGGGCCCGAAGTCCCGATTCTGGACGGTTCGAGCCTCCCCTTCGTGCGCCTGTTCCACGCCGCCGGCTTCGAGCGGCAGGACGCCCTGGCCCGGCCGCTGGCCCTCGACCGGCCTGTCGAGGTCACTCGGGAGGACCGCCGCGTCCTCTACGTTCCCGACGGCCCCGGACTGACCATCACCTACGAGATCGACTTCCCTCACCCGATCGTCGGTCGGCAGGAGATGACGTTCTCGCTCCGGCCCGAGGATTTCTCGTCGCGCATCGCGCCGGCGCGGACGTTCGGCTTCGCGCGCGACGTGGCCGAGCTGCGGTCGCGCGGGCTCGCCCGCGGCGGCAGCCTGCAGAACGCCGTCGTCCTCGACGACACGGGAATCGTCTCGGGGCCCCTGCGCTTCCGCGACGAGTTCGTGCGCCACAAGGTCCTCGACCTGATCGGCGATCTGGCGCTGCTGGGTCAGCCCCTGCACGGACGGATCCACGCCCGGAAGGCGGGCCACGCGCTCCACATCGAGTTCGCCCGCGCGCTGCATGCGGCCATGACGAGCCCCGCCGCCGGCGTCGCGGAGACGGAGTCGGTGGACTCCCGCGCCTCGGGTATCTAAGCCCCCTCTCTCCCCCCTCGATAGAATCCCCGCCGGATGCGTGTCCGGATGGGCCTCGCCGTCCTGGTGCTCGTGGGCCTCGCGGACGGCGCGCCGATCGCCGCCGCGAAGGACCTCCCCGTCCCCCGGATCAGCGTGCTCCGGATCGAGCCCCGAGGCCCCGACGTCATCATCAAGGGATTTCACCTGGAGGGGGCCCTCAACCCGGAGCTGGCGCGCAAGATCGAGGCAGGCCTCGAGACGACCATCCGGTACGACATCCGGCTCTATCACCAGTACCGCTGGTGGTTCGACGCGTTTCAGGAGGCGCGCGTCTACCAGGTGACCGTGACCTTCGACCCCGTCACGCGCGAGTACGTCGTCGACGAGACGATGGACGCCAAGCCTCTTCGCCACTCGACCACCCGGGACTTCGATGAGGTCGCGCGCACGCTGGCGGACGGGGAAAACCTGGTGGTCTTCCGGGTCGCGCAGGGCCGGCCGCGCCGTAACCTCTACGTCTCCATGCGGGCCACCTTCGACTCGCGCTACCTCTTCGCCTTCATCCCCGTGGACACGCGCACGGGCTGGAAGAAGTCACAGAAGTTCGACATCCCTCCGACGGCCCCATGAGCGCCCGGGACGAATCGCAGAAGCGCCGCCGCGACAACCGCCTGGTCGTCGGGCTCGCGCTGCTGGTCCTGATCGTCTGGTCCGCCGTGCGGGTGCTGGAGGAGCGGGCGTCCGAGGAGACGGCCTCGGTCACGCGCGGCCTGCTCCTCTTCGTCCTCTCCTACATCAACGTCACCCTGATCGCGGCGGTCCTGTTCGTCCTCTGCCGCACACTGGTGAAACTCTGGCTCGAGCGCCGCCGCGGCGCTCTGGGCTCCCAGTTCAAGACCAAGCTGCTCGTGACCTACATCGGCCTGACGGCGATTCCGATCGGCTTGCTGTTCTTCACGGCGACGGGACTCATCGAGCGGTCGATCGACCGGTGGTTCTCGTCGCCGGTCCGGGAGGTTGTGGACCGCGCCCGCGCCGTCGAAGACATGGCCGAGAAGCGGATCGGCGACGAGGCCCTCGAGGACGCCCGTGCCCTTGCCGGCGCGCCGGGAGCCGTCTCGGACGCGACCCTGGACCGGTTCCGGCGAGACCACCGCCTGGACTCGGCCGAGCTCTACCGCGGAGAGACTCGGGTGGCGGCGGTGGGTGAGGTTCCGCCCCTCCCGAAGGAAACGCTCGACGCGGCCCGCCAGCGCGGCGACGCGTTGAAGGTCGAGCGTCTGCCCGACGGGGCCCACCGGATTCGCGCGGCCGTCTCCTCCGGCGGACAGATCTACTCGGCCGGGCTCCACGTACCGGCTGCGGAGGCCCGCGCGATGGAAGCGATCGCGACAGCCTGGAGCGAGTACCAGAAGCTGGAGCTGCGAAAACCCTCGATCGTCGCTGCAAACATCTCGAGCTTCCTGCTGATCACGCTGGCGATCCTCTTCGCCTCGATCTGGACCGGGCTTGCGCTGGCGCGCCGGATCACCGTGCCGATCGCCGCGCTCGCCGAATCCACCCGCCGGATCCGTTCGGGGGATCTTTCCGCGCGCGTGGACGTCCGGGCCAACGACGAGCTGGGAGTGCTCGTCGACTCGTTCAACAGCATGGCGGCCGGCCTGGAAACGGGCCGCGGAGCCCTTCTCTCGTCCAATCGGGAGCTGCTCGCCTCCAACCTCCGCCTCGACGTGGAGCGGCGCCTTCTGGCGACGGTCCTGGAGTCGGTCACGACCGGCGTCCTGGCGGTGGACGCCGAGGGCCGCTTCACGGTCTGCAATCCGGCGGCACGCGCCCTGCTGTCGCTTCCGCCCGACCCGCCGACGCTCGAGTCGCTCCGGGCCCGGCTGGACCTCGCCCCCCTGGCCCGGATGATCGAAGACGCACGGGCGGGCCGGCTCGCCGGACACGCCCTGGCCGCCTTCGCGCTCATCGTCGCGGACGAGGAAAGAGAGCGCCGCCTCGAAGTCGCGCTCCGGCCGCTGGCGGCTCCGGCCGGCGAGGCGGGCGGCTTCGTGCTGGCGATCGAGGACACGACGCACGTCGCCCGCGAGCAGAAGCTGGCGGCGTGGAGCGAAGTAGCCCGTCGGGTCGCGCACGAGATCAAGAACCCGCTCACGCCCATTCGATTGTCGGCCGAGCGCATGGCGCGACGCCTGAAGACCGGAGATCCCGACCTGCCGCGGACCATCGAGCGCGGCACGCGCGTGATCGTCGAAGAGGTCGACTTCCTCAAGTCGCTCGTGGACGAGTTCTCGAGCTTCGCCCGCCTGCCCGAGATGCATCCGGAGCCGACGGATCTCGCGGCCCTGGCCCGGGCCGCGGTCCGCCTCTTCGAAGGAGCGCGGGACGGCGTGTCGATCCGGGTCGAGTCGCGCCTGCCCGTGGGCCCGATCCGCGTGGACCCCGACCAGATCAAGCGCGCCCTGACCAACCTGATCGACAACGCGCTGGCGGCCTGCGGCGAGACCGGGGAGATCGTCGTGGGCCTGGCCGCGCGCGACGGCGGCGTGACGCTGGAAGTCGCCGACACCGGCCACGGGGTCCCGGCGCGCGACCGCGAGCGCCTCTTCCTTCCCGACTTCACCACCAAGGGCCGCGGCACGGGCCTGGGCCTGGCGATCGTGTCCCGCATCGTCGCCGACCACAACGGCTCGATCCGCGTCGAGGACAACCGGCCGCGCGGCGCGCGGTTCATCATCGAGCTCCCCGCCGCGTGAAGAAGCGCCGCGTCCTCGTCGTCGACGACGAAAAGGCGATCCAGGAGACGCTGTCGGAGATCCTCGCCGACGAGGGGTACGAGGTCGCGACCGTGGCGTCGGGAGAAGAGGGCCTGCGGCGGCTTCGCGAAGAAGCGTTCGACCTCGTCCTCCTCGACGTCTGGCTCAAGGACCGCGACGGTCTCTCGGTGCTCGAGGCTGCCGCCGATCGGCTGCGCGAGGTGCCGGTCGTGATGATCTCGGGCCACGGCAATGTCGAGACGGCGGTCCGCGCGGTGCGGCTCGGCGCCTACGACTTCCTCGAGAAGCCGCTGTCGCTCGAGCGCGTCATTCTCACCGCGCAGAAGGCGATCGAGCGCCGGGATCTGCTGGCCGAGGTCGTTCGATTTCGGGGACAGAGCGAGGCGCAGGCCGTGCTTCTGGGCGACTCTCCGCCGATGCGGCGCCTGCGCGGCGAGATCGCGCGGGTGGCGGCCGTGGACACGCGCGTCCTCATCACCGGCGAGAATGGCACCGGCAAAGAGCTCGTCGCGCGCGCCATCCACCGGGCGTCCACGCGCGGCGACGCCCGGCTCGTCGAAGTCAATTGCGCCGCGATTCCGGAGGAGCTGATCGAATCGGAGCTCTTCGGGCACGTCCGCGGCGCGTTCACCGGGGCCACCGACGACCGCCGGGGAAAGTTCGAGGAGGCCGACGGGGGGACGCTCTTCCTCGACGAGGTCGGCGACATGTCCGCCCGAACCCAGGCCAAGGTCCTCCGCGCGCTCCAGGAGCGGACGTTCACGCGGGTCGGCGGCGCGCGCCCCATCTCCTCCGACGCACGCGTCCTGTCGGCCACCAACAAAGACCTGGCCGAGGAGATCCGCCGCGGTCACTTTCGGGAGGACCTGTACTTCCGCCTGGCGGTCGTGCCGGTCGCGGTGCCTCCCCTGCGGGAGCGCGGCGACGACATCGCCCTGCTGGCCACGGCCTTCCTGCGGGACGCCTCGGCCCGCTTTGGCCACCGGCCCCGGACACTGTCTGCGGCCGCCCTGGAATCGCTCGCGGAGTATCGCTGGCCCGGCAACGTGCGAGAGCTGAAGAACGTCATCGAACGCGTGGCGATCCTGTGCCCCGCCGACGAGGTGCGCCGCGAGGATCTGCCCGCGGAGATCCGCGACGTGGAGCTGTCGGCCCCGCTTCCGGCCGACGCGGCGCTGCGCGACGCCCGCGACGACTTCGAGCGCCGCTACATCCTGGCCGCGATCCGGCGGCATCGCGGCAACGTCAGCCGCGCCGCCGAGACGCTGCAGGTGGAGCGAAGCAACCTCTACCGGAAGCTGAAGGGCTACGGAATCGAGGTCGAGCGCGAGTAGGCGCTACTCGAGAAGCTTGGTCTCGAGGACCTGGTCCGGAGTGAACTTCTCCAGTCGGAGATAGTGCTCGGCCGCGGCGAACAGCGCGTCCGCCGGCGTGAGCCCCACGATCTCCGAGCCCACGATCGCCACGCCGTGGCGCTCCGCCTCCGACCGGACGCACTCGAAGACGCGATGGAGCGGCGTCTTCCGGAAGTTCGTCATGTTGATGGACACCTGCACCTGCCCGCGCTCGGCCAGCTCCACGCCCATGGCCTTGACGTACCGAAAGCCGCCGGACATGTGGCGGATCGCCTTCGCGATGCGGTCCGCCACCGCGAGGTCGCGCGTGCCCAGATTGATGTTGTACGCGATCAGGAACGGACGCGCGCCCACCGCCACCGCTCCCGCCGAAGGATGGGGCTCGCGCGGACCGAAGTCCGGCGCCCAGCGCGGGTCCTTCATCTTCTCGGCGAAGCCTTCGAACTGTCCCTTCCGCACGTCGGCGAGATTGCGCCGGTGCTCGGCGGTGGCGGCTTCCTCGTAGAGGTACACCGGAACGCCGAAGCGCTCGGCGATCTCGGCTCCCGCTTCGCGCGCCAGCTTCACGCAGTCCTCGGTCGAGCTTCCGCGCAGCGGGATGAACGGCACGACGTCGACGGCTCCCATGCGCGGATGCTCTCCCTGATGGCGCCGCAGATCGATCCGCGGCAGGACCGCCTCGAAGAGCGCGCGCACCCCCTGGCGGACCGCCGCGGCATCACCGACCAAGGTCAGGACGCTTCGGTTGTGCGATGTGTCCGAGGACACGTCGAGAAGCCGGACGCCGGGCACATTGCGCACCGCGAAGGCGACGGCATCGATGACCGCGCGGTCGCGGCCCTCGGAGATGTTCGGGACACACTCGATCAGCGCGGTCAACTCGGAGGTTCCTGACCGGGCAGTTTATAATCTCCCCCACAGTGAGAACCAAAAACGTACCTTCCCTCCCGGCCACGGGGAGCGCCGCATGAGCGCCGAACCGGTCTCCCCCTATCCCGGTAACCCCTCGCTGCCGCGCGAGGTCCGGGACAAGATCCTCTCGACGTTCCGCCACACCCTGAACCTCTACAAGGAGGGGAAGGCCGACGACTGCGTCATCGGCTGCGACTTCATCCTGAAGATGGATCCGCGCTTCGCGCCGGCACGGCAGCTGATGGAGAAGGCCAAGAACCCGGCCGCCGGAGTCGACGTCGGGGCGCTGGAGGCGATCGTCGCGGCGACGCCCACCCGGCAGGAGCGCGTGGCGTCGGTCGACACCGATCGGTTGCTGGTCCGCGCGGCCGAGAGCCTGAACGCCCGCGACTTCGATGCCGCCATCGCGACGGCCGAGCAGGTCTTGAAGGTGCTGCCCGGAAATCAGGACGCCGGCGCGATCCTGGAACAGGCGCGGCAACGCAAGAACGCGCAGCCCCAGTTCGAGGCGGCGCGGCAGCGCGCCATCGCCGCTCTCGAGGGCCAACGTCCCGCCGAAGCCCGCGCGGCGCTCGACAAGATGCGCCTCCTCGATCCCGAGCATCCGGCGGTCTCGCTGCTCGAGCGGCGAATTTCGGCCTCGGCGGCTCCCGCTGCTTCAGAGGTGGGCGAGTCGACCAACCCCGGCCTGGAGCTCGGAGAGATCCCGGACATGGCACCGCCGGACGCCGAGGCCGTCGCGCCCGTCTCCGACGGACTCGATCACTTGAGCCTCGACTCCCTCTCGCTGGATGAGCCCAGCGCCGCATACGTGCCGCCGCCGCGCAACCTGGGCGATTCGGTGACGGGACCCCTTTCGTTGGGACGCGACGCCCCGGCCGACCATTTCGGATCCGCCCCCGAGCCGGGAAGCCCCCCGAACCTCTGGAGCGAAGCGCCCTCCGAGGAGAGCTCCGGCAGCGGCTACGGCCTATCGGGCTTCGAAGAGCCCGCGGCGGAGCCGGCACCGGAACCCCACTTTTCGGCGTCCGCCCCGGCAGCGGCTCCGGAACCCTCGCCGCAGCAGGAGGTCGACTCGCTGCTGGCCAGGGGAGACGAGGCGGCTCGCGTCGGTAACCGCCAGCAGGCCATCGAGATCTGGTCGCGGATCTTCCTGATCGACATCAACAACTCCGAAGCGGTCGGCCGGATCGAGGGGGCGCGCAAGGAAATGGCCGACGGGAACCGGCGCGTCGCCGACAGTCTCCGGCGCGGCCGCGAGAAGTTCGAAGCGGGCGACTTCACAGCCGCGCGGGAGGCCTTCCTCGAGGTCCTCGCCCTCGACGAGAGCGACGCCACGGCGCGCTCCTTCCTCGATCGAATCGAGCAGGAGCTCTCCCGCCCTTCGTCCGGGCTGGACCTCTCGCGCAAGACCCCGGCGAGCGACATTCTCGCCGAGGAGATGGCCGAGGCGGCCGAGCCCCTCATGGCCGACGAACCCGTCGCTGCCGCCGCGAAGAGTCCGTCCGCCGCGAAGGCCCCGCGCCGTCCGATGGACCGGCGATTCCTTCTCGCCCTGGGAGCCGCGCTGGTCCTGGCCGTGGCCGTCGGCGCGTTCTTCATGCTGCGGTCGGGAGGAAGCAAGGCCGCTCCCGCGCCGGCCGGCGATGGTGCGTCGCTCGAGCACGCGACCGCGCTGTTCCGCGAAGGAAAGCTGGCCGAGACGGTCGCCGAGCTGCGACAGATCTCGCCCGGTCATCCCGACTACGCCCGCGCCCAGAAGCTCCTCGCCTCTCTGACACGCAAGGGCGGAGAGCAGGCTCCAGGATCTGCGGGCGCGGAAGGCGGTTCGGGGGAAACGGCCGCATCGGCGCCGGCCGCGACGGGACCTCCTCCCGAAGCCATCCATCAGCGCGAGGCGGCGGAGAAAGCCCTCAACGAGAAGCGCTACATCGATGCGCTGAAGAGTTTCAACCTGGCGGCTTCGACGTACGGGCAGGACCCCACCTTCACCTCGCTGATGGCCTCGGCATCCGAGAAGGTCAGCGAGCTCACGCCCGCGGTCAAGCTCTACAACGAGGGCGAGTACGAGACCGCGATTCCGATCCTGTGGAGGATCTTTCAGGCGGACCGTTCCAACCAGGACGCCCGGTCCTATCTGCTGCGCTCCTACTACAACCAGGGAATCGCCCAGCTCCAGAACGGTCTCTACGCGAAGGCGGCTGAGAGCTTCGGCGAGGTCGTCGCGGTCGATCCGAACGACATGGCGTCGGTCCGCCACAAGAAGTTCGCCGAGCGCTACGGCAAGGGCGATCTGGACCTGATGGGCCGCATCTACGTCCGGCACATCCAGCAGCGGCCCTAAGAGCGTGAGAGAGTCGGGACCGTGAGGAAACCGGAAGCCCGCTCGACGATTTCCCGATCCACGGCGAAGCCGTCGGCGGGCCGATCGCCATGGTCCCCGAGGTCGACGCGCCCGCGCCGGTCTCCGGCCGAGCGGCGCCGCTGTCCGCCCGCGTGACCGCGTCGGCCGCCGACGCCGCGTGCGTGCTGCTGCTGACGGCGATCGCGATCCTCGCTGCGCGCCTCGTTACCGGCGAAAGCCCGAGCCCGGCCGGCCTGATCTGGACCGCCGCCTTCGTCGTCTTCCTCTCATTCTTCGCGACCGTACCGCCCCTGGTCCTCTTCGGAAAGACGGTGGGAATGGCTCTGGCCAACCTCTCGGCGCGTCCGGATTCCGGCGCGGGCCTTCCGGCCGCGGCGGCGACCCGGCGCTGGCTCGGGACGCTGCTGACCGCGGCCACGGCGGGACTCGCGCTTCTGTGGACCCGCGCCGACGCCGGGGCTCCCACGCCGGCGGACCGACTTTCCGGCCACGCCCTGAACGTTGAGTAGCCGACGCCGGAAATCCGGGCCGGCTCGGCGCACAGCCCGGCCGAGTGCGCGTCCGCTGACCGTCGCCGTCGCCCAGATCGACACGACCGTCGGGGACTTCGAAGGCAACGCCGACCGCATCCGCGAGTACGGGCGGCGCGCCGAGAAAGCCGGCGCGGACATCGTTCTCTTCCCGGAGCTCGCCGTCTGTGGATACCCGCCGCGGGACTTCGTGGAGCGGCCCGCGTTCGTGGCCGACACGGAGCGCGCCGCGGAACGCATCGCGCGCCGCACCGGCGACGCCGTCTGGATCTTCGGCTCGTTGTTGCGGAACCGGTCGGCGCGCGGCCGGCGCGTCCACAACGTCGCCGTCGCGGCCCGCGGCGGGCGAACGATCGGCGTCTATCGCAAGCGCCTGCTGCCGACGTACGACGTCTTCGACGAGGGCCGCTACGTCGAGCCGGGGACCGCCCCCCTGACGCTGTCGATCAAGGGGCGCCGGGTCGCCGTCACCATCTGCGAGGACATCTGGAACGACAAGACCTTCTGGAAGCATCCTCTCTATCCGAGCGATCCGCTGATCGAGCTGAAGGCCCAATCGCCGGACCTCCACGTCAACATCTCGGCGTCGCCGTACACGCTCGGAAAGCACCGCCTGCGCCGGAGCATGATGGAGCGGATCGCGCGTTCGACGCGGGTGCCTCTGGTCTTCTGCAACCTCGTCGGCGGAAACGACGGGCTCGTGTTCGACGGATCCTCGATGGCGTTCGACGGGCGCGGCCGCTTGGTCGGCGCCGGCCGCCGATTCGAGGAGGATTTCTGGACGATTTCCATGCCGGGAGGACTCGGTCCCATCCCGTCGGTGGAGTCGGCGGTGCCGGGACTGCGCCGCGCGCTGGTGCTGGCCCTCTCCGACTACGCCTCGAAGTGCGGATTCCGCACGGCCGTGCTCGGCCTGTCCGGCGGCATCGATTCGGCGGTCACGGCCACGCTGGCGGCCGAGGCGCTCGGCGCGGACCGCGTCTACGGCGTGGCGATGCCCGGCCCCTACTCTTCCGAGGGAAGCCTCACCGACGCCGAGGAGCTGGCCCGGCGGCTCGGCATCCACTACGAAATCATCCCGATCGGGGACGTCTTCGACGCGTACCGCCGGACGCTCGCGCCGGCGCTCGGCGAGGGCGACTCGTCCGTCACCGAGGAAAACCTGCAAGCCCGCATCCGCGGAGCCATCCTCATGGCGCTGTCGAACCACTATGGCCACCTGGTCCTCTCCACGGGCAACAAGTCCGAGATCGCCGTCGGCTACTGCACGCTCTACGGGGACATGGCCGGGGGCTACGCCTTGATCTCCGACGTCCCGAAGACGACGGTCTACGAGCTGGCGGAGGAGCTCAACCGCGACGGCGACCGCATCCCGCGCGCGACGATTGAAAAGCCTCCTTCGGCGGAGCTCCGTCCCGACCAGAAGGACAGTGACTCGCTGCCTCCCTACGACGTCCTCGATCCTCTCGTCGAGGCCCTGGTGGACCGGGCTCTGCCGGTTCCCGCCGCCGCGCGCGCCGCGAAGGTGCCGCTGGAACTGGCGCGCGAGATCGCGCGGCGGATCGACGGCAATGAGTACAAGCGACGGCAGATGGCGCCGGGTCCGAAGGTGACGGCCCGCGCCTTCGGCGAAGGCCGCCGCTATCCGATCGCCCAGAAATACCGTGTCTGAAACCTACGTCTGGAAGGAGATCCCCGGCTCCTCCCACGATCTCCTGCGGCAGCGGATCCGGGCTCTGCCGCCGGGCCTGCGTCTTCTGGACCTGGGCGCGGCGGGCGGCCACCTGGGGCGGGCGGTGCGCGACCGGTGCGCGTTCCTCGCGGGTGTGGAGCCCGACGACCGGCTTCCCGCGGCGAGCCGCGAAGGCTACGACGACTGGCGCGCGTGCGATGCGCTCTCGGCCGGCCGGTGGGACTCGCCGTTCGACGCGGTCATCTGCGCCGACGTGCTCGAGCACTTGCCGAAACCCGAAATACTCCTCGACCGGATCCGGGAGTGGCTGCGGCCTGGAGGAATCCTCTTCGCCTCGATCCCCAACATCGCCAACGTCTCGGTCCGCGCCGCGCTCCTGGCGGGACGGTTTTCCTACGCCGAGCGCGGGATCCTGGACCGAACGCACCTGCGCTTCTACACGCTCCGCTCGGCGCGCGCCCTCCTGGAGGGCTCCGGCTTCCCCGTCCGCAAGATCACGGCGACGGCGATGCCGTACGAGCTCGCCGTCGGCGCCCTCGGGCGCCCCCCTCTGCGAGCGCCGGTGCGCGCCTTCGCCGCCGGCTCGGCCCGGATCTGGCCGACGCTCTTTGGCTACCAGTTCCTCTTCGAGGCCCAGCGCACGTGAGGGCCAGCCTCGTGATCCCCGCCTACAACGAGGCGAGGCGGATCGAAGCGTGCGTGCGGGGCGTCGCCGAGTGGTCGCGGACGCGTCCGGGCGGATACGACTGGGAAGTCCTGCTGGTGGACGACGGCTCGACCGACGAGACCGCTTCGCTCGCACGGCGCTTCGCTGCCGAGGAAGGGCTCGACCTCGCGGTCCTCGGCTACGAACGAAACCGCGGAAAAGGCGCCGCGATCCGCGTCGGCGTGCTCGCTTCGAAGGGCGATCCGGTCCTCGTGTCGGACACGGACCTCTCCACGCCGCTCTCGGAATGGTCCAAGCTCGCCGGGAGACTCGCGGAGCACCCGGTCGCCATCGGCTCCCGGGCACTCGAGCAGGAGCTCGTCCGCAAGCGGCAGGCGTTCTATCGCGTGTGGCTGGGGCGGGCGGGCAACTCCGTGATCCAGCTCTTGGCCGTGCCCGGCATCGAGGACACCCAGTGCGGCTTCAAGCTCTTCCGCGGGGACGCGGCGCGCACATTGTTCTCCGAAGCGCGCGTCGACCGCTTCGCGTGGGACGTCGAGATCCTGTACCTCGCGCGCCGGCGCGGCATGGTGATCGCCGAAGTGCCCGTCATCTGGGTCAACTCACCCGAGTCGAAGGTGCGCTTCGTGCGCGACGCGGTCCAGACCCTCTGGGACGTGCTCCGCATCCGGTGGATGCACCGGAACGATGCCCCGGCCGCTCCGCGCTGAAGCGTCCGGGGACCGTCACCCGGCTACGGGTGCTCGACGACGACGTAGCTGACCTCGCTACCGGAGTACTGCGGCTGATACCAGGTCGAGCCCGCACTGCTGGTACGCGATCCCGTTGACATTGGTCATCACACAGCTGGGCGGCATCTGCGCCGGGCTGAAGATCGCTCCGACGACCGCGGCCGTCGTCGCCGCGACGGCCGTCACCGCCGCGGCCGTCGCGACGGGGTGATAGCAGCAGCCGCCGACTCCCCCGTAGCCCCCGTGCACGTCGACGTCCACGTCGCGATTGACGTTGACGTTCGTGTTCTGGTTGATGTTGGTATTGCGGTTGACGTTCTCGTTGACGTTGGTGTTCCGGTTCTGATTGACGTTGGCGCTGTTGACGTTGGCGCTGTTGGCGCTGGCGCTGCGGTTCGCTCCGGCGCTGCTCGAGCCTCCTCCCCTCGAGCACAGGCCGCGCAGGGCCGGCCCGGACCAGAGCGCACGGCGACGGCGGCCGCAAGGGGCCAGACCGGTCGTGCGCAGAGCGCTTCGATCAGCCAGGCGGGCCCTCGCACGGCGAACGCGGGAATGACGAGGTAGGCCGCGAGGCCGGCGGCGGCGAGCAGAAGGAGGCGGTTTCCCTCAGGCGCGCCCGAACGGCCCATCGCGATCAGCACGGCGACGAGCCCGAGACCGATCCAGGTCGACCACCCGAGGAGCCTTCCCGCGGCCGCGAGGGAATCCCATACACGATCCGTCGAGAACAAGCCGATCTCGAAGTCCGCCAGCGGAATTCGGCTGCGCCAGGGCCAGTGCAGAGCTCGCACGAGGAGCGCCGGCGCCAGCGCCGCGAACGCGATCTTCCAGCGCCGGCCCCTGCCGGAGACGAGGGCAATGAGGGCGCCTACGATCGCGAAGAACAGACCCTCGTTCTTCGTTCCGGCGATCATCAAGGCGGCCGCGATCAGGCGTCGGACCGCGCCCGCGTCCGTCTCATCGAGCGCGTCGGCGAGCGCGGTGCCGAACAGGAGCACGCCGAAGGCGAGCGGCACTTCCGCCATGCCCGTCAGGAAGCCTGAATAGAGAGGCTCGAACCACGCGACGAGCACGGCGGCGAGACCCGCGATCTGCGGCGAAACGCCCCGGCGGCGCAGCCAGCCGAATAGGACGACGAGGGTGCCGGCCTGGAACAAGGGAAACAGCAGCGCCATGGCGTGGTCGTCCCAGTGCCCGACCGCGAACGAGACGGCGGCGTAGAGAAGCGGAAGGCCCAGCGGATACTCGGGATGCGCGTACTCGAGGGAGTATGCAGCCAATCCGGATAACCCCTCGCCCCGTAGATCGTTTTTCCTTTCAATCCCCAGATCGCGATGAAGTCGTTCGCCCACATCGGCTCGGTCAACGCGCGCAGCGTGTAGACCAGCGACGCCGAGAGCGGCGGCCGCGGCGAGGATCGCCGGGAGCTTCCGCGGCGGAGAGCCATTGTCGAAGCTCGGGGGTAGCCGGAACCTCCGCAGGAGCGAAAGCAGCACGGCCGCGAGGGCGACGAAGACGAGCATCGGGGCGACGTGAAGGGCCAGCGCCGGAGGCACGGAGCCGGCGAACAGCGCGCAGCCCATGAGCGAAGGACCAACCGAGGCGCTCGAGACGAAAGCGCTCTCTCTCGGGGAAGCATCGCCGTCGAGATCGCGAAGCCGAGCAGCCATGCCGAGGCCAGGACCGCGCCGACGCCCAGGACCGAAAGAACGAACGTCACGGTTTGTCGATCCGCTTCGGCCAGGGATCTCCGGTTGCGGGGCCGAGGAGAGCGCCTTCGGGAAGCCGTGCGATCACGCCGCTGGCCCCTTCCGGTAGCCGGAGCTCTCCGTAGGCGGCGGTGACCCATCCGCGCGGAAGGCCAGGCTCTGCCCCGCAGGATTCCATTACTTGCCGAGGAGCCAGGTAATAGGCAGCCAGATACAGATAAGAGGAGTCACCGACGAACGAACGAGGCGTCGGAGTGGTTTGGATACAGAGAGCGACGCCCGGCGTGTCGACAGGCATCCGCCGGCGCGCATTTTCGAGAAAAGAGAAGTACCGCCGATCGAACGCCGCTCCCGAGCCGCCCAGGCGCCGCACCGCGAGCTCCTTCGGCGCGAACGCCGCGAGCGAGCGCACGCGCCGGGGCAGCTCCGCCCAGCTCTGACCGAGGAGAATCAGCGCCAGCAGCAGACCCGCGGCGGCGCCCGCGATCCTCCGACGATTCACACGAGCGGGTAGGCGGCGCAGAGCTCCGATACCGTGCGGCGGATCTCGGCCTGGACCGCGGCGTCGTCCCTCGCCTCGAGCGCGCGGGCGATCGCCCCGCCGATGATCTCCATCTCGGCGGTTCCCATGCCGCGCGTCGTGACGGCAGGCGTGCCGATGCGGATGCCGGAGGCGACCATCGGTGAGCGCGTGTCGAAGGGGATCGTGTTCTTGTTGACGGTCAGGCCGACTTTCTCGAGGGCTTTCTCCGCGTCCTTGCCTGAGATTCCCTTCGCCCCGACGTCCACGAGGACGAGATGGTTGTCGGTGCCGCCGGCGACCAGCCGGAAGCCGCGGGAGGACAGAGCCGCCGCGAGCGCCTTCGCGTTCTCGACGACGCGGCGCTGGTAGGTCACGAACTCCGGAGTGGCCGCCTCGGCGAAGGCCACGGCCTTGGCGGCGATGACGTGCTCGAGTGGGCCTCCCTGGACGCCCGGAAAGACGTTGCGGTCGAGGTCCTTCGCGTGCGCGGCGCGGCAGAGAACGAGGCCTCCCCGAGGCCCGCGCAGGGTCTTGTGCGTCGTCGTCGTCACGAAGGGAGCGTGCGGAACCGGCGAGGGGTGAAGCCCGGCGATGACCAGGCCCGCGATGTGGGCGATGTCGCACATCAGCGCGGCGCCGCACTTCGTTGGCGACCTTCCCGAACCGCTCGAAGTCGATGACGCGGGCGTAGGCCGACGCGCCGGCGATGATCATCTTCGGACGGTGCTCGCGGGCCAGCGCGGCCAGGGCCTCGTAGTCGATGCGCTCGTCTTCGCGGCGCACGCCGTAGGCCACGACCTTGTATTCGCGGCCCGAGAACGACAGGGGATGGCCGTGGGTCAGGTGGCCGCCGTGCGTCAGGTCCATGCCCAGGATCGTGTCGCCGGGCTGGAGCGCCGTGAGGTAGACGGCCATGTTCGCCTGCGAGCCGGAGTGCGGCTGGACATTGGCGTGCTCGGCGCCAGAAGAGCTCCTTCGCCCGGTCGATCGCCAGCTGCTCGACCTTGTCCACGAACTCGCAGCCGCCGTAGTAGCGCTTCCCGGGATAGCCCTCGGCGTACTTGTTGGTCAGGACCGATCCCTGCGCCTCGCGCACGGCGCGCGACACCCAGTTCTCGGAGGCGATCAGCTCGAGGCCCTCGTTCTGCCGGCGCGCCTCGGCGGCGATCCAGCGGGCTGTCTCGGGATCGACGACCTCGAGGTCGCGGTCCATCTGGGAAGCGGGTCGGCTCGGCCGCGGTCTCCATGGGTCCCCTTTCCTATTCGACGACGAGCTGTCGATACTCGGAATTGCAGTAGCTGTCGGTCATGCCGGCGATGTGGTCGGCGATGGCGCGATAGAAGCCGGGGCGGGTGCGGTAGCGTTCGTCCACCTCGCGGTCCACCTGCGTGAGGGGGATTTCGCGCAGGAATGGCACCGAGAGCTCCCTCTCGAGCACGCGCAGTACGTCGTCCGGGAGGAGCCTCGGATTGTCGGCGTAGGCCTTGAAGATTCCCGAAAGCACGCGACGGGCGTGTCCGTCGTGCCGTGACACCGGAAAGGAGTGGATGATGTGCCGATATACGAACTCGCGCAGCTCCGCGTAGAGCCGGCGGCCCGCGTCGGTGAACCCCACGAGGTCTCCTGGCAGGCCGTCGCGGCGGGCGTAGAAATCGTCGGCCGTCTCGATGCGCGCGCTTTCGAGCCAGCGCTCGATGCGGGCCCGCGAACCCTCCACGAGATCCGCCGAGAGAAGCCCGATCATGCCGCGGATCAGGGCCGCGTGCCGCGACGCCGGATCGCTCCCCCATCCTCGCGCGGCGCGGACCTGCTTGGAGATCGCGAGCTCTTCGATGGCCGATTCCTCGGTCAGGGGAAGGCCGTCCTCGAGATCATGCGTCTGCTGCGCGATCTCGTCGGTCCAGTTGACGGCCTGGGCCTCGAGGCTTCCTCCCGACTCGAAGCGCAGGCCCTCCGGAAAATCCAGAGGGAACGGAAAGTCGCGCGGCCATGCGGTGTGCTTGAGGACGCCTTCGCGTACGTCGTGCGTCATGTTCAGGCCGGGCTCCTCGTAGCGCTTCTCGAGGCGGTCGAGGACGCGGACGCGACTGGAAATTGTGCTTGAAGCCTCCGGCCTCCGGATGGCTCTCGCGGAGCAGACGGTCCAGGACGTACTCGCCCGAGTGGCCGAACGGCGTGTGGCCGAGGTCGTGTCCGAGAGCCACGGCCTCGGTCAGATCCTCGTTCAGGCCCAGCGCGCGCGCGACGCTGCGCGCGATCTGCGACACCTCGATCGTGTGCGTCAGGCGCGTACGGAAGTGGTCTCCTTCGTACGGGATGAACACCTGCGTCTTGTGCTTGAGCCTGCGGAAGGCTCGCGAATGGATGATGCGGTCGCGGTCGCGCGCGTAGTCGGTCCGCGCGTCGCCCGGGCTGGACGACACGGGTCCTCGCGGACGCTGCGCGCGGACGCTCTTGGAGGCGAAGACGGCGAGCCGTTCCTCCTCGAGCCGCTCGAAGTGTTCCCGCGAATATGCGACGGCGGTGGTCATGGTCTTTCGTCGAAGCGGCCGGAAAGGAGCGCCGCGCGCGCCTCGCCGACCAGGTACAGAGAGCCCGCGATGATTATAGTTTCGGCGGTCGGCCGCACGAGGAGCTCTTCCATCGCCGCCTCCAGGCTCTTCGCGGGAGCGGCGTCGGGCCGGGCATCGGCAAACCGGCGCGCGAGCTCCTCCGGCGACGCCGCGCGGTCCGAGGCCGCCGGAACGAGGCGGATGCGCGTGACCGCAGGGCCGAGCGCCGCGGCCATCGCCTCGACGTCCTTGTCGGCCATCGCTCCGAAGACGAGGTCGGGCGCGACCCGCACCTCCGAGAAAAAGCGCCGCAGGGCGAGTGCGCCGTCGGCGTTGTGACAGCCGTCGAGGAGGACCGTCGCGCCGCGCACGCGGAAGCGCTCCAGGCGGCCCGGCCAGCACACGGACGCGACGCCGCGCGCGATCGTGTTGGCCGACAGATCTGGCCGCAGCAACTCCGCGGCACGCACCGCCGTCGCCGCATTGCGGGCCTGGTGCGCCCCCAGCAGCGGCGTTTCGAGCGCGTACTTCCGGACCGGCGTGGCCAGTCGGAAGCGCGTGGCCTCCAGCGTCGCCTCGACTCCGCTCAGCCGAGTCTCCTCCTCCATCTCGTGCAGCCGCGCGCCGACACTCCTCGCCGAATTGCGGAAGGCCTCCCGCACGGCCTCCAGGGGACTCTCGACGAGCGCGGGCTTGCCCGCCCGGAAGATGCCCGCCTTTTCCGCCGCGATCGACGCGACCGTGCCGCCGAGGTCTTCGATGTGGTCGAGGGATATCGACGTCACGACCGAGACGGAGGCCGGCGCGACGTTGGTGGCGTCGAGCCTCCCGCCCAATCCGACCTCGAGGACGGCCAGGTCGAGGCTCCTGCGCGCGAAGACCAAGAACGCCGCCGCGGTCATCGCTTCGAAATAGGTCACCGGCACTTCCGGGGCCTGGCCCGCCGCCGCGAAGACCTCGCCGAGGACCTCGTCGAGCTCCTCCGGAGCGATGTCGTCGGAACCCAGCCGGATCCTCTCCGTTACGTTGATCAAGTGCGGCGACGTGTAGAGGCCGGTCGCCAGCCCCGCCTCTCCCGCGATGGCGGCGAGGGTCGCCGCCGCCGAGCCTTTTCCGTTGGTCCCGGCCACGAGCACCGACTCCACCTTCCGCTCCGGCCTCCCCAGCCGCTCGCAGACGGCATCGATCGCGGCCAGCCCCAGCTTCATGCCGCGGAGGCCGAGACTCTCCAGGCGTGCCAGATGGGGAAGCCGGGGCATCATGCGGCGCGAGCTTATCCTCCGAAGCAAAAGGCGAAGGCTAGGCGTAGAGCAGCCGCAGGCACCGTCCGAGTGTCGCCTTCATCTCCGACCGCTCGACGATCAGATCGAGCATTCCATGCTCGAGGAGAAACTCCGACCTCTGGAAGCCCTCGGGGAGCGTCTGGCGAATCGTCTGCTCGATGACGCGCGGGCCTGCGAAGCCGATCAGGGCGTTGGGCTCGGCGAGGTTGAGGTCTCCGAGCATCGCGTACGACGCCGTCACGCCGCCGGTTGTGGGGTCGGTCATGACCGAGATGTAAGGAACCTTCCCCTCGGCGAGGCGGCCGAGCGCCGCGGAGATCTTGGCCATCTGCATCAGCGAGAGGATGCCTTCCTGCATTCGCGCGCCGCCGGACGTCGAAACCAGGATCAAGGGACGGCGTTCGGTCAGCGCGCGCTCGGCGGCGCGGGCGATCTTCTCGCCTACAACCGAACCCATGGAGCCGGCCATGAAGAAGAACTCCATCGCGCCGATCACTATCGGGATCCCTTCGAGCGAGCCCGTCGCGATGACGATCGCATCGGAGGGGCCGACCGCCGCTTCCGCGTCGCGCAGCCGGTCCCGGTACTTCTTGCTGTCACGGAACTTCAGAGGATCCGAGGAGCGGAGGCCCGTTTCGATCTCGACGTACTTCTCGTCGTCGAGGAGCATCCGCAGGCGTTCCGGCGCGGACAGGCGGAAGTGGAAGCCGCACTTGGGACAGATCTTGAAATTCCGGGCGAGCTCCTTGTTGTAGAGGATCTGCCGGCAGTTGTCGCACTTGACCCAGAGCCCCTCGGGCACCTTGCTCGTGCGTCCCTCGCGGACTTCCTTGGGCGCCCGGTCTTTTTTGAACCACATGTGTCGGAGGACGCGATCCTAGCAGGAAGCCGGCGGCCGTGCTTCAAACAACTCGCCGGAGAGGACTTAGAGGCCTGCGGTGGGCCCGGGAAGAGTCCGGCTGACGACCTCGAAGCGGCCGGCCCGCTCGGCGAACGGCGCCCCGAACGCGCGCTCGAGGTTCTCGGCGGTCAGGACTTCCTGGCGGACTCCCTGCGCAATCGCGCGCCCCTCCTTCAGCAGGAGGACACGAGAGGCGAGATCCGAGGCGAGCAGGATCTCGTGCGTCACGAGCACGACGGTCGTTCGCCTCTCCCGGTGGACGCGCCAGAGCGTCTCGAGAAACTCCAGCCGGTGCCTCGGATCCAGATCGCCGGTCGGCTCGTCGAGCAGCCAGATCTCGGCCTCCTGCGCGAGGGCCCGCGCGAGGAAGACGCGGCGCCGTTCGCCTCCCGAGAGGGCTGCCGCGTCGCGATCGGCCAGGGCCTCGACGTCGCACGCCTTCATCGCGGCGTGCGCCGTTTCGAGATCCTCCGAGGTCTCCGCCACGAACCCGCGGCCGTGAGGGGCGCGGCCCTGGAGCACGAGGTCGAGACATCGGATCGGGAAGACGAGGTCCACGCTCTGCGGCACGTACGCGATGCGGCGCGCGGTCTCCCTCCGAGGCAACGACGCCAGAGGCCGCCCGTCGAAAAGCAGCGTGCCTCCCGACGGCGGCAGCACGCGCGCCAGCACTTTTAGGAAGCTCGACTTGCCGGATCCGTTTTCTCCGAGCACCGCCAGGATCTCGCCGCCCTCGACAGACGCGTCGAGCCCCGAGAGCGCCCGGTTGGCGCCGTAGTCCGCGGTCAGACCGCGAGCTTCGATGCGCGCGGCGCCCGTCACGGCGTCCTCAACAGCAGCCAGGCGAACAGCGGCGCGCCCAGTCCCGCCGTGATCGCGCCGATCGGCAGCTCCGCCGGAGAGAGCGCGGCCCTCGAAACGGCGTCGGCCGCGACGAGGAGCGCGGCTCCGGCGAGAGCGGAGAGGGGAAGCAGCGTCCGCTGGTCGTTGCCCGTCACGATGCGCACCGCGTGGGGCACGAGAAGGCCCACGAAGCCGATCACGCCGGCGAACGCGACCGCCGCGCCGGTCAGAAGGGACGCCGCCAGGAACACGACCCCCTTGGTTCGCTCGACGTCCACGCCCAGGGCCGCGGCGTTCTCCTCACCGACGGCGAAGAGGTTGAGGCGCGCGGCCATGATCACGAGGACCGCACCCCCGAACAGGACGTACGGCAGCAGAGCGGCGACCTTGCCGGGAGTGGCGTTGGCGAGACTCCCCATCATCCAGAAGAGCATCGTGCGCGCCGCCTCGCCGGAGGCGATCGAAAAGGCCGCCAGCAGAAGCGCGGAGAAGAACGCGTTGGCGATCAGCCCGGCCAGAAGGAGTCTCTGAAGATCCAGGCGCCGTCCGCGGCGCGCCAGCGCGGCCACGCCGAGAGAGGCCGCCACGGCGCCCGCGAACGCGGCCGCGGGAGACAGGAGCGGAGATACCGACAGCAGGGCCGCGACCGCCGCTCCGGCCGCCGCGCCTCCCGAAGTTCCCAGAAGGAACGGATCCGCGAGCGGATTCTTCAGGAGCGCCTGCAGGGCCGCTCCCGCCATCGCCAGGCATGCGCCCACGAGTGCCGCCAGCGCGACGCGCGGCGCCCGCAGCGACGCGATCGTGCGCGCCATCTGCCCCGCCTCGCCCTGGCCGGAAACGAGGTCCGACAGCGAAAGCGACACGCCTCCCACCGAGAAGGCGATTGCCGCCACGACGGCGAGGAGCGCCGCTCCGACCAGGAACGCCACGATGCGCGCGGAGCGCGTCCCGGGACCCTTCATCGAATGGCCGTGGACAGGCGCTCGAGTAAGTCGAACACCCGCGGGCCCGGCCGCGTCAATGCGGACTCGTCGAGCCGGATGACCTTTGCTTTCGCGATGGGTCCGCGCGAGAGCGGTCCCGAGGCGAAGGCCCGCGCGTACGCGTCTTTCGTCTGTTCCGACTCGGGCACGACCAGCACGTCGACCGAAGCCGTCGCGAGGTATTCCGCGGAGAGAAGAGGCCAGCCGCCGCGGTCCCCCACGAGGTTACGCGCGCCCGCCTCCGTCAGCACGTCATCGAGGAACGTCCCGCGCCCCGCCGCCTGCGGAGGATCCGGCCAGACGAGCAGCAGGGCCCGCGGGTGATCCCCCGCAGCGGCCCGGCTTCGGACCGCCTCGCGCTTTCGAGAGAGCTGCGCAACCAGCGCGTCGGCTTCGGCGCGCCGGCCGAGGCGGTCCCCGACCACGCGGATCGCCTCCAGCACGGCGTCGAGCGAGCCCGACGGCACCACCGCCACGGGCAGACCCGCCGCTTCGAGCGCGCGCACGGCGTTCTGCGCATTGCCCTCGGCGATGGCGAGGACCAGATCGGGCCTCAACGCGGCCACCTTTTCCGCGTCCACCTCGAGCCCTCCGACGCGCGGGATCCGGCGCGCTTCCTCCGGAAAATCGGAGTACTCCGAGACGCCGACGAGGCGATCGCCGGCGCCGAGCGCGAAGACGATCTCCGTCAGGTTCGGAGCGAGAGCCACCACGCGCCGAGGATTATTCGGCGGCGAGTCAGCGGGCTTCGCCCGCTCCGCCCGGCATCCGCCGAGCAGGGCGGAGCAAACGAGGACGAAGACGCTGAGAATGCGAAAGCGACACACTCGATCGCGGCGCAAGGATCCTCTGTCCGCAGCGAGGTTATATCCGCCCCGCGGTGCTCGTCGCCCGCCCAACGCGAATCCCGGGAGAGGGTTCACCAGCGACTTCCCCTCTCTCGTCCGTTGGCCCGCGAAGCGGGCCGCTAGGAGTCCGAGCCGATCCGAGCTACCCCTGGGACTCGGCCTCTTCCAGCTCGTTTCGCACGCCCAGGCGCTGGCACGCGGCGTCGTACATCTGCCGGGCGGCCTTCTGCGCGTTCTGCAGCTCGGCCAGGCGGTCCTTGACCTTCGCGAGCTCCTCCTGGATCTCACCCTCGAGCTCCTGAATCTCGCGTCTGGTCACCGTGAGTGTGTTCTCGTAGAACTTCTTCTGATCTCCTGAAAGGGCCATTCCGTCTGACCTCCTCAATCCGTTTTCAAGGCTTGACTTCGACGATGACGGGACGCCACATCTTGACCGGAATCCCGTTCTTTGTGCCCGGATGAAACTTCGCCGACTTCACGCCCGCCATGACGGCGTCGTTGACGGCGCTCTGCCCCAGGCCCTGCTGGAGACGCGAGCTGGTGACCTGGCCGTTCTCGTCCACGAGCACGAGGACGACCACCTTGCCCGAGACGTTCTGCTGCCGCGCGATCGCCGGGTAGACGACGCGGGGCGGCGAGATCAGGGACGGCTCGACGACGCCGGGCCCCGGGCCCACCAGATCGCCGCGCTGGACGTCCGCTTCCTTCAGAGCGAGCGAGGCCGGGGACGGCTCCACGGGCGGCGCCGTCGGCTCCGGCCGCGCCGTCGGGATCGGCGTAGGCGGAGCGGTCGGAGGCGCGACCGTCGGCTCCGGTTCCGCCGCCGCGGGCGCGGCCTCGGCGGTCTTCTTGGGCACGGCCGCCGCAGCGGCCGCTGCGGCCTTCTCCATTTCCTTGCGCTTGGCCGCGAGCTGCCGCTGCACCTCGGCCTCGACGGCCTTCGGATCGAGGGCCGGCGCCGTCGGCGTCAGCACCACGGCGGGAACCGCGGTCGGCACGGCCGCCGCCGCGGGAGACGGCGTCGCCGCCACGTGCACGGGCGGCGGCGGAGTCTGGCGCTGCGTCAGCTTCCAGACCGCGAAGCCGACGAGCACCGCGGCCGCCACCGCAATCGCCGCGAAGAGCGGCGTGCGGCTCTTGCGCTCGGCTTCGGCGGTTCGATCGAGCGAGCCGAACACCTCGCCGCCGCGCGGCGCGGGGCGTGCGGGAGGTGTCGCAGCCGGCGGCGCGGGAACCGATACTTCCGTGCGCGGCGCCGGCTCGGAGCGGCGAGAGATCGGCGCTCCCTTGGACTTGCGCTTGCGCGCGGGCTCGGCTTCCGACTCCAGCGTCGCCGCTTGCGCGGCCGCCTCGCGGGCCTTGGCCTCGGAGACCGCCGCCTCCTCGGCCTGAAGCCGGTGGAGGTAGATCGCGACGTCCGCGCTTCCCGGCGCCGGCGTGTAGGAGTAGAGGACGGAGTCCAGGTCCCGCAGCATGTCCGATGCATTCGCGTATCTCTCATCGGGATCTTTCGCGAGCGCCTTCATCACGACGGCGTCGAGACTCTGCGAGACCTCGGAGTTCGTGCGCGACGGCGGCGCGACGTCGGCGTTACGGACCTTTTCGAGAATGTTGATGTCGGTGTCGCCCTTGAAGAGCCGCTCCCCCGTCAGGAGCTCGTGCAGCACCACGCCGAGGGAAAAGAGGTCGCTTCGCCGGTCGATCGGCTTGCCCCAGGCCTGCTCCGGGGACATGTACTGCATCTTCCCCTTCAGCGCGCCGGACTGGGTCTTGGACGCCTTCGACGCAGCCTTCGCGATGCCGAAGTCGCAGAGCTTGATGTCGCCTTCGTAGGAGATGAGGATGTTCTGCGGCGACACGTCGCGGTGGACGATGTTCAGCTCCCGCCCGTCGGCGTCGCGGCGGCGGTGCGCGTAGTCCAGCGCCGAGGCCACCTTGGACGCGACATAGACGGCGAGCGGGACCGGGAGCGGAACGCCCAGCTCCCCCGCCGACAGCTCGATCCCGCGCAGGTCCCGGCCGTCGACGTACTCCATCGCGATGAAGTAGCCGCCGGCCTTGATCTTTCCGAGGTCGTAGATGTGGATGATGTTGGGGTGGTTCAGCTGCGCCGCGAGCTTGGCCTCGTCGGCGAACATCGTGATGAAGTCTTCGTCATCGGCCAGGTGGGGAAGGATCTTCTTGATCGCGACGATCTTCTGAAAGCCCTCCACACCCGTGCGCTTGGCCTTGGAGAGCTCGGCCATGCCGCCGCTCGCGATCTTCTCCAGGATCTCGTACTGGCCGAAGTGGTCCGGCCCTGTGGCCGGGACTGCGGCTTCCGGTTCCTCGCGCCGGCGGGGCGGCGGAGCGGCCGGGGCCACGGGCGGCGGCGGCATGGGCGGCGGAGTCGCGCCCGGCGCCGCGGGTTTCGACTTCGGCACCGACATGCCCGACAGCGTGTCGGACAGGATCTTGTCCACATCGGTGTCGGAGGAGAGCTTGGGGCGGGGCGCGGTCGCAGCCGGACCTGCGGGGGCCCGCCCCGTCCTGGCGTCGAGATTGAGGCCCGAGAGCGTGTCCCGCAGCCGCTTCTCGACGTCGCTCTCCGCGGCCGCGGGCTTGGGGGCGGCGGGGGGCGGCGTCCGTTCCGAGGGCGCGGGTGCGGACGGAGGAGCAGGCGCGCGAGGCGCGGCCGGGCGAGCCGCGTCGCCGGTCAGGTCCGACAAAACATCCGAGAAGATGTCGGAGGAAGTCAGAGGGGTCGCGCCGGAAAACTGCGCCATGTCGATCCGCGTCGTCTGGGCGCCGACGTCGGAGGAGCCGACGGCCTCCCGGACGGAGGCGATGAAGTCCTCGTCGGAGAAGGGCCGGACGAGAATGTCGAACGCTCCGACCTTCTGGGCGTCGGCCTTGCGGTTGGTACCACGGTACCCGCTCATCATCAGGACGATGGGCGGGGCCGTGGCGCCCCCCTTTTTCCGGATCTCGCGAATGACCTCGGCGCTCGGGAGGCGCGGAAGCATCCCCGAGAGGAGGACCAGGTCGAACCTGTTGGAACCGAAGGCCTGGAGACCCGCCTCGCCGTCGTGGGTCTCCGTCAGCGCATGCCCGAGGGGCTGGAGCAGGGCGCGGATCCGCTCGATGTAGCGGGGCTCGTATTCGATCAAAAGAACTTTTTTGGGCATGAACTGAACCTATTGTCGCCGGAAACCGAAGGAAATCAAGGAGAAGCGGGGATCCGCCGTACGCTTCCGGCCCCATATAATCCGGCCTCGTTAGGAGCGCGTATGTCCGGTCACAGCAAATGGAGCACGATCAAGCACAAGAAGGGCGCCGCCGACGCCAAGCGCGGCCGAGTCTTCACCAAGCTCATCCGCGAGATGACGATGGCCGCCAAACAGGGAGGCGGCGCGCCCGAGTCCAATCCCCGCCTGCGCAAGGCGATCGACGACGCCAAGGCCGTCAACATGCCCGCCGACAACATCAAGCGCGCGATCCAGCGGGGCACGGGCGAGCTGCCCGGCGTCTCCTACGAAGAAGTCACCTTCGAGGGGTACGGTCCCGGCGGCACGGCCGTCCTGATCGAGGCGCTGACGGACAACAAGAACCGGACGCTTCCCGAGATCCGCACGATCTTCTCCAAGCACGGCGGCAACCTCGGGGAATCCGGCTCGGTCCGCTTTCCTCTTCACCAAGAAGGGCTACATCGCCATCGAGAAGGACAAGGCGACCGAGGACGCCGTCATGGAAGCGGCCATCGAGGCCGGCGCCGACGACGTCGAGACGACCGACCAGTACCACGAGAGTCAAGACGGCCCCCGGAGACCTTCGACACGGTCAAGTCGCAGCTCGAAGCGAAGGGCCTGCCGCCTCGCCGTCGCCGAGGTCTCGATGATTCCCGCGACCGAGGTCGCCCCTCGACTCGCGCAAGGCGGACCAGATGGTCAAGCTGATGGAAGCGCTCGAGGACCACGACGACGTTCAGAACGTCTGGGCGAACTTCGACTTCGAGGAGACGAGCACCTCGGCGTAGGCCGGGGAGCGATGAGAGTTCTCGGCCTCGATCCCGGCACCGTTGCGACGGGCTTCGGGATCGTCAGCTTCGAGAGCGGCCGCCTCGGTCTCGAGCGGTGCGGCGTGTGGCGGCCGCCGGCGCGCATGGCGCTCGCGGAGAAGCTCGATTTCCTGCTCACCGCCGCCCTCGAGTTGCTCGCCGAGGTCCATCCGGCGGCCGTCTCGGTCGAGACCGTGTTCGCGGCCCGAAACATCGCCTCCGCTCTGAAGCTCTCGCACGCCCGCGGCGTCCTGCTGGCGGCCGCTTCCCGCTGCGCGATCCCCGTGTTCGAGTACGAGCCGCGCCTGGTCAAGAAGGCCCTGGTGGGCTACGGCCAGGCCGAGAAGGAGCAGGTCCGCGCGATGGTCCTCTCTTTGCTGGCGCGGCATCAGGCCCGCGTCCCCCTCGACGCCGCCGACGCTCTCGCGCTGGCGATCTGCCACATCCATGCGGCCCCTGCGCGGCCGCCAATTACGGCTGAAGGTTTCCGGTTGCAGGTTGCTCCCTGCAACCCTCCGCCTGCAACATGCAACCCGGGCCCCGGGTGCTAGCATCATCGCGACTATGTCTTTTCAGGGCTCGATCCAGGAGCTCCCTGTCCCCGACATCATCCAGCTCGTTTCGGTCTCGGGAAAGACCGGGATGTTCATGCTGATGCGGGGCTCGGAGAGGGGGTACATCTACCTCCGCAACGGGAAGATCGTCCATGCCGAGGTGGGGAGCATCCGGGGCGAGGAAGCCGTCTACGCGCTGGCAATCTGGTCTTCCGGCGACTTCCAGTTCACGCCGGGAAAAGAGACCGAAGCCACCACCATCGACAAGACCAACACGTCCCTCCTCATGGAAGCGGCCCGGCGGCTCGATGAATGGAAGGTCCTCTCCCGCAAGATTCCGGGGGTCGACTACATCCCGGTATTGAAGCCGCGGGAGATGGGCGAGGCCGTGACCCTCTCTCCTCCCGAGTGGAACCTCGTCATCCGGATCGACGGGCGAAAGACGGTCGAGGAGCTCGCGCGCGCCACGAGCTCCAACTCCTTCGACACGGCGAAGGTCCTCTACGGTCTCGTGACGGCGGACTTAATCGACATGCGGTCGCGCGAGGCCACGGCCGCGCGCAGCGAAGCGGGGAAGGGCTCGACCGCCGAAACGGGGCCGGCCCCCGTGCCGGCGACGCCCGTTTCTCGCCCGGCCCCGCCGCCGTCCGGAGGGACGAGCCCGGGAGCCCTCGGCGACGAGAAGAAGATCCTCATGATCCTCTGCACCCGCGTCAAACAGGAGGCCGAGACCGCGATCGGAGAATCCAACCTTCCGGGGATCGACCGTCCCTACAAGCAGGCCCTGGCCGAGATCGACCACGGACGAGGCGTCGAAGCCGTGCGCGATCTGATCCGCCACACCGAGAAAGCGATCTCCTCGATCCGCGGTCCCGCGATCATGAAGGCCTTCCAGGAAAAAATGTCGCTGGTGATGCAGCCAAGGGTGTAGTCCGTCGGTCAGGCGGCGGCGGATTGTGTTCTTCCTCACTTTTTTGGCGGCGACCGAACGCCCATAAACGCGGCCCGCAACGCGTGCACCTGTTCGAATGGACGGCCTCCTGACCGAGCAGAAGATGTTTGGCGATTCACCACTTTTGCCTTATCATTTTCGGAAGTTACGTTCCCCCGGCAGGCTCGAAAGGAGACATTTTCATGATGGCGAAGCGGACTGCGCTCCTCGGGATGCTGATCTGCCTGACCGCCTTTGCGGCAATAGCGCAGCCGGTCACGCCGCCGATCGTGGCCCCGAACTCTCGCGGCGACCTCGGACTCTTCACGATGTCGACGGCGGACAACCCCCGCGCCGGACATTTCACGCTCGGGTTCTACGGCTGGTACCAGCCGCGGATCGCCGGACAACTCTTCGCCGGCCAGCCCGAGGAAGGCCGATACTTCATCCAGTGGGGCGGCACGGTGTCGATGGGCGTGGGCCTGACCGACTGGTGGTCTGTTTTCATCGCCGGCGGAGCCCAAGAGACCAAGAGCGGCGGCGGCTGGCAGGGCGGCGCCATCAACGGCGTCCCCATCGCCGGCCCGTTCCGGGTGAGCGAGGGACAGAAGCTCCGGATCGGCACCAAGTTCAACTACCACTCGGAAGTCGATTACGACTTCCGCATCGCGGGCTGGCTGTCGGCGAACGTGCCGGTCGGAAATGCCACCGTCAACAACGAAGTCACCAACGAGCCGATCCAGTCGCTGAACAGCCGGCGCGCCGATTGGGAGTGGGGCGCGTCGGTGACGAAGTCGATTTTCACCGGTCTCGTCTCTTACCAGCTCTCCGGAGACCAGGACAACGATGTGCGGGTGCCCAACGTTCTGAAGTTCGGCTTCGGCGTCGACGTGCCGATCGTCCCCCTCATCCACATCATCGGCGAGGTCAACTACAACGTCCTCGACGGCGGCGACGTGCCCGAGCCCGACTACGCCACGTTGATCGGCGGCGCTCGCATCTGGTTCGGCCACAGCGGATGGGCGCTGACCGCCGGGTTCAGCACGAACATGACGATGCTCGCCGCCAACGGCACCAGCCAGAATCCCTTCGGCGGCCTGATCGGCATCACCTACGCCGCCTGGCCTCCGGCTCCCCCGCCGCCGGTCGTCGTGCCGGCGCCCGAGCCGGTCGTCGAGCAGCGCGTGGTCGAAGCGGCTCCCGCTCCGGCGCCCGCGCCGCAGCCTCCGCCACGCCCGGCGCCGAGGACGACCTCCGACGAAATCTTCTTCGACGGCAAGAGCGCCCGGCTCACCAACATCGCCAAGGCCGTCCTCGACGGCGTGGCGCTGCGCATGCGCAACGACTTGAACGCCACGGCCGTCGTCACCGGCTTCACCGACAACACGGGCAGCGAGCAGGCCAACATCGATCTCGGGGTGAAGCGCGCCCAGGCCGCCAAGGAATACCTCGTCACGCGTCACGGGATCGACCCCGGCCGCATTTCCACGATGTCCAAGGGCGCCGCTGACCCCGGCTACGACAACGCCACGGCCGAGGGCCGGACGAAGAACCGCCGCGCCCAGATCGTCGTCACGCTAATATCGGGGACGTGATCCCCGCGGCGTCCGAACGCACACTTCCACCCCCTCCCCCGGAGGGGGTTTTTTGATGGTGCGACCGGACGGCCTCCCGGACGAATCGCCCCGCCGGGTCGTCGGCCTGACGGTGGTGTCCCTGGGCGCCGTCGTCGCTCTGCTCTACTACGGCCGGCCGATCCTGGTGCCGCTGGTATTCGCGCTCTTCATGGCCTTCGCGCTGCGCCCGTTCGTGTCCCTGCTCGAGCGTGCCGGCGTTCCCCGGGTCGCGGCGATCCTGCTGATCCTCTTCGTGATCATCGGCGGCGTCGTGCTGCTGATCATCAACGTCACCGCCCAGATCAATCAGTTCTTCGCCGAGCTGCCGCGCTACCAGACGCGGCTTCGCGACCTGCTGGCCGGGGTGATGGGGTTCGTCAACAAGGTCCGAGAGCGGATGGGATCGATACTGCCCGAGGACACGGCCCACGGGGTCCGCGAGGTCAAGCTGACCGAGTCGCAGCTGGAGACGACGCGGGCGTTCGTCGAGCGGCTCGGGGCAACGGTCGGGATCCTGCTCTACGCGGCCGCGGTTCCGTTCCTGACCTTCTTCATGCTGAAGGACCGCGAGAAGTTCGGGCGCATCCTCGCCGGAATGCTGACGCGCAACCAGCGCGTCGGCGACTCCGACGTGACGGGCGCGATCTCGCGGACGATGACGTCCTACGCCCTGGGCCTCTCCTTCGTGATGCTGATCATGGCGGGCGCGACGACGCTATCCCTGATGGTCCTGCGCATCGACTACTACTATGTGCTGGGTCCGATCGCGGGGCTTTCGATCCTGCTGCCCTACGTCGGCGTCATCCTCTCGACAGTGCCGGCCGTGGCCGTCGCGTTCTTCCAGTACGGCGGCGAGAAAGCCCTCCTCGTTTTCCTGGTCTACAGCCTCATGCAGTTTCTGGAGGGCAACGTCCTGACGCCTTACATCGTCGGAGGAAAAGTCCGCCTGTTTCCTCTCACGGTCATGATCGCCTTCGTCTTCTGGAGCACGATCTGGGGAATTCCGGGAGCAGTTCTGGCCGTGCCGCTGACGTCGGCCCTCAAGGTCGTCTGCGAGCACGTGCGCGGCTGGGAAGGCCTCGCCCGCCTGCTCGGCGAGCCGGACCTGCCGCACTTCAAGAAAAAGCCCCACGACAAGGACCGGGAAAAGGACAAGGCCGTCGAGCCCGCGAGCGCGTAGCCGTCGCCTTCACTTGCGCGGAGAACTGCCCTACGGGCACCGACCAAGAAGTCATCCCGAGCGCAGCGAGGGATCCCGAACTCGATGCACGAGGTTGTCGCTCTCGCTCCAATCCTTTCAGTTCTTCCCGGCCGCCGGCGATCCCGTGAGCTCGGCCAGCATCGCCCGCGCCGACGGGTTGTCGGGCTCCGCGGCGACGAGCTTCTTCGCGTAATCGATCGCGGCCTGGCGCTTGCCCACCTTCAGCGAAAACGACGCGAGGGCTTCCAGGATCTCGGGATTGCCGGTGTGCCGCGCATGGGCCGCGGTGAGCACGTCGATCGCGCGCAGCGTCTGGCCCACGGAATCGAGAGCCACGCCGTAGACGTACGCGTAGCGCGCGTTTCCGGGGGCGAGCTTCGCGGCGAGCGCAAACTCTTCGACGGCTTCCGGGGTCTTCCGGCGCCGCACCAGCGCGAGGCCCAGGGCGTGGTGCAGGCCCGCGTCCCGCGGGGCGATCCGGAGGCCTTCCCGCAGCGTCGACTGGGCCTCGTCCTCGCGCCCCTGCGCGCGATAGAGATCGGCGAGGTTCGCCCAACCTGCCGCGATCGAGGGTGTCAACGCCAGAGCGGTCTTGTACTCCGCTTCAGCGTGGGCCTGGTCGCCCCGCATCGCGTAGAGGGCACCCAGCTGCAGATGCGCCTCCGCCCGGTCCGCGTCGACGTTCTGGGACGCAATGTACTCGGCCATGGCTGCGTCGAAGTCGGCTCGCTCCGAGGCGCTCATGCCCTCCCCGGGGATCGAGGCGAGCGCCCGCACCGCCTCGAGCCGGACCGCCCGGATGGGGTCCCGGAGAAGCGGAGCAACGGCGCGCAGCCGTTCGCTCGCGTCGAGGCCCTGGGCCGCTCCGAGCGCGCCCTGCCTCACGAACGGGTCCGGATCCGCCAATGCCTTCTCGAGCGCGGCGCTCGCGGCGGCGACGCGCGGGTCGAGCATCGACGCGACCGTCCCCCTTCGGATCGCGGGACGCGCGGGATCCGAGACGAAGGCGGCGAGAGCCGCCTGGGCACTCCCGAGCTGCTCGCGGCCGGCGTGGACGATCTCGCCGTAGTCCGGCGTCGTTCGGATCCTGTCGCCCCACCACTTCAGGGCCGCGTCGGCCGCCCAGCGGGCGGACTTGTCGCGGTGACACTCCGTTGCAGGCGTTCGGCGTACCGAGCGCGACCGACAGGTCCGGCCGCGGCACGCGGATGCTGTGGTCCTGCCGCGCATGCACGACCATGTAGTTGCGCGTCGGCATGTGGCAGGCCACGCAGCTCGCGCCCTGCGAGCCGGCGCGTGGTGAGTGGTGCGTTCGGCGTCGTCGAATTTCTCGGCCAGGTGGCACGCGCGCGCAGACGCGGTCCACGCCGCCCGCGACCTTCAACGTCGTGCGGGTCGTGGCAGTCGGTGCACGTCACGCCCGCCGCGTGCATCTTGCTCTGCAGAAACGATGCGTACTCGTAGACCTCGTCCTGGATCTGCCCGTCGGCGTAGTACAGCGGCTCCTCGAGCAGGTCGGGACGGTGCGTCTGCATGAGCGGCCGCCCGTAGACGTAGTCGCTCGTCAGCACCGAGCGCCGCGCGTGGCAGCGCGCGCAGGTCTCGATCTCGGCGTGCGAGTCCGCGGCACGCTGCGCTTGGCGATGCCGGTCGCCATGTCCATGTCCCAGGCCGCCGTCGCCGAGTCTTTCAGAACGACCGCCAGGCCCTTGTCCGCGTCGGTCTTCGAGGCCTTGCCCGCCTTCACCGCCTCCGCCCAGGCCACGTGCGCGGAGCCCGGCCCGTGGCAGGCCTCGCACGACACGTCGAGCTCGGACCAGGTCGTGGCGTAGGTCTTCGTCGCGGCGTCGTACCCCTTGTGCACGTTCGTCGAGTGGCACTCCGCGCACATGAAGTTCCAGTTCTGGTACGGGCCGGTCCAGTGGAGAAGGTCGTCGGAAGGCGACCTCCTCCTTCGGATAGAGATGGAACCAGCGCTGTCCGCCCTCGCTCGCCGGACGCGTGTCCCAGACGACGTTCAGGGCCTGGTACCGGCCGCCGGGGAACGCGATCAGGTACTGCTGCAGCGGGTAGACGCCGAACGTGTACGCGATCGGGTATTCCTGGAGCTTGCCGTCGGGCCCGTCGGTGCGGACGAAGTACTTCCCATCCTTCTTGAAGAACGTGGACGTCACGCCGAAGTGCGTGAACGTCGCGTTCTCGAAGTTGCCGAGGACGGTCGCGTCGCTCGCCTCCTGCATGGCGAGGTCGTGGTGCGAGCCCTTCCAGCGGGCTTCCTCCGTGGCGTGACACGACGCGCAGGCCTGGCGCCCGATGAAGGTCGCGCTCGCGGCTCGCGGCGCGGCGGTCCGCGAGGGCGCCGGCGCCTCCGGACGGCCGCGGCAGGCGGCTCCGCCGAATGCGAGAACGGCGGTGAGCGCGATCCCCGCCCGGGAAAAACGAAGTGCGATCAGAGCTGAAACTGTAGTCGAAGCTGGTAGAAGTTGGTGTGGCCGACGAGCCCGGCCTTATCCAGCCGGCCGTAGCCGTAGTTGAACTCCAGGCGCCACTGGGCGGTCGGGTACCACGACAAAGCGCCGCTCCATCGGTCGAAAACGCCGCCGTCCACAGCCCCACTGGTCAGATCGATCTTGGAATATCGAGCGCCCACTTCCCACGCTCCGCATCCTCCGTGCTTGAACGAGAAGGGAGCCGTGGGCCGGATCATCCCGAACGTACCCGTCTCGTGGTCGTAGGGGCGGGTCTCGCCCGTCAGCGCATAGGTGGCCATGACGTAGAAGCCCGCGAAATCGGGATTGCCCGTCTGCGGGGATGAGACGTACGTCGCGGTGTATTCCGCAGAGAGCGTGAAGGCGTCCTGAACCGCCGCGAGCTCGCCCGCGACCGACGTCGCGTGGTTCGCCGGGAATCAGCCCGTGTCGACGAAATCCGGAGCTTCGTAGACCTCCGGAATGCTCTTCGACTTGAAGCTCCCGTTCTCCGCCTCACGGTAGACCGCCGAGACGCCCAGGTGCAGCAGCTCCCGCCCGCCGTCCTGATCCATCGCCAGCCCGGTGACCCGTCCGGCGAAGATCTGACCGCTCTCGCTGAAGCTCAGATCGTTGTCGAGCCAGTTGTTGAACCATCCCCCGGACCAGGTCATCCGGTCGCCCAGGATCGCGTTCGAGAATCGCACGCCGACGACGTGCGATTCGAAGAAGGTCGAGGCGGTCGTCATCACGGAAAGCTCCATAAACGGGACGTCGCGGGCGTTCTCCGTCATCTCGAGCCCGACTCCTTCCTTCTGTTTGCCGACGGTCACTGTCGCCAGATCGCCGATCGGGATGGCGACGTCGATATTCGTGAAGGTCCACTTGCGCGACTCCGTCGGGTCGAGCCCCCGGTAGTTGCCGGCAATCTCGTACCGCCAGGGATGCCGGAGCTTGATCAGCCCGAAAACCGAGAGATTGTCGAGTCGGAAGAGCTGTTCGGCGGACAGATCGCCGACCTGCTGCTTGTTCGCCGCGTCCTGCGAATAGAAGGCGCCGTCCTCCATGGCGGCGAAGCCCAGCCGAGCCGAGATCCATGAGGTGTCGAGCTCGTTCCAAACACGCGCGGGGATCTCCTGGGCCGCCATCGGCAACGCCAGTGCGCCGCCGAACATCGAAAGAAGGAGTCTCTTCAGAACGTCAGGATCAGGTACGCCCGCGGACCGTAGAAGTCCTGCGAGAAATCGACGAGCGTGCCCGGCAGGTCTTCCTTCTTGATCCGGAAGCGCGTGTAGTTGAACCCGCCTCCGACCCCGAAATTCCGAGCGAAGTACCAGTCCACGTGCACATCCGCCTGGACGATCGATCCGACGTACGGGTGAACCGGGGCGAAAATCCCGTTAAAGATGATGCCTCCCGAAACACGATCTCCGAGTCGGGCATCGAACACGATCCCGAGCAGCGGGACCGGGGTGGAAATTTTCCCCTCCTTCGTGACCGTCTGGCCGGTGATGGGTCCTCCCGGGCCGACGACGCCCGCGTCCGCGCTCAACTCGGCCTGCAGGATGGGGTACGCCACTCCGAGGGTCAGGCCGAGCTGCGTGGACGGGTTGTGGAGAAAGTTGATCCGTATGTCTCCGTAGGGCAACTGGCTCTTCTGCCTGGCCTCCACGCTCGCGCTCGCGGTGTACGTCGTGTCTCCGAAGACGACGTCTTGCGAAATCGTGGCCGTGCGTTTCCGCGTGAACCCGATGTACGCGGCGTCGAACGACAGGAACCCGAGATTGAAGGAGGCACGCCCGTAGAACCCGCCCTGGTTTGGAAGGTTGAACGTGTCCTCGAAGTTGATTCCGCTTCCGATCGGACCTCCCGAATTGATGTCTTGCTGAAACGTCACGTCGGTCTGGAACCAGGCGTACATGCCGCCGACGGTCAGCCGGAACGTGTCGGGCACGTCGCCGGGGAATTGCGCCTGCGCCCGTGAGGCGGCAAGAAGCAGAAAGGAGGCCACCGCGAGCAGGCGAAGCCTCCGAATCATTGTCTCGACTCTTCCGGGGATCCTGAAAGTGGGTCGCATCGACATCTCCTATTTCCTACTTGTACGCGACGTCGGGGTAAAAGGTGCGGACTTTCATATCGGGGAGCCTCAGCCCGCCCGCAGCATACCCGCGTTTTTGGCATCGACTCGACGGCCGGGGATTCTCACCTTGCCGCCGGCGTCCTCGTTGCGACAAACTCTCGCCGCCAGCATGAGCGCTCTGTCGATCGTTCTCCCCATGGCTTTTGTCATGGTCGCGGGGCCTCAGATCGTGACGGCCATTCTGCTCGCCACGGGAACGCGTCCCCGACGCGATTCGGTGTTCTTTCTCGCTGGCACTGGTGTCGCGACGTTCATCGGCGTCACGGCCTCGTATTTTCTGACCGGGCTCGTGAAAAGGGGCGGGGCGGCACCGCGCGGAGATCCTCGTGTGGTGCACGCCATCGACTTCGCGATCATCGTCCTGCTGGTCTTTCTCGCCTGGAAAGTGGCGCGGGGGCGGGGCCGCAGTCAACCGCCGCGATGGATGGCGAAGCTCGAGAGCGCGACCCCGCTCTTCTCGCTGCGGATCGGCTTTCTCCTCTTTCTGCTCCCGCCGAGCGATCTGATCAGCATGTTCACGGTCGGCGCATACCTCCTGATCAGCATGTTCACGGTCGGCGCATACCTCGCCCATCACGGCGACCCCTGGTGGCACGACCTCGTCTTCGTTGCGCTCACCGTCGCTCTGGCCGGCGTTCCGCTGCTCCTTCTCCTCTCGCTCGGCAAGCGGGGCCAGGCGCTCCTGCCAGAGGTTCGCGACTGGATGATGAAGAATTCGTGGATCGTCAGCGAAATCGTGATCGGGTTCTTCCTGCTGATGACGTTGAAGGACCTCCTGGGAGATTGAACCGTTACTCGAACGCGAAGATCTTCTTCCAGTCGCTCTTCATGCTGATGATGGTCCAGCCCTTCTTCTTGGCTTCGTCGTAGAGCGCCTGCGTGAAGGTTCCGACCTTGGTGTCCGGAAGCCCCGCCGCCGGGCCGTAGGCGTATTCGCGTTTCGCGTCGTCGTGGAGCACGAGCATCATGAGCCGCGCGCCGTCGCCCGCGCCGGTGTATTCGAGCATCTGCTGGTCGCCGGTGGAGTTGCCGAACGCCGCGTGGGGACGGCGGCCGATCATCAGGTAGATGCCCTCGGCCTTTCCGGCGTTGTTATCGTTCAGCAGGAGCTTTGGGTCTTTCGTCAGAAACGGACGGCCGTTCTTGTCGTAGCCGTACGTCGTCCCTAACGCGGTACCGACCACTTGCTCGGGCGGGATGCCGTAAACCCTCTCCGAGTACGTCCGCACGAAGTCCTGCCCGCCGCCCGTCACGATGTAGGTCTTGTAGCCGTTGGCGCGGAGATACTTCAGCACCTCCTGCATTGGCTGATAGGTCAGCTCCGTGTAGGGCCGCTTCCAGTGCGGGTCCTTCGCCGAGGCCACCCACTTCGTCGCCTCGGCGCTGAAATCGTCGACGGACATGCCCGTGAGCGTCGCGGCCGCGATCTTCTCGATGTCTTCCATCGGGAGCTTCGCGATCGCCTCGCGATCGCCCGACATCACCGTCTTGAAGGGCTCGACGTTGGCGAGCTCGGGCTTCGCCTTGACGAGCGCCGGGACGCGGTCGAAGCAGTAGACCAGCTGCGAATAAAGTGGGTGCTCGACCCAGAGCGTTCCGTCCTGATCGAACGTCGCGATGCGCTCCGGCGGTGGAACGAACTTCGGGCTCCCCTGCGTCGTGGTCGACTCTACGAACTCCACGATCGCCTTCTTGGCCGCACCGTCGTTCCAGGACGGCAGGGGGTCCTGGGCTCGAGCGATCGCTGCCGACGTGGCGGCGATGAGAATGGTCGCAATTGCGCGGAGAGGCCTTTGCATGACTCTCATCTCCTCAGTCGAAGAGCGTTCCCTTGATGAGTTTCGGCAAAACCGGCGTGATCTGGATCTGGATGTTCCACTTCTGGCCGACCGGGTCCGGCTGCGTCACCATGTACTGGCCGGCGAGCGATACCTTGACGGGCAGCCGACCGAACTTGACCACTTTGCCGACGCCGATGCCGATGGGTACCGTCCAGCGGTTGTTCGACGGCGCCTCCCAGTCGGCGAGGATGTTCCCCGAGTAGCCGACGTTCCAGCCGCCCTTGAAGAAGAAGTTGATGATGGGCTGAAGATTCATCTGGTTCGTGTCCGGACGGCTCGCGTCGCCGGCATAGGACCACCACTGCTGCGGGAAGACGCCGAGGATGAACTTCGGAGTCAGGTACGCGACGACGAGCGCGGGCCCCACCTGGAACTTTCCCTGGCTCGTGTAGACCGAGCCGCCCGTCGGAAAGATGAACGTCGGCCCGGCGCCGAGGAGCCAGTGGCCGGTGCTGGCCGGCGAGAGGAGCTCGAGCTGTGTCCAGTCGCCGAAGTTGGTCGTCCGAGCATCCGCTCCGGTTGAGGTCTGGTAGGGGGCGCTGTTGTAGACCTGGATCACGGGGCGCGTGATGAGATTCCAGCAGCTCGTCAGGCTCAGCGGCATGACGGGCTGGAAGTTCAGGTTGTAGTTCCAGCGGTCGTTGGTCAGCTGGAAGTTGTTGAATTGGAACTGGAGGGACCACAGGTTCGCCACCGGATTGGCCAGCGCCTGGGCGAGCTTATCGGCGTCGGACTGCTCCGGATGGTTCGCGTCCGGCGTTTGAGCGCCCGCGAATCTCGAAAACAGCAGGGCCGAAACGAGCAGCAGGCAGGCCTTACGCAGTCGCGGCATCCGTGCGGCTCCTTCGTCCGTGGCAATGCGATCAGTTCGGATATTGCCCTCCGCATCAAACATGAGCCCAACCCTCCGGGGCCTAGCCGCTGCCACTCAGTATTTCCGCACCTTGCCCATTCGCGGCGGCTGCACCGGCTCGGCCACTCCATAGATGACGTTGATTCCGGTCCCTCCGCCCCACGTGGAATGTGCGGGGTTGTCATTGATGCCTGTGGCGACGGGGAGATCATTCCAGTTGTTGGTGGACCAGGCATTGCCCGCGGCGTCGATGGATAGGTCAATGATGCTCTCGAAGACGCCGCTGTTGAACACGTGCAAAACGTCGCCGATCTTGGTGCCGGCCGGATGTCCCTTCGTGTCCGCGCCGGCCATGTACACGACCCGGAGTGCCCAGCAGTTGGTCGTCCACACGTCGTCGTTGCCGTCGACATTGGCTCCCCACGGAATGCTGATGGCCCCATCGCCGTTGTAGCCGCTGCCCGCCGAGGGCAGTTGTGTGCCGTCCGGACGAATCATGCTGAGGAAGCCCGTGGACTTCACCTGCCCTGATAGGAGTGGGGCGTAGAGGGCGCGGAACGCTTTGAACTCTTCCATGATCGTCGCGTGCGGCGGGAGTGGCTTCAGGCCCGGAAAGTCCGGAGACAGGAAGCTGACGACCCAGACGTTGTTCTTCGAATCAAGGGCCAGGGCGCGGGGCGCCACCCCGACTCGGAAGGTCTCCACTTTGGTCGGGTCATTGGCCGGGAATCGGCTGACCGTAACGGACCGCGAATTCGAAACCCAAACGCGATCCTGGTCATCGATGACCACATCGAACGGGCTCGCGAGGCCGGCGGGCTTGACGATTTTGCCCTCTTTCACGCGGCCTCCCGGGAAGTAGAGCAGTTGATCGCCCTCGCCGTCGGCGATCCATACATCGCCCTTCGCCGAGACGCCGATGCCCATGAGGCCGTGCAGCTTTTCTTTAAACGGAAAGTCCTGCTCGGTCGCGACCGGATGGCCCTGAAAGTCCATTACCAGGATCTTGCCGTTGAAACTCGAGGCCCAGACGTTTTCCTTCGTCACGGCGGTGCCCCATCCGATTCCATTGATCCCTGCACCCATGAAGCCGGTAACCGGAGGCGAGAGCGTGGCACCGTCGGGACCGAACTTCGCGACGCCTCCGCCGATGCCCGTCACGGCACTGGATTGCGAGCCCGGCATCCAGTTCGAACCGCTCCAGAGATTGCCGTCAGCGTCGACCATCACCCGACCCGGTGCGTAGTTGCCGCCGCCCGCAAAGCGCAAGATGAGCGCGAAGTCTTCGGGCGCATACTGCAGGTAAGGCACGAACGGCGTTACGGTCAGCAAACCCTCCTTCGTCTGCGGATAGGCTTCCTGGAAGAGTGCGAAGAGGTCCTTGGGATGAGCCCACGACTCACGGGCAATGCCGGCGATCGCTCCCAGCGTGTTCGACGGCGTCGTTCTTCCGGTTGGCGTGGCCGCTTTGAAGAACCGCGTGCGCCAGTCATCGCTGGCGGAGGTGCCGGCGTAGGTGATGAGACACGCGAGGGTATTAAAGTTCGCCAGCGTCGTGCTGCGCGTGATGTTGAGCCCATCGATGATGACCGATCCCCAACCGCCGGTTTGCAGGTTCACGAGATTCGGGACGTTCATGGCGGCGATTCGCAGCCCGAGCGCATTCCCGGAGATCGCTTCGCCCATTGATGAACCGGGCGGCGGTGTATGCCGAGGCCACGGTGGTGAGCTCGTTGATCGTCACCGACGGCGGGGATTTCGAGCCGAGCAGACAAAGAAGAGCAAGCGCATCGCCGGTGCTCGCCGCGGGCGCCGAGCTCATCGTCCCGCCCTTCGCGACGACGTAGAGCACGGAACCTGCCGGCGCAGCCCCTCCCACCAGATTGAAGGCGCCTTGTGCGTCGGTCTTCGCTTCTGCCAACTTGACCGGGGCGCCGGCGCCCGCAGCGTACAGCGTCACTGCTGCCCCCGAGACGGACTTGCCGCCGACCTGGACGCGGCCAGCGAGACCGGTCTGGGCCTGGATCGCCGCCGTCAGCGACACGAGCCACGCGATTGTTGCGAACATCGATTTGTAACGCATAGAAGCCCCTTTCATCTCTCCCCCGCCGGCACGGCCGCACGGGTATCGACCGACGACTAGTCACCGGCCGCCTTCGGCGCGGTCTGGAGCATCTCCAGAGCCTTGTCGAGGCTGAAGCTGCCGGGCTTTTGGCTGGGAGGGAATTCCCTGAAGGTCGCCAGGAACTGGCCGACGTATTGCTGCGCCGGCACGAGCACGAAGGCGTGGTCGACCCGCCACGTTCCGTAATCGCCGCTCTCATGGTCGGCGGTCTCGAACGGGTCGGACCGGATGTTGAAGAGCTTCGGAAAGCGCAGAGGTATGAACGGGTCCTGCCAGACATCCAGACCGAGTGCGCGCTGCTCGGCGAAGACGATCTTCCACTGGTCGTAGCGCAGGCCGACGAGCGACCCGTCGTCGTTGAAGTAGAAGAACTCGTGGCGAGGGCCCGGGGACTTGCCGGCGAGCGCATCGGTGATGTTGTAGCCGTCGATATGAACCTTGAAGGTCTTGTCGCCGACTTTCATGCCCTTCAACAGCTGATCCTTGACGTTCGGCACGCCGGCGGCCGCGAGCAGCGTGGGCAGCATGTCTTCGTGCGCGAAGACGTCGTTGAGGACCGTGCCGGGCTTGATGACGCCGGGCCAGCGGATGGCGCACGGGACGCGGTAGCCGCCTTCCCAGTTGCTGGCCTTCTCGTTGCGGAACGGCGAGGTGCCTCCGTCGGGCCAGGAGAATTTCTCGGCGCCGTTGTCGGTCGAGTACATGACGATCGTGTCGTTCTCGATGCCCAGCTCCTTGAGCTTGTCGAGGAGGATGCCGACGTCCGCGTCGTGTTCCTGCATCCCGTCGGGATAGACGCCGAGGCCGGTCTTGCCCTGCCACTTCGGCGAGAGGTGCGTCCAGATGTGCATGCGGGTGGCGTTCCACCACAGGAAGAAGGGCTTGTTCTCTTTCTTGGAGTCGTCCATGAAGCGGAGCGCTTCCTTCGTGAACTCGTCGTCTACGGTCTCCATGCGCTTCATGTTCAGCGCTCCGGTGAGCTCGATCTTCTGCGTGCCGTCCGGGTTGGCCCAGGTATGGAGCACTCCGCGCGTCGCGTATTTCTTTCGCATCTCCGGATCTTTGAAATAGTCGGGGTGCTCCGGCTCCTGCTCCGCGTTCAAGTGGTAGAGCGAGCCATAGAACTCGTGGAATCCGTGCGCGGTCGGCAGATGCTCGTCGCGGTCTCCGAGGTGGTTCTTGCCGAACTGACCGGTTTTGTAGCCCTGCGCCTTGAGGAGCTCGGCGATCGTCACGTCCCGCGCCTGAATCCCTTCCTTGGCGCCGGGCAGCCCGACCTTGAGGAGGCCTGTGCGGAAGGGCGACTGGCCCGTGATGAACGCCCCGCGTCCCGCGGTGCAGCTCTGCTGGCCGTACCAGTCGGTGAACAGCGCGCCTTCCTTGGCGATGCGGTCGATGTTCGGTGTCCGGTAGCCCATCATGCCCTGGTTGTAGGCGCTGATGTTCCAGTAGCCGATGTCGTCGCCCCAGATGACGAGAATGTTGGGCTTTTTTGCCGGCGCCTGGGCGAAGGCCTGCGATGCGAGAGCGCCGAGCGCCGACGGCGATCGTCACGAGTCGACTCGCGAATCGAATGCGTCCGTTCACCGCTACCTCCTGTGCGGCGAGTCGCCTCTGTGAAAAAGCGGGCGGCCCTTCGGACCGCCCGCGATGACTCGATGTGCCGGTCTCCGCGGCTACTGGCCCGGGACTTTCTGCTTCTTGAGCTCGGTCATGACCTGGGACAGGTTGTAGCTCGCCGGATCCTGCATCGGCGGGTACGTCTGGTAGCTCTCGAGCTCGTGGAGCCAGAGCGACTGACCGATGGGCAGCATGTTCCAATCATAGAGGTAGGCGGTATAGGGCCCCGCCAGAGTGCCGCCCATTCCCATGAGCGTCTTGTACTGCTGGCCGATGGACGTTTCGAAGGGATCGCGCTTGATATTGACGACCTGGGCCCAGGAATACGGCATGACGCCCGCGATGAAGCCGGCCGGGTCGTCGGACACCATGGCGAAGTAGATCTTCCAGTTCTTGTACCGGACCGCCGAAGGGTGGGAACCGGAGTAGTAGAAGAACGTATCGCGCGCCGACTTCTGCGTCTTGCCCAACAGGTAGTCGGCCTGATCCACGCCGTCGAGCGTCGTCTTGACGATCCCCGGATAGGTGCCGGACTCGATCTTCTTCTTCAGCCCGTCGCCCTTCGGACCGCCGGCGAGGTTGACGAGCGTCGGCAGCCAGTCGAGGGACGCGAAGATGTCGTTGAGGATCGTCCCCGGCTTGATGTGACCCGGCCAGCGCACGAGCATCGGAGCGCGCATGCCGCCTTCCCACGTCGAGAGCTTGCCGCCCTTGAAGGGTGTCGTGCCGCCGTCGGGGAAGCTGATGGTCTCGGCGCCGTTGTCGGTCGTGAAGCAAAGGATCGTGTTGTCGAGCTGGCCCATCGCCTCGAGCTTGGCGATCACGAGGCCGATGTTGTCGTCCATCTGCTTCATGCCGGCTTCGTTCATGCCCCAGTCCTTGCCGCCGGGTTCGCCGACCATGGCCTGGTACTTGTCCGACAGGACGGTCGTGACGTGCATGCGGGCCGGGTTGTACCAGACGAAGAACGGCTTGTTGGTCTTCTTGGGGTCGTTGCGGTCCATGAAATCGATGACCTTGGCCGAAATCTCCTCGTCCACGGTCTTGGAGCGCTCGAGGGTCAGCGGACCCTGGTCCTGGCAGCTCTGGTTCTTCGCCGTGCCGTCGGAAGACTTGCACCAGATGACGGGGCGTGGCGGCGTCAGGCAGACCCCCGACTTGGATCAATCGCTCCCGGCACCTCGGCGAGGCCCGGGATCGACGTGTTCTTGCACGGGGGGGCCACGGTCTGCTGAGTCGGGGTCTTGTTGATGTCCGGGAAGCTCACGCCCTGCATGGCGTCGAGGTGATACAGGTAGCCCCAGAACTCGTGGAACCCGTGCGCCGTCGGCAGCGCGTCGGTGTGATCGCCCAGGTGGTTCTTGCCGAACTCGCCGGTGTTGTAGCCGAGATCCCGCAGGAACCACGCGAGCGCCGGCGTGCCGGGCCGCAGGTAGGACGGGCTGCCCGGCAGCTGCGGCGGGATCATGCCCGTGCGGAGCGGATGCATGCCGGTGAAGAAGGCGTTGCGCCCGGCCGTGCAGCTCTCCTCGGCGTAGTACGTCTGGAAGAGGGCGCCCTCGGCGCCGATGCGGTCGATGTTGGGCGTTTCGCCCACCATCAGGCCGCGGTGGTAGATGCCCGGCTGCATGATCCCGATGTCGTCGCCCATGATGAAGACGATGTTGGGCTTCTTGTCCGTCTGAGCCAGGGCCGCCATGCTCATCGCCAGGCCGAGCAGGACGGCGACAAAGATTCGGGAATTGACCCTCGGCATACGCTCCTCCTAACTAGATCTGTAAGGCTTACTTCTCCAGCTTGACCTTCAGCCCTTCGGCCGCCACCTTGAGGCTGGCGCCCTTCGTGGCGCTCGTCAGTACGATCTGAACCTTCTTGTCGTTGATAAGGGCCATCGCGCCCTTGCCCTCCTGGACCGCGATGTCCGCGCCGGCGGCGGCATAGACGCCGTCGAGATCAGCGAGGTTCTTGAGGTCGTAGACGTTTCCGGTCGCTTCGGCCTTCGACACTCCGAGCTCACCCACCGAGAGCCCTTCCACCTTGAACTTGTAGCTCTTTCCCTTGTAGTTGAGCGTCCCATGGCCCCAGCTCCATCCGATTCCAGCGGCAATCGAACCTTCGGAGAGCCTGACGGTGCCGTCGGGAGTCTTTTTGTCCGCTCCCTGCAGCACGGCGCCGGCCACCAGGAACACTCCCAGCAGGACCGCAAGCCATCGACTCTGGTTTCGTGTCATTCCGAGTTCCTCCTTCTTGGTGCGCATAGCCCTCCTCTTTTCGTCGAAGCTTCCTCTAGTTCACTCCTCGATTCCTTTCCTCGGTGAGCACCGTGTCGACGGCGCTGACCAGCTGACGTCCTTCGAATGGCTTGACCAGAAATGCGACGGCCTTCAGCTCGGCGGCTTCCTTTCGGGCCGAAGCCGTGTCGTGCGCCGTGATGAAAATGGCGGGATACGACCGTCCCATCGTGACGAGGCGGCGCTGGAGATCGAGCCCGGAGATTCCGGGAAGGTGGATGTCGAGGACGACGCAGCGAAGGCTCTTGCACGGCTCCGTCGCGAGAAACTCTTCGGCCGAGCCGTAGCCTCGCGCATCGTAGCCGGCGATCCGGAGAACTCTCTGTAAGGCTTCGCGCATCCCGGTGTCGTCCTCCACGAGTGCGACCGCGCCTTTTTGACCCGACATTTCCTGGGTGCACGATCCGTCGAGCGCATGCCGCGAAAAAGACGGATATTGGGGAGGAGGGGTATTGTCCTTTGGGGCAATGCGGGGCCCCGGCCCGTGAGGTTACGTTCGGGAGCGGGGCCGGAGCCAGCCGTCGGCGTGCACGAGGCCGGCGACGGAGTCGACCTGCATCTTCTCCATGATCCGGGCTCGGTGCGCCTTGATCGTGCGCTCGGAGGTCCCCAGCAGAGCGGCGATCTGTTTGTTGAGACGGCCGGCCACGACGAGCTCGAAGACCTCTTTTTCTCTCGGCGTGAGCTTTGCGAATCGCTCCGCCACTTCCTTCCGGCGGCCCGTGGACTCGGCTTCCGCCTCCTGCATCGCCAGGGCGTGGCGGATCGCCGGGATGAGCTCGCTGCGCCGGACCGGCTTGGTCAGAAAGTCGGCTGCCCCCTGGCGCATCGCGCGCACGCTCTGCGGGATGTCGCCGTGTCCCGTCAGGAAGATCACGGGAAGGGTGTCGCCGCGCCTGGCCATAGCCTCGTGGAGCTCGAGCCCGCTCGGGCCCGGCATCCGCACGTCGAGCAGGACACAGCCGGATCCGTCGGCGGGGGGCTCGAGAAGGTAGTCCCCGGCAGAGCCGTAGACCCGGACCTCGTACCCCGCCGCTCGGAGCAGCCTCGAGATGGCCGTCCGAAACGAGGGATCGTCGTCGACGACGCGGATGACGGGACCGTTCTCGGTCACGTGGCCGGCTCCGGCACCGGCGCGGACTCCTCCCGTGGCCGTTTCCGACGTTCCGGAGACGCCGGCAGGGTAAACCGGAACGTCGCGCCTCCAGAGGTGTTGTTCTCGCCGACGATCGTCCCGCCGTGCGCCTCGACGATCGAACGGCAGATCGAAAGCCCCAGCCCGACTCCGTGCTGCTTCGTGGTGAAAAACGATTGGAAGAGCCGATTTCGATCGCTTTCCTCGATCCCGTGGCCCGTGTCGCTGACGCGCGCTTCGACCACGCCCCCCGCGGCTCTGGTCGCAATGACCAGGCGTCGGCGGACGACCGTCGTCACGGTCATCGCGTCGATCCCGTTCAGCGCCAGGTTGATCAGAACCTGCTGCAACGATACCGAGTCTCCCTGGACGCGCGGCAGCTCCGCGGCGAGATCTTTCTGGATCGACACGGCGTGACGCTTCGCTTCGTATTCGAGAAGCTGCATCACGGATTCGACAACGTCGTTCAGGTCCACCCGCTTCATCTCAAGCTCGCGCTTGCCGGCGAGCTCGCGGACCCGTCGCACCACTTCGCTCGCGCGCAGATCGTCTCGACGGATATCCGAAAGGATCCGACGAACCTCCTCGAGGTTCCCATCCTCGGCCTCGAGCAGCATCTCGGCGGCTTCGGCGTTGGCCAGGATCGCTCCGAGCGGCTGGTTGATCTCGTGGGAGATCGAGGCCGTCAGCTCGCCCACCGCCGTCAGGCGGCCGGCGTGGGCCAGCTCCCGCCGCCGCTGCCGGTTCTCGTCCTCGGCGCGGCGTCTGTGGCGCCGCTCGATGAGGAGAGCGGCGAGCAGAACCGTTTCCGCCAGGAGAGCGAGACCCACGGCGACGACCCTTTTCCAGTACACACGCCAGAAGGACGGTTCCCGATATCGAATCTCGTAGTCGGACGGGACGCGGCGCTCGGGGATGCCGAACCGCTTCAGCTGCCGCGCGTCGACGGCGAGCAGTCGCGGGGACCCCGGCATGACGGGTATTGCGGAAGGCGCCTCGCCCCTGAGGATGCGAGCCCCGAGCTGGGCGGCCGCGCGTCCGGTGAACCCAAAGTCGAACATCGCGCCGCCGAGCGTCCCCAGGCCGAGAAACGTCGAGTGCACGCCGTAGACGGGAACCGAGGAGGACGCCGCCAGAGCTTTCGCCGCATCCCGAGGAACGATCGCCCGGCCCTCGGAATCGCGAAACATCATCGTGTAGAGGAGGATCGTGTCGCTCGGGAGCTTTCCGAACTCCCGCGGAAAGTCCTCGATGGGAACGCCCGACTTGACCGCGACCGGAAGGGACGGCCGCATCGCCTCGAGGCTCCGGACCGCCGTCTGGATCGTCGTCACGTCCCGATCTCCCGACCCGCCGACGACGAGAATGCGCCGCGCCCCCGGCTGCAGGACGCGGGCCAGGTGCGCCGTCCCCGTGAAGTCCTCCACGTCGACGATTCCCGTGGTCCAGTCCGGCCGGTTTCGGCCCTCGAGGTACTTCGGGTCGGCGTTCGTGAACACCACCGGCGACTGGGGCCAGAGCTGCCCCCGATACTGGATGAGAAAGTCGAGGGCCAGGTCGGTCAGGGCGAAGACCAGGACGGGCTCACGGTCTCCGTACTTCCGGTGGAGGAAGGAAGCGAGCTCGTCCTCGAATTCCTCGGTGTGGAACCGATACGCGTCCATCCCCTCGGAATAGAACTCCAGAGGTCCGAGACCCGCGTCCGATAGGCTTTGCCGGATCGCGCCGTCGATGACCTGGCCCGCGGGCAGCATCACCTCGGCGCCCGAGAGGATCAGGACGCGGCGGGCCGGGACGGGATCCGCGCCGGAAGCCGATGCGGCTGCCGCGCAGGCGAACAGGAAGAGGAGGCTCGCTCGAACGGCGCGCACGGTTTCCCTCGAAGGTACGGTGGAAACCGTATCACCGAACGCGTGAAGACTCCCTTAAGCGACTGGACGGTTTTAGGCGATTCGGGTCGCCTGGCGAGCGTGCTTGCGGCCGAGCGAGAGAAGACTTCCGGCGAGTCCGGCCGCGGCGCCGGCCGCGGGGAGGATCAGAGCAGTCGGCACGGTGAGAAACGTGGTCCAGAAAATTGCAAGGACCGGATGCGGGTTGCGCGAAAGCCAGTGCGCGGCGAGACGAAATGTCCCATAGAGCAGTGCCAGGGCGAGACTCCCGCCGATCAGCCCCTCGGCCGTCGCATACAGCCAGAACGGCGCACGGATCGCGCCTTCGGTGGCGCCCATCAGGCGCATGATGCCGACCTCCTCGCGGTGCAGGTCGAGCGCGAGACGGACTGCGGACGCCACGGACAGAATCGCGGCGAGCGTGAGGACCGCGCCGAGGAATAATCCGGCGCTGCGGACGAGTCGCACAGCGTCTCGAAAGCGGCGCGCGAACTCTTCGTCGGACTCCGCGGACTCGACGCCGGGCCACGTCTTCGCGGACCCCGCGATCTCGATCGCCGTCCCGCGCGGAGCCGTGGGTTTCAGGATCACCTCGAGCGAAGGCGGGAACGGAGCCTCTTTCAGCTCCGCCAGCGCCGCCCCGATGTCGGGGTACGCGCGGCGGAAGCGCGCCAGCGCGGCGTCGCTGCCCACGATCCGCACGGTGCGGATGCGGCCGTCCTGGGCCAGGCGCGCCGCGAGCGCATGCGCGTCGGCCTCAGGCTGCAGCGTCACGACGACCGACGGCGCGTCGCCCGCGTCGGAGACGGCCAGCCGTCCGAGGTTGCGGGAGAGGAGCGCGAGCAACCCGGGCACGTACAGAGCCACCGCGATCAGGACGATCGCCGCGAAGGTCTGGCGCGGGCTCGTCCGCGCGATCGACCAGGCTTCGGAGTAAACGTAGCGGGGACGGACCGCCATCAGCGTGCGTCCGTACCGGACGTCAGGACACCGGCAGGAACGGCGCCTCCCGCACGATCGGCGCGATCTCCCGCTGGCGGTCCGGATCGTGGAGACGACCTCGCTCGAGGGTCAGGGTCCGCTTGCCCATGCGGCGGATCAGCTCCAGGTCGTGCGTCGCGACGAGCACGGTGGTGCCGCGGATGTTGATCTCCACGAAGAGCCGCATGATCTCTTCGCGACAGGACCGGGTCCAGGTTGCCCGTGGGCTCGTCGGCCAGCAGCAGCGTCGGGCTCGTTGACGATCGCGCGCGCGATCGCCACGCGCTGCTGCTCCCCGCCCGAGAGCTCGTCCGGGATACGCGTTCATCTGGTGTTGCAGGCCGACGCGCTTCAGGACGTGGTAGGCGCCTTCGTTTCTGCTCGGCGCGGGGCAGGCCCAGCACGTTCTGGACGAACGAGATGTTCTCGAAGATGGTCTTGCGCCCGATGAGCTTGAAGTCCTGGAAGACGACGCCCATCGTGCGGCGCAGGTACGGGACCTGGGAGTCCGGCAGGACGCCGATGTTGCGGCCGTTGACCAGGATCTGCCCCTCGGTCGGCGGCTCTTCGAGGAACAGCAGCCGCAGCAGCGTCGACTTCCCCGCCCCCGACGGTCCCGTCAGAAAGACGAACTCCCCGGACGCAATGCGGAAGCTGATGTCGTACAGCGCCTCGCGGAACTGGCCGTACTTCTTGGAGACGCCGAAGAGCTCGATCATTTCTGCTGAGGCTCCACGGGTCCGAGCGCGCGCTCGAGCGCGGCGCGCAAGGCCGCCGGATCGGCGCGCCCTCCGGTCTTCTTCATGACCTGGCCGACGAACCAGCCGAAGGTCTGTGTCTTGCCGGAACGATAGAGCGCGACCTGAGATGGATTGCCTGCCACGATCTCGGAAATCGCCGTCTCGAGCTCTCCCGTATCGCGCATCGCGCCGAGTCCCTTCTCCGCGACGATGGCCTCGGGCTGCGCCGGCGAGTCGAGCATCGCGGCGAAGACCTCCTTGGCCGATGCCGTGGAGATCGCGCCGGATTCCACGAGTCCGATGAGCCTCGCGAGTCGCGCGGGCGCGATCGGGAAGGACGACGCCTCCTCGGTCGAGATCTTGCGTTCCTTCATGGCGCGCAAGACCTCCCCCGTCACCCAGTTCGCGGCGAGCTTCGGCGTCGCGGACGACGCCACGGCCTCGAAATAGTCCGCGAGCTCGCGGGCCGAGATGAGCGTCTCCGCATCGGCGAGCGAGAGGCCATACGTCTTGACGAAACGCGCGCGCCGCGCGCGGGGCAGCTCCGGCATGCCGGCGGCCGCCTCGGCCAACCACGCGTCGTCCAGGACGAGGAGACCCAGGTCCGGCTCCGGGAAATACCGGTAGTCATGGGCCTCTTCCTTGCTCCGCATGGATACCGTGCGCCCGGCCCGCTCGTCCCAGAGGCGCGTCTCCTGGACGACCTTCCCCCCGCTCTCCAGCACCTCGGCCTGGCGCTCGATCTCGTGCTCGATGGCCTTCGCGACGAACCGGATCGAGTTGACGTTCTTGACCTCGACGCGCGTCCCGAGAGGCGCCGATTCCGAGAGCCGCACCGAAACGTTCGCGTCGCAGCGCAGGTTCCCCTTCTCCATGTCTCCGTCGCTGATGCCGATGTAACGAACCAGACGGCGCAGCTCCGTCAGGTACGCCGCGGCCTCATCGGCCCCGCGCAGGTCGGGCTCACTGACGATCTCGACTAAGGGCACGCCCGCGCGATTCCAGTCCACCAGTGAGACGTCGGCCGGCACATCGGCGTAGGGCGTGTCGTGGAGGAGCTTGCCGGCGTCCTCTTCGATGTGAATGCGCACGAGATGGATCGCCTTTTCGCCGGAGGGCGTGTCGATCGTGATCGTGCCTCCGGTCGAGAACGGACGGTCGTACTGCGAGATCTGGTAGCCCTTGGGCAGATCCGGATAGAAGTAATTCTTGCGGGCGAACTGCGACTCGCGGTGGATGGTGGCGCCGGCCGCCGTCGCGAGGCGCAGAGCCAGCGTCACGACGTTGCGATTGAGGACGGGAAGGGTGCCCGGAAAGCCGAGGCAGACGGGGCAGGTCGCCGAGTTTGCCGGAGCGCCCACCGTTACCGGACAGGAGCAGAAGATCTTGGACCGGGTCTGGAGCTGGGCGTGGACTTCGAGTCCGATGACCGGAAAAACCCTTATTTTACGGGGCGTTTCGATGGCCGACACCGGGGAATTCTAACATGCGAGAGGGGCGGAACGAGTTCGGGATCCCTCGCTGCGCTCGGGATGACATCCGAAAGCCGTCATCCCGAGGAGCGAGCGCAGCGACGAGGGATCCCGGACTCGACGAGCCGTCGCGTGCTCCGCCCCTACAATGCCTCCATGGATTGGCTCGAGGACGGCCATGACGGCGTGACGGTCATCCGGCCGTCCGATACGCCGCCCGGACTCATCGTCGCCTTCTCCGGGCGCGGACACGCGCCCGAAGGAGAGGCGACGCCGACGCCGTTTCTCGCGCGCCGCTTCTCGCGCGCGCTCGGGCTCGACGGGATACCGATCCACTGGGCGCGGCAGGTGCACGGCAACGACGTGGTGGCGCTGCGCGAGCCGATCGACCGAGGCGAAGCCCGCGATGCCGGCCATTGCGATGCGCTCGTGACGCCGCTCACCGGGACGGCGGTCGTCGTTCAGTCCGCCGACTGCGTTCCCATCCTGCTCGCCGCGCCCGGCGCCGTCGGAGCCGCCCACGCCGGATGGCGCGGCACGGCGAAGAACACGGCGGCTGCCGCCGTGCGCGCGCTCGCAGCTCTCGGCACGCGCCATCGGCGACGCTCAACGCCTGGATCGGCCCCTCGATCGGCGCGTGCTGCTACGAAGTCGGCGGCGAGGTCGCCGCACAGTTCGCCGGCGACTTCGTGCGCCGCGGCTGCGGCGGCGGATTCCTTCTGGATCTCAAGGCCGCCAACGTCGCGCAGCTCGAAGCCGCGGGCGTTCCGCGCGCCGCGATCCACGTTCACCCCGCCTGCACCAAGTGCGGCGGCGACAAGTACGCCAGCTATCGTCGCGACGGCGCGCGGGCGGGTCGGATGATCGCGCTCATCGCGCGGCTCTGACCTACGCCGGCGTCAGATCCGCGTAGCGGGCGACGAACTTCTTCTTGCCGGCGCGATCGAAGTAGACGGTCAGGCGCGTCTCCTCGCCGGAGCCTTCTTCTCCCAGGATGACGCCGTAGCCGTACCGGGGATGGCGCACGCGGCGGCCGCGGCGCAGCGGACGGTCGTCGACTTCCTGGCTCTCGTCTTCCGCGAGGGCCTCCGAGACGAAGGAGCGGCGGCCAAAGATCGTGGACGACGGGCGTCCGAACATGCGTTCCTCGGTCGCGTTCTTGGGGATCTCGTCGAGAAACCGCGACGGCCGCCGTTGCTCGATGCGCCCGTAGACGAGACGACGGTCGGCGACCGTGACGGTCAGGGAGTCTTTGGCCCGCGTCATGCCGACGTAGAGCAGCCGCCGCTCCTCTTCGAGCTCGTCCTCGTCCTCGGCGGACTGGCCGTGCGGAAGGAAACCCTCCTCGAGCCCGACGACGAAGATGTTCTTGAACTCGAGACCCTTGGCGGCGTGCAGCGTCGAGAGCGTGACGGCGCCGGCCGGTCCGGCGGCGTCGGCGTCCGTGGCGAGCGCGACGGTGTCGAGGTACTCGGCGACGGTCGCGCCTTCGGCGTTGCGGCGCTCGAACTCCCGGGCCGACGAGAGGAGCTCCTGGATGTTCTCGCGCCGCGCGACGTCCTCGCGATCCTCGGAGTTGTCGTAGAGCGCTCCGTAGCCGGTAATGCCGAGCAGGTGCTCGAGCAGCGCCGAGGGCGCCGCCGTTTCGGCGCGCGCGTGGAGGTCCTCCACGATCTGGCGGAATCGCGCGAGGGCCGTGCGCGCGCGGTCGGGCAGCGGCGGCGGATCGGCCGAGACCTCCCACCAGGAGCGGGCGGTCTCCCGGGCCGCCTGCGCGAGCTTCTCGAGCGTGGCCGCGCCGATGCCGCGCGCGGGGACGTTGACGACGCGCCGGAACGCGAGGTCGTCCTCGGGGCGCGCGGCCAGCCGCAGGTACGCCAGGACGTCCTTGACCTCGGCGCGCTCGTAGAACTTCATGCCGCCGACGACGATGTAGGGAATCCGGCGCCGCACCAGCTCCTCTTCGAACGGCCGCGACTGCGCGTTGGTCCGGTAGAGGACCGCCGTCTCCCCCGGCGCTCCGGCGCCCGCGATCTCCTGCGCGACCGCTTCGATCTCGTTTCGGTCCTCGTCGAATCGCCACACGCGGACGGCCGCGCCCTCTCCCCGATCCGCCCGCAGGCGCTTCTCGCGGCGCCGGCGGTTGTGCGCGACCAGACCCGCCGCGGCGGCCAGGATCTTCGCGGTCGAGCGATAGTTGGACTCGAGCGCGACGATCCGGGCTCCCGGAAAGTCCGTATCGAAGCGCAGGATGTGCTCGACCTCGGCGCCCCGCCAGCGATAGATCGCCTGGTCCTCGTCGCCGACCGCGCACAGCGAATCGGCGGTCGAACCGAGCAGCTTCACCAGCGCGTCCTGAGACGTATTGGTGTCCTGGTACTCGTCGATGAGCAAGTGCCGGACTCGGCGCCGCTCCTCGGCCAGGATGCCGGGCTGGCTCGACAGCAGCTTTACCGATTTCCCGATCAGGTCGTCGAAGTCGAGGGCCCCGGTCGCCGCGAGCTTCTTCTCGTAGAGCGCGTAGACCTTGGCGACGAGCTCGCCGGCGTAGTCCGTTTGGGCCGCCGCGAAGCGTTCGGGGGACACGAGCGCGTTCTTCGCCGAGGAGATCCGCCCGCGCACCGAGTTGGGGGAAGGCGGTCCGTCGGAATCGCCAGCTCCTCCATCGCCTCCTTGACGAGGGCGAGCTGGTCCGAAGAGTCGGCGATCGAGAAGCGCGGCGGAAGCCCCGCTTCGCGCGCGCGCCGCCGCAGAAGCCGCAGGCTCCAGGAGTGGAACGTGCCGACGAACGAGCGCAGGGTCCCTTCGCCGAGGAGCCTCTGGGCGCGCTCGCGCATCTCGCCCGCCGCCTTGTTGGTGAACGTGACCGCGGCGATCGAACGCGGGTCCGCGCCGGCGGACACCAGCCGCGCGAGGCGATGCGTGATCACGCGCGTCTTGCCCGAGCCCGCCCCCGCCAGGACGAGGAGAGGTCCCTTGTCGTGGAGGACGGCTTGTTTCTGCTCGGGGTTGAGGCCGGCTAGGAGATCCGCGTCGGACACCGGGGGATCATAACGGAGCGCGTGGCTACTCCACCGTCACCGACTTGGCGAGATTGCGCGGCTGATCGACGTCGCAGCCCGCGCCGCACGGCGACGTGGTAGGCGAACAGCTGCAGCGGAACGACGGACAGGATCGGCTGCAGCTCGGGCATCGTCTCGGGAACGGGAGACGTGGTCGGCGACGCGCGTCGACCTCGTGTCCGGTCGCGTACCGAGCACGATCGCGATTCCGTCGCGCGACTTGACCTCCTGCAGATTGCGACAGCTCTTCTCGCGCCACGCGTCGTGGGGCGCGAGCACGACCACCGGCAGGTTCTCGTCGATCAGCGCGATCGGACCGTGCTTCATCTCGCCGGCCGGGATAGCCCTCGGCGTGGATGTAGGAGATCTCCTTGAGCTTGAGCGCGCCCTCGAGAGCCATCGGGTAGTGGATGCCGCGGCCCAGGTAGAGGAAGTCCTTCGCGTGCTGGTAGCTGTCGGGCGAGCTCCTCGATCTCGGGCTCGAGCTCCAGTGCGTCGCCAACGCGCCTGCGGCAGGTGCGCCAGCGCCTGCGCCAGCCGGCGAGAGCACCGGGGCGAGCCCATGCGCTGGCGCAGCTGCGCGGCAACGAGATAGAGAGCCACGAGCTGGGTCGTGAACGCCTTCGTGGAGGCGACGCCGATCTCGGGCCCGGCGTGGGTGGGAAGACGGCCCCCGGCCATGCGGCGATCGGCTGCCCGGGACGTTGACGATCGCGGCGATCAGACGAGCCGCCCCGCTCGCGCCTCCGAGATCGCCGCGACCGTGTCGACCGTCTCGCCGGACTGCGAGATCGCCGATCGTCAGCGTGCGGTCGTTGACGATCGGGTCGCGGTAGCGGTACTCGCAGCCGTAGTCGACCTCGACCGGGATCCGCGCCATGCCCTCGATCAGGAACTTGCCGACGAGGGCGGCGTGCCACGAGGTGCCGCAGGCGAGCAGCAGCACGCGTCGAACTTCGCGACGCGCTCCGGCGTCGAGCGCGAGTCGAACCAGATCTCGCCGGTCTCGAGCGACACCTTGCCGCCGAGCGTCTCGGCGATCGCCGGCGGCTGCTCGTGGATCTCCTTGGCCATGAAGTGGCTTGTAGCCGCCCTTCTCGGCCGGCACCGGGTCCCAGCAGATCCGGTGCACCGGACGCGCGACCCGGCGCCGGCGGCGTTGACGATCACGATCGCCGTCGCGCGTCGACCCGCGCGACGTCGCCGTTCTCGAGGAAGATGACGTCCTGGGTCTAGGGAGCAGAGCGCCCGGGATCCGAAGCCACGAACTTCTCGCCCTGCCCGAGGCCGAGCACGAGCGGTGGTCCCTAGCGCGCGGCGACGAGCACCCCGGGCTCGCGGCTGCCGGCGACGAGCACGGCGTAGGCGCCCGTCAGCCGGCGGACGGCGCGCGCCGCACCGCCGCGAGCGAGGTCGCCCTCGAAGGCGGCCTCGACCTGGTGGGCGAAGACCTCGGTGTCGGTCTCGCTCGCGAACTTGTGGCCCGCCTTCGCGAGCGCCGCCTTGAGCTCGGCGAAGTTCTCGAAGATGCCGTTGTGGACGACGACGATCTTGCCGGTGCAGTCGGTCTGCGGGTGGGCGTTCGCTCGGTCGGCCGGCCGTGGGTCGCCCAGCGCGTGTGGCCGATGCCGGTGATGCCCGCGGCGGGCTGACCCGCCAGCTTCTCGACGAGGTTGTCGAGCTTGCCCGGCGAGCGGTGGATCGTGAACGCCGCCGTCCGAGACCATCGCGATCCCCGCCGAGTCGTAGCCGCGGTACTCGAGCCGCTTCAGCCCCTCGAGCAGCAGCGGGACCGGCCTGGCGCGGACCCACGTATCCGACGATTCCGCACATGGCGTCACGGCCGCCCGGCGGCCGGCCGCGGATTGTCACCTGGAACGCGACTAGTCTACCCGGACTCCTTCTTCTTCGCCGGTCTCCGGGCGGCCCAGCCTTCCTTGTTGATCTGCGGAGCGCGGTCGAGCGCCAGGGCGCCCTCGGGAACGTCCTTCGGTGATCGTCGTGCCGGCGGCGACGTAGGCGCCGTCCCCGACCGTCACCGGGGCGACGAGCTGGTGTCGCTGCCGATGAAGGACTTCGCTCGCCGATCCGCGTCGGGTGCTTCTTGTCCCCGTCGTAATTGCACGTGATGACCCCGGCGCCGATGTTCGAGCCCGGGCCGATCTCGGCGTCGCCGAGGTAGGCGAGGTGCTGGGCCTTGGCGCCCTTGCCGACCCGGCGTGTTCTTGGTCTCGACGAAGTTGCCGACTCTTGACGTCTTCCTCGAGGACCGGCCCGGGCGCAGCCGAGAGAAGGGTCCGACGCTGGCGCCCGGGCCCGATCGAGGCCCCGTCGGCCTCGCAGTGCGGGCCCACGACAGCGCCGGCGGCGACCTTCGTGTCGACCAGGTGCGTGAACGGACGTATCTCGCAGCCTTCCGCCAGCTCGGTCGCGCCTTCGAGCGACACAAACGGGTGCAGCACGACGTCCGGCGACAAGACGACCCTCGGGCCGATCCGAACGCTCGTCGGATCGAGCACAGTCACGCCTGAATCGAGCGCCCGCTCGACCGAGCGCCGCCTCTCGATCTCCTCGGCCGCCGCGAGGTCGCGCCGCGTGTTCACGCCCCAGGCCTCGCGCCAGTCCTCGGCCTCGATCGCCTCGACCTTCCCCCGGCCGGACGCGAGGATCTCGACGGCGTCGGTCAGGTAGTACTCGCCGGAGACCTTGTTCACCCGGATCTTCTCGAGGGCACGCGCGAGGGCTCCCGGGGCGAAGCAGTAGACGCCGGCGTTGACCTCGCCGATGCGTTTCTCGCGCGCCGAGGCGTTCTTCGCCTCGACGATCCGGACCACGCGGCCGCGTCCGTCGCGCACGACACGCCCGAAGTCGCCGGGCTCGGGGGGACGGAAGGACAGGAAGGCGAGATCGAGGTTCTTCCCGGACAGGAGGCCGGCGAGACGCGCGAGCGTGGAATGGGAAGCAGCGGCGTGTCTCCCGCGAGGACCAGAACCGGGCCGTCGGAGTCCGGAAGCGCCGCGAGCCCCCGGCGCGCCGCGTCTCCCGTACCCAGCGGCGGGTCCTGCACGGCAAACGTCACGGCACGGCCCGCCAGCACCGCCTCGACCTGCTCGCGGCCCGACCCGACGACGACCACGACGCTCGCGGGCTCCACCCCGGCCGCGGCGTCGAGGACCGCCTCGACGAGCGTGCGCCCGGCGACGCGATGGAGAACCTTGGGGAGCGAGGATCGCATCCGCGAGCCCACGCCCGCGGCCAGCACGATGACGCCGGGTGTCGCGGACCGCCCGCTCGCCGGCGGACGGGAGCGTGGGCGTCGCTTCATCGAGACGGAGTATAGGGCGACGTCACGCCCCCCTCCCCCTCCGTCCAGGGGGCGAGGGGATTTGAGTTGTGACTAGGATGCCACCAGCAGTTTCTGGAACTCGGGCATCTCCCGCACGGGGTCGAAGTCCCGATCGTGGCGCGCCAGAACGCGGTGACGTTGATCCTCTTCGATCGCCTTCTGGAGATGTCCGACCGCCGTCTCGAGCGCGCCCTGCTGCGCGTAGCAGCAGGCCAGCAGGAAGTCGACCTTGCCGCCGCCATTTTTCTTCTGCGCCTGCTGCAGGTGGTCGATGGCCTCGGCGAGGTTGCCGCGGTTCTTCTCGAGAACGGCGGCGTAGTAGAAGTCCTCGGGCTCGGTCAGCTCCGGCCGCGGATCGCGCCGCTGCCGCTCGCACACCGTCAAGTAGACCCGGGCGCGATCCACGAGCTCGCGCTCTTCCGGGTACTTCTGGATGAGATCGATGAAGTGGCGCTCGGCTTCCTCGAGCTTCTTCTTCTGGAGGGCCGCCACGCCGCGGTCGTAGTCCTTGCGGGCGTTCTCGGTGTGCTTGGAAAGCTCCTTGAGCGTCTGGGCCTTCTTCGCGAGCAGGTTTTCCGCGGTGCCGCCCAGGAGTCCCAGCCCCTTCATCTTCTTTTCCAGCTCGTCGATCCGAACCGAGAGTGCGTCCGCCAGAGCCTGGGGGCTCATCTTCTCGGCATTGTCTTTCAGGAATCGGAGTTCCGCGTCGGCCCAGCGCTTTGTCATCTTTGGTTACACCTTTCCGGCGTCCGTCAAAAAACGGCGTATTGTAGGGACGCCCCGGTCCCCTGTCAAATGCCGTCGGAATACCGAGGCCGGCAGCGCGGGTTTTCCGTCACATGACGACTCTCGGATTCGCTCGCCTCGCCCTCGGTGTGATCGTCGCCGCCACCCTCGGCGCGGCGATGTTTCCCTCGGCCGTCCTCGCATTGCCACAGGACAAGGCCCAGACGGCGACCGGCACGGTGACGAAAGTTCAGGCGTCACAACGGACCGTTTCGGTCGCGCTGACCGACGGCGGCGAGGCCGTGTTCGTCTGGAATCCCGACACCAAGATCAACGGCACGCTGACCCCGGGCGCCCGGGTGACGGTCCGATATCAGGCCGGCGACGGCGGACGGAACGTCGCCCTCCAGATCACCGTCGCCCGCAGCTGATATAGCGCTTTCGGCCTTTCCGTCCGCTTCCGTCTGCCTGCTAGAATCTGCGCGCTCGCGGGAAAGCCGCGGCGAGGAGGATCGGATGGGGATGTACATCATCGCGGAGCCGTGCATCGGCACCAAGGACACGGCGTGCGTCGACGTATGCCCGGTCGACTGCATCCATCCGCGTAAGGACGAGAAGGGGTTCGAGACGGCCGAGATGCTCTACATCGATCCGGACGTCTGCATCCAGTGCGGCAACTGCGAGCCCGCCTGCCCGGTGACCGCCATCTTCACGGAAGAGACGATTCCCGAGAAGTGGAAGCACTACCAGCAGGTCAACGCCGACTGGTACAAGCAGAACAAGTAGGGCGGCGATACCGCCGGCCTGCGGCCGGCGTTGCCTACCGCCGAGGGTCTGCCTTTGGTGGCCGGCTCGCGGCCGCCCGTCTCTAGGTTCCCCTAAGTACCTTCTTCAAGAACGCGTCCGCGCGGGCGTTGGCGTCCGCGGCGTCGGCCGTCCGGTAGACGCTCGGATCCTTCGACGACGCGAAGGCGTGGCCCGCGTCGGGATAGATCTTGAAGTCCACGGACTTCCCGTCCTTCCTGGCCTCCGTCTCGAACGCCTTGACGTCAGACGGCGGAATGCCCTGGTCCTTTCCGCCGAAGTTCCCGAGGAGCGGGACTCTCAGACTCGCGATCGTCGCGGGCTCGGTCACGAGGTGGCCGTAGTAGATGACCGCTCCGGCGAGATTCGGCTCGGCGAGGGCGAGGTTGAGCGCCAGCCCGCCGCCCATGCACCAGCCGATCACGGCGATCTTCGAGGGGTCGACGTCCGGCCGCGCCTTCAGATACGAGACCGCCGCCTTCATGTCGCGCAGCGCCCGGTCGTCGGGCATGCCCCGCATCAGCTGGTGCGCCGTGTCGCCGTCCGTCGCGACCTTGCCGCGGTAGAGGTCCGGCGCGACCGCGACGTACCCTGTTTCGCAAACTCGTCCGTCTTCGCCTTGACCCAGTCGTTGAGCCCCCACCATTCCTGGATCACGACGATTCCGGGCTTCTTGCCTGCCCCGCCGGGTGCGGCGAGATATCCCGAGACCGTCTCGGAACCGCTCGGATACGAGACCATCGAGCCCGCCGAGGCGGCGGCCGCGACCGCGAGAGCGATCCCCACCAGTATCGAAGCCTTCTTCCGCATGACTCCTCCCTTGCTGCGCTAATCTTATTTCGGTGGAGCTTCTCTTCCCCATCGCCGACCCCGATCCCGCGGGCCGGCTCCAGAATCTATACGACCGCCTCGCTTTCCGTTTCGGCTTCGACCCGGCGCACGTCCGTCTCTCGCGGCGAAAGCTGACCGGAGGGGAGATCGTCTTCGGATCGCCGCACACGATCGTGATCTCGGCGCACCTGTCTCCGGCCGAGCAGGAGGACACGCTCCGCCACGAAGCCGCGCACGCCTGGGCGTGGCGCCGGGACCGGCGCAGTTCCGGGCACGGCACCCTGTTTCGCCGGCTCGCCCGCGCTCTCGGCGCGAAACCCGGGGGCGCGCCGGAGACGGCGGCGCTGAAGGAGTTCCGGGACCGTCGGGCGCGCGTGACGTATCGGTGCGAAGGCTGCGGCCGGCTCTTCCGCCGGTTCCGCCCGTTTCGCGGCGCGCGCGACTGCGCGGCCTGCCGCCGCGTCGGACGCCCCGCGCGACTCCACCGGCTTCGTTCGGCGCCGCGATGACGCAGTTCCCCCCGGGCTACCGCGTGGGCCACGCCACCGACGCCGTGCGCCGCACGGGCTGCACCGTGATCCTGACCCCGGCGGGAACGATCGCTTCCGTGGACGTGCGCGGGGGCGCGCCCGGGACGCGCGAGACCGGAGTCTTTTCGCCCGGAAACCTGACTTCCGACATCCACGGAGTCGTGCTGGCCGGAGGAAGCGTCTTCGGTCTCGCGGCATCGCATGGCGTGGCGGAGTGGATCGTCGAGCACGGCGGCGGCATGCGGATCGGACCGGCGCGCGTGCCCATCGTCGCGAGCGCCGTGCTCTTCGACCTCGGCGTCGGCGACCCGACGGCGTTTCCGGACGCCGCCATGGGGCGCGCCGCCTGCGACGCGGCATCCGACGCGCCGATCGCGTGCGGCCGGGTGGGCGCGGGGACCGGCGCCACAGTCGGCAAGCTCCTCGGGGTGGAGCGCGCGTCCGAGGGCGGGATCGGCGCCGCGGAGGTGCGGCTGCCGGACGGCGCGATCGTCTCGGCGATCGCGGCCGTCAACGCGGTCGGCGACGTCGTGGACCCGGAGACCGGCGCGCTTCTGGCCGGGCCGGCGAAACCGGGATTCCGGTCGGAGCGCGCGCTCGTCGAGGAGTCCCAGATCGAGGGACCGTTCCTCGGCGGCAGCACCACGCTGGTGGTCGTGGCGACCTCGGTCCCGTTCGACTCGGCCTCGTTGAAGCGCGTGGCGATCGAGGCGCACGACGGCCTCGCCCGCGCGGTGCGGCCCTCGCACACGATCTTCGACGGAGACGTGGTCTTTGCGCTGGCGCCGGACGGCGGGCCTCCGCCGCTGCCGACTCGTCTGCGGGTGGGAGCGGCGGCCGCGCGAGTCGTCGCGCAGGCGATCGTCTCCGCGGTCGAGCGCGCATGAACTCCGAACGCCGCGGCATCCTCCTCATCGCCGCGGCGGCTTTGATCTGGTCGACCGGAGGCATCGGCATCAAGTGGCTCTCGGAGCCTCCGCTCGTGATCGCCTTCTACCGCTCGGCGACAGCCGCCGCGGCCCTCTGGGTCCTCTTCCGACCCCGCCTCTGGCGCTGGACGCCGGCGTTCCTGATCGGAATCTTCAGCTACGCCGCGTGTCTGACGACGTTCGTGCTGGCGACGAAGTGGACGTCAGCCGCCAACGCGATCTTCCTCCAGTACTGCGGCGTCGTCTGGGTCCTGATCGCCTCTCCGTTGATCCTCCGCGAGCCCTTCCGGCGGCGCGATGCGATCGCCGTGGCCGTCGCGTTCGCCGGAATGCTCCTCTTCTTCGTGGGACGCTTCGAGTCGCGCGACTTTCGCGGCGAGATCATGGCTCTTCTCTCCAGCGTCGGTTTCGCCACGCTCGTGCTCGCCTTGCGGCGCGAGCGGGGAACCGGAGCCGAAGCCGTCGTGACCTACGGAAACGTGCTGGCGGCGGTCGTTCTTTTCCCTTTCGTGCGGACGCAGCTCGCCGTGCCGGCGAAAGAAGGCGTCGTCCTCGTCCTCCTCGGGGTCGTTCAGATCGGCGTGGCGTACGCCCTCTTCGTGCGGGGCTTGAAGCACGTCACCGCGACGGAAGCCGCGCTGGTCGGAATGCTCGAGCCGATCTCCAACCCCGTCTGGGTCTTCCTCTTCATCGGGGAGCGGCCGAGCGCGTTCTCGATCCTGGGAGCCGTGATCGTGTTGTCGGCGATCGCGTGGCGGACGCTGACGAGCGGCCCCGCTGTGGCAACCCCGCCGCTCGACTAGCGCCGACCCCTACGGCAGATCGAACTCTTTGCGGATCCGCTCGCCGTCGGCGTCGAGCGAGGGAGGAAAGCGCAGGGGCGGAGGTTCGCCCTCGATCCGGACGGGCGGCGCGACAAACCCGACGCCTTCGCACTCCTGGACCGACGCGAGGGCCTGCGCGTTCTCCGAACGCAGCGCTTCGAGAGGGCCGCGCACCGGACCCGCCGGGATCCCGGCCCCGCGGCACCGCGCGACCCAATTCGCTCGGCTCTCGCGAAGGAAGATCGGCACGAGCTCCGCCTCGAGGAAGGCGCGGTTCACGACGCGCGCGTCGTTGGTGGTGAACCGCCGGTCGGCGGACCACTCGGGATGACCGACCAGTTGCGCCAGCCGCTCGAACTGCCGGTCGGTGCCCACGCCGAGCACGAAGTCGCCGTCCGACGCGGTGAACGTCCGGTAAGGAACGATCTGGGGATGGGCGTTGCCGTGTCGCTCCGCCTCCCGCCCGGTCAGGAGTGCTGACTGGGCCACGTTGATCAACGAGGCGAGCGTCGCCGAGAAAAGATCCGTCTCGACGTGCGCGCCTTTTCCGGTGCGCTCCCGGGATGCGAGCGCGGCCAGAATGCCGATCGCCGCGTAGCAACCTGCGAGCAGGTCCGAGACCGCGACTCCGGCCTTCGTGGGTCCCGAGTCCGCCGTTCCCGTAATCGCCATCAGACCGGCTCCAGCCTGCGCGAGCAGGTCGAACCCCGGCGCCGAGGCGTCGGGCCCCAAGCGCCCGAACCCGGTGATCGAGGCCGTCACCAGGCGCGGGTTCTCGCGCCGCAGCTCCGCCAGCGAGAGGCCGAACTTCTCGAGGCCCCCCGGCGGGAAGTTTTCGACGAGCACGTCTGCGCGCCTCGCCAGCCGGCGCACGGACTCCGCTCCGTTCGGTGTCGCGAGGTCGAGAGCGATCGACTCCTTGTTCCGGTTCACGGACAGGTAGTAGGCCGAGAGACCGGTCGCCTCGTGGTACGGAGGGCCCCACGCGCGCGTGACGTCGCCGTCCACCGGGTGCTCGACCTTCAGGACACGCGCTCCGAGATCTCCGAGCATCATCGTGCAGAAGGGGCCCGCGAGGACTCGCGAGAGATCGAGAACGAGCACGCCCGACAGGGGCGCAGCCACGATACGGCCTTCTAGCGGGCCCCGGCCGGCGCGGGGCGCCAGCCGAGCGGCCCGGGCAGGAAGTGGAAGAGCCCGAGGGGCGAGATCACGACTCCATCGACCTTTTTCGAAATCCCCCAGTACTGGTCCGCGCCCCAGAGAAAGTCCGCGGCCTGGTCCGCGGCAAGGACGCGATGGATCTGCTGGTAGAGCGCGATCCGCTTGGCCGGATCGAGCTCGAGCCGCGCCGCCTCCATCAGCTTGTCTGCCTCAGGGTTGGAGTAGAAGCCCACGTTCTCACCCTTCGGCGGAGCCTGCTTCGAGTGGAAGTAACGGTAGGGATCCACGTTCGGAGGCAGGAAGAGCCGGCCCGTCAGGTGGGCGTCGAACTCCCCCGCGCCGACGCGCTCGGTAAACGCCGCCCAGTCCAGAGGCCGGACGTTCGCCTGGACTCCGACCTTTTCGTAGGCGCTGCGCAGAATCTCGGCGATGTTGGCGTCGGTCTGCGCGCCGGCGCGCAGCAGCAGGTCGAACGTCGCCTTCTTGCCGCCCTTGCTCCGGATCCCGTCGGGACCCGGCTTCCAACCGGCGGCGTCGAGGAGGCGCGCCGCCTCGGCAAGATCCTGGGTCGGAGGGGGCACGTCGGGCGCGATCTCGGGGATTCCCGGCGGATACGGCCCGGATACGAGCGCCGCGCCGTCCGGCGGGTACAGCTGCTTCGCGGTCTCGGCGCGCGGCCACGTCAGCGACAGGGCCTTGCGCACGCGGGTGTCGCGAAACAGCGGGTGGCGGCAGTTCCAGATCACCAGGACCTCCATGAACTGCGGCACCTTCAGCAGCCGATTCCGCGCGTTGAATTCCGGCGAGGTCTTCGCCGGCTCGAGGCGGTCGCGCGTGACCCGGAACTCGTCGAGCTCTCCGCGCAGCCCGGCCTGATAGAACGTCGCGCGGTCCGGGATGATCCGAAAGACGACTTCGGAAAACCCCGCTTCGGACGGCGACGCGCTCTCACGGCGCACGAGGCGGATTTTCGAGTTGGGCTCCCACGAGGCCAGTCGGTACGGTCCGCTGCCGACAGGATGACGGTCCGTCTCGGCCGGACCCGAAGCGCGCGCGTACGCCTTGGCCGAGACGATCGGGATGTTGAAGGCGATCGCGCGTTCGGCGTAGGGCACGGAGAACCGGACGCGCACGGTCTGGGGATCGGGCGTCTCGATCGAGGCCAGGCCGTCGAACGCGGCGCTCCAGGTGGCGGCGTCGACCTTCGGATCGCGCACCCGCTCGATCGTGAAGCGCACGTCGTCGGAGGTCACGGGCGATCCGTCCTCCCAGGTGGCCTTGGGATCGAGATGGAACTCGTAGATGAGGCCGTCCGGCGAGACCGTCCACGACGTCGCAAGCCCCGGCGACGGCCGCCGCTGGGCGTCGATGCCGAGCAGCGGACGGAAGATCAGGGCCTCGACCGTCAGCGCGGCCTCCTCGGTCGTCGTGGTCGGGTCCAGAGTGGCCGCGTCCGCAAAGAGGTGCCGCGACAGCGTGGCGGTCGGAGCGGACGGGGCCTCCTTCGGAGCGCACGTCAGCGCGGACAGCGCGGCCAGCGCAAGAAAACCCCAAGAAAGACGTTTCATCGGTGTCGCCAGAGAATAGCATCCCCCGCGATGGCGACCGTCGTCCTCGACATCGAAACCGCGGGTCAGGATTGGGATTCGCTCGACGACGCGCAGAAGACCTATCTCCAGAAGAACGCGCGCACCGACGAAGAGCGTCTGCAGCTGGCCGAGACAATGTCGCTGTGGCCATTCACCGGAAAGATCATCGTCATCGCGATGCTCAACCCCGACTCGGGGCGCGGCCGAATCTGGTACGAGAGAAACGAGGGACGGCTCGAGGAGAAGTCCTCGGACGGGCACTTCACGATCGTGGGAGACACGGAGGCGACGTACCTGGCCGAGTTCTGGAAGGCGATGCGCCGCTTCCAGCGGTTCGTGACGTTCAACGGCCGCGGATTCGACGGACCGTTTCTCATGCTCCGCAGCGCCGCCCTTGGAATCACCGCCACCCGCAACCTCGTCGGCTACCGCTACTCTCTGCGCCCGCACACCGACCTGCTGGAGGCCATCACCTTCTTCGGAGCCTCCCGCAAGTGGAACCTGGATTTCGCCTGCAAGGCCTTCGGTGTCGAAAGCCCCAAGGAACAGGGCATGGACGGTTACTCGGTCGGGCCCTACTACCGGGCCGGAAAGCTGCGCGAGATTGCCCTTTATTGTCGCCGGGACGTCGAGGCGACCGCCCGGCTCTATCAAAAATTGGAAAAGACCTTGCTCCCGGCACTGGAAAACCGCTAGAACATAGTCGACACAAACGCTGTGCTAGCATGCCCGCCAAACCGAAAGTCAAAGAAGCCGAGGTCATGAGGGAGCGTCGCGCACATCCCCGAACACCGGCGAACGAGAGAGCGTCCGAGCGCATCCGCATCGGCGCGCCGGCGACGTTGAAGTTTGCAGATCAGGAGATCTCCGGCTTCGTGGAGATGGTGAACGTCTCGGGAATGTACGTCGCCACCTCGAAGACGCCCGAGATCGGCGACTACGTCGAGCTCGTCTTTTCCCTGCCCGGCGACCGGAGGAGCTTTCGGGTCCGCGGCAACGTGGTCTTCCTCGAGCAGACTCCGCCGACGCAGACTCCGGAGTCGACCGCGAAGCGTCCCGGATTCGGCGCGCGCTTCGAGCGTCCGCCGGTCACGCTCCTCGACGCGATCCGAAACCTCAACCGGGAACACTAGGGGTCAGGTCTCGTTTTTTCGGATTTCGGCAGCCTCGGAGAAAAGGTGTTCGAAATCCGAAACGAGACCTGACCCCGCTCTCTTTTCTCCCAGGATGGGGCCGACCGTTTCCTTGAAGCCCTAGTCGGGTTTGGCCTGGGTCTGGTTGAGCGTGCTGTAGGAGAACTCGATCGTGGCCTGAACCTCGGTCAGAACGCCCGCGCCGACGGACGAGATCGTGGCGGGCTGCACGTTGGTCAGCTCCCAGCGCACCAGGATGTTCCCGACGTTGTCCTTGGTGACGATGACCACGGACTTGGAAATCGGATCGCCGGCGTTCGAGGCGGAGTTGAGCCAGTCCTGAAGGCGATTGAGCCCCTTCTGAGTCACCGTGATCGAGAGACGCCGGTTGTCCGGCGAGTAGAGCGTGTTGAGCTGGCGCGAGTCGCTCTTGGTCATCGGGTCGTGGTTGAACGCGACCTGGTAGCCGATGACCCCGTTGACCTGGGTTCCATCGACGATGAACTGAAAGCTGTTCTCGCGGGGGTCCGGTCCGGTCTGGGCCGGGAGGACGGCGGGAAGCGCCAGCGCGAGCACTGCCAGGAGACTCCGGAGTCGGGGCATTCGATCCTCCTTTAAACGGCCTGCGAGCCTAGCATGCCAAACACGGCCGACGGGTCTTGAAATCCGTGAGCGGGGAACGGGAGAATACGGGGCAGCCGGCCCTTCACCGCCGGCCATCCGCCTTTCTCTTCGGACCGTGAGTTTCGACTGTTTCGTTTTCCGAAGGAGGTTGCATGAGTTTGAAAGCCAAGGTCGCCGTCGTTGCCAGTCTCGTGGCCGGAATCGCCATCGTCGGGGTCGGAACGACTCACGCCGGAAGCGCGCCCACCTACGAGGTCACCGCCGACACCATCGAGGGTTGCTCCTGCCCGCTTTTCTGCACCTGCTACTTCTCGGCGTCCTCCGACGAGCACAAGTGCGAGGCCAACAACGTCTACAAGTTCCGCAAGGGAAGCCACTACGGCAACGTGGACCTCTCCGACGCGATCGTATGGGTCAACCTGGACCTCGGGGGCGAGTGGCACCACAAGCCGGGCCCCGGAATGCCTACGGAGTGGGCGGTCGTAACGTTTGACAAAAAGACGACGCCGGCGCAGCGCGATGCGATCGGCAAAGTCCTCGCGATCGTCTTCCCCGTCAAGTGGAAGCGGTTCTCGACGCGGGAGGACGCGATCACATTCGAGCAGACCGACAAGGGCGCACATGCCACGATGGCGAGCGGCCTCTCCGAGATTTCCCTCGACAAGACCGCCACGAACCGGCCCGACAAGGACGGACCGGTCGTCGTCAAGAACCTCCAGTACTGGGGCTCGACGTCCAACGAGGGATTCGTGCTGGCCATGTCCAAGCACCACTTCAACGGCGTCGGCGAGAACCCGAAGTACTCCTACGACAAGCGCAACGGCTTCACGATCGCCTGGACCGCGAAGGGTGAGATTCCGTCCGGGGACTCGAAGGCGGTCAAGAACTAAGGCGGCGCGGCCATTCTCGGGAGGCGGGCGGGCAGCCGCCCGCCTCTTCGTTTGCGCCGGTTATAGCCCGGATTATTCGTGATCACCCGGCCGGAGCACGGGCAAGTGGTTGCGCCCGACGGATTTGTGCAGCACTTCAGCAGGGAGAGCCCGAGAGGCACCTTGCCCGCGACAGAGATTTTTCGTCGAGGCGAGGAAGCGCGACGACGGCGATGCCACAGCGCATCGCCGAGGAGCGATGACGACGCATCGGCGGAAAAGATCCGAGCGGCGGCCGGAGTCGATCATGAATAATGCGGGCTAGAATCCTCGCAGGAGATTCGCTTGAAACCCGAAGACATCGCGCCCGAGTTCCGCTCGCAGCCCAAGGACTACGCGAAGGCCGCCCCGATCGACGGGGTGCGCGTCCTGCGCCTGAAGCGCTTCACCGACGACCGCGGCTTCTTCCTGGAGATCTTCCGCGCGAAGGCCAACCACCCCGACAGCCGTGAGCTCGCCGAGTTTTTTTCCGGCATCCCGATCGCCCAGGCGAATTTCTCGATCGTCGACGCGGAAGGCCACATCAAGGGCCTCCACTACCACCTGAAGCAGGACGACGTCTGGTTCGTACCTCCCCCGTCGAAAGCCAAGTTCGTGTTCTTCGACGTCCGCAAGAGCTCGCCGACCTTCGGCAAGACGCAGGTCGTCGTGGCGGGCGGAGGCCAGGATCTGCTCGTGCGGATTCCCGCCGGCGTGGCGCACGGCTACCGGCCGCTGACGAACCCCTGCGCCCTCATGTATTTCGTGACGGAGACGTTCGATCCAGCAAGCCCGGACGAGCTGCGGATCCCCTGGGATCACCCGGCGGTCAAGGACCTCTGGGACGTCCCGAACGGCTAGCCGCCAGCCGCATCATCGCCTTCTCGTCGAGCGTGTAGCGCAGCCAGGGCGCGCGGGATCGCGCTCCGATCCGATGGTAGAAGCGCAGCGCCGACTCGTTCCAGTCGAGAACGTCCCAGTCCATCCGGACCGCCTTGCGGCGCAGTGCCTCGCGCGAAAGGGCGGCCATCAGCGCCCGGCCGATTCCGGTCCCCCGCGCGCTCTCGGCGACCACGAGGTCTTCGAGGCCGAGGAGGTTTCGGGCGCGGAAGGAGGTGCCGAGCGCGAACCAGTAGAGCGCCACGCCTTCGACGCGGCCTCCGCGGACAGCGACCAGCGCTTCGACCTCGCGCTTGTCGAAGATCATCGAGAGGAGCCGCCTCCCCTCTGCGGCGCTGGGCCCGAGGAGCTTCTCCCACGCCGCGAGCTCGCGCTCGATCTCCAGAATCCTCGGGCCGTCGGTGCGGCGTGCCCGCCGTACGCGGATCGGCGCCCGGGGACGACTGCTCACTTCGCGGCGGCGATCCGCGCGAAGTCGGCGACTCCCAGCAGCTTCAGCGCGGTATCGCGGTCCACGTTGGCGCCCTGGGCGAGGACGAGGCGGGACGGCAGCACTACGACGGTGATCAGCGTCGTCGGATTGCCCCCGGAGCGGTCGGTGACGGCGAAGGCCGGAAGTCCCGCGACTTTGACCTCTTTCGCCTCGACGCTGGGCACCTTCGCCGACTCCGCCACGGCTTTGCGGATCTCGGGCTCCAGGTTCTTCTCTTTGCCGTAGTCCTGGACCACGAGGCGGAACTGCCGCGTCACGGTCGGACTCTCGATGCGCTGGTAGAAGCGCGAGACTTCCGTGAAGACTCCCATGTCGTTCTCGTCCGTGTCGGGAAGCGGATCCGTCGGCGCCGCTTCGTAACCGGGCAGCTGCTTCGGGAGCCCGTCGCGCAGAGAGAGGGGCCAGGCGGTCTGCTTCGGACCGGCCGGCGTCGCGCCGGCCTGCTGCGCCGCGGCGGGAAGCGACGCCGAAAGAAGGATCGCTGCGACGAATCGAAGCATCGCGAAAAGAATAGCAGCACTTGTTAGACTTCCCTCGAGTCGTCGAACCGTGGACGAATCCGAACGAGCGCGCATCCGCGTGTTCCTGAACGACCCGGAGGGCCGCGGCCAGAGGCTGGTCTCCGAAGACGCGCCGGCCGACACTGAGCGCGGACCCTGGGGCTTTCGCGTCGAAGGCCGCGCTCCCGAGCCGGGGACGTACGAGCCCGACACGCCGGAGTCTCTGTACTGGCAGGTCTCCTCGGCGCTCGACCGCGGCAAGAAGCTGTGGACGGAGCGGCTGCCGTCCGGGCAATGGATCCCGGGGCCCGTGTTGCCCGCCTATCCCGCGGCCGGCACGGACCTCAACGCGTATTACGACCGCAAGGCGCTGCGCTTCTTCAAAGAGGTGGACGCCAAGACCGGCCGGCTCGTCGAAGCGGGCGACAGCACCGACGTGGTCACGCACGAGCAGGGCCACGCCATCCTCGACGCCGCCCGTCCCGATTTGTGGGACGCGCCGCACTTCGAGGTCGCGGCGTTTCATGAAGCCTTCGGCGATTTCGCGGCGATCCTGGTCGCCCTCGCCCAGCCGTCGCTGGTCGAAACCGTCCTCACCGAGACGAAGGGAGATCCGGCGCGTTCGAATCTCGTCTCGCGACTGGCCGAGGAGCTCGGCGCGGCCGTGCGCGACAAGTACGGGCCCGACGCCGCGCTGCCGGGGGCGCTCCGCGACGCGGTCAACGAGTTCCGGTACGTGGACCCGAAGACGCTTCCCGACGACGCGCCGGCGCGCGAGCTGTCCGCCGAGTCGCACTCCTTCTGCCGCGTCATGACGGGCGCGTTCTGGGACGCGCTCGTCGTCCTGTTTCACTCGAGCGCGTTCCCGACGGCCGCCGCTTCGTTGACGGCCGCGGCCGGCTCGCTCGCGCGACACGCGGTCGCCGCCGCCGAGACGGCGCCGACGGGAGCAGACTTCTTCGGCCGCGTCGCGCGCCGGATCGTCCGCGAGGCGCGCTCGACGAGCAACGACGCGGCGCAGGCGATCGCGGAGGCGCTGTATCGCCGCCGGCTGCTCGCGAGCCCGGACGTACCCGACGAGCTTTCTCCCGACGAGGACCCCGGCGTGCCGGCGCCGCGCCCCGGCGAGCCGGTGCCGGCCGCCGTCACGCAGGCGATCGCGGCGCGGCTTCCGCCGCCGAGGGACGGAGAAATCCTGACCCTGCGCCGTGCGAGCGCCCACGGCGACCGGCGGCTGCGGGGCCGGCGCCGCCGCGACCTCTTTCTCCACGGACCCGAATACGGACCCGCCGACGGCGCCGCCGTCGAGATCTCGGATTCCTTCACGCTGGATTTCGGCGAGACCGGTTTCCTGCGCGCCTCTCGGATCCAGGGCGCCGGTCCCGACGACGAAGAGGACGCGCGCGCGTTCGTCCGCCACCTCGCGCGCCGGCGACGCATCGCCGAAACCTCCGACGCGCTTCCCGATTCCCGCGCGCTCGCGTACCAGCGAAAAACGCACGCGGTCGTGCGCGAGGAGGACGGAGTGCGCCGCCTGCGGCGCGTCTGGATTGCGAAGGAGACGGCATGAAGACGATGACTCGAATTCTGGCAATGCTGATCGCGGCCGCGCTCGCGGCCGGATGCGCGTCGACATCGGAACCTCCACCGCCCGCGCCGGAGCCCATCACGCCGGCCGACCTCGTCGCGTCGATCGCGGACGTGGCGGCCGGACGAAACCCGGCGATGGCCGAGACCGGCCTCGTCCTCCAGAAGATCGAGTTCCACCTTTCGGTCGGCCGGCAGACCAAGGGCGGCGGCAAGATCGAGGTCCTGCTTCTCGACGCGGAAGCTTCGCGCGCCTCCGAGACCGCGTTCCTCCAGGAGCTCACGCTCGAGATCCCGGCGACGGGTCGGCGAAGCGCGGTGGCGCGTCCGCTCGTGCCCGGCGTCGTCGAGTTCGTCGAGGCGGCGATGAACACGGCGCGCGACCTCGCCCGCGCCGCTGAAGCCGCCGGGCTGCCGCAGAAGCTCACGGGCGTCGAGCTGACCGCGAAGATCACCCGCTCGCGCACGCTCGGGGGCGGAATCACGGCCACGATCCCGGCATGGGTCAAGCCCTCGATCGGCGCCGAAGTCGGGACGAAACGCGAAGAAGAGAACGTCGTGAGGATGATCTTCGCGGCAAGCCGGGCGCCGTAGCCCGCGATCCACCTGTCATCCCGAGGAGCGAAGCGACGAGGGATCCCGTGCTTGATCAGTTCGGGATCGATACCGCCGACCTTCGGTCGGCGTTGCCTACTGCCGGGGGTTTGTCTTCGGTGGCCGGCTCGCTCCGCTCGGGATGACAGGCTGAAGGCCGCAGCCAGACCCGCGAGCAAGCGCTCTCAAAAAAAAAGCGGTCCCGAAAGGGACCGCTCTTTCTCCTCCTCGGAGAACGGGGCTTACTTCTTCACTCCGAGTATGGCGTCCTTCGCCTTCTTCGAAACGCGGAACTTCACCACGCGCTTGGCGGGAATCTTGATCTCCTCGCCCGTCGCGGGATTGCGGCCCATGCGCGCCTTGCGATTCACCAGAACGAGCTTGCCCACGCCAGGGATCGTGAAGCTGTTCTTCGCTTCCTTGTAAGCCAGCGCCGTGAGGTCGTCGAGGAACTGCGTCGCGACCCTCTTCGTCGTGCCCGTGGACTTCGAGAGGTGATCGGCGATGGAGGATTTCGAAAGCGCCTTGGAGTCCTTTGCCATATGCACTACCCCTTTTCTATTCTGGAATCGCCCTCGCGGGCGTATCAAACTGAGGGCGTATTCTAGACCTCTCCGCGCGCCGGGAGGCAAGAAAAATCAAGCGGGCACGCGAAAATCTCGCCTCCCGAAAAATGCGACCGAGAGGATCTTCGAGATAGGATCGGGCGCTCCCATGGACTCTCCGACGAGACGGATCGCGCGGCCGCGCGCGCTCGGTCTTCTGCTCCTCGCGGCCCTCGCGGCGCACGGGGGATGCGGCGAAAATGCGCCCTCGCGCATCTGCGCCCGGATCCTCGATCGCTACCGCAAGGTCTCCGGCTCCAAGCCTTTGCCGGCGGGCGGAATGATTCGCCTGCGTCTCGCCTCCGTCGCGGGCGCGCCCGCCGCCTCCGGTGCCGCCGAGATCCTGTGGGCGCCCCGGCGCTATCGCGAAAGCGTGTCGTCGGCGGGCATGACGACGGTTCGAGGGATCGAGTCGGGGTCGGGCAAAGCTTACTTCACCGACGAGGACGGCGTCACGCGCGTCGCCTCCGAGCCGGTGCTCCGGGAGCTCCTGACACGGTCCTACTTCTGGCGAAGGGCCTGGCTCTTCACGGAGTATGAAGGCGCTCGGGTATCCCCCGGACCTGCCGACGATGCCACGGTCTCCGTCCGGCTGCTGCCCGACGGGGGAAACCCCCTGCTGCTCGTCTTCTCCCGGCGCGACGGCGGTCTGGTCGCGGCGAGGTCCCCCCGCTTTCGCCTCGAGTTCTCCTCGCCGCAGAACTTCCGCGACCTCTCCGATCCCGAGAAGAGTTGCCGTGGGGAGATCGCCTGGACCGGACTGCCCACCGGCGTGTTTCCCTTCCCCGAGATCGGCGGCGGCCGAGCCCGGTTCGACGCGCCCTCGAACCGTGTGGCTTACGAAACGGTCCGGGGCATGCTGATCGTGCCCGCGACCGTCTCCGGACAGACGGTCCGCCTGGCGATCGACGGGGCCGCGGACGGCCCTTTGCGGCTCTCGCCCGAGCTTGCAGCGCGCCTCAACCTCTCCTTTTCCAGAGACGTCTATGACCGCGAGATCGCGCCGGGCGCGTCGCTGACGATTGGAGGCGCGACCTGGCCCGCCCTCTTCGCCCAGAGGACCGACGTCGCCGCGGGCATCGACGCCGTCGCCGGGGGGTGCATCTTCCGAGAGGCGGTCACCGAGGTCGACCCGACGGAGAAGCGGTACGGCATCCACGATCCCGCCAAATGGACTGTCCCCAACGGGTTCTTCCGCATCGTGACCGACGACGACGGAGATCTACCGGTCACGATCCTCTATCGCGGCAGCCACGAGCTGCGCCTGGTCGAAGGCGGCGACACGGGCGCCGGCGCCGCAATGACCCTGGCCCCCGAAAGCGCTGCCCGCACAGGGCTCGAGGGCGCGAAGGAGGCCGACGGGTTGCGCTGGGGGCTGGCCAGACTGCCCCCGGTGCCTCTCCGAATCTCCGGCGAGGAAATCGATCCGGACTGGGGTGACGACGGCCGCCTCGGCTGGGCTTTCGTCGAGCGGTTCCACACGTTTCTCGACATGCCCAACCGCTGGACCTACATCCAGCCGGTGGGGTCAGGTCTCGTTTTTTCGGATTTCGAACAGCGTTCTTCCCAGAGTGCGCGAAATCCGAAAAAACGAGACCTGACCCCGCTCTTCTAGTTCGCCTCCCGGCGCTTTCGAAACAGCACCAGGCCGATCTCCGTCTCGCAACGCCCGCAGAGCACCTCGGTCAGCCCCTCGAGCCACTCGGGCTCGAGGCGCAGCTCGCAGGCGCATGTGGGGCAGTCCATCACGATCGCCTCGGCGTGGGTCCGGTCCGAGGCACTCTTGTCCGGCGCGCCGCGGCGCGCCATGCCTCCCCGGTGCGAGGGGTCAAAAGGGACAACGTTGTCGTACTTCACCGTCGTTCCTCCTGTCCGAAATGCCGTTCGGTGTTTCCGTTCGGCGTGCTGTCCGCGGGAGCGATCTTCAGCCGCGCGCGTCCGGGCTTCCGGCCCCGCCGCACGGCCATCATGGCCAGCGAGATGACAAAGAGAACGGCGCCCGTCGAGAGCAGACTCGCGAAGGCGGCGCGCACGGGTCGAGGCGCCTCGGCCAGGTCGCGTCCCCCCGCCCCGACTACGACGCCTCCGAGAAAGAGACACAGGACCGAAACCAGAAGAAGGCTTCGGGGCCGGTCGTCGGACTGTCGGGTGGGCTGTGACCAGACGAGCTTCATGCGGAACCGTCCACAGCGGAGAGCGCGGCGGGCCGGAGAGGCCGCCGCAAAGCTGCGTTGGAAGCGAGGTCGAACGCCAATCGGACCTCCGCAGCGTGGGAGCGGGGATTGTGGTCCCCGTCCCCGGTTTCAACGGTTTGATTCTACCCGCCGCGCAGCGGCGCGGCAATCGAATTATGCTTGCGCACCGTCGAAAGGAACTTCCGCATGCGCGCTCTCGCGAGACTCGTTCCCGCGCTCGCTCTCGTCGCGGCCACGCCTGCCGCGCCGCCGGCTCCCCCGCGCGGCTTCTTCCCCGATTCCGGTGTCGAGCAACAGAAAGTCGAGCGCGAGTTCCGCGCGCTCCCCGACCCGGCCGTCGCGCGCGAATCGATGCGCGTCCTCTCGGCCGCGCCGCACCACCTCGGCTCGCCGAAGGGGCGCGACAATGCCGAGTGGATCCTGTCGCGCTTCAAACAGTATGGGCTGGACGCGCGCATCGAGACCTTCGACGTGCTGTTTCCGACTCCGAAGGAGCGCGTCGTCGAGCTCGTCGAGCCCGTCAAGTTTCGGGCAGCGCTCGCCGAGCCGGTCCTGCGCGAGGATCCCACGTCGAGCCAGACGGCTCTGCAGCTTCCGACTTTCAACGCATACTCGATCGACGGCGACGTGACCGCTCCGCTCGTCTACGTCAACTACGGCGTCCCCGACGACTACGAGCGGCTGGAACGGCTGGGCGTCGACGTGAAGGGCAAGATCGTCATCGCCCGCTACGGCGGAGGATGGCGAGGGATCAAGCCGAAGGTCGCCGCCGAGAAGGGCGCCGTCGGCTGCATCATCTACTCCGACCCGAAGGACGACGGCTACTTCCAGGGCGAGACGTACCCGAAGGGCCCGTTCCGCCCGGATCAGGGCGTGCAGCGCGGGAGCGTCGCCGACATGCCCGTGTATTCGGGTGACCCGCTGACTCCGGGCGTGGGCGCGACCAAGGACGCCCGTCGCCTCGAACGCTCCGAGGCCAAGACCATCACGAAGATCCCGGTGCTCCCGATTTCCTACGGCGACGCCAAGCCGCTGCTCGCCGCGCTCGAGGGCCCCGTCGCTCCGGAGAGCTGGCGCGGCGCTCTGCCGATCACGTACCGCATCGGACCGGGACCCGCGAAGGTTCATCTCAAGCTCGTGTTCGACTGGAAGCTGGTTCCGGCCAACGACGTGGTTGCGATCATTCCCGGGGCGGTGTGGCCCGACGAGTGGATCGTGCGCGGAAACCACCACGACGCGTGGGTCAACGGGGCCGAGGACCCGATCTCGGGGCTCGTCGCCATGCTCGAGGAAGCGCGCGCCTACGGCGTTCTGCTCGAGAAGGGCTGGCGCCCGAAGCGCACGATCGTGCTCTGCGCCTGGGACGGCGAAGAGCAGGGTCTCCTGGGGTCCACCGAGTGGGCCGAGACGCATGCCGAGGAGCTCCGCGCCAAGGGGGTCGCGTACATCAACACCGACGGCAACGACCGGGGCTTCTTGAACGCCGGCGGGTCCCACACGCTCGAGCCGCTGGTGAGCGCGTCGGTCACCGAGGTCGAGGATCCCGAGAAGAAGATCAGCGTCTTCTCCCGCGAGAAGCTCAAGCAGATCGCCGACGCCGACAAGCCCGAGGACAGGCAGAAGGCACGGGATCGGGCGTCGCTCCTGCGCATCGAGGCGCTGGGATCGGGCTCCGACTTCACGCCGTTTCTCCAGCACATCGGCATGGCGTCGCTCAACCTGGGCTTTGGAGGTGAAAGCGACGGCGGGGTCTACCATTCGATCTACGACGATTACACGTGGTACACGCGGTTCTCGGACACGGACTTCACGTACGCGCGCGCCCTGGCGCAGAGCGCCGGCACCATGACGCTGCGTCTGGCCAACGCCGACATCCTTCCGTTGGACTTCTCCACGGCCTCCGAGGCGATCGCGCGCTACGTGAAGGAGATCGGCGACCTCGCCGACGCGAAGCGGCGCGAGACCGAGGAGACGAATCGCCAGCTCGACGAGAACCTCCCCTGGGCCGTTGCGGATCCGAAAAAGCCCTTCGTCGCGCCGCGGCGCGAGCCTCCGGTTCCTCACTTCGACTTGTCACCGCTCCAGAACGCCTCCGACGCGCTGACCACGGCGGCTGCCGCGTACACGCGGGCGTTCGACGCCGCGTTCGCCGCCGGCGCGGCGCCGATCGATCCCGCGCGCCGCAAGGCGCTCAACGCCGTTCTCCGGAACTTCGAACGCAGCCTGACCTCCGAGAAGGGACTTCCCGGCCGCTCGTGGTACCGGCACCTCGTCTATGCCCCCGGGGCGTACACGGGCTACGGGGTCAAGACACTCCCGGCGGTGCGCGAGGCTCTCGAGCAGAAACGCTGGGACGACGTCAACCCCGCGGCCGTAGAGACGGGCGCCGCCATCGAGAAGGCCGCGGCCCAGGTCCGGGAGGCGACGAAGCTGCTGGGAAGCTGAGACGGCCTCCGCGGAGGGGGGAGAATCGTCTCGATGCCGAAGGAGACGATTCCGTGAGCCAACCGATCAGCCGGCGCGATGCCCTTGCGATTTTTGCGGCTTCGACCCTCGGTTTCCGCCTCCGGCCCCCTGAGGCACGCCGTCGGGCTGTCGAAAAACGACCGCCAAACATCGTCGTCTTCATGACCGACGATCAGCGTTACGACGCGATGAGTGCGGCCGGCAATGCGATCCTCTCGACCCCGCACATGGACCGGATCGCGCGTGAGGGCGTCCGCCTACGGCAGGCCTTCGTCACAAACTCTCTCTGCGGTCCCAGCCGTGCCTCCTTCCTGACCGGCCTCTACTCACACGCGCACGGCTACATCTCCAACGCCGACCCGCCGGCCTTCGAGCACCAGAAGGGCATCGAAGGCTCGACGACCTACGTCGAGCTCCTGCGTCGTGCAGGCTACCGCACGGCGATCGTCGGCAAGTGGCACCTGCGCGGCAGCCCGTCGGACTCCGGCTTCGAGGAGTGGGTGGTCTTCCCCTGGCAGGGCGAGTACTTCGATCCGAACATGCTCGCCAACGGCGCGATCGTCAAGATGCGCGGCCACTCGTGCGACGTCGTCGGGGACCAGGCCGTTCTCCGGCTGCGACGCGCCGCGGAGAAGGCGGACCAGCACTTCTGCCTGCTCGTCCACTTCAAGGCGCCGCATCGCTCGTGGGAGCCGCCGCCCCGGTTCGCGGACCGGTTCGCCGGCACCGAGATTCCGGCCCCGCGCACGTTCGACGACCGGCTGGCCGGCCGGCCGGAGGCCGTGGCGCGCGCCACAATGGCGATCGCCGACATGAAGGACTTCGCCCATCGCGGCGTGCCCGCGGATCTTCCCCGGCGAGGAACGCCGCCGCCGAAACCTCCAGGAGCTGGTCAAGAACTACTACCGGGTGCTCCTTGCCGTCGACGAGAACGTCGGCCGGGCCCTCGACGTGCTCGACGAGACCGGGCTCGCGCGGGACACCGTCGTCGTGTACACGTCCGACAACGGCTTCTTCCTCGGCGAGCACGGGCTCTTCGACAAGCGCCTCATGTACGAGCCCTCGATTCGGGTGCCGATGCTGGTTCGCTATCCCGCCCGGTTCTCCCCGGGCCGCGTCGACTCCGAGCACATGGTGCTCAATGTGGATCTGGCACCCACCCTGCTCGAGCTGGCCGGCGTTCCGCCTCCGAAAGGCCTCCACGGCGTCAGCTTCGTGCCGATCCTCGAGGGACGCCTGATGCCCTGGCGGGATGCGTTCCTCTACGAGTACTACGAGTACCCCGCCGCGCATTGCGTGCGCAAGAACCGCGGGGTGCGGACGGAGCGCTGGAAGCTCATCCACTTCTACGAGCAGCCCGAGGAGTGGGAACTCTACGACCTCCGGACCGATCCGGACGAGACCGTCAACCTGGCCGCCCGGCCCGAACAGAGCGCTCGCCTGCGGGAGCTGCGGGAGCGGCTGGAGGCGCTGCGCCGCGAGCTCGGCGACGACGACCCGCCCGGACCGCCGCCGGCGGCGGCGCCCTGCGACATCCCCGCCTGAGGCGCGGCGGGTGACGGCCTACGGCGCCACTCCCCCGCCGCGCATGCGCTCGTAGATCTCCTGGCTGTCGGACTTGCCGAGCGCGATCGCGCAGGTTCCCTCGCAGCGGGCGGTGGCCTTCCCGTCCCCGTCGAGGATCTCGGCCGCCGCGAAGACGAGGTTCATCCCGGCGCGGATGAGCCGCGCCTCCGCGACGATCCGATTTCCGCGCGTCGGTCGGTAGAAAGACATCGCGAGGGTCACCGTGGCCGACCTCGTGTCGGGGCGCGTCAGCCACCCGACCGTTCCGACAACGAGATCGAAAAGGCCGGCGAGCACCACGCCGTTGACGGCATCCGTGCCGAGTCCTCCGCGGTGAAAGTCGAGGACCGGATCGATGACGGCGCGCACGCGGTCGACGCGCTCGAAGTCGAGTTTCGCGCCGAAGTGCTTCATCGAAGGCGAGGCGTTCCACATCTCGGCCAGGGCCCGCAGCGACTCGACTGTCGGATACGCCGTCGAAAAGGGCAGCCCTTCCTGCGCCATCGGGCGCGACTCTACTGCATGGCGACCCTCGGTCATGTCGGCCCGCCGTAGAATCGGCGCGCTTTTCCTTCACGAAAGGACGCCATGAAACGCGCTCGCCTCGCTCTCTCGTTGCTCTGCCTCGCGCCCGCCTTGCGGGCGGCGGAGCCGCCGGCGCTCGTCGCGGTCAAGGCCGGCCGCCTCATCGATCCGAAGTCGGGCTCGGTCTCCTCCGGCAGCGTGATCCTGATCGAGAACGGGCGGGTCAGGGCGGTCGGTCCTTCGATCGCCGTTCCCGCGGGCGCGAAAGTGATCGATCTCTCCGGCATGACCGTCCTTCCCGGGCTCATGGACTGCCACACGCACCTCGTCGGCGACTACGTCCACGACAAGGATCCGCTGTCCGACGTGAAGAAGTCCGCCGCGGACCGCGCCTTCGAATCCGTGCCCAACGCGAAGGCGACGCTCGAGGCGGGGTTCACCACCGTCCGCGACGTCGGCTCCTATCGCGCCTTCGTCGACGTCGCGATGCGCGACGCCATCGCGAGGGGGGATTTTCCGGGCCCGCGCATGTTCGTCGCCGGCGCCTACCTCACGATCACCGGAGGCGGCGGAACGATGTCCACGGGTCTCGCTCCCGACATCGGGTTGCCCTGGGACCTGCGGTTCGGAATTGCGGACGGCGTCGACCAGGTCCGCCAGCGCGTGCGCGACATCGCCCAGCACGACGTCGACGTCATCAAGATCCTCGCAACCGGCGCCTTCCTCACGCACGGCTCCAACCCGCAAGCGGTCGAGTACTCGTACGACGAGATCCGGGCGGCCGTCGAGGAAGCCACGCACAAGGGACTGAAGGTGGCCGCGCACGCGCACTCGGCCGAAGGGATCAAGCTCGCGGTCAAGGCCGGCGTCGCTTCCATCGAGCACGGGACGTATCTCGACGACGAGGGAATCCGCCTGATGAAGGAGCACGGTACCTACCTCGTGGCCGACATCTACGACGCCGAGTGGATCCGGCAAGGAGCGCAGGCCGGCTACCCGAGCGACTTCGCCGAGAAGCAGCCCGAAGCCGACGAGATCCAGCGCCAGGCCTTCAAGAAGGCCGCGCAGGCGGGCGTGAAGATCGCGTTCGGCACCGACGTCAGCAACTTCCCGCACGGCCTGAACGCGCGCCAGTTCGCGTGGCAGGTCAAGTACGGCCAGACGCCGATGGAGGCGATCCGCTCGGCGACGGTCTCGGCCTCCGACCTGATCGGCCGCGGCAACGACGCGGGCTCGCTCGAGCCCGGCAAACGCGCGGACCTGATCGCCGTCAAAGGAGACCCGCTCTCCGACGTCCGCGTCCTCGAGAACATCTCCTTTGTGATGAAGGAGGGCAAGGTCTACAAGGATGCCCGTTAGGCCGGATCTGATGCAGATGGATCATGCGCTCGGCCCTCGTGCCCGCCTAACCTCAAAATCCGGGGGTGCGCCATGACGCTCTTCACCATCTTCCTCGTCCTTCTGGGTCTTTCGATGATTCCGTTAGTGATCCTCGCCGTGCGGACCTATATGACATACCGCGGCACACGTCTCATCACCTGCCCCGAGACCTGCGAGCCCGCCGCCGTGCGCGTGGACAAAGGCCACGCCGCCGCCACGACCTTCGTCGGCGGGCCGGAGCTGCGCCTGGAGTCCTGCACCCGCTGGCCGGAGAAACAGCATTGCGGCCAGGAATGCCTGGCTCAAATCGAGTCCGCTCCGGCGGAGTGCCTCGTCCGGAACATCCTGGTTCACTGGTACGACGGCGCGACCTGCGCGATCTGCGGCCAGCCGATTCCCGCGATCCACGGCTTCGACAACAAACCCGCGCTTCTGTCGCCCGACGGGAAGACCGTCGAATGGAACGACGTGGCTCCCGAGAGGCTGCCCGCGGTCCTGTCGACGCACTACGCGGTCTGCTGGAACTGTCACATCGCGAAGACGTTTCACGACCAGTTTCCCGAGCGCGTGATCGATCTTCCGGCATCCTCCGAGCACCGCGTCTCGTAGCGGCAGAACCGACGAGGCGGACGCGCGGTCGGAGCCTCTACCGCGAGAGCAAGGAGGGCCAGTTCGCCAGGACCAGAATGGGCGCCGGATCGGGTTCGGCGATGTCCACCAGAAAGCGCTGGCCGTCGGCCGCCGCGTCGAAGTCGCGCACGACGCCGTCGACCCGGAAGAGAGTCGTCGCGACACCTGGCTGCGGCCGGTCCCCGGAGCCGAGCGGGACCGACATCACCGCCTTGTCCGGGGAGAGATAAAAGAGCTCCCGCCCGTCGCGGCGCCAACGGGGCATCGTGCCTCCGCTGGAGGAGACGCGGATCCTCTCTCCGGTCTCAGCCACGGGGCGGATGTACACCTCGCGGTTACCGGACTCGTTGGAGTAGTACGCCAGCCATCGGCCGTCCGGTGAGAAGCGCGCGCCTTTTTCGTCGAAGGGCGCCTGCGTCAGGGCCACCGCCTGTCCCTCCCCCGTCAGCGGAAACAGCCAAAGGTCGCCGTTCGTACGGCGGATGAACTCGGCGAAGACCAGAGACCGTCCGTCCGGCGAGACGTCCTCCGGAAACTGGACGCCCGGTCGCACGACGAACGGGGCCGCGGTCTCCGGCGCGCCGACCGTCACGCGGCAGACGTCGGGCGGGCCGTGCCAGTCGCAACGGAAGTAGATCGTCCGGCCGTCGGCCGACCACATCGGGTTTTTCTCGTCGCGGGGGTCGAGCGTGACGCGAGCCGGGAGGCGCCTCTCGAAGTCGTAGGTCCAGATGTCGGAGGAGCCCTTCTTCTCGTCGTCGATCCCCAGCGCGACACGCCGGCCGTCGGGCGAAAGCCTCAGGGACAGGATCGCCCCGGTGACCGGCAGCGTCTCGAGCACCGCACCGTGCCGGTCGAGCCACGAGACCCGGCTCGGCCGTGTGGCGAGCTCGTAAGCGATGGTGCCGGTCTGCGACGCCGAGAAGCCGGCCATCAGCGGCCCGTTGAACTGGTAGACGTGATTGGCAAGGGCCACCGGCTCGCCCGTAAGTCGCTGTCCGTCGAAGGGTTGCGCCAGGAGCACTCCCTCGCGCACGACGAGCAGGTGGCCGGATGCGACCTCGAACCGCGACGGAACCTGCCCGATGGCGGTCTCCGATGTCGAGTCGAGGGACCCCAGCCGCAGCGGAAGCCGCCCACGCTCCAGCGACGGATCCAGGGTCGTGAAGAGGAAGTGACGTCCGTCGGCCAGAAAGCGGGGCCAGAGGTCCGCGCTCTCGTTGCGGGCAGCGTCGAGCGCCCGTATCCGACGCGGTTCACCGCCGCCGGCGTCGACGGCCCAGATACCGGCGCGGCTCGGTTGCCCGAGCTGAATGAACAGAATCTGGCCGGAAGAGCCCCAGTTCGGCAGGGCCTCGATGCCGCCGTCGCAGATGACCTGCGGAGCTCCGCCGGCCACGGAAATCCTCTGGAGCTTGCCGTCGGCGAAGAAGCCGATGTTGCGGCTGTCCGGCGACCAGAAGGGCGAGATGGCTCCGTCGGTCCCGGCGAGCGGATGCGCCTCGATCGAGTCGATGGCTCGTAGGTAGAGCTGCTCCCTCTCGCCGGAGGACCCGACGAAGACCAGCCAGCGCCCGTCGGGCGAGATCGAAGAGTGCGACTCGATGTCGCTCTGACTCAACACCACGCCCGGCGGCAGCGTCACCGAAAAGCGCATCGGCGCGAGCGCCGGCGCCTTCGACCGGGAGCTCGCAGAAACCAGCCATCCCAGCCCCGCGGCGAGCAGGATGGCGATCGCCCAGGGAATCGCGCGCAGCGCGCGGTGCGCCGGGGTCGGCGCGGGAGCCGCGATGCCCGAGGCCGACGCAGCGGAGCTCGTTTCGGAGAGCCGGTCCCGCAGCGTCGCGAGGTCGCGGGCGAGATCCCGCGTCGAAGCGTAACGATCCTCGGGGCTCTTGGCGAGGCAGCGCTCGATGACCCACCTCAGCGGCGCCGGTGCCACCGGCGAGAGACTCCCCATCGGCTCGGGCTCGTCGCGGATGATGGCGGTCAGGGTCTCCGGTGCGCTGCCCCGAGAAAACGCCCGCCGGCCCGTCGCCATCTCATAGAGCACGGAGCCGAACGAGAACTGATCCGACCGAAAATCGAGCGGCTTGCCGAGCGCCTGTTCGGGCGACATGTAGCCGATCGTTCCCATGACGATCCCGGGTTCGGTCGCGCCGGAAACCGTCGGCGTCTGCGTGACGTTGTCCTCTCCCTCCGGCTGGGCCAGCTTGGCCAGGCCGAAGTCGAGAATCTTGACGAAACCGTCGTCGGTGACCATCAGATTCTCGGGTTTGAGATCCCGGTGCACGATCCCCGCGCCGTGGGCCTTGGCGAGACCATCGGCGACCTGCGCGGCGATCCCGAGCAGGCGCTTCAACGGAAGGGGCTGGAAGTCGAGCAGGCTTCGCAGAGGCCGGCCGTCGACCAGCTCCATGACGATCAGAGATATCGAATCGACGGTCGAGATGTCGTAGATGGTGACGATCGCGGGGTGGTTCAGCCCCGACGCCGCGCGCGCTTCGCGCTCGAAGCGCAGGACGCGCTCGGGATCGTCGGAAAGGCGGGCGGGGAGGATCTTGATCGCCACCTCGCGCCGCAGCCGCGTGTCCCGCGCGCGGTAGACCTCGCCCATCCCGCCCGCGCCGAGGGGTGCGAGGATCTCGTAGGGGCCCAGGCGGGTTCCAATCGACAGTGGCATGTTGTTGGGCGCGAGGCATTCTATCGAGTCCCGCGTCCTGGCCGGGACGAACCAGCCGAAAACAGGGACCAGTCGCCGTGCTGCTAGCCTAGCGGTGTGAAGTTCTCGCGGACCGCTCTGGTTCTCGCGGGCATCGGCTCGGTGGCGGCCGCGCAGGAGAAACCCTCGGATCGTGCCGGCGCCGTCCAGGAAGAGGTGGTCGTCGAACGCGTCGTGATCGACGCGCACGTGATCGGCTCGGACGGGAACCCGATCCCGGGACTGACTCCGCAGGACTTCCGGGTCAAGGTCGACGGCCGCTCGGCCATCCTCGAGGATGTCGAGTGGCTTCCCGCCGACAAGCCGGAGAACGACGCGTCCGCGCTCGTAGGTGTCGAGACGGACGAAGCCGAACGTTTCCGCCAGGACACGCCGCCCGGCCGGCTCATCGTGCTGTTCTTCCAGCACGACGGCAGTCAGACCACGCGCCTGCACGGCCTCCTGCGGATGGTGCAGCAGGCCAAGCGCTTCCTCGACACGCTCCTGCCGACGGACCGCGTCGCGGTCGCGTCCTTCGACTCGCAGCTGAAGCTGCGCCAGGATTTCACCGACGATCACGAGAAAGTCGCGCGGGCGATCGAGGCCTCGATCCGCACGTCGGCGCCGCCCGAGCCGGACATGTCCGGCCGGCCCTCGATCGCGCGCCACCTGGATCGCGCCGCGGCGAAAAAGGCCGCGGTTCCGGATCGGGCGATTGAGGTCCTGGCGCGATCTCTCGAGCCGATTCCGGGCGGAAAGTCTCTCATCTTCTTCGGGTGGGGCCTGGGCTCGACCGTCGGCGGCATCATGGGTCCGACCGCGTCGGAGACTCAGGCGTACAACGACATGGTCTACGCGCTCGGCCGCGCTCGGGCGAACCTCTTCACCCTCGACGTCGCCGACGCGGATTTCCACACGCTCGAGGACTACCTGAAGCAGGTCTCCCAGCTGACGGGCGGACGCTACGAGAAAACGCACCTCTTCCCATCGCTCGCGATGGAGCTGGTCCGGCGAACGATCGCCGGGCGGTACATCCTCGTGATCGTCAAGCCTCCCGGAACGCGCGGGGATCACACGATCGAGGTCGAGCTCGTCGGGCGCAAGGGATACGTCTACGCCCGGCAGTACTACCAGGACTAGGGGTCTCCGTTTTTTCGAAGGTTCCGGCACGCTGTAACCGACGCCGAGAAGTAGTAGGAACCCGAAAAAACGAGACCTGACCCCAACGCCTCACGGCCGATACACCATGTACGCATACCCCCGCGTCGACCGGATGCGCGGCGCGTCGCTCGACACGTAGGCGACACCGGCGCGAAACGTCACGCGCCGATCCGCCTCGGGCGGCACGAGACGCTCGAGGCGGACCTCCGCTCCCGCGACGCGGATCGCGGGAGGCCGCACGGGGCCGCTCCAGGCGCGGAGCCACTCGCCGTAGAGGACGACGGGGACTTCTTCCCCTTCGAGCTCCGCGCGGAAGGTCTCGAACCTTTCGCCGAGCTGGACCGCGGCGGGCAGCGCCGGACTGGCGATGCGATTGCGATCCAGGCCGGGCGGCAGGATGGTCGATGGGACTCCGCCGATCGAGAAGAGATCGAAGACCGTCGGCTCGCCCGTGGTTCCTCCGGTCCGCGCGCCGGCCGAAAGGCTCGCGAAGGGGGTCAGTCCCGAGACGCGCGCGCCGACGAAGCCCTGGCTCCAGAACCGCTCGTCGGTCGTTCCGGCCGAGCCCTGCGCCTCGGCGTCGGCGCCGAAGCCGTAGCCGTCGCGCGTTCGGCGATAGGCGACGCGCCCGGCCGCCGAGCCCAGCGACCGCCAGAATCGGTTTCCCGTGTCGAACGCATCGACGCGCGTCCCGCCGCCGCCCATCTCGGCGCGCACGCCTCCCCACGCGAAGGGACAACTCCAGGAGAGTCCGAGAAATCCGCCCGCGCGTTCTTCGTCGAGCTCGGGCCTGGCGACGAGACTCTGTCGGCCCGGTTTCTCGATGGCCGAGAAGAGGGAGCTGGAAACTTCCAGAAGCGACGCGCGCCAGGCCGCCGCGAGAGCGCCCCCGCGCGGTCCGGCGGCGTCGCCGACCGATCCGGCGGCAAGCCAGCGCAGACGTCCGACGACGTCTGCGCCTTCGACACCGATCTGCGCGGAGTTGCCCGAAGGGCTCACGGAGAAGCCGAGGAGCGGGCGGAGGGTCATGGAGCGCCAGACGGAGTAGGGGCGGACCCCCTCACCCCTACCCTCTCCCCCCGCCGGGGGGAAAGGGAGAAAGCCGGATTCCCTCTCCCCCCTGGGGGGGACCCGACCACCGAAGGCAGACCCACAGCAGTAGGGAACGCCGCGCCACGCGCGGCGGTAAGGGAGAGGGTGAGGGGGGCGAGCTCGACGGGCTGCGATTTTTCGAGATCCAGCCGCCGGATGTCGATCCCTTTCGCCGTGAACTCGAGAAAGTAGACGGACCTTCCGTCCGGCGCGGGCGCGGGTGAGAAGGCCCCGCCGGTGACGCGCGTGCGCGCCCGAGCCTCTCCGCCGACAACAGGGATTTCATAGAGGTTCCAGATCCCGGATCCGTCGGCCGCGATCCAGATCCGTGTTCCGTCGGGACTCCAGGCCGGTTGCGCGACCGCCTCGCCGGGAAGCGCCAGTTCGATCGCCGCGCCGCCCTGCGCCGGCAGTCGCACCAGGCGCCAGCGTTCTTCCCGGTGCGCCAGCACGGCGATCTCGCGGCCGTCCGGCGAAAAGCGCGGATGGCTCCAGACGAGCCAGCCGCCTTCCGATCCGGATCCGGCCGACGCCGGGATTGGCGTCACGGTTCCTGTCTCGAGATCGACAGTGACGAGTGAGGAGATTCCAAACCGGTTCCGCACGGCGACGGCGTGCCGGCCGTCGGGCGCAGGGTCCGCGTCGGCGACCCCCGCGCCGCGCGTGACTCGATGCACCGTTCCCGCGCTCGGATTCCACAGATACAGGTCCCAGATCAACACGCCCTCGGCATCGGGCGCCCGCCGTGCGAACAGAATTTCTCGGCCGTCCGGCAACCATCGCGGATCGGACGCGGAATAGCCGTTCGCGCGCGGCAGCGTCCAGCGCGGCGGCATCTCGATCGAGGAGCCGTCCGCGACCTCCCAGACGGCCAGCGAGCTCGACCGCGGACTCGAGTCGCGCCGGGCGAGGAGCCGTGTCCCGTCCGGACTCACCGACAGCGACGCCGTTCCGCCCTCGAGGCGCCTCCAGAGCTCTCCTTCGACCAGGCCATCCTTCTCGAGACGGCCGGCTTGCTCCTGCGCTCGCGCCTTCGCCTCGCCGAGGAATTTCTCGTAGAGCGGCTCCGGCGCGTCTCCGAAGACCGAGCGAAACGCGGCGTCGAAGCTCCGCCAGCCCTCGAGGGCTCTCCAGAGCTCGGGCAGACGGTCCGCTCCCCCGCGCGCATCCAGCCAGCCCAGATACGCCGAGCCGACGAGGTACGCGAGCGATCCTGAGAGCCAGCCTCGCGTCAACGAGAGCTTTCCGTACGAAGGAAGCTTGCCCTCGACGGCGAGCTGCCGCAGAACCATCTCCTGATACGCCGAGCCCGGGCGGCCCGATCCCGTCAGCTCTCCCTCGAGCCGCGTCGCGTACCCTTCGTAGACCCAGCGCGGGCAGCGAAACACCAGCGGCCCCAGCGGCGCCGGCGAGAATCGCGCGGCGAGCGAGAGCGGTCCCTCGCCCGGCCGAGCGAGGTGGATGACGTGGGCGAGCTCGTGTACCGAGAGAATGTCGATCCAGTCCGAAAAGCGTCCGGTGTCGGAGTCGGCGTCCGGCGGATACGCCCAGAGAACGATCTGGGGACGATCGAGCCACGGGATCGCGGCTCCGTTCGCCGTGCCGCGCGGATCGCGCACGACGACCTCGATGGGAAGCGGCGGAGATCCGGCGATGCTCGCGATCACCCGGGGATAAGCGGCTTCGAGCGACTCGCCCGCATGCCTCGCGAACGCCTCGAATTCGCTCGGAAAGGAAACGTGGAAATGCGGCGTCGACAGCGTTCGCCAGTCGGCGGAAGGCCCCTGCGCCAGTGCGGAGGACGTCAGGGCGAGGGCGAGGAGCGCGACGAGCCGGCCGCGGCGCATTCGGCGCAGAGGCTATCAGGCGTCGGCTCGGTTACACTGCTGCCTACCGATCCGAGGAGGACACACGATGACGCGACGCTTTCCTGCGAATGCCGCGCTCTGCCTGGCCCTCGCCCTCTCGCTTTCCGCGCCGCGGGCGAGAGCCGCGGATGCGTGGACGCCGATCGGTCCGGAGGCGGGACAGGTCGACGTGCTCGTCCTGGATCCATCGGCGCCGGGCACGCTCTACGCGGGAACCTCGGGCGGCGGCCTCTTCAAGTCGACCGACGGAGCGGCGACGTGGCGTCCGCTGTCGGGCATTCCGCGTGACTCGGTCGTCGCCGCCGTGGCCCTCGAACCGTCGAAGCCCTCGACCGTGTGGGCGGCGACCGATTCGCATGGCGTCTTTCGCAGCGGCGACGGCGGCGCCACGTGGAAGCGCGTGCTCGACGCCGACCGGCAGTCGTGGACCGCGATCGCGATCGATCCGAAAGGCACGGTCTACGTGGCGGGGGACACGGGACCGCTCGACGGAGTGCATCGAACCACCGATGGAGGCGCGACCTGGAAGCGCTCGACCGCGGGCTTCCCCCACAACCACAGGATCTTCGCGCTCGCCCTGGACCCGAAGACGCCGTCGACGCTCTATGCGGGCCTCGGCGGCGAAGGCGTGTTCAAGTCGACCGACGGCGGCGTGAACTGGGGTCCGTCGAACACGGGCATCGACAGCGAGCACGTCCGGGTCCTGGCGGTCCAGCCCTCCCGCCCGTCGACGATCTTCGCCGGAACCAGCTCCGCGTTCTTCCAGAGCGACGATTCCGGGGAAAAGTGGTCGGAGGCGCAGCCCGGAAGCTGGAAGCACGAGGGAGCGTCGGCCTTCGCGTTCGATCCGAAGGACGCGTTCACGTTCTGGGTCGCCATTCCCAACCGCGTCATCAAGACCGAGGACGGCGGGCGCAGGTGGACGGACGTCGCGAAGGGATTCAACTGGATCAACTTCAGCGCACTCGCGCTCGATCCCTCGGGTGCGATGTACGCCGGCACCAACCGCGACGGCGTCCTGAAGACCATCGACGGAGGGCGAAACTGGCTGCCGGCGTCCGGCGGGCTCCGCGCGGTCGGCGTCAACGCGCTGACCGTGGACGCCTCCGCGCCCGGCACGATCTATCTCGGCTCCGTGCAAGGCAACGTCACGAAGACGACCGACGGCGGAAAGACCTGGACGCGCAAGGGCGAGGGAATGGAGACGACCGACGTGCGCTCGATCGCGATCACGCCGGGCGGGCCGAAGATCCTGATCGCGGGCGCCGACGAAGGGATCTACCGGAGCCAGGACGCCGGCGAGAAGTGGACGCTCGCGCACAAGGACATCGTCGCGGCGGGCGGCGTGCAGGCGATCGTGTTCGACGGGGCCGACCCGGCCGTCGTCTACGGCCGCGACGCCGACACGATCTACAAGTCCACCGACGGCGGCAAGTCCTGGACCGAGATGCCCGCCGAGCTCGAGCGGGGCGGCAGCATCAACGGTCTCTTCGGGCTCGCCGCCATGCCCGGAGCCGCGGGGACCCTCTTCGCGAGCACGTACGCCGGACTCTTCAAGACGACCGACGGCGCGAAGACCTGGGCGAAGTCCGGATCGGGAATCCCGTACTCCCGCGTCCAGTGCATCGCCGTGGATCCGTCGTCGAAGGCGATCTACGCCGGCACCGAAGGGGAGGGGGTCTTCCAGAGCCGGGACGGAGGCGCGACGTGGACTCCCGCCGGGAAGCTCGGCCGCGTCAGCGTGCAATTCCTGCGGATCGATCCCGACGGAAGCGCGATCGACGCGGCCGTCTGGAAAAAGGGCGTCTTCCGCTCGACCGACGGCGGCGCCAGCTGGGCGCGGATCGGCGGAGAGCCGCCGCATCCGGACGTCCTGACGCTCGCTGTGGATCCTTCCTCCCCCGGCCGGCTTCTCGTCGCGACGGGAGGCGGGAGCGTTTGGAGACTGGACACCGCCGCGGTCGAGAAACCGGAAAAGCCGGCACCCGCGGCCACGCCGCGACCGGCCCGCAAGAAGCCGTAACCTTCCCGGCCTGCCGGCGTCTCCCCTCTTCGACAGGGAGGACCCATGACGAAGTCTCGCCTGAAGATCGCGCTTCTCGCCCTTCTCCTCGTCGTTCCGACCGCATCCCGGGTATCCGCCGGCGACGATCCCACGCCTCCGCCCAAGGTGCACAAGGAGAAAAAGAAAGTCGTCGTCAAAACGCCCGAGCAGAAAATCGTGGTGGGCGACGACGACAGCGTATTCGTCGACGGGGACTTCGATCCCGAGCTCTTCGCCGACTTCAACGACTTCCAGGACTTCGAGCTGCCCGGCAATCTCCAGTGGATCTCCGCCGGCGGATACATCGGCGTGCGTCCGATCCCGATGACTCCGGAGCTGCGGAAGCATTTCGGCGCGCCCGAGGACGCCGGCGTCTTCGTAGGCAGCGTCGAGAAGGACGGTCCCGCCGAGAAAGCCGGCCTGGCCGTCGGCGACATCGTGACGGCGGTAGACGGCAGCGCGATCGCCTCGCCCCGGCAGCTTTCGCGCGCCGTGCGCACCAGGAAGGACGGCGAGACCATCCAGGTCGAAGTCCTTCGCGGAGGGTCGAAGAAAACTCTCGCGGTGAAAGTCGCGGAGCGCCCGCGCGACGAAATGCGCGTCGGCGACCTCGGGATCGGCAAACGCGGCAAGCGCGTTTGGATCTCTCCGCCCGAACCGCCCGAGCCTCCGGTGCCACCCGAGCCCCCAACCGCGCCGCTCTTCGAGAGCCGGCGCGCGCTCGAGCAGAGGATCCACGAGCTCGAGAAGCGAATGCAGGAGCTGGAGAGCCGGCTTCCGAAGTAGCGGGGGTCAGGTCTCGTTTTTTCGGATTTCGGGCGACCTGGACAGAAAGCTGTTCGAAATCCGAAAAAACGAGACCTGACCCCTTCCGTGGTACAAACGTCGCGGGCCATGCGCGTTTGACGAGTCGCAGCGACCCGCGCCTCTCGGATCGGCGCCGAGACGGCATCGCCGTCGCGCTTCTTCTTCTCCTCTTCCTGGCGCAGTGGGGAGGCTTCGTGCTCCGGGACCGGATGTTCTACTTCCGGGACCTCTCCTTCTTCTCGGCGCCGCTGCTCGTCGAGGTCGCGCAGCAGTGGAGGTCGGGCCACTTCCCGGCCTGGAACCCGCACCTGGCCGGCGGAGCGCCGCTCGCCGCCAACCCCAACGCCGGCGTTTTCCTGCCGGATTCGCTGCTGGTGGCGATCTTCGGCGGCTGGCTCGAAGGGGTAAAGATCCTGCTCCTCGCGCGGCTGCTCCTGATGCCGCTCGCGGCCTACGCCGCCATGCGCGCCGTGAGAATCGGTCCGACGGGAGCATGGCTCACGGCGGCGGCGGTCTCGCTTTCGGGCCCGGTCGGCACGACGCTTTCGAGCTTCCCGCCGCACCTCTTCGGCGCGATCGTCTTCCTGCCCATGGCCGCGGCCGGCGCGCGACTTTCGGAGGGCCCCCCCGGAGGCAACGTCTTCGCGGGCGCGGCGCTCCTCTTCGCGCTCGCGATTCTTTCCGGAAGTCCGGAGATCGCGGTCCAGGTCGCCATCCTGTTCGTCATCTGTTCGGCCGCGAAGCCCTGGCCTCGAAACCTCGGCCGCGCGGTCCTGGCACTGATGTGCGGGACCTTGATCGCAGCGCCGCTCCTGGTTCCCGCGGCCGGGCTCTACCCGAGAACCCCGCGGGGTCTCGGATGGCGGCTCTCGACGGCGCCGGGATTCCTCTCGTTCTCGCCGGCGCGGCTGGTCGAGTTCCTGTGGCCCGGGGTCCTCGGCGACCCTGCCGCCGCCGAGCCGCTGACCTACTGGGGAGGCGGGATCTCGAACGGCTCGACGCCGTACCTTCTCTCCGTCGCCGTCGGGCTCCTGCCGTGGGCGCTCCTGCCTCTGGCGCTGCGCCGCCCGTTCGGCCGGCGCCTCGCCGTCACGGCCGGACTCTTCATGGTGCTTTCCTTCGGAGGCTTTCTCCCGGGCGCAGGGCACCTCCTGCGTCTGCCTCCGTTCACGACACTGCGCTACCCGGAGAAGTGGCAGCTCGGCGCGACCCTCTGTCTCGCGGCGCTGGCCGGCGTGGGCCTCGACGAGCTGCGCCGCGGCGCGCTCCGAAACATCGCGGTTCCGCGCGCCATCGCGTGGGCCGCGCTCGCACTTTCGGCGACGCTCGGAGCGACGATCGTCGCTTCCCCCGGATCCGTGCTTCGCGCCATGCGGTCGACGGGTCTTCTCGAATCGAGCTTCCCGCCGACCGCCGAAGTCTCGGTGCGGCGCGCGCTCGCGCACGAGGCGCTCTTCGGCGTCGCGACGGCCGCGGCGTTGCTCGCGATCCTGTGGCTGTCCGGGCGCCCGCGCCTCGCTCCCGCGGTTCCGGCGCTGCTCATCGGACTGCTCGTCACCGAACGTCTGCCGCGCGTCGTCGGGAGCGTCCCCGCGACCTCGCTCGCGTGGTTCCGCGCGCAGCGGCGCGTCGTGGCTCCCGTCCTCCTCCAGCAGCGCGACGGCCGTTTCTATTACGACCACGAAGCGACCAACGAAGTGGATCCGTTCCGCGCCTTCACCGGCACGCTGTTCGGTCTCTCGTACGCCGGCAACACGGACGTGGATCAGTTCTCCGACGCCCGCTCGCGCGGGCTCGCGGAGACGACGCAGCGCCTGTCCTTCTCCGACCCCCGAAAGGTCTCGCTGCTGCGCCTCGCCGACGTCCGCGTCGTGGACACCGCCGACCCCGCCGCCGCGGGCCGGCCGGAGCTCGAGCTCCTCGGCGAAGGCTCCGGCGCTCGCCGCTTCTATCGACTGAAGGATTCCGCGCCGGCGCGCCTCTTCTTCCGAACTGCCGGCGTTTCCGATCCCGGCCAGGCCCTCGGCGGCATGTTGACGGAGACGTTCCCGATCGACGAGGTGGCCGCCGTCGAGGGGGAAGCCGTCGCGCCCTCGGCTCCCGGACGCCACGCCGTCGGCGCGCTCGAGTGGCTCGCTCCCGACGAGTTCGAGCTCGACGTGGAGACGGAGCACCCGGCGTGGCTTCAGCTTTCGGTGACGTTCGACCCGAACTGGAAGCTCGAGCTCGACGGAAACCCGATCTCCGCCGCGCCTTCGGATCTAGCGTTCCTGGGGCTGCCGGTTCCGGCGGGCCGCCACAAGCTCCACGGCAAGTATTCCGACCCGAGGTTTCTCGCCGGAGGAGCGATCGCCGTCGTGACGCTGGCGGGTCTGGCTCTGTCGGCTCGGCGACGGTCCGCGGCGCCGACGATAGGATAGGGAAAATGCCGCACGCCGACCAGGAACACGGGCTCCGGCGCGACCTCACGCTGTTCGACGCGATCAACCTCGTCGTCGGCACGATCATCGGCTCCGGGATCTTTCTCGTTCCGTCGGAGATCGCGCGCGCCGTCCACACCCCCGGGTGGATGCTGGCGGTCTGGGTGATCGGCGGCATCCTGACGATGCTGGGCGCGCTGTCGCTGGCCGAGCTCGGCGCGGCTCTGCCGGAGGCCGGCGGCATCTACACGTTCATCCACCGGGGCTTCGGCCCTCTCTGGGGATTCCTCTGCGGCTGGATGCTCTTCACGGTGGCAACGTCCGGCTCGATCGCGACGCTCGGCGCGGCCTTCCCGATCTATCTCGGGGCGTTCGTGCCGCTGACGCCAGTGACGTCCAAGCTCGCGAGCATCGCGGCGATCGCGCTGCTGACGTGGATCAACATCGTCGGAGTCAAGAACGGCGCGCGCGTCGGCAACGTCCTGACGGCTCTGAAGGTCGGCGGGCTCGTCGTCATGGTCGCGGTGATCTTTCTCCTGCCCGGTCCGGGAACGGCCGTGTCGACGGCCGTACCCCCGCTGCCGTCGGGGCCCGTTCCCGCGGCGGCGGTGGGCGTGGCCCTCGTGGCGGTGCTCTGGGCATACGAGGGCTGGCACGACATCAGCTTCGCGGCCGGTGAGATCCACGAGCCGCAGAAGAATTTTCCGCGCGGCGTGATCCTGGGCGTCGCCATCGTCATCACGCTCTATCTCCTGGCCAACCTCGCGTACATGCGGGTGCTCACGCCGGCGGAGATCGCCGCGACCGACCGCGTCGCGCTGGCCGCGATGACGCGGATCACCGGCGAGTGGGGCGGGAAGCTCCTGACCGCGGCGATCCTCTGCTCGATCCTGGGCGCGATGAACGCGCTGATTCTCGCGGGCCCGCGCGCCTATTACCAGATGGCCAAGGACGGCCTCTTTATCGAGCGCGTCTCGCGCGTCCACCCGCGCTGGCGCACTCCGGTCGAGGCGCTCCTGTTCCAGGGCCTGTGGTCGGCGTTCCTGGTCCTCTTCATCGGAGGCTTCTCGCAGCTCTTCACATACGTGATCTTCGGCGGGTGGATCTTCTACGCGCTCGCGGTCCTCTCGGTCATCGCTCTGCGCCGCAAGGAGCCGGGGCTTCCGCGGCCTTTCCACGTGCCCGGCTACCCGCTCGTCCCGCTCCTCTTCGCGGCCACGGCCTTCGCGATCGTGCTCAACACCCTGGTCGCCACACCCCGCGAATCGATCCTGGGCCTCGCGTTCATCGGCCTCGGGATCCCCGTCTACTGGATCCAGAGGAAGCTGCGGAAGGCGTAGGTCTCAGTCCTCGAGCTCGCCGAACTTGCCGGCCTGGAAGTCGGCCATCGCCTGGCGGATCTCTCCTTCCGTGTTCATGACGAACGGGCCGTAGGAGACGACCGGCTCCTCGATCGGTTCGCCGCCGAGCAGCAGCAGATGCGCCTCGGCCTTCCCCTCGACGGCGATGCGCTCGCCCGCGTTGGCGAAGACGACGAACTCGTTTTCGGACGCGGACTCGCCGCTGACGGCGACTTCGCCCTTCATGACCAGCAGCGCCGCGTTGTGGCGGGCGGGAACGTCGATGTCCGCGCGCCCCTTCTCGACCAGCCGGACGTCGAGCATGGTGACCGGTGTGAACGTTTTCGCCGGACCACGCACGCCGAGGTACTCGCCCGCGATCACGCGCACGGTTCCCGCGCCGTTGGGCAGGTTCGCAGCGCCGATCCGGTCCGCGGTGATGGTCTGATAGCCGGGCGGGTCCATCTTGTGAGCCCTCGGCAGGTTGACCCAGATCTGAGCCATCTGCATCGTGCCGCCGCGGCGGGCGAAGCTCTCCTCGTGGTACTCGCGGTGCAGGATCCCGGAGGCTGCCGTCATCCACTGGACGTCGCCGGGCCCGATCACGCCGCCCTTGCCGGTCGAGTCGTGGTGGGCCACGCTGCCCTGGAAGGCGATCGTGACGGTCTCGAATCCGCGGTGCGGGTGCGGACCCACGCCCCGCCGCGCGTTCGCCGTCGGCGGGAATTCCCTCGGCGCGCCGTAGTCGAGCAGCAGAAACGGGCTCAGCTTCCGCTGGGCGTCCGGGATCGCGTTGAAGAAGCCGGAAACGTGAAATCCGTCGCCCACCCAGTGGGGACGGGGCGCCGCGACCACACGGTCGATACGGCGGACTTCGGTCGAAACGGTCGGAGCGGTCATCGTTGCCCTCACGCCGCGATATACGCCGCCGCGGGCCGGGAGGGTTCGCGAACCGTCACGCCGCTCCGGCCGCCTCGAACGATTCCCCGATGATCGCGAGAGCCTCTTCCACGTCGCTCCGCCCGACGTTCAGAGCAGGCGCGACGCGGAAGACGTTGCCCTCCAGACCGCTCTTGCCGACTAAGAGACCGCGCTTGCGCGTCTCCTCGAAGACCCGGTTGGTCATGACCTTGTTGGGAGTGCGGTTTCCGACGGTCTCATCCTCGACGAGCTCGATCGCCTGCATCAGACCCATGCCGCGGACGTCGCCGATGTTCCGGGGGAAGCGGTGCTTCAGCTCCTCGAAGCCGTCCCGCAGGATGCGCCCCATTCTCTCGGCGTTGCCGGGCAGGTCCTCCCCTTCGATGATCTCGATCGTCGCGTTGGCCGCGGCGCAGGCGACGGGGTTTCCGCCGAACGTCGAGATCGTCAGCGCCTTCAGCGACGCCGCGATCTCGGGCGTGGCGATGCAGGCGCCGATGGGCAGCCCGTTGGCGATCCCCTTGGCCATGGTCATGATCTCCGGCTCGACACCGTAGTGCTCGATGCCCCAGAACTTGCCGCCGGTGCGGCCGAAGCCCGTCTGCACTTCGTCACAGATGAAGACGCCGCCGTACTTGCGGATGATGCCGACGGCGATCTCGAAGTACTCCGGCGGCGGCGTGATGAATCCCCCCACGCCCTGGATCGTCTCGGCGAGAAAGCCTGCGACGCGCCCCGTCGTCGTCGTGCGGATCAGCTCCTCGATGTCCTTCGCGCACGCCACTCCGCACGACGGGTAGGTCAGCTTGAGCGGGCAGCGGTAGCAGTACGGCGAGACGGCGTGCTTGATGCCCGGAACCTGCGTGGGCAAAGGCCGCCACGTCGAGACCGCCGTCAGCGACTGCGCCAGCATCGAGCGACCGGAGTATCCGTGGCGGAGCGCGACGATCTCGGAGGCGCCGGTATGGAGCTGCGCCAGCATCACGGCGGTCTCGTCGGCTTCCGTGCCCGACGTCGCGAGGAAGCTCTGGCGGAGGCGGCCGGGCGTGAGCCGCGCGAGCTTCTCGGCGAGCTCCACGACCGGGAGCGCGGGATAGAGCGTCGAGACGTGGGAGAGCCGCGAGATCTGGGCCCGAACCGCGGCGTTGACCTTCTCGTTGGCGTGCCCGACGGAGACCGTCAGAATGCCGCCGAAGAAGTCGAGGTATTCGTTTCCGTCGGCGTCCTTGATCCGCATCCCCTTGCCCTCGGTCAGGACCAGGGGTTCCTCGTAGTAGAGGATCGTCGCGGGAAGCAGGAACTCCTTGTGTTTCGCGCGGACCGTCTTGCTCAGCTCGCTCGCCGGAGCCTGGGGCTTGGTCGTGGTGCTCATCAAATTCTCCTCATCACCGTCATCCCGAGCGCAGCGAGGGATCCCGGACTCGACACGCGAGGCCCTCGATCAATCTCGGGATCCCTCGGGCCCGCGGCCCTCGGGATGACCGGCGACGGCTGCGCTTCGCCGGTCAAAACCACCTCGATATGACGACCTTCTTGTCGGTGTAGAACTCGATGCGTCGCGGCCGTGGGCTTTCAGATCGCCGAAGAAGCTGCCCTTCGGCGCCGCCGAACGGGAAGTAGCGCCATCGGGGCGGCGACGCCGATGTTCACGCCGACCATGGACGCCGTCGCCGATGCCGCGCGAACTCGCGCGCGGCCTTGCCGCTCGAAGTGAAGATCGACGTCGCGTTCGCGTTCGGGATGCGCGCTGCATCGACCGCGATCGCCTCGTTCAGGTCCTTCACCGGCATGATCGCAGCGACGGGGCCGAAGATCTCCTCGCGGCCGATGCGCCATCGCCGGCGCGACATCGTCGAAGACCGTCGGGCCCGAGAAAGTACCCGCGCGGCCGGTCGGCGACCGGGTTCGCTGCGGCCGTCCAGCGACCAGCTTCGCACCCTCCGTGATCCCCTTCTCGATGTATCCCAGCGACGCGATCGCGGTGCGACGCGCTGATCACGGGTCCCATCTCGACCCCTGCGCTCGATGCCGTCTCCCGACCCGCAGACGCCTGCGCCGACGCGGCCAGTGCGGTCGCGCGCCTCCGCTGCGCTTCGCCGACCGGGAGCAGGACGCTGCCGGCCAGGCAGCGCTCGCCCGCGCAGCCGTAGAAGCGACTCGGTGATCACGCTCATGGCGCGATCCATGTCCGCGTCCGGCATGACGACGACGAAGTTCTTGGCGCCGCCGAGCGCCTGCACGCGCTTGCCCGTCTGCGTCGCCCGCCGGTAGACGTGCTGCGCGACCGGCGTCGAGCCCACGAACGAGACCGCCCGGATGTCGGGATGGTCGCAGATGCGCGTCCACGACCTCGCGGCCGCCGTTCACGAGGTTGACGACGCCCGGCGGCAGGCCCGCACTCCTCGAGCAGCTCGATCATCCGGCGCTGCGTCAGCGGCACCTGCTCGGACGGCTTGACGATGAACGTGTTGCCGCGTCGCCACCGCGAACGGCAGGAACCACAGCGGCACCATGGCGGGGAAGTTGAACGGCGTGATGGCCGCGAAGACGCCGAGCGGCTGGCGGATCGATCTGCAGTCGATGCCGCTCGCGATGTCCTCGAGGCCGTAGCCCATCATCATCGACGGGATGCCGCAGGCGACCTCGACGCATTCGATTCCGCGCCGCACGCTTCCGCGCGACTCGTCGAGCGTCTTGCCGTGCTCGCGCGTGACCGTCGCGGCGAGCTCCTCGAAGTGCTCCTCGAGAAGCTCGCGGAACCGGAACATGGCCCGGGCGCGCACGGGTGCGGGCGTGTCGCGCCAGGCCGGGAACGCTTTTTTCGCGGCGGCCACGGCGGCGTCCAGGTCCGCGGCCGTCGAGAGCGGCGTCCGCGCGATGACGTCGCCGGTGGCGGGGTTGTGGACGTCGAGGAACTCGGTCGCGCGCGACGGGACCCAGCTTCCGCCGACGAAGTTGGTCAGGGTCTCCAGGTCTCCCCCTCTCGGGGGGATTCTACTCGTCGCAGTCGGGGCAGCCGAGGAACGGGATGCGCAAGGCCGGAACGGGATGCGCGTCGCCGGCGATGCCGGCCCAGGCGCCTCCGTAGGCGTGCCAGAGATAGCACTCCAGCCGATAGGCTTCGTTGGCGTCCTCGGCCAGGATCCAGCCGAAGAGCACGTTGGGCAGGCCCTCCCGCGCCAGCTGCAGCAGGCGCTGGCGCAGGTCCACGTCGTCCCGGCCCACGCGCTCGGCGACCTGGCCGTCCAGTCCGACGCTCTTCAAGAAGAAGACACCGGGCCGCGCCGGCGGCACGGTCCGCGCGACCGCCGATTCGGTCAGACGCACGGCGGGTTGTACGCGCGCTGCGGGAGGAAGGCCCGGAAAGAGGGAAAGCTGCGCCGGATCGAAAGGTGGAGGTTGCTGGCGTGTACGCCCCGCGAGCCCCATTGATTTGTTGAGTTTAGCATCCGGGGCCGAATTCACGAACGGCTCCGATGCGCATAGACTGCAGAAAAAAGGAGGAGGAATCCATGAGAACGAAGCCGCTTCTTCCACTGGCGGCGGGGTTGCTCGCCGCCGCGTCGCTCCACGCGCAGACCAAGATCTCCGGCACGCTGCAGTGCGCCAAGTCCAATCCGCAATACGCAATCGAAGTACCCGACGGCGCGAAGGGCCACGCACTCGCGCTCGCGAAGACCGCATGCACGTGGTCGAAGCCCCTCGAGATGGCGGGGCTTCAGACCAAGGACGGCGCATCGGTCGCGGTCGCCGACGGGAAGGACAACCACTCCGCCGACCGGGGCTATCACACCGGAACGATGTCGAACGGCGATCAGTACTGGGTGCAGTTCCAGGGAGTCTCGGAGTCGGCGAACGGTTCGATGCAGAGCCAGACGGGAACGTGGAACTTCGCGGGCGGCACGGGGAAGCTCAAGGGACTTCAGGGCAAGGGAACGTACAAGACGAAGGGCGCGCCCGACGGCACCGCGACCGTCGAGGTCATGGGCACGTACAAGCTTCCATAGGCCGAGACAGGCCGGGACCGGAGGAGGCAAATCGATGAGACGCCTTTCCAGCGCTTTGCTGATCGGACTCTTCGCCAGCGTGGCGATCGCCGTCCCGGAGGGGCCGGGCGGCTGGGAGATGACGACCTACCAGGTCGGGTTCCTCAAAAAGGGACCCTCCTGGACTCCGGGGGAGACACCCGAGCTGCAGGAGCTGCAGAAGGCCCACCTCGCCCACATCCAGAAGATGGGAGAGTCGGGCAAGCTGCTCGTGGCGGGGCCGTTTATGGACGGCGGCGACCTGCGCGGCATGTTCATCTTCCGCGTCGAAACACTGGAGGAGGCCAAAGCGCTGGCGGAGCAGGATCCCGCCGTCAAAGCGGGGCGTCTCGTCATCGAGTGGCATCCCTGGTTCGCCGCCAAGAACATCACGGTGACGCCGAAGGCTCCCGCCGCAAAATAGCCGCGGCGGGGCTTTCGGGCGTCGTACAATCGCGCTGCATCCGATCGGATCGCGGAGGTATTCATGGCGTCCCGACCCTCCCGCCTCGTTGCCCTTTTTCTGATCGCTCTGACGCCGATGCTCGGCGCCGCACTCGCGGAGGATCCACCGCCGCCGCTCTGTCCGGCGATCGACCCGCCCGTTTCCGTCGTGGCGCCCCCCGGCGCGGGCCTGCGGGCCTTCCGCGACCCCGTCACGGGAGAGCTGCGATCTCCGACCGCGGAAGAGCTCGCGCGCGCTCGTGAGGCGCGCGAACTCGCACCCAAGGCCTCGCAGGTTTTCGCGACGACGGGTGCGGCCCGACGGCACGAAGTCCGTGGACCTCGGCGACGCCTTCCTGTTCGACGTCGTCGCCACCCGGGCTCCCGACGGGACTGTCCGCGTGCGGTGCGTGCCGCGTTCCGGGGCGCGCGCAGCCTCCGCCGCGGAGGTGAAGTAGCATGACAGTCTGCATTCGCCTTCGCGCCGCGCTCCTCGTCCTCGCCGTGTCCCTCGCGGGGATATCGCGCGCCGGCGGCGCCCAGGTCACCATCGTCAACGGAAACGAACCGGGAGTCGGCTTCAACGACCCGACTCCGGCGACTCCCGTCGGGGGCAACACCGGCACGACGGTCGGCGAGCAGCGCCTGATCGCGTTTCAGCACGTGGCCGGACTCTGGTCGGCGCTGATCGAGAGCCCCGTGGAGATACGGGTGCACGCGACGTTCGAGCCGCTGAGCTGCACCGCCGATACGGCGGTCCTCGGCGCGGCCAGTCCCACCCAGGCCATCAGCGATTTCCCCAATGCTCCGCTGGCCGGTACATGGTACGCCGTCGCTCTGGCCAACCGAATCTCCGCCGAGAAGCTGAACGCCGGCGGCGACGACATCACGGCCCGGTTCAACTCGAACCTCGGCGCGACCGGCTGCTTCGAGGGCTCCGGCTGGTACTACGGCCTCGACAACGACCACGGGGGCAAGGTGGACCTGGTGGCGGTCGTGCTGCACGAGATCGCGCATGGCCTGGGCTTTCTGACGTTCGTCACCGACCAGGGCGTCGAGTTCCAGGACCAGCCCGACGTCTTCGAGCGCCAGATCTTCGACACCGCGGCCAACAAGCACTGGAGCGAGATGACGACCACGGAGCGCGGCGCGTCGGTCGTCAACACGGGACACCTCACGTGGGACGGGCCGGCGGTCACGGCGATGGCCCCGAGCTTCCTCGGCGGAACGCCGGCCCTCACGATCGACGCCCCCGCGTCCCTGGCCGCCAATTTCGTCATCAGCACCGCGCAGTTCGGTCCGGACGTTTCGGAAGAGGCGGTCACGGGCCAGATCGTCGCGGCGATCGACCCCGCCGACGCCTCGGGCATGACGATCCACCGACGCCTGCTCGAATCTGAGCAATGCCTCGGTCCTGGCCGGGAAGATCGCGCTGATCGACCGAGGGTCGTGCGACTTCGTCGACAAGGCCGCACGGGCCCAGGACGCCGGCGCGATCGGAGTGATCGTCGCGAACAACGTTCCGGAGGGTCTGCCGCCGCTGGGCGTCCGAGAGAACGCGCCGACGATCGACATCCCCACCGTCGGGATCTCCCAGGCGGACGGGGCAGAGATCCGCGCGTCGCTAGCCTCCGGCGTGACCGGGCGCATCCGCGTGAATGCCCGGATGCGCTCCGGCGAGGGCGCCGGGGGAAGGGTCCTGCTCACGCGCCCAATCCCGACGAGCCCGGCTCGTCGATCTCGCACTGGGACACGAGCGCGTTTCCGAGCCTCCTCATGGAGCCGAACCTCACGGCCGGACTGCCGCACACGGTCGACCTGACGCTGCCGTTGCTCCGACATCGGGTGGAGGCCCGACACCGCTCCGGCGCCGGGCGGCGCGGGGCGCGATCGAGCCGGCGACGGGCAACAGCGAGCCGAGGGTTGTGACGCCGCGTCCGTGAGTCGCGCGCGGCCGCGGCGGTCCGAAGGTCTCAGGCTTTCTGGGAAGCCCGCTTCTCGATGCGGTTCCACTCCGCATCGGAGACGGGCATGACGGAGAGACGCGAGATGCGCACCAGCGGGAAGTCCTTGAAGGCCGCGTCCGCCTTGATCTCGGCGAGCGTCACGGCGCGCGCGAGCTTCTTGCCCGGTGCGACGTCCACGGCGTAGAGCTTGCCGCTCTTGTCGCCAGGGTCCGGATACGCGTCCCCGGCGGCCTTCATCACGCCCACGACGGCCTTCTCGTCGCCCGTGTGGTAATAGAAGATCCGGTCGCCCTTCTTCACCGAGCGCAGGTGCTTCTGCGCCAGCGAATTCTTCACACCGGTCCAGCTGGTCTTCCCGTCGCGGGAGAGATCGTCGAAGGAGTAGTGGGTCGGTTCCTCTTTGAAGAGCCAGTTCATTTCGCGGGCCTCGGCCGGTTCCGGTAACGTTCGTACAACCTTTTCTGCCTGTCGGTCAAGTCGAGGGCGCGCCCGTCGACCCAGGCCGCGACCACGTGGGACCGCAGGTCGAGGAGATCACCGTCGGTCAGGATGAACGTGGCGTCCTTTCCGACGTCGAGCGATCCGACCCGGTCCGCGACGCCGAGGAGCTTCGCGGGCTCGAGCGTGACGGCCGCGACCGCCTTTACGCGCGGGAAGCCGTAGGCGACGGCCGTCGCGACCATGTGCGGCAGGTTGCGGATGTTGGACGGGTCGTCGCCGCCGTCGTTGAAGAGGACCCGCACGCCGGCCTGGTCCAGCACGGCCGCGTCGCGAAACCGCGCGTCGTAATAGTCGTCGTCGCGCAGCGGGAGCGTGAGCGGCGTGTCCACGATCACCGCAACGCCGGCCGACGCGAGCTCGCCCGCCATCCGCCACGCGTCGCCGCCTCCCCAGATCACGAGCTTGAGCTTCTCGTCGGCAGCCCACTTCACGGCGTCCCGGATCTGGTCCAGCCTCTCCGCGAACACGATCACGGGAATCGACCCGTCGAGGGCCGGGAGAAGCGCGGCGAGCTTCGCGTCCGCGTCGTGCTTCGGGATCCCCGCCTGACTCTCCGCGGCCCGCGCCTTTCCGTAGGCGCGCGCGTCGCGGAACGCATTCTTCAGCTTCTCCAGTTCTTCGTCGCGCTTCTTCTCCTGGAGGCGCACGGATGTGGCCGCGCGCGGCGAGCGGTCGATCCGCAGGTCGGGCCAGAAAACGGTGATCGCGGCCGGGGACTTGAGCGTCGTGTCTTCACGGGTCCAGCCGTCGAGCTTCATCGCGGCAACCGATCCGGAGACGACGCCTCCGACCGGAGTCACGCCCGCGAGGAGCACGCCGCCCGACCGGCCGACCGCGATGACCTCGGAGTCGAGGTTCACCGCGACGTCCGCGCGCGCGTCGGGGTTGACGTCGCCGATCTCTTCCTTGTCGAGCGTCGGCTTGATGGCGGCGATCTCCTCGAGTCCGAGGACCGTCATCGGCGGGAAAAGCGGCGGGTATACGTGCTTGCCGGCGCCGTCGATGGACGGACCCCCGGGATCGGCGGCCCCGCCCGGTGTGATGGAGGCGATCTTGCCGTCGCGCACGACGATCGTGGCCTTCGGAACGTCCGGGCCCGAGACGGGATGGACCGTGGCGCCCACGATCGAATAGACGCGGGAAGGCGCGGCGGCGGGTTTGGCCGCCTGCCCGAAGAGAGCGGTCGTGGCGAAGAAGACGCCCACGGCGAGCGAGCGCGGTTTCATCGCACTTCCCCCGGCTTCGCCGCGCCCTTGTCCTTGTCCGAGTCGGACTCCTTGGACTTCTTCGATTCGACGCGCGCCTTCGCCTTCTCGACCAGCGAGGCGCGCTCCGCGTCGAGCGCGGCCCGGCCGGCGAGGTCCGCCGCGCGGTCGAAGTACTTGCGCCCTCGATCCAGGTCTCCTGAGCCATCGTGGTGTCCGACAGCGGATCGCCGCTCCAGATCACGAAGTCGCGCGTCCTTCCCGACCTCGAGCGAGCCGACGCGGTTCGTCGATGCCGAGCTGTTTCGCCGGGTTCGACGTCACGAACGCCAGCGCCTCGGCGGGCGCCACGCCGCCGTACTTGACGGCCTTGGCCGCCTCGAAGTTCAGCCGCCGGGCGAGCTCGTCGGAGTCGGAGTTGTAGACACCACCACTCCCCTCTCGCGCATGAGGAAACGTTGTACGGGATCGCGTCGATGACCTCGAACTTGTAGGCCCACCAGTCCGAGAACCCCGACGCGCCGGCGCCGTGCTTGGCGATCTCGTCGGCGACCTTGTAGCCCTCGAGCACGTGCTGGAACGTGCGCGACCTTGAAGCCGAACTCCTCCGCCGTGCGGATGCAGCTGGAGGATCTCGTCCTGGCGGTAGGAATGGCAGTGGACCTGGCGCTTGCCTTCCAGGATCTCGGCCACCGCTTCGAGCTGCAGGTCCGGCTCGGCGGAATCGCGTGCGCGCCCTTCGCGGCGGCGGCGCGCCGCACTCGTCCTGCACGTCGCCGGTAGTCGCGCGCCGCCTGAAAGGTCTCGCGGATCGAATCGGCCACGCCCATGCGCGTCTGCGGGATAGCGGGTGCTTCGGACTTGTCCCAGTTGGACTGCTTGGGGTTCTCGCCGAGCGCGAACTTGATGCCCTCCGGAGCGCCGACGAAGCCCAGGCCGTCCGGCGCCGAGCCCCAGCGCAACTTGACGATCTGGTTCTGCCCGCCGATCGAGTTCGCCGAGCCGTGGAGGACGTTGGCCACGGTCGTGCCGCCGGCGAGCTCGCGGTAGATCGCCGGCTCGAACGGTCCGAGGACGTCGCGGATCCGCACCTCGGCGGTCACGTTGTCCGTGCCTTCGTTCGTGTTGTCGTCGATCGCGGTGTGCGAGTGCGCGTCGATGATGCCGGGCGTGACGTGCTTGCCCTTTCCGTCGATCTCCAGCGCGCCGGCCGGCGCGGTCAGGTTCTTGCCGACCCCGGCGACCTTTCCGCCGACGACCAGGACGTCGGCGTCCTCGAGGATCCCCGCCGGACCCTGCGTCCAGACGGTCGCGCCGCGCACCACGACCGCGTTCGGCGATGCGACGGGGCCCGCCTCGCGGGGAGGCGCCGGGCGAACGTCGGCAGCCGGGGCGAAAGAGGCCGCCGAGTCCGTGTCCTTCTTCTTGTCTTTCTCGGGAATCTCGACGCGCTTGCCGTCGATCCAGATCTCCGCGACCCGGCTCTTCTCGGCGAACGGCGCGCCGGTCTCGACGACGAGGTTCGCGATCTTGCCGGCCTCGACGGTGCCGAGGCGATCCTGCAGCCCGAGCTGGCGCGCGGGAATCGTCGTCACCGCAGCCAGCGCGTCGTCCGTCGAGAGACCGCGCGCAATCGCCTCTTGCACGCGCGGGCGGAAATCCTTGACGTCGTCGAGCCCCGCGGTCGTGAAGGAGAACGTCAGCCCGGCGTCCCGCATCCACTTCGGATTGGACGGCGCGCGGTCGTACGCGCGCAGACGCGTGGTCGACACGTCGAGCCACTCTTCGTCGCGCTCGAGCTTGTCGGGCTGGGGGAAGTTCACGCGCAGGATCAGGTCCGGCTTCCCGGCCGCGACTTCCTTGAGGAGGCGGTACTCGTCACCGCCGCCGACGTAGACGGCGCGGAGCTTGCGATCCTGCGCGACGCGCTCCGCGCGCAGCAGCCCGAGCACGTCCGGCGCGTCGAAGACCACGGTCTCCTTGCCTTCGGCGGCCGGCACGAGGGCCGCCGTCGCCGCGACGAACGGGGGCCGCGCCTGTCCCGCCGGCTTCGCCGCGTAGGCCGCCTCGGCGTCGCGCCACCACAAGGCATCCAGGAACGCCTGCCGTGTGACCGCGACCGCGCCCATGGTCGAGCTCGGGTACTGCCCGCGGCTGTGCATGCCGAGGAGCGCAATGACCTGCGCGCCCTCCGGATCGACGACGCGGCCTGTGACGGGGCCGTCGGACAAGCTGACGACGGCGGCGCGGCCGCGCAGCACGCCGGTCGTCGGTACCGCCGAGACGACGGCGAATCCCTGGCGGCGCAACGGGTCGGCCACGTCGTCCTTGACGATGAGTCCGTCGAGCGCACGCTGCTCGGCGCGAACGGCGCCCACGGGATGTCCCGCCGGACCGACGTTGCGAAGCGCCGGCCCCCTCTCGGACTCCGACTCCTCGTCGTCCCTCGGCTTCTTCGGCCCCTTGCCCGCCAGCCGGTCCACCGAGACGTACGGGTCCAGGAACGCCGCGTGGACGACCTTGCCCGAGACGTCGATCGTGCGCGCGTCGGCGGGAATCGCGGTCGACGCCGCCGGACCCACCGCCTCGATGATGCCTCCGCGGATGACGACGACTCCGGAATCGATCACCTTGCCCGGCGCCACGATCACGCGCCCGCCGGTCAGCGCGTAGGCGAGGCGGTCGTCGTCCGGAAGAGCCGAAAGGGGAAGCGCCTGCGTTGCGATGAGCGCAACCAAGACCAGTGCGCGCGCGTATTGACGCATGGGCGGGCGGATTCTATATGCTTCCCGTTCGCGGCCGCGCAACTCGCGACCGGCCGATGAAGGAGGAACGATGACCCGAAAGACCTGGATGCTTGGAGTCTCCCTGCTGCTCGCCGCGACCTTCGCGGCGACCGCGCAGGAGCGCAAACCGCTTTCACCCGCCGGGCACGTCGTCGACGATGGTCGGCGGCACGTGGGGCGCCGCGGACAAGGAGGGCAATGCCTCGTATTCGGGCGGCAAGTGGATCGAGGTGACCTACAGCCGGCCGATGCTCCGCGGCCGCACGGACATTTTCGGCAAGGGCGCGGACTACGGGAAGAAAATCATCGGACGGAACCCCGGTCTGGCGCGCCGGCGCGAACCAGACGACCAAGCTGAAGACCGAAGTCCCCCCTGATGTTTGGGCGGGAAGCGGGTCGCAGCCTGGGAACATACGACCTCTTCGTGGACCTGAAGGAGAGTGGCTGGGTGCTCGTCGTCTCGACGCAGCCCACGCAGGACAAGTACGACGCCAACGACAAGACCAAGATCTGGGGCGCCTATGGATACGACCCGAAGTACGACGTCGTGCGGGCGCCGATGACCATGGTCACGCCGCGCGCCACGATCGATCAGTGGACGATCAACTTCATCGACGTGACCGACCAGGGCGGCAAGATCGTCATGGGCTGGGACAAGACCGAAGCCGTCGTTCCGTTCACCGTCGCGAAGTAGGGGCGGCGCTGGCCACGTTCGTAGGGGCGGGTAACCGCCGGGCTTCGCCCGGCGTTCCCTGCTGCCGTGGGTCTGTCTTCGGTGGACGGGTCGCGGCCGCCCGTTCCGGACGGGGAGGGGTCAACCCCCTCCCCTACGTGTTTCTGGTCCTGTTTGCTAACCCCGCCCTCGCCCAGGACCGCGCCATCGCGTTCTGGCCCGACGTCGTGCCGACGACGATCCAGAGCCACGTCGACGGCGCCTACGCGCTCGGCACGGTCCGCACGCTCGGCAAGTTCCATCGCGTGCAGGGCTCGCCGGGGTTCCGCGCCGCCGCCGACTGGTGGCCGGAGAGCTGACCGGCCGCGGGCTGGCCGACGCCAAGGTCGAGCACCTGCCGGCCGACGGCAAGACCAGCTACGCGCAGTTCCGGTGCTACCTGGGCTGGACCGCGTACCGCGGGCCGGCTCGAGGAGGTCGTCCCCGGGCTGCGCCGCCTCGCCGACTTCGCCGCCCAGCCGGTGGCGCTCGCCGACTACAGCCAGGACGCCGACGTCCGCGCCGAGCTCGTCGACGTCGGCGCCGGCGCCGACGCGGCCGCGTACCAGGGCAAGGAGGTCCGCGGCAAGATCGTGCTGGCCGACGGCGCGCTCCCCGTCGTGCACCGGCTCGCCGTCGAGGAGCGCGGCGCCGCCGGCATCGTGTCGGACTTCCCCAACCAGCGCACCGCGTGGTCGGGGCTGCGACCCCGACCTCGTGCGCTGGGGCCACCTGTCGCCGTACCAGACCGCCAATCGCTTCGCGTTCATGATCTCGCCGCGCCTGGCCGGCGAGCTCCGGCGCGAGCTCACCGCGCGGCGTCCGTCCTGCACGCCCACGTCCGGGCGAAGATGGTGCCGGCGACCTTCGACGTGGTCTCGGCGACCATCCCCGGCACCGACCCCGCCGCCGGCGAGATCGTCCTGACCGCGCATCTCTGCCACGAGTCGGCCGGCGCCAACGACAACGCCTCGGGCAGCGCGGCGCTGCTCGGCGTGGCGCGCGCGCTGCGCGCCGCGGTCACCGACAAGACCCTGCCGCCGCCGCGGCGGACGATCCGCTTCCTCTGGCTGCCCGAGATCACGGGCTCGCAGGCCTGGCTGTCCGCCACCCCGACCTCGCCCGCAACCTGCGCGCCGGCATCCACCTCGACATGGTCGGCGGCCGCCCCGAGGTCACCCACGCCGCGCTTCACCTGTCGCGCACCGCCGGCTCGCTGCCCCACATCGTCAACCAGATCGCCGTCGCGTGGACCGCCGACGTCGATCGCGCCTCCACCGAGTTCGCCGAGAAGGCCACCGGCGACGGCCGGATTCTCTGGCCGCCCGGCGGCCGCGACGCCCTGGTCACCGACCTGCGGCCGCTCGAGCTCGGCAGCGACCACCAGGTGTTCGAGGCGCTTCGGCGTGCCGATGGTCTACTTCCACGACTGGCCCGACGTCACGATCCACACCAACAAGGACCTCCCCGACAACCTCGACGCGACCAAGCTCGGCCGCGTCGCGTACATGACCGCCGGGATCGCATGGACCCTCGCGGCGCTGCCCGACGCCGAGGCCGCCCGGCTGGTCGCCCTGGAGGCGCCGCCACCGACGAGCGCGTCGCCGCCGCCCGCCGCATCGCGCTCGACCGCGGGTTCGCCGACGACGCCCGGCTCGCCGAGCGCGAGGCCATCGCCGTCGGCGCCCAGGAGCTCGCCACCCTCGCCGCCCTGTGGCCGGCCACCGCGGCCGGGTCCGCCGCGTCACCGCCGCGCTCCCCGCCGCTCCGCCGCGCACCGGCGGCGCCCGCGACCCCCGCGTGCCCGAGCGCACCGCCGCCGTGCTCGGCCCGCTCGACATCTACTACTACGACCACCTCGCGGCCGTGCTCGGCGCGCGGCCTCACGCCGCGCTGGAGAAGCGCGAGCGAGGTGTTCGCCTACGAGGCGCTGAACCTCGTCGACGGCAAGCGCTCGGTCGGCGATATCCGCGACCTGCTGTCCGGCCGCTACGCCCCGTGCCCCGCCGCCGAGGTCGCCGAGTAGTTCGACCTGCTCGCCAAGGCCGGCGTCGTCTCCTATCGGCGTTGAGAATCGCGCAGATCGCGTCGATCGCCTTCGCGGTGCCGCCGCGGTCCCACGGCGGAACGGAGGTCGCGCTCGATTCGCTGACGCGGGGCCTCGTCGCGCGCGGCCACGACGTCACCCTGCACGCTTCGGGCGATTCGCAGACGACGGCGCGCCTGCACGCGGTCGTGCCGCGGGCGACCCAGGACGATCCCTCGGTCACCTCTTATCAGGAGCGCGAGTACGAGGTCCGCAACGCCGCGGAGGCGTACCGGCAGTCGGACTGGTTCGACGTGCTCCATTCGCACTGGCCCACTCCCGCGGCGTATTTCTCCGACATGACGCCGAAGCCGAGCGTGATGACGTACGCGTACATCGAGAAACCCCTGCACGACTACTACCGCTCGGCGTACCCGCGCCTCCGGGGCGTGTGCATCACCGAGGCCCAGAATCGCATGCTGGGAGGAGGGCTGCCGGTCATCCCGTACGGCGTCGAGGTCGGCCGGATCCGCTTCGTCGAGAAGCCGGAGGACTTCCTGATCACGGTCGGAAGGCTCGTTCCGCACAAGGGGACCGACCGCGCGATCGCGATTGCCCGCAAGGTGGGGCTGCCCCTCGTCATCGTGGGCGCCGTCACGCCGTATCTCGCCGACAGCGAGCCTTTCTTTCGCGAGCGCGTCGCGCCGCACGTCGACGGGAAGGCGGTCGTCCACTACCCTCACCTGCCCAATGCCGAGGTCGTCGAGCTGATGGCGCGCGCGCGCGCCTTCCTCTTCCCGATCTCCTGGGAAGAGCCGTTCGGGCTCGTCGTGGCGGAGGCCATGGCCGGAGGAACCCCCGTGATCGGCACGCCGAGAGGGTCGCTGCCCGAGCTCGTCGAGCACGGCGTGACGGGATTCCTGGCGAAGACCGACGAGGAGCTCGCCGAATTCGCCGCGAGCGTTGGCACACTGTCCCGCGCGGCCTGCCGCCGCCGAGCCGAGGAGCGCTTCAGCGCCGCACGGATGGTCTCCGACTACGAGGCGCTTTATCGGAGAATCCTTACGTGAGCTTCGATTTTTCCCTCGAGAGCATGGATCACGAGTTCCCCGTCCGCAGGAACCTCGTCTACATGAATCACGCGGCGGTGGCGCCCATGCCGCGCCGCGTGGCCGACGCCATGACCGCGCACCTCGCGAACATGCGCGACCGCGGGGCGGCCGACTGGCGCCGCTGGTTCGGAGACATCGAGAAGACGCGGGAGAAGGCGGCGCGCCTGATGGGCGCCGCAACGGCCGAGGTCGGGTTTCTGCCGAACACGTCCTGGGCGCTCAACTACGTCGCGCTCGCGTTTCCGTGGAGGACCGGCGACAACGTCGTGACCTCCGACCTGGAGTTTCCGTCCAATGCCTACCCGTGGCAGGCACTCGAGGCACGCGGAGTCGAATGCCGCGTGGCGCCGAACCGCGGCGGCCGCGTCGGCCTCGACGACGTGGCCGCGCGCGTCGACGCGAAGACCCGCGTGATGGCCGTGTCCTGGGTGGCCTTCCACAACGGCTGGGTTTTCCCGCTCGAAGAGCTCGGGGCTTTCTGCCGCGAGCGCGACATTCTCCTAGTCGTCGACGGAATCCAGGGACTGGGACTTCTGCCGATCGACGTGCACCGAGCCGGCGTGCACGTTCTGGCCGCCGACTCACACAAGTGGCTCTACGGTGCGGAGGGATGCACGGTCTTCTACGTCGCCGAGGAAGCGGCCGCTCGAATCCCGCCGATCGTGAGCGGATGGTGGAACTCGAAGACCGACGGAGACTACCTCGGCTCCCGCGCCACGCTTTACAGAGGCGCGCGGCGCTACGAGCCGGGCACGCTTCCCACCGACCACATCATCGGCCTCTCCGCCTCCCTCGACCTGCTCACCGAGATCGGCGCCGAGACGGCTCAGCGGCGCGTCCAGGAGCTCGTCACCGTCCTGGCCGACGGCCTGCGCGCGCGAGACTGGCGGATCGCGACGCCGGAGCCTCTCCGCTCCGGAATTCTCGGCGCCGTCCCACCTGCGCGCGACGCCCGCGCCTGGGCCAAGGACCTCGAGGCCCGTGGGGTCATCGTGTCGCCTCGCGAAGGCCTCGTCCGTTTCTCCCCGCACATCGGCAACGACCTCGGCGAGATCGAGAAGGCGCTCTCCGTGATCGACGCGATCGACGAGATCGGCTAAGAGTCCCTCCGAGGATTCCAGGGAGAGGATCCCAAGCGACTTCCCCTCTCTCGTCGGTTGGCCCGCGAAGCGGGCCGCTCAAAGTCTGAGTTCAGCGGATCGGCGGCGCGGGCCTCGGTCCCGCGGGAGACGAGGGCGGCGTCGGAGGCAAGGCGCCCTCCGCGCCGGCGCCCGAGAGGATGTCCCGGATTCCGCCGAGCGAGGCGAGCACCCCCGTCGCTTCCCAGGGGAGATAGACGATCCGGTCGGCGTTGGCTCCGAGCTGGGCGAATGCTTCCAGATAACGCTGGGCGATCAGGTACTGCGCCGGGTTGCCGGCGGCGCCGATCGCTTCGGCCACGACCTTGATCGCCTGGGCCTCGGCCTCGGCCACGCGCAGCCTCGCCTGAGCCTGGCCCTCCGCCTCCAGGATCCGCGACTGCTTCTCGCCTTCCGCGCTGACGATCTGGGACTGTTTCTGGCCCTCGGCCTTCAGGATCGCCGAGGACTTCTCGCCCTCTGCGTTGGTGACCATCGCGCGGCGGGTCCGCTCGGCTGTCATTTGCTTCTCCATCGTCAGCTTGATGTCCTGGGGCGGATCGATGTTCTTCAGCTCGACGCGCATGATCTTCACGCCCCACTGCTGCGTGGCCTGGTCGAGCGCCGAGCGCAGTTGTGTGTTGATCGTGTCGCGGGAGGTCAGCGTGTGGTCGAGGTCGAGGGCGCCGATGACGTTGCGCAGACCCGACAGTGTCAGCTGCTCGATGCCCCAGGTGAGGTTCTGCACCTCGTAGGTCGCCCGCACCGGGTCCGCCACCACGAAGTAGATGACGGCGTCGACCTTCATGGTGACGTTGTCGCGAGTGATGACCGGCTGCGGCTCGATCTGCGTGATCTGCTCGCGCAGGTCGATGGTGGCGCGCACCGAGTCGAAGAAGGGCACGATCACGTTCAACCCGGCGTCGGCGCGCTTGCGGAAGCGGCCCAGGCGCTCGATCAGCTTGACCTGCTTCTGCGGGACGACCTTGATGGATTTCCCCAGCACGATCAGGGCAAAGACGACCAGGACGACGAGCAGGACGGTCGGGGGCGAAGCGGTCGTCATGATGTTCCTTTCTTCGTTGGGTCAAACAGGCGACACGAGGAGAACGATGCCGTCGGCGCCGACGATCTGCACGCGGGAGCCCGTGGCGACCGGTACCGGCGCGCGCGCCGCCCAGTCGTGCCCCTCCACGATCACGCGCCCGGTGCCGCGCACCGGGTCGATCGATTCCGTGACCTCGGCGAGTTTGCCCTTCAACGCGTCGGTACGATCCGGCACCCCGGGCCCGAGGCGTTTGAGGAACACCGGCCGCAGCAGGACGATCAGGGCGAGCGAGAGTGCCGCGAAGATCACCACCTGAAACGCCAGTCCAAGCTGGAGCCACGCCAGCAGCGCCGTGGCGAGGGCCGCGAGCGCCACGAAAATGAAACCGAACGCGGGCACGATCACTTCGAGGATGCCGGCCACCAGGGCGACGATCACCCACAGAACGACGAGCGACATGTTCGGGGACTCCTTGCCGGACACGAGACCCCAAAGGCCCCGCAATGTCAACGGCGGCTTCGACTGCGTCTATGGGCGCGGCGGGAGATCGTGCGGACCGGTCTGTGGCGCGGGCGGCCGATCCACAGCGCCGCGCTCGACGATCGGCGCGATCGGCGCCAGGCGAAACACGCTGCCGGCTTGCGCTCCCGCCAGCAGAGCGTCGCCGGCCGCGATGGCCAGCGTCTGGATGTCGGGATTTGTCAGACCGTCGATGGCCGCGCTCCAGGTCGATCCGCCGTCCACGCTCTCGTAGACGCCCGTAGACGCCCCCACGAAGACGGCGTTCCTCGCGGGATCGTCGATCAAGGCGTGGATCGGAAGCCCGCCCGGGAGTCCGCCGCCCGCCGGCGTCCAGGTGGCTCCCCCGTCGGCGCTGGTGAAGAGCCCGGTGTCCGTGCCTGCGAAGACTCGGCCCGCGACCGACGAGTCGAGGACCGCGCGCACGGGTCCGGAAAGATTTCCGGAGCGCGTCCAGCTCGCACCCGGATCGGTGCTGCGGTACACGCCGTCGTCCGCGCCCGCCCAGACTCGGCCCGACCCCGCCGACAGCGCCCAGACGTTGCCCGCCGGCCCCCCGGTCGTCGCCTGCCAGTTTCCGCCGCCATTCGTCGTCCGATACACGCCGACCGCGGTGCCCGCCAGGACCACGCCGGTCGTCGCCGGAACAGGCAGCACTGGGCGCACTGCCGCCTCGGGCAGGCCGCTTCCGGCGAAGGTCCAGGTCTGGGCGCCGTTGTTGGACTTGTGAACGCCGGTGGCGCCGCCTTCATAGACCACATCCTGTTCGTCGGGATCAAACGCAAGGCTCACGGGCAGGGCCTCGGGCCCGATGAGCTGGAGTTGATCCCATCTCGATCCCGCGTTCTCGGAGACGTACGTCGTGCCGCCGCTGCTGATGGCCACGACATGGGAGGGAACGAACGGGTCGACGGCGAGCGAGACGATCGGTACACCATGGATTCCGGTCCCGAAGTGGGGCAGCGAGCGATCGCCGTCCGAGTAGAAGACATTGCCTCCCGAGATGGGAAGCTGTCCGAATCCGGCGAAAAGGCGTCCGGGAGACCCCGGCCCCACGGCGAGCGCATTGAGGAAGGTCGTACCGGCGATGGGGGTCCAGATGAGGCCGCCTCCCGCGATGGCATACGCCCCGGACCGATTTCCCAGATAGATCGTAGGGAACGAATCCGCCGCCAGGGCCGTCACGTCCGTTCCGACGAGGCCGAAGGAGAACGAAGACCAGGTCGCACCGCCGTCCGTCGACTTGAACGCGCCGCCGTCGATCGTGCCCGCATATACCGTCGACGTCGCGGTCGGGTCCACCACGAGAGCGGAGACGTGGAGATTGGTCAGTCCCGAGTTCTGCGCCGCCCACGTCCCCCCGCCGTCCGTGCTCTTGTAGATGCCGTCGCCCAGTGTGCCGGCGTAGATCGTCGCCGTGTGCGACGGGTCGATGGCGAGGGTGAGCGGCTTCTTCGCTGCGGCGTTCGCACCGATCGCCGCCCACGTGGCTCCCCCGTCCGTGCTCTTCGCCAGCGTGCCCTCGACTCCCGCGGCATAGGCGATCTGGGGTGACGCGGGATCGAAGACCACGTCGGAAATCGACGTGCCAGGGAGCGTCACGATCGGGGTCCACGTCGAGCCGCCGTTGACCGACAGATACCCGCCCGCGGACGATCCGGCCACGACGCGTTGCGGGTCCGACGGAGACACGGCGAGGCTCAGCGCGTCCAGATTCGCAAGACCCGTGCTCGCGGCCGTCCAAGTCGCTCCCCCGTCGGCGCTGCGATAGACACCGCCCTGCGCGATGCCGACGTAAACGATGGAAGCGTCGGATGGGCTCGGGGCGATGCAGGGAACGACGCCACCATCGGGACCCGTGTTCTGCCAGACGTCCGTTGCCGGAGCGGCGGCCGTCGAGAGTGCCGCGACGAAGCCAACGAGCAGTGCGGTGCGGATCACGTTTCCCACGACGCCTCGCAGCATAGTGGGGTCAGATCTCGAATCGGAGCCGACTTCAGATTCGTTTCATGATCAAGACCGACGCCGTCGGAGAAGTCGGCGTCTCCTTCCGTGGGGAGCGTCTACGGACGCGGCGGGATGTCGTGCGTCCCGCCTTGCGGCGCGGGCGGCCGGTCAACGGCGCCGCGTTCGACCGTCGGCGGCGGAGCGGCCAGGCGGAAGATGCTGCCTCCCTGCGCGCCGGCGAGCAGAGCGTCGCCGGACGCCAGTGCCAGCGTCTGGATGAAGGGATTCGTCAGACCCGTGCCGGTCGCGCTCCAGGTGGATCCGCCGTCGCGGCTCTCGTAGACACCTGTAAACGCGCCGACGAAAACGACGCCTTGCGCGGGATCCTCGATCAAAGCGTGGATCTGGAGCCCGGACGGAAGTCCCCCGGCCGCGGGCGTCCAGGTGGCTCCCCCGTCGCCGCTCACGAAGAGCCCGGCGTCGCTGCCGGCGAAGACGCGGCCCGCGGAGGAATCGAGGAGTGCGCGCACCGGTCCGGAGACGTTCCCCGAGCGCGCCCAGCTCGCTCCCTGGTCGGTGCTGCGGTACACACCGTCATCCGCTCCCGCCCAGAGCCTGCCCGACCCCGCCGCCAGCGACCACACGATGCCGGCCGGTCCGCCGGCGGTCGCCTGCCAGGTCGCGCCGCCGTCCGTCGCTCGATACACGCCGACCGCCGCGCCCGCCAGAACCACACCGGTCGTCGCCGGCACAGGCAGCACGGGGCGGATCACGGTCGCCGGCAGGCCATTGCTCGCGGTCGCCCACGTGCCGCCGCCGTCGTTGGACTTGTGAACGCCAGTGGCGCCGCCCTCGTAGACGACGCCCTGCTCGTCGGGATCGAAGGCGAGGCTCACCGGCAGTGCCTCGGGGCCGTTGATCTGGAGCCAGCTCAACCCCGAATCCTCCGACACGTACGTCGCGCCGCCGCCGCCGAGGGCGAGAACGACGGAGGGGGTGAAGGGATTCACGCCGAGCGAGAAGACCGAAACACCGTGTATCCCATCACCGAGGAAGAACACCGAGCGATCGCCGTCGGCCCAAACGACATTGCCTGGCTGGAAGGGAAGCTGTCCAAATCCGACGAAGAGGCGGCCCGGAGATCCCGGGCCCACGGCGAGTGCGTTGATGAAAGTCGCCCCGAACCGGAGGGCCGTCCACGTCAGGCCGCCGAGCGCGGTTTCATAGAGCCCGGACCGGTTGGCCAGATAGATCGTCCCGGCCGAGTCCGCTGCGAGGGCCGCCACGTCGGTTCCACTGACGCCGAAGGCGAAGGAGGACCAGCTCGCCCCGCCGTCCGTGGACTTGAACGCGCCCCCGTTGATGGTGCCCGCGTACACCGTCGCGGGCGTCGTCGGATCCACGACGAGGGCCGAGACGTGCAGGTTGCTGAGCCCCGAGTTGCTCGCGGTGAAGGAGGCACCGCCGTCGGTGCTCTTGTACACGCCGTCGTCCAACGTGCCCGTGTAGATCGTGGCGGTGTGCGAAGGATCGATCGCCAGGGTCAGCGGTTTCTTGGATGCGGCGTTCGCGCCGATCGCCGTCCACGTCGCTCCCCCGTCGGTGCTCTTCGCCAACGCGCCTTCGGCTCCCGCGGCATACGCCGTCTGGGGCGACGCGGGATCGAACACGATGTCGGCGATCGTCGGACCGGGAAGCGTCGCGATCGCGGACCAGGTCGAGCCGCCGTTGACCGAGAGGTAACCGCCTGCAGCCGTTCCGGCAACGACGTGCTGCGCGTCCGAAGGCGAGACGGCGAGGCTCAGCACGTCGAAATTCGCGAGGCCCGTGTTGGCGGCGCTCCAGGTCGCGCCCCCGTCCGCGCTGCCGTAGACCCCTCCGTTAGCGATTCCAACGTACACCACCGAGGCGTCGGAGAGGCTCGTCCCGATACAGTGAACCACGCCGCCGTCGGGGCCGCTGTTCTGCCAGTTCTGCGCGACGGCCGCGGGAATCGGGACGAAGGCCGCGAGGATCGCAACGAAAAAGGCGGGGCGGATCACGTTTCTCAAGACGTCATGGAGCATATGTCGCCCGAAGCTCCGATGACCGAAACGGCTCGAAGCAAGGGCCGTCGTCTCCGGGAGACAGTGGCGTCTCCTTCCGGCTGCAGACTTCGAGATGTTTCCCGAGAATCTCGCGGCATTGAGACAATGAAGTCCCGGCACTTCGATTGCACCCGGAAGTCGCAATCGCCCGGAGCCTCTTCGGGAGGTCGCATGCGCAGGTCGCTCGTTTTGATCGGGCTCATCGCCGCGTCGATCGCGATGGCGTTCGCACAGGAGCCTCCCACTCAGAAGCCTTTCACCGAGAGCGTCGAGGTGCGCGTGCGGACGGTCCTCGTGTTCATCACCGACGCGAAAGGCAAACCGCTTGCCAAAGCACCGACGCCCGCGGATCTGCGCGTCGTCGAGGACGGAAAGCCGGCGGAAGTCGTCGCGGTCGAGCCGGCGAGGAGCACCGGAAGCGCGCCTGCCAGGCCCGAGCCCGCTGCGGCTCCGGTTCCGGGCACCACGCCGGCGACTGCGCCGCCGCCGGCCTCGCGGATTCCGCAGTACCTCTACGTCGACACCACCTCGCTCCAGCAGCGTTCGGTGCCGCGCATCGCGTCGACCGTCGAGAAGGATCTTCCCGCGATCCTGGCCAATGGTCCGCTCGAGATCGTCGTGGCGGACCCCGAACCCAAGGTCCTGCTGGGCTCGACATCAAAAGAGGAAGCGATTCGCGGCGCCCTCGAGAAGCTGCCGTCGATCGCGGTGGGGAAGCAGCGGATCTATCAAGCCCGCAAAGACTCCGTGAGTCAGATGCTGGGTTCTCGGAACGAGACGACCAGCACCGCCGCCATGAGCTCGTTTCGGATCGACATCCGCGCCGCCATTCGCGAGGAGATGGCGCTCATCGAGGATTCGCTGCGCCGTCTCGACGCCTGGTCGGCGACACTGCCCTACGACCAGGCCTCCGTCGTTTATCTCTGTAACGACGGGTTCGACAGCGACCTGACGGAGGTCTACCGCAGCATCCTCATGGAGAGCCTGGTCCCCGAAGACCATCAGCAGGCGATGCAGCTGCAGCAGGAGTTCGGTCGGGCCGCGGCGAACTACACGGTGAAAGCCGCGAACGTGCTCGCCGGCCGTGGCGCGACGGCCGTCGTGCTCGCATTCGGCGGCATGGACGCCGATTTCGCCAACAGCGCCGCCAGCACGAAGGGGTTGTCCACGATCCGCCGGCCGATGGGTGCCAGCGTAACGAGCTACTTCAACCGACCCAACGAGCCGCTCCTCGCCGTCGCCGACAAGACGGGAGGGCGCGTCGTCACGGCCGAGAACAAGCTCCCCCAGGCGATCGACGAAGTCGGCGGCGCCTATCTCGTCAGCTTCCGCAGCCACGCTCCTTCCGACGGCGCGCCGCACGCGCTCGAGATCACCGCCGCGGCCGCGGGCCTCAAGGTCCGCGCGCCGAAGGCGGTTCTCGCCGCAACCACGCAAGCCGCCTCCGCCAGCAAGGCGATTCGCGCGCTTTCCGCGCCGCCGCCGTCCCGGCCACCCGCCAGCGACTTCCCCGTCACCGCGTCCATCGTGCCGGTCGAGAAGCTCGACAAGGGCCGGATCAAGGGAACGTTGACCGTGTTCGCAGACTTCGCTTCGATCATGGACGCACTCGAGCGGACCGGCGGGGGGCGTGTGCGCGTGACCATGGCGGTCGAAAACAGCAAGGGTGCGCCGTTCACGCAGAGCGATGAAACCGAGCTGGATCACTCCGGCGTCGGCACGATCTGGAACTACGAAGCCAACATCGTCTGGCCGCCCGAGGCGACGCGCGTCGCGGTCACGGTCGAGGAGCTGGCGACCGGGACTTCCGGAAGCGCAGTGGCGGAGCTGCCGAGGCCATAGCGCTTCGATGGAAATCCTGTCGTATCCGGTCGGCCTGCTGATCGGGCTCTTTCCGATCGCTGCGGACCTAGGCCCGAGCCGCGAGCCGGTTCACCTGCTTCTCGACAGCCGGCCGGTCTGCGAGCTGACCGAGCGCGCTCCCGGTTGCATGGTGGACCTCGGACTCGATCCGCGCGTCCACCTGCTCGAGCTGGTGCGCACGGACGCGGCCGGGCGAGTGACGGAGCGCGTGCGCCGCTGGGTCAACCGCCCGGGTGTCGAGCCCGAGGTGCTCGCGTCGGGAAGCTGCGACGAGAAACGCCGGCAGTGCGACTTCGACCTCTCCTGGGCGCATCCCGCGAAGCTCGACCCCAAGCGCCTCGACCTGACCCTCGACGGCGTATCCGTTTGGCACGGCAGGGAGCATCACGTCACGCTACCGCTCGCCAAGGGTGCGAAGCCCCAGGTCCTGGTTCTCGACGCGCAGTTTTCGGACGGCACCCGCGCGAGCTATACGCGGACGCTTTTCGCCTTTTACCCCGAGGTCGCCCAGGCCGCGCTGCAGGCCGTCCCGATCCTGCAGGCCCCTGGCACTCCGCCGGACACATCCGCCGAAGCCTTGCGTGAAGCCGGCTGGCCCGTGCGCATCGTCGAGGAGTCCGAGCCGCAGATCATCTTCGTCGTCGAGCCGCGCGTATTCGACATCGTGCCGTCGCTGAAATCCAAGGCGTTCGACGGCAACGCCTATTCGAACTTCTCGAGCACGTTCACCGGGATCCGCGTCGTCCTCGCCAACGAGTCGCTGATGAGCTTCGACTCCTCGGCGTCACGAAAGGGCTGGCTGGGCGCGCTGCTGCAGCTGGCGCCGACAGCGCCGGCGCGCTGGTCACGGATCGCGGACGGAGTCGCGGCCGCCGGGTACGCTCTCGGCAGCGCGCCTCGCAGCCGTGCGATCGTGCTCGTCGTCGGCGCGGACCACACGGATCTGAGCACGTTTTCGCCGTCGCAGGCGCGCGCCTACCTGTCGGAGGTCATGGTGCCGCTCACCGTGTGGCGGGTCGGAAATGCCGCCGCGCCCGACTGGCCGGAGGGAGCTCGGATCGCCACGGCCGAGGACTTCGCCGCGGCCCTGGCGGCGCTGCGCGAGAGTCTGGGTCGCCAGCGCATCGCCTGGATCGAGGGAACGCGCGACATCCGCTATGCGGGAAAGCAACTGACCGCAACGATCCCGATCGCCGGCCGGGACGCGGCGACGAACCCGACCACTCCCGAGCCGATCCCGTCGCGCGACTTTTCCGGCGGCGCCACGCCGGTCCTCTCCTCGATCGGACCCGACGGCGGCGAGGTCCATGCTCTGGCCGCGAGCGCGGACGGCTCGGTCGTCTACGCCGGCACGCACGCGGGCGTCTTTCGCTCGCGCGACCGCGGCACGACCTGGGAGAGGGCGTCCGGAGGCCTTTCTCCCTCGCCCGTGCGCGGCCTCGCCGTGGACCCGTCGGATTCCGGCGTGGTTTACGCCGGCACCGACGCCGGTCTCTTCGTCACCGGGGACTCGGGCGAGCACTGGCGGTCGGCCACTGCCGCTCCGGTCACGGCTCTGGCGCTCGACTCGGCCCGCCCGTCCGTCCTGTACGTCGGAACTCGAGGGCGCGGCGTGCTCTCGAGCCGGGACGGCGGCACGACGCTTCTCGCCGGCGCGCTCGATCACGGCGACGTTCGGGCGCTGGCCGTCGATCCACGGGACCGCTCGATCTGGGCCGCGACGGAAGAGGGTCTGTTCCGGAGCCAAGACCACGGCTCGGGCTGGACGCCCTCGGGGAAGCCCTCGAGCCTCGTCCTCGCGCTGCTTCTGGACCCTCGCATCACCGGACGGATCTACGCAGGCACGGCGGGCGACGGCCTGATCGTCAGCGTGGACGGCGGAGGTTCCTGGCGGCCGTCGAAACTCTCCGCCGCGTTCGTCACGGACCTCGCTCCCGTCGCTGGAACACCCGCGGCCCTCCTCGCCGCTTCGACTGACGGCATCTTCTCGTCGACCGACGGCGGCACGACGTGGAAGCTCGCGCGCGTCGGCGCGATCGAGGCGCTGGCGCCGGCCGGATCCGGAGTGGTTCTGGCGGCGGGGCTGCGCGGCGTCCTTCGCGCGGACGCTCCCGGGCGCAAGTGGTCCCCGTCCAACCATGGTCTCGTTGCCCGCACGGTCTACGCGATTGCCGCCACACCCTCCGCCCTTTGCGCGGGGACATCCTCGCAGCTGCTCCGGCTCCCGGCGACGAGCACCTCGTGGGAGCCGATACCGGGGATTCCCGAGGACACGTCGGGAATGTTCGCGATCGCGCCGCTCGGATCCGCCTCGTCGCCGGAGCTCCTGGTGGGCACCTCGGGCGACATCGGGAGAAGCCTCGAAGGCGGCACGAGCTGGTCGTGGATCCCGACGCACACCGTCTTTGCGTTCGCTTCCGATCCGGGGGAGCCCCGCGTCGCCTACGCCGCGACACGCGCCGCGGTCCTGCGGTCCGAGGACGGAGGCCTCGGCTGGAAGATCGCATCGGAGGGACTGCTGAAGACGTTCGCCTTCGACCTCGTTGTCGATCCGAAGAGCCCGTCCACCGTCTACGCCGCGACCGCCGGCTCCGGCGTTTACCGGACGACCGACGCCGCGAAGATCTGGAAGCCCGGCGGAACCGAGCTTGCGCGCTCGATCGTGCGCAGTCTCGCGCTCGATCCCAACGCGACGGAAACCGTGTACGCCGGGACGGACCGGGGCGTCTTCGCCAGCACGACCGGAGGACGCTCCTGGTCCCCTCTCTTCGACGGGTTGCCTCGCGCGCCGGTCTACGCGCTCAGCGCGGACCCGAAGTCGCCTCTGACGTTCTTCGCCGGGACGGCGGCGGGTCTCTTCGAGACGATCGACGGCGGCCGGCACTGGAACGCGGCGTTCGCCGGCCGCATCCCGGCGCCTGTCACGTCGCTGTCGATGGATTCGGCCGGGGACGCGCTGGTCGCCGGCACGCTCGGAGCGGGCGTGTTCCTCGTTCCGCTTCGGAACTAGGACCCGGCCTCCTCCGGTGGCACGGCGTCGATCGCCATGCCCGACTCGTCGGCGAGCGCAGCGCGATTCTTTCCGGTCTGCTGGGCGCGCTTCAGCGCGGAGCCGGCGGCGCGCAGGAGACGGGACGTGTCGCCGGCGATCTCGCCCCCTTCCGCCGCGACTCCCAGCGACAGCGTCAAAGGCACGGGTCCGGCCGAAGTGTGGACGGGCCGGCGTGAGAACGCCTCGCGGATCCGCTCGGCTACCGTCAGGGCCCCGAGGCCGTCGGAGCCGGGCAGGACGATCAGGAATTCTTCTCCGCCGTAGCGCCCGACCGCATCGTAGGGGCGGACGGAGGAATTCATCCGCCGGGCGGCCTCGCGGAGGACCTCGTCGCCGACCGGGTGCCCGAGCGTCTCGTTGACCTTGCGGAACTCGTCGAGGTCCGCAAGCACGACTCCGACGGAGCCGCTCTTGCGGCGCGCGCGCTCCCGCTCCTTGTCGAGCAGGTCGAGGATCGAGGCATGGTTCCAGGAGCCGGTCACGCCGTCCCGGGTCGACTGGACGCGCAGCGCATCCTGGGAGGCGCGCAGCGCCTGCTCGACCTCCACGATACGCGCGCCGGTTCGGACGCGGGCGCGCGTCTCTACGGCGTCCAGAGGAGTGAAGAGGAAGTCGTCGGCGCCGGCGTTCAAACCGTCGAGGAGATCCGCCCCCGCCTTGCGCTCCGTGACGAGGACGACGTAGGCCGTCGGAAGCTCCGGCTGCAATCGGAGCTTGCGGCACACGTCGATCCCCATCATCCCGTCCATCTCCCACGCGATCACGCAGAGGATCGGGGCGCGCTCGGACTCGATGCGGTTCCAGGCCTCCAATCCGTTGCGCGCGGGCACGACGTCGTGGCCCCACTTCGTCAGCCAGCCCTCGAGCTGCCGCAGCCGGTCCGGATCGCTGTCGGCGACCAGAGCCTTCATTCGGTTCCCTTCCTTCGCCCTGCCGGGGAGCGTCGGACGAATGGTAGCCGATCCGCACGTTTCACAGCGCGTCGAACCCGCGAAGGACGATGCCAAGGCGCGCGACGAGCGCCTTCAGCTCGGGATCGCAGAGAACCTCGATCTCCCATTCCCTCTCGTCGACGTAGGTGCTGGAGCTTCGGAGCTCCGCGTCGGGTCGGCCGGGATGACACATCAGCTCGCTCGTGCCTTCGGGCAGCTCCTCGAGGATCTTCTCGAGCGTGTCGTGCGAGACGCCCTCGGCGTAGAAGCCGTCGTAGAAGCGGTCCGGCGTCCGGACCCCGGCGGCACGAAGCTGCCGGCGGGCTTCGTCGCTGGACGAGCGGGCCGGAAGCGCGCGCTCCCGCGCCACCGCGGCGAAGACGGGACCGACGGAGGGATGCAGCGCGGCGTGGTGATGCGAGTCCAGATGGGTCGGCGCCTTGCGAGCGAAGACCTGGAAAATCTGGATCTGGGCCTCGAGCTCTCTGCGAATCTCCTCGGCCGGAATCTGCGCCGGCAAATCCTCGCGGTTCCGGCGAAAGAAGCCTCCGGGCGCGAGCGTCGGCAGCTCGCGCGCGGGCGCCGCCGGCCGCCCTCCGCCCGTGACGACGAAGTGGAGGCCCAGAGCGAGACGCGGCGTTCGCTCGGCGGCCTCCCGGATGCCCCGCGACGCCGCGTTCTCCAACACCATGACCGTCGCCGAGGTGACGATGCCCCGGCGGTGCGCCTCGAGGACGCCCTGGTTGACGCCGGTCGAGCGGCCGAAGTCGTCCGCGTTGACGATGAGACGACGCGCGGGCACTGTCGGGATTGTGCCTCAGATTCGTCGGAGATAATCCCTGCGGCATGGCCACGCGCGGAGTCCGGGGAGCGACGACCGTGGACCGCAACGACGCGGCCGCCGTCCGCGAGCGCACGGGCGAGCTCTTGCGCCTTCTCGTCGCCTCCAACGGGATTCGTCCGGAGGAGGTGGCGAGCGTCCTCTTCACGGTGACCGAGGACGTCGTCGCGGAGTTCCCGGCCCTGGCCGTGCGGTCCATGGCGGGGTGGGAAGAGGTGCCGCTCCTGTGCGCGCGGGAGATCCCGGTTCCGGGCGCTCTCGGAGGCTGCATCCGCGTCCTCCTCATGTGGAACACCGACCGCTCTCAAAGCGAGGTCCGGCACGCGTTCGTCCGAGGCGCCCGAGAGCTGCGGCCCGCCTGGGCGGTGCGCGTGCCGGGAGACGAAGGGGACTCCCCGTGACACGCGTCGCCGTCTTCGGCCTGGGGCTGATCGGCGGATCGCTGGCGCAGGCGCTGCGCGCCCGAGGCTGGGACCTCGACCCCGAGGTTCGGCGGCAGGCGCGCGAACGCGGTGTCGACGTCGCGGAGACGCTGCCGGAAGCCGTCGCGGAAGCCGGCATCGTCGTCACCGCGGTCCCCACAGAGGAGACCCCGGCGCTCCTGATCGCTCTTTCGCAGGCCGCTCCGAAAGCGATCCTGACCGACACCGCCTCGCTCAAGCGCCCTCTCGTCCAGGCCGCGCAGAGCCTGCGGCAGGCGGTGCGATTCGTCGGCGGACATCCGATGGCGGGGTCCGAATCGAGCGGGATCGCGGCGGCGCGGCCGGACCTGTTCCGGGGGCGTCCGTGGGCGCTCGTGCCCACGCCCCGGAGCGACGAAGAGGCGATCGCGGCCTGCGAGGAGCTCGCGCGCGCCGCCGGGGCACGTCCGATCCGGATCGACGCCGTCCGCCACGACCGGCTCATGACCTGGGCGAGCCATCTCCCCCTCTCCGTCGCCGCGGCCCTGGTGCGTGCGGCGACGTCCGCGAGCGGAAACGACCTGCCGCAGCTCGCGGGACCGGGCTACCTCGACTCGACGCGCGTGGCCGGACAACCCGTCGCTCTGGCACTCGAGCTCGCTCTCGCCGACCGCGAGTCGCTGGCCGGGGCCATCGACTCCGTATCGCGCGAGCTCGCGTCGCTTTCCGCGGCGCTTCGCCGGGAGGACCTCGACGCGCTCCGCCGCTTCTTCCAGGAAGCGTCGGAAGCCCGGCGGAAGATCTAGACGCGGGCTGTCGCCCGCACGCTCTTCGCCAGCGCGGCGAACCCCGGAAGATCCAGGCTCTGGGCGCCGTCGGAAAGCGCCGTGTCGGGACGCGGATGCACCTCGACGAGAATCCCGTGCGCGCCGGCGGCCAGGCCCGCCAGCGCCAGCGGCGCCACGATCGATCGGATGCCCGCGGCGTGGCTCGGATCCACCAGGATCGGCAGATGCGTGCGCTCGCGCGCCAGGGCGACGCCGTTCAAATCGAGCGTATGCCGCGTGGCGCGCTCGAAGGTGCGGATCCCGCGCTCGCACAGGATGACCTGCTCGTTCCCGTCGGCCAGGATGTACTCCGCCGCCGAGAGCCACTCCTCGAGCGTCGCTCCCCCGCCGCGCTTGAGCATCACCGGCTTGCCGGCGCGTCCGGCGGCCCGCAGCAGCGCGAAGTTCTGCATGTTGCGGGCGCCGATCTGCAGAACGTCGGCGTACTTCGCGACGACCGGCACTTCTTCCCAGCTCAAGACCTCGGTGACGATCGGGAGCCCCGTCTTTTCGCGCGCTTCTTCCAGAAACTTCAGGCCCCGTACGCCGAGGCCCTGGAACTCGTAGGGAGACGTGCGTGGCTTGTACGCGCCGCCGCGCAGCATGTTCGCTCCGGCAGCCGCCACGGAGATGGCGGTCTCGAGCAGCATCTCCTCGCCCTCGACTGAGCACGGACCGGCGATCAGGACCGGAGTCTCACCGCCGATCTCGACGTTGCGCACGGTAATCCGCGTCCCGAGCGGGTTCTGCCGCCGGTCGTAGAGCGGCACATCGGGCTTGGGGCGGCGGTGCGCGGGCGGCGGCGTTGGCGGCCGCGATGGCGCCGTGCCGTCACTCCACTCGCGATAGCTGCCGAGCACGACGACTTTCGTGACGAGCGCCTCGACGGCTTCTATCGCTTCGGAGAGCCGTGCCTCGTCCGCTCCGCCCTCGACGTCCACGTAGAAGCGGTACGTCCAGGGCGTCGTCCTCTCGGGCCGGGACTGGAGGGAGGTCAGGTTGACGCCGCGCGACGCGAAGGCCTGGAGCGCTGCGGCGAGCATGCCGGGCTTGTGCGGCAGCCAGAGAAGGAGCGAGGTCTTGCGGCGAACCGTGCCGTCGTCGGAGGTCGAAGCCACCGGTTCGCGAGTGAAGGTCAGGAAGCGCGTCTGGTTGGATGGGTCATCCTCGATCCGCTCGGCCAGCGCCTCGAGCCCGTACGCGCCTCCGGCCCCCAGCGGCGCCACCGCGGCCTGGTCCGGTCGTCCCTCGCGCGCCACGATCTCGGCGCTTCCGGCGGTGTCCCATTCGCTCACGAGCTCGGCCTGCGGCAGGTGCGCCTCGAGCCAGATGCGGCACTGACCCAAGGCGACCGGATGCGAGAGCACGCGGCGGATCGCCGCGAGCGGCGTACCGGGAATTCCCAGCAGCGAGTGGTACACCGGCAACAGGATCTCGTCGGTCAGATGCAGCGTTCCATCGCCGAAGGCCTCGTGCAGCAGGTCGTAGGTGGCGGTGACCGATCCAAAGAGCGAATTCTCGATCGCCAGACAGCCCGCCTCCGCGAGCCCGTCGCGCACCGCCGCGACCACCTGCTTGACCTCCCGGCACGGCACGACGGACGCGTCCGGCCACCGCCACCTCGCCGCCGCGTCCGAAAAGGATCCGTGCGTTCCCTGTATTGCCACGCGCATGGTCGTCTCCAAAAAAAAGCCCCGCCGTTTCCGGCGGGGCCTCACTTCGATCCGTTTTCGGTGTGCGCTACTCGACGCCCTCCGAACCGGACGCGAACGGGGCCGCGCCGGAGTACGTAAAGGGGCGATACCAGTACCGAGTCATCGCCCCTACACCTTAGCGCCGTCGCCCCTCCCGGTCAAGACGCGTGGGGTAGGATCGCCCTCGCCGCAGGAGGGAAAAGACCGATGCATCCCACCAAGAACGATCTCCCCCAGAAAGTCCGTTCCAAGGTCGTGGCCATTCTCGGCGACCGGCTTGCCGACGCGACCGATCTCATGCTTCAGGGCAAGCAGGCCCACTGGAACGTCAAGGGCCCCAACTTCATCGCGCTCCACGAGCTCTTCGACAAGGTCGTCGAATCCGCCGAGGAGTGGGTCGATCTGATCGCCGAGCGGATCGTCCAGCTCGGAGGCCAGGCCGAAGGCACGGTCCAGGCCACGGCCGCGCGGACCTCGCTGCCCGAGTACCCGCTGACGATCGTCACCGGAAAGGACCACGTCGAGGCGCTGTCCAGCGCGCTCGCGGCTCTCGGCAAGAAGGTGCGCTCCGCGATCGACAAGACCGACAAGCTCGGCGACAAGGACACGGCGGACCTCTTTACCGAGATCTCGCGCGACGTGGACAAGTACCTCTGGTTCGTCGAGGCGCACAACCAGCGGTCGGAGTAGCCGCTTGAGCGTTCCCCCGCGCCGGACCTGGGGGCGCCTGGCGACTGAGCGGACCCATCCGCGCTCGGCGCGCCTCGATCGTCTCGGCGTCGCGGGCGTCGTCGCGCTCATGCAGTCGGAGGACCGGCGGGTTCTCGCCGCGCTCTCGCGGGCGCGGCGCGCGATCGTGCGCGCGGCGGAAGCGTTCCGGGACACCTGCGCCGCGGGGCGGACCTGTCTCCTGTTCGGCGCCGGGACGAGCGGCCGCCTCGCGGTCCTCGAAGCTGCCGAGCTGCCGCCGACCTTCGGAACCGATCCGCGGCGCGTGCGCGCGATCGTGGCCGGCGGGAGGGGCGCGGTCTTCCGCGCCCGCGAGGGCGCCGAGGACGCGTTCGGAGAGGGTGCGCGCCTGGCGAGGTCCGCCGGCCGCGGCGATCTCGTGATCGGCCTCTCGGCGAGCTCGGTGACGCCGTTCGTGCGGGGCGCGCTCGCGTCGGCCCGCGCGCGGGGCGCGAAGACCGTGCTCGTGACGGCCGCTCCCGCGTCGGGCCTCCGCCGTATCGCCTCGATCGTGGTCGCGCTCGAGGTCGGACCCGAAGTCGTCGCGGGCTCCACTCGGCTGAAAGCAGGCACGGCGACGAAGCTCGCTCTCAACCAGATCACGACCTCCGCGCTCGCGAGCTCCGGCCGCGTCTTCGGCCCATGGATGGTGGACCTCTGCCGCGGGTCGGCCAAGCTCGCGGAGCGCGCCGTGCGCACAGTCTCCGCCGCCGCGGGAGTCCCGCCGGCCGCCGCAAAGCGCCTGCTCGGCCTCGCGCGGGACGACGTGAGAGTCGCGATCCTCATGGGGCGCAACCCCGGCGATCTTCAGACTGCCCGCGCGGCGCTCTCAGCCGCCGGAGGCGACCTGCGAGCCGCCCTCGAAGCCTCGGCGAGGCCGATCAGGAAAGCAGGGCGCGCGCGAGGCGGACGGCGCCCTCGGCGGGCTCCCCGCTGAGCCGGGCGATGCGGGCGCCCGGGGCCGCGAGTCTCGCACCGACCGCGGTCACCAGCGACGGCGCGGCGGCGAAAGTTCCTCCCGAGAGAACGACGTCGTGCGGCTCTCCGTCGAGACGGAGATGGCGTCGGACGCTGCCCGCGGCTCGAGCCAGCTCATCGGCGGCCTCGGCGAGGATGCGCCGGGCCTCGCCGTCGCCCGAGGCGGCCGCCGCTTCCACGCGCGGAGCGAGCGCGGCCACCTTCTGCCGCGGAAACTCCCCGTCGTAGACCGCGCGGAGAATCTGCGCCGGAGCGGCGATCTCGAAGTGCTCGAGCAGCGCTCGGGAAAGCAGCGTGTCCGGCCCCCGTCCGTCGGCGGCGGCGAGCGCGGCGCGCATCGCCTCCAGGCCGATCCAGTATCCCGAGCCCTCGTCGCCGAGCCGCCAGCCCCAGCCTCCGGCGCGCGCGACCTCTCCCGCCGCGTTCTGCCCCCAGGCGATCGATCCGGTTCCGCAGACGACCGCCAGCCCCACGCCGGACTCGGAGCCTGCGACGAAGGCGATGCGGGCGTCGTTGGTGACGAGGATCCGGTCCCGAAAGCCCATGCGTCGCAGCATTCCCCGCAGCACAGCGTCGTCTTCGGGCCGGTCCGCGCCCGCCATGCCGAGGGCCACCGCGTCGGCGCGGGCGCCGGCTTCCTCCTCGGCTTCTTCAATCGTGCGGTGGAGGACCTTCTCGACTTCGAGCTCGCCGTGTGTGCGCAGATTCGCGCCGCCTCCCCTCGCCCTTGCCGCGACGCGCCCGGTCTCGTCGGCAATGAGGGCCGTCGTCTTCATTCCGCCGGCGTCGATCCCCAGCACGTAGCGCACGTCAGGCCGTCTTCGGGGCTCTCTCGAGGCCGTGCCGCGCCAGCAGAAACGCCGCGGCGCCCAGCCCCGATACCAATCCCACGACGCCGAGTCCCGCCAGTCGCAACCAGTCGGACACCGACGCCGGAGCCAGGATCCGCGCGAGCGCGCCCGCGAAGTCCACGCCCACGCCCGGCGACAGGCGCGCGGCCTTGAGGGCCGTCAGCAGCGCCGAAACGATGAGCGCGACTCCGGATCCGATCGCGGCCGCGACGACGCCGCTCCCGAGCAGGCGCGAGCGCTTGATCGGGGACGCCTCGATGCGTTCCAGAGCCTCGAGCGCGGGCTCCCTCCCGCCGAGCGGCGCGAACTGCTGCAGGAGGATGAGGCCCGGAATCGAAGCGACCGTGCATACGAAGAAGAACGGAGTCCAGCCCAGCGCATCGGCGAAGTAGCCTGCGATGGGTCCGACGATCGTGCGGCCGAGCGCGAAGATGCTGGAGAAAAGGGCGTACTGCGTGGCCGAGAAGTTTCGCTGCGTCATCCGGAGCAGCAGCACGCCGAACGCTCCGGTGGCGAGGCCCTGGCAGAACTGTTCGAGCCCGACGGCGCCGTACATCGTCAGCCGGTGGGACCACGGCTGCAGGACCGCGCCCAGGATGCCGCCCGCGCACGGGGTGCCGGGTGTGAGCCGGTCGATCACGACCTGGCCCAGGAACGCGACGTCCTGCATACAGCCGAAGATCCACAGGCAGCGCGTCAGCCCGAGGCGCTCCGTCGAGGCGCCGCCCAGGATCGTCCCCGTGATCAGGCACGTCAGTCCGATCGTCGCCGTGGCGAGCCCCACGTCCTCGGGGACGTAGCACTTCTGGATCAGGAACGGACGGATCAAGGCGGTTGCCAGGTTCTCCCCGAACTTGTAGAAGAGCAGGAAGGCCAGGATCGGCAGGATTCCCGCCCGGCGGAAGAGGTCCAGCAGCGGACCGAACACCGCCTCGCGCAGAGTCCGCGGCGGCGCGGGAGGCGCCGCGGGCTCCGGCGACCACAGCACCACACACATCAACGGCAGGAACAGGAATCCCAGGAAGGCAAACACCGGCGGCCATCCCATTCGCTGGCCGACGGTGATCGACACGGCGCCCGACAGGAGTACGGCGCTGCGCGCGAGCGCCGTCCGCGCGCCGACGGCCAGCCCCTGCTCCGACCTTTCCAAAACCTCGACCGCATAGGCGTCGATGACGATGTCCTGCGAGGCCGAGCCGAACGCGATCAGGATCGCGATCGCCGCGATCACTCCGACGTCCGCCGACGCCGCGCCCGCCAGCGCCAGAGTGATGGCGCAGAGAAAGAGCTGGCACACCAGGATCCACGAGCGGCGCCGTCCGATCCGCCCGAAGCGCGGGCCGAAGCGGTCCATCAGAGGCGACCACAGGAACTTGAAGGTCCAGGGCGCCTGGGCCAGCGAGAAGAGGCCCACGGTCTTGATGTCCACGCCGCGATACGTCAGGAAGGCGGGAAGGGCGATCCAGACCAGTCCCAGCGGCAGACCCGAGGAGAACGACTGGAGCGTGACCGCGCCGATGCGTCGCGACGAGAGTGCGGCTTTGAGGCTGGTCCCCATGCCGGCGCGGCCGCTCGTCATCGGAATGCAGTTTACGATTCCTTGACAGCCTCCGACTCCTCTGATTTCGTCCGCGCATGCCCAACGCGTTCGCCGCCGCCTTCGTCGCGTCGTTGCTCGCGTCTCCCAACGCGTCCGCGCCTCCGGCGCCCTCGCCCGCGCTCGCGCCGCTCCAGGCGATCTATCCGGACCTGGAAGCCCTCTACATCGACCTCCATCAGAACCCCGAGCTCTCGTCCCAGGAGGAAAAGACGTCGGCCAAGCTCGCCGCGCGGCTTCGAGCGCTGGGTTACGACGTGACGGAAAAAGTCGGCGGCTTCGGAGTGGTCGCCGTGATGAAGAACGGCAAGGGTCCGACCGTCCTTGTCCGCGCCGACATGGACGCCCTGCCCATCGAGGAAAAGACGGGACTTCCCTACGCGAGCAAGGTCCGTGTGAAGGACGACGACGGCGTCGAGGTCCCGGTCATGCATGCCTGCGGGCACGACGTCCACATGACGTCGCTGATCGGCGCGGCGGCTCTTCTCGCCCGCGCGAAGAGCCGCTGGCGCGGCACGCTCGTGCTAATCGCGCAACCCGCCGAAGAGCTCGGCGGCGGGGCGAGCAAGATGATTCAGGATGGACTGCTGACGCGGTTCCCCAAACCCGACTTTGCCGTCGCCCTCCACGACAACCCTCTGATCGCCGCGGGCCAGGTATCCGCTCCATCGGGTTTCGCGTTCGCCAACGTCGACTCCGTGGACATCACGATCTACGGGCGCGGCGGACACGGCTCGGCGCCCCAGAACACCGTCGATCCGATCGTCATCGCGGCACGGACCGTGCTGGCCCTCCAGACGATCGTTTCGCGCGAAAACGATCCGCGCGACCCGGCGGTCGTCACGGTGGGGTCGATCCACGGGGGCTCGAAACACAACATCATTCCCGACGAGGTGAAGCTCCAGCTGACCGTTCGCTCCTACAAGGAGGAGGTTCGGAACAAGCTGCTCGCGGCGATCACGCGCATCGCGAAGGCCGAAGCCGCCGCGGCCGGGGCGCCGAAGGAGCCGCTCGTGGTCGTAGATCCCGGAAGGACCTACGCGACGTACAACGATCCGGCGCTGAGCAAGCGGCTCTCGGGCGCGTTCGCGCGGACGTTCGGCGCGAGCAACGTGGTCGACTTCGCTCCGGTCATGGGAGGCGAAGACTTCGGCGAGATCGGAACGGCCGCGAAGATCCCCTCGGTCATATTCTGGGTCGGTGGCTGCAACCCCCAGAAGCTCGCCGCGGCCGGCGCCGACGTGACGCGGCTCCCCTGGCTCCACTCCTCCGAATGGGCGCCGGATCGCGAGCCGACACTCAAGACGGGCGCCGCCGCGTTGACGGTCGCCGCGCTGGAGCTGCTCGGCCGACCATAGCTCTCACGCCTCCGGCGGCACTGTTTTTGCACCTCTCGGGTCCGTGAATAACGTCTTCGACTATCAGCTGTTCCACATCGGCAATACACCGGTTACGGCGGCGAGTCTCATCGTCACCGCCGCGATCCTCGGCGCCTCATACCTCCTCGGCCGCCTCCTGAGCGGACTGATCGCCAATCGTCTCCTTCGGCGGACACACCTCTCGACCGGAATCCGATACGCGCTCGGGCGTTTCACGGGCTACATCGTCTTCTTCCTGGGCGCTGTGGTCGCCCTCCAGACTCTCGGCGTCAACGCGACGACGCTCGCCGCCTTCGGCGCCGCGCTGGGAGTCGGGATCGGTTTCGGGCTGCAGGACCTCGTCAAGAACTTCGTGGCCGGGCTGGTCATCCTCATCGAGCGCCCCTTCCAGGTCGGAGACCGCATCGAGCTCGACAACAACGCGGCCGAGGTCGTCGAGATCCGCGCGCGCGCCACCGTGTTGCGGACCAACGACGACGTTCACCTGATCGTTCCCAACGCGAAGCTCACGAGCGAGACCGTCGTGAACCGCAGCTACAAGAGCATGCTGTACCGGTGCCGCGTTCCGGTCGGCGTGTCCACGAGCTCCGATCCGCGCGCGGTCGAACGGGCGCTCCTGGAGGCGGCCGCCGCTTGCGAGGCTGTGCTCGAGAACCCCACACCGGACGTCCGCTTCCGCGCGTTCGGAGAGTCCGGGTTGGAGTTCCAGCTGCTCTGCTGGACCGACAAGATGCTCCACCGCCCGGGCAAGCTCATCAGCGATCTCAACTTCGAGATCCACGAGGCGCTGGAGCGCAACGGTGTGGAGCTCTCCGCGCTCCAGACATACGTCAAGCTGGTCGGATGGGGAACGGCGTCGCTTCCTCCGCGGCGATCGGGCATGGAACCTGCAGCGGAAGCGGCGCAAGGGGGTAGATCATGAACCGGGACGAGCTCGAGGGAAAGATCGAAGAGCTGAAGGGTCAGACCAAGGAAGCCGCCGGGAAGCTGACGAAGAACGAGGAGCTCATCGAGAAGGGCCAGGATCAGCGCGCTGCCGGCGAGGATCAGGAAGCCTGGGGAAAGACCAAGCGCGAGGTCGGCGAAGCCGTCGAGGACCTCGGGAAGGAAATCAAGAAGTAGACCGAGGGCGCGACCTTCGCATGTCATCCCGAGGGCCGCGGGCCCGAGGGATCCCGTGCTATCCCGGAATGTCTCGTGTCGAGTCCGGGATAAACGCACGGGCTTCGCCCGGCGTTGCCTACAGTCGAGGGTCTGCCGCCGGTGGTCGGCTGTCTCGCTGCGCTCGGCATGACAGCTCAAGTCGCCCGCCGGCGACGGCCCGGACGAATTCCACTTCTCGATTTTGGATTCCCGGCCTAGGATTCCGGTGATGGCGAGCGCCCGACCGGAACGAAGGCCGCGGCCGGCACCGGCTCCGAGGACGAGGCCGGAGCGGCCGCAGCGTTTCCAGGACGCCGCCAGCCTCTACGGCATCCCGCACTGGGGCAAAGGATTTTTCCACGTCGCGGAGGACGGCGATCTCGTCGTCCGGCCGACGCGGGAAGCCGCGCGGGAGGTTTCCCTCAAGTCGATCGTGGATGAGATGGCGCGCGGGGGAATCCGCACGCCGATCGTCATCCGATTCCCGCAAATCCTGGAGGCGGCGGTCTCGAACCTGAACGACGCGTTTGCCCGCGCGATCGACGAGTTCGGATACCCCAACGCGTTCCGGGGCGTCTTCCCCATCAAGGTCAACCAGAAGCGCGTTGTCGTGGACCACATCGTCGATGCGGGCCGGCGCTACGGATACGGGCTGGAGGCGGGCTCGAAGCCGGAGCTGCTCGCCGCGATCGCCGCCGACCTGGGGCCCGAGTGCTTGATCACCTGCAACGGCTACAAGGACAAAACCTTCATCCGCATGGCCTTGAATGCGGTGCGGATGGGCAAGCGCGTGGTGATGATCCTGGAGAAAGTCTCGGAGCTCGGCCGCATCCTCGACGTGGCGAAGGCGCGCGGCGTGCGCCCCCTGCTCGGCATGCGCGCCAAGCTGTACGCCCGCGGATCGGGGAAGTGGGCGAAATCCGGCGGGGAGGCGGCGAAATTCGGTCTGACGACTCCCGAAATGCTCGAAGCCGTGCAGATCCTGCGCTCGAAGAAGATGCTGGACTGCATGGTCATGCTCCACTTCCACATCGGCTCGCAGATCACCGACATCCGCAAGATCAAGGAGGCTATCCGCGAAGCCGGCCGCGTCTATGCGAAGCTCAAGGCGAGCGGCGTACCGATCCAGTACCTCAACCTGGGCGGCGGACTCGGCGTCGACTACGACGGCTCCAAGACGGCGTTCGATTCCTCGATGAACTATTCGGTGCAGGAGTACGCCAACGACGTCGTCTACACGGTCAAACAGATCTGCGACGAGGAAAGAGTGCCCGCGCCCGTGATCGTGACCGAGTCGGGCCGGGCCGTGACCGCGTATCACTCCGTCTTCGTGACCAACGTGCTCGACGTCGCGGACCGCATCGAGCAGGGGCGCCGCGTGAAGGTGACCGAGAGCGACCCCAACGTCCTGCAGGAGCTGTCGTCGATTTACGACACCGTCAACGCGAAGACGCTGCGGGAGAGCTATCACGACGCCCTCCAGTACAAGGAGGAACTCTTCACGCTCTTCAACCTGGGACACCTCTCGCTCGAGGACCGCTCCAAAGGCGAGATCCTGTTCTGGCAGATCTGCGAAAAGATCCACCGCGGCTTGAAGACCCTGAAGGAGGTCCCGGAAGAGTTCGAGGACATGGAGACGATGCTCGCCGACAAGTACGTCCTGAACTTCTCGGTCTTCCAGTCCCTTCCGGACATCTGGGCGATCGACCAGCTGTTTCCAATCCTGCCGATCCACCGCCTGAACGAGCGCCCCGCCGAGTTCGGGACCCTGGCCGACATCACGTGCGATTCCGACGGCAAGATCGAGAAGTTCATCGACCTGCGGGACATCAAGGAGACCCTTCCCCTCCACCGGCTTCGCGGCGACGAGCCGTACTACATCGGCGTCTGCCTCATGGGCGCCTACCAGGACGTCCTCGGCGACCTCCACAACCTGTTCGGGGAGGCGCATGAGGTCCTCGTGACGGTCGACGAGCAGGGCCGCTCGCGGATCGAGGACGTGCTGCCGGGCGAGTCCTGCGAGCGCGTGCTCGAATACATGAACTACGACCGCGAGGAGATCCTGGCGTCCCTGACGCGCCAGCTCGAGCGCGTCACCGGCAAGGCCGTCAAGAAGGACGAAGCTCGGGCGATCTTCAAGGAGTTCGAGGACGTTCTGCCCGAGTACACGTATCTGCAGCGCTAGGGGCCTGATTCTCGCCCTCGCGCTTCCGGCCGCGCTGCATGCGCAGGCCTCTTCTGCCCCGTCCAAAACCGTCTCCGTCGGCGTCTACGAAGCTCCCCCGTGGTCGATGAAAGGGCCCGACGGACAGTGGCACGGCCTCACGGTGGATCTCTGGAACCAAATCGCCGACCATCTCGGCCTGACGACCCGGTTCGTCGAACAGCCCTCCGACACGATCCTCGGCCAAATCTTGTCGGGGACACTCGACACGTCCGCCGGCCCTTTCGCCTCGACGATCGAACGCCAAAAACTCCTCGACTTCACGCACGACTACCTGTCGACGAACGTGGGGATCGCCATCCTGCGCAAGGCCGAGAACCGGCGGTGGCTCAAGATCCTGGAGGCTTTGACGGCGCCCGCGGCCCTCCAGATCTACTCCGCCTTCGCGTCCCTGATGCTCGGAGCCGGCGTCGCCCTCTGGTTGATCGAGCGCCGGCGCAATCCGATGTTCGGCGGCCGTCCGATCGAGGGCATGGGTTCCGGATACTGGTGGGCGGGAGTGACGACGTTCGGCGTCGGATACGGCGACAAAGTGCCCGTGACGTTCTGGGGAAGACTGGTCGCCCTGATCTGGATGCTCGTCAGCCTGATGCTGATCGCGTCGCTGACCGCGTTCGTCGCCGCGCACCTGGCCGTCGTGGAGCTCGGCGAGTTTCAGGGACCCGCGAGCCTTCGCAACTCGGTCGTCGCGGGAGTGGCCGGCGCGGCCGCGACGGAGTGGCTCCGTCGCGAAGACATTCCGCACCGGCTCTATCCGACTGCCGTGGCGGCGCTCGAAGCCCTGCGGCGCGGCGACGTGCAGGCCGTCGTCTACGGAAGGACGACCCTGCGCTACTACGCCAACCGCGATCCGAACAAGGACTTCGAGGTCCCCCCGGTCGTTCTCGATTCGCAGATGTACGCGTTTCCCGTGCGCAACGGAAGCCCGCTGCGCGACCCGATCAACCAGCAGCTGCGCCTGGTCCTCGCCGAGTCGCGCTGGAAGGATCTGCTCGACCGGTACTTCGGCGATACGTCCGCGACGTACGGGGAAAAGTAATGGCCCGGCGCAACGTCTCGAGCGGAGCGCCGTGGGAGCCGGTCGTCGGCTATTCGCGCGCCGTGCGCGTGGGCAACGTCATCCACGTCGCCGGAACGACCGCGACGGGGCCCGACGGAAAGATCATGGGCCGGGGCGACCCGTACCGGCAGGCGGTCCAGGCTCTGCGCAACATCCAGGCCGCCCTCGAGAAAGCCGGCGCGAGCCTCTCGGACGTCGTGCGGACGCGCGTCTACGTGATGGACATCCAGAGCTGGAAGGAGATCGGCCGGGCCCACGGGGAGTTCTTCGGAAAGATCCGGCCCGCCTCCACGATGGTCCAGGTCTCCGCTCTGGTGGATCCGGACATGCTCGTCGAGATCGAGGCCGATGCAGTTCTTGAGGGTCTGACCCCCGCGGGGGGTCTGACCCCAGGGTCCCTCTCGATTCGGGAGGAATCTGACTAACTTACCGGCGTGACCGCCGCCTGGTCCTCTTCGCCGGTCCGGATCCGGTAGACCTTCTCGACCGGCAGCACGAACACCTTCCCGTCGCCGACGGACCCGGTGCGGGCCGAAGAGAGAATCGCGCGCACGGTCGGCTCGACGAAATGGTCCGAGACCCCGATGTCGATGCGCACCTTCTCGGAGAGCTCCATCTTCACGGTCGTGCCGCGATAGGTCTCGACGCGCTCGGTCTCGCCGCCGTGGCCCTCGACGCGGTGGAGCGTGAGCCCGCGGACGTCGGCCCGGAAGAGCGCCTCGAGGACCTCCGGCAGACGGTCCGGCCGGACGATCGCCACGACGAGCTTCAGCCGGAGCCTCCCTCGGCGGGCGCGGCCTCCGGGAGCCCGAAGCCCTCGCCTTCGCCGGCATGGAGAACGAGGATTGCCCCTTCACCGCGCGTGTACGCCTCCTCGCCGTGCTGCGTCACGTCGAGCCCCAGGCCTTCCTCGCGGGCGCCCACCCGCAGCGGCACGACCGCGGCGATCAGCTTGAGCAGCCCGAACGTGGCCAGTCCGCTGTACGCCGCCACGGCGAGAACGCTCGCGGCCTGCACCGCGAGCTGGCGGGGATTGCCGAAGAGAAGGCCGTTCGCCATACCGTTCCAGGTCTTCTCCGCGAGAACTCCCGTCAGAAGCGCTCCAACCGTTCCTCCCAGGCCGTGTGCCGCGACGACGTCGAGCGAGTCGTCGAGCCGGGTCCTCACCCTCCACAGGAGCGCGAAGTAGCTCGGGAAAGCGGCGACGCCGCCGAGAAGGATGGCCGAGAGCGGCGACACGAAGCCGGCGGCTGGAGTCACGGCGACGAGGCCCACGACGATGGCGGTCGCCGCGCCGACGGCGGTGGCGCGGCCGGTGCGCCGCAGGTCGAGCAGCGTCCAGACCACGAGGGTCGCCATCGGCGCGAACATCGTATTGACGAACGCCAGCGCCGCCGACGCGTTGGACGCCAGGGCGCTGCCGCCGTTGAACCCGAACCATCCGAACCAGAGCAGTCCCGCGCCGAGCAGCGTGAACGGGACGTTGTGGGGCAGCATGGCCTGGCGTGCGAAATCCTTGCGAGGGCCCGCCACGACGGCCGCGACGAGCGCCGCCGCCCCCGCATTGATGTGCACGACCGTGCCGCCGGCAAAGTCCAGCGCGCCGAGCTTTGCGAGGAAACCGCCTCCCCAGACCCAGTGGGCGACCGGCGCGTAGACCGCGAGGCTCCAGAGCACCAGAAACGCCAGGTACGGCCCGAAGCGCATCCGCTCGACGATGGCGCCCGAGATCAGCGCGGCCGTGATGATCGCGAACGTCCCCTGGAACGCCATGAAGAGCAGATGCGGCACGCTTCCCTGCGGCTCGAGCCCAACGCCCGACAGCAGCGCGCGGCCGAGATCGCCGGCGAAGACGCCCCCGGGTGCGAAGGCCAGGGTGTAGCCGGCGAGCGCCCACGCCACGCCCACGAACCCGAGCGCCGAGACGCTCATCATCATCGTGTTCAGGGCGTTCTTCGAGCGCACCAGGCCCCCGTAGAAGAAGCCCAGGGCCGGAGTCATGAGGAGGACGAGGGCGGTCGCGACGAGCAGCCAGGCGGTGTCGGCCCTGTCCACGGATCTGGAGCGTAGCAGATCGGAAACACACTGACTATGGAAATCTGCAGAAATTGTATGAATTCGACGTCAGCGATGCAGCTCTTGACCTCAACTTGCAAGACTGTCGATAGAAAACTGCAGAATTCGCGTCATCCCGAGCGCAGCGAGGGATCCCGGAGTCGGCAGGCGTCGCGCGAAATCACGGGATCCCTCGCCGCTCCGCGGCTCGGGATGACGCGCGAAGGAGGGCGAAGCCCTCTTCGCGCGTCACTTGGGAAGCAGAAACTCCTTCATGAACAGGATCGAGGCGTAGAACTGATAGTCGCGGTTGGACTTCTTGGCGAAGCCGTGCCCCTCGTCCTTGGCCATCATGTACCAGACGGGCGTGCCGATCCCGCGGATGCGCTTGACCATCTGCTCGGACTCCGACATCGGCACGCGGGGATCGTTGGCCCCCTGGATCACGAAGAGGGGCTTGCGGATCTTCTCGGCGTTGGTCATCGGCGCGATCTTCTCGAGGAACGCGCGCATCTTCGGATCGCGCTCGTCTCCGTACTCCACTCGGCGCAGGTCGCGCCGGTAGCCCGACGTGTTCTCCAGGAACGTGACGAGGTTGGAGGGTCCGACGACGTCGATCGCGCACCGGATCCTGTCGCTGTACAGATACGCCACGGCCAGCGTCATGTGGCCGCCGTAGCTGCCGCCGCCGACGAGGAGCCGATCGGCGTCCAGGTCCGGGCGCGTGGCGATCCAGTCGAACAGAGCGCCGATGTCCTTGTACGTGCCTTCGCGCAGGAATCCGTTGTCGAGCTGGAGGAAGGTCTTGCCGTAGCCGGATGACCCCCGGACGTTCGGCATGAGCACGGCCACGCCGAGCTCGTTGACGATGTAATTCCAGACACCCAGGAAGTCGGGCCGCGCCTGTCCCTCCGGCCCGCCATGGATCTCGATCGTGACGGGCCGCTTGCCCGGGAACTTCGAGGCGTTGGGCTTGTAAAGGAACCCCGAGATCTCGCGGCCGTCGAAGCTCTTCCAGGTGACCAGCTCGGGCTCGGACCAGTTGGCCGGATTGAGCCCGCCCAGCTCGCTCTCCGTCCAGCGTTCGACCTTTTCCGTCTTGACGGCGTAGGAATACGCGTCCGAGCTCGCGCGCGGGGTCTCCATCGAGAAGCCCACGACGCCGTTGTCGTGGTGCCAGTGAAGCCCGCCGATCGTCGCGTACGGCAGCTTGGGCCCGGGCAGCGCGCGCCGCGAGGCCGTATCCATCAGCCGGAGGACGCTGACCCCCTTCTCGTTCGTGACGTAGGCGATCATCCGGCCGTCGAAGGAGAGGGCGAACTCCTCGACGTCGGCCGTGTCGGGCGTCAGGAACTCCGTCTTTTTCGTGCCGAGGTCCATGTAGGCGAGGCGCTGGAACTCGGATCCCTGGTCCGTCGTCACGTAGAGTCCCTTGCCGTCGCGCGAAAAGCTCGCATTCTGATACGCGACCTTCTCCTTGCCGCCCCTGGGCGTCAGCGGCGTCTTCGTACCCGTCGCGACGTCGACCAGCCAGAGGTAGGTCTCGTTGATCGATATGGCCTCGGCGAGGAGGAGCTTCGTGTCGTCGGGCGACCAGTCGGCGGCCTCCCAGCCTCCCCCGGTCAGCTCCACGACGCGCCGCTCCGTCTTGGGGTCCTTCGCGCCCACGACGTAGATGTCCACGTCGTTTCCGGTGCGGCGCGTCGAGCCGTACGAGATCCACTGGCCGTTGTTCGACCAGCGCGCCCCGGTGTTGCGCGATCGGCCGTCGGTCAGGAGCGTGACGCTGCCGTCGGCGAGGTCGTAGCGATAGATCTGGTAGAACTCGTTGCCGCCCGTGTCCTTGGTGAAGATGAAGGAGTCTCCGGTCTTCGGGTCGAAGCGCGGCGAGGAGACGCGGTCCGGAAAGAAGGTCATCTGGGTCCGGGCTCCGCCCGGAGACTTGACGAGGTGCGCCTGGTTGACGTTGCCGAATCGGGTGCTGATCAGCATCTCCCGCTTCGTCGGATGCCAGCTCGAGAAGCCCGCGGAGCGGAACTCCGTGTACCGGCCGACCTCGTCGGCGAGGGACGCCGGAATCGGAGGGACTCCCTCGGTCACGATGGCTTCGGGCGGCTTGATCGGCGGAGGCGTCGGCGACGGAGCCGGAGCCTGAGCGGCGGCGGCGGATACGGCGAAGACCAGGCCGGGAATCGCGAGCTTGTAGCGGATCATCAGCGTCACCCTCCTCTTCGAAACGCGGAATTCCCCTCGGTAGCCACTACGCGGAGCCCCGCGAAAGGTTCCTGTACGCGACGAGCCGTGGCCTACGGACTCCAGTCGCCGAAGGGCACGAGCGTGGGTCCCACGACATGGCAGTCATCGAGGTCTCCCCCCAAGTGGAGCGCCCCGGTGCGATACCAGACGACGAGGTCGGCCGAAAGCCCCTCGCCGTTGACGAAGTCACTCATCTTGATGGCGCACTCCGGACCCGACTGCCCGTTGTCGTCGATCTCGTTGGACTTGTAACGCAGCAACCAGACGTCCGCCACGGAAAACGCATCCGCGGGGAGCTCCTGCTCGCCGCCCGGCACGATCCGATACCCCCGATGGGTCGCCGCGTCGGCGACGGACCAGACGATTGCCGGCTTGTTCGCTCTGCGGATCGCCTCGGTCGGCAACGACACGGTCGGATAGCGCGGCCCCGAGCGTCCTCCCGAAAGCGCCGGATTGGGACCCTCGGTGACCAGATCGTTCGCGGGGCCGTCGATGTCGAAATCGAAACGCCAGTACGCATGGTGCCGGTGGGTGAACGAAATGCAGGCGTCGTTGACGGCGGAAAACCCGAATCGGGGCTCGATCCGCCCGTCGAGATAGAACGTCCATCGCATCGTGTAGCGGTACCAGCCCGCCTGCGTCTGCGTCATCATCTCGAGGCGATCCGGGAACTTCTGCGCGGATACGCCCGAGAAACAGATGGCGTCGTCGCAGGTGTCCGGGGGCGTCAAGGGCGGACAATCCCCGAGGCTGCCTCCGGTCTCGCAGACGCTCTGCGGGCATGGGCTGGTCGGTTCGGCGTAGCCCGGCCTGCGAAGGTTGTTGGCGAGGTAACCCTGCTCCTGAAACATCCAGTCCCGGTAGCAGTGGCTCGGGCCCCCGCAGCCGTTGGGATCGTACTGGACGTTCAGGATCGGGACGTGCGCCTGCTTCAGCACCTCATGACCGTTGTAGTAGACCCGCCGGATCTCGAGTCCCGAGCCCGAGCTGCCGCTGGAGTCCGCTGCGCGAAGCCAGCAGAACTGCCACACCGGATTTCCATCGGGCCAGGACATCAGCTGCTCGTTTCCGGAACAGGTGGGCTGCGCGAATCCCGCGTGGACGCCGACGGCGAAGCACGCGACGACGAGGCCTGCCAGGCGCATCCGGGTCATCGTCTCGCCCCTCCCGGCATGTAGACGGGGTACGCGATCTTGCGGCGGGCCAGATCCACCACGGTCCAGCGGATCAGACCCGATCGGTCGGGCGAGAGGATCTGGATCTGGAGACACCGGCTTCCGGGACCGCAGGGAAGCCCTCGGGGCTCCTCGACGACGAAGCCCCCTTCGAGCACGGCCGAAAACCGGCCCACGATCCGGCCGATCTGCGGATCGGCGAGAACCAGCTGCTTCGCTTCGTCAATCTCCTCGACCGAGGGAACCGGCAGGTTCTGCTTGATTTCCCGAGTCTTGTAGGCGCGTCCGTCCGGTGTGTAGGAGATCTCGGTCGCGATCCCGCGCGAGTAGTCGATGACGAGGTCGACCCGCCGCGCGAACTCGCGGCCTCCCGACGCCTTGATCGTCTCCTCCCAGCTCCGCAGGAGCCGCACCGGACGCGACGTCCGCGTGATCTCCGGCCTTTCGGCAGGGAGCACCGAGACGCCGAAGAGGGCCGCGGCGGCCGCCAGGAACACGGGAGCACGGCAGATGGAAATCATTGATTGGAGTTGGCGCGAAATCGTACCAGAACCCGCGTTGAACGCCTTTCGTGGGAGAGGATCCGAAAGCGATTTCCCCTCTCCCGTCGGTTGGCCCGCGACGCGGGCCGCTCGGAATCCGAGCCTTACGGCGCGCCAGGGCTCCAGTCGCCCAGCGGCACCAGCGTCGGCCCGACGATGTGGCAGTGGTCCAGATCGAAGCCCAGGTGGCGGACTCCCGTTCGGTACCAGACCACCAGGTCGTCGTTGAGCGTCTCCCCGTTGACGAACGGATTGATCTTGATCGCGCAGGCGGGCCCGGGCTGGCCGTTGTCGTCCAGCTCCTCGGGCTTGTACTTCAGAACCCAGAAGTCGCCGACGGCGAAACTGTCCGCCGGAGTGACGTCCTCCACCTCTGCGCCCGGGACGAGACGATAGCCGCGCCCCGTGATCCGGTCGGTGATCTCCCAGTACAGGTTCGGATCCGTGGTCAGCCGCATGGCCTCGGTACGGATCTTGCCCTTCCCCAGGCCCCTGGGCCCCTCGAACACCTCGTCGCGATCCGGGCCGTCGATGTCGAAGTCGAGGCGCCAGTACCCGTTGTGCCGGTGCGTGAAATTGGTGCAGGGGTCGAAGACCGCCGAGTAACCCCAAGATGGCTGGATGGTCCCGTCGGCGAGGAACGTCCACTTCTCGTCGTACCGGTACCAGCCCGCGTGCAGCTGCGTGCTGAGGATCAGGCGGTCGGGCAGCTTCTCGGCCGAGACACCGACGAAGCACAGCTGTCCGCACTCGTTCGGAGGCACCGGCTGCCCTATCGTGCAGACGTCCTTGCCGTCCGGGACGTCGCATTCCAGGACAGGAGGACACGTGGGCTCGGCGTAGCCGCAGCCGGTGCCGGTCTTGGGAGGCGGACAGATGTGGTCGGTGAGGTAGCCCTGCTCCTGGTTGACCATGTCGCGGTAGCAGTGGTTCGCCCCGCCGCAATTCCCACCCTCGTAGATGACGTTCAGGACCGGAACGTGACCGCGCTTGAGAGCCAGGTGGCCGTTGTAATAGACGTTGCGAATCTCCAGGCCCGAGGCCCGTGCGCCGCTGGACTTGGTGGCGCGCACCCAGCACAACGACCACACGGGGTTCAAATTGGACGGCCAGTTGATCAGGTTCTCGGTGGGCAACGTGCAAGTCGCCTGCGCGGACGCGAGGCTCGGAACCGCCACCAATCCGGCCACGGCCGTGACCGCCAGCAGAAGCCGCTTCACTTGATACCCGGGTGCTCGGACGGCACGAACGCCCGATAGGGGATGTTCATCTTGACGAGATCCACTCCCATGACCCGGATGAGGCCCGAACGGTCAGGCGAAAGAACCTGGACGAGAAGGCAGCGCGCTCCCGGACCGCACGCCTTGCCCCGCCCTTCCTCGATCAAAAAACCTCCGTCGAGAACGGCGCGGAACCTTCGGATGATCGGGATCATCTCCGGGTCCTTCTGAACGATCTCGAACGCTTCTTCGATTTCCTTGTCCGACGCCGTCGGCGGGTTGAGCACGAACTTCCGCTCGAAGAACATGCGCCCGTCCATCGTGTACCAGCGCTCGTAGGCCGCCGCTTTGCTGTAGTCGTACACGATGTCGACCCGGCGGGGTATCTCCCTTCCCGGCGTCTTGATCGTGTCGTACCAATTCCGCAGCAGCCGGACAGGACGGGAACTCTCGGTGATCGCTGAACTGAGCTGTTGGGCCCGGAAGGTTGCGGCGCAAAGCAGTACCGCAGTAACTGTCAGAAGAGGCGCCGATACTCGTTTCATGGGCACCGTTCCCCCTGGATTGATCGTGAGCTTTCATCCTATATCACCCGGGGGGGGGCGTCTTAAGACTGGCTTCAGGGGCTCCAGTCGCCGATGGGCACCAGCGTCGGCCCGACGCCGTGGCAGTGGTCCAGATCGTGCCCGAGGTGTCGGAACCCCGTCCGGTACCAGACCACCAGGTCCTGGTTGAGAGTTTCACCGTTGATGAAGGGGTTGATCTTGATCGCGCAGGCCGGCCCGACCTGGCCGTTGTCGTCGAGCTCCTCGGGCTTGTACTTCAAGACCCAGAAGTCCCCGACGGCGAACGTGTCCGCGGGCGCGTTCTCCGTTTCCGCTCCCGGCACGAGGCGGTAGCCTCGCCCGGTGTTCCGGTCGGTGACCTCCCAGTAGAGGCCCGGTTGGTTGTTCATACGTTTGGCTTCGGTCTTGATCTCGCCCATGCCGATGGGCGTCGGGCCCTCGACGACCTTGTCGCTCGCGGGACCGTCGACGTCGAAGTCGAGGCGCCAATACGTGTTGTGCCGGTGCGTGAAGTTGGTGCAGGGGTTGAAGACGGCCGAGAACCCCCACGAAGGCTGGATGGTCCCGTCGGCGAGGAACGTCCACTTCTCGTCATATCGGTACCAGCCGGCATGAAGCTGCGTGCTCAGGACCAGCTTGTCCGGGAGCTTCTCGGCCGAGACCCCGATGAAGCACATCTGCCCGCACTCGTTGGGTGGCGGAGGCTGACCCATCGTGCAGGCGTCGACGCCGCCGGAGGCGATGTCGCATTCCATCACCGGCGGACACGAGGGCTCGGCGTAGCCGCAATTGGTTCCGCTCTTGGGCGGCGGACAGATTCCGTTGGTCAGGTAGCCCTGCTCCTGGTTCACCATGTCGCGATAGCAGTGGCCCGCGCCGCCGCAGTTGCCGCCTTCATAGATCACGTTCAAGATCGGAACGTGGCCGCGCTTGAGAGCCAGGTGGCCGTTGTAGTAGACGTTGCGAACCTCGAGCCCCGAGGCCCGCGCCCCGCTCGACTTGGTGGCCCGCAACCAGCAGAGCGACCAGACCGGAGTCCCGCTGGCGGGCCAGTTGATCAGGTTCTCGTTGGGCTGGGTGCAGATCGCCTGTGCGGAGGCGAGGCTCGGCAGGGCCGCCACGCCCGCCACCAGGACCATCGCCGCGAAGAGTGCCCGCTTCACTTGATACCCGGGTGCTCGGACGGCACGAACGCCCGATATGGGATGTTCCGTTTGACCAGATCCACCGCCACGACCCGGATCTGGCCCGAGCGGTCGGGCGAGAGAATCTGGACCAGAAGGCAGCGCGCTCCCGGACCGCACGCTTTGCCCCGGCCTTCTTCGATCACGAAGCCCCCGTCGAGGACGGCCTTGAACCACCGGATGGCCGGGCTCAGCTGGGGATCGTTGCGAACGATCTCGAACGCCTCCTCGATTTCCTCGTCCGACGCCGTCGGCGTGTTGAGCACGAACTTCCGCTCGAAGAACATCCGCCCGTCCATGGTGTACCAGCGCTCGAAGGCCGCCGCCTTGGCGTAGTCGTAAAGGATGTCGACGCGGCGAGGAATCTCCCCCCGGGGTGTCTTGATCGTGTCGTACCAATTCCGCAGCAGCCGGACAGGGCGTGAACTCTCGGTGATTGCGGAACTGAGCTCTTGGGCCCGGAAGGTTGCGGCGCAGAGCAGTGCCGCGGTTGCTGTCAGAAGAGGCGCGGATACTCGTTTCATGGCACCGTCCTCCTCGTTAGATCGTGAGCTTCAACCCTAATATCAGCCGGGGGACGGCTTAAGGCTGGCTTTCAGGGACTCCAGTCGCCGATCGGCACCAGCGTCGGGCCCACCACATGGCAGTCGTCCAGGTCGCCGCCGAGGTGCGTTACGCCGGTCCGGTACCAGGCGACCACATCGTTCGCAAGACTCTCTCCGTTCAGGAACTTACCGATCTTTACGGCGCATGCCGGACCGGGCCGCCGCCATTGTCGTCCAGCTCCTCCGGCTGGTAGTTCAGGAACCAGACGTCGGCGACGGAGAAGGCGTCCGTTGGCAGCTCGGTTTCGGCGCCAGGCACGATCCGGTAGCCCCTCCCGGTCGATGGCGTCCGTGACCGCCCAGGTCAGGTGGGGCCGGCTGTTGAACCGCTGAGTCTCGGTCGGCAACACGAGGATCGGAGGTTTCGGACCGGGCCGTCCTCCACCCGAGCCTACCGGGGCCGGCGCGGCGGGATCGGGCCCCTCGGTCACGACGTCGTCGAGCGGGCCGTCGATGTCGAAGTCGAGCCGCCAGTAGGCATGGTGGCGGTGGGTGTAGTTGATGCAGGTGTTGTCGACCGCGCTGAAACCGAACGTCGGCTTTATGCGGCCGTCGAGGAAGAAGGTCCACTCCATTTCGTAGCGATACCAGCCGGCCCGGCTCTGCGAAGTCAGGATCAATCGGTCGGCGAGCTTCTGCGCCGAGACCCCCTGGAAACACTCGCGGCCGCATTCGTCGGGAGGGGCGGGACACACGTCGTGTCCCTTCGCCTGCTCGCAGACGGTGATGGGCGGGCACGTGGGCTCGGCGTAGCCGCATTTGGTGCCGGAATCGGGCGGCGGGCAGACGTGGTCGACGAGATAGGCCTCTTCGCTCGTCAGCCAGTCGCGGTAGCAGAGGTTTGCGCCCCCGCAGCCGCCGGCGTCGTACTGGACGTTCAGGATCGGCACATGTCCGCGCTTCATCGCCAGGTGGCCGTTGTAGTAGAGGTTTCGGATTTCCAGACCCGATCCGTTGACTCCGCTCGACTGCGAGGGCCGCAGCCAGCAGAACTCCCAAACGGGCGCCGCCGTCGGCCAGGACATCAGGTGCTCGCCGATGGAGCCGTCGCAAACAGGCTGCGCCGCGGCGACGGCGGCGGTCCCGAGGATCGCCGCTACGACCGGGAGAAGGAAGGCTCGCACCGGAATGGTCCGTCGCATGGGCACCGCCCTTCGACGGAGCCCATCCTATGTGCGGGTTCTGAACGGATCCACTGGCCGGAGGTTCAGGTGGGCACTAGGGAGCGTGCGGCTGTTCCGCCGGCTTGGGAGGAACGCTTCGGTCTTCCTTCTTTTCTTCGGGTTTCTTCTCCGCGGGGAGTTCCTGGGGCAGCGGCTTGCGCGGCAGCATCGCGTCCCGCATGGCCGCGTTGTACGCAAACGTGGCCAGGATGATCGAGGCCTGCATCAGGTCCTCTTTCACGAGACGCTCGTAGTTGTCCATGTTGGTGTGGTGCGTCCGCGTTTCGTAGTCCAGGGAGTCCTGGATGAACTGGAAGCCGGGAAGGCCGACCTTGTCGAAGGACTGGTGATCGGTGCCGCCGGTGCGGTTGAGCGTCACCGTCTTCGCGTCGAGATCATGGAACGGCGCCAGCCACGCCTCGAAGATCGGCGCCACGCCGGCGTTGTCCTCGCAGTAGATGCCGCGGATCTTGCCCGAGCCGTTGTCCAGGTTGAAGTAGGCCGCGAGCTTCGCGTGCTCGGGCTTGACGGTGAGCGGCCACTTTTCCTTCCGCAGGTAGAACGGCTGGTCGAGCTCCTCCTTGGTCAACGGCGGCCGCGACGCGAAGTGCTGATCGACGTACGCCCTGGAGCCGTAGAGGCCTTGCTCCTCGCCGGTCCAGAGCCCGACCCGGATCGTGCGCCGCGGCTTCGCGCCGACGGCCTTCAGAATCCGCATCGCTTCCATCACCGCAACGGAGCCCGCTCCGTTGTCGGTCGCGCCGGTCGCGCCCTGCCAGGAGTCCAGGTGGGCGCCGAGCATGACGACCTCGTCCTTCTTGTCGGTGCCCGGGATCTCGGCGATCGTGTTCCACTGCATCTGGTCTTCGTCGACGAAACGGGCGGCGACGTCGAGCTCCAGCTCGACGTCGGTTTTCGCGTCGAGAAGCCGCGCGATCCGGCCGAAGTGCTCGGGCTCCATGATCAGCGTCGGCATCTTGGGGAGCGGCCGGGACATCCGGTAGTCGTCGCCGTTGGCCTGGATGCCGAACACGCCGAGATCGCCGCGGCCGCAGTCGATGACGGCGATCGGCTTTTCCTCCTCGAGGAACTTGTCCACCGCGCGCCGGAGCTCGGCGCGCTTTCGGAGCTCCTCGCGGTCGTACCGGCGCCGGGGCTCTTCGCTGTATTCCGCGATCTTGGCCAGCTCTTTCTCGTCGTAGCGCTCGATGTCCGGCTTGACGCGGAGCTCCATCTTGGCCGTGTCACCGTAGAGGACGATCTTCCCGGCGAACCGTCCCTTGAGATTCGCCAGCTCGTCTTTCGACGTGGGATTGAGCCGCGCCACTTTCGCCGTCACCGCGCCCGACGTCCCCGGAGTCCAGGGCCTGGGATACGCCGTCAACTGCGCGAAGTCGGGAGCGGTCATCCGCACGGAGCTCTTCTCATACCACCAGCCTCGCCCGAAAGGACCCCACGCTTCGAGGTGCGCATTCGCCATTCCCCACTTCGCGAGCTGGTCCCGGGTCCACTCGTTGGCCTTCTTCGCCTGGGGCGAGCCGGTCAGGCGGGGACCGATGCGATCCATCAGGCCGCTGGCCGTGTCCATCACCTTGGAGTTGTTGAAGCCCTCCAGGCGGATCTTCGTGACCATTTCCAGGTCGACGCGCTCTTCCGCAGGGACCGCCGACACCAGCATCGAAACGAGGCAGGCCGAAGCAATCAGGCGTTTCAGATCGCACCTCCAAGGCACAGAGCCGTGGCACGGTACCATCGGAAAATCCTTGGGGTCAAACGGCGGCGCGCGGCTCGCGCCTTGGGCGACCCGAACTGCGGTTGCCGCGGCGCGAGAGGAGAGAATCGCGACGGGGGCACGCCTCGTCTGTGGATGCCGGCAAAGGTATCGAAACGGGATCATGCCGGTGTGACTTCAGCTCCGGGAAGAGATGGAATCGTCTCGCCACAGGAGCGGGCATGACGGAATGTCACAAAGCCACGCCGGTCGCTCCGGCGGACGGGGTGTCGGCGCTCCCCGCCGTCACCGGGGTGATACATTCGTCCGTCCGCGGGAGGTCTGGGGTGCACGGAAGGTCGGACTGCATCTGGCGGAAGGCGGCCGGGGCCTTCGGTGTCCTATCGATCGTGGCGTCGTTCGCCGTCGCGCAGGAGGATGCGGGTCCGGGGTTCGTGCTGCAGGGCGAAGGCGGACTCGTCACCGCGCTCGTCCTGGATCCGTCCGCGCCCTCCACGCTCTACGCGACCACGGCCCGCGGCGTGTACAAGACGACCGACGGCGGCGTCCACTGGGAACCACGCGGCAGAGGGCTCGACAGCCATTCGGTGCTGGGCCTCGCGATCGACCCGCAGAATTCCTCCACGCTCTACGCGACGACGGACCGGGGAGGCGTGTACAAGAGCACCGACGGCGGCGAGCACTGGGCGCCGATCAACGAGGGGCTCACGGCGCGCTACGTCGGGGCGATCGCGATCGATCCGCGGCGCCAGGGAACGATCTGGGTCGGCGCCGAATCGGGCCGCCTCTTCCACTCCAGCGACGGCGGCGCGGCCTGGTCGGAGTTGCCGATCCCCCTGGCCCATGTCACGCTCACCGCGATCGCGCTCGATCCCGCCAATCCGAACCTGATCACCGTCGGTTCGAACAGCGAGGGCATCTTTCGCAGCCTCGACGGAGGCGCGACCTGGGTCCGTCCCGTCGACCGGATGAACCGTGGCACGATCTGGAACGTGACGCTGGCGCCGTCTTCACCCGGAACGATCTTCGTGGGGACGCACGACGGCCTCTTTCGCAGCGCCGATTCCGGCGTCACGTGGAAGGGGATTCACAAAGGGATGAAGAGCTACAACGTCCTGAGCCTGGCGATCCACCCGTCCAACCCCGAGACGATCTACGCCGCGACGGCCATCGGCATCTACAAGTCCGGAGACGGCGGTGCGGCGTGGTCTCTGCTCAAGGGAGATCTCTACGCGACGGCGCTCGCGATCGATCCACGATCCCCCTCGGTGGTCTACGCCGGCACACACCTCGGCGTCCTCAAGACCGAAGACGCCGGCGCAAAGTGGAACGCCTTGCGGATGGTCCCCGACGCGGCCTCCGACGCCACCGCCTCCACCTCCGGAGCAGTCGCGTCGACCCTGCCGACGTTGCCCATCAAGCGGGGCTCCGCGGCTCCCGCGACCGGCCTGAAACCGCTCCCGATCGGGCGGCCGGTCCGCACCGCGGCGCCGTCTCCCCCGCAGTCGCTCGGGTACTAGCCGCCAGCGGGCGAAGGCCCGGTTCCGGCGAGGCGGGCACCCGCGCCGGGTATAGGATCGAAGCACTCTCGCGGTCGAAACACCGACGCAATGGGGACACCGGGCGACGAGGGCTTCCCTCAGACCGAGCGGTTCTCGGTACGGCGGAGACTCGGAGCCGGCGCATACGGGGTCGTCTACGAGGCGTTCGATCGAGAGCGCGAAGTCTCGGTTGCCCTGAAGACACTGCGGCACGGCAACGTCGACGCCCTGTACAGACTCAAGCGCGAATTCCGGGCGCTCGCCGACATCGCGCACCCGAACCTGGCCACGCTCTACGAGATGTTCACGAGCGAGGAGACCTGGTTCTTCACGATGGAGCTCGTCGCCGGCGTGAACTTCCTTCGCTATGTTCGAAGCGGCCGGACGAAAGATCGCGAATCGGTGGTTCCGGCGACGACGGCCGCGGATGATGACCCCTCGTCCGCCGATGCACCTGCATCGCCTTGCGTCTCCAAGACGATCTCCTTCGACCCGAGCCGCCTCAGGGACGCCCTCCGGCAGGCGGCTTCGGGAATCGCGGCGCTCCACGAGGCGGGCAAGCTCCACCGGGACATCAAACCCTCGAACGTGCTCGTCACGCCGGAGGGCCGCGTCGTCATGCTCGACTTCGGGCTCGTCACCGAATTGGATCCCTTCGGGGACGACCGCAGCCTTTCGCTGGTCGGAACTCCGGCATACATGTCTCCCGAACAGGGTTCCCGCGTGCCGGTTTCGGAGAAAAGCGACTGGTACAGCATGGGCGTCATGCTCTACGAGGCGCTGACCGACCGGCAACCGTTCTCCGGGGCATTCGCCGAGATGATGTGGGAGAAGCAGCGCGGCGAACCCGAGTCGCCCCGAGCGATCCGCTCCGGCGTTCCCGAGGATCTGAACGCGCTCTGTATGGATCTGCTCAGACGCGATCCGAACGCCCGACCCACTGCCGCCGAGATCCTGGTGCGCCTTGGGGCGCCGCCCGCGACCGCACCGTGGCCGAAGGAGGCGGCTTCGCTGTCTCTGCGCCCGGGACCGTTCGTCGGCCGACACGCCCATCTTGCGGCCCTGCGCGATGCGTTCGAGGCTTCGCGTCGGGGTCAGGCCGTGAGTCTCTATGTCCACGGAACATCCGGGATCGGCAAGAGCGCGCTCGTGCGACGCTTCCTCGACGAGCTCCGCGGTGAGAACGCCGTGATCCTGTCGGGTCGCTGCTACGAGCGCGAGTCGATGCCGTACAAGGCGCTCGACACGGTCGTCGACTCCTTGAGTCAGTACCTCAAGCGCCTCCCGGCCGAGCAGGTGGAAGGGTTGCTGCCACTGGATGTCCTGGCGCTGGCCCGCGTCTTTCCCGTGCTGCGGCGCGTCGAGGCCGTGACCGGAACTCCCCGCAAGCCGGTCGAGATCGCCGACTCGTTGGAGCTGCGGCGGCGCGCGTTCGCGGCGCTCCGGGAGCTCTTCGCCCGACTCTCCAGGCAACGAGACGTCGTTCTCTTCATCGACGACCTGCAATGGGGCGATGCCGACAGCGCGGTCCTGCTCGAGGAGCTGACGCGTCCGCCGGAACCGCCGGCCCTTCTCGTCATCGCGTGCTACCGCAGCGAGGAAGCCGCGACGAGCCCCCTGCTCAAGCGACTGCTGGCGCGCCCCGAGGCCGTCGACGTCCGCCAGGTCGCCGTCGAAGAGCTCGAGCCCTCGGAGGCGCGGGAGCTCGTCCTGGCCCTCGCCGACGCGGAGGCGATCATCTCGCCGTCACAGGCCGAGACGATCGCGCGCGAGGCCGCCGGCAATCCCTTCTTCATCAACGAGCTCGCGCGCTTCGGACGCCTCGGCAGCGCCGCGACGCTCGACGAGTTGGTGCGGGCCCGCGTTCGTGACTTGCCGCCGAAGGCCCGACGGCTCCTCGAGGTCGTGGCGGTTGCGGGCCGACCCGTCGAAGCCGAGGTTGCCGCCCGCGCTGCCGGCGCGGCGGAAGGCGAGGACGCCCTTCCGGCCCTCCGCGCCGGCCACCTGGTCCGCGCACGGGGAACCGCCGAACGGCAGGAGATCGAGTCGTATCACGATCGCATCCGAGAGGCCGTCGTGGCGCAGATTCCCTCCGACGCCCTGAAGGAGCACCATCGCCGACTGGCCGTGGCCCTCGAAACCTCGAGTCGCGCCGATCCCGAAGAGCTTTCCCTCCACTTTCAGGAGGCGGGCGACACCCGGCGCGCCGCCGAGTTCGCGGTCCTGGCCGCCGAGCGCGCCGCCCAGACGCTGGCCTTCGATCGCGCGTCACGCCTCTACCGAATGGCCATCGAGCTCGGTCCGCCCGGCGACGCCTCCGGACGCCGAGCGCTCAACCGGAAGTTGGGCGACGCGCTCGTCAACGCCGGGCGCGGCGCCGAGGCCGCGAAGGCGTTCCTGGCGGCCGCCGATGGAGCGGATCGCGCCGATGCGCTCCGGCTGGAGGGCCACGCCGCCGCGCAGCTGTTGCGAAGCGGGCACCTGGATGAAGCCCTTCCTTTGTACGAAAAGCTCACGGGCCGCGTCGGCCTGTCGCTGATTCAGCCGTCCTGGCTAACTTTGCTCCGTTATCTGACGCAGCGCGCGATCATCCGGCTCCGTGGCATCGGCTACCGCGAGCGGGACGTCAGCCGAATTCCGCCGGAAGAACTCATTCGGCTCGATACCGTCTGGAGTCTCTTCACGGGGATCATTCTCGTCAATAGCCTTCGCGGAAGACAGTTCCAAAGCCAGTATCTGTTGCTGGCACTCGAGGTCGGTGAACCCTATCGAGCATCTCTGGCGATCACTTGGGAGGCCGGCTATGCGGCGACACCGGGCTGGCACCGGCGAGCCCGGCACGACCGCATGATGGAGGTTGCGAGGCGGCTGGCCGAGCGTCTCCAGAATCCTCATGCGATCGGAACTGTGCACATGTGCCGATCAGCCGCGGCGTTATTCCTGGGCCGGTGGAGAACTTCCTGGGAGGAGGGCCGCGCGGCCGGGCTGATCTTCGAAGAAAAGTGCACCGGAGTTTCCTGGGAATTGGACTTCACGCACATTGTGCCTTATAGGGCGCTCTTCTATTTGGGCGGGTTGAGAGAGCTCTCTCTGCACCTGCCGGGACTCATCCGCGAAGCGCTCCAGCGAGACGACTTGATGATGGTCGCCACGCTTCGCATTCGACATGCGTACTTAATGCACCTTGCGGTCGACGATCCCGATACCGCTCGCGCGAATCTTCGGGATGTCGTAGACGAGTGGTCTCACAAAGGCTTTCACAACCAACACTACTGGGCTCTGATCGCGGATGCCGAGACCGCTATCTATCGCGGCGAACCGATTGGAGCCCGGGAGCAGCTCGAGAATCAGTGGCAGCAATTGAAGCGATCTCGATTGCTCCGGTTCCAGCTGTATCGCGTCGAAGCCCTTCATGTGCGCGCCCGTAGCGCCCTGGCTCTGACTGTGCAGAGGGCTGAGACCGACCATCGATCAGAAGCTCTATTGCGATCGGTGAATGCCGATGCCAACCGGATCGAACGCGAGGTCGCTCCGTGGGCATCGCCGCTCGCAGGGCTGCTCCGCGCCGGCCTCGCCGCGGCGCGGCGCAACGACGCCGAAGTGAGCCGGCTTCTTCTCGTGGCCGAGGACGAGTTCCGGCGACTCGACATGGCCCTTTACGCCGCTGTCGCGCAGCGGCGTCGTGGTGAGCTTCTTGGTGGCGATCAAGGCAAGGCGCTCGCAGCGGCCGCGGACGCGTGGATGGCCGCCCAGGACATCAAGAACCCGGAGCGCATGGCCGACATGCTCGCTCCGGGGCGCTGGAGCTGAGCCGCCGGGCCTCAACGGAGTTCCGAGGAAGCCTCCGATTCCGTCGAGCCGAGACCGCGGAAGCAGCGAAACACGAGCTTCGCGGCGCCGACCTTGATCGTGTCGCCGTTGACCAGAGCTCGCGGGGCTTCGACGCGTTCGCCTTGAACGTACGTCCCGTTCCGGCTGCCCAAGTCCTCGATCGTGGCCGTCTCGCCGCGAACGAGGATGAGCGCATGCCTTCGGGAGACGCTGTTCAGGTCGATCCAGACGACCGTGTCGGGGTCGCGGCCGAGGATGTTCTCGCCTTCCGACAGAGCGACCTCGCGGTCCCCCCAACTGATCCGGCAGTGAACGCCAAGTGGCGGCGGGCGAAGGAGCTTCATCGAGACCGTTGTCACCTCGCCCGAGAAGGCGTATCCGAAACCGTGCACGGTTCGGATGTAGCGTGGCTCCTTCGCCGAGTCCCCGGTGCAGTCGCGCACGACTTCTACCAGTCGCGCGAGGCTCCGCTCCGAGACGAACGTCTTGGGCCAGAGCTGATCCTGGAGCTCGTCCTTCGAGAGCGCCTTCGGCCGCGCGCCGACCAGCAGCTCCAGTAGCCGGAAGGCCTTGGGCTCGATGTGGACGGGCTTTCCGGCGCGCGAGAGCTCTCGCGTGTCGAGATCGAGGACGCAATCGCCAAATTGAAAGCGCATGGTCCGAACAAAACCCGAACGAACCCGGAACCCGGCTTGGATACTCCGACCTTTCGAGAATTCTAAGCCTACGCGCGGAGAAAAGAGGCGAAGGAACCATCTCAATCCGTCGACGCCGAGCACGGCATCTCCGGGATTCCGCAGCTCGGTATCGCCAGCAGGGCCGTCCTTACCGGCAGCGAGTCCTTCGGCATTGCAGCCGCGGAGTATTCCTTCGCGGCTGCAACTGTTTCGAGCGCGTCCAGCAACCGCCCTTCTCCGCCGAACGAATCCGGAACGGAGGCGGAACTGGATCTGGAGACTCCCGGGCGGCGGATCCTCTATCTATCGCGTCAGGACAAAACCTCCGCTTCGGCGCGGCGGGAACGTCCTGAAGGAGAAGGCAATGAAAAGGAATACCTGGTTGACGGGTTTCGCGTTCGGGGTTGCCGTCGTGCTCGCCACGCCCACGCTCCTGGCCAACGATCACCACCACTGCTCGCTGAAAAGCGTGTCGGGGAGCTACGGCTATACGGCCAGCGGTATCCGCAACGGCATCGGCCCCGCCGCGAGCGTCGGCAGCGTCACGCTCGACAAGGATGGGAACGTCGTCGGGGCGCAGACCGCGAGCTTCAACGGCACGATCCTGACAGAAACCCTGACGGGAACCTACACGGTCGCCGAGGACTGCACCGGCAGCGCGACTCTCGACGTCGTCAGCTCGAACCCCGCTTTCAATCGCACGTCCACTCTCGACCTCGTGTGGGATGACGATTCCGAGAAATTCCGCTTCATCTTCACGAACGCGTCGACGATCATCACCGGCGACGCTCAACAGATGCATTGATTCCGGTTGTACAACGACTGCAATGAAAACCTCCGCCGCGCCGAGGCAGGGTCGTTACTTGATTCCTTCCGCCACAACCAGCTCCGTCGCCTGCCCGAGCCTCTTTGCCGATTGGATCGAGCAGCTCTACACCGAGGCGATCCGGCGGCTGCCAGGCCTCGCCTCTGCTCTACTGTCCGGACAAGCCGAACACGCGCGGGCAAATGGCGGTGTTTCTGCGAAAGGACGTTCGCCCCGCCGCTCTACTGAGGCGTCAGGGGCGACGCAATCGTTCGAGGAGCTCGCGCGGAGTGAGCACGGCGACGCCGCTGCGTTTCCCGGGCGGAAAGTGCCGCATGTTCCCCGTGATGAGCCACGCTCCCGCAGCCGCGGCGACTTCGAGGAAGGGCTCATCGGCCGGATCTGGTAGCCGTGCCGACAGGGGGCGCGCCGTGGAGGGAAGGCCGTCCCGTTCCAGCGCGTCGAGCACTTCGGCGACGCGCCGCTGGGAAAAGCCGAACTCCGGACGCCGGAGGACTTCCCGGTACTCTTCCAGAAGCCTCGGGTCGTGGGCTGCCGCAAGCTCACCGATCAGGGTCAGGCCGAGAATCTGTGCCGGCGGGCCCAGCGGACTCAGCAGCGCCGAAACGAGAACGTTGGTGTCGAGAACAATGACGCGGCGAAATTCAGCCACGCCGCGACGCGCCGCGTCGCCGACGGCGGCGGACGTCGGTCACCACGCGATTGATTTGCGCCGGACTCATACGGCTCTTTCCGAGCTCGACGGAGCGCTTCTGGAGAGCCTCCATCGACTGAAGCGCGCGGGCGCGGCGCAGGGCCACGAGGGTGCCATCCAGGGTGTCCTCGTTGACCGAGAGCACGAGAGCGAAGGGCTTTCCGTTGGACGCCAGAACGGCCTGGCCTTCCTTGCCGATGAGCTGGCGCGCCTTCGCCGGGCGCGTCCGAAAATCCCGTACCGAAAGGGTCTTCACGCGCCTCAGTGTACCAGATGCGGGTGACAATTGTCACCCACTTCCCGCCTCCGGCCGCGGCGGCTTCTTACTCCGCCACGAACAGGGTCAGCGCGAAGCGGACGTCGGACTCGATCCACTGCTCGTGCAGGCGGAAGCCGGCCACTCCGCCCATGGCGGCGATCTCGGCGGGGTCGTACTTGTAGGAGCTCTCGGTCCAGATCCACTCTCCCTCGCGGAAGGAGACTTCGCACTCGGCGCGCGGAATCCGCACGGTCTGCGCGCCGCAGAGACACCAGGCGCATCTCGACGCGCCGCTCGACCCGGTTCCAGACGGCGCGGTGCGCGAACGCGGCGACGTCGAAGTCGGCGAGGAGCTCGATGTTCATCCGCACGAGCAGGTTCTTGTTGAAGGCGGCGGTCAGGCCCAGGGGGTCGTCGTAGGCGAGGAGGAGGTCGGCCTCGGGCTTGACGAGATCGGCGCCGAGGAGCAGCGCGTCGCCGGGACGCAGGCACTCGCGGATCTCTCGGAGAAACTCGTTGGCGGCGGGCCGGTCGAAGTTGCCGATGTTCGAGCCGAGGAAGACGGTCAGCATCGTCCCCCGCATCGGCCTCTGCGCCGCCGCGTGGCGCAAGCCCTCCTCATACGTCGCGCGGTGGCCGACGACCGAGACGTGCTCGCAGCGCTCCGAGCGTGCGCTCCGAGAGCTCCGAGCGCCGGGCGAGATGTCGACGAGGTGGACGAGCACGCGCTTTCTCCGGGTGCGCAGGCTGTCGGCGATCATCGCGAGCTTCTCGCCGCTGCCGCTTCCGAGCTCGACGAGGGTGATCGGATCCTCCAGCGGCGCAACCATCTCCGGCGCGTAGCGTGCGAGGAGCCTGGCTCTCGGCGCGCGTGATCCGGTACCACGGAAGCCGGCAGATCGCCTCGAAGAGGGCCGAGCCGAGTCCGTTGTAGAGGTAGCGCGACTGGACCTGCTTGGGAGTCAGGGCGAGGTCTCTCCGTACGTCGGCGGCGAAGTCGCGAACGGCTTCGAAGGGCGGGGCCTGGGTCGCGGTCGTCGGGATCGTCACGAGACCATCCGGAACTTGGCGTAGACGTACGGGTAGTTCGGGCGAAACCAGTTTCGGAAGCTGCGCCGGACGAGCTCCGACGCGGTCGCCGGAGAAGCGCCCTTCATGACGTAGTGCTTCCCGTCGAAGAAGTCGGCCGAGTACTGCGGATACGACGGCATCGGGGAAAAACCCGGGAACGGCTCGAAGAGCGACGAAGTCCATTCCCATCCGTTGCCGACGAGATCCTCGACGCCCCACGCGCTCGCGCCGCGGGGAAACGAGCCCACCGGGAACCGGATCGGGATGGAGGAAGCCGAAGTTCCCGCGCGCCGCGTCGGGAGGCGCCTGTCCCCACGGGTGCGGCGCGCTCCGTGCCTCCGGGCTCGCCGAACGCCGCGCGGTGAAACTCCGCCTCCGTCGGCAGCCGGCGTCCCTTCCAGCGCGCGTACGCGGACGCTTCGGCGTGCGTCACGTAGACCGGCCAGGCCATGGGGAGCGGAATCAGGTCCCACATGCCGCGCCAGAACCAGGCGCCGCGATGCTCCTCCCAGAACAGCGGATGGCGCACGCCGTGCGACTGGATCCATGCCCAGCCTTCGCCGTCCCATAACGTCTCGTCGGAATAGCCGCCCGCGCCGACGAACTCGAGGTAATCGCGGTTGGTCACGCTGTAGACGTCGATCGAGAACGGCAGGACCTCTTCGACCCTCGTCTCGAACTCGTTGTCCCATCCGAACTCGATCTCGTCGCGCGCCGCGCCCAGCGTGGCCCGGCCCGCGGGCACCCTGACCCGGCGGGGCGTGGGCGGCTCGCCGCCGATTGGAGAGACCGCGCCGTCCCTCCGGCGCGATCTTCTGCCCGTACTCGAGCCGATGCCAGATGTACTGGAGGGTTTCCTGGTGCATGGCCTCGTGCTCGAGCACCGTGCGGACGGCGAGGCCGCGGCGGAGGACCGGGTTGTTTTCGTCGTCGACGTCGCGCCGGGTCAGGGCGTCGACGATCGCGCGGTCCGCCTCGGCCGCGTAGCTTCGGATCTCGATGCGCGAGGGCCACGCGGACGCTCCCGGGGGCAGCGCCTTCTCGTCTTCCGGATCGATACCGCGCTCGAAGAGAATCTCGTACTCGGAATCGATCCCGGCGTCGCCCAGGCCCTTCTTCAGGAGCGTGTTGACCGAGAACGCGGGAAGGTGGCCTTCATAGAAGCAGATGGGATTGCGAAGCGGGATCGGGCGCGATTCGTACGCCTCCGGGCGGACGCTGTCGAAGAGCGCTTCGGTGCGCTCCCGCAGGGACACGTAGCGCGCGATTGCTACTTCCCTGTCGAGCCCCGCGACGGTAGTCACCATCCCAACATACGCCTGCAAGGAAAGTGCTAGATTCCGCCCGGTGAACGCCCTCGCCCCGCTCCTGGGACTCGCCACGCTCGCGACCCCCGCCTCGCGCCTGATTTTCGCCCCGGACATCGCGGAGCGCCTGCGAAAGCTCCCGGCGACGCCGATCGACTACGACCGGGCCCTGCTGGACGCGCGGGAGACGGCGACCCTCCAGGAGCTGATCGCCGCGTCCCGGCCCGTATCCGACATCTTCCTTCGCCAGGTTTCTACGAAGAACCCGGAGCTTCGCAGCCGTCTGGAGGTCGAGGTCGGTGAAAAAGCTCCGGGAGCGGCCGATGCCCTCACCCTCTTCCGGATCGAGGCCGGACCCTGGGATCGCATCGACCGCAATGCTCCGTTCATCGGCACGGAGCCCAAGCCGCCGGGCGCGGGCTTCTACCCGCCCAACATGACGAAGGAGCAATTCGCCGCCTGGCTCGAGCGTCATCCCGCCGACCGGAAGGCGTTCGAAGGACTCTTCACCGTGATCCGGCGGGACCAGGGCGGACTCGCCGCGATCCCCTACTCCCGCGAATACCGCGCGCTCCTCGAGACGATCGTGCCGCGGCTTCGCAAGGCGGCGGAGACGACCGGGAACGCCTCGCTGAAGACATATCTGACGAAACTTTCGAGCGCTCTCCTCTCCGACGACTACTACGACTCCGACCTCGCCTGGATGGATCTGGACTCCGAGATCGAGTTCATCCTCGGACCCTACGAGGTCTACGAGGATCAACTCTTCAACTACAAGGCGTCGTTCACCGCCTTCGTGACCGTGCGCGACAAGGCCGAAAGCGCGAAGCTCGCGGTCTACGCGAAGCACCTTCCGGACATGGAGCGCAATCTCCCGATCCCCGACGAGCACAAGAACTTCGACCGGAAGTTCGAGTCGCCGATTCGGGTCGTCCAGGAAGTCTTCACGGCGGGCGACACGCGCGCCGGCGTGCAAACGGCCGCGTTCAACCTTCCCAACGACGAGCGCGTGCGCCAGGCGAAGGGCTCGAAGAAGGTCCTCCTGAAAAACGTCATGGAGGCCAAGTACCGGGTGGCGGGCAAGCCGATCGCCGAGCGGTTCCTGGACCCGGCGCAGCTTCCGTCGGTCACATTCGACGCATTCTTCAACCACACGCTCTTCCACGAGCTCGCGCACGGCCTGGGCCCCGGCTTCATCAAGAGGCCCGACGGGAGCAAGGTCGAGGCTCGCCTCCTGCTGAAGGACCGCTACTCGACGATCGAGGAGTGCAAAGCCGACGTCGTCGGCATGTGGATCCTGCTGCAGGCGATCGACAACGGCTGGATCACGTCGGTCGACGAAACGACGCTCGCGGTGACGGTCTCGGCCCTCTTCTTCCGCTCGATCCGGTTCGGAGCCGACGAGGCGCACGGCGGCGGGACGGCCATCCAGTGGAACTGGTTCCGGGAGAAGGAAGCGGTCGTGCCGGCCGGGGGTGGCCGCTTCCGCGTCGCCGTGCCGAAGTTCCGCGAGGCCGTCCGATCCCTCGCCAAGGAGCTTCTGATGATCGAAGCGACCGGCGATCTGCCCGGAGCCGAACGCCTGCTCGCCACGTATATGAAGTCGACGCCCGAAATGGATGCGGTCAACGCCCGGTTGAAGGACATTCCGGTGGACATCGCGCCGGTGTTTGTCGCGGCCGGAGAAAAAGAGCCCATGAGGTGATGTCAATGGACTCGGAGGTCAAGGTGGACAAGGACGAAACCCCGGTGGTTCCCATCGCGACGCCCCGGCGCAAGCCGACGGCGCGCAAGAGCCCGAGCGCGGCGAGGCGGCCGCGCAAGGTTGCAGCCCCGCGCAAACGCGCGAGCGCCGTCGGTTCCCGCCGCTCCCGCAAGCGCTCGGGCGGCATGTCGTTCGAAGGCGTGATCCAGTCGATCACGGGCGGCGTCGCCGTCGCACGCGCGGCGATCGCGGAGTCCTCGGGTCAGGGCGCGACGGCGCTTCGCCGCGCGGTCGGAAACGCCTCCCGGGCTTCGCGCAAGACCGTGACACGGCTGGCCAACGAGTGGAAGGCGATGGATCCGAAGAAGAAGGCTCGGGTTCTGGCCGCGCTGCTCGGCGCGGCGGCCGCGGCCGCGCCGCTGGTCCGCAAGAGCTTCAAGAAGTAATCGCGTGCGGCGGACGGCGCGGGTCGTCTCCGCAGGGCTCGCCCTGCTTCTCGCAGGTGCGACGCTCCGGGCCGGGGAACCGGCGCCGGCGGCCGTCAGCTACGCTCTCGAGCCGCCGTCGGCCGGAGGCCTCGAAAAGGTCGACCGGCTGCTCCAGAAGCTGGCGACGCACCGCCGGCTGCTCGTCGTCGGCGCGCACCCGGACGACGAGGACACGGAGATCCTGGCCTACGTCGCGCGGGCGCTGGGCGGAGAGGCCGCGTACCTCTCGTTGACCCGCGGCGAGGGAGGCCAGAATCTCGTGGGTCCGGACCTCGGCGTCGGCCTCGGGCTCGTGCGCACGCAGGAGCTCGCCGCGGCGCGCCGCCTCGACGGCGCGCGGCAGTACTTTTCGCGCGCCTACGACTTCGGCTTCACACGCTCCCAGGAAGAGACGTTTCGCGAATGGCCCAGGGACGCCCTCTTCGAGGACGCGGTGCGCGTCGTACGCCGCTTCCGACCGCAGGTCGTCGTCAGCATCTTCGCCGGCACCGCGCGTGACGGCCACGGCCAGCACCAGGCCTCGGGCGTCACGGCGCGCGAGGCGTATCGCGTGGCGGGCGAGGCATCCGCGTTCCCGGACCTCGCGGCCGAGGGGCTCGTGCCGTGGAAGCCGATGGCGCTCTACCAGGAAACCGGTTACTGGCGCGACCAGGAAGCCACGACGATCACCCTTCCGACCGGCGAGGTGGATCCGCTGACGGGGCGTTCGGTCTACCAGATCGCGATGGCGAGCCGGAGCCTGCATCGCTCTCAGGACATGGGACAGCTCCAGGAACCGGGACCCAACCAGACCACCGTCGGCTGGGTCGACGGCGGCGCCGGACGTTCCGGCAGGGACCTCTTCGCGGGCGTGGACACGCGGCTGGAAGCCATCGCGGCCGAGGTCCCCGACGCCTCCCGGCGCGCGGCCATGGAGAAGAGCCTGCGGCGGGCAAGCGAGCTCGCCGTGGAGACGCGCAGGCGTCTCTCGACTCCCGCCCTGTCCGCGGCTGTTCCGCCCCTCGCGGAAGCGCTCCGCGAATTGACGGCCGCGCGCGCCCTCATCCGGCCCGGAGACGGCGGAACCTCCGTGCTGCTGGACGAGAAGATCGCGGTCGCTCAGGCCGCCCTCGCCGGCGCCGCCGAGGTCACGATCGACGTCCTCGCGGAGCGGGAGACGACTTCTCCGGGCGAAGCGGTTCCCGTGACGATCTCCGTCTGGAACGGCGGAGCCCAGGCCGTCGAAGTCGAGAACGTTTCGCTCGAAAGCCCGGACGGGTGGACCGGCGGCGACGCCGGAGCGCCGCGATCGGTCGGCGCCGGCAAGCTCGAGGAGTGGAAGTCGAGCGCCGCACCGCCTGCCGGCGCCGCGCCCACAGTCCCCTACTTTCTGCGCCGCCCGCTGAAGGGCGCGCTCTACGACTGGAGCGACGCGCCGGCTCGGGTCCGGGGAGAGCCATTCCAGGCGGGCCCCCTGCGGGCCGTGGTCCGGCTGAAGATCGCGGGAACGCCCGTGACGCTGGCCCGCGAAGCCGCGTTCCGCTTGCGGGACCAGGCCATCGGCGAGGTCCGGCGTCCCGTGCGAGCCGTCGACGAGCTCGACGTCCTGGTCGAGCCCGACCGGATCTTCTGGCCGATCGGCCGGCCCGACGAGCGGCTCGAGATCACGCTGACCTCGGGCGCGGGCAAACCAGTCTCGGGGCGCCTCCAGGTCACTGCTCCGACGGGCTGGAAGGCGCCGGAATCGCAGCCCCTCTCGCTCGCGAAACGCGGCGAGAACCGTTTCTTCGATGTGCCCCTGTCGGCACCTCCCGGGATGAAGCCGGGTCACTTCGTCTTTCCCGTCTCCGCCGCGCTGGACGACGGGCGCGCGTTCCACAGCGGGATCCGTCTCATCGACTATGGATACATCCCGCGCACGCCGATGCCCGAAACGGCGGAAGTCGCGGTGACGGCGGCCGACATCCGGTTTCCGCCGCTCCAGCGGGTCGGCTACGTTCGGGGCGCGGCGGACAAAGTGCCCGAGGCGCTCGCCGCGGTCGGGGTTCCTCTCGAGGTTCTCTCTTCGCGCGACCTGGACGGCGGCGATCTGTCCCGCTTCGATGCGATCCTCGTCGGGAGCCGCGCCTACGAGACCGATCCGGCGCTGCCGCGCGCCAACAGCCGCCTGCTCGACTATGTGCGCGCGGGGGGACTGCTGATCGTCCAGTACCAGCAGTACCCGTTCCTGCAGGGAGGCTATGCGCCGTTTCCGATGGAGATCGCTCGCCCGCACGACCGGATCACCGACGAAACGGCGAAGGTGACGCTGCTGGATCCGAACAATCCCATCTTCACCACGCCCAATCGGATCACCGACGCGGATTGGGCGGGCTGGGTGCAGGAGCGAGGCCTCTACTTCGCCCACACGTGGGATTCCGCTTATACGCCGCTTCTGGCCATGTCCGATCCGGGAGGACCCGAGCTGAAGGGCGGACTTCTCGTCGCGCGGCTCGGCAAGGGGCGCTACGTCTACACGGGCCTGGCGTTCTTCCGACAGCTCCCCGCGGGAGTGCCCGGCGCGTACCGTCTGCTCGCGAATCTTCTCGCATGGAAATGAGAGGCAAGCCCATGAACATATCCACCGTCATCCCAAGCCAGCCGGTCATCCCGAGGAGCGGAGCGACGAGGGATCCCGAACTCGATGCGCGATCGTCCCGTGTCGAGTCCGGGATCCCTCGCTGCGCTCGGGATGACGGCTTGAACTGGACGGGAGCGTTCCTCGTCGTGTTGTTCGCCGCCGCCGCGCCCGCCTTCGCCCGCGCCGTATCCTTCGAAGGCGTCGCCGACTTCCGCATCCAGACGAACCTCGAAAAGGGCAAAGCGGTGATCGGCACAGGGAAGGTTTTCGTCACGCCTTCGGCGTACCGCACCGAGTTCGAGATGACGGTCCCCGAGTCCTCACGCACCCGCAAGGCCGGCCCGCAGCGGATGAAGATGACGATGCTGGGCAAGGCCTCGAAACCCGACGTCCTCTACATGGTGGACGACGAGAGCAAGACGTATTCGATCTGGGACGCCGGCCAGGCGCGGAACTCGGAGGCCTCCGCGAAGGAGACGTACACGGTCGAGCGTCTCGGTGCCGGAAGCGCCGCGGGCGTCACCTGTCAGAGAGCGCTCGTGACCTCGTCGAAGGGCGCACGCTTCGAAGTCTGCGTGAGCAAGGAGCTGGGCGCTTCGGCGGACTGGATCGCGGCGATGAGCCGGCGCGAGCACACCGGAAACTGGATCCGGGCGCTCAAGGAGAAGGGCCTCGAGGGCTTTCCGATCCGATGGTCGATGTTCCGCAAAGACGAGACCGAGCCGTTCATGACGATGGAGCTGACGAAGCTGGAGAAGAAGACGCTCCCGGCTTCTCTCTTCGAGGTGCCCGCCAACTACAAGCACACCGACGCGGCGATCGGCGGCCTCACGCCCGAGCAGCGCAAAGCCATGGAGGACATGCGGCGGCGCATGATCGAGAAGATGTCGCCCGAGCAGCGCAAGGCGTACGAGGACTCGATCCGCCGCAACGCGCCGCCGACGCCGGCGCCCTGAGCCCGGCGGCGCTCACCAGATTGTCCGCACGTCCGGAAGGTTTCTGAGCCGCGCGTCCTTGCTGACGAGGCCCGCTTGGCGCGAGGCCGCGGTCGCCGCGATCATCCGGTCGGCGGGATCGCCGGGGAAAGTCTCCGGGAGACGCGACGCGCTGACCGCAATCTCGGGCGTCAGCGCGCAGAGCTCCAGGCGTTCGAGGGCGAGAGCTTGTCGCAGCCACACCAGCACTTCCCGATCCAGCTCCAGCCTTCCCTTCGCGACCAGCATCGCCACTTCCCAGCAACTGACGGCGCAGACTCCGAGCGTATCGGAAGCCTCGATCGCCGCTCGGGCTTTGGCCGAGAGCTTTCCCGGCTCTGCCGCCCACCAGATCCACGCGTGGGTGTCGAGGACGATCAAGACCCGGCGTTCCACGCCTCGCCGATCGGCGAAACCAGATCTCCTTCCCTCACCACGCTGCCCCCGAGGCCTCGTGGCGGCTCGGCCGGGACGACCCGCGCGACGGGCCGCCCCCGCTTGGTGACCAGCAATTCCGCTCCGCTCTCGGCAACCTCGTCGAGCAACGCGAGACACCGAGCTTTGAACTCGCCCGCAGGCACAGAAACGGGTTTTCTGACCATGGTCATATGATTATAGACATATTGGACTGATAGCATCCGCGCGCGATGCGTCCGAAGGGCCCCGTCCAAGTCGCTGCGCTCCTTCTCTTTATTGTCGCGGTGGGTTTCACGGCCGGTTGCCGCCGAGACGCGCGCATTCCGTTGACCGTCTATTCGCCCCATGGACGCGACCTGCTCGGACTGGTCGAGAGGGAATTTGAGCGCGCCCACCCCGACGTCGACCTGCGCTGGCTCGACATGGGCTCGCAGGAGGTCTACGACCGCCTCCGTTCGGAGAAGGCCAATCCCCAGGCCGACGTCTGGTACGGAGGTCCCGACACGACCTTCGCGCGCGGCGCGCGCGAGGGGCTTCTCGCGCCGTTCCGCCCCACGTGGGCCGATGCCGTCCCGCCGGCCAGCCGCCACGCGGGAGATCTCTACTTCGGTCTTTATCGCACGCCCGCCATGCCGGTCTACAACTCGAAGGCGGTCTCTCCCGCCGACGCGCCGCGCGAGTGGGATGACCTCCTCGATCCCAAGTGGAAGGGCAAGATCCTGATCCGCGATCCCCTCGCCTCGGGCACGATGCGCGCGGTCTGGGGGTTCATCCTCTCGCGCTCGGTCAAGGAGACCGGCTCTCCCGACGCCGGCTTCGCCTGGCTCAAGCGTCTCGACGCGCAGACGAAGGAGTACGTCTTCAACCCCATCCTCCTCTACGAAAAGATCGTGCGCCAGGAGGGCCTGCTCACGATCTGGGACCTTCCCGACACGCTGCTCGAGCGGGAGCGCGGCTCGCCCCTCCAGCACGTCTTCCCGAAGACCGGCACCCCCGTCATCGACGACGCCGTCGGCCTGGTGGCCGGCAGCAAACATGCGGAGTCCGCGCGCATGCTGATCGAGTTTCTCGGATCCAAGCCCATGCAGGTTCTCGCCGCGGCGAAAACCTACCGGCTGCCGGCTCGAACGGATCTCGGCGAGGAGCTGCCGGCGTGGGCCCGCGACGTCGAGCGCGACATGGTCGTCGCCGACGTGGACTGGGACCTCGTCGAGAGACAGGGCTCCGAGTGGATGGCCACCTGGGATCGCACGATCCGCGGCCGGGGGGCGCATTGAGGGACCGGATCCGTTCGCTTCTCCCCCACCACGTCGTCAAATCCCTCCTCTTCGAAAGACTCCTCCTGGCCGGATCGGGCGCCCTCGCCTTCGCGGCCCTGGCGATGGGCCGCGTCCGCGTCGCGGAGGTGCCGGGCCTTCTCGACACGCGACTGCTCGCGTTGTTCTTCGTGCTCACGATCGCCGTCGAGCTCGGCAAGACCTCGGACTTGTTCGACCGGCTGGTGGTCGTCGTGGTGGCGAGAGCGCGGTCCGCGCGCGGCCTGGCCCTCGGGATGATCGCCGTGGCGGGCGCGCTGGCCTGCCTCCTGACCAACGACGTGGCGCTGTTTCTCGTGGTGCCGTTCACGATGCTGTTTCGCAAGGTCACGGACCTCGATCTCACCCCGCTGGTCGTCCCGGAGATCGCCGCGGCGAACCTGCTCGGCGCGCTGACTCCGCTCGGGAACCCGCAGAACCTCTCCTGTACACGCGGGGCGGATTCCAGCTGTCCGGGTTTCTCGCCAATCAGGCTCCGTGGGTCGCGGCGGCCGCCGTTCTGCTCGCGCTGGCCGTCCCGATCCTCGTTCCGAAACGCGCGCTCGCACATCCGTCGACGCGCCCGTTCGACGTCCATCCGGTTCTGGCCGGCGCCTGCCTCGTTCTTCTGGCGGCCGAGATCGCGTCGATCCTCGGTGCGCTGCACCACTGGGTTCCCCTGGTTCTCGCCTTCGGGGGAGCGGCACTCCTGGGCCGGCGAATCCGGGAGGCCGACTTTTCGCTGGTCTTCGTTTTCGCGTTTCTGTTCATCGGCGTGGCCGGCATCGAGCGCGGCCCCCTCTACCGGGAGCTCTCGCCGGAGCGCATCTTCGGATCGCACGCCCACGGACTGGTCCTCTCCGGCGCTCTCCTCTCCCAGTTCGTGTCGAATGTCCCCGCCGCGATGCTGCTCGCGCCGACCGCGACGTCGATCGCGGGATTCGGCGCTTTGCTGCACGGCGTGAACTCGGGAGGCTGCGGGACTCCGATCGCCTCCCTCGCCAACCTCATCGGCGCGCAGCTCTACGCGCGCGAGGGCGGCGACGTGAAGGCGTTCTGGCGGAGATTCCTCCCGACGTCCTTTGCCCTGCTCGCGGCGCTGACACTGGTGTCGCTCCTGCTCGTGTGAATAATGCGGTCTCGATGACCGGGTTCCTCGAGCTGGACTCGCTCGAGAAGCGTTTCGGCGAGCTTCCCGTAACGCGCGGCGTTTCGCTGTCGGCCGAGAAGGGCGAGATCGTCGCCCTGCTGGGCCCGTCGGGCAGCGGCAAGACGACGATCCTGCGCCTGACTGCGGGATTCGAGATTCCCGACTCGGGCCGCATCCTCGTCGAGGGCGAGGACGTCACGCGCCTCGCTCCCGAGAGGCGACGGTTCGGCATGGTCTTCCAGCACTACGCGCTCTTTCCGCACATGACCGCCGGGGAGAACGTGGCCTTCGGTCTTGCGAGCCAGGGTGCGCCGCGGGACACGATCGGGAAGCGCGTGGCCGAGATGCTCGCCGCGACGGGACTCTCGGGCCTCGAGAAGCGGAAAGTCACGCAACTCTCCGGAGGCCAGCAGCAGCGAGTGGCCCTCGCGCGCGCCCTCGCTCCGTCTCCGCGGGTTCTGCTGCTGGACGAGCCCCTGTCCAACCTGGATCCTTCGCTGCGCGAGAAGACGCGCGGCGAGCTCAAGCGCTTCATCCGCCGGATCGGGATCACGACCCTTTTCGTGACCCACGAGCAGGAGGAAGCGTTCGCGCTCGGCGACCGCGTCGCGCTGCTCAACGCCGGCCGCCTGGAGCAGATCGGCACGCCCGACGATCTCTACGAGAGGCCCGCGTCGCGCTTCGTCGCCACGTTCATCGGACGGTCGAGCGTCCTCCCTGCCGTATGGAGCAATCCCGAGGCCCGGATCCGGAACGGCCCGGCGTGGACCGCCGTCGAGGGCAGCGCCTCGGTCCTCGACGGCGCCGAAGTGGATCTCGTCGTTCGTCCCGAGGGCCTCGCGTTCGCGGGCTCCTCGGCGGCCGGGGCTCTGGAGGGAACGATCGCCGAGCGGCGCTACGCGGGGCTCGACGCGTACTACTTCGTGGCGACCGCCGCGGGAGAGGTCGAAGTGCTCGCCCCCTCGGCCGTTCACCGCGAGGGTGACCGCGTCGCCGTCGTTCCCTCCGCCGGCGGGCCGCCACCGCGAGTCTTTCCGAAGCCGGCATGAAGGCGCTCCGGCTCCTGCTGCTCCTGATCCTCTTCTGGCTCGTCGGCTATCCGCTGCTCCTGACGCTTGCCGCCGCGCTCGGAGCGCCTCACCCGACGCTCGCGCACTTCGCGGAATTCGCCCGCAGGCCGGCCGAGTGGCAGGCTCTCTGGGCGAGCCTCTGGATCTCGATCGCGACGGTCGTGCTGTCGGCCGCCATCGGCGTGCCTCTCGCGTTCGTGTTCGAGCGCGCGGAGTTTCCCGGGCGGCGCCTGCTCTCGGCGCTCGTCGCGCTGCCCGTCGCCCTGCCTCCTCTGGTCGGCGTCGTCGCGTTTCTGTTCCTCTACGGAGAGAGCGGCTTTGCGTCGCGCGCGATCCAGTCCGCTTTCGGACTTTCGCAGCCGCCCTGGCGCCTCTCCGGGCCCGGCGCGATCCTCCTCGTCCACGCCTACTCGATGTACGTCTACTTCTATCTCTTCACGAGGGCCGGCCTGGCGCGCCTGGATGCCGCGTTCCTGGAAGCCGCCGCGAGTCTCGGCGCGTCGAAGATGCGAACGACGCTGCGCGTGACGCTTCCGCTGCTCGTTCCGGCCCTGACCGGCGCCGCGCTTCTGACGTTCATGACTTCCCTGTCCTCTTTCAGCGCTCCCTACGTCTTCGGGGGCAGCTTCCGCGTCATGACGACACAGATCGTGGCCTCCAAGCTCAACGGCGACGATGCGCTCGCGATGGTCGAGACCGTGACGCTGGCGGCGATCGGCCTCGCCGGCCTCGTGCTGCTGCGACGCGCCGAGAGGGCCCGCGACGTGGCGGGCGCCGTGCGCGGTGTCGCGCCCCGCAGGCAGCTCGGAGGCGCGCGGACGGCCGTCGCCGCCGCGGGCTGGATTCTGGCGACGATCCTGCTCCTGCCGCACTTCACGCTGTTGCTGGTCTCTCTCGTGCCGCGCAACACCTGGACGACCGAGGCGTTTCCTCCGGTTCTTTCCCTGTCCAACTACGCCGGCGTTTTCTCGGAGCCCGAACGGCTGCGGCCGATCGTCAACTCGCTCTGGATGGCGGCTGTCGCGACCGCCGCGGCCCTCGTTCTCGGTTTCGCCGCGGCCTACGTGGCCCGCCGCCGGCGCTCGGGCGTCTCTTCCGCGCTCGAGGCGCTGATCGCCGCGCCCTGGGCGCTTCCCGGCACCGTGTTCGCCGTGGCGCTCGCCGCCGCCTTCAGCGTCGACGCTCCCTGGGCGGGGCGCTTCGTTCTCGTGGGAACGCCGCTGATCCTCCCGCTCGCCTATCTCGTGCGCGGCCTGCCACTGACGGGCCGCTCGTCGCTGGCCGGCCTGGCGCAGATGGACCCCTCGCTCGAAGAAGCCGCGGCGTCTCTCGGCGCGTCGCCCGCGCGGCGTCTCGCTCGGGTGGTCCTGCCCCTTCTCCGGCCGGCGTTGACTGCGGGCGCGAGTCTCGCCTTCCTCGCGGCACTCGGAGACTTCGTGGTTTCAGTCGTTCTCTACACGTATTCGACGCGGCCGATTTCGATCGAGATCCTCTCGTCGCTGCGCCTCCAGGAAATCGGCGTGGCGGCGGCTTACGGCGTCCTTTTGACGGCCCTCTCGGCGGCCGCGTTCCTCGTCTGGGGGGAGAAGGCCGGGACGGCTTAGGTCAAGGCCGGACGACGACACGCGTTCCGGGCCGCGTCGCCTCCGCGCGCTCCAGAACGACATAGGTATAGGCCGACGCCTTCACGGCCGGAGTCGCTCCGGGGTTCTCGACCGTGACGTCGACGGCGCCCGCGAGGTGAACCGGCGTGACGGCCTCGAGCAGCGTCGGCGACAGGACAAGAACGACGGCCTGTGTGTTTCCGAACGACACCCGCGTCTGCGAGGTGAAGTTTGCGCCCGTGATCTGCACGGTCTCGCCGCCGCGCTCGAAGCCCGCCGTAGGCTGGATCGTCTCGACGACCGGCACCGGCACCGCCGTCGCCTGGATCAGGAAGAGCTCGCCGTTGCCCGTCCCGACGTAGATCTCGCCGTTGACGTCCTCGCCGAACGTCGTCAGCGTCCCGGTCCGGATCGGCAGCGTGACCGGAGTCCACGTCGTTCCATGGGGTGCGACCGCCCAGATCGTTCCGGCGCAGTAATCGCCGTAGACGTACATCCCGTTGAGATCCGGAATCGCAAGGCCGCGGTAGACGTAGCCGCCGGTGATCGAGCAGCGCCCACCCCCATGGTCGTACTCCAGGACCGGAAGCGTGTAGCGCGGGTCGTCGCACGGCGGAACGTCGGCGGGACAACTGCTCGTGTTGTTCGTGCAGAGCGTTCCCTCCATGACCTTCCAGCCGTAGTTCTGGCCGCCCGCGGAGCCCGCCGGCTGAAAATCGACTTCCTCGCGCGATCCCTGCCCGACGTCGCCGATGACGAGATCGTGCGTCAGCCGATCGAACGAGAAGCGCCAGGGATTGCGCAGGCCCTTGGCCCACGCCTCGGGCGGCCCGGTCGTGGAGACGAACGGGTTGTCGGCGGGAATGCCGTGGTAGGGCGGCGCATCGACGCTCTGGTTCACGTCGATGCGAAGGAGCTTCCCGAGGAGGACGTCGTTGCGCTGCGCGTTGCAGGGAGGATCGAAGGCGCTGCCGCCGTCGCCCGTTCCGATGTAGAGGAAGCCGTCGGGTCCGAACTGGAGCTGGCCGCCGTTGTGATTCGAATTGGTCGGATGGTCGATGTGCAGGAGGATCACGCCGCTCGAAGGGTCCGCGACATTCGGGTCGGCCGTGCGCCGGTAGCGGGCGATGACGAGGTTTCCCTGCCGGTCTGTGTAGTAGACGAAGAAGAGGCCGTTGACGGCGTAGTCCGGATGGAAGGCCGTCGACAGCAGTCCTCGCTCCCCGCAGCAGAGGACCAGCGACGTGATGTCCAGAAACGGCGTCGCCCGTACGGCCGCGCCGTCCCAGATCACGATCTGACCTTCCTGGAGGGTCAGGAAGAGGCGCGCGTCGCCGGCGTTCGTGATCGCGGTGATTCCGGAGAGACCGTTCGTGATCGGCGTCAGAACGACGGACGGGGTCGCCGCTTCCGCCTTCGCCGCGTCTCCCGCCGACGCTCCGCGAACGCGAGAGCCCGCAAACACCGCCGCCGCCGCGAGAAGAACGAGCGTCCACCGCCTCACGCGGGCATCCTACGTCAGGGTTTCGCGGTGTGCGGCCCGCCTAATTCAACGGTAACTTGAGGACGACGGCCTCCCGCATGTCTTCGGGGGCGACGGGCTTCTTGTCATCGAGGAACTTCTGCCCCTGGCTGTCCGCGGTGAAGTACAGTGTGTCCTCCACGGCGACACCGAGCGTGGGCTCGTCGAAGTCGGGATGGTTCATCTCGAGAATCCGGCCGCCCGTGATCGTCCGGCCGTCCGCCGAGAGATCGAGCCGGATGACGCGATGCGGCCGCACTCCGTTCTGGATCGCGATGAGCCTGCCTTTGGAGAAGACGAGGCCGTCGATTCCGTTGAGCGCGAGCTCGGGCGGAACGGAGAGGCGGCGGACGCGGCGCGACGCGACGTCGATCGCGAAGAGGCTGCGGTAGTCCGAGGCATACAGGATCCTGCCGTCGGCGGACAGCGCGAGGCCCTGTGTCCCGCCCATCGCGTCGTCTTCCACGAACACGGAAAGCTCTCCGCCCAGAGGAATCGTCCAGATTCGCGGGTGAAACCCGTCGTTGACGAAGACGCGGCCGTCCGAAGCCACCGTCAGATCGTCGAAGCCCGGAGGGTCCCCGGCGGCCGCGGGAGGCACGTACTCCTTGCGAAGCTTGCCCGTGTCCACGTCGTACTCGAAGACCGCCGCCGAAAGCGGCTGGTCCTTCACGTAGCCGTCCATCGACGGAATCGCCTCGCTCGCGACCCAGAGCGTGCGCCGCACGGGATCGACCCGCATACCGGCGGCGCTGCGGAGTCCGTCGCGCGCCGGCGAGACGAACTCCGACACCTTGCCGTCGGGACCGATGCGGAAGATCTTTCGTTTCCGGATGCTCGAGACGAAGAAGGATTTCGTCTTCGGATCGTAGGCCACGCCTTCGGGCACGAGGCCCTTCTCGGGAATCACGAACGCGCGTGTCGCTCCGGAGGAAACGCGATCCGTGCGAACGGCGTCGAGCGACTGCTTCGCCTTCTTGTATCCCTCCGTTTGGCGGACCGCGGCGAAGTCGTCGTCGGCGTCGAAGTCCGACCAGGCGCGGTGCGCGGCGATGTCGGCGAGGGTGCGCTGCGCGGCCTCGCCCTGACCCGTCAGGGCCTGGCCGCACGCGAGGTTGTAGAGCAGGTACACGTCTCCGGGCCGCCGCCGGACGAGCTCTTCGTAGTTCTTCCGGAAGGTCTCCCGGTCTCCCTTGTCGTAGGCCTCCCGGGCCTCTTTGACCAGCGCGGCCGAGCTCTTCGGAGCGGGCACGGCCTCGGCGCCTTCGGGCCAGCCTCCGTCCAGGAACGTGTTGACCACGGCGAAGAAGACGGGCGCGTTCTCGACGAAAGGATGATGTCCGACTCCCCTCATCACGACCAGCCGCGCGTTGGCGTTCCCCTCCGCCCACTCGCGCGACGCGGCCATCGGGATGAAGTCTCTTTCGCCCTGAACGACCAGCCGCGGCACATTGGAGGCGCGCGCATCCCGGACGTAGTCCCAGGGGATCATGGATCCGAAGAGCGCCTCCCACCACGGATCCTGGTTCGAGCTCCACTCGGTCTCGAACGCGCACGCGTCGAACGTCATCTTCGACATCGCCGCGGGATCGCCGAAGAACGCCGGCCTCAGGACCGCGTTCTGCGCGCGACACTCGGCGGCGAGGTCTTTGGCGAATTCGCCGGCCTTCTGCCGGGCTTCGAACGCCGCGTATGCCTTCGCGTCGACGCGGGCGCGGATCTCCCCCATGCCTTCCGCCAGGTACGGATCGCTGCGCGGCTCGCCCGGAGTGATGAGCACGACCCGCGATACGCGCTCCGGATTCTGGAGCGCGTAGACCTCCGTCATCATTCCGTAGTGAGACCAGCCCATGAGCGCGACCTTCGCGAACCCGAAGTGCTTCCGCACCGCGTCCAGGTCCGAGATCTCGTTCGCGAACGAGACCTTCGAGGCCGCCACGGCGTCCGAGCGTCCGCGCCCCCGCGTGTCGTAGAAGACCAGCGTCCGGTCCTCCCGCGCGAGCGGAGCGAGAGGACCCTCGAGCCAGGATCCCATCGGGAGGATCACGACGTTCTTGCCGGATCCGACCTTGCGGTAGTGGAGGCGAACGCCCGGCTCGACGGTCACGAAACCCTCGGGGACTTCTTGGGACGGCGGGGACGCCAGGGCCGCGGCCACGGCCAGGAAGAGTGCGCCGATCATTACCCGCTCCTACGGCGGGAAGGGCGCCGGGGTTTTAGGAGACGCGTTACGGAAGTACTGCGTACGCGCGCACCGGGAAGCTGCCCATTCCCAGGAAGGGCGCCGGAACGCAGTGCATGCGGAAGCCGGACTCGGGCAGGGCCCCGAGGTTGGCGAGGTGCTCGACGATCGGGATCCCGGCGGCGAGAAGGAGCGTATGCGCCGGACGCACGCCGTCACCGGTGTCGTCGATGTTGAGCGAATCGATGCCGACGAGGGCGGGCCCGGCGCCGGCGAGATACTCCGCCGCGCCGCGCGTCAGATAGGGATGTCCCTCGGCGTAGCGCGGCGTGCGCCAGTGGGCGTCCCAGCCCGTGCGCACGAGGACCGCCTTTCCGGAAACGTCCCTGCCCATGAAGAGCTCCTCGTCCACCGTGCGTCCGCGGCCCGTCGCGTCGACGACGATGCCGGGCAGGTCGGCGAGGCGCTCGAGGGGCAACGAGCCGACGTCCTTGCCTTGGGAGTAGCGATGAAACGGCGCGTCCAGGTACGTGCCGGTGTTGGCGACCATGCGCACGCGCGCGATGTGAAACGTCGTCCCCTCGGCGTAGTGCCCGCGCGACGCCTCGCGCCCCAGAAAGTCCGAGACCACGGGGCCGGGCAGTCCCGGATACGTGACCATGCCGTGCTCAATCGGATGGGAGAGCTCGACGAGGCGGCCCATGGGGCGGGAAGGCTATCAGACCGTCCGGCGGGCCCGATCCCTCCAGAGGCGCTTGAGCAGCTGGATCTGCCCCGTGTGGTAGACGTCGTGAGAGGCGACGGCGTAGACGAGCTTCGCCGCGGTGTGCTTGCTCCCGGGAGGCTTCCGTCCGAGCCTCGCCGCGGGAAGCGCGGCCACTGCGCGCCGCAGATCCCGGTGAACGGCGTCCAGGCGCGCAAGATCCGCGCGCCAGTCCGTCTCCGTTGCGGAAGGCGAGCGCGTGAACCAGTTGCTCCCCTTCTCGCCGAAAGAGCCGCGGGGCTCTCCCGTCAGCATCCGCCACACGGCGTATTTCCAGTACGCCGCGTGAAGCGCAAGCTCCCACACGTTGTGCGCTCGCGCCGACGGCCTCCAGGCCGCCTGACGCGCCCTCACGCCGCGAAGCGAACCCCGCAGGTTCGGGCCCTGCCAGGCCTTCTTCTCGTATGCCTCGTCGAGGAGCGCCAGCAGCAGCGCGGTCTCTTTCAGCGGCGGCCTCCGTGCGCACGAAGCGGCGCGAGGTTTTCCTCGACCGGCGCGACCCGCCGCGCGCCGTGCCGGATGATCAACGCGACCGCCGCGACGATGATCGCCGCGGCGATCAGCATGCGCGCGCTGACCGGCTCGGACAGGAGCGCCCAGCCCAGGAAGACCGCGACGACCGGGTTGACGTACGCGTAGGTCGAGACGCGGGCCGGGGTCGTGGCGCTGAGCAGGAAGACATACGCCGAGAAGCCCAGCAGCGAGCCCGCCACGATCAGGTAGCCGAGCGCGAGGAGTGACCGGAGCGAAACGGCGGCGAGGGAAAACCCCGCCCATTCCCGTGTCGCCGCCGAGGTCAGAAGGAGCAGCGTCCCTCCCGCGATCATCTCGATCGCCGTAGCGACCCAAACCGAGGACGGGAGCGGAGCGCGCCGCGAGTAGAGCGACCCGATCGCCCAGAACAGAGCCGCCGAGAGCAGCGCCACCGCCCCGAGCGGATCCACGTGCGCGGCGCCGCCGAAGGAGCCCGGGGCGACGAGGAGTCCAATCCCGACGATTCCCATCGCGAGCCCGACCACGACGACGCCATGCGGACGCTGCCGATGCTGAAGGCCGTCGAGCACCGTCATCCAGATCGGCACCGACGCGACGATCAACGCGGCGAGACCGGAGGGTACGGTCCGCTCCGCCCAGGTGACGAGACCGTTTCCGCCGACGAGCATCAGCCCGCCGATGATCGCGGCCGACCGCCAGTGCCGCCGCGTGGGCCACTCCGCGCCCCGAGACCGCAGCCAGACATACATCAGTGTTCCGGCGGTCAGGTGCCGCACACCCGCCAGGAGAAACGGCGGGATCGTCTCGACGCCGACGCGGATTCCGAGGTACGTCGAGCCCCAGAGAACGTAGACGGCTGCGAAGGCGAGCGCGATCTGTCCGCGTGTGGCGCCGATGCGGATCGCGCCGCTTTTCGTCCTCTCAGGCATCGAGCTGCTCCGGCGCCTTCGCGTATCCCAGATCCGGCTCCGGCTTTTCCGGAACGATTTCTTCTCCGCCGTGGCGAATGATCACGGCCACCGCGCCGACGATCACCGCGGCCGCGAGGAAGACCCGCGGCGTCAGCTCCTCTCCGGCGAGCGCCCAGCCCAGGAGCACGGCGACGATCGGGTTGACGTAGGCGTAGGTCGAGACACGCGACGCCGTGGAGACGCGAAGCAGCCACAGATACGCCGAGAAGCCGACGAGCGAGCCGAAGACGAAGAGATACGCCGTGGCCACCACCGACTTCGTCGAGACGGCGCTCAGGTCGAACCGGAGAGCCCCCGGCCAAGAGGCCCACGGTCGCTAGAAGCGCGCCGCCCGTCAGAAGCGTCGCGGCGGTCGCCATCACCGGCGAAGTGGGAAGGCGCGAACCGCGTGAGAAGAGCGAGCCGCCCGCCCAACAGAAGGTCCCCACGACGAGCACGAGGATCGCGCCGACGTGGTAACGGCCGGCCCCGAGGAGGTCCCCGGGGCCGACCAGGATCGCGAGCCCCGCCGTTCCCAGGGCCAGACCGGAGAGGACGAGTCCCTTGGGCATCCGGCGATGGCGCACGGCTTCTATCAACACGAACGACATCGGCTCGGTTGCAACGACCAGCGCAGCGATGCCCGACGGCAGATACTTCTCGGCCCAGACCACGCCGCCGGTGCCGCCGACGGTGAGAAGTCCGCCGGTGATCGCCGCGCCGGACCACTCGCGCCGGCTCGGGGAGGCGTTGCCCTTCCACCGCGCCCAGGAATAGAGCACCGCGCCCGCGAGCGCGAAGCGAACTCCCTGCGTGAAGAAGGGAGGCAGCGTCTCCTTCGAGAAGCGGATGCCCAGGTACGTCGACCCCCACAGCACGTAGACGGCGGCGAAGGCCGCAATCACCTTCGCGGTCGAGGGTCTCTGGAGAGTCTCAGACACGGACCGTCTCGACTTCGGCCGCGGCCGGCGCCACGGCGATGGGCAGCTCGGCGGATTCCTTGACCGTGTCGAGGACGATCGTCGTGCGCGTCGAGGTGATCGACTCGAATCGTTCCGAGCCGCTCCTGCAGGAGTCTGCCGAGCGATTCGGTGTCCGCCGCGCGCACCTTGACGAGATAGCAGTCCTCTCCGGCGACGTGATGAACCTCGAGCACCTCCGGGATCCTCGCGCGAGCCGTTCCGCGGTTCCGACGCCCCGGCCGCTCGCTCCGAGCGAACGAAGACGAATGCGAGCAGTGGAACCCCGCGGCGTGGGGATCCACCTGGGCGTGAAAGCCCTGGAGGACTCCCCGCTCCTCGAGCTTGCGGATCCGCTCGAAGACGGCGGAAGGGCGCCAGGCCGACCTGTCGGGCGATCTCGGCGTTTGAAGTCCGTGCATTTTCCTGAAGGATCTTCGTGATCTGATCGTCAATTCCGTTGATCGTTCGCATAACTGCATTCTATTACGAATATCGCCGATCAGTCTTCAGAGTTCTCCGACGTCAAACCCCTCTTTCTGCAAAGAGTTGCAGCCGAGGGGCGCCTCCGCCCGCCTGCTTAGGTCGCGAAGTACCGCGCCTGCGGGTGGTGGAACACGAGCGGCGGAAACGGACGCCTCGGGATCCATCATGAATCCCTCGGTCAGCTCGACGCCGATCCTGTCGGCCGTCGAGCAGCCGGAAGAGCGTCGCCTGATCGGCGAGCTCGGGGCACGCCGGATAGCCGAAGCTGTAGCGCTTGCCGCGGTAGCGCGCCTGGAAACGGTCCGCCATCGTCAGTGTCCGGCGGATCCGGGAACCCCCACCGCGGCGCGCAGCTTCGCGTGCAGCCACTCGGCGGCGGCCTCGGCGGTCTCGACGGCGAGCGCCTGGAGCGCAGTGGCAGAGCAGGTACTCGCCGTTGTTCCTTCAGCTCCTCGGCGCCGGCCGCGGACCCCCTCGCCCGCCGTCGTGATCAGGACACGCGATCGAGTCGCGGCGCGCGCGCCGTTGCCGGGCGCGACGAAGTCCGCGAGGCTGAGCCTCTCGCCCGCGACCTGGCGCGGGAAGTGGAACACGCGCCGCCTCCTCCGCGCACTCCGAGGACGTGGACGCGTGTTGCCCTCCGACCACGCCGCGAAGAAGCGCTACATGGCGCGCGCGCGAATCCAGCCGGCGCGCCTTGACGTTGGCGATGACCTGCCTCGAGCTCCGCGAGCTCGGATCGTTCGCCTCCTTGAGCTTGCGCGTAGCTGCCCGCGCAGGCCCAGGTGCTTGGCAAAGAGCATGTGCGGATTGAGGCACTCCCAGACCTCGGCGAAGTCGAGTTCGCCAGCACGTGCTCGGTCGGCATCCGGCGCGGCGCGACGGCTCGACGACCGACGACCGCTGCGCTCCGCACCGCCGGGGCCGACAGCGGGCTCTCGGCGTCGCGGCCGGATCCGTTGATCGCGATCGCGCTCGCGCCGCTTCTCCGCCTCCGCGGCCAGCGCTCGGCGGGCTTCCTCGCCCGACAGGATCCGGTCGGCGAGGGCGAGCCCGCGCATCGCGTCCTCCGCGTACGCGACGAGGCCGCCGTACGCGGGCGCGATCCGGCTGGTCGGTGAACTTCTGCGAGAGCGCCGCGCCGCCGACGAGCATCGGCGCGTCGACGCCCGCGCGCGTCAGGTCCTCGCGCCGTCGTCACCATCTGCTGCGCGCTCTTGACGAGCAGCCCCGAGAGTCCGATCAGGTCGGGCCGATGCTCGTCGCACGGCCTGCGACGAGCTTCTCGGGCGGAACCTTGATCCCGAGGTTGACGACCTCGTAGCCGTTGTTCGACAGGATGATCTCGACGAGGTTCTTGCCGATGTCGTGCACGTCGCCCTTGACGGTCGCGAGGATCACCTTGCCCTTGCGCGCGTCCGTCGCCTTCTCCATGAACTGCTCGAGGTGCGACACGGCGGCCTTCATCGCCTCGGCGCGACTGGAGCACCTCGGCGACGATCAGCTCGTTGGCGTTGAAGAGCCGCCCGACCTCGTCCATGCCCGTCCATCAGCGGACCGTTGATGATCGTCGAGCGGCGCCATGCCCGCCGGTGCGGACGGCCTCGAGATCGTCGACGAGGCCCTCCTTCGAGCCCTCGAGGATGTAGCGCGGCAGCCGCTCGATCGGCGTGCCCGCCCGCGCGACGGGCTGCCTTGGGCGCCGTCGCCCTTCGCCTTGAAGTAGGCTGGCGAACGCCGCGATCGGGTCGTCGCCGCGGTTCCAGAGCAGGTCCTCGGCGAGGCGCCTCTCCTCCTCCGGGATCGACGCGTAGCGCACGAGCTTCTCGGTGTTGACGATCGCGAGGTCGAGGCCCGGCCTTCGTCGCAGTGGTAGAGGAAGACCGAGTTCAGCACCTCGCGCCCGGCCTCCGGCAGGCCGAAGCTAGACGTTGGAGATGCCGAGGATCGTCTTGCGACTCCGGGAACGCCGCCTTGATGAGGCGGATGCCCTCGATCGTCTCGACGGCGCTGCCGACGTACTTCTCGTCGCCGGTCCCGCACGGGAAGACCAGCGGGTCGAAGAAGATGTCCTCCGGCGCGACCCCGTACTTCTCGGTCAGCAGCGTGTAGCTGCGCCGCGCGACCTCGAGCTTGCGCTGCGCGCGTGACGCCCATGCCGTGCTCCGGGTCCTCGTCGATGCATGCCGACGACGAGCGCCGCGCCGTAACTGCTGCGCGAGCGGCACGACCGCGCGTCGAACCGCTCCTCGCCGTCCTCGAGGTTGATCGAGTTGAGGATCGCCTTGCCCTGGCACCACTTCAAGCCCAGCTCCATGCACGCGCGCGTCGGTCGAGTCGATCATGAGCGGCGCCTTGACCATGCGTGATCGCGCGCGTCGAGGAACCGTCGACGTCGGCCGATCTCGTCGCGGTCGGGGTCCTGCAGGCAGACGTCGATGACCTGCGCGCCGCTCTTGCACCTGGGCCGCGGCCGATCTCGGCCGCCGCCTCGAACTGGCCGTCGGCGATCAGCCGCTTGAACTTGCGGCTTCCGAGGACGTTCGTGCGCTCGCCGACGAGCACGGGCCGGTTGTCCTCGGTCGACCTCGAGCGACTCGATGCCGGAGACGAGCGTCCTGGCGTGGATCGCGGGACCGGCGCGGCTTGCGTCCCTCGCGCCGCCGCGGCGAGCGCGCGCGATGTGCGCCGGCGTGGTGCCGCAGCAGCCGCCGACGATGTTGAGCCAGCCCTCGTCCATGAAGCGCGCGAGCATGCTCGCGCGAAGCCTCTCGGGCGTCTCGGGGTACGTCCCGTCCGCGTCCGGCAGGCCGGCGTTCGGGTAGCACGGACGCCGCGTGCTTCGCGAGCGCGGAGAGCGTGCGCAGGTGGTCGGTCATGAACTCGGGGCCGGTGGCGCAGTTGAGGCCCGACCGAGAGCAGGTCGGCGCGTGCATCAGCGACGCGCAGAGCGCCTCGACCGCCTGGCCCGCGAGCATCGTGCCCATCGGCTCGATCGTCACCGAGACCATGACCGGCACGCGCCAGCCGACCTCCGCGAAGCGCCTGCTCGACGCCGATCAGCCCGGCCTTGAGGTTGCGCGTGTCCTGCACGGTCTCGAGGAGGAGCAGGTCCGCGCCGCCCGTCGAGCAGGCCGATCGCCTGCGCGCGGAAGTGGACGATCAGCTCCTCGAACGTCACGCCGCCCGTGACGGTGATCGCCTTCGTCGTCGGGCCCATCGAGCCCGCGACGAAGCGCGGCCGCTCCGGGCGTCGGAGAACCGCGCCGCCGCCTCGCGCGCGAGCTCGCGCGGCCGCGGCGATTGATCTCGATGGCCCTGTCCGCCAGCCCGTACTCGGCGAGCACGAGCGGCGTGCCGCCGAACGTGTCGGTCTCGACGATGTCGGCGCCGGCCGCGAGGTACTCCGCGTGCATCCGCGCGGATCACGTCCGGCCGGGTCAGGACGAGGTTCTCGTTGCAGCCCTCGAGCTCCGCGCCGCCGAAGTCCTCGGCCGTCAGGTCGTGCGCCTGGAGCCACGTCCCCGTCGCGCCGTCGAGGACGAGGATCCGCTCGGCGAGGAGCTCCTGAAGCGCCTCGGCGCGTTCGCGCTGGGTCGGGCCGTCGGGCGTGCGTGCCATGGAACCGGCAATTATGCACGGACCGGGCCGATGGATTCGGCCCGGGAGGTGCGGGAGCCGAAAACAGGATAAATTTCGCGCAAGGACCACATGAAAACGACCAGCGCACGACTCCCCGCCGGGGCCCTCCTCTATCTCTGCGCGGCGCCCATGCTGACCGCTGCGACGCTCACCGTCACGAGCACCGCCGACTCGGGGCCCGGTTCCCTGCGGCAGGCGATCCTCGACTCGAACACGTCGGTCGGCACGCTCGATACGATCGCGTTCGCGATTCCGGGCTCAGGTGTTCAGACGATCACCCTGACCTCTTCCCTTCCGACGATCACGGACCCGGTGGTCCTCGACGCGACGACGCAGCCGGGCTATGTCGGTCAGCCCCTCGTACAGATCCTGCCCGGCGCGAACATCGGATCCGGCATCCACGTCACCTCCGGAGGCTCGACGATCCGTGGCTTCGTCATGAGCGGGTTCAACGAGCTCATCGCCCTCGAAACAGGCGGAGGCAACCACGTCGAAGGAAACTACCTCTGCACGGACCCGAGCGGCACGCTGGCAGTGGGAGGAAATGCCGGCGTCTTCATGTTCGAGTCCGACGACAGCGTCATCGGGGGCGACACCGCCGGCGCACGGAATCTGATTTCCGGATGCTCTGAAGGCATGTCGATCGCCACGACCAACGGAACGCAGATCCTCGGCAACTTCATCGGAATCGACGTCACCGGACAGTTCGCCCTGCCAAATCAGAGGGGCGTGTTTCTCGGCTCGACGACCGGCACTCGCTTCGGTGGCGGCGGGCCAGGAGAGGGCAACGTTCTCGCCGCAGCGACCGAAAACGGGATTCTGATCATGGGCGGATCGGACATCGCGGTCGCCGGCAATCTCATCGGCACCGATGCAACCGGTACGAAGGCGCTCGGCAACAACTTCGCCATGGAGATTGGGACCTTCGCCTCCGACATCCGGATCGGCGGCTCGGGACCCGGCGAAGGCAACGTCATCTCGGGCAACTGGATCGGCATTTCGCTGTCGATCGTCAGCAACGTGAACATCCTCGGCAACCGGATGGGGACAGACGTCACGGAACTGCAGCCCGTTCCGAACCGGTACGCAGCAATCGTCCTCAACTCAGAGAGCGCGACGGACGTGAAGATCGGCGGAATCGGCGCCGGCGAGGGTAATCTGATCGCCTACAACATCGGCGAGGGCGTGGCGCCCGGCGTGATGGAGGGGTCCGGCGCGATCCGAAATCTCGGGCTGCGGGCGGCGATCCGCGGCAACCAGATGTTCGCGAACGGCGGCTACGCGATCGACAACGGCGGCGACGGCTTGAGCTTCAACGACCTGGGCGACTCCGATGCCGGACCTAACCTCGGGCAGAACTTTCCCATCATTCTCCACGTGACGAACGCAGCGCCAGGGATGATCATCGAGGGAACGCTCGACAGCACGCCGAATACCACCTTCGACCTGGACTTCTATGCGGACCGTGCGTGCTTGCCGCGTCCAAACACGCCTCTCGGCGGCCTCCAATACCTGGGCTCCGATCAGGTGACGACGGACGACTCTGGGTCGGCGGCGTTTTCCTTCGAATACCCGTACGTCATGGACCCGATGCCCCAGATCTCGGCGACCGCCACGGATCCCTCGGGCAACACCTCGGAGCTGTCCCAGCGACTGCTGATCGGGACTTCACCCCGGTCGGGACCTCCGTCGGGCGGGACGTCCGTGACGCTCACGGGAACCCACTTCCTGCCTGGAGCGATCGTCCGCGTGAGAGGATTCGACGCGACGGACGTCGTCGTCTCGAGCGAGCACGAGCTCACCGCGACCTTCCCCGCGCTGCCGGCTGGAACGATCGCTGAGGTCCAGGTCCTCAACTCGGACCTCACGAATGGCGACATCCTGCCCGGATGGCTGGCGGATTTCGCAGACGTGCCGGTCTCGAATCCATTCTACGCATATGTGACGACCCTCGTCCTCAACGGCGCGACCGCCGGTTGCGGGAGCGGCAACTATTGCGTCGACGCGCCGATCAACCGCGCCCAGATGGCCGTGTTCCTCCTCAAGGGAAAGCACGGACTCTGCTACGTGCCGCCGGCCGCCACGGGAACCGTCTTCGGCGACGTGCACGCCGGCGATTTCGCCGCCGACTGGATCGAGGCGCTCGCCGCGGAAGGGATCACGGGGGGCTGCGGCAGCGGCAACTACTGCCCGGTCGATCCCGTGCGGCGCGATCAGATGGCGGTGTTCCTGCTGAAAGCCGAGCACGGTACGTCGTATGCGCCGCCGGCCTGCACCGCCGGGTTCTTCGGCGACGTCGCATGCCCGTCTGTGTTTGCCGACTGGATTCAGCAACTCTTCGCGGAGCAGATCACGGGAGGGTGCGGCGGAGGCAACTACTGCCCGCTCAATCCCAGCACGCGCGGGCAGATGGCGGTGTTCATCACGAAGACGTTCGGGCTGCAGTAGCGGTGGCCTGGACCGAATGCTCCCGGAATCTCGCGTACACCCATAGAGGTGGACCGTGGTCACTCGCTCGACGCTTCGACTCGCCGCCCTGACTCTCTCCTTCGGCCTGCCCACCGCCATGTCGGGGGCCGCAATCACCGTTACGACCGCCGCCGACAGCGGCGCCGGCTCGCTCCGGGATGCAATCACGCAATCGAACGCCTCGGTCGGCGTCCTCGACACGATCGAGTTCGCGATTCCGGGCTCCGGCGTCCATACGATCGCGATCGCCTCCGACCTCGACATCGTCAGCGATCCGGTCGTCATCGACGGCACGACGCAGCCGGGTTACGCGGGGCAACCGCTGATCGAAGTCACCGGATCGGGCGGTAGCAACGGGATTCGCGTCACCGCCGGTGGGACCACCCTTCGCGGCCTGGTGATCCACGGGTTCTCGACCAACATCTTCCTGGGGACCAACGGCGGCAATACCGTCGAGAAGTGCTACAACTACTGCCCTCAGAATCCGGTGCGGCGCGATCAGATGGCGGTCTTTCTGCTGAAGACGCGCAACGGATCCGGCTACACCCCCACCGCCTGCGCCGGCGTCTTCGACGACGTCGCCTGCCCCTCCCAGTTCGCCGACTGGATCGAGCAGCTCGCCGCCGAGAACATCACCGGCGGATGCTCCGTTTCGCCTCCCCTCTACTGCCCCCTCAACAACAACACGCGAGGGCAGATGGCGGTGTTCATCACCAAAACCTTCGCTCTTCAATAGGGACTTCCATGCGCGCATTTCTAATCTCGTCCGCGGTGTGGCTCGGAACGGCGTTCCTGGGCGCTGCCACGATCACCGTGACCACGACGGCCGACAGCGGGGCGGGTTCCCTGCGCGACGCGATCACGCAGTCCAACGTCTCGGTCGGCGTGCTCGACACGATCGCCTTCGCCATTCCGGGGTCAGGCGTGCATACGATCTTCGTCGCGAACGATTGGGACATCGTGAGCGACCCGGTCATCATCGACGGGACGACGCAGCCGGGATACGCCGGAACGCCCCTGATCGACCTCACCGGAACTCAGAGCAACAACGGCCTCCAGATCAGCGTCGGCGGGTCGACCATCCGAGGGCTGGCGATCCACACCTTCGCGACCAGCCTCAGGCTCTTTACCAACGGCGGAAACGTCGTCGAGCGTTGCTTCATCGGCACGAATCCCGCGCAAACCGCGATTTCGGCCGGGAACGGCATCTACTTGCAGAACTCCCCGGGCAACCGGATCGGCGGCCCGAGCGCCGACGTGGGCAACCTGATCTCCGGCTCGAACGGCTCCGGCATCACGGTACTCGCGTCGAACGACACAATCATCCAGAGCAACCGCATCGGCACGGACGCCTCCGGCGCCGACAAGCGGCCCAACGGCAGCGGCATTTCGATCATCGGATCCTCGAACGTCACGGTCGGCGGCGGCGGCGCCGAGCAGGGCAACCTGATCTCGGGGAATACGGGCGACGCGATCTACGTCACCACTTCCGTGAATGTTCAGATCGTGGGCAACCTGATCGGTCCCGACGTCACGGGCACGCTGAAGCTCGGAAACAATTTCGGAATCGATGCGAGTGACCTGGCCGGAAGCCTGACGATCGGCGCTCCTGCGGTCGCGGCGCGCAACGTCATCTCCGGAAACAACTACGGCATCGTTCTGAACGGGGTTCACGACGCCACGATCCAGAACAACTACATGGGCACGGATCTGGCCGGCGCCGAGCCCCTCCCGAACGTCCAGGCCATTTTCCTGACCACGCCGGACACGACTGACGTCCAGATCGGCGGCACCGGGCCGGGGGAAGGCAATCTCATTGCCTTCAACTCAGGCTCCGGCAGCAGTACCGGCGCGATCTGGAACCTCGGATTGCACGTCACGATCCGCGGCAACTCCATCCACTCCAACGTCGGCCTCGGGATTGACAACGGCAACATCGGCGTCGATGCGAACGACCCCGGTGACGGCGATTCCGGGGCGAACGCGATGCAGAACTTCCCGATCGTCTCGACGGTCGAAACGACCGCTCCGCGGGGTGCGGGCACGCACGTGACCGGCGTTCTGCGCAGCCAGCCCGACACGACCTTCACGCTCGACTTCTACGGCAACGACGGCTGCACGCCCCGTCCGCAGGACTTCCTGGAAGGAAAGACCTGGCTCGGCGAGGCCGAGGTGACGACGGACGCGACCGGTTCAACGCCCTTCGACGTCACGCTATCCGCCTCGATCGCGCCGGGCGACGTCGTCTCCGCCACCGCGACCGACCCCGACGGCAACACCTCGGAGTTTTCGCAGAGGCTGCCCTTCTCGATCCTCCCCATCTCCGGAGACCCGGCGGGTGGAACCTCGATCACGATCCTGGGCACCGACTTCGCCGCCGGCGCGACTGTCACGATCGGAGGGCAGGCCGCCACCAACATCGTCGTCACGGATGCCGCGCACATCACCGCGAACACCCCTGCGCTGGCGCCCGGCACCGTCAATGACCTGACCGTCGCCAACACCGACGCCACCGCCGGCACGCTGCCGAAGGCCTGGGTCTCCGACTTCCTCGACGTCCCGGCCGCCCACCAGTTCTACTCCTTCGTGACGACTCTCGTGCGAAACGCCATCACGGCCGGCATCGGCGGCGGTCTGTACGGCGTGGACCAGCCGACGCTGCGCCAGCAGATGGCCGTGTTCCTCCTCAAGGCGAAGCTCGGCGTCTGCTACACGCCTCCGCCCTGCGCCGGCGTCTTTGGCGATGTCCCGTGCCCCTCCACGTTCGCCGACTGGATCGAGGATCTCTCCGCCCGAGGCATCACCGGGGGCTGCGGCGGCGGAAACTACTGCCCTCAGAATCCCGTGCGGCGCGATCAGATGGCGGTCTTTCTGCTGAAGACGCGCAACGGATCCGGCTACACCCCCACCGCCTGCGCCGGCGTCTTCGACGACGTCGCCTGCCCCTCCCAGTTCGCCGACTGGATCGAGCAGCTCGCCGCCGAGAACATCACCGGCGGATGCTCCGTTTCGCCTCCCCTCTACTGCCCCCTCAACAACAACACGCGAGGGCAGATGGCGGTGTTCATCACGAAGACGTTCAACCTGCAATAGGTCGCTGACCCGATTCTGGCGCGCTCCTCGCGGATGAACATGGAGGAGCTCTTATGGACATGTTCCTTCCTGTTTCTCTGCCGAGCGGTTCCCCAAGAGGCGGTCTCACGAGCGTGTGGAGGATCAAGGCTTTTCGGGCGGCGCTCCATGGACTCTTCGTGCTGGCTCTCGCCTCGCCGGCCGTCGCCGGCCCGAACGGCGTCGTCCCAACGACGCGGACCCGAGAAGGGGCGCCGGAATGCGGTTTCTGCGTTGCCTACGTTGTCGCCGGTGGTTGCGGTGGAACGACGCCCCGCCCGGTGCACGGCGGGGTCCGTCCGCTTTCCGCCGCCCGGGCCGCCGCCATCGACTTCGGCATCTATCAGCGGCTCAGGGAGGAGAGCCTCCTCGAGACGCCGGCGGGACGTCACTTCACGGATCTCTACGACACGCACACGAGCGAAATGACCGACATTGCGCTCTCGCATGCGGAGGCCTTCGATGCGGCGAGGAGCTTCCTTTCAGCGTGGCAGCCCGTTTTTCTCTCCCTCGTGAACGGGAATGGGGCCACGACTACGATCACACCGGAGCAGGTCGCGCTGCTTCAGAACGCCTTCCACGTCTTCGAGAGCCTCGGAAGCCCGACGCTGCGCGCGGCGCTCGAGAGGCAGGAGGCCCTGCTCGACGTCCCGGGCTACGCGGGGCTGACGGCCGATCAGGCGCGCACGAAGCTGGAGAGCGTGGCGCCGCCCGCCGTCGTCCTTCCAGTCGCCACTTCGGTGCACGGCCTGGCCGGGTCGTTTTTCCACTCCGACATCCGCGTACTGAACCCCTCCGATACGAGCCCGGTCACCGTCGCGGCCCGGTATCGTTGCGCCGCGGCTTCGTGCGGCGCGGCCGAACAGACGTTCACCCTCGCGCCCGGCGAGCTCCGATCCCTCGACGACGCCGTCGCGGACCTCTTCGGCGCGCCGGAGACTTTCGGCGCGATCGAGTTCACGGGCGATGTGTTCGTGGACAGCCGCATCTACACTCCGTCACGGCCGAGCCCGACCAACGGGATGTACGCACCGGGTCAGACGATGGACGAGGCGTATCCCGAGTCCGTCCTGCTCGCGCTGTCCCACTCCGAGAATCCGGCCGCCGGCTTCCGTACCAACGTCGGCGTCTACAACGGCAACGACCTCTCTCTGACGGTCTCCTTCGACCTCTTCGAGGCCTCGGGCGCCCTGCTCGGAAGCGTGACGCGGGATGTCCCCGCCCGCACGACGGTCCAGGTGAACGACGTGTTCACCGCCGCGAGTGTCTCCGGCGACGTCTCGGCCGCTTATGCCGTAGTCCGTTCCGACGGCGTTCACGAGCTCTTCGCCTACGCGGCGGTCATCGACAACCAGACCCAGGACCCCTTCCTGATCCGAGGGCGCGACAACCGGGCCTACGAGAGCGGGGGATCCTCCCTGCGGCCGCCTCCGTGCACGGCGTCGGAGGCGCCTTCTTCCACTCCGACATCCACGTCCTCAATCCCAGCCCGGACCGAAGCGCGACGGTCCACGCCCGTTACCGGTGCGCCGGCGGCGCGTGCGGGAACGCGGAGCAGACGTTCATGCTCGCGCCCAGGGAAATGCGCACCTTCGAGGATGCCGTGGTGACTCTCTTCTCCGCCGCGGAGACCTTCGGCGCGGTGGAGTTCGAGGGCGGGGTCGTCGTGGACAGCCGCCTGTACACGCCGTCGCTCCCGGGGCCGACGACGGGCATGGCCGTCCCCGGCGTGCGGCGGCAGCGCGCGGATCCGGAGCAGTACCTGCCTCTTCTGTCGCACTCTTCGAATCTCTCGCGCGGTTTCCGGAGCAACGTGGGCGTCTACAACCCCGGCGACTCGGAGCTCACCGCGACGATCACTCTCTACGATTCCGCGGGTGCCCTTCTCGGCGGCGTCGTGCGGGCCGTGCCGGCTCGTTCCGCCGTCCAGGTCAACGACGTCTTCGGGTCCGCGGGCATCGCGGGCGACGCCGAGAACGCGTACGCCGTCGTCCGCGCCGACGGCGTTCACGACCTGCTCGCCTACGCCGCGATCGTGGACAACCAGTCGCAGGACCCAACGTTCACCCTGGGACGCGGCCGCACCCGCGTGCCAACCGGAACCTCCGCCGGCGCGCGGGCGGATTTCGGCGTTCGAACGGAATGGCCGCGCCGAGCAATGCTGACCGGAGTCGGGATGCTCGCGGTCGCGTCGCTGATCTCGTTTCGACGCAGCGCGCCGAGATCGGCCGGCGGGACACACTCTCTCGATCGATCAACGGCGGCCGCGTCGGTCTGCAGTAGCCCGAAGACTCCATATAGAGTGCGGCCCGGAGGGGAAATGGAGAAGGGCTGCGTGTATCCGGACGAACGCCGCGTGAGCGGACCGATGAGACTCGTGAGCGCACGCGAATCGGACGCCTCCTCCCTCGATCGCGGTCGTTGGCGGAGGATTCAGCGGCGTCGCGGTGGCCGCGCAGCTTCTTCGGCGCGGGCGTCCCGTCCGGGTCACGCTCGTCAACCGCTTTGGACCTCTGGGCCGGGGCGTGGCCTACCGCACGCGTCTCGAAGCGCACGTGCTCAACGTCCCGGCCGGCGGGATGAGCGGTCTGCCCGACGATACCGAGCACTTTCTCCGGTGGGCGCGAGGCCGCGACCCCGCGACCACGGCCGAAACGTACGTCTCGCGGCGCGTCTACGGCGAGTACCTGGAATTCCTGCTGCGCGAGGCCGAAGGAGTCGCGAAAGCCGGAGTCCTCGAGCGCGTCGTCGGAGAGGTCGTCGACATCGAGACCGACGCGGGAGGCGCCTGCCTGACCTTCGCCGACGGCTCGAAGCGGCGGGTCGACCGGGTCGTGCTGGCGCTGGGGAACTACTCGCCGGCGAACCCGCCGGCCGAGGGCGCCGACTTCTATTCCTCCGAGCGCTACGTTCGCGATCCGTGGATCCGCGGATCGCTCGACGTCATCCGTCCCGGAGAGTCCGTCCTGATGCTCGGCACGGGTCTGACCGCGCTCGACATCTCACTGGACCTGGCGGGCCGCGGCGTGAAGCTGCCTCTGCGGGCGATTTCGCGCCACGGGCTTCTGCCCCACCCGCACGCGCCCACGAAGATCGGGCCGCATCCCCCGCCGGAACTGGTCGACCCGCCGCTGACCGCGCGCGGCCTCGTCCGCGCTGTGCGGGGCGCGACTGAGTCCCTCGACGGCAACTGGCGCGCCGCCGTGGGCGCGCTGCGGGCGGCCACCCCCGGAATCTGGGAGGAGCTCGACTTTTCCGAGCGCTCCCGCTTCCTGAGGCACGTGCGCCCTTACTGGGACGTGCACCGGCATCGGGCCGCCCTGGCGACCCGCGCGGCCGTCGAACGGATGCGAGAGGCGGGCGAGCTGCAGATCCGCGCCGCCCGCGTCCTCCGCTACGAAACCACGAGCGACGGAGTCCGCGTGCTCATCCGGCCGCGCGGGAGCTCGCGGATCGAGCCTCTCTTCGTCGAGCGCATCGTCAATTGCACGGGTCCGTCGAGCGACGTGCGTCGCCTGGGCGACCGGCTGCTCGACGCTCTCTGCAGACGCGGGCTGGTGGTGCCGGACCTGCTGGGTCTGGGACTCGACGTTTCCGACGAGCTCGCTCTCCTCGGCGGCGACGGCCGACCTTCCGAGACGCTGTTTCTGGTGGGACCGCTGCTGAAGGCGAAGTTCTGGGAGGCGACCGCGGTGCCGGAACTGCGGCAGCACGCGGCGCGCGTCGCCGAGCGCCTCCTGCCGTAGCGAGCGGCGCCGCTTCTAGTCCGCTCCGCCTGCCTCGCTCGACCCCGCCGCGACGGCCCTGCGGCGAAGCTCCGCCGCTTCTTCGGTCCGGCCGAAGAAAGCCGCGGCGCGCGAGAGCTCGAGCAGCGTGATGTCGTCCGTGCACGACCACATCAGCGAGAAGTCGTGGCCGTCCCGGCGAGCGAAGAGATCCAGCGCCTGGTCCAGCAATTCCTGGCGGTTCTCGGTGCGTGCGAGACCGGCGAGCGCCTGAACGAGGAGCTGACCTCCGCCGAGGGCCCTGGGCCGGCCGCGCAGGTGCGCCACCGCCTGCGTGAACGCGGCCTGCGCCGCCGCGGTGTCGCCCTCCGCGAGCGCGGTCCTCCCGAGCACACAGAGACCGACGCCGCGAAACGTGTCGCGGTACATGAAGTCGGAGCGTTCCACCGCCTCGAGACCCCGAAGGCAGGCGGCGCGTGCTCCGGCGAGATCACCGGACCGGCGGAGGCATTCGCCCAGATAACTCGCGACCCCGGCCGTCGGTCCCATTTGCGCTTCCCCTTCCAGCGCGACGCATTTCTCGAGGCACCAGCGCGCTTCGGCGAGGTGCCCGAGCTCCAGGTGCGTCCATCCCAGTGCGAGCATGGCGAAACCGTGGCGGGGATCGAGTTCCACGGCCCGCTGGAACAGGCGCAACGCCTCTTCTTTCCGGCCCGTCTGGAAGTGGCAGAACGCGGCGAAGTACGGAGCGTAGACGCTGGCGGGATCCAGCTCCATAGCCCTCTTTTCCTGCTCGAAACCCTCATCGTGACGGCCCAGGCGAATGAGGCTGTATCCCAGCCAGAGGCGGGGCTCGGCCAGCTCGGGATCGCTCGCGATCGCGCGGCGCGCATAGCTCTCCGAGATCTCGAGCTCGCGGGGATCCGTCTGAAACGGAAAGCGCATTGCGTGCACGGCCGAGAGACCCGCGAGTGCCGGCGCGTAGGAAGGATCCACGCCGACGGCCTCCTCGAACAGGATCCGCGCCTGATCCATCGTGCCCTTCTCGAGCCGATGGAAAAACCGCCGGCCGCGCGCGTGGCGTTCGAAGACGTCGATGCGTGGAGCCGGCCGGGCTTCTCGGGGGGCGTCCCCCGCGCGGAGCCGATCCGCCGCGAGCGCCGAGAGGCGGTCCTGGAGAGTGAAGATCTCGTCCAGCTCGCCGTCGAGCTTTTCCGAGAACACGGCGTCGCCGGTGACGCCGTCGGTCAGCAGCGCCGTGACACGCAGACGCTTGCCGACGCGCTGGTACGCGCCCGCGAGGACCCACCGACAGCCCAGGATGCGGCCGAGGTCCGAGTCTCCCCCGCTGGCGCCGGCCCGTGCCTTCAGGACCTTCTCCCTCGGAACCAGCGACACGCCGGGCAGGCGCGCGAGATCGGTCGAGAGACTCTCGGCGAAGCCGCTGCCGATCCAGTCGTCGTCGGCGTCGTGCGAAAGGTTTCGGAAATCCGCGATCGCGAGCGTGTCGGGCAGCGACGCGGGAAGCTCTCCCGAGGCGAGCGCACGCAGATCCGAGAGGAACGCGGCGGCCGAGGGATAGCGCCTCTCGCGGTCGCGGGCGAGCGCCCGGGCGAGAACGCGGGCGGCCTCCGCCGAAACGTGTTCCGACGGCGGCGGCGGCAGGTCCGGAGACAGGATCGCCGCGATGCGCGACGCCGCGCTGTCACCCGGAAACGCAGGGCGTCCGGCGAGCATCTCGTAGAGGAGCGCGCCGAAGGAAAACAGGTCCGTGCGTTCGTCGAGGGGTTCGCCCTTCAGCTGCTCGGGGGACATGTAGCCGATCGTCCCGATGACCGCGCCCGGCTGCGTCAGTCCAACCTCGGTGGCGGCTTCGCTCTCGACGTCTCGTTCCTGGAGGCGGGCGATGCCGAAATCCAGGAGCTTCCCGAGATTGTCTCCCGTAACCATGACGTTTTCCGGCTTGATGTCCCGGTGCAGCACGCCCGCGGCGTGCGCGTGGCCCAGGGCCTCGAGCAAAGCGCCGGCGATCGATAGCGTCTCGGGGAGCGGCAGCGGACCTCGGTGCAGGCGGTCGCGAAGCGTCTCGCCCTCGACGAACTCCATCGCGAGAAACGCCACTCCGTCGGCCTCGCCGGCCTCGAAGAACGTCGCGATCGCCGGGTGCTGGAGCCGCGCGCACGCCTGCGCTTCGCGGAAGAGTCTCGCGCGGGAATCCGCCGTCAGCGACGGGGACAGGACCTTGACCGCGGCCATCCGGCCCAGGGCGAGATCGCGCGCGAGGAAGACCTCGCCCATTCCACCCGCCCCCAGGCGCTTTTCGACGCGGTAGTGAGAGATCGTGCGGTCGAGCACGCGTCCCTCCCGTCCGCCGATTATCTCCTCGCCGCGACGGCATAGAATCCGTCGGAATCTCAATGTCACTCGCGTCGGGCTCTCGGCTGGGCTCCTACGAGATCGTCGCGCCTCTCGGCGCGGGCGGTATGGGAGAGGTGTACCGGGCGCGCGATAGCCGGCTGGGTCGCGAGGTCGCGATCAAGGTGCTGCCGTCGGCTACCGCCTCCGATCCCGACCGCCGCCAGCGCTTCGAGCAGGAGGCGCGCTCGGCCTCCGCCCTGAACCACCCCAACATCCTGACGATCTACGACATCGGGACGACCGACGGCACCGTCTACATCGCGATGGAGCTGGTGGACGGAAAGACCCTGCGGGAACTTGTGGCTTCCGGCGAACCTCTTCCGACGAAAAGGCTTCTCGACGTCGCGACGCAGACGGCCGACGGACTGGCCAAGGCCCACGCCGCCGGCATCGTGCATCGAGACTTGAAGCCCGAGAACCTGATGATCTCGAAGGACGGATTCGTCAAGATCCTCGACTTCGGACTGGCCAAGCTCGTCGAGCCTTCGGTCTCCTCAGAGCAGTCGGCGCTTCCCACGGTCGTGGCTTCGCCGACGCAGCCGGGAACAGTGATGGGCACCGTGGGCTACATGTCGCCCGAGCAGGCGTCCGGGCAGAGCGTGGACTTTCGCTCGGACCAGTTCACCCTGGGCTCGATCGTCTACGAGATGGCCACCGGCACGCGCGCCTTCCAGAGAAAGACGGGCGCGGAAACTCTCGTCGCGATCATCCGCGAAGAGCCCGAGCCTCTCTCGCAGGCGGCGCCGAAGGCTCCCGCGCCGGTGCGCTGGATCGTGGAACGGTGCCTCGCCAAGGATCCCGAGGAGCGCTACGCGTCGACGAAGGACCTCGCGCGGGACTTGAAGAGCCTGCGCGATCACCTTTCCGAGACGTCGGTATCGGGCTCGATCGGACCCGCCGAACCAGTCAAGGCGCGCCGCCGCGGCTGGCTGCTGCCCTCGGCCCTGGCGCTCGTCCTCGGCGGCGTCCTCGCGATCATCGCCGCGAAGGGTCTCGGCCTCTTCCAGCCTCCACCTCTGCAGTTCCAGAGACTCACGTTCCGGCGCGGTGCCATTGGAACCGCGCGATTCGCGCAGGACGGGAAGACAGTGGTCTACGGAGCCGCGTGGGACGGGGCACCGATCGAGATCTTCACGACGAATCCCGAGAGCCCCGAATCGAAATCTCTGGGCCTGCCCCCGGCCAACCTTCTGGCCGTGTCGCACGCCGGCGAGCTCGCGATCTCTCTCGGCTGGCATCTGCAAGTCGGCTGGGAGGCCACGGGGACTCTGGCCCGCGTCCCGCTCGCCGGCGGCGCGCCCCGCGAGGTCCTCGAGAGCGTCCAGGACGCCGACTGGTCTCCCGACGGCAAGGAGCTCGCCGTCATCTACCAGACAGGGGCACGCGCCCGCCTGGAGTATCCCGTTGGGACGGTGCTCGCGGAGAGCTCGGGCTGGCTGAGCAACGTCCGGATCTCGGCCGACGGAATGACGGCGGCGTTCTTCGATCACGCGGAGCGGGGGGAGAACGCGGGCCGCGTGATCCTCATCGACGCGGCGACCAAGAAGCGGACCGAGGGACCGTTCGTCGGCGGGACGTCCAAGCTCGCATGGAGCCGCTCCGGAGATGTCCTCGTTGCCGGCGGCCCCGCCACGACGATGCGTGTCTCGACCAGCGGCAAGGTGCGTCGCTTCCCCGGCCTGGGCGTCGGCTTCGTCCCCGAGGACTCCGCGCCCGACGGAACTCTTCTCGCCCGGCGCTTCAGCTGGCGGCGGGAGATGGTCGGTCTCGCGCCGGGAGAAGCCACGGAGCGCAACCTGACGTGGCTCGACTGGTCCTTCCCCGACGACATCACGAACGACGGCCGGATGGTTTTGTTCGACGAGCAGGACCGTCCCCGTCCCGAGTACCTCTGCTACATCCGGAAGACCGACGGCTCCCCGGCCGTGCTGCTCGGCAAGGCCAAGGGACTGGACCTCTCGCCCGACGGCCGCTGGGCGCTGACGACGAACGCCACGGCGGACCAGCTCTCGTTGATGCCGACCGGTGCGGGCGGCTCGCGGGTCCTGCCCAAGGCGAACCTCGTCTACCAGTGGGGGCAGTTCTTCGCGGATGGGAAGAAGATCCTGATCTGGGCCAACGAGCCGGGCCGCGCATCGCGCCTCTACGTGCAGGGAATCGACGAGCCGCGTCCGCGGGCGATCACGCCGGAGGGATTCGGACTGTCGTTCGGCGGCGGCAAGGCGATCAGCCCGGATGGGAAGACGATCTTGATCCGCGGCAGCGACGGTCGCGTCTACCTGTGCGCCGCCGATGGAAGCGCGCCGCCGAAGCTGCTGCCGAGCGCGCAGCCCGAAGAGGTCGCCTGGGGCTGGACGGCGGACGGGGCTTCGGTCTATGTGGGAAAGATCGCGATGCCCGCCCGGATCGAGGTCTGCAACGTGGCCACGGGACAGCGCCGGCTCTGGAAGGAGATCGTCCCGCCAGACCCCGCGGGCGTCCTCACGATCGGACCGATTTACATCGCGCCCGACGGGATCTCGTACGTCTACTCGTATCGCCGGCAGCTCGACGACCTCTTCCTCGTGACGGGGCTGAGGTGACTCTCAGACCTCTAGCGGTCCGCTACGCGGACCGTGGAAATGGGAGGGGAAGTCGCGTATGGAGTGTCTCCCAATGAACTGGCAGGACACGCTGGAGGGCCGTTCGTGACATTGGCCGCCGGTTCGCGCCTGGGCGTTTACGAGATCGTCTCCCCGCTCGGCGCCGGGGGCATGGGCGAGGTTTACCGCGCGCGGGATACGCGGCTGTCGCGCGAGGTGGCCATCAAGGTGCTGCCCTCCGTCGTCGCCTCCGATCCGGATCGCCGCCTGCGCTTCGAGCAGGAGGCGCGCTCCGCCTCCGCCTTGAACCACCCCAACATCCTGACCATCTACGACGTGGGCTCCGCCGACGGGACCGTCTACATCGCGATGGAACTGGTCGAGGGCAAGACACTGCGCGAACTGGTGGCTTCCGGCGAGCCGCTGCCGACGCGAAGACTGCTGGACGTGGCGACACAAACCGCCGAGGGCCTGGCGAAGGCGCACGCGGCCGGCATCGTGCATCGCGACCTGAAACCCGAGAACCTGATGGTCTCGAAGGACGGCTTCGTCAAGATCCTCGACTTCGGGCTGGCCAAGCTGACCGAGCCGGTGGCGCAGGAGGCGTCGGTGCTTCCGACTGCCGTGGCGGCGCCGACCACGCCCGGCACGGTGATGGGCACGGCCGGGTACATGTCGCCCGAGCAGGCGTCCGGCCAGAGCGTCGACTTCCGCTCCGACCAGTTCACTCTCGGCTCGATCGTTTACGAGATGGCCACCGGCAAGCGCGCCTTCCAGAGAAAGACGGGCGCGGAGACTCTGGTGGCGATCATTCGGGAGGAGCCCGAGCCTCTCTCGCAGCTGGCGCCGAAAGCTCCCGCTCCCGTGCGCTGGATCGTCGAGCGCTGCCTGGCCAAGGATCCCGAGGAACGCTACGCCTCGACGAAGGATCTCGCACGGGACTTGAAGAGCCTGCGCGACCACCTTTCTGAGACATCGGCTTCCGGCGCCCTCGAACCCGCCGAGCCCGCAAGAGTCAGGCGACGCGGCTGGCTCCTCCCCTCCGCGCTGGCGCTTCTCGTGGGGTCAGGACTCGGCTATCTGATCCAGACGACTCTCGGCAAAGCCCCGGCCGCGCAGATCCAGTTTCAGCGTCTGACGTTCCAGCGCGGGCGGATTCAGTCCGCGCGCTTCGGGCCCGACGGTCAGACGATCGTCTATAGCGCCGCCTGGGACGGCGGGCCGCTCGAGACCTTCTCGACGCGCACCGACAGCTCCGAGTATCGCTCCCTGGGCCTCTCCGGCGCCGCGGTGCTCTCGGTTTCGTCGACCGGAGAGCTCGCGGTGGCGTTGAACCAGCATTACCTCGTCGGTTATCAAACGACCGGCACGCTGGCCCGCGTGCCGCTCGCCGGCGGCGCGCCGCGCGAGGTCCTCGAGGACGTCCAGGACGCGGACTGGTCGCCGGACGGGAAAAGCCTCGCGGTCTGCCGCACCGTGGGCAATCGCAGCCGCCTCGAGTATCCGATCGGCAGGGTGCTCGTCGAGTCCGCCGGTTGGGTCGGAGCTGTCCGAATCTCGCCGGACGGCCGCCACCTCGCGTTCTTCGATCATCCCCAGGGCGGAAACAACGACGGCTACGTCAAGATCGTGGACGCGAACGGCCGCCTGCGCGTCACCGGGCCGTTCGTTCGGGGGGCCGGACCGCTCGCGTGGTCCCGAGACGGGAGCGAGGTCTGGTACGACGGGATCCAGGCGACCTCGCTGGCGGGAAAGACGCGCCAGGTCTGGGCCTCGCCGAACGCCGGCCTCCACGACGTCGCGCGGGACGGCCGCGTCCTCTTCGACGAGACCGCCGGGCGGCGCGAGATGGTCGGCGTCGCCGCGCCGGGCGCGTCCGCGAGGAATCTCACCGCGCTCAACTGGTCCTTTCCCACCGACATCTCCACCGTGACGGGAACGGTTCTCTTTTACGAGCAGCAGGTTGAACCGTCAGCGATCTACACGCGCAAGCTCGACGGCTCGCCCGCCGTCCGCATCGGCGACGGCGAGGGTTACGGGATCTCGCCCGACGGGAAGCAAGTCGTGACCGTCAAGCTTCCCGACCGCCGGCCGATCACGCTGCTACCGACCGGCGCTGGCGAGGCCGGGACGCTCGACATCGGCAACCTGACCTGCCAGTGGGCGAACTGGTTCCCGGACGGAAAGCGGCTCCTGATCAACGCGTACGAGCCGGGACACTCCAAGCGTCTTTACATCCAGGAGGTCTCCGGCGGCCGTCCCCGTGCGATCTCGCCGGAAGGAGTCGGGATCACGGGGCAGTCGATCTCGCCCGACGGACGGTCGATCATCGCGCTCGGACCGGAAGCCCGGCTGGCCGTCTATCCGGCCGAACCGGGGGAGCCGCGTGTCATTCCCGAGCTCGACCGAGCGGACGCGAGCATGGGCTGGACCGCCGACAGCCGTTCCATTTACGTCATGAGGCTGTCGGGGGTGCCGGGAGTCGTCCAGATCGTCGACGTCGCGACGGGTCGCCGGACGCCCTGGAAGGAGTTCCTGCCTCCCGATCCGACGGGCGTCGAGCAGGTGGGCCCCGCGGTCATCACGCCAGACCAGAAGGCCTACGTCTATTCGTATCGGAGGACTCTCGGCGATCTCGTCCTCGCCACCGGAATACGCTGAACGTCAGCCCAGCCGCGCGACGCCGTCCTTCGCTGCGAGGACATAAACCGGCTTCGGGTTCCGCGCGTACTCGCGGAAGCACGCCTCGGTGAACTTGATCGCGTGCTCGTCGCCGGTCGCGATGGCGCGGTCGGCGAGCTCGTCGCGCGACGGAAGCTTGTCGGACGGAAGTTTCGGGATCGTCTTGCCTCCGTTCGACGACAGGAACGAAGCGGCCGCCTGCCACGTGTAACGGACGAGACGGTGCTGCTCCTCCGAAGAAATGAACGGCAGGAGGGTCCGCACCGCGGTCGGCCCGGTCACACCGTGAAGGAACGTGATGACGCTCCCGGGCGGCACGCTCGCGAGATACACGCCGGCGAACGTCTCGGTGACGTCCGTCAGAAACGCGTTGGGATCTCCCGAGGCGTCCACCGCATCGGCGACCGATGCAAACGGAGGGAACTCATCGAGCGGAGAGAGCCGCTCGACGATGTTGCCGTAGGAGATACGGCGCTCGGGAGGCAGCAGCGGAACCGACGTGACAGCCTCGGAAGGTTTTCGCCCGGCGGGCGGCTTCGCGGAGGGCGTCGATTCCGGCAGCGCGTTGTACGTCGCCGCCCAGTAGCCGAGCCCTTCGGCAAGCTCACGGCGCCGCGCCGGCGTCTCGGTCGCCTCGAGGTTGCGCACCGCGTGCGCCGTGCGGATCGCTCCGTGAAACGCCGCCGCGACGACGCCCGGCGAAAGACGAGGAATCCAGTCGGCGAGCATGACCTTCCAGGGGCGCTCCTCGACCTCGCGCCGGAACAGGACGATCCAGTCGCCTACGCGGTCGTTTTCGCCGAGGGCCTCGCGCCACCTCTTCGGATCGATCGGACGCGTGCCGCCAGGATGATCGCGCAGTCGCTTCTTGTATTTCTCTACCCACGGCACCACCGCGTCGGGCCGCGCGAGATCGACGAGCGCTTCCGCCGCCATCGGTCCGTGGTTGGCGAGCCGCCCGGCATACTCGGGACCCGTCGGCGCCAGAAGCGCCAGCGCGTCCTCTATGGCCTCGGGTCCGCGCATGCCGCCCTTCGGTTGGCCGGGAGTGGCGGGCAGGAGCGGCGCCACACACGTCGCGGAGGCGGCGGCGGCCGCCTGGCGGAGGAACCGGCGACGCGACACGCCCGCCATCGGCGCCGACCAGCATATCCCGACGCCGCCGGCGAAGTCAGTTCCGGACGGGAGTGCAGCCGGACGTCGCCGTGCAGACGGCGACTTTCCGCGAAAGCGACTCGTCGAAAACGGTGATCTCGGGCCGGTTCTTGGCGACAACCATGGACTTCCCAAGCTTTCGCCGAGACTCCTCCGGCAGCGCATCCCACATCGAGCGCTTGACGTAGACGACCGGCGCGTCGTCCGACCAGTGAAAGACCAGGCCGGACTGTCGGAACGGTAGGACTTCACGCTCCGCCCGATCGACCTCGCCGGGCGTGAAAAGAACGGCGGCGTGCCGAGGGTAAACGCGGTCGAGCACGAAGCTCAGGACCGTGACGAACACGGCGAACGCCACTGCGAGCACTGCCGTCCGGAGTTTCCGAACGGCGCCTCGTCTCATTTTTCCTCCGTCGACGAAAGAAAAAGGCGGCCGGCGCCGAAGAGAGCTGGCGCCGGCCGATCGGATTTCGAAATCTAGAAGTTGAAGACCGCCTGGCCGACGAACCGCCTGGGCGGGATCACGTGCGTCCCGCCGAACACGGACAGGATGTTGTAGACGCCTTTCTTGTCGAAGGCGTTGAGGATCATGAACTGCAGCTGGACAGGAACGTTCACGTGATTCATGTCGTAGCCAACCTGGAAGTCGCAGATCGTGCGGGGCTTGATCCGGTTGGGGTCGAGCTCCGTCCCGCTGTTGACGTTGATGTACGGAGCGGCGAATGCGTTGTCCGGATCCTCGAGGAGTTCCTCGGGATCCGCGTCGGTCACAAGCCCTGAGTCGTAGCGGATATTCGTTCCCAGCCAGAGGCCCGTCTTGGCGACGTCGTAGTAGATACCGGTCTGGATCTGCAGCTTCTGATCGTGGTCGATGAGGAACGGCGCGCCCGTGATCGCGTCGAGGGACTCCTGGTCGAGGAAGAGGCCCCCCGCTGGGGGAGGATCGTAGATGGCGTGGACGTGGCCGGCCGAAACGAAGCCGCGGAAGCCGTACGTCGGCGCGAGATCCAGGCGCAGGTCCCACCCCTGGTACGAGCCGCTGGCGAACGAGATCGGAAAGACGATTCCGGTCGCCAGGAACTGGTCCTGGTCCCCGGCATTCTTCGTGTCGCGCCACCAGTAGTCGAAATCGAGACGGACCTTCGAGCCCAGCGCCTGTTGAAGGCCCACGGTATAGGCATTCTGGCGCTCGGAGTTGACCGGCAGGACGCCTCCGCCGAGGGCGCGGGATTCCTGCACGGCGGGCGGGACGATCGCCGCGGCCGCTTCCGAGGAGCTCAGCAGGATGTTCTCGAATTCCGGGGTATAGAGGACTCGACTGTAGGTCGCCCGAAAGACAGAGCCAGTCGAAGGCACGTAATAGGCGAGGCCGAGGCGAGGAGACCACAGCACGTTCGTAACCGGCAGGCTGTTGTTCTCGTACCGCACTCCGAGGCTCGCGGTCAGGTTCTTCCAGCGGATCGTGTCCTGCAGGTAGCCGGCGTAATACTTGTCCGTGCTGCTGTCGGAAAACTCGAACTGTGTGCCGCCGCGCGTCAGGTCGTAGGGGGCGATGTTGGGGTTGTAGTCCGGAGAGGAAGGATCGTTGAACGTCGGGTCGGTGATTCCGAACCGGAACAGTTCCTTGATCGGGTAGGCCTTGAAGACGCCGCCGACCTTGATCTCGTGGATTCCGGTCGTCCAGGTGAACGAGGGCGTGATCCCGAAATTGTTCAGGGAGCGGTGCGAATCCGCCGTGATGGGGGTGTCGCCCGAGGACGGATAGAGCACGAACCTCGCCAGCCGGGCGTATGCAGTCACGTCCAGGACCGTCGACGCCGACAGGACGTTCTGCCAGCCGAGGTTGTAGTTCTGGTCGTAGGTCTGGACCTTCTCCGTCTGTCCGGCCTCCTCCTGCGAGTACCGGTTGGGAACGTCGCGGTCGGTGCGGCCGAGCAGTGCCGAGACACGAAAGGCGTTGCCGAAACCCGGCGACGCCGCATCGAAACGGAGAAATCCCCTCTGGGTATTGCCCGTGTTGTTGAGGTTGTCCGGGTTGGGCGCGTCGGCGAAGTAGTCGGATCCCGCGGCGTTGAAGGAGGCGAAGGCACCGAAACGGTCGTTGCCGCCGCCGAGAGAAGCCCCGCCCTGATAGGTGTCGAATGTCGCGAAGCTGCCGATCACGTTGCCCTTGAAAGGCGTCCCGAGGCCGGACTTCGTGGACATGTTGATGACGGCGCCGATCTTTTCGCCGAACTCGGCCGGAACGTTTCCATAGATGACTTCGAGCGATTGCGCGATGCCCGGATCGATCGAGTTCGAGAAAGTCACGCCCGTCTGGTCGGCGATCGTTTGCCCGTCGATGACGTACTCGCTCTGGCTGTGCGCGCCCTGGAAGTGGTAGCGGCCGTTCTCGTCGAGCGCGAACCCCGGGGTCGAGGTCACGATCTCCTCCATGGCGCGCATCGGGACCGCGGCGGGCGCCCGCTGGATGAAGGACTTGTCGATGTCGATGTGCGACGTCGTGACGTCGGTCTCCAACTGCGCCGCGGTGGGCTCGCCCATGACGCTGACCGACTCGGTGACGGCCGGAAGCTCGAGCTGATTTCGATCTCCCGGGGAATCGACGTGCGGATATCGAGGTTCTGGTGGACCGGCTTGAACCCCTGCACCTCGACGTGGAGCTCGTAGGGGTTGAACGGTACGTTGAAGAACTGGAAGGTCCCGTCGCGGCCGGTCGTCGTATCGGCCTTAAATCCGGCGATGTCGTTGCGAAGTTGGACGAGAACGGCCGCCAGCGGCTTGCCGTCGGGGCCGTTTACGACGCCTCGGATCGAGCCGGCCGTCCCGGCGGCCAAGGCCGCGCCGGCGCCCGATACGACGGCCCGCGTACAGCGAAAAGAATAACCGCGTGCACTTCACCATTCGGATCTCTCCTCCTCAAACGGGTCGAGGCTCGTCGCCAAACGCGCCGAAGGCCTCCCCGGTAGGGAGGTGCCTCGAAGTTGTGTTGTTCGGGTGAGGGCTAGAGGAGAGAGGGTGGAGCGCGAGAGCCGTTCGCGAACGAGGCGACCGATACAGGCTTCGATGCGACCGCATCGCCGGCGAACGCGATGATCAGTACAGGGAGTGCAAGAGAGGCATGAGCTGCGAGCCCGGCCATACGGTGGCTCTGACAGGCCAGACACGGATGATCGTCGGCGCGGACGACCGCGTGCCAGTGCGACGCCTTCGAAAGCGGGCTGTGATGCGAGACGACCCGTTCCGGCGCCCCGGGGGCGGGCGGAGCGATCAGGCCCGACAGGTTCTCGTGGAGATGGAAGCCTCCCGAAGCAACGAGGATTGCGGCGAGGAGGACCCCGCTCCCGAGCCTTTGGAATCGCCGACCGGCCGGCATCGGCGCCTAGTGTAGCCGATTCTTCCGGATCACCCGGTCGGGCGGGCTCACCACCCCTCGGCATCCTGCGGAGCTCCCGACGCACGCCAGGCTCGCAGGCTGATGGTCAAAAGTGACACAGACGATCCATTTCACGCCTAAACGTCGTGTTGTCCCTTGTGATCCTGGCCGAAGGCCGCCACGAGTCTCCCCCTAGACCGGGCGGGAAGGAGTCGCGTCGAATTCAGGATGAAGAGCAGCTCCGAGCTCACGTGAATGAAGGCGGCCAGAAGCGGACTGAGCAGCCCAAATGCGGCGAGCGCGATGCCGATCCCATCGACACTCAGAGTGCCGACGAGGTTCTGAAGAATGACTCGGTGGCAGGCTCGCGAGACTCGGATCGTCTCGGCGAACTTCATGAGATCGTCGCCAATGAGCAGAACGTCCGCAGACTCCCGCGCGAGCTCCGTGCCCGAACCCATCGCGACACCGACGTCGGCCTGTGCGAGCGCGGGTCCGTCGTTGATGCCGTCCCCCAGCATGACGACAGTCAAGCCTTGCGCCTGGATCCTGTGGATGTACGCCTGTTTGTCCTCTGGAAGAAGTTCTGCGACGAAGTCATCCACGCGAAGGCGAAGCGCGATCTCTTTAGAGGGTTCCCATCCGTCGCCGGTCAGGAGAATCGTGCGCAGCCCCATCTCGTGGAGACCGGCGATGGCGCGACTCGCTTGAGGCCGGACGACGTCGGCGACCTCCAGGCTTCCGAGAAACCGGCCCTCGGATGCGACGAAGACGCGCGATTTTCGATCCGACGCGGGATCCCGGAAGTCGATCCCGTGGTCGGCGAGCAGGCTTCGGTTTCCCACGAGGAGCGTTCCCCTCGTCTCTTCACAGACCACACCCTTTCCAGGGAAATAGAGGAAGCTCTTCGGCTCCGCGACTTCGATGCCCTCCTCTTTGGCGAGACGCAAAACGGCCTCCGCGAACGGGTGCTCGGACCGCCGTTCGGCGAGCGCCGCGGCAGCGATCAATTGCGACGGCGTCACCTCGGAAGCGGGATGGACGCCGACGATCTCGGGCCGGCCGAGGGTGAGGGTACCGGTCTTGTCGAGCACCGCGACTTGGGCGCGCCAGAGCAGCTCAATCGCGGAGCCGTCGCGGACGATCGCGCCCAGGCGAGCACACCGGCCGATCGCGCCGAGGATGGCGAGCGGAGTGCCGGCGGCGACGCCACAGGCTCCCGCCACGATCACAACGGCAATTGCCGAGCGCCCGTTTCTGGTCAATGCGAGAGTCAGGGCCGCGGCCGTGAGGGCGAACGTCACGAGATAACCGGCGATCCGATCCGCCATACGCTGAACCGGGGCGCGCGACGCCTGCGCCTTTTCGACGACTCGAACGATGCGTCCAAAGACCGTGTCGGTTGCGAGGCCATCGACCCGAACGTCCAGTGTGCCGGACTGATTGACCGTCCCGGCAAAGACGCGGCTGCCGGAAGTCTTCTCGACCGGGCCCGGCTCTCCCGTGATCGACGATTGATCCACGAAGGAATGCCCCGCCGTGACGACGCCGTCCGCGGGCACCCTCGATGCCGGCTTGACGAGCAGAATGTCCCCGATCTTCGCCTCGTCCGATGGGATCTCGCGGATCGCGTCGCCTTCGCGCACGTGGACGGTGTCCGGCAAGAGGTGAACGAGGTCCCCGATCGCCCTGCGGCCCCGCCCGACCGTCAGACCTTCCAGCACTTCGGCCACGAGAACGAAGAGCACGATCACCGAAGCCGTGCGGCTCTCGCCGATGCCGAGGGCTGCGAGGATCGCGATGGTCATCGAGAGCTCCATCGTCATGCGGCGATGGAGCAGTGCTTCGAAAGCCTCGCGGTAAATGGGATACCCGCCCACGACCGCGGCGGCGAAAGCCAGACCATTGATATGTCCGATCCAGCTGCCCACCACCGCGGCGACGACGAGCACAATCCGAACCAGGTCGGTTCGGTCGAGTCGGTCCCGGAGGTCCTCGCGCTCCCAGGACGAGGCATGCGACACAGAGACGGAGGTCGCCACCGCGCGGGCTACCTGAGGAAGGCCCGGACGACGTCGATCAGTTCTCCGGCGGCCCTGCTTCGATTCACCGCAGTCACTTTCGGATCCGCCAGATGGAATTGGATGTGACCTTCGACGATTTCCGCCATGAGACCGCTGAGAGCGCCTCGGCAGGCCGCGACCGTCTGGAGGACCGAAAAGCAGTCCTTATCTTCCTTCAACGACCTCTCGACCCCGTTCAGCTGCCCCCGGATGCGTGAGATTCGCGCGATCAGCTTGGCCTTGTCTCGGATCGTGTGCGCCATGGCCGACGATAGCATACTGGGGTATGGTATTTACGGCGAAAGCCCTGTTTCCCGCTCCCCTGGGGAAGAGCATGGGCTTGGGCTACTGGATGTTCTGGCGCGGCTGGACTGGTTCTACCGGCGCACGCCGCTCTTCGACGATCGCTGGGGTCTCTACCCGGTCGGGCGGGAGTAGAGTAGGGCGACAGACTCAAAATCCAACGAGAAGCCCGCCGACCACATTGATCGCGTGGTGCGCGCCGTGGCGAAACACGACCTCGTAACCCGGCTCAAAATACCAGCCGACTTTCCTGCTCGGCCAGAACATGAAGTCCAGCACCGCAGCGAGGCCTGGAGATGTCCCGCCGCCCGCATCGAGAGAGTGCGCCAACTCCGGGCCGACGCCGATCATGAACTCGAACTTCGGGGAAAAAGACCACGGTTTCTTGAACAGAAAACTGGCCGCCAGCTCCTTCTCCGAACCAGCACTGGTCGCCGAAACGCCGAGCTCGACCTCCAGCCAGTTCTCGACGACCGTCTTCTCGACGGCGATGGAGGCGCCGAAGTGAGCGCCGCCGTCAGGCAGTTCCACGGCCGCAACGCCGCCAATCTCCAGGACCGCCCAATGCTCCTCGGACTCGGCCGCGGAGTCGGTTTGGGCCCGCGCCTCGCCGTCCGCGAAGCCGAGCAGGAGAACGCCCAGGAGAACGGCGAGAGGCCAGCGCTCGGTCTTCGTGCCCTGCCGTCCTCTTCCCGATCTTCCGCGCTGCCACGATCGCCCCTTCATGCCGAAGGTCACCTTTGAACGCGGATGAGGCAGGACGGCCGGCGCCACAAGGGCGCCGGTCGACGACAGGGAACGGCTCATCAGAACGCGACGTGCAGCAGCAGACTGAAGTCGCGTCCGGTCAAAGGCGCGAAGTCCTTGGTGAACGAAGCGTTGTTGCGGGCTTCGACATCGATCAGGTTGGTGCCCAGCACGAGCACATCCGCGATGACCGGCGCCAGCAGGAACCGATAGCCGACGGCTGCGTTGACCATCGTGTAGCCGGGCGTCACCGTCTCGAAGGGCGCCACGCGGTCCTGGGCGTCCACGCGCCGAACCTCGACAGGCCGTTCCAGGTCCGCGGCAGCGGCTCGTCGTTCGCCGTCAGCTCCGCCCGGACGTAGTCGGCGACGGCCTCGAGGACGAGGTGGTGGGGCTCGGAGTGGATGAGCTCGACGTCGATGTGACCTCCGCCGCCGATGAACTGCGCGTCCAGCTGCGTGTACCGGATCACCTGGCTCTGATGGCGGTGCAGGCCTCCCGCGGCGGCGACGACCGCCGCGAGGAGGATTGCCGCCGTCAGGCGCAGGAAGCGGCGACCTCCGACATGCGCGCCTAGTTTACCCCTCGCCCCCTCTCCCTAGCCCCTCTCCCCCGCTCGCGGGGGAGAGGGGACCTGGAGGGGACGCTCGAGGAGGGGGTCTACGAAGAGTCTCCTGCGCTACTTCTCGATGTTCTGGATCGCGCGGTCCGCGGCCCACTTGACCCGCGGCATCTTGGCGAGCTCCTTCAACAGCGGAAGCGCCGGCGTCGCGGCGGGCTTGCCGATCGCGCCGAGCGCGCCGGCGCAGGCGCGCAGGACGTGGATCTGTTCGTTCTTCACCGAGCATGCCGTCATCAGAGCCGGCACGGCGGGAGCGGCGTCCTTGCCGATCGCCGCGATCGCGTTGCCCGACATCATCCGGACGTTCGGGTCCGGATCCGCGAGTGCCTTCTGCAGCTCCGGGAGGGCCGGCAGCGCGGCCTTTCCCTCGTTGCGCAGCGCCAGCGCAGCGAGGCCGCGGGTGACCGGGTTCGGATCCGACAGCGCCTTCGCGAGGTCCGCCACCGATCCCGACGGAACGCGCGGCTCCTGGATCTTCGCCGCGGCGGCCCAGGCCGCGGCTCCCGTCTTCGCGAGGACGATGTCGTCGACGCCGACGGTGTATCCGCTCGAGTCCTCGCGCTTGCCCTTGCACACGAACGTCAGCGTGTGGCGGCCCTTCGTCAGGCGCGGCCAGCCGACCTGATAGTCGACGCCGACCTGCGTCTCGAGCGCGTAGCCGTCGAACTCGGTCTGCGGCCGTACGTCCGCGCCGGGCTCGTGCTCGAGCACCGGCGCGACGGGCGGCTTCCCGTCCAGCAGCACCGTGTAAACGCCGTAGTCCGAGCCCTTCGCCATCTGGGCGTAGAGCTCGTAGTCGCCGTCCTCGGGCACGTCGAACGGGATCGTCGACCTTCGAGCCGGGACCCTGGCCTTCAAAGACGACGACGTCCTTGGACCAGAAGAGGTCCGGGAAGACCGAGACTTTCCCCTTCTCCGCGACGATCTGCGGCATCGAGTTCTCGACCTCGATCTGGAGGGCGTTGCCCTGCGGCAGACGCGCCGATCCGTATGGCACCGGCGGCTGGTCCTGCGCGATGCCTTCCTGGTACCAGAAGGCCACGCTCGACATCAGGTCGGTGCGCTCGCCGAATCCCGACTTGACCGAGCCGTCCGCGTTGAACGTCCAGCCTTTGTGCTCGATTTCGGCCTTCAGCGACTTCTGGAACGGGATCGGATCGACGAGGTGCCAGCGGTACGCCGTCATGCGCGACCCCAGTCCCGTGCCCTCGGCGACCGTCACGCCGTAGTACGGGCCGTCGTTGACGTGCAGTCCCCAGGCGTCGTTGAAGTAGTCCTCGCTTCCCGTGCCCTCGATCGAGGGCTTGGCCGCGCCGTCGACCCAGAACAAGTCGTCTCCCTCGCCGAACCAGCCCGCCTCCGCTTGCACGACCGACATCACGGTGCCGACGTAGTGGCCCTTGCCCTTCGCCTCCAGGAACACGTAGTTCTTGCCGTCGGCGGGAGCGGGCAGCATCTGCCGGTAGTGCGCGTGGAAGTACGGAGTGTTTGCCGGCAGGGACGGCAGCTTCTCCCAGTCCACGTGGTAGTAGAGGTTGGAGCAGCGGCGGCGGCCCTCGTTGGTGACCGTGACGCGAGCCGACTTCTGGAACGGCATCGGCCAGTAGCTGTTGCGCGCGCGGCCGTCCGAGCTGTCGACCACCATCAGCGACTTGACCTTCGCCTCGAAGCCGTGCCCGACGGCGAAGAAGTCGCCAATCGGGGCATCCACGCTGGGCACCGGGTTGCCGTCGTAGTAGACGCGCAGGCGCAGGAGCTTGGGCCAGCCGTACTCGTTGTCCGCGATCGTGACCCACATGTGTGTGATGACGCCCGGGCCCTGGAGGTCCGCGAGCACGATCGTCTCGCCGGGGATCGGCCGCTTGCTGTCGTCGTTGGAGTTCCAGTCCTCGTTGTTGGACGACGAGCGGAACGCAGCGAAATCCTTGGGCTCGGTCAGCCGGAATGGATCGGGAAGGCCGGGGTTGATCGTCTGGGAAAGCGCGGGAACGGCCGCTATGACCGCCGCCGCCGCCAGCCACCCGAGGGTCCGGATCGATCGCGTCGTTCTCATGTCCTCTCTCCTCACCGCGCCGCCGGCGGCAGCGCGTTCCAGTTCAGGATGCCGTTCCAGAGAAGGCGGTAGTCGGAGTGGTTCAGATCCCTATAGACGGGATTGAAGTTGAACGCGATGACGCGGCCCTTCCCCGCGGGCAGGTCCAGGATCGCCGGATTGCCTTCGAGCTCGTCTTCGCGCTTCGCACCGCCCGACACGACCATCGATGCGCCCGACTTCGCTCCAGGTTCCTTGGCGTCCTTGGCGTCCTTGGCGTCTTTCGCGTCTTTGGGTTTGTCGGCGTCCATCGCGTCCTCGCGATCTTCCTTGGTCGAGCGGGTTCCCCACTGCAGCACGATCCATCCTCGCTTCTCGTGGTCGACCTCGTAGACGGGCAGGCTGCCGCGGAACACCGCCGTCTCCTCCGGAAAACCGTAGGAGAGCGGATGGCCGGGCCGCGTGAACTTCACCTTCAACTCCACGCCGGGAGTCACCACGCTTCCACCCTTTCGCTGCACGTCGCGCACGAGGCCTCCATCGAGCGGGACCGCGGACCCATTGCCGAGCGTGATCATCAGCCCGCCGGCGGCGAGGTACTTCTGCAGGCTTTCCATCCCCGTCCAGCCGATGCCGCCCGTGATGTCCGCGGAGGAATCCGGCACGCCGTGGCTCGGGAACTCCGGCGTCTTCGTGTACGCCATCGGACTCCACTTCGTGTCGATGCCGTGGATCTGGGACTTGAAGCTCCCGCTGGCGTGCCCGTAGAGGATGACGTCGTACTTGTCGCGCAGCCCGCCCGCGCGGATGTCCTCGTCGCGGATGTAGGCGTACGGGATCTTCTCGCGGTCGAGCGCGAGCCGCAGCCAGCCCGTCGCCTGCGTGTCGTTCCAGAGGTGCCAGACCGCGAGGCGCGGAACCGGGGCGTCGTGCGCCGGCACGTCGGGCGCGGCCGACGCGCTCTCGAAGTCGAGACCGAGCTCGGAGGCGACCGGAGACAGCGCCGCCGCGAGACCGTCCTGCGCGGGGAGGATCCAGGAACCGGCCGGATAGTCCGCGCCGCCGGCCTTGAACGGCTTCTCGGCGATCGAGACCTTGAAATGCGCCAGCCGGAAGCGCGCGGCGAGGAGCGCCTCCTGCCCCGTGTCCTTGACGAGGAAAACGGGACCGGCGCCGGAGACCTTGCCTGTCACGGCAGGCGGCGGCCGTCAGGAGCGTCGCCGCCGCGGAGCGAATCTTCTCGTCGTCGATCCGCTTGGCCTCGAGACCGTAGAGCGGAGGAAACGCCCACGACACGTCGTCGTAGGGCTCGTATTGCGACTCGGGGAACTTCTGGGGCTCGAGCAGGTCCACCGCGTAGTTGCGGTATGGCTGGTCGAGGCGGACGAGAAAAGCCCCCTTCGGGAACGTCCCCTCCTTCACGGTGACGGGCGCGGTCAGCTGCGACACCTCGATCCGTTGCGCCCGCAGGAGCTCCACCATCTGCGCGACGCGGCGCGGATCGCCCTGGTCTGAGGGGATCACGAAGGCGTAGGGATTGCCGCGGACGCCCTTCTGCCAGGAGTTGTAGCCCTTCCGGTAGAAGTTGCGGAGCATCTCTTTCCCGTTCTTCGCCGTCCAGTCCAGGATCGAGAGAGCGCCCGTCTCCATGTAGTTGGTGTTGTCGCGCAGCGACCACATGAACTTCTTGTCCGGCGGCCACGGCCGGTACCACTCGCGGTCGGTCACGGGCTGGTCGACGTAGCGGTTCTCCGACGGGCGCAGCGTCCGCTCCACGGTCTCGGCGGTGGCGTTGCCGAAGGTCTCGTATCCCCGGCCGAGGCTGTTGTGATTCGAGGCGACGGAGTCGAGGTAGTGGAGGCCCCAGGACTCGCCGTAGCCCCAGGTCCACACGCCGGGCATGCCGAGACTCGTAACGTCTGGACCTCGTGGAAGGACGTCTCGAGCCACTCGCCGACGGCGATCGGGTCGAGGTTCGCGTTGTAGGGTCCGGTGCCGTTCCAGGTGTGGAGCAGCGGGATGGATTCGTGCAAGTCGTGCACGGCCGTGGGGTGCCATTCGTAGAACATCCGATGGACGGCGCGCGTGAGCGCGAGCGACTGCTGGTGCGTGTCCCGGTTGTTGTCGTGGTACACGTAGAAGCCCCAGTACGGCGGCGACCTCCGGGGCAGGTTGTCCCAGTCGGTCTTCCCCTTGAGATACCGGTAGAACCAGTCGACCATCTTGTCGCGCCCGTCGGGCTCCGAGACCGGATTGATCAGCACGATCACGTTCTTGCGGATCTGCTGGATCATCGGCTGTTCCGAGACGGCCAGCCGGTACGCCAGCTCCATCACCATCTCGGGGCTTCCCGTCTCCGGCGAATGGAGCCCCGCGTTGAAGTAGTAGATCGGGCGCGCGGCCGCGAGGATCTTCTCGGCCGCCTCGGGCCTCGTCGTCCGGGGTCGGCGAGCAGCGGCGGTGGCCGCCCTGAACTTGTCGAGGTTCCGGATGCCCTCTTCGTCGGCGATCGCGACGAGCAGGATGTCGCGGCCTTCCTCAGATTTCCCGAGCGTGTCGACGCGCACGCGCGGCGAGGTCTTCGCGAGCTCGCGGAAGTAGCCGAAGATCTTCTCGGTGCGCGAGAGCTCGCCCGCCTTCCCGACGATGTGTCCCAGATACTTCGTCGGCGACGTCACGCTCGAGGAGGCGGGGACGTAGGCGACCCAGGAGCTCGAAAACTTCGGGTCCGTCGTGTCCTTCGCGATCGCCTCGACCGACCCGGGCTCGGGCGTGTCGGGTGCGGTGGAAACTTCCGGGAGGGCGCCCGCGCTTCCGGCGAACAGGAACCAGACCAGCGCCGCCCGACGGGCCAGAACCTCCATCCATCCTCCTCGATGGCGCGCGCGAAGACGCGCCGTTAAATCCAAATGAATCGCCCAGTGGACGCCGCGTAATCTAGCAGGCGCTCGCGGGGACCGAAAGTGAAAATGGCGGGAGATAATGCCGCGCGTGAGAAAACCCTCGGTCAGATCGCTCGGCGCATCCCTGATGATCGTCTTCTCCGCGTTGCGGGCCCGGGGCGCCCCCTCGCCGCCGACAGCGTCGGATCCGGTGCTGGTCGGCGCCGGGGACATCGCGGCGTGCGACAACGACGGCGACGAGCGGACCGCGAAGATCCTGGACAAGATCGAGGGCACGGTGTTCACGCTGGGCGACAACGTCTACTCGAGCGGCACCGCGCAGCAGTTCGATCAGTGTTACGAGCCGAGCTGGGGACGGCACAAGGCGCGGACGCGCCCGGCGCCCGGCAATCACGACTATCGAACCACGGGAGCGGCGGCGTACTTCGCCTATTCGGGCCATCCGCCGGGGATCCGAAGAAGGGCTACTACAGCTACGACCTCGGCGCCTGGCACGTCATCGTCGTCAACAGCAATTGCGGCGAGATCGGCGGGTGCAAGGCGGCTCGGCCCAGGAGAAGTGGATCCGCGAAGATCTCGCCGCGCACTCGACGCCCTGGCCGTCGCGATGTGGCATCATCCGCGGTTCTCGTCGGGAACAGGGCACGGCAACGACCCCGAGATGCGGCCGATCTGGCGGGCGCTCAACAGGCAGGCGTCGAGCTCGCGTGGGCGGCCACGAGCACAACTACGAGCGTTTCGCCCCGCAGGACGCCGAAGGAAAGCCGACCCCGAGCACGGCATCCGTGAGTTCGTGGCCGGCACCGGCGGCAAGAGCTTCGATCCCCTCGGAACGTCCTGCCCAACAGCGAGGTCCGCAACAATACGACCTACGGGGTCTTGAAGCTGACGCTCCATCCCGATTCCTACGACTGGGAATTCGTGCCGGTCGAGGGAGGAACTTTGCGGATTCCGGCACTGCGAAGTGCCACTGAGACCGGGTTGCAGGTTAAAGGCTCCAGGTTCCAAGTAGACTGACGCCATGGATGAAATGGACAAGCCCTGCACGCATCTCTCGTCCATCCGCGACGTGAAGCCTCATTCCAAAGGCTGCGAGGACTGCCTCAAGATCGGGGACACCTGGGTCCACCTGCGCCTCTGCCTGACCTGCGGCCACGTCGGCTGCTGCGACTCTTCGAAGAACAAGCACGCGACCAAGCACTGGCGCCGCGAGTCGGGCACCCGATCGTCCGGTCCTTCGAGCGCGGCGAGGGCTGGCGCTGGTGCTACGCCGACGAGGCGTTCGTCTGACTACGCGGCGGCTCTGACGATCGGTGGTTGAGCCGCGCCGGAGCCTCCTCGACATCCCGCTCGTCGCCGCGCCGCTGTCCGCCCTGCTGTGGGCGGGCGACGTCGCCATCGTCATCGCCTGGACGCCGGCCGTCGCCCTGTTTCGCCTCCTCACGCGCGGTTCCGATCCGAACCGGAACCGCGTCGGGCGGCTGATGCACTCCTCTGCGGCGTTCGCCGCGCGGATCAACCCCTACTGGGACTTCCGCGTCATCGACGACGTCCGCCCCGACGTAATCCGCCCGTACCTCTTCGTCTGCAATCACAAGTCGCTCGCCGACGTGTTCCTGCTTTCGATGCTGCCCTGGAATACGAAGTTCCTCTCCAAGGATTCGATCTTCAAGATTCCTCTTCTCGGCTGGCAGATGAGGGTGGCCGGCGACATCCCTCTCGAACGCGGCGACAAGGAGAGCGCGCGGCGGGCGCTCGGGCAGATGCGGGAGCGCCTCCTCGCGAAGAGCTCCGTCATCGTATTTCCGGAGGGCACACGGAGCGCCGAGGGGACGGTCGGGCCGTTTCGCGACGGCGCGTTCCGCCTCGCGATCGAGCTCGGCGTGGACGTCGTACCGCTGGCGATTCGGGAACCGAGACGGCCCTGCCCAAGCACTCGGTTCGCTTCCGCCGGACGCGAGCCTCCGTCACCGTCCTGCCTCCGGTTTCGACGGCCGGGTCCTACTCCGCGGCCGATGCGCCGGCATTAGCCGAAAAGGTGCGCGGGCAAATCGCCGCCACCCTCGGAGAGATGACGCCGTGCCGGCCCTCGACATGGCTCTGATTCTGCAGGTCGCCGCGCCCTGGATGGACGCATCCGGCGCACTCCCCTCGAGCTCTCGCTTCGACTCTCCGAGATCGCCGGCGTTCCCGTGTCGCTGAAGCTGGAGTCCCTCCAGACCACGGGCTCGTTCAAGCTTCGCGGGGCGTTCTTCACGATGAGCCGTCTCTCCCGGGGCGAGCGCGCCCGCGGCGTCGTCACCTGCTCCGCCGGCAACCAGGCAAGGCCGTGGCCTACGTGGCCCGCGAGCTCAATCTCAAGGCCACGATCCATGTTCCGAAGGGCGTCGACGAGTCCAAGTACCGCGGAATGCTCGCGCTCGGAGCGGAGGTCCTGCGCAGCGACTTCGACGGCTTCGACGATACGGAGAAGCTGGCACGGGCGCAGGCCGCGCGCGAGGGACGTCCGTACCTGACCGCCTTCGACGACGACGCCATCCTCGCGGCCAACGGCGGCACTCTCGCGGCCGAAGTCCTCGACGAAGCACCCGAGGCGCGGACGTTTCTCCTCCCGGTCGGCGGCGCAGGTCTGGCCGGCGGATTCGCGTTCTATGCGAAGACCGCTGTTCCCGAGTCGCGCGTGATCGGCTGCCAGCACGCTCTCTCGCCGGCGCTCGCGTTGTCGCTCGAACGAGGTGAGGCGGTTCTGACGCTGCCGCCGGTCGAGACCACGGCCGGCGGACTCGAGGGCGGCATCGGACAAACGGGCTTCGAAGTGCTCAAGTCGCGCATCGACGGCGTGGCCCTGCTGACCGAAGCGGAGATTTTCGACGCGGTGCGCTTCGTGCTCGATGCGCATCAGTACGTCATCGAGCCCTCATCTGCCGTCACGGTCGCGGCGATCCTCACCGGAAGGGCCGGGAAGCTGGACTCGCCGGCGGTGGCCGTGATCTCCGGGCGCAACGTCGCGCTTCCAACGCTCCGCCGGATCCTCGCCGCATGAGAGTCGTCGGCATCGAGGAGATCCGGCGTGCCGTCTCCCCCTCCGCCGCGATCGCCGCGATGCGGGATGCCGTCATCGCCTACTCGCGGGGCGAGTGCGCAACGCCGATGCCGATGATCTGTACCTCGCCGGGGACCACGGCGGCGAGGTGCACATGAAGTCGAGCTTCCGAGCGGGAGGCCGGCACTTCGCCCTGAAGATGGCCGGCACGTTCGCCACGCGCGCCTACGGAATGGTGATGCTCGTCTCGGCGGAGACCGGAGAGACCGCTGCCTATTTCGACGACGGCGGTCACTTGACGGACCTGCGCACGGCGGCCGTCGCGGCGATGACAGCCCGCGAACTCAAGCGCAAGGACTCGGTTCTCGGAATCCTCGGAACCGGAATCCAGGCCCGTCTCCAGGCCGAGCTCCACGCGGGCGTCCTGCCGCTGACGGAGATCTACCTCTGGGGGCGCAACGCCGGGCACGCTGCCGCGTGCGTGCGCGAGATCTCCGCGCGCCTCCCGGGCGTGCGCGTCGCGGCCCTAGCGACACCCGGCGAAGTCGCGGCAAGGGCGCGCCTCGTCGTGACGGCGACGGCGTCCCGCGAGCCCCTGCTTCGCACCCAAGACGTCTCCCCCGGCACGCACGTCGCGGCCGTGGGAGCGGACTCCCCCGGAAAGCAGGAGCTCGATCCCGGGATCCTCCGCCGCGCCTCGCTCCTTCTCGTCGACTCGATCGCCCAGTGCGAGAAGCTCGGCGAGCTTCAGCACGTGCTCTCCGAGAAGGCGCGCGCAGTCGAGATCGGCGCGTTTTGCGAGTCGCCCCGTGACTACGAGGACGGAGGCGTCACCGTCGCCGACTTCACCGGCCTCGGCGCCGAGGACCTCTTCATCGCCGAGGCGTGCCTGGCGAGCCTGCCCGGATGACGACCGCCGCACGAGAGGCGCTCGCGGGCCGGGGCGTCGGGCAGCAGCCCGGCTTCCGCTGGAGGGGCGGCGAGATCAGCCGCGTGGAAGGTTTCTCGGACGCGGTGTTCGCATTCGCCGTGACGCTGCTGGTCGTGTCGCTCGAGGTGCCGCGGACCTTCCACGAGCTCGCAACGGCGATGCGGGGGTTCCTCGTGTTCGCGGTCTGCTTCACGTTGCTGATCGTCGTTTGGCGCGAGCACTACATATTTTTCCGGCGCTACGGGCTTCAGGACAACGGCACGATCTGGCTGAATGCCGCGCTTCTCTTCGTCGCGCTCTTCTACGTGTATCCGCTGAAGTTCCTCTTCAACTTCGTTTTCGCCGGAGTCACGGGCGCGCCGCGCGCCGTAACCGGGGAGGGAGGCCGTCTCGAGCCCGTGATCGAGCCCGGCCAGATCCCCGCACTCTTCCTGATCTACGGCTCGGGCGTCATCGCGCTCTACCTCCTGCTCGCGATGATGTACATGCACGCTTACCGGCTTCGCGGAGCGCTGGAGCTGTCGCCGCTCGAGGTCTTCGACACCCGGGCCAGCATCCGGACGCACATCCTCGCCGCGGCGATCGGCGCGCTTTCCTGCGTGGTCGCGGCGAGCGTCCCGACCCGGCTGGTCGGCCTCGCGGGCTACGTCTATTTCCTGTTCGGACCCGTCCTGGCGATCGACGGAATGTGGACGGGACGGAAGCGGCGGGAGCTCTTCGAGGGCGAGGCGGCCGCGTGATAGCGTCGCACCGATAGCAGAGGGCGGTGGAGTCCGCCGAAACCGCTGGCCACGCCAGCCAATGACTCCTACGGTGCCGCGCCGTAGGAGTTTTCTTGGGCGCGGAACCGGGAAGGACGAGATGTCGCGATTTCTCTGGATCTGTCTTGGCGGCGCGGCCGGCACCGGCGCGCGCTACCTGCTGTCCGGATGGGCCCTCGCCGCTTTCGGGCCCGCATTCCCGTGGGGCACGCTGGTCATCAACGTTCTCGGATCCTTTCTGCTGGGGCTCTTGATGCAGGTCGGCCTCGCCACACCGCTTCTCTCCCCGACGCTCCGCCTGACACTGACGACCGGCGTGATGGGAGGCTTCACGACGTACTCGACGTTCAACTACGAGACGATCCGATACGCCCAGGACGGATCCTGGCCGGTCGCGCTCGGCAACATTCTGGCCACGCTTCTCGGGTGCCTCGTCGCGGGACTGGCCGGCGTGGCGCTGGGCCGCTGGATCTTCGGCGGGTAGGAGGAGTCATGCGCATCCTCGACGGAGAGCAGGTTCTCGTTCGCATCTTCATCGGCGAGTCGGACCAGTGGCACCACCAGCCTCTCTGGATGGCGTTGCTGCAGCGCCTGCGCAAGGACGGCTACGCGGGTGCGACCGTCTTCCGCGGTATCGGCGGTTTCGGCGCCCGGAGCGTGCTCCACACGACGCTGCTCGAGCGGCTCTCGCAGGACCTCCCGCTCGTCATCGAGATCGTGGATACGCAGGCGCACGTGGACGCGCTGCTTCCGACGCTGGACGAAATGGTCTCGGAAGGTCTCGTGACGATCGAGAAGGCCCGCGTCCTCAAGTATTCCGCGGGCAAGCGACCGCTGGACGGAAGCTAGTCCGGCCCCTTCCGACGGAGCGGCACGGTCACCGTCGCGTTCTCCGGGCCGCGCCGCACGACGAAGACTGCGGCGTCTCCCCAGCGCTTTCCCCCCATGAGTCGGGCGAGCGCTTCGCGATCCGGCAGCGGGGATCCGTCGAGCGAGACCAGCAGGTCCTTTTCCTTCAGGCCCCCCGTTCGGCCGGCGAGTCCTTCTCGACATGGATGACCTCGAGGAGCGCTGCCTCCGCGCTCGGCCGCGTCGAGACGCCGAGATCGGGATAGATGGGATCGGTTTCCGCCGGAACGCCCCAGACGAAGTTCGCGTAGGACGCCTGCACGCTGCCGACCGTCTTGCCCTTGTCGTCGCGAACGGCGACCGGGATCACCGACGCCGTCGGGACGGGCCACTGGGCGCGAACCTGGCGCTCGATGCCGAGCCCGTACTGCACGTGCCCCGCTCCGACGAGCAGGACCACGATCGCTTTGGGATCGATTTCTCCGGAGAGAATCTTCACCGCCTGGAACCCCATCGTGGCGTCCCACGTGCACTGCGCCGCGAGCATCGCCTTCCAGCCGTTTTCGTCCATCGAGGCGTGAAAGCTCGCGTCGTCGAAGGACGCCTTGAAGAGGCGCAGGTGCTCGGGGCTGTCGGCGTCGATCTTGGACGGGATGTGCGCCGCCTCGTCGGCCGTGAGCCCCTGAAAGCCCTTCTTGCGAACCGCGGAGACGACCTCGCGCGGTGCGTTGACGGCGACCAGGGGCAGACGGCGGTCCCGCGCGAAGAGGAAGACGTCGCGGTAGTAGAGCCAGTTGTATCCCCAGCTCTTGTACCAGCGCCCCGGCCCGAGGAATTCCTCCTCGGACAGCCGGCCAGCGCTCCAGTCATCGAGGAACTTCTGCTCCGTGTACGGAAACATCTCGAGCGCAACGGTGACCTTTCGGCCGGAACGCACGAGCGCCTCGATCACCGCGAGCTCCACGCGGTGGGAGTCCATGCTCGTGTGCTCCTCGCCGACGAGGAGAAGCCGCACGCTCGAGAGCCGGGACGGCAGTTCCGCGGGCGTGATCGCGGCGCCGCTCGAGGTGTCCATGATCGCGTCGAGGACGACCGGAACCGCGCGATCGCGGCGCGCCGGGTCGCCGACCGGCAGCTTGAGGATGTCTTCGGCGAGCGCCGGCGAGGCCAGGATCGCGGTGAGGGCGAAGATTCGCGTGCGCCGGAGGCGCTTCACGAGCTCCACGGCGCGATGGCGGAGATCTCGACCGGACCCTCGATCAGGTGGATGCGGTCTCCCACGCGCGCCCCGAGGAGGCGTTGCGCGAAATCCGACTGATAGGAGTAGACCGCCTCCTCGGGTTTCGAGTCCCACGGCCCCAGGATCGTCACCTCGCGCTCGGAGCCGGCGCCATCGCGCAGGCGCACCCGCGTTCCGACCCGGACCTCCGTCGTGTCGATCCGGGTCGGATCCAGAATCCGCGTCCGCGACAGCTCGTCGGCGAGTGACGCGATGCGCGCCGAAAGATACTCGTGCTTCTGCCTAGCGGCGTGGTACTCGAAGTTCTCCGACAGGTCTCCGTGCTCCTTGGCCGCCTTCATCGCTTCGGCGTTGGCCGGGAGCTCGACCTGCTTGAGGTGCAGGAGCTCCTTGCGGTGCGTCTCGACGGCCTCGGCGGTCGCGTAGAGATACTCGCGGGCGGGGGCGCGCAGCTCCGGGAACTTCATCAGGAGCGCCTCGCGAACGGTCGCGCGGCGGTGCTCCTCGAGACCCGCCACGCGGTCGAGCGCGTGGAGCAGGTCGCGGGCTTCCTCTTCGGAGCCGGCCGTACGGACGAGCGCGACGGCGAGGCCACCCGGCTCGAAAAGCTCCTTCAGGCGCGCACGCAGACCCGAGAACTCGTCCAGCCGCAGCGCGTCGGTGATCGCAAGAAACAGCGCGGGAGACTCCACGCGGTTCTCGGCATGGATGCGCTCGCAGAGCCACAGGAACGCGCGCGGCGCCGAGCGCGGCGAACGCAGGATACGCCGCGAGAGATCCGCCGCGCGGTCGCCGAGGGCTTCGAAGAGCATCGACAGGACCCGGGCGTCCTCCTCGCGGGAGATCTGCTCGACGAAGATCTCGGCCCAGTCCGGCCGCGAGGCGCGCACGGCCTCGAGGGCGTTCTGCCGGGCCTGCTGGTCGTGGATCTCGCCGACGACCTTGCGGGGGTCGCCGGCCAGAAGCTTCTCGGCCGGGAAGGCCTCGGGAGCTCCGGGCTTCAAGCGCGCCGCCGCCTGCGACAACTCCCACGCCAGCGCGGGCCGCGCGCTCCCGACGCGCTGCGCCTCGGTCGCGAGACCGTCGGCCATCCACCCGGCGAGATCCTTCGAACGTTTCGCGTGCTTGCGCGCGAGGTCGATCTTGGCCGCCGGCGCGGCTCCGGAGAAGGCGCGGCGCACGCTCTCGTCGGCCGCTCCGGCGCTCTCGCTCCAGGTCACCTTCGCCGACTTGGCGCTCCCGGAGACCAGGAGCTGGGGGTGCTTCGCGCCGCGGTCCAGAAAGAGGACCAGCGCGCTTCCGGCACCGTCCCGGACAGCTCGTTCTTGACCTCCTGGACCGTCATCGGACGGCCGAAGCTCGCGAGGAGCCAGCGTACCGTCTCGGACGGATCTTTCTGCGCCAGCGCGGACAGCGCGTCGGGATCTTCGACCCTCTTTCGCAGGATGTGCGTTTCGGGCAGGGGCACGAGGGACTTCTCCGCCGAGACGAGCGAGAGAGGCACCTTCGTCCCCCCCACTTCCAGCCGCATCACGTCGAGCGCGGGATTCATCTCGACGAGGCGGCCGGCGCCGCGTGCCGGGAGGTAGTAGATCTCGCCCGGCGTGAACTTGAGCCACCGCGCGATCTTTCCGGCAGATTCCGAGGGGTCGGTTGCGCCCTCTACCGGAAATTTCGCCAGCACGGCCGCGAGCGCGGGATGGCCCGTGAACCGCGTCTTCAACGCCGCCGCGAGGTCCTTGCGGATCGCCGCGTCCGTGGGAGACATGCGCGCAATCTCGAGGAGGACCTTGATCCGGGCATCGCGGTCGCCGTCGGCGTAGAAGTCCGCCAGGAGCCGGAGCCACGCCAGCGCCTGCGCGCCGGCGCCCTTCTTCTTGACCGCCGCCGCGACCCGAAAATAGAACGGAAGCTCTTCGGCTCCCTCTTCGACCCTTCGGGTCCAGAGGGCCTCGAGCGCCTCGAATTTCTTCCCGTCGATGAGCTGCTGGACCTCGGGTGGCAGCGGGGTGGGTTCGATCGACGACATGGACCGCCGATCTTAGCTCACGTCCACGGCCGCTTTGCGGAGGAACTCCTCGCGCGGCGTGACGCCCAGGCCCGGCGCCGCCGAAGCGGCCATGCGGCCCCGGGAGCGGCGAGGAGCGCCATCGGCCGTCGAGACCGCCACATAGCTGTTGAAGTCGGTCGCCGAGAAGAGCATCTCCGGGGGAGTCGAGTGCGCCAGGTGCGCGATTGCCGCCGTCGATCACGTCGCCTCCCCAGGAGTCCTCCAGCGTCATCGCGATTCCGAGCGAGACGCAGAGGTCGCGGGCCTGGCGCGTCTTCGTGAGCCCGCCGAGCTTGGAGATCTTCAGGTTGATCGACGTCCATCGGCCAGGTCCGCCGCGGCGCGCACGAGCATGTCGATTCCGTCGATCACTCTCGTCCAGGACGAACGGCAGATCCGTCCGGCGCCGCACCGACAGGCACTCCTCGTAGGTGGCGCAGGGTTGCTCGATGTAGACGTCCACGTCGCGCACCGCGCGCACGACCCGAGCCGCCTGGTGCGGCAGCCATCCCGTGTTCGCGTCGGCGACGAGGACGTCGTCGGGAGCGAGCACCTCTCGCGACCGCGCGAATCCGCTCGATGTCGACGCTCGGGATCGCCGCCCGACCTTGAGCTGGAAGCGCCGGTAACCCTCGCTCGCTGTACTCCGCCACCTTCTTCGCCATCTCCGCTGGCGCCTCCTGCGAGATCGCGCGATAAAGGACGAAATCCTCGCCGTAGCGTCCACCGATGAGGGTCGCGACGGGCAGCTCCGCGGCCTGGCCGAGAATGTCCCAGCACGCGATGTCGATCGCCGGACTTGACGTACGGATGACCCTTGCAGCGCCGCGTCCATCGGTCGATTCAGACGCTCGAGCTCCCGCGGATCCTCGCCGATCAGGTGCGGCGCGAGCTCGCGATTCCGGCGCGCACGCCTTCGGCATAGGCCGGCAAGTATGCGGGCCCGAGCGGGACAGACTTCGCCGTAGCCAATGATCCCGGCGTCGGTCTCGACTCGGACGAGGGTCGAATCGAAAACCGCGACCGACTTGCCGCCGGACCATCGTAGCTGCCTTCGTGCAGCGGGAGCTCGACGCGATAGGCGGCGATTCGCCGAATTTTCATAGGCCGGAACTGTAACAGCCGCAGTTAGGATGTGCGCCACGTGAACGCGAAGGCGGCCCTCTTCGTTGCCCTGGGTGTGGTCGGCCTCGTGTTTCTCGCCGCCTGGATCCGCGACATCCGCCGGCGCGGCAAATCGCAGCCGGGCACCACCCAGCTTGCGATCGGCTTCCTCACGAATTTCTTCGACACTCTCGGGATCGGATCCTTCGCGCCGACCACGTCGATGTTCAAGTTCTTCAACGCCTCGTGCCCGACGAGCAGATCCCGGGCACGCTCAACGTCGGCCACACGCTCCCGACGATCGCGCAGGCCTTCATCTTCATCGCGATCGTCACGGTCGACATGGCCACGCTCGCGATGCCTGATCGCGGCCTCGGTCGCGGGGCGTGGCTCGGCGCGGGCGTCGTCGCCGGCGTGGCCGCGGCGGCGCGTTCAGATCGGGATGGGGATCGCGCTCCTTGCGGCGGCGTCGTTCTTCGCCATGACGAACCTAGGCTCTTCCCGGCCGGCGGCGACACGGTGGGGCTGACCGCGCCGCTGCTCTGGTTCGGCATCGCCGGCAACTTCGTGCTCGGCGCGCTGATGACGCTGGGGATCGGTCTCTACGCTCCCTGCATGATCCTCGTCGCGCTGCTCGGCATGAATCCCCGGGCGGCGTTCCCGATCATGATGGGATCGTGCGCGTTCCTGATGCCGGTCGGAAGCCTCCGCTTCATCCAGAAGGACAGCTACGCGCTGAAGGCGGCCATGGGCCTGACGCTCGGGGGGATTCCCGCCGTTTTCCTCGCCGCGTTCTTCGTCAAGTCGCTGCCCTTGACCTTGCTGCGATGGCTCGTCGTCGCGGTCGTCATCTACGCGGCCGTCGCGATGCTGCGCTCGGCGCGCGCGGGGGCGCGGGCGGGGACGGGGCCCACCCCCGCCGCTATGCCGTAGGGGCGGCGATACCGCCGGCTTCGCCGGCGTTCCCTACTGCCGGGGGCGTACCGTTGGTGGACGGGTCGTGGCCACCCCCGGTCATTTCCTGACCGGCCGCCCCTCCGAATCCAGCAACACGACCTCGCCGAGCGAGATCTCCTTGAGGCCCGGTCCGATCTTCGCGTAGTCGCCGACCAGGACGAACGACGCCTTCCCCGGAGCCGCCCATTTCTGGGCCGCGGCCTGGGTCGCCGCCAGACCCGCCTTCGCGGTCTCGTCGTACTCCCGTTGCAGCTCCGTCATCGGCAGCCCATCCACCCAGAGGTCGGCGACCTGGTCGCCGATGCGGCCGATCGTCTCGAACTGCTGGGCGTAACCGCGCGTCTTGCGCGCCCTCGAGTCGGCGAACTCCTTCTCCTCGATCGGCCGCGCGGTCATGCCCTTGAGCTCCTTGTCGAACTCGACGACCGACTCCCTGGTCTTGTTGGTCTGCACGCCTCCGGCCGAGTACCAGACTCCGGCGTCGTGGAAGAGCGCCAGGTTGGAGAAGACTCCGTAGGAGTAGCCCTTGTCCTCGCGCAGATTCAGGTTCAGGCGCGTTCCAAATCCGCCGCCGCCAAACGCCGCGTCGGCCAGGACGAGCGAGTAATAGTCGGGCGTCGAGCGCGGAGGCGCCGGGAGAAACTGGGAGACGTAGGTCTGGGCCGCGTCCTGCCGGTCCACGACGTAGAGCCGGCCGGCCGGCGCGGGGGAAGGCGACGGGATCGTGACCGCGGGCGCCGAGCCCCCGCTCCATCCTCCGAACGTCTTCGTGGCCAGCGCCGTGGCCTCGGACAGCGTGATGTCGCCGACGAAGATCAGCGCGGAGGAGCCGGGCTTCCAGTAGGTGTCGTGGAATCGGGCGAGGTCCTCGCGAGTGATGCCCTGCACCGTCGACGGCAGACCCTGCACCGGGCGCCCATAGGGATGGTCCGGACCGAAGGCCAGGATCGAACGAACCCGTCCTCCGATGGCGTTCGCGTTCTTCTCCTGCTGCGAGAGCGTGTCGAGGTGGCGCTTTTTCTCGCGGTCGAACTCGGAAGCCGGATATGTCGCGTTCTCGACCACATCGCCAAGGACCGCCATGGCGGGATCGAGATTACGCCTGAGGACTTCGAACGAGACCCTCGCGCTCTCGCGCCCCGCGGAACCGGCGAGCGTGATGCCCAGATCGCCGAGCGCGTCCTCGATCTCCAGGGCATGGCGCGTCTTGGTGCCCATGTCCAGCTGCGTCACCGTCATGTGCGCGAGGCCGGCCTTGCCGGGCGGATCGGCGGCCGCTCCGGCGCGCGAGACCAGCGTCACGCCGACTTTCGGCAGCCCCGCCCTCTCGACCACGAAGACCTCGAGACCGTTGGGCAGTTTGGCCGTCTTCACCTCGGGAGCATGGAACGGCCGGTCGGCGCCTTCCGCCGGAGGCTTGGAGCGGTCGAGCGCCGCGTCCGAGGCGCGGCCCGACTCCTCGACGCGGAAGCGCACGAGCAAGCGGTTCTTCGTGTCGAGCCACTTCGCGACCGCCAGCCGCACGGACTCGGGCGTCGCGCTCTTGTAACGGTCCATGTCCCACGCGAGCTTCCCCGGGTCGCCGAGCATCGTGTTGTACTGGTTGAGACGGTCGGCCTTGCCCCCGAATCCGCCGATGCCCTCGAGGGCGGTGACGAACGTGAACTCGAACTTCGTCTTCGCCCGCGCAAGCTCCGCCGGCGTCGGGCCGGTCTTCGCCAGCCGCGCGATCTCCCCCGTCACCGTCTTCTCGATCTCCTCCAGCGAAACGCCGGGCCTTGCCGTCGCCACGACCGCGAACCAGCTCGAGATCTCGCTCGACGCCTGGAACGCCTGAACCGCCGTGCAGAGCTGCCGGTCGTACACGAGCGTCTTGTTCAGCCGCGAGGAGAGTCCGTCGGCGAGAATCAGAGAAGCCAGGTCGAGCTCGGCGTCGCCCGGGGAGAATCCCGGCGGAGACGGCCAGACCATGTAGACGCGGTCCTGGGGAACGCGGTCCGCCGCCTCGACGATCTTTTCGCCTTCCAGCACCGGAATCCAGAGCCTCGGCCGGTCCAGCGGCGGGCCCGCGGGAATTCCGCCGAAGTATTTTTCGACCAGCCGCTTGGCCTCCGCCGGATCGAAGTCGCCGGCGATGACGAGCGAGAGATCGTTGGGTGTGTAGTACTCCTTGAAGAAGTCCTTGACGTCGTCCAGCGACGCGGCCGTCAGGTCTTCGTGGCTCCCGATCACGGTCCAGGAATAGGGATGGCCCGCGGGATGGAGGTTCTCGAGGACCAGCTTGTACCACCGTCCGTAAGGCGTATTTTCCAGGCCCTGGCGCCGCTCGTTCTTGACGACGTCGCGCTGGTTGTCGAGCTTTTCCTTCGTCAGAGCGTCCGTGAGCGTGGCCAGGCGGTCCGACTCGACCCAGAGCAGCGCTTCGAGGTTGCCCGACGGAACCGTCGCGAAATAGTTGGTGCGGTCCTGATTGGTGGTGCCGTTGACGCCTCCCTCCTGGAGGTTGGCGCCGAGCTTCTCGACGTAGGTGAAGTAGTCCTCCTTCGCGTTGGCCGATCCCTGAAACATCATGTGCTCGAAGAGGTGGGCGAATCCGGTGCGGCCCGGCCGCTCGTTCTTGGAGCCCACGTGGTACCACTGATTGACGTGGACGATCGGCAGCTTGCGGTCGACGTGCAGGATCACCTGGAGCCCGTTGGGAAGCGTGTATTTCTCGAATTCCAGCTTCGGCACCGTGCCGGCCGGCGCGGGCGCGGACGGTTTGGCCTTGTCGGTTCCGAGCGGCGTCTGCGCGTGTGCCGCGCAGGTCCACGCCAGGAGAATCCCCACCGCCGCAGAGAGGCACTTCATGACACACTCCTCCTCGTCATCCGATTCCTGAGATACGACGAGACGGAAGCCGGGTTTCGGGCGTCAAATTCCTGGATGTCAGAAGGAGAGCCATGACCAGACTTTTCCCAATTGGGGCCGCCGTAATCGCGCTGGCGCTCGCCTCGTTTGCCGCAGCTCAGAATCCCGCGAAGCCGGCGACGCGCGCTCCCGCCTCCAATCCCGCGCCGACTGCGGCCCCGCTTTCCGCTCCGCAGCGCGCCGCCGTGGCGGACCTCTTCGCCGCCCTCAAGCTCCAGCAGGAGGTCCAGTCGATGCCGGAGTCGATGATCGACGGCGAGATCGCGCGCAACCCGGGCATGGCGCCGTTTCGCGACCTGATGGTCGCCTGGCTCAAAAAGTACATGACCTGGCCGGCGATGGAGCCCCAGTTGACGCAGCTCTACGCCTCCAACTTCACCGAAGAAGAGCTCAAGAGCATGGCGGCCTTCTATCGCAGCCCGGCAGGCCAGAAAGCCGTCCAGAAAATGCCGGAGATGATGCAGCGGACGGCGATGATCGGAGCGCAGCTTTCCCAGCCGCACTCCGAGGAGCTCAAGACCCAGATGTCGGCGCGCGCAGAACAGCTGCAGAAGAAGGAGGCCGGCGCCGCCACGGCGCCAGCCCCTCGCGCGTCGGCTCCGACGAAGAAGCCCTGACGTTTCGACCGGTTACTTGACCGCCTGGCGCTGCGCCGCCAGCGAACGGAGGAACGAGCCCGGCAGGCTGCCGCGAATCGAGACGCTGTCCGCGTCGTGCTCGACCTGGAACTTGCGGATCACCGAGACGAGCTCCGGCGACTTCTCCGAGACCGCCATGCGCCACATTGCCAGCACGCCGCGCAGCGAGTCTTCCAGAAGGTCCCGCTTCTCGGCGTCCGGCGTGAGCCCCGTCGCTTCGAGGTCCACCTCGTCGCCGCGAACCCTCGCCTGGAGCGCCAGAAGCGTCACCGACTTCATCGCGCCGACGACCGCCCGGGACGGCTCGTCGTCGCTGCCGCCTTCGGCCGCCGCACCCTGAGTGAAGCGGGCCATGTCGACGAGGGCCCAGGCCGACGCGCTCGTGTCCACGCGCGAAAGGTACTTGCCGAGGCCTTCGCCGGACGTCAGCCCTCCCGAGCCTCCGCTCTCCTTGCGCGCCAGCGCCGCGAGAACCGCGGGCTCGCTGCCGGCCACGATCAGTCCCCGATTGACCAGAGCCACGGCGGCCCTTGAGTCCGAGTCGGCCAGCCGGTAGTAGGCGTCGCCCGACGGCGAAGTCGCCGAGGCCGCGCCGCGCGCTTTCAAGGCCGCTCCAATCTTGTTCGTGTCGAAGCGTCCCTCGAAGATCACCAGGCCGTCGTCGTCGCCCGGACCCGGATGGCCGCCCGGCGACATCGCGACGATGACGGTGTCGATGTCTTCGCGCGGCGTCAGGCCGGTCTCCTCCAGAAACCGGGCGGCATCGCCGTCCGTCGAGATCTTGTCCATCGACGAGAAGATCCTGGGGCCGAGCGGGCTCGAGCGCAGCTCGTTCCAGCGAATGACGCCGACGGTCCCGGCGGAAGCCGGTATGAGGGCCAGCGAGTCCTCCGTCCGGCGCACGGCGCGTGCGTCCGCGGCGAGCCCCAGGGACAGAATGCCGGCCACGGCGAGGCGCGTGACGGTGCGGAAACGGATCGCGTCCATGTCAGAAGTCCTTTCTCGAAAAGAGCCAGGCCGCCAGCGAGAGCGCGACGGCGCCGAAGAGGGCCGTCGAGCCGTATACGGCGAAGTGGTTGAGATTCGCGAGCCGCTCGGGAGCGGCGGCGCCGGCCACCAGCGCGACCGTGGCCTGTCCGAGCTCGGCGGTCTTGGGAAAGATCCAGTAGAGCGTCTGGACCGTCTTTGCGGCGAACTCCGTCGAGACGGCCGCGGCGATTCGGTCGTGCACCGAAAGGATCGCGGCCAGGAAGAACACGGCGTACGTCGCCATGAGGGAGACCGCGGTCGAGGACGTCACGACGCCGACGAGAAAGGCAAACGCCATCAACGTCGCGATGGTGAACAGGATGACGGCGCCGGACAGGAAAAAACGGGGATGAACGACGTGGGTCTTCCACGCCACGATCGCGCCGATCGAGCCGATGAGATACGCGATGTCGGCGGCCGCCAGGAGCACGCCCCCGGTGAAGCGCGACAGCAGCAGCGAGACGCGCCCGATCGGACGCGACAGATAGAGATCGATCGTGCCCTTCTCCTGGAGGCGCGGCACCAGGTGCGCCGTGGCAAAGAGCGCCAGGAACAGTCCCACGAAATAGAGGACGCCCGAGAACGTGGACTCGAATCCCAGCACCAGCTTGTCGATCTCGATGTGATTGTCGCCGACGTCGACGGACTGGCCGAACAGCTTCACCCCCGCCAGAGCGCCGTCGACGACATCGAGGTTGACGGCCGCGGCGAAGATCAGGATGAAGAGCGTCGACAGCGCGAAGTAGGCGATCAGCGTCCAGCGAGCCGCCGCCTCGCGGAAGACCTCCTGGACGCTGGCGATGAAGGCCCTCACGACGGTGTCTCCTTCTTGGGCTCCCCTTCCCGCACCAGCCCCACGAAAACGTCCTCCAGGCTCGAACGCACCGGCGACAGCTCCTGGAGCATCGCCCCCGACGCGCGCAGCCGGTCGACGAGCGCGTTCAAATGCCCGAGGTCACGCGCCGTCAGGTCGAAGTGTCCGTTGACGCGCTCGATGGAAGCTCCCGTCTCGCGGAACGCGGCGAGGAGTTTCTCGTCCACGCCGTCCGCCACCAGGCGATAGTGCGCCCCGCCCGCCGTGGCAGACCCCCGGTCGTCGGGTACGTCGACCGAAGGCCGGCGTTCCCCGGCCGCGGTCAGATCCTCGATGCGTCCTTCGGCCACGACCTTCCCCGAACGGAGCACGGCCACGCGGTCGCACATGCGCTCGATTTCCGAAAGGAGGTGCGAGTTGAGCAGGATCGCTTTTCCTCGCCGCGCTTCGTCCTGGAGAAGGTCCCGGATCTCTCGCCGGCCCACCGGGTCCACACCGTCCGTCGGCTCGTCGAGGAGCAGCACGTCCGGGTCGTGCACCAGCGCCGCCGCCAGCCCGAGGCGCTGCGTCATGCCCTTCGAGAATTTCTTGACGCGGATGTCGGCCCACTCCGAGAGCCGGACGCGCTCGAGAAGCTCCGGCGTACGCCGCGCGACGGAGGCGCGGTCCATTCCGGACATCCGACCGAAAGTCGACAGCGTCTGACGCGCGGTCAGGTACCCGGGGAAGCGGTGCCCCTCCGGCAGGTAGCCGACCCGGCGTCGGCTCTCGGGATCGGAGACCGGTCGGCCGCAGAGGAACGCCGCGCCCGCGGTGGGACGCGTTAAACCCAGCAGGATCTTGACGGTCGTGGTCTTGCCCGCGCCGTTAGGCCCAAGCAGGCCAAAGACTTGCCCCGCTTCGACCCGAATGCTCGCGCCGTCTAAGGCCTTGACCGTCCGCGACCCGAACCGCGAACGGTAGACCTTCGACAGACCCTCAGCCCGGACCAGCGCGTCGGCCATCAATCCGTGGAAACGAAAAAAGGGGGTCGAAAGTTCGGTTCGGCTCCGCCTTTTCCACGCCGATACGACCGCGGCGTACGGTGGAGGCAAGCCGGTGTCGGTGCGACTGAGGCTTACTCGAGGCCCTGTTGGCTGACGATGAGCGGATCCTGTCGCGTTTGGGTCGAGTACTGCAGGCCTCCGAGCTTCTGCTCAGCGGTCAGCGCCTCGCGCACTGTCCGATCGCCGTCGTCGATCTTGGGGTCCTTACCGTGGAAGCCGAAGACGTCGCTCATCTCGAACAAGACGCCGAGCGCGTCGGCGTTGGATTGCGCCGACTGGTCGAGAATCGATGCTTCCCATCGATCGATCCGCTCGGGCGTGAGCTGGATGTCACGATCGTGCACCCGCGTGAGGCGGGGATCTTTGCGGTCCACGCCCAGGAGCTCCCGAACAGCGAAAAACACCGGCCGGTAGTAGTAGGCGTCGTCCTTGGGGTCGCCTCCTAGGGCCATCAGCTTCCGGATCTGGTTCATGTGATATCGGAGCGTGTCGCCGCGCGTGTAGAAGACCTCGTGGGCCTTCTTCTGCAGCTGAATGAGCTCGTCGGGCGACAGGACGGTCTCACCTTTCTCGTCCAACACCTCGATGATGGCGTTTCCATGCCGACGGAACGTCGACCAGTCGGGAAGCGCCTCGTTTGAGGGCTTGACCTCCTCCACGAACTTCACCCCCTTCTGCAGCAGGGCTTCGTTGTAGAGCCGGGTTCCGGGCAAGGGGGTGGCGATGTTTACGTTGACCCGGTGCATGGGCAATCCGCCCTCTCCGAGCACGTCGAAAGTGCGCAGGATGCTATCGCGGGTCTCGCCGGGTAGACCCAGGATGAAGGAGGCGCGTACCTCGACGCCGTAGCTGTCCACGTACTCGAACAGCCGCCGCATGGCCTGCTGGACCATCTTCAGGTTGGTCCCCTTGCCGATGTTCTTCAGCACCTGGTCGTCGCCGCTCTCCACGCCGATGGAGATGGTATGCACGCCGGACTGGACGATCTCCTTGAGAGTGTCTGCGTCGACCATGTTCGCCCGCATGAAGACCTGGTATCGCAGACCCTCGCCGTAATACCCGCGGTCCACGATCCCACGAGAAATGAGCTTGATCCGCTCGAGCGGGTCGCGTCCCTCGCGGATGGCCATCTTATCGGGCCAGGTGTATGTGTCGTCGTAGACGGTCAACCACTTGCGGCCGAACGTCGTCATCAGGTACTCCATCTCGTCGAGTACTTTCTCGGCCGACATGAAGCGAATGGTTCGTCCGAAGTCCACGTGGCAGAAGGAGCAGGCCTGTGGGCAACCGCGTGCCGTTTGGAAGGCCCCCATGGGTTGCATTCCGTGGCCGGGAATGGGGTGGTTGTACTCTTCCATCTCCATCAGGTCGTACGCCTGACGCGGAAGGCAATCGAGCCGACCTTTGGTGTCTGCGACATAGGCTTTGTCGTCAGTCTTTATGGGGTGACAAGTGCCGTCGTCCCAGCGTTGGTAGATCAAGTTCGGAACGTCGTTGAGATTGCCTCCGTGATTGAGGATCTCGAGAAGGTGCAGGGTGGTGTACTCGCCCTCCTTGGTGACGGCGTAATCAAACTGGCCGGGCAGTACCAGTTGGCGCAGCGCTTCTTGCTGGGCGAGCAACAATCGAGGATCGAGATCCTTCAACACCAGCGTCATCCGACTACTCGTGTCGTTCGGCTTGTCGTTCACAAAGTCGGTGATCGAGTTCACGTGGGGGCCGCCGTTGACGGTAATGACGTCGGGATTGCGCTTCTTGAGCTCCGTCGCAATTGCTTGCGCCTCAGCGAAGCTCGGCGTGGCTGAGCTGATGCCCACCACGGACGGGTCATAAGCCAGGATCCGCTCGGCGAGAGTTGAGGGGCTCTCGTGATAGATCTCGTTATCGAGTATCGGGAGTACCTCGTAGCGGCTCTGGGCCGTCTTGCCCCGCAGCACCGGGTCCCCGTCGAAGTTCGCTTCCCGCACCACGGAGGCGATGTAGCCGAGACCGATTGCGGGCACGATAGCCCGCCGCGAATCGATCCCGCTGAAAACGCCGTAAACGCCCGAGTAGGATGTCCTCGCAAAGAGCACGCGCTGGTTGAACGGCCTGCAGAACTCGCTTTCGCTCACGCAGAGACGCTTGAAAGTCATTGAACGATCCGTCTCATAGGAATCTGCTTTTTCCCAAGCGGCTGTTGCACCGCTGTATTTCAGAGTTCAGCCGGATCCTCGATTCCTACTTTCTCATAATATTTGAATCGCCTCCTGGTTGCGACCCGCTTGGAAAGCTGCAGCGCCTTCATGGAGCCTTTTGTGCGGCTCCCGTTCGGCTTCGGATACGACCGCGGCGTCAGTCGTTCTTCGACCAGGGAGGAACGATGCCGTTCATTCGGGCATACGCGATCGCCTGGCCGAGGTGCTCGTGCATGTGGTTCAGAATCAGCGTCAGGACCTGCCGCCCCGTCATTTCGTTCCCGCCGAATGTCTTGTATTTCCGGTCGAGGTCGGCGTCGGTAATCGCCGTCGCGGCGCTTTTGGCATTCGCAATCGCCTTCTTCAAGAGATCGACGATCTGCGCCTTGTCGGTCACGGTCTTTTCCGAATCTCGCGAAATCCCGTCCATGCGCTTGAGGCCGAGGAAGCTCGGGATCGAAGAGTCGCCCTGCGCCACGTGGAGGAAGACCTGGCCGACCGACCGCACGTCCGGCGCCGGGCGCCATCCGTACTTGTCGGCGGGAAAGGCCTCGGCGAGCTCGACGAGCTTCTTGCCGACCGCGTCCACCTCGGCAGCATACTCGGCGCGGAATCCGGCCAGGGGCGCCGCCGCCGCCGGAGGCCGCGCGGAAACCTGGGTGCTCGTCGTAGCGGGCGCCTGCGCCCGAACGAGCGATGCGCACGCCCACGCGCCAAACCCGACAATCGAGATCGTTCGCTTCATGTTCTCTCCTTCCTGTTGAGCCTCAAAGTATATTGAGAACGTGCGACGCCGCACGAAAGCCGCGGCGTGGATCCTGGCCGTGGCGGGGGGTCTTCTGGCGATCCTCTGGGGATTGGAGAACCAGCTCCTCTACTTCCCGAGCCGGACCGTGTCGGCGTCGCCGGAGGCCTTCGGCCTGACTTCCGAAGAGCTCGCCCTTCCCTCCGGCGATGGCGTGATCCTGCGCGGCTGGCGCATTCGCGGCGCCGGAAGGCGCGCGCTGCTCTTTTTCCAGGGCAACGCCGGCAACGCCTCGGATCGTCTCGACCGTGCGCGAATCCTCAACCGCCGCTTCGGCCTCGACGTTTTTCTCGTGGACTACCGCGGCTACGGCCGATCAACGGGCGCCCCCGACGAAGAGGGCCTGTACCGCGACGCGCGCGCAGTCTACGCCGCCGCGGTCGAACGCGGGTTTCCGCCGGAACGGATTCTCCTGTTCGGGGAATCTCTCGGATCCGCCGTCGCGATCGATCTTGCTGCCGAGAAACCCGTCGGTGGAGTCATCCTCGAGACGCCGTTCCTCTCGATCCTCGCGATGGCACGGGTGCATTATCCCTACGTGCCGCGCTTCCTCGTGCGAAGCCGCTTCGACAACGCCGCCAAGATCGGCATGGTCAACTCGCCCAAGCTTTTTCTCGTGGCCCAAAGAGACGAGATCGCGCCGCCGACACAGGGGCGGGAGCTCTTCGAGCGCGCGCCACCGCCAAAGACGCTTTATGTCATACCCGATGCCGGCCACAACGACACGTACGTCACCGGCGGCGAAGCCTACTGGCGGGAGTGGGAGAGGTTTCTCGCTTCCGTGGAGAGCTCTGCGGCGGCGGGGAACTAAGGGGCTCCGACACTCAGCCGGTTGTACTTCTTGAGGATTCGCCGCAGATCGTCGTGCGGCAAAGCCTTGACCGTGTAGCCGTTCGCGCCCGTCATCGTCTCGGCGGCGATCATGGCGTTGACGATCGCCTCCTCGACGGCCTGCACCGTGGCCGCGAAAAGCGGATTCATGCGGTCGTTGGGAAGCATCGTCAGTGTCGCCGTGCCGGTCGTTGCCGCGGCGCCCGGGTTGGCGGTCGAGAACGCGAGAAAGAGATCTCCGGAGCCGTTGCCGGCGATCGAACCCACTCGCGCGAGCCCCAGGGCGGCTCTCCGCGCGATGCGTTTCAACTGGTGCGGCAGCAGAGGCGCGTCGGTCGCGACCACGATGAGAATCGAGCCGGCATCGTCCTCGCGGGCTCCCTTGCCGGCGATCTCGCGGCCGACGGGAACGCCCGCGACCAGCAGATCGCTCTTGCGGCCGTAGTTGCACTGGACGAGGGCGCCGACCGTGTAGCCGCCGGCGCTCTCGGAGAGTTTGCGCGAGGCCGTGCCGATTCCTCCCTTGAATCCGTTGCAGATCATCCCGGTGCCGCCGCCGACGTTGCCTTCGGCGACCGCGCCTCCGCGCGCCGAGTCCAGCGCTTCGAAGACGTTGGCCTGCTGCACGTGAAATCCGTTGATGTCGTTGAGCTCTCCGTCCCAGGTCTCGCCGACCGTCGGGTTGGACCACCAGTAGCCGGTGGCATCCGGCCCTCCCTGGCGGACGCGCCAGGCGATCGTGCCCTGATGGACGGCGCCGACACTGTGCGTATTCGTCAGCATCACAGGACCCTCGAGGAAGCCCGACTCCTCGATCCAGTGGGTTCCGGTCAGCTCGCCGGCCCCGTTCAAGTCGAAGACGCCGGCAAAGACCGGATCCGTGGCGGTCGCCTTGCCGCGCGGAACGACCGCGGTGACGCCCGTTCGGACCGGCCCCTTGCCGACCTCGAGCTTGCCTTCGCCGCGGATGATCGTGCTGTGCCCGACCTCCACGCCCTTGACGTCCGTAATCGCGTTGAGAGGCCCCGGTGTCCCCTCGAACGGCACGCCGAGGTCGCGCGCCCGCGGCTTGTCGGCCGCGCGAAGGGTGAGAGCGAACAGTCCCAGAGTGATCCCGCCGCACAAAGTCTTTCGCATGGCCGAGAGTCTACCCGTGCCCTCCGGAGACCTGGGACCTGGGACTTGGGGCCCGCCGGCGAAGGTGTGCCGACGTCCACGACCCACTTCCAGCTTCCGTCGGACTGCTTCTTCCAGACCGAGCAGTATTTGCCGTAGCGCGTGATCGCCGCGCCGTCCTTGTCCCTGGATCGCAGGACGTACGTTCCGAGCGTGTATCAGGTCGCCCGACGCGGCCGCCTCCGCCTTGTTCGGCTTCCACGTGAGCGTCGTCCGGGATCCTTGGCTGCCGATCAGGATGACGGCTCGAACCCGAATTATCCTCGGTGTGGTAGACAGACAGGCATGACGGCCGTCGGCATCTTCGGATTCGGGCGGATCGGCCGCAATCTCTTCCGCATCCTCCACGACCGGGAGGACATGCGGGTGGCCGCCGTGGCGGACCTGGCCGAGCCGGCGGGCCTCGCGTACCTGCTGAAATTCGACACGCTCCTCGGTCGGTTTCCCGGAGAGGTCGCCGCCAAGGACGGAAGCCTCCTCGTGGACGGCCGGCGGATCGCGCTCATCACCGGCAAGGACCAGCCGCCGGTGCCGGACTGGGCGGGGCTCGGCGTCCACACGGTCTTCGAAGCGACGTCGCGCGGACGCACGCGCGCCGAGGCGGAGGCGCACCTGAAGGCCGGAGCGCGGCGCGTGATCCTGATGGCCCCGCCGCTCGAGCCGGCGGACGTCACGCTCGTCGCCGGAGTCAACGACGAAGCCCTCTCGCCGGAGCAGCGGATCGTCTCGAACGCGTCGTCGACGGTGCACTGCCTCGCGCCGGTCCTGAAGATCCTGGACGAGGCGTTCACAACGCGGCGGGCGTTCTTCACGACGATCCACTCGTACACCAGCGCCCACCACCTCGCGGACGTGCCCGCGGAGGACAAGCGCCGCGGACGCGCGGCGGCCGAAAACATCATTCCGCAGGAGTCCCGCTCGCCGGCGATGATCGCGGAGCTCCTGCCGTCGCTGGCCCCGCGCCTGACCGGGTACGCGATGAACGTGCCGGTGTCGAACGGCTCGGTCGTGGATCTGGTGACCTGGCACGAGAAGCCGATCACCGCCGCTTCGGTGAACGAAGCGCTGCGGTCCGCCGCCGAGGATCCGCGCTGGAAGCGCGTCCTCCGGTTCGAGACGGAGCCGATCGTGTCCTCCGACGTCGCGCGCACGCCGTTCTCGGCCACGTTCGACTCGCTCGCCACGATGGTGCTGGGAGATCGCGTCTCCAAGACGCTGTCCTGGTTCGATTCGGGGTACGGCTACGCGCATCGGGCCGTCGAGCTCGTCGCGCGCTACGCTGCCGAGGTCCGGCCGTGACGGTGCGCGTCGGGATCAACGGCTTCGGACGGATCGGCCGCACTGTGTTCCGGATCCTCGCGGAACGCCGGGACGTCGAAGTGGCCCTGATCAACGATCTTTACGACAACGACCACCTCGCCTACCTCCTGAAGTACGACACCGTGATGGGCGTCTTTCCGGGAAGTGTCGCGACCGACGCGGAGAGCATGACCGTGGACGGCCGCCGCACGGCGATGACCTCCGAGAAGGACCCGTCGAAGATCCTGTGGAAGGACCACGGCGTGGACATCGTCATCGAATCCACGGGGAGGCTCCTGACGCGCAGGGATCTGGAGAAGCACCTCGCGGCGGGCGCGAAAAGGGTGATCCTGACCGTCCCGGCCAAGGACGAGATCGACGCCATGATCGTCGTCGGAGTCAACGACGGCATGCTCTCCTCCTCACATCGCATCGTCTCGAACGCGTCCTGCACGACCAACTGCCTCGCTCCGGTCGCGAAGATCCTCGACGACGCCTTCGGGATCGAGGAAGGGCTGATGACCACAGTCCACGCGTACACCAACGACCAGCGCCTCGCCGACGTGCCGCACAAGGACCTGCGGCGCAGCCGCGCCGCTGCCGAGAACATCATCCCCACGACGACCGGGGCCGCGCGCGCGGTCGGCAAAGTGCTGCCGAAGCTCGCGGGCAAGCTCGACGGAATGGCGATGCGCGTACCCGTGCCCGACGGTTCGATCGTGGACCTGACCTGCCGAGTGCGCGCGCCGGCCATCCGCGGCCGACGTCAACGCGGCCGTGAAGAAGGCGGCCGACGGTCCTCTGTCCGGAATCGTCGAGTACAGCGAGGTGCCGCTGGTCTCCTCGGACATCATCGGCAACCCGCACTCGTCGATCTTCGACGCGCTCTCGACACGGGCCGAGGGAGACGGCTACGTCAAAGTCGTCGCGTGGTACGACAACGAGTGGGGCTACTCGTGCCGCGTCGTGGATCTGCTGGACCGGCTCGCCGCCCTGGGCCAGTGATTGGCGCCATCGTCTTCGCGGCCGCGCTCGCGCCCGGTCAGGTCACGGAAAAGATCGTCTGCAAGGAAACCCCGGACCAGAGCTACGCGCTCTATCTCCCGTCCGCCTATTCGGCGTCGCGCCCCTGGCCGGTCCTCTATCTGCTGGACGCCCGCGGCAATGCTCTCGTGCCGATCGAGCGGTTCCGCGCGGCCGCCGAGGAGTTCGGCTGGATCCTGGTCTCTTCCTACAACTCCCAGAGCGACACGAACGACGATCCGAACACGCCGGCGATGCGGGCGATGTGGAGGGACACGCACGCCACGCTCGCTCTCGACGGGCGGCGCACCTATGCCGGCGGTTTCTCGGGAGGCGGACGCGCCGCCGTCGCGATGGCGCTGGCGGTCCCCAGGGACGTGTTCGCCGGAGTCATCGGCTGCGGCGCGGGCTTCCCCGACGCCTCGGCGCCGATTCGCCAGGTCCCGCCGTTCGCCTACTTCGGAACGGTCGGCGACCGCGACATGAACTACTACGAGATGCGGAGCCTCGACGAGAAGCTTTCGGCTGTCAAGGCGCCGCATCGCATCGCGTTTTTCGACGGACCGCACCAGTGGGCGCCGGAGCCGGTCGCCCGCGCGGCGGTGGTGTGGATGGAGCTCGAGGCGATGAAGGCCGGAACGAGGCCCCGCGACCCCGAGCGGATCGCATCGCTCTCCGCCGACGCGTCGTCCGCGGCCCGCGCCGCCGAGGCCGGCGGGCGGGCAGCCGATGCGGCGGCGTTGTACGCGCACGCGGCCGAAGACTTTCGGGGACTCGTCGACACTGCCGACGTCGAGTCCGCCGCGAAACGCCTCTCCGAATCCCCGGAGGTCCGAAAGGCCATGAAAGAGGCCCGCGCGCGCGACGAGCGTGACCGCGCCACGCTCTCGCGCCTGGCGGGAATCGTGCGCCACGCGGCCGAGCAGTCGGAGGTTCCCGCGCCGGGCTTCGTCACCGCTCAGCTCGGGATTCCGGCTTTGCGAAAGAAGGCGGCATCCGACTCTTCCCCCGAGGAGCGGCTGTCGGCCGAGAGGATCCTGGCGAACCTGAGAGCGCAGACGGGCTTCTATCTTCCCCAGCAGATGCTCGACAAGCGCGAGCTCGCGAAGGCCCGGATGCTCTACTCCGTGGCCGCCGAGATCGACCCCGCGAATCCGAACGTGGACTACAACCTCGCCGCCGCGTCCGCGCGGTTCGGGGACGCGTCGCAGGCGTGCAGAGACCTCGACCGCGCCGTCGCCAAGGGATTCCATCGCTTCGATTCTCTGGAGAAAGACAGCGACTTCGATCCGATCCGCTCGACTCCTGTGTTCCAGAGTTGGCTCGCGCACTCTTCTCCGCCCGTAGCCAGGTAGCTTTTGGGGGAGAGAGTTCTTGAAGCGACTTCCCCTCTCATTTCGGTTGGCCCGCGAAGCGGGCCGCTGAGAGTCCGAGCCGCGAAACGGTCTTTCGACGCATCCTCCAGATCACGAGAGCGGCGATCGCCCAGGGCAGCGCCGCCGCCGCGGTATAGACCATTGCCGCCGCCGAGCCGGCCAGGAGCGGGAGCGCATCCCGCAGCGCCCTCAAGAGAGGCGCGAGCGCGCCGTCGCGAAGGAAGGCCGCCGGCTCGGCCAGGTCCACGAGGATCGTCGACAGCGCCGTCCGACGCTCGTAGTAGATCCGCTGACCCTCGAGCTGTTCGATTTCTTCGATCAGGCGCGAAAGCTCCTTCTCCGCGGAGACGAGATCGGCGAGATCCGCGGTTCGGGTCCGCAGAATGTTGGTCAGCCGCTGCCGCGCTTCGCGTTTAGCGGCCACCCGCGCCGAAAGGTCCGCGTATTCCTTCGTCACGTCGCGCGTCTCCACATTCGCGGCCTCGACGCGGCCGAGCGCCTTGAGCTCGCGAAACGCCGCGTCGAAGCGGCCGGCGGGAACGCGCACGGTGAGCGTGCCCCTCTGCCGGCCGCTCGCATCCCGGGAGACGCGCGAATCGGCGAGATACCCTCCCTGCGCCTGCGCGATCGCCACCGCCTTCTCGGCGGCATCCGGATACGAAGCGACTTCGATCGACAGCGCCGCGGTCCGGACGAGCCGATCCGCTTCGAACATCGCGGCCAGCGCTTCGCCCGCCACACCGGTCGCCCGGGGCCGCGCCTCGCGGACGGCGAGCGCGGTCAGGCGCGCGGCCGCCTCGTCGACGGCTTCACTCTCCATGCGATGCGCGCGGCTGGCCACGACGAGGCTGGCGATCACGGCCACCACGATAGCGGCCGCGACCGTCAGACGCAGCGGCAGACGGGAACGGTCCATCCTCCGAATCCTCCGGAAGATGAGAACCCGCGCGCCGCGCAAGGTTCCCGGCGGCTCGCCGCCATATGATTCCGGGGCGAGTACCATGGAAGCGCCCGCCTCACAGCGCCCCCGTGCGGTGACGGTCATCGGATGGACCTGGCTCGTCGTCGCCTTGATCCGGGCCGCTAACGGACTCTGGGGCTGCTTCGTGTGGCGCTTCAGCGGGCTCGATCAGGGAATCCCGTTTGTCCCGGTCGAGGCCATGAAGGCGGTGCGCGAGTTCGGCCTGGAATGGACGCTGCGCCACGCGCCGCTCATCTTCGGTCTCCAGATCGTCGTCGCGACGTCGGTCGCCTGCGTCGCCTGGTCGCTGCTGCAGATGAAGCCCTGGGCGCGAACGGCGATGCTCGCCGTGGCGTACCTCGGAGTCCTGGCGACACTGGCGACTTCCGGCTTCGTCGCCGCGGGGACCGTCGCATTGGCTCGAGAGGCGAGCGCGGGCGAAGCCGCGAAGGCCCGATTGGCCGGCTTCGCCGCCGCCGCCGTGATCGGCATCGTCGGGCTCATCCTTTTCGGCGGAACGATCTACGTCCTGCGGCGCGCCGACGTTCGGGCGGCGTTCGCGGCGCCGCCGGCATGAGCGGCGCCGAACTCGACGCGGAAGAGTCCGCCGCGCAGCTTCGCGCCGCGGTCGAGCGCCTCGCCGAGGGATTCGCCGGGCTTCCGTCCCTCGATTCGCGCTCCGCGGACGCCGACGAGATCCGCCGCATCCTCGGCGAGGCGGCGGCGCGCCTCCACGACAACTTTCCCTACTTCCACCCGCTCTACGCGGGCCAGATGCTCAAGCCTCCCCATCCCGTGGCCCGGCTCGCCTACGCCCTATCGATGTGGATCAATCCCAACAATCACGCGCTCGACGGCGGGCGCGCGAGCTCGGCGATGGAGCGCGAGGCGGTCGCGGCGCTGCGCCGCGATGTTCGGCTGGGAGACGCACCTCGGGCATCTCTGCGGCGGCGGCACCATGGCCAATCTCGAAGCGCTGTGGGTCGGACGACGAGCTCCGTCCCGGCGCGGTGGTCGTGGCGTCCTCGCAGGCGCACTACACGCACTCGCGCATCAGCGGCCGTCCTCGGCATTCCGTTCGAGTCCGTGGAGTGCGATCGGCTGGGCCGCATGGACCTCGATGTGCTGGCCGCGCGGCTGTCGCGCGGCGACGTCGGTACGGTCGTCGCCACGATGGGAACGACCGCAACCGGCTCGGTGGATCCGCTGCCGGAGATCCTGGCCCTGGCTCGCCGTCACGGCGCGCGCATGCACGCGGACGCCGCGTACGGCGGATACTTCACCCTCGCCGGCAACCTCGCGGCACCGGCCCGTCGCGCCTTCGACGGGATCGGCGAGGCCGACTCGATCGTGATCGATCCCCACAAACACGGACTCCAGCCGTACGGCTGCGGCTGCGTGCTCTTCCGCGATCCCGCGGTCGGGCGGTTCTACAAGCACGACTCGCCGTACACGTACTTCAGCTCGGCACGAGCTCCACCTCGGCGAGATCAGCCTCGAGTGCTCGCGCGCCGGGCGCTTCGGCCGTCGCGCTCTGGGCGACGCAGCGGCTGCTGCCGCTCGACACGGGCGGAACGTTCGCGCGCGGTCTCGAGGCGTTCGCGAGATGCCGCCCTGGCGCTTTACGCGGGCCTCGCGACCGACTCCCGCTGGACGCCGGTCTTCGCGCCCGAGCTCGACATCGTCGTCTGGGCCGTCCGCGGAGGGTCTCCCGCCGAGTCCTCCGCCTGCGCCCGTCGCGTTTTCGCGGAGGCCGCGAAGCGGCATCTGCACCTGGCCCTGGCGGAGCTTCCCGGACGCTTCTTCGGGCTCGACGCCGAGCGCGTGACCTGCCTGCGGTCGGTCCTCATGAAGCCCGAGCACCGGGAGTGGGAACCCCGGATCCGGGAAATCCTCGGCGAGGCTCGGCAAGCCGCTCGATGATCGGCCGGCGCGTCCGTTGCATGGATTGCCGGAAGAACGAATGACGAAGGAGCCCATCATGAAAGATTTGTCCGCTGGATCCCCCGAAGCGCCGCGGCCCCCCCTGCCCCCGTTCACGCGCGAAACGGCCGTCCAGAAAGTGCGCCTGGCCGAGGACGCCTGGAACACGCACGACCCCGAGAAGGTCTCGCTGGCCTACTCGCCGGACTCGCGCTGGAGGAACCGCTCGGAGTTCCTGAATGGCCGGGCGGAAATCGTGGCGTTTCTGAAACGCAAGTGGACGAAGGAACTGGATTACCGGCTCATCAAGGAGCTCTGGACGTTCGCGGACAACCGCATCGCCGTGCGGTTCGCGTACGAGTGGCACGACGACTCGGGAAGCTGGTTCCGCTCCTACGGAAACGAGAACTGGGAGTTCGACGAACGCGGTTACATGCGCCTGCGGCTGGCCAGCATCAACGACCTTCCGATCAAGGAAGCGGACCGCAAGTATCACTGGCCGCTCGGACGCCGGCCCGACGCACACCCGGGCTTGAGCGACCTCGGATTCTGAGACCCGCGAGCGACCTTTACCTGCGGCTGTAGCGCTCCCGCATCGCGTCGAGCCGCCCGCGAATTCCGGCGACCCTCTCGGCCGCCCCGGGCGCCATCGCGATCGCCTTCTCGACGTTGGCGAGGATTCTCGGGTTCTGCTGATCGCGCCGGAGGTCCTCGATGAACGGCGAGAGCTTCGCCCACACAAAGAGCGCTTCTCCGCCCGACTCGAAGAAGAGGTCCGGATGGAGCACGCCGTGCGCCACGAACGAGCAGGACATGTCCCAGTAGCCGGTGACCATGCGATAAGACGTGTTCTCCGGACCGTTCGTGCTCGTCACCGTCCGTACTTCGTCGAAGGATCGGGGAAAGAACGCCGTGCGGAACCACTCGCGCGCGGCCCGCAGCTTCTCTTCCCGGCGCAGCTCGAAGAGCCGCAGCACCAGGACCGCGTCGTCGTAGGTCGGCGGAATTCGAGCGGACATCGCAGCCTCCCTTCCGAAGGCCTGAATCCTATCGGAGCCGAGCGAAGCCGCGAACTAGGCGGTGGCGGCGACCGAGGCCGACCGGCTGGCGCGTCGATCCCATCGCGATGTGGACGGGAGCGCGGAACGGCGGTCGGGGCGGTTCGGGAGGAGCGAACGACGGCAGAGCGAGGACGGCGGCGGCGGCGATCACGCCTTTCCCTCGAGGAAGGCGCGGGCATGGTCGCGGGCGAACTGCGGGAAGGACCTCGGACGCCGGCCCGTCACGCTCTGCACCGCGTCGGACACCGCGGCGCCGTAGCCCTCCCGGAAGGAGGCGAAGAGCACGAGCATGTCGTCCACCAGCCAGCGCGGTACGCCTACCCCGAGCATCTGTTTCTTGGCGTATTCGGGCGGAACGTGGACGTAGGACACCTTGCGGCCGATCGCTTCCGAGATCGCGTCGGCCACGGCGTCGAAGGACAGCGCCTCGGCCCCGGTCACGTCGTAGATCTTGTGGTCGTGCCCGTCCTCGGTCAGCGCGCGGACGGCCACCGCCGCGACGTCGCGCGTGTCCACCATCGCGACTTCGCCCGTTCCCATCGGCGCCGAGAAGCTGCCGGTCCTGGCCACGGACGCCGCGAACGACAGCGTCTGCTGCATGTAGAGCGTGGGCCGGAGCATCGTGAAACCCAGGCCGGAGGCTTCGATCTGTTTCTCGGTGGTCCAGTGCCAGCGCCCGATCTGCGTGGCCGCATCGGGCCCTCCCGCCACGGAAATCTTGACGACGCGCGCGACGCCGGCCCGCTTGCAGGCCTGGACGACGTTGCCCTGGAGCGTGACCTGCTCCGGGTCCGCCGGCGAAAGCAGGAAGACGCGATTCACGCCCGAGAGCGCGCGGTCCAGAGTTTCGGGCCGCGCGAAGTCTCCCACCGCGACGTCCACGCCGGGAAGACGCACACTCGACGCCCGCGCCGGATCGCGCACGAACGCGCGGACCGGAACGCTTTCCGACGCCAGTTGACGGACCACTTCGCTGCCGACCTTGCCCGTTGCGCCCGTCACGAGGATCACGATTCCTCCTCCTCGAAAGAGTCAGAGGCGTGCGATGCGTGGAGTGATCATTTCACAGCCGGAGCGAACCGGCTACGTGACCAGCAACACTTTGCCGGAGGTGGCTCGGGATTCCAGAGCGCGGTGCGCATCCGCGGCCTCGGAGAGCGGGAACTCCCGGTCGATCCGTACCCTGAGGCGCTTGTCGCGAATCCATCCCAGCACTTCCTCCGCGCGCCACAGCAGCTCTTCTCGCGTGGCGATGTAGTGGGCCAGGGTCGGCCGGGTCAGATACAGCGAGCCGCGCTGGGAGAGGACCTGCGGGTCGACCGGCGGAACCGGGCCACTCGACTGCCCGAAGAGAGCCAGCATGCCCCGAGGCAACAGGCTCGCGAGACTCTTCTCGAACGTCGTCTTGCCGACCGAGTCGTACACGACCTCCACTCCCCGGCCGGAAGTCAGGCGCTTGACCTCCACCTCGAAGTCCTGCTTCGTGTAGTCGATCGTGGCGTCGGCTCCCGCTCCCTTCGAAAGCGCGGCCTTCGCGGCCGTCGAGACCGTGCCGAGCACACGCGCGCCGCGCATCTTCGCGATCTGGGTCAAGAGCAGCCCCACGCCGCCGGCCGCGGCGTGGACGAGGCACGTGTCTCCAGACTTCAGCGGGTACGTCGAGCAGGCGAGGTAGTGCGCCGTCATTCCCTGCAGCATCGCCGCCGCCGCGACACGCGTTGGCACTCCGTCGGGAATCTTCACGAGCCGCGCCGCGGGAACGACGGCCTTCTCGGCATAAGACCCCGGCTCCATCGCCCACGCCACGCGGTCGCCGGGCGAAAGTCCGCGACGTCCGGCCCGACAGCGCTCGACCGTGCCGGCGCCTTCCCGCCCCAGAGTCGTGGGCAGTCCGACTTTGTAGAGGCCCGTACGGTGGTAGATGTCGATGAAGTTGACGCCGGCCGCCTCGACACGGACCAGCACCTCGCCGGCCTTCGGAGTCGGTTCGGGGATGTCCTCGACGACGAGGGCCTCGGGACCTCCGGGCGAGTGGACGCGAACGGCCTTCATAGGACCTGAATCAGACCACAGTCATGCAAGGGGAGAGGGGTCTCGAGCGACTTCCCCTCTCCGGTCGGTCGGCCCGCGCAGCGGGCCGCTCAGAGTCTGAGCCGCGCAGCGCCTCCGCGCGTCAATTGACCGTTTCGTCTTCTTCGGAGTCTTCGGTCGGCGACGGCGAGGCATGGTGGTGAACCAGCCGCCACTCTCCGTCCACGCGTCCGAAAAGATTCGTGGCCTGCATCCGCGCCGCGTCCGCGGTCCCGTTGCCGCCGAACGGCGTGATGACCTCGACGCACGTGACCCAGGCGAGGTCCCCGGCCACCGCGATGCGCACGTCTTCGCAAATGACGCTCCAGGGGCGCGAGTTCGAGAAGATGTTCTCCCAGGACCGCTCGATTTCCTCCCAGCCGTCCAGGCGGTGCCAGCCGGGGTGGACGCAGCTGGAGGACTCGTCGTGGAGCCAGATTTCCCCCATGGTCTCCACGTCCCGGGCCTCCAGGGCCCTGTAAAACGCCACGTTGGCGGCGGCAACCGCTGTCGCGTCGGACGTCACCCTCTTACCATATACCGAGCATGCCTCCCGACACCGACATCGGCGGTCCGGGCGGGGAGCGGTTCCCCGCCACGCGGCGATCGGCCGTTCTCGCGGCGCAGAGCGAGGACCTCGTCGAGCGCGAGAGCGGATTCGCAACTCTCGTCGAGACGTACTGGAAACCCGTGTACAAGTACCTGCGCGCCCGCTTCGGCGAATCCAACGAGGACGCGAAGGACCTGACGCAGGGCTTCTTCACCCGCGCGATCGAGAAGGAGTTCTTCGCCGGGTACGATCCGGGCAAGGGAAGCTTCCGGACGTACCTTCGCGTCTGCCTCGACCGCTTCGTCGCCAACGAGAAGAAAGCCGCGGCCCGCGCGAAGCGCTCGCCGGGCTCGGCACTCCTTCCGCTGGATTTCGAGGGCGCCGAGGGAGAGCTCGCGATGAAGGAGCCGCCCGAGCACCTGACGATGGAGCAGTACTTCCACGCCGAGTGGGTCCGCAGCCTCTTTGCCCTCGCCGTCGACAAGCTGCGGGAAGAGTGCGCGCTGCGCGGGAAGGACCTGCCCTACCTCCTGTTCGAGCGTTACGAGCTCGACCGGGACCCCGACGAGAAGCTCACGTACGAACGGCTCGCCGACGAGTTCGGAATCCCCGCCACCCAGGTGACCAACTTCCTTGCGTTCGCGCGGCGCGAATTCCGCCGCATCGTGCTCGAGAAGCTGCGGGAGATCACGACCAGCGACCGGGAGTTCCGCGACGAAGCGCGCAGCCTGCTCGGAGTCCACCGATGAGGTGGCTCTCCGACGAGACCGTGGCCCACCTGCGCCGCGTCGCGGAGTGGCCTGACCTGGGCGACACCAAGTACCGCGTCCTCGAGGAGCTCGGCTCGGGCGGGATGGGGACGGTCTACCTCGCGGAGGACCGGGTTCTCGGCCGCAAGGTCGCGCTCAAGGTCGTCGGTCCCGGAGCCGCGAATCCCGAGATCGCGGCGCGGACGCTGCGCGAGGCGCGGATCATCGCCCGCCTCGAGCACCCCGGGATCGTGCCCGTGCACGATGCGGGCACGCTGCCCGACGGCCGGATGTTCTACGCGATGAAGCGAGTGGACGGGCGCCGGCTCGACGAGTTGGCCGTGCAGGCGTCCCTTCCCGAGCGCCTCCGCGTGTTCCAGCGTGTCTGCGAGACGGTCGCCTTCGCGCACGCGCACGGGGTGCTGCATCGGGATTTGAAGCCCGAGAACGTCATGGTCGGGAGCTACGGCGAGGTCCTGGTCCTGGACTGGGGCATCGCGAAGATCCTGGAGCTGCCCGAAGAAGGTGCGCCTCGCGACGGCGAACCCGCGAGCCCCGCGGCGACCGCCGAAGGCACGGTCCTGGGCACGCTCGGCTACATGGCGCCGGAGCAGGCCGAGGGTGTCGCCGACCGCGTGGGAGTCGCGAGCGACGTGTACGCGCTCGGGGCGATCCTCTACTTTCTTCTGACACTGCATCCTCCGTTCGAAGGAGACGCGGCCCTGGCCCGCATGCGCGGCGCTTCGGCGTCGTCTCCGCCGCCCGCGAACGAACGGGCGCCATCGACGCCCCGGCCGCTCGCCGCCATCGCGGCCAAGGCCATGGCCGTCGACCCGGCTTCGCGCTACGCCTCGGCCCAGGACTTCGCCGCGGACGTCGCGAAGCACCTCGACGGGGAACCGGTGACCGCCTACCGGGAGAGCGTCTGGGAAAAAGCGGCCCGTTTCTTCGGGCGCTACCGCACGGCGATCCTCCTGATCGCCGCCTACATCGTGATGCGATCGCTGCTGCTGATCTTTTCGCGGCGCTGATCCGTAAAGGATCTCGGGCGGACGTTGAATAGATATGACAGGAGGGACGATGGCCAAACCGGTATTCGGACTGCTGCTGGGCGGAATCCTCGGGATCTTCGACGGATTGACGGCCTGGTTCACGCCCGAGGTGCGCGACCAGATGCTGATGATCGTCGTCGGCTCGACGGTCAAGGGCCTGATCGCCGGCCTCGCGATCGGATTCTTCGCGAACAAGGTCAATTCCCTGCCGCTCGGGATCGTCTTCGGTCTCGGTGTCGGTCTCCTGCTCGCCTACCTCGTGGCCGCGATGCCCGCCGCCAACGGCCAGCATTACTACTTCGAGATCATGCTGCCGGGCGCGATCGTCGGCGCGATCGTCGGCTATGCCACGCAGAAGTACCGGGCGACGCGGATGGCGCGAACCTAAGGTCTGTCCCCCTAGCGCGCAGCGCGGTCGCGAAGCCCACTGGGGTACCTTGCCGGCCGCAAACGTCTAGGATAGTGCGCGGCCAGTCGAAGACCTAAAGGGGAGGAGCCCATGCGCCCTCGGGTATTCCTCGTCGTCGCAACGTTTCTAACCTGGACCGCTCTCTGCGCGGCAGCCGCGATCAAAGTGGTGGATGACCGAGGTCTTTCGATCACCGCTCCACTCCGAATCTGCTTCACGAAAGGGGTAGACACGCAGTGCCGCGATGCGGCGCCCTGGAGGGTACCGGAGGGCTTCGAAGCCTTCGATAGCGCGACGGCGGAGGGGCCGGATCACGGACCCGTGGAGTTCACTCCCGCGACCGCGGCAGCCTCGATTCGCGTTCCGCGCAAGGCGACGATAGCCATCGAAAACGCGCCGCCCGACGGCAAACTGCGCGCCTCGATTTATTACCGCAACGGGTCGTTTGGACGTCCCGACGCCCAGATCCCCGGCGTCGGCGCAGAGGTAAAGGTTCCCTCACGCCCTTCAGTCCTCGCGCTCGAAGCTCCGGAGGCGGCCCCGGACCTTCACCTTTTGTCACCTCAGCCTGGAAAGCGTTACCCGATCAGCTACCGCCGCGGACATGGCTGGTCGCTGGTTGTTCGCTGCGTTTCTCGAGATGAGAAAAAACCCCTGAAGGCGGATCTCGAGTTACTCGGTACTGCCTCCGGCGGCGATCCATTGCAGATCATGAAAGGTGTCTCCGAACAGGACGGCGTCGCCGTCTTCGGACCTCTGTCCCCTCCCTTCGTAAACATCCGAGGGCGGGCCGCTGGAGTCCTAGAGACGACGGATCATGGAGTCGGCTCACCCAAGGGGACCTTCCTGTTTCGTGAGATGACCTTCGACCGCGGTGGCTCTGTAGAAGCGAAGGTGACCTTGGATGGAGCCCCGGCAAAGGGGGCGCAATGCCTTCTCCTGTCGACAAGAGCTTCTCGAAAGGGCAAAGGACTCGTACCGGATCCGGACGTCTTCTTCTCAGGCGTCGTCGACAAGAAGGGCGAATGCCGCACGACTCCCGCGAAGGAAGGGGCCTATCTCTTCCGAGTCACGCCTTCAGAAGGAGGGGCGGGCCTCGACTCCTGGGTGGTCATTGCTGAGGGTTCCACAATTCACGAAGACGTTGCCCTCAAGCAAATCCGCATCACGGGGAAGGTCGAGCGTGGGCACAAGGCGCTACCTGGCGCCACTGTGATCGCCGCCCGCGAAGAAGACCTTCCCAATGGCAGCGGCCGCACGACGTTCCCGGCACCAATGAAGGCGGTCACGGATGATACTGGCAACTACAAGGGCCAGGTCTTCAGCGCCGGCCGCTACTCTTTCGAAGTGATGCCTGGCGGCGGTGCCGTCTCGGCAGCCGACAGATCCGTTGACGTTGACGTCGACGGCGCCGCGGTTGATTTCAACCTCAAAGACTCTCAGATCAAAGGCACCGTCGTAGATCAAGACGGTACGCCCGTCGAGGGCGCCCGTGTGACACTCTCTCAGACGGCCGGGGGCGCGACGGAGCACCGCCGTAACACCTCCGACGCGGAAGGTCACTTCGAGTACTCAATCGAGGGCGAAGGCCTGATCCAGCTCAAGGCGAGCAAGAAGGGGTACAAGACCAGCGACGATCTCGACCTGCCCCCGTTCAGCGAAGATGCCGAGCCCGCCCCCGTGACCCTCGTGATGCAGCGTCTGGACTCGATCGAAGGGGACGTCCTCACGCCAGGCGGAGCGCCCGTTCCCAACGTCCTCGTCGCATCGTACAGGTTGGCGAGCGGCGTCCCTATTCGACAGGGAGATGCAACCACCGATCTCCAGGGACACTTCTCGGTCCCCCGGTCCCCATCGGGACCGACCCGGCTGTTTGCAACGGGCTATGGCTGTCCGCTTCTAGTCTCCGATGTCGCGGCCGACGCAGATAGTGCGCAACTCGGCTGCAGCGGTGATTACGCCGCGGTCAAGGTCAAGATGAAGTCTCCACCTCCCGAGTCCGAACCACTCCAGGACCAGTGGGTTCTTCTCCGCTGGAACGGACAGGTGATCCCCAGGCAAGTCCTATACAACCAGTTCGGCCAGTACGGGATGCCTTGGACCAGCGGAGGCGACGGGGTACTTTCGGTCGTCGGAATCTCTCCCGGCGACTACGACTTGTTCCTCGGCCAGGGAGCGTCCGAGGCCACGATCGCCGAACATCAGAACTACGGCTTCATGGGCTCGTTTCATCTCAACGGAGGGTCTATGGAGGAGGTCGAGTTTGAGGTGAAGTTCGGGCCCTAAGCGATCTCCGCGAGCCTCGCCAGGTCGATGTTCCCTCCCGAGACGAGCGCGACGACCAGCGCTCCCTCCGCGGCTCCGGTCTTTCCGGCGAGGACCGCGGCGGTGGCCGCCGCGCCGGCGCCCTCGACGACGAGCTTGGCGCGCGTCATGAGTAGCCGCATCGCCTCCCGGATCTCGTCTTCCGTCACCGTGACGATTTCGTCCACAGCCTCCCGCGCGATCTCCAGCGGCAACGCGCCGACGAACGGAGGCGTCATGCCGTCGGCGAGCGTCTCCGGACGCTGGACGGGGATCGGCTTGCCCGCGGCGAGGGCGGGAGCGAGACCCGGTCCCGCGGCGAGCTCGACCGCGACGACGCGGGCCGACGGCTTCAGCTGTTTGACGGCCGACGCGACGCCGCCGAGGAGCCCGCCTCCCCCGACCGGAACGACGACCGTCTGGACGTCGGGCATGTCGGCCACGATCTCGAGACCCGCTGTGCCCGCGCCGGCGAGAACCGTCGGATCGTCGAACGGATGCACGAAGGTCAGGCCGCGGGCCTCGCGCACCTCGTTCAAGCGATCGAAGAGCGTGGCCCGGTCGGCGTGGAACACGATCTCGGCGCCGTAGGAGCGGACCGCCTCGATCTTGGAACGGGGCGCGCCGTCGGGCATCACGACGACCGCCGCGCAGCCCGCGATCCCCGCCGCCCAGGCCACAGCCCCCGCGTGGTTGCCCGCGGAGACCGTGACGAGGCCCCGCGCGCGGTCCTCGTCCGACAGCGACAAGACCTTGTTCAACGCGCCCCGCGCCTTGAACGAACCGGTCTTCTGGAAGCTCTCGCACTTGAGCGAGAGGCGAACTCCGGCGCGCGCTCCGAGCGACGAGGCCGACAGCAGCGGCGTGCGGTGCACCTTGCCCCGGGTCCGCTCGTCGGCGGCGCGGATGGCCTCGATCGGAATCACACGGGGATCTTAGCCCTTGAGCGATCGAGCTCGGGATCCCTCGGGCTCCGCCCTCGGGATGACGGCTTGAGGAGTCATCCCGAGCGCAGCGAGGGATCCGCAATCGAAATGAGATGGTGGCGATCGAGTCCGGGATCCCTCGTCGCTCCGCTCCTCGGGATGACGGCTGAGGCGTCATCCCGAGCGAGACGAGGGATCCTGCACTCGGCAGGCTCCGGACGACGGCATTGCATATCGAGTCCGGGATCCCTCGTCGGTTACCGCCGAGCTTCGCTCGGCGTTGCCTACTGACGCGGGTCTGCCTTTGGTGGTCGGCTCGCTCCTCGGGATGACGGCTTCATGAGCTCCGCCGTTCGGGGCCGGGCCGGCTACTTCAGCTCGTTCTTGACGACTTCGCCGCCCTTCATCACGAAGCCGACGTTCTCGAGCAGCGCTAACGTCGGACGAGCGGATCTCCGGCACCGCGATCACGTCGGCGTATTGGCCGGGCTCGATCGTGCCGACTCGGTCCGCCAGCCGAGCAGGTCGGCGGCGTTGACCGTCGCGGCCTGGATCGCCTGCATCGGCGTCATGCCCCACTTGACCATGTAGGCGAACTGTTGCGCGTTGTCGCCGTGCGGATAGACGCCGGCATCGGTGCCGAAAGCCATCTTCACGCCCGGCCTGGAACGCCTTTCGGAAAGTTCTCGCGCTGCGCGCCGCCCGAGCTGTCTTCTCTTTCTCGATCGATTCCGGGAGCATGCCGACCTTCGCGCCTTCTTGCAGGATGTAGTCGTCGTTGTAGATGTCCAAGACGAGGTAGGTGCCGTGCTCTTTCGCCAGGCGCGATGCCTTCGTCGTCGATGAAGCTGCGTGCTCGACCGAGTCGATGCCGGCCGGATCGCTTCCTTGATCGATTGCGTGCCGTGCGCGTGCGCCGCCACCTTGCGCCGAGCCGGTGCGCCTCTTCGACGATCGCCTTCATCTCCTCCTGCGTGTACTGCGGCGTGCCCCGGCTGGTCGCCCTTGGACAGTACGCCGCCGCTGGCGCAGATCTTGATCACGTCGGCGCCGTACTTGACGATCTCGCGGACCTTCGCGCGGGCCTCCCAGGGCCCGTCGGCGACGCCGTCCTCCTTCCGGCGGTACTCCGCAGGAAGGAGGTTGTTGTCGCAGTGTCCGCCCGTGATCCCGAGAGCAGGCCCGGAGACGACGAGCCGGGGACCCGGCACCTCGCCTGCGTTGATCGCATCGCGGAGCGCGACGTCGGCATAACCGCCGGCACCGACGTTGCGGACCGTCGTGAAGCCGGCGAAGAGCGTCGTGCGCGCCGCGGCCACTCCGTCGATCGCCTCGCGCGGCGTCGAGTAGGCCAGCGACTGGTATCCATGATTGGCCGGGCTTCCTGTGAGGTGGTCGTGCATCTCGATGAGCCCCGGCAGGAGCGTCGCGTTCCCCAGGTCCACGACCTTCGCGTCCGGCGGGATCGTCAGGTTCGGACCGACCGCCGCGATCTTTCCGCCTTCGATCAGCACCACGGCCGGCGACACCGGCGCACCGCCGCGGCCGTCGATGAGCCGAGCCGCCTTCACGGCGACACGCCCCGGCGCTGGCTCCGCGGCAAAAAGCCCGGCGGCGGGCAGCAGCAGACAGAACGCCAAGCGCGCGGATGGGGTCATCGCACCTCCGAAAGTCCGATAACCCTCGTCAGGGCTGAGCGCCGAGGGCCTCGAGCCGCACCCGGGCGTGCGCCTGCACGCTCTCGTTGGACCCGGCGCCCGCCGTCGCGGACCCTTTGCCCTGACCCGCGACCTCGAGGGCCTTCTTGTACAGCGCCACGGCGCCGGTCTTGTCGCCGCTCGCCTCCGTCGCTTCCGCGAGACTGTCGTACGTGTTCGCGGACTCGGGATAGAGCTCGGTGTTGAGGCGAAAGACGGCGATGGCTTTCGCGGTCTCCCCTCGCTGCAGAAGTCCATAGCCGATCCCGTTGAACCGGGTTTCGGCCACCATGGGGTCCGACGGGTTCGCCGCCTTCAGCTTCCTGTACCCCGCGAGAGCCTCGTCGACGTGGCCGGCCTCGAGGTCCTCCGACGGCACCCGCGCGTTCTTGTCCACCCGCGGCGCGGTCTGTAGCTTCTCGCCGTCGATGCGGAGTTCCGCGCCGCCGTCCGCCCGCCGGCCGAACGCGTACCGGGTCTCTTCGTCCCTTCGGACGAACGCGTCCCGCGAAACCGGAAGAAGCGTGAAGCTCGGGCCGAGCGTCTCCTTCACTTCGAGGCCGGCGCCCTGCGGCGTGACGACGAAGAGCGTGTCCGAGTCGAGCTTGTAGCGACCGCCAAAGCGCGCGAGCTCTTCGGGCGACAGCTTCGCGAGCACGACCGGCTCCTTCTGAAAGCCCTCCCAGTTGTACTCGGCCGCGATCGCGCGCAGGACTTCCGGCATCACCCGAAACCCCGCGTCCGAGTTGGTCATGATCGCCGCCCCGTAGCCCCTGTCGACGCTCGCGTAAAGGAGCGCCTGGAACCCCTCGTCGGCGCCGCCGTGGGTGAAATACGTCGTTCCACCTTTGTCCTCGATCGCGAAGCCGAGGCCGTATCCGTCTCTGCGCGGCGTCACCATGTTCTGCGCCATCGTCTTCGAGAGCGGGCCCTTCTCGCCGCGGAGCATCTTCTGCATGGCGATCGCGAATCGCGCAAGGTCCGACGGCGTCGTCCAGAGTCCGGCCGCCGCCATCTCGGGATAGACGTGCCGCTTGCCCTCGACGGGCTTGCCGCCGTCGCGGTACCCGGCCGCGGCTTCGGGCACGCGCGCCTCCGGAAGCGGCTGCTCGTAGGTGCTCGCCGTCATGCCGACGGGGCGCAAGACCTCTTCCGCCATGAACTTCGGGAACGCCTCTCCCGTCACGTCGGTCATCGCGAGCTGCGCGATCGTGTATCCGCCGCCGGAATAGCGATATTGCGTCCCGGGAGCCATGTCCACGCGGACGGGCGCCGTGTTCGCCGGCGGCGTCCCATCGAGGACCTGCACGACCGTGGGAACCGGAGCGCCCGCGGCGTAGCCGGGGAAGCCGTGGACCGTCAGGCCGGCGGTATGCGACAGCAGCTCCTCCAGCGTCAACGGTGTCTTCTGCGTGAAGGCGTTGCCGGGAACTTTCCAACTCTTGAGCGACGCGTTGATGTCGTGATCGAGCGAGAGCTTCCCGTCCTCGACGAGGGTGAGCGCACCCATCGCCGCGACCGGCTTGCTGATCGAGCCAGCCTGGAAGAGCGTCGCCGCCGTCACGGGCTTGTTCGCATCGACGTCGGCCAGGCCGTAGCCCTTCGCCCAGACGATCCGGCCGTCCTGGATGACCGCGATGCTCAACCCCGGCACGGCGAACTTCTTGAGTCGCTCGTCGAGCGTCCAGGTCGCGTCCCCCTCCACGAGAACGGGCGGACGCAGGCCTTTCTCGACTCGCTCGATCCGCGCGCTCGACTCCGCACCGCTCGCGGCCACCGGGAGAAGGCCCGACAGCAGCAGCACGCCGAAAGAAATCCGTCTCGTTCGCATCGGTCGTCGACCTCCCGTCAACCGCTCCGGGGAAAGATCGGGAGATCCTATCCGAAGGTCGCCACGACGGGCGCGTGATCGCTCGTCCCGACCTCGGAGCGGACGACGCACTCAGCGGCCTTCAGCGAGCGGCGCTGGCCAGGACGTAGTCGAGCCGCCAGCCGATGTTGCGCTGGCGCAGGTTGCGCCAGGGCGCCCACCACGTGAACAGGCCGTCGTTGTCCGGATCGAGTGCCCGGCCGACGTCCACCAGCCCGGCGCCGATGAGCCGCTCGATGAGCGCGCGCTCGTCCGGGAGCTGGCCGATGACGTCGGGCTTGCGCTCCTTGGGGTGGACGTCGCGGTCGGTGCGCGCGACGTTGAGGTCGCCGCAGAGGATCGAGGCGGCGCCGCCGCCTGCGGAGCTCGCCGGCCCAGCTCCTCCAGGCTTCGAGGAACGCATCTTCGCCGCGTAGTCCTTGCCGCCGTTGGGACGTACACGGACGCGAGCGTCAGATCGGCGACGTCCGCCGTCACGATGCGGGTCTCGAGATCGAACGCGGGGTGCCCGAAGACCGGCCGCGCTTCGCAGAGCCGCCGTGAGGAGTGCAGCGCCACGCCGGAATAGCCCCCGGCGCCGTGCCAGTAGCACCAGTAGCCTTCCGACTCGAAAAGGAGCTCCGGAATCTGCTCGGGCTTGGCCTTGATCTCCTGCAGGCACACGACGTCGGGCCGCTCGGACGCCAGCCAGTCGCGCACCTGGGCCTCCCGGGCGCGGATCCCGTTGACGTTCCAGGTCGCGACTTTCACGGTTGCTTCGAGCGAGGCTCCAGACGCTCGGTCAGCTCGGCCCGGGCCGCCTCGAGCGCGCGCCGGCGCGCCGGGTTCTCGGTCTTCGCGAGCAGGTCCTCGACGCGCGCGAGCGAGAGCTCCAGGCCGCGTCGGCGGGCGGCCTCTTCGGCGTGCGCGCGCGAGGGGCGCGCCGCGGCTTTTTCACTGGCCTCGCGCGCGTGTTCTTTCTCCGCGCCGAGGTCTTCTTCGCTCTTACCCCAGCCGCGAGCCACGCTCCAACGCTACACCCAACCAGGGCCGCGCGCACTCCCGCCGGCGTTAAGCTTTTCGCAGTCCATGACCGAAACGCTTCTGCCCGCGTTCGGGGAGGACCGCGTCGAGCGGGGACCGGGCGGGGGGGCGGCCCTCCTCTGTCCGGTTTCGAAGCCCTCATGGACGCCGCGCCGTGAGAAGACGCTCACGACCGCCGAGTACCCGGGCACCGCCGTGGAGTGGAACGGGCAGATCTTCGAAGTCCGGCGCGCGCAGCCTCTGCCGGAGGGAGGGATGCGCTACGTGCTCGCGCCATGGGAAGAAGGCCACGCCATCCGGCGGCTCGAACGCTACGACGCCGAGAGCGAGCGCGGCCGGTCGGCGACGAGAAACGATCTCGCGTCGCGCGTCCGCAGGCGCCGGGCCTCGATCCTCCTCGCGCCGCTCGCGGGATTCCTGCCCGGCAACGTCCAGAAGGACATGGAGAGCGAGTTCGGCGCGCCCGCGATCGCGATGACGGTCGCGTCGGCGCTGCCGCTCGCCGTCATCGGATTCCTCGGTCTCCTCGATCGTCTGCTTGGCATGTTCGGCGGACCGGGCACGGGGCTCGGCTTCCCGGTCTGGTTGGCGCCTCCGTATTTCATCGCGCTCTATCTCTTCGGCGAATCGGCTCTGCGCCTCGGAAGCGCGATGGCGATGGGAGAGCCGATGGGATCCTTCCCCGTCGTCGTCTGTTACGCGGCATGGCGAGAAGCGCGTGAGCCCAAGGCCAAGTCCCCCGGCCGATCCGCTTCCCCGGAAGAGCGCGACCGCGACGCATCGGATCGATTTCGCATGCTGGAGCCCTTGCTGGCCCTCTTGTCTCCGGCGGAGCAGGAAACGCTGACGCGACGGTTCGGCTTCGAGCCCGTACGGTGGGGAAAGATCACCGCCGCGATCCTGCTGGTGCTCGCCGGGACGAACTTCCTGGTCGCACTCGTGGACCTCTCCGCCGGTACCCTCCGATTCGCCGACGGACTCTGGCTCCTGGCGGGCGGCGCGCTGACCTGGGAACAGATCCGGCGCCTGCGTCTCCTCACGGCGAAATGTCCGGCGGGAAGCCTTCTCGCGTTTCTGGTTCGGCCGCTTGCGAAGCCTCTCCTAGCGGCGAGAGCGTAGCGGCCGGAAGAACTCGCGCACGTCATCCGCCAGCAGTGCCGGCTCCTCCATCGCGGCGAAGTGGCCACCGCGAGGCATCTCGGTCCAGCGGACGACGTCGTAGACGCGTTCGACCCAGTCGCGCGGCGGCATCGGTTCCTCCTTCGGAAAGCGCGCCACGCCGCACGGCACGGGCACGCGTTCGCCGGGTCCGAATCGCAGCGGCACGGCACCGGCCTCGGCGTACAGCGCGGCGGAGGATCCGATCGTGCCCGTCAGCCAGTAAAGAGTGACGTTGCTGAGCAGCGTGTCGGCCGAAAAGCGGGAGAGGACGTCGCCGCCGCAGTCGCTCCAGTTGCGAAACTTCTCGAGGATCCAGGCGAGGAGCCCGACCGGAGAATCGTTCAGACCGTAGGCGAGCGTGCGAGGGCGCGTCGCCTGCAGGTGGCCGTAAGCGCCCTCCTCCTCGAGCCAGCGCCCGCGATCCGCCAGGAACTTCTCTTCGCCGGGCGACAGCGCCCGCGTCCCCGGGCCCGTCTGCGGCGCGTAGGAGCCGGGGATGTAATTGAGGTGAATGCCGGCGACCCGATCGGGAAAGAGCATCGCCAGACGCGTCGAGATCGTCGCGCCCCAGTCTCCGCCCTGCGCGCCGAAGCGCTCGTATCCGAGACCGGACATCAGACGTCCCCACAGCTCTGCGATTCTTCGCGTGTGCATTCCACGCGTCCGCGGCCGCTCCGAATACCCGTACCCCGGAAGCGACGGCACGATCACGTCAAAGGCGCTGGCCGCATCCCCGCCCACCGACGACGGCCTCGCGAGCCGCGGGGCGACCTCCAGCATCTCGAGAAACGATCCCGGCCAGCCGTGCGTCACGACGAGGGGAAACGGCGCGGGCCCTTCTCCGCGCAGATGAAGGAAGTGAATCTCGAAGCCGTCCACGGCCGCAACGAAGTTCGGGAACGACCGGATCTTCGACTCGACCTGCCTCCAGTCGAACCGCGTGCGCCAGTGCTCGGCCAGCTCCCGAAGAATCGGCAGAGGCGTCCCCCGGCTCCAGTCCGCGTCCTCGCCCGCGTCCGGCCAGCGTGTCCTCGCCAGCCGCTCGCGCAGATCCGCGAGAGCGTCCTCGGGAGCTTCGGGGAAGAAGGCGCGGATCTTCACTTCGCGTCGTGAAAGATGACGCCCAGGGTGTAGCGCTCGCCGGAGCGCAGCTCGCTCACGCCGTGGCGCATCTTGACGCGAAAGTGTCCGCGCCGCCCGTCGACCGGCCGGTCGTTGACCGCGAAGGCGACGGCGTCGCCGCGGCGCAAGGGTACGACCATGGCGCGCGACTGAGTGCGTGGCCTCTGCTCGGTCAACACGAACTCGCCGCCCGCGAAATCTTCCTGCGGCTGCGAAAGGAGGATCGCGACCTGGATCGGGAACAGGTGGTCGCCGTACAGATCCTGGTGGAGCCGGTTGTAGTCTCCGGGGCCGTATCGCAGCAACAGGGGCGTCGGCCGCGGCTGCCCCGCCGCGTGACACTGCTCGAGGTACTCGTCGAGCGTGCCTGGATATCGCGCCGCGTTGCGCATCGCCTCGCTCCAGCGGTTCGCAATCGGCGCCAGGCGCGGATAGAGGGCCGCGCGCAGTTCCGCGACGATCTCGGGCAGCGGGTAGGCGAAGTACTTGTACTCGCCGCTTCCAAAGCCGTGCCGCGCCATCTCCACGCGGCTGCGAAAGCGCGAGTCCTCGCCGTAGAGATCGATCATGGCGGCGCACTCGCCTGCCGTCAGAAATCCTTCCAGAATCGTCCAGCCGTTCCGGTCGAGCCGTTCGGACGCGCTCGGCCAGTCTCGCGCCGCGACCCGATCGCGGATGCTCGGTCCGGCGGCGGTGCGAGATGCAGTGGCGACCGTCTTCACGCCGCAGTCCCTCCTTCGGGACTAGAACCCGCTCTTCCCTCCGCGGGTTGCAGTTGATTCAGCCGGAAGTCCCGAACAGGCCGCCGATGAACTCCGCCGCGGTGCCGATCGCCTCTTCGAGGTTCTGCTTCTCGGTCCGTCCCGAGCCCGCCGGAGGCTTGAACGAGTGATCGCCGCCTTCGAGCCAGTGGACCCGGATCGCGGGCGACAACCGGTAGCCGGCGACGTCCTCGCGGTTGCCGAACGCGTCGCGGGTTCCCTGGAGGATCAGCGCCGGTGTAGCGAGGGTCTCCAGGTGCGCGGTGCGAAGGCGCGAGGCGTCGCCGGGAGGATGGAACGGATACCCGAAGCAGACGAGACCGCGGGCGCCCACCTCGTCGGCGATCATGCTGGCGATCCGCCCACCCAGGGACTTGCCGCCCACGACGAGGCTTCCGCCGCCGCCCAGCGACGCGACGACGTCCTTCCAGCGCTCGAGCAGCACGGGCGGTCGATCGGGCGCACCCCGCTTGCCCCCCTCGCGCCGCTTCGCCATGTACGGAAACTCGAATCGGACGACACGGAACCCGCGGGCCGCGAGCCCGGCCGCGATGCGGTTCATGAAGGGCGTATCCATCGGCGCTCCGGCGCCGTGCGCCAGCGCGATCGTGGCCACCGCGTCCTCGGGACCGTCGACGAGATAGTCCGTTCGAGCGATTGGCGCCAGGTTCGTGGCTCCTCAGCGTTTCTGAGCGTCCGATGAATTTTCGCCGCGACCCACTCTTCGAATCCTAACCTGCCCCCGCCGGCCGAAGCGTCGATGCGGCCGACATCGCGACGACTGGATTGCGGTCACCTCCGTCGTCGTCTCCTCCTGTGCCGGCGGTCTCCACCGCCGGCTTTTTTTTGGTTTCGAGGGTGCTACGGCGCGGCCGCCGTCGCCGAGGCCGTGCGCTGCCGGCGCTTTCTCCCCAGAGCAATGCCGAGCGCGAGGAACACGACGGCGCCGATCGCCGCCCCGATCGCCTGTCCGCGGATCAGACGCGCCGTCGAATAGCGCACGACGTCGGGGAGGTTCACCATCGCCGCCGGCTGCCCGGCATTGGAGAGATAGCCCGCCTCGTTGTACCAGGACAGCATCGGCGGCACGATGACCGAGGCGGCCGCGATCCCCAGCAGAGCGCCAGCCAGGACCCAGATCGAGATTCCCTTCATCGCGCCCTCCTAACGCTGCGTTTCCACAACGCAGGCCGACCCGTACGCGAGGACCTCCGTCACACCGGCAGAAACCTCGTTGGCGTCGTAGCGCACGACCACGACGGCGTTCGCTCCCATCTCCTCGGCGTGCCGCGCCATCAGGTCGAAGGCCTCCTGCCGCGCGCGCTCGCACATCTCGGTCCAGAGCGTGATGTTGCCGCCAAAGAGACTCTGGATTCCGGCGCCGATCGTCCCGACGATGCTTCGCGAGCGCACCACGATTCCGCGCACGACGCCGAGGTTGCGGACGATCCGATATCCCGGGAGCTCCTGGGCCGTGGTCAGGAAAGCGCGATTGAGCACGCGGGCCTCCTCTCCGTCATTGCCGTCGGGCGGACGCGGAACGCGTCCGGCCCGGCGTCGCCGACTGCCGGGTGTCTGCCTCCGGTGGTCGTCATTCCCCTTCTCGCAGAACGCGAAATCCGTAGTCGGAGTAGCGATAGTCGGGCGGCAGGCTGCTCGAGGCCGACGGCGGCGACCACCGGACGCGATGCCGCCAGGATCCGCCGCGGCTGACCATCCGCGCGGGAGCACCGGGCCGGACCGGCTCGCGGCGGTCGAGACACCACTCGTGGACGATGGTGCCGGGATCGCAGACGCCGTAGCCGTTGGGCGTGCCGCGGGCCACGTCCCACGGACCCGAGATGGGGCCCTCCGGAATCTCCCCCGCCGGAATCTCGTCGCCCCACGCGGTCTTCGGGGAGACCAGCCCGCCGCACATCGCGAGCTCCCACTCCGTCTCAGTCGGCAGGCGCCAGCGCCCGCCGTCGCGCTCGGAAAGCCATGCGGCGAAGTCCGCGGCTTCGCGCCACGTCACGCCGACGACGGGCTGCTGGGGTCCGCAGAAGGCCGGGTCGTCCCACCACGGCGGCCGCACGGCCCTCCCGCTGGAGAGGAACTCGGCGTAGTCCCGGTTGGTCACCGCGGTCCGTCCGATCGAGAAGGACCGGATGGCCGTCGGATCGGCGGCCGTCGACCCCGGGGGCTCGCCCGGGACCCGGACGGTCGAGAGAAGCGGCACGCCCGAATCCTAATCCAGGCGGCGCTCGAGCTTGTGCCTGTGCTTATGGAAGCGTCAGCCGGCCTGTTCGCTCGGGAGCGCCAGATCGGGCTCGAAAGGCCGGGTCGGCGCGCCTTCCTCGGCCGCCACGGCGGGAACCGCGGGCACCGGAGGGCGTTGTCGTGGAAAGACACCGGCCCGGTTTCCGCGGTCGAGGCACAGGACGATCACGGCTCCCAGGATCGTCCCGACCGGGAATGCGAACAGACTGATTCCGGCGAAGGCGAACGCGAAATTGCGCGCCCCCAGGCGGTGACGGCGCAGGTGGTAGCCCACGAAGGCGTAGCAGACGGCGAGAATTGCTCCCGTCGCCGGCAGCAGCAGGTCGGCGCTGCTCTCCGTGTCGAAGAAGAGATACCAACCGACCGCCGCCGTCAGAAGGCCCTGCGCGGCCAGTCCGTAGAAGATCAGTCCGGCGGCCTGTACGAACCGTCGGCCGTTCCGCAGCGAGGTCTCGCCCGCGATCGTCAGCTTCATACGCGACTCCGTTCCACCCAATGCCGTTGCCGGCAAAAACAGAAACGGGCGCCTTCGGCGCCCCACGCTCAAACTTCCGACCGGGCCTCGAAACAGCAGACCAGTGTGTTCACCTCGATCCGGCGAGCGCCGGTTTCTCTCGCGGGCGCGGTCCCGCGCTCTTGATCGACTTATACCGCCGCCATGATTCGAGCGCCACAGATTTTTTTGCGACCGCGGGTCACGTCGCGCGGGCGGCCTGTCCGCGCGTCCCACCCGAGAAAATGAGGAGCGAAAGAGAACCCGAGCCCGAAACTCTTTCGCCGCGATTTCGTCTTTAGATGTGAACGCGGTGATTTCGCGGCCACTTTGAAAAAGGCTCCAAAGTCCGGTTCCGCCAGGGTACACGGACTTCTTCCCTCAGCGCGGGCGGGTCAAACCGCCCGCGCCTCCTTTTGAGCGGCCGCTTCGCGGCCGACCGACGTGGGAGGGGAAGTCTTTCTTAGCGGCCCGCTTTGCGGGCCGACCGACATGGGAGGGGAAGTCGCTTGTTGACCCTCTCCCAAGAAGTCTTGCGGAAGCGGGCGATCCGCTGGTCCAGGGAGACGACTCGCGCCCGCGAAAGAAGTCTCGAGGATCCTTGAGGGCCTACTCCGCGCGAAGGGCTTCGAGGGGATCCACGCGAGACGCGCGCAGGGCGGGAACGGCGCTGGCCGCGAGCGCCACGGCCAGCAGGAGCAGCGCCGCGCCGGCGAAGGTCGCGGGATCGCGGGCCGGCACCCCGTAGAGAAGGCCCTCCATCAGGCGCGAGAAGAAGGGCGGCGAGGAGCCCGGCCACGATTCCGGTACCCGCCGTCAGGAGCCCCCGCCGGAGGATCAGGTTCAGGACGTTGGCGCGAGAGGCGCCGAGGGCCAGGCGAATGCCGATCTCCCGGCGCCTGCGGCTGACCAGGTACGCCAGGACACCCGACACGCCGACTGCCGCCAGGACGAGCGCGACGGCCGCGAAGAGAGAGATCAGGGACGACGTCAGCCTCGGGGTCGCGAGGGAGGCGTCGACGACCTGCGTCATGGTGCGGACGTTGGCCAGCGGCAGATTCGGATCGAGCCGCCGGACCTCGGACCGCACCGGACCCACGAGCGAGAGCGGATCGCCGTCGGCGCGCACGATCAGCGTCATGTTGCGCGGCGCCCCGCCCGTCTGCAGGGCGAACTGCGAGTGCGGCACGTAGAACTTCTCCTTGATGATCTCGGTGATCCCATTGTGCCGCACGTTGCGAACCAGGCCCACGACCGTCATCCACGGGCGTTTGTCGTCGGCGGAGCCCATGCGGATGCGTCGGCCGATGGGGTCCTGCCCGGGCCAGTAGATCTGCGCGAACGTCTCGTTGACCAGCGCCACCGGCTGCGACGTCGCGGTGTCCGATTCGGCGAAGGGCCGCCCGCGGAGCACACGCTCGCCCAGCGCCTCGAGCGCCCCGTCCGAGACGACTTGCCAGTCTCCCTTGGCGTTGTGCCCGGGCGTCTCGACGAAACCCTCGACGTCGAGCCCCCAGTCCCCGATCGACGCCGCCAGAGGCAGCGAGCGGACGATTCCGGCGGACTTCACTCCCGGCAGCCCGCGGACGCGCTCGAGAAGCGTCCGATACAGAGCCACCACGGCGTCGGGCTTCGCGTAGCCGGCCTCCGGCGGGCGGAGTTGCAGCGTCACGACGTGGCTCGGCTCGAAGCCCAGGTCGACACGCAGCAGCGCACCGAGACTGCGAAGCAGCAGGCCCGCTCCGAGCAGGAGGACGAGGGCCAGGCCCATCTGCACGCTGGCGAGCACGCCTCGGAGGCTCTGGCGGCGCAGTCCGGCCGAGGAGCCGCGGGCATCCTCGCGGAGAGACTGAGAGAGGTTCAGGCGAAGCATCTGGAGCGCCGGCCCCAGTCCGAAGAGAAACGTGGTCAGGATGGAGAGGCCTCCGGCGAAGAGAAGAATGCCCGGCTCGATGCGGATCGGGGCGAGCGCCGGAAGACCCGCCGCGCCGCGAGCAGCGATCGCGCGGACGCCGGCCCATGCGAGGCCCACGCCTGCAACCGCCCCGCAGGCGGCGAGGACGAAGCTCTCCGTCAGGAGCTGCCGCGTCAGGCGCGCCTGGCCGGCGCCGATCGCGGCCCTCACCGAAATCTCGCGCTGCCGGCCCTCCGACCGGGCAAGGAGAAGGTTCGCGACGTTGCCGCAGGCCATCAGCAGGAGGAAGCCCACGGCGCCGAAGACCAGCCCCAGCGCCTTACGGGCGGTGCCACGGATTTCATCTTCGAGAGGAACCGCGAAGGCCTCGAACCGCATCTCGCGCGGATACAGACCGTCCCGGGTCCAGTTCGCCGTGATCGTCTTCAACTCCAGCGTGGCCTTCGCCGCCGTCGCGCCGCGCGTGAGCGTGGCCGCGCCGTAATAGCCGTGGCTGCCGTGCGAGAGGTCCTTCGGGTCCGTCTGGAGAGGAATCCACAGCTGCGTCGGCGAGGACGAAGACACCGTGTAGTCGGTCGGAAGCGCGAAGCCGCGCGGCATGACACCGACCACGCGCCGCGCCACTCCGTCGAGCTCGATGGATTCGCCGACGACGCCCGGATTGCCCCCGTAGCGGTTCTGCCACAGGCCGTATCCCAGAACCGCGACGGGAGGTCCGCCCGGCCGATCCTCCTCGGCGGTGAACGTGCGTCCCAGGATCGGGCCGGACCCCAGAGTCTCGAAGGTCTGCGCCTCCACGGCGCCCACGCCGACGCGCACCGGCTCGGATCCGCTGCCCGTCAGGTTGGCTTCGTCGAGATCCCACATCGTGATCTTCTCGAGCGTCGTGGACGCCTTCCGGTAGTCCACGATCTCGCCGTTGGCGACCCAGGTCTTGTCGAAGTCCTTCCAGCGGCTCCAGATCATGACGCGGCGCTCGGGCTCGGCGTACGGCAAGGGCGAGAAGAGGACGGCCCGCATGACCGAGAAGATCGCGGTCGTGGCGCCGATTCCCAGAGCCAGCGTCAGGATCGCGGCCGCGGCGAAACCCGGGGCCCGGCGCAGGCCCCGCAATGCGTAGCGCACGTCCTGGAGAAACACGTCCATTCGCTTCCTAGGACGCAGGGAAGCCACGAAGGTTCTGCTGTCAGTGCGGCTGACCGATCACGGGATCCCTCGCTGCGCTCGGGATGACGGGCTTGAGACGTCATCCCGAGGAGCGCAGCGACGAGGGATCCCGGACTCGATTCGCGATGACGCTCTAGGTGTCCGCCTTCCGCACCAGCGTCCAGTCGAACGGGACTTTCGACGCGAGCATCTCGTCGAAGCGTCCGGCCGCGTACTTGCCCCAGTGCGGCCGAGCGCCGTCGACGTCGGTAAAGCCGTACTCGTCCGACAGCGTCCAGGACGCGAACACACCCCCGACTTTGCCATGACTCTCGGATCCGCGGCCAGCGCCGCGACCGCGCGTCCCACGAAGAACGGCGTCTCGGACTGCGCGAAGTGCTGGTCCTTCTTCACGCCGTCTTTCCAGTTCGCCTCGGTGACGCCGAAGCGGTCCAGGATCATCTCGGTGCGCATGAATCCCGGCGTGACGGCGACCGCCGCCACGCCGTACTTCGCGAGCTCGTTGGCCATCGCGAAGGCGAGGCGGTTCACGTTGATCTTGACGAGGTCGTAGAACAGCGTCGTGCGGTAACCGAGAGAGTCGCCGTCGGTGATCTCCACGATCAGGCCGCCCCTGTTCTCGATCATCAGGGGCGCGGCGCAGTGGCTGGTGACGATGTGCGACTGCACTCCCTGCCGGAGCGCTCGGAATCCCTTCTCGAGCGAGACCTTCCAGAATGGCTTCCAGTCGTGGAGGACACCTTCGGAGATGTCGTTGACCAGGAGGTCGAGCCGACCCTGCTCGCGCCGGATACTGTCGACGAGCTCCCGCACTTCTTCGATCACGAGATGGTCCGTGCGCGTGGCGATTCCGACGCCTCCACGCGCCGTCACCATCTCCGCGGTCTCCTCGATCGTTTCGGGACGGCCCGCATAGGGGCCCTCGCGCGGCGGATTCCCGCGCGTGCTCCGGCCCGAGCAATAGACCGTGGCGCCGGCTTCGCCCAGCATGCAGGCGATTCCGCGGCCGGCCCCGCGCGTCGCGCCGGCCACCAGCGCGACCCGGCCCTCCAGCGGAAGACGGGCCCGTGTCCTACTTGCGCGCATCGCGCACCTCCCCGGCACCGTGCGGGTCTTCTTTCTGGCGCGCGCGCACGCGGCGTGCCGACTGCGCGACGAGGTGCGCGATCGCGGCCCCCGGAAAGGTCTCTCCGGGCGCGAGCGGGACGTGCCGCATGTACTTGCCCTTGCCCCGGAGCAATCCGGCCGGATCCGACAGCGAGGCTCCGTCGCAGAAGCCCAGCTTCACGTGTTTGGGATAACCGACGAGGTAGCAGAACGGCTCGCCCTGGAGGCAGAAGGAAGGCGCGCCCCGAAACAGCACTTCGTCGTGCCCCGACACGGACGAGCGGATGAGAGAGACGAGCCGCGCGAGCGTGGCACCGAGCGGGGACTCGACCGAGCGCACGTAGGCGTCGATCGCCGGGTCGCGGCGGACGGCGTCGCGATACCGAATGCGGGCGCAACGGACCGGAGCGTTCGACGGAGATTCCACGGGTCGAAGCCTCGCGGCGCGCCGGCGCACGTAACGCAGCGCCGTGGCATAGCTTTCCCCGGTCTTCCCCATCCGGGCCCGAACCAGTTTTTTCAGGTTGGTCGGCATGTCGTCCTCGACGGCGGTTGCCGCGTCCCCTCTCCGCGCCAGCCGCGGTCAAAGACAAACCAACCCATCTCCGGGGACATCCCCCTTTTCCCCGCGCCGAGGATCCGAAGAGGGGTCGGATCGGGCGGGTGACGGCCGGAGTGCGGCGCGAGGAAAAGGCTACGCCCGCGAAGGGCCGCGCGTCAACGGGTGCGAAACCTCGAGGCCATGTCGGCGTATCCCTTCAAGGATGTAGGCTGTCTGCATCCATGGCTGTAGGATGTCTCCATGCTCGACTTTTTCCGGAGGCGGCGCGAACACGAGCTCGACGAAGAGATCCGGGCGCACGTCCGCATGGCGGCGGCCGATCGCGTGGCCCGCGGCGAAGCGCCCGAGGCCGCCGAGACGGCCGCACGCCGCGAGCTCGGCAACGAGGCCCTCGTTGCGAGACGATCCCCGGCATCGTCTGGACCGCGGAGACCGGGAGCGTCGGACCTACGCCGCCGTGGCCGCGGGACTGCTCGCGATCGCGCTGATCGCGAGCTACGTTCCCGCGCGGCGCGCGGCCCGGATCGACCCCGCGGCGGCCCTGCGCGCCGAATAGCCCGAGGGCCTGGGGGCCGCAGCTGGCGGACGACGCTTGTCGCCGGTCTCCACCGGATTCAACTTGCCGGTCTTCACGTCGAAGAGAAACCCGTGAATCGGAATGTCCCGCGGGACCAGCGGATGGCTCCGGATGCGCTGGACGTCGGCTTCGACGCTCATCTCCCGATTCCCGATCGTCAGCCAGTCCACGAAGTCGGCCTCGACCGACCCTTCGCCGCCTCCGGGATCCTTCCAGCCGTCCGAGCCGAGGCTCGCCGTCTTCAGGCTGCTCGCGAGCAGCCGGCGGATGTCGTCGTCCTTGAATGTTTCCATGCCGCACCCGGTGTGGTGGATGACGAACCACTCCCGAGTTCCCAGCAGCTTGTAGGAGATGACGAGCGATCGAATCGCGTCGTCGCTCGCACGGCCGCCGGCGTTGCGGATGACGTGCGCGTCGCCCTCGGACAACCCGGCGAACTTGGCCGGGTCCAGTCGCGCGTCCATGCAGGTCAGGATCGCGAACTTGCGCGCGGGCGGCATGGCCAGCCCCGCGCGCTCGCCGAAGTCGGCGGCGTACCGGTCGTTGGCGGCCAGAACTTCCTTGAGAATCTTGCTCATGAATCGTCCTTTCCGGATTCGGTGTTTCGATTCGAGTGACACCAATGTGCCGGGACGCCGTCGCGGATCGGAGCGGAACCCGCCGGGCGCGGCCGGGTTACGTGCGCTCCGCCGCGACGCCGCTACAGCAACAGCGACGGCCGCCACGGGCGAGAACCAGACGACGGTTCACGCGGATGAATCTATCGACGCCGAATCCGCGGCGTCAACCGTGACGAAACGTCCCGGCGCGATTCTTGAATGAAAGGCTTCCAGACAGGAGGACGGCGATGAAGCGGCGAGCAACGGCGCAATGGCGCGGGGACCTGAAGACGGGCAAGGGATCGCTTTCGACCGACAGCGGAATTCTCCAGGAAACCCCCTATTCGTTCACGACCCGCTTCGAAGACGGAAAGGGAACCAACCCCGAAGAGCTGGTCGCGGCCGCTCACGCCGGGTGCTTCACGATGGCGCTTTCCGCCGAGCTCGGGAAAGCCAACCTGGTCGCCGAGAGCCTGCGCACGACGGCGACGGTTTCGCTCGACAAGGACGGCGCCGGCTGGACCATTACCGAGTCGCATCTCGAGCTCGTCGGAAAGGTCCCGGGAGCTTCGAGCGACGCTTTCCGGCAGGCCGCCGAGTCCGCCGAGAAGAACTGCCCCATCTCCCGACTCCTGAAAGCCCGCATCACGATGGACGCGAAGCTGGAATAACGAGGAGATATCGGGAAGGAACCTTGCGAGTTCTGGTCACCGGCGCCAGCGGCGTCGTCGGGCGCCGCGTCGTTCCGCTGCTGGCCGCGGCGGGTCACCTCGTCGCGGCCGCGGCGCGGACCCCCGAGAAGCGGGCCGCCCTCGAACGCGCCGGAGCGGCCGCCGTGGACCTCGACCTGTTCGATCCCCACGCGGTGGCCCGCGCCGTCTCCGGCCAGGACGCCGTGGTCAACCTCGCGACGCACATGCCGTCTTCGACGTTTCGCATGTTCCTGCCGGGAGCCTGGCGCGAGAACCTCGCGGCGCGAATAGTCTCCCGACCGAAGGGGGGGAAGAGGTTCGCGCCGCGGGAGCCGGAGCGCAGCGAGGAGACCAGGGCCGCGGTCGAGCGTGTTCCGCGAGCCGCGGCCCGGTGCGCCGGATGGTGAGACGCTGGTGAGTCGCCGCGATGGAGGCGCAGGTCTCCTCGCAAGCGAAGGCGACGTGTTACCGATTCGCCATGCGCAGCGCCGCTTCGCCGAGGCCGTGCTCGGGCGGCCGGCGCGCGCGGATGAGCGCGTCGATCGAGTAGCGGCCACCTCCCAGCGTCCCGATCAGAAGGAAGAGGAAGCAGTAGACCATGGCGAGCTCGCCCTTGTTCTGGATCGGCCAGAACCCGCCGGGCGCGTGGGCCTTGAAGTACGCCACGGCCATCTCGCCGGACGACAGGAAGGCAGCGACACGCGTCGCCAGTCCCACAGCCATCAGGAGTCCGCCGAAGAACTCGATCACGCCGGCGAAGATTATGAGCGGCTCGCCGGCGCGCTCGCCTCCCAGCGCGCCGAAAAGCTTCTGCGCGCCATGGCAGGCGAAGAGCAGGCCCACGACGACCCGCGTGAGTGCGTAAACGAACTCGGAAGCACGGCGAGGTACGGCGGCCATGCGTCCTCCTTTCTCGTGCGGGGGCGCCGCATACAGGGCGCACCTCGTCTCCGCGCCTCATGGAGCAAGACCCGGGCCACCGCGGCAGATCAGGGCGCGCCCGTCGCCTTCGACGCGGTCTCCCAGAGCCGGGCCGCATCCGCGTCGTTGCGGCCGGCAAAGGTGGGAGAAGCCTCGCGGAGCTTCTTGAAGTAGCGGCCGGTCACGCCGTCGAGATCCGGCGACGAGGCCAGGCGCAACACCGGTGCGGCGCCCTTGACCGCCGACGGGAACAGGAAGCGCGGAAGCCAGCGCAACCACGCCGGCAGCTCGCGCCAGATGCTCGTGGCGATCGTGCCGGGGTGGACCGCGTTGACGCCCACACGGGGCTCGCGCCGCGCGAGCTCTCGCGTGAAGAGAACCTGTGCGAGCTTGGTGTTTGCGTAGGCCTGATAGGCGCCGTAGCCTTTCTCGAGCTCGAGATTGCTCCAGTCGATCCGCCCCGTGCGATGAGCCTCCGAGCTGACGTTGACCACGCGGGGCCGCGGCGCCGCCTTCAGCGCCGGCAGCAGCAGGCGCGTCAGCAGAAAGCCGCCGAGAAAATTGGTCTCCCAGGTCCGCTCGTGATCGTCGGCCGTGACCTGTCGGGAGCGAAGCGCGACACCGGCGTTGTTGACGAGGACGTCGAGCCTCCGGTGCGCCTCGAGGAACCGCCGCGCCGCTTCCCGCACCGAGGCGAAGGATGCGAGATCGATCGGAAGAACCTCCGCCCGGCCTCCGCCTCGCTCGATCTCATCCGCGACCGCCTGTCCGCGCACCGGGTCGCGCGCGCCGAGGATGACGAGCGCGCCTTCGCGCGCGAGCGCGCGCGCCGTCTCCAGGCCGATTCCCGACGTCGCTCCCGTCACGAGAACGACTCTTTCCGGCGTCGTCGCGTCCGGGCGGGGCACCGCGGGATCCTACGCCCGCCGGAGACCCCCCGGACACGATCGCCCACAGGGCGCGGACGAACGGCCGCGGCCGGCGGACGAGGGACGTTCTCGGCGCGGATGTGCTTAAGTCGCACGCAGTCATGCGCATGCGGCGAGCGTTCTTCATCGGCGCGGCCCTGGCGATCTCGGCCGCGACTCTGGGCACGCAGGTCTCCTCGCGTGCCTCGCCGGGGACGCGCGCCGACCCGCTCGCGGAGGAGATCGACCGCTGGTCTCGTTTCGCGAGGGAGCACAGGTCGAGCGACGAAGACTGGGCGAACGTTCAGAAAGCCACGGGGCCGGCGCTCGCGGAGGCGCGCGCGGCGCTCGCGGCCGGGCGCCGGAACTTCGCTCTTCAGCGTCTCGCCGCGGCGCGGATGCTGCTCTCCGCTTCGGCCTACGTCGACGAGCGCTCCGAAAGCGAGCGCAAGGACGAAGCGGCGTTCGAGCGCGAGCGGGAACGGATGGGCGGCGTTCTCCGCGCGGGCCTCACGATGCCTGCCGCGGCGTCTTTCGACGGGGTGCGGCCCGCCGCCGTACGCGCCACGGGGGAAGCCTCGCTCCCCCAGGTCAAGATCTTCTACGACACGAGCCTCGAGTACGCGCGCAACACCATGCCGGACGCCGGCCTCTTCTACATCGGCGAGGCGCGCGCCCAGGGGGAGCTCGCCGCGCTGTGCCGGCGGCTGTCCGAGGACACGCAAGGCAAATCCCCTCCCCTGCGGTCCCTGGTTCCCGAGCTCGACGCGCTCGAGGCGCGCTTGCTCGCCGCCTATCAGCCGCCGGCCTCGATCGATCGCCACTCGGATTTCATCGGGGCCAGCTCCCGGCTGAAGGAGGCGCGCGAGCTCGACGTCGCGGGCCTGCGGTACGGAGCGATGCTGCGGTACCTCCAGACGGTCCAGGCGGTCGCGCTGTTGTCGCCGGCATCGGCGCCGGTCGCGGCCGAGGCTCTGTCCGCGCGGCTCGCGGAGCTCGGCCGCGCTCTCGCCGAGCCGGGCGTCGACCACACGATCGGCCGGACCTTCCTCGAGAGCGCGCAGGCGGAGCTCGATCAGAGGAAGCCGGCGCTCGAGCGGGCCCCGGCGATCGCTACGGAGGTCCTGCCGGCGTACTTCGCGGCCCTTTCGCCGGCGCGCCCCGTGCCGCCGCGCCCGCCGGCACGGGTCACGGTCACGCTGGTGCGCTGGCCGTACACGTGAAACATCTCCGATCCGGCAAGTTTGCTGGCCCAGAGCGCGGTGGCCGAGTTCGGCGGACAGGCGCGCTTCGTCGCCGAAAACTACGGCGACTCGGCCCTCGCGAAGCGATTCGGCGTCACGCGATATCCGGCGATCTTCGTCGACGACGTGCTCGTCGCCACACCCAACGATTTCGGCTTCTACGGAAAGGACGCGAAGGAGAAGGGCGGACGCTACGCTCCTTTGAAGAGCGCCGAGGCCCACCGGCGCTTCCACGATGACCTCTCCAAGATGATCGGCCTCGTCCTCGCGGGCCGCAAAGAGGATGCGCGGACGGTGGCATCGCCGCGCGCCTCTGCGGCCGTCGCCGCGTTTCCCGCGGTCACGATCCCGGGACTCGACGGCCGCGGCGTCGCGGGTAAGGATCTTCTTGGAAAAGTCGTGCTCGTCGAGCTCTGGGCGACCTGGTGTCCGCCCTGCCGCGGCACGCTGGGCTGGCTCGGCGACCTGAAGAAGCGCCATGGCGACGGGCTCGAGATCCTCGCTCTCGCCGTCGAGTCACAGGAGAACGACGTCCGCAAGCTCACCGGGCAGCTTCAGCTGCCGCTCTTCTGGGCGATGGGAACGCCCGAGATCGCGCGGGCCTTCGGCGACGTCAACGCCGTGCCCACGCTGCTCCTCTTCGACCGGCAGGGCCGCGCCGCCGAGGCCTTCTACGGGGCGCCTCCCACGCTTCACTCCGAGGCCGAAACCGCAATCGCGCGGCTCCTCCGTTAGCAGGTTTTGTACGGTTTCGCGACGGGCGCGGCTCTTGCAGGGATACCCCGTGGAGGATCATAGGAAATGAAACGGTATTCCCTGATATTTTTGAGTGTGATGGCGGCAGCTCTCGTGGTGGGCGCGTGCGCGAAGAACGGCTTCGAATCGATCGCCGTGACGAAAGACCCGTCGGTCGTGGCGAGTTGCCAGAAGATCGACGACGTCAAGGTCGAGACCATCAAGGCGGACGAAAAAGTTTCGGACGTCGAGGCGCAGCAGCACCTGACGAACATGGCTCGGGAAAAAGGCGCGAACTATCTGCTGATCACCAGCGACGACGCGCGGCAAGGCACGGCCTATCGGTGCTCGATGCCTCCCGCCAACGCGCCGGCCGGATCCCGGTGAACGAGGGAGAGCCGCAGCGCCCGGTCCGCGAAGGTCGCGTGGGCTGGGCGCTCGTGGGCCTCGGTCCACTAACGCTCTCCCAGGTCCTTCGCGCGTTCTCCCGTTGTCGGGAATCCCGTGCGGTCGCCCTCGTCGGCGGAGATCCGCCCTCGATGGAGACGCTGGCGCGCCGCTACGGGATCCCGGACGAGGCGGTCTACGGTTTCGACACCTACGACCGCATCGCGCACAACGCCGAGGTCGACATCGTCTACGTCGTCCTTCCCGAGGCTCTGCACGTGGAGTACGCGATGCGGGCGGCGCGGGCCGGCAAGCACGTGCTCTGCGAAAGACCCATTCCGGCCGCCGGCGGCTCGAGCCTCTCTCGGGCGGCTCTGGGGGCGGACGTGCGGCTGCGCATCGCGTACCGCCACACGCTCGAGCTGACCTCCGAGGGAGGCGACGATCCCCTGGTTTCCGAGATCGACCGGTTCTCGCAGTGCGTGCGTCGCATCGCCGCGCGGATCGCGGCGCGCAAGGGTCGCGGCGCTTCCGCCCGGATACAGGAAACGGCGTAGCGCTCGCTCCGGAGCCTCGGCTACTCCTCCGCCATCTTGCCCGTCGCCTCCTGGTACGCCCGCTCCACCGCCGAGTACTCGAAGTAGTCGCCAAAGGCGGCCGCGCGGTCGGCGCGGTCGCCGGCGAAGTCCTTCCGGAACTGCGAGAGATCGACGCGCTCGTGGACTTGCTCGAGCGTGGCGCCCTGCGCGACGGCTTCCGCCACCTGCACGCGCAGCGCCTTGAGCAGCGCGGAAACCTTCTTCGCGTACTCCCAGTCGTGCTGCACCGGACCGTGGCCCGGGACGATGGCGGTGGCCTCCAGAGACGTCAGGCGCTCGAGTGTCTCGATCCAGGCGGCGGGATGACAGCCGTAGCCGTACGGCACGGGTGAGACGAGCAGGTCTCCCGTCACGACCACGCGCGCATCCGGCACGACCACGACCGTGTCGCCGGCCGTGTTCCCTTTGCCGAGGAACATCACGCGAACGTCCCGTCGGCCCAGATGCACATCGAGCCCCGACTCGAACGTCAACGACGGCGCGACCACGGACGCTCCGGAAAGCTCCGCCATCTCCAGCCTCAGATCGCCGATCTGGCTCGCGAGACGGCGCCGATCCTCGTCCGAGAGCGGCGACCCGTCCCGCCGCTTCCCGCTCGCGATGCGTTCCTCGAGGTACTTCACGTAGCCCTCGTCCGTCGCCGCGAGGTCGCGGACGTAAGGCGTCTGTTTCTCCACGATCTTGCGCCGCGTGAACTCGTGCGCCACGAAGATCGCCGAGGAGAACGCCTCGCGGAACACGTTGTCGGCGGCGATGTGATCGAGATGCCAGTGCGTGTGGACGACGTAGCGGACCGGCTTGTCCGTGCGGCGGCGGATCTCCGCCACGATGCGCCGCGCGAGCGTGGGGAAGCGTCCCGAGTCCACGACGAGCACTCCGTCGTCCCCGACGACGGCGACGACGTTGCCGCTCGGAATCGGACCGTTGGTCTCGGGGGAAACGAACGCGTAGACGCCGGGGGCGACGTCGACCGTGTCGAACATCCTCTCGGCGGGGAACTCGGCTCCCATGGCTCCGGCCGCCGCCCATCCCCATACCACCGCCGCCGCCAGCCGCCCGCCGACGCTCCGCATGCCGCCTCCCTTCCGGAAACCTGAGGCTCCAACGGATCGCGGTTGCGAAGGTTTCAGGAAAGCGGGCGCGCGGGGGACGAACGGGCCGGACGCGCGGACGAAATCAGGAGGCGGATCGCCGCTCGAGATCCGAGACCTGCTTTTCGGCATCCGCGATTCCCTCGCGGTCTCCGAAGTCCTGCGCCGCGCGGAGCCCGCACCGCGCCACCGAAAATCAGTGCCAGTCCTCGGAGGCGGATAAGAAAATCTTCAACATCCCGCGCGGGACACAACGCCGCGCTTCCTGATAGAAGGGCGGCATGAAGAGAATCCATTTCGCGCGGGTGATCGTGGTGGCCGCCTCGCGTGAAGGCACCGGAGTAGATTTGCGAGCATGGATCCGCTCGGCCTCGTTCTGATTTCCGCGCTCGCGTTCGCGAGTCCAGCGCCCTCGCTTCAGATCGTCCGGACCGATCACATGGTCGCCGGCGACCCCGGCATCCGTCTCTACGTGCGGGAAGTTCGCCGCTCCGCTCCGGCATCGAAGGGCGCGCCGCTGCTGCTCCTGCACGGAGCGCGGGTTCCCGGCGTCGCGTCCTTCGACCTGGAAGTGCCCGGAGGCTCGATTGCGGAAGATCTCGCCGCCTCCGGGCACGTCACGTTCGTCATGGACGCGCGGGGCTACGGACGCTCGACCCGGCCGCCCGAGATGTCGGAGCCGCCCGAGGCCCACCCGCCCCTCGTCCATTCCGGCGAGGTCGTGCGCGACGTCGCGGCCGTCGTGGAATGGATCCGGAAACGCACCGGCGCTGCGCGCGTCGATCTCCTGGGCTGGGCGACGGGAGGGCACTGGCTCGGAAACTACGCCGCACTTTTTCCGGGGCGGGTCGGGCACCTCGTCATGCACAACACTCTCTACGCCGGAAGCGGGGTGCATCCTCTCCTCGGCCACGGAACCGACCTCGAGGACCCCGAGCATCCCGGTCGGTTCAACGCGAAGGCCTTCGGCGCGTACCGTTGGACGACCGCCGCGTCGACGCTCGGCGCCTGGGATCGCAGCATTCCGGTTGAGGACAAGTCGCTCTGGCGAGATCCCGTAGTCGCCGACGCCTATGTCGAGGCCGCGCTCGACAGCGATCCCGCCGGCCGAACGCACAACCCGCCGGCGTTTCGCGCCCCGTCCGGGGCCATGGAAGATTCCTTCGCGCTCGCGATCGGCCGGCCGCTCTGGGATGCGTCGCGCATCCGCGCCGACGTCCTGATCACGGCCTCGGAGCGCGACTTCTGGTCGCGGCCCGAGGATCGGGAACGCCTGGCGAAGGACCTCGTCCACGCGAAAGGCGTTCGCGTCGTTGTCATCCCAAACGCCACGCACCACGTCCATCTGGACCGGCCGGAGCGCGGGCGGCGAATGTTTCTGGAAACCGTGCTGGTGTTTTTCGAAGACCGCGAGCCGGCGCCATGATCCGCCAGCCCGGCAGGTCTTTTGCATAACTCTTTGACGACCCGAGCGGTTCGGACTTCCGCCCCGTTCGGAACTTGTGGAGAACTGTCTTCGAATCGTCGCTCTGACTCACTTCGCCGGCACTCCGGCTGATCATCCCGCTCCCGCATCAGCCAGTAGGTCCCTCCGAGCGCCACCGTCAGGGCCGCCTAACCCGAACAACTCGACGCCGTCCGTCGCAGAGAGGTCGAGAAGGATGAACCGACGCGCCAGAGCCAGGATCGCGATGAGCAGCACCGTCTTGGTTTGGATCACGCTCTGGTCCCGTGCCACCGAATAGCGGAGGGTGTGGTTGAAGCTCGAGCGCGATCAACACGGTCATGATCTCTCCGAAGACGGTCTGCACGACCTCCGGCTTCAGCGGATCGATGATGCCGAGAACCAGGCCGCCCATGACCCGCACGGCCGCCGATAGACAGCCACGATCACGACGCAGGTCACGATGACCGTGAGCATCGCGCCCACAAGGGACTCGAAGCGTTGTAGACGGTCATTCTGGCGCCAGCGTTCGGCGAACGAACGCCGACTGGCGGCAACGTCTCTTTGTTCGTCATTCCCCGCTCCTTCCGCCCGATGCGCGGGCTGCCTGGAGAAGCCTACGCCGAAGGACGCATGTCGAAGAGTCGCAATGCCGCTATTGGCGCGGACCTACCGCAGGCCAGAAAAGGGAGGACCTCATGATCACAAGGCAGACAATGGCCAGCCGCCGGCCCGGTGCCCGGGCGGGAGATCCGGAGGGACACGAAACCTGGTTGCTCGCCGCGCCTCGTGAGCACCCAAACGTGGAGCTCGTCCGGTGGCCGATTTCCCGCCAAGAAGCCGAGCTCAGGTGTCCCCACATGCCCGTGATGCAGATCCCCCACGTCGAGCCGGAGATGTACGTCTGCGGGGAGTGCATGGTCCAGAGATTCACCTGGCGGGGACTTCGCCTGTGCCGGTCGTGCGGGCACATCGGCTGCTGCGAGAACTCGAAGCAGCGGCACGCCGACCGTCATTTCCGGATGACCGACCATCCGATCGTGGATGCGTTCGGCCCCCAGGGCGTCTGGTCGTTCTGCTACATCGATGACATCCGGTTCTTCGCATGAATCGTTCGCGGGTTGGCGGGCTCGCGCGACCGGTCTCGAACGGCGGGCGGCGGGCCGCCGGGGCTCACCCACCCATCGCCGACGGTAAGGGGAGGAGCGCAACCTGACTGACCAGGACCTCAAGTCCGTCGCCTTTCCGACGTTCGACGAGGCCGACCTCGCCAAGCTCGGGCGCTGCACGTCCGCGGCGCGCGAGAGGTACGCAGCCGAGCAGAAGCTCTTCCAGACCGGAGAAAAGAACTACAAGTTCTACGTCGTCATCTCGGGGAGGTCGAGATCCTGGATGAGACCGGCGACGCGCCCAAGACCATCACGATCCACCGTCCGGGCCAGTTCACAGGCGAGGTGGGCATTCTGACCGGCCGTGCCGCGCTGGCGAGCGCCGTCGCGAGGACCGCCTGCGAGGTCTACGCGATCTCGTCGGATGGCGTGAGGCAGTTCCTGAATGCGTGCCCGGATCTGGGGGACATCATCCTGCACGCGTTCATCGCCCGCCGGCAGCTGCTCCGCGAGGCGGGCCAGTTCGTGGGTGCCCGCGTGATCGGGTCCCGTTACTCGAAGGACACATTTCGCATTCGGGGATTTCTTGTCGCGGAACCGCATTCTCTTCCGGTTCCTGGACATCGAGACCGACCCGGACGTCGCCGTTTTGCTCGAGCGTTTTGGCCTCACGGACAAGGACACGCCCGTTGTGGCCTGGGGCAACAAGCTTCTGTTGCGCAATCCCTCGGAACGCCGATCTGGCCGAGGCGCTGGGCATCAAGGGCCGTCGAGCCACCGTCTAGACCTTGCGGTCGCGGGCGCCGGTCCGGCGGGGTGGGGCCGCGGTTATGGAGCGTCCAGTGACTCTCGACGGTGTGAAGGAGCGCCAGGCGCCCTCAGGCCAGGCCTCCGCCAGCATGCGCATCGAGAATGACCTCGGCTTTCCACCGGCACCACGGCGCGGAGATGGCGGACCGGGCCGTGCACCAGGCGAACCTTCGGAGCTTCTGTCCATCCGACGCTTGTCGCCGGACTCTCGTTCGACGACGCGTATTCGGTGGTCGCTCTCGAGGGCGGCGAGACCATTTGGCCCGGTGTCTCGATCGCGACGGGTGGCCAGTCCCGCTATCCCGACGTCGAGGGTTGCGAGCAGTTCGAGGGCTCCGGCGTCTACTACGCCGCGACCTTCAACGAGGCGCAGATGTGCGTGGGCTCGGACGTCGTGGTGGTCGGAGGCGGCAACTCCGCCGGGCAGGCCGCCGTCTTCCTGGCCACGACCACGCGCAAGGTCTATCTCGTCGTTCGAGGGGACACTCTCGACCGCGACATGTCGGCCTACCTCGCCCAGCGGATCGAGCAGACCCCCAACATCGAAGTTCTTCTGAACACGGAGGTCCGGCGCATCGTGGGCAACTCTCGGGTGGGCGCCGTCGAGGTCGTGAACCGGAAGAGCGGCGAAACGCGGACGAGCCATACCTCGGCGCTCCTCAGCTTCATCGGGGCGACGCCGGGCACCGAATGGCTCCCGCCCGAGATCGAGAAGCACGAGGACAACTTCGTGCGCACCGGGCGGGAGCTGGCGCAGTCCCCGCTCTGGAAGGCGAAGAGATCGCCGTTCCTGCTGGAAACCAGCGGCCCGGGGGTGTTCGCCGCCGGTGACGTGCGCTCCGGCTCCGTCAAGCGCGTGGCGTCAGCCGTCGGCGAGGGGGCCATGGCGGTGCGGTTCGTGCACGAGTACCTCAAGGACATGTGAAGGATGGTGACCATGGGAGACAAAGTAAGGTCCTCGGTCTCGCAGCCTACCGGCTCGCCGACGCGGCCCGGGCGCACGAGCGCATCAAGAAGGGTCGCATCCTCGGAAAGATCGTGCTCCGCATCCGCTGAGTGGTAGGTTTCTTGCGTGAAATGGCCTCGATGTTCCTGAATCGTCGCGAGGCCGGCAAACAGCTCGCCGACCGCCTCGCGCCGCAGCTTCGGGCTTCGGACCCGGTCGTGCTCGGTTTGCCGCTGGGCGGCGTGCCGGTGGCCTACGAGATCGCCCGCGCTCTCGGCGCTCCGCTGAATCCGTTCCTGGTGCGGCCGGTCCGCGTTCCGCATCGTCGGGACCTGACGGTCGGCTTCGTGTCCTCGGGCGGCACCCGAGTCCTGGATCTGGAAACTCTGCGGCGCGAGGGCCTCTCGCCGGCGGAAGCCTCGCTTGCCGCCCGTTTGCGAGGGACCGACCTGACCCGGCGCGAGCGCGACTACCTGGGCGGCGTTGCGCCGGTTTCCGTTCGGGATCGGACGGCCCTGCTGGTCAACGACGGAATGCTCACCGGCGCGACCATGCGCAGCGCGATCCTGGCGCTGCGAGCGAGGGAACCGGCGAAAGTTCTCGTCGCGGTGCCGGTGGCGTCGGCCCGGGCGATCGAGAAGATTCGCAATCTCGCCGACACCGTCGTCTGCCTCTGGACGCCGTCTCCTCTGGAGTCCGTCGAGCTCTGTTACGAGTACTACGCGCCGACCACCGAAGGTGAGGTTCGGGAGCTGCTGGCCCTGGCGCGGGAGAATGAGCCCGGCTTCCACGCCCCGTTCCCGCCCGAGGAAACCATCTTCTCGAACACGTAGGTCCGCGTCCGAAAGCGGCGACCGCGGCGCTCGCGTCTAGAATGCCCTCCATGACAGTCGCACGCTCCGCCGTCGTCCTGCTCGTCGCTTCGACGGCGCTCGCCTCCGACGTGAAGCCCTGGAAGCCGGAGGGAATCTCGAGCCCGCAATTCGAATCCCACGCGGCGTTCGACCCGGTGACCGGCGATCTCTATTTCGTGAGGAGCTCGCCCAAGTTCGAAGGCTGGCGGATTCTCGTCAGCCACTGCGGCGCCACGGGATGGTCGAAGCCCGAAGAGCCGAGCTTCGCCGGCGGCGGCGTCGAGGCCGATCCGTACTTCACCGGCGATGGAAAGAGCCTCTACTTCATCTCCAGCCGTCCGGTCGAAGGCATCAAGAACAAGAAGGACCTCGACATCTACCGCGTGGACCGGACACCGTCGGGCGCGTGGGGGGCGCCGGTGCGCCTGCCCGGGCCCGTGAACTCCTTCGGCCAGGAATGGTTCCCGCGCTTCGGCCCGGAGGGCTGGCTCTACTTCGGCTCGAATCGTCCCGGAGGGCTCGGCAAGACCGACATCTGGCGGGCGCGCTCCGACGGTCACGGACAGTGGGCGCTCGAGAACCTCGGGCCCGCGATCAACACTCCCGGCGACGAGTACGAGGCGCTCATCTCGCCCGACGGAGGACGCATGATCATCATGGCCGACGGCGGCCTCTACGAGTCGAAGATGAGCGCGGAGGGCCAGTGGCAAACGCGCACGAAGCTCCCGCCCGACGTCAACGTCAACGGGTCCGAGATCGGCGCGATCTTCTCCCCGAGCGGAAAGTCCCTGCTGTTCTCGCGCGACACCAAGGGTCCCGATTCCGGCGAGTTTTTCGTTCTACGGCAAGGCGGCGAGGAGGACTGGCCGCCCCCGTGCCCTGCGAAACCAGCGAAACCGGCGAAATCGGGACCCGGCTCACCAGCCGATCGCCGTAGTCCTCGCCGTGGTTGCTCGAGCCGCCCCACATCGTGCCGTGCTCGCGGTCGAAGAAGATGGCGTTGATCGGCCCCGAGGTCGCTCGGCTCGAACTCGAGCTGTGTAGCCCATCTTCTGCAGCTCGGCGCGCACCCACGGCGGCGCGACGTCGCTGCATCGTCATGCGCCCGGGCCGCGACTCGTGGTCGCCGAAGGAGCTGCGCATCTGGTAGCTGTTGATGTTGGCGCGCCTCGGCCGCCTCCTGCACGTTCATGCCGAACTCGACGACGTTCAGGAAGAACTGCAGCAGGTTCTGGTCCTGGGTGTCGCCGCCCTGCACCGCGAAGGCGAGGTAGGGCTTGCCGTCCTTGAGCGCCAGGCGTCGGCGTGAGCGTCACGCGCGGGCGCTTGCCCGGCTCGACCACGTTGAACGGGTTCTCGCGCCGGATCGAGCACGAAGCTCTGCATCCGCTGGCTCAGGCCGATGCCGGTGTGCCCGGCGATCACCGCCGGCACCCAGCCGCCGCTCGGCGTCACCGACACCACCCAGCCCTCGCGTCGGCGGCCTCGATCGACGTCGTGCCGGCGCGGAACGCCTCGTCGAACGTCGAGCGTCGCCTCGCGCGATCGCGGTCGGGCTCGCGGCCGCTGCGGCGCGGCTGTGCCACTTCTCGAGCAGATCCGCGAACGGGTTCGTCGCCGCCCTGGAACGGATACGGGTCGCCCGGCTTCACGTTGGGGTCGTTCTTCGTCCCAGTCGATCTCTGCGCGCGCGCCTTCGCGTACTCCTTCGAGAGCAGCCCGCGCCGCGGCTCCTCGGGCGGAAAGTCGGGATCGCCGTAGTAGAAGTCGCGGTCGGCGAAGGCCAGGTTCATCGCCTGGTAGAGCGTGTGGATGTAGCGCGCGCTGTTGTAGCCCATCGCCTTGCAGGTCGATCGGTCTCGAGCATGTTCAGCGCCTGCAGCATCGCCGGGCCCTGCGTCCAGACGTCGAGCTTGTAGACCTCGATGCCCTTGTAGGTCGTCTGCACCGGCTCCTCGATCTTCGACCTTCCAGTCGCGCCAGGTCCTCCGCGGTGATCAGCCCGCCCTGCTCCCGCGTCGCCGCGCACGAACTCCTGCGGCGATGTCGCCCTTGTAGAACCGGTCGTAGGCCGCGTGGATCGCCTCCTTGCGGCTCTTGCCGGCCGCGAGCGCGCTGCTGCTCCGCCTCGACCAGCTTGCGCAGCGTCGCCGCGCAGGTCCGGCTGGCGGAAGATCTCGCCGGCTCGCGGCGCCTCGCGGCCTCGCCCGGGTGGGGCAGGAAGACGCGCCGCGGAGTACGGCCACTGCTTGATCGTGCGCCTTCTGCGCGCTCGATGCCGTCGGCGAGCTGCGGCCTCGATCGGATAGCCGTCGGCCATCTCGATCGCCGGCGCCAGCACCTCTTCGAGGCGAGAGCCTGCCGTACTCGGCCAGCATCGAGCATGAGGCCGCCCGGCGTGCCCGGCGTCACCGCGGCCAGCGGGCCGTACTCCGGCGGATACGGCATGCCCTTCGGCCGTGGAAGAACTCGGGCGTCGCGCCGGTCGGCGCGACGCCGAGCGCGTTGATGCCGATGACCTTGCCGCGTCTTCGGGTTGTAGATCAGCGCCTGCGTCTCGCCGCCCCAGGCCAGCGTGTCCCACATCGTGCAGCGCGCCGCGAGCATCGCGCAGGCGGCGTCCACGGCGTTGCCGCCCTTCTGGAAGATCATCGCGCCGGCGGTGGCCGCCAGCGGCTTGCCGGTGATCGCCATCCAGTGCTTGCCGTGGAGAACCGGCTTGTTCGTGGCGGAGGGTGCGAGGGCGGCCGTCGCCAGGCCTGCGCAAACGAGGAGGGGCCGGAGGGCTCGTCGCATGGCTCGGCCCGCTATTTCAGCTCGGACTCGAGAAACACTCCCGCGCGGCTGAAGAACGCGATCTGATTCTCCTTGCGCGAGAGCGAATGGCCCTCGTTCTCGGCCACCATGTATTCGACGGGAACCTTCCGCGCGCGGAGAGCTTGGACGATCTGGTCCGACTCCGGCCGCGGGACCCGCGGGTCGTTCGCGCCCGCGTAGACGAAGAGAGGCGCCTGGATCTTGTCGACCTCCTCGATCGGAGAGATCGTCTTGAGGAATGCGCCGTCCTTCTCGAGGTCCCCGAACTCGAGCTTGAAGATCTCGCGAATGACGCCGCTGGTCGACTGGAGAAACGTCGCCATGTTCGCGACGCCGAAGAGATCCACCCCCGACTTCCAGAGCCCCGGCCAGCGCTCGAGAGCGATGAGGACCGTGTAGCCGCCGTAGCTGCCGCCGTATACGACCATACGATCCTTGTCCGCCCAGGGCTGCGAGGCCGCCCAGCGCGCGGTCGTCTCGATGTCCTTGAACGCGTCCAGACGCTTCGGACCGTTGTCGGCCATCTCGAACGCGCGGCCGAAGCCCCCCGACCCCCGGACGTTCGGCTCGACGACGGCATAGCCGAGCGACGTGAAAAACCGCACCGTCGGCGACCAGCGGATCTGTGAGGACCCGGCGGGTCCGCCGTGGTACACGACGATGACCGGCCGCTTCTGCGCGCCCCCGGCCTTCGGAAGATAAACGTTGGTCGGCAGCTTCAGCCCGTCGAAGGCGGGCACCTCCATGATCGAGGCGTCGACCGGCGGCAGGCGATCCAGCGTCGGCCGCGGCTCCTTGCGCAACGGCGTCGCCTTGCCAGTCGCGACGTCGATCGCATAGATCGAACCGGGGGCGTCCGGCGTTGACCAGCCCGCGGTCAGGAGCTTCCCGTCTTCTGAAAAGTAGCCGACTCCGCCGGTCCCGAGCGGCATCGTCACCTCCACCGTCGGTTTGAGGGTCGCCGCATCGAGGATCCGCACGTCGTTGCGGTTGCCGGCGCCGAGGCTCAAGCCGACGCGGTCGCCCTTCTTCGAGACGACGAGAGACTCGACTTCGGCTCCCGGGAACCGCGTCTCCGCGTAGCGCGCCAGCTCCTTGCCGCTCGCGTCGAACGCCAGGACGAGCCCCTGCTCGCCGCCGGCGTCGGTCGCGACGAAGATCCGCTTGCCGTCGACCGAGAAGGACGCGCTCCCGATCGACACTTTTGGGCCGCCTTCCGGCGGATAGATCACGCGCCCGGCGCCGTTGGCGAGGTCGACCAGCACGAGGTGCATGTCGCTTGCGCTCGGGAAGCGGACCCAGAGCGCCTGCTTGCCGTCGCGCGTGACGTCCGCGAGCCCGCCGGGGAGCTTGTCCTCGTAGATCCTCCGTTCCTTCGAGCCCGGGGCCAGCGAAAGCTCGTAGATGCTCGAGGCCGGGCTCGATTGAACGCGCGCGCCGTAGAACGCGGTCTGCGGCGCGCCGTCGGGGACGAGCGGAACGCCCCGCTGCATCTTCGTTCCGGGAGTCCGCTCCGCGAGGCCGCTTCCGTCCAGGCCGCACGTGAACACCGACCAGTTCTCGTCGGCGCCGTGGTCCGACGTGAAGATCAGGGTTTTTCCATCCGGAAGCGGGAACGCGCCGTTGATCCGCTCCGTCGTCTTGACGATCCGCGTCGGCGGCGCCTCCGGCCGGTCGGCGTCCGCGATGTAGAGCTGGGGCAGGCCGTCACGGTTGGAGACGAAGACAACGCGTTTTCCGTCCCGGGTGAAGACGGCGTCTTCGTCGGAGAAGGCCTCGACGATCTCGGCCGCCCGTTTCGCGAGCTCCGCCTCGCGCGGCGATCCCTTAGGGGGATCCGGCGTGACTTTCGAAGGTTGCTGTGGGCTCGCCGCCGCGATTCCGAAGGTCAGGAGAACGAGAACGATCCACTGCCGCTTGGTCATTATCAGTTCCGCTGCTTACAGGACGGACGCTACACCCGATTCCTCGTTGCAGGCGGGCGAGGACTGCGATTAGCTTTTCGACAAATGTTCGTCGGGCACTACGGGGTGTCCTTCGCAGGCAAGAAGCCGGCTCCACGCCTCTCGCTGGCCGTGTTGTTCCTGGCCGTTCAGCTCCTCGACATCCTGTTCGCCCTGTTCGTGCTGCTGGGTATCGAAAAGCTCCGCATCGTCCACGGCTACACGGCCTACAATCCTTACGACCTGTACTGGATGCCTTACACGCACAGCCTCCTGGGCGCCCTCCTCTGGTCGGCAGTCACCGCCCTCGTCACGCTGGCTGCCGCCCGGCACCTGCGCTCACGCGACCGGCGAATGGCGGCAGGCGTCCTCGGGGGAGCGGTCTTCTCCCACTTCCTGCTGGACGTGCCGATGCACACGCGCGATCTGCCACTCGGGCTGGATCCGTCTTCGCCGAAGATCGGCCTGGGGTTGTGGAATCACCCGGCCGCCGCCGTTGCGGCGGAGCTTCTGGTCCTCGCCGTCGGCCTCGCGGTCTATCGGAAAACGAGGCGCCCGACGAGCCGCGGGTACGGGATCGCCACGACCGTGTTCGCCGCCGCGCTCGCGCTCATCGCCGTCGCGACGCCCCTCATGCCCGACCCGCCGAGCGACCGCGCCTTCGCCGTCCAGGCGCTGGCGCTGTACGGCATCCTGGCCGTGGCGGCATGGGCAGTGGACCGGGGACGAGTACCGCGGGACTGACTCGCCTGTCATCCCGAGGAGCGAAGCCGGCCACCAGCGGCAGGCCCACGGCAGTAGCCCACGCCGAGCGAAGCTCGGCGGTAACCGACGGGGATCCCGGACTCGGCGAGCCGTCCGTTGGCTCAGAGCCTGCCGACGACGGGATCCCTCGCTCGCGCTCGGGATGACGGGCTCGAGCTTGTCATCCCGAGGCGCGGAGCGACGAGGGATCCCGGGATTGATCGCCGTCCTCGCAGGTCGAGTTCGGGATCCCTCGCTACGGTCGGGATGACTGCGTAGGAGCGCTCGGGATGACAGCCCGGTTTAGACCGCGGCTTCCTTGAGCTGCGGCACCTCGGCCTCGACTTCCGCCTCGATCTTCTTGTGCGTCTTGGCCACGAGCACGTAGATCGACGGCACGACGAACAGAGTGAACGTGGTGCCGATGATCATGCCGGTGACGAGCATGAAGCCGATCGAGTTGCGGGCCCCGGCTCCCGGACCGCGGGCGAAAACCAGGGGCATGTGCCCCATGACGGTCGCGGCCGTCGTCATCAGGATTGGGCGCAGCCGCGTCTCGGACGCCTCGACGACCGCCTTGAGCTTCGGCAGGCCGGTCTCCTGGAGCTTGTTGGCGAACTCGACGATCAGGATTCCGTTTTTCGCGATCAGCCCGACGAGCGTGATGAGTCCGACCTGACTGTAGATATTGAGCGTCGTCACGCCGAGGAACGAGAACAGCAGAGCGCCGGAGAGCGCGAGCGGCACGGATCCCGCGAGGACGATGAACGGATCGCGGAAACTCTCGAACTGGGCGGCGAGCACCAGATAGATCAGGATGGCCGACAGCAGGAACGTGAAGAGGAACTTGCTGCCCTCGGTGCGCAGCTGCCGCGACTCGCCGGCATAGTCCACGGTGAAGCCCTTCGGCAGGATCTTCGCCGCCTCGACCTCGAGTACCTTCAACGCCGAGTCGAGCGGAACGCCCGGAGGAATAACGCCCTGGATGCGGACGGCGTTCAACTGCTGGAAGCGCTTCAGGTCGCGCGGCTGCGTCGAGGTCTTCAGAGTCGCGAACGTCGAGAGCGGCACGAGCTTTCCGCCGGCGCCCGAGACGTAGATGTTGGAAAGCTGGTCCGTCGTGAGCCGCTCGGCGCGCTTGACCTGCGGGATGACCTTGTAGCTTCGCCCCTGGATCGAGAAGCGATTCACATAGTTTCCGCCGAGCATCGTCGAGAGATCGCGGCCGACCTGGCCCAGATCCACGCCCTGCGCGCGCAGTTTGTCGCGGTCGAACACGATCTCGGCCTGCGGCTGGTCGAACTTCAGGTCCGAGTCGGCATACATGAAAATGCCGCTCGCGTACGCCTTGCCGACGAGCTGGTTGGCGAACTCGGTCAGCCGTTCGGGCTCCGCCGTCGACGCGACGACAAAATCGACCGGGAAGCTGCCGCCTCCCGGGAGAGCCGGCGGCACTAGGGTGATCACGCGGATGCCGGGAATCTTCGTCATTCCCATGGCCGCCTCGACCTGGAGCTGCTGGGTGCTCTTCTTGCGTTCGCTCCAGGGCTTGGTCACCATGCCCCCGAAGCCGCCGCTCGGCGACGTGATCTGGAAGACGGCCTTCTTCTCGGGAAAAGCGTTGTAGACGTTGAAGACCTCCTCGGTGAAGAGGCTCGTCTGGTCGAGCGTCGCGTTGGGCGCGGCCTGGATCACGCCGAAGACGACCGCCTGGTCCTCGACGGGAGCCAGCTCCTTGGCCGAGAACATGTAGAAGACCGGGATCAAAGCCACGACGATGACCCAGAGCGTGAACACCACCGGCCGGTACTGCAGCGTGCTCGAGAGCAGACGGCCGTAGAGCCGGCGCACCCGCTCGAAGTGGCGATTGATCATGCCCGCGAAGCCCTTCTCGGCGGCGCCCTCTCTCAGGAGTTTCGAGCCCATCATGGGCGACAGCGTCAGGGCCACGATTCCGGACACGATCACGGCGCCGGCGAGAGTGAAGGCAAACTCGCGGAACAGAGCGCCGGTCAGACCTCCCTGGATGCCGATCGGCGCGTACACCGCCGCCAGCGTGATGGTCATGGCGATGATCGGTCCGACGAGCTCGCGCGCCGCCTTCATCGCGGCCGGGAAGGGTTTCTCGCCGAGGGCGAGGTGCCGCTCCACGTTCTCCACCATGACGATCGCGTCGTCCACGACGAGACCGACGGAGAGAACGATCGCGAGCAGGGTCAGCAGGTTGATCGTAAAGCCGAACGCGAGCATCAGGAACACAGCGCCGATCAGAGAGATCGGGATCGCGACGATGGGGATAAGCACGGCGCGGAACGAGCCCAGGAAGAGGAAGATGACGACGATGACGATCAAGAGCGTCTCGGTCAGCGTCGAGAGCACTTCGTTGATCGCGTCCTGGATGTACTCCGTCGAATCGTACGGGATGCCGAGCTTCATGCCCGCCGGCAGCTGGGCCTGGATGTCCGGCAATTCCCTGCGCACGCGCTTGATGACGTCGAGCGAGTTCGCGTTCGGCAGCACCCAGATGCCCATGAAAGTGGCAGTCTGGCCGTTGAACCGGACTTCGGAGTCGTAGTTCTCGGCGCCGAGGACGACGTCCGCGATCTCGCCCAGCCGCACCACGACGCCGTCTTTCTCCTTCACGACGAGCTGGCGGAACTCCTGCGCGGTCCTCAGGTCCGTGTTGGCCACCAGGTTGACCGACGTCATCGAGCCCTTGGTCTGGCCGATGGCCGAGAGATAGTTGTTCTCGGAAAGCGCGGTGCGGACGTCGTTGGGCGCGATGCCGAGGGCCGCCATCTTCTCGGGCTTGAGCCAGACGCGCATGGCGAACGTGCGGCCGCCGAGAATGTCGGCGCGCTGGACGCCCGAGACGGCCGACAGCTTGGGCTGGACGACGCGGATCGAGATAATCGGTGATCTGGTTCTGGTCGAGCTCGTCGGAAGAGAAGCCGAGATACATCGACGCGAACTCGGTGTCCGCCGTCGCGAGCTCGATGATCGGGGCTTCGGCCTCCGGCGGCAGGTCGTTGCGCACCTGGGCCACCTTGGCCTGGATCTGCGTGAGCGCGGCGTTCGTGTCGTAGTTGAGCTTGAGGTGGACGGTGATCGTGCTGAACGCCCTGCGCGCTCGACGACTCCATGTAGTCGATGCCGTCGGCGCTGGCGATGACGCGCTCGAGCGGCGTGGTGATGAAGCCGCGCACGAGGTCCGCGTTGGCGCCGACGTACACGGTCGTCACCGTCACGACCGCGATGTCGCTGCGCGGGTACTGGCGGACGGAGAGCGACCGGATCGACTGCAGTCCGGCGATCAGGATCACGAGGTTGACGACGATCGCGAGGACCGGTCGCCGGATGAAGATGTCCGTGAACTTCATGTCTAGCTGTCCTCGGGCTTGGGCGCCGGATTGTTCGACGGGTGGTCGTCGAATTGTTGACCTGGACGGCCGCGCCCGGGCGCAGCTTGAACACGCCGGACGTGACGACCTCCTCGCCGGGCTTGACCCCCGAGAGCATCCGCGACCTGGTCGCCCTCGCCGGGGCCCGAGCTTGACGAACTGCTGGCGCACGCCCTTGTAGTCCGGTCTCGCCCTTCGGGTCTCTTCATCGTCTCGACCACGTAGACCGAATCGCCGTACGGCGCGTAGTTGATCGGCCGCCGCGGGCAGCGGGATGACGCTTCGACGCCGTGCCGAGCGCGACGTGACGTCGTCACGAACATGCCCGGGCTTCAGCCTGCCGTCGCGATTGGCAAACGTCGCCTGGATCTGGACGTTGCGGGTGCCGTCGTCGATCACCGAGTTGACCGCGGTGACCTTGCCCGTCGCCTCGCGCTTGGCGCCCTCGGCCGCAACACGCACCGTGTCGCCGGGCGTCAGGAGCGCCGCCTCCTGCTGCGGCACCGAGAAGTTGACGTAGATCGGGTCGAGCGCCTGCAGCGGCACGATCGGACTGCCGCTCGTGCAGGTACTGGCCGAGGTTCACCTGCCGGATTCCGAGCATCGCCCGAGAACGGCGCGCGGATGGTCTTGCGCGCGATCGTCGCCTGGATCTCGCCGATCCGCGCCTCGGCCTGCTTCCGGACGGCGTCGGCGTTGTCCGCACTCCGCCTGGCGCTGCGATGCCTTTCTGGCGCAGGCCCGTGAGGCGGTCGAGGCTGACCTTCGCCAGGTCGTTCTGCGCCCGCGCGGCCGCCAGCTGCGCCTGCTCCTGCCGTGTGTCGAGCTGGACGAGCAGGTCGCCTTCGCGGACCGCTTTCCCAGACTCGAACGCGATCTTCTCGACGATGCCCGGGAGGTCCGAGCTCACGACGACGCCGCGAACGGCGGCCACGGAGCCGATCGAGGACAGCGTGGCCGGCCAGTCGACCGGCTTCGCGATCACGGTCGTGACGGCCTCGGGCGGCATCTTGAAGGCCGCGTGCTGAGCCATGCCCTTCTTGATCTGCCCGTACTTGACCGCGCCGATGGCCGTAATGAAGACGGCCGCCGCGGTCAGCATCAGGAACATCCGCTTTTTCATGCCCGAAAGTCCTCCCACGCCGGAAAACGGGAAAAGGGGTAACCCCTCATTTCGCTAAATAAGCCGCCAAGCGCCCCTCGGATTCCGGGATTCCGCGAGGGGACGGCCGGAGAGACTCCGAGTGTGTCACATCGGCGCGTCTCCTCAAACCCGTACGGCGGCGCGACGTTCCGGTTTCCAACCATCTTTTTTACGTCCACTTAAGGAGTCGAACGACGGACGCGGGGATCGACATCCGGGGCGCCGGAAACCGATCGGTCGGCCCGAGGTCGGGCTCTAAGTACCGGAGGACGCCTTTCGGGCCTCTTCGTCCGACCGCTCCCCGGATTTCTCGCTGGCCGTCTCCTCCGGCAAGAGTCGCCACACGAGGATGGCAAGCCCGGCGCAGACGACGGCGCTGATCCACGACGCGCGCTGGAATCCGACCGTGAAAGCCTCGCGCGCGGACGAAAGCAGCGGCGCTGCGACCGCCTCGGGAAGCTTCGCGGCCGCCGCTACGGCGCCGCCGAGCGTGCTCCGAGCCGTCACTGCGGCCTCCGGCGGAACGCCGGATGGAACCGCGAGGGCCATCGCACCACGATAGACCGCGACCCCGACGCTTCCGAGGATCGCGATCCCCAGGGCGCCTCCGAGTTCCGCGCTTGTCTCGGAGAGCGCCGAGGCAGCTCCCGCCCTCTCCGGAGGCGCGGCGCCCAGCACGATGTCCGTCACCAGCGTGACCGCGGGACCCAGACCCACTGAGAAGAGGACCGACGCCGTCACCATCGCGCCGAGCCCCGAGCTCGCGCCGACTCTCGTCAACACGACGAATCCGGCGGAGGCCATGACCATGCCGGCCGCCATGACGAGCTGCCGCGGATAGCGGCGCACGAGCTTCGGCGTCCACAACGATCCCGCCACGAATCCGAGAGACCAGGGCAGGGTCCAGAGGCCGGCCTGCAGGGGTGTCAATCCGAGCACCAGTTGCAGGTACTGGGCGATGAAGATCCACGCCGCGAACGCCACGAACAGAGAGAGCGTGTAGGTCACCAGCGCCCCGGCGATGGCCGGCGAGCGAAAGAGATCGAGATCGATCAGCGGATCCGCGAGCCCGCGCTGTCTTCGCACGAACACGACGCCGATCGCGATTCCCGCGGCGATCGCCGCTGCTGGCATCAACGCCCATCCATCCTCGGCGATCTTCTTCAGGCCGTAGATGACCAGCAGCACGCTCGAGAGGGACATCCCCGCGCTCACCAGGTCGAGCCGGCCCGCGCTCTCGTCGCGGAACTCGGGCAGGAGTCTTGGCCCGACGGCGAGCAGCAGGACCATCACCGGGACCGCCAGCAGGAACACCGAGCCCCACCAGAAGTGCTCGAGCATCACGCCGCCCAGCAGCGGACCGATCGCGCCGCCGACCGAATAGCTGGTGATCCAGACGGAGATCGCGACGGTGCGCTCTCTCGGGTCGTGGAACATGTTGCGGATGAGCGATAGCGTCGAGGGCGCGAGCGTGGCCCCGGCCAGACCGAGCAGGGCGCGGGCGGCGATCAGCATCTCGGCGCTCCGCGAGAAGGCGGCGATGACGGAGGTGACCCCGAACGCCGCGGCGCCGATCATGAGGAGCCTGCGCCGGCCGATCCGGTCGCCCAGCGTGCCCATCGTGATCAGCGATCCGGCCACGAGAAAGCCGTAGATGTCGATGATCCAGAGCAGCTGCGAGGCGCTCGGGCGCAGGTCCCGGCTCAGGGCCGGAACGGCCAGGTTCAAGACGCTCAGGTCCATCGAGTAGAGGAGGCACGGGAACGCAATCACTCCCAGGCCGATCCACTCGCGCCGCGTTGCCACCCGATTCTCGGTCACCGCGAACACTCTCCTTCGAGCCGCCGCCGATCAGGCATTCACGAGAACCTAGGACTGCGGCGGGGATCCGGCCGACCCGCCCGCGCACGCGGCGGCGCGCCCGGCGAGAAGCTCCCGTTCGCGGGTGTTTCGCGTCATCGCAGCCGCGCGCTCGAACTCGGCGCGCGCCTCCTCGTAGCGGCCGAGCTTCTCGAGGAATTCGCCGCGCACGGCCGGCAGCAGGTGATACTCCTCCAGCCAGGGCTCCGACACCAGCCGGTCGGCGAGCGCGAGGCCGGCGGCCGGTCCCGACGCCATTCCGACGGCGACCGCGCGGTTGAGCTCCACGACGGGAGACGGAGCCTCCCGGAAGAGCTCCTCGTAAAGCTCGGCGATACGCGCCCAGTCGGTCTCCTCCGCGATCCGCGCCCGCGCGTGGCACGCCGCGATCGCGGCCTGCAGAACGTACGGACCGCGTTCGCCGCCGATGGCTCTGGGCGCGCTCCAGAGCCGCGAGCCCGCGGCGGATGAGCACGTGGTCCCAGCGCGCGCGATCCTGCTCCAGCAGCAGCATCGGCTCGCCCGAGGCCCCGGTGCGCGCGCGCGCGCGCGAAGCCTGGATCTCCATCAGGGCCACGAGACCGTGGACCTCCGCCTCGTCCGGAGCGAGCTCCGCCAGGACGCGGCCGAGGCGAAGCGCGTCCTCGCAGAGCGCCGGCCGCATCCAGTCCTCGCCGGCGGTCGCGGTGTATCCCTCGTTGAAGATCAGGTAGATCACCTCCAGCACCGAGGCCAGCGCGCGCCGCCAGTTCGGCTGCCGCGCGGCACCTCGAAGGGAACGCGCGCATCCGCGAGTGTGCGCTTCGCCCGCACGATGCGCTGAGCGATCGTCGGCTCCGGAACGAGAAACGCCCGCGCGATCTCCTCGGTCGTCAGGCCACCGAGCAGACGCAGTGTCAGCGCCACGCGCGCCTCGGCCGAGAGCACCGGATGGCAGGCGATGAAGATCAGCCGCAGCAGATCGTCGCCCACGGCGTCGTCGATCGCGGCGTCCAGGTCGTCCACGGCCGCGTCCTGCCGGCCCTCGATTTCGCGGCCGAGCTCCTCGTGCTTGCGCTTCAGCGAGCTTGTCGCGGCGCAGCAGGTCGATCGCCCGGTGCTTCGCGGTGGCCATCAGCCAGGCGCCCGGGTTGTCGGGAACGCCGGTCTCGGGCCACTGCTCCAGCGCCGCCACGAGCGCGTCCTGCGCCAGATCCTCCGCCAAGCCCACGTCGCGGACCATTCGCGCCAGGCCCGCGATCAGACCGGGCCGACTCGATCCTCCAGACTGCCTCGATGGCGCGATGCGTCTCGGAAGCCGCCACGCCTACCGATCAGAACATCTGTCAGAGCGCTCGACGCGCCCGACGAGAGCGAAGACGGTCTCCGGCGATCGGCGGTCATGCGCCAATCGCGACTCGCTTCGAATCGCCTCAGGTCAGGCTGCGCCTGCTGTCCGGCGCGTCCTGCAGCTCCCTGAATCCCGCCGCCGCCTCCTGCACGTCCGGCGGAAAATCGGCCATCTCCTGCACCTGGCGGATCTCGATCATCTCGTTGTCGGAGGCCGGGCAGCGCTTGGCCCACTCGATCGCCTCTTCCTTGCGACTTCACCTGGATCATCCAGTACCCGCCGAGCACTTCCTTCGCCTCGGCGAAGGGCCCGTCGGTGACCTTGGGCTTTCCTCCGCGGAAAGAGACCCGCGCGCCCATCGACGGCGGGTGCAGTCCGTCGAGCGCCAGCAGCACCCCGGCCTTCTGCAGCGACTCGTTGTACTTCATCATCGCCTCCACGGCCTTGGCGATCCGGCATCGCGCCGGGCTCGGCCTTCTCGTAGCCCTCGGGGAATCATCAGCATCATGAATCGCATCGTTCGTTCTCCTTGGACATATCGGGTCAGGCCTGCGGGCGCGTCACGGGAACGAGCGCGCGCAGGCGGTCGTTGCGAAGCCAGAGTCCGCCCCACAGCAACAGCGCGACGTAGGTCGGGAACAGGATGTGGCTGAAGAGCGGCTCGCCGATGCGAACCTGGCTCGCCGTGGCTCCGCCGAGAAAGGCCGTCCACAGCAGCGCGCCGAGGACGGACGTGCGGGGTATCAGATAGAAGATGAGGCACGGAATCTCTATGATTGCGATTACCGGCGCCATCCGCACCGGATATCCCAGCCGCTCCATCGCTTCGACGACCGGCGCCGCGCCCGTGAACTTGATGACGATGTCGAAGACCAGAAATGCCACCCCCAACCCGCTGAGAACGCGGCCCGCCCAGATTCGCTTCTTCATGGCGTCCTCCTCCGCCCCTCCGTCAGGACTTCTGGCCGGGGCCCGGCATCGTGAACATCGGCCGGACCTCGGTCTCGCCCTCCCAGCCCGGCCAGTGGTCCTTGTGGAGCTGCATGAACTTGACCGTCTCTTCGATCGCTTCCTTCTTCGAGGGAAGCTCGAAGATCGCGTAGCCGCCGATGACTTCCTTGGCTTCGGAGAACGGCCCGTCGGTGACGGTGACCTTTCCGTTTTCCAGCCGGACCTTCGCGCCCAACGCGCTCGGCGCGAGACCTCCGGTCTCGACCATCTTCCCGGATTGGAACGACTCGGCGCCGAGCTTGGCAATGGCGTCCATCAGCGCCTGCGGCGGCTGTCCCCAGGGCTCCTTCGACTTGACCATCGTGAGGAATCGCATCGACGTATCTCCTTTCGTTTGTGAGGGGGACGCCGGCTCCGATCCACCGCCAATCCCTGCCTCTATCAGGACGACGAATGACGGGACCCGAAATCGACACGGGTCCGTAAGAAAGACTTCCTTCGGCTTGAGCTTCGCTCAATGACCACTTTCGCGAAAGCCGATGTGACCACTCGGCGCTCCGGTGAGCGGTCCGATATCGTCGGGCCGCGCGCATGATCGTTCACCTCGTCGACGGCACGTACGAGCTCTTCCGCCACTTCTACGGGCTCCGGCGCTTCAGCAATGGCGACGGACCCGCCGTTCGGCGCCGTGGTCGGCGTCCTGCACACGGTCGCTGCAGATGCTGGAGGGCGGAGCGACGCACATCGGCGTCGCGACCGACCACGTCATCGAATCGTTTCGCAACGACCTCTGGCGCGGGCTACAAGACCGGCGAGGGCATCGAGCCGGCGCTCTGGAGGCAGTTCCATCCGCTCGAGGACGCGCTGACCGCCATGGGCGTCGTCGGTGTGGGCCGATGGTCGAGCTCGAAGCCGACGACGCGCTCGCCTCGGCGGCGCGTCTGGCGGCGGAGGACCCGCGCGTCGAGAAGGTCTGCATCTGGACGCCCGACAAGGACCTGGCGCAGTGCGTCGTCGGCGATCGCGTCGTGCAGGTCGACCGCAAGAGCGGCAAGATCCGAAACGCCGACGGCGGTGAGCGCGAAGTTCGGCGTGACGCCGGTGCGATTCCCGGACTACCTCGCGCTCGTCGGAGATGCCGCCGACGGATATCCGGGCATCGACGGTTATCGGCCCGAAGACGGCGGCGCGGTTCATCGAGCGTTGGGGCCGGCTCGAGGACTCCCCTCCCGAGGCCCTCGGTCCTCGCCGCGAAGCGGCGCTGCTCTTCAAACATCTCGCGACCCTCCGAGTCGACGCGCCGCTTTTCGACGACGTTGAGGCGCTGCGCTGGCGGGGGACGACGGCGTCCTTCGCCGAAGAGGCCGGGAGGATCAATGATCCGAAGCTCGAGCCTCGAGTGCGCGCCCTCGAGGCCCGGCTCTCGGAACGTCGCGGCGATTAGATCTTTCGGACGATCTCTGCGCGCAGGCGCTCTTCCTTCTCGCGCATGTCTTCGGGAATGTCCGCACAGCCGCCGACCTCGAAGACCGGACGGATCTCGATCTCGCCGTCGGTCTCGTCGTCGGGATTGGGGATCTGCTTGGCCCACTCGACCGCTTCCTCCAGGGAGCCCACGTTCCACATCCAGAAACCAGCCAGTAGCTCCTTGGTTTCCGCGAAGGGGCCGTCGACGACCGTCACTCTTCCGTTGTGGAAGCGAACCCGCTTGCCCTTCGAGCTCGCGTGGAGGCCCTCTCCGGCCAGCATCACGCCAGCCTTCACGAGCCTCTCGTTGAAGGCCATCATCTCGGTGAAGAGCTTCTCGCTCGGCAGGATGCCGGCCTCGGACTTCTCGTTGGCCTTGATCAACACCATGACTTTCATCGGACTGTCTCCTTTTCTGTACGTCCCGAGCCGGGCCCCGGGCGGATTCGACCGGTTCGAACCCTGGCTCTACCCGGGCGACGAACGGGTTGCCGCGGGATCGACAAAGAAAACGAGCCTATAACCGCCCGTCCGCCCGCCCGCCCGCGCGCCCGCGCGCCCGCGCGCCCGCCGGGCGTCAACTCCCAAGAAGCGAGCGGGATGTGGGCGACAGCCGAAGGGTCTCGGGAGGGCGTTTGAGCCGGCTCGACAGGGCCTTCGGCGTGCCACCGGAACGCTCCAGCACACCGAGATACTTCTCGTACGCCGCCCGGTCCCCAAATAACGAGAAGAAGGCCATCACGTGCTCCCCCTCTCGAACGGGAAGCGCAGGAAACGTGTTGGGGCTGCTTTCGGTCACGAACCAACCGATCATGGAAGCGCCCGCGGACCGAAAGCCGGGAAGGACCTCGCGCTCGAATGAATCCAGGAAGGCTTCATCCGGAGGCGCATCGAGGTAGTAGATCGTGGCGACCACGAGTGTCTTCGGCACTTGGGTCGCGCCGGGCGCAGGACGTCGGAGCTTCTCCACCGAGAACTCGGATGCCGGCCGCGCCGGCTTGAGCAGCAGGACGTTGTCGGAGTCGATCATCGTCGCGTTCGCAGCATTTTTGTGCGTTTTCCACGTGGGGCCCCCATAGAAAGCTCCCAGCGATCGCGCGCGTCCCGGCATGTCGGCGAATCCCCGAAGCCACACGAATCGGTTCGGGTTGTCGAGGTCGCGGAACTGGCCGATGACTCGCATCCCCTCGGCCTCCTGGGTCTCGACGAACTCACGGTCGAACAGATCGATCAGGACGTCGCGCTGCCCCGGGTGAAGGGTGTACTGCCGGAGCTCCACGACGGGGCAGCAAGTGTTACCGGCTGCGTTCCCCTGCTGTCCGGATGCCAACTTCGAACCCACGAGAGAAAGCACGAGCAACTCCAGGCCGAGGCGAGAAAGCCGCCCGGTCACCGAACGTCCTCTTCGCGTCCGGCTCGCGAAAGCCTCTCTTGGAGAGCGGCGGCGTGCAATGACCACTTACGCCGGAAATGACATGACCAGTCGCCGATGAGGCGTGATCATCCCTTCCGCCGCATCACGACGGGATCGCCACCTCGATCCCCCGCCACCTCTGCATCCGGAACCGGGCCACCGAGAGCACGCACCGCGTCATGTGGCCCAGAACGATCGCCGTCCAGATGCCGGCCGGCGTCAGTCCGCGCGTCCCCTGGAGGAGCACGCAGAGGCCCAGGGGCACCACGATCTGCGACACGATCGAGATGTAGAGCGGGCTCCGCGTGTCTCCGGTGCCCTGCAGAGCGCCCGTAAAACACAGGGCCACGGTGATGAAAAGCCCGGAGAGCGACAGAAACCGCAGCAGCTGCACACCCAGGCCGAGCACCACCGGATCCTTCATCCCGAAGACGGCCAGAAGGAGCCTCGGCACCGCCAGGAACAGCGCGCCGACGACCACCGCCGCGCCCAGACCGATCCGCGACGCGACCCAAACGCCCTCGATCACGCGGTCGGGCCGTCCCGCTCCCAGATTCTGGCCGGCGATCGCCGCCGTGGCGCCCATCAGGCCGACCGACGTCCAGGTGATCAGCGAGAAGAGCTCCGTGTAGCCGACGGCGAAGGCCGCCTGGGCCGCGGCGCTCTGCGGGAGAGAACCGATGAAACGCAGAAGCAGCACGCCGGCGACGTTCATCGCGATCCCCTGGACCCCGGTGGGAAGACCGAAGCGGAACAGCTCCCGGATGATCGCCAGGTCCGGCGCCTTGTGCATGCCCGGCTCGAAGTGGATCACCGACTCCGGGCGGGTCAGGCGCCACAGGCCGTACGCCGACACGATCGTGCTGCTCGCGATCGTGCCCAGCGCGGCCCCGAGCGTGCCGTAGATCGGAATCAGGATCACGTTGAAGACGATCGTCAGCCCGGTCATCAGGAGGCCCAGCCGCAGCGGCGTGCGCGCGTCTCCCGCGGCGCGGAAAGCGCCGCTCAACATGAAGAAAATCATCATGCCGAGGATTCCGACGAGCATCGCCCGCAGAAACGGCATCGCCTGCGCACGGACGGCGGGCGCCGCGTTGACGAGGTCGAGAAGGCTCGGCGCAGCGAGCCAACCGAGCGATCCGAGGAGGATCGAGAGGCCCGCCGCCGTCAGGAACGACTGGTAGACGACCCGGTTGACCCGATGCGGCTGGTTCGCGCCCGCGAACCGCGCCACGAGCACGCCCATCCCGCTGAACACCGAGCTCGCGAACACGATGACCACGATCACGATCTGCCACGAGACGCCGATCGCCGCGTTGGCGGTGTAGCCCACGAAGTGGCCGACCATCGCGTGGTCGATGATCCCCTGGAGGCCCGCGATGACGTTCTGGAGCATCGTCGGCCAGGCGATCTTCCATACGGCCGGTCCGATCGGCCCCTCGACGAGCGATCGATCGAACGTCTTTCGACCCGGCGCCGCCGGCGCCGGGATCGCGGCGGACGCGGCGACGGCTCCTTCTCCTACCGGCACACCGTCCGCGCCCATGACCGCGCCGGGATCCGGGACATTGGTCATCGAGGGGCCCGTCTCATCTTCCTCCTCGGGATTCCAGAGCCGACGCAAAGTACTACGAAGGCCCGGGCAAACCGATCGAAGTGCGGCGCCGTTCCGCTGTTCGGAAGCTGGCAAGCTTCTTGCGGCCGCAGGATTTCGAGGAGAACACTATGGCGGAACGTCAAAAGCACCCCGACACGGACGAAGAAGCCCTCGCGGCCGCGAACGAGGACGCGAGAGAAGGGAAATCTCCGACGACGCAGGCCGGCGAGTTCGTTCGTGAAGAGATGCACCACGTGCGAGAGGGCAAGCACGGCGCCCGGTCGACGAAACAGGCGATTGCCATCGGACTCTCCAAGGCGCGCCGCTCGGGAGTGGCGCTTCCACCCCCGAAGGAGGGAACGGTCTCGGCGACCACGCGCAAATCCGCGGCGCGCGACCGGACGCGCGGGAAAAGAGGGGTTTCCAAGGTTTCCCCGAAGAGATCGAGCGCCACGAAAAAGGCGCTTCGACGGGAAGGCCGGTCGGCGGCCTCGAAGGTGGCGCTGGCGCGGCAGGCTCGGTCGAGCGCTCGGCGGCGCGGCGCCGCGGCGCGTTCCCGGGCCGCGAAGAAGGCCGCGCGCACTCGGGCTCGCACCCGGAAGCGGTAACTCCGGCGCCGCCGGTCCCGGCGAGACTTCACCGCAGCGCCACGTGCTCGCCGAGCCGCTCCAGCGTCTGGCCGAGTCCTTCTACGGCGCGGAACTTCTCGGCGACCCGATCGCGCTCGGCGGCCGATTCGAAAACCATGCGGACCGTGACCCGCGTCCGGCCGACCGGCTCGTCTCCAAAGGTGACGACCGCGTGGAAGCGCGGACCCGAGACGTGGTCGTAGACCAGGCGGTCGGGCTCCGCAATCTCGACGTAGAGGATCTTGTTCTGGTAGTCGACGCCGTCGGGACCGTGCATGGTGAACCGCCAGACGCCTCCCGGACGGACATCGATCTCGTGCGTCGTGATCGTAAAGCCCGCGGGTCCCCACCACTTTCCGACCCTGTCCGGATCGATCCACGCGCGATAGGCCCGAGGCCTCGGCGATTCGAAGGCCCGGCTGGCGACGATCTCGTTGTCGGAAACCTCAGGAGCCGCCGTCTCGCGGGCCTTCACGCTCTCTCCGGATCCGCGTCCGCGACGACTTGGGCAAGGCGCTCCAGGCTCTGCTCCCATCCTTCCTCCATCCCGCCCAGATACGGAGGGGCCTCAGGCCACCACCAGGCCAGGCGAACGACCATACGGACGGAAGTCTTCCCCTGCCGCTCGACGAACCTCACGACGTTCTCGGTCTCGAACAGCGGATGGCCGTCATCGTTCAGCGCCGCGCTCAGGAAGACGAGCTTTTCCGGAACGACGATTTCTCCGAAGACGCCGGCCATCGGATAGATCGTGCCGTCCGGACCGCGCATATCGATGCGGATGGCTCCGGTCTCTCGCGCGTCGATCTCGCAGACGGGGTTGGTGAATCCTCTCGGGCCCCACCACCGCGCCACGAGCGCGGGATCGGTCCAGGCGCGAAAAAGGATGTCGCGCGGCGCATCGAGCGTGCGCTCGACGACGAGCTCGCGCCGGTCCCGGAGGGCGGCGGTCCTTCTTCTTGGGCTTCTTACGGACATACGTCGGCTCTCCTTGTTCCTGCAGATTCCGAGAACGTGCTCGAAGCGTCCGGGTTACGCCCGGCTCTCGAGTCCCAGGATGTTTCCCGTCGGATCCTTGAACCAGGCCAACTTCATGGGACCGGCGAAGTGCGTATCCCCCTTCCGCGTCGTTTCCGGAAGGTCGTCGTAGTGCTCGAAGGACACTCCCTTTCCCTTGAGCTCCTTCACTTCCTTCTCGACGTCCTTCACGCTCCAGGACGCGGCGGTGCCCTTGTTCGTGCCCGCGTACTGGGAGACGTAAACCACGACCGTCGCGCCGCCGCTTTCATAGGTGACGGCCCCGCCGTTCTCCTCGTGGACCTTACGAAGCCCCAGGATCCCTCCGTAGAACCTCTCGGCCTCCTTCAAGTCTTTGACCGGCAGCATGGTGTGTACTTTTCCATCAGTCAGCATCTGGCCTCCTCGAGTTGGATGATCGTCCCCACACTGGATTGACGAACGGCGAGGGCCGAGATCGACATTCCCCATTCCGATCCCGGCGACGCGGCTGGAAAAAGCGTGCAACATGAGTGCCGGCAGTGGACTTGCATGCGCGCGAGCTCGCGCAAAGCTCAGAGAATCGACGAAGAAGATCGCGAAACGCCGTCGGGCGAGGCTACTTCCGCCGCCGCGGGAAGAGATCCTCGAAGTTCGGCCACTCGCCGGAAAGCCGGAGTCCGAACCCGGGGCCCGTCCTCTGACTTCGGACGACCTTTCCCGTGAGGAACAGCTTGCGTCCTTCCGGCAGGTGCACCGTCAGGCGCACGATCGGGCCGGTTCCCGGAGTGCGTGTCGTGCGCACGAACATGCCGCGCCGCGAGATGTCGCTCGTCACACCCGTTCCGTAGAGGGTGTCCTGCGTGAACTCGACCGCCATCTCGGCAGGACGCCGCCGGGACGTGCGCTTCTCTCCCGTGCCGATCCCGACGCGGCGCGGTTCTTCCGAAGCTCCCTTCGGCAAGGGTTCCGCCGACTCGACGCTGGTGATTCGGCCCGTGATGATCCGGCCGTCGACGAGGACGCGGCAGCGAAAGGTCGCCGGAAAGATCTCGGCCTCGTCCTTCCCGAGGAGCCTCCACTGCTTCGAAAGCTTCTCCTTCGAGGGCGACTCATCGAACCAGAAGCTCACCGGACCCGAGCGCGTCAGGATGACCGGCTGCAGATACGCGATGCCCGTGTCGTCGGCCGGAAAGCAGAACCCGAAGTGCTTCGTCGTGTCGAAGAGCTCGAAGTCGCTCCCCGCCAGGAAGATCTCGTCGTCACTGCGCGAGAGCGTGGTCTTTGTCGCGGGAACGACGATTGCGTCCCGACCCACACCTCCCTCGTAGCGCCACACCGGATGCGCGACGAGGTCGTCGACGGTCAGGTCCACCAAGCGTTTCACGCCGCCTAACTTATCGCAGGCCCGGGCTTGACGGGCCAGTTTCCGGGGCGGAGACTTCAGCCCGGTCCTCGCAGGACCGAGGGACATTGCCGATGCTGCTGGCTCTGATCCTGCTCGCGGGCGCGGCCGGCGCGGCGACCACACTCGCGCCGGCTCCGGGTGCGCCGCCCGTCACGGGCGTCGAGCTTTCAACGCCCGGATTCCGCTTCTACCGAATCGACGATCGCGCCTTCTACTACCCGGCGGACTACACGCTCGTGACGTGGCCGCTCCCGGGCCTCGATCGGGCCGATGAAGCGGAAGTGGTCGCGAAAGACCACGCCTCCGATTCGTGGGAGAGGAGCCGGACGTTCGCAGCGCCGGTGGAGTCGGCGGAAGCGCTGCGGACCGTCCGGTTCGCCCTGGCTCCCGGCGCGTGGGACCTCGCCATCCTGGCTCCGGGATTTGCACCGGCGTTTCTCGCCAACGTCCGTCCGGACGGTGAGCCGCGGACTCTGCCTCCGGCGAAACTCGGCCGGGCAGCCAGGCTCAAGGCACCGGATCCTGGCCGCGCGCAGCGGGAAGACGCCCGAGAAGTGGTCTGCCCGCGTGCGGCGCGTCGACCCGGACGAAGACCCGGACGAGGCGCGCTTCTTCGCGACGCGGCCGATCGCGTCCGGCGGCGCCGCCCTGGATTTCTCGAGCCTGCCTCCCGGCGCATGGGAGCTCGACGTCGTCGTCCCCGGCACCGGACGCCGCGGGGCGCTCGTCAGCGCGCCGAAGCCCGGAAGCGTGGCGGACCTCGGCGACTTCTACGTCTCTGAGGCGGGCCGTCTTCGCGTCACGCTCGCGTTTCCCTCCGAGGTCCCGGCCGAAACCTTCGTCGTCCGCGTTGCCCGACAGGCGCTCGATCCGGGTCAACAGGAGATCCCGGTCGCAAAGAAGACCGTCGCGCCGAAGGGCGAAACGCACGTCGAGTTCGAGAGCATCGAGCCGGGTCTCGTCGTCGTACGCGGCGAGAGCGCTTCGGGCGAGATCGAACGGACCGAGAGAACCGAGGTGCGATCGTCGGAGACGGCGGAGGTCCGGCTGACGTTCGTGCCCGTGACGTTGCACGGACGCGTCAAGCGTGGCGACGTGGGAGTGCCGGACGCGACGGTCCGCGCCGGTGTCACGGGTATGCCGGGCAAAGATCCCACGTCGACGTCGGACGAGCTCGGCGACTACTCGCTGCGGTTCTGGGCTGCTCGGGACAGTGTTTTCCTGACGACGTCTGCAGCGGGCAGCGACCTTCCCTTCGCCGAGACGGTCCCGCTCGAGCCCGGCGTCACGGAAGTCGAGCACGACGTCCAGCTCCCCGCGGGAGAAATCCGGGGCGTCGTCCGCGACGCAGAGACCGGAGCCCCGATTCGGGGCGCGTCGGTCCACTTCTCGAATACGGTCCCACGGGAAGGGAAGAATCCAGCCGTCCGCTTCAAGTCCGGAGTCGACACCGACGCGGACGGACGATTCTCCCTGACCAACCTGTCCTCCGACCCGATCGACGTCGAGGTCAACGACGACGGCTACTCGCCGGCGAAGTTTCCGAACGTGGTTCCGACGCCCGATGCTGCCGAGCTCGACATCCGCATGGAGAAGGGCGTGCGCCTGGTCGGAACCGTGACCGATCCGGCCGGTTCTCCCGTGGCGGGAGCGACCGTCGGCATCGATCCCGACGCGGAAGGCTACTTCTTCACTCAAACGACCTCGACGACCGCTGCCGGCGAGTTCGAGTTTCGCAACCTGGGGCCCGGGCCGCACCTCCTCGGCGTCCTGCAGTGCGGATTCACGCTGGCTCTGCGGGATTCATACATCGAGCCGCCGGGTGCCGACTCCCCCGAGCCCCGCGTCGACGTGCAGCTCTCCCCCGAGCTCTCGCCTGTCACGCTCCACCTGGAAGATGAGACCGGGCGCCCGTACGTGGGCTCATCGACATGGCTGTCCTTAGACGGTGTGGTTCTCCCTCTCTCCGACTTCAGCCGGGCGGCCGGTCGCTGCGGCCAGACCCCCACGACCGACGCCGACGGGAACATGATCCTTCGCGGCTTTCCGCGGGGGACTCTCTCGTCGCTGGACTTCGACACCCACCGGCCGATCTCCTCGTTCGTCAACGACGGGACGCAAACTCTCTGGACGATCCGGATCCCCCGGGGCAATAATCCCCGGGATGCGACCGCGTCCCCGCCCCGGTGATCCGCCGTACCCGCGGAGCGTCCGGCTCTTCGATCCGGCGACGCTCGCGAGGCTGTGCCGCGCACGCGACTTCCTGGCGGACCGCTTCCGGACGAAGACGTCGCTCGAGGACGCGGCGCGCGAGGCGGGGCTCTCTCCGTTCTACTTCAACCGCCTCTTCACGCAAGCGTTCCGCGAAACGCCCCACGAGTTCGTCACGCGGCTTCGCATCGACGAGGCCAGGCGCGAGCTCCTGAAGGACCATGCGAGCGTCACCGACATCTGCTTCGACGTCGGGTACGAGAGCCTGGGCTCCTTTTCGACCCGCTTCTCGACGCTGACCGGCCTGTCCCCCGCGGCGTTCCGGCGCGAGGCGCGCCGCGTTTTCGGCGGCTTTCGGCGCCGCTGGCCGCTTTTCTACATTCCGGCCTGCTACCAGCGTTTCCTGTTCGGAGCGCAAGAATCGAGAAGCGCGCCCTCCTCCGGATAGGTAGTCTCGGCGTCCGAAAGGAGGCTTCGATGATCCAGCGTCTCTCGCACGTGACCATTTACGTCCTCGACCAGGACGCCGCGAAGGAGTTCTACGTCGGCAAGCTCGGCTTCGAGGTCCGCACCGACGCGACCATGGAGAACGGCTTCCGCTGGCTGACCGTGGGACCCAAGACGCAGCCCGACCTCGAGATCATCCTGATGAGAGTCGACAGTCCCATGATCAAGCCCGAGGTGTCGGAGACGCTCCGCAAGCTGCTGCAGGACGGCAGCATGAGCGGCGGCGCGATGCACACGTCGGACTGCCGCAGGGACTACGAGGAGCTCAAGGCCAAGGGCGTCGAGTTCCTCTCGCCACCGACCGAACGCTTCTACGGAATCGAGGCGCTCATGAAGGACAACTCCGGCAACTGGTTCAGCGTGACCGAACCAAAGGCGCAATGACGATGGGCAAGAAAGATCCCCGCATCGACGCCTACATTGCGAAGTCGGCAGACTTCGCCAAACCGATCCTGACGCGCATCCGCAAGCTGGTGCACGAGGGCTGTCCCGACGTGGTCGAGACGATCAAGTGGGGCTCGCCGAGCTTCGAGTACCACGGCATCCTCTGCGGAATGGCGGCGTTCAAGCAGCACTGCGCGTTCGGCTTCTGGAACCGGGCGCTCAAGATCCCCAACGCGGACCCGGGTGCGGCGATGGGACAGTTCGGCCGACTCGAGTCGATGGCGGACATGCTCGGCGACAAGGTCCTCCTCGGCTACATCCGCGAGGCCGCGCGTCTGAACGAGACCGGACAGAAGCTCGGCCCAATGGCGCGAACCAAGCGCAAGCCGATTCCCGTCCCCAAGGAGCTGACCGCCGCACTGAAGAAGAAGCCCGCGGCGCTGGCCAAATTCAAGGCATTCTCACCGAGCCAGCAGCGCGACTACTCCGAGTGGATCGTCGAGGCGAAGACCGGCGCGACGCGCGACAAACGACTTGCGACCGCCGTGGACTGGATCGGCCAGGGCAAGCCCCGGATGTGGAAGTACATGAAGACGAAGAAGGCCTGAGTCCAGCGTCATCCCGAGGCCCGCGGGCCGAGGGGTCCGGACTCGATCCGCGGCAATCAACGACGGGATGAACGCCGGGCTTCGCGCGACGTTGCCTACTGCCGGGGGTCTGCCGTTGGTGGACGGCTGTCTCGTCGCTTCGCTCCTCGGGATGACGCGATACCCCTTGGCCCGCCTCTTGCGACGTTCGCAGGAGCCGGGCGGGATCGGCCCGTCCGCGAACGCCGAGGAGGAGCGATGATCACGAGCCAGGACCTGCAGGAGCTTCGTTCGTGGAAGCCGGCCGACGGGGGACGCATCCTGTCCCTCTACGTCGACCGCAAGACCGGCACCGGGTTCTGGAATCCGGCGGAGATCGCGCCGCTCGTGAAGGGGCTGCTGAAGGAGCTGGAGCCTTCCGTGGACACTGCGGACCACGGCGCGCTCGCGGCTGCGGCGCAGCATACGATCCGCGCGCTCTCCGAGCGCGAGTTCCACGACCGCAGCCTCGCGGCGTTCGCCGAGCCCTCGGGACGGGTCTGGACCGGCGACCTGAACCTGCCGGTCGCGTCGATGGTCCGCTGGAACGGCGAGCCGTACCTGCTGCCCCTTCTCGAGTCCGTCGGCGAGCGTTCGCGGCTCGGCGTCGCCCTCGTGGACCGCGGACGCGCCCGGCTCTTCACGATCTTCCTGGGCGAGATCGAGGAGGAGCGGGACGCCTTCAACCCCGAGCCCGTCAAGCACGTGGCCTCGACGGGCGCGGACCAGGCGCGCACGATGAACCTCCAGCGCCGCGCCGAGGAGCACGCGCACCTCCACTGGAAACACGTGGCATCCATGCTCGACGCGATGGCGCGCGCGAGGCGCTTCGATCGCCTCATGCTCGGAGGATCGCTCGATGCCGCCAACCGCCTGCAGGACCTCCTCCCCAAGCGGCTGGCGGAATCGATCGTCGGGATCGTTCCGATTCCGGTCGAAGCCGGGAAGAACGACGTCCTCGCCGCGGCAATGGAGCGGGAGCGCCGCGTCCGCGAGGAGCGCGACCGCGACGAGGTCGCCGCGCTCGAGACGGCGTCGGCCAAGCAGGCCCGCGCAGCGGCCGGACTCGACGACACCCTCGAAGCGCTGCGCGAGGGCCGGGTTCTGACGCTGTTGTACGCGGAGGGGATGTCTCTCCGGGGACGACGCTGCGCGAACTGCGGCACCCTTTTCGAGGAAGGCGCGGAGCTGTGCCGGTACTGCGAGCGCGAGACGCTGCCCGTCGAGGACCTGCTCGAGGAGATGACTCGAAGAGTCGCCGAAAGCGGCGGGAACATCGAGGCCGTCGGAGCGGCGGCGGCCGAGCGGTTGCGGGAGATGGGCGGGATCGGCGCGTTCCTGCGGTTCTGAGAAGGGACCGACGCAACCTTTCCGCGCTGGCCGGGGTTTCGGAGAGCGGGAGGCCGTCCATGACCGCTCCGATCGCTTCGAGACTTTTCTCGCTGGACCCCGACATTCGCTACGTCGCCGTGAACCAGGGCGGCGCGATCACGGAGATGGAGCAGCGCGCGGGTCACCCGACGCTCAATTCGCACGATACAGATCGGATGGAAGAGCTCATCGTCAACCCGATCGTTCTCGAGGCGACCCGGCGCAGGGGGACCCTCGACTTAGACGGCGTACGACACGTCGTCATCCGCTACGGAACGCTGTACCAGGTGCTCGTCCCCTACGAGGACGGACACGTCTCGGTGGGCGTCCGGCTCGGAGCCGACGTCGAGGCGATCGCCGAGAAGGTCGTTTCGGCGCTCGCCAGCCCGAGCGCCGGAGTGATGGAGCGGGCGCTTCGGCTGGCCCTTCCAAGAGGATTCCAGTAGGACTGTCCCTCCGCCTCAGCCTCGCCTCCGCCGCCCGTCGCATCTGAATCCTCTCCCCCCAGCCGAGGGGGGGGATGGGTGAGGGGGAGCGGTTCTTCTCTGGCCCGAATCTTGCGGCGATTGCCGTCGGGAATCGAATCAGCAACGAGGAGGACCCATGGCCACCCGCGACATTTCCCGCGAATCCTGGAAAGAGTTCTTCGACGGCTTCTCCCGCCGCCACCAGGGCTGGCTCGTCGACGTGGAGGTCCTGGGCAGCGACATCGGCGCGCAGCTCGAGGCGGAGGACCTTCCCCTCGAGGGGATCTCGGCCGACCACAATAACAAGGACATCTCGATCGCGCTTCTGCGCGACGGAAAGGTGACCGAGCACTTCGTGACGAAGCCCGAACGGGTCCGCGTCGAGGAAGAGGGCGGCGCGGAAGTCGCGATCGAGATCGAGTCCTCTTCGGGTCCCACGACGATCGTCACGTTCCGGGCAGCCGCGTCGCCGGAAGAGGTCGACGGCCTCCTGCCCGAGCAGGCGCACTCGCCGAAATAGCTCCCGGCCGGCCGGGTTCTGGCACACTGGCCTCCAGAAGGAGACTCCCTGCATGACGCTCCTTCCGGCCGCGCTCCTGATCGCAGCGATTCTCGCCCCGTCGACCGGAACGGTTCCCGCCACCGCTGCCGGCAAGTTCGCCGATCAGAAGTGGACCGTCCCGATCAACGGCGCGTACGCCTTCCGGGGAAAGACCGGAGGGTTCGGCGACGACGAGGTCATCCGCGTCGCGGTCTCAAACATGAAATTCGTGCAGGAGGCCGTCGACTGGCATTACGACCGCGAGCACACGATCAATACGCTCTTCGTCGACGACGAGACCAAGGTGGTCTATTTCGAGTTCGACGAATCCGGCAAGTACCGCGGCCTCTCCTACTACTTCGAATCCGGAGACGGCTGCGGCTACTGCTTCGACTCCAAGGTCAAGTCGACGGTCCGCGTCGCGGACGGGCGGCTCAAGGGCGACCTCTCCTATAAAGGAGACGACCGCGAGTTCCAGATCACGCTCGATGTGCCGGTTCCCCGGAAAACGTGGGGCGACCCGCTGCCCCCCGACGGCGGCACGCCCGGGAAGGCGTACCTGGCGTATCACCAGGCGCTCGAGAAGCGCGACAAAAAGGCGCTCGCCGCCATCGCCGACTCGGACGTGAAGGCGCGCTACGAGAAGTACGAGAAGGAGGGCAAGCTCGACGGCTACCTCGACCACCTCTGGAACGACGATCACACGGAGCTGAAGACCATCCAGATCACCGGCGGCTTCGTCGACGGAGACCGGGCCGTCGTGCTCTTCGGCGGGACCGGCGCGGTCATCGACAACCTCCACGGAGAGGCGCTCCTGCGCCGCGAGAACGGCGTCTGGCTGGTTCACGAGGAAATGGTGTCGGTCGGGTCGCGCTAGCTGTCGGCTCTCAACAGGTTGTTCCCGCTCGCCGCGTCGCCGGCGCTGCGGCGCAGGCCTGCCGGATCGCCGCCGGAAGCGAGGCTCGGACGGGCTAGAGCAGTCCGACCGCCCGTGACGCCACGACTCCGACGCAGAGGAGCGAGATCAACGCCTGGACCATGGTGAGGAGCTTCGCCCATCGGGACAGAACCGCCGTGTCGGCGGGACCCAGCGTGGTACTCGTCACGAATGCCACGAACAGGTAGTCGACGAAGTTCGGAATCCAGTCGCCGTTCTTGTCGGCCTTCCCGCTCATGATCATCTGGGGGAAGAGAAAAGCCCCCGCCGTGTGCTCGCCCCGCCGCTCGCGTTCGTGGGGGCCGCCGGCGTCCAGTCGCCAGTACCACAGCGCGAACACCAGCAGATTCGTGACCCACAGCATGGAGGCCGATTTTAAAAGTACCGCCGGCGGCTCGACCTTGCCCGGCAACGACATCACGAGCCGGACGATCGAGTACACGAGCGCGAGCGTCACGATGATGCTGATCGCATAACCGCCCATCTTGTCGAGCCGGTGATTTCGGGCGCGATGGGCCGCATACGTGGCCACGACGAGCACGCCGACGAGGGCGGGCACCACCCATCGGGGGCCCAGAACCAACGGGTCGGGCAGCGCGAGCGAGCAGCCGGTCAAGCCGACGATCGCGACGATGACGGGCCACCGCGCTTCGGTGATCGCCTCGGCCGGCTTCGCCACGCTTCTAGCTTACGACGCGCGGCCGAAGCAGTCGCGCGATCCCGAGCTCGAACAGACCCACGAGGATGCCCGGCAGCAAGAGCTTGAATCCCATCGTCAACGTCCCGAAATCGCGCGGAAAAAGAAGATTCCCGGGAAGCAGAGCGAGGCCCGTCAAGTAGAGGAGCTGAGTCAACGCGCCGCCCGCGAGGCTCAACCAGGCCCGCAGCGCGCGACTCTGCACGCGCCAGATCTTCGACCAGGACGTCGCGAGGCCGAATCCCACGGCCGCCGGAATCGCCGTGACCGCGAGCATGTATCCGGCCATGTACAGGCTCTCGCGCACGTCCTCCATGGGGGAACGCCAGGCGCCGAGAAAGACGAGGAGAAGGACGGCCATCGCTGCGAACCCGGCAGCGTAGAGAACGGCGGAGATCGCCGCCGACTTGAGAAACTGCACGATCGGGGAGATTGTCGCAGAGGAACGCCCCGAACCTGCGGCCGCCCGTGACAACATGTTCGCGTGAACCGGCCGATCCCCCGGTCGCTCCTTCCCGGTCTCCTCGCTTCGACTCTCCTCGCGGGCTGCTCGCTCCACAGCCTGCCGAAGCCTTCCGTTCCCGACTGCGCGGCGGGGGGCACTGCGGAGCTGTGGAACTGCATCGACGCGATCCCCCGGCAGGACAAGCCGGAAAGCGCCTTCGCCAGCACGCTGCGCGTCGCCAATCCGACGCGCAAGACCAGGGACCGGAAGCTGCCATCCGCGTGCGAGGGTCCGACGCCCCAGGGCTTCTCCCCGATGAACGAGCCCGACATGGGCCCCGGCCGAGCCCCGCTCATCGCTTTCGTCGCCCCGCCGCGGGGGGACTCGAGTCCGATTGTTCTCGTCGTCCACGGGATGTTCGACAGCAAGAACACGAAGTACGTGCAGGTCACGGGAGAGCTGCTCCGCGGCGAGGGCTTCGGCGTCGTCATCCCCGACATGCGCTGGCACGGCTGCATGCTCGAGAGGCAATGGCTTCCGACGCTGGGGATCGAGGAGGGTCCCGACCTTGTCGCATGGGGGCGCTGGCTGACGCGGGCCTACCAGGGGCATCCGATCGGGCTCGTCGGTTTCAGCCTCGGCGGGTTGAGCGTCCTGCACGCGATCGGAACGCCCGAGGCTGCGGACGTCTTCCGCGCAGGGGCGGTCGTCGTGACACCGGCCGCCGCCCTGCCGCGCGCCGTGCAGCATCTGGACTCGAAACAGTATTTCGCCGATGCGGGGCTTGCTGCGATCTTCCTGCCGCTCTTCCGCGACTCCCTCGAGGGACGCATGAAGACCCTCGCGATCCCACCCTCGGACGCTCCTCCGTTTGCGCGTTTTCTTCGCTGGCTCGCGAACAACCTTCCTCCCGGCGTCGCGACGAGTCCCGAGGAGTTGCTCGCCCGCGCCGATCCGGAGCCGAGCACGGCCAGTTCCCGCAGGCCACTGCTGATCCTCGAGACCGCGAACGACCCGATCATTCCGGCCGCGGCGCCCGAGTCGCTGGGTCGGGCCGCGTCCCGCAATCCCAACGCGCACCTGATCGAGACGCCGTACGGCGGACACATCGGGCAGCTCGGCGCCTCTCCGAAGTGGTTCGCCTCGGTGGTGGCCGCGTTCTTCCGATACTCCTCCGCGGTTCCGGACTAGGAGCCGAATTTCTCCCAGACCAGGTCCCAGGCCTCGCGGCGCTGGGCGAAGCCCGTGATCTTTCCGGAGGCATCGCGCAGGAACACATAGCGGTACCGCGGCTTGCCCGGCACGAAGAGAACGTCGGGCGCTTCGGCGCGGAGCGTCTCGGGCTTGCGCCCGGTCTGCTGGCCCTCCAAGGCGTCGCCCTGGCACCGGATCTCGTAGCGGATCGCGCCCGTCAGCGCGTACTCGCCGCAGTACTGCTCTCGCAGCGAGGGCGCGAGTGGGATCGCTGGCGGATCGGTCCGCAGCGCCGTGACCTGGCCGGCGACGAGACGCCAGCCCTCCTTCGTCTTCTTCCAGGTATCGGTGGTGCGGTACTTGCAGCGCAGCTTGTGGCCGTGAAAATCCTCGTTCTCGTCGTCGAGGTACGTCGCTACCGCCACGTCTCCGTGGACGACGACGTCGAAGCTCTGGATCTCGATCGATCCCGAGACGCCTTCGGGAAGCGGCTTGATCCCGTCGACCATGTCTTTCTTGGTCTGGACGTCTCCGCTCTCGTCGATGTAGCGCACCTCCCGATCGAGATACCGTTCCCAGACGGATGCCGTGCCGCTCGTGATCGCGTCGATCAGCTCCTTCGTCTGCCGCCGGAGCACATCGGCGTCGGGCTCCGCAGGATTGGGCGGAGCGAGCCCCGAAAGAACCAGCACCAGAGCGGACGCGCAGGCTGACCAATGGATCGGCATCCCGCGACTCTAACCCGGCCTGCGGCCGGCGAGATCTCTTCGGCGCGCGAGTACTACCGGCGCATCCTCCCCTTCTATGAAAAGGAGTCGCTGGCGCGGGCGCACCTCGACTTCTGGCGCGCCGTGGCGCGAGAGTCACGGCCGCGCCGGATCCTGGAGATCGGCGCCGGGCTGGGCCGGATCACCTCCATGCTCGCGGGCGTCGCTCCGGCGATCGGGCTGGACGTGTGCCTCGAAATGCTGTCGATCGCGAGCCGCCGTCCGGGACGCGCGCGTTTCGTGGCGGCGGACGCGCGGCGCGCCGCCTTTCCGCCGTGCTTCGACCTGATCGTAGCGCCGGGTGACCCGATCTCGCACATGACCAGCGGCGGAGATCGGAAGCTCGCGCTCGCGGCGATCGCCGGCCAGCTCTCGCGCGGCGGGATCTTCGTATTGGAAGGCCTCTACCGCCGGCGGCGCGAGATCGAGCATCCGCGGCGGACGATTCGTTACGCAACCGGATCTCTCGCGATCGACGAAGCGTGGTTCCCGGTGGGAGACGGAGATCTCTGGCACGCCCGCTATCACTACCGGGACCGGCGAAAGGACGGGAGCGTGCGGACGCTCGACGCGACGTTTACCGCCCGCGCCTGGGACCCCTCGACGATGCGTGGTCTCTTCGCGGACGCGGGGCTCCAGATCGCGGCGCTCTGGGGAGATTTCGATCGCCGGCCGTTCCGGCGGAATTCGCCGCGGATCGTGGCGGTGGCGCACCGAAAAGGGGCGAAGGAGAACCTCGAAGGCCGGGCCGCGCTGGCAAAGATCTTGCGGCACTGATCTGTCGGAGGCGCCGATGTTGAGAGACCGGCGAGAGGCCGGCCGGATCCTGGCCCAGAAGCTTGAGCACTACGCGAATCGCAACGACGTTCTCGTCCTCGGCCTTTCGCGGGGCGGCGTTCCCGTGGCGGCCGAGGTCGCGAACGCCTTGAGAGCTCCCCTCGACGTCTTCCTCGTCCGCAAGCTCGGGCTGCCCGGGCACGAAGAGATCGCGGCCGGCGCACTCGCGAGCGGCGGGCTCCGGGTGCTGAACCTTCCCCTGCTCGAGATGTACGCCGTCACGGAACGAGAGATGGCGACCATCCTCCTGCGCGAGCGGGCGGAGCTCAAACGCCAGGAGCGCGTCTACCGCCCGGACCGGCCTTCGCTCGACGTTCGGGGCAAGACGATCATCCTCGTCGACGACGGCCTCGCGACGGGTTCCACGATGCGGGCCGCCGTGCTCGCCCTGAAGCAGGGACGGCCGGCCCGCATCGTCGTGGCCGTGCCCGTGGCTCCGCCGGATACGTGCGAAAGCCTGCGCGGGGTCGCCGACGCCGTCTTCTGCCCGGTCACGCCGATGCCCTTCGGCGCCGTCAGCCGGTGGTACGTGGACTTCGATCCGACGAGCGACGCCGAGGTCCTCGACCACCTGCGAAGATCGCCCCGGGCGCGGCTCCATGCCGTTCCCTTCTCGCCGGACGGGGGAACCTCGCGGAAGCGCACGGCCTAGCAGGATGTAGACATCCGACACCCATGGGTGTAGGTTGTCTACATGCCTGACCGCGAGCCGTACCAGAACCCCATCGACCTCCTCCAGGGGACCCTCGACCTTCTCGTCCTGCAGACTCTGACCTGGGGGCCGCAGCACGGTTACGGGATCGCCAGCCTGATCCGCGCCGGCTCCCGCGACGTGCTGCAGGTCGACACCGGCTCGCTCTACCCGGCGCTCCACCGTCTCGAGCGCGAGGGCGCGGTGGCCGCGGAATGGAAAGTCTCCGAGAACAAACAGCGGGTCCGGGTCTACCGGCTCACCGCCGCGGGCCGCCGCAAGCTCACCCAGGAGCGTGCGCGGTGGGATCGCCTCCGCGAGGCGATGGCCGGCATCCTCGACGCGGCCACGCGGCCGAGCGAGGCATAAGCTCCCCTTCCGTCCCTTCGGACGGCGGCACCGCGGGCGGAAATTTTACGGCGAGGCCCGATGTCCTGAGCCGCCGCGCGAGGAGCGGGAGTCGCGCGGCTCGAGCCTCCCGTACAGGGCGAGCGCGAGCCCGGCCCTCGGCGGCAGGCCCAGCGCCGGGAAACCGAGCTCTTTTGCGGCGGCGTCGCCGAAGACCGCAGCGGTCAGCGTCGGGAGATCGTCGTGATCGAGGAGCGGGCGCAGGATCTGGCGCGTCGCGAGCAGACGTGCCGGATCCAGGACGGGATTGCGCGCGCCGGCCCGTCGCATCGCACTGCCCTCCTGGATCAGGAGCTCGCGGAGGGTGCGCGCCGGGCCGCGCGCCTGGACGTACGCCGTGCGGAAGATGCTGGTCAGGGTCTCCTCGCGCACGCCGGCCGCCGCGTAGGACTCGCTCGCCCAGAGAACTCCGGTGATCCAGCCGCGTCGCGCCAGGCCCGCCTCGCCTCGGCGGTGGGAGAGCTCGCTCGAGGCCCGATACGCCCAGCCTCCGACGACGTCGTCGTTGGCCACGAGAGTGACGCGGTAGCTGCCGGACTCGGCGGACAGGGCGGCCTCCGCCTCAGCGGTCGCGCGGGCGCCGATGCCATCCGCGCCGATCGCGGAGAGCGCGTCGAGAAACCGAGGCAGGTGCGTGCGCTCGGCCGTCACGTCCGGCAGCGGCAGAAGCAGCTCGGTCGCGGCCGGATCGATGAGCGTCCGCAGATACTCGCGGAAGGTCTCGGCGCCGCGCGAGAACCGGTACAACTCGCGCTGCGTCGAAAGAACGGGCGTGTACTCGAGCTTCATGGGATCAAGGCTCCAAGGGTTGCACGAGACGTGCCGGGACGGGGCGAGGGGAACCTGGCTCCATCCACCTGAAGTCTCTTGGATCATATGCCTGTCGCCGCCGCAAGCGTCCCGGCGAACGCCAAAAAAAGACCGGAACCGTTGGCAGCCCCCCGCGTAACTAGGGGCGGGAGGGGACTGCATGCAAACCCTGATACAGGACCTTCGCTACGGGCTTCGCCTGATCGGCAAGAACCCGAGCTTCGCGGCCGTCACCGCGGCGGTCCTCGCTCTCGGAATCGGCGCCAACACGGCGATCTTCAGCGTCGTCAACGCCGTGCTGTTCAAGTCTCTCCCCTTTCCGCAGTCCGAGCGGATTGTCTCCGTGCCGCACACTCCTCCCCAGGACATCTTCCCCGGCCGGAAGACCTTCGCGGTCTCGCCGGCCAACTACTACGACTGGAAGGCTCAAAACGACGTCTTCGAGCGCATGACGATCTATACCGACGGCATCGCCAGCGTGACGGGTCTGGGAGAGCCCGAGTCGATGTCGGCCGGCGTCGTCTCCTCCGAGTTCTTCTCGGTGCTCGGCGCGCGGCCTCTCGTCGGACGTCTCTTCGCGGAAGAAGACGACGAGCCCGGGCACCGGGTGACGGTGCTCTCGGAAGGACTCTGGCGGACGCGCTTCGGCGCGAACCCGGCGGCGGTCGGCGGCTCGATCGTCCTGGACGGCCAGAGCTACGCGATCATCGGCGTCCTGCCGTCGCGACTGACGCTTCCCGCAGACACGCAGCTCTGGATCCCGATCGTGTTCACTCCCGAGCAGCGGGCGATCCGGGGGATCCACGACTTCCTGGTGCTCGCTCGCCTGAAGCCCGGCGTGCGCGTCGAGACGGCGCAGGCGCAGATGAACGCGATCTCGGCGCGTCTGGCCGCGCAGTATCCCGCCGACGACAAGGGCTGGGGCGCGGCGGTCATCCCGCTTCACGATTCGATGGTCGGCGATGTGCGGCCGGCGCTTCTGGTGCTTCTGGGCGCGGTCGGGTTCGTCCTTCTGATCGCGTGTGCGAACGTCGCCAACCTCGTCCTCGCGCGCACCCTCGGAAGGCGCAAAGAGATCGCCGTGCGCACCGCGCTGGGAGCGAGCCGTGGGCGCATCGTGCGGCAGCTCTTCGTCGAAACGATTCTGCTGTCGCTCGCGGGCGGCGCCCTGGGAGTCTTCGCCGCGCGCTTCGTGGTGAAACTGCTCGTGACGGCCGTGGGCGACCAGATGCCCCGGGTCTCCGAGATCCGCGTGGACGGACCCGTGCTCGTGTTCGCCCTGGGCATCTCGCTCCTCACCGGGACGCTGGCGGGCGCTCTGCCGGCCTGGCGCCTCACGCGGGCGGACCCCAACGAGGCCCTCAAGCAGGGGGGCCGCGCCGACGCGGACGCCGGCAGCCCCGCCATCCGCAACGCGCTGGTGGTGGCCGAGGTCGCCCTGGCCCTGATGCTGATGATCGGCGCGGGCCTTCTCGTGCGGAGCCTCGCGCGCCTGCGCAGCGTCGATCCGGGATTCGACCCCGGTCACACGCTGACGGCGCTCGTCGCGCTTCCCGATACGAAGTACGCGACTCCCGAATCGCAGCGTCTTTTTCATCAGCAGGTGCTCGAGCGCGTGCGTGCGCTTCCGGGCGTAGAGGCGGCCGGCGGCATCAGCACGCTCCCTTTGACCGACGGCGGATCGACGCAGCCGATCGCCATTGAGGGCCGGCCTGCGGCGCGGATGTCGGAGCAGCCCGAAGTCGCCGTGCGCATCGTGACGCCGGGAACCTTGAAGGCACTGCGCGTGCGGCTCGTCGCCGGACGCGATTTCTCCGAATCCGACACCGACAAGTCTTCGGGCGCGGTTCTCATCAGCGAGACGATGGCCAAGCAGTTCTGGCCGGGCGAAAGCGCTCTCGGCAAGCGTCTGGAGATGACGTTCGCACCGGGCGTGATGCGCGAGGTCGTCGGCATCGTGGCGGACGTCAAGCTGCGCGGCCTCGCCTACCGCGAGCCGATCGCGGCGCTCTACGTTCCCATGAATCAGTTGCCGCGCGGATGGACGTATCTGCTGGTGCGGACGAGTCCGGATCCCCGGAGTCTGGTTCGGCCTCTCCAGGCCGCCGTGCGCTCCGTGGACCCCGAGCAGCCGCTGGTCGGAATCCAGACGATGGAGGAGCACCGGCACGAGTCTCTGGCCCACGCGCGGTTCAACATGCTCCTGCTCGCGGCGTTCGCGGGACTCGCGCTTGTGCTGTCGGCCGTCGGGATCTACAGCGTGCTCGCCTACAGCGTGCGCCGGCGCACGCGCGAGATCGGAATCCGCATGGCGCTCGGCGCGACCGCCCGCGACGTTCTGCGCTACGTCGTCGTTCAGGGCATGCGGCCGGCGCTGGTCGGACTCGCGATCGGCCTGGCCGGCGCCTTCGCGCTGGGCCGGACGCTATCGAGCCTGGTCTTCGGAATTCCGGCGACCGATCCGGCGACCTTCGGTGCTGTCGCGGCTCTCCTCGGCCTCGTCGCCCTCGCCGCCTGCGCGCTGCCCGCCTGGCGCGCGACCCGCGTGCAGCCGACGGAGGCATTGGCGGAGAGCTAGAAGCCCTCTTAGCCCCACCGAGGCGATTCATCCAGACTGATCCCCAGCGCGGTCTTCGCGACGATCTCGCGTGTCAGAAACGGATTCGCCGGATGGATGCGCCCGAGGCGTGCGTCGCGGAAGAGTCGCTCCAGCCCCGCCTTCCGGAAGATGCCGAAGCCGCCGGCCACGTCGACCGCGGTGTCGACGACGCGCCATGAGGCTTCGGCGGCGTGGTGCTTGGCGGCGACGATCTTCGCCGGCCACTGAGCCCCGTGGTCCACGCCCGTCGACCAGTCCTCGGCGATCCGGTCTAGATGCGGTTCGATCGCTTCGAGGTCGAGCGCCATCTCGGCCACGGCGTGCTGCACCTCGGGGTGATAGGCCATCGTGCGCGTGACTCCGAGCGACTTCTTCGCCTTCGCCTTCTCGACGGTCATGTCGAACACCCGCCGGGCCAGGCCGTAGTAAATGTTCCCGAAGCCAAGCAGGGCCCAGGCGAATATCCCGAGTACGAACAGATCGGCGCCTCCGGCTCCCGGCGGGAGGACGCGCGCGATGTTCTCGTCGGGAACGAAGGTCTCCTCGAGCACCGTGTCGTCGCTCCTGGTGGCGCGCATTCCCAGGACGTCCCAGGTCTCCTCGATTTTGAAGTTCTTGGCGTCGCGCTTCAGGAAAGCGTGAACGATGCGAGGGTTCGCCGGATCCGACGCATCCATCCCATGCATCCCGAGATAGGTCCACACCGGTCCGAGGCTTCCGAAGGACTTGCGGCCGGTGAAGGTGTATCCCCCCTTGACGCGCGCGGCCCTGGTCGTCGAGAGGAAGACCGGCAGGTCGTTGCCCGACTCCGCGTGCCCGGCGGCGAACACGTCGCCCTTCGCCGCGGCACGAAGCAGCCACTCGAGCGACTTGTCGCCGTGACGCCAGAGGTCCGCGGCGAGGCCCGTCCAGTAGATGTGCATATTTACGGCGAGCGCGGTGGGAGCGGCGAAGTACGCCAGCCGCCTCTGTTCCCGGCACGTCTCGGCCAGCGACTTGCCCAGACCGCCGAGCTCCTTGGGTACCGCCAGGCGCAAGTAGCCCGCGTCCTTGAGCTCGCGAAAATCTTCCTCGAAGAACCGATTCTCCCGATCGTATGCGGGAGCTCTCTCCCAGCAGCGATCCAGCGTGTCCTGGGGAATCACGAAAGCTGAGGCTGGCATCGACTCCTCCTCGGCGCAACATATGCCAGCTCCCGTCGCGAGGCGGCTCCTTAAGCAATTCAAAATGGCGACCCGTCTGGATCTGACCGATGAGAAGGTTCCGGCGCGGCCGGCCGCCGCCGCCTCGGGTTCCGTCAGGAGTTGACGGCGGCCGAGGTCGCGACGGGCGCCGCCGCGAGGACACGGTTCAAGACGGCGAGCGTCGTCGGCTTGGTGATGTGCTGGTCAAAACCGGCCTCGAACGCCTTCTTCCGGTCTTGCATCGAGCCGTATCCCGTCAGTGCGACCAGTCGCACCGAGTCGCCGAGCTCCTTCCGCAGCCGCCGGGCCACAGCATAGCCGTCCAGCCCCGGCATGCCGATGTCGATCAACACGGCGACGGGCCGCCGCTCCAGCGCCAGCGCAATGCCGTCCTCGCCGCGCGGACTCGCCAGGACCTCGTGGCCGGCGCTTCGCAGCAGATCCCCGAGCCCGGCGCGGATGTCGTGGTTGTCGTCGATGATCAGGACCGTCAGCGGCTTCACCGCGGCGGGCGCGGACTCTTCCGGGTGCGGCGAGGCCTTCGCCTTGCCGTTGACGCGGGGCAGCCGGACCGTGAAGACGCTGCCCTTGCCGCGGCCGGCGCTTTCGGCGACGACGCTTCCCCCGTGGAGCGCGACCAGGCTTCGCACCAGCGTCAGGCCGACGCCCAGGCCTCCCCGGGAGCGGTCGAGGGTCTGGTCGTCCTGGGCGAACAGTTCGAAGATGCGCGGAAGGACGTCCGCGTCGATACCCACGCCGTCGTCGGCGACGCGGATGCGCCCGGATCCCTCCTCGAGCTGGATCGAGACGTCGACGTGCCCGCCTCGCGGGGTGTACTTCAAGGCATTCGTCAGCAGGTTCGTGATGACCTGCTCCAGCCGCACGGGGTCTCCCTCCACGACGAACGACGAAGTCGGCGGTTCGAGCGACACGGCGACCCCGAGATCGGCTGCCGTTCCCGCCAGGGCCTTGACGCACCGGTCCACCAGTGCGCCCATGTCCACGGGGCCCGGCGAAAGGACGATCTTGCCGAGCGTGACCCGGGAGACATCGAGCAGGTCGTCGACGAGACGCGCCAGAAGCCGGCCCTGCCGCTGGACGATTCCCCGCTCCGAGGCGAACATCGCCGGGTTGCGACGCTCCATCAGCTGCACGGCGGTCAGGATCGCGGCGAGAGGATTGCGCAACTCGTGAGAAAGCATCGCCAGGAACTGGTCGCGCGAGCGCACGCTCTTCTCCAGCTCCGCGAGAAGGTCCCGGACCTCGTATTGCTTCCGGCGCGCGCGCAACGCGGTCTGGACTGCGGAGATCAGCGTCTTCTTCCGGGTCGGACGGTCGATCAGCGTGTACGCGGCCAGCTTCTTGAGCTCTTCGAGAGCGCTGGGGGCCTCTCCGTCTCTCCCGGCCGAAAAGATCAGCAGCGGCAGGTCCGACCAGGGAAGCTGCCCTCGGAACATGTCCCCCAGCTCCCTCACCCCTCGTGACACGAGCACGTCCTCGGTGATGATGACGGCGCCGGCGCCTTCCGCGATCTCCAGGCGCACCAGCTCCAGGTCCGGGCAGACGCGGCACGGGACGCCGGCATCGTCCAGGGTTTCCGAGACGAGGGTCGCGTCGCGGCCCACCGGCGCCAGCACGAGGACACGCAGCTCGGATGCGTCGCAGGTCATCGGTCTACGGGCCGCGGCTCGCCCTCCGGTATCAGGTCGTTGGCCGGAGCGCCGGTGTACTCCGGAAGACCGGTCAGGACCCCCCGAAACGCGGTCAGGGGCTCACCCACGTGAAGTCCCTGACGATCCATCGCGAGTTCGCGGATCGTGGATTCGTGACGGCCGGCGCGCTTCTTCGGTATGGATATCGCCTTGCGAATCATCCCTCCGGCCTCGAAATACCGCAGCAGGACGAGGGTATCGGCGAGATAGGAGAGATCGACCGGCCCCCCCGCGAGCGGACCCACGACGCCGTGCTGCGCGAGAGTCAGGATGACGGTAACGCCGAGCTGCCGCAGGTAGCGGAAGAGCTCGTGGAGCTGGAGCTCGAGCAGCTTCTCTTCGGGCATCGCGTTGAAGTACCCGTTGAGGCTGTCGATCACGACGAGTCGCGCGTCCTCCTGTTCCACGGCCTCGCGCACGATCTGCGTGAACTCGCCCGGAGTGATCTCGACCGGGTTCATGGCCTGCAGACGGATGCGTCCCGCATCCACCTGCTCGGCGAAGGGAATTCCGAGGGCGCGCGTCCTCGCGAACAGCGTCTCGCGGCTCTCCTCGAAGATCAGAAACAGCGAGTTGTCTCCCCGCAACGCGGCCGCCGCCGCGTACTGCGCCGCCACCGCCGACTTGCCGGTTCCGGCCGGGCCCAGGATGAGTGTCGTAGTCCCGCGGTCCAGACCCCCGCCGAGCATCCGATCGAGCTCCGGCAGACCGCTCTCCAGCAGCTGCGGCGGGAAGCGTTGGGTTTGGGTGCCTTCTTCCGGGATCAGACGTGGGAAGACCGTGAGCCCGCCGGTCTTGATCCGCATGTCATGGAAGCCGCCGCGATACTTGACTCCGCGGAGCTTGGAGACGAGCAGTTGACGCCGCTCCGGACCGTACCTTGGAAAAATCTGCTCGAGCAAAAGCACGCCGTGCGCAATCGACTCGAGCAGCGTGCTTTCCTTTCCCTCGACGTCGTCGTCGACGAGAAGCGCCGTGCAGTTCTTCGACATGAAGAGCTGCTTGAGCGCCATGACCTGGCGGCGGTACCGGACTTCGGTCCCCGCCAGGAAGCGGATCTCCGACAGGGAATCGATGACGACGCGCGACGGGCCGGTGCGCTCGACCGCTTCCAGGATCCTTCGGGTCGTCTCGCCGAGCTCCACCTCGGCGGGGAGGAAGAGAGTGTTGTCCTCCTCGATCGCGGACCTCCCCGGAATCCACCATCTCCTGGATCTCGACGGCGTTCAGATCCCAGCCGTGAGAGCGGGCGACCTCCTCGAGCTCGGCGCGATTCTCGGAGAGGGCCACGTAGAGTCCCCTCTCGCCCTGCGCCGCCCCGTTCAGGAGGAACTGGAGCCCCAGTGTCGTCTTTCCGGCGCCCGCCGTCCCTTTCAACAGGTAGATGCGTCCCCGGGGAAGACCTCCGGTCAGGACGTCGTCGAGGCCCCGGATACCCGTCTGCGCGCGTTGTGAGGGCAATGCCGTCGAGTCCTTTCTCTGGGGAAGACGAGACCCTACTGGCGGGACACCGATCCCAGAGAGACACGTGTGCAAGGGGCTTGCCCGTTTCGGGCACGATGCCGGAGAATCGGCGCTCCGAAGTATCGTCTCCTACCGAAAAGGGGTATCCATGCGCCGAAATTCGATCCGCGGCCTCGTCCTGTTCGTCCTGTTCGTCCTGTCGACGAGCCTCGCCTCCGCCCGCGCGCAGTCCCTCGAGGAAAAGTACGGTCCGCGGCTCGCGGCCTTCGAGGCCCTCGCCCGCAAAGAGATGGAAGCGACCCACACGACGGGCCTGGCCATCGCCCTGAGGATTGGAGAGGAGATCTGGGCCCGGGCGTACGGGTACGCCGACGTCGAGAACGGCTCGCCCATGAAGACGGATGCCTCGTTTCGTCTGGCGTCCGTGACCAAGCCGATGACGGCGGTCGCCATCGTCCAGCTCGCCGACGCCGGAAAGATCGATCTCGACGCGGAGATCCAGACCTACGTGCCGTATTTCCCGCGCAAGAACCATCCGGTGACGGTGCGGCAGCTCCTGGGACACCTCGGCGGGATCCCGCATTATCGCAATTTCGAAACCGAGCTCCACATCAAGGAGCACAAGACGACGCGTCAGTCCATCGACATCTTCAAGGATTTCGACCTGGTGGCCGAGCCGGGGACGAAGTACCAGTACACCTCCTACGGCTTCAATCTGCTCGGAGCGGCGGTCGAGGGCGCGTCGGGTCAGAGCTACGGCGACTACATGCGCGAGCACATCTGGGCGCCGCTGGGCATGAAAGACACGCGAATGGACGATCCCGCCGAGATCATCCCTAACCGCGTCCGCGGCTACGACTGGGAAGACGGAAAGCTGCGCAACTCGGAGTTCGTGGACGTCTCTAGCCGATTCTCCAGCGGCGGCACGCGCTCGACGGTTCTGGACCTGCTGAAGTTCGCGCGTGGCTTCACCGAGGGAAAGCTCGTCTCCCCGGCGCGCGTGAAGGAGATGACGCGTCGCCATGCGGCTCGCCGACGGGACGCTCACCGACTACGGCATGGGCTGGGGCGTGGATCCGCAGAACGGCCGCTACATGTTTTCCCACGCCGGCTCGCAGAACGAGTCGCGCACCTTTCTGGCCATCCTCCCGGGCCGCGACGCCGCCATCGCGGTCGCGACGAACTTCGAGGCCGGCCGCCTCTACTGGTTCGTTCAGGCTCTCGCGGCGCAGGTCTTCGGCGAGCGCTGGGACATCGCGAACGGCTCCGCGGCGTACGTCGCGGACCGGAGCGAGCGCGCGGCGTTCAACGCCCTCCGCGATGCCTACGTGTACGGTCTCTCGGCGTACGAGAGAGACGGAGGATCCGGGCGGGATCCGAAGGTCCTGGGACGGGCATTTGCGTTCTTCGACGACTGCGTGGATCCGAAGCTTTCGAAGGCTGGCGCCGAGGCGCGCGCGGGATGCGCCGCCGGAATCCAGCCCTCTCAGGGCGAGCCCTTCACCGCCGTCGGCGCGTTCATGGCCCAGACTCTCGCCGCGCACGGTGGAGCGGCCTCGCGGGACGCGCTCGACGGGTACCACGGTCGGGGACCCGCGGCGTTTTTCGCCGACTACATCGCGGCATATCGCGCGGACTCTGCGATCCCCCGCGCGTACCGTTTCTCTCCCGGCTTCGAGAGGACGGTCGCGCGGTGGAACCGCGACTGGCCGCGCACCTTCAACGACTACACCCGCACCACCGCGGTCACGATCTTCGAGCCGGTCGACACGGGCCGCCTGCGGCAGACCTTCGCCGGAGCCTCGGTCTATCCGGATCTCTCATCGGAGCTCGCCGAGGTCGCCCGCGCGAACTGCGAGGAGAGCCGGAAAGAGCCGGCCCTCGAGGCCGCGAGCTTCAGCGCCGCGCTCTATCCCGCCTCCGCCGAGGCCGCGGCCTACCTCGCCGGGACGCAGCTCTGCTTCGGGCAGCCTTCCGAGGCGCGCGCAGTTCTTCAGAAGGCCCGCACGCTGGAGGAGGGCGAGCGCTACACGAGCCCCGGTTTTATCAACGGAATGGCATACGAGCTGGCGGTTTCGGGAAAGCTCGACGCCGCCACCGAGACGCTTCGCGTCGGGATCGAGCTCCACCCCAAAGCCGCCAACCTCTACGACAGTCTGGGCGAGCTCGAGGCGAAGGCCGGACACAAGGACGCCTCGATCGCCGCGTACCGCAAGGCCGTCGAGCTCGACCCGAAGATGCAGTCGTCGGTCGAGGCGCTGAAGAAGCTGGAGTCGGCGACGCCTTAGCGGTCACCCGAGCGGGTGAAGCCTGTCATCCCGAGGAGCGCAGCGACGAGGGATCCCGAGCTCGACGAGTTCGGGATCCCTCGCTGCGCTCGGGATGACAGCGTTATTTCGCAGCCGCCGCCGGCGCCGCCGGCGGATCGGGGTCGGGCACGCGGTTGTGAATCGGCTTGACCGTGCGCAGGTACGCGTAGACCGACGAGAGGTCCTCGTCCGTCATGTTCCGGTAACCGGGCCACGGCATCGGCGGCAGGATCGGCCGCGAGGCCCCCATGTGCTTGCCGGTCCGGATGGCGCCGACGAACGTCGCCTCCGACCAGCTCCCGATGCCCGTGTTCTCGTCCGGCGTCAGGTTCATCGCGTAGCTGATCCCCCACGGCCCCATCCATACTGTGCCGTCCAGGTTGGTCGCCGCCATCCAGGGCGTGTCTGACAGCTTCGGGAGGGGCTGGATCTTCGCGCCTTCGGGGTGACCCATCAGAAGACGCGTCGGATCCTCCTCGGGACCATTCGGCCCCATTCTCTTGGGCGTGTGGCAATCGCCGCAGGCGAGGATCGAGACCAGATACTTCCCGCGTTCGACTTTCTTCGACACCGGCGAGTCGGCCTTCTTCGCGGCGGCCTGGCCTTCCAGACCCGACACCGAACACAGCGCCGCGCACACAGCTATCGCGGCGAGGACTCCGAGACGACGCATAGGGGATGTCTCCTTTCGATTGGCGACGAAGATCCTAATCCAATGACGCTCCAGAGAAAACCGAATTCCGCGCAGGACGTAACGCGCCGCCGCTATTTCGGCATGACCTGGAACTGCTCGATCCGTCCGTCGGGCAGGTCGCGCTCCCAGATCTGAAGTTTCTTGTTGGGGAACTCCACCTCGAAGTTCCGGTACGTCATCCCGCCTCGCTCGCGACGGTTGGTCTGCTTGACCGACGTCGGCGCTCCCAGCGGCGCGAGGCTGTCGGCGAAGTCGCGGATCGCGGTCTCGTCGAAGTAGGCGTTGCCGTCTTCGCTGAAGAGCGACCGGTCGAGCGTGCCGCGCTGCAGGCCTTCGAAGACCGCCCGCGCGCGCGCCTCGGCTGCGGCCGACGCCTCCTTCTTCGCGAGGACGAGGGTGGCGACCCGCCGGGCGATGTCCGCCGAAGCGTCGCTCGCGTCCAGGTTCAGGAGCACCGTGACGGCCGCGCGGTCGTCGGGAAACACGAAGTTGGAGGCCGTGAACCCCGAGACCTCGCCTCCGTGCGAGAGCGCGCGGTGGCCGCCTTCCGTGCCGATCGAGAGGCCCAGCCCGTATCCCGTGCCAAGCCCGTCGGCCAGCAGGACCTCGCGCTGCATCTGACGCCACGACGAAGCGCGGAGGAGCTTTCCTTCGAGCATGCCGGTGTTCCAGCGCGCCAGGTCCGACGCGGTCATGGCGAGCTCTCCGGCGGCGAAGAGCCAGCCAGGCGCCTCCTTGGGCGCGACGCGCGGCGGGCCGAGGGCGTACCGCATGTATCCGACCGGATCGGGCTCCTTCAGGCCGCTCTGATCGACGTCCCAGACGCTTTTCATCTCGAGGGGAACGAAGATCCGGGTCGCAAGGAACTTCAACAGGGGCATGCCACTCGCCTTTTCGACGATGCGGCCGGCGGCGACGTAACCCGTGTTGCTGTACTGGTACTGCGTGCCCGGCTCGAAGTCGAGGGGGCGCTTGGCCCAGCGGCTCAGGATCTCGGCCGCGGTCGCGGGCTTCTGCATGAACAGAGGAACGTAGTCCTGCGGCCAATAGTCCTGATAACCGGACGTGTGCGACAGCAGCTGCCGGATCTTCACGTCACGGGCGCGCGTCAACTCGGGGAGAAAGCGCGAAACCGGATCGTCGAGCGAGAGCTTGCCCTCCTCGGCCAGCATCAGGATCGCCGCCGCCGTGAACTGCTTGCTGACCGAGCCGATCGCATAGCGCATCTCGGGCGTCGCCGGCGTGGGCGGATCCAGGCGCGCGCTGCCGTACGCTCTCGCCAGCGTCGTCCGCCCCTCATCGACGATCGCGACCGACGCGCTCGGCGCGCCGGACGACGCCAGGGCCTCCCGGACCTCGCGATCGACCTCTTCCGGGAATCCCGCGGCCGGAGCCGGCCCGCTCGCCGCCGCCGGCGCGTCCTTCCACGTCAGGGGCGCGAGGTAGACGCCGCCCCGCTGCGCGCCGCACCGGCTGACGTACCACCTTCCGTCCACGTCCTGGATGACCTCGGCGGCATGGGCTGCGATGTGGCCGACCCGGTCCTCGACGCGGAAGTGGAAGGGATCCGTGCTCGCGAAGACGTCCGTTCCGTCGAAGACGTCCCGGTCGGCGTCGCGCGGGCCGATGAAGAGGTACCAGCGCTCGCCCCGGTGGACCACGAACGGGGACTCGGTCGGGCCGCCGTATTTGCCCTGGCTCGGATCCGTGAACACGGTTCCCCGGACCTTCCAGGTGACGAGGTCCGGGCTCGTGGCGTACTTGACGACGTGATGACCGCCCGACGGCGTGCTCGTGGCCGTGTAGTACATGACCCAGTCGTCGCCGATGCGGGTCACGAAGGGATCGCGGGCGTCGAACCCGTCCACGACCATGGGGTTCTTCGGGTGGCGCGTCCAGGTCTCCAGGTCCGGAGATGTCGCGAGGTGGATCTTGTACCTGGTGTGGTCCTTCGCGCCGGCGCAGTAGAACATGTAGTAGGTGCCGTCATGGAAGATCACGTGCGGCGCCCAGAGGTGCTCTTCTCGCCACGGCGCCTTCGGCGCGACCGACAGCGCGAAGGGCAGCTTCTCCCACGGCCGCTGGGTCAGCGCTTCGCGCGCGCGCGTGGGCGAAGTTGTCCTCGTCGAGCGCATCGGATGGCTCGGCGTGGGTGATGCCGAAGAGGTGCCACGTCCCGTCCTCGCCGCGGATGAAGCAGTGGTCGTTGATGTACCACTTCTCTCTTTCGCCGACGCTGGGGTCGTAGATCTTCACGAAGTCGCCGGCTTCCACCAGGGAGGGCGGATTCTCGGGGGCGGGCGTCGCCGGGGCCCCGGTCCAGGCGGCGAGGAGCGAGGCGAACAGAGCTCGGCGGATCAAATCGAATCCCCCTTTCGGCTGGCGCCAAGATAACCGATGCGCGGTGGCCCCTCGAAGACCCGCCCGCCGAGTACAGAGACAAGGAGGGTTTCATGCAAACGACGAAAGCTCCCGGCGTCATCCTGGCGGCGGCGGCCGCGGTCCTGTGGTCGGCTGCGGTTCGGGCGGAAGACCGTTGCTCGGCGAAGGGGAGCATGGGCGGTAAGGCCTTCGCCATGACGCATTGCGCCGCGGCGGTCTACGACAGCGAGAAGAGTGTGAGTCTCTGGTTCTCCGAGAACGCGATTCCCGCCGAAGAAATCGAGACTTTCCACCTTTCTTCGTACCCGAAGGATCGCGGCCCCGACAACAAGCCGCGAACGACCCTTGCGCTCGGCTTTTGTCCGGGAGGCGGCAAGGCGCCGGCCTCTCCCGGCGCGGTCAAGACCGTCGAATTCAACCTCACCGACGCGTCCAATCCGATGGTGTCGCAGACGTGGCTTTTCGAGCTTCCAAAGGACAAGGATCTGAAGTTCGAGAAGCTCTCGGGCGAGGTCAAGCCCGGCGGAAAACTGACGGGACGCGCCACCGGAAAGAAGAAGCGGGACGACGGAACGCTCTACGACTGGCAGATCGACTTCGACGTCACGCTGCCGGCCAGGGCCGCCGGCGGCGGAATGGGCTGCGGCTCGTAGGGCGACAGATTCCTCGGCCCGTCAAGACGTCATCCCGAGCGGAGCGAGGTAGCCGACCACCGAAGGCAAACCCCCGGCAGTAGGCAACGACGGGCGAAGCCCGCGCGTTCATCCCGGACTCGACAAGCACGGGATCCCTCGGGCTGCCGCCCTCGGGATGACAACCTATGCAACCGTCGGGGACCCAGCGGTGTTACTTCACCCAGGGAGGTACCCCATGTCCGCTCCGACGACGATCGATTCGGCCACGTCTACGTTGCTGCACGAGACCTTCGAAGGTCCGGCCGGCCCGTCGACTTATTTCATCGACAACGACAAGAAGGCCGGCTTCTTCGCCGTCCTCGACGCGCTGTCGGCGGCGGAGGCCTCTCGGCCGATGCGCCCCGGAGGGCCGACGGTCGCAGGTCATGCGCACCACGCCGGGTTCCATCTCGACATGTCGAGCGCGTGGCTGCGCGGCGACCGCGAGCCTCGCGACTGGGACGTGAGCTGGCAGGTCAAAACGGTGGACGAGCCGGCCTGGGCCGCGCTCCGCCGTCGACTCCGCCAGCAATACGCCTCGTTCCTCGACGCGATCGAGAAGGAGCCCTCGGCCAACGGCGTGGAGCTCGCGACGACGATCGGAGCGATCACGCACGCGGCCTACCACCTCGGCGCGATTCGCCAGTCGATCGCTTCGCGCTAGGGACTCTCGGCCTGCCTTCCTCTCCCGCTTGGACCGCGGGAGAGGCCTGTCCCACAAAACGGGTTGACAGCGCCCCAGCCTCTCGGGTAGGTTTCGCTGCAAATGAGACTGAGTCTCAGTTCAGTGACCGCGGGTTATGGCGAATGAGGGCTCTCCGGAAGGTCCTCTTCTGGTGCCACTTCGCGGCGGGGACCGCGGCGGGAGCGGTGATCCTCCTCCTTTGCGTCACCGGCGCCGTGCTCGCCTTCCAGCCGCAGGTCCTGCGATTCCTGGAACGCTCCGCCCGCGCGATTCCGGCAGACAGTCGCGGCCAGGCGCTTGGCGCCGGCACGATCCTGCGGCTCGCGAGCGAGGCCTCCCCCGGCGAAGGTCCCACCGTCGCGACGCTGTCGGCGAATCCGTCGGATGCTGCCGCCGTGGCCTTCGGCCGCGAGCGCGTCCTCTACCTCCATCCCTCGACGGGCGCGGTGACCGGCGAAGGCTCGCGAGCGGGACGCGCTTTCTTCGCGTCGGTCCAGGACCTGCATCGCTGGCTCGCCCTGCCCGAGGAGAGCCGCGCGGCCGGAAAAGCCGTGACCGGCGCCGCCACCGTCGCCTTCTTCGCTCTCTCTCTGTCGGGTCTGTACATCTGGTGGCCCCGGGTTCGGGGTATCCGGAAACCGTCGGCCGTGGGTCTCTTCCAGCCTGGCCTCTCGGGGAAAGCGCGCGATTTCAACTGGCACAACGTCGTCGGCATCTGGAGCGCGCTGCCGATCCTGGTCATCACCGCGACCGGGATGGTCCTGTCCTACCGCTGGGCCGGCGACCTCGTCTATCGCATTGCCGGAAGCCCCACGCCTCCGCCGCAGCCGGCCGGCGATCGGGCACGAGGCCGCGGCGACGCGTCACCGCCCGTCTCCCCCGAGAGGGCCGCGGCACTCGACCGCCTCTGGAGCGTTGCCGAGAAACGATCCCCGGGCTGGCGTTCGATCACGCTGCGGCTGCCCGATAAGGAAAGCGCGTCTGTCTCCTTTTCGATCGAAGAGGGAGGATTCCTCAATCGCTTCGCCCGCTCCGCGCTGACGCTCGACGCCTCCACCGGCGCGATCGTCAAGTGGGAGCCCTACGCCGCGGCGAGCGCGGGCCGGCAGGCCCGTACATGGATGCGTTTCCTCCACACCGGCGAAGCGCTCGGCCTGCCGGGCCAGATCGTGGCCGCGCTGGCCTGCGCGGGCGGCGCGCTGCTGGCGTTCACGGGCATCTCGCTGGCGATCCGGCGCTGGGCGTCCTGGCGGGCTCGGCGAGCTGTGGCGGCCAACGTCCGAAACGAGAATCTTGCCGGGATAAGAGGAGTCGCGGAATGACACGCGAGCGCGCAGTCAAGAAGCGGTCGAGAAAACGGACCCGATCCGTCTGGATGGCGACGGGCACGCTGATGGCATACGCCGCCGTCCGGCCGTCGCACGCGTATGCCGAGGAAGCGAAGGCAGCGGCCGCGTCGGCCGGTGGTGCCGCCGCGCCGGCGACACTTCCGGTGCGACGGTTCGACATTCCAGCCGGACCTCTCGGCGCGGTTCTCGATGCCTACACCGCGGCCTCGGGCGTCGAAGTCCGCGTACCCGATCCGGGCGTGCGGCAGATCCCCTCGCCGGGCGTGACGGGCGTCCTTTCCGTCGAAGTCGCGCTCCGGCAACTGCTCTCCGGCACGAGCCTCGGCTATCGGTTCACCTCCGCGGGCGCCGCCGAGCTGACGTTCGACGCCCGGGACGCCGTCGAGGTCACGGCCCCGAATCCGCTGGACATCTCTCCGAAGTTCACGGAGTCACTCCTGAACACGCCGCAGACGATCAACGTGGTCGGGGAGCAGGTCATGCAGGAGCAGGCGACGACGCTGCTCCGCGACGCTCTCCGCAACGTCTCCGGAATCAGCATTGCGGCCGGCGAGGGCGGCTTCCAAGGCGACGGCCTGACCCTCCGCGGCTTCTCGGCGCGCAACGACATCTACATCGACGGGATGCGCGACTACGGCAGCTACTACCGCGACTCGTTCAATCTGCAGCAGGTCGAGGTCCTGAAGGGGCCCTCCTCCTCGGAGTTCGGCCGGGGCTCGACCGGCGGCGTCATCAACCAGACCAGCAAGACGCCCACCCTTCAGCCCTTCCTCGGGGCCAACCTCTTCCTCGGGACGGCGCAGACGTACCGGGTCACGGCCGACGTCGACCAGCCCTTGACGGGTATCGGCCCGGGCGCTGCTTTCCAGCTCGCCGTGATGGGCAACGACTCGGGTGTCGCGGGCCGCGACGTCGCCGAGAACCGCCGGTTCGGCGTCGCGCCGTCGGTCGGGTTCGGCCTCGACGGTCCGACCCGCGTGACGCTGTCCTATTTCCATCTGACCGCCAGAGATATCCCGGACTACGGCGTCCCCTGGTACTTCGACAAGCCCGCTCCGGTCGACCGCTCCAACTACTACGGTTTCGCCGACGGCTCCTTCCTCGACACCGGCGCGGACATGGGGACCATTCGCTTCGAGCACGACTTCAACTCGAGCGTCAGCATCCGCGACCAGGCGCGCTACGCCCGCTACTCGCGCGACGCCCGCATCACCGAGGCGCGCCTCCCCTCCTCGGTCACGCCCGACACTCCGCTCGACACGATCGACGTGACCCGGAACCAGATCGCCGCGCAAAGCGTCGAAACGTTCCTCCAGAATCAACTCGACGCGACGTTTCGGTTCCAGACCGGCTCGCTCGGACACACTTTCGTGACCGGCATCGAGTTCGGCCGCGAGACCTCCGACCCCATTCGCCGCGCCTACACCGGCGTTCCGACGACGAGCCTGCTCCGGCCGGACCCCGAGGACGCGTTCGCAGGCTCCGCGACGGTCTCCTCGCGCGTGGACACGACCTCGGACACGTTCGCGGCGTACCTGCTCGACACCGTCGCGATCGGCAAGTTCCAGTTGACGGGCGGCTTCCGCTGGGATCGCTTCGCCACGGACTACACGCAGAGCGTTCCGCCCGTCCTGAATCTCTCGCGCACGGACGAGATGCCCAACTGGAGAGCGGCGATCGTGTACAAGCCCACGGCCGCCGGGACGATCTATTTCGACTCGGGCACGTCGTCGAATCCGTCGGCCGAAGCCCTCTCGCTCTCGGTCGCCAACGTGAATCTGGAGCCGGAGGAGAACGTCACCTACGAGCTGGGAACGAAGTGGGAATTCCAGGGAGGACGGCTCCTGATGCAGGCCGCGGTGTTTCGCACGGACAAGTTGAACGCCCGGGAGCCGGATCCGAACGACCCGTCGCTCAACGTGCTGTCCGGGAAGCAACGCGTCGACGGCGTCGAGCTCGACGTCAGCGGCCGCATCACGACCGGCTGGCGCGCCAACATCTCGTACACGCACCTCCACGGACGGCTCATCGAGTCCGAGTTCTACCCGCAGGCCGTCGGCGCGCGGCTCGCCAACGTCCCCGCGGACACGTTCCGCGCCTGGAACGTCTTCTCGCTGCCGTGGTCGATCCAGCTGGGGGCGGGCGTCAACTACGTCGGCAGCCGCACGGCGAGCACAACCGCTCCCAACGATCCCGTCACGGACCTGCTCAAGGAGGCGCCGGGCTACTGGACGTTCGACGCCATGGTCAGCCGCCCGCTGACGCCCAGCATCGGGCTCCAACTGAACCTCTACAACCTGGGTAACACGACCTACTACGACCAGTTGCACCCGGGCCACATCGTGCCGGGGGCGGGCCGCGGGGCGATCTTCAGCCTCGACGTGCGGATGTAGGCGTCGGGAGTCCGGCGTGCTGATCCCGATTCCCGACGTCCTGACGCCCGCCCAGGTGGCGCGCGGCAAGGAGCTGTTCGCGTCCGCCGAATGGATCGACGGCCGCGCGACGGCCGGCCACCAGTCCGCCTTGGCCAAGCAGAACCGCCAGATCCCGGAGGACCATCCGGCAGCGCGGGAGCTCGGCGAGACGATCGTCGCCGCCCTCGGCGCCAACCCCCTCTTCCTCGCTGCGGCCCTGCCGGCAAAGGTCTTCCCGCCTCTCTTCAACCGCTACGAGTCCGGCGAGAACTTCGGCACCCACATCGACAACGCCATCCGCCAGGTCCCGAGGACGGCGCTGCGCGTACGCACGGACCTTTCGGCCACGCTCTTTTTCTCGGGCCCCGACGAGTACGACGGCGGCGAGCTCGTGATCGAGGAGTACTCGGGCGCGCACCAGATCAAGCTGCCCGCGGGGCACATGATCCTCTACCCCGCGTGGAGCCGGCACCACGTGCGTCCGGTGACGCGCGGCGCGCGCCTGGCCTCCTTCTTCTGGGTCCAGAGCATGGTTCGGGACGCGGATTGCCGGCGGATCCTCTTCGACCTCGACCTGGCGATCCAGGACGTCAATCGCGAGGGCTCCGGCTCGCCGGCCGCCGTCTCCCTGACCGGCGTCTACCACAACCTCCTCCGCCGCTGGGCGGAGACGTAGACGCGGCTCAGGCCGACGCGGCGCGCCGCTGTGCGATGCGACGATCCATGACCCGCCGGTCGAACGGCAGCGCGCCGTCTTCGAAAGGCGGGGCTTCCTGTCGGCGCTCTCCCTTGCGGCGCTCGCCGGAGCGACGCTCGGGTGGAGTCACGGCGTAGCGCGACGGGATCGGATCGAGCTCCTCGAAGACTTCCAGATCCGGGCGCGTGCGGGGGTCGGAGACGTCTTCCCCGCGCCAGTGCTCGAGAGCGTCGGTGGGAATCTCGCGCGTCGCGTTGATCGCGGCGACGATGCGCCTCGCGTCGGCGAACGAGCGCCCTCTCACCACGATCGCCCCCGACGCGTCGCGCACGTAGCGGCCGTCCTGTTTCCAGGGCTCGGGAGAGTGGAATCCCTCGAGGTCGTCTTCGGGAAACGGATCGACGAGGCCTTCGGGCGACGGAGGCTTCGTGCTCATCGAGGACCCATGGAGTGCTTGCGGCGATTATGCCACGCCGACCCGCGTTTCCGAAGACTCAGAGCGCGAGATCCCACGTTTCAGCGACGCACTCGCGGCCGGAGATCGTGTTGGGCTCGCTCTTCGTGAGCAGGAAGCCGGCGCGCTGGTAGATGCGGCGCGCCGACGCGAGGTTGCTCTGCGTCCACAGCGTGACGCGCCGGTACCCGGCCTCGCGCGCGAAGCGCACGCACGCGTCCACGAGGCGTCCGCCGATCCCGTAGCCCCGCGCGGCAGGCTCGACATAAAGGAGGCGCAGCTTCGCGACCGTCCTCGACTTACGCACGAGGAAGACGGACCCGACGATCGCGCCGTCCTTCTCGGCGATCCAGCAGCGCTCGGCCGCCGGATCGCGGCTCGCGCCGAACTTCGCCACGATCTCCGCGACGACCGCCTCGAAGTCTTCTCCCCAGCCGTATTCCCGCGCGTAGAGGACTCCATGGCGATGGACCACCCAGCCGAGGTCTCCGGCCCGCGGCGGTCGCAGAACGGGCTCGGCCTGCGCCGGCGCTTCGCCTTCCCCGAGCGCGGCACCGATCGTTCCCATCGCGGAGACCACGCGGTCCTGGTCGGCGTCGGAAAGAGGCGCCAGCATCCCGCCGACCGCGTTGCGCGAGCGGCGGTCGAGGGGCGCGAAGGTCGCCTTCCCCTTCTTCGTCAACGAGAGCTCGCTGCGGCGCCCGTCATCGTCGGACCGGCGCCGCGCGATCAGACCGTCGCGCCGGAAGGCCTTGAGGACTCGCGAGAGGTAGCCCGGATCCAGCGAAAGATCGCCGCCGAGCTCCGACGCCGTGGCCGTCCCCCGCACCGACAGCTCATAGAGGATGCGGACTTCGGTCAGCGAATAGGGGCTGTCGTAGAGGCCGTCTTCGAGCACTCCGATCTTCTGCGTGTAGAAGCGGTTGAAGCGCCGCACCGCGGCGATCCGGCGGTCGAGGCTGGTGCCCACGCGACGAGCCTCGCGCAATTAGTTGCTTTTGTCAACTAATTTGGGCGCTGCAACCTTCCACGGGGCAATCGTGTTTCGGGGCGCGGGAGGACGAAATGACCGGATACCGTGTGCTGGCCGTCAGCGAAAAGCTCGCCCGAAAGGTCCGCGAAACGCGGAAGTCCCCAGGTTACGGTCACCCCGTCCATGCCGAGGTCGCCACGGGCTACGGGCCGTGTCGGTCGTGCCTGCGCGATTTCGAGATCGGCGTGGAGCGCCGCCTGCTCTTCACGCTCGATCCCTTCTTCGGCGTCGAGGACTTTCCGCTTCCGGGCCCCGTCTTCATCCACGAAGACGAGTGCCCTCGATATGCCGAGCAGGCCGGCTTCCCCGCCGACATTCTCGGACACGATCTGACGCTGGTGGCCTACGGCAGGGGCCGGCTGCAGCGCGCCGAGGAGAGAGCCACGGGCGGCGCCGTCGAGCCGGCGGTCGTCCGGATGCTCGCACGGCCCGACGTGGACTACGTCCTCGTTCGAGACACGCCGGCCGGCTGCTACGACTTCCGCATCGAGCCGGCGTAGCCGGGCGCCCCGCTACTTCTTCTTCTGCAGCTCCGCGAGCGCAACAAGGACGTCTTCGCTGTGATTCGGCGGTGAGACCTGCATGAACGTCTTCACGATCCTGCCCTGGGGATCGATCAGGAACGTGTTACGCGCCGAGAGCTTGTTGCCGTTGTACTCCATGATGGAGCCGTAATCCGTCGAGACCTTCGCGTCGGGATCCGAGAGGAGCTTGAAGCTGAGGCCTTCTTTCGCGCAGAAGTCTTTGTGCGACTCAGCGGTGTCCACGCTGACTCCGACGACGACCGCATTGGCCGCTTCGTACTTCGCCAGGTCCCGCTGGAAGTTGTGCGCCTCGAGCGTGCAGCCGCTGGTGAAGTCCTTCGGATAGAAGTAGAGAACGACCCACTTGCCGCGGAAGTCCTCGAGTTTGGTGGGCTTGCCTTCCTGATTGGTCAGCGTGAACGCGGGAGCGGGCTGCCCGACGGCCGGGGCCGTGAACGCGCGCAGCCCCGCCGCGGCGAGGACGGCGGCGGCGAGGACGAGAGTCTTTCGAGCCATTTCATGACCTCCTTTTTTTGCGAGACCGATCGCCGGCCGGCGAGAATACACCCGCGGCGGGTAGGCCGCACGGCGGTCCATCTTTTGCTTAGATGGGGGGCTATGACGGTGACGGCGGATCATCTCCTGGAGACCCTTCCCGCCTGGGATCGGTCCACGCGTCTCCTCCACGTCGTCGTGGACACTCCGAAAGACAGCCGGATCAAGTTCAAGTTCGACGTTGAGAAACGCTGTTACACGATCGCGCACTTGCTTCCCGCCGGTGCGGTCTTCCCCTTCGACTTCGGCTCGATCCCGAAGACCCTCGCCGAAGACGGCGACCCCATGGACGTGCTCGTCCTGATCGAAGAGCCGACGTTTGCAGGCTGCCTGGTCTCCGTCCGGCTGCTCGGCGCGCTCGAGGCCGAGCAGACCGTCGAGGGAAAGACGGGACGCAACGACCGCTTGATCGGCGCCGCCGCCGCTTCGCGGAGATACAGCGAGTGGAAGGCCCTTTCGGACCTCCCCGACCGTCTGCTCGGAGAGATCGAGCGCTTCTTCGTCTCGTACAACGAGGAGCGAGGTCGAGTCTTTCGCGTGCTCCGGCGATCCGGGCGTCGGCGCGCCGAGACGCTCGTTGAAGAAGGAGAGCGGCGTTTCCGGAAAAAGAAGACGCCTTGACGCCGTTGTAGGGTATTCGCGGGAGAGGGGGATGGAAGCGATTTCCCCTCCCCCGTCGGTTGGCCGGCAAAGCGGGCCGCTCAAAGAGAACGGGCGCCTATCGGCGCCCGCCTCGGCCTCGAACGGCCCCACCCAAATCGATTCTAGTCCTTTCGGTCCGCGAAGCAAATCACGGAAACCGCATCTCGAGCGCGCTGTTCGAAAAGTGAACGCGGAAACTGATCGAGAGTCGCACGCTAGCCTCCGAGCCCTTCGTCCGCGGTCGGTCCGTAGACGGGCGGCACGGAAGCACCAACCAGTCTCAGGTAGACCGTGAACTGGCCGCGATGGTGCGCCCAGTGGCTCAAGACGCCGTCGCGGATGTTGACGTGCCGCGGAAGGTCCGTCACGACGTGCCCTCCGGCCTTCAGCTTCCAGTTGGTCATGAGGTGCTCGTCGGTCGTCCCGCGCAAGGCAGCCTGCGCCTTCGTCACCGAGTCCTCCAGGGCCTTCAGCAGATCCCGGGACGTCTTCAGCTCGGGCGGCTTGTAGTTCGATCCGCCCTTGGGTGCGAAGTCGAGCTCGTCCTGGTTGACCATGGCGTCGATCCAGGACGGCATCGTGGCCACCAGCGTGGCCAGGTAGCCAAACTTCATCGACTTCTCGTGGGGCTTCCATTCGTAGCGCCCCTCGGGCACGCGCTCGAGCACCCGGCGGCTCGCGGGGATCTCGCGTTCGATGTCGGCGAGAAACAGCTCGGTCAGCTTCATCGGCTCGCTCCTTCGACCGGATCCCATCGCCCGAGAAGCCGAAGCGCGATCCGATCGCCGGTAACGTATCGCAGAAGCCCATGACGCTCGCCGCGGCCGACCGCGCGAACCCAACTTTTCGAGCGATCGACCAGTGCCGATCAGCGCGGCCCCGTCCCGGCAGGAAGACTGGCCCTTCAATGTCCGGACGGCGGCGGCGACTCGGCCCTCCACGAGTAGATGATGAACTTGAACGGGTTGAAGGCCTGGTACTTCTCCATGAGCTTCTCGTAGGCCAGCCGCTCCTGATCCCGGAACGACTGGCTCACGGCGAATCGGCCCCTCGTCCAATCGAGCGCTTCCGCGGCGAGCTCATAGTTCCCGTCCGCGATCATCCGCTTCGCCGCGCCGACCATCTGGTCCTGGGAAACGCCGAGATAGTCGACCAGAAGCGCTCCGCGATCCGCGCGGCTCACATAGTCGACCCCCTGCAGGTCCGGCTGCCAGTAGCCGACGTTCTGGTCGTACAAGCGGTTGATCACGTTCTCCCGCAGCAACAGGTACGGCTGATGCGTCCGGAAATCACCCTCGACCAGGCCGGGCGGGATCAGGTTGGCCTGCTGGATGGCGGCTCGCTCCTCTCCCCGTCGAATCGCTGCGAGGACCTGGTCCTGGAGCCAGGCGAGATGAGTCTTCAGGTGAGCCAACATCTGCGGGGAGGCGAAGACCCGCGTCAGCGGCTCGTGGCCGTGCAGCAGAACCCGCGGGTTGGCCTGGACGACGACGTCGATCGCGTCGAGCAGTCCCTGTAGGTTCCCTTCCTCGATGAACGGAGCACCCAGATAGGGCATGAGGATGTCCCCCACGAACATCACTCCCTGGTCCGGAAGAAGGAACATGAGTGCGTCCTGAGTTTCGCCGCCCTGGGCCGGAATAGCCTCGATGCGGGTTCCGCCGATGCGGATCTGCGTGCGCTCGCCGATCGTCACGTCGGGACGGAAGGCCAGCACATCCTCCATGCGAAATCGGCTGCCGAAGAAGGGCGGGCCGAACACCTGGGGAGCGGACGACATCCGGGCCATTTCTCGGGCGGAGTTCTCACGCGCGTAAAACTTGGCGTTGGGATTGAGGCTCCGAAAATAGCGGTGCCCTCCGACATGATCCCAATGCGAGTGGGTCACGAGCACGGTGGTCAGCTCCGGAAGCTTCGGAACGCGGGCCCGGAGAGCCTCATAGGCAGCCTGGGCTGAATCCGGCCGAGTCCCCGCGTCGATGGCAATCAACTCGCGTCCGTCCTCCGAGACGACGAAATAGAACTCCGTGAACTCGTAGCCCGACAGGGCATAGACCTTTCCCGGGACGACCTCGGCGATGCGCTTGGCGGAAAAAGTGTGACCGCTGACGGGATCTTCCCGGAAGGGTGACAGCTGCGTCGTCGGAGTATCGAAGCGGGGAGCACCGGAAAGCTTCCGATACTCGTCGGCTTTGGCCGTCTGCCCGTCTTTGCGGTAGAGGTTCGCGAGCCGCAGATAGACCTCGTTCAGGAATTCCGGCGCGGGAGCCTGACCGGCGTGGGCCACGCACCAGTCGAGATCCTCGAGTGCGGTCGCCTTCTGGCGAAAGATCCCCGGCAGTTGAGCGGAGACGACTCCGGACACCCACCGCACCACGAACACGTTTCCGCCCGACAACTTCTTGGCTTGTTGGAGCATGCCGATCGTGTCGTTGACCCAGCCGATCCGCTTGACGAAGAGGACCTCGCTGGCGGCGCCCGCGCGCAATGTTGCGATCGCGGACAGGTAAAGAGACTTCTGGGCGTCGGTCAGGCGCGGCCCGAATTGCTCGAGGCGGGCCTGAAAGAACTCCGCGCCCTCCCGATGCCTGTTCGCGTTGGAGTATTGGGCCATCAACAGAAACAGCATTTGAGGGTCCTGGGGCGGCTGCTGGTTCACCGCCTTGAGGTACTCGAGCTCGGGATTCGCTGGCGAGACTGTACGGGTGCGGGCGCCCCGGCAAGCCCATGCCGACGCCGCCAGCGCCGCGGCGAGAATCAATATCCACCAGATTCTCGGAATCGAGTTCCGCTCGGTCGCCGTCATGGAGGACCTCCTTCGCGGATGAGGGCGGCGGAAGCGGCGCGTCTCACGCGGCCTCCTGCGAGCCCCGGGCATTCATGTGGTGGAGAAGCCGGCGAAGCGCGAAGCGGGGCGTCAGCCGCACGAGAACGCTCGTCAGGAACTTGTACCAGGGGCTGTAAACGGCAACGGGTTTTCCGCGCTTCATCATCCGGTAGCCGTATTCCGCGACTTCCGCCGGAGTGGTTGTGGTCGTCGCCATCTGGTTGGCGGAGGGAGTGCCGGCCCCTTCTATGAACGCGGTTCGGACCGGCGGCGGACAGAGGGCGGTCACGGAGACCCCGCTGCCCCGCAGCTCTTCGACCAACCCTTCCGAAAAAGCGAGCACGTAATGCTTGGTGGCGAAATACACGCTCATCAGCGGGCCGGGCAGGAAGCTGGTCACCGATGCGACGTTCAGGATGCGGCCGCGTCGGCGCTCGCGCATGGACGGCAGGAACAGACGTGTCAGAGCCGTCAGCGCCGTGACGTTGACACCGATCATGCCCTCGAGCTTCGAGAGCTCCGCCGAGGAAAAGGGGCCGTAGTCGCCGAACCCCGCGTTGTTGATCAGACAGTCCACGTCGGCTCCGAGCGTGCGCACGCGGTCGTAAACCCTTTCCGCGGCCCCCGGCTGACTGAGATCCTCGGCGATCGTGTTCACCGTAACCTTCTTTCTCAGCTCTTCGGCCGCAGCGTCGAGAGCGCCCGTGTCGCGGGCGACCAGAATCAGGTCGCGGCCATCGGCGGCGGCCTGCCGCGCGAGCTCCAACCCGATGCCGCTGTTGCCGCCGGTGATCAGCGTGAAGCCGGAACGTTCGCTCATTGCCTGCCTCCCAGGTTCGAAAGCAGCGTCTCGACGTGGCTGCGCCGCTCGGCGACCGAGATGAGAGGCGTGATCCTCGTCTCCGCCTGCGTCCATATCGGAAAGCTCGTGACGATGCGGTCGACGTGCTCGGCCGAGTCCGCCTCGATCATGAACCGGAGCGCGATCCGTCCGGCCACGGGTCCGCCGGCCACGATCTTCTTCTCGGCAAAGAGCTGATCAGCGCGCGCGAGTGTGGGAAAGATGACCTGCTCGATGAACGCGCGACCCGTATCCGGCGTTGGCGGCGGACCTGTCCTCACGTGGTTGAGCTCAACGAGAAACAGCATGGCTTGCTCCCTCGAGGCGGCCGATCCGCCGGAACGTCAGGGCATGGACGAGCAGGAAGAGCGGCACGAAAAAGGTCGGAATCAAACTGACCGGGAACGTCACCAGGGGCCGCGTGGTCGAAGTCGCGGTATGGAGAACGCCGGCGGCGCTCTCCGAGAAGAGCAGGCCGAGCGTGATCGCGGCGGCGAGATCCAGCAAGCCGAAGATGTTCCAGGCGAGGAGTCCGCCGCGGGAGACCGTGCCCCTGCGGATCCGCGGCAGGAGCGCGAGCGCACCCGCCGCCGCGATGATGTCTCCGAACCCCGCGGGGATCCCGAAGCCGGCCGGCAAGGCGCCGGTGAGCCACCCGATCACGAAGCCGATCCCGACGAAGCGCCACAGATGCGACCCCACCAGGAGACCGAGGGGTACCGTATTCGTAAACGCCCGGAACGACGAGCTCGCGGCATAGGCCACGACGAACCCGAGAATCGGGACGACGAAGAAGCTCGCCAGGACGAGCGGCGGCCGTCCGGGCTCGTTGACGATCCCCATCGCGCCGGCCGCGAACGCCGCCAGGAACCAGGCGATCACCGCCAGGATCGTGATCCGGCGCGCCGTTTCCACGCGGCGCTCGTCCGCTCCTTCGCGACGCGCGGGTTCCCCGACACCGGCGTGGGCGACGATCTGCGGTTGCATGACTGCACCTCCCAACTAGATGTACATACATCTTTTCGGAAAGGTTTCCGGCACGACCGTTGCATCGGCCGAAGAGTCCGGCTAGATTTCGGCGACCCGGGAGAGCTCTTGCATGAGCTTCGCCCACTTCCGCCGGCCGACCTTCCGCCGGAGACGGTCCTGGGCCCGGTTCCAGGCGGGAACGGTGCGCTCGAATTGGGACCGGCCGGCGCGCGTCAGCATGATCTGCCTCTCTCGGCGGTCCCTGCCCATCCGGCGCTCAATCCAGCCCTTTCGCTCGAGCGGCTTGAGCGTCCGGGTCAGCGTCGTGCTGTCGATGACGAGCAGCCGCCCGAGGCCTCCCTGCGTGATCTCTCCGGCCAGGGTGAGCGCCTGGAGCAGCGTGAACTGCGCGATCGTCAGGCCTGTCCCGCGGAGCTCTTCGTCGTAGACCTGGCTCACCGCCCGCGCCGCGCGGCGCAGGTTCGCACACGCGCACGGCAGAACGCGAAGGGACGGGCGGACCTTCTTCACACCTTCACTCTAATGTGAGGACCGCTCCGCTGGCTCGATCTGTGCAGGCGACTCGGGCAGGAGGTCCCCGCCGGGTTCCACGCTCTGGATGGAAACCTTCTCGCGGACACCGACGAATAAACCGCTGGAGGAGAACATGGCAAACGCATTCGTACACGCAGAGCTCAACACGACCGACGTCGCCAAGGCCAAAGCCTTTTACGGAAAGCTCTTCGACTGGAAGCTCGAGGACATTCCGATGGGAGAGAACGAGACGTACACCATGGTCGACGTCGGCGACGGAACCGGCGGTGGAATCATGCAGCAGATGATCCCGGGCGCCTCATCCGACTGGATGCCCTACGTCGGTGTCGACGACATCCAGGCCGCGACGAAGAAGGCGAAGTCGCTCGGGGCGAACATCCTCAAGGACGTCACCGAGGTCATGGACATGGGCTGGCTCTCCATCTTCAAGGACCCGACGGGAGCGATCGTCGGGCTGTGGCAGCCGAAGCCCCGGAAGTAGAGCGAAGGAGAGAGAGACGAGATGCAGAGAATCACTCCGTTCCTGTGGTTCGACGGCAACGCCGAGCAGGCGGCGAAGTTCTACACGTCCATTTTCAAGAATTCGAAGATCAAGGGTGTCAGCCGCTACGGAGAGGCCGGGCCCGGGCCCAAAGGCTCCGTCATGGTCGTGAACTTCGATCTCGACGGAGAGGAGTTCATCGGGTTGAACGGAGGTCCGCAGTTCAGGTTCACGGAGGCCATTTCATTCGTCGTCAACTGCAAGACCCAGAAGGAGCTCGATCACTACTGGAGCAAGCTCTCGAAAGGCGGCCAGGAGGTTCAGTGCGGCTGGCTGAAGGACAAGTTCGGGCTCTCCTGGCAGATCGTACCGACGATCCTCTTCGAGCTGATGCGGGACAAAGATCCGAAGGTGCGCGAGCGGGTCATGAAGCAGATGCTCCAGATGGTCAAGCTCGACATCGAGCCCTTGAAGCGCGCGGCGAAAGGAAAGTAGCCGTGGGCAAGATAGGGACGTTCGTTCACGTCAGCCTCGACGGCTGCTTCGCCGGGCCGCGCGGCGAAATCGACTGGTTCAAGGCGATTCGCCCCGACGCCGAATACGAGGAGTACACGCATCAGCAGTCGCAGGGCGGCAGCACGCTCGTCTTCGGCCGGATCACCTACGAAATGATGAAGAGCTGGTGGCCGACTCCGCAGGCGATGCAGGCCGACCCGCACATGGCGAAGGTCGTGGACACCAGCCCCAAGCTCGTCTTCTCGCACACGCTCAAGAGCGTCGAGGAAGGTCCCAACTGGAAGAACATCGAGCTCCTGCACGACATCGACCCGGCCGCTCTGCGCAAGAGAAAGAAAGAGTCGAAGGGCGATTTCACGATCCTGGGCAGCGGCTCGATCGTGCAGCAGTTTCTCAACCAGGATCTCGTCGACGAGTGCACGCTGGTGATCGTCCCGGTCGTGCTGGGCTCGGGCAAACCGCTGTTCAAGGACGTTCGCAAGGAGAATCTGCAGCTTTCCGAATCCCGGTCGTTCAAGAACGGGCTCGTCGTGCTCACGTACGCGCCGTCCTGAAGACCGGAGACGGATGTCAGCGCGAGCGGGTCTTCCGCCTCGGCCTCTGTTTCCTGGAGACGGAGCGGATGAGGAGCTTTCCCCGGCCGGTCGCGGGCAGCGGCGTCTTCGCCTGAGTGATTGCGGCCTCGATCAGGGCCTCGACCTCGGGCCGGGCGAGCGTCTTCGCCGACTCGAGGCGGATGAAGCGGTTCTGTTTCCCCGAGCCGAGCAGGATCCGGTGCGGGTCGGGAAGCGTCGCGCCGCGGTAGAAGGACAGCCCGACGCCGTTCGATGCCGCCGCGATCACGACGATCGAGTCGGAGGGCCGCTCCGTCGCGCTGTAGCCGATGACGAAGAAGTTGTAGTTGTCCCAGACGAGCTCGTTGGCCGTGGGCAGGCGCTTCCTCAACGCCCGGCGTGCCGAAGTGATCAGGGCCCGATGCTTCGGATCGAACTTCGCGATGAACTTCGCGAGCTGCTGTTCGGGAAGGACCGAGCCCTTGCGGGGCGGCGCCTTCGCGGCGGTCCTCACGGGTGCTTCCGAAAGATGATGTCGAACTTCGGCTTCCAGGTCTTGCCGCCGTCCGACGACGTCTCGGCCATCTCCCGAACCTCCGCGCCCTGCGGGATCCAGAAGGCGCGCCACTGGACGGGACCGTCCTTAGTGGTCTCCGTCGCGAGCAGCACCATACGGCTGTTCTCCATTCCGCCTTCCAGGACCAGGAGCGCTCCCCGGTTCGTCACCCACGTCTGATGCCAGACCTTCCGCGAGGCGTCATAGATGTTGAGGCTCTCCCCCACCATCCCGTTGACGTCCTTGTAGGACTCTCGCAGCGCGCAGCCGTCCAGGATCTTCTCGACCTTGATCCGCATGGACGGCTTTGAGTCGCCGGCGTCGAGCACGTCCCAGTCGCCCAGCCAGAAGTCGAACTCGCGGTACTCGGGAGCGGAGCAGCGGGGCGGCTCGGGGACGCGCGCGCCCGATGCTTTCGCCGCGAGCAGGAATACCGCGCCCGCGAGCACGCAGAGGATTCTTTTCTCCAGACGCTTCACGAAACCTCCGGCGCGAGTCTCATGCGGGCGAGGCCTGGCGTCAAGAGGCTCTCTGGCAGACCACTTGCACGCCCGAATGTCGATCGGAGGATTCATGGCGATCTACTACATCGGCACCTACGACATCATCGACCCGGGTGCGTTTCAGAGCTACCCGCCGGTGGTCCTGTCGCTGCTTCCGAAGTACGGCGGCGTGGTTCTCGCGTCCGACACGGCGCCGTTTCTCGTCGAAGGCACGGCGCACACGATGAACGCGATCATCCGTTTCCCTTCGAAGGAGGCCGCGCTCGGCCTCTACAACGATCCCGGCTACCAGAACGCGAAGCGCATCCGCCAGGCATCCACGAGAAACACGAGCATGGTCCTGGTCGAGGAATTCCGCTCCCAGGGAGAACCCGACCGTTAGTCCTTGTCCAGGTACTCCTCCGGGACGTCGTCCTCGGGGACCTCTCGCGTGCGTACCTCGCCCTCGTCGGCGTCCGGAGCGTTCTCGATTCCCTCGACGACTCCCGCCTCGAAGGCCTGACCCTCTTCGAGCAGCTCCTCGACGCTCTCGGAGTCGGCGATTTCCGCTCTGGAAATCTGCTCGGTGTCGCCGGACTGTCCGCCGGCCTCGGGGCCCAGACCGCGTTCCCAGCCGTGGTCGAGACGGGCGCGAGGACGCGGCGAGGATTGGCGGGACGCCTTCGCCGCTCGCTTCGGTTTGCGGGCGGTTTTCCGGGCCGCCGCCTTCTTGCCAGTCTTCCGGGGCGCCGCCTTCTTGCCGCGCGCCTTCGAGACGTGACGGGAGCGCGCACGCTTGACGGAGCCTTTCGCCGTACCGCCTGCGCGCCGGGCGGTACTTCGGGTCGAGCGCGTTTTCTTCCTCTTCACGGCCACCCTCCGTACTTACACTACATCGATCCCGTGGAGGGTAGGATGCAGCCCAGGAACGCAAACGGAAAAATCTGCTACGTCGAGATCCCGGCAGCCGACGTCCGGCGGTCGGCCGACTTCTACAAGTCCGTCTTCGGATGGGAGATCCGGCGGCGCAGCGGCGGCGGGACGGCGTTCGACGACGGCGTGGAGGTCAGCGGCACCTTCGTCACGGGGCGTCCGCCCTCGCGCGACCCGGGTCTCCTCCTCTATGTGATGGTCGCCGACCTCGAGGCGACCGCGCGGGCCGTTGCGGCAAACGGAGGCGTCATCGTCCAGCCGGCCGACCCGGCCGCTCACGACGTCGTGGCGCGGTTTCGAGACCCCGCCGGCAACCTCATCGGCCTGTACCAGGAACGCGCCCTGACGGGCGGAGGCTAGAAGACCCGGCACGACGCCCCGGACCGCTCATCCGCCTGTCACGTTTTCAGAAGCTGTCCGGTCTCCTCCTTCGGGCCGGACCCCAATGAGGCCCGACGGGAGGGTCAAAATGACCAGGAACAAACGCATCTACTGGATTGCTACGGGAATCGTGTGTGCCGTCATGGTGTACAGCGCCATCAACTTCAACCTCGCGAACCCGCTGGGACCGATGAAGGGCGCCTTTCGCCACCTCGGCCTGCCGGACTATTTCCGGATCGAGTTGACGACCGCCAAGGTGCTGGGAGTCCTCGCCCTTCTTTTGCCGGGTGTGCCGCGGAAGGTCCGCGAGTTTGCGTACGCCGGGTTTGCCATCACCCTGATCTCGGCTGCCATCGCGCATTTCTCGGTCGGCGATCCCTTCTTCTTCGTCATCGACCCGTTGTTCTTCCTGGGTGCCCTGGTGACCTCGTACGTGTACTTCCAGAAGCTTCATTCCGTTGAAAGCGATGCTCTCGAACGAGCCCCCGAGACGCACGCGATGAGACGGTCTGCTTGAACGCGCATGCCGACTTCGAGGAGCACCGGGGACTCCTCTTTTCGATCGCGTACCGCATGCTGGGAAGCGTCGCCGACGCGGAGGACGTCGTCCAGGAGACATATCTGCGGTGGCAGAGAGCCTCGGAGGACGAGATTCGGTCGCCCCGGGCGTTCCTGGTCACGATCGTGAGCCGCCTCTGCATCAACCAGCTCGAGTCCGCGCGCGCGCGGCGCGAGACGTATGTCGGCGAGTGGCTGCCCGAGCCGCTCGTAACGGACCCGAGCGGCGACGCCTCCCGGATGGCGCAAGTCGACGAATCCGTGTCCGTGGCGCTGCTGCTCATGCTGGAGCGGCTGACGCCGGCGGAGCGGGCGGTTTTCCTGCTGCACGAAGTCTTCGACTACAAGCACGCCGAGATCGCCCAGGCAGTGGGCCTGACCGAAGAGAACTGCCGGCAGCTCCTGCGGCGGGCGCAGCAGCACGTCCATCTTTCTCGCCCGCGATTTCGCCCGCCCGCCCGCGAGCATCTGGAGTTGCTCGAGCGCTTTCGCGGGGCCGCGGGTTCCGGCGACATCGACCAGCTGATCTCGATGCTCGCGAGCGAAGTCGTGATGCACACCGACGGAGGCGGAAAGGCGTCGGCCCTCCTGCTCCCGATCCACGGGCCGGAAAACGTCGCCCGCGCCAGCGTTCACGGGTTCGGAAAGCTCCTGTCGCTCGGCGTACTCCAGCAAGTCGTGGAGATCAACGGGCAGCCCGGCGTCGTCAGCTACCAGAACGGGCGCCCGCAATCCGTGCTCACCTTCGAGGTCGAGGACGGGCGGATCCAGGCGATCTACATCGTCACGAATCCCGAGAAGCTGCGGCGACTACCTCCTCCGCCGTCCTGAGCTCGGGGGATCGCTCGCACCCGTCCCCGTGCCGGGCGCTACCGGACCGGCGTGCCGTTCTTCACCCTCGCAGGCCCGAATCTCCTTCCTCGGCGTTCGAAGACGCGCGCGTCCTTCTCCTTCATACCGGTCGTACGGCTTCCCGAGGAGAGGCCCCGGAAATTTTGGCCCATGATTTCTCCGTTCTTTCCATCCAGATGCCGTCGATCGCGGTCTTCTCGCTGATCCTCTTCGAGGTCTTTCGTGCCGCGATGCCTTCCGGCACTCCGGATCCGACCAAGAACGACGGATCGCGTGAGACGTTCCTGAAGCGCATGGACGCCGCGCTCGCGTCGCGCGATCCGAAACGCCTGGCCGACCTGTCGGACTGCGCGTCCTGGAAGGAAGCAGGCTATCCCGCCGTCGAGGACCTGAAGCTGACGCTTCCGCCGCCGCCGCTGGTCCGCGACAAAGACCTTTCGGATTCCTCGGTCCTCTATCGCGACGCGAACGGGCGTTCGTGGATGCTCGCTCTGCGCCGAGTCGAGTCGAACACGTGGAAAGCCGTCGTGCGCGCAGCTCCGTGTCCACCAGGGGGCGCGCGTTCCTCCCTTCCGAGGAAACCCCGGAGCCAGCCGACGCCGGCGGCGACGACCACCTGGACCGTTCTGGAGTGCTGGCCGCTGCCGATGTAACCCGTCGCGGGGAGGCGGCGCCGCGCCTTACGGATGCGGAATGTCCAGCTCGAAGAAGCCCCTTCCATGCGTCGCGATGCGCATCATGGATCCGTCCGGAAGGATCGCGATATCCCAGATGCTGACGGCCGGAAGGTCGTTCCCGAACCTCGCCCACGTCGCGCCGCCGTCCGATGAGCGGTAGAGCCCGACGTCCGTCCCCGCGTACAAGGTCTTCGAGTCCCCGGGGTCCACGCGGACGACGTGGACGGGAAAGCGCGGGAGCCCCGTGTCGATCGGTGCGAACGTGGCACCGTCGTCGGTGGTCTTGAAGAGACGTCCCGTGGGCTCGGTGGTAGTGAAGGAAACGTAGAACGTGGTCGCGGTGGCCGGATCGAATTCCACGTGCGCGGCATAGCGCGCCGGCAGGCCCGAGACTTTGGACCAGGTCGCGCCGCCGTCCACGGACTTGCTGATCGTCCCGGATCCGGTGGCCGTGAGGATGTGGCTCGGGTTCGACCTGGCGACGGCGATCTTCGTGACGTAACCGCGATCGCTCCCGTCGCCCAGATCCGTGCTGGAGGTCTTCTGCCACGTCGTGCCGCCGTTCGTGGTCTTCCAGAGGAAGTTCGATGCCGTGTAGAGCACGGAGGGATTGGCCGGATCCATCGTGAGCGGGCTGATGAACGGCAGGTTTTCGCCCTGTCCGAAGCTGGGCGTGATCTCGTCGAAGTTTGCGCCTGCGCCGCCCTGAGAGCGGAAGACGCGCGAGCTGTACACGGTGCCGTAGAGAATGTGGGGGTTGGAAGCGTTCACGGCGACACCGAATCCGTCGCCGCCGATGACCTCCTGGTAACTCGTCGTGGCGCCGTCTCGGATGTTCGTACCGTTGTCCTGGGCACCTCCGACCACGAGATCCCGATTCACCGGCGACACCGCGACCGAGTAGTACTGGCGCGTCACAACGCCCTGGTTCATCTGGGTGAACGTCGACGCGGTCGCGAGCGTTCGGCTCATTCCACCGTCGTCTCCGATCAGGAGACGCGATCCGGCCCACACCAGAGCGTGGATGTCGGCATGGACGTACTGGCCGCTTGAAGGATTCAGGTCCCATCGCGACTTCTTCGTCCAGGTCGCGGCCCCATCGGTGGACTTCCAGAAATCCAGGCCTCCTGCGAAGACGACGTTGGGATTCGTTCTCGAGACTCGAAGACTGTTGGCGTACCAGCCCTGGCCCGCCAGGATGGAGTCGAGGCCTCCGCCACAGCTGCCCGTGACGGGATTGGATCGGAATGTCCACGTCGATCCCCCGTCCGTCGACTTGTAGAACCCGACCTGATCGACCGGATCTCCCTGGCACCCCTTGACGTCTCCGGAAGCCGACGCCGCCAGGGCGTAGAAGGTGGACGGGCTCGAACCCGCGACGGCGAGGGAAAGCCGGCCGGTGTCGTCATCGAAGGGACTCAACGCCGGCTCCGCCGATTTTCGTCCAGGTCTCGCCGCCGTCCGTCGATCGGTACAGATAGCCGTTCCAGGTGGAATTGAACGTCCGGATGTCCCAGGCGCTCGCCAGGATCGTCGACGGCGAACCGGGAACGCGCACGAGCTCGGTCGCGGCGAACTGGGAGAGCTTCGGCGTCCAGGTGTTGCCGCCGTCGGTCGACTTGGAGATCCCGTTCGAGGTCGCCGCCAATAACTCGTCGGGATTCGAGGGATGCACGCTCAAGGCGAAGAACTTGGGCGCGAGAACCGAGGTGGGGATCGTCCACGTCTGGCCGCCGTCGGTGGACTTGATGAGCCCGATTCCGTCGATGCCGTCGATGCCCAGGGCTCCTTCACCGGTGCCGACATAGATGACTTGCGTATTCGAGCGGGCCACGGCGACCGCGCCCACCGAAAGGTTTCCGAGGCTGTCGGTCAGGGGCGTCCAGTTGACGCCCTTGTCCTGAGATTTCCAGAGACCCCCTCCCGCGGTGCCTCGATAGATCACGGAGGAATTGGTCGGGTCGACGGCAAGCGCCGAGACGCGCCCGGCGAAGTTGGTCGGACCGAGATTGTGCCAGCTCGTTCCGGGGATCGACCGAGCGGTCGAGCGCAGCATGCGGAAGGTCGCGCCAGGGAACGTCCGAGCGGGTCGACGCTCCGTCAGGACTTTGAGCCGCTCGTCGAGGGCACGGCTCGGAAAATCGATCGGAAGCGGCCGGGCCCTGCGCTCCCCGGGTCCGCGGCCCCGCGACTCGACGTACGCGCGCATCGCATCCGAAAGAGCACGCGATTCCTCCGCACCCGCATACATGTCATGGAACGCCTTGGCGCGTCGGAAGGCGATGTCCCGCGGTTCCGCGACGGGCCGCGGGGAGGAGGCGGGCGGGACGTCTTGTGCACCGCTCGGCATCGATAGGATCACGAAGGCGACGAGGGCAAGGGTCTGGCTTCGCATAGCTCACCTCTTGATGAAACCCAGGACACCAACCGGCTCTTCAATCGACGGTTGAGACAGGGGAAAGACCCGCGTGGGCGGGAGGCTCACTCGCGCCGTACTCGCCAACAGCTGAAGGCTTGGTACACGATTATCCTGTCGACAAATCGCTCGAGAGAGCCCAAAAGGCTAGACGGGAGTGCACCGGCCAAGCTGAGGGCCGGTGCGAAGGTGTCCCTCCGACACTCCCAGGCCTCTACTGAACCGGCGCTCCGTTCTTCGCCTCCCAGGCCCGGATGTTCTTCTTCGACTCGTCGAAGACGCGCGCGTAGTTCTCCTTGCAGATCTTCCGGGTCAGCTCCGGACCGAGCTCCCGCCAGAGCGGCTCCCAGACGTCGTAGCTTTTCTTCAGAAGCGGCCAGTCCGGCGTCGCGGCCTGGTCGGAGCCGAAAAGAAAGCGGTCCGGGTACTTCCGCATCAGGTCCGCCGTCATCTACATCGCGTTCCGGGCGCCCGCGGGGACGTATCAGCCGCCGTCGAAGGGCCGAAGTGCTCCCGGCCTTCGCCCGATCCCAGCCAGAAGCCTCACACTAGGCCTCCCCTTTCCCCTCCCCGGCTCACGGGGAGGGGAAATCGTTTCGTTGACCGAAACCCGGCTTCCCTCCGTCCGTATCAGTGTGATAGCTATATGTCGCAATGCAACATATGCGTATGGATCGCCAGCTGAAGAAGGGATCGACCGAGCTCCTCGTCCTTTCGCTCGTGGAGAAGCGCGCCCGCCACGGCTACGAGATCGGGAAGCTCATCGAGACGCGGTCGGGCGGGACGCTGCGCTTCAACGTGGCTTCGCTCTATCCGCTTCTCTATCGGCTGGAGGCGCGGGGCCTGATCGAGGGCCGCTGGGTCGAGAAGCCGTCGCAGCGGCGGCGGCGCTATTACAAGTTGACGGCCGCCGGCCGGAAGATGCTGCGGGTGCAGCAGAGCACGTGGGTGGCCTTCGTCGAAGCGATGCGTCGGATCACGGAGGCCGAGAATGCCTGATTGGTCGAAGCCGATCCGCGAGCGGCTGGCCGGATTCGAGATCGACGCCGCCGGCGAGAGCTCCGTCGTCGAAGAGATCGCCCAGCACCTCGACGACCGCTACGCCGAGCTCCTCGCGCGAGGCGCCTCCGCGGAGGCCGCGCGCGCGTCGGCGCTCGAGGAGCTCGCGGCGCCCGGTTTCGCCGCCTCCCTGTCGCAATCGCTCCCTCGCTCCGCGCCGTCTCGTACGCCTCCACCGGAAGAGGGAGGCGGATGGCTCTCGGGCGTCGCGAAGGACCTCCGGTACGGCGCTCGCCGGCTCCGGCTCGAGCCCGGCTTCTCGCTGGTCGCGATCCTGTCGCTGGCGCTCGGCATCGGCGCCAACACCGCCATCTTCCAGCTCATCGACGCCGTGCGCCTCCGGAGCCTTCCGGTCGCGCGGCCGCAGGAGCTCCTGAGCGTTCGCCCCGATCCGATCAAGGGCCGCAGCGGAAACTTCACGGGACACTGGCCGCAGCTGACCTCCGCCCTGTTCGACCGCATCCAGCGCGAGCAGAAGGCGTTTTCGAAGCTCGCGGTCTGGTGCAGCGATCGCGTCAACCTCTCCGCCGGGGGCGAGGCGCGCTACGCCGACGCCATGTGGGTCAGCGGATCGTTTTTCGACACCGTCGGCGTCGGGGCGCTGCGCGGCCGCGTCCTGGGCCCGGCGGACGACACGCCCGGCTGCGCGTCGCCGGCCGTCGTGTTGAGTGAGCGCTTCTGGCGGCGCGAGCTGGGCGGCCGCGAGATCGCGCCCGGCGAGACGATCCGCATCGAGGGGCGGCCGTTCGAGATCGCGGGCGTCACACCCGCGCGCTTCTTCGGCGTCGAGGTCGGATACGCGTTCGACGTGGCGCTTCCCGTTTGCGCCGAGAATCTCATCGCCGATTCCCCCCGGACCAAGAATCCGTCCGGCTGGTGGCTCGCCGCGCTCGGCCGGCTCGCCCCGGGCTGGACGCTGGAGAAGGCAAACGCGCACCTCGCGGCGATCTCGAAGGGAATCTTCGAGGCGACGCTTCCGAGCAACTACGACGCGAACGATACGCAGAAGTACCTCGGCAAGAAGCTCGTCGCCGAGCCCGCCGCGATGGGTCTGTCCGATCTGCGCGCGGACTATTCGGACCCGTTGTGGCTGCTGCTCGGCATCTCCGCCCTCGTCCTCCTCATCGCCTGCGCCAACATCGCCAACCTCCTCATCGCGCGGGCAAGCGCGCGACAGCGCGAGATCGCCGTGCGCCTGGCGCTCGGCGCATCGCGGCGGCGGCTCATCCGTCAGCTGCTCGCCGAGAGCCTCGTCCTCGCGGCCGCAGGCGCCGCCTGCGGGGCCGCGCTCGCCCAGGTGCTCTCGCGCTTCCTCGTATCCTTCCTCAGCACGCGGGACTCGCGGTGGTTCGTCGACATGCCGCGCGATCTGCGTCTCCTGGCCTTCACGGTCGCCATCGCCGCCGTCACCTGCGTGCTCTTCGGCCTGCTGCCCGCCGTACAGGCCTCGCGGACCTCGCCCATCGAGTCGATGAAGACGGGCGGACGCGGCATCGCCGCCGGCGGCGCCCGGCTCGCGGTCCGACGCGGCCTCGTGGTCGCGCAGGTCGCGCTGTCGCTCGTGCTCCTCGTCGGCTGCCTGCTCTTCGTGCGCAGCCTGCGCAACCTGCTCTCGCTCGACGCCGGATTCTCACGCGACCACATTCTCGAGATCTCGAACCACTTCACGCGGCTGCGCGTCCCGCGGGAGCGCCGCGTCGAGTTCCGCCGGGAGCTCCTCGAGCGCGTGCGCGCGGTTCCGGGCGTGTCCGACGCGGCGCTCGTGCGGATCGTGCCTCTCGGTGGAAACGCCTGGAACGAGCGGGTCCACGTTCCCGGAGCGGACCTCCAGGCCCAGTCGGCTTACTTCAATCAGGTCGGGCCCGGCTACTTCCGCACGATGAGCACGCCGATCCTCGCGGGCCGGGACTTCGACGAGAGGGATCGGTCCGGGAGCCTGCCCGTCGCGATCGTGACGGAAGCATTTGCCCGGACGTTCCTCGGCGGAGCGAGCCCGCTCGGCAAGACCGTCCAGATCGACAACCAGGGCGGTGACACCACCCGGCGGTACGAGATCGTCGGCCTCGCGAAGGACACGAAATACGTCGAGCTCCGCGAGGACTTCACCCCGATCGTCTTTCTTCCGATCGCGCAGGACGAGGAGCCGCGGCCATACGTCTCGATCGTCGTGCGCTCCGACCTGCCCTTGGGAACGCTCCTGCCTTCGCTCGCCTCGGCGATCACCGCCGCGAGTCCCGACGTCGACATCGAATTCCGCCCCTTCCAGGACATTCTGCGCGACGGCCTGCTGCGCGAGCGCCTCATGGCGGGCCTGTCGGCGTTCTTCGGATTCCTCGCGGCGATCCTCGCGATGGTCGGCCTTTACGGCGTCGTGTCCTACATGGTCGTCCGCCGCCGCAACGAGATTGGCGTCCGCATGGCCCTGGGCGCCACGCGCCGCGACATCCTGATCCTCGTCCTGCGCGAGGCCGGCACGCTCCTCGCCGCGGGCCTCGCGATCGGGATCGTCCTCGCGATCGGCGCCGCCACGCTGGCGCGATCGCTGCTCTTCGGATTGCAGCCCAGCGACCCGGCCACGATCGCGATGGCCGCGCTGGGACTGGCCGCCGTGGCTGCCGCCGCGAGCGCGATTCCGGCGCACCGCGCGGCGCGGCTGAATCCGGTGACGGCGCTGCGGGAGGAATGAGCTAGGCTTTCGTTTCGTGCTCCGGTTCTGGTTTCTCCGGCCGGCCGCGATGTTCGCCGTCCTGAGCGCGGTCGCGGGCGTCTCTCCTGCGCCTCAGCCCCACTACACAATCCAGGCCATCCGCTACGGGACCATCAAGGACTTTCCGGTCTCCGACCTCGTCATGGGCGCGCCGGAGAACGAGAAGGTCGACATCGCGATGGTCATCTGGCTGATCCGCGGCGGCGGCCGCAACATCCTGTTCGACAGCGGCTTCCACCGCGAGAAGTGGCTAAAGGAGTTTCCGTCGTTCGCCGACTACGTTCGTCCCGACGAGGCCGTGAAGCTCGCCGGCGTGGCGCCCGAAGACGTCACCGACGTCGTGATCAGCCACGCGCACTGGGACCACATGGGCGGCATCGATCTGTTCCCGAAGGCGACCGTCTGGATCCAGAAGCAGGAGTTTTTTTATTACACCCGGGATGCCTGGAAGCCCGGCGGCCACCACGGCGGCATCGATCCCGAGGACGTGAAGGCCCTCGAAAAGATCCAGAAGGACGGACGCCTCCACCTCGTCGACGGCGACGACTTGGAGATCATCTCCGGCATCCGCGCCTACACCGGAGCGCGGCACACTTACGCGTCGCAGTACATCCGCATCGCCGGCGAGAAGCCTTTCGTGCTCGCCTCGGACAACTGCTACCTCTACCGCAACCTGACCGAGCACAAGGCGAGCGCGACCTTCAGCGAGGCGGACCAGCCTGCCAACATCCGCAACCAGGCGCGCATGATCGGGCTCGCCGGTTCGGCGGACCGCGTCGTCCCCGGCCACGACGCAAAACAGTTCGAGAAATTTCCGACGGAGGGCCGAGTCGCGAGGATCCAATGAGAGCCCGAACGTTTCTGTGCGTGTCGGTACTTGTTTTCGGCGCCACGAGCGCAACGGGGCAACAGCCGCCGCCGTCAAGCTCGGGATCCCTCGTCGCTCCGCTCCTCGGGATGACGGCGCTAGGGCCTACCCCGCCGCATTCCTCATCGGGATTCTCGCGCCTTTGACGATCAGGTACAGCGCGAACGACACCTCGAACACGAGCATCGGCAGCCACATCGCGTCGGTGATCGGACTGCCGACGAGTCCGACGAGCTTGAGCGGCAGAAGTACCAGGATCAGGATCGACGCGGCCACACCCAGCCACGCGAGCCAGGCCGGAACGATTCGGCCTCGCAGCAGGAGAAACGCGAAGATCGTGCTGCCGACCGCGAAGAGCGTCGCCGGGATGTCCGAGCTCCACGGCAGCTTGAACAGGTAGGCGCCGAGCGCCTCGAGCGTCGCGGGATCCGGCCGGTCGGCCGTGGTCGCGAGCCACAGCGTCGCCGTCGTGACCTGGAGCGAGACAACTCCAAACACGCCTTCGGCGACGCGAAAGGTCGCCGCCAGAAGAGCCAGATCCCGATCCTGGTCGCGGGTGATGGCATAGAGCGTCACCGCCAGCACCAGTGCGCAAAAGCACCCGAGCATCTCGAGCACGATGCCGGTCCGCATCATCCCCGCGTGCTGTGCGATGCTGGCGAGCTTCCCGGCCGGTCCCTCCCCTGCAGACGCCCGGCCCTCCAGGATCATCCCGGTCAGGGCGACCGCGATGTAGGCGAGAAACGCGAACCCGGCGACCTTCGAGTTCGTCCGGAGCGTCATGGGCGGTCCTCCTTTGAATCGAAGGGTCCCTATGAATACCCCTACGAGGGTCCTACCCCGAATGTTGCGTGCGTTCCGCCTCCCCGATCTCGACTGGAGGTCTCAGGCCTGACCTTTCCGACTCGCCGCCAGGAACTGACGAAAGCCCGTGCCGGGAGGCGTCCGGCCGAGTTGCCGCAGCATCAGCACTACCTGGCCGCGGTGGTGCGTCGAGTGATTCAACGCGTGCTGGACGAGCTCGCCCAGGTCGTAGGCGTCTTCGTCCACGGAACGCGGCGCACGGAGCTTCTCGTCGCTCAACCCACGAACGAAGGCGTCCTTGTCTTCCTCGAGAGCGCGCCAGCCGGCCACGATCGACGGCAGATCCGGAAACTCCGTCGACGCGAGGTCGGGACCGAAGTCGTCCTCGCGCCAATACCGAAGCCAGGAACGCTCGCCCCACAGCAGGTGGCGCAGCGTGCCTTTGATCGACTCGAAGCTGCCGCGAAGGTCCCGGTCGAGCTCTTCCGCAGAGAGTTCGCCCGCCGCCTCGAGGAGCCGCCGGTTGGCCCAGCGGTTGTATTCGAAGAGTGCCCGAATCGACTCGACATTCATGAGCGTCCCCCCGGTTCAACCGTCCATGAACACCGTGCCGACGGTTCGAGTTGCGGAGTTTCCTTTCATTCCCTCGAAGATGGCCCGTTGACCCGCCATGATCCGCTTCTCCGCCTCCAGATCCGGCTCGACCGACGGCCGCCGCGGTTCCTCCCATCTGCAGGAGCCTGCGGCGGCTGTAGAGCATGGGCGATTGTAGGGGGTTCTCCCCTTTCCTCGGCTCGCCCTAGCCGAGGCTCACGCGTGTCGCCCGGGTTCCAGAGATTGCGGAACGCGATGTCCCGCGACCCAAAGTATTTCTCGAAGTTCGCGTAACGGAGCTTCCGGAAGAAGTCCTTCATGTAGCCGTCGTGGATCGGCAGGATCTCCCTCGGACCGATCCGTTCGGCAAACGCCCCGGTCTCGATCTCGTTGGTCCAGGGGGCGGCGACCGGCAGGGCGAGCGCGCGGATACCACGGAACGATTCGAGCTCGGCCGCGTAGGAGTCGCCGGGGATCAGAAGCGCCTGGTCGACCACGTATCCGACGTTGCGCGGCGGCGTAGCGCCGAGCATGCGCGCGTGGGCCGCGACGATCGCCCGCAGGCCGATCCCGCCGATCTGCCGCGTTCCTTCCTCGAAGACCTCCGCCGCGATGCCCCTTGTCGCGAACGCCGCGCACAACTCGGAGTTCGCGAGCACTTTGGCCGACGGGTTCTTCGTGACGATCTTCTTCAGAGCGTCGTCGTCCACATGGTCGGCGTGATCGTGCGTGATCAGAATCGCCGCGAGCCCCTCGAAGTCTTCGGGGGCGATGCCGCCCTCCATGAAGGAGAACTTCCCGGGATCGACGAGGATCCGGTCGCCATTCTTCTCAATGAGCAGGCACGAATGGATGTACTTGGAAACCTTCATTGGCGCTCCTTCCGGGGTTCTTCCCGTTCGGCATCTGCGTGATCCGATCGCGCTTCATCCCGCGCATCCTCGGCTACCTCCTGATGATCGCGGGTGTGGGCAACGTCGCGAATTCCCTGAGCCGGCTGGCCCTGCCGCAGTACGCGGAGGCGGTCGGACGAGTCACGTCGTTCATGAACCCCGCCGAGCTGACCATCATCCTCTGGTTGTTGATATGGGGCGCGAGTCCGCAGAAGGAGAGCGTCCGAGCATCCTAGGGCAGCGTTCGGGTGTGGTGGAACGTGTATTCGCCGAGCGGGCGTTCGCGGCCGGCGTCGTCGAGAGCCAGCAGCCGCATGACCTTCGTTTGCGACGGCAGCGCCTTGGCCAGGGTGATCGACTCCTGGAGCGTCACGCCGCCCGACCCGGGGCGCATAGGAATGTCCTGCAGCCGCTGTTGCTCGACCCCTTGCTCGTCACACAGCGAGAGATCGACGCGCGCGACCCCCCTCAGGTCCGCGGCCAGGCGCGCGATCAAGAGATCGTCTTCCGCCCCGACGGTGCACTGGACGCTGCCTCCGGGCGGAGGCGCGTACTCGCGGATCCGTAAGCCCTCCTCCCCGGCCCGCCGCAGAAAGGCGTCGCTGACGACCATTCGCAGAGAGCCTTCGCGCGCCAGGCGGCGCACTCCCTCGGCCAGCACAATGACGTCGCGCAGCCGATCGCCGCAGTCGTCGCAACCGAGCAGATGCGTCCTCCACGGCCTCTTCCTCGGAGCCTCCCAGCGCGCCGAGCCAGTAGTCGGCCAGAACCGCCGCGTCGATCGGATCCGCGCAGCTCACTCCGCGACTCCCATGCAATCGCGCAGTTTGTGAATCGCACGATGTCGAATCACGCGGACGTTGGCCTCGGAGACCCCCAGGAAGCCGGCAACGTCGCCGCCGGTCCGCTCGTCGTAGAACGTCATGACGACGACCGTGCGCTCCCGCTCCTTGAGACCCGCAACGCATCGGGCGAGCTGTTCATGGTCCAGGCGCGGCGGAGACGACAGATCGGGCGCCGGAAGGTCCGCCCCGAACCGCTCCAGAAGCTGCTCCCTCCTTCGGGCGCCGCGACGCAGGTCGAGCACCGTCATCCGGCACATCCCGAGCACAAAGGACGTGATCTTCTCGGGCTCGCGCAGGCGGCCCGCCCGCAGAGCTTCGAGCGTCGTCAGAATGACCTGCTGCGCAGGTCCTCCGCGGCGTGGGCGTCCCTCAGATGGCGCAAGCCGTAGAGCCGAATGCGCGGAGCCATCCGGCGGAACAGCTCGGCCTCGGCTTCGAGGTCGCTTCCGGAGCCGATCCGCAAGACCAGGTCGGCGTCCTTCCGCTCGACGTCCATCCATTCAAATCTTATGTGTAACGACCCGCCCGCTCGTTACACATCCACGCCGAGTACTGAGACAAGAACGGGTTCCGGCCTTCCGGCCGGACCCAAACCGCGGAGGAGATGGCATGGTCAGCTCGTACAGGGCCGCTTCGGACATCGATGTCGTCACGTCGGCGTTTCCGATCCCGGGTTACGGGGTCGTGCCGATCAACGCCTTCGTCATCAAGGGCCCCGAACCGATCCTGGTCGACACCGGAACCGTGGCGGAAAGTGCGGACTTCATGCGCGAGCTGCGGTCGGTCATCGATCCGGCGGAGCTCAAGTGGATCTGGCTCACGCACACCGACTTCGACCACATCGGCAGCCTGCAGACGCTTCTGGCCGAGAACCCGCAGATTCGCGTGGTCACGACGTTTCTCGGCGTGGGGATCATGAGCCTGACCACGCCCCGCTGCCGATGGATCGGGTCTACCTCGTCAATCCGGGCCAGAAGGTCACCCTGGGCGGACGCACGCTCACCGCCGTCAAACCGCCCGCGTACGACAACCCCTCCACGACCGGCTTCTACGACGAGAAGTCCGGGGCGCTGTTCAGCTCCGACTGCTTCGGCGCGCTCCTGTCCTCCGACGTACCCCAGAGCGCCGCCGACCTGTCGGAGAAGGACTTGCGGGACGGCCAGGTCTTCTGGGCGACGCTCGATGCGCCGTGGCTGCACAAGGTGGACCGAGGCGTATTCGCTCGGGAGCTCGACTCGATCCGCGCGATGGCGCCGAAGATGATTCTGAGCAGTCATTTGCCTGCCGCCCCGGGGAGGATGATCGACCGCCTGCTCGGGTCGCTCGCCTCGGCTCCGGAGGCGCGGCCCTTCGTCGGGCCGGATCAGGCCGCGCTCGAGCAGATGCTGAAGCAGATGACGGCGGTGGCGTAAAACCGGCGAGGAAGTCGGAAGAATCGAGGGCCGGCGCGCGTTTAGACGTCGGCATGAAACCCCTGGTCGCCCCGGCCCTCGCCCTCTTCCTGTCCACCGCCGCCGCGAGCGCGGCCGGGCCCGTGGAGCGTCCGGCCGAGTGGGCGGTTGCCGTCAACGGAAGTTGTGTCAGGAACCTGTACAAGGTCGAGGACGATCTCTACCGTGGAGCGCAGCCCACGGCCACGGGTTTCCAGGAGCTCGCGGCTCTGGGGGTCAAGACCGTATTGAGAGTCTCCGGCGGAGACGGCGACGACATCCTCATCGCAAAGGATTCGCTCAAGCTTATCCACGTTCCCATGAGTGCCTGGGGTCTCCGCGACGATCGCGTCCTCGAAGCGCTGCGCGTCATGGCCGATCCGGCCAATCGCCCGCTGATGATCCATTGCCAGCACGGCTCGGACCGGACCGGCGCGCTCGTCGCGCTCTACCGCGTGGTCGTCCAGGGTTGGACCAAGGAGAAAGCCGTCGAAGAGATGAACCAGGGCGGCTATGACCACAACTCTCTCTGGCGGAACCTGGATCGCTACGTCATGAAAGCGGACGTCGACGCGCTGCGCAAGGCGCTGAAGCTGACGGGTCCCGCCGCCACGGCGCCGCCGGTTCTGGCCGCTGTTCCCGTTTCCGCGCCGGCCGAGGCCTCTCCGACGCCTTAGTCCTTCAGACACGCGCAGGGCGCGGCGCCACGACGGCTCACTGCAGGCCGCCGGACGCCAGGAGAATCTGGCCGGTCAGCCACTGCGACTCCGGAGACGCGAGGAACACCGCGAGCGGCGCGATGTCTCTCGGCTGGCCGACGCGCCCCAGGGGCGCAGGTGGATTCGGGGAGCAGAAGCCCACCCGCTCACCCGGAGCCCTAAGACCCCGCCGCCTCACGCCGCTCCAGCCAAGTCAGCAGCGAGTCGAGCGACGGGCAGAGCGATTGGCCCCAGTCGGTCAGACAGTACTCGACTCTGGGCGGTACCTGTGGATACGCGATGCGTCGGATGAGGCCGTCACGCTCCAGGCGGCGAAGCTGCTGGACCAGCATCTTCTGCGACACTCCCGGGATCGCCCGCTCGAGCTCCGAAAAACGCCGTACGTTCCCGCCGAAGAGCCGGAAGAGGATGAGGAGCTTCCACCGGCCGTTCAGGAGCTGGATCGCCTGGATGACGCCCGCAGCCGCCGACTCCGCCGTGTGCCTCCGGGACTTACCTCGAGGTGCGTCGCTGACTTTCCGGTGCGTTCTTGCCATGCGCAAAGCCTAATGCCAGATTGTCGGCATGGCCGAACCGCACCGCCGCGACGCGCCGCCCGACGCGGCCGCGTTCACGCTGAAGCAGACGCTCGCGGGCCGACGCGCGCTCGTGACCGGCGGGACGCAGGGTGTCGGCGAGGCGATCGTTCGCCGACTGGCCGCCGAGGGTGCTCGAGTCGCGACGACTGCCCGATCGGAGCCTCACGGCCGTCTGGCTGCCGACCTCTTCATCCGCTCCGACGTCAGCACGGCCGCTGGTGCCACAGCGGTCGCGCGCGCGGTTCTGGAACGATTCGGCGGTCTGGACATCCTCGTCCACAACGTCGGCGGCTCTTCGGCGCCCGGCGGCGGGTTCGCAGCGCTCACCGATGAAGAGTGGAAGCGCGAGCTGGACCTGAACCTCCTTGCCGCGGTCCGACTGGACCGAGCCCTACTGCCGTCCATGCTGGCGCAGCGCTCCGGCGTGATCATTCATGTGACCTCCACGCAACGACGCCTTCCGCTGTTCGACGCGACGCTCGGCTATGCCGCCGCCAAGGCGGCCCTCGGGACATACAGCAAGGGATTGTCGAACGAGGTCGGACCGAAAGGAGTCCGTGTGGTCGCCGTGGCTCCGGGGTTCACGGAGACCGACGCGGCGCACCGGCTGATCCAACGCCTCGCCGCGGAGCACGGCGTCGACGAGGCCGCGTCGCGCGCGAGGCTGATCGAGTCGCTCGGCGGGATCCCGGTCGGACGGCCTAACCGCCCCGACGAGGTCGCAGAGCTGATCGCATTCCTCGTTTCGGACCGCGCCGCGTCGATCCACGGCAGCGAGTACCTGATCGATGGGGGCACGATCCCGACAATCTGAGATCGTTTCGCCCTCCGCAGCTGTCGTTTGGCCGGCCGGCGGAAGCAATCCGTCGGCACGTTCCGGACCTTCGCTGCGGCGGTCGGTCTTCAGTAGACTCAACGCCGGTATCCCGATGACGACCGCCGTCTCCAGAGCCACGACGCTCGCCATGTCCGCGGCCACGCGCAAGGCGCGAGGCAAGGCGCTGCTCCTCCCTCAGCAGGTCGTCACGAGCCCGGAGACGAAGTTGCAGTATCGAATCGAAAGCCTGCTCGGCCAGGGTGGGTTCGGCCAGGCCTATCTCGCCAGGCGCATCACCCGCTCGCGCGCCGTCCCGATGGTCATCGCGATGAAAGCGAGCGAGCACATCGACGGCTGGCTGCGCGAGGCGTACTTCGGGCGGATTCTCGAAGGGAATATGCGCGCGATCCGCGTCTTCGACGCGTTTCCCATGACGAGAGAGGACGGCAGCGTTCTCTACTGCCTGGCGCTCGAGTGGGCGAAGCACGGCGACCTGCGGGCCTTCCTGCAGAAAACCGGAAGGGCTGGGCGGAGAGGACCGTGCGTCGCGAGATCGCGGGGATTCTCCAGGTCCTCGGAAGTCTCCATCGGGGGCAGATGCTGCACCGCGACCTGACGCCGATGAACGTCTTCGTTTGCGACGACGGGAGCTTGAAGCTGGGAGACTTCGGCATTGTGCGGCACGCGAGCGACCGGAGAGGCATCCGGGCGCGCACGTTGAACCCATGGGGCGCCCCGAGCGAGATCCGCGCGGGCGCGGCGCCGAAGTGGCAGGCGCGCGACGACGTCTACCAGGTCGGACAGCTCGTCGGGATGCTCATCAAGGGAACCGCGAAGGCGCGAATCCGCACCGGCGAGGTCCGGCGTCTGCGCTGCACCGATCACCTGAAGGAAATCGTCTATCGCTGCATCGGCGCGCGCAGCAACCGGTACGAGAGCGCCCACGAACTGATCGAGGCGCTGACCCACCCGCCCGCGGAGCTGAAAGTCGGAAGGCTGCGGACACTGAAAGGCGCGCACCTCGCGTTCACCGGCATCCTGACCAGGAAGCGCAGCGACGCGATCCGCGCCGCCCGTCGCGCCGGGGCGAAGGTGCACGGCGCCCCGTCCGCGCGGACGAACGTCGTCGTCCGCGGCCGGCCCAATCCGCTTCAGGCCGCCGGCAAGGATGCGGGCCGGAAGCTCATCGCAATCAAGTTGCTGCGCGAGAAGGGACACCGGATCACGTTGCTGAACGAGGCCCAGTTCTGGAGATTGGCGGGGCGAAAAGAGGCGTGACGGCGAACGCGCCTCGACAACCTCCACGCTGTCATCCCGAGCGATAGCGAGGGATCCCGTCCCCGGCAGGCCCCTAGCCAGGCATCGATCGCAAACGAGTTCGGGATCCCTCGTCGCTGCGCTCCTCGGGATGACGGCGTAAAGCGGGACGGGGAACGAGCCCCGCCCCTACGCCGTTTGTTGGCCCAGCGTCGCGTCGGTCTAGAATCCCGCCCCATGCGAAAACTGCTTCGGATTCTCGGATACATCCTTGTCCTGCTCATCGTCGCCGTGGCGCCTTCGTGGCCTACGCCGCGATCACCGGAATCCCCAAGTACCCGCCCGGCAAGGTCGAGCTCCGCGTCGAGATCACGCCGGAGAAGGTCGCGCGCGGCCGCAAGATTGCGAGCCTCTCGTGCTTCAACTGCCACCAGAACCCGACGACGGGCAAGCTCACCGGCAAGCACATCGCGGACGCGCCGAAACAGTTCGGCACCATCTTCTCGAAGAACATCACGAAGGACCCGACGCACGGGATCGGGACCTGGACCGACGGCGAGCTGATCTACCTGCTCCGAACAGGCGTGGACCGCCGCGGACAGTACCTGCCGCCCTACATGCCCAAGCTGCCGCTCATGTCCGACGACGATCTCGAATCGGTCGTCGCGTTCCTGCGCTCGGACGATCCGATGGTCGAGCCCTCGACCGTGGGCCCGCCCGGAGTCACGCAACCCTCCCTCCTGACCAAGGTTCTCACGCATACGGTCTTCAAGCCGCTGCCATACCCGAAGGACCGCGTCGGGATGCCGTCGCCGTCGGATCGCGTCGCGTACGGCCGCTACCTCTCCTCGAGCATCGGCTGCTACGGCTGCCACTCGGCGGACTTCAAGACGATGGACGAGCTCGTGCCTGAAAAGTCGAAGGGTTTCTTCGGCGGCGGCAACCCGCTGCTCGATCAGCGCGGAGAGACGATCCCGACGGCGAACATCACCTTCGACGAGGCGACCGGAATCGGTCGCTGGTCCGAGGAGGATTTTGACCGCGCGCTCCGCTTCGGCGTCCGTCCCGACCGGACCGTCGTCCTCTACCCGATGGTTCCGATGCCCGAGTTCAGCCGCGAGGACACGGCGGCGCTCTACGCCTACCTCGCGACCGTGCCCAAGCGGGTTCACGCGGTCCCGCGGCCCGCGCGCGAGCCGGTCGCCGCCGACGCGAGCGAGGGTAAGAAGGGCACGGCTGCCGCCTCGAATCCGTGAACTGGTCCTCTCCACCTTCCTCCAAGTCCGGGACCGGTCCTCCGGGGATTTCCTATGACGAGTGCTGCCGCAACTTTCGGGTCAGCCTCGGCAATCGGATCTTGATCAAGGACGCTCTCAACCGGCATCCCAAGCTGCGCGTCAATCTCATGCATGCGGGCTGGCCGTTCCTCCAGGAGACGATCGCGGTCTTGTTCGAATACCCGCAGGTGTACGCGGACCTGGGCGCCGCCGACTGGCTCCTTCCCCGCGCCGAGTTCCACGCCTACCTCGGCGCCCTGATGCGTGCGGGATTCGGCAAGCGCATCATGTTCGGCTCCGATCAGATGTACTGGCCGGAGGGCATCGGCCTGGCCATCGAGGGGATCGCGTCGGCGCCGTTTCTGACGCCGGCGGAGAAGCGCGACATCTTTTACAACAACGCGGTGAGATTCCTGAAGCTGGACGAGAACCGAAAGAAGCCCTGATCGGCCGGCCCTCACGCCACTCCGGAATAGCCTAAGATCCGCAGGTCTTTTGGAGGTACGCATGAGGATCTCTCGTCTTGCAGCGGTGGGCGTAGCGGCACTGGCAATACTCGGCGCCTCTCCGAGCGACACCGACGACTTCCAGTGGCTCGAAGACGTACAGGGCGAGAAGGCCCTGGCCTGGGTCAAGGAGCAGAACGCGAAGACAACGGCGCTGCTCGAAGCCCGGCCCGAGTACAAGCCCATTTACGAGAAGACGCTCGAGATCCTCGACTCGAAGGACAAGATCCCGGAGCCCGAGCTCCTCGGCGAGACCGTCTACAACTTCTGGAAGGACGACGCCCACGAGCGCGGGATCTGGCGGCGCACCACGCTCGCTTCCTATCGCACTCCGAACCCGGCGTGGGAGACGGTGCTCGACGTGGACGCACTGGCGAAGGCCGAGGGCAAGGCCTGGGTCTTCCACGGTGCGACGTGTCTTCCGCCGGCGTACGCGCGCTGCATGCTCAATCTCTCGCCGGGGGGCTCGGATGCCCACGTCGCGCGTGAGTTCGACACGAAGACGAAGCAGTTCGTTGCCGACGGTTTCTCCCTCCCCGAGGCCAAGTCGCGCGTCGCATGGCGCGACGAAAACACGATCTGGGTGGGCACCGACTTCGGGCCCGGCACCTGACGACGTTCCGGGTATCCCCGGGTGGTGAAGCTCTGGAAGCGTGGAACACCGCTTTCCGAAGCGAAGACGATCTACGAGTGCAAGCCCGAGGATGTCGCCGCCTCGGGCGGGACCGAGATCCTGAACGACGGCCGCTACGACGTCGTCGTTCGCACTCCGGCGTTCTTCCGTCAGGAGATGTTTCTCCTCGTCGACGATCGCCTGGTCAAGCTGGACCTGCCGGAGGACATCAGCCCGGAGGTCTTTTTCCGCGGGAGGTTCCTCTTCTCTCTGCGGAGCGACTGGAACGTCGGCGGAAAGACCTATCGCGAGGGATCGCTCCTCTCCGCGAAGGTGGACGACCTTCTGAAGAAGGCGAACAAGTTCGACGTTCTCTTCGAGCCGAGCGCCCGCATCTCGCTCGCGGCCGTCAAGCGCACGAAGGACCGCGTCCTGATCCAGACGCTCGACAACGTCAAGAGCCGCCTGACGGCGCTGTCGTTGAAGGACCCCTCCTGGGAGCGGAGCGAAATACCGACGCCGGGCCTCGGCACCGCGGACCTGTCGGCCATGAACGACTTCTCGGAGACGTTCTTCTTCACTTACGAGGACTTCACGACTCCCGTCTCCCTGTGGCTCTCCGAGAACGGCGGGCCCGCCGCCAGGGTCAAGACGGAGCCCGCGTTTTTCGACGCGACCGGAATGACGACCGAACAGCTCGAGGCCACGTCGAAGGACGGCACGAAGATCCCGTACTTCGTGGTTCGGCCGAAGGGAACGAAGGACGACGGAACCTCGCCGACGCTCCTCTACGGATACGGCGGCTTCGAGGTACCCGAGGTCCCGACGTACAAGGGAACGCTCGGATCCGCTTGGCTCGCGCGCGGAGGCGTCTACGTCCTCGCCAACATCCGCGGCGGCGGCGAGTTCGGCCCCGCCTGGCACAAGGCCGCCGTCAAGGAGCAGCACATCCACAACTTCGAGGACTTCGCCGCCGTCGCTCGCGACCTGATCGCGCGCAAGATCACCTCGCCGCGCCGCCTCGGGATCATGGGCGGCTCACAGGGAGGGCTCCTGGTCGGCGGAACTTTCACGCTCTATCCCGAACTTTTCCATGCCGTCGTCGCGCAGGTGCCGCTCGCCGACATGAAGCGTTTCAGCCATCTGCTCGCCGGCGCGAGCTGGATGGCCGAGTACGGCGACCCCGACAAGCCGGAGGACTGGGCGTACATCCAGACCTGGTCTCCGTACCATCAGGTCAAGAAGGACGCGTCGTACCCCACGCCGTTCTACTGGACCAACACGCGCGACGACCGCGTCCACCCCGCGCACGCCCGAAAGATGGTCGCGAAGCTCGAAGCCCAGGGACATCCCGTCTACTACTTCGAGAACACCGAAGGCGGCCACGGCAGCGGAGCGGTCAACAAGCAGACCGCACGCGTCGGTGCGCTGCAGTACGCGTACCTGTGGATGATGCTGAAGTAGCGTCTCTCAGGTCGCCGCGACTTCCCGATACCGCCTCGGCGTGATCCCCAGTAGCCGGACGAACGCCCGGCGCATGACGTCGACGTTGCCGAAGCCGTTGCCCGACGCAATCTGCTTGAGCCCGCGGTCGGTGCGCTCGAGCTCGCGGCGCGCCGCTTCCACGCGCATCTGGAGCACGTACTGGGAGGGCGTCGTGCCGACCTCGCGCGTGAAGACTCGCTCGAAGTTGCGCACGCTCATCGCCATCCGCTCCGCGAGAATCTCGACCGAGAGCCTCTTGCCGAGATTCTCGGCGATCCAGATCTGGAGCTCGCGGATCGACCGCATCTCCGAGGCCTGCGACGAGAGCGAGACGCTGACCTGAGGCTGACCGCCGGGCCGGCGCAGGAACAACACCAGCTCCCGTGCCGCTTCGTGTGCGAGGCCGGCGCCGCAGTCTTCCTCGACCCACGCAAGCGCGAGGTCGATGCCGGCCGAGATGCCCGCGGACGTGTAGATGTTGCCGTCCTTGACCCACAACGGATCATGTTCGACGCGCACGCCGGGATATCGCGATGCGAGCTCCCGTCCGAACCTCCAGTGCGAAGTCGCGCGGCGCCCGTCGAGAAGCCCGGCCTCCGCCAGGAGAAACGCCCCGACGCAAACGGCGCCGAGCCGCTTCACTTGCGGCTGCATCTTTCGGAGCCACGCCGAAAGCACGCGGTCGCGCACCGACCGGCTCCCGAGCCCGCACACGACGAGCACCGAGTCGCACGCGCCCCGAACCTTGTGAAAGGGCTGGCGGCAAAGGAAGGTCAGGACGCCGCTCTCCCCTTCGACGGTCGGGCCGTTCGCGCTCGTGACGACTTCGATCGCGTAGATCGAACGCCCGGTGAGGCGGTTGACCGATCGGAAGACCTGGAGCGGCCCGACGAGATCGAGCTCGTCGACCGGAGGCACGGCGACGACGACGATCCGCCGGCTCGGCGGAGCAGTACGGGAGCTCGGTTTCGCGGCTGCGGGCGCCATGGCCGGTTCACTATCTCGCCGCTCCAAGCCGAATCGCAAGGGAAAGCCGCGCGATGGCGGGATCCGGCGTATCCGTGTCGCAAATCGGCTGGCCGACCTCCCGTAGCCTCGGCTTCGGAGGGAAACGACATGAGCACCCATGAGATCGCCATCGCCGCCGTCGCGCTTTTCGCTTTGGCCGCCGGCGTCTTCGCGCAAACCGGAGGAGTCTCTTCGGACGCCGATCACGGACCTTACGCGCGCATCGCGCTGCTGAAGCCTCGCGACGGGAACACGGTCGACTTCGAGGCCGGCTACATCCGGCATCTCGAGTGGCATCGGCAGGCGAGCGACCCCTTCGCCTGGTACGGCTGGACGATCTGGGCCGGCGAGCGCCAGCGCTGGCTCGTCTACGCAACCTTCGGGCACTCGGCCGCCGCGTTCGACGCCGCGGTCAGGCCGGCGGAGGACGAGAAGGACAACGTCGCGAACGTCGTTCCCCACGCCGAGTTCGCGGGCAGCGCCCTCTACGAATACCTGCCCGCGCTCTCCCGAGGCACGGGCGTGCCGAGCCCGGCGCCGCGCGCCGAGATGACGACCGTGGACCTTCTTCCGGGCGCCGCGAAGGCATTCGAGACCGCCATCGCCGCGCACCAGTCGAAGCTCTCGGAAGAGACGCTCTGGTTCCGGATGCTCGCAGGAGGACCGTCTCCGCGCTATGTCCGCCTGCGTCCCCGTCCGAACCTCGCGGCCATTCTCGGAGCTGCGAGCGAACAAGCGATGTCGGACGACGTCAGCAAGCTCGCTGCGAAGACGACGGTCGAAATCCTGAGCCTCAGGCCGAACATGAGTTACGGGCTGCCATAGCGCAAATCGCTCCCGCAGCGCTACGTAGGGGCGGCCCTTGCGGCCGCCCGCTCTGGCCGTCGATTCTGCGCGTAAAGCGGGCGGGGACAAGCCGACCACCGAAGGCAAGCTCCCGGCAGTAGGCGGCGCCGGCTTCGCCGGCGCCAACCCCCGCCCCTACGAATCAGAGACTCCGCGCGATCGTGATCTTGAAACCGTCCGGGTCCGTCAAAGAGATATCGCGAACGCCCCATGGCTGGTTCGTGGGTCCCTGGTCGAGCCGGCCGCCCTTTGCCTCGATCCGCTTCGCGAGGTCGTCGACATTCTTCTTCGTCTCGCAGTAGATCCGGAAGCCTTCGCCCTTCTTCCGGTCGCGTCCCTTCTTCCAGTCGTCCTGTCCGATCATGAAGGAGACGTCGCCGGCCCGGAGAGACACGCCGACGACCTTGCCGTCGTCTTTCCAGGTCTCCTCGACTCCGAATCCGAGCACGTCGCGGTACCACGCGACGCTCTCGTCCAGGTCGCTCACCGTGAAGCTCGGAGATGCCGAGCGAAGCGCCAGGGGCCCGTTTCCCGTTCGGGACTTCGCGGGCGCCGCCTTCGCCTTCGGGGACGAGTTCTTCTTCGCGCGAGCCGTCTTCGTTGTCTTCTTAGCCGCCATGATTCTGACCTCCAGGCGAGCGAGGCTATAACAGTCAAACAAAGGATTTGTGATCTTCCGATTATGATCGACGGAGACGCGAGGGGAAATGAAAACGGCCCGACTGGCTCTGTGTGCATTCCTGGTCCACGCCTCTACACTCTCCGCTGCGGACGACTACGTCATCCGCCTCACCCGCCCGTCGAAGGTCGGCGACCGCGTCCGAATCGACGCCAGGGGCTCGACGCGTGAGCAGGAGCGGATCACGGTTGGCGACCAGGTTCAGAAAGACGACAAGGACATGTCGGTGCATCTCGTCGCCGCGGCGACGATCCTGGCCGTCGATTCCAAAGCCGACGCCACGCGAATCGAATACCTGATCGAGAGCTGCCAGAAGACCTCGGCCGGGAAGACCGAAGAAGTCCTCCCCGCGGGTAAGAGGGTCGTCGCCGAATCCAACGCCGAGGGCGAGACCGTCTTCACGGTCGACGGCGACCCCGCCCTGGAAGACATCTCGAAGGCTCTGGCGGTGGTGATCTCGGCCCATACGCCCGGCGCGCCTTCGGACGACGAGATCTTCGGAACCTCCGAGCGCAAGCGCGTCGGGGACACCTGGAGTATCCACACCGCAACCACCGCGGCTTATCTGTCGAAGGCCGGCCTGAAAGTCTCCCCGGAGCATCTCAAGGGAACCGTTTCGCTCGACGCCGCGAAGACGGTCGGTTCGGTCAAGGCGCTCGCGCTGTCGGCGCACCTCAGCGCCGAGGGCATGACGATGGACGCTCCGGATTTCATGCAACTCGAGAAGTCTTCGATGAAGGGAGAGTTCAACGCTCTGGTGCCTGTGGATCCCGATGTCACCAGCTATCTTCCGAGCAAGCTCACCATGCAGATCGTCTTCAGAGCGCGAGGTCAGAAGCCCGATACCGGCTCCCCGGTCACGATCGAAGAGACGATGGACATGTCGGTCGAGAATACCTACCAGCCGCTCAAGCCGGAGCCCCAGCCGGTGGAGTTCTAGCCCGAGGAGATAGCCCCTCTCCCTCCGCCCTAGAAACTCAGTTCGGCCAATACAGCCCGAGCGCCTTGGCGAGAAAGATCGCCATTTGCGCGCGCGTGACCGTTTGATTCGGACAGAACTTTCCATTTCCGCAGCCGCTCGTGACCCCGGACGCCGCGAGAGCCTCGATTTGCGCGAAACCGAACGCTCCGACCGGGACGTCGGCGAAGGTCGCCGTGGCGGGCGGGTCGCTCACCTTGCGGTGCCACGTGATCCGGACGCCGCCGATTTGCGTGCTCGCGTGCGTTTCCGCCACCACGAAGTGCGCGAGGTGCCGGACGCCCTGACCATCGAGATCGGCGTCCGAATGAATCGTGTACGAGAGCGGATCGGTGCACACCGTGCCGTAACCGATGTTGAAGAACTCGAAGACGTGGCCGCCGGGCACGAGATAGAGTCCCGGGTCCTGTCCTCCCGCGGGAAGCTTCATCGCGAAGATCGTGGAGTCCGTTCCCGCGCCGTCCGGATCGTAGGAGTACAGGCACATCTGTGTGATCTCGGCGCCGTCCGGAAGATTCAAAGGCGCGGCAAAGCTGTTGGCCCCCCCGATGTACGCGCTGAACGCCGTATACGTGAAGGGTTGATTGGAGATGATCGAGTGAAACTCCGCCGAGCCGATCGTCAGGACCTGGTCGTTCGGGCCGAACGTCTGTGCGGGCGAGGATGCGGCGAGCGCGAGCGCGGCGAAGACGAAAACCCCGGGATGGATCGAGGGGCGGCGGCGGGACATGAGGCCCTCCTTTCGGACGGTTGGGAAGACTCCTCTCTGTATGGTGGGAGAGACTCGTCGTTCATCTCAGGGTGAAAGGGGAACTCTTACGCCCGCGTCCGCCGCAGCTTCCCCGCCCCTTCGAGTCCCTTGCGGAACGTCTCGGCATGGGCGGGTCTCTGGAAGGGATACGAGGCCGCGACGTACCCCTCGTCCATCGGTCCTCCCAGTTTCTCGAGCGTGGCGAGCGCCTCGCGAGCGAGAGCCTCGTCTCCCGTGAGTCCCGCCAGGGCGATCTGTCTCTGCCGGGCGCGCACGTTCGAGGGATCGAGTCCGACCGAGCGCCGCAGGTGCTCCGCCGCGCACTCGAGGTCGCCCTGGAGAAGGTGCCACAGTCCGAGGTCGGCCTCGACGACTTCCGCATGGCCGTAGCGGGGATCGACGCGATAGACATTGCTCTGCTCGGTGATCGCGCCGTCGAGATCCCCGGCGAAGCCCGAGATACAGCCCGAAACGTGATGCGCCAGTGACGCGCTCGGATTGAGCTCCAGGGCTCGATTCACGTGGAGCCGCGCACGAGGAAAGGAGAGGTTTACCCACAGCTCCGCCGCGCTCATCAACGTGTGGCCCATCCACGACGACGGGTCGAGCTCGACCGCTGTGCTCGCCGCGTCGAGCACGCCTCGGAACTCCTCGCGCGAGCCGACGCGCTGCCCGACCTTCCAACCCGCGAGGGCCTGCTCGAAGCGCGCCTGGGCGATCACACTCCACGGCAGCGCGAACCCAGGATCCACGCGAGTCGCGTCTTCGAGCAACGCGAGCGCCTGGCGGTAGTCGTGCTTCGTCGCGCGGTGCAGCTGCCAGAGCCCCTTGATCGTCAGGTCCCAGGCAGTTAAGTCCTCGTGCCGCTTCGGCAGGACGCGGCGCGTCTCGGCCGAGGTCAGCTCGGGGGCGATGCGGCGAAAGATCTCGGAAGCGATCTCCGCCTGCATACGGAGAAACTCGGCCGCCCGGCCGTCGTACCGCGCGGACCAGATCTGCGTGTCCGTCGCCGTGTCCAGGAGCTCGACCGTCAGCCGCAACGAATCCCCGCCACGCGCGAGGCGACCGGCGACTGCGTAACGCGCGCCCAGCGCGGCGGCGCGTGCCGACGCGGAGAGGGCCGCGCGGCTCTTGTCGAACGCGGAATCGCGGGACAGGATCGGGAACCAGCGCCACGACGAGAGCTCGGCGATCAGCTCCTCCGCGATTCCATCGGCGAAGTAGGCGTCCTCGGCCTCGCGGCTCACCGTTTCATCGGTCTCGAACGGCAGCACCGCGATGACCGGCCGCGCCAGGACCTCGCGGACGAGTGTCTGGCGCCGTCGGCCCGGCGCGGACGCGGGCGCCGGCGCAGCGCGGCCACGACTCCACATCGCCGACAAACCGGAACCCTTGCCCGTGTACCGTCTTGATCAGTCTCTGCGCGTTGCCGTCGTCGTCGAGCGCCTGACGCGCCGATTTGATGCGGCTGGAGAGAACGGAATCCGAGACCGCGCGGCCCGACCAGACCGTCTCGATAATCTCTTCCCGCGGCACCATACGATGCCGGTTCTCGACCAGCATCGTCAGCACGGAAAAGACCTGCGGCTCGACCGCGATCGGCTTTCCGTCGCGGCGCAGCTCGTAACGGTCGGTGTCGAGCTCGAAGGACTCGAATCGGTACATCACCGGCTCACGCTGCGATCTTCAAGAAAAATTCAAACTCTCTCCAAGCACCGGGGCGGGCGAACCCCTACCCTCGGCCGGCGCTGGAATCACTCTGGCGCCATCCTAATGGAGGCAGCCCATGCCACTGGTCGACATTCAGCTCATCGAAGGCGTTTTCAATCCGCAGCAAAAACGGGACATGATCGAAAAGGTCACCGAGGCCATGATCGGGATCGAGGGCGAAGCCCTGCGCGGCGTCACCTGGGTGCGCGTCCTCGAGGTTCCGAGCGGCGAGTGGGCCATCGGCGGCAAGCCGCTGACCACTTCCGACGTCAAGGCGCTGCAGGCGCAGGGACGCTGACCGGATACGCCGGCCTCCAGGGAGCGCGAAGTCGCCCCTGGAGAGTCCGGCAACGTCGCCACGCTCCGATCAATCGAAGAGAGGAATTTTCATGACCGAGACCACGCGTTTGAAGTCGCTGAAGATCGTCCTGATCCTCGTGGGAGTCATCTTCCTGCTCGGTATCTACCCGCTGGGGCTCGTGTGGCCGTCCGGCTGGTCGTGGCACACCGGCTACTCCGACTACTACCTGATGATCGTCGGGGTCTACGCCACTCTCGGGATCTTCCTGATTTTCGCCGCGCGCGACCCGCTCGCGAATCGCAGCCTCATCCAGTTCACGATCTGGTCGAGCGTCATCCACGGCCTCATCATGACGTTCCAGTCGTTTGCCCCCGGCAGCCACGGCCACCTGATGGGCGACGTCCCCGCCCTTTTCATCGTCGCGGCCGTCCTCGCCCTGCTGATGCCTCGAGGCCGAGCGCCGGTCCCCGTCTCCGCGACTCGCTAAGTCGTCATCCCGAGCGATAGCGAGCCGACCACCGGAGGCAGACCCCCGGCACTAGGCAACGCCGACCGAAGGTCGGCGGTATCGATCCCGACCTCGGCAGGCCCTGAGCCGCGCTCAACGAGTCCGGGATCGAAAACGCCTCGCTCACGCGAGGCGTTGCCTGCTGCCGGGGGCTTACCTTTGTTGGACGGCTCCGTCGCTTCGCTCCTCGGGATGACGGCTTGCCCACGGGTGGGCGCAGGGGACTATTGACTCCCCTTCGCCAGCGCCGCGGCCTGCTCCACGCTGATGTGATTCACCAGTGGGTCCGCGTGGCGATGAACGAGCTCCCATTCGGATCCTTTCCGCCGAAACACCTGCGTGACACGGAGCGACCAGTCCTGCTCGGGTATGTCTCCGACCTGGCCGTGCATGCGCTCGATCGTCACGAGAATAGCCAGATCGCCGGACTGCCAGGTCGAGACCAGTTCCTGTTTCAGTGTCCCGCCCTTGAAGAACTTCGCCATCCCCGCCCGGCGCTCCAGCGAGTCATCGAACCCTCGCGTCGGCGTGCCGCCGAAGGATTCATCAGCAGGTAGTCCTTCGCGTGGGGATTCAGCTCGATGTATTTCCCGATGTCGCCGCGGACCAGCGCCTGATTCGCTTCCTCCGTCTTGCGCACGAGGGCGGCGACATCCTGGGCGGAGCCGCTGCCGCCTGCCCCCGGTCCTCCGCCTGCGAAAACGACTGCGCAGAGCACGACGACAAGAGGCAACAGGGCACCAAGATTCATACAGCCTCCGAATGCTCGATGCTGCGGTCGCGGCGCCTACGCGGAATGCCCATTTCACCTTCGGCTGCAAGATTCAGGCGCGCGGTTCTTGCGTCGGCTTCCGGATTTCCGCGTCGCCGCCGAATTTCCGCTTCTCGACCTTATGTTCCTGCCTCTTCCCGCTGAACTCCAGCAGGTCCGCGTGGAAGAACATCTGATCTTCCCAGGCATCGGCCGTCAGCGGCCAGCCGTGGCTGAAAACGATGGGCTGACCTTGCCCCAGTCCTTGTAATAGATCTGCGTGCCGTCTTTGGTCGTGATGGTACTCATAGACCCTCCTTTGGTTGATCCGGGGCTTTCGCCCCGCAAAGAGCCTGACTCTCGGACTCTACTCCCCGCGATCACCGATAAAGTAAAGTTCCGATCGGCGATCGCTTCATGAACCCGGGGCCGGGTCCGCATACTCGATCGCGGCGTGGCGGAAACCGACGTTCGGCCGTCGGGAGGAGCGGATGGACAAACCTCGCATCTTTCTGGGCTCGTCGGGCAAGCAGGCGAAGCTGCTCCAGGCGCTGACGCGTGGTCTCGAAGACGTCGCGCGTGTCGATCCCTGGACGACGTCCTTCAACCCCGGCACGACGACACTCGAGCGCCTCGTCGAGCTCACCCATGAAGTCGACTTCGCCGCGTTTGTCTTCGCACAGGACGATTGGACGACCGCCAACACGACGGCGGCGCCCTCCCCCGATTCCGGACAGGCCTCTCCGCGGGACAACGTCGTCTTCGAGGCGGGTCTCTTCGGCGGCGTTCTCGGGATGCGTCGGACTTTCATCCTCCACGCCAACGGCGCGAAGCTGCCGACCGATCTGCTCGGCCTGACGTCCGTACGCTACGGCCAGGAAGGGACGGCGGCCGAGACTCGCGCCGTCTGCGAGAAGCTGAGAAAGGCGATCGAGAACGAGGGATGCCTCGCCCGAATCGAGGGCCTGTGGTGGCAGCACTCCCTGACGGAGCGCAGCCAGCACGAGCCTTCCGCGGTGAGCCTGCTGCGGATCGCGCGGAACCGGGCCGGCGCTCTCGAGATCACCGGTCGCGCTTGGCAGGAAGACGGCAAGCTCTCTGCCAGATACTGGAGCGAGGCGACGAGGGAGAAGAAAGAGCCCTCAGGCGTCTTCTACTACCACAAGCTCGAACGGCCTCTGGATCCGGGTGCCCCACAAATGGACGGGACCGGGGAGATTCTTCTGGAGACCGCCGATCGCGCGTCCGGGTACTGGACGACTCGTTCCGACGGGCCCGTGAAGGTGAACACACGGACGGTCGGCGTCTACCTGCGCGCCGTGCCGGAGGACCTGGCGACCCTCGATGGAAACGACAACCGGAAGCGCGTCAAGCTGATCGCGGATCAGCTGAAGCGCTGGAAGTCGATCAAGAGCGCCTAAGCCGAGGGCCCATTCGCCCGGAAGCGGACCTCCACATCCCGTTAACCCTCCTCGCATATGCTCTTTACGCGGCCTCCTCACTGTCCGCCGCAAACGGAGAAGACGATGCTGGTCGAGCATGACGACTTGGAGGACGGCGTCCGGATGATTCGCCTCAAGGGCCGCCTGGACCTCGAGGGCGCGGAAGCGGCGGACCTCAAGCTGACGAGCCTCGCCGCCGTGAGGCAGGGATACGTGATCGTCGATCTCGACGGGGTCGAGTTCATGTCGTCGATTGGTGTGTCGATCATCGTCCGCGTCGCGCGCGCCGTCACCTCCCGCCAGGGACGTCTCGTCTTGCTCAGCCCGCAGCCGAACGTTGCGGACGTGCTCGCGCGCACGCAGATCGATCAGCTCATCCCCGTCTTCACAGACCTCGCCACAGCGCGGACGGCGGTTCGACCCGTGTGATCTCGGCGATGGGACCCGGCAAGACGCATACTCTCGCATCCGACGCTCGACGCGCCGAAACGACATCCGTGAGCTCTCGAACTTTTCCGGCCGACCGCACCGCGCCGCGCGCCGCCGCGGCCTGGCTGCGGAGTCTGCCCACCGTGCTCTCCCCGACTCGTCTCGCCGACGCCGAGCTCTGCCTCGACGAGCTCGTCACGAACGTCGTCCGCTATGCCTGGACTCCTGCGGCGGATGGCTCCCACACGATCACCGTCGCCGTCGACCGCACACCGACCGAGCTCGAGATCGTCGTCCAGGATGAAGGCCGCCCCTTTGACCCCACCGCCGCCGTCCTCCCGCCGATTGCCCGGACCCTCGAAGAGGCGACTCCCGGAGGACGGGGATTGCTTCTCGTTCGGTCGATCGCGCCGCGGCTGAGCTACGAGCGGCGGGATGGGGTGAACCGGGTGACCCTGGCGTTTCCGATCGAGGCGACAGACCGGTTCTGAACGGCTCACGCCGACAAACGACTGACCCCGGTTCGCCCTTCGCGCCGCCCGCGGTCGTCGCGGACCGTGAGTTGGCCCGTCTGTTGCTGCGTCATGCCGATGTGGAGGCAAAAGACCGTCCGCTCCAGATCGCCATCCTGCTCTACCCGGGCGTGACGGCGCTCGACGCGGTGGGACCGTGGGAGGTGTTTTCACGGCTGCCCCACGCGGAGGTCCGGTTCGTCGGCAAGCAGATCGGACCGTTAACGGTCGAGGGCGGCATCCTCCGAATGGGTGTCAGCCACACGATCGCGGACACTCCGTCGCCGGACCTCGTCCTCGTGCCGGGCGGCGCGACCACGCCGTCTCAGATGGTGGACGACGAGGTCCTCGACTGGCTCCGCCGTGTCCACGAGACGACCACCTGGACCGCTTCCGTCTGCACCGGCTCGTTGATCCTCGGCGCCGCCGGCCTTCTGAAAGGTCGGCCGGCCACGACCCACTGGTGGAAGATCAACGTTCTCAAGATCCTTGGCGCCCGGCCGGAGCCCTCGCAGCGCATCGTCCGATCCGGCAAGATCGTCACCGCCGCCGGCGTCTCGGCAGGAATCGACCTCGCGCTCTGGCTCGCGGGTGAAATCGCGGGCCGCCAGCGCGCCGAAGCGATTCAGCTGACCATCGAATACGACCCGCAGCCGCCCTTCGACACCGGCCATCTGATCAAAGCGCCCGAGCCCGTGGAGAAGCTCGCCCGAGAAATCATGGAACAGCGCATGCCCGCCGACCAGCGCCGCCTCGTCCCGAAAATCGCGTTGAGGCGCTTCGTGGATCTGATGCGAAGCGGTCGATAGCCCGGCGGGACTCCTCGCCGTCTGACTACAATTCGGGTCCGAGGCGATGGACACCAAACTGCGTCAGCGCATTCGCTACCTGCGCACCGAAGACGGCGTGCAGCTCGCCTGGGCCGAAATCGGCGCGGGGCCGATCCTGATCAAGGCGGCGAACTGGCTGAGCCATCTCGAGTACGAACTGGAGAGCCCGGTCTGGGGACACTGGTTCCGCTTTCTTGGCGACCACTTCCGATTTCTGCGTTGGGACGAACGCGGCTGCGGGCTGACGGACCGGGACGTCGAAGATCTGTCGTTCGAGAGCTGGCTCGGGGATATCGAGGCCGTGGTGGCCGCGTCGGGAGTCGACCCGCCGTTCGCACTGCTGGGGATCTCGTCCGGCGCCGCAACCTCAGTGGCCTATGCGGCGCGTCATCCCGAGCAGGTATCGCGCCTGATTCTCTACGGTGGCTACGCCCGAGGCTGGGCGCGGCGCGGCGATTCCGAAGGCCTGCGCCAGTACCGCGCGATAACGGAACTGGTGCGGGTCGGCTGGGGCAAGGAGAATCCGGTGTTCCGCCAGGTCTTCACGTCGCGCTTCCTCCCCGGAGCCAGCGAGGCGCAGATCGGCTGGTACAACGAGCTGTGCCGCCGCACGAGCACGGGCGAGATGGCGGCGCGGCTGCTCGAAGCTCGCTCTACGGTCGACGTTACGAGCTTGCTCGGTGCGATCACTGCGCCGACCCTCGTCATCCACTCCCGCGATGACGAGGTCTGTCCCGTCTCGGAAGCGCGCCATCTGGCCGCCGGAATCCCCGGCGCTCAGTTCGTCGAGCTCGAGTCCCGCAACCACATCCTTCTCGAGGACGAGCCGGCGTGGGGCCGCTTCAAGGAAGTCGTTCTCGACTTCGCCGGCCTCCCGGCCCCGCGCGCCGAAGAGGACCCCGCGTTCGCCCAGCTCACAACCCGCGAGCGCGAGATTCTGGCCTTGATCACTCAGGGGCTCGCCAATGCCGACATCGGCAAGAGCCTCGCGATCAGCGAGAAGACCGTCCGCAACCACGTTTCGAATCTCTTCGACAAGCTCGGGGTCTGGACCCGGGCGCAGGCGATCGTCTTCGCGCGAGACCGGGGGTTCCGGTCCTAGCGGGCGCGCATAAGCTGCGGGCGCCTGCAGCCGGGGGGCTCGCAGCCAAGCGCAAGGACCGCAGCCGCAAGGCAGCGCGCCCGTCAGCTTCATGCGCGCTTCAGTTCGAGAGCGCCCGGGCGACAGCCTCCAGCTTCGCCGGCCCCCTGCGGGTCAGCTCACTGACGATCTTGACGAAATTGGGATGCTCGAGACCGGAGACCAGGAACGTCCAGCGGTAGGCGCGATGGGTGCTCCTCTTGATCTCCTCTTTGTCCTTTGACGACAGCTTTCGGCCGATGGCTTTCTCGAGGCTCTCGAGATCCAGGTCGGCCTGCTGCGACAGCAGCCCATCGACCGCGCCGCCGAGCTCGAGCAGCTCGTCGACGGCCGTCTCGCGATCCGCTTCGCTGATCTCCCGGACGAGCTCGTCGATCAAGAGCGTATCGATCTTCGCGTGCTGGGCTTCGTCCATCCAGTGGTACCGGACCAGGTCGCGAAACAGGCCGTCGAGCTCGCTCCGATCGCGCACGTGCTCGACGTAGTGCAACTGCGTGAACCACTCGATCATGCTGGTCAGGAGGTAACTGCACAGCCGCGACTTGCTGAGCACCACCTTCGCGACCTCCTCGCGGGCGGGGATCAGGCCGCACTGGACGCCGAAGCCCTTCTCGAACAGCGCGGTCGAGCGCCGAAAGAGCTCCTGGTGCTTCGACTCGTCCTCGGCAAATCGCAGCAGCGCCCGCAACCGCGTCTCGTCGCCAAAGATGTCCTTCTGGGCGGCTTCGAGCGCCTGCGGGATGATGTACTCCTCCACGTAGGCGAAGATGTGACAGTACGCGTTCCCCATGATCTGGTTGAGCTTGAGCTTCTCGCGATCGTTCAGGCAGCGAATCTCGTCGACTCCCGAGAGTCGGTTCGGGAGGAACCGCTTGGAGTAGTCGAAATCCTTGCCGTCGAGAACCTGGCGCTCCGTCCAGGCCACCTTGAGCGAGTTATTCAGGATCTCCGGATACGAATAGTCGTGGGAAAGCATGGGATCGCTCCTTTCGCTCCGACGATGCCGCCGGAGGCGCCCGCCGACAATGGGAACTCCGTCCCGAATCGGCTGGATGAGGAGTGGATCAACCGGGACAATTATCCCAGGGGTCAGTTTCCGGAACGGCTTCGAAGTTACAACGTCATCCCGAGCGACAGCGAGGGATCCCGGACTCGGCAGGCCCTGAGCAGCTGGCATCGTCGGAGGGCAAGCTCGGGATCCCTCGCCTTTTCGGCTCGGGATGACAGGTTGAGATGCCCTCAGCCGAGGGGATCGCTCAGCCGTTTACAACTTGACGTAGACGTTCTTGGCTTCGGTGAAGGAAGTACCCCGTCAGCGGACCGAAGAAGTAAACGCTACAGGCGTCGGTTACCCGTCATCGAAGCGCCCATTACAACGCTGACGTGACGCGAAGATTCAGGATCTAGAGTTCCAGAAACTCCTGCATCCGGTGCAATGCCTCGTCCAGCGCCAGACGAAAGGCGTTGCCGCGTGGCCGCGGGCCGGCGAAGCCCAGCTCGTGCTGCAGCCGGCCATCGATCACCTTCAGATTGGCCCAGCCAAGTACTTGCTCGCGCCACAGCATCGGCATCGCGTAATGGCCCATGCGGCGCCTGTGGGCCGGCAAATAGGCCTCGAGTTTGTATTCCCAGCCCCACAACAAATGAAAGCGTCGTCGGTCCCAGACCACGGGGTCGAAGGGCGAGAGGAAGCGCAGCCTGTCTTCGGCCTGGTGCCGGCCGGCCGCGGGATTCTCGCCCTGGGGCCAGAACCACAACAGGCCGTCGATTTGGGCATGCGCATAGCGGGATTTGGCTTGTTCCTGGACCAGCCGCACCTCGGCGGCCAGGTGCGGCACTCCATACCGCCGCAGCAGTCCGCATAGATAGCCCAGACTGGCTGCAGGCAGCGGCGCGTAGAGCTGCACCACCGTATCCAGCAACCGGCCGGCGCGCGCGAGCCGGGCCTCGGGGCTGCCGTCGTCCTGCGGCGCATGCTCGATCGCCTGGTAGATCCGTGTGCCGGCCTCTCGCCGCGTTACACGCAGCAGCCCGCGATAGTGCAGGCCCTCCAACAGATGCGCGCCGACTTTCAGGTCGCTACCCCAGCGCCGGATGCGGCCATGCTCGAAATGTGCCTGAACGTCCCTGGGGCGGGTGCAGCCACGCTGGCGCACGAAGGCCAGCACATCCCGGGCGTGCGCGTGCATCCTGGCGTCCCATTCGCGCGGCGCCCCGCGCGGATGCAGCAGGGCCACGGTCTCGCGAGACAGGAAACCATAGTTGACGAAGAACGCCTCTTCGATCGCCAGACGCGGGTAGCGGCGCTCCAGCTCGCCGGCGCGATAGCCCTTGACGCGCTGCGCGAGGATCAGATCCTGGGCGCGAGCGGGCGCGCGCATCGGGTCGGCCTGGACAAAGCCCAGGCGCGCAATGGCCCGCGGCAGGCTGGTGGACTTGAAGAGGCTGCGCGCGATGGCGTAGCGGCCAAGCTGCCGGAGAGTGGGGGCTTTGAGAGGTCTCACGCGTCGCGAGAACGCCATCCGCGTGCGGAAGACGTCATAACTTGACGCAGACGTTCTTGGCTTCGGGTCATCCGGATGGATCCCTCAGCGGCCGCACGCGATCGCTGCAGCGCGGGTCGGGCACCCCAGGGGCACGGGGCTCGAGGCGAAACGTCTCCGCCGATGCGGCCGCGAGCCGCGCCGGGTCGCTCAAGTCGAAGAGATGGGCGCCCACGGGGTTGAGGGGCGTCTCGGACGGGATCGAGATCGACTTCTCCAGAGTCCCGATCGTCGCGAGATATTTCTCGAGACTCGTGCGCGCGGCATTCAAACCGGGAACACTCCCGTCGAGCAGCCAGACGCGGCGTCGTCCCCGATAGCGATCCATGTCCCGAAGGAACACACGGCCGTCTTCGCTCGAGCAGCCGCCGACCTCGTACTCACCGGATGTCAGGCCGTACTGCGGGCCGTAGCGTTCGACGGCCTCGATTTCGTAGGCGAAGACGAACACGGCGTCGCCGGGCTGGCGGTGCTCGCGAAAGAAGGCGAGCGCGGACTTGTGGTTCTCGACCCAATATGGCGGCGGCCTCTCCACGAATGCCAGGACGGGAACGACGAAGAGAGCCGCCATGCAGACTCCCCCCACGGCCGGATGAAGGCGCGACGCCTGACGCCGGAGCCACTCCGCACCTTCCGCCGCGGCGAGGATCAGGATGGGAAGCAGGTACAGGGCCAGCCGCGTCTTCAAAGGAAACTGCTGCGCGACGGCCGCCAGCACCGCGACGGCGAACGGGCCCAACAGCACCAGAGCCCCGAAACGGCTGCGGCGCCAGAGGACGATCAGGCCCAGCACCGTCAGGCCGCCGTACAGGGCGGGCCAGCGGTATCGGAGAACCATCGGGTCGGCGAAGAGCTCCAGAATCCGGTCCCAGAGCCAGAGCGCGTCGCCCGGCTTTCGGAGCGGCCGCGGGAAGAAGCCGTCGCGAATCCGCCAAAAGTAGTCCATGTACGCTCGGGTGGCCGGCGTGACATGGCGGCTGGCGACGATCGTCGCGGCGGCCGAAGCGACCGCCCAGATGGGGACGGTCACGAGGACCGCGCGGCGCGTTTGAGGATCGCGGTCGCGAAGCCATGCCAGCAGCAGCGCCCCTCCGAGGCCGGCGAGGACGAAGACCGTCGGTTGGGAGAACCCGACGAGGACCGCTCCCGCCATACCGGCGAGCACACAACGTGCCGCGGTGGAGTCGGCGTCGCGAAGGTCGAGCGCGATCAGGGCGAGAGCGACCATTGCCGCGACGTCGATTCCGTACGACTTGACCTCGGCGGCATAGCGTATGAACGGCGCCCCGATCGAGAACGCCGCCACGGCGAACGGCACGGCATACCCGTCGAGCAAGCGCTCCGCGAGCCGCAGAAAGAGCACGAGCGCCGCGAGACTGACGGGCAGAAGAAGAAACCGAAACGCCAGGTCGCTTTCGCCAAGCACGCGGCTAATCGCTTTCTCGGCGACCATGAACCCGACAGGCGCCACCTGGTCGCCGCCGAGCGGCTCCATGAGCAGTCTTCTTTCGGAGCGGTGAACGAGGTTCCGCACCATCGACAGCTCGTCGTACCAGAGAGATGTGTCGGAGGCGTACTGGAAAATGCGAAGTGCGGCCCCGGCGAAGACGAGCGACCAGAGAAATGGACGCCGGCAGAGCAAGCGGGGAGTATATGAGGTCAGAGAAGCGGATCGACGTCCAGGACCCGGCACCCGAGTACTCCCAGGAGTGCCTCGATTCTTACAACTTGACGCAGACGTTCTTGGCTTCGGTGAAGAAATCGAGCGAGTCGAACCCACCCTCGCGACCCACGCCGCTTTCCTTCATTCCACCGAAGGGAACCCGAAGATCCCGCAGCAGCCACGTGTTGACCCACACCGTCCCGCTCTCGATCGCCGCGGCGACCCGATGGGCCTTCTGGAGGTCCCGGGTCCAGACGCTCGCCGAGAGGCCATAGCGCGTGCTGTTGGCGTAGGCGATCGCCTCCTCGGGAGAATCGAAGGGCGTAACGGTGACGACGGGCCCGAAGATCTCCTCCTGCATGACGCGAGTCTGGCAGTCGAGGCCCGTAATCACCGTCGGCTCCAGGAAGTAACCATTCCGGACACGCTCCGGGAGATTCTCGGGACGCGCTCCGCCGGCGAGAATGTCGCCGCCTTCCTCTTTCGCGAGCGCGACGTAGCCTTCGACCTTACGTAGGTGCGGCTCGCTTACGAGCGCGCCCACGTCCGTCGAAGCGTCCTGCGGGTCTCCGATCCGGAGCTTTTTCGTTCCCTCCAGAAACCGGTCGAGGAACTCGTCGTAGATGGTTTTCTCGACGAACAAACGCGATCCGCAGAGGCAGATCTCACCCTGGTTGGAGAAGCTCGACGGAATCGACGTCGCGACGGCCTGCTCGAGATCGGCGTCCGCGAACACGACGTTCGGGTTCTTGCCTCCGAGCTCCAGGGACACCTTCTTGAAAAGTGGTCCCGCGTGGGCCATCACGTCCGCGCCTGTTTTCGTTCCGCCGGTGAACGAGATCAGCGGGACCTTCGGATGCGACGTGAGGGCGCGCCCGGCGCTCGCCCCGGGGCCGTGCACGATGTTGACGACGCCGGGCGGAATGCCCGCGTCCAGGGTCAGTTGGGCGAGCCGGTTGGCGGTCAGCGGCGTGAGCTCCGAAGGCTTGGCCACACAACAGTTCCCCGCGGCGATGGCCGGAGCGATCTTCCAGGACAGAAGGTACAGCGGCAGGTTCCAGGGGGAGATCAGCCCGGCGACGCCGAGGGGCTGCCGGATGGTGTAGTTGAGCGCCCGATCGTCCGTGACGTGGCAGGGCGTTTCGGCGTGCAAGATCGCCGTCGCAAAGAAGCGAAAGTTCAGGATGGCCCGGGGCACGTCCATCCGGCGGGCGAGCGCGATCGGCTTGCCGTTGTCTTCCGATTCGAGCCGCGCGAGCTCGTCGAAGTTCTCCTCGATGAGCTCGGCCACCCGGATGAGGAGCCGGGATCGCTCTTCGGCGGGCGTCCTCCGCCACCCCTCGAATGCGCGGGACGCCGCGACGACTGCGGCATCGACGTCTTCGGGGCCGCTTTCCGCGATCTCGGCGATGACCTGTCCCGTCGCCGGGTCGAGGTCCGGAAGGTATCGCCCCGAGCAGGGCGGACGGAACTGGCCGTCGATGAAGTTGAGGACGCGTTTCACTGTCAGGAAATCCTATCGCGGCGTCCTGTCATCCCGAGGCGCGCTGCGCCAAGGGATCCCGGACTCGACGCGCCGACGGATGCCGTCGGCTCGGGGCCTGCCGCCGCCGGGATCCCTCGCTATCGCTCGGGATGACACCTTAAGGCGCAGCGGAGGGATCCCTATCCAAGCCGACCCGAGACTCGAGAGGGATTCCTCGCTGCGCTCGGGATGGCACCTCAAGCCGTCATCCCGAGGAGCGCAGCGACGAGGGATCCCGGACTCGACGCGCCCAGGAATACCGTGGCTCAGAGCCTGCCGGCGACGGGATCCCTCGCTCTCGCTCGGGATGACAATTCAGCACCGTCATGGTACGAAGCGAGGTAAAGATGGAAAACGAAAAGCCTCGCGGTCCTCTCTACTACGCGGACTATCTGCAGCTCGAACGGCTGCTTTCCTGCCAGCAGATGCAGAGCGCCCTCCATGGCCGTCCGGCCCACGACGAGATGCTCTTCATCATCGTTCATCAGGCTTACGAGCTGTGGTTCAAACAGATCCTGTGGGAGCTCGACGCGGTGCTCGCGACCTTTCGAGGCTCTCTCGTCCCGGAGGAGGAACTCGGGCAAGCGGTCCTGCGGCTGGGGCGCATCGTCGAGATCCAGCGCGTCCTGATTCAACAAGTCGACGTTCTGGAAACCATGACCCCTCTCGACTTCCTCGATTTCCGGGACGACCTGATCCCGGCCTCGGGCTTTCAGAGCGTTCAGTTTCGCCTGCTCGAGAACAAGCTGGGAATGCGGCGTCGCGACCGCCTTCAGATCAACGACGCTCCCTACACGTCGCGCTTCACGGAAGAAGATGCCGCACGCGTCGAAGCGTCGGAGAAGGAGCCTTCTCTCTTCGACTTGATCGAGGGCTGGCTCGAGCGAACGCCCTTTCTCCACTTCGGCGACTTCGACTTTTGGCGGGAGTATCGGCGGGCGGTCGACGCGATGCTCGCCGCCGATCGCGCCTCGATCCAGAGAAACCCCACCCTGACGGAAGGCGAGAAAGCCACACAGCTGACCGGAGTCGAGGCGACGGCCAGACGGTTCGCGGACGTGTTCGAACAGGGGACCAGCGAACCCGTACCCGTCGCCGCGCCGGGGCGTCACCTTTCCCGGCGCGCACTCCAGGCGGCGCTCCTCATCAACCTCTATCGGGACGAGCCGATTCTGCACCTGCCCTTCCGGTTGCTGGCGCTCCTGGCGGATATCGAACGGAATTTCACGACCTGGCGCCAGCGCCACGCCCAGATGGTGATGCGGATGATCGGCACGCGCATCGGCACGGGCGGCTCGTCGGGTCACGAGTATCTCGACCGGACGGCCGAGCGTCACAAGGTCTTCGCGGACCTCTCGGCTCTCTCGAGCTTCTTCATTCCCCGGTCGGCGCTTCCCAAGCTTCCTCCCGACGTCAGAAGCCGGATGGGATTCCGGTTCAACTCTCCGCGATGATTTTCAGCTCGACGAAGATCGGAACCGGGAGCGCCACGACGCCGACGGTCGTTCGCGTTGGCCGGCTGTGGAGCGCCGCGAAGTACTCTCCGTAAACCCGATTGAACGCGGCGAAGTCGCGGTCGACATTCGTCAGGAAGGCCGTCACGTCGACCACCTTTTCGAGCGAGCTCCCGGCGTCTTCGAGAATCACCTTCGCGTTCTCGATGCACGCGCGCGTCTGAGCCTCGATGCCGTCGGGAATCTGCTCGGTCTTCGGATGCCGCGGGCCGATCCCGGACAGGAAGACCAGGTTCCCGAGCCGGCGAGCGTGCGGATAGGGACCGAGAGCGCGCGGCGCGCGCGCGGACACGATGTCCGGGTTTTTCTCCGACGGATTCACGCCGCATATACTACTCGGGCATGCGCGGCGCCAACGCCGCGACGAGACAAACGCCATGGAATCGAAAGCGCTGAATTTCCAGAGGTGGATCGACGAGCACCGGAGCCTTCTCAAGCCGCCGGTGGGCAACAAGAAGGTCTTCGCGGAGGACGAATTCATCGTCATGGTCGTCGGCGGGCCGAACAATCGCAAGGACTACCACATCGACGAGGGGCCCGAGTTCTTCTACCAGCTCGAAGGCGAGATGGTTCTGAAGACGATCCAGGGCGGGAAGGTCGTGGACATTCCGATTCGCGCCGGCGAGATCTTTCTCCTTCCGGGGCGCATTCCGCATTCGCCCCAGCGGATGCCGAATTCCGTGGGCCTCGTCATCGAACGCAGGCGACTTCCGAACGAAAAGGACGGGCTTCAGTGGTATTGCGACAACTGCACGTCCCCGCTCTACGAGGAGTTCTTCACGCTCCATGACGTCGAAAAGGATTTCCCGCCCATCTTCGACCGGTTCTTCGGCGACGAGAAGAAGCGCACCTGCAAGAAGTGCGGCACGGTGATGCCCGCGCCGCCTGCGCCCGGCGCCTGACTTGCTGAAGATCGACGTCCACACCCACATCCTTCCCGAGAAGCTGCCCGACTTCCGCAAGATGCCGGGAGGCGAACGGTTCGTTCAACTCGACCATTACGCGCCCGGCCGCGCGCGGATGATGGTGAATGGGTCCGTGTTCCGCGAGATCGAGAGCAACAACTGGAACGTCGAGGCGCGGCTGGCCGAATGCGACGCGGCGGGCGTCCACGTGCAGGTTCTCTCGACGGTTCCGGTCCTGTTCAGCTACTGGGCGGAGCCGGATCCTGCGCTCGAGCTCGCGAGCCGCCTGAACGACCATATCGCCGGGGTCGTCGCCGGGCATTCCAGGCGGTTCATCGGCCTTGGAACCGTCCCGATGCAGAGCCCCGACCTCGCGGTTCGGGAGCTCGAGCGCTGCGTGCGCGAGCTCGGGCTGTCCGGGATCGAGATCGGATCGAACGTCAACGGGGCGAATCTCGACAGCCCGCAGCTCTTTCCGATTTTTGAGGCGGCGGCGTCGCTCGGCGTCGCCGTGTTCGTCCACCCGTGGGAGATGGCCGGCCGAGATCGGATGACGCGTTACTGGCTCCCCTGGCTCGTCGGGATGCCCGCGGAGACCTCACTCGCGATCTGCTCGCTGATCTTCGGCGGAGTGCTCGAGAGGCTCCCGACTCTGCGGATCGCATTCGCGCACGGCGGCGGCGCGTTTCCGGCGACGATCGGGCGAATCGTCCGAGGCTTCGAAGTCCGCCCCGACCTGTGCGCCGTGACCAACGACATTTCACCGCGTGAATATCTGCGGCGGATCTATCTCGACTCGCTCGTACACGATCCGCTGACGCTGCGCTACCTCGTGGACTTGATGGGCCCCGATCGGATCGCCCTCGGCAGCGACTATCCCTACCCCCTCGGCGAGGCCCGCCCGGGAGAGCTGATCGATTCGTGCGGATTCTCGGAGAAGACCCGTGCGCAGCTGCTGCATGGCACGGCGCTCGAGTGGCTCCGGCTTCCCGCCGGACGCTTTGGTGGCTAAGCGGTGAGCACGGCTTTCCAGCCGGGACGCGATTTCGCCGTCGCTCTGGATCGCGGCGACCCGCTCGGGCGGTTCCGCGACGAATTCCACATCCCCCGGAGCAAGAACGGCGAGGAAGAAATCTACTTCGCCGGAAATTCGCTGGGACTCCTCCCGAAGAGAACCTCCAACTACGTGCACGAAGAGCTGGAGAAGTGGAAGCGGCTCGCCGTCAAGGCGCATTTCTCGGGGGAGAACCCGTGGATGCCCTACCACGAGCTTCTCGCGGAGCCGATGGCGCGGCTGGTGGGTGGCGCGCCGACCGAAGTCGTGACGATGAACTCGCTCACCGTCAACCTGCACCTGATGATGGCGAGCTTCTACCGGCCCGCCCGAGAGCGGCACCGGATCCTCCTCGAAGATCACGCATTCCCCTCGGACGACTATGCGCTCGAGTCTCAGGCCGCCTTCCACGGCTTCGATCCGGCCGAAGCGCTCCATCGAGTGCGGCCCGCGGACGTCGAACAGGTCCTCGAACGCGACGGTGACTCGATCGCCCTGGTCCTGCTTCCGGGAGTTCAGTACTACACGGGCCGGGCATTCGAGATCGACGCGATCACGCGACTGGCGCACGAAAAGGGGTGCGTCGTCGGGTTCGATCTGGCTCACGCGGCGGGAAATCTGGTGCTGCGCCTCCACGACTGGAACGTGGACTTCGCCGTCTGGTGCACATACAAGTATCTCAACTCGGGCCCGGGTTCGGTGGGCGGTTGCTTCGTCCACGAGCGGCACGGCCTGCAGCGCGATTTGCCGCGGCTGGCCGGCTGGTGGGGCCACGACAAGGAATCGCGCTTCCGGATGGAGCCCGGATTTCGGCCGATCCCTGGCGCCGAGGGTTGGCAGCTCTCGAATCCTCCGATCCTCTCGCTCGCAGCCATCCGCGCTTCCCTCGACGTCTTTATGGAAGCCGGCGGAATGGAGCCGCTGCGGGAGAAATCGCTTCGTCTCACGGGCTATCTCGAATGGCTGCTTCCGCGGGAAATCGGCGACTCCGTCGAGATCCTCACCCCGGGAGATCCGCGTCAGCGAGGATGCCAGCTCTCGTTTCGCGTGAAGTCGAACCGCTCGGGAAGAACCGTTCTCGAAAAGCTCGAAGCCTCCGGCGTCACCTGCGACTGGCGCGAGCCGGACGTGATTCGGGTGGCGCCCGTCCCCCTCTATAACCGGTTCGAGGAGGTTTACCGGTTCGTCGAGATACTTCGGAAGGCGCTGTGACTTACGCTGTCATCCCGAGCGATCGCGAGATAGCCGACCACCGAAGGCAGACCCCCAGCAGTAGGCAACGCCGGGCGAAGCCCGCGCGTTCATCCTGTGATCGGCAGGCCCTGAGCCGACGGCAACCGTCGCGAGTCGAGTTCGGGATCCCTCGTCGCTGCGCTCCTCGGGATGACGGCGAAGAGTAGTCTGCGAGTACCGCTGTGAGAACGCCCCGCGACACGCCCGAGATCACGCTCGTCGGCGCCGGTCTTGCGGGCTCGCTCCTGGCGATCTTCCTGGCCCGGCGCGGGTATCGGGTGACGCTCCTCGAGCGCCGGCCCGATCCCAGGAAGGCGGCGGCGCGGACGTCTGCAGGGCGTTCCATTAACCTGGCGCTCGCCAATCGTGGCATCGCGGCGCTCGAAGAGGTCGGCGTGATGGAGAGCGTCCGGTCCGAGCTCATTCCGATGGCCGGGAGGATGCTTCACGACGAGGAAGGACGGCTTCGGCTGATTCCCTACGGCAACAAGCCGCATGAAGTCATCTACTCGGTTTCGCGCGCGGGCTTGAACGCACTCCTCTTAGACGCCGCCGAAGCGACCGGCAAGGTGTCCATCCGCTTCGGCAAGACAGTCAGTGGCGTCGACTTTACGACCCGACGGGTGCTGCCGCAGGCGACACCCTACGATGTCCTCATCGGGACGGATGGAAGCGCCTCGGCGGTACGCGCCGCGATCCTGGAACGGGCAGGCGGACGGCTCGACGAGGAGCCGCTCGGCCACGGGTACAAGGAGCTCTCGATTCGCCCGGCGGCCGGCGGCGGCTTTCAGATGGAGAAGAACGCCTTGCATATCTGGCCGCGAGGCGAATACATGCTCATCGCGCTCCCCAACATCGACGGCAGTTTCACCGTGACTCTGTTTCTGCCGAGCCAGGGAGAAGAGAGCTTCGAGGTCCTCACCACTCCCGGGGCCGTCGACGCGCTCTTCGAACGCCGCTTCGCCGACGCGATTCCGCTCATGCCCGGTCTCGCCGAGGACTTCTTCGGAAATCCCACCGGCCATCTGGAGACAATCCGCTGTGAGCCCTGGTCGTTCGGGGATCATGCGCTCGTCCTGGGGGATGCGGCGCACGCGATCGTTCCCTTTCACGGGCAGGGAATGAACGCGGCGTTCGAAGATTGCAGCGCCTTCGACCAATGTCTCGGAGATCCGGATCGCCCGTGGACCGAGGTCTTCGCGGAATTCGAAGCGCGTCGCCGGCCCAATACCGACGCGATCGCCGACATGGCTCTCGAGAATTACGTCGAGATGCGGTCGACCGTCCGCGAGCCGAAGTTCCAGTTGAAGAAGGATCTCTCCTTCCGCCTCGAGGAGCGGCACCCCACGCGGTTCATCCCCCGCTATTCGATGGTCATGTTCCACACGATTCCCTACGCCGAGGCAAAGCGACGGGGAGCAATTCAGGAGAGAATCCTCGACGAGCTGACCAGCAGGGCGGCGAACCTCGATGAGGTCGACCTCGCGCGCGCCGACCGCCTGATCGCCGACCGGCTGGGGACTATGTGATGACGCGGAGTCGTAAGCCTACGCGACGCGGTGCCCGGCCGAGTCTGGTCGACGCAACTTTCCGCTTCATCCGATATCTCGAAAAGAGGAACGACATCCTGCTGCTTGCGACCAGCACGCGCTATCGGGAACACACGTTCGACGTCCCGAAATCGACGCAGCTCGCGCTCCGTGTCCGAGACCACCTCCGGCGTCGGCAGAAGCGCGTTGCCCTGCTCGACGTCTCAAAGCTGAAGATCCACACCTGTGAGGGCAACATCAGCGCGAAGAAGGGCAACAATTGCGGAGTGCTCGAAGCGAGACTGCCCTCCCGGTCCAAGAATCCGACGGGCCACCACCGGTGCTGGGCCTCGATCAACAATGCCGACGACCAGCTTTACATGATTACGCGCGAGCTTTTTCAGTCGCGGCTCGTGGTTTTCTTCGTCTCGGTGCGCTGGGGACAGACCAACAGCGTGTACCAGCGACTCTTCGAACGCTTGAGCTGGATCGAGAACCGATTCACGACGCTCGGTGAAACACCCATTCCGCAGTTGCGGAAGCTCGAGGCCGGAATGATTCTCTTTGGCCAGAACTGGAACGACGCACAGGTCCTGAAGACCCAGCGGCAGAACTTCAAATGGTTCGGCTGGAAGACGCCGGCGCCGCTCAGCTTCTACTGGCAATACACCCGGGATGCGGAGGACGAATCTCCCGAATCGTACCTGGACGCCGTCGAGGAATTCGGCGCGCTGATGCAGACCGAGTGGTTTTCATGAGGCGATCGCAGAGCGGCGCGGGACGATTTGAGCCGCCGGAAGTCGGATAGCATTCCTCGATGGCCGACGCACCCAAGACCTCCTTCGAGCTTGCAATGGAACGGCTCCGCGCCGCCGATCCGCCGGCCAGCAAGAAGGAAAAGCCTTTGACTCCCGCGAAGAAGGAAAAGATCGCCGAGGCCAGGCGCGTCGCCGCAGCGCGCCTCGCGGAATGCGAGATCCTTTTCCACGACTCGCTGAAACGGTCCGCTGACCCCCTGGAACGAGAGAAGGCGCAGGGCGAATATCAGATCGACCGGCAGCGGATCAACGAAGATCTCGAACGGGCGATCGATGCGATCCGACGCGGGCGGGGATAGTACCCGCTACGGAATGGGATCGATCGGAGTGCGCCTGGGTTCCTTGCCGAACCGGATCCGGGATCGTTCCATCATCTTCCGAATCTCGACGTTTCGATCCTTAGGCGGCGCGCCGGTGACCCATCCCCGGATCAGCCGCTCCGCAGCCGCGGCCACGTCGTCCACCGCACGGTGGAACAGAGCCTCGTTGGCTTTCGACGGCTTGTTGGCGCCGCTGAGCTTGCGGACGAACTGAAGGGACGAGGCTCGGATCTCCGCCTCGGTCGCCGGCGGAGCGAAATTGGCGAGCGTACGGATGTTCCGGCACATGCCGACACTCTAATCCGACCAAACGTAAAGATGAGAATCCAGTGGGCCGTTCGACGCCATAATTGAACCGGGAGGTCGCGAAAATGGCGTCTACCCGTACCGACAAGGGGCCCGCGAGCCGCCGCGCGGGTGTCCTCGCCGACCGCATCGAACAGGGGGCCACAAGGCTGGCGGCCTTCGTGGACGGACTTTCGGAAGCGCAGTGGCATCAGCCGGTCAGCGCCACGGACCGCCGGCCTGTCGGCGTCGTCGTCCACCACGTCGCCTACGTCTATCCCATCGAGATCGAAGCCGCCCGAGCCATCGCGAACGGTCGGGCCGTCGAGACGGCATGGCCGGCCATCGCGGAGCTCAACGCCAGGCACGCCGCCGAAAACGCGAACGTCACGAAGGCTGTGGCGCTCGAGGTCCTCGCCCGGAACAGCCGCGACGCGGCCGCCGCCGTGCGCGCGTTCACGGACGACGAGCTCGATCGCGCCGCGCCGTTCGGGCTGAGCGACGGTGCCCCGCTCACCGCGCAGTACGTCATCGAGGAGCACGCGCTCCGCCATGCGTGGCACCACCTGGCGAAGATCCGGGAAGCCGTCGGCCGGGCCTGACGGCGAGCCGTCGGTGCCAGGCGGCCGGCAGGCCGAGTTTCCGAGTCCGTCCCTGGGATCAAAGAATCGGGTCTGACCCTCCGACGTCCTTCAACCGATCGGACCGCCCGAGCACGAGGCTCGACTTCATCGGCTCGTAAACGAAGACCTTCTCAGCCGCCTTGCCGATGACGATCCGGTATGGCTGGCCGAGCTTTCGGGTCAGCTCGAACAGCGCGACATATTCCGCGAGGTCGTCGGGCCAGCTGCGGCTGCCGTAAAGCGACGCGAATGGCGTCCGACTCAGTGCCTCATAGACCGTCCGAGCGTCGCCGATCGGAAGGACGCGACCTCCGGACCGGAACCGGACGCTCTCCAACAGCGGGTCGCGGTAGCGGGCGACGGGAGTCGAGGCGTCGCTCCACACGCCCCGAGTGAAGGCGCTGGTGTCCGCGCTACCCGCGGACTGGCCCTTGGCCGGCAGGGCCGGCGTGATCCGAAGAGAAGAGTCGACGACGTGCGTCGCTTCGTGCAGCAACGCGTAGACGATCGCGGGCAGCGTCCCGGCCTCAATGCTCACGTCGAGCGGCGATCCGGCCCTGTCGTAGCACGTCCGCTCCTTTTCCGTGAGCCATTCGGACACGTTCTGCCGGAAGATGCCCGCACGGATCGTGATGTCGAACAGCCGATAGTCCCCGTCGGGATTGACGGTGGCAGTCAGCGCCGTGTTTGGCATCCCGTCGAGGAAGCTCAGTGTGCGCAAGCGCTCGCCTAGGATGCGTCGATGCAGGGGCGGCAGTGCGTCGAACGCCGCGGACAACTGTCGCTGCTCCGGGGGTGTGAGCACATGAGGAGTCGGCGCGGGCATGCCCGGCTCCGCGAACATCTCCATCACCGAGGATGGAGTCTCACGCACCCGCGACTCGAGCGAGACCGTCGGATCGACCCCGAAGCGCCGGAGCGTCTCTGCGCGTGTGTCGGCGGCCGGGGTTGGCTCGGCCGCGCTCATCGCTGCGGACAGCGCGAGCGCGGCGGATAGAAGCAATGCGATCGGAGTCACAGCGGCGCGAAAGATGGTATGCCCTCGACCCGACCATCCCTCGCGGCCGCGACCGCTTCCCGCTGGTTGAGCCGGGCGCCGTCGGCGCGGATTTTCTCGAAACGCTCGGTTCCCAGGGCCTCGCGAAGCTCCGCGGCGAGCTCGGCCTCACCCCTCCGCAGCGGCGGCCACACCTTGAGGCCCACGCGGCCGCGCAGACCCTCGGCAGCCCCGGAAAGCAGGACTGCCTTCTCCGCGTCGCCCTTCCTCGAGGCGAACCGGGCGAATCCGACCAGACACAGCGAGACGAGGCTCGAGCTGTGGGTCGACAAGGCCAGGTCCAGAGCCTCGTCGAGTGCGGGCCGCGCGTCGTCCGGCCGGTCCCCCCAGATCGCGAGCGTGCCCAACCAAATTCTGGCGATGGCCAAGAGCCAGGTGTTGCCGAACCGGTCCGCCATCTCGCGGGCCTCCTGAAAGTGGGACCGGGCTTCGTTGTGGCGACCGACATTCACCAGCGCGAAGCCGGTGGTGATCAGCGCAACTCCCAGCCAGTAAGGCTCGTCCAGACCGCGGAGCTCGCCCAGCGAACCCGATGCCTCTCGAACCGCGCGATCGAAGTCCCCGACGATCGGAGAGGCCCACGCCATGGCCAGCAGCGACACGGCGTGCAAGCCGGGATCGTGGATCCCGTCCAGGAGCTGCGCCAGCCGCTCGCGAGCAGAGAGGACCACCGGATCAGCGCCGAGCTCATTCGCGGTAACGAGGGACACCCACAGCAGCTCGGCCCTGGCTTGCGGATCGAGATCATCGGACGCGGGCATCAGCCGCTGCACCCAGCCGTGAGCCTCGCGCATGTGATCTCGGAACTCCCAGAATGGCCACAGCATCCGGAACAGGTGGGGCAGTGGCTTGCGGTCGTTTTCCAGATACCATTCCACCGCGGCGTCCAGGTTGCCGGCTTCGCCGTGCAGACGCTCGAGCAGCTCGCTGTGGCCGCTGGCTCGCAACCGGCGGTCGGACTGCTCGGCGAGAGTCCGGTAATAGTCGGCGTGACGGCGGCGGACTTCCGTGACGTCGGCCCGCGCCGCCAGTCGCTCGACGACGAACTCGCGAACGGTATCCAGCATCCGCGCGCGCGGGCCGAGCGGAGTGTTGTCGATATGGACGAGGCTGTGGCGAGCGAGCTCCTCGTTGAGCTCGAGCGAACGGTTCTCGTCCAGGCCGGCGACCGCCCCGGTCGCCTCGAGCATCCAGCCTCCCGTGAACACCGCCACGGTCTCGAGGAACGACCGTTCCGCCTCGTCGAGCATCGCGATGCTCCACTCCACGGTGGCCCGAAGCGTGCGCTGGCGTTCGGGCAGGTCCACCGTTCCGGTGCCCAGAGCGTCCAGCGAGGTGGCGAGCCGGCGCAGAATGCCGTCGGGCTCGAGCAGCCGCGTGCGCGCAGCGGCGAGCTCGATGGCGAGCGGCAACCCTTCGAGGCGTCGGCAGATCGCCACGACGGCTTCCGCGTTTTCGTTCGTGAGCGCAAAATCGCGGCGCACCATGCGGGCGCGGTCCAAGAACAGCGCGACCGCCGGAAAGGCCTCCAGCTCGTCGAGTTTCGTGCTCGTCGAGTCGTCGGGGAGCCGAAGAGGAGGAACGGGGTACTCGCGCTCGGCCCGGAGTCGCAAGACCTTGACGCTGGTCGCCAGGATCGCGAGGCCCGGGCACCGGGTGAGAAGCCCGTCGATGTCGGGCGCGGCGTCGACGACCTGCTCCACGTTGTCGAGGATGAGCAGCCAGGCGGTCTCACCGAGCCGCTCGGTCAAAGACTCCAGAGCGGAACCCGCTGCGCCGATCTCGGCCTGCACCGCCTGTACCACTGCCGCCAGCACCTGCTCCGGCTGCGTGGCCGACGCGAGCGGCACGAAGGCCCTGCACGGGCCGAACCGATCCGAGAGGCGCTCGGCGACGGCGACCGCGAGGCGGGTCTTGCCGACTCCGCCCGGACCCGTCAGCGTGACGAGCCGCGCGTCGGGCTGCCCGACGATCCCGGCCAGCTCCTCGATGGCCGTCTCTCTCCCGACCAGCGAGGTCGCACCAACGGGCAGGGTACGGCGCTTCGCAGGCGTCCCCGGCCAGGGCTCGGCGCCCGGCGTCGCCGGAGGGACCGCGGCAAAGCGCTCGCTCAGCAGCGTCGCGAGGTCGTCCTGTACCAGCTGGTCCAGCTCGGAGGCGGTGCCGAACGTCCGGTAGGAGGTCTGTTGCTTCACGCGGGAGAGCAGCCCGGTCAGCCGGGGGTCTCGGTCGGGCGCGGGCGTCTTGACGTACATCAGACGCGGAAGGTCGTGCGAAAGCTCGAACTCCTCCTCGAGGCCTGAGACGCTCATCCCCGACCCGACGCGGCCGTAGCTCTGCCAGTACAGGCCGATGAAGACGTCGCTCTGGGCGAGGTACGCCCGGTACAGCTCGCGCGGAGAGTGGGGACGGGCCCCCAGCTCGAACAGGACGGGCGTGAGGCGCAGCGTCGAGATGGCGTGCAAGGCCGCCCGGCGTTCTTCGGCGAGCTCGCCCATCGTGGAGCTGACGAACACCCGCAGGCGCTGATCGGGCGTCCGAATGAGGCCCTTGGGACGCGACTCCTCGTTCACCAACCGCCTCCGGATTCGACCACCACCGAAGTCTGTAACGGGGAAGCCCGGGCCGCAACCGGTCGAATCGAGCTGCCCGATCCATTTCCTGCGGTCAATAGCCATTATTGATAACCTGAAAACTGCTGCGCACGGGTTGCTTGAACGGAAGGAAATGAAGATGAGCGCCATCAAGTACAAACGGATCGATGTTGATGGGTTCGGCGTGGCCTATCGCGAGGCGGGCCCCGTGAACGGGCCTGTGCTGCTGCTGCTGCACGGCTTCCCGACTTCGAGTCACATGTTTCGGGATCTGATTCCGAAGCTGGCCGACCGGTACAGAGTCGTCGCGCCGGACCTGCCGGGCTTCGGGCAGTCCGATCTACCGCCGCGTGAGAAGTTCAGGTACACGTTCGCGAACCTGGCGAAGGTGATCACGCGTTTCACCGAGGTGTTGAAGCTCGATCGGTTCGCCGTGTACGTGTTCGACTATGGCTCACCCACGGGCCTGCGGATGGCAGTCGAGCACCCGGAGCGGGTGACGGCCATCATCACGCAGAACGGCAACGCCTACGTCGAGGGACTGAGCGACGGCTGGAATCCCATCCGCGCGTACTGGAAGGAGCCGACACAGGCCAATCGGGACGCGCTGCGTGCGCTGCTCACGCCCGAGACGACGTACTGGCAGTACACGACCGGCGTCAAGGACACGTCTCGGGTTTCGCCGGACGGCTACAACCTGGACAACTACTACATGGCGCGGCCCGGAGCGCATGAGGTTCAGCTGGACCTGTTCCTCGACTACGCGAGCAACGTCGACATGTATCCGAAGTTCCAGGAGTACTTCCGCAAGCACCAGCCTCCGCTCCTGGCGGTCTGGGGCAACGGAGACCCGTTCTTTTTGCCCGCAGGCGCGAACGCCTTCAAGCGTGACATCCCAAACGCGAAGGTCACGTTCTTCGACACGGGACACTTCGCTCTCGAGACGCACTGCGAGGAAATCGCGGCGGCGATACGGGACTTTCTGCCAGGGTCGATGAGCGCTTCGCGCGTCGCCGACGAGGCCCTCCGCGAGGCGTGATGCTCGCCGGCGCCGCAGAGGACGAGGCGCTGCCGGGTGTCCAGGGCCTGGCGGCCGGCATAGATGCGCGAACATCAACCTCTGAGCCGTCATCCCGAGCGATAGCGAGCCGACCACCGACCCGGCCACCAGAGGCAGCCCCCCGGCAGTAGGGAACGGCGTGCGCAGCACGCCGGTAACGCAGTCCCCCGGCAGTAGGCAACGCCGACCGAAGGTCGGCGGTATCGATCCCGACCTCGGCAGGCCCTGAGCCCCTGAGGGGTCGACGAATCAGGTCCGCCCCTGTTGATCTCCCGTGACATCGATGAAGACGTCCGCGACGTAAGGGAATGCCTCGCGGACGCGCCGGTCGAGGTCGTCCATCGCGCGGCCCAGCCGGTCGATGTCCAGTGCCTTAGACGGCCGGATCTTCGCCACGACGATGGCCTCCTCCGGCCCCGCGTACATCGCTCGCAGCGCCAGCACCTCCTCGACCGCGGCATGCTCCTCGAACATCGCGCGCAGGCGCTCGAGGTGGTCCGCGGGAATGGAGCGTCCCACCAGAAAGTCCGCAAACGGGCGCGCCAGCAGAAACGCCGTCACCGCGAGCAGCACGCCGATCAGAAGGGATGCGACCGAGTCCCCGGTGCCGGAGCCGGAAATCTGACTCCAGCCGAGGCCGCCCGCCGCCAGGATCAGGCCGATCAGCGCGGCGCTGTCCTCGACGAGGACCGCGCGCACGACCGGGTCGCTCGCGCGCGCGAGATAGCGCGGCACTGTCAGGCCGTAGTCCTTGGCCTGAAGCCGCGCCTGCCGCATCGCCTGCAGCCAGGACGTCCCGTCCGCCGCGAAGGAGATCGCGAGAACGAGCCAGGCCCAGAACGTGCTTCCGACCTGGTGGTGCGACTTGAGCCTCGTGATCGCCAGGGCGATCGAGAGGCAGCCCCCGACGAGGAACGACGTGATCGCGGCCATGAAAGCCCAGAGGAAACGCTCTTGCGCGTGTCCGAGAGGATGCGTCGCGTCCGGCGGCTGGCGGGCGCGGTAGAGGCCGATCGCAAGGAACAGCTCGTTGACGCAGTCGGCTCCGGAATGCGCGGCCTCCGCGATGAGCGCGCCCGAGCCCGACACGATTCCGGCGATCAGCTTGGCGACTCCAATCGCGACATTGGCGAGCAGCGCGACGACGATCGTGCGCGTGCTCTCGCCCTCCTCGGCCCGTCGGAGAGCGGTCGCCGAGCGGGGAGGCGAAAACAGGATCCGCATGCTCCTCGTGAGCCTCGGTGTCGAGCGCTTCCCCACGGCGCCTTAGTTAACACGATCGATCCCGGCCGAAGGCCGATTTTCGGATCGCATGCGCGCCGACCGGCCGATCGCCGAGCGGCTGGGGACGATCCGACACCCAGCGTCGGACGCTTCGGGCAGGGTCATTCCTGATTCGATGACTTCGCCGGGTCTTTCCGGTCGCGCGAACCGCCCGTCGCTCTCGACCCTCCCGAGCTCTTTCCGCCGTCGGCGGAGATCGAGTAGATGTGGCCGCATCGTGTCCGATGAGACGTTCTCGAGGACGTCCTTCGGGCTGAGCAGCCGCTTTCCGTCCGCGTCGAGGATCCAGCCCTCGAATCGCATCGCGCCGTCCGGTAAGCGCCCTCGAAGTCGTTCGACTTGTTGTCGTCTCCGTTCCACACCATCCGCCAAGCGTGGCGGTTGACATCGTAGAACGACATGCTCATGCCCTGAGATCGCGCTCGCGCCGTCCCACCTCTCGACGATCACGCAGCCCTCGTATTCGCGCGTGTTGTGCAGGTGTCCACGGACCGGGTGCCGACGGATCCGTTCCAAGGCGTAGCGTCGAAGTCGCCAACCCAGAAATCGAACGCGTGCTCTTCCCGACAAGGATAGCGCCCAGCGTCGGCTCCGGGCTTCGCCGACTGCTCGCCGAGCAGCGATGCCGCAGCGAGCGAGCAAGAAAGTGATAGGAACCTGACAAATCGAGCCGAAAGATGGCCACTCCCTTCTTCGTTCGGACACATCGACCGGCCGACAGAGAGCTCTACGGGGAGCGTCGCGAGAGGTTGCGAGAGAGTGGTCGAGCGGATCGACTTCCGTTCGCATTCGGCGCGTGCGCTTTCCGCGCCGCCGCCGACGCGGAGGCGCCCGGAGAACGGAGAGCGCCGCTGCGATTCTCCCAATCCTGGATGACGTCCACCGCTCATAAAGCCACCTCTCGACGATCCCGTAAATCGTCGTTTCGGCGTTGGCCACGCAGGTTTACGAAAGGCTAACCGCGGATTGAGGAAACTCTCAGGTCGGACGCCTATCTCTCCCTCGGGAAGAAGAGAGCCAGGGTCAGGGCCGAACCGATCGCTAGCGAGATCCACGGGTTCGTGACGAAATAGCCGTAGGCCATCAGCGCGATGCCGATGATCAGAGGCCGAGGCTCGGAGTTCTTTCGGCCGTAGCGGAAGGCCGCGAAACCGACGAGACCGAATAAGACGGCCAGCAGGATGGTGTAGAGCGAAAACCCGGCAAGCAGTCCGCCGAAATCGGAGCCTTCCATCCAAGGCAGGATACGCGCATTGCTTCGCGACTAGGCGCTCAAGACCCGCCCGCGCTCTCGTGCACCTGCGGTACGAAGCCCGCTCGGATCGCGAGCACGATCGAGCGTGGGGTCAGCACCGCGACCTTCGTCTCGGGTGCCGCGTCGACCGCCAGGACCATACGCGGAAAAGCTCCAGGGCCAGAGCCTCCCGTCCCGGACCAGGTGCGGGCGGCCCGCATGCTCCACCATCGTTCCGTCGGGTAGCGACGACAGGACGGCGACGTACGTTCTCTTTCCTCCGTCCGCGTCCAGCCGCTCGGCGTGCAGAACCCGATCGATCGCTTCGGCGCTGAGAAACCGAGGCTCCGCGTCCCGCCCGCGCTGACCGACGTCCCACGCGGCGCGGAACTCCTCGTACCGCTTCCTCCGGCACTCCGCACAGGGCCGATGCCCCGCCGCGAGCGCGGTGGCCTCATCCAGAAAGAAAAGCTCGCTGTACCGGTTCGGAGCGAAGACCTCCCGCCGCCTGTCCTTGAAGCTCAGTACGCACGTGATCCACCGCCGCAGGCGCCAGGCCGCGACGACCCGTTTCGACGCGTCGTGCAGCAGGCCGCGATTGGCCATCCAGGCACCGCGCGCATTGGTCGCGTGCAGCGCGCCGTAAGGGTCCACGCGATTCTGAAGAGGTCTCATGGAGTCAGTCCATCCGCCAGATCGCCCGCCGCCTCGGGCGCGACGACTCTACGCTCACTAGCGCGGTCGGTCGGATAATAGGGTCCGACAGGAGGCCTGCCATGAGTCGACTCGGCGTTCGTCTCGTCATGGTCGTCTTCTTCTTACTTTCTGTTCCGCTATCCGCCGAGACCCTCGCTGCGCTTTTCCAGAAAGCCAAGGCACAGGTGAAGAACCAATCCTGGCACGACGCTCTGGCCACCCTAGACCAGCTCGACGTCGAATCCGCCAGGCCCGGCAACGAGCCTGCTCGCCAGCAACTCGTCGCGCCGATCGCCTTCTACCGCGGAGTGTGCGAGGCCAATCTCGACCAGGCCGAGAAGGCCGAGGCCGACTTCGCGACCTTCCTGCAGGCGAACCCGGGCTCGACGATCGACAAGGTCGCGTATTCGAAGAAGGCGGTGGCTGCCTTCGAGGCGGCGGACAGGGATGCCGCGCCGCACGGCTCACTCTCGCTTGCCCAGAGATTCGAGGAGTTCAAGGCTTCGCCGAACACCGGCGAGAAACCGGACGAACACTGGGCGGACGGACCGGTGAAGTGGATCATGACGGCCGAGGAGACGGCGGCCTGGAATGCGCTGACGAGCGGGGCCGAGCGTGCCGAGTTCGTCGAGAAGTTCTGGCAGGCGCGCAACCCGAAGCCTGGTTCCGAGGACAACCCGGCGCGCACGGAACTCGATCGGCGGATCGCGTTCGCGGACACCTACTTCCAACTGGACGAGAAGAAGCGCGGGAGCCTGACGGACCCGGGGATGGTCTTCGTCCTGCTCGGCCCGCCGACCCGCAGCGGTCGCAAGCCGATCCAGGCGGGTGAAGACCGCTCCATCTCGGACGGCGCGTCGCAAGACGAGAAATGGTGGATGGGGGCCCGGAATTCGATTCACATCGACGGCGCTCGGCTCACCGACCCTTCCGGCAGTTTTCGCGAGGTCTGGCAATACCGGCGAGACGCCTTGCCGAAGGGGGTCTCGATCAACGAGCTGAACGTCGTTTTTGTGACCAAGAAGGGCTACGGCCAATCTGTCCTTCAGCGCGACCCCGCGGTCCTCGCCACGCTCGAAGCCGCGCGCTCACAAGCTTCAGGAACCCGCATCGCGGGCAAGGGTCAGTCCTGATTCTGCCGACCGCCTAGGTTCGAGACTCGCTCTCGGGAGGGCTCGCGACAAGTCTCGGACGAGGACGCGTTCCCGACGGTGGTATCCTCGAAAGTACCTTTCCGGATTGGAGTGCAGCTATGCGCGTGCCCGGTCGCTCCCGCCTCTCCCTGGGATTGGTTCTCGTCGCCATCCTGCTCTCACAGGCAGCCCAGGCCGTCACGAGGACCTGGACCGGCGCCGGCGCCGATGACAACTGGACGACAGCGGCCAACTGGGGAGGCACGGCACCCAGCGCCGGCGACGACCTGGTTTTCCCGGGCGGAACGCCCCGCCTATCCCCCAACAACGACTTCGCTGCGAACACGTCGTTCAACTCGATCGCCTTCAACGGCGGAAGCGGCGGCTACACGCTCCTGGGCAACGCCATTCAGCTCGTGGCGGGCATCAGCGCCGTCAACAGCGCGGGCAACAGCACCGTCCAGCTCCCCATCACGCTCACAGCCTCTCAGACGTTCTCCTGCACGATTCCCGGCGTCAGCGACCGTCTCTCCATTTCCGGCACCGTCGACCTCGGCGCCTTCACGCTGACACTCGACTCGGCAGGGGGCAGCATCATCAACATGAACGGCGTGATCTCGGGCGCCGGGGGCGTGACCTCGAGCGGCGGCGGCATCGTCTTCATCACCGCGATCAACACGTACACGGGACCGACCAGCATCAGCGCCGGAAGCTTCGCGCTCGCCGGCTCCACCCTCAGCCCCTCGAGCGCCGTGACCGTGACCGGCGGCCTCCTGCAGTACGCCAACGGCGCCTCGACCGGACCCGTGAGCGCGACCGCCGGTACGGTGACCTGCCAGGGCGGCGGTACGAGCCAGATCGGCAACCTCACGGACCTCACCCTCACGGCCGGATCGACCCTGCTGATGGCGATGTACAGCGTGACCAACTACGGGACGCTCAACGCATCCGGCAACGTCAGCATCGGCGGCTCCACCCTCGCCGTCGTCTTCTCCTTCGCGTCGGCCACCGGTAACGCCTTCACGATCATCAACAAGACGAGTGGCGGCGCGGTCACGGGGACCTTCGCCGGCCTGGCCGAAGGCGCTACGTTCGTCTCCAGTGGGCGGACCTACCAGATCACCTACGTGGGCGGCGACGGTAACGACGTCGTCGTCACGGACATCACCCAGGGTGGACCGACGCCGACACCGACGACGACACCGACGGTGACGCCCACGCCGCCGCCGAACGTGACTCCATCACCGACGCCTACGCCGGGACCGGGGCCGACCACTGCTGTGCCGACCCTTTCGACCGAGCTCCTGGCACTATTCGGGCTGGCTCTCGCGCTGGTGGCGATCTTCGTGATTCGGAGGAACGGCTAGCGGGTCAGTCCTGATTTCGCCGACGGCTTAGGTTCCGAGCCGGTCTTCACTCACGGCTGACTCCCCCGCGCGAGCGCGGCCGCCTGCTGCACCGTCATCTTGTTCGCGTGCGGATCCGCGTGGCGGTGAACGAGCCGCCATTCCGAGTCGTCCCGCCGGAAGATCTGCGTGGCGCGCAGGGATCAGTCCTGCTCAGGTAGTCCGCTGGCCTCGGCGTGCATACGCTCGATCGTAACCAGAACGGCCAGACGGAAGCGTCTCACGGACCCGGGGAGGTGTTCGTCCTGCTCGGCCCGCCGACTCGCAGCGGGCGCAAGCCGATCCAGGCGGGTGAAGACCGCTCCATCTCGGACGGCAATTCGCAAGACGAGAAATGGTGGATGGGAGCCCGGAATTCGATTCACATCGACGGCGCTCGGCTCACCGACCCTTCCGGCAGTTTTCGCGAGGTCTGGCAATACCGGCGAGAGGCCTTGCCGAAGGGGGTCTCGATCAACGAACTGAACGTCGTTTTCGTCATCAAGAAGGGGTACGGCCAATTCGTCCTTCAGCGCGACCCCGCGGTCCTCGCCACGCTCGAAGCCGCGCGCTCGCAAGCTCCAAGAACTCGCATCGCGGGCAAGGGTCAGTCCTGATTCTGCCGACTGCCTAGGTTCCGAGACTCGCCCTCGGGAGGGCTCTGGGCCGAGAACCCCAGAGACAACTGCGGGCGCCTTTCGGCGCCCGCATCGGCCTAAAGCGGCCCCACCCCGAAACCTGGTTCTAGCTGCACCCTGACGTCGCCCCGCAGTTCATGCACTTGTAGCAGGCCGCACTCCTCACCATGATCGAGCCGCACTCGTGGCACGCGGGCGCATCCGTCGATGTCTCGAACAACAGCTTCGAGACGGTCTCTCCCCCGGCCTGGCGTGCGGCGACGGAGGCCTGGGTTACGGGGATGGGGCCGGTGGAGCCGGTGTCCCTGGCGATGACGCCGACGGCGTTCTTTTCCTCGGCGGTCATGAACTTCGAGGCGAGCCACTTGAAGATGTAGTCGATGAGGGACTTGGCGATGGGGACCTCGGGGTTCTTGGTGAACCCAGAGGGCTCGAAGCGCACATGCGTGAACTTGTTGACGAGGGCTTCGAGGGGAACACCGTACTGCAACGTCAGAGAGATCGCTGTGGCGAAGGCGTCCATGAGGCCGGAGATGGTAGAGCCTTCCTTGGACATGCGCAGGAAGATCTCGCCGGGCTTGCCGTCCTCGAACAGGCCGACGGTGACGTATCCCTCGTGTCCGGCGACGGAGAACTTGTGGGTGATGGAGCGGCGCTCGTCGGGGAGCTTGCGGCGGAAGGGCGCGGGAACCGGGGGCGTGGCCTTGCCGACGTACTCGAGCGTGCCGCGGGCGACCGGCGACTTCGTGTCCGACTTGGAGGCGCCGGTGTTCAAGGGCTGGGTGCGCTTGCAGCCGTCGCGGTAAATGGCGATGGCCTTCAGGCCCTGCTTCCAGCCGTCCACGTAGACGCCGGCGATCTCGTCGGGCGTGGCGTCGGGCGGAAGGTTGACGGTCTTGGAGATCGCTCCGGAAAGAAACGGCTGGACGGCCGACATCATGCGGACGTGGCCGGAGTAGTGGATCGAGCGTGAACCGTTCAACGCGCGGAACGCGCAGTCGAAGACGGGCAGGTGCTCGGCCCTGAATCCGGGCGCGCCCTCGATCGTGCCCTTCTCGTCGACGTAGTCCACGATCTCGTGGATCTCGCTCTCGTCGTAACCCAGGCGCTTCAACGCGAGCGGAACGGTCTGGTTGACGATCTTGATCGTGCCGCCGCCGACGAGCTTCTTGTACTTCACGAGCGCGAGGTCGGGCTCGACACCTGTCGTGTCGCAATCCATCATGAAACCGATCGTGCCGGTCGGCGCGAGCACGGTGACCTGTCCGTTCTTGTAGCCGTACTCCTTGCCGGACTCGAGCGCCGCGTCCCAGACCGCGCGGGACGCCTTGAGCAGCTCCGCCGGAACGCCCTTGCCCGGGACCTCGTACGACGCGTCACGGTGCATGCCGATGACTTCGATGAAGGCGTCGCGGTTGGGCGGATAGCCCGAGAACGTCCCCAGCTCCGCGGCGACCTTGGAGGACTGCAGGTACGCCTCGCCGCACATCAATGACGTGATCGCGGCCGCGTAGCCACGTCCTTCGTCCGAGTCGTAGGGGACGCCCGCCGCCATGAGCAGCGCACCCAGGTTCGCGTAGCCCAGGCCCAGCGGCCGGAACTTGTAGGAGTTCTCGGCGATCGCGGGCGTCGGGTACGAGCAGTTGTCAACCAGCATCTCCTGCGCGGTGATGACGACGTCGCAGGCGTGGCGGAAAGTCGTCACGTCGAAGGAGCCGTCCTCGGCATTGAAGAACTTCATCAGGTTCAGGGACGCCAGGTTGCAGGCCGAGTCGTCGACGAACATGTACTCGGAGCACGGGTTCGAGGCGTTGATGCGGTGCGTGGCCTTGACCGGGTTCCAGCGGTTGATGGTCGAGTCGTACTGCATCCCGGGATCGCCGCAGATCCAGGCCGAGTCGGCGATCTTCGCCATGAGGTCCCGCGCCTTGTACGTCTTGTAGGGCTGGCCGGAAAGGACCTCTTTCGTCTTCCACTCGCCGTCCTTCTCGACGGCTTCCATGAACTCGTCGGTGACGCGCACGGAGTGGTTGGCGTTCTGGTAGAAGATCGACGCGTACGCCTCGCCGTTGAACGAGCCGTCGTAGCCGGCGTCGATCAGCGCCCACGCCTTCTTCTCTTCGTTGGACTTGGAGAGGATGAACTCTTCGATGTCCGGGTGGTCGATGTTCAGAATGACCATCTTGGCGGCACGGCGCGTCTTGCCGCCCGACTTGATCGCGCCGGCGAAGGAGTCGAAGCCCTTCATGAAGGAGAGCGGGCCGGAAGCGGTGCCGCCGGCGGAGAGGGATTCATGTGACCCACGAATCGACGAGAGGTTCGAGCCGGTACCGGAGCCGTACTTGAACAGCATGCCCTCGGTGCGGGCGAGGCGGAGAATCGAGTCCATCGAGTCGCCGCAGGAGTTGATGAAGCACGCGGAGCCCTGGGGCTTGTCCTCGATGCCGACGTTGAACCAGACGGGGGAATTGAAGGAGGCGACCTGGTTGACGAGGATCGCGGCGAGCTCGTCATGGAACGCGTCGCGGTCGGCGGCGGTCCGGAAGTAGCCGCCCTTCTCACCGTACGCGGTGATCGTTCCGGCGACGCGCTCGATCAATTGACGGACGGAGGTTTCGCGATCGGGTGTGCCCATGCGGCCGTGGAAATACTTCTGGACGACGATGTTCGTCGCCGTCTGCGACCACGACTTCGGGACTTCGACGTTTTTCTGCTCGAAGATCGTCTCGCCCTTCTCCGACACGATGGAGGCTGTTCGCAGCTCCCACTCCGTCGCGTCGTACGGCGATATCGAAGGGTCCGAATAGACCCTCGAAAACGAGAGCCCGGTCAGCCCCCTATTAGAGGTAGAGACCGTCTTTTCGGCCCGATCCTCAACACCCTGCTTCACGTCCTTGTCCGTCGCACCCATTCCCCCTCCTCCTTCCCACCTCTTAAAGCGAATGCTCCGCCCTTTCCTACCCCTGGTCCCGGATGCCCTGTCCGGCTAGCTAGCGATGCGGAGAAACCGCCAGTGTTGCTTTAGAGCGTAAGACTGGAAGGAAAACGAGTCAAGTAAAAACACCAGATGTTGTGGCTTGGGCCGCGGAGGGCTCAGGGAATAGTGGCACGTCGCTTGCTGTTCGAAAGGAAGCCAGGAGAACGATTTCGAACATCCAGAGAACATGATGAAGCAAGAAAACAGGCCACCGGCGCACGTTTCCTCCCGCTCGGTTTTCGAGGTGGACGGGTCGCGGCTCGCCATTGGTGTCTTCAACCGGCCGCTGCTGGACGAGGAGTGCCGGCAGATTCGGGCCGCGTGGGACCGCTCACCCGTGGCCGGCATCGTGGACTTCGAGGTCAACCCGAAACAGGTTTCGTTCCTTGCGGCGCCGGTAAAAGTCGCGGCGGCCTGGGACTCGGTGGATCGGTTGCTCGCAAACTCCTCGCTGGCAAAGGCTTCCTGACAGGTTGCGCCGGCCGAGGCGGCGAACCATAATGGCCCCTGAGGGAAAACATATGTCTACTATCGAATCGTCCACTCCGGCCCCGATCACAACCGGGCCGACCGGTCCGCTTCTGACGCTGACGGAGAAGGCGGTCGAGAAGGTCAAGTACTTCGCGGGCACGATGCCCGACTCGCAGAACAAGCCGCTGCGGATCTTCATCCAGGGCGGAGGCTGCTCCGGATTCCAGTACGGCTTCACGTTCGACGAGAAGAAAGAGAACGACACGATCATCCAGTTCGCAGGCATCGAGGTCGTCGTCGATCCGCAGAGCGCGCCGTACTTGAAGGACGCGACGGTCGACTACGTCGAGGACTTTCGCGGCGCCGGGTTCTCGGTCACGAATCCCCAGGCCACCGGCGGCTGCGGCTGCGGCAAGAGCTTCAGCGCGTAACCCTCATCAAAACCAACGTAGGGGCGGCCCTTGCGGCCGCCCCTTTCTTTTGGGGCGGGGACAAGCCCCGCCCCTACGATTCTGAAGCCGGAAATCAGTTCGGGAAGTGCAGGCCCAGGGCGATGGAGAGGAAGACCGCCATCTGTCCGCGCGTGACGGGGTTGTCGGGACAGTAGTTCCCGCTGCCGCAGCCGCCTGTGATTCCCGCCGCCGCGAGGGCTTCGACGAACCGGAAGAAGGGGTGAACCGTCGGCACGTCGAGGAACGTCGCGGTCGCCGGAGCGGGGCTGACTTGGAGCTGGTAGCGGACGACGACGCTGTAGACACCGAGGTATTGGACGCCATCCGTGGCACCGAGGAGGGCGAGGACGGCAAGGCTGTTGGCGTTGTTGACTTGATACGGCGGGTCGACGATGAACGTCTGGGAGTTGTTGCCGCCGCTGAAGGGATCCGGACCCAGGCCCACCACGAGATTCTGACTTCCCGTCGAAGTCGTTTCCCACAGTCCCATCGACGGATCGTTGGTCGTGTCCGAGTCGTAGTAGTTCACCGTGACCTCGGTAATCAGAACGCCGGTCGCGAGATGAACCGGGAAGCCGACCGAGGCCAATGTCGGACCGGGCAGCAACGGGGTGAGCAGCTCGCAGTTGATCGCCGAGTATGAGTTGCTCGGGCTCCGCAACGTAGCGTCGCACGGTCCGAGCGCGAGCAGGCTCGTGCTGGCGGTGCCCCACGCTGGCGACGCGACGGCCGTGGTGGCCTTTCCTCGGAACTCGGCCGCTTCCGCCGGGGTCATCCACTTGCCGTAGATGGCGACTCTCTGTTCGGCGAGGGCCGACTGGAACGAAAGCACTCCGAGGAGAAAAAGAGAGAGAGGCAGAAAGGGGACCCGGGGTCGGAACCGCATGGGAACCTCCTTTGGCGCCAGAAATGGCAGTTGAGGTGAGCATACGCCGCACTACGTTGTCCCTCCGAAAAATGTCGGGGCACGCGCTAGTCATCCCGAGCGCCGCGAGCGATTCGGTTTGAGTCGTTGTGTTGTCCCAAAAACAAGCCCCGCCTTGCGGCGAGGCTTTATGGAATCCCTCCTTCCCGGCAAGGGGGGGAGTGGCAGGGAAAGAGGGCGGAAACATCCTAGAAGCGCACGACGGCTCCGAGCTGGAAGGCGCGCGGGGCGTTCAGGGCCGTACGCGTCGAGGCCTGGCCGAAGCTGTCGCCCGGGAAGAGCGAGATCTTCGTGATGTCAATCGGCGGCTGCTGGTTCGTGATGTTGAAATGTCGCCAAGCGAAACCTGAATCCGGGTTGTCGAATGGAATCCGGAAAACGTGAACCGCTCGACGAGTTCGGGATCCTCGTCGCTGCGCTCCTCGGGATGACGACTTCATGACTGGCTGGGCGACTCCCGATCCGGCTTAAGCGTCATCCCGAGCGGAGCGAGATAGCCGACCACCAACGGCAGACCCCCGGCAGTAGGCAACGTCGCGCGAAGCGCGGTGTCCATCCCGTCCTCGAAGCGACGCCTACCGCGTCCCCACCTCTAACGAAGCGAGGACGTACTCGGGACCGCCGAGGATCTGGCCGCGCACGGGGACGTTCAGTTCGGGATGGAACCACCAGTCGGAGGCTTCGTTCGCGCTCTGCCGCGCGATGTGCGTGGCGCGGAACTCGCCCGCCGGGACGCGCACCGTCTCCGAGCCGGCGGTCCGGTACGTCACGACGCAGGTCGAGCCCATCGGCGAGGAGAACGTCTCGGGCGCGACGTAGCAGACGACGTCGCTCGACCCGTCCGGCGACGGCGCCGCCGGTGTCGCGAGCGCGGCCGCGGCGATGGCCGGCGATGCGAAGGCGAACGACGGCGGAACCACGAGATCCTGCTTGAGGATCCCCGCCTCGCGGCCGCGCAGACTTCCCGTCAGCGTGTCCCCGTCGAGCCAGTACCGGGCGCGCATCACGCCCTCGCCCTGGCGGCGCGTGATCTCGGCGAACTTCAGGCGCCCGTCATCCTCGCTGCCCTGGAAGACTTCGGTCGTCCGGTCTCCGGACTCGATCGTCGAGTGCACGATCCTCCCGCCTTCCTTGCCGGCATAGAGGATCCACCGCTCGCGCCCCTGCTCGGCGCCGGATCCGTCGCGGTACACGTACGTGCCGCGCGCGATCTCGGAACCGCGCTCGTAGCGGCCGAGGTGCGGGCGGGGCGAGCCGTTGACGATCGCGAGAACGTCTCCCTCCACGGATTCGCCGGCGGGAGTTTCGGTGAACGGCCGACCTCGGTTCGTCGGGACGGTCCACGAGGATCGTGGGAACGTTGATGATCCGCCGGCCCTGGATCACGTCGGCGGGCCGCCGGAAGTCCAGGTCCAGCGCCACGAGGCGAAGCGAAACCTTCGGATTGCCGGCGTCGTGAACCGCCTTGATCAGCCGCGGCACGAACTCCTTGCTGTCGCCGCACCAGGTTCCGAAGACCGCGGTCAGCCGCACGGGAGCGGCGATCCGCTTCAACCCTGCGACGGTGGCGGCCTCGGGCGTGTACGCGTCGGACAGGCGCTTCCAGACCGGCACGGTTTCCCAGAGCTTCGCTTCGTCGATCTCGCCGGTCCGCCTGGTGCCGGGCCATCAGATAGACGTGTCCGCCCGCCGAAAACGTCGAGGCGGCGGCGTCCACCTTCTGGAAGCGTCCGAGCAGCTCGAGCTTCGCGGCGGCGTCGAGCTCTGCGCCGGCGCCGTCGGCCGAGAGCCGGAACGCTCGTCGGGGCACGGCGAAGAGTGTTCCGGCATCCCGATCCAGGACGAAGGCGTCGTCCCCGCGCGGGGACACGAGGGCCGTCCGATCTGTGTCGCTTTCCACGAAGACCTGGATTCCGCGATCGAGGACCCCGTCGAGGTAGACGTCGCGGGTTGCGTTCGCCATGACGGTTCGGCGCAGATGTGGGGCGCGGCGAGAACGAGCAATGCGGTGACAGCGAGGGACGCGCGGCGGATTCTCATGGGCCCTCCTGCCGGCGTGCAACGCCTCGCCCGTCCCGGTTATGCCGGCGATTGCAGAAATTTTGAGAGGTCGCCGCCATGGCCGTCCCCCGGCGCTTCGCTGGATCGCTCTCCTGCTGGTACTGGCGGCGCTGTTTTTTCTCGGCCGGCTTCTCCCCTTCCGCCAGTGGCTGGAGGCATTCACGAACTGGGTCGACGGGCTCGGCCCGGCGGGTATGGCGCTCTACGCCGCCGTTTACGCGATCGTTGCGGTCCTGATGCTGCCGGCGTGGCTGATGACGATCGGAGCGGGCATGGTCTTCGGCTTCCTTCCGGGCGTCGCCGTGGTTGCGACGGGAGCCACCGCCGGAGCCGCGGCGTCGTTCCTGATCGCCCGCTACTTCGCCCGCGAGCGGGTGGCGCGCGCGGCCGAGCGCAACCCGAAGTTCCGGGCGCTCGATCGCGCGATCGGGCAGAAGGGCTGGAAGATCGTGTTCCTGCTCCGGATGTCGGTGGTCGTCCCCTACGTCTTCTCGAACTACGTCTACGGCCTGACGGCGAATCCGCTTCTGGCCCTACGTCGCCGCGAGCGGCCTGGGAATGCTTCCCATCATCACGCTCTACGTGGCGCTGGGCGTGGCGGCCGGAGAGGCCGAGGGCGCGCATCCGGCCGTGCCTTCGGGACCGTGGATTCCCGTGGTTCTCGGCGCCGGGGTCCTGATCACGGTCGCGGTGACGTGGTACGTGGCGCGTTTGACGCGGCGGGCCATGGCCGCGGAGCGCGGTGAGACTCTCGACATAGTTTGATAGGTTTTGCGATCAGGAGGGAATCCTATGAAGACCATACGTGTATTACTCGCCCTGTGCCTGGCTTTCTTCACTGCGGTGCTCGCGACCGCGTCGGACAAGGAAGATGCGCAGAAGCTCGTCGTCGAGTCGGGTCAGACGCTCGACGACTTCACCGCGGATCCGGAAATGACCTGGTTCCGCGACCACGCCAAAGACGCGAAGGGGCTTCTGATCTGCTCGACCGTCGTGAAGGCGGGCTTCATCATCGGCGGTTCGGGCGGGCGCTGCGTGTTCGTCGCCAAGGGCGCGCACAGCTGGAACGGTCCCGCTTTCTACACGATTGGAACGGCGAGCATCGGTTTCCAGGCGGGCGCGGAGAAGTCCCAGCTCATTCTGCTCGCGATGACGCAGAAGGCTGTCGACTCGCTGATGTCTTCGTCGTTCAAATTGGCCGGGGAAGCCAGCATGTACTGCGGGGCCCGTGGGTACCGGCACGGGAGCGACCGCAACGGACTTCGTCAGTTTCTCCCGGAGCAAGGGCCTTTACGGCGGCGTCGACGTCAGCGGCGCGGTGATCAAACCGACGGACGACTACAACAAGGCGTACTACGGCAGGACGGTGTCGCCCATCGACATCATCGCGAAAGGATCGGTGCACAACCAGACCGCCGCCGTGCCGCTGACCTCGAAGGTCGCCAAGCTGTACGGGGAGAAGTGACCCAGGGCCCCCGGCGCCGGCGTTGATCCCGACCCAGCCGGTGAGCTATCGGATCGACGCGGAGCGAAAGCGCATTCTGACGCGCTGCGAGGGAAACGCCTTGTTGGCGGAAGTCCTCGCGCACTTCGACGAGCTCGAGCTCGACGCCAACTGCCCGCCCGGCGCGGACGTGCTCCTCGACCTGACGGGGATGACGAACCTTCCCAACGTGGGCCAGATCCGCACGGCCGCCGACCGCGCCGGCGATGCCGCGCGGCGTGTTCGCTTTGGCTCCATCGCCATCGTCGTCCACAGCGACGCGCTCTTCGGGATGGCGCGCGTCTTCGAGGCGTTCACGGACCGCTACTTCGCGCGGACGTCGGTCTTCCGCAACCGCGAGGCCGCGGAGGAGTGGCTCAACAAGCCGACGTCGCACTAAGGTCGCGGGAGGCCCCCCTCACCCTAACCCTCTCCCCCTTTTGGGGGGCGAGGGGACACGAGGATTCCCTCTCCCGGAGGGAGAGGGACAGGGTGAGGGGCGTCTATTTCTACATCTACATCTACGGAGTCAGGACCTTTCGCATGATGCCGCCGACTTCGGCGCCGCCCTTTTTGTCCACGTAGTCAACCACGATCGGGGTGAACTTCCCGACCATGTCGGAGGAGAGCCCGAGCTTCTCGAAACTCGAGCCGAGACCCGCCAGACCCGCGGCCGTACCTCCGGCCGCGGGTCTGGCGGGTCTCGGCTCGAGTTTCGAGAAGCTCGATCTCCTGCGACATGGTCGGGAAGTTCACCCCGATCGTGGTTGACTACGTGGACGAAAGGGGCGGCGCGGAAGTCGGCGGCATCATGCAAAAGGTTATAACTGAGTAGATGTCGATGTAGAAATAGACGCCCCTCACCTGTCCCTCTCCCTCCGGGAGAGGGAATCCTCGTGTCCCTTCGCCCCCCGAAAAGGGGGAGAGGGTTAGGGTGAAGGGGGCCTCCCGCGACCTTGTGCGACGTCGGCTTGTTGAGCCACTCCTCCGCGGCCTCGCGGCTGCGGAAGGAGTCCGCGCGAAGTCGCGGTCCGTGAACGCCTCGAAGACGCGCGCCATCCCGAAGAGCGCGTCGCTGTGGACGACGATGGCGATGGAGCCAGAGCGAACACGCCGCGCGGCATCGCGGCGCGGTCGGCGGCCGTGCGGATCTGGCCCACGTTGGGAAGGTTCGTCATCCCCGTCAGGTCGAGGAGCGCGTCCGCGCCGGGCGGGCATTGGCGTCGAGCTCGAGCTCGTCGAAGTGCGCGAGGACTTCCGCGACAGCGTTTCCCTCGCAGCGCGTCAGAATGCGCTTTCGCTCCGCGTCGATCCGATAGTTCGCCGGCATGGGCCGGGTGGTACCGCCCGCGCCGGGGGCCCGGGTTCTTTTCCCCGTACAGCTTGGCGACCTTCGAGGTCAGCGGCACGGCGGCGGTCTGGTTGTGCACGATCCTTTCGCGATGATGTCGATGGGCGACACCGTCCTGCCGTGTGCGCCTTGTTGTAGTCGTCCGTCGGTTTGATCACCGCGCCGCTGACGTCGACGCCGCCGTAAAGGCCCTTGCTCCGGAGAAACTGACGAATCGTTGCGTCCTCCCGTGCCGCTACCCGCGGGCCCCGCAGGACACGCTGGCTTCCCCGGCCAATTGAACGGCGAAGACATCAGCGAGTCGACAGCCTTCTGCGTCATCGCGAGCAGAAGAGCTGGGACTTCTCCGCCCGCCTGGAAACCGATGCTCGCCGTTCCAATCGTGTCGAAAGTGGGTCCGTTCCAGCTGTGCGCGCCCTTGGCGACGAACACCTAGCACCCGCCCGAACCACAGATAATGAAGCCCCCTTCGCGACGGTCAGCAGATCAGAAGCCGCTTCGCGTCTTTTGGCGTGGTCGCGGAACCAGGTCCTTACGGATCCGCGGTGAAGTGTCGAGCGTCTGATGATTTACGACGAGATTGTACGCATTTTCCTTGTCCGACGCGGTCGCGAGCACCGCAGTGAAGAAAGCCAGGCACAGGGCGAGTAATACACGTATCGTCTTCATAGGATTCCCTCCTGATCGCAAAACCTATCAAACTATGTCGAGAGTCTCACCGCGCTCCGCGGCCATGGCCCGCCGCGTCAAACGCGCCACGTACCACGTCGCCGCGACCGTGATCAGGACCCCGGCGCCGAGAACCAGGGAATCCACGGTCCCGAAGGCACGGCCGGATGCGCGCCCTCGGCCTCTCCGGCCGCCACGCCCAGCGCCACGTAGAGCGTGATGATGGGAAGCATTCCCAGGCCGCTCGCGGCGGCGTAGGGCCGAAGCGGATCGCCGTCAGGCCGTAGACGTAGTTCGAGAACGTAGGGACGACCACCGACATCCGGAGCAGGAACACGATCTTCCAGCCCTTCTGCCCGATCGCGCGATCGAGCGCCCGGAACTTCGGGTTGCGCTCGGCCGCGCGCGCCACCCGCTCGCGGGCGAAGTAGCGGGCGATCAGGAACGACGCCGCGGCTCCGGCGTGGCCCCGTCGCAACCACGGCGACGCCCGGAAGGAAGCCGAAGATCATGCCCGCTCCGATCGTCATCAGCCACGCCCGCGGCATCAGGACCGCAACGATCGCGTAAACGGCGGCGTCGAGCGCCATACCCGCCGGGCCGAGCCCGTCGACCCAGTTCGTGAATGCCTCCAGCCACTGGCGGAAGGGGAGAAGCCGGCCGAGAAAAAACGGCGCGCCAGTACCAGCAGGAGAGCGATCCAGCGCGCGGGGGGACGGCCATGGCGAGGCGATCCTCTCAAAATTTCTGCAATCGCCGGCTACCGGGACGGGCGAGGCGTTGCGCGCCGGCAGGGGGATCATGAGAATCCGCCGCGCGTCCCTCGCTGTCACCGCATTGTCGTTCTCGCCGCGCCCCACATCTGCGCCGAACCGTCATGGCGACGCAACCCGCGACGTCTACCTCAACGGGGTCCTCGATCGCGGAATCCAGGTCTTCGTGGAAAGCGACACAGATCGGACGGCCCTCGTGTCCCCGCGCGGGGACGACGCCTTCGTCCTGGATCGGGATGCCGGAACACTCTTCGCAGTGCCCCGACGAGCGTTCGGCTCTCGGCCGACGGCGCCGGCGCAGGCTGACGCCGCCGCGAAGCTCGAGCTGCTCTGACGCTTCAGAAGGTGGACCCCGCGGCCTCGACGTTTTCGGCGGGCGGCACGTCTTCTGATGGCCCGGCACCAGGCGTGACCGGCGAATCGACGAAGCGAAGCTCTGGGAACCGTGCCGGTCTGGAAGCGCCTGTCCGACGCGTACACGCCCGAGGCCGCCACCGTCGCCGGGTTGAAGCGGACGCCGCTCCCGTGCGGCTGACCGCGGTCTTCGGAACCTGGTGCGGCGACAGCAAGGAGTTGGTGCCGCGGCTGATCAAGGCGGTTCCGACGCCGGCAATCCGAAGTTTTCGCTTCACCTGTGGCGCTGGACCTCGACTTCCGGCGGCCCCACGACGTGATCCAGGGCCGGCGGATCATCAACGTTCCCACGATCCTGGTGGAGCGTCCCGACGGAACCGGGGTCGCCGATTCGCCGAAACTCCCGCCGGCGAATCCTTGGAGGGGACGTTCTCGCGATCGTCAACGGCTCGCCCCGCCCGCACCTCGGCCGCTACGAGCGCGGTTCCGATCGCGCGCGGCACGTACGTGTACGCGACGGATCCGGCGCCGGGCGGGCGCGACGGTGGATCCTCTATCCGGCGAGGAAGGCGGGGGGATCGTCGGCTCGACGATCGAGTCCGGAGACCGGACGACCGAAGTCTTCCAGGGCAGCGAGGATGACGGGCGCCTGAAGTTCGCCGAGATCACGCGCCGCCAGGGCGAGGGCGTGATGCGCGCCCGGTACTGGCTCGACGGGGACACGCTGACGGGAAGTCTCGCGGCCGCGAGGCGGGGATCCTCAAGCAGGATCTCGTGGTTCCGCCGTCGTTCGCCTTCGCATCGCCGGCCATCGCCGCGGCGCGCCCGACACCGGCGGCGCCGTCGCCGGCGGGTCGAGGACGTCGTCTGCTACGTCGCGCCCGATTCTCCTCGCCGATGGGCTCGACCTGCGTCGTGACGTCCCGGACCGCCGGCTCGGAGACGGTGCGCGTCCCGGCGGGCGAGTTCCGCGCCACGCACATCGCGCGGCAGAGCGCGAACGAAGCCTCCGATGGTGGTTCCATCCCGAACTGAACGTCCCCGTGCGCGGCCAGATCCTCGGCGGTCCCCAGTACGTCCTCGCTTGGTTAGAGGTGGGGACGCGGTAGGCGTCGCTTCGAGGACGTGAACACCGCGCTTCGCGCGACGTTGCCTACTGCCGGGGGTCTGCCCTTGGTGGTCGGCTATCTCGCTCCGCTCGGGATGACGCTTAAGCCGGATCGGGAGTCGCCCAGCCAGTCATGAAGTCGTCATCCCGAGGAGCGCAGCGACGAGGGATCCCGAACTCGTCGAGCGGTTCACGTTTTCCGGATTCCATTCGACGACCCGGATTCAGGTTTCGCTTGGCGACATTTCAACATCACGAACCAGCAGCCGCCGATTGACATCACGAAGATCTCTCTTCCCGGGCGACAGCTTCGGCCAGCCCTCGACGCGTACGGCCCTGAACGCCCCGCGCGCCTTCCAGCTCGGAGCCGTCGGTGCGCTTCTCGGATATGTCCGCCCTCTTTTTCTGCCACTCCCCCCCTTGCCGGGAAGGGATTGCATAAAGCCTCGCCGCAAGGCGGGGCTTGTTTTTTTGGACAACACAACGACTCAAACCGAATCGCTCGCGGCGCTCGGCAGTGAGTGCGCGCGTGCCCCGGACCATTTTTCGGAGGGACAACGTAATGCAGGCGTCATGCTCACCTACCAACTGCCGATTTCTGGCGCCGAAGGAAGTTGCCCATTGTCAGACCCCGGGTCCCCTTTTCTGCCTCTCTCTCTTTTTCTCCTCGGAGTGCTTTCGTTCCCAGTCGGCCCTCCCCAACAGAGAGTCGCCATCTACGGCAAGTGGATGACCCCGGCGGAAGCGGCCGATCCCCGGGCGGGCCACCACGGCCGTCGGCGCTGCGGCCAGCGTGGGGCACCGCCAGCACGAGCCTGCTCGCGCTCGGACCGTGCGACGCTACGTTGCGGAGCCCGAGCAACTCATACTCGGCGATCAACTGCGAGCTGCTCAGCCCGTTGGTAACCCAGTCCGACATGGCCTCGGTCGGCTTCCGGTTCATCTCGCGACACCGGGCGTTTTGATTACCGAGGTCACGGTGAGGGGGTACAACTCGGACACGACCGACGGGATTCCGTCGATCAGGACTGTGGGAAACGACTTCGACGGGAAGTCAAAGACTCATCATAGGATGTCCGGTCCCTTCAGCAGCAGCGACGACTCCCAGACGTTCATCGTCGACCCGCCGTATCAAGTCAACAACGCCAACAGCCTAGCAGTCCTGGCCTCCTCGGTGCCACGGATGGCGTCCGATGCCTCGGTGTCTACAGCATTTGGCATCCGCTTCCGCTCGTCAGCCCCGCTCCGGCGACCGCACGTACTCACATGCCCCCCTTCGCCCCCTTTTGGTTGGTGGAAAACTATCGCGGCGAGCGGAATCACAGGCGGCTGCGGCAGCGGGAACTATCTCCCCCGACAACCCCCGTCACGCGCAGACAGATGGCGGTCTTCCTCTCCATCGCCCTGCGTGCCGGGGCTTCCAGAACTGATTTCCGGCTTCAGAATCGTACGGGCACGCTGTCCCCCGCCCGACAGAATAGGGCTTGCACAAATATCCCTACTGTAGGTTTTGATTAGAGTTTAAGCGCTGAAGCTCTTTCCGCAGCCGCAGCCGGCGCTGGCCTGGGGATTCGTGACCGAGAACCCGGCGCCGCGAAAGTCCTCGACGTAGTCGACCGTCACATGGTTCAAGTACGGCGTGCTCTGCGGATGGACGGAGCAACCTCGATGCCTGCGAACTGGATGATAGTATTGTTCTGCTTTCTTCTCCGTCGAAGAGTGAAGCCGTACTGGAATCCGGGGAGCAGCCTCCGCCCCTGGATGAAGATCCGCAGCGGCTCTTGTTCTGCGAGTCGGGCATCGTGCCCGCGAAGTACTTGACCTTCTCAACCGCCTTCCTCCGTCAGCGTCAGAAGCGGACCGGTCGGCCC
>CAVTEG010000008.1:0-231185 GCA_963733815.1 uncultured Acidobacteriota bacterium | reverse complement strand
TCGAGGGCATCAAGAAAGGCCTCGCCGCCGACCGGCCCGCCTTTCTGACCGGCTTTCTCTCGAACTTCTACAACGCCGACGTTCTGAAGGGCAAACGCATCAGCGACGAGCTCCTGCACTTGAGCTGGGGCATCGCCATCGCCGCCTCGCCGAAAGCCACGCTGGACTGCGTCTCCGCATGGCTGACCGACTTTCGCAAGGACCTCGCCCGGATCGACGTTCCGACCCTGGTCCTCCACGGAGACTCCGACCGGATCGTGCCGCTCGAGGCGTCGGCCAAACGCACGCACGAGGCCGTCAAAGGAAGCCGCTACGTCGTCGTCAAGGACGGCCCGCACGGGCTGACCTGGACCCACGCCGACGAGGTCAACCGCGCGCTGCTCGAGCTGCTCCGCTGAGGCTCGGCTTAGTCAGCGCGACCGCCTGGCCAGCACGACGTCCTGATACTCGAAGCCCGGACGGCCCCTCCAGTGGCCCGGGTGCACCGCGGCAACCGTCAGGCCCGCGGATCGGAGGGTCGGAAGCAGCCACTCCGGCTGGAAGGCGACCGCGCTCTCCGGAACGGCCGGGTCGTGGAGCCGGCCGTGCTCCATTTCGTGGAGGAACGTCGGATACGTCTTCCCGGTCGCGGCGGCTTCCTTGCCCGCTTCGTCGAGGATGAAGAAGGTCGCAAAGAGCCGGCCCTTCGGAGCGAGCACGCGGGCGATCTCTCGCGCGTAGTGCTCGGTCCCCGCCGGGAGGAGGTGCGTGAACAGGGACGTCGCGATGACGAGATCGAACGAACCGTCCCTCCACGGGAAGACGAAGTCCGCGGCGTCGATCGCGCCTTCCGGGTTGTAGAAGGCGGTGCGGATGTCGGCGTGGTGGAAGCGAAATCGCGCCGGATCCAGGCTCAGGCTGTCCCGACACCAGTCGACGTAAGCCTTGACGACGTCGAGTCCGTCGTACGAGCCTCGACGCCCGAGCTTCGCCGCCAGGGGCCAGGCCATGCGGCCGGGGCCGCAACCGACGTCGAGGATGCGGTCGGAAGCGCGAAGGCGGGCGACCTTCTCGATCACGCCCAGCGCGTACTCGCCGACCTCGCAGTAATCGCCGGGCCCCACGCCGAGCAGAATGTGGTCCGGAGGAATCGGCGGTTTGCGCGCCTCCGCCTGCTTCCTCCAGAACGGCATGGCCGGCAGTCTATCGCGCGAGTGGAACTGCTAACCTTCGGCCCTCATCGGAGTTCGGGATTGAAAGACCGGGGTCGCAGTCACAAGTCGTCTCCCAGTAACGGCTCGGCCGAGCTCTAGCGCGCCCGGCAGCTCTTCGAGCGCCACGCCTGGAGCGACGCGTACGAATCCCTCGCCCGCGCCGACACGGCGAAGCCCCTCGACGGCGACCATCTCGACTTGCTCGCGCTTTCCGCGGCTCTGTCCGGACGGGACGAGGGTTTCCTGAGCGCTCTCGAGCGCGCGCACCATGCGCACCTCGACGCCGTGTCCTGGATCGACCTGCCGGTCTTCGACGCGGACGGAGAGCCCAGGCACGAGCGCGGCGTGGTCTCCGGCGAGCCGGGGCTCTACTTCGTCGGGCTCCACTTTCTCTATGCGTTCTCTTCGACGATGATCCATGGCGTCGGACGCGACGCGCAGTACGTCGCGGAAGCGATCGCGGAGGAGCCAGGGCTTCCCGGGCTGCCTAGAGAACCCCGGGCGCGGGAGCCTCAGGGGAAATCGTTGACACCTGCGAAGTCGGCCCTTAGGCTCTTGCGCGGTGTTTCCAGGCCGAATGGTGCTGGCCGGCGTGGTCCTCGCGGGAGCTCTCCGCGCGGAAGGCGCCAGCCTCTCCATCGCGCATGGCGGGGAGACTCTCGAGGCGGGCCAAACCGTCGAGGTCCGCCTGAACGGAATCCCCAAAGACGTCGACGAGTTCGAGCTTCTCCTGGTCTGCGGACCCGACCGCGCCGTAAGGCTCCGTCTGACCGAGAGCCTGCGTTCCGACGCCAGGTCGTTGCTCTGGACCGTCCCGAACCTCTCGCTTCCCGAAGCGGCTCTGGTCCTGCGCATGGGCGGAAACGGAAGGGAGATCGAGAGCGAACCCGGCCCGTCGTTCGCGATTGCCGGCCGACGCTCGGCAGCCGTCGCGTCGCTCGAGCTTCGGCGGGGCGAGATCTGGATCGACGGAGACGAGCCGGATCGGGACTCTCGCGAGGAGCTGCCCGTTCCCTCGTGCAGTCCCGAGTCCCAGCGTGTGGTCTCCTTCGCATCCCACGAGTCGCTCCTTCCTCCGGATCCCGACCCGCACGGCGTCGTCCCGGCGGCGAAGTCGGGCCCCGCCTTCGCCGTCATCGGTTGGTCGCCGGGAATTCCCTCTTCGGTCGCGCTCTCCCGAGCGCCGCTCTCCTTCCCCGCCGGAACTGAGGCTCCGTCCTTCCAGCGGCTCCTGAGGTCCGTCTCCATTCGGGAGACGGGTCGTCGCATTCTCGCGCCGGCCGAGACGCCGCGCGCGCTCAAGGAGGACACGGAGGATGAAAGCCCCCATCGACGACCGACGAAGGCGTCCCGGCGCCGCGTGCTCTGCACTCGGGATCGCCGTCTTTCTCTTCGGTCTCGCTCTCGACCTGCGGGCCCAGACACCCGCGACCGGGACCGTCCGCGGCCGAGTGACCGACGAGTCCGGAGCGACCGTCGCCGACGCCACGATCACGATCACCAACGTCGCCACCGGCATCACGCGCACCACGAAAACCGATCCGCAGGGCGCCTACACGATTGCCGACGTTCCGCTGACCGGAAAGAACACGCTGACGGCCGTTAAGGAAGGATTCGCGGCACAAACGAAGGGACCCTTCTCCCTGGGCGGCAGCCAGACGGCCACCTTCGATGTCATTCTCGCGGCCGCCGGCGTCACCGAGGAAATCCGGGTCACCGGCACGGTGGACGGCGTGCGCGCCGACGCCCCGCAGCTGGGCACCCGATTCGAGTCCAAGAAGATCGAGAACACGCCGCTTCTCGGCAACAAGCTTACTTCTCTGCCTCTGCTGAACTCCGCCGTCCGCTCCGCTCGCGGCACCGGCGACCTGTTCCTGGGCGAGACGCTGTTCGTCGTGGACGGAGGCGGGCGCCGCCAGACGACCTACACGGTCGACGGCAGCAGCGGGGACGACTCCTGGGGCCGCCAGACGATCGCGACCACATTGCCCCTGCCGTCGGTGCAGGAGATGAACGTTCTCACGAGCTCGTTCTCCGCCGAATACGGGCGGACCACCGGCGGCGTGATCAACCTCGTGACGAAATCCGGGACCAATGGACTTCACGTCGACGCCACGGGCATGTACCGCCCCGGCGGGCTCTCCGCGGATCAGCCCGTGACGGGGACCTCGGGATACGACAACCTCTGGCAGGGAAGCGGCATCGTGTCCGGCCCGATCCTGGCCGACCGTGTCTACTTCGCGGCCGGCGGCGAGTACAACAGCCAGAACCGCGACGCGACGATCACGTCGCCGCTGGATCCCGGCACGTACCGGGGCGATTTCGAGCAGTCGCTCCTCTTCGCCCGGCTCGACGCGGACTTGAACGAGAGGAACCATCTCTTCGGCAAGTTCACGGCGGACCAGTTCTACGACACCAATCCCCAGGACGTCGTGGGAGGGCTCAACCTGCCGAGCACGGGCCGCGAGTTCACGCGCAAGACCTGGTCCTACCAGGCCGCCGACACGGCGGTGCTGACGTCCAACATCTTCAACAACGCGCGGTTCGTCTATCTCGACGCCGACCCGATCACCAGGTTCCAGCCCATCGATCCGTCCACGCAGTTCGTGCGGCCCGGCGTGTCTACGGAGGGCGAGTCACGGTCCGCCTTCCTGACCAACCGGCAGTGGCAGTTCGCGAACACGACGTCGTTCGTGTTCGGAAACCACCTCGTCAAGTTCGGCGGCGACGTCATCCACTCGAAATCCGGCGGGAACGGCCAGGAGTTCGGCGCGCCCTTCGTGCTGGGCCAGTTCACGTTCAAGCCCGGGATCCCGGCGTCGACCCCGACGTCCGAGCTGACGATCGACGACGTCTCGCGCTTCACGCAGGGATTTGGCAACGTGACCTACTCCGTAAGCGAGGACCTGTGGTCGCTCTTCGCCCAGGACGACTGGCGCGTGAACCCCAACCTGACCGTCAATGTCGGGCTGCGCTACGACCGCCAGACCCTGACCGACGCGAAGGACAACATCCAGCCGCGTGTCGGGTTCGCCTGGCAGCCGTGGAACGACGGGCGTACCGTCGTCCGCGGCGGCTATGCGATGTACTACTCGGAGATCCGGGCGAACATCGTGGCCGGCTGGGAGCTCAACGGCCCGACCGGGTTCTTCACGTTCTCGGCGGCGCCCGGCCAGCTCGGTTTCCCGGATTCCCTCGAGCCTCTGCCCGGGTTCCCGGACGGAGCCGTCCTGCCGCCGCGCGACATCACGATCCGGCCCGGGCAAGCCGATTACTACAGCCAGTTCTTCGACGTCTCGAAGCTGCGCGGCTATCCCGACAAGCTCGTCAACCCGCGAAACCCAGCAAATCACGATCGGCGGCGAGCGGGAGATCCTCCGGTCGTGGATCCTCTCGATGGACTATGTCCACGCCAAGACCATCGACATCGACCGGAACCTCGACTTGAACGCCCCCGCGCCGTTTGAACGGACGGAGCCCGGCCAGACCCGCAGCGCCTCCGCGGCGGACGCCACGCGGCCAATCACGCCGGAGCCCAACGGATACAAGCGCATCCTCGTCACGGTCAACCAGGGCGAGAGCCTCTACGACGCCCTCCAGCTCAACCTCAACCACAACTTTTCGGGCAAAGCCCAGATCCTCCTCTCGTACACTTGGTCGCATACACGCAACAATTTCGAGCCGGACGCCACGGGCGGCGATCCCAACGACGTCAACCAGCTCAACGCCGAATGGGCCAACAGCCTCTTAAACCAGCCCAACCGCCTGGCGCTGTCCGGGTGGTATCTCTTCCCGTTCCAGATCGTCGGGGGCGGCACGTTCCAGTACGCCTCGGGGCGACCTTTCAACATCGTGACCGGGATCGACAACAACGGCGACGGAGGCGGCGGAGACCGGCCGGTCATCGACGGGCGGGTCGAGGGCCGCAACGCCGGCGAGGGTTCCGACATCATCGACCTGTCGCTCTTTCTCTCCTACGAGTTCGCCCTGACCGACGCGGTGCGGCTGGGCCTGCGCGCCGAGTGCCTGAACGTGACGAACCACGCGAACATCGTGGGACGAAACGCCACGTGGGGCAACGCCGCGGACGGCACTCCCCTCCCGTCCTTCGGCGTGCCGCTGGGCGGCATCTCGAACGTCGATCCGGGCCGCCAGTTCCAGTTCCTGGTTCGCGTCATGATCTGAGACGGCGGGTCTCTCGGTCCGGGCCGCCCCGAGCGTCTTCGGGGCGCGCCCGGTCCGGGCGTTCTTCGTTTCCGGACGAAGGGACCGCGTGATCCTCCTGGGCCCATGGATTCTCTGGATGCTCGGAATGTCCGCCGGCACGCCGACGCCTCCGGCGCCCGCCGAGCCGCCGGCGGTCCACGAGGAGATGGTCGTCACCGCCGAGAGGGGACCGGAGTCTCGCGAGGAAATCCCCGCTTCCGTCTCGGTCCTGAACCGCAACGAGATCGAGGGTCTGCCCGCGAACGATCTCGGCGAACTGGTCGACTTCCTGCCGGGTTTCCACGCCCTGTTCCGGGGGGACTTCGGAGGACCGCCTCCGATCGTGATGTCGCGAGGCTTCTTCGGAGGCGGAGAGGCGGAGTACGTCCAGCTGCGCGTCGACGGGGTGCCCGTGCAGGACGTCGAGTCGGGTCTCGTGGACTGGCGGGGCATCCGCGCCGCGGACATCGAGCGCGTCGAGGCCCTCCGCGGTCCCGGATCTTCTCTCTACGGCGACGCCGCGATGGGGGGCGTCATCCAGGTCTTCACGCGCCCGTCTTCCGCCGGCGAGTCCCGATGGTCGGCATCGGCCGACGCCGGCAGCTTCGGGACGGTCTCTGCCGGCGCGGCTTATCAGTTCGGAACCGGCGACTTCGACGGCCGCGGCGGCGGGACCTACGCCCGCACCGACGGCTATCGCGACCACAACGCCGAAGAGATCGGGATCCTCGGCCTCTCGACCTCCGGACTGCTGGGCTCGGGACGATGGTCGCTCGAAGGGGAAGGCAACTGGACCCGCCGGGAAGAGCCGGGGGCGCTTCCGAGGCCGGAGTACGAGAGCGACGACCGATTTTCCGATCCGCTCTATCGCTTCGACGAAACGCACACGGATCGGGGCCGCCTGGCGCTCTCGTTCCGCCAGGACTCCGGACCGGTTCCGTACGGCGCGACGGTCTTCGGATCTCTGCGCGACTCGGACGTCCTTCGCACGCTGCCGGTCGCGCCCGGCCTCGGAAACCGAACGCTGCGGGAGCTGCATACCGGAGCGCTGGGCACGATCCTCCAGGCCCAGCGCAGCTACTTACTCTTCGGGCGCCCGGCTTCCGCCGTCCTGGGAGCCGAGCTCGCGCACGAAACGCTCGACACGAAGTACCGCTTCGTCGACGACGACGGGCGCGCCGGACCCGTCGCCACCACCGAGGACGGCTTTCGCAACCGGTCAGCGGTGTTTCTGACGACCGACGCCAACCCGACGCCGCGCCTGCGGATCTCCGCCGGCCTCCGGTGGGATCGGATCGCCGACGAGTTCCACGTCGCCGACGCGACGACTCGCAACCAGGCCTGGTCTCCGCGCGCCGGCCTCAACTATCGCCTCGGAGATCTCGGCGCGCCCGTCGCCATCTACTTCCAGTATTCGCGGTCCTTCAAGGCGCCGACCGTGGACCAGCTCTTCGATCCGCATCCGTTCGATTTCGGCGGCGACACCTTCACGATCTCCAACCCGCGGCTGGTTCCCCAGAGGGCCGAAAACCTGGAGATCGGCGCCTCGCAGAACCGGACGGGCTGGCGGTGGGAGGCGCTCGCCTACCGGATGACCGTCGAGGACGAGATCGACTTCGATCCCGCCACCTTCTCGTACGCCAACATCGGCCAGAGCCTGCACCGCGGTGTCGAGGCGTCGGTGCGCGTCACGGACGCGCTGCCCGTGGCGCCGTTCGTTTCCTACGTGTGGACGCGCGTTTCCGAACGAGAGGGAGAAAACGCGGACAAGCAGCTCAAGAACATTCCCGAGCATCTGCTCGTCGCGGGGCTCTCCGCGCCGCTGCCCGCCGGGATTCGCGTCGAAGCGGTATGGACCTGGATGGGCCAGCGCTACCTCGACGACGCCAACCTCTTCCCGCTCGGCAACGCTTCGGTCCTCGACCTGCGCGCCGCGCGCGATTTCGGGCCGTTGCACGTCCGGCTGGATGTGCTGAACCTGACGAATACCCGCTACGCGCAGTACGGGTACACGCTCACGGGATTCGACGGCGGAACAGTCCCGTACTACTACCCCGGGTCGCGTCTGGGGGCCCGGGTCGGTGTGGAGTGGCGCAACTGACCTACTGGTTTGGCGCCTTCGGAACGTCGCCCGGGGAAGAAACGACCGCGTTCGGCGGCGCGTAGCCGGTCGTCATACCCGGCACGCCGTCGTAGATCCAGTTGCCGCTGGCCGAAGACATCGAGTCCTGGCCGGCAGAAGCCTGACTCGGTTGCGGCGGCGGGCTGTTGATGATCTGCACGTCGTTGGTCCCCTGCATGGGAAGGTTCGCGGTGAGCTTGGCACCGCGCTCTTCCTGCTGGACCTTGAAGGCGGCGAGCCCCGTCAGCTGAGTGACTTTCTTGATGTCCGCCTGACGCATGCTGATCAGCGTGTTGTCGCGCCAGGTGCGGAACGTGTACGTCGTTCCCTTCAGTATCGGCGCTTCCTTCGCGATCATCCGGCCGGTGGGAACGAGGTCGATCTGATAGACCGCGAACGCGCCCATCTCCTTCGTCCGCGGCGTGATGCTCTTGACCCTCTCCTTGGCGAGGCGAATCGTCGCCCGGTCCGGCCAGACGATGAAGACGTACTTGTCGCCGTCGAGCACCGGTTTGCTCAGGGCGAATCCCGTTCCGGAAGGAATCAAATCGATCTGGTAGATCTCGAGCGAAGGCTGCTGGGCCTGCGGGGCCGCGATGCCACCCTCGAGCTTCGGAATCGGACTCGGCTGTGCCGCTTGCTGACCGTGCAGTACGGCGGCGAGAAGCATCAGGACCGCGATGCCGGCGTGTCGCTTCATTGTCGTATTCCTTTGATCAAAGGGTAACACGCCGGGGGACTATGCTTCGAAGCGGGGACCTGGACCCGATGAGCCAACCGGCGGATCGATTCTGCAGGGGCTCGGCACGACCGGAGTGAACGAGGCGTACGTGATCGACGTCCCCGGCGAGGCTCCGAGACAGCCGGTGATCCTCTCGAGCCCGCGCCCTCGGCCCACGCCGCGACCGCTGCCGCGGGAGCGAGGCGCCGGCATCACCGGTCGCGTCTCAGGCAGAGTCCTCCGAGCGTCGAGGCGGAGGCTGCCGGTCCAGAGCGTCGCTGATGTTGACGGCCGCCGAGATTAATCCGAGGTGGGTGAACGCCTGTGGGAAGTTCCCGAGCGCTTCACCCGTCAGGCCGATCTGCTCGGCGTAGAGCCCGACATGGTTGGCGTAGCCCAGCATCTTCTCGAAGGTCAGCCGCGCCTGGTCGAGGCTCCCCGAACGGGCCAGGGCCTCGGAGAGCCAGAACGTGCACATCGAGAAGGTGCCCTCGTCGCCTTCGAGGCCATCCGGCGTGGAGCGCGGGTCGTAGCGCCGGACCAGGTGATCGCTCTCCAGATCCCGCTCCACCGCGGCGAGCGTCCCCAGCATGCGTGGATCGGAGGGGGCCACGAACCTCACCATCGGGGCGAGCAGCATCGACGCATCGAGCAGCTCCGAGCCGAACGACTGCGCGAACGAGCCCTTTTGGGTCGAGTAGCCCTTCTCCATGATCGCCGTGTAGATCTCGTCGCGATTGGCGAGCCACCGCTCGCGCTCGGCCGGAAGCCCGCGGTTTCCGGCGATCCGGTACGCGCGGTCCAGCGCCACCCAGCACATCATCTTGGAAAACGTGAAGTGCCGTGGGCCGCTACGCACCTCCCAGATTCCGTCGTCGGGCTCCTGCCAGTGCGCGCAGACCCAGTTGGCGATCCTTCGGACCGAGACCCACAGGTCGTGGGGCAGCGGCCGAAAGTGCCGGTCGTAAAGATAGACGGCGTCCACGAGCTCGCCGTTGATGTCGAGCTGAAACTGGCCGGCGGCGTCGTTGCCCACGCGAACCGGACCGGAGCCGCGATATCCCTCGAGATGATCGAGAACCGTCTCGGGAACGTCCCTTCTCCCGTCGATTCCGTACAGAACGCGCAGCCCCTCCTCGGGCGGAATGTTGCGATAAAGACCCTCCAGGAAGCCCATGAACTGTTCGGCCTCGCTGGTCAGGCCGAGCCGGAGGAACGCGTAGATCGTGAACGCCGAGTCGCGGATCCAGACGTAGCGGTAGTCCCAGTTGCGGCCGCCGCCGATTCTCTCGGGCAGGCTCGCCGTGGGCGCGGCCACGATGGCTCCCGTGGGAGCGAAGGTCAGAAGCTTCAGAACCAGGGCCGAGCGCTTGACCATCTCCCTCCAGCGGCCGGAGTACTCGGCGCCCGCGATCCAGTTCTGCCAGAAATGCAGTGTCGTGAGGAATTCCTCCTGACAGACCCTCGCGAGACGATCGCCGGCCGGACGCTCTCCCCCGTTGGAACGGGAGATGACGAACGGCACCTCCTGTCCCTCGAGAAGCAGGAACCTGGCGGAGAGTCCGCCGCCGTCGATCGAACATTCGAGGGTCGTCATCACGTCGAAGGGGCCGCCGCGGGTCGGAAACCGAAAGCCCCAGGCGGTCGGGATCGGCGCCACCGTCTCGCGCGCGTAGTCGAACGCCGGCTGGCAGTCCAGGCGGAAAGGGATCGAGCCACGCACGCCGCGCACGATCCGGATGACCTGATGCTCCTCGGCGGCTTTGCTGCCCGGCCGTGTACGGATCGGCATGAAATCGACGACCTCGCCCACGCCGTCGGGAGTGAGGAAACGCGTGACCAGAACGTTGGAGTCGGGCAGGTACATCTGGCGGCGCCGCGCCTCGTCGCTGTCGGCCGCGATCCGGCAGAATCCTCCTTTTCGCGCGTCCAGGATCGAGGCGAAGATGCTGGGGGAATCGAAATAGGGCAGGCAGAGCCAGTCGATCGTCCCATCGAGGCCCACGAGGGCCGCGGTGTGAAGATCGCCGACGATCGCATGGTGCTCGATCGGCAGATAGCTCGTCGTTGTCACCGACGTTCTCCTCGCGGGAACGGATCCGGGCCGGCCGTTGTCGCCCGGGACTCCGGCTGCTCGACCCAGGCCTCGAGGAACCGGAGAAGCTCCTCGGGCGGACGCAGGAAGGCCCGGGCCCGGGTCGGCCGGCGCTCGGCGCGCACCAGCACGCCCAGGCCCCTTCCCTCGATCGCCGCGAAGGCGTCCTCGTCCGTGCGGTCGTCCCCAAGATAGGCGACGGGGGCGCCGGGCGGAAGCTCACCGAGGATTCGCTCCACGACGCGCCCCTTGTGGATTCCGGACGGGCGAAGCTCAACTCCTCCGTCGAACTCGAGGATTTCGAGTCCGGCCTGGCGCGCGGGATCGGACCAGCGCGCCAGGATTTCGGGCCGTGCCTGCGAGTAGACATCCGGGAGCGCACGCTCGTGCAGCGCGAGGCCGTAGGGCTTGACCTCCACGATCGCCATCCAGTCGCGCCGTGCGATCCACAGACGGACCTCATCCAGGAATTGCGAGATCGCGGGCAACGCTTGCGGAACGACGTAACTGCCGTCGCGCGTGAGCTGCTCGAGCCCGTGGGAGGCCCACAGCTCGAGCCGCAGTCCCGAGCCGACCACACGCCGGAGGTCCTCGGCGGCGCGCCCGCTCACGATGCCGAGCCTCGTCCGTTCGTCGGAGGCGATGCGTCCGAGAATCGCTCGGACGCCGGCGAACGGGACGGCGCGGGCCCGGTCCGGCACGAACGGCGCGAGCGTCCCGTCGAAGTCGAGGAGAAGACCCCGGCGGGGCGCCTGACGAGCGCGGGCGAGGAATTCCTCGGTCTCACGCTCGAACCATACGGGGGTCGAGCCTCCGCCCGACATCGTCGCGCCGCCTCTTACTTCGCGGTGACCAGGAAGTGCGCCCGACGATTCTCCTGCCAGCAGCTCTCCGTGTCCTGATTGCAGAAGGGCCTCTCCTTCCCGTAGGACACCGTCCGGATTCGGGATTCCGCGATTCCGAGCGAGGCCAGATACTCTTTGACGGCGTTGGCCCTCCGATCGCCGAGTGCCAGATTGTAGTCGTCGGTACCTCGCTCGTCGCAGTGGCCTTCCAGGACGATCTCGACCGACGGGTACTTCTGCAGCCACCGAGCGTCGGCGGCCAGAGCCGTGCGCGCGTCCTCGCGCAGCTCGGCCTTCTCGAATTCGAAGAAGGCATCGCCCAGGTATCCCTTGCGGTTCAGCGTCGCGAGGTCCTGTGATAGGACGTCCGCCTGGAGGTCGCTTTTGGTGGACGCGCGCGCCGGAGGCGCCACCGCGTTGTCGGCCGGGCCCGCCACCTGAACGGGAGGCAGAGCCTTTGCCGCGGTCGTGGGGTGTTTGGCCTTGCACGCCGCAGCGCCCAGGCCGCCGATCGCAAGGGCGAACGCCAGGAATCCGATCGATCGTCTCACCATCGCTTTTCCTCCATGATACGGGAATACTATCGTAATCCGATACAATTGGAGACATGGCGGACCGCGTTCTCGCGCCGCAAGACTTCGAGCGTCTGGCCGCATTCCGGTACGCTCTCCGGAAGTTTCTGCGATTCTCGGAGAAGGCGGCCCGCCGCGCCCGCACGTTCCCGGCGCAATACCTCCTGTTGCTATTCGTGCGCGGCTTCGGAGCGAAGCGGCCGACGATCGCGGACCTCGCCGAACGCCTCCAGGTCAGTCACCAGAGCGCGGTCGAGCTCATCGACCGCTCGGAGCGCGCGGGCCTCGTACGGCGCGAGAGGGACCGCGCGGATGCGCGACGGGTCCGAATCCGACTGACTTCGAAGGGGTCCCGGCTCCTCAGCCGGCTCGTCCGCGAGCACTATGCCGGCCTCGCGGAGCTGCGAAGGGCCGTTCCAGAGCCGATCCTCTTTCGTCTCCCGCGCCGGTGACGCCCGCAAGCGCGCGGCCGACCCGCGCCGACTCAGCCGGCCGAGGGCTGGCCGGCCTCGGGGAAGATGCGAATTCGCCTGGATTCCGTTCGGCCCGCCAGGGTGTTGTAGGCGAACGCCAGGACGAGCCCCGCCAGGAAGGCGTCCACGAAGGCCCAGGCGCCGCCGATGAGACCGCCGGCCAGCGAGGACGAATAGCCCAGATACAGGCTGGCCAGATCCGAGACGACCCGAGCGCCCAGGCCCGTCGCCGAGATCCATCCCAGACACATGATCCCCAGTCCCCACGCGATTCCCATGCCCACCGCCATCGGAACCGCCCTCAGCCTGTTCATTTCGGCCTCCCCGCTGGTCCCAACATATCGTGACACGATACAAATTCCGACACCCGGAATCTCCGTCCGCGCGCCGGCGTTGACGTCAGACGGGTGGTATCGATGCCTGAGCCTCGGTCAGAGTCCTTCGAGGGGGCCGATCTCGCTCCGGATGGAGTTACCCGCCGCTCCACCGTGCGCTGGATGACCCTCGCGTGGACCGGCTTTGCCGCCGCAACGGCCGCGGGCCTGACCGCGACCGTCCGGTTCCTCTTCCCCAACGTCCTCTTCGAGCCTCCCACCCGCTTCAAGGCCGGCGAGCCGTCGAGCTACGGCCTGGGGGTGGACGAGCGCTGGAAGGAGAAGTACGGGGTCTGGATCGTGCGCAACACGGACTCGATCTACGCGCTCGTGGCCGTCTGCACACACCTCGGATGCACCCCGAACTGGCTGCCCGCGCAGAACAAGTTCAAGTGCCCCTGCCATGGTTCGGGCTACTACGTCTCGGGGATTAATTTCGAGGGGCCGACGCCGCGGCCTCTCGAGCGGGCCGAGATCATGCTGTCTCCCGAGGACGGCCAGATCGTGGTCGACAAGGCGCTCCGGTTCCTCTACGAGCGGGGCCAGTGGAGCGATCCGCAGGCCTTCATCAAGACGGCCTGAGACTCGGACGCGGTCGCGCCTCGCTGCGACTTGTGCTTGAATCGCCCGGGGATGCAGCGTCCGTTCCGGTTTCTGCTCGTGCTGATCATCGGTCTGGGGCTCGTGACCTGGGCCGCCTCGGTCGCTGTAAGAGAGACCACACGGGACTGGTTCGAAAAGGACGTCCGCCTTCGTGCGCAGTTGGCCGTGAGCGGGGCTCGCAGGGCCCTGATCGCCCACTGGGATCGGGACCAGCGGGCGGAGCTCGAAGACCTCCTCTCCGAGATCACCCACGACGAGAGGATCATGGCCGCCGCGGCGTGCACGAGCGACTTCAAGCTCCTCACCCGGACGGCGGACTACCCGAAGCCGTTCGGCTGCAGCCGAGATCGGGAAGCACGTCCGCGCCACGGGCGATTCCGCCCCGGGCTGGAGTCCTGGCAGACCGTTCTGTCGCTGCCGGGGGGCACGTCTATGTCAACGCCATCCCCGTCCTCGACGAGGCCGCCTCTCGGGTTTCTCGTACTGGTTCACGATCTGAGCTTTGCCGAACGGAGGGAGGCGAAGTCCCGGCAGTTCCTGCTGCTGGCCTTCGGGTTCCTGGCCCTGGCGGCCTCCGCGGTGACGATGGTCGCCGCTCGCCTGTCCTGGCGCGGATGGAGCCGGGAGCTGCGCCGCTTCATCCGGGGCGGCACGCACCGGCCCGAGTTCCAGCCCATCCTCCGCGACGTCCGCGACCTCGTCGATCGGATCGTCGCCGAGAAGGAGGCCGATCGGGAAGGGGGCGACTGGACGCCGCAGCGTCTGAGGCAAACGCTCAACCGACACCTGCACGGCGAAAAAGTGGTGATCCTCGCGAACCGGGAGCCCTACATCCACGAACGCGCCGCAGGACGGCCGATATCGTCGTGGTGCACCCCGCCAGCGGTCTGGTCACTGCGCTCGAGCCGGTCGTGCGGGCCTGCTCGGGAGTCTGGATCGCCCATGGCAGCGGCTCGGCCGACCGCGAGACGGCCGACCGCAACGGCCGGATACGCGTGCCCCCGGGGAGAAGAGTCCTACTCGTCCGCCGAGTGTGGCTGTCGCCGGAGGAGGAAAAAGGCTACTACTACGGCTTCGCCAACGAGGGTCTCTGGCCTCTCTGCCACATCGCCCACGCTCGGCCCGTCTTCCGCAGCGAGGACTGGAGGCACTACCAGGCCGTGAACCGGAAGTTCGCGGACGCGCGTCTGCGCCGAGGTCGATTCCGAGGATCCGATCGTGCTCGTCCAGGACTATCACTTCGCCCTCGTGCCGCGCCTGATCCGCGAGCGGCTTCCGCGGGCGACCGTCATCATGTTCTGGCACATCCCCTGGCCGAATGCGGAGACGCTTCGGCATCTGTCCCTGGCGGGACGAGCTTCTCGAGGGAATGCTCGGCGCGAGCATCCTGGGATTTCACACCCAGCCCCATTGCAACAACTTCCTGGATTCCGTGGACCGCTTCCTGGAAGCCGCGAATCGACCGGGAGCAGAACGCGGTCGTCCAGCACGGCCGAAGCACGCTGGTTCGTCCTTACCCGATCTCGCTCGAGTGGCCCATGCGCTGGGTTCGAAGCGGCCCCGCCGTCCCGGACAATGCCGGGCGGAGGTCTTCCGCGAGCTCGGCCTCCCACCCGACGCCCTGCTTGGCCATCGGAGTGGACCGCCTCGACTACACCAAGGGGATCGAGGAGCGACTCCTCTCCGTCGAGCGCCTGCTGGAGCGATTTCCCGAGCTTCGCGGCCGGTTGACCTTCGTCCAGCTCGCGGCCCCGAGCCGGACGGTCATCCAGCGTTACCGCAGTCTCAACGAAAACGTCGAACAGTTGGCCGGCGCGCATCAACGAGCGCTTCGGCCGGGATGGCTACCGTCCGATCGTTCTGCGCCGCGCCCATCATGAGCCGCCGACGGTGTTCCGCTACTACCGCGCGGCCGACGTCTGCTATGTCAGCAGCCTTCATGACGGCATGAACCTGGTCGCCAAGGAGTTCGTCGCCGCGCGCGAGGACGAGCGCGGAGTCCTGGTCCTGAGCCAGTTCACCGGCGCGGCCCGTGAGCTGACCGAGGCGCTCATCGTCAACCCCTACGACCTCGACGAGGCGAGCTCGGCGCTGGCGACCGCCCTCCGGATGTCCGCCGATGAGCAGCGCGACCGCATGCGCTCGATGCGGGCCTTCCTCGCCGAGTTCAACGTCTACCGCTGGGCCGGCCGCATGCTGGTCGACGCGGCCCGCCTGCGAAGCCGGGACCGGCTCACCGGACGCTTGACCGATCACCTCGTGGCGACCGGGAGTCCCTGAGGCTCGAAGGAAGTCATCTCCGTCCAAAGAATGTGTCCGTGCCGGACGACGCGACGCATTAGCGTTTCGTAAGGCGGCGATTAGCGCTTCGTGAGAAGCGCTCCGGAAGAGCGCGCGCCGAATACTCTCCCGTTCGTCAAGGAGAACGGCATGCGCACCACGCGAAAAATCCTTCCACTTCTCCATTTCTCGATCGCGATTCTTCTATCCGCAACAGGCGCCGCCGCCGAATCGCCCGCCGCCTCGAGGCGGCTGCCGACGGCGCGAGTGGATCCGAGGGAGTTCGGAGTCCAGGACGTGACCGTCACCGCGGTCACGGCCGCGTCTTCCACGGCCATCTCCACGGGAACCGGAGGAGGATTGGACGTCGCCACGCCCATCGAGCTATCGACCCTCGGCCGCCACTGCACGGACTGCGAGACCGCGGGCGTGATGTATCTCACGACCTTGAACATTCCCGCCGGCGCGGTGATCGACTTCATCGGCGTCAACAGCAACACGGACACCGACGAGGTTTTCCATTTCGCGCTCTTCGAGCGAAATCGCCTCGGCCACGTCGCGGGCCTCGTCGGATTCGCGCTCCCCGCCCATGACTGGGGAACGGACTACGACGGTCCGCTCCACGTGCCCATCCCCAACAACCTCGACCACCAGTACGTGCTGACGGTGGAGCAGGACGCGAGTGCCCGTCCTCAGTTCTTCGGCGGCGTCGAGGTCTGGTGGCACCGCACCGTGAGCCCGGCGCCGGCCGTCGCGACCTTCGCCGACGTGCCGACGTCCCACGTCTTCTTCCAGTTCGTCGAAGCCCTCGCCGCCTCCGGCATCACCGGCGGCTGCGGCAACGGCAACTTCTGCCCGGATGCCCCGATCACCCGCGGCCAGATGGCCGCGTTCCTGTCGAAGGCGCTGGGACTGCATTTCCCGAACTGATTCTTCCGCTGTCGAGAAGGAGAAGACCCCATGAGTCCGAAGTCCGTGCTCGATAGCCACCGCGTGCCCCGCCTCGGACCCTACTCCCAGGCGGTGCGGGTGGGCGATCTGATCTACACCGCGGGACAAGCCGGCATCGATCCGGCGACCGGGAAGGTCGCCGGCGAGAGTTTCGCCGCCCAGGCGCGCCAGGCCTTCACAAATCTGCGCACGCTGCTGGAGGACGCCGGTAGCGCAATGGATCAGGTTCTCAAGGTCACGTGTTTTATCGGAGACGCCGAGGCGTTCGCGACACTGAACGATCTCTTCGCCGAATACTTCCCGGCCTCTCCCCCGGCCCGGTCCGTGCCCGTGGTCGCCCTCCCTCGAGGCTTGAAGTTCTCCATCGAAGCCATCGCCGTGGCCGGACCGCCTCGCTAGGAGAAGACGCGGCCGAATGGATTTGTTCGGGGCTTGCCCCTCACCCTGACCCTCCCCCCGATGGGAGGAGAGGCCCCTCTCTCGTCGGTTGGGCCGCGAAGCGGCCCGCTAGGAGTCTGAGCTTGGTGGAGCTGAACGGGATCGAACCGTCACGCCTCGCTGCGCTCGGGTGACGGATCCGTCCGCTTCCCTGGCGGGGGGCGCACGGCGCCCCCGAACCCCCCACGGAGGTCGCCACTTCGATCCAGGCGCGCCACGTCTCAGTGTCGATCGCACCAAGAAGCTACCGAGATGGTGAATGGTGGAGCTGACCAGGATCGAACTGGCGACCTCCTGAATGCCATTCAGGCGCTCTCCCAGCTGAGCTACAGCCCCACGCGAAGAGGCGCGCAGGATAGCACGCCTGTTCGGGCAGCAAAAACCGCCGCGGAAGCCGCGAGACTTGAGGCATAATATTGAGCCAGACACACTTAATCGATGTTCTCAGACTCACTGGTCGGGCGCGGCCTCGTGGACCGCTCCCATCACTCGGGCGAAGCGCTGCGGGTCCTCGTCATCGACGAGAATCCGCGCGACCGCGTGCAGATCGAGGAAGCCGTCCGGAAGGCTTTCCCGGGATCGCGGACGCACGCGGTGTCCGAGCCCGCCGGGCTGGATCCCATCCTCGATGCGGGCGAGTTCGACATGGTCGTCGCGGACCATCGGCCGAGCTGGATCGATGCCTTCCGGGCGCTGTCGCGAGTGCGCGAGCGCAATCCCGACCTCCCCGTCCTTCTCTGCACGGGCACCGGGAGCGAGGAGCTCGCGGTCGCCGCGATGAAGGCGGGATTCGACGACTACGTCCTCAAGCATCCGCACCACTTCCCCCGCCTTCCCTCCGCGATGCGATCGGCTCTGGAGGAGTCCACGCGGCGCCGCGCGGCGCGGGAGTCCGAGAGCCGCTACCGCTCGCTTTTCGAAGGCGTTCCCGTGGGTCTCTATCGCGGCGCCCTGTCGGGCCAGATCCTCGACGCCAACCCGGCGCTGATCGAGCTGCTCGGCTATCCCTCGCGGGAGAGCCTGATGGCCGTCAACATCCGCGATGTCTACGCCGATGCCTCGATGCGGCGCACGCTCCTCGAGAAGCTGGAGCGCGAGGGTAAGGTCCACGACCTCGAGCTGCGGTGGAAGCGCTACGGAGGACAGATCATCACCGTGCGCGTCAGCGCCCGGCCGATCCGGGACCCTTCGGGCCGGCTGCTCCACTACGAAGGCGTCGTCGAGGACGTCACGGAGCGCAAGCGCTCGCGCGAAGAGCTCCAGGAGTCCAACCAGTTCCGCCAGGAGATCATCCAGGGCGCCGGCGAGGGAATCGTCGTCCACGACCGGGACCTGCGCTACATCGTGTGGAACCGGTACATGGAGAAGATGACGGGACTTCCGGCGGAGCGGGTCCTCGGGCGGAAGGCTCTCGACCTCTTCCCGTTTCTGCGCGAGAGCGGCATCGAAGCCCTCCTCCAGCGGGCGCTCGGCGGCGACACCGCTTTGTCGAAGGACGTCCCGTACACGATCCCCGAAACCGGCCTCTCGGGCTGGGCGATCGCCACGTACGGGCCGCACCGCAACGCGGCCGGCCAGATCGTGGGCGTCATCGGCTTGGTCCACGACGTCACCGAGCGCCGCCGCGCGGAGCAGGCCCTGCGCGAGAGCGAGGAGCGGTTCCGTCTCATGGCCGACGCCGCGCCGGTGATGATCTGGACCGACGACGCCGACGGGATGACGACCTACTTCAACAAGCCCTGGCTCGATTTCACGGGTCGAAGGATCGAGCAGGAGCTCGGCCTCGGATCACGGGAGAGCATCCACCCCGACGACGTGCAGCGCTTCGCCGAAGTCTACGCCGCCGCCCAGGCGGAACGCCGGGCGTTCCAGACCGAATACCGGCTCCGCCGCCGCGACGGCGAGTACCGGTGGATGCTCGAGACCGCGATGCCGCGCTTCACGGCGGCCGGCGCGTTCGAGGGTTTCATCGGCTCGGTCATCGACCTGACGGAGCGCAAGCAGAACGAGAGGATCCAGTCCGCCCTCTATCGGATCGCCGCACGGGCCAGCTCGGCCGAGGACATCGACACGTTCTTCGCCGCGGTCCACGAGATCGTGGGCGAGCTGATGTACGCCAAGAACTTCTACGTCGCGCTCTACGACGCCGCGACGCAGACGCTCTCGTTTCCGTACTGCGTCGACGAAGTCGACCCGACGCCCGCTCCGCGCCCCCTCTTCCGAGGACTCACCGAATACGTCCTGAAGCGCGGAACGCCTCTGCTGATGCCGGACGAGGACTTCCCGGCCCTGGTCGCCACCGGCGAGGTCGAGGTCGTCGGCTCGCCGTCGGTCGACTGGCTGGGCGTTCCCCTGAAAGTCGGAGGCTCCACCTTCGGTGTGCTCGTCGTCCAGAGCTACGACCCCCGGTTCCGCTACGGCGAGACCGAGAAGGACGTGCTCACGTTCGTGTCGCAGCAGATCGCGGTCGCGGTCGACCGCAAGCGCGCCCAGGAGCGGCTGCGCGATTCGGAAGAGCGCTACCGGCTGCTGTTCGAGCGCAACCTGGCCGGCGTCTACCGCGTCACGCTCTCCGGGCGGATCCTCGAATGCAACGACGCCCTCGCGCACATGTTTGGCTACGCCAGCCGCGAGGACCTGGTGCACCGGGACGTCACCGAGCTCTACCCCGCCTCCAAGGCGAGGGACGAGTTCCGAGAGTCTCTCTTCCATTTCCGCAGCCTCGTCAACTACGAGATGCGGGGCCAGCGGCGCGACGGCACGGTCGTGTGGACCCTGGAAAACGCGGCGCTGCTCGCCGACGAGAAGGCCGGCGAGGTCATCGTCGAGGGCACGGTCACCGACATCACAGCGCGCAAGCTCCTCGAAGAACAGCTGCGCCAGTCCCAGAAGATGGAGGCCATCGGCCAGCTCGCCGGCGGCATCGCCCACGACTTCAACAATCTGCTGACCACGGTCATCGGCTACAGCAACATGGCGCTGAACCAGCTCTCTCCCCACGAGCCCATCCGCGAAGAGATCGCGGAGATCCAGAAGGCCGGCGAGCGCGCGGCGAACCTGACGCGTCAGCTGCTCGCGTTCTCCCGCAAGCAGCTCTTCGAGCCCCGGGTCCTGGACGTCAACGCCCTGATCATGGAATCCACTCGGATGCTCGCCCGGCTCATCGGCGAGCACATCCGGTTCGTGACCGATCTCGAACCCGCTCTCGGCCACGTCCGCGCCGACCCGGGCCAGATCGAGCAGGTGATCGTCAACCTCGTCGTCAACGCGCGCGACGCGATGCCCGACGGCGGGACGCTGACGATCCGCACGCGCAACGCCGGGGCGGACGGCGCCCCCCGCCGTGCGCGCTACGGGGCGCCGCTGTGGCCGCACGTCGTCATCTCGGTCGAGGACACCGGCATGGGAATCGACGCCGAAACGCAGAAGCGGATCTTCGAGCCGTTCTTCACGACGAAGGAGAAACCGCACGGCACGGGGCTGGGGCTCGCCACCGTCTACGGCATCGTCAGCCAGAGCGGCGGACAGGTTGTCGTGGACAGCGAGCCGGGACACGGCGCGCGGTTCGACATCTTTCTGCCGCTCGCGGAGGAGGCCCCGGAAGTGCGGCCGCCCGCCGAGGCGCCCGCCGTCGGGCGAGGCTCCGAGACGATTCTGCTGGTCGAGGACGAGGATGCGGTCCGGGACCTGACGCGCCGTTGCCTGGAAGCGCGCGGCTACCAGGTGATCCAGGCGTCGAGCGCGGAAGAAGCCGAGGAAGTGCTCGCGACGCGTCCGATGCACCTCGATCTCCTGCTGACGGACGTCGTGATGCCGGGAGCGTCGGGGCCGGAGCTGGCCCGGCGCCTCCAGGCCGACCGATCGGACTTGAACGTGCTCTTCGTCTCGGGCTACACCGACGATTCCATGGCCGCGCACCGGGTGTTGGATCCGGGCGCGTCGTTTCTCCAGAAGCCGTTCACGCCGGACACGCTCGCCCGAAAGGTCCGCGAGGTGCTGGACGCGCGTCAGCCGGTGGGGAACTAGGTCTCAGGTTCCAGGTTCCAGGTTCCAGGTTGTCAGTCGGAATTTGGTCTTGGAACTTGGAACTTGCAACTTGGAACTCGAGTCAGTAGAAATCCGAGCAGCTCATGTAGTAACCGCACTCGCGGTTGGGACACAGGAGCTTGCACTTCTGCTCGAGAAGCGCCGCGCCGCAATTCGGGCATGTCCGCTCGGGACGCGGCAAGGGCAGAACCGCCGCCGACGGATCGGCGTGTTTCGCGTGTTCGTCATCCTGCGGCGGCATCTTTCGGAGAAGGATGCGCCTCGGGTCCGCCGGCAGCAAGGCCTAAGGCCTACCCGGGCGTCGGCGTGGGAGCCGGAGCGGAGCCGGCAGGAGTCGGAGTGGTCGCCGGCTCGATCTTGAGAACGAGCCCCGCGGGAGTCCGGAGAGCCTCGATCGGAGTGGTGTCGGGCGTGGGCGGAGGAGTCGCCGGAGTCGCCTCGTGCGCGCCATGGCCCTTGCTTTCGGCCTTGCCTCCGCAGCTCGTGGTCGCCAATGCGGCCAGGGCAAACGTCAGACCGGCCAGCCGAGAGAACTTCATCCTGTCCTGACCTCCTGAGTGCGGGCCGAGTGCGGGCGGATTCTACCGGGTGCGCGACAAATTTTGTCGCCCGGAATTGCTCGTTCCGCCGAGATTTGCTCGGCGAGCTTCTCCGGAAGTTCGCAAACCTTTGAGAAATCGAGGTCGGCGCGACTCGTCCGAGTGGTACGAGTCTTGATACTCGCAGTCGCCAAGAAGAGTGCCGGCATGGGAGTTCCGGCACGACGGGAGAGGGGGGAATCGGCCGGTTCCCCCCTTTATTTTGCTCGGACTCTGAGCGGCCCGCTTCGCGGGCCAACCGACATGGGAGGGGAAGTCGCACGTGGATCCTCTCTCCCTTTGAAGCCTTTCAACGCTGCCATCCCGAGCGGAGCGAGGGACTCGACTCGCCGAGTCTCAGCCCGCGCGCTCGATGAAGCGCGCCAGGGGCTGGAGGTAGCGGCGCTCGCCGGAGAGGCGCATCGAGAGGGAGTCGCCGCGGTCTTCTTCGTCGAGGACGCGGAAGGAGGCGCGGGCGGCGGCAATGGCGCGGGGGCTGGTGTACGGAATCCGGACTCGGAATTCCTCGGCGTCCGGCTGCAGGCGCCGCAGGATCTCCGACTCGAGGCGCGCCAGCCCCTCCCCCGTTTTCGCCGAGACACGCAGCAGCGCTCCCGGCGCGCTCTTCCCCGCCTCGTCGGACTTGTTCCAAACCGTCAGGATCCGTCCGGCGGGAACGCCGAGCTCCTCGAAGGTCTCGCTGGCCACGCGTTCCTCCTCGAGGGAGCGAGGAGACGATGCGTCGACCACGTGGAGCACGAGATCGGCTTCGCGGATCTCGGAAAGCGTCGAGCGAAACGAGGCCACCAGCGAGGTCGGCAGCTTGCGGACGAATCCGACCGTGTCCACGAACACGACTCCCGCGAGATGGCGCGAGGCCGCACGGGCGGCCCGCGCATCGAGGGTCGCGAACAGCCGGTCGGCGGCGTACGCGGAATTTTCGGTCAGGCGGTTGAAGAGCGTCGTCTTGCCGGCGTTGGTATACCCCGCGATCGCCACCTGCGCCGCGCGCCGCCGGCCCCGGCGCCGGACGAGCCGCGCGGTCTCGATCCGCGACAGCTCGCCGCGCAGCTTCGCGATGCGATCCCGGATCCGCCGCCGGTCGAGCTCGAGTTTCTGCTCGCCCGCTCCACGGCCGCCGATTCCGCCGCCCAGGCGAGACAGGTGGCCGTATGCCCCGGCCAGGCGCGGCAGGAGGTACTGAAGCTGCGCGAGCTCGACCTGCGTCCGCGCCTCGCGGGAGCGGGCGTGGAGCGCGAAGACGTCGAGGATCAGGCCGGGCCGGTCGAGGACACGCACGCCGTCACCCCAGGCCTTCTCGAGGTTACGGACCTGCCCGGGCGAGAGCTCGTCGTCGAACACGACGAGACCGACCTTGTCTGCGCGCGCGGCCGCCCCGATCTCGGACACCGAGCCCTTGCCGATGTAGGTTGCGGGGTCCGGGGAAACGCGCTCCTTCACGAACCGGCCGACGACCTCGCCTCCGGCCGTGTCGACCAGGCGCTCGAGCTCGTCGAGATGGTCCTCGGCCACGGGACGGGGCACGCCCCTGGGCGCCACGCCCACGACCAGGACGCGCTCGCGCGCGGAGCCGACCACGGCAGCATTGTAACGGTCGGTGTGGTATTCCTTCAGGAGTCGTGACTTCCGCCGAGCGGCTGGGCCGAAAGCTCGAATCCGTCTACCGCCTCTATGGACCCGAGACGGTGGCGACGGATCCGATTGTCTTCGTCGGACGCTTCGCGAATGCCGAGGACCGGGAAGTCGCGGGATGGATCGCCTCGGCCTTCGCCTACGGCCAGGTGCGGACGATCCAGGACAACGTCGGACGCATTCTCGCGGCTCTGGGGCCCGAGCCCGCAAGCGGCGTGGACGCGTTCGCCGAAGAGCCTTCCCGAGCGTGGGAGGCGCTCCGGGGCTTCCGCCATCGCTTCCACAAGACCCCCGACGCCTCGGCGCTTCTTTACGTCATCGGCCGGGCGCGGCAGGAAGGCGGCGGGTCGCTGCGCGCCTTCTTCGAGGCCCGGCAGCACGAGGACGACCGCGACGTGGGCCCACTGCTCTCGCGCGTGGTCGCCTGGATCGAAACCCTCGACTTCCGGCCCGTCCTCGGCACGAAGCGGCTGCCGGAGCGTTCTCCGGTCCGGTTCTTCTTTCCCGATCCCGCCGCGGGCTCGGCGTGCAAGCGCTGGAACCTCTACCTGCGCTGGATGGTCCGCCGAGACTCCCTGGATTTCGGCCTCTGGCCCGGAATCCCGACCGACCGTCTCGTGGTTCCCACGGACGTGCACATTCACCGCATCGCGCGCCGCCTGGGCCTGACGCGGCGCCGTACACCCGACTGGAAGACGGCGCGCGCGATCACCGATTCGCTGGCCCGCTTCGACCCGCGCGATCCGGTCCGGTTCGACTATGCCCTGTGCCGCATCGGCATCCTGGACATCTGCCGTCCCCGGCCCAGCCTCTGCCGCTGCGCCGAGTGCCCCGTTCAGGAGGCCTGCGGACTCGGAAGGAGACGCCTGGCCGCATGAAGACACGAACCCTTCTGACCATCGTCGCCGCGGTCGCGGTCGCCGTGGTCGGCACGGTCTGGATCAAGTCCCTGGTGCCGCCGGAATCGCCGGCGGGCTCGCTGCAGTTTCTTTCCGCGGCGCCGGAGCTTCCGATCTTCGACCGCGGCGGCTCGAAGACAGACCTGACGCGGGAGAAAGACCGTCTCCTGATCGTGCACTTCTGGGCGACCTGGTGCCCGCCCTGTGTCGAGGAGATCCCCGCGCTGACGAAGTTCTGGGAGAAGTACAAGAACCGCAGCGACGTTTCGCTCTACACGATCTCCGTCGACAAGGACTGGAAGACGGTGGACGATTTCCTGAAGAAGACTCCGAGTACGCTGCCGCTGTATCGCGACCCCGACGCCGCCACGGCGAAACGCTTCGGCAGCTCGCAGTATCCCGAGACTTACATCATCAACAAGAACGGACGCGTGCTGTTCCGCGTCCAGGGCGCCGTGGACTGGAACAACCCCGAGGTCCGGAGCCGCATCGAGCAGATGCTGGCGTCGTAGCTTCTAGCTTTTCGGGGGAGAGGGCGGCGGGGGTGACGGCGGCTCCCTCCGCCGCATCAGCATCAGGAACAACACCACCGCGGCCGCGGCGATACCCAGGCTGCCGTAGAAGAGGAGGACGTCGGCGTCCAGGCGCGGCACGCGCCAGACTCCTACCTGGAGCCGGCCGGAGCGGCGCCGAACCCGGAGGCCGTCGTTTCGGCGGGGGCCGTGCGGGCCGGGGCCGGAGCGGCGCCGCCGGTGGTTCCGAGCGACCAGACGTAATCGGCGAGAGCCCGCGTCACGGCTTCGGGGCTCGAGAGGAACTGTTTCGCATTCTCGTCCCCTCCCAGAATCTTCGCGTACTCCTCGCGGTCCCTGGCAAAGCTCGGGTTGTCGAATTGCATCCCGATCGGCGAGAAGCGCTTCCCGTCCTCGCCCTTGGGGAAGTTCGTCGGCATGCGCGTGCCCGGCATCCACTCGTCGGGGCGGCGGATCCAGTCGGCGATCCAGTCGTGCCGCAGCCGCGTCGAGGCCATCTGAAGATTGGGAGCGAGCGTGGCGCGGTCCAGGCCCGGACGGTTCAAGTCCTCGAGCGAACGCGGGTGGCATTGCGCGCACTTCAGCAGCTCGAAGGTCTTCTTCCCTGCCGCCCAGCTCTGGGGATTGGGCGCGCCGCCGGGCATGAGGAACGGGTAGTTGGCGCGGTCGAGCGAGGCGAAGTAGTGCGTCAGGTCGTTGAGCTCTTTGTCGGTGAAACCGAAGGTCGGCATGTGGACTTCGAGCCAGGGCCGGATCTGGCCGGTCTTCGGCGCGTCGAGGAACGAGAAGAGCCAGTCGCTCTGCACTTTCGCGCCCTCCCCCTGAATGATGGGCGGCGCCAGGGACGGATCCGGAACGAGCGACCGGTAGGAGCCGCCGACCCCTTCGATGACGTGGCAGCCCTGGCAGTTGTGGTTCTTGACGATCCGCCGGCCGCGCTCGATCGCCGCTTCCTGCGGCGAGAGCTCCTTGACGACGCTCGGGGCGGCGTTGAGCTGCTGGAAGCCGAGCACGGCCGTCACGACCTGATCGAGCTCGCGGTCGGACAGACGGAAGTTCGGCATCCGGAGCTTCTCTTCCCAGCCGCGGGCGCGGTCGCGGTCGAAGACGCGCGGAGAGTGCAGCTTCGTCCGGAACCAGTCCTGCCGCGTGTGGGGAAGGTGCAGGAAGCCGAAGTCCAGCCGGTGAACCGCCTTCGAGCCCTCCTCGGTCAGCTCGGTGCCGATCGGCTTGGCGTCTTCGAAGCCCGGGATCGCGTGGCAGGCATAGCAGCCGTAGTGCGCGATCAGGCTCTTGCCCGCGTAGACCTCCCTGGCGTGGAGGTCCATCTTCGCCAGGTCCGCCTTGGCGTCGAAGAGCGTCCTGGTGGACATCTCGAAGTACAGCGCGATCTTCTCCAGCACTTTCTCGTCGGTCTTCGGGAGCGCCGTCGTGTCGAAGCCCGCCGGGCCTTTCTGCTGCGAGAGGTACTCGGCGATGTCGAGTGCGTCCTGCTCGGTCAGGCGCAGGTTCGGCATCTTGGTGTCGGGGTTCCAGGCCCTGGGATCCCGGATCCAGTGGTAGATCCAGTCGCGCGAGACCTTGGAGCCCACACCCGCGAGATTGGGGCCGAACTGCCGGTACGTGCCGACGAGGTCGCGCTGAGCGCTGGGATCGAGGACGTGGCAGCCGTAGCAGCCGCGATCGGCCAGGAGCTTCAGGCCGCGAGACGGATCCCCCGTGCCCGAGACCTTCGGAACCTCGGCCGGTTTCGATTTGTCGTAGATGTACGCCACGATGGCGTTGACCATCGTGTCGTTCTCGATCTTGCCGTCCTCGTTCATCTTCTTCTGGGCGACCGTGGGGGGGTTGGGCCCGGAGACGTCGATGAAGTTCTCCTGGTAGAAGAACGAGGGCATCTTCGTGCTGGCGCGGAAGGACGCCGGGTTCATGACCCAACGCGTCGCCCAGTCGTGCGAGACCTTCGCGCCGACTTTCTCCAGCGACGGGCCGACCTTCGGAATCCCCTGCTGCTCGAGCCCCTCGATCCGGTGGCAACCCCAGCAGCCGAGCGATTCGACCATGCGCATGCCGGAGTCCAGGCGCGGCGCCTCGGGGAAGTTGGTCTCTTTCGCGTGGCAGCGGTAGCAACCGGCCTCGGCGTACTTCAGCGGCAGGACCGGGTTCTCGTTGAACTTGTCGAACTCCCAGTCGTACTTCTTCGTCCACGCGACTCTCTGGGCCTCGGTCTCCGGCGAGTGACCGGCCGACCAGAACGACGTCGCGCGGTCTCGCCCGCCGTGGCAGGGCGTGCAGCCGAAGGTGTTCGCGGGATGCATGGACTCGCTTCCGACCATGCGGTGGAAGCTCGGATGGGTCCGGTAGACGATGCCCTTGATCCGGGGATCCTCGAATCCCTTGCGGTCGGCCGCCATGTGGCAGGTCGAGCACCGATCGACGCGCGGGATGCGCATGAAGTTGACGTTGATGAAGTGGTCCGGCAGCTGCACCTGCATGACACGCAGCGAGGGATTGATCATGTCGAGGATCGGCGAGTTGCGGAGCTCGAAGAGCGTGTCCTGCTTGAGGCCGTCGAATTTCGAGCGCGCCAGCCGGAAGTCGGCGGTCTTCTTCTCGACCGTGTTCTCGATCTCCTTGCGCTTGGCCGTCAGCTGCGCGATCTGGGCCTTCGCGTCGGACTCTTCCTTCTTCAGCGTCGCCAGGGCCACCGTCCGCTCGTCGAGCTCCTTGCGGATGGCGTCGAGCGACTTTTTCTGCCCGGGCGCGGACCCGGGGCGGTTCGCGAGCGCGTCCTCGTACTTGTAGAGCTCGGCGTCGAAGGAGGCCTTGGTGAACTTGTAGCTCTGGTCCGCCGCGTAGATCTTCGGGTCCAGGGCCTTCAGCTTCCGGTCGAGCTTCGCCAGCGTTGCGTTGTGGGTCGCGACCGCGGCGCGCTCGGCCCGCAGCTCCGCGATCAGCTTCGTATGCTCCTCGTCCAGGGCCTTCTTCCGGGCGGCGAGCGCGGAATTGCGCGTCAGCTGCCGGTCCAGGCGCAGGAAGTTGCGCTGGATGTTCTTCCAGTCCCGCGAGTAGTCCGCGATGACCATCCAGACGAAGACCACCGCCAGCAGAAGCCCGCCCCAGAAGAAAGAGCGGTTCAGCCGCGGGATGTCGTAGTGATGATCGATCGGTTCGGCGGGCGGCTTGCGGGGCATGGATCGGGCTCGTCTAGATGTTGAACGCGAACTCGGGGATCGCGACGATGTACTTGAGGTTGAATATCCAGCGCAGGTACATCTTGATCGGGAGAGCCATCATCATCAGGGCGAGGGAAACGCCGATCATGTACCGCGGCATGTCCATCTTCTCGAAGAACTTCCGGAACAGGGTGCGGGAGAGCACGAGCGGCAGCACCGCGATGTAGAAGCCCACGAGCGCGAGGCCGAAGATCTCGCGGAACAGCCAGAAGTTGGGCAGGCTTCGCTTGAAGATCTTGATCCAGATGATCTCGGAGAGATTGATGTTGTTCAGCGGAACGAGCTTGTTGATGTCCCAGAATTCGTAGGGGCCGAAGAAGTTCCAGTTCGGCCCGCGCAGGAACGTGCCCAGCACGATCAGGACGACCCAGAGCACCAGGAAGCCGACGAGAAAGATCGTGATCTCCCAGCGGCGCTCCTTGAAGGTGAAGTAGCCGTTTCCCTTCGGGTTCGTGTCGATGTACGGGATCGCCATCAGCCCGACGATGATGAGCGACGGCAGAACGACGCCCGCGAGCCACGGGTCGAAATAGACCAGCATCTCCTGGAGACCCAGGAAGTACCAGGGCGCCTTCGCCGGGTTGGGCGAGTCCGTGGGGTTGGCCGGCTCTTCGAGCGGCGCCTTCAAGGCGATCGACCACACGATCATGACTGCCATGACGACGACCAGGCAGATGAGCTCGACATACACGAGATCCGGCCAGGAGAAGACCTTCTGCGCGGCGTCCTCGCCTTCGATCGGAGGCCGTCCCTCGGCGATCCGCCGGTCGTTGGCGTACGCCTGGCTCATCGCGAACCAGAAGAAGAAGCCGACGAGAAAGATCATGCCGACGATCGGCACGTTGTCCGGAAGTGTGGCGACCTTGTTGAAGTTGGGGTCGAGGTACGAGAGCCCGATGCCTCCGGCCACCAGCGCCAGAAGCACGAGACCGCCCTTCGGCGACCAGGGCTTCGCCCAGTGGATCATCAGGATCAGCCCGATCAACGCGCCCGTCACCAGGTACTGCGGCGCGGATAAGAAGTCAATCGCGTTCTTAATGAACTGAATGAGGAACATGGGCTATGCAGTCCTACTCATGATCATAGGGAGACGATCCCCAAGAGACGTCCCCTCTCCCGTCCGTCGGCCCGCGAAGCGGGCTGCTGAGATCTGCGTCGAGGAACATGGGCTAGACCGGTCCCGAAATGCCGCCGTCCTTGCGGACGCGCCAGAAGTGGACGGCCATCAGGAACGCCGCGATGAGCGGGATCCCGACGCAGTGAAGAACATAGAAGCGCAGGAGCGCGCCGGCGCCCACGAAGCGCCCGCCGAGAAGGCCAAAGCGCGCGTCATTGGTCGACGTGACGAGCTGGATGTCGCCGATCTTCAGCAACGAGGTTCCCGGCCCCTGGATGCCGATGAGTGGCGTGGCCGACGCCATGTTCGATCCGACCGTGATGGCCCAGATCGCGAGCTGGTCCCACGGCAGCAGGTACCCGGTGAAGGAGAGGAGCAGCGTCAGGACCAGCAGGATCACGCCGATGACCCAGTTGAACTCGCGCGGGGGCTTGTACGAACCGGTCATGAAGACGCGGAACATGTGGATCCAGACCGAGATGACCATCGCGTGCGCGCCCCAGCGATGCACCTCGCGCATGATGCCGAAGGGCACCTGCTCGCGCAGGTCCAGGATGTCCACGAAGGCGTACTCGACGGTGGGCCGGTAGTAGAACATCAGCAGGAGGCCGGTGAAGGTCAGGACCAGGAACAGGAAAAACGTCACGCCTCCCGCGCACCACGTGTAGCGCATCTTGACGCCGGACTTGCGGGTCTTGACCGGATGCAGGTGCAAAACCACGTTGCCCAGCATCGCGAGCACGCGCTTCCTGTTGGTGTTGGGGATGCCGACGCGGAAGATCGATTTCCAGAGCTGGCTCGAGACGATCGCCTGCTGTATGTCGCGCCAACGAGAACCCAATCGAACCTCCGCTGTCCCCGTATTCCGAGGCTAGGCCATCTTGATGAACGCTTTGGTGTCGCTCCACTGGCCGCGCTCGTAGAGGAAACGCGTCGCCTTGTCGACGATGATCTGCCCGTCTTCGGCCGACACGCCGATCTCGGCGCGCTCGAGCGGGCGCGGGGCCGGCCCCTCGAAGTTGATCCCCGAAACGTAGTAGCCCGAGCCGTGGCACGGGCATTTGAACTTGTTCTGTGCGGGCAGCCAGTTGGGAGTGCAGCCCAGGTGAACGCAGACCGCCACCAGGGCATAGATCGAATTGGTGTCCCGCACGATCCAGACCCCGAACTTCTCCTTCCACCGCTCGTCCACGCCGAGGGCGTAGCTCGACGGATCCCCCGCCTTGAACCGCGTCGGAGGCTCGAAGAGCACGTTGGGGAACAGGAACCGGACCGTCGCCGTCAGGCCCGCCGCAGTCGCCGCCGCGAAGCCCGTCCAGGCGAGAGTCATCCACTTCAGGGTGGAACGGCGGGTGACCCCGTCGAGGGCGACGTCCTCCGAAGGCGTCGGGAGACTGTTGGGGGCCGTAGACATCAATTCTTGGGGATCGAGACTACCAAAAGGGGATCGTCGCCCTCAAGGCGTTTCGATGACTTCCCGCGCGTGGCGTCGGCGGTCTTGCGAGCCTCGGCGCGTACACGCAGATTGGGGTCGCTTTGCGCAAGCTGATCGATCTGTGGAAGAGACTCAGTGTCCTTCAAAAGGGCCAGCGCCTTGAGCGCATTGATCATCGCCGCTTCGGTCTGGTCGCTCGAGAGCGCGGCCTGGCGCGCGAGCGCGTCGCGGTCGATCATCGACCGCAGGACCGGCAGGCCCGAGCGGTCGCCGAGCTCGGCCAGCGCGATGGCGGCGTTCCACCGCACGTCGGCGGTCTTGTCCTCCGCGAGCACTTTCAGGCGCGGAATCGCTCTGGGATCGCCCAGCTGTCCGAGGACGTAGGCGGCCATCTTTCGAGCTCCCGCGTCCTCGGATTCGGACGTCGCGAGCACGGTTTCGAAGGCCGCCGGATCGCCGATGCGGCCGAGAGCCCACACCGCATAGAGCCGCGTGTCGGGGTCGTCGTCCTTCGCGGCCGCGACCAGCGCGGGCACGGCGGATTTTTCACCGAGCCTTCCGAGAACGAGGGCCAGGTAACGCCGCACCGGTACGTCGTCGGGGCGCTTGGGAGACAGCCCTTCGAAGATCCGCAGCGTCTCGGCGGTCAGCTCGGCGCGCTCCTCGGGGGACATTCGCCCGAGCGACCGCGAAAGCTCGAAGGCCGCCTGCCACCGCCGGTTGGCGGCGCCGCCGCGGACCTCCTGCAAATAGTCGCGAGGGCTGCGCCGCTCGAACGTCATGAGGTTGAAGACGAGGAAGATCCCGACCGCGGCTCCGACCACCAGCAGCGGGAGCAGGAAGAATCGGACGATCAGGCGTCCCGCACCGCCGGGGGGGGGGCCGCTTCGGTGAACTCGTCGTCTTCGGGAGGCGGTGCGTCCTTCGGCGTCTCGGTCACAGGACGGGAAGGTACCTCTTGGCCTGGGTGATCGGGTTGGGAACGAAGATCGCGTCCTTCTCGCAAACGGTCTCGCAGAGGCGACACGAGACGCAGGGCCCGGCGTCCACCTCGGCGATCTTGTGGAACGTCTCGTGGAGGGGATCGTCGATCAGGTAGATGCAGTCAAACGGGCAGATGTCGATGCAGAACTCGCAGCCCGTGCAGAGGTCCCGGTCCACGATGGCCTTCGGGATGTCCTTGGGCTTGACCTTCTCGACGAGCTCGCCCTTCTGGTCCTGGATGCAGGAGACGGGGCAGTATCGGGCGCAGACCGAGCAATCGATGCACCGGTCGTGATGGATGACGTACTTTTCGTTCTTGTCGCCCGTAATCGTGTGCGTGGGGCACTTGATTTCGCAGACCCCGCACCCGATGCACGTGTCGGTGATGAAATGAGGCATAAGTGGTAGCTCTGGCAACCTCTTGCGAGGCTGCTCTCCCTTCGCCAAAGTACCACAAGCGCCGGGCAGCCCCGAACCCTCTCGGGCAGTGAACTTTCCGGGAGTCCCGGCGTTAGGAAAGGTGGGAGAGTACGAGCATGTCCAAAGACCTGCGCGCGGTCGTCCTGGGACTCTTCATCGTCGTTCTGGCTGCGTTGGCGATGGCCTTCTGGCACCGTCCCGCCGCCGAGTTTCGGAGGATCCGCAGCTTCCGGGTCGAGGTCACCGAGAAAGACGGCGATGCGACCCGTCACGCCTCCTTTTCGGTGCCGTCGGGCCTCGTCGCCCATTTTGCGAAGTTTGCGCCGATGCATGAGATCAAGGCCGACCTCCAGCACGAGTGGGCCCGGGGCGACGTCACGCCGCGCGACATCCTCGATGCCGCCGACCAGAGCAAGGAGGGCGAGCCCGGCGTGATCAAGAAGGACGACGCCACGATCGAAGTGCGCCCCGAAGGAAAGATGCTCGTGGTCGACATCAAAGACGAGTGGGACAAGCACGTCCGCCTTCGCGTGCCGCGCAACCTGGTCGAGGGTCTCGAAGAAGGGCATTCCCTCTCGATGTCCGAAGTCCTGCGAGGTCTGGACGAGCTCGGCCCCGGCGACGTCGTGACGATCAAGGACGGCGACAACGAGATCACGGTCACGGCGGTGCCGAGGAAGAAGGGCCTGAAGATCTCGTAACATCGGGTTTCAGGTTCCAGGCCGCAGGGGCCGACGGCGATATCCTCGCGTCGTGGCGAATCGGCTGGCCCTCGAGTCCTCCCCCTACCTTCTCCAGCACAAGGACAACCCGGTGGACTGGTACCCGTGGAGCCGAGAGGCCTTCGCGAAGGCGCGCGCCGAAAACAAGCCCGTCTTTCTGTCGATCGGCTACTCGACCTGTCACTGGTGCCACGTCATGGAGCACGAGTCCTTCGAGACGGCGCGCGTGGCGGACGCCCTCAACCGCGACTTCGTGTCCATCAAGGTCGATCGCGAGGAGCGCCCCGACGTCGACGACATCTACATGCAGGCGGTCCAGATGATGACGGGCTCGGGAGGATGGCCGCTGTCGCTGTTTCTCGCGCCCGACGGCCGTCCGTTCTACGGCGGGACGTACTTCCCCCCCGACGACCGCTGGGGCCGGCCCGGATTCCTCCGCATCCTGTCGGCGATCGCGGAAGCCTGGAAGACGCGCCGCGAGGAGCTCGAGTCCTCGGCCGAAGAGATGCTGGGCCACCTGCGCGCGGAGGCCGGAGCCGCGCTGCCCGAAGCCGCGGTTCCGGGGCCCGAGGTCTTCGACGCCGCGCTGGCGTCGCTGGAGAGACAGTTCGACCCGACGTACGGCGGTTTCGGGGGCGCCCCGAAATTTCCGCCGACGATGCGTCTGGAGCTGCTGATCCGCGTGTCGCGAACTGCGGGAAACGACCGGGCGCGCGAGATGGTGCAGGCGACTCTGCGGGCGATGGCCGCGGGCGGCATGTACGACCAGATCGGCGGCGGCTTCCATCGCTACTCGGTCGATGCGCGCTGGCTCGTGCCGCATTTCGAGAAGATGCTCTACGACAACGCGATGCTGGCGAGGCTCTACACGGTCGCGTACCGCGCGTTCGGAGATCCCGAGGACGCCCGCGTGGTCCGGGAAACGCTCGACTATTTGCTGAAAGAGATGACGCCTCCCGGCGGCGGATTCTTCGCGGCGCAGGACGCCGATTCGGGCGGCGAGGAGGGAACCTTCTACGTCTGGAATCCGAAATCGCTCGCGGCCGCCGTCGGCCCGGATGCGGCGCCCGTAGTTGGGGCCCGGTTTGGCGTCACGTCCGGCGGCAACTTCGAGCACGGCGAAACGGTTCTGTCGGTGGTCCGAACCCTGCCGGAGCTCGCAGCCGAATTCGGCAGGACCGAAGAAGAGATCGCCGCCGTTCTCCGGGACGCGCGGCGGAAGATGTACGACATCCGCGCCCAACGCGTCTGGCCCGGCACCGACGACAAGCTCCTGACCGACTGGACGGCACTGGCGATCTCGGCGTTCGCGCTGGCCGGCCGGGTTCTGGAGGAGCCTCGGTTCGAGGCCGCGGCGCGCGCGGCCGCCGACCGCATCCTCGAAAACGCCGTGCGCGACGGCCGGCTTCTCCACCGGCCCTCACGCCAACTCTCTCCCGGAGGGAAAGGGAGCCCGCAGGACATTCCCGGCTTCGCGACCGACTATGCGTTCTTCATCGAAGCGCTGCTGGACCTCTTTGAAGCCACTTTCGAGCCGCGATATTTCGCGCACGCCGTCCGCCTCCAGCGTGTCTTCGACGCCGAGTTCGAGGATCCGCGCGGCGGGTACTTCCTGTCGGCCGCGGGACACGACGGATTGATCGTGCGCCCGAAGGAGACCTACGACGGCGCGACGCCGTCGTCCAACTCGGTTGCGGCCTCGAACCTCCTGCGCCTGGCGCTCTTCACCGGAGAGGAGGCCTATCGCCAGCGGGCGGTACGGATCTTCGAATCGCTCGCTCCGATCCTGGCGAAGGCGCCGACGGCTTTTCCCCGGCTTCTCTCGGCGCTCGACCTCGCATCGGCGCCGTCTCGCGAAGTCGTGCTGTCCGGCGAGCCGGCGCGCGAGGACTTCGAAGCTCTGCGGCGCGCCGTCTTCGCGAGCCCGAACCCGAACCGCGTCGTCGCGCACGCGGATTCCGCCGCTTCGGTTCCGGAACTTTCGGGCCTCGTGGAAGGCCGGACCGGCGGCGAAAAAGCCGCCGCCTACGTCTGCGAGAGTTTCGCCTGCAAGGCGCCGGTCTTGGACCCGGACGCCCTGCGCCGCCTGCTCGACGCGTGAGCACCGGGCTTCTCTTCGACGAGCGCTTCCTCCTCCATCGGGCGCCCTACGACCATCCCGAGCACCCCGGCCGCCTCGTCGCGATCAAGGGCCGCCTGGACGCGGACGATCTCACGGCACGCTGCATGGGCATTCCCGTCCGGCCCGCTACGGACGAGGAGCTCCTGGCGATCCACACGTCCGAGCACCTCGCGACGATCGCCGCGACCGAGCACGCGGAGTTCCGGCAGCTCGATCCGGATACCTACACGTCCCGGGACTCCCACGCCGCGGCGCGCCTGGCCGCTGGAGGGCTCGTGGACATGGGCCTCGCCGTCGCGCGCGGGCAGATCGCGAACGGGCTCGCTCTCGTGCGTCCGCCGGGGCACCACGCCGAGGCGGACCGCGCCATGGGTTTCTGCCTCTTCAACAACGTCGCGGTGGCCGCGCGCGCGGCGCAGGAGCAGGGCGTCGCCGCGAAGGTCCTGATCGTGGACTGGGATCTTCACCACGGCAACGGGACGCAGCACAGCTTCTGGGATGAACCGTCGGTCCTCTACTTCTCGACGCACCAGTTCCCGTTCTACCCGGGAACCGGGGCCATCGAAGAAGTCGGCGGCGGCGAAGGCCGTGGATTCACGGTCAACGTGCCGTGGCCCGGCGGAATGGGCGACCCGGAGTACCTGGCGGCTTTCGACCGCATCCTGCTGCCGGTCGCTCGCGCCTTCGATCCGGACCTCGTACTGGTCTCGGCCGGATTCGACGCGGCCGAGGGGGACCCGCTGGGCTCGATGCGCATCACGCCCGCCGGATACGCCGCGATGACCTCCCGGCTTCTGGGACTCGCCGGCGGCCGCGTCGTCCTGGCCCTGGAGGGCGGCTACAACCTCGACGCGATCTCGGCCTCGGCGGCGGCGAGCCTCCGCGTGCTGCTCGGCGAGGCGGCAGCAGCCGATCCCGACCGAGCCCCCTCGCCCATCGCGGCGCGGATTCTCGAGGCCGTGCGCCGCGCGCAGGGGCAATTCTGGCCGGGATTGCTCTCGCCGCCGGGTTCATCTTCCATTCACCCCCGGAACGGCTAACATCTCCGAGTGACCCGGATCATTCGTTCCGCGGCGGTGGTGGTGCTGGCGCTGCCCGCCTATGCGGGTCTGGCCTACGTCGTCCTCCCCCTCTCCTGGAAGGGCTATCAGCGCTTGGCGCCCGCCTCGTCCGGGACGGGCTGCTCGCGGACGGCCGAGGGGATTCCCGCCGACCCGCTGAACGTCGCCCTCGTTGGGTCGCGCGAAGATGTCGTCGCGGCCATGGAGGCGGCCGGCTGGGAACCGGCCGATCCGATCTCGTGGCGCTCGGGAATTCGCGACGCCGCCAGCATCCTGTTCAACCGCCCGTATTCCTCGGCGCCCGTCAGCCGGCACTTCCTTTTCGGCCGGCCCCAGGACCTCGCTTTCGAGAGAGTCGAGGGAAAGAGCCCTCGCCGCCGCCACCACGTCCGGCTCTGGCAGGGCGGCGACGCCTACTGGATCGGAGCGGCGACGTTCGACCGCAGCGTCGGCGTGTCGCGGCGGACCGGCGAGGTCATGCACCACATCGAGCCCGACGTGGACGTCGAGCGCGCGACGCTGTTCGCCGACCTCGCGCGGGGCGGACGGCTCGAGCGCGTGCGCGCGAGCGACGGGCCCCATCCGGCCGGAGAAGACCGCAACGGCGGCGGAGACCGCTACGTCACCGACGGGTTTCTGTGGACGGGCGTGCTGCGGAGCATCACCGGGACTCCAGAATGAGGACGTCCGCGGCGGGCGTCGTCCCGATCTCGAAGTAGCGGCCGGAGCGCCACTCGCGCAGGAAGTCGCGGTAGTGCCGCGAGAAGACGTTGCCCGACTGGCCGGTCGTGTGGACGAACCGCGAACGCCCGGGATCCGCGAGATCGACGATCTGTCGATAGCTCGGCCCGTCGTCCATTTCGAAGGATCCATCCTGCGCGAAGGAGCCCACGTTCACGGTCGCGACGTCGCCGCCCTGGCCGATTTCGAGATCGAAGAAGCGGCGCAGGAGCCCGACCTCGTGGAAGACGTCGTGCGGAAAGACGGCGCGGTGCAGACGTTCCCACCGCCAGCCCGACGGGTCCGCCCCGAAGCGCTTCCCGAGGAAGGCCACGGCCCGCGCGAGGGACGCCGCCCGAAACGCGGCGCACGTCTCGATCTGCGGCGTTCGGACGTCGTCGCACCATTCGCCGTGCTCCCGGAACACGTCGATGAGAAACCGGCCTCTCGTCCGGCCGCGCGGCACGTCGCCGAGCTCGTCTTCGGGCATCTTCGCGAGCTCGACGAACCAGGCGGCGTAGATCGCGGCCGGCACGGATTCGGGCGCCATCTCTCCGTCCCACCCCGATAGCCTCGCCAGGGCGTCGCGTGAGGCGGCGTCGGACGGCTGCGTGTCGCGCAGGTACGGAAGAAGCGCCCGCGCCAGGAGCGAGACGCGGTCGATCTGAATCGTCGCGACGTCGTCCGGACTCAGGCGCGGCTTCTCCGCGATCCGCTCGATGATCCGGGAGGCGCGCCACGGCTCGCCCCACGTCCGACCGTACGGATACGGTTCGGCCGGAATCACGCGATTGTTGGCCGTGACGATGAATCCGGTGTCGGGGTCGAGAACGCGCGGGAGATCCCCGGCCGGCAGAAATCCCGACCAGTCGTTGTCCCCGGCTCCGGACACGGGGAGCAGCCCGTTCGCGCGGGGCCGGACCGGCATGGCTCCCCCGGCGGCATACCCGATGTGGCCATCGACGTCGGCGTAGACGAGGTTGAGCGCCGACGCGCGCAGCTCCTGTGCACCGGCGAGGAACTCCGGCCAGTTTCGGGCCGTCGCGATCGCGAGGAAGGCCTCGGTCGATCTGGGGTCCGGATCGAGTCCCGTCCACCGGAGCGCAACGGCCGATCCGAGCCGCCCGGCGCCGGACAGCGCGTCCGTGACGATCGGCCCGTGCACCGAGCTCCGCACCGTCAGAATGTGGTCGGCGCCGCCGTGCACGCGGATCGTCTCTCGGCGCTCCTCGAAGGTCTTCCATTCCCCGCGGTGGCGGTAGCGCGACGGATTTCGAGGATCGACCTCTTCGACGAAGAGGTCCTGGACGTCGGGCTCGAGAGACGTGATTCCCCAGGCAATCCGATCGTTGTGCCCGATAACCACGCCGGGAATTCCCGGAAGCGTCGCTCCCGTGGCCCGCAGACCTGGAGCGTCGAAGGACGCGAGGTACCAGACCGAGGGGACGCGGAGTCCCAGGTGCGGATCGTTTGCGAGGATCGGTTTCCCGCTGGCGGTGCGCGCGCCGGACAGGACCCAGGAGTTGCTGCCGAAGGCCTCGCCCTTGGAAAGACCCAGCGCCGCGAGCGAGTCGAACGCCTCGCCGAGCGGTTTCCAGGGGGCGGCGGGCGGAGCGGCGGCCTGGCCGGCCAAGACGCCGGCCGGCCACTGCGAGGAGCTCAGGATCGTGGGTTCGGCGGCGGGCAGCGGAAGAAGCTGGGCGGCCTTCTCGGGACCCACCGCCTGGATGAAGCGCGCGCGCCGGATCTCCTCACGGGCATTGCCGGCGAGGTCCCAGGCCATCATCTTGCCCCAGACGAGACTGTCCGTCGGCGTCCAGGGCTCGGCCGGAACGCGGAGCAGCCGGAACTCGATCGGCCGCGCGGAATCGGCGGCGAAGAAGGCGTTCACGCCCGCGGCGTATGCCTCGAGGAGGCGCCGGCTGTCCGCGGAGAGGAGTTTCTCGGTGGCCTCCGCCGCGCGCCGGAAACCGACCGTCCGCAGAAACCGATCCGCCGGGACGAGACCGTTTCCGAGAATCTCGGCCAGCCGTCCCGAGCCGACGCGTCTCTCGAACTCCATCTGCCAGAGACGGTCGCGCGCGTGCGCGTAGCCGAGCCCGAACATCGCATCGGGAATCGACTGCGCCCGGATCGTCGCAACGCCGCGAGCGTCGGTCTCGATCCGGATCGGCGCGGCGTGCCCGGCCACGCGAAGGGTGCCCGACTGGCGGGGAAACGTGCACCGGACGACCCACGCAGCCGCGAGCGCGACGAGGATCGCGAGCAATCCCAGGACCGCGAAGACCCGCTTCAAGCCCGGAGCTGCGCGATTTGCCGGTCGTGGTAGCGCGAGAGGGTCAGCTGCGCCGTGATCGCGCCGACGAACGCCAGGAACATGTCCCACTGCGTGTCCCAGACGTCGCCCTGCGTGCCGAGGAACGCCGTGGCCGCCTGACCCGAAGCGAGCGCGGTCCACCACTCGACGAACTCGTAGAAGGCCGAGATTGCCATGCAGACGCAGGTGACGAGGAAGAACAGCCAGCCTCCGGACTTCAGAGGCGTCTTACGCAGCAGAATTTCCCGGGCGAGGATCGCCGGGACGAAGCCCTGCGCGAAGTGTCCGATCCGGTCGTAGTGGTTGCGCGAGAAACCGAAGAGATCCTTCATCCAGTCGCCGAGCGGAACCTCGGCGTACGTGTAGTGGCCGCCGAGCATCAGGATGCACGCGTGCACGAGGATGAGCCGATATGCGAGAGGCGTCAGCGGAAAGCGTTTGTATGTCCAGACGAGGATCGGCACCGCGACGAAGATCGGAGCCACCTCGAGGATCCAGGTATAGCGGTCTTTCGCGCCGATACCCGACAGGATGAGAAGCGCCGCGCCGACGGCGAGGAGGACTGCGGGCTCGCGTCGACGCTGCAAGCGCCGCTTAGCCTTCGAGCTCCGGGAAGTTCTCTTCGAGGAGGGCGGTGATGTCGAAGGACCCCGTCGCGAAATGGAGCGTGAGCGCCCCTTCCGTGAACTCCGTGCGCTCGAGGGAGAGATCCATCCCACCCGGCAACCAGTCGTTGAGGTTGACGACCATGATGCGGTCGTCGCGGTACCAGGTCAGAAGGCCCGGGGGCGCCTTCTGCACGAGGTACGTCAGCAGCTGGTCGGGAATCGGAATGAAGGAGAGCGCCTGCACCTTGTCGAGGACGAAGGCCAGGAAGCCGTCTTTGAGCCGCAGCTGCGAAAGGGTCGCGCGGGCCGAGAGGGGCACGCCGAAACGGTGGACAATCACGGTCGCGGCGAGCTCCCCTTCCGTCACGCGCAGCTTCAGGTCTTCCAGATCGGGGATCCGGTCGACCAGCCGGTGGACGATCGCGTTCAGAGTGCGCTCGTCGAGCGTCACCGACAGCCCGCTCCAACGGATCTTGAGCTCTTCGCCGCTGGAGGACTGCGGCAGGGCCGGCGCCGCCGCGTTGTCCTTCATCGGCTCTATTTTAGCGCGTCAGCTCAGGAAGTCGGCGACGATGCGCACACTCTTAACGGACTTCCAGGTTTCGGCCTTGATCTCCATATTGACGACGCAGGGAAAATCGTGTGTCCCCGGGGGAAGGGTGCACTTGTTCGAGAACATCGCGACCTGCTTGCCGGACTCGTCCAGGAGACGGACCCAGACTTCCGTCTTGTGCATCTGACCGTCGTTGTTCGATCCGATGAAGGTCCAGGTTCCTCGAAGGGGGTCCGCGTCGGCGGCGCCCTTCGGCTCGAGCCGCACGGTCAAGAACTTGGCCTCGAAGGCGTTCGCCTTGTAGGACAGGCTCGAGAGCTCGACGTCCTGGCCTGGCTGCGGGATGTCGATCACCGTCTGACCCCGATACATGAGGGGCATGGAAAGAGCCGATGCGGAGAGGAGCAGTATGAGGAGAAGGGAGAGGTTCCGTCGATGCATCACGACCTCCCTGCGGGCAGGCCCGCGTTTCCGGCGAATCAAACGATGTAGCCGACGGCGAAGCCGATTTGGGCGGCCATCATCATAAGGTACATGTGCGTCCAGGCGGGATGGTTCTCGGACGTCGCGAGCTCTTCCGGATTTCGCAGGAGCAGGCGCGCCGTGTAGGCGCCCCAGGCCGCGAGCGAGAGGCCCAGGACGGTCAGGAAGGTCCGGTTGCCGGTCAGCCGCCAGCCCTCCGCGGGCAGCCACGCGAAGACCGGGATCAAGAGCCAGGGAATCACGAAGAACGGGGCCATCATCTTCGCGGCCCGGGCGACTCCGAAACGCACCGGCAGCGTCACGCAGCCGTGCTCCCGATCGCCCTCCATGTCGGAGAAGTCCTTCGTCGAGGTCGCCCCCAGGAGAAACAGCGCGAAGATCCCGCCGATCGTCCAGGGCTCGCCGATCCAAACCTCAGCGACGAAGGACCAGCCCGCGACCTTCAGGAGCCCGCCCCGCGTCACGGCGATCGTGAAGTTGGCCCAGAACCAGTGGCGCTTGGAGCGGCCGAACGCCGGAAACGAGTAGACGAACGTGGCCAGAGCCCCGATGCAGTAGATGAAGAAGGCCGCATGGAGAGGCAGCGGCGCGTTCAGCCGTTCTGTGAAGCTCTGGTGCGGATACGGCACAACGAGCCACGTCGGCAGGATCGCGACGACGTAGAGAGCCGCGGCCGCGGCCCAGGCCTTCCCGATCGGAACGTCTCCCGTCACGAGCGGCCGGTCCGGCTTGTTCTTCCGGTCGATCTCCAGGTCCGCGATCTGGTTGACGATGTTGGACGCGGCGTTCATCGCCGAAGCGCAGAGCGATCCGACCGCGATGGTCAGCACCACCGCCCACGTCACGCGTCGCGCGGGATCGGGATTGTGGGCCGACCCGAAAGCGCAGACGGCGCCGGAGACGATCCCCAGAAGCGGCGGCAGCAGCGTGAAGGGCCGCGCCAGCCTCAGGTAGTGCTTCACGCGGCGTTTCCTCCGGCCAGACGCAGAGCCAGCATCGCGCCGACGAACGTGTTCAGGGCGTTGGCGAACTCGTGGTCGAGGCGGAACCCCGCGCGCCTTCCAAAGTCGTTGAGGACGCTCTCGGCCAGAGCGCCGAGGAATCCTCCGAGGGTCACGGCCCAGAGCAGCGAAGTCGGAAAGAGACCGAGCCTCCAGCCCACCGCCCCAAGGGCCGCAGCCCCGGCGAGGCTCGCGGCCGTGCCGGGCCAGGACACGGCGCCGGGCGTGCCCGGTGGCAGAGACGAAAAGCCCAGCGGCGAGAAGGCGGTGCGCCCGTACAGCGTGCCGACCTCGGTTCCGAGCGTGTCCGCGAGGGCCGCCCCGAACGCCGCGACGAGGGCGAGGTCGGGAACGCCGAGGAGCACGAGCGCCGCCGGAACGCCACAGTTCGCAGTGACATGCGCCGCGCCTCTCCGCCCCGAATCCGCCTGCGCCAGGCCGGCCGCGGCCTTGCGCCGATATCCCAGACGCGTCGCGAGCGTGCCGAGCAGGAAGAAGGACCACAGCAGCGCGTACGCGGGCCAGCCGCCGAACCCGAGGATGAGGAACCCGGCGATGCCGCCGGCGACCGCGCCCGAGCGCTTGACGATGCCGAGGGCGCCCATGACGAGAGCGACCGCGACGTTGATCGCCAGGGCGACGGCGAGCCAGCTCCCCGACGGGAGCCGCGGCGGCCAGTGGAGACCCATCTGGTAGATCGCCAGAGCGGCGGGCAGAGGCGCGACGATGTTGTCGTCCACGCCCGTCTCGATCGACTCCAGTAGCGCGTAGATCCCGGCTCCGATCATCAGGATCGCCACCGAATCGGCCGCGGGCTCGCGGCGGCTGACGAAGAGAAACACCAGGACCGACGCGGTCCCGGCCACCGCCCAGTCGGCGAGCAGGCCCACCCACGTCTTTCGGCGGTTCCAGGGAAGAGCGGGTCCGCCCACGGACTGTCCCACGATCGCCGCGGCGGGATCGCCGAAGGCCATCATGGCCCAGACCGCCGCCGCGATCGGAAGGTAGTGGTCGCGAAAGACGAGGATCAGGAGAAGGACCATCGCGGGGTACGCGACGATCCCGGAGTCGTGGCGAATCACGCCGGGACGGTAAAGCCGCCGGCCCAGGCGCGGCATCGCGGCGAGGTTGAAGAGGAGCGCCACGAGCGCGCACGCGGCGGCCGCGCGCCAGTCCAGCCAGCGCAGCGCCAGGGCGCAGAGGCCGAAGCCCGCGTGGACCGCCTTGCGCTGCCACTCCGCGGGCGTCACGAGATTTCTTCGATCAGTGCGCCGCCGTCGCCGTCCCCGCGGCCGCCGGCGCCGGAACCTTCGCCTGCGTGTACTTGTCGTACCAGGCCACGTACCTCTCCAGCCGGTCGCGAACGTACGTGGGCTTCCGGATTCCGTGGTGCTGCCCCGGATAGATGACGAGCTGCGTCGGCACGTCCAGGCTCCGGAGCGCCTGGTACATCTGCTCGGAGTTGATCAGCGGAACGTTGAAATCCGCCTCGCCGCAGAGAAAGAGCGTCGGCGTCTTGATGCGGTCGGCGTGCAGGAAGGGGAACGACACTTTCATCCACCCTTCGGTGTTCTTCCAGGGCGGGCCCAGTTCCTGCTCGTACTCGCGGATGTACTGGTCGGTGCCGTACCCGGCCAGGATGTTGGACATGCCGGCGCCGCTGGTCGCGGCCTTGAAGCGGGTGGTCGAGGCGATCACGTAGTTGGTGAGGATCCCTCCGTAGCTCCAGCCGCCGACGGCGAGGCGGTCCGGATCGGCGATCCCCTTCCCCACCGCGTCGTCCACTCCGGCCAGGACGTCCTCGACGTCCACGCGTCCCCAGTCGGCGTAGATCGCCGACTGGAACTTCTCGCCGCGGCCGGAGCTTCCGCGCGGGTTGACCGCGACGACGACGTAGCCGTTGGCCGCGAACCACTGCCAGTCCTCTTCGAACCCGCACTCGTGCTGCCCCACGGGACCTCCGTGGATCCGCAGGATCGTCGGGTAGCGGCGGCCGGGCTGGTAATCCGGAGGTTTGACCAGAAAGCCGTGGATCTCGGTACCGTCCTTGCTCTGGAACTTCGTCTCCTCGACGGAACCGAGCTTGACCTGAGCGAGCCAGGCGTCGTTCTGGCGGGACAGCGGCCGCGGCTCCTTGCCGTCGAGCGCGAAGATCTCTTCGGGAGCCGACGGCGAACCGATGCGCACCGCGATGCGGCCGTTGTCCGAGATCGAGAAGTCATTCACCACCCGCCGGCCGCCGACGAGGCGCTCGATCGGTCCGCCGGCAAACGGAATCTTTGCCAGGTGCACGGCCTGGTCCTCTTCCAGGTTGAAGAGAATCGAGGCTCCGTCCGCCGTGAACTGCGGATTGAGGACGTTCAGGTCGACGCCGGAGGTCACGATCCGGGTGGGTCCTCCCGCGGAAGGCACCACGGCGAGCTTGTTGAGGCCGTAATAGATCATCTTGTCCGGGCCGCCCTGGACGAACGCGATCCAGCGCCCGTCCGGGCTCCATGCGAGTCCGCTTCCGAGCTCCGGCGGGTTGTTCGCGAACTCGTCGTGCGTCAAGGCCCGGGGGGAGGCGCCGCTCCGAGCTTCGATCACGAAGATCTGCCAGGCGTCGGTGCGGTCGGGATCGGCGGCGCCGCGCTTGGAAACGAACGCGATCGTCTTCCCGTCGGGGGAAAACGCCGGAGCGCCCTCATCGAAATCGCCGGACGTGAGCTGTTCCGCCTTCTCGGCTCGCGAGATCCAGAAGGTAGATGTGGTTGCGGAGCTTTCCGAGATATCCGCTGACGTCCTGCTTGAACTGGTAGCGGTCGATGACGATCGGTTTCTTCGTCTTTTTCTTCTTCTTGCCCTCGTCGTCGCCGGAGGCGGCATCCGGATCCGGATCCTCGACCAGCAGGACGAGCCGCTTCCCATCGGGCGACCAGTCGTAGTCCTCGACACCGCCCTTCAGGTCGGTCACTTTCTCCGCCTCGCCGCCCATCCGCGGGAGCAGCCACACCTGCGCCGCGTCGTTGTCGTCCTCCCGGGAGGAGAGGAACGCGAGATACTTCCCGTCCGGGCTCCAGCGCGGCGTGTTCTCCGAGTTCTTGCTCCGCGTCAGCCGGACCGACTCCTTCCCGTCCCAGCTCGTCATCCAGATGTCGGTGTCGTTCTTGTCCTCGGTGAAGTCCGTGGTTCGCACGCTGTAAGCGACCCAGGCGCCGTCGGGCGAGATCTGGGGGTCCGAGACGCCGCGGATCTGGGCGAGGTCTCCGAGGTTGAACGGACGAGTCGCGGCGAAGGCCGCCAGGCTCGCCGCGAAGAGTGCCGCGAAGGCCACGATGCGTCGGTGCATGGAAGTTTCTCCTCCGGTTGGTTTCGAACCCGCAGATCTTACAGGGCGAAACCGGCGGTCACGCCTCCGGGCGCGCGCGCCGGGCCAGGTACTCCGCGAGGGGGTCGCGGAAGTGACGGATCCGCCGGCCGGTCAGCCGCTCGAACTTGCCCGTGTCCAGAACGGAATACGCGGGGCGTCGCGCGGGACGGGCGATCTCCTCCGAGGTGGCGGGATCCACGGCGACGTCGGAACGGCCGGCCAGCCAGAGGATTTCTCTTGCGAAGTCGTTCCAGCTGACCTCGCCGCGATTGGCGAAGTGGTAGACACCCGCGGCTCCCGCCTCCAGCAGCGCCAGTAGCGCCTCGGCGAGGTCGGTCGTCGCCGTGGGCCGCCCGATCTGGTCCACGACGACGGAGAGCCGGTTCTTTCCGGCCTCGACTTGCTTCAGGATGCCCTCGATGAAGTTCCATCCCGAGCGGCCGAAGAGCCACGATGCCCGCACGACGAGGCTTCCCGGCAGGCGGAGCGCAGCCTCTTCGCCGGCCCGCTTGCTTCGTCCGTAGGCCGAGAGCGGATGGACGGGATCGTCCTCGGCGTACGGCGCGGCCTTCGTTCCGTCGAACACGAAGTCCGTCGAGATCTGGACGAGCTGGGCCGCCACGTGCCCGCAGGCATCGGCGAGGTTCGCCACGCCGGCGCCGTTGACCTCGAAGGCGCGGGGGTCGGTCTCGCAGGCGTCGACCTTCGTGAACGCCGCGCAGTTGACGACGACGTCCGGGCGCAGCTCCCGCAGCGCCCTCGAGACCGCGGCGGCATCGGCGACGTCGAGATCGGTCTTCGGCCGCGCGGAGACTTCCCATCCGGAAGCCGCGAGCAGGGGCGAGACGTCCGAGGCGAGCATCCCGGAGGCGCCCGTGACCAGGACGCGGCGCCGGGCACGCGGGACGGGCCTTGGTGCCGCCAGCAGGGCGGCGTGGGTGTCGAGAGAAGGCCCGGCCGCGTCGGCCATCCGCGACGAGGTTATCCCGGGGCCTTGGCCGTCGCGGTCGAGGTCTCCAGGCGGCGCTCGTACTGCGAGCGGTAGAACTCGCGGTAGGCCGCGTCCCGCTCCTTGATGGGGCGCCACCACGCCTCGTGGTCGCGATACCAGCGCACCGTCTCCGAGAGCCCCTCGGCGAAGGGAGTGCTGGTCTTGAAGCCGAGGCGGCGGAGCTTGGAGGCGTCGAGCGAGTAGCGGCGGTCGTGTCCCGGACGGTCGTCCACGTAGCGGATCAGCGTCTCGGGCTTGCCGAGCTCGGCGAGCACGCGGCGCGTGATCTCGATGTTTTCCGCCTCGTTGCCGCCAGCGACGTTGTAGGTCTCGCCCGGCTCCCCTGTGTCGAGCAGGAAGTCGATCGCCGCGGCGTGGTCGCGCACGAAGAGCCAGTCGCGCACGTTTTTTCCGTCGCCGTAGAGCGGCAGCGGCTGTTCGTCGATGGCGTTGGTCGCGAAGAGCGGGATCAGCTTCTCGGGGTACTGGTACGGACCGTAGTTGTTGGACGCTCGCGTGATGATGACGGGCATCTTGTAGGACGCCCAGTAGGAGTAGGCCAGGCGGTCGCCTCCGGCTTTCGAGGCGGCGTAGGGGTTGCGCGGATTCAGCGGAGACTCCTCCGTGAAGGAGCCGGTCGGGATCGTTCCGTAGACTTCGTCCGTCGAGATCTGGATGAACCGGTCGACCCGGCGCCGCCGCGCTTCCTCGAGAAGGACGAAGACGCCGCGCACGTCGGTCTCGATGAAGGACGCGTCTCCCAGCAGCGATCGATCCACGTGCGTCTCGGCGGCGAAGTTGACGACCGCGTCGCAGCCCTCCATCGCGACGCCGACGACGTCGGGGTCCACGATGTCGCCGCGGACGAACCGGTAGTTGGGCCGGTCCGCGACGTCGGCGAGGTTGGCGGGATTGGCGGCGTAGGTCAGCTTGTCGAGGTTGACGATCGAGACCTTCTCGCCCCGGCACTCGAGGACGTGGCGGATGAAGTTCGAGCCGATGAAGCCGCTGCCCCCCGTGACCAGGATCTTCATACGATTCCGATCTCCGAGTTGTCGCCGACGAGGAAGCGGTGGACTCGCGGCCGCTCGACCCCCGGGTGAATCCGGACGTTCTTGCCGATGAGAGAATCGGCGATCCGCACCGGGATCCGCTCGAGCCGCGAGCCCTCGAGCACGATCGAGTTCTCGATCTCGCATCGGTCGATGAAGCAGCCGGAGCCCACGGCGGTGTAGGGACCCACGAAGGCGTCGCGGACATGGGCGCCTTCCCCGATGATCGCCGGACCGCGGACCGTCGAGCGCTCGATCTTCGCTCCCTTCTCGATGACGACCTTCCCCTCGACCCGGCACTGGCCGTCTACCGTTTCCAGGCCGCGCGCCGTGAAGGTGTCGAGAATGATGCGGTTGGCCTCGAGCATGTCCTCGATCTTGCCCGTGTCCTTCCACCAGCCCGAGACTAAGTGCGGATGCACGGTCTTGCCGTGGTCCACGAGCCACTGGATCGCGTCGGTGATCTCCAGCTCGTTGCGCGCGCTCGGCCGGATCGCCTTGACCGCTTCGAAGACGCTGTCGTCGAACATGTAGACGCCGACGAGGGCGAGATCCGAGCGCGGCTCCTTCGGCTTCTCGGTCAGACGGACCACGCGGCCATTCTCCAGCTCTGCGACGCCGAACTGCGACGGGTTGGAGACTTTCGCCAGGAGGATCTGGGAGTTGCAGCCCAGTTTGCGGTAGTCATCCACGAGCGTCGTGATCCCGTCGGCAATCACGTTGTCGCCCAGGTACATCACGAAGGGCTCTCCCCGCAGGAAGGACTCCGAGATCAGGACGGCGTGGGCCAGCCCTCGCGGCGCGTCCTGAGGGATGTACGTAATCCGTGCCCCGAACCGCGACCCGTCGCCCAGCGCCGCCTCGATCTCTGCTCGCGTGTCGCCCACGACCACGGCGATGTCCTTGATCCCGGCCGCGACGATGGCCTCGACGCCGTAGAAGAGGACGGGCTTGTTGGCGACCGGAACCAACTGCTTGGCGTTCGTGTAGGTCAGAGGGCGCAGGCGCGTGCCCTTCCCACCCGAGAGGATCAGACCTTTCATCGAGGCGAGATCATAACCTCGCCGGGGAACCGACCTACGAGAGGCCGAGCGCGCGGACGACCATGGCCGCGGCCTGCGCGCGCAGGACCGAGTCGCCGGGGCAGAAGTTCCCGCCGCCGCATCCGGCGGTCACGCCTTCGGCGGCCAGCTGCTCGATCCAGGCCGCGGCGAAGGCGTCGGCCGGCACGTCCGCAAAGACGGTGCCGGTCGCCGGCGGCGGCGCGTAATCGGCGCCATGCTCGGCCTTCAGCAGCAGGGCCGCGAACTGCGCCCTTGTGACCGGCGCGCTCGGACAGTACGCACCTCCCCCGCACCCGGACGTGATTCCCAGCGAGGCGAGCTCTTCGATGTAACCGGCGGCCGCGAGGTCGGCGGGCACGTCGGTGAAGACGGTTCCGGTCGCGGGCGCCGGCGAGTACGCGGCGTCGTGGAGGCCTTTCACGAGAAACACCGCCACACTCGCGCGGGACAATGCCGCTCGCGGGCAAAAGTTGCCTCCGCCGCAGCCGGAAGTAACGCCGTTCAGCGCGGCGATGTCCACGGCGGACCAGAACGGATCGCCGTCGGGAACATCGTCGAAGGAACGCTCGAACTGGAAGACGCCGGACGGAGTCGACGCGTAGAGGACCCGGCCGTCGGCGCTCGACGCGGCATCGGTCGCGGACGTGATTGTGGGCAGGACACCGGGGATCGGCTTCCAACTGGCGGCTCCGTCCGACGTGCGATAAACGTTGGCATACAGCGCGGTCGCGGGCAGAGCCCCGCCGCCGGGGTACGTGAAGAGGTAGATCGCCTGCGCGCTCGTCGGGTCGGGCACGAACCGGTACGGCGCGGCCAAAGCTCCGGGCAACCCGGTGCTCGCGGGAGTAAACGTCAGACCGCGATCCGCGCTCCGAAAAACCCCCTGCGTTCCGCCGGCAACATAGACGGCCGACGGATCGGAGGCGGGCGCGAGGACGTCGCTGACCTTCAGATAGCTCGAGGGCAGACCGCCGGGAGGATTCCAGGTCAAACCGCCGTCGTCGGAGCGAAGCAGTCCATCCTCGTCCTGGTTCGCGAAGAACCCCGCGTAGAGGATGCCGGTGTCGGCTGGATCGAACGCCGCCGCGCGGACGTCGCCTGCGAGAAGCGGAGCCCAGAGATCGCCGCCATTGGACGTTCCGAAGAGGCCGTTGAATGTCGCCGCGAGGACGTGATCGCCGGCACTCGGCGCCACGGACAGTCGATGGAGCGTATCCACCGAAAGCCCGTTGGTCGCCGGATTCCAGTTCGCTCCGCCGTCGGTGGACTTGTAGACGCCGTCCCCACCGGGGTCGGGTGTCACGAACGCGGAATAGAGGACGTTCTCGTCGACAGGATCCGAAACCAGACTCGTCAGCCCGAACTCCGTCGTTCCGCGGAGCGTCCAGTCGTCGCCTCGGGAATCCGTTCGAAACAGTTTGTTCCCCGACACGGCCAGAGCGGATCCCGCAGCGGCTGGGTTCGAAGCGATCGCATTGCTGTAGTAGCCCGACAAGCCCTTGTCCGCTCTTTCCCAGGTCGCGCCCCCATCATCGCTGCGGAAGAGTCCGCCGCGCAGGACGCTCTGACTCGCGGCCGCGTAGACGATCGACGGATCCGCCGGAGGGATCGCCACGGCGGTTGCGAGGTTCACGGGCTCGCCCAGGTCGACGGGCTGCCAGAGCTGGCCCCCGTTCGTCGTGACGTAAAGACCGCCGCCTCCGGACGTCGAGGAACCGTTGCTCGCCGCGAAGAGCTTCTGGGGATTCGAAGGATCCCGCGCAAGACCCCGGATGTAGTGATCCTCCACGCCGGTATTCGAAGGATTCCACGTCGCGCCGCCGTCGATGCTCCTGTACACACCGGCGTCGTTCGTGCCGGCGTACAGCAGGCCGGGAATCGTGGGATCGGCCAGGAGCCGGTAGAGGGCCGGAACCGTCCCGCCCGGAACCCAGGTCGCTCCCCCGTCCACGCTCTTCAACACACCGGGTGAAGACGCGGCATAGACCACGTCCGGATCGGACGGATCGACAACGACGTCGCCTGTCCAGGTCCCCGGGTACGCGTTCGACACGAGCATCCAGATCGAACCCCCGTCGTCTGTGCGATACACCCAACCGGGCGTGCCTGACCGGATCGCATAGAGGCGTTGGGGCGCGGAGGGCGCGATCCCGATGGTCGCCAGATCCGGAAGTCCGCTGTTGGCCGGAAACCACGTGCTGCCTCGGTCGAGAGACTTGAACACTCCGGCGACACCCTGAACGGAGGTGACCGTATAGAGAACGGAGCCGGCGGAGGGATCCTGGATCAACTGAGCTGCATAGGAGATGGCCCCGTTCTCACGCCAGGACCGCCCCTGGTCGCTCGTGGAGAAGAGGAGAGACCCGAAATACCCGCTCGTGAGAAGAACCGAGCTCGCGTCCTGGGGATGAACCACGAGCTGCAGAACCATTCCGGGTTCCGGTCCCGCCGTGGTCCACGTGTAGTGGCCCGCGAAGATTGCGCAAGGCACGGCGGTCAGCAGAAACACTCCGGCCACGAAGCACCGCGGGAGGGCGCGCCCCGTCTGTCTGTCCATAGTGTTGACGAAATTCTACTATCCCGCCGCGAGCCCGGAAGCGGCTTGTATTAAATGAAATGGAGAGATCACCGCCCGAACAGGGCGTCGAGCGATCCGTTGACGTCGAGCAGGGTCCCGATGTCTTTCAGGTTGACGACGATGCGGTAATCGTTCCGCGGCGCGGGGGGAAGCCGCAGCTGCCGGATCTCGAGGAAGACCGTGTAGCAGGAGCCTTTGTAGGTCAGAAGGGAGCGGTCCTCCTGGACGAGGTTCTGTGACGCGTCATACGCGATCTGCGTGTCCAGGCGGAAGTACTTCCCGATATCGAAGCCGGCTCCAAAGCGGAACTGATCGGAGTTCACCGACGGGAGGTTTGGAAGCACGACGGGGCTGCTCCCGAACCAGCTGAAGTTGACGTAGTTCAAGCCCCAGTTGGCGCCCGCGGTCACGGAAGACGCGGTGATCTGCGAGTTGAACGTGTCGTAGTCGATGCGCCCGTCGAGATGGAAGAGACCGCCTTCGGAGAGGCGGAGGATCCCCTGGAGGGGACCCGTCTTGCGCTGCGTGATGAGCTCGGGCGGAATCGGGAAGAGCGTCTGCGGGAGCTCGAAGGCGTAGGTCTGCGCGACCTCGAGAGACGCGATCTCCTCCGCCGAGCCGGCCGCGCCCGCGGGCTTGGCCAGCAGGCGATTGACGAGGGAGTAGCGGACCTGGTTCTGGCCGAGCGCCTGGTCGATCTCGTCGAAGGCCGGGATGTGCGTCGGATCCGTCACGTCCGAGGCCCACGTGTACGTGATGCGCGGCTCGATGACGTGCTTGAACTTGACCCACGGCCCGAGTGAGAAGTCGTAGACGCGGGAGAAGGACGGCCCGATCATCTCGAGACCTCCCTCCCCCAGCGTCCGCGTGATGGTCTCTCCGGTGAACCGGGTCTGCGCGTCGTCGGTCGAGTCCGTGTAGTAGGTGATCCTCCCTCCCGCCGTGGCGTTGAGCGACAGCCACGGAATGGTCTTGAACGGGAACGAGAACACGGGATGCAGGTCGAAGCGGCCGTACGTGCCGCGGGGAAGATCGAAGCCGCGGTTGATGTAGAGGCCCGAGATCGAGGAGTCCAGCGCCAGGTAGATCGGGCTCGAGCCGATCGGCGCCGTGCGGTGGAGAAACTCGACCGTCGGGAAGCGCTCTTGGATGACGGTCGAGGCATAGAACGTCTCGCTGCGCTCGAAGCGGATATTCAGAGAATCCGTCCCGACGTTCCTCGTCAGGAAGCCGCGGGACATGATCTGCCGCGCCGAGTTCAGCGCGAAACTGCGCTCGAAGTCCTGCAGGAACTGCTCGTCCGAGTAGTCCCGGATCGACAGCACTCCTCGGAAACCCCAGGGGAGATCGTCGGAAACCTGGTCGAGGCGAAGCTTCCACCGGGTCTCCGGCTGGAACGTGTAGACGCCGAGGGAGCCGTCGGGCAGCGTGCAGAAGCCGTTCCCCCCGTTGGGAGGCGCCTGCGAGAGCGGCACGCATACGGTCGCCTCCTGATCACGGATCACATAGCCCTGAAAGAGCCCGGCCGACTCGTCCGTAGGCCTCCAACGGGCCTCCACGCCCCCTCCGATCGAACCGTCGGTGTAGGCGTCGAGCTGCGTGGTCACGTCCGTCGAACGCCCGGTCACCCAGTAGTAGGACAGGCCCAGGAACGCTCCCCGCTGGTTGCTGTAGCCGATCCCTGGCACGAGCATGCCCGAAGCGCGGTCCTGCTTCGTTGGCCAGATCAGAAACGGCGTGTAGAAGATCGGCACCGACCCGGCGCGGAAGGCCACGTCCTTCATCCGCGCGTAGTCGTCCAGCGTGATTGTGGCTTCGGACATCGAGAAGGACCACTCGGGTTTCGGGAACTCGCAGGCCGTGAACACGCCGTGAGTGATCTTGTACGTGGCCTCGGCGATCTTCTCGATCTTGTCCGCCACGATGTGGAAGGTCGGCGGAAGATCCGCCGTGGCGTCCTCGAGAACGCCGGTCTTCGTGTCCATTCGGAAGGTGCCGGTGACGCCGGTCAGGCGCGTCGGGCCCTGATCGATGACGACGTGGCCCTTGAGGAACGCCGTCTTGGACGGAAAATCGTAGCGCGCCTCGTCGCAGGTGATCTTGACGTCCTGGTACTCGATGACGACTTCCTCGCTGCCCTCCCAGGTCTTGTCCTTCTCGAAGCGGACCGGCTTCTTGGTGTAGAGGCGGACCTCCCCGCCCGGCTCCGGAGTCTTGAACTTGATCTGGAAGTTGGCGCGCTGCTTGAAGCGCGACTCGTAGGGATCTCCCGAAGCGAACGGATCCTGCGCGAGAGAGGCCGCGGAGATGAGGAAAGAGAGGCCCGTGAGGCCGATCGCCCCGAGAGGCTTCACGCGTCCATGGAGCGCGGCGTCGAGGCGACGCGAAACGCCGCCTCCGTCTTCGCCCGGACCTCGTCCGCGGTGACGCCGGGTGCGAGCTCGACCAGCTCGAGGCCGGCACCGTTCGGAAGGACGTCGAAGACGCAGAGATCGGTGATGATCCGATGCACGCAGCGCACCCCGGTGAAAGGCAGCGTGCAACGCTTCAGGATCTTCTTTTCCCCGGACTTCGCGGTGTGCTCCATCGTCACGACGAGGCGCTTCGCACCGGCCACCAGGTCCATGGCGCCGCCCATCCCCTTCACCATCTTGCCGGGGATCATGTAGTTGGCGATCGATCCCTCTTCGTCGACCTGCATCGCGCCGAGGATCGAGAGGTCGATGTGGCCTCCGCGGATCATCGCGAAGGAATCCGCCGACGAGAAGAAGGACGCCCCCGGGCGGATCGTCACGGTCTCCTTGCCCGCGTTGATCAGATCGGGATCGACCTCGGTCTCCGCCGGGTAGGGCCCGAGGCCCAGGATCCCATTCTCGGACTGGAGGATGACCTCCATGCCCGGCGGGATGTGGTTGGCCACGAGCGTGGGCATGCCGATCCCGAGGTTGACGGTGAAACCGTCCTGCAGCTCCTTGACGGCGCGGCGAATGATCCCGTCGCGGGTCAGCATCAACGTGGTTTCAGGTTACAGGCGGAAGGTTGCAGGAGGCTTCCTGCAACTTGCAACCTGCAACCTGCAACGGATTCTTTCAAGACTTCCTCACCGTGCGCCTCTCGATCCGTTTCTCCCGCGGGGCGACCACTATGTGGTTCACGTAGACGCCGGGCGTGTGGACGCACTCGGGATCGAGCGAGCCGACCTCGACGAGCTCCTCGACCTCCGCGATCGAGATCCGGCCCGCCGTGACCGCCATCGGATTGAAGTTGCGCGCGGATTTCCGATAGACGAGGTTGCCGAGACGGTCACCCTTCCAGGCCGCGACCATCGAGAAATCGCCCACGATTCCTCGCTCGAGGAGGTAGTCGCGGCCGTCGAAGCTTCGCGTCTCTTTGCCTTCGGCGACCAGCGTGCCGGCGCCGGCCGGCGTGTAGAACGCGGGGATCCCGGCGCCTCCCGCCCGCATGCGCTCGGCCAGCGTTCCCTGCGGCACCAGCTCGACTTCGAGCTCGCCGGAAAGGAACTGGCGTTCGAACTCGGCGTTCTCCCCCACGTAGGAAGAGAGCATCTTGCGGATCTGGCGCGTGCGCAGGAGCTGGCCCAGCCCCCAGTCGTCGACGCCGCAGTTGTTCGACACGACCGTCAGGTTCTTCGCGCCATGGCGGACGAGGGCCCCGATCAGGTTTTCGGGGATGCCGCAAAGTCCGAAGCCGCCGACGACCAGCGTGGCCCCGTCGAAGACGTCACGGACGGCCTCGTCGGCGGACGCCGCGACTTTGCTCTTCATCCGTGGCGATGATAACCGAGAGGCGCGTTCAGCGGCCGCGGTCGGCGCGCGCGACGGCGACGAACTCGGCCGCGTCGAGATCGGCCGACGCGCCCGGGAACGCTTTCAGCCGCGCGCGTCGCCGATCGCCGTCGGGAGACGAAGGCAGAGCGACCGTGTCGATCGCCTCGACGACGAATCCCGAGGCGGCGAAGAGATCCTCCAGCGTGCGCCGCGTGAAGAGGCGCAGGTGCGTTCCGGAGAGCAGGCCGTACGGAACGTAATCGAAGCGGCCTCGGATGAGGTCGTCGACCACGGACCAGTGTCCGGCGTTGGGGACGGACGCGATCAGGCGCCCGGTGTTCGCCAGCCACGGACGCACCCGTACGAGGGCGTCGGAGGGGTCCACGAGATGCTCCAGGACGTCCCCGAACAGGATGGCATCGAAGCGGCCCGAGAAGTCCTCGTCCACCTCGTCGAGCCGGCAAGCGAGCACGCGGTCGTAGACCTTTGCCGCGGCGGCGGCGTCCTCGGCGTCGGGCTCGATGCCGACGATCGTGGCGACCCCTCTCGCCCGCAGCGCGGGCGCCGTGGCGCCGCGGGAACAGCCCACGTCGAGCACCGCGCGGGCGGAGGGGGGCACGCGCGAGGCAAGATCCTCTCTCGCCGACGCATCCATGGCGCCATAGCGGTGCAGATAGGCGCCGGGGTCCAGTCCGACGGAGAATCCCTGCGCCGCCGCCCGGCGCGGTACGTCCCGCAGCGGCAGGTCTCGCGGGAGCGCCGACAGTGTCGGACGGCGTACCGCGTAGACCGGAGACGCGGGCGAGACCGCCCTGTGGATCGGCGCCGGGGAAGCCGCCGCGAGCGCCGCGGCCTCCGCCAGCAGCGTCGGAGTCGTGTAGACGAATGGAGGCGCGCAGCGGGCCTCTTCGGTCTCGGGCTCGTTCGACACCGGCAGAACGACGTCGAAGTCCGGCCGGCCCGAAAGATCCGCGACCAGCCGGAGGGCGGGCTCGGGCAACAGGTACGCCTCCGGATCGGCCACGACCAGGACCACGGGAGAATCCCCGGCCGCATCCCCGACGAGCGGGTCGCGGTCGGGAGAAGCCGTGCGCGCGCGCGCCGGAAGCGACCTCGAGTAGCGCATCACCAGGCGCCACGCCCACGGCGCCTCGGCGCGAAAACGCGGTTTTCCGCCGACGACGAGATCGAAGGGCGAAACGCTCAGGCCGTCTCGACGAGCATCGCCGTGGCCTCGCCTCCGCCGATGCAGATGGCCGCCACGCCCCGCTTCTTGCCGTCCTTGCGGAGGGCGTGGATCAGGGTCGTCAGGATGCGGGCTCCGGATGCGCCGATCGGGTGGCCCAGCGCGACGGCGCCGCCGCGCGGGTTGACCTTCTCCCGCGGAAGCCCGAGCTCGCGGATCGCCGCCATCGCGACCGCCGCGAACGCTTCGTTGATCTCGAAGTAGTCGATGTCGGCGACCGACAGCCCGGTCTTGTCGAGAAGACGCTGGATCGCGCCGACCGGAGCGGTGGTGAACCACTCGGGCGCCTGGGCCACGCCGGTGGAGGCGATGATGCGCGCCACCGGCTTCCACCCCTTCGCCTTCGCCTTCTCTTCCGACGTGACGACGAGAGCGGCCGCTCCGTCGTTGATCTTCGACGAGTTCGCCGCCGTTACCGAGCCGTCCTTGGTGAAGGCCGGCTTCAATGTCGGCATCTTCTCGAGCGGCGCGGCGAACGGCTCCTCGTCCGACTCGATCTTGACGGCGTCGCCCTTCTTCTGCGGGACTTCGACGGGCGCGATCTCTTCCGAGAAGAGGCAGGTCTTCGACGCATTCTGGGCGCGCTGGTAGGACTCCAGCGCGAAGGCGTCCTGCTCCTCGCGCGTGAAGGAGTACTTGGAGACGCACAGCTCGGCGCAGTTGCCCATGTGGGTGTCCTTGTACGGATCCCAGAGCCCGTCCTTGATCATCGAGTCGACCAGGGTGCCGTTGCCCATCCGCAGGCCCGTCCGCCCCTTCTCGAGAAGGTAAGGGGCGTTCGACATGGACTCCATGCCTCCCGCGACGGCGATTTCGTACTCGCCGGCCTGGATCGCGTTGCCGGCGTCCATGACGGCGCGCATCCCGGAGCCGCAGACCTTGTGGACCGTGATGCAGGGAACCGAGTCCGGGATACCGGCCTTCAGCGAGGCCTGGCGCGCCGGCGCCTGGCCGATTCCCGCCTGGAGGACGTTGCCCATGATGACCTGCTCGACGTCCTTCGGATCGACACCGGCGCGGGCGAGGGCCGCGCGAATCGCGACGGAGCCCAGGGCCGGGGCGGGCAGCGAGGAGAGTTTCCCGAGAAACGAACCGATCGGCGTGCGAGCCGCGGAGAGTACGACCAGGTTTTTCATAGGAGGCGAATTCTAACGCCGGGAGCCGCGCCCGTTATTTCGCCGACTCCAGCCTCCAGCCGCTCCGGATGGTCGTCGCGTTGCAGAAGGTCTTGACGCAATCCACGTTGTTGAGGCACTGGAGGATCGACTCGCACGCCTGCTGCGCCGTCGAGCCCTGAGGAACGTCCGCATTCTGCACGCACTTGCCGGAGTACGACGCATTCGTGAAGACGCAGGTCGCCTGGGGAGGAGGCGGAGGCCCGGCCTCCGATGGCGCGGGCGATCCGGAGAGGACGACGGCGAGCGCGATGGCGAGCCCGAGAGTCGGTTTCATAGGCCTCCTTTCGCAGGGGGTTGCGAACCGAGATCATAAGCCGCCTCCGGGTTACCCTGTTCGGGTGGCCCGGATCCTCGCCATCGACTTCGGTGAAAAGCGCATTGGCCTGGCGACGTCGGACGCGTCGGGGCGCCTCGCCACGCCGCGCCGGACGCTCTCGCGCAAGAGCGATGCGGCGGTCCTCGAGGAGATCGTCCGGTTCTGCCGCGAGGAAGAGATCGGTGTCACGCTCCTGGGCATCCCTCGATCGCCGGACGGCGTCGAGAGCCCCTTCGCGGCGCGAATCCGGTCCTTCGCGAAGAAGTTGCACGCGAAAACCGGCCTGCCGTTGAAGTTTCACGAGGAAACGCTGACTTCCGTCGAGGCGGCGCGCCGCCTGCCCCCGGGCTCGGCGCCCGAGGCCCTCGACGCCGCGGCGGCCGCGGTCCTCCTCGAGGACTACCTCGCCAGCGGGGAGCCCGGCCCGTGAGCGCGATCCGGCGCGTCCTTCGGCTGGGCCTGCTGCTGGCCCTGCTGGCGCTGGCCGTGGCGGTCTACCTCTATCGGCGCCTGGAGCATCCGCCGGCGCCAGCGGTGCCCGGCTCGGTGACGATCTTCTTCCCATACGGAACGCCGACCAGCGAGATTTTTCGCCGCCTCGCGGGCGAAGGCGTGGTCTCGCCGGCCTGGCTCGCCGAGGCGTATTACCGCGTGGCCGGCAGCTCGACGCCGCTCCGGGCGGGGGAATACCGTTTCGCGCGTCCCGCTCCCCTGTCCGAAGTCCTGGCGAAGATGGGCCGCGGCGACGTCGTCAAGTACACGATCGTCGTTCCCGAAGGGTTGACGGCGGAGGAGACCTTCGCTCTGTTCTGGAACCAGGGAATCAGCCGTCCCCAGGCATTCCGAAACGCTTTCCAGAATCCCCAGCTCATCGCGTCGATTGCGCGCGGGGCCTCGGACCTGGAGGGGTTTCTCTTCCCGGACACGTACGTGGTCACGCGCTCGACCTCCGCGAGGCAGATCGTCGAGCAGATGCTGGCCAACTTCCGCAAGCACTTCACCCCCGACATGCGCGGCCGCGCCGCCGCTCTCGGATGGACGCTGCCGCAGGCCGTGACCCTCGCCTCGATCGTCCAGAAGGAGACGTCATTAGCCCGTGAGGCCCCCGTGATCGCGGGCCTCTACCTGAACCGCCTCCGGCGGGGGATGCGGCTGCAGGCCGATCCGACCGTGGCCTACGCCCTCAAGCAGGACGGAAAGTGGACCGGAACGCTCTACCGTTCCGACTATGCGTACCCGTCGCCCTTCAACACCTATCTCAACGGGGGTCTGCCTCCCGGACCGATCTGCAATCCCGGGGAGACGGCGCTGAAGGCGGCCGTCATGCCGGCGCAGACCGACTATCTCTATTTCGTGGCCGACCGCATGGGCGGCCACGCGTTCTCGCGCACGTTCGAAGAACACTTGAACGCGATCACCGCCGCGCGCCGCCGGAAGGAAGCCCTGCCATACGACCATCCCGAAGCACCCGAGACCCCTGTGGAGGCGCCACCGAACTGACTTTGGGTGCGAAGCGTACTCAGACTCTGAGCGGCCCGCTTCGCGGGCCAACCGAAGGGAGAGGGGAAGTCGCATCGGGATCCCCTCCCGAGAAATTCACCTGGCGTGCCTGGTAGAGCCTTCTTGACCCCGCGCACCGGCGGGGCGACACTAGGGACAAGCTTCCAGATGACGACAGAACAACTGCCGCGCCGGTTCGGCGGCTATCTGCTGACCGCCTCGCTCGGAGAGGACGCGCTCGGGCGTGTCTACCGCGCCGTGCGCACCTCCGGCGACACCGGCTTCGTCCGTCTCCGCATCCTGGAATCTCCCGAGCTGTCGGCCGACGCCCTCATCGACGCAATCGAGGAGAACGGCGAGATCCACGGGTTCCTGAAGAATCCGGCGGTCGCCCGCGGCGTGGACATGGACGCCGTCGAGGGCGTCCCGTACATCGCCTGGAACGAGCCGAGTGGCCGGACCCTTTCGGCCCTTTCGGCGAAGTGCCGCTCGCTGTCGCGAAAGGTTCCGGTCGAGCACGCGCTCCTCATCGCGGAAAAGATCGCGACGGCCCTGGATCACGCCTACAACACCACGATCGACGGCGATCGCACGCTCCACGGCCTCGTCTGGCCCGGGTTCATCGTGATTTCCGACGACGGGGAGATCCGTCTGTCCGGTTTCGGGCTCGCGGCGGCCGTGCTTCCCGCGATCTCGAAGACGCGCCTGGCCCGCGAAGTGGCTCCGTACCTGGCTCCCGAGGAGCGCGCGAGCGCTGCGATCGGCAGAAACTCGGATGTCTTCTCGGTGGGAGCGATCCTCTTCGAGCTCTTGATCGGCACTCCGCCGCCTCCCGACCCGCTCGCGGTCCTGAAGGGGACCGGAGGCGGGGCCGGCGTGCCCATCCTTCCCGAGATCCAGTCGGTCCTGAAGATGACGCTGGGAACGCCCGAGAGCCGCTACAAATCGAGCGGGGATCTGCGCCGCGAGCTCGGGAAGTTGTTGTTCTCGGGCCCCTACTCGCCGTCGACGTTCAACCTCGCCTTCTTCCTCAACGATCTCTTCCGCGACGAGATCGAGGCCGAGACGCGCGCGCGCAAGCGCGAAGCCGCGCTCGACGGCGCCGGGACGCCTCCGCACGCCCGCCCGGCGCCGCCCGCGGCTCCGCCGCCTCCTCCGCCCTCTCCCGCGCCACACGAGCCGGCCAGCGGGCCGCACCTGCACACCGAGACGGCGCGCCGTCGCGGACCCGGAGCACTGGTCCTGGCCGTGCTCGCCGCAGCCGCGGTCGCCAGCGGCATCTACGTCGTGCTCCGGCGGCCCTCGGGCGGAACGGCCGCGGCTCCGTCCCCCGCGCGGGAGGCGACGGTGCGGCCAACGCCCACGCTGCTCCCGGAGCTCCAGCCGACGCCGGCGGGACCGACGACCACGATGTCGGAGGCGGAGTTCCGCGACGAAGTTTCGCGCCGCCTGGCCGCCGAGGTGCAGAAGCTCGAGGCGCAGATGCGGCCGCGCTCGACACCCGAGCCCCAGAGACCCACGGCTGTGCCTTTTGCGCGCGCGACGCAGGAGCCCGAGGCCCTGCCCACGCTCGTCGAGCTCGCGCCGACTTCCGTTCCCACGGTGGCGCCCGTGGAGGCGGAGCACATCGTCCCGACCGCCGTGCCGCTGCCGACCCGTCCGGCCGTGCGCGAGGGCGCTCTCGTGGCGTTCGAGGAGGTCGACTCCCCGCCGCGCATCGCCACGATCGTCAAGCCCATCTATCCCCCGCTCGCCTTGAAGGCCCGGATCGGCGGAATTGTCGTGTTGCGCGTCCTCGTGTCGGAGAAAGGGGCGCCGCTCGACGTCCAGGTCATCCGCGGAGCGCCCGGAGGACTCGACGACGCCGCGGCCTCCGCCGTGCGGCGCTGGACGTTCACACCTGCGACAAAAGCCGGCGTTTCGGTGCGGACCTGGATGACGGTCCCGATTCCGTTCGAGCCGTAGGGAGGGCGGAGAAGTTCGGGATGAACGCGCGGGCTTCGCCCGGCGTTGCCTACTGCCGAGGGTCTGCCTTCGGTGGTCGGCTACCTCGCTCCGCTCGGGATGACGGCTTTTTCGATGTCATCCCGAGGAGCGGAGCGACGAGGGATCCCGCGATCGACGCGCTTCCCTACGGCTTCACGTACTCGATCGTCTTGATGTTCGGGTCCTTGGTCCGCAGGAAATCTTCCATGACCTTGTCTTCGATCCACGTGATCTCGGTGCCATCGACGTAGTACGTCGGCGTCGACTTCACGCCGAGCCGCTGGCCCTCCTCGAGGTCCTTGCGCACGTCGGCGAGACTGTCGTCGCGCAGGTAGCAGTTGAGGAAGTCCGCCTTCGGAATGCCCGCGGCTTCGGCGAACGTCAGCGCCAGCTCGTCGATCCCCGAAACGGTCATGACGGCCTGCTGGGCGTAGACCTGCTTCTTGAACTCGAACATCTGCTGCTTGGCGAACCTCCAGATGCAATCCGCGGCGGAGGCGGCCTTCATCGACCACGCATGCGAGAACCAGAGCGGGAAGAACTTGTAGTAGCGCTTGTAGGAGAGTCCCGGGTTGGCGGCAAGGAGGGCGTCCATCTGGAGGCCGCGGTAGCGGCAATAGCCGCACTCCATGTCGGCGTACTCGGCCATGATGATCTTGCCATCGGGCTTGCCTTCGAATCGGCCCTGCGATAAGTCGATGCGCTTCTTGCGCTCCTCCCGCGGGTCCATCTGGAAATCCCAGAGCATGCCGCCGAAGTAGCGCGTGCCGTCCGGCGTCACGTAACCGGGGACGCGGACCGGCCCGAATCCCGACTCGACGGCAATGCCCACGGCCTTCAACCCGCCGGCGTCGCGCTCGGGAACGAGGAAGGCCTTCGCGCGCGTGCGATAGAGGTCGGAGGTCCGCTTCTCCAGCCACATCAGGTCCAACGCGGTCTGCACGGGTTTGGGGTTGGGGTTGGTGAGCATCTCGCCGTCGAAGAACCACTTGCCGTCTTCCGAGACCCACACCGTCTTGTCCACGTTCAACTTCGCGTACTTGCCGGTGCGCTTGATCTTGTACGACTGAAAACCGGCGAGCTTCTCAGGGGCCTTCTCGACGGTGACCTTCGAGGCCGGGTCGAACGAGAGGAACTGGAGCAGGTAGGTCTGCAGCCGGGCCTCGACCCCCGATGCCGGGGCGGCAGGGGTTGCCGGAGCGGCGGACTTCGTCTGGGCCGCCAGGCATCCGGCCCAAAGACCTCCCAGGATCACAGTGAGACACAGGCGGAATGCGCGCGTTTTCATCGACTCCCTTTCAAGCAAGTTTGGCCCTACCGGCCCGCTGGCGGGGCCTTTTGTAGCAGATTCAGCGACTCGATGACGCCGGCCTGGCCGGGTTTAACCGCCAGAGATCGGCGAAACAGGGCCACCGCCTCGTCCCGGCGGCCCAGGCAGGTGTCGAAGAGCGCGAGCGTGTTCAGGGTGTCGGCGTTCTGGGTCGTGGCTTCGAAGCGGGCCACCGCCTCCCTCGCTCCCTCGCAGTCCCTGGCCTTGAAGCGCAGCAGGCCGAGCTCCCGCGCGATCGCCTCGCTCTGAGGGTAGGCCGCGGCGGCGCGGTCCAGGACCTCCCGCGCCTGCTGGCTCTTCCCCATCCCGCTGGTAGTCGTCGAACCAGCGGATGGCCGTGCCTTCGGGATCGGCGTGCCCCGCCTGGAAGGACTTCAAGAGCCAGTCGATGGCCTTCGCGTCTTCGCCGCGTTCGCGGTACAGCACGGCGAGGTTGAAGATCGGCGAGGCGTAGGACGGACGGAGCGACAGCGCCTTGTGGAACGCGGCCTCCGCCTGAGGGAGGTCCTTGCGCGTATCGCGCATGTAGATGCCGAGGTTGTTCCAGCCGCCTTCGGTCAACCCCGGACGGTCTCCGCCTTCCGTTGCGACGGTCTCCGGTTCGCCGCCGGAGAGATACCCGAGGGCGCGCAGGCGCGCCGCGTACTCGTCCGCGTCCTTCGCCGAAGGCGCCTCGGCGGCGACGTGCCGGACTGAAACCTTCCCGAAGAGATCCGCCTTGCGGGGCGGTGGCAGATCCGTGAAGGCGGCCTTGATCGGCGTTCCCTTCCAGCTCTTCTCCTGGGGAAGACCCAGCAGCGAGGCCACGGTGGGAGCCATGTCGAACTCGGACGCGGCGCCGCGCGGCAGCCCGCCGCGGACGCGCTTCCCCCACGCGGCGAAGACGCCGTCGATGCGATGCCAGTACGCCGCCGTCGCGGGATTGAGAGACGAGCGCTCGCAGGGACGGTCCTCTCCCCACTTGAAGCCGTGATCCGAGTTGACGATCAGGGTCGCGCCGTCCTCCTCGGCCCGCCGCATCCACTGGCCGATCAGCGATCCAGCATGGCGTAGTACTCGTCGACGGTCCTGCGATACTTCGCGAACCCGGCCTCCGACACGCACGACATCCGCGGCGGAACGTAGGACGCGAACACGTGGCCGATGCCGTCGGGACCTTCGAGATAGAGCATCATCAGATCGGGCAGGTTCTTGTCGTAGAGATCGCGGGCGATGCGCTGCTGAACGCGCGTCGCGCCGATGATGGAGGCCAGCGCGACCAGGGGATTGGTCAGACCGCCGCCCTTCGCGCGTCCCTCCGTGATCTCGGCGAGCGAGAGTCCGACGTACGGCTCCAGCTCCGCGTCGGCGACTCGCCCGTCGCGCGCCACGACCTGCTCGACGCCGGGCCCGAGCGAAGGCGGGTACGCCACTCCGGCGCGCGAGAGCCCCTCGAAGAGGATCGGGCTCGCGTGGTCCGTCACGAAGAAGCCGTTGACCTCTTCGGCCGGATGCGTCGCCCACCATCCGACCACGCCGACGGTCGCGCCCGCCGCGGAGGCCAGGTTCCAGACGGCGGGGACGGCGCGCGACAGGCCGGAGATCGGCACCTTCTGCCCCGTCGCGGGATCGGCTTCCTGGAAGTCGAGGACGCGGTGCACGTCCGGGCCCACGCCCGTCGCGACCGTCGTCCAGACGACCGGCGAGAGCACGGGCATGAAGCTCGTCAGTTTGGCGCTGTAGCCTTCCGCCGTCAGGCGTTTCCAGTTGGGCATCCGGCCTTCCGCCGAGAGCCGGTCCAGAAGCTGCCAGTCCAGCCCGTCCAGCCCGAGCCAGATGATCGGGGTGCGTTTTCCTTCCGCCCGCCGGGTGCGTTGTCCGACGTCGGAGCTCTCGATGGCCGGGGACGCCGCCGCGGCGGGGGCCGACGCCGTCCCGGACGCTCGCGGCGTCGCGCTCTTCGCCGTTTCGCCGCCCCGGCGGCAGGATAGCGCCAGCAGCACGGCCGCTCCTGCGGCGGCGCGCCCGACGGCGCGGCTCATCGTCCCGGCGTGCCCGCCGCCGGGGCCGCCAGTCGCGCTTCGATCGCCTTCTCGGCGAGGCCGTTTTCGCCGGTCAGAAACGCACCACGATAGAAGAACGCAGGCGTGCCCACGAGCCCGAGGCGCAGCGCCAGCTCGACGTCGCGGATGACCCGATCCCGCGCCCGGCCGCTGGAGAGCTCGGCGTCGAAGGCCGCGCGCGCGCCGGCCGCGTCGGCCACATCCGCGGCGACCTCGCGGGCCGCCGCGGCGTTCATCGAGCCGGCTCTCGGGAAGACGGCGTCCTCGTACTTCGTGTAGAGGTCGGGCGACACGTTGGAGAGAGCGGCGGCGCTTTCGGCCGCCGCGAACGACCAGTCGTGGACCTTGACGAGCGGCAGGAACCGGATCTCCAGTCCGCCGCCGTGGCTCCAGACGAAGTCCCGGATCTCCGGGGTCCGCTGCCGGCACCGCTCGCACTGGAAGTCGATGAAGGCGGTCACGAAGAAAGTGCCTTTCGGCGGCCGCACGCCCTTGGACTCCGCGATGACCTTCTCGCGGTAGACGGCGGGGTTCACGTTCAGCGGGCGAAACTCGCCGATCAGGAGGGCGGCCCCGTCCCGGCTGACGAACCCCGAGATCTTCGCCGAGGCGTTCGGCGCCTGCAGCAGAGAGATTCGGATCGGAAGCAAATCGCCACGGGAGCCGGTCTCGAGCTTCAGGGTCGCCGGCACGCCGTAGGCTTCCTTGAGCGCGGCTTCGATGACGGGGGCGTCGCTCATCGGCGAGAACGGACGGCCGTGGCGCGAAGTGTCGTAGAGGACCTCGCCGACGAAGACCTCGTTCTTCGCGGGATCGACGAGGGCGACGTTCATCTCGTTTCGGTTCTTCAGATCGCAGTGGCGCTCCACGCGGTACGCCTCGTACCCGGCGATGGAGACGTCGGACATCTCGGACACCGTGATCTGGGTGCCGGGGCAGAAGGAGTACCAGCCCTCGAAGTACTTGGAGACTCGGTCGCGGTTGGCGGGCGTGGCGTCCACGGCCGCCGCCGCGGCGAGCACGATCAGGGACAGAGAGAGCGTTCGACGCATCCGGGCAACCTTAACACGGGCAGGGGGTTAGAGGATTCCCGCGGGCGCGTTCGGGGTCAGGGTGAGGAGCATCTGGCGGAAGTCGATCCGGACGTGGAAGTTCTTCAGATAGGAATTGCCCAGGATTCCGTCCTCGAGCGCTCCGTCGTCCTCCTTGATCACGAGATTTCGAAACCGGACGGCAAAGCCCGACATCCCGATCGTCACCGCGTCGACCTGGGACCACGCCGCCTCGGACTTGCCCAGCCCGTACAGTTTGCGCGGATAGAACTTGTTGGACGCGGGCAGGCCGGCGCGCCGGACGCCTCCGGAGGTCATCATCGTCGGCTCGCTGCCGGTGTCCAGGAGCATTGCGTACCACCCGCTTCGATTCACGGAGGCGCGGACGAAGATGCGCCCGCGCGCCACAAAGAGATTCTGATCGGGATCGTGCTTGGGTCCGCGAAAGTCGGCGCGGGTCATCTCGATCGCGCGCCGGCGATAGTCGAGCTCCACGGTGAACTGCTTGATCAGGTGGAGACCCAGAACCATCGGGACCGGAAACTCGCCGCGCGACGTCTCGAAGAGGAGGGCGTCGTCGGGCATCAGCATCACCGGCACGTTGCGGACCGCGAACCCGCAGACCTCGAGCCGGTCGGCGATGCCGAACGTCAGCGGAAACTCCCGCGTGTGGAGGCCGCGGCCGAAGGCCTTGGAGTCCGGAATCTCCCGCACGCCGATCTGTCGGGCGAAGGACTGCGTCAGGATCGTGTAGGCGGCCCCGGTGTCGAGGATCGCGGCGGAATCCGAGCCGTTGATCTTGACCGGGAGCCGGATCAGGTCGAATCCCGACATCGAGAATTCCGCCTCATGCTTCTCGCCCAACGCCGGTCCGGCGTAGAGGTCGACGTTTTCGATCGCCTCGAGGAAGTGAAGGAAGCCGGGAAGCAGGCCGAACCCGTCGCGCCGCGCCGCGGAGGCGTACTCCAGCGCGAGCGAGGGCTCGTCCCAGAAGATGAACCCCTGGGCCAGCGCCCACTCCATCTCGGCCCGGCGTGCCGGGCGCGACTCGGCGGCGATCGCGCGGGAGAGCGAGGCGGCCGCGTCGTCGAGATCGCCTCGCGCCAGAAGGGCCCGGCCATAGTTGGCCAGAGCCTGCGGATTCCCGTCGAGCTCGGCCCGCGGCATCTCGCTGAAATGCCGTTCGACCTCGAGATACTCCCCGTGCGAAAGAAGCTCGTCGGCGTTGAAGGGGCCCGGCCGCATCGGAGTTGTCACCGCCTGCGCGGGCTGGACCTCCACGCGCAGCTCCGGAGCCGCGCAGAACGCCGTGACGAGCGCGACCGCGGCGGCCACCGCGAGGCGCTCGATGCGCAACGCCCCGCGATGTATTCCCAATCGGTTAGTGCGAGCTCGCGCGGGTGAACGACCCCGATCGCATGTTGTCACGCGCGGTGTCCAGCGTCGTCAACACTCGCGCCTCGCGCTGCAAGACGTTCCGGCCATAGCCCTGACGCGTGATGAACTCCGCGTCGACCTGCTGGAAGGAAATCCCGGCCGGAAGAAGCTCCCGGCGGTAGTGCCAGACTTCCCGGTAGTTGCCGTCGGAGTTCGGAAGCTTGTTGTTGGGTCCGGTCATGTGGTCGTACTTGATGTTCGAGGCCGACGAGGACCCGATGCCTTTCAACGCGCTGGCGACCTGCGAGTCCGTGTAGATGGACATCCCCGCCGGATCGTCCCGATCATCCCCGGTCGAGAGGGGCTTTCGGCCGATCCAGGTGGGAGGCCCGAGCAGGATGAAAACCATCCCACGGTCCGTCAGGCTTCCCCGCGTTTCGTCCTGCGAGAACCGGGAATCCGCGAAGGCGACGCGCCGGTCGAACTCCTCGCGGGTTTCGTTCTCCTCGGTTTCGGGCTTCGGATCGTGCGCCTTCCAGAACGCCGTGATGAACTCCGACCGCGAGACGGGATCCGACAGCCGCCCGAAATCGTGCTTTTGGTCGCTCGTCAGCAGGTATCCGACGGGTCCGCTGGCCCAGTCCTCACCGGCCTCTTCGGCATGGTTGGACACCGTGCTCTTGAACGCCCGGTAGGACGTGGCGAGCGTGCCGCTCTCCTCCGGAGTCTCCTTCTTGACGCGGGCCTCCTTGCGCACCAGGTCGAAGGCGGCGATCACCTTTGGGGGATACGCCGAGGGATCCAGAGAAGCGTTGGGCTGGTAGGTCAAATACGTCTCGAGATACGGCTTCGCCTCGTCCATCCGGCTGAGCGCCGCGAGGTTGGCGCCGCGGTAGAACGCGAGGCTCGGAGCGAGCTGCGCGCGATACGCCTCGTTGCCGGGCCTCTGACTTTCGACTTCGAGCTGATCGAGCGACTGCAGCGATTTCTCATAGGAGCTCATGCGGAACTGCTCTTTGGCTTTCAGAAACAGCTGCACACAGTCGTTGCCGGCGAAAGCAAGGGAGGAGAGAAAGAGGAGCGAAAAGGACAGAAAGGAGCGGCGCATCGGGGACCTCCGGAACGCATCGATCATACGACTTCTTACGCGTTTCGGAGCAGAGAGTTAAGCCCCCCCGCCGCTTCAATTTTTCGTCTCGAAAATCAAAAAAAGAGGGGCGGCCGAAGCCGCCCCCTGAGGGATCCGAAAGACGGGGGATTAGAACGTGACCTTGACCGCGACCCGGAGGAGGCGCGGATTGTTCCGCGTGAACCCCTTCAGGAAGTCCGGGTTGTCCGAGCACGGCGTGGCCTGCTGGCAGGTAGGTCCGCCTTCGCCGATCGGGTCGCCCGGCTTGACTCCCGCCTGCCCGTAGAAGGGGCTGGAGGGATCCGTCACGAAGTTGCCGGCCGTGTTGAAGTTGGTGTCGTAGGCCGTGATCGTCTGGTTGTTGATGACGTTGAGCAGGTACAGCTGGGGGGTGATCGTCACCGAACCGACGTTGACGTTGTAGCCGAGGGAGAGGTTCAGATCGTAGTCCGTCGGCGTCCGGCCGAAGGTTCCACGGTCATCGAGGAACAGGTCCGTCGGGTAGAAGTTGTTGAAGAAGCCGTACCGGGTCATCGGCAGTCCGCTGCGGACGTAGAACTGTGCGCCGGCCGAGAGGCCGATGGGCGAGTTGTACACCGCGTCGATGCGGGCCTGGACGGGCCGGTCGAGCTCGAGGTTGCCGTAGCCGTTCTGCGCGAACTGGTAGTAGTCGTAGTCGGCGTTGATGCCGGGGTCCGTCTGGCCGGTGGACTCGCGGATGGCGCCGGAGTAGTTGCCCCTCAGCGACGAGTACAGGAACGAGGCCTGCGCCCACAGCTGGTTGGTGAACTGCTTGCGGGCCACGAGCTCGATCCCGCGGAAGATGCGCTTGGCGTCTCCCACAGGCACGCCCGTCGCAGTGCAGTCGCCCGCCGTCGGGTCCGTCGGGTTGGCGGAGCCGTTGCAAGTCGGGAACTGGCCCGACGCTGCCTGGCCGTCGCCGCCGGGATTGAACAGAGCGCACGTGGACGGCGCGACGGCGCCGTCGAGGTCGCAGCGGTCTTCGATCGTCCGTCCCAGGGTGCGGTAGGTTCCCTTGAGTCCGATCGAGAGGCTGGGATCGATCGCCTTCTCGATGCCGATCGTGGCCTCATCCTGGTAGGACGCTTTCAGACGCGGGGTCCCGTTGAGCTGACCCTCCGTCCAGCCGTCCACGGGCTCGCCCGAAGCGCTGCCGCCCTGGAAATTCAGAGCGCGGGGCGCGTTGGGATCCTGATTCGTATTGCCGGCCGTGTAGTTGAAGGACTGAATCGCCGAGTTGGCCGTGAACACGCGGACGTTCAAGTCCGTCGGGAGCGAGAAGTAGAAGCGGCCGACCGAGCCGTACAGCTTGGACGTGCCGTCGCCGATGAAGTCCCACGTGAAACCGACGCGGGGCGCCCACTCGTTGTTGAGCGAAAACGCCCGGAACTCACCGATCGTGGGATCCGGCGAGAAGCCGTAAAACGACTCCGAGTCATAGCGAACGCCGGCGTTGATCGTCAGGGTCGGGATGACTCTCCACTGATCCTGGATATACCCGCTGTAGCGCTTGGTCGGAGTGTTGAACGGCGAAGCCGGGATGATTGAGAAGTTGTCCGACGTGCCGTCGGCCAGGAGGTCGTGCTGGTAGAACACCTGCTGCGTCTGGCCGTTGGCGTTCGTGTAGAACGGCGCCAGGGCCAGGTCGCAGAAGCTCGTATCCCCGGGGCTCTGGACCGAGTTCTGACACGGGCGCACGCGCAGCCGCTCGGCACCTGTGAAGAACGTCGAGCCGAACGTGGCGTCCTTCTGGTAGTCGCCGCCGACCTTGATCTCGTGATTCTGCACGTAGGCTGTGAACGCCCCGCCGTAGCTCTCGCGCTTGGAGGCGTTGTTGACCGTCGGTCCGAAGACGTTGCCGAAGCCGCCGAGCGTCGTGGGGTTGGTTCCGGTGCCGGTCGGGTCGGTCGTGTAGTCGAGGATGGTCGGAACGTCGAGGCCGTCGGGCTTGGTGTTGTAGCGGTCCTTGTGCTGGGCATACTGGAACGTGAAGATGCCGAAGGATCCGAAGAGCTGGTTCAGCCGCGCGCCGTAGTCCGGTCCGCCCGTGTCGCGGCGGCCGTTGTAGGACGTGATTGGGTTCGTTGGTCGCCGGCGGCGGGAGAGCGCCGAGCTGCGTCTGGGCGTCGGAGAAGACGCTGCCCACGATCGCGGTGCCGAGGGGATTGAGAGTCAGCTTGCCCGAGTACTTGTTCTGCGAGAATCCGTCGGAAACTCGTTCCGCGTCGCGGGGCCCGTCTCGACCGTCTCGATGTTCTGGTTGATCTTGACGCGGTCGTACGCGCCGAAGAACCAGATCTTGTCCTTGATCACGAAACCGCCGAGATCCGCGCCCCACTCCTGGCGCACATCCTTCTCGTTGAAGAATTGGGGCCGCCGCCGGCCGGAATCTGCGGACGTCGCCGGTCTCCGAGATAGGGCGCCGTCTGCGGGATCTTGACATCCGCGCGCATGCCGGTGTCGTTGTAGTAGCCGAACACGCCGCCGTGGAACTCGTTGCCACCCGACTTGGTGATGACGTTGACCACGCCGCCCGTGTTGCGGCCGTACTCGGCCTGGTAGCCGCCCGTCTTCACCTCGACTTCCTGGATGAACTCGTTGTTGATGTCCTTGCCCTGGAACGCCCTTGATGACGTTGGTCGTGTTGACGCCGTCGATCAGGAACAGGTTCTCCGAAGAGGTCGACCCGTAAATCGAGATGCCGCGGCCCGCGACGGGACGGCCCTGGGTCTCGCCGAAGTCCGCCTGGACGCCCGGCTGCGCGAACGCGATGTCCGCGTAGTTGCGGCCGACCGGCAGCTTGTCGATGATCTTCGCCGAGTAGTTGCTGCCGGTGGTCGTCGAGGACACGTCCACCAGCGGCGCCTCTCCCGTGACGGTCACTTCGGCCGTCGCCGAGATCGAGAGCTGCACGTTGACCTGCGCCGTCGAGTCGAGAGTGACCGTCGCGTTCTTCTGGACCTTGCCGAAGCCGGTCAGCTCCGCTGTGACCTTGTAGGCCCCGGGCGGGACGCTGGGAAACCGGTAGCGGCCGTCCGCCGACGTGACGGCGGTGCGCACGCCCTGCAGGTTCGGGCTCGAGAGCTCGACGCTCACGCCCGGCAGAGGTGCGCCGCTCTGATCGACGACCGTTCCCTCCACCGTGCCGGTCGTCTGCGCGAGCATCGCGACGGGCGCGAGGAGAAGAACACCGACTGCGATAGCCAGACTAAATCGGTGGAACGCCTTCATCCGAAATCCTCCTTCTTTGGAAACGGTTGGAAAACTATTGGTTCGCTTCGTCACAGCGGAAGGAGGGAATAGCAATGGCGCTGCCACCGATGTCCAAGAAGTTTCCGATGCTCAAGTGACTGCTCCGCATCGAGAAGATCCGGAATCGTGTTTTGTTCGCGAGCAGACGCGCGCGGGCCGTTGGATGCCGGTTCGATGCGCTGAATTTTCGGGATGGAAACTGCGGCGTCAGCCACCGCGAGGCGGGGACGATTCTTGGGAAAAAGAGGGGCGGCGCGAACGCCGCCCCTGCGAAAGAACGAACGAGAAGCTTTAGAAGGTGACCTTCAGCGCCACGCGGAAGAGCCGCGGGTTGTTGCGAATGTTCGCCTTCAGGTAATCCGGGTTGTCCGGGCACGGGGCCGTGGCTGCCGCCGGGCAGTTCGGAGCCGAGCCGGGCTCTTCACCGGCCTGACCATAGAAGGGGCTGTTGGCGTTCGTGACGAAGGCGCCGCCCGGGTTGAACGTCGCGTCGTAGCTGGTCACCGTCTGGCGGTTGAGGGCGTTCAGAAGGTACAGCTGCGGGGTGATCGTCACCGGGCCGACGTTCAAGTTGTAGCCGAGCGACACGTTCAGGTCGTAGTCGGTCGGCGTCCGGTTGTCGACGAAGCCACGCTTGTCGAGGTACAGCAGATCCGGGTAGAAGTTGTTGAAGAAGCCGTAACGCGACACCGGAATACCGCTGCGGACGTAGAACTGGGCACCCAGCGAGAGACCGAACGGCGCGTTGTACACCGCGTCGATGCGGGCCTGGACGGGCCGGTCGAGCTCGAGGTTGCCGTAGGAGTTGAACGTGAACTGGTAGTAGTCGTAGTCGGCGTTGATTCCGGGGTCCGTCTGGCCCGAGGCCTCGCGGATGGCGCCGGAGTAGTTGCCGCGCAGCGACGAGTACAGGAACGAAGCCTGCGCCCAGAGCTGGTTGGAGAACTGCTTGCGGGCCACGAGCTCGATGCCGCGGAAATAGCGCTTCGCATCGCCCACGGCGAATCCCGTGGTGAAGCATTCGCCGCCCGTCGGGTCCGTCGGGTTCTGAGATCCGTTGCAGGTCGGGAACGCGCCCGACGCCGCCTGGCCGTCGCCGCCCGGGTTGAACAGCGCGCAGGAGGAGGGAGCGATGTCGGCGTTGAGGTCGCAGCGATCTTCGACCGTGCGGCCGAGAGAGCGGTAGGTTCCCTTCAGGCCGATCGAGAGCGTCGGGTCGAGAGCCTTCTCGACGCCGATCGTCGCCTCGTCCTGGTAAGAAGCCTTGGTGCGCGGGGTGCCGTTGAGCTCGCCGTCCGTCCAGCCGTCGACGGGCTCGCCCGAGGCGCTGCCGCCCTGGAAGAGCAGGTCGCGCGGCACGCAGCCGGTCTGGCCCGCGGTGGTGCAGTGCGGTCCGCCGAACTGAGTGATGTCTGTCGGGTTGTAGTTGTAGGAAGTGATCGCCGAGTTGGCCGTGAAGACACGGACGTTCAAGTCCGTCGGGAGCGAGAAGTAGAAGCGGCCGACCGAGCCGTACAGCTTCGAAGTCCCGTCCCCGATGAAGTCCCACGTGAACCCGACGCGAGGCGCCCACTCGTTGTTCATCGAGAAGGCCTTGAACTCGCCGACCGCGGGGTCCGGCGAGAAGCCGTAGAAGGACTCCGAGTCATAGCGCACGCCAAGGTTGACGGTCAGTGTGGGAATGACCCTCCACTGATCCTGCAGGTAGGCGCTGTAGCGCTTGGTCGGAGTGTTGAACGGCGAAGCCGGGATGACCTGGAAATCGGAGGAGGTGCCGTCCGCCAGCAGGTCGTGCTGGTAGAACACCTGCGTCGTCGTGCCGCTGGCGTTCGTGTAGGACGGCGCCTGCGTCAGATCGCAGATGCTGGAGCCTGCCTGGAGGCAGGGACGAATGCGGAGGCGCTGGCCGCCCGTGTAGAACGTCGAGCCGTCCGTGGCGTCCTTCTGGTAGTCGCCGCCGACCTTGATCTCGTGATTCTGCACGTAGGCCGTGAACGACCCGCCGTAGCTCTCACGCTTGGACGAGTTGTTGACCGTCGGGCCGAACACGTTGCCGAATCCACCCGTCGTCGAGAACTGCACGCCCTGCGGGTCGACCGTGTAGTCGCGGATCGACGGCACGTCGAGGCCCTCGGGCTTGGTGTTGTAGCGGTCCTTGTGCTGAGCGTACTGGAACGTGAAGATGCCGAAGGATCCGAAGAGCTGGTTCAAGCGCGCGCCGTAGTCGGGTCCGCCCGTGTCGCGGCGGCCGTTGTACTGGAACGGCGAGGTGCCCGTCGGAATCGCGATGGCGCCTTCCTGCGTCTGCGCGTCGGAGAAGACGCTGCCCACGATCGACGTGCCCTGGAACAGGTTGAACGTCAGCTTGCCGGAATACTTGTTCTGGAAGTAGCTGATCGGGTAAAGGTTGCCGAACGTTGCCGATCCGCTTCCGACAGGTCGAGCATCTGGAGGTTCTGGTTGATCTTGACGCGGTCGTACGCGCCGAAGAACCAGACCTTGTCCTTGACGACGAAGCCGCCAAGGTCGGCGCCGAATTCCTGACGGACATCCTTTTCGAAGATGTTGTTCTGGAACTGCGCGTCGCCGAGCTGCGTGAAGTTCGGCGTCGCATAGTTTTCGACGTCGCCGTTCTTCTGGTCCGCGCGCATCCCGGTGTCGTTGTAGTAGCCGAACACGCCGCCGTGGAACTCGTTACCACCCGACTTGGTGATGACGTTGACCACGCCGCCCGTGTTGCGGCCGTACTCGGCCTGGTAGCCGCCCGTCTTCACTTCGACTTCCTGGATGAACTCGTTGTTGATGTCCTTGCCCTGGAAGCCCTTGATGACGTTGGTCGTGTTGACGCCGTCGATCAGGAACAGGTTCTCCGCAGAGCTCGATCCGTAGACCGAGATGCCGCCCTGGCCCGTGACGGGACCGCGGCCCTGCGTCTCGCCGAAGTCCGTCTGGACGCCCGGCTGCGCGAACGCGACGTCCGCGTAGTTGCGTCCGACCGGCAGTTTGTCGATGACCTTCGCCGAATAATTGCTGCCGGTGGTGGTCGAGGCCACGTCCACCAGCGGCGCCTCTCCCGTGACGGTCACTTCGGCCGTCGTCGAGAGAGACAACGAAAGGTTGACGGTCGCCGTCGAGTCCAGCGTGACCGTCGCATTCTTCTGGACCTTGCCGAATCCCGAGAGCGTCCCCGTGACCTTGTAGGCCCCGGGCGGAACGCTGGGGAACCGGTAACGTCCGTCCGCCGACGTAACGGCGGTGCGCGTGCCCTGCAGATTCGGGCTCGTGAGCTCCACGCTCACGCCCGGCAGAGGCGCGCCGCTCTGATCGGTAATCGTTCCTTCCACCGTACCGGTCGTCTGCGCGATGAGCGCGACCGGCGCGAGGAGAAGAACGCATACCGATAGAGCCAGGGTAAATCGGTATACAGACTTCATTCCCTTCCTCCTTTAAAACTCGTTTGTGTGACGGTGAGATGACTCACAGAAGCCAACGAGAAAGCAATGTCATTGCCAGATTTTCCCAAGAACTGCGCGGACTCTAACTCATTGAGCCGGCAGTGGAAAGGGCAAAGTGCGTCCTCCTCGAGACGAGCTTTGCGCTTGCTTGGTTGGATCGACGTCCGGATTTTTGGATAACTGTCCGGTCAGTCAAGTCTTGCGCGGCGTCTTGCAGCTCAGCCGGCAGCGGCCTTGAGAACGGCCATGAGGGCGCCGCCTTCGACAGCCCGACCGGGCTCGACCGCGACCCGCGACACCGTGCCTCCGCGGGCCGCGCGGATCTCGTTCTGCATCTTCATGGCCTCGAGAACCAGGAGAAGTCCTCCCGCCGGAACGCGATCTCCTTCGGCGACGGCGACCTCGACGATGCGGCCCGGCATCAGCGCGCGGACCTCCTCGTCTTCGCCTTCGCCGACGCCGTGCACGATCCGATGCGCGAGACGGTCCTCGAGCGGTGTCGCGATCGCGACGCGGCATCGGGTGTTGCCGGTGGTCAATTCGACTTCGCCGGGCGTGCTCGTGCGCAGGACCCGGCCGCAGATCTGGCGTCCGTCTTCGAAGAGCAGCGACAGCCTTCCGTCCGGGAGCCGCACGGTCTGGACCCGCTCGGTTCGATCTCCGCGACGGAGAACAGCGCCGTTGCCCTCGATCTCGAGCGAAAGTTCCTCAGACAAGGACCCGGAATCGGATTCGCGCCGGAGAATCAGCGTCGAGCGTCTCACACTCGAACCCCGTCGTGCGACGCGCTCACCCGCGCGCCTCCCGGCGAGCCGCCTCGCGCCACGCGGAGGCGGACGCGGCGGAGGCCTCCGCGCGGGGCGCCTCGGCCTCCGCGACCGCGAGCGCCGCCAGCCATACGGCGTCGCCCCCCGGCGTGTCGCGCGCGAGCAGGCCGTCGGCGAGCCTCCGGTCGAGCCACTGGACGTCGAACTGTGCGCGGACGAACTCCGGATCCGCCGTCAGCGCGCGCAGGAGAGGCAGCGTCGTCTCGACGCCCGCGACTTCGTATTCCGCCAGCGCTCGGGCGAGACGGAGGATAGCCGCTCTTCGGTCTTCGGCGTGCACGATGAGCTTGCCGAGCATGGCGTCGTAATCGATCGGTACGACCGAGCCCGCCTCCACGCCGACGTCGTTGCGGACTCCCGGGCCTTCCGGAAGCCGCAGGGCGCGAATCACTCCGGGCGACGGCGCGAATCCCCGGTGGGGGTCCTCGGCGTAGATGCGGCACTCGATGGCGTGGCCTCGCGGCACGAGGGACGCCGCATCGAAGGGCAGGTTCTCCCCAAGGGCGATCCGAATCATGGCGGTGACGAGATCCACTCCCCAGACCTCCTCGGTGACCGGATGCTCGACCTGGAGCCGCGTGTTCATCTCCAGGAAGTAGAAGGAGCCGTCGGGCGCGAGAAGGAACTCGACCGTGCCGCAGGAGGCGTATCCGACCGCGCGCGCGGCCGCCACGGCGGCGCCGAAGAGACGCTCTCGAAGGGACTCGTCGACGACGGTCGACGGGCTTTCCTCCACGACCTTCTGGTGGCGCCTCTGGATGCTGCACTCGCGCTCCCCCACGGCAACCAGGTTGCCCGAGGCGTCGCCGACGACCTGGACCTCGACGTGCCGCGGACGCTCGATCAGCTTCTCGGCAAAGACGGCGCCGTCGCCGAAGGACGACTGCGCTTCGGAGGAGACGCGGGCGAGCGCGGCTTCGAGCTCGCCCTCGGCGTCGACGCGGCGCATGCCCTTGCCTCCCCCGCCCGCCGACGCCTTCAGCAGGATGGGATAGCCGGCGCGGCGGGCGAACTCAGCGATCTCCGGAGCGCCACGCGCGGCGCCTTCCGTTCCCGGCACGACGGGAACTCCCGCCTTCTGCATCCGACTGCGGCTTCCGGTCTTCGTGGCCATCGCGGCGATGGCATCGGCGGTCGGGCCCACGAACCGGAGCCCCGCCTCCTCGCAGGCGCGGGCGAAGGCGGCGTTCTCGGCGAGAAACCCGTACCCCGGGTGGATCAGCTTCGCGCCGGTCGAGCGCGCGGCCTCCAGCAGCGCCGGGACCGACAGATAGCTCTCCCGCGCCGGCGCCGGGCCGATCCGCACGGCGTAGTCGGCCATCGTCACGTGCGGCGCTGCGCGATCGGCGTCCGAGAAGACCGCGACCGTCTCGATGCCGAGGTCCCGGCAGGCGCGGAAGATCCGGACGGCGATTTCGCCCCGGTTCGCGACGAGGAGTTTCATGCGCTCACAAGGGGATGTTTCCGTGCTTCTTCTTCGGAAGCACGACGCGCTTGTTCTCCAGGAATTGGAAGGCGGCGATGAGCTTGGCGCGCGTCTCGGACGGCTCGATGATGTCGTCGACGTAGCCGCGCCGGGCTGCGATGTAGGGATTGGCGAAGTTCTCGACGTACTCGTCGACCTTGCGCGCTCGCGCGTCCGGCGGCGCGTCCGGCGACAACTCCCGCTTGTAGAGGATGTTGACCGCCCCCTCCGGACCCATGACCGCGATCTCGGCGGTCGGATACGCGAAGTTGAAGTCCGTGGCGATGTCCTTCGACAGCATCACGCAGTAGGCGCCGCCGTAGGCCTTCCGCGTGATGACCGAAACCTTCGGGACGGTGGCCTCGGCGAAGGCGAAGAGGAGCTTGGCCCCGTGCCGGATGATCCCGCCGTACTCCTGCTGCGTGCCCGGAAGAAATCCCGGCACGTCCTCGAAGACGAGCAGCGGAATGTTGAACGCGTCGCAGAAGCGGACGAAGCGCGCTCCCTTCACCGACGCGTCGATGTCCAGAACACCCGCCAGGTGCATCGGCTGGTTGGCGACGACGCCGACCGAGCGGCCGGCCAGGCGGATGAACCCGATGAGGATGTTGGGCGCGAACGCGGACTGCACCTCGAAGTAGACGCCGTCGTCGGCGATCGAGCGCACCAGCTCTCCCATGTCGTACGGCCGGTTGGGCTCCTCCGGAATGAAGGCGTTCAGGTCGCCGCCGCCCGCGGCGGGCTCGCGCGATTCCCGGACGGGGGGCTCGTCGAGGTTGTTCGACGGCAGATACGAGAGCAGCTCGCGAATCCCGGCGAGCACGGCCTCGTCGCTCTTGTAGACGAAGTGGGCCACGCCCGAGACGCTGGCGTGCGTGCGCGAGCCGCCCAGCTCCTCCATGGTGACTTCTTCGTGCGTCACGGTCCTGATGACGTCGGGACCGGTGACGAAGAGGTACGACGTCTTCTCGGTCATGAAGACGAAGTCGGTGATCGCCGGCGAGTAGACGGCGCCTCCGGCGCACGGCCCGAGGATCGCCGAGATCTGCGGGACCACGCCCGAGGCCCGTGTGTTGCGCAGGAAGACCTTGGAGTAGCCGGCGAGCGAGACCACGCCCTCCTGGATGCGCGCGCCGCCGGAGTCGTTCAACCCGATGATGGGCGACCCGTTCTGGACGGCGAGGTCCATGACCTTGCAGATCTTGTCGGCGTTGGATTCGGAAAGCGAGCCGCCGAAGACCGTGAAGTCCTGTGCGAAGACGTAGACGGGACGCCCGCCGATCGTCCCCCCGCCGCAGACCACGCCGTCGCCGGGCACCTGCGATTCGTCAATGCCGAAATCGCGGCTGCGGTGCGTGACGAACGGGTCCAGCTCGAGGAACGATCCCGGGTCCAGCAGCAGCTCGACGCGCTCGTGCGCGGTGAGCTTGCCCGCGGCGTGCTGTTTCTCGATGCGCTCGCGGCCGCCTCCCTCCAGGCGCGTCTCGCGGAGGGCCTCGAGGTCGGCGATGCGCTTCTCGAGCGTCATCGGTGCGGGATCAGAGGACGATCCCCCGTTGCTCGGCGAGCTTGCGGCGGATCCGCCGGAACAGCTCGTGGCCGTCGACCCGGCCCGAGGCGATTTCCTGGCGCGCGGCCTCCATCATCCGGCGGGCTTCCTCGTCGAGGGTCCGCTCCTTCTCGGCCTCGGCCTCGAGAGCGGCGAACACCGCCTCCCGCAGCGCGTTGGGCGCCTTCTCGGCGAAGAGCTTGCGCCCCGCCAGCCCCCGCGCCGCCTTGCCCGCGACGAAGTCCTTCTTAGTGTCCGCCAGGCTCATGCTTTCCCCGGCGCGGATGTTAACAGGCCGCCGAGGCGTTGCGGGATCTTCGAGCGCGCCCTCTCGAGGCGACTCACGTTGCGCAAGACATTCCAAGGTATACCCTTGCCGCGCGTGGATTCTCAAAACCTCTCGGCTGCCGATCCCGAAGGGACCGCCGCAGCCGAAAGCCCTCCGTGAACTGGGACGACGCGGCCGTTCTGCGCTGGCTCGAGCCGCTGGCGGTCCGCAAGGGCGACATCGCCGAGGTCTTCGCCGAGTGCCTGCGCGAGACCACCCTCGAGTGGAGGGACGGAGAGGTGCGCGCGGTCCGAGCGCGGCGAGAGGAAGGCACCAGCGCCCGGTGGCGCCGGGGCGGGTCCGAGAACCTGGTCTTCGTGGCCGGCGCCTCGGAGGCGTCGGCCCGCGAGGCCGTACGGGGTCTGCGCGAGTCGGCGAAAAAGTCTCCGCTGCCGATCCGATCGGGGAAAGCCGAGGCGAAGGACGATGAGACTCCGCCGCCCGAGGCCGACCGCTGGACGCGCCGTCTCGTCGCGCTCCTCGGCCGCCACGCGCCGAAACACCGGGTGCAGTGGCGCGTGCGACAGACCGAGCGCAAGATCCTTTCGCCGGGGCGCCCGGCGGCGGCGGCCACACGCCGGCTGCTCTCCCTCGAAGGCACGCTGGTCGCGGCGTCGAGGGCCGGTGACGAACCCCGGGCCGTCGCCTTCCATGCCCCCGACTCGGATGCCGCTCCCGACGAGCTCCGGAGCTTCGTCGCCGCGGCCGTGTCCCCGAGAGACCGCGCCGTCCCGGCGCCGGCCGGCGAGACCGACGCGGTGCTGGCCCGGGGCACGGCCGCGCTGCTGTTTCACGAAATCCTCGGGCACGCGCTCGAAGCCGACGTGGAATCCTCGCCGCTCTCGCGTCTCTCCGACGCGCACGTCGCCGTGCCCGAGCTCGAAGTGCTCGACGACCCCCGCCGGCTGGATCTCTTCGGTGGCTACGAGCGCGACGACGAGGGAACCGTCCCGCACGCCGTCAAGCTGCTCCACGCCGGCCGCGTCGGCGCGCGACTGACGGACCGCGCCCACGCGGGGACAGGCGGCTCGTCCGGCCACGGCCGCCGCTCCGGCCCGCGCGAGCCGACGCGGCCCCGCGGCGCGAACGTCGTCGTGAGTCCCGGAGGAGCCACCTCGGAGGAGCTGGTCCGCCGGCTGTCCAACGGTATCTGGATCGAAGAGCTCGGCCGCGGGTCGGTGGACCTGGCGGGAGGCACGTTTCGCCTGGAGTTTCCCCGCGCGCGCCGCGTTCGCCGCGGCCGGATCTCCGACGAGCTCGGTCCCGGAGTCCTCGCGGGCGAGATCCTGACGACCCTGAAAGGGATCGAGCCGGTGCTCGGCCGCGAGACGCACGCCTGCCGCGGGATGGGTTGGTGCGCGCGCGCCGGAGAAGTCGTCGCGGTTCAGGGAGCGGCGCCGGACGTCCTGCTCCGGCGGCTGGCGGTCCGACCGGCGTGACGCGAGACGTCCTGCGCGAGGAGCTCTCCCGGCGCGCTCCGGGCCAGTGGGAGCTCTATCGCAAGAACGCCGAATCGCGGGATCGCGAGACCTCGCGTGCGCTCGCGCGCGAGGTTTGGAGCCGTGAGGAAGGCTGGGCGGCGCGCTGGTGGGAGGGCGGAGCGCCCCGTTTCGCCGCCGCGTCGACCGCGGCGGAGCTGGCGCGCGCCATCACGGATGCGGCGCGCGTGGACGTCGTTCCACAGGATCCGCCCGACTGGCCCGACCGCAAGGCCGACGCTCCGGAGACGCCGCCCGTGGAACCGCCGCCGGATTTCTTCGAAGCTCTCGCGCGGGAGGTCTCTTCCGCCTCCCGCGGCGAAGCTCAGCTGACGGCCTTGACGCTCCGCCGCGGCCGGGCGCGCGAGCGCATCCTCAATGCGGCGGGGCTGGACGTGACGCAGTCGCTCTCGGCGTTTCACGGTGTCGCGACGGCGGTCGCCGGGCGCGGCGCGGCCGCACACGAGGCGCGCTTCGCCTTCTTCGCGGACGGCGGCGGGCTCGACGCCCTCGCGCGCCGCCTCTCCGACGCCGCCACCCTTCCCCTCTCCGATCGGCCGTCGCCGATGGCCCAGGGCCAGTGGCTCCTGGACCCGTCCGTCGGCGCCGCTCTTCTTTCCGGGATCGCTCCGCTGTTTTCGGCGGAGCGTCTTCCGCGGTGGGTCGTCAAGGCGCGCCTGGGGGGACCCGCGCTCGGCGTCGCCGACGATGCGTCGCCGGACGCGGCGTTCGACGGCGAGGGCGTTCCGACCCGCCGCATCCTCCTCGTCGAGGACGGCGCTCTCTCGGGCCGCCTGTACGACCTCTCCTCGGCGCGTCAGTCGGGCCGGCGCTCCACGGGCCACGGGACGAGACCCTCCTTCCGGATGCCTCCCCGGGCGGCGGCGCGCCGCATCTTCTTCGAGGCCCGCCAACCGGCGCCGGCGGCGGACCTTCTGGCGGGAGTCCGCCGCGGCCTCTTCGCTTCGGCATTGACGGCTCCGGCGCGCGTGGACCTGGAAGCGGACCGCTACGAGATCGAGTTCACGGGCATCGCGATCGTCGCCGGCCGCGCGCAGGGCCCCGTCGCGGGAGCGCGCGTGTCCGGCCGGGTGTCGGACCTGCTACGGCGGATCATCGCAGTCTCGACGGACCTGCAGTTCTTCCCGATGCCGCTGCCGACGGGATCGCCGACGCTCCTGGTGGAAAGAGCGGCGTTTTCTTAGTCGAGACGGAACCTGGGGTCAGACCCCGCTGCGCGGGTCAGACCCCTCGAAGACTTCTAAGAAGGTTCCACCTCGGACGGTGGCCCGGGTGTGGGCTCCGGCGCGGGCTCGGGAGCGACTTCGGGCTGTTCTTCCGGAGGAGGCGCCGGAGCCGGCGTCGGCGCGACTTGAGGAGTGGGCCGAATCGCACGAGGCGGCCGGCCGGTCGACGTCGGGCGCTGCGTGCCCGTGCCCGGGCCGACTCCCTCGGGCGGAGGCTGCGGGAACGTCGACGCCCTCGGGTTCCGGCGCGCGGGAGGCGGCGCGGTTGCGCCCTGCGCGCCCGCGCTTCCGGCGGCGCTTCCGGGCCCCACCTCGCGCGGCGCCGCGGCCTCGGACTCCTCCTCCGCCGCGACCTCCTGTGTCGTGAGCGCGCGGTCGACGGGGACCTTACGGAACCTCGCTTCCTCGACGAACACGGCATCACTCCTCATCGCGTTGACGGCGATGTCCCGAGGATAGTTGACCAGCGAGGCCTGGTACATCAGGTCGGTCTGCACGACCAGCGGATTGCGCCTGGGATCGCGCATCGAGGGGTCGATGCGCAACGCCTTCGCATACTGCTCGACGGCCGCGTCGAGCTCATTCTGGCGCTCGTAGAGGAGTCCCAGGTGAAAGTGCGAGGGCGGAAACCCGGGCTTGCGCGAGATCGACTTCTTGTAGGCCGAGATGGCGCTGCTGTCCTTGGCCTGCGTCTCCAGAAGAAGACCCAGGTTGTAGAGCGCGACGAAGTTCTTCTTGTCGAGCTTCGCCGCGATTTCGTACTGCTCCGCGGCCTGCTCCGGGAAGCGCCGCATCGCGAGGAGATTGCCGAAGTCCGTGCGGAGGTTCGCGTCGTCCGGAGAGGCCTCGACGCGCTTTTCCTGCTCGGCGATCTGATCGTCGAGCGTATTCCCCGGCACCAGGTACTGCCGGTAGAACGGGACCTCCGTCTTCTTCTCGGTCGCCGGCTCGTTTCCGTTCGCCTGCGCAGCGGCCACGCCCGCGGCGAGCACGGCCAGCGCCGCCGCAATACTCTCCCTCATGCTCCCCCCCGCGGTTTCTTCTTGGCGATCAACCGGACACGCCCGTCGCGCTCGGCGACCTCGAACGCGAGGTCGCTGTCGCCGAACCTCTCGCGGACCTTGCGCCGCTCACGCTCGAGCCCTTCCAGGAACCCTTCCAGCCGGTATCCGCTCACGTCTTCTCCCCGAGCCTTCTTGGCCGCGACGTACCGATCGTAGAGCTCCCGGTCCGAATAGGCCGGGCTGGCGCGCGGCTCTTCTATTACGGAGGCCGGCTTCTCCGCGTTGGGCCCCGGCGGAGGCGCCGGGGTCGCTCCGGCGGCCGCCTGGAAGTGGCCGTAGAGGCCGGGGCGGCGGCCGGACTCCTTCTCGGCGAGGAGGCGGTCGAACCGCTCCGTGAGGGTCGAAAACCGGCCCTGGAGTGTCGAGAACCGGTACCGCTCGGCCGACGACATCGACTCGGAGGCGTTCAACCTCCGAACCATCTCCTCGACGTGCTTGCGGGTCGCGCTCGGCGGTTTGGAGACGGATCCATAGAGAAACGCATCGCACTCGGCGGACAGCCTCTTCAAGGCTTCGTCGAGGACCCGCAGCTCCCGTTCCCAGGTCGAGCTGCTCACGAGCCGGCCCTGAATATCGCCCGATTTCGCACGGTCTCCTATAGTAAAGGAACCGTGAGCGACCCGACGCCGACCGAGCCCGTTCCTCCGCGTCCTCCCTCGATCGACGCGCTCCTGCGCGATCCGGAGGCCGTGCTGCCCCTGACGCGGTTCGGGCGCGAGGCCGTCAAAGAAGAGCTTCGCCGGGCGATCGCGGGCGGCGAGACGCGGGCGGCGGTGCTCTGGGACTCGGCGCGCAAGGCCCTGGAGCGGCGCTTCGCGCCGACGTTGACGCGAGCGGTCAACGCGACCGGTGTGCTCCTCCACACGAACCTGGGCCGCGCCCCCCTGGGCGAGGGAGCACGCGCCGCGATCGCCGAGGCGGCCGCGGGATACGCCACGGTCGAGTACGAGCCGGGCCCCGGAACGCGCGGCCGCCGGCAGGATCACGTGCGCGCGGCGGCGCGGGAGCTCTTCGGCTGCGCGGACGCGATCGCGGTCAACAACAATGCGGCCGCGGTGCTGCTCGCGCTGGCGGCGCTGGCGCGCGGGCGAAGCGTGCTCGTCTCGCGCGGCGAGCTCGTGGCGATCGGGGGCTCGTTCAAGATCCCGGAGATCCTGGAGGCTTCGGGCGCGCGTTTGTCCGAGGTCGGGACGACCAACCGCACGACGATCGAGGACTACCGGCGCGCGCTCTCGCCCGAGGTCGCTCTGCTCCTGACCGTGCATCCCTCCAACTACGAGATCCGCGGCTACACGCGGCGGGCATCTCCCGCGGAGCTCGAGGCGCTCGCGCGCGAGGCCGCTGTGCCGTGGCTCCACGATCAGGGCACGGGAGCCGTCGTCGGACTCGACGAGTTCGGCGTCGAAGGCGAAACGACCGTGGCCGAGTGCCTGGCCTGGGGCGCCGATCTCGTCACGTTCTCGGGAGACAAGCTGTTTTCAGGACCCCAGGCAGGCTTTCTCGTCGGCCGGGCCGATCTCGTCGCGAAAGCCGCGGCGCATCCCATCGCGCGTGCGGTGCGCCCCGACAAGCTCACGCTCGCGGCTCTCGCGGCGACGCTCGGCGCATGGAAGACCGGAGCGTGGCGCGAGTTTCCGGTCTATCGCGCTGCGGCAGCGTCGCTGGAGGAGCTTTCGCGCCGCGGCGAGGACATCCTCGCGCGCGCGGCCCTCTCCGGCGCGCTCGAAGCGGGAGTCGTGGCCTCGGAGGCCGCCTTCGGCGGCGGCACGAGCCCCGAGAAGCTCTTCGCGTCGCGGGCGCTCGCCCTCCGGCACGCGGCGTGCTCGGCGGACTCGCTGGCGGCGCGGCTGCGCGCGGGTTCTCCCCCGATCGTACCCCGCGTCGAAGAGGACCGCGTCCTGCTGGACCTCCGATCGATCGGTCCGGACGAAGACGCGCTCGTCGCCGGGGGCCTGCGGGCTCTCGACGGGATGCGATAATCGCAGGCATGTTTCGACGGAGGGCCGCCGCGCTGGGTATCGTCGCCCTCCTCGTCCTGCTCGCCGCGGCCGGGCCGTCGTGCCGAAAGAAGAAGGAAGTACACCCGGCCGTTTCCAAGTCGATGACTCCTCTGCCCACGCGGCTGCCGAAGCGGATCACGGCGATCACGCCGCCGCCTCCCCCGCCCCGGCAGTCGAACAGCGCTCCGCGTGTTCCGGACCGGCAGCCGACCCTCGTCCCGACCGATCCGGGCTAGTACCTTTCAGCTCTCGTCCAGGCCGTGCTCGCGAAGCTTGGCTTCGAGGCGGCGCGGCGTGAGCCCGGCGGCCTGGGCCGCCAGAGTCCGGTCGCCCTTCGCCTTCTCGAGCGCCCTCAGGAGCCAGTTTCGCTCGGCCATGGCGCCGGCCCGTTCCTTCGCCTCCTCGAGACTTTCGTCGCGAGCGCCCGGAACGTACGTCGGCTCGGGTCCCAGCCGCAGGTGCTTCTCCTCGATGGGCGCGTCGCCCGCCAGGATGATCGCCCGCTCGAGGCAGTTGCGCAGCTCCCGCACGTTGCCCGGCCACTCGTAGGCGCGCAGGCGCGCGCGCACCGAGGGCGTCAGCGTCGCCGAGCGCTTTCCGAGCTCCCGCGGCAGATGCTCGAGATACCAGTCGATCAGGGGATCGATGTCCTCGGGCCGCTCCCGCAGCGCCGGGATTCGAATCGGGAATACGCGCACGCGGTAGAAGAGGTCCTCGCGAAACAATCCCTGCGCCACGAGCTTGTCGAGATTCCGGTTGGAGGCCGCGACGATGCGCACGTCGACCTGGATCGGGATCGTGCCGCCGACGCGGTGAAACGATTTCTCCTGCAGAACGCGCAGGAGCTTGCCCTGCGTCGCGGGTGTCAGCTCGCCGATCTCGTCGAGGAAGATGGTCCCCGCGTCGGCGAGCTCGAACTTTCCCATCCGGCGCGCCGACGCACCGGTGAATGCTCCGCGTTCGTGGCCGAAGAGCTCGCTTTCGAGCAGCGTCTCAGGGATCGCGGCACAGTTGATCGCGACGAACGCGCCGTTGCGCCGGGGCGAGAGGGCGTGGAGGGCGCGTGCGAAGAGCTCTTTGCCCGTTCCGCTCTCCCCTTCCAGCAAGACCGTGGCGTCCGTCGCGGCCACACGCTCGGTCTCGGCGCGCACTTCGCGAATCGCCGGAGATTCGCCGACGATGGGAGGCAGCGTTCGGGACTGCTGGGCCTCGGCGAAGAGCAGCGACTGGCGCGACGCGGAGCGCCGCTCGATCGAGCGGCCGACGAGGAGGCGCAGCAGATCCGGGTCGACGGGCTTGGTGATGAAGTCCTCGGCTCCGTGCTTCATGGCCTCGACGGCCGTCTCGATGGAGCCGTAGGCGGTCATCACGAGGACGGGAAGCGTCGGATCCAGGGCCTTCGCGGCGTCGAGAACGGCGAGGCCGTCGGCTCCCGGAAGTCTCCAGTCCGTCAGGACGAGGTCGAAGTGCTCGCCGCCGCGAAGCCGCTCGACACCCTGGGATCCGGTCGACGCGCAAACCACGCCGAGGCCTTCGGCCTTCAGCATCTCCTCGAGCATCGAGCGCAGGGAATCCTTGTCCTCGACGATCAGGATGCGGGGCATGTTGAGAACGAGGTTAGCAGACGGCAGGGCAGACGGCAGACGGCAGGCACGGAGAGCCTGCGGTCTGCGGTCCGCCGTCCGCGGTCTACTGACTCGGTGGCTTGGGCTGGTTGTCCGGGTGCGAGGCGCCGGGAATGTAGCCGGTCTTGCCGTCGGCCGGTGCCGTGGACGGAGCGTTCGCTACGGGAGGCGCGTAGAGCGTCCCGCGCCCGTACGGCGTCGGCCTCGGGGCCGGAGGCGCGGATGCGGCCGCCGGAGCCGCCGGGTTGGCCGGAGCCGCCGCCGGCGCGGGAGCCGGAGGCCGGGGAGCGGTCCACTGCGGAGCGAACTTCAAGCTCGCGACCGTCTTGTCCTTGATCGTCAGCGTCGCCGTGAAATCGGCGGACTGGCCGGTCTCGAGGACCGTCTTCGAGAGACCCGCGGTCGCACCGTCGATCCCGGCGTCCTTCTCGTCCACGGCCGTGATCGTCATGCGCATGTTTTCCGCTTTGCCCTGGCCGACGTTGCGAAGCGTGCCCCGTACGATCAGCGTGTCGCCCTTTTTCTCCTGGGAATAGTCGGCGACCTCGACACGCGGGCTGCCGGCCGCCGCCGCGGACTCGTCTTTCTTCTCGCTCGGATTCTCCAGCTCCATGGGATGCGAAACGTCGGCGTCCGTGATGCGGACTCGCGACTTGGGACCGTCCTTCGCCGCCTTCGCCACCTCGGCCGGCGTCGAAGCCGGCGGAGCGGCGGGAGCCGGCGCCGGTGCCGCAGCGGCGCGGTTGGCCGCCGCCGTGGCGTCCCGATCGATCTCGGAAACCGGAACCGAGAGAAGAGTGCCGTCGGCGCGGGTGATGTAGGCCGTGTTCCCTCGCCGCTCCCAGGGTTTCTTGAGGGGAACGACGGTCCCGCCCTTGAGGACGATCACGTCGGCGCCCGCCAGCGCGGCCGCGGCCAGCCCGATCCAAACCGCAACGAAACCCGTGCGGATTCTCACTGCTGCTCCTTCCAGTTCTGCTCGATGGAGCGGACCCCACCCGGCGTTTGCTGCTCGTCCAGCTCGCCGCCCGAGAACAGGACCATATCGTTGATGTCGCCTGCGGGCGAGACGGATTGCGACGCGCTCGCGAAGCCCGGTCCGAGCGACTCCTGATAATCGGCATAGGTTCCGGCCGATCCGTAGTAGCCCTGGCCGTTCAGGAAGAAGAATCGATACCGGAAGGAGCTTCCGTTCGTGGCGCAGGGCGACACGGAGTCGGGTGTGAACGTGATCAGCGACAGGTAGCCGAGCGTCGAGAACACGGTCGACGTGGTCTTCTCGTTGCCCGTTCCGTACGGCAGCAGGAATCCATTGTCCGCCCCCGCGCACGTCGACGGATCCACCGGCGACGGACACGGACCGCCCGACGGCGGAGTTCCTCCGGGCGAAAGGTCGTGCAGATCGGAGTCGACGAAGCTCTGGGTCGTCTGTCCGCTGTCGATGACGTAGTAGAACGCCTGGGTCTGCGTATTCGGGCGGGCGAGCTCTGCGCGATCGCCCGTTCCGAAGGCGATGCCCAGAGTGGGCGGATTCACCGTGCCGCCGACGTACACGATGCCCGGATCGTAGAAAATCGGCCGCGTATTGACGCAGGGGACGTTGGTCGTGACTCCGCACCCGTTGAACAGGAGGAACGGCTTGTAACCGTGGAGCTGGCCGCCCGACAGCGCTCCCCTCTGGGGTGCGGTTGCGTCCGGCGTCAGGTCGATGCGCCACATGTTGCCGTTGACGTCGCCGATGTAGACCACGTCGAGATAGCCGTCGTCATTGTAATCGGCGGCCGCCGGCGCGGAGGGCATCGGCGCGAAGTTGATGGCCGTTCCCGTGCCCGTGAAACCGCCCGACGTCTTGTACAGGATCTTCCCGGTCTCCACGTCCACGATGTAGAACGCGCGGCCCTTGGGCAGTCTCGTCGAAACGACGTCTCCGGGCAGGAAGTTCGGGTCGAACCCGCCTCCGAAGATGGCGACGTAACGGTCGTCGAAGCCGGCCCCATCCGCCGTCGGGCTCGACGGGTCGATGACCTTGATCCGGCCGAGAACCGGCCGCGACCAAGTTTCTCCCATGTCGGGAGCGACCAGGCCGCCGGGACATGGGGTATCGGAGCAGCCGACGCCGGGCACGTCCGACATCTCCCACATGATCGCGGGATACTGCCGGCTGGGCACCGTCGCGCCGGCGCTGCAGCTGCTTCCGCCGCCGTTGAGGCATCCCGGAGAGGCGTCCTTGTTGCCCACGATCTGGCCGAAGGTCGACGACACGGGATTGTTGTCGATGTCGTCGGGCTGCGTGACGTCGACGGCGTAGTACGCCGCGCCGCCCTGCCGGAGGCCGCCCACCGCGACCGTGCGCCAAACGCGCTCGGTCTCGTCGGGACTTCCGACGAATTCCGGATCGATGAAGACATCGGCCGAGCCCATCGAGCCGTCGACGAAGTACTGCGGCTGCGGCGGGAAATCGAGGAGGCCCGAGAACTTGCCGTTCATGACGAGCCGGGGCGCGTAGGCGAAAATCTCGCGGCCCGTCCCCAGGTCGAACTCGGTCGGGAAGTTCACCGTGTCGCGTCCCCACACGCCGCCGTCGAACGCATGCAGGAATCCGTCATTGGATCCGGCCAGCAGGACGCGGCGTCGCTTTTCGTGGAGGTGCGCGAAGTCGAGATAAGGCTGTCCGGTCGTCGAGGAGCTCGTCCGCGGCGTCAGATTGGCATGAAGGTACTGGAAGTAGCGCGGCGGCTCGACCATGAGGGGTTCCGAGTGGAAGATGTCGCCCAGCTTGTGCGCGTAGCCCGCCGGCGCGCTGCCGTCGTCGTCGGTACGGACCTGCGGGTTTCCCGGAGGCGGCTGGTCGTCCTGGTAGAAGTACGAGAAGCGCTGCTCGTCGCCGGAATTCGGACCGATGTTGCCGACGTTGGACGGCCGGATCGTGGAGTCGTTGAGGACCTCATCGCGGCTGCCGAAGGTCGTGATGCCTCCGCGGAGGAACTGAACGGTCAGGATCGCGCGGGTCTGGTTGGCCGCGTTGGCCGTCGGAAGCAGACCCATGTCGGTCATGAGATCGTCGAACAGGATCCCGCCGTTCCGGCGCCGGCACAGGTCCCCGTGTTGGGGAGGAAATCGGCTCGCAACAAGGGAACCGCCGCTCCCGTTCCACGGGTGAAGACCACCTTGCGGCCGGGCCAGACCGAGATCGCAGGAGCGCGACCGGCCGGCGACGCGGCGGAGGCGGCCGCGCCCTCGCCGAGATCGGCTCTGGGATCCGTGTATCCGAGCACGCGCCCGGTGCTGTACACGGGCTTGCGCTGCAGGGCGTTCGCGTTATCCGGATCGGTTTCGTCGGCAAAGCTGCCGCCTGCCGGAATCGGCGTTGGCGTCGGCGTCGTGGCCGGCGTCACGGCGGGTGTCGCGGCGGCCGTCGGCGCCGCGGCGGTGACCACGGGGATCAGGCCCCTGGAGTCGAGCTGGTAGCTCTTGATCGTACCGCTCCAGACCGACCAGCTCGAGAGCTCGCCATTCGTATTCCTGTGGCTCGGAACGACAGAGCCGATCTGAGCCGTGTCGCCGACGCCTCCGGCAAACGCCGGCACCGACGGCGATGCGAAGATGTTCGCGCCCTGCTTGAAGCCGATGATCGACTGCAGAGCGTCCACGATGGCGGGTCGGTTGGCGGCCGGGAACAGCGTGCCGCCGCTGTTGTCGGCGATGCACTTCAAGGGAGCGAACGTCGACGGATCCGGGTGCATGCCGATGACGTACACGGGGATGCCATGGTCATCGACGGAGGGGTCGAGGGCGTGGGCCGCGGCGCGGCGTCCCGGCGCGCTCTCCGGGAGAACGGCGTTGCCCAGGTCTCCGGCCACGCCGAGACCTGTCGAACCGCTCGCGCAGATCGCGCCCTCGGAGCCGCACTCGTCCACACCGTCGGTGATGAGCACGATCTTGTAGTTGCGGCAGTCGATGGCCGGATCGGGAGGTCCGCCGACCGGCGGCGGGAAGACGCTGTTGACGAAGTAGTGATACGCGTCCAGCAACACGCCGGCGATCGGCGTACCGGTCGAGGTGACTACGACCTCGGTGGCATCCTCGGCGAGCGTGTAGGCCTGATCGGCCGGCAGTGACGAGTCGTAGCTGACGATCGAGGAGGCGAAACGCAGGAGCCGCTTGATCGCCTTCTCGGGCGAGTTGCCGGCGGGGTAGTCGGTTCCCAGCCATTCCCGCTTGAAGGGAACGACCGGCCAGTCCGCCGGCGAGGCCGGCGGGGTGTTCGGATAGACGGCCGGAGTCGCCGAGTCGGCGGGACCCAGTGAGGCCGGCGCCACGCCGGGGTATCCCTTGAACGTGTTGAAGTGGGCGTAGCCGCCGCAGTCCATGTTCCACGGGTCCGGGCACTGTCCGGGGTTCGTCGTGTTGAGCGGACACGAGGAGCCCGCGAACGCGTCCAGCGGATACTGCGTGTACGGCCGCGTCTTGCGTCCGATGTTGCCAGCGCCGTCCACGCTCATCGGATCCTGCTCGAAGAGCGCCGGGTACATGCCCTTGTTGTGGCGATCGCCAGGCCCGGGCATTGGATCGATCTCGCCGTCGGCATCGTTGTCGGGGACCGCCGGACATCCCACACCGACGGAACCGGTCGGGCACGAGCCCCAGGGCGGGTTGCCGGTCTTGGCGTCGTCCGCCTCGTATTCCGCCGGAGTGCCCGATTTCAGCGGGTAGAGATCCGCGCGGACGAACTTGATCTGAACCGGACCGCTGAAATGCGTGGTGAACGTCGGATCCGGATCGTACTGCGGATCGTCGAAGCCCCGGAACGGGAACGTGGCGATCGGGGGGAACGGGATCTCAACGAACGACTCGTCGACGCCCTGGGTCAGGACGCCGTCGCTGTCCACGTCGACGAAGGCGCAGTACCGATTCTGGACGCAGCTGGGATCGCCCAAACAGCCCTCGGGCTGAACGGTCGCGCCCGGGATGTGCGGGTAGTTGCACGGGCCGCAGATGAGCTGCCCGGCGGCGAAGCTCGTGGGAATTCCGGGGCAGGGACCGGTCGCAGGCAGTGGCGGCGGCGGCGGCGCCATGGCGAAGAGCCCGCGGACGACCGGCGCGAACCACTTCGCGATCGCCGGCAGGATGCTCGACCTCGGGTAGGCGCCGCTGGGATCCGTGGGCACGACCGTCGGCGTCTGCGTCGGCGTGAACGTGGCCGTGTTCGTCGCAGTCCGCGTCGGCGTTCTCGTGCTGGTGAACGTCCGGGTGTTCGTCCGCGTGGCCGTGTTGGTCGGCGTGTTGGACCTCGTGAAGGTCCGCGTCGGCGTGTTCGACGCCGTGAACGTCCGGGTCGGCGTCCGTGAGGCGGTGAAGGTGCGTGTGTTCGTTCTCGTCGGTGTGTTGGACGGCGTATTCGTGATCGACGGGGTGAAAGTCCGCGAGGGCGTGAACGTCCGTGACGGCGTGAACGTGAAGGTCCTCGTGGCCGTGTTCGTCGGCGTGTTCGACCGCGTGAAGGTCCGTGTCGGCGTGTTCGACGCCGTGAACGTCCTCGTGTTCGTCGGCGTGTTCGTCCGCGACGGCGTGTTCGTCCGCGTCGGCGTGAACGTCCGCGTCGGCGTGTTCGACGGCGTGAACGTGTTGGTCCGTGTGGGCGTTCTCGACGCCGTGAACGACGGCGTAAACGTCCTCGTGTTCGTCGACGTGAACGTCCGCGACGGAGTGAACGTCTGAGACGGGGTGAAGGTGCGTGTCGCCGTGAACGACGGCGTAAACGTGTTCGTCCGCGTGAAGGTGTTCGAGGGCGTGAACGTGTTGGTGAACGTCCGCGTGTTGGTCGCAGTGAACGTGACCGACGGCGTGAACGTGCTGGTCGGGGTCAAGGTCCTCGACGGCGTAAACGTAGTGGTCGGGGTCGAGGTCCTGGTCGGCGTGTTGGTGATCGACGGCGTGTTGGTGATCGAAGGCGTGTTGGTGCGTGTCGCCGTGGACGTGGGCGTCCTCGTCGAAGACGCCGTAAAGGTGGCTGTGGATGTCGCGGTGAAGGTGGGCGTGCGGGACGGCGTTCTGCTCGCCGTGAACGTCCGCGTGCTGGTCGGCGTCGGCGAGAAGGTCGGCGGAGGGGCCCCCCACTCGTCGACCTCCACGACGATGAACGGGTCCGAGTAGTTCCCCGAAACCACCTGCATCCGCAGCTCCCGGTTAGGGGAGGCGGCGCTCCGGTAGATGACCTTGCCCTCGTTCAAGCCGTGAGGACCGAAGGCGCCGCGGAACGTGCCGATGCCGTTGGGAATCGGCGGACGGTCGTCCGGCGTCGACGGATTGATGGTGTACGGCGGCAGGGTCGGGAGGCCCTGCTGACCGTACACGTGCGGGACCTTGTGGCCGAACTGCAGGACCCTTCCCGACTGGATGTCCGGATAGAGGGCCGCGGGGAGGACGCTGTCGATCGAGCCCGCAACGGGGTAGAGCTCGTCGGCGAAGTAGAGCCACTCCATTCCGCCGTTGGCGAGGTGGTCGCCCGCCTTTCTCGCTCCGTTGAGCGGGTGGAGGATCGTCTCACCGCTGGGACCCGTCCCCCGGACGCTGTCCTCGGCGCCGAACGTCTGCTCGGGGTTGCGGTAGTACGAGAACGCCCAGTTGACCCCGTTGGATTTTGTGATGACCTCGCGCAGAACGCTCTTGGCCACGCCCAGCTTCGAGCCGTACGTGCCGGGGGACGTCAGGCCTTCCGGGTAGATGAAGTCGTCCATGTACGCCGGCAGGCGGAAGTCATCCGAGAAGTCGTCGTTCATCGTGTAGGTCGAGTCCAGGATGACCAGGACGTTGACGTGGGCGCCGGCGCTCGCCTGCAGAAGCTGCCGGTCGTCCGAACGCCCGGGCGACGCCATCAGAAACAGGGTGACGAACGTCGTCGCGACGCGATGTCGCGCGACCAATCCAATCAGCCCGGAGGAAGTTCGATGGTGTCGCATGCTTCTCCTCAGAACGGCAACCGCGCCGGAAGAGGACCGATCTCAACGTCGGCGACCAGGGCTTTCGAATACTGGAGCAGCGTGTCTTCCTGCGCTCCGCGCGAGCGCAGCTCGTAGGCGTACATGAACTGCGCGCGGGAGCCCGACTCGTTGATGATGCCTCCCCGGTAGTGCCGGCGGCCGAGGCGGCCGGGCGTCATGACGCGCACGTCGATGTCGTCGGTGCCGACGAAGCCCAGCGTCTGCTGGAACCGGTGGCTCGGCATCCGGAAGAGGACCGTGCCGAAGAGGTTGCCCGCGAACTCCGGCCGCGTCAGGAACGTCTCGGGCGCGGTCATCTGGACTCCCGCCCACTTGATTCCGGCGTCGGCCGAGTAGAAAGCGCGGTTGATCGACCACTCGTTGGCCGCGATCCGGGCCTCCGTCGACGTGATCATCATCAGGGCGATGCCGATCACCGTGAGGATCGCCAGCACGAGAATCGCGACGATCAGCGCGGCTCCGCGCTCGCCCCGATTTTCCCGACACCGCTGCCGAACGACTTCCACGGAATTCGTCATCGTCTTACCCCTGGAATGAGTAGTTGCGGAGGTTGATCTTCAGAGTCTGGACGCGCCGCCGGTAGTTCCCCTGGACCGGCAGGGCGGTCGAGTTCATGAGCTTGTAGCCCTTGGCCGAGGGCGCCTTGTAGGTCGGGTCCGGATCCTTCGATTTGGCGAGGATCGAGACCATCACGCCGTGCAGGCGGGGGCAGTGGCGCGAGAGAGCGCTGTGGATCGGGTTGAACGGGTTTTCAGCCTGGAAGTCCACGTCGGTGTACACGGGGGACCCCTCTCCGCTTCCGTTGGGGACCCACTCGTCGCAACCGTTGGCCGTCGAATAGTTGGCGTCCTGATCGTCCGGCGGCGCCGGGGGGCAGGTTCGCGTGATCGCGTTGTCGCCGTTGGTGTCGACGCCGTACGCGATCTGCATATCCTCGACGTCCTCGGCCAGGCGCGAGACCTCGAAGGCATCGCCGCGGCGGATGCCCTGCATCAGGATCGGATGCAATCCCTGAGGATCGAGGTTGGGGTCGTTGGTGACGAAAAAGATGATGTCGTCCAGGACCCCGGCCCGGCGCGTGTTGGCGATCGGCGTCGCGGGCGCTCCGCCCAGGGAGGGCATCTCGCCGTTGAACTTCTGCGCCAGCGCGTCTCCGAAATCCACGGTGTTGAAGGTATTGCTGCCCCCGAGGTTCGTCACGTTGCTGAGGAGACCGACGTTGTAGACCGGCTGGGGATAGCGGCTCGTGCCTCCGGGCGTCGCATCCGCGCAGGAAGAGTGCATGTCCGAATCCCCGTCCACAACCATGACGAACATGGGATGGACGTCTGCTGTGGCGGTGTAGGTGTCGATCGCGGCAAACTGGGGGCGTTGCGCGTTGTCGTTGTTGACGTGCTGGCCGAGGATGTCGTCGCCGGTGATCGGCCGCACGTTCAGCGTCGTGGATCCGGTGCACGGCTGGCTGGACGTGCACCCGGTCGAGGGATCGAAGCCGAGGAGCGGCGAGAGGATGACTCCCCGGATCTCGATCACGTCCGTGCCCAGCCGGACGTTCCAGGCGTTGCCGTTGGTGTCCGTGACGACCACGACCGCGACGTTGTCGTAGGAGACGCCCGGCGTGATTCCCGGCAGGCTCGAATCCGAGTGGTTCAGGACCGCCTGCGTGACGGGGAGGCCGCCGGAGCCGGCCATGCGAACGACCCGGGTGATCTGGTACATGGCGTAGCGCACGGCGCCCTGGGCGTCGGCGACGTCGGTCTCGCTCTTGTTGATCCGCGCGCTGGCGTCGAACACGGCGAGCAGCCCCAGCATCGCGACGAGCAGGAGCATCGAGACGACGATCATCTCGACGAGCGTGAAACCGGCTTCCGACTTGCGGTGAGTGTGCATGGTCAGTTCAGGATGTTTCCGCGGTCATAGTTGCGAATGAAGCCCGAGACACGCGCCGTGCGCGCCCCGAAGCCGATGGCTCCTGTTCCGCCCGTGCACGGGGTCGTCGCGCACGACCGGACGGTGACGTCGATCCGCTTGAAGTCGTAAGCCGTGCCCGGCGCGACGGCGGTCAGAGTGTACGGGTCTCCGGGAGCGAGCGGCGGCGTGCTGGTGTAGTTGGTCACGACGTACGTCCGCTCGAGCGTGTTGCGCACGTTCGACGGCGGCTTGCCCGTCACAGGATCCGGCAGCGTCGGCGGCAGGTCGTTCACCGAGGACCCGGGCACGGCGAGCTGCGGCGAGGTGATCGGCAGATTCATGAGCTGTTCGAGCCGGTCGCGCGCCAGGTTGTGGATCGACGTGTACTCGTTGGCGGTGTAGTTGGACCGGACGCTCGCGATGAAGAGCGGCGCGATGCCGAGCAGCACGATGCCGAGAAGCGCCACGGCGATGAGCAGCTCGACGAGCGTCAGACCCGACTCGGGGTTTCTCGTATTCGGTTTCAATGCCAGTCCCCTCCGTCCGGCTTGAAGGCGTCCGGATTGGGTTTGAGAACCCGGACCGCGCCCGCAGGCGTGATGCGGATCGGAAGATCGTTGGTCTGGGATGCCCCCATGACTCCCCGAAGCGTGACCACCTGATCCGTGTTCGGGCCCCCCGGCGAGTTCTGGAGCCGGCCGTCAGGGCCGAACATGACCTGAAGCGGCGATACCTGACCGTAGAACTCAAGGTTGCCGATCGGGAAGCTCATCAAGTTGGAGATCCGGATCTCGCCGACCTTGAGTGGCGTCGGGACCAGCTCTTCGAAGGTCTCGACGCGGTTGTAGGGCTCAGTTGGGGTCGGCGTCGTGATCAGCACACGCGCCGGAAGATTGCGCTTGACCGCGCGCATCCGGGCGGCGGCCAGGGTCAACGCGAGCTCCTGCCCCGAGCTCTTGACCTGGTTGCGCTGCGAGATCTTCAGGAACCACGGCGCGATCGCCAGGGAGAGGATCGCCAGGATCGCCATGACGACCAGGAGCTCGAGCATGGAGAACCCACGGAACCGGCGCGGACTTGTCGCTTGGAACATTTCAAGGCGATGTAGAGCGATTCCCATGCCCGGGCGGGAAAACGTTATTTAAGGTACTCGCTATCAGCGAGATAGCGAATCGGGCGTACCCACGTCACAGCGCTCGAAGGACGCTTTTCGTCACCATCGGTAACGATCGTCGAGGACCTGCGCCGGCCGTCTCGACTGGCCGTTCGGACGGCTTCTCGCGTGTGCGTCTGCTCTCTCGACTCTTGGAGTTCCAGTCCCTAAACTGACTTCGAGATCACTTTTCAACTCCATGTGGACTACTAAGCGAAAGGCGTCCGCCGCGGACGCGATGCTGGGAAAGCTGCGCGCCCGGCAGTGGAAGACGGAGGCCGATCGCGACGAGCTCTTGAAGTCCGTCGGCGCGGCGACCGATCTCTCGCCCGAGGACTTCGCGTGGCTCGCGGTCGAGGCGGACGTGGCGCTGCGCCAGGCCGGGCTCGCGTTCTTGAAGCGGCATCCCTACGAGGCGGTCTCGCAGGCTCTCTTCCCCTACCTCGCTTCCAAGACCGAGGGCGTGCGCCGCCAGGCGATGCAGGCCCTGGAGCAGCTGGCCGGGGGGAACTTTCTCGAGCGGCTTCAGGGATTCCTCGGGCACCCGGATCCCGTGGTCGTCCACTCGGCACTGGACTACCTGAAGAAGAACCCGTCGGAACGGGCTCTTCCCTGGATCTCCCGAGTCCTGAGCCACGCCAATGCCCCGGCGCTGCGCAAGAAGGCGTTCTCGATCGTCGAGTCCACGGCCTCTCCCCGCGCGGGCGCGATCGCGCTGACGGCTTTGAACGACGACGACGAGGAACTGCGGTTCCGGTCCGTCCAGGTGTTGATGAAGTACCCGGACGAGACGCACATCGCTCCCCTCCTGAAGCACTGCCGCAACGACTCGTCCCGGGTCCAGGACGCGGCGATCGCGGCGCTTTCGCCGCTGCTGGCGAAGTCGCAGACGTGGAACGACGAAGTCCTTCCGCTCCTCTCGGACGCGAACGCGAAGGTCCGACAGCTCGCCTCCCGGATCATCGCCACGCAGGATCCCAGGAACATCGCCGACGCCTTCCTCCGCACGTTCAAAACGACCTACGGCCCGGCCAAGGACCGGGCCATCGAGGCGCTGCGGGAGCTCGGGCCGGAGTTCATCCGCGCGTTCCTGGAACGCGACAACTCGGCCGATCCCGCGGAAGCGGCGCTCGCGGTCTCCATCGCCGTCACCATCCGCTCTCCCGAGGCCGTCCCCCACTGCATCCGGTTCCTCTCGAGCGACGACTGGTGGCTGCGCGATCGCGCGGCCCTCGCCCTCGCCGAGATCCGCGAGGAGGTGGCGCTCCCGCACCTCCTGAAGATGCTGATGAACCCGGAGTCGAGTCTGTCTGCGGCGGGAGCGCTCGGAGTCTGGGGAACGCCCAAGGCGCTGCCGGGGCTTCTCGAGGTCTACAAGCAGGCGAAAGGCCAGAAGGACCTGCGCCTGGAGATCCTGGACGCCTTTTCGAAGATCCAGGATCCGCGCGTCGCGCCCCTGCTCCAGAACATCGCGCAGGTGGACCCGGATCCGCTGGTCAAAGAGAAGGCGTCGCGCCTTTCGGCCGAGAGGTCGGGCGGCGTTGCCGGAGCGACGTCCGGCGGCCGAGTCTTCGAAGCGCTCGACTTCGCCGCCACGCCGCAGCCCACGCTCTCCGAGCTTCTCCGGCACGCCCGAGCCGTCGGCGCCTCGGACGTTCACATCTCGACGGGAACCGTACCGCAGCTGCGGATCCACGGCCGGCTCGGGCCCCTGCCTCTGCCTGCCTCGCCGCGCGAACAGCTCGAGGCGTGGCTGGCGCCGGTTTTGGAAGACGGCCGCCGGAAGCGCTTCGACGCAGCCCGGCAGCTGGACTTCTGCCACAAGGACCCGGAGCTCGGCCGCTTCCGGACCAACGTGTTCCATGAGCGCAAGGGTCCCGGCGCCGTCTTCCGGCTGGTGCCCTACGAGGTCCCCAACTTGACCGACGTGGGGCTGCCCGAGAGTCTCTGGGAAATCACCGGCTACTCGCAGGGCCTCATCCTCGTCACGGGTGCCGCCGGCTGCGGCAAGACCACGACGCTCGCCGCGCTCGTCGACCGCATCAACGAGACCGAGCGGGGCCACATCATCACCGTCGAGGACCCGATCGAGTACGTCCACCAGAGCAAGGAGTCGCTGGTCAACCAGCGCGAGATTCCGTCGCATTCGGTCTCGTTCGCGAAGGCGCTGCGCCAGTCGCTGCGCGAAGACCCCGACGTCATCCTCGTCGGCGAGATGCGCGACCTGGAAACCATCGCCCTCGCGATCACGGCCTCGGAGACGGGCCACCTCGTCCTCGCGACCCTCCACACGACGACGGCCTCCTCGACGGTCGACCGGATCATCAATGCTTTCCCGCCCGACCAGCAGGGCCAGATCCGCATGATGGTGGCGGACTCCTTGAAAGCGGTCATCTCCCAGACGCTCCTGCCGCGGCGCGACGGGAGTGGACGGGTGGCGGCCTTCGAGATCCTGCGCAACACGGGGGCCGTCGCGGGTCTGATCCGCGACTCCAAGACGTTCCAGATCCCGACGGCGATGCAGACCGGCGCGTCGCACGGCATGCAGCTGATGGACGGAGCGCTCCTGCAGCTGGTCAACGACGGCACGATCGATCCGCGTGTGGCGTACGACCGGTCGCAGCGCAAGGAAGCCTTCGAGCCGTTCCTCGTGGCCGAGGAAGGAGGCGCGGCATGAGCACCGCCGCGCCTTCCTCGGACAACCGGATCGACCGCTTCCTCGCGATCCTTCCCAAGAGAAGCGGCTCGGACCTGCACCTGGCCGTGGGGTGCCCGCCGATGGTCCGCATCGACGGCGAGCTCGAGCGGATGCGCTACCGCGTCCTCTCCGAAGGCGACTTCTACAACCTCGTCGGCCCGATCACGCCTCCGCGGCTGTGGGAAGCGTTCAACGCGACGGGAGACGTGGACTACGCGTATCAGATGGGCGACGAGGCGCGGTTCCGTGTGAACCTCTTCCGGCAGGAGCGCGGATCCTCCGCCGTCTTCCGGCTGATCCCGTCGCGGATCCCGACCGCCGAGGAGCTGAACCTCCCCGGCCCGATCGCCGGTCTCTATGCCGTGCAGCGCGGCCTGATCCTCGTCACGGGTCCTACGGGCAGCGGAAAGTCCACGACGCTCGCGGCGATCCTGGATCGCATGAACAAGCGGCTGGCGCACCACGTCGTGACGATCGAGGACCCGATCGAGTTCGTCCACACCAACGACCGATCCGTCTTCACGCAGCGGGAGATCGGGCCCGACGTCACGAGCTTCTCCGAAGGGGTCAAGGCCGCGATCCGCGAGGATCCCGACTGCCTGCTCGTGGGCGAGATGCGGGACCTGGAGACCATGCGCATGGCGCTGACCGCCGCGGAGACGGGACTCCTCGTCTTCGGCACGGTGCACACCAACTCCGCGGCGAAGGCCGTCGACCGAATCATCGACTCCTTCCCCGCACTCGAGCAGGAACAGGTGCGCATCGTGCTGGCCGAGGTGCTGCGCGGCGTCGTCGCCCAGCAGCTCCTCCGCAAGAAGGCGGGCGGACGCGTGCCGGCGTTCGAGATCCTTCTCGGGTCGACCGCGCTTTCCAACTCCATCCGCGAAGGCAAGACCGCGCTGATCAACAACCAGATCGCGACGGGCAAGTCGAAGGGAATGATCTCGATGGATCAGTCCTTGACCGAGCTGGTCAAGACCGACGTCGTCGACCCGGACCAGGCCTTCGACCGGGCGATCGACAAGGAGAGCTTCAAGGCGACGATCGCGGCGCTGCCGAAGAAACCTACGCCGGCAGGCGGAGCGTAAAGACCGCTCCCCGCCCGGCCGGTCCGTCACCTCGACGGTGCCGCCGTGGAGCTCGGCGATGCGCGCCACGATCGCCAGGCCGAACCCCGACCCGCGCGGTTTGGACGAATAGAACGGCAGGAAGATCTTTTCGCGCTCCGCGGCGTCGACGCCCGCGCCGCGGTCCCAGACGGACAGCGCGATCTCGGTCTCGGCCCGGGCGCCCGCCAGGACGACCGCGTCGGGCTCCTTCCACCGCGACTCCGGAGTCGCCTCGGCGGCGTTGCGGAGCAAATTCGCCAGGGCGCGCCGGAGCAGGACCGGCGAGCCGCCGACCTGCGGGAACGCGCCGTCCCGTCCGACGGCGAGGCCCGGGTGCGCCCGCTCGGTCTCGATGATCGCGCCTTCGACGACCGATTCCAGATCCACGCTCTCGGGAGAGAAGCCTTCGGGCTTGGCGAAGAGCAGGAAATCGCTGGTGACGCGGCTCATCTCCTGGGCCTCGCGGCGAATGGCGCGAACGTGGTCGGCCGCGCGCTCGGGATCCGCCGCGCGCAGCGCCAGGTCCGCGTAGCCGTCGATCGCGGCCGCCGCATTGCGGAACTCGTGCGCCGCGCCCGCCGAGACCTGGCCCAGATCGGCCAGGTGCCGGGCGAGCGCCACGCGGCCCTCCAGCCTCCGGATCTCGGTCAAATCGGAGAAGAGCGCGACCGCGCCGAGGAACCGGCCGTCGGCGCCCTCGGCCGGCGTGGCCGTGACCCCGAGGATCCGCTCCTCCTCCTTCTCGCGGCGCCAGGCCACTTCGCGACGCCCCGCGACGACGCGGTCGCGAAGCACCTCCTCGACGAGCCCGCAAAAGTCGGGAGACTCCGAAAGCATCTCCTCGAAGCGTTCTCCCCGGCCCTCGGAGTGGAGACGCAGGATCTCGCGCCCGGCCTCGTTGATCTCGACGACGTGGCCCGAGGGATCGACCGAGAACAGTCCGGTCGGCAGATTGCGCGAGAGCGTGCGGGCCGCGGTCTCGAGGTCGTCGGCTCGCTCCTTTTCCGCCCGCGCGAGGCGCTCGAGCTCTCGTTCCTTCTCGCGGAGGGCCGCGATCGAGCTCTCAAAGCGCGCCACGACGAAGTTGCGCTCGTCTCCCTGCTCGCGAGGAGCCGCGGGCGCCTCGCCGGCCGCCTCGAGGAGCCTCTCATAGGGCTTCAGGAGCGAGCGCAGGTAGAACCCGGCGAGGACGACGAGGGCGAGCGCCGCCAGCGGCACGAAGATCGAAAGCCGGCGCGCGTATTCGCGCAGCGCCGCCCCCGCGCCCGGGTCGCGCGCGATCACGTAGGTACGGCGGCCGGAGGCAAACGCGGAGCGGAGCAGCGGAGGCTCCCGGCGCCATTCGTGGACGGCCCGGCCGGCCGGCGGACGCAGGTCCAGAGTCGCCGGCGCCTCGGCCGGACCCGGCCCCTGCGAGCGCAGCCGGACTCCCCGTTCGTCGTAGACGGCGAGGTACGAGACGTCGGGCTCGACGGCGGCCCGCTCCATGGTGTCCTCGGAAGCGTCCCCGCGCGTCGCCGACAGCGCGAGGCGCCGCAGGATCTCGGCCGAGCGCCGCTCGGCCTCGTCGCTTCCCCACGTGACGGCGTTGCGGAAGAAGAGCAGCGTCAGGAAATTCAGGAAGAGAATCAGGAGCAGCGCGACCCAGAGAAAGAGACGCGACTCCCTGCGAAAGGATCGCGGGACGCTCGAGTCCGCCGTTACGGCCATAGCGCCCGATACCGCGCCGACAACGGCTCCGCGAAGAACCACGCGGCGATCGCCCCCAGGGCCAGGAAGACTCCGAAGGGCAGCTTCGTCTTGCCGCTTCCGCCGCGGAAGAGGATCAGACCGAGGCCGACCAGTGTGCCGGAGACCGACGCCGCGAGGATCGTGACCACGACGCCCGAAGGCCCGAGAAATGCCCCGATCATGCCCAGCATTTTCACGTCGCCCAGGCCCATTCCCTCCTGTCCCGCGATCTTTTCGTAGAGGAACGCCACCAGGAAGAGGCCTCCGGCGCCCAGCGCCGCGCCGACGAGTGCCTCCAGCGGCGTCCGGCGGACCGATACGAAGGACAGCGCCAGTCCGACGGCGATCCCTGGGAGCGTGATCGCATCCGGAAGGATGAAGAATTGAATGTCGATCGCCAGTAGTGCCAGGCAGGCCGAGCAGAGGAAGGCGCCGCCAGCGAAGTCGCCCCAGGAGGGGGCGAAATAGAAGACCAGCGCCCAAAGCGCGCCGTTGGAAAGCTCCAGCACCGGATAGCGCACCGATATCGGCGCCTTGCAGGATCGGCACTTCCCCGCGAGAAGGATCCAGGAGAGGACGGGAACGTTGTCGTAGGCCGCGACGGCGGCTCCGCAGCTCGGACAGCGCGAACCGGGAGAGACGACCGACTCGCCGCGAGGAAGACGATGGACGAGCACATTCAGGAAGCTGCCCACCAGGAGTCCGGCAACGCCTGTCACGACGAGCCCGAAGGTCCCGTAGGCGTCGAGCAGCACCGTCACGCGAGACCCCGGCGCCGGTGGACGGGCTCGCCTCCCAGCCAGAGAACGAGCAGCCATACGAGCGCCACGCCCGACATCGCGGCTCCGGCGAAGAACGAGATCGGGCGGTAGCGGAAGACGACGCGATGCTGCCCGGGTGTGAGCGCGACGGCACGAAAGAAACCGTCCGCGCGCAGGATCGGCAGCCGCTTCCCGTCCTCCTCGGCGATCCAGCCCGGGTAGTGGAGGTCCGTCAGTACCAGCAGCCCCGGGAGACTCGTCGTCAGCTCGGCGACGACGCTCTCCGGCCGGTCTTCCGCGAGGCGCGCGATCAGGAGCGGCGTCGCGGCGTCCCCGGTCGTGGGATCCGGAGTCGGGCGCCGGTCGAGCACGACCACGCGGGTCAGGTCGATCGCGCCGGACGCCGCCTCTTGCCAGGCTCGGGACGGATCGGGCTCGATCGTGTAGCCGCGCAGGAACGAGAGGCGCGGGCGGTAAGGCGCGATCGGTGCGCGGAAGAAACCGTCCAGCTGCCGCGACGGCAGCTTCGCGGGCCGGAACGGAGTCCACAACACCCGCGCGCTCGCGGCCCCGGCGGGCAGCGCGTCCTCGGCGTCCCCGATCGCCGAAGAGATCTCCTGCGCTCCACGGGTCGCGAGGGCGGCTGCCGTGCGCACGGTCGGCACGCGGCAGGTCAGATTCGTGTAACCCAGCAGCGCGGCCCTCTGCCGCCCGAGCAGGGCCGCGTCGAAGCGGTCGTCCCGCAGCACCCAGGCGGAGAGAGGCGCCATCGGAGGCGTGACGACGCGCCCGGCGACCGAGGAAAGCTGCCGCGTGGGATCCGGGCAGAGCACGAGGGCGTGCTCCTCCGCAAACCGCGGCAGCGGCAAAAGTCCCCATGCAAGCCCCGCGACCAGCCCGAGCGCGGCGACGGCGGCGAGCAGGCCGCCGATCGGCCGCCGCCCGCCGGCTCCGAGCGCCAGCAGGCCCAGCGCCGCGCTGCCGGCGCCGCAGGCGAGCCGCACGACGAAAGGCTGGGGCGAGGCCGCCGCCATCGCGAGCGCGATCACCGAGAGGACGCCGAAGAGAGTGCGGTCCCGCTTGTCCGTCGGAGCGAATCGCAGCGAGTCGATTCCGATTCCGGCCAGCATCGCGACCCCGAACACCGAAACCGTAAGGGCTTTGGACGGATAGCGGATCCGGTCGAGCGGCGGCAGCGAGCGCAGCCAGCTTCCGGGCGGGCCGTGCATCGCCAGCACGATTCCGGCCAGCGAGACCGCGGCGAGGAGAATTGCGAGAGGCCGCCGATGGTCCTCGCGGAAGGCGGCCGCCGCGGCGACCAAAGCGAGCGGCGGAAGAAAAAGTGAGGCGAGGTAGTCGTTGCCTCCGACGCCGGGAATCCACCCTAAGAGCGACGCCGCCTCCCGCGCGTGGATCGCTCCGACGTCTCTCTCGGCCGCCGGAAGCGGCGCGCGGCGATCCGAGCGCGCGGCGAGCTCTCCGAGAGGGACCAGCATCCACGCGGCGAGGGCCAGGCCCAGCGCGACCGCCAGGGCGAAGCGAGTGAGCGGCTGCCAGCGGGGCGGGGAGACGACCGGCTCGGGAAAGGGCGGTCGGGGACGAAGAACCAGGACGAGCGCCACGCCCACGCTCGCGGCGGAGATCTCGGGGCTTCCCGCCATCGCCTGGAGACCCGTCAGCGCGCCCAGCCCGGCTGCGGACGCGCGCGACCGAAGGCCGGATCTCGCGAGCGAGGCGATTGCCGGAAGGTAGGCGAAAGCCCCGAAGTGATTCCAGTAGACCGACAGCGACGCCGCGACCCCAGAAGCCGCGAACGCCCCCGCCCCCATCAGAGCGCCGGCGTCCGAGACGTTCTCTTCCTTTAGGAAGCGCCAGGCTCCCCAGGCCGCGACCGCGAAGTGCAGCAGCAGGAAAAGCCCCGCCGCCAGAGCCGGCGAGCGCAGCAGGAAAAGCCAGGTCGGAGGGTAGAAGACGCCCGACTGGCCGTTGGCGAGCCAGGGCTCCCCCGCCCCCGACAGCGGGTTCCAGAGAGGGATCTCGCCGGCGCGCAGGCGCTCGGCCGTATAGAGCTTCAGGGGATAGAAGAAATCGCCCTGGTCGCGATACGTCGGCGCGCGCCTCGCGAGAAGCGCGGGCCAGAGCCACAGGAGAGCCGGCAACAGCGACGCCGCCGCCAGGAGTCCCGAGGAGAGCCGGCGGCGGGCGAGCACGTCTGATTTTAGCGGACCCGCGTTCGGGAGCCGGCTTCGCCGCGGCTCGTCACGGGGAAAAAGGAAACGGCCCCGATTTCTCGGGGCCGTCGTGACTGCGCGATTCCAGAAGGTTAGTTCTGGGTGCCTTCCGGCCACTGAATGAACGAGCCGTTGGAGTAGATGATGTCGTCGTTGAAGTTGGTCGTCGTCCCGCAGAACGCGCCCGTGATCGTGCCGTGTCTGGCGCCGGACCAGATCGCATACGACTGGCTGTCGGCCGCGAGGAAGTAGAAGAAGTAGTGCTGCCAGCCGTCCTTGGTCGGGGGCGTGGCAATGTAGGTCGGCGAGAGCGTCGCGAACTGGCTCGTGTCCGTCAGAACCGTCGGAGCCGTCGTCGCGGTGCCGGCCGGGCAGTTGGCCGGAGGATAGTTGTTGTTGTCAACCGCGTACGCCTCGATCGCGGTGGCCAGAGCGCGCATGTCGCTCATGGTCCGCTTCTGCTTGCCACGCTGAACCGCATTCAACAGGTTCGGAATGGCGATGGCCGCCAGGATGCCGATGATCGCGATGACGATCAGCAGCTCGATCAGGGTGAAACCGGACTCCCGCTTTTTCATCGACCCTCCCTTATGGGTTCGTCGCAAAACAGGCTCTTTTTGACCTGGACGGTGCAATCGGGAAGCCACTTCACGCCACCATGGGGCCATTTGTTTTCAGTACTTTGAGAGGAGATCGCGCCGCTTTGACGTGCAAAAACCGTCGCTTTTTCCCGTCCACAGGAGCACAAAACTGTTAGGTCAGTCCTGACTGAAGCAAAACGGAGCACAAAGAAAACGGCCCCGATTTCTCGGGGCCGTCGTGACTGCGCGATTCCAGAAGGTTAGTTCTGGGTGCCTTCCGGCCACTGAATGAACGTGCCGTTGGAGTAGATGATGTCGTCGTTGAAGTTGGTCGTCGTCCCGCAGAACGCGCCCGTGATCGAGCCGTTGCGGCCGGCCGACCAGACTGCGTACGACTGGCTGTCGGCCGCGAGGAAGTAGGAGAAGTAGTGCTGCCAGCCGTCCTTGGTCGGGGGCGTGGCAATGTAGGTCGGCGAGAGCGTCGCGAACTGGCTCGTGTCCGTCAGAACCGTCGGAGCCGTCGTCGCGGTGCCGGCCGGGCAGTTGGCCGGTGGATAGTTGTTGTTGTCAACCGCGTACGCCTCGATCGCGGTGGCCAGAGCGCGCATGTCGCTCATGGTCCGCTTCTGCTTGCCACGCTGAACCGCATTCAACAGGTTCGGAATGGCGATGGCCGCCAGGATGCCGATGATCGCGATGACGATCAGCAGCTCGATCAGGGTGAAACCGGACTCCCGCTTTTTCATCTTCCCTCCTTAAGGGTCTTACTTCCGACTCTTTGGTCTACCCTCCATCTAGCAAAGCCAGCGCCACGCGCGTAGTTCGGCAACTTGTTTTATTTCAGCGATTTAGAAATCGATCTTACGTGCGCAGTGTCACAAATTGTCATTTTTCAGACCATCTCGCTGACATCTGGTCGCCGGGGCGGAGGTCGCCGGGGCCGAGGTAGAACGCGATCTCCTCTAGGGCGTCCGCATAGACCTGGCACCCCGTGAGGTAGTCGCGCAGGTAAACACGCTCGTCGTGGCCGTGGCGTCTGACCGAATCCGTGATGTTCATGCCGATCGGCGAATAGCCGTAGGTCGGAAATCCCCTCTGGCGAAAGATGAGCGACGTGGTATAGCCGCCGAAGGTCGGAAGCGGCCCGAACGGCACACCCGGGAAGAAGGCCTCGGAGACGCGTTTCAAGATTTCCGTCATCGGCGTCGGGTACGGACTGGCGGGCGCCGGCCCGCCGTAAGAGACCCGCAGGACGCGAACCCCCGGGGTCGCGAGGATCGGCGCCAGGAAGGGCCGCGGGTCCAGGCCCGGCGGGATCGAGATCAGAACGAACGACCGAAAGCCCGCGCCCTCCCCCGCCGGAGCCGGCCCCGGGCCGACCCAGTGAATGCGCGGTTCCAGAAACGCCCCGTAGCGGTCCGGAAGGATCGCACGCTCGGCGGGGTCCTTCCGAACGCGATCCAGGTGGCGCAGAGGGTCGGTCAACGGGCTCGCGAGGTGATTCGCGAGCATGTCGAATCCCAGGACCACGTCGGGATGCGGCTCGACCGCCGCCCCGTGCAGGGACGCGAACCGTTTCTGAAGCGTCTCGAGCGCCTCGGCCGTGGGCGCCTCGAGGTCGGCAAACGCGTAACCCGCCTGGACCGTCTCGATGCCCCAGTAGCGGACGTCGCGCAGCACCATTTCGCTCGTGCCGCCCTCGTTGAGAACGTTGGCGACGCCCTCGAACCACTCCGGACGGTGGTCCAGGAGCCAGCGCGATCCCCATTCCTGTCCGGCCTCCTCGTCGGCCTCGCCCAGAAAGAGGATGTCCGAATTTGGAACGATCCCCCGTTCCTTCAAGCGGCGCATCGCCAGGGCCTCGGCGATCCCGATCGACTTCATGTCGTAGGAGCCGCGTCCGACGAGGTACCCGTTCCGGATCCGGCCTTCGAAGGGAGGCCCCTCCTTCCAGGTCTTCGGATCGGCCTCGGCAACGTCGATATGGTTGAGCAATAGGAGCGCGCCGTTTCGGGATTTCCCCGGCAGGCGGGCGAGGAGGTTGCAGCGATCTCCCGACGGGCAGACGATCTCGCTCGCGATGCCGGCGCAGTCGAAGAATTCCTTGAGAAACTCGGCGCCCGCTCGCTCGCCGCGGGTCGGCGAAGTCGTGTCGATGCGCACGTAGTCGCGAAGCAGGCGCACCGGCTCCTGCCGCAGCCATTCCTCCTGGCTGCGGGTCTGATCGACCTCGAAGAGAGCGCGCTTGGAGGGCACCGCGGTTTCTCGCCGGCAGGCTCCGGCGAGCACGCCGAGCAGGGCCACGGCTTGGGCGAGGCGCGCGCGCCCGCCGATCATCGGCTCTCCGAACGCGCCCGATCCCGCGCGAAGATGAGCGCGAGGCACAACGCGTACAGCACGGGGCCCGCCCAGGAAACGCTGGCGCCGGGAAGGAGTTCGCGCCACTCGACCCGATGGCGCCCGGCCGGGATCGGGATCGCCGAGAAGGCCAGCTGCGCGGGAACGACGTCGACCTCGGCGCCGTCCACGGTCACCGTGCGGTGGCGCCAGAAGCCCCGCAGGACGAAGAGCCATGTCGGAGCGGGGGCGTCGGTCTCGAGACGGATGCGGTTGGGAGATTTTTCCGAGATGCGCAAGCTGCCCCCGGGCGCCTCTCCCGCGGAGCTCCTCCCGGTCTCGAGCACGACGTGGCCGCGCGGAAGATTCGTGATGTCCTTGAGGGCGGCGACGGCGCCGGGCTCCTCTGTCCAGCCTCGCACGAGGCGAATGTCCGGGAGGGCATTCGGGTTCTCGTCCCAGGCGTCGATCCGGTTGCCTCCCACCCGCGCATAGCCCGGGAGCGGAACCTGATCGCGGTATCGGGTTCCCCAGCGCAGGGCCAGGCTCTCGAAGAAAGGGCCGCCGTCCTTGAAGCTCGCGGCAGCGCCGGAGATCCTCCGCAGGCTTTCGACGCGCGAGAGGTCGCCGTTGTCGAAGTCTCCGTTGAAGACGGCACCGCGCTCCCAGAGCGCGTGGGTGTGCTGGGTCCAGATCCGCCGCATGTACTCGGTGTAGCCCGGGTCGCTGCCGATCGTCTCCTCGAGGTCCGCCTTGGTGGCGGTGGTGTAGAGGATCTCGCCGACTGCGCGGTAGCGGTTTTCGGGATCCTGCTTCCAGAGATACCGGACGAAAGCCGGAGGCGCGAAGATCGCTCCCTCCGGCAGGATCCAGGGGATCCGGTGGTTGGCGGCGACGAGGACCGCGACCAGGATTCCAAGGCCTGCGAAGAGCCCGGCGCGACGTCTACTCACGGCGAGCTCCAGCGCGAGCCAGGTCAGCGCCCAGTAGAAGGCGGCCTCCGTCAACGCCATCGGAAGCTCCCGCACGGCGGGCGCCAGAAACGCCTCCGGAGTCCCCGTCAACGTCAGGGCGACGCGCCCGGCGGCGGCCGGAAACGCCGTCGCCAGGATCGCCAGGAGCGCGAGCGGCAGAGTCGTCACGAAGATCCAGCGCGGCAGGCGGCCCCGGCGGCGGAGCTCGTCGAGCGCCAGCCCCGAGAGAATCGCCAGGCCGAACATCAGAACGACCGCGAACTTCTCGGGGTTTCGCAGCGCGATCGGCGACCGGACCATCCTCCACGCCTCGGGCACGAGACTGGGCAGGACGGCGAGAAGCAGCGACCCGACGACGATCGTCTTCGCGAACCGGACGCCGCGGGCCGCGGACCTCCACATCACCACTCCGGCGATGACGGCGAACGAACCGCAATAGAGCGTGAGGAAGAGGCCGACGTACTTCTTGGCAAAAATGGTGTAGCCCCAGACCGACGACGTTTCCGTCGCCCAGACGGCGCCGAAGGGAAACGGAACGACGAGCTCGAGGAGTCGATAGGGCGAGATCGAGAAGTTCAGGGCCTCCAGGAGGGTCATCCCGGTCACCGCGCGGTTGGTCTCGGGAATCCAGAGCGCCGTCGCGAGGATCTGCGGCAGCGCGGCCAGCGCCGCCAATCCCGTCGCGACGGCGAGCCGCGCCAGGAGCGCGCGGCGAGCGGCCGTTTCCTCCTCACACAGGATCCAGGCGGCCGCGCAGAGGATCGCGATCCCGATCGTGAAGACGTCTCCGGCGAGCATGTCGAGGGCCAGAAGGACCGAGAGCAGGAAGATCCGGGGCGCCGGGCGGCCCGGCCGCGCCGCCGTCCACACGATCCAGGGCAGCAAGGCCATGCCCGGAAGGACGTGCGGGAAAAAGACATCGGACACGACGACGCCCGAGAAGACGTACGTCACGGCCGCGAGCCAGGCGGCGGACCGGGACGCCCCGTACAAAGCCCGCAGGAGCACGAGCACCCCGAGCCCTCCGGCGGCCCAGTGGAGCAGCGGAAAGATCTTCATCGCGACGGGAAAGCGGATCCGGGACAGGAGCATGCGCACCGGATAGAGCGCGCCGGCGTTGGGATTCGGGAGCAGCGGCCGCCCTCCGGAGATCTCGGGCGCCCAGAGAGGCAGCCGTCCGTTGCGGTAGGCCTCGTGGATCCCCTTTTCCAGAGGCAGGTTGTAGGAGACCAGATCGCGGCCGATGAAGTTTCTTCGAAAGAAAAGCGGGTCGGCCCAGACTCCGAGGAGGAGGAGGAGAAAGAGGAGGCCGGGAATCGCCCGCGATCGCATGGACGCGGGCGACGAGGGTCGGTCGTCGGATGTCACTCAGGGTTTAGGATAGGGCATCGCCCCCGCAACGCCAAACCGTCTCCCGCTTCGCATCGGGATCGTCCTTCTTCTCGCCGCGGTTTCTCTCTGCGCGCGTCTCGTGCTCGCGATCACACGTCCCCTCTGGTTCGACGAGATCTACACGGCGTGGGCTGCGCGACTGCCGCTGCCGGATCTCGTAGCGGCCCTGCGCGTGGATTCGGGTCCCCCCGGTTTCTACGTTCTGGAGAAGGTGTTCGTTTGGATCGCGGAGTCCGGAGCCGCCGACGACTGGATTCTTCGCGCCCTTCCGTTTCTGGCCGCGGCCGCGCTCTTCGCGGCCGTGCGCACGCTGCCCGAAGGATTCGCGCGCCCCGCGTTCGTCGTGCTTCTGTCCGGTTCGCTCCTGATCAATCTCTATGCCGGCGAGGCGCGCTCCTACGCCTTGCTCGCTGTTTGCGATCTCGCGCTCTTCCTCGCCGCGTTGCGCGGCCCGGAAACGCCCCGAAGGCTTTTCGTCACCGCGGTCGCGGCGGCTTTCGCGCTCTACACGCACTACCTGGGGATCTTCGCAGTCGGCGCCGTCGCGATCCTGGCGGCCGTCGATCGGAGGTGGCGCACGCTGGCGGGTGTTGCCGCGGGCCTGGTGCTGTTTCTTCCGTGGCTGCCGGTGCTGCACGAGCAACCGGCCGCCGCGGTCGCCTGGATGCACGAAGCCCTGCCCGCCTCGGTGCTGGGCTTTCTGTCGGCGCTGGGCGGGGTGGGGCGCGTGCCGGGGCCTTTCGGCGTCGCGCCGCCTCGACCGGTGTTCATCGCGAGCGTGGCGGCGGGGATCCTCGCCGCGGGAGCGCTGGCGCTGGCGCCCGCGAGGAACAACCGGGACGTCCGCAACGCCGCGGCCTTCACGGCGCTGGTCCTCGTCGGGACGCTGCTCGCGGGACTCTGGCGTCCGGTAGCCTTCGCCGGCCGTACCGAGATGGCGGTCCTGCCGGTGTGGCTGTGGGGACTCTCTCTCGCGGCGCAGGAGAGCCGCGGGGCACGCGTTGCCGCGGCGGCGGCGGCGGCCGCCGGAGCCATCGCCACGGTTTTCCTGCTCTTCTCTCCGCGCCCGGATTCCGCACCGCTGGAGGCCGCGGAGAATCTTTCACGCGTGACTCGCGAAGGCGACATCGTCATCGCCGCCACGGGCTTCTACCTCCCCGCGCGCCTCGCGGCCGAACGCGGACGCCTCGCGGCGCGCGTCGTGCCTCTTCCCTCGGAGCTCGCCGGACATCCCGGCTGGTTCGAGCCGGCGTTTCCAGGTGCGCCCGAAGAACGCGTCGTCGCAGAAGCCGTCGCCTCGCTGCCTCCCGGCGGCCGTCTCTACTTCGCCGTGCCCGCCGTCTACGCGACGCCGCGCCTCTTCGCCGGCCTGGGTGAGGGGGCCCCGCGGCTGCGACCGCTCGTGCACTCGCGGGGCGCGCTCGTCGCCGTGTGGTCTCGCTGAAGACGGGTTCCAAGTTCCGGGTTCCAGGTTCCAGGATCCGTGACCCTCCCGGAACCTGGAACCTCAACCGGAAACTTCGTCTTTACGGCCGATCGCGAGCAGGGACATCCCCGTCGAGGGGGGCGACTTGGCTTCCTTCTCGAGGATCGGCATCAACAGCTTGAACGCCGCGAGCTGACCCCGTGGGAGGACCCTCCGGCGGAGGATCTTCCCGTTGACGTACCAGCCGAGAATGCCCGGCCGATTCAGGAAACGGCTGTCCACGAGCGTGAACCCGGCGTTCTCGACCTTCTGTTCGAGCTCGGCCTTCTCGTAGCGGCGGAAGTGGCGCAGATGCTCGTCGAGCGTCCCGTAGAGGCGGGCCAGCGCCGGGACGACCAGGACGACGTGCCCTCCGGGAGCGAGCACGTCGTGGAAATTCGAGAGCGTCGTCACGTCGTCCTCGATGTGCTCCAGCACGTTGAGGCAGACGACCGTGTCCACGCGGAGCCCGCGAATCTCGGACCGGTCGGTCTCCGTCAGCGGAAAGCGGTAGGACGCCACGCGGATGGTGGCGTCCTCGCGGAAGACCCCGCGCACGTACTCAAGCGCCACCGGATCCAGGTCCGAGGCCACGAGGAGCTCGCGGGGAAGGAGGTGGCGGGTCATGTTCCCGAAACCGGCGCCGATCTCCAGCAGGCGGGAGCCCAGGACCGAGCGAAACCGGTCCACGAGCCACGCGTTGTAGGGCTCGAGACGGGCCATGCGGGCCAGCGTGACGTGACCGACGTTCCTGGGGTCCTCGGCCTCGCGCAATGAGTGGCGCATGATCGTCCACAGAGCCGAGAACGCGTCCTTCAAGCCGATCTTCTTGCCCTCTTCGTACGTGCGCCCGTAGTAGGAGATCGGGCATCTCGCAGATGCGGTAGCCGCCGGCGGGCGACCTTCGCCGTGATCTCCGGCTCGAAGCCGAACCGCGCGTCGATCGTCATCGACTGGACGACCTCGCGCGCGGAACATCTTGTAGCAGGTCTCCATGTCGGTCAGGTTCAGGTTCGGTGAACATGTTGGACAGCGAGCGTCAGCAGCCGATTGCCCACCGAGTGCCAGAAGTAGAGCACGCGCCGCGCGTCGCCGCCCATGAAGCGCGACCCGTAGACGACGTCGGCGTGTCCCTGCTCGATCGGCGCGAGCAGCTGGCGGATACTCCTTCGGGTCGTACTCGAGGTCGGCGTCCTGGACGACGATGATGTCGCCGGTGGCGTGCGCGGAACCCGAGCGCGACGGCCGCGCCCTTGCCCTGGTTGGCGGGCTGCAGGTACACGCGCACGCCGTCTTTTCCGTCGAGCTCGCGCAGGATGTCGCGTGTGCCGTCCGTCGACCCGTCGTCGACGATGAGGATCTCCTTCTCGATCGGAACCTCGCGCACGCGGCGGACGATCTCGCGGATCGTCCGCGCCTCGTTGAACACGGGGATGACCACCGAAAGCTTCAAGGCCCGCCTCCCGGAGACAACGCGTACAGGTGGATGGAATACCCGACTCGCCCGATCGGGCGGCCTTCCGCGGCGATCCGGCGCTGCAGCGCGCGCAGAGCCCCCGCCACTTCGGCGGCCCCATGATATGCATAAAACTCGGGTCCCGCCGCTTCGAGGAACGCCGAGATCGCCACGGTGTTTCCGTGCACTACCGGCAGCGCCGCGATTCGGGCACGCCCAGGCGGTACGAGACGTTATCGCCGCCGAAGTAGGCCACCGTCGGCGAGGCGATTCCGCGGCGCGCCAGCTCGGCCTTCAGGCGGCGCAGATCCAGGCCCCAGTCCACGTTGGAGTCCGAGAGGATCCGCCGTCCCCCCTCGGGGCCGCCCGCCAGCGGGTTGAAGTACGACAGCTCGAAGGGATGAATCCGGATCGCCTCGGCGGCTGCCAGCGCCGGCAGCAGAAGCCAGACGGCGGCCGTCAGACCACCCCTCGCGCCCTCACCGCGTCGGGCCCAAGCCCGGGCGAACAGGGCCGCTCCGAAAAGAGCCACGAGCGGATAGACGGGCAGCAGGTGCCGGATCCCGATGTTGTAGGAGGTGCCGATCGATGCCAGGAAGAGGATCGCGATCGGCAGCAGGAAGAGCCGCGCCTCCTCGGAAAGCTCGGACCGGCGGCGCGCAGCGGCCACGAGGGCCGCGGCCGTGACGGCCAGGAACGCGAGCGAGGACTTCACCCCGTATGCCACGAAGAAGTACTCGGGGAAGCCGACGGTGGAGATCCGGCCGTTCAAGTAGGTCACGCCTCCGCCGACCGCGTTCTGCCGCGCCACCGAGGCGAGGCCGCCGGCGAAGTGCGCCAGCGGCGGCGAGACGTCCGCGAGGGCCACGAGCTTCTCGGCCAGCTTCGGTGCCTTGCCGAAGACGCCGACCTTCTCCCGAAGCACCGTCTTCTGATCCTCGCGGTTCATTCCCGACGTCAGCGGGGCGTAGACGGCGAGCACGACGAGGAGGGATCCGGCGCCGACGGCGCAGAGCCGCACCAGGCTCTTCCCCAGACCCGGAGCGTCCGGCGCCGGGCGCGGCGCGAGCAGCGTCTGCAACAGGAGGATCGGCGCCAGATAGACCGCGGAGAACTTCGTCGTCAGAGCCAGCCCGAGGACCGTGGCGGAGAGAGCCAGCCGCGGGAGCGTCGGCCGCCGCCGGGCCGCCTCCCAGGCCAGCACGACCGCCGGAAACATCAGGGCCGCGCCCAGGTCCGTGTGCACGACGCCGGCGTGGGCAAGCAGGTTCGGATCAAACGCCAGCAGCGCGACGGCGAACAGGGCCGGCCCGTCCCCGTAGCGCGATCGGGCCGCGAAGAACACGAGCAGCAGGAGAGCCGCCAGGACCAGGAGGAAGGGCGCCCGCGCCGCCGCGATCAGGTCGTCCGGCCCGACGCGGTTCCGGTAGAAGAAGTCCGGGCCGAAGTCGCGGAAGAGGTTTCCCATCGGGACTCGGGCCGGCGGTGGCGCGAGGGGCAACCGGGCGAGCGAGAGGCCCGCGAGGGCCTTCATCAGGGGCGGATGCTCGATGTTGACGATCGCCGACTGAGAGACGACCGAGAAATATCCCGACAGGATGTGGATCGGCTCGTCGGCGGAGAGGGCGTCTTCCCGCGTGTGGCCGCGGACGAGGCTCACCGCGACGGCCGTCAGGACGAGCGCCGCCGCCAGGGACAGGGCCCGAGACTTCAACGCGTGCGGCCTCCGGCCACGCCGTGCCGCGCGAGCGCCGCGAGCGCGGCGAACCCGTCCTTGAGCCGGATCTTCTTGCCCTCGGCGCGCGAGCGGCCGAAGTAGGACACCGGCACTTCGAAGACCCGAAAGCCTCCGCGGGCCACCTTGGCGGTGATCTCGGCGTCGACCCCGAATCCCTTCGACGACAGCGCGAGAGACGGCACCACGCGCCGATGAAGAGCCTTGTAGCACGTCGCCATGTCCGAGAGATTCAGCCCCGTCACGACATTGGAGATCAGCGTCAGAACGCGGTTTCCCTGCTGATGCCAGAAGTTCTGGACGCGATGCTCGCCGTAGCCCTTGAAGCGCGACCCGAAGACGACGTCCGCTCGCCCTTGCTCGATCGGAGCCAGCAGGACCGGGTATTCGGTCGGGTCGTATTCGAGGTCGGCATCCTGAATGATCACGATCTCGCCCACGGACGCGTCCATCGCGGTGCGCACCGCGCGGCCCTTGCCCTGATTGCGCTCGTGAAAGATCACCTTCACGCCGTTCTTGCCGTCCCACGCGCGGAGCTTCTCGCGCGTGCCGTCGGTCGAGCCGTCGTCCACGACGATGATTTCCTTGGGAGTCTTCTCCGCCGCGACGAGTCGGAGGATCTCATCGATGGTCTTCGCCTCGTTGTAGACGGGAATCAGGACGGACAGCTTCACGATCTCTCCAGATGATACGCGAAGGCCCATTTCCCGTCAGAGTCATAATGGAGAACCCCGCTATGCGGCGCGGCCCGGCGGTTTTCTGCGACCGGAGCTCCCTGTGCCGCGCTGCTCCTCTCGGTCTCGCGCTCCGCCTCCACACGCGCGCCGAGGCCGTCGTCGCGGGCCGGGTGCGGCCGCTCGATTCGGACTCCGCGTATCACCTGCGGCGCGCCGGGTTCGCGGCGATCCGCTTCCCCCGCACGATCCAGTTCGACCCGATGATGAATTTTCCCGCGGGCGGCGTGGCGATCTGGCCGCCGCTCTACGACCTCGCGCTCGGGCTGCCGGCCACGCTGACCCGCGGCGCGGCGGCTTCCCCCGACGCCGTCGCGCGCGGCGCGGCGTGGGTGCCGGTCGCCTTCGGCGTCGGGGCGGCGGCACTGGCGGGCCTGCTCGGCCGGCGTCTCTACGGCGACGCCGGCGGCGCGGCCCTGGCGCTCTTCGTCGCCGTCTGTCCCGGGCACGTCCTGTGGTCCCAGTACGCCCATACCGATCAAAACATCGCCGAATCCTTCTGCGGCCTGCTCGCGCTTCTCCTCTTTCTGGGCAGCCGCGAGAACCCGGATCGGCCGGGCGCCGCCGCGCGGGACGCGGCCGCCGGGCTGGGTCTGGCCCTCGCGGTCCTCATGTGGCAGGGCGCGATTTTCTGGGGAGCGATCTTCGCCGCGTCCCTCGTCCTCGAAGCCGCCGTCGCGCGGCGGTCCATCGTCCGATCGGCCGCGATCATTCTCGGCGGCGCCGCGGCGGTCGTCGCCGCGGCCTCAGCGGCGTGGCTGGGCTGGCTCAAGCCGCCGCTGACGTATATCTCCTTCGGTTTCTTCCAACCCCTCTTTCTCGGAGCGCTCTGCGGGGGAACGGCCGCGCTGGGTATCGCGTTGTCGGCGGCGCGAGGGCGCCTCACCAAGGGCGAGGCCCTGGCCGGAACGATCGTGGTTCTCGCGGCGGCTGCTGCGACTCTCCCGTTCGCGCGCGAGCTCGCCGCGGGTCTGATGCGCGGCGTGGGCTACGTCGCCGGCCGGACCAGCGAGTCGGTCGGCGAGTCCGGATACATCTCCTATCCAAAGGATTGGCTCAAGGGCATCTTCGAGACGCGTCCGCTTCTCGCCGATGGGCCCGCTCTCGCCGCGAAGCAGCTGTCTCTCGCCTTCTTCCTCGCGCCGATCGCCGTGGCGGCATGGGCGCGCCGCTCCCTTCGAGCCGAGCGGCCGGGCGTCCACATCGGACTCGGCGTGTGGGGCATCGTGACGATCTTTCTGGCTCTTTCGCAGCGTTTGAACGTCTACTACGCCGCGCCGCTGGCGGCGGTGACGCTCGTCGAGACGTGGCGCTGGGTGCGGTCTCGCTCGAGCTTCGCCGCAGCCACGCTGGCCGCCGGCGTGTTGATCCTCCCCATGGCCTGGGGACTCCGCGACGAGCTCTCCTCGCACCTGGTTCCCGGATCGGACTTCTTCGTCATGCTCGAGAAGATGAGGCTGCGAATCCCGCACGCGGTCGACGCGTACGACCCGGCGCTCCTGGGACCGCCTCCTTTTCCCGCCGGACTTGCGAACGCCTCCGCGGTGATGGCGCCGTGGTCGATGGGCCACTGGATCCTCTACGGTGCACAGCTGCCGGTGGTCGCCAACAACTTCGGCTACGGATTTCTCGACTCGATCCGTTTCTTCCTGGCGAATTCCGAGGAGGAGGCGCTTTCCGTCGCGCGCGAGCGCCGCGCGCGCTGGATCGTCGCCACCGATCTGACGCCGCGCATGAACGACTACGCTTCGTACCTGGGCCGTCCTCCTCTTCTGCAGGACGGGCCGCAGGGCCTCTCGCCGACGCCGGCCTACTTCCGGACGTTGCAGTCCCGCCTCTACGACTTCGGAGGCAGGGGCGCCGAGCTTCCGGGACTCTCGATTCCGCCGCTCTCGAAGATCAAGTTGCTCTATCGCTCGGAGAGCGCGATCCGCCGCGGCGACCGCTGGATTCCGCGCTGGATGGTCTTCGAGATCGAAGACTGAGACCCGTCTAGTGCGTCCGGGGACCGGAGACCCGCCAGGCACGGATCGCCTGTTGCTGCTCTTCCGGAGTCGCGGCCGCGCGCGCCACCTCCGCGAGCTCCCGCCGCCCGGGGTCGAGCCCCGAGTACTGCCCGAACACTCCCGCCCGCCAGAGCCGCGCCGAATACGAAAGCGGCGGCGGCCGCAGAAGCAACGCCGCCAGCGGCGCCGCGCCGAGGAGGAAACACATCGCGGGCCGGGGAGAGAGCGGAGCCGCCGCGCGCACCGACAGGACGAGTGGCGCGGCGAACGCCGCCGCGGCGAGAACGAGCGCCGCGATACCGGCCGCCGGCGCGGAGCCGAAGACGCTCGGCGAGATCCAGCCGTGCGAAAGAAACCATGACGAGCCGGTGACCGCCGGAACCGGGAGGAAGTCCGGGAAGTGAGGAAAGGTCGAGGTCAGGAGAAAGTGGCTGCCGGCCGAGAAGACGACGGCGGCCAGGAAGAGCCCTCGCGACAGCGGCGAGTCGAGAGCCCGCGCGATCGGGAAGGCCGCGAAGAAGAGCACGGGCAGCAGATACCGGCTCCCGAGCGACCAGCCCCCATGCCAGTTCGGATAGGCCGTCATCGCGACGAAGAAGAGGGCGGTCGCCGCCAGGCAGAGCGCGAAGTCGGCGCGGCGTTCCCGCGATCTCCACCAGCGGACGAAGCCGGGCACGCACCACAGAAAAAACGGCGAGAAGACCAGAATGCCGCGCGCCGGATGGAAGAGGTACGCGAGGGCGATCTTCAGGCTCGGCGCCTGGAATCCGAAGGCGCCGCCGGACGTCAGTTTCTGATACTCGGGGAAGCCCTCCCGCGCCGAGGAGAGGACCCAGGGCGCTCCGAAGCAGACCGTGTCGTAAACGCCGAGCCCGACGAGCGGAATCGCCAGGCCGGCGAGAAAGAGCGCGAGAGCCCGACGGTTCTTCTCAGACGCCGTCCGGATCGCCAGCAAGAGCGCGATGAGCGCCACCGGATACTCCGATATCGCGGCGAGTCCCGCCAGGAATCCCGAGAGAAGGTACGGGACGGTCACGCGCCGTGACACGCCGCTCTCCTCGGCGGCGAGGATGCGATCCCACGCCAGGAACAGCAGGGCCGCCGTCCACGCGTGGGCGAAAAAGGACCGCGCGTAGAAGAGGAAGGGCGTGCCGAACGCCACCGCGTAGACCACCAACGGCGCGGACCGCGCATCGGCGCCGAGCAGCCGCCGCCCGAACGCCGCGAGCGCGAGGATCGATATCGCCGACACCGTCAGAAACCGCAACGCCGGAAAGAGTGGCGACGCGACGGTCGAAGGCGCCGGAAGAACCAGGCGGAGCACGCGGTAAACGGGAATGGCGGCGAAGGCGAGGCCCGGGGCTTTGTTCGAGTAGACCCGGTCGTCGGAGACCGAGACGTCCTCGTGAGCGCCGAACGTGCCGATCTCCCTGGAGATCTCGAACGTCCCGCGCTCGACTGCCGCGATGACCGCCTGGTACCGGGATCGCTCGTTGGGATTGGGGAACTGCGCGAATGTGCCGGTGAGGACGAGGGAGAGAACCGCGAATGCGGCCACTGCGGCCGCCAACGCCCGAGAGGCCCCCGGGGACGAGGTCGGAGGGCTCACGAGGAGGAGAGGCGGTCGCGCTCGGCCTGCCACCACGCGACCGTCCGCGCGAGCCCTTCGTCGAGCGGCGTGCGCGCGACAAACCCGAAACGGTCGCGGGCGCGCGTCGTCTCGAGTCGCCGGCGAAGCTGGCCGTTGGGACGAGAGGCGTCCCAGGCGATCCTTCCCTCGAAGCCGGCGATCGCCGCGATCTTGCCGGCCAGGTCGCGAATCGAGATCTCCTGGCCCGTCCCGACGTTGACCGGATCCGCCCCGTCGTAGCGCTCGGAGGCCAGCGCAATGGCTTCCGCCGCGTCGTCGACGTAGAGGAACTCGCGCGTCGCGGAGCCGTCTCCCCACAGGACCACCTCGGCCTCTCCGTCGCGCTTGGCCGCCGTGAACTTGCGGATCATCGCGGGAATGACGTGGCTCGACTCGAGATCGAAGTTGTCTCCGGGTCCGTAGAGGTTGACCGGCAGGAGGTAGATCCCCCGAAACCCATACTCGCGCCGGTAGGCCTGGAGCTGCACGAGCAGCATTTTCTTGGCCAGACCGTAGGCCGCGTTGGTCTCCTCGGGATATCCGTTCCAGAAGTCGTCTTCGCGGAACGGGACTGAGGCCTCGCCCGGATACGCGCAGACGGTTCCCAGGCAGACGAACCGGTCAACGCCCTGCCGCCGCGCCTCCTCGATGAGGTGGATTCCCATCGCGGCGTTGTCGTAGAAGAAGCGGCCGGGATGCTCCCGGTTGGCGCCGATCCCGCCGACCGAAGCGGCGGCGTGGATCACGAGGTCCGGACGCGCCTCGGAGAGACAGCGTTCCACCGCCTGCGGATCGCGCAGGTCGTACTCCTTGGAGCGCGGCGAGACCAGCGCCGCGGGCGCCTCGGAGCGCAGGCGCGCGACGATCGCGCGGCCCAGGAAACCGGCTCCTCCCGTAACGAGGACCCGGCGTCCGCTCCAGAAACTCACGTCGGCCCGGCCGCGCGGCGCAAGGCGACTTCCCGGAGGGCCAGCTCGAGATCGGCGTCCGTCATCAGGGCCACGAGCCCGTCGAACTCGACCGTCGGCCGCCAGCCGAGCCCCTCCCGCGCGCGCGACGCGTCGCCGCGGAGGTGCTCGACCTCGGTCGGCCGCAGGTACGCCGGATCGATCTCGACGAGAACCCTTCCCGTCCGGCGGTCGATCCCCTTCTCCTGGATTCCCTGACCGCTCCAGCCGACGTCCCAGCCCGCGCGCGCGAAGGCGCGCTCGCAGAATTCGCGCACCGTGTGGCTCTCGCCGGTGGCGATGACGTAGTCGTCGGGCTCGTCCTGCTGGAGCATGCGCCACATGGCCTCGACATAGTCCTTCGCGTACCCCCAGTCACGCCGGGCGTCGAGGTTGCCGAGGTAGAGCTTCGATCCTGGAGGCCGTGCGTGATGCGCGCCACGGCCCGCGTGATCTTGCGCGTGACGAAGGTCTCGCCGCGGCGCGGCGATTCGTGGTTGAAGAGGATGCCGTTGACCGCGTACAGCCCGTAGGCCTCCCGATAGTTCACCGTCATCCAATATGCGTAGACCTTCGCGGCGGCGTAAGGGCTGCGCGGCGCGAAGGCCGTGCGCTCGTTCTGCGGCACCTCCCTCGATCCGCCGTACATCTCGGACGAGGAGGCCTGGTAGATCCGAGGCCGGATGCCGAGCTCGCGGATCGCTTCGAGCAGGCGCACGGACCCAGGCCCGTGACGTCTCCCGTGTACTCGGGCATGTCGAAGCAGACCTTGACGTGGCTCTGCGCTCCGAGGTTGTAGATCTCTTCCGCGTCGACCAGGCGAAGCGTCCGGTTCAGCGAGGACGCGTCGTTCAAGTCGCCGTAGTGGAGGATCAGGCGTCGGTCGGGCGCGTGCGGGTCCTGATAGATGTGATCGATGCGGCCGGTGTTGAAAGAGGAAGACCTCCGGATCAGTCCGTGGACCTCGTAGCCTTTCTCCAGGAGCAGCTCCGCCAGGTACGAGCCGTCCTGCCCCGTGATGCCCGTGATCAGCGCGCGCGTCATCCCCGGTTCCGCCCGAGCCATGCATTCCACTTGAGCTTGCGAAAGGCGATCCAGGACATCCGGAGGAGAAGGAGGCCGTGGCTGACGACGCGCACCTTCGACACCCCGGCCGTGCGGCGGGCGTAGTGCACGGGCATGTCCACGATCGGCAGGCCCAGCCGGGCGGCGCCGAAGAGGAGGTCGAAGTCGCCGAAGGGATCGAAGTCGCCGAAGTAGGCGCGGGCCGCGGCGATTCGCTCGTAGTCCTCGCGGAAAAGAACCTTGGTGCCGCACAGGGTGTCCTTGATCGGCTGGCCGAGGAGCCACGTGAAGAGAAGGCTGAAGGCCTTGTTTCCCCAGAGGTTGACCACCCGCATCGACTCCTCCTCCATCGGGTAGACGAGGCGGGACCCGTTGACGAACCGGGCCCTGCCCTCCTCGAGGACCTCGACGAAGCGCGGCAGGTCCTCCGGCGGGACCGTGAGGTCCGCGTCGAGGATCATCAGGATGTCGCCGGTCGCGGCGGCGAAACCCTTGCGGACGGCGTCGCCCTTGCCGAGGGAAAGCATCCGGCTCGGGTCCTCCTCCCCGGCGCCGGGTCCGCGCGGTGTCTGGTGCAGCAGCCGGATCGCGCGCACGTCGCGGTTTCGAGCGATGGCGGACTCGATCTTTTCCACCGTGCCGTCGGTCGAGTTGCCGTCCACGAACAGGATCTCGGTCCGGCGCCCCATCTCCGGAATTCGCTTCACGGCGTCGTCGATGTTTCCTTCCTCGTTGCGGCAGGGGACGACGACGGAGACCGACGGCCTCTCGACGCGCCGCGGCCGGGGCGGCGCCGGCTCCGCCACGGCGTAGTGGATCAGGCAGAGGTGACGCAGGCCCGGCAGCTTCGGCCCGAACCGATTGACCAGATCGGAGACGAGCGGCACCGACAGGGGCAGGAGCATGTCCCATCCCCGCTCGACGACGCGGAACCCGCCCAGAGACAGCAAGTTTTCGAGATCCTGCATCCCCAGCCAGTTCTGGTGATGCTGAGGCATCTTCCACTTGAGCGTCTCCCCCAGCTGGAGGAGGCCCTCCCAGACGAAGTTGTAGTACGTCACGACGACGCGGGTTCCCGGGTGGCAGAACGCCCCGAGGTTGCGGAAGGTCGCGTAGACGTCGTGCAGGTGGCCGACGAGATCGCTCGCGACGACGAAATCGAACGGCGCTTCCCGGGGAGCGTCGAGAGCTTCGGCATCGCCGACCTGAAAGCGCAGCGACGGGTACTTGACGCGGGCGCGCTCCACCATCCCCGGCGACAGGTCCACGCCGAGGCTTCCTGCCGGTTCCGGGGACAGCGACGCGAGAAGATCGCCGGTGCCGCAGCCGAGCTCGATGACCCGCGCGCCGGGCGGGACGAAACGTCGGCAAAGCCGCTCCAGCGAGCGGTGGTAGTAGGCGTTCTTCTCTTTCCAGCGATCGCGCTCCGGAGCGAGCGCGTCGAAGTGCGCCGCGAGCGCGCGCTTCGACTCGGTCTCCCGGCGCCGCCGCGTGCTCGGAGACAAAGGCGGGGCGGGGTCCGTATCGAGCATCACGCTGCGATTCCCATGATCGCACTAACTGTAGACTCACCGCAATGTCCCGGCGCACGCGCGACGTCGCTTCGGCTCTCGCCGTCGCCGTCCTCTTCGCGTTGCCGCTGCTTCCGGAAATCCTCGGCGCGCGCCGTTTGATCTTCCGCGACGCGCTCGTCACGCATTGGCCCTGGCGGCGCGTCGCGGTGGCGTCGCTGTCGCGGGGAGAGGTCCCATTCTTCAGCGCCGAAGCGTCCGGCGGCCAGCCGCTGCTTGCCAACCCCAACGCCGTGCTGCTCTACCCGACCTTTCTGCTGGAGCGCGTGCTCTCGCCGGCCTCCGCCTTCAACCTTCACTACCTCGTCCACGTGTTCTGGGCATTCCTCGGAGCGAGGGTGCTCGCGCGACGGCTGGGACTTCCGGAAGGCGCCGCCTTTTTCTCGGGAGTCGCATTCGCATTCTCCGGAATGCTCCTCTCCTACGGCTCCGCCTTCATGAACTCGGGAGCCGCGGCGGCGTGGCTGCCCTGGTGCGCGGCCGCCGCCGTGGATCTGGCGCGGGCCTCCGGAGCTCGACCGCGGCTGCGTGCCGCGGCGGCGGCGAGCCTCGCCCTCGGACTGCAGCTTCTCGCCGGAGAGCCCGCGATCACCGCGCTGACGGCCGCATGCATCACTGCTCTCGCGCTGGTCGAGGCATGGCCGGGCGCGGCCGCGGACCGCTGGCGGCGCCTCGCCGGCCTCGTCGCCGGTGGACTTCTCGCCGGAGCGATCGCCCTCGGAGTGGCGGCGCCTCTGCTGCTGACCCTGCGGCAGGTCTTCCCGCTGACGCTGCGCGGCCAGCATCTCTACTCGAAGAGCGCGTTCGGAGCCGCTCCGTTCACGACCTGGCGCCTCATCGAGTGGCTCCTGCCCCGCTTCCGGGGCAACCCCAGCCAGGCCGCGACGGAATCGTCCTGGCTCCATCACTCGAACTCCGAGCCTTTCGTCTACATCTGGTGCGTCACGCTGGGCGTGATCCCCCTCGCGGCGATCGCGATGGCCTCGGTGTCGAAGGGATTCTGGACCCGGCGGCGGGCGGCTCTGGCTCTCGGCGGCGCCCTCTCCCTCGCGGTGTCGTTCGGCTTCGCGCTGCCCTTCTACCGTCTCCTGTACGAGGTTCCGGTGCTTCGGCGGCTCCGCTACCCCATCAAGTTCTACCTCGTGACGACGCTCTGCGCCTCTCTGCTGGCCGGGGTCTCCCTCGCATTCCTGATCCGCCGCCGCCCGGACAAGCGCGCCGCCGCGGTCGCGATCGGATTCCTGGTTCTCTTCGGCGCCGCATGGCTCGCCGCCGCGCCGAGCGGGGCCATCGATCACCGGGCGGCCGAAGCCCTCGGCGAGCGCAGTGGCTACTACCAGCCGATCGTCGCGGCGTTCCGAGCTCTCGTTCGAGGCGACGCGGCGATGGGGGCCGCCGGAGTGCTGCTGCTGGCGCTCCTGCTGCGCTGGGCGCCCAAGGACATCGACCGCGGATATCTCCTCGGCTTCGCCACCCTCTGTTGCGCGCTGGCGTGGGGCCTGCAGCTCTTCGCCTCGGGGAGCGCGACCGAGCTCTCGCGCGCGCCAGCGCTGCGGAAGAGGCTCGAGGGTCCGGGCCGCCTCTTTGCGCCGAGTCCGCCCCGGCTCTTCCTGGAGGCGCTCGAACCGACGTATCCGAAGAAACTGCCCACGTTCGCGTCGGCCGCGCGCGTCCGCATCGAACGGCTGTTTCCCTTAACCGGCGCGTCCTTCGGCGTGCCGTATCTCTTCGAGATGGATCCGGACGGATCCTACGGCTACTACAACCGCGTGGTTACGGAGGCGGCCGTCGCCGCGGAGCCGATCGCACGCGATCGCCTGCTGCGCGCCTTCGGGGCGCGCTGGCTGCTGGTGCCCGAGGGCGAGGAGCACCCTCTCTATCGAGCGGCTACGGGCTTGTCGATCGCCCACGAGCGGATGGTTCTCTTCGAAGATCCGAATCCCGTGCCGGAGCTCCGGTGGGCCGGGAGGGTGTTTCGGAGGCAGTCGCTGACGGGAACGCTCGAGCTGCTCGAGGCCGACGCCTTCGATCCGATGACCGACGTCACCCTGCCCGGGAAGACGGATCTCGCCCCGGAATCCGCCCCAACGCAGGCGCGCGTGTCCGCGGACCTCGTGGGCTCGGATCGCGTCCGCGCGCACGTCGAGGCCGACGGCGACGGGTACGTCGTCTTCTCGCGCACCTACTTCCCGGCCTGGAAGGCGCGGCTCGACGGGCGGACCGTGCCCGTGCTCGTGGCCAATGCCCGGGATCTCGCGGTGGCCGTGCCCGCGGGGCGCCACGAAGTCGAGATCGCGTACGACCGCATGCCGTTTCGCCTCGGCGTCGGGATCCAGGCGACCACGTTTCTCGCCGCGCTCGGCATCGCCGTCGCCGCGCGCCGCCGAACGCCTACGGCGCCGTAGGAGGAACCGGAAGGCCCAGGTGCACCAGTAGCGCTTGATAGATGTCCGGCCGACAGCCGTTCAGCGGGATGACCTGCCAGGCGTAGTAGATCGAGAGCCCGGCGAACACCGGGAGCATCCACCGGAACGCCCTGGTGTCGAGCACGTCGCGGTACCCGACGACGAGGGCGAAAGGGGCCATCGACAGGAAGTAGCGGCTCCAGTCCTCCGTCGACAGCGTCACGTGCAGGGCGAACTCGAAGACGCAGTACCAGAAGATCACCGGGAACGGCCGGAGCCGGGAAATTCCGACCGCGTACACGAGCGCCATCAGGATGTGGAACTCGGCCTGGTGGTACATCCCTCTCTGGAAGAGCACCGGAAGAAAACCGAACGGCACCAGCCGCGCGATCTTCTCGCCGTGCGGCGTGAAGTACGCGAAGAAGCTCCCGAACCGCTCGGCGCAAAAGAAAAAGTAGGCGAGAAGCCCGGTCGGGATGAGCGCGAGCCACGCGATCGAGCGCCAGCGGCGCTCGCGCACAAGGATCACTCCGTACGCCGGCGCGATCATCAGCCCCGAGATCCGCGTCAGTGCGGCAAGGGCCCCCGCGCCCGCGGCGCGCCCCACGCGCCCTTTCTCGAACCACAGGATCGACAGGAGCGTCGTCGCCAGGAACAGAGACTCCGTGGCGCCGACGCTGCGGTAGAGGATCCAGCGCGGAGGCAGGAACACGAACACCAGCGACAGGAACAGCGGCGACTTCAGCTTCCAGACGTCGCGCGCGAGGCGGTAGAAGAGCAGCGACGCGGCCGTCGCCGCCAGGATCGAGGCCAGCAGGAGCGCTCTCTCGTAGCCCACGAAGGCGAGGGCGCGCACGAGAAGGGGATAGAGCGGCAGATATGCCGCGAAGAAGCGCGCGTCGTACACGTACGCGAGCAGCGGGTTGTCGGGCTGGATTTCGTACAGCGTCCGGGCCACGGTCAGGAAGTTGGGCCCGTCCCAGAAGCGGTAGACCGGAGACATGTCTCCGAGGAACGGCCAGTACACCAGAAAGGAACCGCCCACCGAGGCGAGCGCCAGCCAGAGTTCCGGCCGCACGCCGGACCGCGGAATCTCGTTTTCCCGGGTCACTTGTCCGACAGGATACTCCGGCCGGAAGCGGGCTTCTCGAGGAGCCAGTCGTAGTAGATCCGGGCGCCGAAGGGGCGCGCGAACGGAAAGTCGAGGTGGCTCTGTGCGGCGACGCGGAATCCGGCGTCCGCGAGCGAGCGAACGACGGCGGCCGGAGTCGTCACGTGGATGTCCTCGATGCCCTTGAAACCGATGGCTCGAAACCCGGCCTCCATCAGGCGATTCACGGCCGGCATGCCGAGGAGGAAGAGCCCCCCGGGCGCGAGAACGCGGTGCACCTCGGAGAGCGCTCGCTCCGGCTCAGTCAGATGCTCGAACACCGAGAAGCACACGCCGAGGTCGAACGTCCCGTCGGCGTACGGGAGCTCGTAGACGCTCCCTTGACGCAGCTGCGACGTCCTCCCGCGCTCGGCCAGCAGGCGCGTGACGACGGCCGGGTCGGCGTCGAGATCGATTCCGTGCAGCTCCTGCACGCCCTCGGAGAGGGCGATCTGCAGCGCGCCCGCGCCGTACCCGATTTCGAGCGCGCGGTGGAACCGCCGCGGCGGCAGGAGGCGCAGCCCACGGTTGATCCGTTCGCGAAACAGGCGCCCGACGAACGGCCGGCGGTAATACTCGATCGGATCGCTCGGCCCGTTTCGCGGAAGACCGGCGAGCATGGCCTCGGTCAGAGCGAACATCGGCTTCAGCTTACAGGTCCGCGCCTGCAGCCGCGAGCCAGCCTGTCGCGACCGTTCCTCCGCGGCCGCGCAGCGCCGTCGGGACCACGTCGCGCACCGGAATCTCGTCCCGACGCGCCAGGGCTTCGCGCGCGAGATCCGACAGAAGCGGGAACGTCACGCCGTCGGCGAGCCAGCCGTCGAGGATTTTGGCGAAGAGGCCGGCCTTCGACCGGCCCTCGACCTCGGCGTGGATCGTGTGGACCTCGGTCGTGCGCGGCGCCTTCCGAAAGAAGGCGCGCTGGGCCTCGTCTCCCGAAAGCTCCGTCCACGCCAGCGTTTCATCGAGGGTCGGCAGCGTGGTCGGGATCTCCAGCGTGCGGAAGACGCGGCCGCCCGCGCGCGGAAAGAACGGAGCACCTCCCCGCGTGTCGGAGGCGTAGAGCAGCGAGCGTTCCTCCTGCGCTTCGAGTGAGCGGGCGTCGACCGTCCAACCGGGCGCCGCGCTCGACCGCGCCGGGAGACCAAAGACGCGCAGATACTCGGCGTGGGCCCTGCCGTACTCCTCGCGCACCCGATCGGAAGACATCCGCGCGAGCCCGTCGTGCCATCCGACGTGGTCCCAGCCGTGGACTCCCGTCTCGTGGCCGGCCCCCGCCGCGGCCCGCATCGCGTCGGCGCCGCGCTCCCCGATCCGCGGCGCGGGCAGGAGCGTTCCCGAGAGGATCGTCCGCCAGCCGTAGAGCGAGGGCGCTCGCGAGCGCAGCATCTTCGCCAGAAATCCTTTCTGCGTCAGGACACGGCGGATCGCGACGCCGGAGCGGTCCGGGCCGAATGTGAAGAAGAACGTCGCGCGGATGCCCCGTTCGGCGAGCATGTCCGCGAGGCGCGGGACTCCCTTGCGGGTGCCCTCGTCGGTGTCGCAGTCGACCTTGAGGGCGACGCGACGGCCACTCATCGCGTGGCCCGGCGTCCCTTCAGGTAGTACGCGAGCGTGCGCCGCACGCCGTCCGCCATCGACACCTTCGGCTCCCAGCCGAGGGACTCGCGGGCCCGCCGGATCGACGGCACGCGCGTCAGAATGTCCTGGTATCCCTCGCCGTAGTACTCGCCGGCGGTGACCTCCACGATCTGCGCCTTCCGCGCGGTCTCCTCGTAGCCCGGGCACGCGCCGACCTCCCGGATCAGCAGCTCCGCGAGCTCGCGGATCGACAGGTCGTTGGCGGGATTTCCGATGTTGAAGATCCCGCTGTCGGCGCGGCCGCCGCGGTTCTCCAGGATTGTCATCAGGGCATCGATGCCGTCGGAGATGTAGGTGAACGAGCGGCGCTGCGTCCCGCCGTCGACGAGCTTGATCGGCTCGCCATAGAGGATGTTGTGCAGGAACTGCGTCAGGACGCGGCTGGAGCCCTCCTTGGGCGAATCGATGTCGTCCAGATGCGGGCCGAACCAGTTGAAGGGGCGAAACAGCGTAAACGCCAAGCCCTGCTCGCCGTACGCCCAGATGACCCGGTCGAGGAGCTGCTTCGAGCAGGAGTAGATCCAACGCTGCTTGCGGATCGGTCCGTAGACGAGGTTCGAGGAATCCTCGTCGAACTCGGCGTCGGGGCACATCCCGTAGACCTCCGACGTCGACGGAAAGACGACCCGCTTTCCGTAGCGCACCGCCTGTTTGACGATGCGCAGGTTCTCCTCGAAGTCGAGCTCGAAGACGGCCAGCGGCTCCTTGACGTAGGCGGAGGGCGTCGCGATCGCGACCAGCGGCAGGACGACGTCGCACTTCTTGATCTGGTACTCGATCCACTCCTTGTTGATCGCGATGTCGCCCTCGAGGTAGGTGAAGCGCGGATCCTCCAGGAAGGCGGCGATCTTGTCCGAGCCGATGTCGAGGCCGGAGACGTGCCAGTCGGTGTTCTGGAGGATGCGCTCGGTCAGGGCGTTGCCGATGAAGCCGTTGACCCCGAGGATCAGGACCCTCATCCCGCAAGCTCCCTCTCTGCGGCGAACTTCGCGGCGTCGGTCTCTTCGCTCCCGGTCGGCTGCACCCGAAGAAGCTCGACGTAGCGGTCGTCCCCGCAGGCCACGAAGAGGCGGCCGCCGTCCCCGCGCAATTGTCCCGGGAACGTGTCGTGGCCCGCCAGGCCCGGCAGCCGCGTGCGCCACACGAAAGTCGTCCCGCCGAAAAGATCGGTGAACGCTCCCGGATACGGATGGGTCACGGCGCGCACGAGGTCGTGCACTTCTTTGGCGGGACGGCTCCAGTCGATCCGGCCGTCCTCCGGCCGGCGCCGGCCGAAACGCGAGGCTCTCGACTCATCCTGCGGCGTGGCCTTCGCGGTTCCCGCCTCCAGCTCGTCCAGGCGCCGGTCCAGAACCGTAACGGCCGCCCCCGAGACGCGACGCTGCACCTCCAGCGCCGTGTCGTCCGGACCGATGGGGACCTCCTCCTGGTCGACGATGGGCCCGCGGTCCGCGCGCTCGGTCATGACGTGGAGCGTGGCGCCGGTCTTCGCCTCGCCCTTCAGGACCGCCCAGTTCACCGGGGCACGGCCCCGGAACTTCGGCAGCAGCGAGCCGTGCACGTTGTAGGCGCCCAGGTGCGGCACCTCCAGCATCTCCTTCGGCAACACGCGGCGGTAATAGAAGGAGAAGAGCAGGTCGGGAGCGGCGGTCCGCACACGCGCGATCGACTGGGCGTCCAGCGGGTTCTCCATCACGATCGGCTCGATGCCGTGCGCCCGCGCCAGCTCCGCCACGCTCGGGAACCACCGGGCCTCATCGGCCGAGTCGCGGTGCGTCGCGACCATGATCGGACGCCGCCCTCGCTCGAGGAGGCGCTTCAGGCATGCGTGCCCGGTGTCGGAGTACGCGAAGACCGCGATCCGCGTCATGCCAGGAAGGACGGTTCCGGTTCCGATTTTCGGGCTTCGGGCTGGGCGGAGGCGCCGAGTCCGTAGACGCGCTTGACGCGGAAACGCGGGCGGCCGCGGACCTGCTGGTAGATGCGCCCGACGTACTCGCCGACGAGGCCCAGTCCGGCCATCGCGACGCCGAGGAGCGTAAACAGGATGGCGAACAGCGTGAACACGCCCTCCACCTCGGCGCCCACGATCAGCCGGCGCACGAAGAGGAAGAAGCCGAACGCGATGCCTCCGACCGCCACCGCCGTCCCGAGGAGGCCGAAGAGCTGGAGCGGGACCAGCGAGAAACCGGTCATCAGGTCGAAGTTGAGCCGGATGAGCCGGTACAGGGAGTAGGCCGACGTGCCGTGGCGGCGGGGAGCGTGGGCGACGGGAACCTCGGCGGGCCGGCGCGCGAAGCTCTGGGCGAGCGCCGGAATGAACGTCGAGGCCTCGTGGCAGCGGTTGATCTCCTCGACGACGTCGCGCGAGTACGCCCGCAGCATGCAGCCGAAATCCGTCAGCTTCATCCGCGTGATCACGGCCGTGACGCGGTTGACGGCGCCCGAAGCCATGCGCCGGAACAGCGAGTCCTGCCGGCCCTGGCGCACGCCGCCCACCACGTCGAAACCCTGGGCGAACTTGTCCAGGAGCTTCGGAATCTCCTCCGGCGGATTCTGCAGGTCGGCGTCGAGCGTGACGACGACGTCCCCATCGACGTGCTGGAACGCCGCCAGCAGCGCCTGGTGCTGGCCGAAGTTTCGCGCCAGCTCGAGCACGCGGACGCGATCGGGCCGCGACCGCGCCGCCTCCTTGAGGATCCCCAGAGAACCGTCGCGGCTGCCGTCGTCCACGAAGACCAGCTCATAGGGCCCGCCCCGCCCGTTCATGACGGCAATCAGCCGCGGGAGGAGCTCCGGCAGGCTGCCCTCCTCGTTGTACACGGGGACGACGACGGAGACTTTCACGGTGCGCGGTTCGGTCGCTCGAGAGATGGCATGGTTCGCCGCGCGAGTTTAACCCGGTGCCTCCGGATCTCCGGCGGCCGGCGCCGCGGCGCTCACCGGCTCCAGCGAATCCCTCCCGAAAACTCCCACCGCCGCTCCGGCGCCCACACTCCCGAGCCCGCCCGCTCCGAGGTGACCTCGAAGCGCAGGACGTCGTGCCGCTCGTCGTACGGCGCGCCGTCTTTCGCGTGGACCGCGGCGTCGAGGGAGTAGACGCCCGGAGCGAGGTCGAGCGAGGGGAAGGAGAGCACGGCGCGCGCTTCCCCCGATAGAGATTCCGGCTGGTATCCCTCCAGCCTGGTGTTCGTGGCCAGGACGACGGCGCCCGAGACCGTCGCGATCCGGAACCCCAGGACGAAGTCCGCCAGCGGCTTCCGCGCTTCGAGAATCATTTCGACCGCGGCGGGCTCTCCGGCTCGCAGGCGCGCCGCCGGCGCTCCCGCAGCATCGAGGAGCCGCACGCTTCGGATCGAGGCCTCCCCCGAGCCGATCCGCGCGCCGCGCCCGGGTTGCGCCAGACGGCGTCCACCTTCCTCCTGCGCGACGCGTTCGCGATAGAGCGCCACGGTCTCGGCGGATGGCCCGTCGGCCGCGACGCGACCGCGGTCGAGCCACAGGGCGCGGCGGCAGCGCTCCGCGACGAGGGGCAGGTCGTGGGAGACGAAGACCAGCGTCTTGCCGGCCCGCTCGAACTCCGCGAACTTCTCCAGCGCGCGGTGCGAGAAGGCCTCGTCGCCGACGGCGAGGACCTCGTCGACGAGCAGAACGTCGGGGTTGCTGTGCGCGGCGATCGCGAACCCCAGGCGCACCGCCATGCCCGAGGAGTACGTCTTGACCGGCGCGTCGAGAAACTCCTCGACGCCCGCGAACCGGACGATGTCGGGGAGGCGCTCGACGATCTGCCGGCGCGTCAGCCCCAGCAGCAGCCCCGTGATCTCGACGTTCTCGCGGCCCGAAATCTCGGGGTGGAACCCGGCGCCGAGCTCGAGGAGCGCGGCCAGCTTCCCGGAGACGGCGAGCGTGCCGCGCGTGGGCCGCACGATCCCGGCGAGGAGCTTGAGCAGCGTGGATTTGCCGGACCCGTTGGAGCCGACGACGCCGAGAGTCTCGCCCCGGGCCACGTCGAAGGAGACGTCCGAGAGCGCCGTCACGCCGTCCGGCCCGCCGCGTCCGCCGCTCGAGAGGAATGCCGACTTCAGCGTGCCGTGCGAGCGCCGCCCGTAGCGGCGGTAGACCTTGGTCACCGAACTTACGGAGATCGCCGGGGCGCCGCCGTCGCTCACGCTTCCTCCGCCAGAGAATCCCGCAGCTTCTCGAAGAGCGCGCTTCCCGCCAGGAGGGACACGGCCGCCCATGCGGCCATGGCCGCCCAGTCGGCCGCGGCGACCGGGCGAAAGGCGAAGAGCGTGTCGTGCACGCCGTTCAGGTAGGAAGCGAACGGATTGACGAAGAGCAGGCGACGGAACCTCTCCGGTATCGCCTCGGAGGGATAGAGCACCGGCGTGAGAAAGAACGCCAGCGTCAGGAGATTGCCGACGATGTCGCGCACATCTCCGAAGTGCACCGACAGGGCGGACACCGCGAGAGCCGTCCCGAACACCGTCAGGGCCAGGAGCGCCAGGACCACAGGGAACTCGAGCAGCGCGGGTCCGACCCCCACGCTCCCCTTCGCTGCGGCGTAGGCGATCGCGGCGGCGAGGACGGGCAGGGCCAGAACCAGGTGCGCCAGGCGCGCGCCGACCGAAGCCGCCGGGAAGACCTCGGGCGCGACGGTGGTCTTGCGCAGGAGCGGTCCGTTCGCGCGAAAGGTCTCGACGGCGTCGTTCAAGGAAGCCGCGACGAAGTTCCAGACGAGCACGCCGCCGAACAGGAACAGCGCGTACGGGCGGACGTCCGCCCGCGGCGCGAACACGAAGCGGAAGACCGTGGCATAGACGAGCAGGAGCAGGAGCGGATTGACGAGGGACCAGAGAAAGCCGAGCGCGCCGCCGCGATAGCGCGCGGTCAGCTCGCGACGGACGAGCGCCCGGACGAGGGCCCGGTTCGAGATCGCGCGGCGGACGGGCGCCAGAACAGACGATGACTCAGGTTTCAAGTCCGATGTCTCAACTTCTTGCCGGGAGACGATGATTCGAGATGCCTCGGGTATTCTCGCATCGTGCCTCCCGACGCGCCCTCGCCTCCCGCCGTCTCCTGCCGGGCGGTTTCGAAAGTCTACGCGGGCGCCAGGCCCGTCGTCGCGCTGGACAAGCTGGACCTCGAGGCCGCCCCCGGCGAGTTCCTTGCCTTGATCGGCGTGTCCGGCAGCGGAAAGTCCACTCTCCTTCACCTCGTCGGCGGCATCGACCGCCCGACCTCGGGCGAGATTCTCGTGGGCGGCCGTTCCATCGACCGGCTCGAGGAACGAGCGCTGGTTCTCTACCGGCGCCGCGAGGTCGGGATCGTCTTCCAGTTCTTCAACCTCCTGCCCCACCTGACCGTCGAGCAGAACGTCGCGCTGCCCGGACGCCTCGACGGGCGCGCCGACGCGGCGCGCCGCGCTCGGGAGCTGCTCGAGCGGGTGGGGCTCGGCCGCCGCGGCTCCGCCCACCCGTACGAGCTGTCGGGGGGCGAGATGCAGCGCGTCGCGATCGCCCGGAGTCTCGCGACCGGGGCGAGGTTGCTCCTCGCCGACGAGCCCACCGGCAACCTCGACAGCCACAACAGCACCGAGGTCATCCGGCTGCTCGACGAGGTCCGCCGCGAGCGAGGCGTCACGGTGCTTCTGGCCACGCACTCCACCGCGGCCGCCGAACGCGCCGACCGATCGGTCACGGTTCAGGACGGGAAGATCGCGTGAAAGGGTTCGGACTGGTCTTCGCCGCGCTCGTCGCGGGACCGCTCAAGCGCCGGCCCGTGCGCGTGCTTCTGCCGGTCGTGGGCGTGGCGATCGGCGTCGCGGCGGTCGCCGCCATCCACTACGCCAATCGGAGCGTCACCGAGTCCTTTCGCGAGTCCGCCTCGGCCTTCTCGGGAAAGAGCGACTTCGTCGTGACCGGGGTCTCCGGTGTGCCGGCGGCGGAGTTGGCCGACCTGGCCTTTCTCTGGCGGATCGGCTCCTTCGCCCCGGCCGTGACGGGAACCGCGGTTCTCGCCGGCGGCGGGCGGGAGGTCGTCTCGATCCTCGGCGTCGACTGGGGCGGAGACAGCGTCGTGCGCGAGGTGCGCCTGGTCTCTCCGGAGCCGGGGCGGGAGCGGTCGCGCCTGCTGTCGCGAGGCGCGGTGCTCGTGTCGGAGCCCTTCGCAAAGCGCCACGGGCTCGACGTGGGAAGCCGCCTCGCCGTGACCGCCGGCGGAAAGCCGCGGGACGTGGAGATCGCGGGGATCGTGGCCCTCGAGGGGGTGGCCCGCGCTTCGGGCGGCGACGTCCTCTTGACCGACGTCTTCACCGCTCAGGATCTGCTGGGCAAGCCGGGACTCGTGGATCGCGTGGACGTCGTCCTCGACGCCGGAGTCGACCGAGCCGCCGCCGGAGCCGAGATCGCGCGCCGGCTGCCGAAGGGTTTAATCCTCGAGCCTCCGACACGGGCGGCGGCGACGGCGGACCGGATGGTGCGCGCATTCCGGTTCAACCTCAACGCCCTGGGATCGCTGACCCTTCTGACCGGCCTCTTCCTGATCGCCAACGCCGTGTCGATCGCGGTCCTGCGCCGGCGGCCCGAGATCGCCACACTGCGCGCCCTCGGCGCCTCCCGCGCGGCGGTCTTCGCTGCGTTCCTCGCCGAAGGTCTCGTGGTCGGCGCATGCGGGACGCTCCTGGGCGAGATCCTGGGCCTCTGGGTCTCGCGCGCCGCGCTGTCGGCGGTCGGCGGCACGGTCTCGACGATCTACCTCCCGACCGCTCGAATCGGCGGGACCCACTACTCCGGTGCCGTCGTTCTGTCGGCGGCCGTCGGCATGGCGGCGTCCCTCGTGGCGACTCTGGTGCCGGCGCTCCAAGCCACGCGCGTGCCGCCGTCTCCGGCGATGCGGCCCGGCTCGATCGAGGGTGTGGCGCGCAAGCGCCTCTGGCCGCGCGCGATCGGCGCCGCGTTCGCGCTGGTCCTGGCCGCACTGGCGGCGCGCGCCGGACCGGTGGACGGTTTCCCCCTCTTCGGATTCGCCGCGGTCGTTCTCGTGGTCGCCGCCCTCGCGCTCGTGGCTCCCGCGCTCGTGAAAATCGCCGCGGCCGTCTTCGGATGGCTGATCGCCCGGATCCTGCCGGTGGAAGGAGGACTGGGCGCGGGCTTCTTCGGCGGAGCCCTGACTCGCAACGCCATCGCGGTCGCGGCGCTGGCGATGGCTCTGGGCATGACGCTGGCGATGATCGTGACGGTCGCCTCGATCCGCGAGACCGTGCGCGTCTGGGTGGAATCGACGCTGCGCTCGGACCTGTGGATCAAGGCCGACGCCGGCCGCGGCTCCGGACTCGTGGGGGATCTTCCCGAGGACGTGATCGCGTTCGTCCGGGACTTCGAAGGTGTGGCCGCGGTGGATCCGTTTCGCGCGCGCGACGTGAGCGACGCGAAGGGCCGTCCGTACACCCTGGCCGCGGGGGATTTTCGCGTGCTCGCGCGCGCGGGAGGCTTGCCGATGCTCGACGGCGCCGACCCCCGGCCTCTCGCGCGCGCCGCCCGCGAGCGCGGCGACGTCCTCGTCTCGGAGCCCTACGCCCGGCGATTCGATGTGCGGCGCGGCTCCCAAGTGGTGTTGCCGACGCCGGGAGGCCCCCGAAAATTCACGGTGGCCGGCGTCTACCGCGACTACTCCAACGATCGCGGCACCGTCGTGATGGATCGCGACCTCTACCTCGCGCTCTACACCGACCGCCGCGTGACGAGCGTGGCCGCCATCGCGAAGCCGGGCGTGGATGCCGCCGACCTGCGCCGGCGCATCCTCGCCGCGGCCCAGGGCCGCTACGCCCTGTCGATCTCGACCAACCGCGACCTGCGCCGCGAGGTCCTTCGCATCTTCGACCGCACCTTCGCCGTGACCCGGGCGCTGGAAGCGATCGCGATCGCGGTCGCCGTCCTCGGGATCGCCAATGCGCTCCTCGCGTCGGCCGTCGAGCGGCGCCGCGCCTTCGGGCTGCTGAAGGCGATCGGCGCGTCCGGCGGGCAGATCCGGCGCTCCACGCTCATCGAAGCATTCCTGACGGGAGCGACCGGAGCAATCGCCGCGCTCGCGGCTGGCGGAGCCTTCGCGTGGCTTCTGCTCGCGGTCATCAATCCCCAGTCCTTCGGCTGGACGGTGGCGCCGGCCGTCCCCATCGCCGCGCTCGCCGGCGCGGCCGGGCTCGTTCTCGCGGCGGCCTGCGCCGCGGGAATTCTGCCCGGCCGCATCGCCGCCGCCGTGGATCCGGCGGCCGCGCTGGCGGAAGAATGAGGGCGCTCACGGTCCTCGTTCTCGCGGCGGCCCTCGCGGCGCCGACCCCGGCTCCTCTCACGTTTCCGCGCGACCACGGGGCGCATTCGGACGCACTGGAATGGTGGTACTGGACGGGCCACCTTTCGGGCGAAGGCGGCCGCGCGTACGGGTTTCAGGTGACGTTCTTCCGCCTGCGCGACCTGCACCTGGCTCACTTCGCCTGGTCGGATATTGCCGCGGGCAAGTTCCACTTCGAAGAGAAAGCGCACCTGGCGCTGCCCGGCATCGCCGGCGCGTCCGAGGAGAGGCTCGACGTCTTCAACGAGGACTGGTCCGCGCGCGAGGAAGGTGACGGAACCGTCCTGCTCGCCGCCCGCACGAAGGCGGGCGAGCTTTCCCTGAAGCTCACTCCGGCCAAAACTCCGGTCCTCCACGGCGAGGGAGGCATCTCACGCAAGGGGCCCGGGCCCAATGAGTACTCCCACTACGTCTCGATCCCGCGGCTCGCGGTATCGGGAACCCTGACGCGCGGAAAGCGCGCCGAGGCGTTGTCGGGCACCGCCTGGTTCGACCACGAGTGGGGCCCGGGGGCACTCCCCGAGGGAGCGGTCGGCTGGGACTGGTTCGGGATCCAGCTCGACGACGGATCGGAGCTCATGCTCTATCGCATGCGGTTGAAGAACGGCACGGCCTCGCCGTTCTCGGGAGGGACTTTCATTCCGGCGTCGGGACCGCCGCGGCCGGTCGCCTGGAGCGACGTACACCTGGAGCCGCTCATGAGCTGGAGGTCGCTCGTCACCCGGGCGATCTATCCCGCCGTCTGGTCGCTCACGGTCGCTTCGATCGGTCTCGACGTGAAGATCACGCCCCTGCTTTCCGATCAGGAGCTCTCGACGGCACAGTCGACGGGCGTGACGTACTGGGAGGGCGCCTGCCGCGTCGAGGGCACGAGGAGCGGCCGCCCCGCCCCCGGCCGCGCGTACGTCGAGATGACCGGCTACGCCGGACGGGACGTGCCCGGCTTTTCGTCGAAGTAGAGGCCGCCTTGCCCTCCGCGGCGCGTCGAGCCCGGGATCCCTCGCTGCGCTCGGGATGACACCGATCGAGGGAGAGGGTGCGAGAGCGACTTCCCCTCCCCCGTCGGTTGGCCCGCGAAGCGGGCCGCTCTATGGTTTCGGCAGCGGCTCGACCTCGACCTTCGGGGGCGGGGCGCTCGACGTCGTCTCGGTCGTGACCTTGGTCGTCATTTCCGTGGTCGAGGTGCCTTCGGGGTTCGATGTCGTGGACGTCGTCTTGTACGTCTTGGTGGCCTTGCCGCCCTTGCCCTTGGTCTCGACCGTGATCATGAACGAGGCGGCTTTGTCGAGGCGGCGGTACACGTACGGGAAGTCGATCGAGTAGTAGGTCCGGTCGCCCTTGTTCAGGTAGCCCCACTTGGTCCCATTGGAGCCGGCGGCGACGACGTTGCCCTCCGCGTCGAAGACGACGACGGCGACTCCGACTTCCTCGTCCGACTGGCCGTTGTTGTCGATCCGCACCCGGACGTCGGCGCTGGACTTGCGGATCGGCGTTCCCTTCATGACGCTCCCTGTGTTGAACTGCACCTGGCTGACGACGATGTCGCCGTCCCGCACTTCGGTCTCCTGGACTCCGTTGATCGGCTGCCAATCGTATTTCTTGGACGCCGCATCCGCCGAGGCCACGGCGCAGACGCCCGCGGCCAGAACACCTAACAGAGCTAGCTTGTGGATCCGCATTCCCACCTCCATGAAAGATGACGAAACCGTCCCCGCCGAGACGCCCCGGCGGGGACTTTAGGAGTGTAGCAGGGAGTAGAGGGGTTTAGGCCTTCGGATTGGCCAGACGCGACTTCCGGAATCCGTAGAGGAAGTAAATGACGAGGCCGATGACGAGCCAGACGCCGAAGCGGACCCACGTCTCCCAGGGAAGGCCTCCATACCGCGTGAACACGGTGCCCGTGGGCGTCGATTGGCAGGCCGGCACGCCGACGATGAGGTAAAGACAGACCGCGATCCCGAGGATCGGCGTCCACGGAACGAACGGCGTGCGAAAAACCCGCGGGCGGTTCGGGTCCTTCTTGCGCAGCACGATGATCCCGATCGACACCAGGATGAACGCGAAGAGCGTTCCGATGTTCGTCAGCTCGACGAAGACGTCGAGGTTCGCGAACGCCGCGAGCAATCCGACGACGACGCCGACCCAGATGGTCGTCACGTGCGGCGTCTTGTAGCGGGGGTGAATCTTGTAGAACGACGGCGGGAGCAGGCCATCGCGGGCCATCGAGAAGAAGATCCGCGCCTGGCCGTATTGGAAGACCAGGAGCACCGCCGTCGTGGCCACCACAGCGCCGAAGGCTACGATTCCGGCCGCCCAGTTCATCCCCAGGAGCGAGAACGCCTTGGCCAGGGGCTCGGAGGATCCCCGGATCTGGTCCATCGGAACCATGCCGGTCAGCACCAGCGCCGTTGCGACGTAGAGGACCGTGCAGATCGCAAGAGAGCCGATCATGCCGATGGGCATGTCCTTCTGGGGATTGCGGCACTCCTCGGCGGCGGTCGAGACGGCGTCGAAACCGATGTACGCGAAGAAGATCAACGCCGCGCCCGTGCCGATGCCCGCCCACCCGTTGGGCGCAAAGGGATGCCAGTTGGCCGGCTTGACGTAGAAGGCGCCGACCAGGATGAAGAAGACGAGGATGAAGAGCTTCAGGACGACCATCCCGGTGTTGAACCGCGCGGATTCCTTGATCCCGATCACGAGCACCCACGTGACGAGAGCCGTGATTGCCGCAGCGGGCAGATTGAACACGATCGGGATGCCGGCCACGTGCGGCGCGGCCGCCAGGAAGCCCGGCGTCTTGATCGCGGTGGTCAGATCGGTCGTCATCCAGGCCGGAATGTGCATCCCGAGACCCTTCAGCAGCTCCACGAAATAGCCGGACCAGGAGACGGCCACGGCCACGTTGCCCATCGCGTACTCGATGATGAGGTCCCAGCCGATGATCCAGGCCACGAACTCACCCAGCGTCGCGTAGGAGTAGGTGTAGGCGCTCCCCGAGATCGGAACGAGCGAGGCGAACTCGGCATAGCAGAGTGCGCAGAAACCGCAGCCGATCGCCGTGATCAGGATCGAGATGACCAGGGCCGGCCCGGCGCCGTCATGGTGCCCGCCGCCGGCGGCCGCCGAGCCGATGACGGCGAAGATGCCGGCGCCGACGACGGCGCCGATACCGAGGGCAATCAGCTGGATCGGGCCCAGCACGCGCTTCAACTGGTGTTGCGGCTCGTCGGCGTCGGCCAGGATCCGGTCGAGCGACTTGGTGCGAAACAGTTGGCTCATGCGAGAGTGGCGCGCAGGATATCAGGTCGCGGCGTAAAGCCGCGCCTAAGAGTTGCGACGGGCGGCGGAACCAGGGGTTGCGGCGCCCGGCGCAGTTCCGGCGCCGCCCGCCGCATCGAGCCGCGCCGGAAGCTCCGCGAGGCTGCGGATCCGGTCGGAGACGTGCGGGTGGCGGTCGTCCCGGTCGAGCAACAGCGCGGTCAGGCCAGCGCCGCGCGCGCCGTCGACGTCGTCGACCGGAGAATCCCCTACGTGCAGCGCTTCGGCCGCCGCGATCGGGATCGGGATGCGCGCGCAAGTTCTGCGGAAGATCTCGGCGTCGGGCTTGCCCGTCTCTTCGATGGCCGAGACCGACACGGTGCAGAAGTAGCGCCGCAATCCCGTCATCTCGAGCACGCGCGGCAAGTTCGAGTCCCAGTTCGAGACGACGGCGAGCGGGAGGCGGCGCGCGGCCAGCGCCTCGAGGGTCGGCACGACGTCCGGATACACGGTCCAGGCGTCGGGCTGCTGAAAATGGCGGACCAGGCGCGCGAACGTCCCCGCCGAGAGCGTGCCGCCGTCGAGGCGGCCGCGCACGCGGTCGAGAAAGGCCTTCCAGAAGGCCTGCTCGCCCGACACACCGCCGTAGCGGTCGCCGGGTTTGGCGTTCTGGACCTCGAGCCAGGTCTGCTCGAGCGCTCCGGCCACGGCCTCGGCCGAGAAGGGCGCGCCCTCCTCGGCGAAGACACGGGCATAGACCTCCGCCACCGGAGGATCGGGCCGAAGGAGCGTGGCGCCGGCGTCGAAGAAAACGGCCCGGATCAGCAGGTCAGCGCGTTCTCCCTCATCACGCCGTCGAGGGCGCGATTGAGCGCGTCGCAGCAACGCCGCGCCGCGTCGAGAGCCTTCTCGCGGGCCTCCGGCGTGTCGGCCACGCGGGACAGCGCCTCGCGCTCGACCTCGCGGTGCCACACGTCGGCCTTCTCGTGGACCGAGAAGAAGCGGGTCGCGTCGCCTTCCTCGATCCCGTAGAAGGCGCAGAGGCCTTCGCGCTTGGTCTTCGAGACCTCGGGGATCTGCGACTCGTACGCGTAGAGCGCCGCCAGGCCTTCCGCCGTCGAGCCCTCGCGCGTCGCGCGACGGAATTCGGCGATCGCCTCGGCGACCTCGGGAGTCCGGGGAGAGACGGCCAGGTCGGAGACGGCCGCGCCCAGGGCCGCCGCGAACTTGCGCCACAGCGCCGGATGGTTTTCGGTCCCTCTCTCCTCTTCGATCAGGTTCTCGAGCAATTCCTGACGGAGCGCCGGATCATCGCAGCCCGCGTGCACGCCCGACACGTAGGTCGGGAACGCGGCGACGTGCGGGTAATAGGAGATCGCATATTCACGGAGCGTCTCGAGCTTCAGCTCGCCACGCGACCAGAGCTGGTAGAAGGGGTGCTTCAAGAGGTGCTTCTCGGCGATCACGGCATCCAGGGCGGCGAGGAATTCTTCACGCGTCATGTCTGCTCCTTACGTCAGAGTCTGAGCCGCAGAGTCTACAACGGAGGAGACGCCGCCGCTAAGGCATGACCTGGCCGCCGTCGGCCACGATGGCCTGGCCGGTGACGGAGCGGGCGTCGTCGGAGGCGAGGTAGGCCACGAGGCCCGCGATCTCCTCGGGCTCGAGGACGACTCCGAGCGGCGCCATGCGCGCCGCGGCGTCGCGCCCCTTGTCCACGTCCCCGGACCCGATGCGGTGCCATCCCGAGCGGGCCATCTCGGTCTCGACCCAGCCGGGGCAGATCGCGTTGACCGTGATCTTCCGCGGCGCGAGCTCCAGGGCCAGGGCGCGGGTCAGCCCGATGACGCCGTGCTTGGTGGCAACGTAGGCCGCGTGCCCCGCCACGCCAAAGCGGCCGAGCACCGAGGACATGTTCACGACGCGTCCGCCGTCGGGGATCCGTGGCGCGGCTTCCCGCGTGACGCGGAACATCCCCGTCAGGTTCGTCGCGACGATGGCGTCCCAGCGGGAGTCGTCTTTGCCGTCGAGCGGCGTCGGGCCTCCGAGGCCCGCGTTGTTGACCAGGATGTCGATTACCCCGAAGCGCGCGACGGTCTCGGCGACCGCCCACTCGATGGAGCTCGAGTCCGTGACGTCGCAGGTGAGCGCGATCGCCTCGCCTCCCGCGGCGCGCACTTGCGCCGCATGGTTCTCGCAGGCGTCCCGATCCCGTGCGACGAACGCGACGCGCCCGCCTTCGGCGGCGAGACGCCGGCCGATCGCTTCGCCGATTCCCCGCGAGGCGCCGGTGACGAAAGCGGCTCTGCCCGCCAGGCGCCGCGCGCTCGGGGCCGGGACACTCACCGGCGGACGGGCAGCGCCGCGACATCGGAGCGCTGGACCGATGAGACCTCGGGCGGCAGAGGGAAGTGGACGTCCTCTTCGACCGTGACGACTTCCTCGATCTCGAGCGCGTCCGGACCGCCCAGGCGGCGGAGGATCTCCTGCACCAGGAACTCCGGAGCGGAAGCGCCGGACGTGATGCCGATCGTGTCGACGCCTTCGAGCCACACCGGGTTGATCTCGGAGACGTCGTCGACGAGATAGGCGCGCGCGCCGGCCAGCGCGGCCTCCTCGACGAGACGATTGGAGTTGGACGAGTTGCGCGACCCGACGACGAGGATCACGGGCGCCTGGCGGGCCAACGCCCGCACCGCCACCTGCCGGTTCTGCGTGGCGTAGCAGATGTCGTCCTTGGGCGGCACGTGAATGGCCGGGAACCGGCGCTTGAGCGTCTCGACGATCGGACGCGTGTCCTCCATCGAGAGGGTCGTCTGCGTGATCAGCGCGACGCGCTGCGGATCGGAGACCGCGACGGACTCGGCGTCCGACACGCTGGAGACCAGCTTCATCCGCGAGGCGGCCTCGCCCATGGTGCCCTCGACCTCTTCGTGGCCGGCATGTCCGACCAGGAGAATGTCGTAGCCGAGCTTCGCGAAACGGACGGCTTCCAGGTGGACCTTGGTCACGAGCGGGCAGGTCGCATCGATGATCTTCAGCTTCCGAGCCGCCGCCGAGGCCCGGACCGCCGGGGACACGCCATGCGCCGAGAACACCGCCGTCGCCCCGTCGGGAACCTCGTCGAGCTCCTGGACGAAGCGCACGCCGCGAGCCTCGAAATCGCGGACGACGTGGCTGTTGTGGACGATCTCGCGGCGGACATAGATCGGCCCGTCGAAGGCATCCAGGGCCAGGTCCACGATCTCGATCGCCCGCACCACGCCGGCGCAGAAGCCGCGAGGCGAGGCCAAGAGGACCTTGCGGACGGAGCCGGACGGTGCCGGCGGCTTTATCGAAGTCATGCCGATGCGAATCTTATCGCCCGGCCTCCGGCTCCGCCTGGACCGCACGGAACTCCGAGGAATCGCGGCCGCCGTTGCGCCTGTAGAGCGATCGCTCCAGGCTGCACTCCTCGCAGAACCTCTCGCCCGGCTCCGCCGGACGCGGGCAGGCGTCGTTGTCGCACTGCTTTTTCGCCGTCGCCTCGTTCATCGCGCTCCCCCTTTCGTGCCCGCCGCCGGAAGCAGGTAGTGCAAGAGCTCCCGTTCGCAGCGCTCCCGGTAGCCGGCGAACGCCGCCTCCGGGTCCTTTTCCGCAAGCCACTGCATCATCAGACCGTCGAATATCGCGCGCATCGTCGAGCCCGCTTCCCGGGGATCGCGCACCACGAAGACGCCCCGGCGCATCCCCTCTTCCGCGATCCCGCCGTCGATCTCACGACAGCCGGCGTAGAAGCGCTCGTTGACCTCGCGGAACGCTTCGCGCCGGGCCGCCAGTCCGCAGAAATCCACGAAGGCGCGGAAGAAGGCGCGGTTCTTGGACGGCGACGGGAAGATCAGCGCCACGAGGGCCTTCACGCGAGCGACCGGATCCTCCTCGCGCGCGACCGCCTCCCGCATGCGCTCGTGAATCGAATCGATGAGCCAGGAGAAAACCTCCCGAAAGAGGTCCTCCTTGGAATCGAAGTAGTAGAGGGTGACGCCTTTCGAGACTCCCGCGCGTTTGGCGATGTCATCGAGAGTGACCTCCGAGAAGCCTTTCTCGGCCACTTCGCGGAAGGCCGCCTTGAGCAGGGCCAGGCGGCGCTCGGGCTCTGCGGGCTGTGGTGCTCTTGCCATGGGGCCAGACTAACCGACCGGTCAGTCAGGGGTCAATTGGTCGCCTCCAAAGCCCGATTTTTCATAGACTTCCTACATGAAGGTTCGCTTAATGCACTTCGCATCCTTCCGGGACGCCGCCGGTCGCGACGAGGAGGTCCGCGAGATTCCCGAAGGGTCGCGCGTCTGGGAGCTGTGGGCTGCCCTGGCCCGCGAAGTGCCCCTCTTCTCCCGTCTTCCCTCACCGCCGCCCGCCGCCGTCAACCGCGAGTACGCCTCCCGCGACAGCGTTCTGCGCGACGGCGACGAGGTGGCGTTCCTTCCGCCGGTGGCCGGAGGATGAGAATCAGACCTCCTTCATGTACCTGACCACCGACCCGATCGATCTCGTCAAACTGCTCCTCGAAGCGCGCCCGAGCGACGGCGCGCTGTGTCTCTTCGTGGGCGTGGTGAGAAACGAGAACCAGGGGCGTCCAACCTCGGCGATCGAGTACCAGGCGTACGGACCGATGGCCGAGTCCGAGATGGCGAAGATCGCCGAGGGCCTCGTCCGCGAATTCCCGGCGACGCGGGTCCGCATGCAACACCGCGTCGGCCGTCTGGGAGTCGGCGAGCCGTCGGTCGCGATCGCCGCCGTCTCCCCGCACCGCTCCGAAGCCTTCGCGGCGTGCCGTGCGGCCATCGACCGGATCAAGACGACCGTGCCGATCTGGAAGAAGGAATTCCATCCGAACGGGTCCAGCGACTGGCTGGACCCGACGCAGAGTTAACATAGGATTCCCGCAACGTGCGCGGCCCGGCATCGCGGCTCGCCCTGTGGACCGGCGTCCTGATGAACCTCTCGAGCCTCGCCTCGACGGGGCTCGCGCAGCAGGTCCTCTACGGTGGCAACCAGTGGCTGCAGTTCGAGTCTTCGAACACCGGCTACCTCGTGAGGGTGGACCAGGAAACCGCAGCCGTGACGCTGATCGGCAAGCCGCAAGGCGTCGAACGGCTTTCGGGCCTGGCGTTCGACGCAGCGGGAACGCTTTGGGCGACGAGCATAACCGGGACACCCTCCGGCACGGTCCGTACGAGCACTCTCCTGCAGCTCGATCCGCGCGACGGCTCATTGATCGCGACGATCGGAGGGGTCGTGGACGGACCCGGCGGGCCCCCGATCTCCATCGAGGCCCTCGCCATTCGGCCCGGAACCGGCGAGTTCTTCGGGGCCCGCGGCATCGCGGATCTCGGAGGCCACGGCGGAGAAATCTATCGAATCGATCCGGCCACCGGCGCCGCCACGTTCTTCGCCCGCAACAACTATCGGCTCGCAATGATCGCGTTCTCGCCCGACGGGACGCTTTACCAGTCGGTCGCGAACTCCTCGACCGTCCCGCCGTCGACCCCGAAGCTCCAGACGGTGGATCTGGCGACCGGAGCCGTGGCGACCTCGGTCCCCACCGCGCGCTTCTTCAAGGCGCTCGCGTTCCGCGCCGACGGCGTGCTCTTCGGAGCTTCGCCTCAGAACAACCAGACGACCGACGTGGACGACGTCTTCACGATCGAGCCCGCGACCGGGGTCCTGCATTTCCTGGGCGACACCGGCAACAACCCCATCGGCTCGCTCGCCTTCGGCCCCGGAACCGCCGGGCCCTGCGCCGACTCTTGCCCCGCCGGTCCCAGGTCCGACGTCGTGCGTCCCGCAGGAGACCGTCCGGATCCAAGGAGCGTGGACCGGCCTTCGCGCTGACGAATCGCCGAGACGACGCACCCGACTTCTTCGCTCGAACTTTCAGGGACCGATGCAACAATAGCCGCGCATGTCCCTCGCCAAAGTCATCGGCCCCGACGTCGAAGAGCTGATCCGGGAGCACCCGGAGCAGCTGCCCGCCGTTCTGTCGGACATGCACCCCGCCGACATCGCGGAGCTCATGGAGGATCTGCCGCGCGAAGACCGGCTGACCGTCTTCGAGGCCCTTCCTACGGAGCAAGGGGCGGCGCTGCTCTCGGAGCTGAAAGGCGAGACGCTCCGGCTGATCCTGCACCGCGCGTCGCCCTCGAAACTCGGCGCCGAGCTCGACCGACTGCCCGCCGACGACGTCACCTTCCTCCTCGAGCACCTCACGCAGCGCCAGCGCGAGGCGATCCTCGCAAAGATGTCGCCGCGCGACGCGGCCGAGGTCGAGAGGCTGCAGCGCTATCCGGCGCGCACGGCCGGCCGCCTCATGACCGAGAAGTTCGCGACGATCCGCCCCGAGTGGACCGTCTCCGAGACGCTGAATCACCTGAAGAAGATCGACCCCGAGGTCGAGACGGTCCAGAGCCTCTACGCCGTGGACGACTACGGGCACCTCGTCGGCTACGTCTCGTTGCGGGCGCTCTTCCCCGCGCCGCCGGACCGCAAGATCGCCGACATGATGGAGCGGCGCCTCCTGACTGTCCGCACGGACGCGACGCAGGAAGAGGTCGCGCGCATGGTGTCCAAGTACGACGTCCACGCGATCCCGGTCGTCAACGAAGACAACAAACTCCTCGGGATCATCACGGTGGACGACGTCATCGACATCCTGATCGAAGAGCAGACCGAGGACGTCCTGCACCTGGGCGGCGTGGGAGCCACCGAGGAGACGGTCGAGCAGGGATATTTCGCGGCCAAGCCGTGGCGCAACGTACGGTCGCGCTTCAACTGGCTCCTGCTGCTCTTCGTGACCGAGACCTTGACCGGAACCGTTCTGCGACACTACGAGAGCGAGCTGGCGAAAGTCGTCGCGCTCTCCTTCTTCATTCCGCTCCTGATCGGGACCGGAGGCAACTCCGGCTCCCAGACCGTGACGACGATCGTCCGGGGCCTCGCGGTCGGCGAGATCCGCCTGCGCGATTTCGGGCGGGTGCTTTTCCGCGAAGGGGGCAGCGGACTCGTCCTCGGAATCCTGCTCGGCATCGTCGGCTTCGGGCGCGCCATGCTCTGGGGCTCGACCACCCCGCTCGCCCTGACGGTCGGTGTCTCGATCCTGGTCATCTGCACGTGGGCCAACAGCGTGGGCGCGATGATCCCGATGCTCGCGACGGTCTTCAAGATCGACCCCACCGTGATGTCCGCGCCCCTCATCGCCACGCTGGTGGACGCCACGGGGCTGATCATCTACTTCACGATCGCCAAGCAGCTGCTGGGGTTGTGACGCCGGCTCAGCGCCCGAGGGGCCGCGCGGCGACGGGCTCGAAGCGGTCGTTGTCGGGTCCGAAGTTCTGGAGCAGGTAGGCCACCAGAGCGTCCTTCTGGTCCTCGGGCACGACGGCTCCCCATCCGATCATCTTCGCGACGTTCGCCTCCCACTGCTTCTGGGTCAGGCGTTGCTGCCGGATCATGTCGGCGGAGTGACAGTTGAGGCACGCCGCGTCGGCGACGCTCTTCCCGGGTCCCGGAGGAAGAGGAGGGAGCACCGTAGCGAGCTCCGGCAGCTCTCCGCCGCGCGGCGGCGGCGTCGGAGCTTTCTCGGGCATGGCCAGAAAGACACCGGCACCGAGGAGCGCGACGGAGGCGAGAAGCGGCGAGGTCATCCGTCTCACGGACGCACCTCGATCGAGGCCGAGTGCCACGCGTTGTAGAGGTACCCGCTCTGGTTCCACACGGGGTCCTTCGGCTGCACGCTTCCGCCGGAGTCGGTGGCGCGGACCCAGAGCGTCGCCGTGCCGGCGGCGCGCGGCGTGTAGCGGAACGACCAGAGCCGCCACGCATAGGGGTCGTGCTCCCGGCCGAGCTCCGCCTCCTGCCAGTGGACTCCGCCGTCGTCGGAGACTTCGACCTTCGCGATGTCCGGCGCGCCCGAGAAGGCGAATCCGCGAATCGTCACGGCGGAGCCGACATGGGCGTCCGCGGGCGCCCCCGTGATGTTCGACTTGACGAAGAGCGCGGTGACGGGCTGCATCTCCTCCGGCTTGAACGCGACGCCGGGCTCCCCCGGCTTTTTCGGGAAGCGGTAGCCGACGTCCATGTAGAAGCCCTTCTGCGGCTCCGCCTGCGGGGACAGCCGCGTCAGCCACTTCATCCAGTGATCCCCGGCCCATCCCGGGACCACGAGACGCGCGGGCGCGCCGTGGAGCGGAGGAAGAGGCGCGCCGTTCATCGCGGTCGCCACGACGCCGTCCTCCACGATCTTCTCGATCTCGAGGCTCCGATGAAACGGCGGCACCTTGACCGGTGGATCGTCCGAGCCGAACGTGTGGACGTGACGCGCGCCGGCCTTCACTCCCGCCTTCTCGAGGAGATCCCGCACGCGCACGCCCGTCCATCGCGCGTTCCCGACCGCGCCGTACCGCCACTGCACCCCGGGAACGACCGGCCGGTGAAGCGCGCGCCCGTTTCCCGCGCACTGGAGGACGCACGTGGCGCTCGTCTGCGGCATCCGCGAGAGCTCCTCGAGCGTGAGCCGCAGGGGGCGCTCGACCTCGCCGTCCACGGTCAACGTCCATGTTTGCCGGTCCGGCATGGCGGGATTCCAGTGGTGGCGCACGAAGAAGAGGTCGTTCGGCGTGATGTAGGACGTCAGCTGGTCCAGTGGCGTCTCGGCGTCGATCGGATACCCGTTCATCTGGAGCAGGCGGGAGCGCTTCTCGGGAAGGGCCGCGGGAAGGGCGGCGGCCGCGGCGAACCCCGCGGCAGCGCCCAGAAAACGTCGGCGGCTCATCCCGGCCGCGGGGCGCGGATCGAGCATCGGGCAGAGTCTATCGCCGAAGCGCCGGCAGGAATGGCCGGCGCGGTTCCTGATAGCATCCGCGTCCGGATTTTTCCGAGGAGGACCCGTGAGCACACCCGCCAAGACCCGCGACTGGACAGCCCCGGATCTCGACCGTCCCGTCATCAACTACCGCGCCGCGGACGGCATCGCCGTTCTCGAGATGGACGATCCGCCGGCCAACACCTACACCTACGCCCTCATGCGGCAGCTCGACGACGCGATCCTGAAGGCGCGTTTCGACGACGACGTCCACGTCATCATCCTGCGCGGCAAGGGCGACCGCTTCTTCTCGGCCGGCGCCAACATCGGGATGCTCAACGCGGTGACGCCGGGTTTCAAGTATTTCTTCTGTCTCCACGCCAACGAGACGCTCCTGCGGCTCGAGCACACGCCCAAGCTCGTCATCGCGGCATTGAACGGGCACACCGTCGGCGGCGGACTCGAGATCGCGATGGCCGCGGATCTGCGCATCGCCCGCAAGGACGCCGGCAAGGTGGGCCTTCCCGAAGTCACGCTGGGTGTGCTTCCCGGAACCGGCGGCACGACGCGCCTCGCGAAAATGATCGGCAAGTCCAGGGCCATCGAGCTGATGGTCACCGGCAACACCTTCTCCTTCGAGGAGGCCCTGGAGATGGGCCTCGTCAACCAGGTCATCGACGCGACTCCCGAAGAGTGGTGGGAGCAGGTCATGGACTACGCGCGGCAGTTCGTTCCGCCGAACAAGGCGTCCAAGGCGGTGGGCCGCATCAAGCGGTCCGTCCAGTCCGGCTGGGACCTTCCCATCGAGTCGGCGCTGGCGGTCGAGCGGGAGCTCCAGCAGCTTCTCTTCCAGAGCGACGACGCCAAAGAGGGCATCGCCGCCAACCAGGAGAAGCGCGTGCCCAAGTTCAAGGGTAAATAGACCAGTGGGGTCTGACCCCTGGTGCTCTCTAACATCAAGACGATGACGGACTACAAAACCGACCTCTTCATCGGCGGGAACTTCGTTCCCTCCGCCACCGGCAAACGGTTCGCGACGGTCAACCCCGCCACCGGCGAAACGATCGCCGAGGTCGCCGAAGCGGGAACCTCGGACCTCGACCGCGCCGTCGCGGCCGCGCGCAAGGCGTTCGAGTCGGGCCCGTGGGCGGCGATGAAGCCCCGCCAGCGCGGGAAGATTCTGACGCGCGCGGCGGATCTTCTGTCCTCTCGCGCCGAAGAGTTCGGAAAGCTCGAGACGCTCGACAACGGCAAGCCCATCTTCGAGGCCGCCAAGATCGACATGCCCGCGGCGGCCGAGTGCCTCTCCTACTTCGGCGAGTACGCCGACAAGCTGTACGGCGACACCTTTCCCGGCCGGTCCGACGCTTTCCTGATGACGTTGCGGGAGCCCGTGGGCGTCGTCGGCGCGATCACGCCCTGGAACTTCCCGCTCCTCCAGGCCATGTGGAAGATCGCGCCGGCGCTCGCGCTCGGCAACGCGGTCGTCTTGAAGCCCGCGTCCGCGACGCCCCTGACGGCCCTGCTGTTCGCCGAGCTCCTCTCGGAGGCGGGGCTTCCTCCCGGCGCCTTCAACGTCGTGCCGGGTCCCGGCGCGCACGTCGGCGCCGCGATGGCGCAGCATCCCGGCATCGACAAGATCTCCTTCACCGGCGAGACCGAGACCGGCAAGGCGATCCTGCGAGCCGCCGCGGGGACGGTCAAACGCGTTTCGATGGAGCTCGGCGGAAAGTCCCCCAACGTCGTATTCGCCGACGCGGACCTCGACGCTGCGGCCAAAGGGGCGGTCAACGCGATCTTCTACGGCAAGGGCGAGCTGTGCTCCGCCGGTTCGCGGCTTCTGGTCGAGGAGTCCGCGCACGACGCGCTGATGGAGAAGGTCGTCGAGCGCGCCCGGAAGATGGCGCCCGGCGACCCCCTCGACCCCAAGACGCGCCTGGGCTCGCTCGTCTCGGAGAGACAGCGCGACAACGTCGCCCGCTACGTCGAGAGCGGCAAGGCCGAGGGCGCGAAGCTCGTGGCCGGCGGAAACCGGGCCTCGGTCAACGGCAAGGGAGCCTTTTTCGAGGCGACGGTCTTCGACGCCGTGACACCGCAGATGACGATCGCGCGCGAGGAGATCTTCGGGCCCGTCCTCGCGACGCTCTCCTTCAAGGACGAGGCCGAGGCGGTCTCGGTCGGCAACTCCACGATCTACGGTCTCGCGGCCGCCGTCTGGTCGCGCGACATCAAGAAAGCGCTGCGGACCGCCAAGGCTTTGAAGGCCGGCACGGTCTGGATCAACGCCTACAACCTCTACGACCCGGGGCTACCGTTCGGGGGCTACAAGGAGTCGGGATTCGGCCGCGAGCGGGGCCGTTACGCTCTCGAGGAATACACGCAGGTCAAGAGCATCTGGGTGGACTTAACGTAAGCGGGGTCTGACCCCTGGTCCCTGGTTCTTAGGGTTCGGGTTCCAGGTTCCTGGTTTCAAGTGGGAGGAAGCGAATGCCGACAGCCGGAATCCTTCTTGCGACGACCCTGCTCGCCGTTCCCAACGCGAGCTCCCCTCCGACCGTCGCTCAGGTTTACGGCTGGCTCGAGGGCGTCCGCAATTTCCACAACGTGGCGATTTCCGCGGACGGCACCCGCGTCGCGTGGTCCCAGAAAGTCCGCGATGCCGAAGGACGCGACCGGCTGGGCCGGATTTCCGTCGCGCTCGTCTCCGGCGGCGCTCCGACGCCGATCACGGCTTCCGCCGACCGAAAGCCGGCCAAGGAGAAGTTTCCGGTTTTCTCGCCCGACGGACGCACTCTCGCGTTTCTTTCCGACGCCGGCTTGCCCGGCCAGCAGCCAGCTGTGGCTCGCTCCGGCGGCGGGAGGCGCACCGCGGCGGCTGACGAGCGTGAAGGGTCAGCTCGACGACCCGCGCTGGTCGCCGGACGGCAAGTTCAGTCTCCTTTCTTTTCGTCGAGGGCTCCACGCAGGAGCACCGGCGCGCTCGTCGCCTACAAGCGCGCGACGCCGGCCTCGTCGGCGAAAAGATCGAGGAGCAGCGCATCGCGGTCGTCGACGTCGCGACCGGCCGCATCACGCCGTGTCGCCCGGCGAACTCTTCGTCTACGACTACGACTGGTCGCCCGACGGCAAGTCGTTCGTGGCGGAGGCCGTCGAAGGACTCCGGCACCAACAACTACTGGCTCGCGCGAGCTTTACGTCGTGCGAGCCGCGCGACCGGCGGCGACGCGCTCGATCTGGAAGCCGTCCCCTGCAGCTCGCCGGTCCGCGCTTTTCGCCCGACGGCAAGTCGATCGCGGTCATCCACGGCATCATGAGCGACGAGGGCAACGGCGGCGACGTCTATGACGTGCCCGTGCCGGAGGGACTCCGCGACGAACATCACGCCGTCCGGGATCGGCGCGCGCTCTCGCGTGGCTGCTGGACTGGCGCGCGATCTGTGCAGGAGATACGTGACGGCCGCACCAGCGCTGGTGACGGTTGGCGATCCGCTGGCGGACCCGAAGACCGCCGCCTGGTCGCCCGCAGCAGTGGTCACGATTCGCTCCGCGATTCGCGATCGCGCGTTCGGGATGCCGCATCGGCCGGCGGTGCAGTCGTTCCAGCAGCCGCCCGAAGTGCTACGCGGGCGCGATCGGCGCATGGAAGGCGCAGCACGCCGATCAACGCCGGGGCCAAGCCGCTTCTGGGGCGAGGCCAAGAGCGCTCCACTGGGACGAGCGACAAGAACCAGCGTGCAGGGCTGGCTGCTGCGTCCCCTGGGCTTCGATCCCGCGAAGAAGTATCCGCTCGTCGTCTCCGTCCACGGCGGCCCGTCGCGCGGCCGACTTCGGACTGGCCGTCGCGCTGGAACGCCAGTCCTGCCGTGCCAGCGGCTACTTCGTGCTCCTGCCCAACCCGCGCGGCAGTTACGGCTGCGGCGAGGCGTTCACCCAGGCCAACGTCAACGACTTCGGCTACGGCGACCTGCGCGACATCCAGGCCGGCGTCGACGCGGCGGTGAAGGCGGCGCCGATCGACTCCAACCGCACCGGCATCATCGGCTGGAGCTACGGCGGCTACATGACGATGTGGGCGGTGACGCAGACGACGCGATTCAAGGCGGCGGTTGCGGGCGCCGGCATCGCCAACTGGCAGAGCTACTACGGCCAGAACCGGATCGACACCTGGATGCTGCCGTTCTTCGGCGCGTCGGTCTACGACAAGCCCGAAGTCGTACGCGACGCTCGTCGCCGATCACCTTCATCAAGAAGGTCAAGACGCCGACGCTGGTGCTGCACGGCGATCGCGACTCAGAGGTGCCGACGCCGCAGGGCTACGAGTTCTGGCACGCGTTGAAAGCGCTGGACGTGCCGACCGAGCTGGTGATCTATCCGGACGAAGGGCACGCGATCGCGAAGCCCGAGCACCAGCGCGACATCGACGAACGCCCCATCGCCTGGTTCGACAAGTACCTCGGGTCTGACCCCCGGAGGGGGTCTGACCCCTAGGATGTTCTCCCCCGCCATCCTCTCCGGCCGCTCGATCATCGTGACCGGCGGCGGATCGGGGCTGGGCCTCGCGATGGCGAAGGCCTTCGCGAGTCACGGCGCCAGGGTCACGATCGCCGGCCGCCGGCGCGAACGCCTCGAGGAGGCCGCAACCGAGATCGCGAGCGGGGCGCGCGAGGGCGGCGCGGTCGAGACGTTCCCCGCGGACATCCGCGACCCGGACGCCGCGGAGGCCCTGATCGCGCGCGCGGCGGAGCGCTTCGGCCACGTGGACGGCCTCGTCAACAACGCCGCCGGCAACTTCCTCGCCTTCTCCGAGGAGCTCACGCCCAACGGTTTCGACGCCGTCGTGCGGACGGTTCTCTACGGAACGGTCAATTGCACGCTCGCGTTCGGGCGACACCTCCTCGGACGGCACGCTCCCGGCGCCGTGGTTTCGATCGCGACGACGTACGCCTGGACCGGCTCGGCGTACGCCTTGCCGTCGGTCTGCGCCAAGGCGGGTGTCCTCGCGATGACCCGGTCGCTCGCGGTCGAGTGGGGATCCGCCGGCATCCGCGTCAACGCCATCGCCCCCGGGCCCATCCCGACCCAGGGCGCGTTTTCGCGCCTGATCCCCACGCCGGAAGCCGAGAAGGCCGCGCTGTCGCGCATTCCCGCGGGCCGCTTCGGCGCACCCGAGGAGATCGCGAACCTCGCGATCTTCCTGCTGTCGGATCTCTGTCCGTATCAGACCGGGGACTGCGTCACGATGGACGGCGGCGAGTGGCTCGCGGGCGCGGGAGAATTCTCGGACTTCCGCAAGCTGCCGCGCGAGAGGCTCAAGGCGTTCTTCGACGCGCTGCGGCCAAAAAAGAGCGGATGACGGTCGGGCGTCCCGACTACGGCCTCGACGCGCCCGGAGTCGTGCGCAACCTCTTCGTCGCCGCCGCGCTCGGTCTGGCGCTTTTCGCGAGTCGGGCGTTCGGCGTCTGGTCCACCGTCCTGTCGCTCGGTCCCGTTCGGATCGAGCTCGGCCGGAATGGGCCTTGGCGTCGGGCTCGGCTGTCTCGCGATGGCGATGTGGATGATCTGGACCAGTAAAGTCGGGAAGCTCCGCGAACGCGAGCGGCTCCTCGACCGGATCGCCTGGAAAGGCGACGAACGAGTCCTCGACGTCGGCTGCGGCCGCGGCCTGATGCTCGTCGGCGCGGCGAAGAGGCTTTCGAGCGGCGCCGCCACGGGCGTCGACATCTGGCAGGCGGAGGACCTCTCGGGAAACACGCCGGAGGCGCCGTTGGAGAACGCGCGCCGCGAAGGCGTCGCGGACCGCGTCGCGGTGAAGACCGCCGACATGCGTGAGCTGCCTTTCCCGGACGCGTCCTTCGACGTCGTCACCTCCTGCGCCGCGATCCACAACCTCTACACGCAAGAAGACCGGGCCAAGGCGATCCGCGAGATCGCGCGGGTCTTGAAGCCCGGAGGCCAAGCCTTGATCGACGACATCCGGCACGGCCGGGAATACGTCCGCGCGTTCGCCGAAAACGAATGCCGGAAATCCGAGAATGTCGGCTCGCCGCTCGCCGCCCTGTTCCTCGGCATTCTCACGATGGGGTCCCTGCGGCCGGCAACGCTCGTCGTCACGAAGTGAAACAAGGAGATCGAAACATGCGGCATCTCGTCATGGGCGGAACCGGGACCGTGGGCAGCCTCGTCGTGGCGGGGCTTCTGAAGAAGGGCGAGAGCGTGAGCGTCCTCACGCGCGACGCCGGCAAGGCGAAGACGTTGCCGAAAGACGTCAAAGCGGTCGTCGGCGACCTGACGAATCCGGACCACTACGACGGAATCTTCAAGGACTATGACCACCTCTTCCTGCTGACCGCGAACGGGCCGACCGACCTTATGGAGGGGCTCGCCGCGGTCGACGAGGCCCGTCGCACCGGCGCCAGGCGCGTCGTTCACCTCTCGATCCACGACGTCGAGAAATGTCCGGAAGCGCCGCACTTCGCTTCGAAGATCGCCGTCGAGGCGGCGCTGAAACAGAGCGGGCTCCCGTGGACGATTCTGCGTCCCAACAACTTCTACCAGAACGACTACTGGTTCAAGGACGCGATCCTCCAGTACGGCGTCTACCCCCAGCCGATCGGCAGCGTCGGCCTGTCGCGAATCGACACGCGGGACATCGCCGACGCGGCCGTCCGCGCGCTGACCGAGCCCGGCCACACCGGCAAGACCTACGCGCTCGCCGGACCGGACGCTCTCAAGGGGGACGATTGCGCGCGCGCATTCGCGGACGCGCTGGGACGGAACGTGGTCTACGGCGGCGACGACCTCGAGGCGTGGGCGAAGAGCAACCGCGCGTATATGCCCGCCTGGGCGGTCTACGACTACGCCCTCATGTACGCCATGTTCCAGAAGAAGGGCCTCAAGGCGACGCCCGCCCAGCTCCAGGAGACGCGCACCATCGCCGGCCACGAGCCGCGCAAGTTCTCCGACTTCGTGAAGGAGGCGGCGGCGGGCTGGAAGTAGGCCTTCGTGTCAGAGTCATCCCGAGGGCGTCAGCCCGAGGGATCCCGCACTCGATAAGCACGGGATGCCTCGCTGCGCTCGGGATGACGGCTTAAACGCCGAAGGCCTCCGACACGAACTTCTCCGTCTCCCGCTTGTGCACGCCGGCGTTGCCGGTGGCCGGAGACGGCGAGGCAGCACGGCCGACGTAGGCGAGCGATGCGCCGGACGGCAGGAAGTCGGCTTCGCGCTCCGCGACGAAGCTCCAGGCGCCCATGTTCCGCGGCTCCTCCTGGACCCACACGAAGCGCCGCGCGGCGGGATAGGCGCCGAGGACGCCGCGCAGCCTCTCCTTCGGGAACGGGTAGAGCTGCTCGAGGCGCACGATCGCCGTCTTGAAGTCGCCGCGCTTTTCCCTCTCGGCGCGCAGGTCGTAGTAGACCTTGCCGCTGCAGAGAAGGACACGCTCGACCAGACCGCGGTCGGCAACCTCGGGATCGTCGAGCACCACGCGGAAGCCGCCCTGCGTCAAGGCCTCGATGGGCGAGGCGGCCGCGGGCAACCGCAGGAGGCTCTTCGGTGTGAACAGGATCAGCGGCTTGGCCTGCGGCTGGCGCATCTGGCGGCGTAGCAGGTGGAAGTACTGCGCCGGGGTCGTGGCATTGACCGACCTGAATGTTCCCGTCGGCACAGAGCTGGAGATAGCGCTCGATGCGCGCGCTCGAGTGCTCGGGGCCCTGCCCCTCCGCAGCCGTGCGGGAGGAGCATCCCGAGGCGCGAGCGCTGGCGCCACTTGTCCTCGGCGGAGGCGACGAACTGGTCCACGATGACCTGCGCGCCGTTGACGAAGTCGCCGAACTGCGCTTCCCACAGGACGAGCGCCTCCGCCCATTCGAGGCTGTAACCGTAGTCGAATCCGAGCACCGCGAACTCCGACAGCGGGCTGTCTACGGCCTCGAAGAAGGCCTGCTTCGGGGAGAGTGTGGCGAGCGGCGTCCAGTTTTCGCCGGTCGCGGTGTCGTGGAAGACGGCGTGCCGCTGCGAGAAGGTGCCGCGGCTGGAGTCCTGGCCCGAGATGCGGATCGGCGTGCCTTCGGTCAGGAGCGACGCCGAACGCCAGCGCCTCGGCCGTTCCCCAGTCCAGCGGCAGCGCGCCCTCGGTCATCTTCGCGCGGCGCGCGAGCTGCTGGACCATCTTGGGATTGAGGCGGAAGCCGGCCGGCACCGTGGTCAACACACGACCGATCGCCGCCAGCGTATCGCGGGGCACGCCGGTGTCGATCTCCATCACGGCGTCTCCGTCGGCGCCGGTGGAGCGGGCGGCTCGGGACGCGAGCGGCGGGCGGCCTCCTTGGCCGCCGCCAGTGCCTGCTCGTACTGAGCGAGCTGCCGCTCCTCCATCTCCTTGACCTCGGCCTCGGTGACGACGCCGTCCTTGATGAGCCGCCGCGCGTACAGCGTGCGCACACCGGGGTGCGCCTCGATCGCGCGGTACATGACCGGCTGCGTGTAGGTCGGCTCGTCGCCCTCGTTGTGGCCGTGGCGGCGGAACCCGATCAGGTCGATGACGCCATCCTTGTGGAACTGCTGGCGGTAGTCGAGTGCGATCTCCAGGATCCGATACGCCATGTCGGGATCGTCGCCGTTGACGTGGAAGATCGGGACCTGGATGATCTTCGCCACGTCGGTCGAGTAGATGGAGGACCGCCCCTTCGAGGGCGGCGTCGTGAACCCGATCTGGTTGTTGACGACGACGTGGATCGTCCCTCCGGTCCGGTAACCGGGCAGCTGCGAGAGGTTCAGGACCTCGGCCACCATTCCCTGCCCCGCGAACGCGGCGTCGCCGTGGAGCAGGACGGGCAGCGCGCGCGCCCAGCCGGCGGATCCGCGCCCCGAGGAGCGCACCTGCTTGGCGCGCACCACACCCTCGACGACCGGATCCACGGCCTCCAGATGCGACGGGTTCGACTCGACCTGCAGCGCCACGTCGCGCCCCGACTCGGTGCGGCGGACGGTGCGCGCGCCCTGGTGGTACTTCACGTCGCCTTCGTCGGCCGGAAAGTCCGGATGGACGACGCCCTCGAAGCCCGAGAAGATGCGCTCGGCCGCGTTGCCCACGACGTTGGCCAGGATGTTCAAGCGGCCGCGGTGCGACATGCCGATCACGATCTCCGAGATCTCGCGCGCGGCCGCCCCTTCGACGAGGCGGTCGAGCAGCGGAATGACCGTGTCGCAGCCCTCGACCGAATAGCGCCGCTGCCCCAGGAACTTCGTCCCGAGGAAGCGCTCGAACTCTTCGGCGGCGATCAGCTTGGCCAGGATCTTCTTGCGCAGCTCCGGCGGGAGCGGCGGCGCCGAGGCCGCCGCGGCCACCCGCTGGCGGATCCAGTTCTTCTCGTCGGGGCTCGAGATGTGGCGGTATTCGATGCCGACCTTGCCGCAGTAGACGCGGCGCATCACGGCGATGATGTCGCGCAGCGGCATCCGGTCGCCGCCCTTGAGCCCTCCCGTCCAGAAATCCCGGTCCAGGTCCCAGATCGTCAGGCCGTACGTCTCGATGTCGAGCTCCGGGTGATGAACGATCGCGCGGGTGCGGAGCGGATCGATGTCGGCGATGAGATGTCCGCGCACGCGGTAGGCGTTCGTCAGCTCGATCACCCGCGCCTGCTTGCCGATGTCCTCGCCGTGGGCGTCCTCCGACACGCTGCGGTCCGCCTCCCACTTGTACGGGCGATACGGGATTCCGAGGTCGAGGAAGATCGATTCGTAAAAACCGTGAGATCCGAGCAGGAGCTCCTCGACTTTCGCGAGGAAGGCGCCCGATTCGGCGCCCTGGATGATCCGATGGTCGTAGGTCGACGTGAAGACGCAGACTTTCGAGATCGCCAGGCGCGAGAGCGTCGCCGGGGCCATGGCTCGGAACTCCGCCGGATACTCGATGGCGCCGGTGGCGATGATCGCCCCCTGGCCCGGCATCAGCCGCGGCACGGACGCCGTCGTGCCGAGCGTGCCCGGGTTCGTGAGTGAGATCGTGGTCCCCTCGAAGTCGGACACCTTGAGCTTGCCGGCGCGCGCCCGAGAGACCACGTCGTCGGAAGCCGCCAGGAACTCCGCGAACCCCATCTTCCCGGCGCTCTTGACGTTGGGCACCAGGAGCGAGCGGGAGCCGTCGGCCTTCGGCACATCCACGGCGATGCCGAACCGGATCTCTTCGCGCCGGACCCGCACGGGCTGACCGTCCGCTTCATCGAAGGCGTCGTTCAACGCGGGTACGTCCTTCAACGCCTGGATCACGGCCCATGACGTCAGGTGCGTGAAAGAGATCTTGGACAGGCCGGCCGCCGCCCGGGTGTCGTTGATCAGGCGTCGGTTCTCGTCCAGAAGCTTGATCGCGACCTGCCGCTGCGTGGTCGCCGTCGGAACCGCGAGGCTCGCCTCCATGTTCTCGGCGATGCGCGCGGCCGCGCCCCGGATGGGAACGCGCTCTCCTTCGAGCGCGGGGCCTTTCGCCGCCGGCTCGGCAGGGGCCGATCGTGCGGGCGCAGGCGCCGGCGCTCCGGGTTGCGGCGCGGAGGGACGAACTTCGGCCTGCGGTTCGGGCTCGCCGAAGCGCTCGTGGAAGTAGCGCCGCCACTCGTCGTCGACGGAAGCGGGATTGGCGCGGAACCGGCTGAGCAGATCCGCGACGTAGCTCGCGTTGGCACCGAATTCGGAGGCCAGCTCCTCGGACACGTCGGCCTCGGGAGTGCGCGTCGCCATAAGGGTCGGAATTCTAAATCATCACCGGCGCATGAAGCTGCGGCCGCGATGGCAGTGCGGCGATTGCTCCTGCGTCGTCACCGACTCTCACCGTCCGGCGGCCGCAGCTTATGCGCCTTCGGTCCTCCTGATAGCATCCCGCGCCGCGGAGGCAAGGTCTTGAAGACACTAGCTCGATACGCTTTCGTCGCTCTCGGTACGCTCCTGGCCTCGGGGCTCGCGGCTCCGGCCGGACCCGAAACCACGGCCGCGGCGCTGCGCGACCGTATCGTCGCGGGCTCGCGAGCGGCGGAATGGGTCTCTCAGATCACCGACCTCGCGGGTCCGCGCCTCCCTGGCTCGCCCGGGGATCGGGCCGGCGTCGCGGTGGCGCTGGATATTCTGAAGAAGCAGGGTTTCGCCTCCGTCCGCGCCGAGAAAGTGATGGTTCCGGTCTGGGAGCGCGGTGTGGAGACCGGCGAGGTCCTCTCACCGACACGCCAGAAGCTCGTGCTGACGGCGCTCGGCGGCAGCATCGCCACTCCCGAAGGAGGGCTCGAGGGAGAAATCGTCCGCGTCGCATCGCTTGCCGAGCTTGCCGCCCTGGGCGAGGGCGCGCGCGGCAAGATCGTCTTCATCGACCGGCCGACCGCACGCACGTCGGACGGGTCCGGCTACGGTGACGCCGGCCACGTGCGCAACAGCGGCGCGTCAGCCGCCGCCAAGCTCGGAGCGACTGGTCTCCTGATCCGTTCCATCGGGACGGACCCCGGCCGGATCCCGCACACGGGAGGGATGACCTACGAGCCGAACGTTCCGAAGATCCCCGCGGCGGCCCTGTCGTGGGACGACGCCGGGTTGCTTCGGCGATTGGTCGCTCGCGGAGGACCGGTGCGCGTGCGCTTCACGCTCGGCTGTCAGACGCGGCCCGATGCCGAATCGGCGAACGTCGTGGGGGACGTGCCCGGCCGCGAAAAGCCCGAGGAGATCGTTCTGCTCGGAGCGCACCTGGATTCCTGGGACCTCGGGACCGGAGCGCTGGACGACGCCGCCGGATGCGGCATCGTGATCGAAGCCGCGCGGCAGATCGCGGCGCTGTCGCCGCGGCCCCGCCGGACCGTGCGCGTCGTGCTGTTCGCCAACGAGGAGAACGGCCTCAAGGGCGGTAAGGCGTACGCCGAGGATCACGTCGCGGAGCTGTCTCGCCACGTCGCGGCACTCGAGGCGGATCTCGGGCAGGGACCGCCGCTCGGATTGTCGTGGAACGCCGGCGCCGGCGCCGAAGCGCCGCTGAAATCGATCACCGCCGTGCTGGCCCCGATCGCCGCGGATCGCCTCCTCGTCGGAGTCCTCGGCGGCGCGGACCTCGCGTACCTGCTTCCGTCGGGGATTCCGAATCTCGGACTGCTGCAGGACGCCACCGAGTACTTCGACTACCACCACACCGCCAACGACACGTTCGATCGGATCGATCCGAAAATTCTCGATCGCTCGACGGCGGCGACGGCCGTGGCCGCGTATCTGCTGGCCGAGTCGCCCGGGACTCTCGAGCGCATTCCGCCGGAGAAGGCCAAGCTTCCGGTGTGGCTGCACTAAAGCTTCGAGTCTAGCGTTCCTTCGCGACTCTTTCCCGCACCGCCTGCACCTCGGGATGCTGGAATCCCAGCAGCTCGGCGATGCGTCGCGCGAGCTGATTCTCGACCGCGGTCAGCTTGCCGTCGGCGTACACAATTCCCCAGATCACTTCGATCAGCCGCAGCCGCTGTTCGCGCGAGAACTTTTCGGCGACGAGTTTCGTGAACTGGTAGAGGTCGACGCTCTCGCGCCTCTCCTCCTCGGCGAGGCGGACGACTTCGTCCACGTCGGCCGCGGGCACGCCGAGGTCCTCGCGGACCGCGCGCAGGATACGGACGCGCTCGCTCTCGTCGAGCACTTCGTCGGCGTGCGCCATTTCCAGGAGAAGCGCGCAGGCCGCGATCGCGACCGCATCCGGCTTGTGGACGGGTTCCGGGGTCGACAGCCGCGACAGGAAGAACTGTCGAATTCCCTGGATTCCCATGAGGGGAAGTTTACCGTCGCCTCCCCTTGCGCGGAGACCTGCCCCACGGGCACCGAAGAAAACGCGAAACCTTTTTCCCGCCAGAGGCGTATTGGGGTACGAGGAACGATGATGAACCGCCGGGATTTCGAGACACTTCTACTCACCCTTGAGTCCACACCGGCGCTGCTGGCCCGCGCGGCGGCCACGCTCTCGCCCGCCCAGCACCGGTGCCGGCCGTCGGGCGGCGGGTTCTCGTTCGTGGAAAACGTCTGGCACCTCGCGGACCTCGAGCGCGAGGGCTACGGCCTGCGCATTCGCCGCATTCTCGCCGAGGACACACCCGCGCTCCTGAACTTCGACGGCGAGCGCATCGCCCGCGAACGCTGCTACAACGAAAAAGACCTCGCGCGCGGAATCGCCGCCTTCGCCCGGGCGCGCACGCAGAACCTCGAAGTCCTGCGGCGCCTGAGCGCCTCGGAATGGAAGCGCGCGGCCGCGCTCGAGGGCGTGGGCCGCGTCACGCTGGACGACCTGCCCCGGATGATGGCCGAGCACGACCGCTCGCACGGCGACGAGATCGCGACCCTACTCGCCGAGGCGCGCGGCGAGCGTCTTTGTAGCCCGAGAACCTCCTCCGCAGTCGCTTAGCTCCGAGCGCTCTTAGCTCGCCAGACCGCGAGCCGCCCGGTCCTCCTGGCGCTTCTTCCACCACCCTCTCCCTCCGGCAATGATGCCGGGAAGGATCGAGAGGAAGACCACGACCAGGATTACGACCTCGATGTGCTCCTTGACGCCCGGGATCTGGCCGAGAAAGTAGCCGATCAGGGTCATCGAGAGAACCCAGAGAGCCCCGCCGAAGACGTTGAAGGTCAGGAAGCGCCGATACTCCATCTGGCCCATCCCCGCCACGATCGGCGCGAACGTCCGGACGATCGGCATGAAGCGCGCGATCACGATCGTCTTGCCGCCGTGCTTCTCGTAGAAGTCGTGGGCGCGCCGCAGGTGCTCGGGATTGAAGAAGAGCGACTTCGGACGTTTGAAGAGCGCCGGGCCGGTCTTGCGTCCGAACCAGTACCCCACGGTGTCGCCCAGTGATCGCGGCCGCGATCAGCACGACGTTCAAGTGGAGCAGGTTCAGCTGCCCCGTACCGGCGAAGACGCCCGCGGTCACGAGCAGCGAGTCTCCCGGCAGGAAAAACCCGATCAGAAGCCCCGTCTCGGCGAAGACGATGAACGTCATCGCCGTCAGCCCGCCGACGCGGACGAGCGTCTCGACGTCCGTCAGCTGGTGGAAGAGTTGCCGAAACCACTCCATGGCCGGGCGCATGGTAGCAGGGATAGGATTCGGGCCCCATGGCCGAATACACCGACGCGCACGCCCGCTCCGGCATCGACGCGAAGCTTCCGCCGATCGAGACCTGGCCCAACCAGTACGCCGACTACGAGATCACCGTCGAGATTCCGGAGTACAACGCGATCTGTCCGAAGACGGAGCTTCCGGACTTCGGCCACCTGACGATCCGCTACATCCCGGACCGGCTCTGTCTGGAGCTGAAGTCGCTGAAGCTCTACATCGTGGCGTATCGCAACGTCGGCATCTTCTACGAGAACGCCGTCAACCGGATCCTCGAGGACTGCGTGGCAGCGTGCCGGCCGAAGAGCATGACGATCACCGGGCGCTTCTCCTCGCGCGGCGGGATCTCGTCGACGATCGAAGCGAGCTATCCGCGGCGCTGAGGAACCTTCGGCCGCTCGCCTCGCTCGAACTCCAGCAGCCAGCGCTTCCGCCACAGCCCTCCGCCGTAGCCGTGGAGCGTCCCGTCCGTGCCGACGATGCGATGGCAGGGCACGACGATCGACACCGGGTTGCGCCCGTTGGCGTGTCCGGCGGCCCGCACGGCCGACGGGCGGCCCGCACGCGCTGCCGAGCGTAGCTGAGCGTCGCCCCGTAGGGAGTTCGCGCGAGCCCTTTCCAGACCGTCTTCTGGAAGGGCGTCCCCCGCAGATCGAGCGGCGTTTCGAAGCGCCGTAGCGTTCCGCGGAAGTAGGCGTCGAGCTCGCCCCGCAGGCAGTCGAGATGCGCGTTCGTACCGGGCACGGGTACAGCGCCGTGGCGCCGCGCGAACGTCCGGGCGGCGGAGGGCGCCGTTCTCCGGTCGAGAAACTCGAGCACGCAGACGCCGGCGTCGCTGGCCATCGCGATCATCCGGCCGATGGGCGTCTCGATCGCCGTCGTCACGAGCTTCGGCGCGGCGGATCCTGCCTAGGCGGGGACACCCTGGAACTCGGCGAGCAGGGCCTCCTTCAGCATCCGCACGAGAGGCCCGGGCTTTCCGCTCGCGATCGTCCGGCCCTCGATCGACACGAGCGGGTACGTCCAGAGCGTCGTTGATGCGAAGAAGACCTCCTGCGCGGAGAACATCTCCTCGACCGTGAAGGCCCGCTCCTCGACGGTCATCCCGAGGCGGCGGGCGGCCTCGATCGCGGCGCCCCGCGTCACGCCGGGAAGAATGCGGGGGCCGTTCGGCGCCGTCCGCACCACGCCCTTCGTCGCGATGAAGAGATTCGCCTTCGTGCCCTCGAGCGCGAAGCCGTCGCGGACGAGGATGGCATCCATCGCCTGCGCCTCCCTGGCCTTCTGCGCGGCGAGGACGTTGGGAAGCAGGTTGACGCTCTTGATGTCGCAGCGCCCCCAGCGCTCGTCGGTAGCGAGGATCGCCTTGCCCCCTTCCGGAGGCGGCGGCGGATCGGTTTCGCGTGCGAACGCGAAGACCGTCGGAGTGGTTCCTTCCGGCGGAAACGCGTGGTACCGCGGCGCCGCGCCCCGAGAGACCTGCGCATACACGAAGGCGTCCTTCTCGCGGAATCCGTTGTCCGAAAGCAGCCGGTCCGCGGCGGTCGCGAAGAAGTCCGGCGTCGCCTTGATCCGGATCGCGTCGAGGCCTTCCTTCATGCGCGCGAGATGCTCGTTCAGGCGGTAGGGTCGGCCGCGGTCGAAGCGCACGACCTCGTAGATCGCGTCGCCGAACAGGAATCCCCGGTCGAGCGGCGACAGCGCCGCCTCGGACTCGGGCACGAAACGTCCGTTCAGGTAGACGATCGCCATCGCGAGGATGCTATCAACGGCGCCGGGACGCGCCGAACTCGGACACGGCGCGGGCGAGGTCCGCGTCGCCCGCCAGCCGGCGATACGCGTCCTCGGCGTCGGGCAGCCGATTCGCCAGCGCCTCGCGCCGACTCCGGCGCACCAGGTCGCGCGCGGAAGAAAGCGCGCCCGGCGCGGCCGAGAGGATCCGTGCCGCCACACGTTCGGTCTCTTCCGAGAGGCGGGCGGGCGACACCGCGCGCGAGGCGAACCCCGCGTCCGCCGCTTCGCGGCCCGAAACGATCTCGCCCGTCAGGATCCAGAACGAAGCGCGCGCCTCGCCGATCCGCTCGGGCAGGAGCGCCGCGGCTCCCGGCGGAAAACACGCCAGACGAATCTCGGGAAATCCGATCCGGGCGTCTTCGGACACGAGGACGAGATCGCAGGCCGAGACGATCTCGGCGCCGCCTCCGAGGCAGGCACCCGAGACCGCGGCAAGCGTGACCGCCGGCGTCTCGATCAGAGCCGTCAGGACCTGCCGCATCGCCGCGAGCATCCCGTCGATCGCGGCCGGTTCGGGGACGTGCGCGGACACGTCCACGCCCGCCGAGAACGCGCGCGGGAGTCCCGTCAGGACGAGCAGCCGCGCTCCGCGGGCCGCGGTGATCCGGCGCGACAGCTCGGCCAGCGAAGTGGGATCGAGGACGTTGACCGGGGGAATCGCGATGGAGAGATCCGCCCGGGCGCCGTCGCTCGAGAGGGCCAGCCGGATTCCCGCCGGGTCGGTCACTTCGGCTTCGGAGTGACCGCGGGCGCGGCGGGCGTGGCAGCCGCCCGGGCCGTCTTCTCCTTGATCGCGCGGTAGGACGCCTTCACGTTGTCGCTGTGCGCGTCCGACATCGCGAGCCCCGGAACCGCGTTCTCGGGATCGTGCACCTGCGTGTCCACCTGCTCCTCCGGCAGTCCCTTCGAGACGAACTTGTTCGCCATGTCGTCGACGGCCTTGACGTAAGCGTACGACTCGGAAATGCCCTTGGTCGGCCCGATCTCGCCGTGGCCCGGCATGAGCTTCTCGACCGGGACGTGCCCGAGCGCCTGGAGCACGCGAACCCAGCCGTCCGGATCCACGTCCGGCGACTGCATGAAGGGCAGCCGGCCGTTGAGGGCGACGTCGCCGGCAAAGAGAATCTTGTCGGCGTTCAGGTACACGACGAGGTCCCCCTTGGTGTGCGCCGCGCCGAGGAAGTAGATCTGGACGTTGTGGATTCCGTCGACCAGGATGGCGCGCTCGGAGATCGACTCGACGAGGGGCCGGAAGTTGCTCTTGCCGGCCAGAGGATCCTTCGGGTCCGCGGAGGCCTGCGTGAGAAAGGCGAGAATCACGCCCGCCTGGCTCTCGTGGCAGATCACGCGGGCCCCGGCCGCGGCGAAGGCGCGGGCGCCGCCGCTGTGATCCGAATGGGAGTGCGTGAGGATGAGGGCGCGGACGGGCTTGTTGCCGGTCGTCTTCGCGATCTCCTGCAGGATCTCCTCACCGGCCGCCGAGTCGGATCCGGAATCCACCGCGACGACGCCGTCGCCGAGGAGAAACCATCCCACGTTGGCGCCCTTGTGCACGTCGGCGGCCCACACGCCGTCGGCCAGCTTCTGGACCTGAATCGGCGCGGCCGCCGCCGACGCCGTGGTCGGCGCCTGAGCCGGCGCCGCCGTCGGCGCCTGAGCCATGCCTGCTGCCGCGAGGACCACCATCCCGGCGGCCGCCGCCAGTCCCGCGCGAATCTTCATCGTCCGATGCTCCTTCCGTGACCTGACGTCAATGTTTGGGGTCCGGTTCCAAAACGCCGTGGGGGTCCGGAAATTCCGACCGTTCGCGAGCGGCCCGCGCAAAATCGGCGAAGAGCCGCTCGGAGGCCGGATCGCCGGACAGGTTCTCGGGATGCCACTGGACCGCGACGAACCACTCCGCCCCGCGCGCCTCGACGGCTTCCGGGACTCCGTCGGGCGCGACGGCCGAGACGCTCAGTCCTTCGGCGACCTGCTCGATCGCCTGGTGGTGCCGGCTGTTGACCTCGATTTCACGCGCCGCGACGATCGTCTCCAGGCGCGTGCCCGGCGCGACCGCGACGGCGTGGTCGCGGCGCGCGCGCGGTTCCCGCGGAGACTCGTGGGGAACGCCGGACGGCTGCTGCGCCGGAATGTCCTGCACCAGCGTCCCGCCGAGCGCGACGTTGACGACCTGCAGGCCGCGACAGATCCCGAGGACGGGAGTCCGGCGGCGGCGCGCGATCTCGAGGAGGTCGAAGTCCACGGCGTCGCGCTCGGCGTCGATTTCGACCGTGCCGTTGTCGAGCCGGTTCCTTCCGTAGCGCGAAGGATCCACGTCGATACCGCCGCCCAGCACCAGCCCGTCGAAGGGTTCCCCGGAGTACGGCGACAGCGGCGTGACGATTTCGATCGCCTCGCGCGGGACGCCGGCGACCGTGAGCGCGCGCAGGTAATCGTTGGACTCCGAGAGGTCGTCGTCGCGGTCGAGCGTCAGGGCGATGCGCATCGTCACCTCTCGAACAGGACCGCCATCCCCATCCCGCCGGAGACGCAGAGGGTGGCAATGCCGCGACGGACCTCTCGGCGCCGCATCTCATACAGGAGCGTCGTCGCGATTCGCGCACCGGTGGCTCCGATGGGGTGGCCGAGCGCGATCGCGCCGCCGTTGACGTTGACCCTGGAAAGGTCGAGCGGAAGGTCGCGCGCGCACGCGATGACCTGCGCGGCGAACGCCTCGTTGAGCTCGAAGAGGTCGACGTCGGAGAGCTTCGATTTCGTCTTCTCGAGCAACGCGCGCACCGCCGGCACCGGGCCGATGCCCATGCGCGCCGGGTCCACGCCCGCGGATACCCACGCGGCGACGCGCGCCAGCGGCTCGACGCCGGCCTTGGCGACTTCCTCCTCGGTGGCCAGAACGAGCGCCGCGGCCCCATCGGTGATCCCCGACGAATTCCCGGCGTGCACCGTGCCCTCGGGGTCGAAGACCGGCGGAAGCTTCGCCATCGCCTCGGCCGTCGAGTCGGGACGAGGGTGCTCGTCGGCGGCGACCTCGACGCTCCCCTTCTTGCCCGCCACCGTGACGGGAGCGATCTCGTCGGCGAACCGGCCGCCGGCGGCCGCCGCCGCCGCGCGGCGCTGCGACTCCGCGGCGTACGCGTCCTGCTCCGCGCGCAGGATCCCGTACTCACGGACCAGGTTCTCGGCGGTCTCGCCCATCAGCTGCCCGCAGAGCGGGCAGAGGAACCCGTCCCGGTACATCGCGTCCACGACTTCGACGTTTCCCATCCGTGATCCGAAGCGGGCCCGGGGAAGCAGATACGGCGTCGCCGACATGCACTCGGTCCCGCCGACGAGCACGACGTCGTTCTCCCCCGCCGCGATCGTCAGCGCTCCGAGCGTCAACGCCTTGAGCGAGGACGCGCAGGCCTTGTTGACGGTGAACGCCGGCACCGCGTCCGGAACACCCGCCCGATGCGAGACCTGGCGGGCGGTGTTCGGCCCCCCGCCGGCCTGACGGGCATGGCCGAAGATCGTCTCGTCCACGGCGGCGGGCGGAAGTCCCGAGCGTTCCAGGGCCGCTTTCGCCGCGACCTCGCCCAGATCCGCCGCCGAGAGCGCGGCGAACGATCCGCCGAACTTGCCGATCGGCGTGCGGGCGGCGGAGAGCACGAAGACGGGACGCACGAGAACCGCGGATTATAGCGACCCGCCGCGCATCGATCACGGGATCGATACCGCCGACCTTCGGTCGGCGTTGCCTACTGCTGGGGGTTTGCCTTTGGTGGCCGGCTCGCTGCGCTCGGGATGACGCCAATTTGGGGTCATCCCGAGGAGCGGAGCGACGAGGGATCCCGAACTTGAACGGCCGGGCGCCGCATGGCGGCGCAGCGCTAGATCACCGGCAACACGACCGTGAACGTGGATCCCTTTCCGGGCGCGCTTTCGACCGTGACCTTGCCCTTGTGCGCCTCGACGATCCAGCGCACGATCGAGAGTCCCAGGCCCGAGCCGCCGGGATTGACCTGCTTCGAGGCCTTGCTGCGGAAGAAGCGTTCGAAGACATAGGGCAGGTCCACCTCGGAAATGCCCACGCCGGTGTCGGACACCGACACCCGCGCTTCTCCCGGGGCCGAGGCGACGGCGACGACGACGCGGCCTCCCGGCTCGGTATAGCGCAGAGCGTTCTCCAGCAGGTTGTGCAGCACCTGCTGGAGCCGTCCGGCGTCGGCGAAGACGAATACCGGCAAAGACGGCACCGACACGGAAACGTCGAGACCGCGATCCGACGCCAGCGGCGCCACGTCCCGCACGATCTCGCTCGAGAACCGCGCGAGGTCCAGGTTCGCGAACGACAGCGTGACACGGCCGCTGGCACCCCGGGTCAGGAAGAGAAGGTTCTGCGAGATTCGCGTCAGGTGGCGCACCTCGAGAAGAGCGCTGCCGATGGCCTCGCGATACTCCTCGGCCGGGCGGTCCTCCTCGAGGGCGACTTCCAGCGAGCCGCGCAGCACCGTCAGCGGCGTCCGCAGCTCGTGCGAGACGTCGGCGATGAACTGGTGCTGCTCCTTCTCGGCCGCGGCCAGCGCGTCGAGCCGAGCGTTGAGCCGCTCCGCGATCGCCCGCGCATCGTCGGGCAGACCCTCGACCGCGATCCGTTTCAGCGGATGCGTCGTGGACGCTTCGAGCCGCCGGCCGAGCTGGTCCCACGGCGAAGGAGTCGGTGCCGGAGGCGGCGTCCGCAGCCTCTCGAACAGACGGCGCATCGCCAGGCGCGGCTAGGCGCCCGACTCCCGGACCCGGTAACCGACGCCGCGCACGGTCTGGATGAGCTTTTCGCGCTCGCCGCCGTCGATCTTCTTGCGGAGGGCGTTGATGTAGACGTCGATGATGTTGGTGGAGAGATCGAACGAGTCTTCCCAGATGCGGGCCTGGATCTCGGTGCGGGAGACGACCTTTCCCCGGCGGCGCAGGAGGAGCTCGAAGAGCGCGCCCTCCCGCACCGTCAATCGAACGGTCTCGGCGTCGCGCGTGACTTCGCGGGACTCCGGGTCGTAGCTCAAGTCGTCGAACACGAGGGGGCCGGGCTCCACGACCTCGGTGCGCCGCAGAAGCGCCCGCATCCGCGCCATCAGCTCGCGAAACGAGAAGGGTTTGACGAGGTAGTCGTCGGCCCCGGCGTCGAGACCCTCGATCTTGTTCTCGACCGTGTCGCGCGCGGTCAACATCAGGATCTTGGCGCGCGAGCCGCGGGAGCGCAGCTCCCGGCAGAGCTCCAGCCCGTCGCGCGAACCCGGCAGCATCAGGTCCAGGATCACGAGATCCGGCGCGGCGGACACGATCCTCTCGAGCGCCGAGTCCGCGTCCCCGACCGTGTCGACCGCGTATCCCTTTTCCGACAGACCCTTCTTGAGGAACTGCGCGATGCGCGCCTCGTCCTCGACGACCAGAACTCTCATCGGATGGCCTCGTCGTCCGGCTCCCGACGCCGGCCCTTCATGAAGGAGAGGACGAACACCGCACCCGACCCGGCCGCAAAGCCCGCCGCGAAGGACGAATGCGGCGGGGGCAGCGCGAGCGCGCCGATGGCCCCGGCCGCCAAAAGGCCGAAAAGGAGGGGACGCGAGACTGCGACGGGTGGCACCTTTGGAATCATAGGCGCTCGAGGCCGTTATTATCTCCGCCTTAAGGGAGGAGAAGGATATGAGAACCACGGGCATTCTGGCGGTCGCTGGCTTCGCGGCGGGAGCGGCATTCCTGGTCGGGACGGTTTCGGCCGTTCCCCCGGACCCCCCGACGGCCACGGCGAAGATCGAATCCAGGAGCGGGTCCAAGGTCACGGGCAAGGCGACTTTCACCGAGGTGTCGCCCGGGGTCACGAGAGTCGAAGTCTGGATCGAGAACGCGACACCCGGCTCGCACGGGCTCCACCTCCACGAGAAGGGAGACTGCTCGGCGCCCGATGCGACCTCCGCCGGCGGCCACTTCAACTCGGCCGGAAACCCCCATGCCGGGCCGACCGACCCCAAGCACCACAACGGGGACTTCGGCAATATCGAGATCGGCGCGAGCGGCACGGGACATCTGGATATGACCTCGAACATGCTGTCGGTCAAGCCGGGCCCCAACTCGGTCGTCGGCAAGGCCATCGTCTTCCACGAGAAGACCGACGACTTGAAGACCCAGCCGACGGGCAACGCGGGCGGACGTTACGGCTGCGGAGTGATCCAGTAGAACGCTGTCATCCCGAGGAGCGTCGCGACGAGGGATCCCGGAATTGGTTCGCCGCAAGCGGAGTTCGGGATGAACGCCGCGCTTCGCGCGACGTTGCCTACTGCCGGGGGCTTGCCTCTGGTGGTCGGCTGTCTCGCTCCGCTCGGGATGACTTCCTCATGACCCACCCGCCTTTCGACCTTTCCCCGGAGGAGCTGCGACGGCTCGGCATCCTGACGGCCGAGGCGGTGGCAGAGCACCGCCGGGAGCTCCTCGGCCGGCCGGTCTTCGGGAAAGTCGGGAGCCGGGCGTCGCTCTTCGACGAGCCCGTTCCCGAGGACGGCCGCCCGTTCGAGGAGGTCCTCGCGTTCGTGCGCGAGCACGTGCTCCCCTACCCGATGGGCAACTCCCACCCCCGCTTCTACGGGTTCATCAACGCGACGGCGGATCCCGTGGGCATCCTCGCCGACTTTTTGGCCTCGGCCATGAACCCCAACTGCTGGGGCGGAGACCACGCCGCGACGCACGTGGAGAAGAGCGTCACGCGCTGGCTCGCGCAGCTGCTGGGTTTTCCCGAGACGGCCGAAGGCATCCTCGTCTCGGGCGGATCGATGGCGAACTTCACGGCCCTGGCCGTGGCGCGCCGCGCGATGACGCCGGGAAACGTGCGCGAGGACGGGCTCGCGGGGCCGGATCGGCCGCGGCTGACCGTGTATGCGTCCGACCAGGTCCATCACTGCGTGGACAAGGCCGTGGACCTCCTGGGAATCGGCACGAATCAGCTGCGCAAGCTCGACAGCGACGCGGACTTCCGAATCCCGCTGGATCGGCTCGAAGCGGCGATCGCCGCCGATCGGAAGGCCGGATTCCTGCCCGCGATCGTCGTCGGCAACGCCGGCACCGTCAACACGGGGGCAATCGATCCGCTGGATGCGCTGGCGGATCTCTGCGCGCGGGAGAAGATGTGGTTCCACGTCGACGGGGCCTACGGCGCACTGGCCTCGCTGGTGCCCGCGCTTCGGGCCCGATTCTCCGGAATGGGCCGCGCCGATTCGATCGCGGCGGACCCGCACAAGTGGCTCTACGTTCCTTACGAAGCGGGAGCGACGCTCGTGCGGGAACCCGGTCGCTTCTCGGCCACCTTCCGCCGCTTCCCGGAATACCTCGCCCAGGACCCCGAGAGCTCGTTCCCGGGTCCCGCCTGGTTCGCCGAACGGGGCGTCGAGCTCTCGCGCGGGTTCAAGGCGCTCAAGGTCTGGATGGGACTGAAGGTCCACGGCTGGAAGGCGTATGCCGCACAGATCGAAAACGACATCCGGCTGGCCCGGTTTCTCGCCGCCGAAGTGGACCGCCGGAGAGACTTCGAGCGCCTGGCGGAGCCGGTGCTCTCGATCGCGAACTTCCGCTACCGTCCAAAGGACGCGGACCTCTCCGAAGAGGAGCTCGACCGGATCAATCGCCGCATCATCAACCGGCTGGTCGCCGGCGGAGCGTTCTTCCTGGCCCCCACGATCCTGAAAGGGAGAACGGCCCTGCGCGTCTCGATCACCAACTTCCGCACGCGCGAGGAAGACCTCCTGGCGCTCCTGGATGAATCGGCGCGCATTGGAGAGGAGCTGGCGGCTTCGGCTAGAATCTAGTCACGATATTGGCAAACCGCCGGGGACAACTCTTCGCTCTCTTCGGCGCGTCGAGGGCCGCTCAAATCATCCTGGCCTTCGCGGCGTGCCTCGCGGCCTCCGTCCTGCCGGGCGAAACCGATCCGACGTACACGGCGCTTCGAGCGGCACGCCCGGATGGTCCGACCGTCGCCGTCCAGGATCTGACCATCGAGCGCGACGCCTTCCGCTTCAAGTTCGAGAAGGGAACGTTTCAGTTCCTGGCGCCCGTCGACGGCCGCGTCACCGGGGCCGTGTTCGTCGGAGAAGGCTCCTTTCAGCTCTCGCCGGCGACCGACGGCGAGCGGCGGCACCTCGCCCTCGTTACGGGAGAGAAGGGATTCGAGGTCCTGACCGACCGGTTCGAAGCCTTGGCTCTGCTCTTCACCGACGATACCGAGGCGCAGATTCGCAGTCACGGCACCGCGGGTACGGCGGACCCGCGCGCCCAGTCGATCTGGGACTCGCTCCGCAAGCGCCAGAGAAAAGACCTGCGTGTCAATCTTCAGATCCGCGTCCTTTCCGACATTCTGGGCAAGACCGATCCCGCGGCGGGCGTATTCATGGCGTTTTTCGACGGCAAGAAGCTTCCGCCGGCCGTCGTGCTCGTGGATCCCTCCGGGCTTCGGTGGATTTCCGAGGTTGGCATGCCCGGCTTCGCCGACTCGCTTCTCTACGTCGTTCACGAACGCGAAGGCGGCTCGTGGTACATGGGCCGCCGCAAGGGCGCGAGCGCGGCCTCGGAAACCGCGGCGGCGCGGGCGGTCCACTACGCGATCGACACCACGATCCGAAAAAACGAGCAGCTCCGTGGAGAGACCACGATCGAGCTCGAGACGCTTCGCGACGGAGTGCGGGTCCTGCCAGTGGCGCTCCTCGGCAAGCTCCGTGTCCAGGAAGCCGCGTTCTCGGCCGGAGCCGCCGACGCCCCCTGGACCCCGGTCGCCGTGATCCAGGAGAACAAGGACGAAGACTCCGACGCCGCGGTCGTCTTTCCCGCCGCGCCCGTTCGCGGCGAGAAGATCCGGCTCCGGCTGGTCTACGAAGGCCCCGACGTCCTTTACGACGCGGGCGACGGCAACTTCGCCGTCGGCGCGCGGGAGAGCTGGTATCCGAACCTGGGAGTCTTCGAGGACCCGGCGACGTACGACCTGACCTATCGCATCCCGAAGGCCTACGAGATCGTGTCGGTAGGGGACCCCGTCGACAGCCGGATCGACAGCGACCAGCGGATTTCGGTCTGGAAGGCCGAGCGCCCGATCCGCGTCGCCGGCTTCAACTACGGCAAGTTCAAGAGGCTCGAGCAGACCGACAAGGACAGCGGTCTCCAGGTCCAGGTTTTCACGAACCCCGGCATTCCCAACGCCCTCCAGGGCCTGTCGGGGGTCCGGCCCGAGAGGCTCGCGGACTCGGCGATGGCCGATGGCGTCAACACGGCCCGCGTCGGCTCGGTCTATTTCGGGTCGCTGCCCTTCGGGCACGTCGCGATCACGCAGCAGTCGCAATTCTTCTTCGGGCAGTCCTGGCCGTCGCTCGTTTTTCTCCCCTACATCTCCTTCCTCGACTCCTACAACCGGTTCCGCATCGGCCTGCTGGGGGCCTCGGCGTTCGTGGACCTCGTGGGTCCGCACGAGTTTGCCCATCAGTGGTGGGGACACCTCGTGGGATGGAACAGCTATCGCGACCAGTGGCTCTCGGAAGGCTTCGCCGAGTTCACCGCCGGCCTGGTCCTCGAATACACCGAGGAGAGGTCGAAGTCCGACGACTTCTGGAAGAAGGCGGCGAAGAACATCCTCACCAAGCCAGTGCACGCGTACGTCGCCAACGACGAGGCCGGACCGATCTCCGACGGGTGGAGGCTCTCGACCTGGCGCAATCCCGACGCCGCGCAGGCCATGATCTACGACAAGGGCGCCTGGGTCGTGCAGATGCTGCGGATGCTGATGCGGGACCCGAAGGCCCATCCTCCGGACGAGCACTTCATCGCGATGATGAAGGACTTCGCGTCGTCCTACGCCGGGAAGAACCCGACCACGCACGATTTCCAGACCGTCGTCGAGCGGCACATGAGCCCCGTGATGGACCTCGAGAAGAACGGGAAGATGGACTGGTTCTTCCGCCAGTGGGTCTACGGCATGGAGATCCCCCGCTACACCGCCAAGATCGAAGTCCAGAGCGTCGGCGGCGACCAGTACAAGCTGACCGGCTCCGTCGCCCAGGACGGCGTCTCCCCGGATTTCCTGGGATTCGTCCCCCTCTACATCGAGATGGACAAGAACGCGTTCGTGCGGCTCGGCGTCGCGTCGCTGCGCGGAAACTCGTCCCAGCCGATCGAGACGACCCTCAAGCTGCCGAAGAAGCCGCGCCGCGTCGTGGCCAACGCGATGAACGACGTGCTCGCGAGGGATTGACGTGTCAATCCCGTAGCGAGCATCCCGAGCCGCGCAGCGGCGAGGGATCCCGCGGTTTCGAGTCCGGGATCCCTCGCTCCGCTCGGGATGACCAGCTTTTAAAAGTCGTTCCCGGAGTTGGGCGCCTTACGCCCGCGCCTTCCACGCCGCGAGGTTGCGCTCGATCTGGCCGGTGTGTTTCTCGAGGTGCTCGGCGTAGACCCGAAGCCAGTCCTCGGCGGTGTAAGGGCCGGACTCGGTGTGCGTCCCCTTCCGCGTCCACAGCGATTCGGGCATCCCGCGCAGGAGAGGCGCGGTGTTGGCCCGAACCGCAACGACCGTGGCCATCGCCGGCTCGACGGGCTTCGAGTGATAGTCGAGCACCTGTGCCCAGCGCGCCTGGTCGTACCCCTGGATGGTCGGGGACTCTTCCGCCGCCAGAAAACGGATGCGCGCGTACGCGTTGGTCTCGGAGTCGGCGGCGTGGCAGACGACCTCGTGCGCCGACCACTTCCCTTCGGCCGGGCGCCACTTCCGCGCCTCGGCGGGCACTTTCTCCCACGCCGCCTTCAGGCGCGCGGGGCCTTCCTCGTAGCGGCGGATCAGGGCTTCGCGTTCGGACTTGTCGTAGCTCATGGTCTCCTCCTCACCACATCGTTCCGTCCAGGGACACGACGGTTTTTTCTCCCACGACCTGGGCCGCGTGCCGGGTCCCCGCCGGAATGTAGAGCCGGTCGCCTCGGGCGAGGTCGAACACGTCATCACCCACCATCACCCTCAGGACGCCCTGGAGCACGGCGTCGCACTTCTCCTGCGCGTGCTCGTGCTCGGGGAACACCGTCCCGGAGCGGTACGTGTACAGGATGACGTCGTAGCCCTCGAGCTCCATCACGCGCATCAAGCGCCGCTCGGTGAGGTCGCCATCTCCGGGATGCCACCGTTCGAGCCGCGCTTCGGACACGAGCGGCAGTCTACTGAAGAAGCCACCGTTGCAAGTTACAGGTTGCAAGTTGCAGGATCCGGAGCCCCTGCAACCTGAAACCTTCAACCTGAAACCCAAAAAAGAAAAGGGGGGGCTTTCGCCCCCTCTCCGATTCCCTAAGATCGGAATTAGTAGCGGCCGCCGCGCCCGCCGCCGCCGCCGCTCTGGGTCTTGGGGCGAGCCTCGTTGACCGTCAACGCGCGGCCGCCGTACTCCTGGCCCGAAAGGGCGGAGATGGCGTTGCGTGCCTCGTCGTCATTGGTGTATTCGACGAATCCGAAGCCCTTCGAACGGCCCGTGTCGCGGTCGGTGATGATCGCAACGGAGGCCACGCTGCCGTACGTCGAGAAGAGCGAGCGGAGATCGTCCTCGGAGGTGTTGTAGGGAAGGTTACCGACATAGAGTTTCATCGAAGCAGAGTCCTAAAAACCGGCGTCACATTTCCGACTCCGACGCGCCGCTCGGCGAAGCCGACTTCCCGTGTGATTCGTCGGACTTCAGCGCGAGGGCGTGCTTGAAAGGCGAGCGATTTACGAGAAGACGCGCAGTATAGCAGCGGGCCTCGAGGCGGGCAAGGCGGCCTTAAGCAAGCCTTAAGCCGCCTTCCCGGCCTTTCCCGAAGGTCCAAAAGCGCCGCGGCGATCCATTTTTTCGTCATTTCCTTGCGCCACAGGAACGAGAAGTCTGTGTTGTCCATGGGCCGGGAGGGGCCCGCTCCGCGGCGGCCGCCTCGGCGATCGTCTCCGAATCGAGACGCCGGCCCACGAGCAGGGCCTCCGCCGCGGAGGCTCGCACGGGCGCCGACGAGACGGCGCCGAGGACGATCCGCGCCTCGGCGATGACGTCTCGCCCTCGCGCCGCACGGCGGCCCCGACCGAGAGCACCGGGAAGTCGAAGGCCCCGCGGCGGCGCAGCTTCCGTAACGTCGCCGACCAGCCGTCGGCGCGGGCACGCGGATCTCGCGTCAAGAGCTCGTCCGGCGCTTGGTCAGGTAGCGGATGCCGTCGTTGGCGTAGAGGTCCTCGACGGCGATCTCGCGCTCGCCGGCCGGAGAGACCAGGACGGCCCGCGCCTAGAGCGCGATCAGGATCGGGACCGAGTCGCCGACTGCACCGCCAGGCATTTCGGCGAACCGGGGGCCGACCCAGCAGACCTCGCCGTCCTTCTTCATGCAGAAGTCGATCGCCTGGCGCCACTCGTAGTTCTGGTCGTAGTAGTTGCAGCGCGTGTCGAGCAGCACGTTTCCGCCGAGCGTCCCCATGTTGCGCAGCGGCGGTGTCGAGATCTCGCGCGACGGCGTGCGACGAGGCCCGGATAGGCGCGCGCGCACGCGCGGTGCGTCTCGATCTCCGAGAGCGGCACGGCCGGGCCGACCGACAGCGCCGCCGGCCGCCGATGCGCAGGCGCTTGAGCGCCGGGATCCGCGACAGGCCGATCACGCGTCGCCGGCGTCTGCTGGCGGCGCTTCATGTTCGGGTAGAGGTCCGTCCCTCCCGCGACGAATGCGGCCTCGGGCCCGCTCGGCCCGCGTGGATGCGCACCGCTTCCGCCACCGTCGTCGGCGCGAAGTAGCGGAACTTCGGGAGGCGCATCATCGAGCGTCGATCGCCACTCCGTGCCGGCGCTCGCTCACATGCGCGCGTCGGCCGCGCGGCCGTCGCCGCCCTCCGCCGGCGTCGGGACGTGGATCGGCGCCGGGTATGGAACTTCGGGGAACTTCGCGGGCCCGACCGCGCCGGCTTGCCCTTCGCCTTCGGCCTTGAGCGCCTGGCGGATCTTTTCGGGCGTGCACCGGGATCTCGTCCACTCGCACGCCCACGGCGTCGTAGACGGCGTTGGCCACGGCCGGCGGAATCGGGAGGAGCGGCCCCTGGCCGACCTCCTTCGCGCCGAACGGGCCGTTGGGATCGGGATCCTCGACCAGGTACGTCATCGACCTCGGACATCTCCTTCGTGGTCGGGCTCTTGTACTCGAGCATCGACGGGAACTTGTGGACGACGTTGCGCGTTGGCGTCGGTCGGTACGCCATCTCCTCCATCATCGCCTCGCCCAGGCCCATGTACACGGAGCCCTCGACCTGGCCGATCGACGAGCGTCGGGTTGATGCACTTGCCGACGTCGTGCGCGATCCAGACCTTCGGCACGGTGTACGATGCCGGTCTCGGGATCCACCTCGACCTCGACGACCGCCGCCGAGTAGGAGTACGCGGGCGAGGGGCCCACGCCCGCTCCGCGATAGCGCCCGGCCGAGGGAGGCGGCGTGTAGGAGCCCGACCGTCCCGAGCGTGCCGAACCGCGCCTCGGCGAGCACCACGGCCTCCGCGAACGACATGCCTTTCTCGGGATTGGCTCCACGTCGAAGACGCGTCCGCCCGCGAACACCACGCGCTCGGCGGGGATCTCGAGCTTCTGCGCGACGCGGCCGCCACGAGCATCTCCCGCGCGCGCTCGGCCGCCTGGATCGCGGCGTTGCCGGTCATCAGCGTGACGCGGCGAGGAGTAGGAGCCGAGGTCGACCGGCGTCAGGTCGGTGTCGCCCGTGACGATCCGGATGTCGAACGGATCGATGCCGAGCACCTCCGCCACGATGGAGGCGAGGATCGTGTCGGAGCCCTGGCCGATGTCCGTCGAGCCGCAGAAAACCGTGACGCCGCCGCCGCGGTCGAGCTTCAGCTGCACGCCGGACTGGGGCATCGACGTTCCAGTAGATCGGCAGCCCCGCGCCGCAGAGGTACGAGGAGCACGCGAGCCCGAGCCCGCGGCCCGGCGGAAGCTTTCCGCGGCGCTCGCTTCCAGCCGGATGCCGCGACGACCTTGTCGATGCAGGCGCCCGAGCCCCATCGAGCCGACGCGCAGGAAGTTCGCCGTCAGCGAGTTCGGCGGGGTGGAGATGCGCGCAGCCGGATCTCGGCGGGATCGAGGCCGAGATCGCACGGCGACCTTGTCGAGCTGCGACCTCGAGCGCGAAGCGCGGCTGCGGCGTGCCGTGCCCGCGCTTGGGACCGCACGGCGGCTTGTTCGTGAAGACGCGCGCGCCGTCGAATCGGTACGCGCGGAACCTTGTAGGTCACGGTCTGCAGCGCGCCCGTGTAGTACGTCGAGGCGACGCCGTAGGAGCCGTAGCCGCCGCCGTCGAGCAGCGTCTGGAAGTGCATCGCCGTGATCGCGCCGTCCTTCTTCACGCCGGTCCGCACCTTCATCAGCGTCGGGATGGCGGCCGCGATGGCAGTAGAAGACTTCCTCGCGCGTCAGGCAGATCTTCACGGGCCGCCCGGTCACGCGGGAGACGTGCGCGACGACGATCTCGTGGTTGAAGGGATCGCTCTTGCCGCCGAAGCCGCCGCCGTTGGGTGTTGCGATCGACGCGGATCTGCGCCGGCGGCATGTCCAGCACCTTCGCCAGCGCGCGGTGGACGTAGTGCGGCGTCTGCGTGCAGGACCAGAGCGTGAGCTTGCCGTCGGCGTCGACAGTCGGCGACCGCGGCGTGCTGCTCGATCGGGAGGTGCGTGCTGCCCTCGTAGAAGAAGAGTGTCCTCGAAGACACGGTCGGCCTCGCGCGAAGCCCTCATCGACGTCGCCGAACTCGCAGCGAGACCAGCTTGTGGATGTTGCCGCGTCGCCGTAGTCGTGGATGCGGCGGCTCCGCGTGGCGAGCGCGTCCTCGGTCGATCGTGCGATCGCCGGCAGCGGTTCGTATTCGACGTCGATCAGGTCGAGCGCCTCGAACGCCGCGTCCTCGTCCACCGCCGCGACCGCGGCGACCGGGTCGCCGACGAAGCGCACGCGGTCGAGGCAGAGCGCGTGCTCGTCCTGCGAGACCGGCAGGATCCCGAAGGGGATCGGAAGGTCGGCGCCCGTCGCGCACCGCGACGACCCCGGGACGCGCTCGAGCGCCTCGAAATGTCGATCGACACGATGCGCGCGTGCGCGAGCTTGCGAGCGCAGGAGCTTGCAGTGCAGCATCCGCGGGCAGCACGATGTCGTCGGCGAAACGGGTCTGCGCCCGTGCACCTTCGCCGCAGCGTCGACCTTGGCGTAAGGCCGGCCGACGACGCGAGTCTGCTCGCGCGCGCTCACGACGGCACCACCGGAAGCAGCCCCGACTCGTCGAAGTCGAAAGCTGGCGCGCGGCGGTCGCTTCGCGACCGGCGCGCAAAAGGTTTTGAACGGAGGCTTTCGTTCATCATTTCAACGCCCGTGGACCGGAAGCAGTCCCGACTCGTCGAAATCAAATCCGTACAGCGACTCCTTTTTCGGCGCGGCGTCTTCGCCTCGCATCCAGGCCGCCGCCAGCTCGACGGCTTCGAAGATTTTGATGTAACCCGTGCAGCGGCAGATGTTCCCCGCCAGGGCTTCGCGGATCTGCGGCGGGTCGGCTTCGGGTTCGAATCGAGGAGCGCCTTCGCGGCCAGGAGGAAACCGGGCGTGCAGTAGCCGCACTGCGCCGCGCCGAGCTCCGCGAACGCCTTCTGCAGCGGGTGCAGCCCCCGCGGCCCCGCCATCCCTTCGACCGTCTCGACGCTCGCGGCCCTCGCACTCGAGCCCGAGGAGGAGACACGAGAGGACCGGCTTCCCGTCCACCAGCACCGCGCAGGTCCCGCACTCGCCCAGCTCGCAGCCATGCTTGGTTCCCGGAAGGCTCAAGTCCTCGCGCAGCACCTCGAGGAGCGTCTTGTGCGGCGCGAAAGCGGCTTCGGCCGGCTCGCCGTTGAGCCTCAGCCGGATCTGCGCGCGGGTTGGTTCCGCCTTCGAATTCTTTCCGGACTTCGCCACAGCCAGATCAATCTAATCCCTTTGTTTTGAGAAAGAAAGATCGCATTCTCTGACTGACTGGTCAGCTAGTTTGGAGTGGCGACCGCGGGCTCGGACGGCAACTTCAAGAGATCGAGTGGGTTGACCCTCGCGCGATGGAGCTTGGCTCCCCAGTGGAGATGAGGCCCCGTTGCTCGCCCCGTCGCTCCGACCGCGCCGACGCGCTGACCTGCGGCGACGAGCTCCCCAGGCTTCACGTCGATGGCCGAGAGATGGAAGTACGTCGTGAAGAGACCGCCGCCGTGATCGAGGATCACGGTGCCTCCCGAGAAGTAGAGATTTTCGGCCAGGGCAACGCGGCCCGGAGCCGGAGCGGCCACGGCGGTTCCGGAGCCCGCGGCCATGTCCACGCCGTCGTGACGGGAGCGGGTCTGCCCATTGAAAACGCGCTTCGCGCCGTACCCGCTCGGAGTGGCGCCCTCGACCGGAATCGCGAACGCGGCATTCCACCGGCGCTCCGTGTCGGCCGCTTCCCACACGCGCTTGACCTTTTCCCGGTCCGCGGCGATCCGCTCGCGCTCGGACTCGGGAGGCTCGACGTAGGCGGGATCGACCTTCAACTTCTGCTCGGGAAACTTCGCCGCGCCGACCGAGATCTCGTGCGCGGCGGGCGTTCGACCCCGCATTCGTCGCGCGCGGTCGCCGACAGGCGGCGCCGGCCCGGCTTGCTCTCGAAGTCGATGCCCACAAGCGCGAGAAAGACCGTTCCGCCGGAATCGCGCTCCATCGCGATCTCGCGCGTTCCGTCGGACAGCACCGCCTCCGCGAGCGGCCGGTCGCTGGTGAGGGTGACGGGCACGATGGAGCCCTGGCGGGTCGGCGCGGCGGGCACATTGAGGCGAAGCACCGGCGGCAGACTCGGCCCGGACGGCGGCCGCAAGCGCGATCGCGGCGGCGACGGAGAGGGACGACGCGTCCCGGTTTCACGCGTCGCCGACTCTAGCAGCTACTTCCGGTCCGTCACCGGGCAGGGGTCTTGAAGACCTGGCCTCCCTTCATCACGAAGAGCACCTTCTCCGTGACGCGGATGTCCTTCAATGGATCTCCAGGCACGGCGACCACGTCCGCGCGCTTGCCCTTCTCGAGCGTGCCGATCTGCGCGGCCAGGCCCAGCAGTTCCGCCGCGGCGCCCGTGGTCTTCAGCGGGCTGCGCGGGCGTCATGCCCCCCTCGACCATCAGCGCGAACTCCCGCGCGTTCAAACCGTGCGGCGACACACCGGAGTCCGTGCCGAATGCGATCTTCACACCGCTCTTGACCGCGCGGCGGAACATCTCGTCGTGCGCCGTCTGCGCCGCCTTCGCCTTGGCGGCGATCGCCGGCGGGAACTTCTCGGTCATCCCTCCGGTCCACACGCCTGCCAGACAGGTCGGCACGAGAGACGTCCCTTTCGCTTTCATCAGCGCGAGGGTTTCGTCGGTCATGAAGGAGCCGTGCTCGATCGAGTCGATTCCCGCCTTCACCGCGCCGCGGGCCGCGAGGTCGCCGTGGGCGTGGGCCGCGGTCTTGCGCTTGAGGCGGTGCGCCTCGTCGATGATCGCGGTGAGCTCTTCATCGGTCAGCTGCGGCGCGGCCACGTCGTCGCCGAGCGACAGGACGCCGCCCGAGGCGCACAGCTTGATGATGTCGGCGCCATACTTGACGTCGAGGCGCACGGCCTGCCGGCCCTCGTCGGCGCCGTGCAGGATCCCGCGCTCGACTCCCGGCTCCGTGCCGAACGTCCCCGGCGGGAACCCGTCTTGTCGCAGTGGCCGCCCGTCGCCCCGAGGGCGTAGCGCGACGACGAGCATGCGCGGCCCGGGAGTCAGGCCCGCGTCGATCGCGTTGCGCAGGCCCACGTCGAGGTCCTTCTCCGAGCCGACGTCGCGCACCGTCGTGAAGCCCGCGAGCGGTCTTTCGCGCGTAATCCGCGCCGTAGAAGACCTGCTCGGTCGTCGGACGGCGAAGCCCCACGAAGAAGTCCTGGACGTAGTTGTCGCCCGCTTCACCGGTCAGGTGCGTGTGGGCGTCGATGAACCCCGGAGAAGAGTCGCGTCGCCGAGGTCGATCACCTGTGCCCCGGCGGGCACGGCCAGACCCGAACCCACCGCGATAATCGCATCGCCCTGCACGACGACGACCCCGTTCGAGACCACCGTGTCGGAACGGCCGTCGAAGAGGCGCGCCGCCTTCAGCGCGACCACGGGCGGAGGCGTCGGCGTCGGCCGCGGCGCCTGTCCGAGCGCGATGGAGGCGGCGGCCATCGCCGCGGCGATCCCGAGGAGTCTCTTCATGCGGATGCCTTCCTTCCTCCCGAGCGACATAGATGATCGCGCCCACGACGAGGGCGATCCCCGCGGCAACGAATTTCTTGGTTTCGGCGGCCGAAAGGAACAACAAACAGATGATCAAGGCCAGGATCGGGATGACGGGGCCGCCGGGAAGGCGGATGGTGCGCGGCGTGGCCGGAAGCTTGCGGCGCAGGACCGGGACGGCGAGGCACGTGCCGATGTAGGTCGCCAGCCGCGCCATCGTCGAGAGAATCGCAAGGCTCTCGGCCAGCGCGAAGGTGCCGGGCCACACGCTGTTCCGCCACGCGTCCATCCCGATCAGGAGAAGGGCCACGGCGCCCTGGAAAATGATGGCGATGGAAGGAGTGTGGTACCGCGGGTGGATCTTCGAGAGAGCGCGCGGCAGCCGCCCTCCTTCGGAAAGCGCGTAGAGATAGCGCGGGCCGGCGAGGACCGTGTTGTTGTTGGTCCCCAGGACCGACAGTACCGCCCCGATCGTCAGCAGCAGTCCCCCGACCGGACCGAGCAGCATTCGGCCCGCGTCGGCCAGCGGGGTCGGGACGCGCCGAGGTTCGGAATCGTCCCGAGCGCAACCAGCTGGACCAGCGTGTAGAACGCCGTGACGATCGCGATCATCGCGAACAGGGCGAACGGAACGTCGCGCTTGGGATTCTTGTACTCGCCCGCCGCCGCCGACGTGTTTTCGAAGCCGGCGTACGCATAGAGCACCAGGAGCGCGGCCTTCATGAAGTTCTGGTTCTCCGGCATGGGGACCGGGAAGATGCGGCTCCAGTCGATCGCGAAGAACCCGACCGCCACCAGGATGGCGAGCGGCGCGAGCTTCCCCCAGGCGAGGACGACGGCCGTCCGAGCACCCTCCTTCACGCCGACGACGTTGATCCAGGTCAGCACGACGATCGGGATGACGATCGTCACCGCCTGGGTCCATCCGTGGTTCGCGCCGTCCCAGAGATAGCCCACGGCGCGCGCGAAGAACACCGAGAGGCTCGCTTCCGAAGAGATTCGGGCGATCCAGGTCATCCAGCCGACCTCGAAGCCGACGAACTCGCCGAAGGCTGCCCGCGTGTAGACGATCGCGCCGCCGGGCTGGTCGAACATGCTGCCCGCCTCGGCGAAGCAGAGCACGATCAGGAGCACGGCGACGCTCGCCGCCAGAATCGCCCACACGCTCGCCGCTCCGAGCAACGTCGCCGCGGCCACCGGCAGGATCAGGTAGACGCCGGCCCCGACGACGTCGTTGACCGACAGCGCGACGATCTCCCAGCGCGACACCGCGCGCAGGAAGCCCGGGGACTGGGGGGAAGAGGAGCTCAAGTTGGCGCGGATTGTAGACCACGGCTCCGCATGCCTAACGCCCTCTTATCTTCTGGAGCGTGTCATCCCGAGCGTCACGCCAGTCATCCCGAGGGCCCAGGGGCCCGAGGGATCCCGAACTTGATTGCCAACTTCGCGTGTCGAGTCCGGGATCCCTCGCTACGCTCGGGATGACAGCCAAGGAAAGTCGCGACTCGGGACGGATATACTCCGCCGCTCTCTATGCTGCGCGCCGGAATCGTCGGGCTGCCGAACGTCGGCAAGTCCACGCTCTTCAACGCCCTCACGCGGACTCGCAAGGCCGAGGCCGCGAACTATCCGTTCTGCACGATCGAGCCCAACGTCGGCGTGGTCGTCGTGCCCGACGCGCGCCTCGAGCCACTCGCGAAGATCGCCGAGTCCGAACGCATCGTCCCCGCGACAATCGAGTTCGTCGACATCGCGGGCCTGGTCAAGGGCGCGTCGCAGGGAGAGGGACTCGGCAACAAGTTCCTCCAGCACATTCGCGAGGTCGACGCCGTCGTGCGAGGTCGTCCGATGCTTCGAGGACAAGGACGTCGTGCACGTCTCGGGCGAGCTCGACCCGCTGTCCGACATCGAGACGATCAAGACGGAGCTGATCCTGGCGGACCTCGACACCGTGTCGCGCGCGAAGGAGAAATTCGAGAAGGGAGCGCGGGGCGGAGACCGGGAGGCGAAGGAAGGGCTCGCGGTCGCCGAGAAGCTTCTCGCTCATCTCAACGAGGGAAAGCGCGCGCTGACCCTGGCGCTGACCCCGGAGGAAACCGCGATCGTGCGACGCCTCTTCCTCCTGACGTCCAAGCCCATGCTGTTCGCGTGCAACGTGTCCGAGAACGAGCTCGCGACGGCCGAGTCATCCTCTCCGAAGGTCACCGCGGTCCGGCACTACGCCGAAACGCACGTCGGCACGGAGGCCGTCGTGGTCTCGGCGGCGATCGAGGCGGAGCTTGCCGACCTGCCCGAGGCCGAGGCTCGCGAGTACCTCGATCACCTGGGCGTGGCGGACTCCGGCGTCTCGACCCTCATCCGCGCCGCCTACCACCTGCTCGGCCTGAGGACCTATCTGACGGCCGGGGAGAAGGAAGCCCGCGCCTGGACGATCCACGCCGGGGACACCGCGCCCCAGGCCGCCGGGGTCATCCACAGCGACTTCGAGCGCGGCTTCATCAAGGCCGAGACCGTCTCGTACGCCGATCTCGTCGGCGCGGGCTCGATGGCCGCGGCGCGCGAGAAGGGCCTGCTCCGGCAGGAGGGCAAGGACTACGTCGTCCAGGACGGCGACGTGATCCTCTTCAAGTTCAATGTCTGAGAGCCACGGGTTTTTTCGCCGCGCGATCGTCCGGCCCCCGGCGGAGAATTTCGCCGACGGCTTGACGACCGTGGACCTCGGCGTGCCCGACGTCGCGAAGGCCCTGGCGCAGCACGAGGCGTACTGCGCCGCGCTCGAGTCGCTCGGCGTGACGCTCACCCGGCTGCCGGCCGATCCCGCATACCCGGACTCGACGTTCGTCGAGGACGCCGCGATCCTGACACCTCGCGGCGCCGCGATCCTCACCCGCCCCGGCGCTCTGTCCCGTGCGGGCGAAGTCACGGCGATCGAGGCCGCTCTCGGTGCCTTCTACCCGTCGCTCCTTCGGATCGAGGCCCCGGGGACAGTCGACGGCGGCGACATCTGCGAGGCCGGAGATCACTTCTTCATCCGGGTCGGTCGACGCACGAACGACGACGGCGCGCGCCAGCTCGCGCGGCATCTCGCGGCGGGAGGGTACACGTCGACCCTCGTCGACCTGCGAGGGATCGAGGGGCTCCTCCACCTGAAGAGCGGCATCGCCTGGCTGGGCGGGAAAACGCTCCTCGTCATCGAGGCCCTCGCCACCCATCCCGCATTCCTCGGCTGGGACCTGGTTCGCGTCCCGCCCGGCGAGGACTACGCCTCGAACTGCGTCCTCGTCAACGACAGGATCCTCTTCGCCGAAGGATTCCCGCTCCTCGAGCGCCTGCTGCGCGAGCGCGGATACCGGCTGATCGTCCTGCCGATGTCCGAGTTCCAGAAGATGGACGGCGGCCTGAGCTGTCTGTCGCTGCGCTTCTGACGGAATCCCTGCCGACGCGAGACGGGCGGCGTGGATACGACCTCCTGGCCGTTTCCCGACCCCACCACATCCTCGCCAGGCTCGGCCTCCCCTCTGCGCGCCATCTGCAGCGCCGCTTCGCCTCGGACTCCCTTCGCGCGATGACGCGCGCGAGCGAGGGCTAGAAGCCGAAAACGATCGACATCCGCGCCGAGCGGGGCTGCGTCGGGTGAGAGTGAATGTCGTCCACGCCCCCAGCCGCCTCGCCGGGCAGGCGTGAGGCGTAGTAGTAGTCGATGTCGGAGACCTGAGCATTGAACACGTTGAAGACTTCGACCTGAGCGCGCAAGCCGCGGACGATTTCGTAGCCCGCGAGCAGGTTGACCGTGGTCGAGGCATTCGACCGCACGCTGTCGTCCTCGATCAAGGGTCGCGGGCCGAAATAGCGGACGCGCACGCTCCCGAAGATGTTCGCGATCGAATCGACCGATACACCAGCGGATATCACGCTCTGAACCGCGCCGGGAATGAAAGGCCCGGCCGGATCCTCGTCGCGAAAGCGCGCCTTCGAGAACGATAGGTCCGCGTCGAGCGTCATCCAGGGCAGAACGCGATAGTAGTTGGACCACTCGATTCCGTAGCGGCGGCTGGGACGCGAGGCCTCAGTCGTGCCGGCGTCTCCGACGAAGACGAGCTCCGAGTCGATGTCGAGCCCCCACAGCGCGACCGTCGTCTGCCAGCCGGGAAGCGGCAGGCTCCGCACGCCGACCTCGGCGGCTTTCGCCCGCGCGAGCGGCGTGACGCGCTGCGCCGGATCCCCGGTCGAGGGGTCCACGGTGATCGTGGCGCCGCGCGCGTCGTTGGAGTGGAACCCGTAGCCGGCGTTGGCGTAGAGCTCGGTCTGGTTGAAGGGACCGAAGATCATCGAGAGCTTGGGGCTGAAGATTCCCTTCGTGACCTGTCCCCCGTTCTCGGGATCCGATATGCCGGTGACATTGAAGTGGTAGAGATCGCCGCGCACGCCGAGGATCGTGCGGAACTTCGGCGTCCACGGAATGTCGGTCTGCGCGAAAAGCGAGCCGCTCGCCTGCTGCACCTTGTCCTGGCGGACCGTGTCGAGGCGCCGGCGCGCCTCCGTATGGTAGAGGCCGATGTTGTGGATGTCGTCGAACCGGCCCTGGACGCCGATCTCGTTCTCGGCGTCCACGTCGAACCAGCGCGCGAACCAGCGGTGTGTCGCCTTCAGGCCGTAGACGTTGCGGTCGTCGGCCTGCTCGAACTGGTCGCCGGTGTCGGGGTGATCGAGGTAGTAGGTGAAATTCGAGAAGAGGTTGAGCTTGTAATCGATCCCGTACGCGACCGCCCGTGTCACCGACGTCGAGTCGGAGCGCTGCCACTCCGCCGAAAGGCTGTAGCGATGCGTCTCCCCTCCGTCGGTCGGATCCAGGCTGCCGAACCGGCCGATCATCCCGTCGTCCACGGCGCGCTCGGCGATCTGGTCGGTCGAGTTCCAGCGTCCCTGGTATCCCATGGCCGTGACGGCGAAGCCGCTGAGCGCGTCACCCAGGCTGTACCGCAGGACGCCGTTGTACTTCTGAAAATTGTCCGGCCGAACCCAGGGTCCGTTGTCGTAGACCCCTTCGAGACCATACAGAAGGTGTCCCACGCCGACCTTGGGTGAGCCCGCGAGAAGGCCGCGCGCGTAGTCGTAGGAACCGCCGTCCACGCGGGCGAGCGTGTGGTCGAGGACATTGGCGTAGTTGATGTTCGCCGATCCAGCCGTCGTGAAGTCGCCGTCCTCCACGAAGTAGGGACCCTTCTTGTACTGGATGGCGCTGACGAGCTCGGGAATGATGAAGTTCAAATCGGTGTAGCCGTGCCCGTGCGCGTGCGTCGGCATGTTGACCGGCATACCCGCGAGAGTCGTGGCGAAATCGGTTCCGTGATCCAGGTTGAACCCGCGCAGGTAGTACTGGTTGGCCTTCCCCTCTCCCGAGTGCTGGCTGACGACGACGCCCGGGACCGCCTCGAGAACGTCTCCGGCCCGGGAGATCGGCCGCATCTCGATCTGCTCCGCGAGGACCACGCCCTGGGTCGACGCATCGGCGATGCCGACGAGGCTCTCGCCGGGCTCGGTGACGTCGGCCAGATTTCGGAAGGTGTGTTTGGCCGTCACGACCACGTCGGCCGACACCGACAGACGCATCATCCCGTCGGCGGTCGCCGAAAGACCTTCTCGGACTTCGATGTTCCTGCGCACGACGCCGACGAAGTTGATGAGCCGGAAAGCCACCTCGAAGGCTCCGTCGGGAAGTCCGTCGATGCGGTAGGCCCCCGAGGAGTCCGTCACTCCGACTCGAGCCGCCGGGATGGGCGCCCCGGTCACTTCGACCGTCACCCCGGGCAGCGGCGAACCCGAGTCGTCGGTGACTCGGCCCTCGATGACGCCTCCCGCCGGCTGCGCGAGAGCCGGCAGGGCCGCCGCGAGAAGCAGGGTGGCAAGGGCTTTCCTCAAGACGCCTCCACCCCCACTACGGGAGGGTCGGCGCGACCGGATGCATCGAAGTCTTCAGGCCCCGCCCGCGACGAATTTCTCGTACAGCTCGACTTCCGTCCGGCTGCCGATCGCCAGAGGCGTGCGAGCATGGAGGGAATCGGGCACGACGTCCAGGATGCGCTGCGTTCCGGTGGACGCCGCGCCCCCGGCCTGCTCGACCACGAACGCCAGCGGATGGCACTCGTAGAGAACGCGCAGCTTCCCGCTCGAGCGCCCCTTCGCCGCGTCGGCCGGGTAGAGGTAGATGCCTCCCTCCAGGAGAAACCGGTGCACGTCGCCGACCATCGAAGCGCTGTAGCGGGTGGAGTAGGGCTTCCCGGCAGGGCCGTCCGGAGTCTTCAGGTGCTCGACGAACGCCCGAACCTCGGGCGCCCATGTGTGGGAACGGCCCTCATTGACGGCATAGCCGTTGCCGCGCTCGGGCATGCGGAGGGAGTGCCGCGTCAGGAGGAACTCGCCGATCGACGGCTCGAGGGTGAAGAGGTGCGCGCCGGTGCCGGTCGAGTAGACCAGCAAAACGCTGGGCCCGAAGAGAACGTATCCGGCCGCGACCTGCTCGTGCCCGCTGCGCAGCAGGTCGGCGACGCCGCCGTCCCGGCGGGCGCGGATCGAGAAGATCGTCCCGAGCGTGCCGTTGACATCGATGTTGGACGACCCGTCCATGGGGTCGAAGACAACGGCGTAGCGGCCCGAGCCGGCGTTCCCCCCGTAGACGAAGGGCTCTTCCATTTCCTCGGAGGCGGCGAGCGTGACCAGTCCGCCATAGTCGAAGGTCTCGAGCAGGATCTCGTTGGCCACGACGTCGAGCTTCTTCTGCTCCTCGCCCGAGACGTTCGATGAGCCCGCCGAGCCGAGGGTGCCGGCCAGCCCGGCGCGGGCGAGCGCGGCCGCGATGCGCTTGCCGGCGATCCCGAAGCGCATCAGCAGGAGCGACAGCTCTCCGGTCGCGTGCGGCGAAGTCTGCTGCTCCTCGAGGATGAACCGGTCGAGCGTGATCGGCGCGGCGCACATGGCGAGGCGAGAGCCCGGGCTATTCTTTCTGCTTCGTCACGTGCCAGACGCCGGTCGTGATCGCCGAGTCCCCTTCCTGGGGAATCGTCCGGTAGGTTCCCGAAATGGTGTCGCCCGTGATCGTGCCCTCGAACGTGGTGTTCACTCTGCAGTTGCAGCGCGGATCCACGTACGTGTCCATCGTCCCGTTGACCACTCCGCCGCTGGAATCCACGAACAGGATCTGGAGGACCTGCGGCATCGTGGCCGCGGCCTCCGGTCCGCTGGTGGGTGCGGTCGGTGCGTAGGCGTCCTTGGGAACCATGAGGACGCTGCCGCGGGCAGTCTTCTCGAAGACCTTCAGCTCGAACGTGATGTTTCCGGTGCGCCCCGTGTCGCGACTCGAGTATTCCCCGATCCATTTTCCGCGGAGGGCCGAGACTTTGGACCCCTCCACGGGAATCGGCGGCGCCGGATTCGACGACTTGCAGCCGGCCGCCGTGGCGACGGCGACGAGGAGCGCGGCGGCCAAGAGGTGCGGACGGGACATGAACGCCTCCTTCCGTCGGAACGAGAGCCGGCTCATCTTTTCACACCCGCCGAGGCGCGCAACCATTCCCTCCAGGCGGGTTTCGGGTTTCCATCGGGTTCCTGCAGGCCGCGGTTGGCGAGGAACGAACGCCGCCTCCGGTCCGGCACCGAGGCGCCGGCCGCAACGGCCGGAAGGCTCGCCGGCGCCGGATCCCGCAACGCCACGTAGCGGGCGAAGAGAAGGTCTCTCCCGTCGGCGGAAGCGAGGAAGCGGCGAAATCTGCGGACGAACTCGGCCTGACGGGCCGGTGTCGATCCGTTCTCGGCGGAAGACGAGTAGCTCACGACCGGAAACGCGATCGGCCGGCCGCCCGCGGCGGCGATCAGCTGCGGCCAGTCCTTCTCGATCGCGGCCGGCTCGCGCAGCGTAAACGGCGAGCCCCGCTCAAACGGCGCATAGGCGTAGAGCAACAGCGGCGAGCGCTGGTGCAGCGCCGCCGCGACTTCCGGCGCGACGCTCTCCGTCGGCGCCGCGGTCGTCACCCCCACGAGCAGGTGCGGCGCCTTTTTCTGCAGGAACTGGACGGCGCCGTCGAAGAGCCTTCGATAGGCCCGCAATTCGTCGGGTTTGTCGGCAAAGTAGGCGTCCGCGCCTTCGCCGAGCGAGAGCGTCTGGAAGTCCAGCAGCGCCGGCATCAGAGCGTCGAGAAAGCGTCCCAGACGCAGCGAGAGCTTCGGGTCGTCGAAGGCAAGACCCGACAGGTCCGCCGGCACGTCGCGCGCCGTCTCGGTCACGAGGGGCAGGTCGAGGTGCAGGACCGCGCCCGACTGGCGCAAGAGGCGCGCGGTCCTCGTGATCTCCTCCAGCCGGTATTGACGCGGCGCCGGCTCGGCGGCCGACCAGGACAGCTCGAGCGCGAAGAACGAGGCCCCCGTCCGACGCACCGCGTCCAGCGCCGCCTGCCGCTCGGCCGGAGTCGCGGAGGTCTCGAGGTTGACCAGGACTCCCAGCGCCGGCGCATCCGCCGCGGCCGGGACCGCGCACAGCAGCAGCAGCGCCGCGGGGAGACTCGGACTCTTCACTCAGGCCGACGGGCTGCCGACGAGAACGATCGGTCCCGTGGGCGCAGGCACGCCCCCGCGAGGCTCGACCGTCACGGCGAAGTTCTGGGCCTCCGCTTCGGGGAACTGCGTGGACTCGAACAGCGCGCGGCCCTGCGCGTCCACGTCGAACACGCCGGCGGCGACCGGCTTGCCCTTCTGGAAGACCCAGAGCTCGTACTGGCGGTCCGCCGGCAGCGGCGTCAGGTTCCCGGCGACGAGAACGCCGCGCTTGGCCTTCGGGCTCCAGAACACGCGGCCTCGTGCCGAGGGCTGCGGATCCTTGCCGCCGAGCAGCAGCATCTGCACGTCGTCGCTCTCGAGCACGCGAGCACGCAGCGTGCGCTCGGCCAGAGCGCTCTCCGCCGACTGGAGACGGGAGGCCAGCTCGGCGGACTGGCTGCGCAGATCCTCCCGGTGGCGGCGCAGGCGGGCGTCGTCGAGGCCGACGAGAACGAGCAGGAGCACCGCCGCGGCCGCGAGCACGCGCGCGAAGACCGGGCTCGCCGGCTTCGCCGGCGCGCGCGCCGGGCCGAGCGAGGCGAGGATCCGGCTGCGCAGCTCGTCCGGCGGACGGACGGGTGGAACCTCGGAAGCGAGGGCCGTCGAGGCCTCGCGCAGATTCACGAGCAGGACCTCGCAGTTGGCGCAGCCTTCGGCCAGGTGGCGTTCCAGCTCGGCGCGGTCTGCGTCGAGCAGGACACCCAGAGCCATGGCGGCGACGAGCTCTTCGTGCCGCTCGCTATGAGGCATCGCTTCCACTCCCCAAGTACGGGCGCATCCGCTCCCGAAGTTTCATCAAGCCGAGCCGAACCCGGGTTTTCACGGTCCCCAGAGGCGTCGCGGTGCGGGCGGCGATCTCCTGGTGCGTGAGGCCCTCGAAGTAGGCGAGCTCCAGGGCCCGCCGCTGGTCGTCCGGAAGGTCGCCCACGGCCGCCCGGCAGAGGGACTCCCACTCGCGGTCCGACGAGGCAGCCTCGACGTCGTCCGGCGCGACCGGGTTGACCGTCACCTCTTCGAGACTTCGGACCTCCGGCCGCGACGCCGAGCGCCGCGAGCGAAGGCGATCGATCGACCGGCTGCGGGTCGCGATCAGGAGCCAGGTCCGGACCGTCCCGCGCGAGGGATCGAAGGTCGCGGCCGACTTCCACGCGAAGAGGAAGACCTCTTGGAGAACTTCCTCGGCCTCTCCCCCGCGCCCGAGGATGCGCTGGGCGAGGCCCAGGAGGCGGCCGCCGTAGCGGTCGTAGAGCGCGGCCAGCGCGTCTGCGTCGCGGGCTTCGATCCGGGCCATCAGTGCCCGGTCCGGGTCTTCGCGCGTCTGGCTCATCGCGTCGAGGGGCTAGCAGGCTGCGGACGGAGCGGCGCTCGCCGCGCTGACGAGGGCCGAGATTTGTTCCCGGCTGACTTCCAACAAGTCTGGCTCCTCGAAGATTAGCAGGTGCCTCGCCACTATCCTCAGAACCTCTCGGCTGCTGGTCGCGCGCCGTCCACAGCGTTAGACCCTCGGCAGTAGGCAACGCTGGCCGAAGGCCAGCGTTTACCGACCGCCGCAGCCGAAAGCCTGGCGCGCGAGTCTACCTCACCCAATGCGTGAATCCGGAATGCGGGGGCCATCCGTACTGCGGGGGAATGCAGGCGGTGAACCGAAACCGAAGGAGGCAGTGATGAAGGATTCCCGGAACCGGGGCGCGCGGCTCGCGCTGACCCCTCTGTTGCTCGCTTTCGCCCTCGCGGCGCCTGCGAAGGCGTCGAGCCACCGCGAGGCACCCGGCATCGCGAACGATCCAGTCGCCGACAACACCGACGTCTACTTTTTCCGCGACCCGGTCGACCCGTCGCGGCTCGTGATGATCGGAAACTGGATTCCGCTGGAGGAGCCGGCGGGAGGCCCGAACTTCTTTCACTTCGAGCCGAACATCCGTTACGAGTTCAACGTCGACTGGGACGGCGACGCGCTCGAGGACGTCGTCTACCGCGCCACGTTCACGCGTAACGTCCGCAACGGCAACACGTGGCTCCAGAACGTGGGCCCCGTGACCTCCCCGAGCGACCCGAACCTCAACGTCTACTACACCTACACGCTCGAGAAGTGTCTGGGCCCCTCGCCCGGACAGACGACCTGCACGACGCTGGGAAGCGATCTCCTCGAGGCGCCCAACAACGTCGGGCCGAAGTCTTACCCGAACGGCTACGGCAAGGGCACGGGCCTCGGCGCCACCGTATACACAGTGGACGACGACACGAAGGTTTTCGTGGGCCAGCGCGCCGAGCAGTTCTATCTGGACCTGGGGATGATCTTCGACCTGGTCAACTACCGGCCGGGAACGCTGCCCGGCAACCACGGCGGCGGAGTCAACACGACCGCCGGCTACAACGTCCACACGATCGCGATCTCGGTTCCGATCCGGAACCTCACGGCCAACCACACGGTCCCGGCCAACACGGCCGACCCCAACGCGGTCGTCAGCATGTGGTCCTCGACGTGGCGTCTGAAGACCACGACGCTCTCGACCGACGGCAGCGCGCCGACGGTCTCGGGCGACTGGGTGCAGGTCTCGCGCCTCGGCAACCCGCTCATCAACGAAGTCGTCATTCCTCTCGCGCAGAAGGATCGTTTCAACGCCACCTACCCCGTGGACGATCTGGCGAATTTCGGGACCTACGTTCTCAACTCCGAGCTCGCCGGCATCCTGAACGCCCTCTTCGGAATCAGCGTTCCCCCGAATCCGCGCCAGGACCTCCTCGTGCTGGTGCAGGGCGTGCCGGGGCTGACGATGCGGCCCAACGAGGTCATCTCGGACCAGCTCCGCCTGAACGTCGCGGTCTTTCCGACGCCGGTCGGATCGGTCAACCGCCTGGGCGTGATCGCCGGCGACAACTCGGGCTTTCCCAACGGACGGCGCCCCTACGACGACGTCGTCGACATCGCCCTGCGCGTCGTGGCGGGAGTCCTCGTTCCCGAGTTCAACATCGAGCCCAACAACCAGCTCGGCGACGGCGTCGACGGCCCGGACGTTCCGTTCATCGGCGGGTTCCCATTCCTCTGGACGCCGCACTCCGGGTACGACCGTGTCCACGACAACGCCCCGGTGGTGACGCAGTTCACGGCCCCGGCTTTTCGATAGCGCACCTTCGCGGCATCGGTCCCCCTCACCCCTGCCCTCTCCCCCTCACGAGGGAGAGGCCCCTCCCGTCGAGGGAGAGGGGGCTTTCGTTTACTCTGTCTTTGGAGGAACCCTCACATGCGACGACGCGATCTGTTCCGGGAAGCCGGAGCGGCCGGCCTGGCCCTCGGTCTCGCGGCCGCGGGACGACCTCTGGTGGCTTTGCCCGAGAAGGGCAAGGCCTCCGGCGCCGACGACCTCACGATGATGAACACCGCGCTCGCGCTCGAGCACGAGGCGATCTGGGCCTATGGCCTGGCCGGCAACAGCGGGCTCCTTTCGGCGAAGGCCAAGGAAGTCGGGCTCCTCTTCCAGGGCAGCCACGAGCTCCACCGCGATCTCCTCGTCGACGCCGTCAAGCGCAAGGGCGGAATGCCGGCCGACCCCAAGAAGGAGTACGTCTTCGGCGTCCCGTTGACGAACGAGAAGGACGTCCTCGAGCTCGCGTTCAAGCTCGAAGTCGGTGCCGCGCGCGTCTACCTCTACGTCGTGGATCGCTTCCAGGACCGGGCGCTGTCGGGCTCGGCCGCGAAGATCCTCAGCGACGAGGTCCTCCACGCCACGGTGCTGCGGAGCGTCCTGGGGCGGGACGTGGTGCCGACGTTCCGGCTGATCGAGAACTGAAGCGCCCTACGAAATCTTCGTCGCCGAGTCCGGGATCGCGACGGGACCTTCCTTGAGGTCCTCGCGGATGATGAGGTCCAGGAAGAGGGACCGGACCCCCTCGCGGCCGCCCGATTTGAACGCGCGCCGGACCTCGCTCGGGCGCAGCGCGATGCCCGTCATGGTCTTCAGGTACTGGCAGAAGACATAGGCGCGCGATCGGAAGGAAACGATCAGAAGACCGACGAGGACCAGGGCGACCCAAAGGATCGTCCAATCGGACTTCGTCACGAGGTCGAATGCGCCGGACATGGGGGATTTCTCTGTCACTCAGGGTAACAGAAAAGGGTCACTTCGAGACGTGCGCGCGGCCACTTCCGGACAGAAACGCCTTCGCCACCTCCGCCGGCGGGCGGTGGTCGCGGTCCACCGAGGCGTTCATGCGCCGCATCGCGTCCGCCGAGATCGCGCCGGCCAGCGGTTCGAGCGCGCGGCGCACGCGCGGGTCCGTCCATACCGGCCCGCGCGCGACGAACGCCGCTTCGTAAGGCGGAAAGTAGCGGAGATCGTCCTCGAGGACCGTCAGACCCATCGCGGCGATCAGCCCGTCCGTCGAGTTCCCGGCCACGACGTCCACCTTTCCCTGCTGCAGAGCCGGATAGAGCAGGCCCAGATCCATCTCGCGCGGGCGCGACGCGAAGCGCAGGCCGTACGCCGACGCGAGGCCCGGGAACCCGTCGGCGCGCTCGACGAACTCGTAGCCGAATCCGGGCACGAGCTCCGGATGCTTCGCGAGGTCCGAGATCTTCGCGACGCCGAGCGCGCGAGCGTGATCGCCGCGCATCACGAGCGCGAACGTGTTCTCGAAGCCCAGCGGCGGCGTCCAGCGAAGATCCCAGCGCCGCGCGTATTCTTTCTGGACCGCGTCGCGCACGCGGGCGGGATCCGCGACGGGCTTCTCCTTGAGGATCGCGGTGAACGCCGTGCCCGTGTACTCGGGATAGAGATCCAGCTCCCCCGCCGTCAGCGCACGGTGGCACACGAAGGTCCCTCCCAGATCGAGCTTGCGCTCGACGGCCACGCCCTGAGCCTCCAGCGCCTGCGCTGCGATCTCGCCGAGGATGACCTGCTCGGTGAAGTTCTTCGATCCGACGCGAAAGGGTCCGCCCTCGTGCCTGCCGCGGCAGGCGAATAACAGAAGAAGAGCCGCGGCGGCGGCCGCCGACCGCCTCACGCCGTCCGTCTCCAGCGTCTCTCGAAGAGTCCCAGAGCGAAGTCGAGCCCGAGCGCGAGCAGGGCCGCGGGGATCGCGCCCGCGAGGATCAGCCGGTGGTCGACCGTCGCCACGCCGCGGTAGATGAGGACGCCGAGCCCTCCCGCACCGATCGCCGCCGCGATGGTCGCCAGACCGACACCGACGACTACGGCGATGCGCAGACCCGCGAGCACGACGGGCATCGCGAGCGGGAGCTCGACGGAAAAGAGCTTCTCCCGCGCCGTCATCCCGAGTCCCGTCGCCGCTTCCGAGACCGCGGGATCCACGGACGCGATTCCCGCGTGCGTGTTGCGAAGGATCGGCAGGAGCGAGTACAGGGTCAGCGCCACGATGGCCGTCCGCGCGCCGATTCCCCCGAGAAACGGCACCGGGATCAGGAATCCGAAGAGCGCCAGGCTCGGAATGGTCTGGACGACGTTGGCGGCGGCGAGCACAGGACGCGCCAGACGCGGCCGGCGTGCGAGCGCGACGCCCACCGGAATGCCCACGGCGGCGGCGATCGCGGTCGCGGCGGCCACCAGCAGGACGTGCTGCAGCGTCAGGGACGCGATCTCGCCCCGCCTCTCGGAGAAAAAAGCGAGGAGCTCGCTCACGGCGCGAACTCCTGCACGAGCTCGCGGACGAACGCGTCCGCGGGACGCTCGACCAGATCCTCTCGCGTTCCGATCTGGCGCACGCGTCCCTCGTTCAGGACGGCGACGCGGTCCGCGAGCCGAAAGGCCTCGCCGAGATCGTGGGTGACCAGCAGGGCCGCGGCCGTCAGGCGCGCGCGCCACGCCAGAAATTCCTTCTGGATCCCCCGGCGGGCAATCGGATCCAGAGCGCCGAAGGGCTCGTCCATCAGCAGAAGCGGCGGATCCGCGGCGAGTGCTCGGGCCACGCCGACGCGCTGGCGCTGTCCCCCGGAGAGCTCCCGCGGATAGCGCTTCGCAAATTCCGCCGGCGGCAGTCCCACCATCGCCAGCAACTCCTCGGCGCGTGCCCGGCGCTTCGGCGCGGGCCAGCCCAGCAGCCGCGGCACGGTTTCGACGTTTTCCGCGACCGTGCGATGCGGAAAGAGTCCGGCCTCCTGGATGACGTACCCGATCGAGCGGCGCAGCCGGACCGGGTCCTCCCCTGCCGCGGGATTTCCGAACACACGCACCGTCCCGCCGTCGGGCTCGAGCAGCCGGTTCGCGAGCTTCAGGGCCGTCGTCTTGCCGCAGCCGGAGGGACCGACGAGCGCCACGACCTCGCCGGGCGCGACCGAGAGCGTCAGCCCGTCGAGGACGGGGCGGCCCGGCGCAAACGCCTTGCGCACGTCGAGAAACTCGAGGGCGGGAAGCGGCAGGCTAGAATCCCTTCATGCCCGAAGTCTACGACGCGGTTGTGATCGGAGGGGGTCCGGGCGGCTCCACCGTCGCGACAGCGCTGGCGCGCGCCGGACGCCGCGTCGCCGTCGTCGAGCGCGAGAAGTTTCCCCGATTCCACGTCGGCGAGTCGCTTCTCCCCTTCTCTCTGCCGATCTTGGACCGCCTCGGCGTCCATGACAAGGTTCGCGCGGCCGGCTACCAGCAGAAATACGGCGCGTACTTCTGGAACGAGTCCAACGGCACGACGCGCCCGGTGGTTTTCGCCGAAGCGCGCGACACGAACCATCCGATGGCGTACCAGGTCAAGCGCGCCGACTTCGACGACCTGCTGCTCCGGCACTCGGCCTCCTGCGGCGCCGAGATCCACGAAGAGACCCTCGTGGAGGACGTGCTCTTCGAGGGCTCTCGAGCGACCGGCGTGCGCGTCCGCCCGTCCTCCGGCGGCGCGACTCGAGAGATCCGCGCGCCCGCCGTGGTGGACGCCTCGGGCCAGGGCGCCCTGCTCTCCCGCAAGCTCGGTCTACGCCGCTTCGATCCCAAGTTGAAGCGCGCCGCGCTCTTCGCGCACTACGACGGGCTGCGCTGGCCCGAGGGGAGCCGGCCGGGAGACATCCTGCTGCCGATCGACAAGGGCGTCTGGTACTGGATCATCCCGTTTTCCGACGGCACGTGCAGCGTCGGAGGCGTCTTCGATCCGGCGGACGTCCGGTTCGCCGAAGGCGCGTCCCCCGAGGGGCGCTTCGAAGATCTCGTCGCGCGCTCCCCGCGGATGGGGGCACTGCTCGAAGGCGCCCGCCGCTTCTCGAAGGTCCATGGCGTGTCCGACTACTCGGCGCGCTCCGAACGGCTCGGTGGAGACGGCTGGGTCCTCGTGGGCGATGCCGCGACTTTCCTCGATCCGGTCTTTTCGACCGGCGTCTTCCTGGCGATGTCCACCGGCGAACGGGCGGCCCGCACGATCGACCGCGCGCTCGCGCGCAAGGGTCGCGTGGACGCGCGGGACTTTCGCTCCTACGAGCGGCAGGCCAACCGCATGTACGGCCGGTTCCGGAAGTTCGTTTACAACTTCTACGATCCGGTGTTCTTCGACGCCTTCACGACGCCGATGCCGCCGGAAGGGATTCGCGCCGCCGTGGTCACGACGCTGGCGGGCGGAGTCGAGCGACCCTCGCCCGCAATGCGGTTCTGGACGCAGCTGATGTTCGTGGGCGTGGCGCTGGACCGCTTCTCGCGGCGATTCCGCCGCCCGGCCCGCGCCGGCGCGCCGTCAACCGCCTAACAACCCCTTCTTCAAGTCGTCCTGGACGGGGTTGGGCCCGATCCACACCGCGAAGAGCGCGTCGGCGAAATCGCGGCCCTCGATCGTGCCTCGCTCGGTGCCGCGCACGGAGACGACGGTGCCCTTGTCGGGGATCCACGTCAGGGCGATCTCGTCGCCCTCCGCGACGTCGGGAAACATCGCGGCCAGTTTGTCGAGGCGGTCCCTGAGCCGGGCGATCTGCTCGTGAGAGTTCTTCTCGAACCCTTCCTCGATGGCGTCGGAGATCTGCTTGCCCTTGAGGTTGCGGAGCATGTGGAGCCGCATGCTCTTGGCTTCCGCGGAAGCGAGAATCGCCGAGCCGTCCTTGGACGGACGCTCGACGTAGAGGCCCGCGACGTAGACCTTGAACAACATCTTCTTGCGCACGCCCCCGCCGTTCAAGTTGAGCGTCTTCCCCTCGACGGTGACGGTGTCCGGCAGCTTCACGCCGCCGACGTCCAGGGCCAGGAGCACCGTCGCCGGGAGAATCGCGAGGAGACAGGCCGCAAGCGTCTTCTTCATGCGGCGCATCATATTCCGCAGTCATCCCGAGCGACAGCGAGGGATCCCGAGACTTCATGCCGGGTGATCACGCGCTACGAGACGGCGTACCTCGCACGCGCCAGATCCACGATTTCGCCGATCAGCTGTGTGTACGTCCTTCCGGCCTTCCGGGCCGCCATCTGGAACTCGGCGCCGGAGGCGAGCCACGGGTTGGGGTTGGCCTCGATGACGTAGACGTCTCCGTCCTTGGTCAGGCGCATGTCGATGCGCCCGTAGTCGCGGAGCTTCAAAGACTGGTACGCCGCAAGGGCCGTCTCCGACAGCTTCTTGACCGTGTCCTCGTCCAGATCCTCGGCGACGGCAGATTTCGTCACGCGGTAGTGCTCGGTGTCCTTCTCCCACTTGACCTCTTTGCCCGCGATCTTGGGGGTGCCTTCGGGCAGCTTCGAGAGGTCGAGCTCGACCATCGGGAGGACCTCGGGGCTGTCGTTGCCGAGGACGGCGGCATAGATTTCTCGACCCTCGATGTACTCCTCGATCAGCGCGGGCGAATCGAACTCCTCGTGGATGTAGTGAATCCGCTCCATGAGCTCCTTGACCGAGCCCACCACCGATCCCATGTCGATGCCGATCGAGCCGTCCTCGGAGCAGGGCTTCACGATCAGCGGAAACGCGATGTCGTGGGAGTGATCCAGCTTGCCCTTGTAGGACGTCGCGAAGAACGGCGTCCGGATCCCGTGGAACGCGAAAATCTTCTTGGCCAGCGCCTTGTCCTGCGCCAGGTAGAGGGCGTGGGGTCCCGCTCCGGTGTACGCCTTGCCGAGGAGGTCGAGGTACGCGGCGAGATTCATGTCCATCGTGTCGTCGCCGTTGTAAGACTCGGTGAGATTGAAGAAGAGATCCGCATCCGCCCGCGCCAGGGCGATGAGCGACTGGTCGCGCCCGTCCACGACCTGATAGACGGGCTCGTGCCCGAGCTTGACCAGGGCGTCGAAGATTTCCTCCCGGTCGTGCATCTCCTTCTTCTTCTTGCGGCGCGGAGGCTTGCCCTTGGCCCGGGACGGCTTCTCCGGCGGCGGAGGAGGAACCGACTGCGGCTCCTCCTCGAGGAGGTCGTAGAGCACGGCGATCTTCAACTTCTCCTTGGACATCTAGGCGGCGCTCGAAGCGCCGACGAGAGCGAAGAACTGTTCGTGGCTGTGCAAGCGCGCTTTCACCATTTCACCTTCCCTCCGTAAAGCTCCCTTCTACGGCTGCACGAACTTGCCCCGGGTCAGGTAATTCATCGCGAGCGCGGTGGCGTAGGTCGAGACCTCGGTCAGATGCTCCTTCTCGCTCCGGACCGCGGCCCGCAGTCCGAGCTCTCCGACGCGCGTCTCGATCGACTCGACGAGGCGTTTGACCAGCGGCCGCTGCACGCCCGTCCAGTAGGTCACCTTGTCCACCAGCGTCTTGCGGTTCTCGCGGAGGAGGTCGGCGGCGGGGCGCGCCCCCTTCTTCTTTCTCTTGGAGACCTTGAAGATGTCGACGAGGTCGGTGTCGAGCGCGAGCTCCTCGGTCGAGCCCTGCTGCGCCAGCGCCTGGTTGTAGAACTCCTCGACCGTGGTTTCCATCTCCTCGACCGTCACGTCGGCGTGGCCACGCTTGCGCAACGGCTCCGCGTCGCGATAGCGCCGCGCCATCCGGTCCACGTAGCGCAGCTTCGCCATGGCGCCCCAGCCCTTGTAGCGCTTGCGCCACTGCGAGCGGGGTGTGAGCCAGACGGCGAAGGTCTCGGCGAAATCCTCGTCGGGGTGTTTCTGCGCGTACCAGCCGGCGATGTGGCGGACGTACCGGCGTGAGAACGGGACCGGCCGGTAGTCGTCGCGGTAGGCGCGCCGGAACGGGCCGAAGAGGTCCCGCCACTCGGGCGCGCGGTAGAGCAGGTACGCGTAGTTGAACGCGTGGCCCGCCTCGTGCCGCAGGTACATCATGATCTCGGCGCGGTCCTCGAGGTCGTTCATCTCCTTCTCGAGACCCGCCAGTTTGGGATCCGCCAGGTAGAACGGGATGCCGATCACGGGCTCGCCCGACGGGCAGCCCCACTCGTCCGAGAGATAGCAGAGCGGACGAAATCTCTTCAGACCCTTCCGCTCGAGCTCCCGATAGAGCTGCTGGACGAGGCTCTCGACGGGCGACCCTTCCAGCTTGAGACCCAACTCCTTGATGGGCTTGGTCAGGAGCTCCTGGACGTCCGGCGGAGCTTTTTCGAAGGCGCGCAAAAGATTTCCTCGAAAGGGTAGCACGATTCCCGCGCCGCCGCGCGCAGCGGCGCTCGTCCTCGCGCACTCGGCGCGGGCCTAGCCCGCATTATTCATGATCGACTCCGGCCGCCGCTCCGATCTTTTCCGCCGATGCGTCGTCATCGCTCCTCGGCGATGCGCTCTGGCATCGCCGTCGTCGCGCTTCCTCGCCTCGACGAAAAATCTCTGTCGCGGGCAACGCGTCTCTCCCTCTTTTTAGATCCACCACAAGAACAACCTGGTCTGGCGCAATGACGTGCCCGTGCTCCGGCCGGGTGATCACGAATAATCCGGGCTTAAAATACCGGCGCAAGCGAAGGAGAACGCATGGGCGATTCGACGATCAAGATCATTCCGAACGGTCCGTACCGCGTGACGGGACCGACGAAGATCACCGATCCGCAGGGCAACGAGATTCCGATCGAAGACGGACGCGCGGTGTCTCTCTGCCGCTGCGGCGGCTCGGCGAACAAGCCATATTGCGACGGAACGCACGGACGCATCGGATTCCAGGCGCCGGAGCTGGCGGTCAAGTAGGACGAACGTCGGTCCGGATGCTCGTCGGGCTTCCCGCGATTCTCGCCTTCGCGCTCGCGTTGCGCGCGGCCGAGCCGTCGGTGCTGTCTCCGAGCCTCACCGCCGATCTCGACGGCGACGGGACGACGGAAACGGCGCGCGCCACCGCGGCCCGGGGCTCGGTGCGGCTCGAAATCCTGGATGACGGCGGCCGTCTCCTCGCCGAGGAGAAGGCTCCCGCCCCGCCGGGCGCGATCGTACCGATCACGCTGACCTCGGCGCCTCTGGGCTCTCCCGGCGCGCTCGTCGTCCTGGTCGCGGCGACCGACACGATGTCGTGCCGGACGGTGTGGCGGTATCACGACCGCACGCTCGCCTCTCTTCCCATCCGCGACGCCGCGGGCAAGGAACTTCCGGCGTGCGCGCCGCCGGGAGGCTGGACCGAGGAGTTCCGAGCGGAGGAAGCGCGTCCGTCGGTCCTCGTGCGCGAGCGCGTCGAGAAAACCCCGCGCGGCGCGCTCAAAACCCGCGAGGTGTACGCCTTCGCCGGCTTCAGCCTCGACTTCGATCCGGCGCGGTCGTCGATTCAGATCGAAGGGATTCCGATTCCGTCGTGGTACGGCGCGACGTTCTACACGCGCGGCGCGCTCGAGACGCTCTCCCTGCGCTACGGTCTGGCCGCGATGCAGCGCGAGACGACGCTGCACATCGAGGCGGACGCGGCGCGCGGCATCTTCGCGCTGCGTTTCGACAGTCCCTCGGGCCGGGTCCTCGCGCCGGTGGAGGCCTACTCGAAGACGGGCAACACCGTGACGCTGGCGGTGCGCGCCGGCGATACCCCGGGCCAGGCCGTCGTGCGGCTGGGCGGCGCCGACGGCCGCGTCCCGCTCGAGATCCGGGTGCAGGGTCTCGGAAACGGGCTCGATCAGCTCTACATGCCGGCCAGCGCACGGCGCAGCGGCGCGCACCAGGTGTTCGCGACCGCCTCCGACGAGCTCGCCTCGGAGGAACTCGTCGGGCTCTGGACCGACAGTCGCGGAAAAAGACAGACGATCGCGGTCGAAGGCGACCCGCCGTATCGAGTGCGCATGGAAGGCGCGCTCTACCGGATCGACATGGAGCACGCCGCGCCGCCGATGGACCTGCTGCTCCTGCCCGAGGCCGGAGGTGGCCGGCCCTGGGGTCTCGCCCTCCGCGGAGCCAACAGCATCGAGCGGATTCCCCTCACCTGCGCGGGCGAGGGGGCCGCGTTCGCGTGCCGGAAGGACGGCGACGGCGAGATACTCCGGCGGGTGGGGGCCCGGGTCAACGTGAGGTAGCCCGCGGCCTGTCCCTCGAGCCCCCGAAACCGCGGGGCAGGGACAGGTTGACGGGGACGGCGCCGCCCTCTACCCTCTTATTCAAAGAGATGGAACTCTGGCTTCTCGGGCTCACCGTCCAGACCGTGGGCGCGGGCCTGCTCTCCCTGATCTTCCTTTATCTGTCTCGAGGCAAAGGGAATCGGGTGCTTCAGGCCGCCGGCGCGGCCTGGCTCTTCCTGTTTCTTTCGCTCCTCTCACTGATCGTCCTGACCCGGCTCCAGATCCCCTGGGAGGAGCAGACCTACGAGTTCTTCAAGCTGCTCTACATCGTCGCGCTTTGCGTGGCGGCCATCCGCATGGACCGGGACGCCTCGCTCGGCAAGGCCCTGGCGGTGGCGGCAGTCGCGGCCATCCCGATCTCGTTCCTGATCGTCTATCTCGCCGGCCGGGAAAACCCGTTCTACGCGGTGCACATGGGCATCCTGGCCGTGGGATGGCTGCTGGTCGCCGTCTTCATCTTTCAAAGCCCTCGGGCCGGTCTCGGACGCCAGTTTGCCGGGCTTCTCGCGCTGGTCACGGCCGCGGTCGAGTTCGCCTACGTGGCTCTCTTCTCGCTCTCCGCCACGCAGGCCAACCGCAACATCGAAATCCTGCCCTACACCGGGTTCTTCGACGTCCTGCTCGAGATGCTCTTCGGCATCGGCCTGATCATCTGGGCCATGGAAGACACCGAGCGCCGTCTCGCCATGCTCCACGCGCGAACCGCCGACGACACCCGGCGCTCGAAGCGCCGCGCAATTCTCGATCCCTTGACGGAGACGCACAACCGCTTCTTCCTCGACGAGATCAAGCCGCAGCTGGAGGCGAGCGAGCTCGGCGGGTCGATCGTCCTGATCGACGTGGACGGATTGAAGCGGATCAACGACACCGAAGGACACGAGGAGGGGGACCGGGCGATCTGGACCCTCGCGACGGCGATCAAGAAGCTCGTCCGCGGCAACGATCACGTGATCCGCTGGGGAGGCGACGAGTTCCTGGTGATCCTGCCGGGGATGGACGAGGAGCTCGCCCGACGCCGCTTCTACATGCTTCCGTCCAAGATCGACGAGGTCAAACAGTCGCCCAAGCCGGGGGGGCGTCCCTACACGAAGTTCCTGGCCGCCTCGGTGGGCGTGCACATCTACTCCAAGCGCGTCCCGGTCGACGTCGCGATCGCCCAGGCCGACCGGGTCATGTACGAGAGAAAGCGGGCGCACCGGGAGCTCCGCAGCCCCGCAGGAGAGAAGACGCAATGAACTACGTCTGGATGAATTGCCCGAAGTGCGACTGTCAGCTCGCGATCCAGTTCGCCGAGCGCCCGGACCGCATCGCCGGCTCGGTGCGCCGCTGGTCCAACGACCGCAGCATCAACGACGGCCGACTGCTCGAGATCCCCCGCGCATCCCTGGGCGAGGACGGCGGCTTCACGACGACCTGCGTCTGCGGCGCCGAGATCGCGGTGCGCCCGGAGGCGGTCGAGCACGCGTCGACGGAGGGCTAACCCTTCAAGAGGACGATCGTCGCACCGGAACCACCGCGCTCGGGAGGAGCATCCAAGTAGCCGGCGACGTCATCGCGTCCTGCGAGCAGGCGCCGGACCTCCGCCCGTCGCACGCCGATCCCCTTGCCGTGGATGAGCCGGACTTCCCGATAGCCCGCCGCGGCCGCTTCCCGAAGGTACTCGTCCACGACCGAGCGCACGTCTTCCGGACGGAACGAGTGGAGGTCGAAGGAATCGCCGATCGGGACGTGTCGCACGGCCTCAAGCCGCTTCGATTCGCACCTCGACCGGCATCGCGGCGCGCGCGGCCTTGGAGATGATGCAGTACTTCTCGGCGAGCGCGACCGTCTTCTCGACCTGCTCGCGGCGTGACTCGAGGAGCGAGGCCGGCACGCGGGCGTGGATGACGGCGCGCCGGAACCGGAATCCTCCCGCGGGATCCTTCTCGAGCTCGCCTTCGACTTTCAGCGACGGCTCCGAGTAACCCAGCGCCAGCTTCTTCAGGAAGATCGCCCAGGTGTTGACGAAGCAGGACGCGATCGCCGCGAGAAAGAGCTCCTCCGGGTTGGCCTTGCCGCCGGAACCGCCGAGCACGATCGCTCCGGCGATGGGAACCGAGAGCACGCCGTCCGCCGTCGAGACGCGCCCGGCGCCGGCGCCGTCGCCCGACCAGGTCGCAGCGACTTCGAAGCGATGATGCTCGTCGGTTTCCGCCACGGCGGGGATGATGCCATAGTCGCTTCCGCATGAAGGCGGCGGCCGCGCCTCTCGTCCTCGCGTTGCTGTCGGCGGCCTGCGCCACCGCTCCCACTCCGACGGCCGCCTCGCGCCAGATCCGCGCCAATCCTCGCGCGACGGTGCTCGGCCGAGTCCGCGACGCAGAAGGAAGGCCTGCAGCCGGACTCTCGGTGCGCGGAATCCCCCACGGCGCCGACATTCCCTGGTCCCCCTGGGCGACGACGGAGTGCGACGGCACGTTCCGGCTCACGCTCTTTGCGCCCGGCGGCTACACGTTTCTCCTGGGCTGGAAGGGCGTCGCGGTGGAGACGGACGACCCGCGCGATCCGGCGATGACGCAGATCGAGGTGCAGCCCGGCCAGACGGTGTCCGGCGTGGAGCTGATGTTCCTCCTGGCCGAGTGGCAGCGAATCAGCGACTCGGCTCCGGCGGATACACCTTCGTGCCGTTGAGCTCGGCCTCGACGTCCCCGATGCTCCCGTCCACGTGCTCGAACCAGGTCCAGGATCCGTATCGGGACTGCAGCTGCGGTTTCACCGCCTCGACCAGTGCCGCGCCCGATTTGCCCTCGCTGCGTCCGCGCTCCACCGCCAGCCGCAGGTTCCGGATGTAGTCGCGAAACAGCCGCACGTCCAGCGTGCGCGAGAGGTCGCCGTGCCCCGGCACGAACGTCGCCGAGGGATAGTCGCGCAACAGCTCGTCCAGCGTCGCGATCCACCCGTCGGTCCGCCCGAGTTGGGTGTTTGCGATGGCGCCGTGGAGCACCAGGTCCCCTCCGAAAACCACCGCGGCGTCGGGAACGACCACGACCGAGTCGCTGCCCGAGTGGCCCGGACGGTGGAACATCTCGATGCGTCGGTCGCCCAGCCATACCGACGCGCGGTCCCGGTAGGTGACGTCCGGAAGCGTGATCGCGGAATAGTGCGCCCGCTGCTCCGGGGTCAGGTCTTTCTGCCACCCGCGTCGCGCCCAGGCGCGCACGTTCTCGTGGGCCAGGATGACGGCGCCCGCCTTCGCGAAGACGGCGTTTCCCCCGACGTGGTCGCCGTGAAAGTGCGTGTTGACGAGGTAGCGGACCGGGAGGGACGTTTTCGACCGGATTTCCGCCAGCAGGCGCTCGGCGGCGGCCGGCGTCGCAAAGGAGTCGACGACCAGCACTCCGTCGGACCCGACGACGAACCCCGCGTTGCCCAGCGAGGTCTCGTCGTTGGTGTCAGCGATCGCCGCGAAGACGCCGGAGGCGACCGGCTTGACCGTGAAGCGTGGCGCCGCGGGTTCGGCGGCTGAAAGCCATGCCGCGAGCAGGAGCGCCGTCACGCGCGGATTGTATCCACCGACCGCTTATAATTCCCGCGATGGCTGCGAATCCGAAGACCGACCGGCGCCGCGTGCGCTGCGTCATCAACGGCAAGGAGCTCGACGTCTGGGAGGGCTACCGTCTCTGGGACGCGGCCTTCGAAACCGGCGCCGGCCTCTGGAAGTGGTGCGGCGGCGACGGACTCTGCGCGACCTGCGCGGTGATCCCCGTCTCCGGCGCCGAGAATCTCACCCCCCCGACGAAGCTCGAGAAAATCTCGCTCGCGCTCTGGTTTCTCAAGCCGCTCGCGCTCGTGCGCAAGCGGTGGAAAGGGCGCGGCGTGAGGCTGGCCTGCCAGTCGTACGTCCAGGGTCCCGTCGAGGTCGTCGGCGTGCTCGGCAAGAACGGCAAGCGCGCGCAGCAGGCGTACGGCCTGGAGTAGCAGGAGCAGCTCACGTCGCGATGCCGGCGCGGCCGCGGCCGCGCCCTCCTCAAATGGATCTCGGCGGGCGGCGCGCTCTATGTCGCCGGTTCGTGGCTCGCCTCGCGCGCGCTCTCGGGGCGCCTCCTCTCGGCGCGGGGCCTCGGTCCTTCGCCCGATCATTACGAGGATCTGCTCGCCGCTCTGGAGTCGAACGCGGCCCTCGTGGCGAACCTGCGCCACAAAGGAAGCCCCCGGCTCCCCGTAGAGCTGTCTTCGACATTCGCCTCTCCCGGCGAGCCCGAGACTCGTCCGACGATCCTGTTTCTGCACGGAAAAGGCGGCAACGCCAGCGAGTGGCAGCCCGACGCCCTCCGCGCGCTCGCGCTGGGCTACAACGTGCTGCTCCCCGACCTGCGCGGCCACGGCCGGAGCGGCGGCACCATCTTCACGCTCGGCTTCCTCGAGAAAGACGACCTCGCGCTCACCGTCGCCGCGGCGCAGGAAGGCTTTGGCATCGATCCCAGCCGGCTCGGCATCCACTCCTGCTCCGCCGGATCCACGGTGGCCCTCGAGTACGCCGCGGATCGTCCCGGCGTGCGCGCGATCTGGCTCGAATCCCCCTTCGCCGATCTCTTCGCGATGGCGCGGCACTATCTCTCGAGGGCCACTCGCGTGCCGGGGCCGCTGCTCGACCTGACGACGCACTGGGCGATCCGCCGCGCGATCGGACGGATCCGCCGGGAGCTCGGACTGTCCGGCGGCCGCGAGGGAATCGAGCGCGTAGACCCCGTCGCGGCGGTCTCCCGCGTGACGAGTCCGCTGCTCCTGGTGCACGGAACCGAAGACCGTCTCGTTCCACCGCACTTCACACAGCGGCTCGCCGCCGCGCTTCCGCCGCACAGCGCCGTCTGGAACGTGGCCGGCGCGGGACACTGCCACCACGACGACGAGCCCGAGGCTATGGCGAAGCTCGCCTACGCCCGGAAATGGGAGGAGTTCTTCCGGAACTACCTGCCGGCGTGATTCGCGGGCCTGCGCCGCGGATCCACGGTCCTTCCCTTCAACTGCCCGCACGCCGCGGAGGCGTCGCGTCCTTTGCTCCGCCTCACCGTGATCCGCAAACCCGCGCGCGCCAGCGCGCCCGCGAAACGATCGATCGCGGCCTCGTCCGGCCGCTTCCAGCCGGGGAGGTACACCGGGTCTTCGTTCAGCGGGATCACGTTGACCTTCACCGGCATGCCCGACAGCAGCTGCGCCAGGCGGCTGGCGTCCTCATCGGCGTCGTTGACGCCCGCGATCAGAACGTATTCGACCAGGATCGAGCGCCGCGGCTCCAGGGGCCACGCGCGCATCGCCGACAGCAGACCCGGCAGCGGATACGTCTTCGTAATCGGCATCAGCTTCTCCCGCGTCGAGGCGTCGGCGGCGTTGAGCGAGACGGCGAGGTTCGGCCGGCGCGGCAGCTCGGCGAAGCGCTCGAACGCCGGCGTGATCCCGCTCGTCGAGACCGTCACCCGCCGCGGCGGCAGGATCTCCAGAAGGACCTCGAGCGCGGGGAGCACTCCCTCGGGATTGAGAAACGGCTCCCCCATTCCCATGAACACGATCCGGAGACCTTCGGTCGTTCGCCCGGCGTCGTCGAGAACCGCGTAGAGCTGGCCGAGAATCTCACCCGCTCCGAGATTGCGACCGCCGCCCAGCCGTCCTGTCACGCAGAACGCGCAGTCGACTGCGCAACCCGTCTGCGACGACAGGCACACCGTGAACTTCTCTGCCGGCGCCGTGCTTCCTGTCCAGGACTTGGGACCTGGGACCTCGGACCTCGACTCGACGCGCGCGTCCGCAAACTCGTTGACCTGGGCCCGCGAAGCCTCTCCGGGCATGTAGACGGCCTCGATTAGGGCGCCGTCCTGGAGCCGGAGCACGTACTTCAAACTTCCGTCTGCCGAGGGCTCCCGGCGGACGATCTCGGGAAACCGGATCGGCGCCTCTTCGGCGAAACTGCGGCGCAGCGCCGCGGGCAGCTCCGTCATCGCCGCGTAGTCCCTGCGCCCGACGCGGTGGAGCGCGTCGAAGATCTGCCGTCCGCGATAGCGCGGCAGCTGACGCTCCGCCGCGAACGCCTCCCATGCGGCCGGCGAGGCGCCGAGCGGATCGAATGACGCGCGCATTCGCGCAGTCTATTCGGTTGGCGAGAGCGGGAGGTCCCGGCTTTACTTCGAAGAGCGGCGGGCCGGGGCGCGGCGGGTCCGCACCTTGCGGGTGGGATCGATGCCGAGAGACTTCAGGAATCGAAGGTCTTTGAGGTTGATGCGGAAAGCGGCCCGGTCGCCGGAGGAGCGCTCCACTTCTTCGGGCTCGACGGAGGCGCGGCGCGTTCCGCGCGCTTTCGCTTCGCGCTTGTTGACGCCGACTTTGGCGTCGAGAACCATGTAGAGGTTGTAGCCCTCGTCGCGGATCTTCTGAATCGAGTCGTGCACGCGGCCCGAGCCGGAGATCGACTCGTTGATCGCCTGCCCCAACTCCTTGAGCATCTCGCGAAGGTGATCCGAGAATTCCATGCCGCAGCGATTATCGCTCCCTCGAAAGAAGAATCAAGAATCGTTCGCACAGCCGAATGGTGCTATCCTTGTCGGGCCTTCCGTGCGGGCATCGCCTGCGACTGCTTCGCTTCGAAACCCTTTGCCTCGCTCGAAGCGACAGCTCCGCACGCGGTCGAGGGATAGACTGTCCGCCGCGAAACAGGAGCTTGTATGGCGCGTGTGCGAACGTACTGGGCCCTGCCTCTTCTTCTGGTCGGCAGTTTCGCGTTCGGCGACACATTCACGGTGACGAACACGAACGACAGTGGCCCGGGGTCCCTGCGCCAGGCGATCCTGGACACCAACGCCAATTTCACGGCCGACTCGATCGTTTTCGCGATCCCGGGCGCGGGAGTGCACGTCATCGCCCCGGCCTCGGCGCTTCCGGCCATCGTCGACCGGGTGACGATCGACGGCTACACGCAGCCCGGCGCTGCGCCGAACACGGACCCGTTCGTCACGAACGCGGTCATCCTCATCGAGATCCAGGGCAACGGGACCGACGGCCTCACGCTTGCCCTCAGCGGCGGTGCCAACTCGACGATCCGCGGCCTGGCGATGCACGGATTCCAGAACGCCATCGTCACGACGACCGCCGGATCCCATGTCATCACCGGGAACTTTATCGGCACGGACGCGGGAGGAAACCCGACGAGCGGGAATACCGTCGGAATCTCATCAGCGGATGCCGGAAGCCTGGAGATCGGAGGAAGCGCCGCTTCGGACCGCAACCTGATCTCGGGCAACGGCACGGGCATTTTCCTCACGGGCGCGGGCGGCCAGCCCTATGTCCAGGGAAATCTGATCGGGACGACGAAGGCCGGTTACCCGGCAATCGCCAACGGTGTCGGAGTGAGCCTGGTCAACGAACCCAGCATCCATGTCGGCGGATTCGCAACGGCGGAGCGCAACGTCATCTCGGGCAACTTGAGCGACGGGATACAGACCGCGGGCGCCATCGGTGACGTGATCGGCAACTACATCGGAACCGATGTGTCCGGATCCGTGGCCCTCGGCAACGGAGGCTCCGGGATCCTATGCGGCGAATGCAACATGCAGATCCAGGGCAATGTCATTTCCGGAAACGCTCTCGACGGGGTGACCCTCGCAGGTTCCTACGGGGAAACTGCGCTCCTGCTCAACGTGATCGGCGCCAACGCGAACCTGTCCGGTCCGATGCCCAACGGAGGGGCCGGCATCCGCGTCGAGGCCGGCTCCACGGTCTCCATCGGCTCGGCGGCTCTTCCCAACATCATCGCGTTCAATGCCGTGGGTGTCTGGTACATGCAACCCGAGCTGTTCCTCTCGTGCCGCATCGACGTCAATTCGTTCAACTCCAATCACGGACTCGGCATCGTCATCGGAGACGAGCCGACCATCAAGGCGAACACATTCCCTCTGCTGACGTCGGTCGTTTCCGCGGGAGGCTCGACGACCTTCGAAGGCTTCGGCACCCTCTCGGGGGAGGAGCAGACGCTGGATTTCTACGCGAGCCCCGCGTGCTCGCCGCGCCCGCAGGACTTCGACGAAGGCGTGACCCCGCTGGGCTCGGCGGACGTCGTGACAGGGCCCTCGGGGGAGTTCAGCGTCGTTCTTCCCGTCACGCTGAACGGAGAACGCGTGACGGCCGTCGCGACCACCCGCTTCATGAGCAATACGTTATTTTTTTGTGCGCACCTTCAACATCGTATTGCTTTGCGAAGGTGCCGGCATGAACCTGGATCGCCATTTTGCCGTCTTCGGTCATCCTGATTGCAACAATTGGTATCCGCTGCTCGTTTCGCAAATCAGTGGTCGCCACATCGCGTTTCCGCCGCAGGACGCGCGCACGCGCAAACTATTTGCCGATGCAATCGCAAAAGTCGGCGGTGTTTCTTTTGTCAAAGATGATGCCGGTACAACTCCGTTTCGAATACTCGGCATCGTGGTGCAACATCCGATATTGATGCTGCGGCTGTTGGTCCACGCAGTTCGCCTGGCGATAAACGGTCGGGTGCCTTTCGAATTCACGCGCGCATTGCTCACAGGCCGCGCGCATACCGTCGGCACAGGCATTCATAATTTTATGCACGCAGATCAGGTCGCGAATGCGGACAACGATCCGGTCGTGCGCGCGCGTCTGGATTCGTGCGTCTTCAAAGGAGCCGTGAAGCGCAACGGCAAATGGGAAGCCGTTCCGATGTGCGCGATGAATGAAAAAGTCTGGAGCGAAGTGTACGACGCGCGGTTACAGAACCCTGCGCTGATGACGGAGCGTCAGGTTTTAGCAAAGCCGACGCTTAGCAATCTGGGGAGCGCACGCGCCCTCGCGTGCGACGTTTCGGCGCCCCGCCGAAACACCGCTTCGAAAAAACGAAGTTCGGATGGCGAGGCGCCATCGCGGCACGCGAGGCGCGTGCGCTCCCCAGATCTCGTTCCGACGCACATCGCGTTATTACGCCGCGCCGGATTTCTTGAGTGCGTTCCTCGCAATCCGACTAACGAGTATCGTGACCGCAATTGTCGCGACCAATCCGACGCCAAGTAAAATGTATTGTGCGCCGCTGTGCTGCGTTTTCTCTCCAGAGATTCCCGCCTTACCGATCGCCCCCAGATAAGCGTACAGGAGCGTTCCGGGGATCATTCCGATGGCGGAGACAGCGACGTATGCCTTCAAACTCACCGACGTGATTCCGTAAAAATAATTGCTCAGATTGAATGGAATCAGCGGACTCAAGCGCAGCAACCCGATTATTTTCCAACCGTTCTTCCCGATCGCTTCGTCGATTGCTTTGAAACGCGCATTCTTCTTCGTGTATTCTTCGATGTTTTTGCGGAGCAAATAACGCGCGACGATAAACGCGAGAGTTGCTCCGATCACCGCTCCGGTGAGTGCGACGAGAGTGCCGCCGACAATTCCATAAACCAGGCCTGCACCGACGGTAAAAATCCAGCCGGGAAGAAACAACACCGTCGCCAGCGCATAAGCGACAACGAATACGACCACTCCGATTGGTCCAAGCTGTTGCACCCAATTGATGAACGCGCGGATCCAGTCCTTTACCGGCAGTACCGCGCTCAAGATCAAAAGCGTGACCACAATGAAAACCAGCAGAATCCATTTCGTGTATTTTTTCACAGGATCAGCGACGGCTGCGTTTGTATAACCAGCTAAAAATCTTCTGCGCCATCGGAGTCAGTCGCGTCTTGTTGTATTTGTCGCCGGCCTTGCGCGCCAATTCGGCGAACGTCGGATACGCATGGATGGTTGAGGAGATTTTGCCGAGACCAACGCCATATTTCATCGCGAGAACAAACTCATGCAGAAGATCGCCTGCGTTCTCGCAAACCAGCGTCACGCCCAGGATTCTATCCGTTCCTTTCGCCGCAAGCACTTTGACGAAGCCGCTTGCTTCACCTTCCAAGACGGGCCGATCGATTTCATCGACCCTTGCCGCAATCAAGTCGTACTCGAGATTTTTCTTCGTCGCGGACGATTCGCTCAAGCCAACTGTCGCAATCTCCGGATCGACATACGTGCACCACGGCACAACCGAATAATCGATTTTCTGTCGCAGGAATTGGAACGGCATCAAAATATTTCGGACGACCACCCGCGCATGTGCATCGGCCATATGCGTGAAGAGAAATGGCCCTGCAACGTCACCCGCCGCATAGATGTGTGGCTGCGTCGTCTGCAAATACTCATTTACTTTTACTCCGCGCTCGCTCGCTGCGATGCCGATTGCCTTCAGGCCCAGACTATCGACGCTGGGTTTTCGGCCGACACAGATCAAGAGAACGCTCGCCTCGATTCGCTCCTGTTCGCGCGATGAAATCTGTAATTCGATTCCGTCCCCGGTTTGCGATACCGATTTCGCCTCCGCGTTCTTAATTACAGACACGCCTTCGTTGAGGAGACGCTGCTCGAGAAAATCCGCCACGTCGCTGTCTTCGCGCGGCAAAAGTCGTGGACCACGTTGCAGAATCGTTACGCGCACACCGAGTCGGGCGAAAGTTTGGCCGAGCTCGCAGCCAATCGGTCCGCCGCCAAGAACAATCATGCTCTCGGGTTTTGTTTCCAGGTTGTCGAAAATCGTTTCGTTTGTGAAATAACGAATCTTTTCGATTCCTTCGATTTTCGGAATCGCCGCGCGCGAACCGGTTGCAATAACGATATTCTTTGCACGCAAAACGGTCTCGCCGATCTCGACTTCATGCGGCGAACGAAAACGCGCATCACCGCGGAAAACATCGACGCCTAACGACTCGAATCGTTCCTGCGAATCGTGCGGCGCAATCTGCGCGCGCACGGCGCGCATCCGCTCCATGACTTCCGTAAACTCGAACTCCGGGTTTATCTTCTTCAGTCCCCAGTTTTCCGCGTGGCGCATCTTTTCAATCAAGCGCGCCGAAGAAATCAGCGCTTTGCTTGGCACACAGCCGAAGTTAAGGCAATCGCCTCCCATTTTGTTGCGCTCGATGAGCGCGACGCGTCCGCCGAGTCCAGCCGTGCCGGCGGCGGTGACGAGACCAGCCGTGCCGGCGCCGATTACGACGACATTATAAGTACTTTCTCCCTTCGACGAAAACATCATCTCGCGCCCTCAAGGAGCGGCGGTCTCCAGACCGCCGTTTAGTTGAAATTCGGCGACTTGGAAGTCGCCGCTCCTTGATGTCACTCCCGTGATCACGCTTACTTCAGAAAATCGAAAATGAGATTCGTCTTGCTGTAGTGACGACCGTGCGACCCCTGGTCGTTCAAGCCCCAGTTGTAGGATTTGTATGTGAGCTTGTAGTCCTTGCGTTTCAGCATGGACTGAGCAGAAGCCGGCGCGTATCTCGCCAAAACTGCTCCTACACCGCCGGTGTAATCGAAGTCCTTCTTGAACCATTTAAAAATGCTCGAGATATCGGCTTCATTCTTGTCTGGCAAAAATTCGTTCATGTCAGGACGAGAGAGCCATGTCCGATACGCGTGCGCCGCTTGATCGTCGAGTTTGTCGCCGGCGTAGGCGTTTTGCTGCAAAGGCGGACAACTACGCGCCGCGCAAACCAGCACCGCGTGCGTGCGATATCCGAAGTTCGGCCGCAACATCGTGTTCTCGATGTCGTTCAACGAAACCATTTCCCCGCCGAGCTTATGTCGTTTTCCTTTGAACGAATCGCTCAACGCCCAAATGCTCTCGGTCGGATAGTTCTTGAGAATCCATTGCAGGACGAAGGCGTTGTAGGCGTTTACAAGCGACGCATACTTTTCGTCGCCGCTCGCAACCTTTCCCGTGTCGCCGAACTGCGCAACGTAGCTATCCAACGCCTTCATGTCATCGGCGTTTTCCTTCCACTTGGAGTAAGCAACGAGGCCTTTTTCGTCTACGTATTTCCTCAGCAATCGGGAGTAGCTCTCATTATTGATGCCGGCTGGGACACTGGCCGCACCGGCAAATGCCGTTGAAATAACGAGCAGCAGGGTGGCTAATCGAATCTTCCAAAACATTTGTGAATTCATTTGTTCTCCCTTTCGCATTAATCTAGGTGGCCGTGCCTGTCTCTATCATTGTGCCGGTGCTGAACGAAGCGCCGATTATCGCCGGCTTTCTGCGCCATTTGCGCGAGGTCGCGCCGACAGCGGAGATCATTGTGGTGGATGGCGGGAGCGATGACGGAACCGCAGAGTTGTGTGGTCATAATGCGGATTACGTCATCACTGCCCCGGTTGGACGCGCAAAACAAATGAACGCCGGAGCAAAGATTGCCACCAGCGACATCTTTTGGTTTCTGCATGCCGACTCGAGAATCACCCAAGCATCGCTGCCGGCGATCGAAACCGTTTTGACCGATCCAAGAATTGCGGGCGGATGTTTTCGTCTCCAGATAATGCCGTCACGCTGGATTTATAGAATTCGCGATGCGGTCGGAAATTTTTGCGTCGAACGGTTCGGCGTCGCGCTCGGTGATCGTGGTTTCTTTTGTCGACGCGATGTATTTGTTCGAATCGATGGCTATCCGGAAATTCCGTTGTTCGAAGATGCGGAATTTTATCGCAAGCTAAAGCGATGCGGCCGCGTACGACAATTACGCGACAAACTCCAAACCAGCGCACGCCGTTACGAAAAGCTCGGCCCATTCACTACCGTCTGCTTCTACGGATTTATTATGACGCTATACGTCGTGCGTGTGCCGCTTTCCATTCTCGAGAGAATGGTGCGATCGTATGTCGTTAGGGCAACCGGTCCGTCTTCCGCTTCAACCATCTCCAGAACCGGCCAAGCGGATCGTAGTATTCATCCACGACGCGTTCCTTCAACGGAATGATGCCGTTATCGGTAATGTGTATGCTCTCCGGGCAGACTTTCGTGCAACATTTTGTGATGTTGCAAAATCCGATGCCGTGCGCTTCGCGCAATTCTGCTGTGCGATTCTCGATATCCAGCGGATGCATCTCGAGCGCAGCCGTATAAATGAGAAAACGCGGGCCGATGAATTTGTCGTGCATGTGGTGATCGCGCAGCACGTGGCAGACATCCTGACAAAGAAAACACTCGATGCATTTCCGAAATTCCTGCACGCGATCGATGTCCTGCTGCTGCATCCGCCAGGTTCCATCGGGGGCGTCTGGCGGTCGCGGCTTGAATTTTTTGATCCGCTTTTTGACGGCGAAATTCCATGACACGTCCGTGAGCAGATCTTTGATAATTGGAAATGCCTTCATCGGCTGGACTGTGACCGGTTTCTCAAGCGACAAATCGCTCAGTCGCGTCATGCACATCAACTTCGGCATGCCATTGACTTCCGCCGAACACGAGCCGCATTTGCCAGCCTTGCAGTTCCAGCGATAGGCGAGGTCGTTCGCCTGCGTCGCCTGAATGTGATTGACCGCATCGAGCACGACCATTCCTTCGGAAACGCCCGTCGTGTAATCGCGGAATTCGCCGCCCTTTGCGTCGCCGCGCCAGATTTTGAAGGTGGCTGTGGTCATCGTGAATCGTTACATCGAGATTCGTGAATCGTGCTCGATTCCCAAATCTTCGCCGTACTCAAAAGATTCCTCTCGCACCGCGAGATCTTTCGATCTGATCTGGGCGCGTAGATAGCGAATGTAGCCATCAATCAATTGTCGCAATCTCCAACCCGCCTTCTTTAGAGAGATGATCTTCTCAATTTGGAGATATCGCTCGTCCGCACAAACATTCAGGTCGTCGATCAACTCTTCCAGAGAGCCGCGCGCCTGAAGTGTGAACCTGATCTGGTCGGGAAAATGGAAGCGGCCGTGACCTTCCGCGATATTATTCGTTAGGGAGACTGCAGCCCGGCGGACCTGACTGACGAGTCCGAACTTCTCGCTCTCAGGTAATTCACGCGCGACACCATACATCGCCTTTCGAAACTCGCGCGCCACCTGATAAACCTCCAGATCCTCAAAGGTAGAACCCGATCCACGATTCACGAATCTCGATTCACGCTCCTCCATCATTTCATCTCCTCAATGATCTGTTTCAAATAATCCGGCATTTCCGGCCGCGGCTCCAGCCGAACGTCCATCGTTCCATCTTCCGCCTTTCGAATGATTGTGTTCACGTTCGCGAAGCGTTCGTCTTTCTCCGGATAATCTTCGCGGAATTGTGCGCCGCGACTTTCCTTTCGCTCCAGGGCGGCGCGCGTTATCGCTTCAGAAACGGTGAGCAGATTTTTCAGGTCGAGCGCGGTGTGCCATCCTGGATTGAAATCGCGATTGCCGATGACACCGACACGGCCGGTCCGTTCCCAAAATGTTTTCAAATGATCGAGCGCCGATCGCATTTCGCCTTCGTCACGAACGATGCCGACATTGTGCTGCATGATTTCCTGCAAGTCCCGCTGCACCATGTAGGGATTCTCGCCCGCGCTGTTCTCAAATGGTTGCAGTGCCTCTCGCGCGTGCACTTCGATTTTGGCATTGTCGATTTTGCCGTGCGGATTTTCCTGCGCGAATTTAGCCGCGAATTCGCCGGCGCGTTTTCCGAAGACAATGAGATCGGAAAGCGAATTACCGCCGAGGCGATTCGCGCCATTGATTCCAGCGGCGCATTCACCGGCGGCAAATAACCCCGCCACATCCGACATTTGGGTGTCGGCATTCACATGGACGCCGCCCATGATGTAATGCGTCGTCGGCCCGACTTCCATCGGCTCTTTCGTGATGTCCACATCGCCGAGCGCTTTGAATTGATGATACATGCTCGGCAGTTTGCGTTTGATGTGCTCTTCCGCTTTCGACATTTTTTTCTTGATCCAGGAGATGTCGAGATAGACGCCGCCATGCGGAGTCCCCCGCCCTTCCTTGATCTCGCGCACGATGCAACGTGCCACGTGATCGCGCGTCAGTAATTCCGGCGGACGCCGCGCGTTTTTGTCGCCCTGCGTATAACGCCAGCCTTCTTCTTCATTGTCGGCCGTCTGCGTCTTGTAGTTGTCCGGAATGAAATCGAACATGAATCGTTTGCCGTCGACGTTCGTTAGGATTCCACCTTCGCCGCGCACGCCTTCCGTCACCAGCATTCCCGAAACGCTCGGCGGCCAAACCATTCCCGTCGGATGGAATTGAATGAACTCCATGTCGATCAAAGCCGCGCCCGCGTGATACGCGAGCGAATGTCCATCGCCGGTGCAATCCCAACTGTTGCTCGTGATTTTGTACGCTTTGCCGATTCCACCGGTGGCAATAATGACCGCCTTGGCGCGAAAAATTTTGAACCGGCCGCGCTCGCGATCGTACGCGAATGCGCCGACGACACGCGCGCCATCCTTGAGCAGTGCCACAATGCAAATCTCCATGTGCACATCGATGCCTTGATGGACGCCGTGATCCTGCAACGTGCGAATCATTTCCAAACCGGTGCGATCGCCGACGTGCGCAAGTCGCGGATATTTGTGGCCGCCAAAATTCCTTTGCAGAATGCGCCCGTCCTTTGTGCGATCGAACACCGCACCCCACGCTTCGAGTTCGCGCACGCGATCCGGTGCTTCCTTGGCATGCAGTTCCGCCATGCGCCACTGATTCACATACTGACCGCCGCGCATCGTATCGGCGAAATGAACTTTCCAATTGTCGCGATCGTCAACGTTGGCCAGCGCCGCAGCGATGCCTCCTTCAGCCATCACCGTATGCGCTTTGCCGAGCAAACATTTGCAAACCATCCCGACGGAAACGCCCGCGGCCGACGCCTCGATGGCCGCGCGCAATCCCGCGCCGCCGGAACCGATGACGAGAACGTCGTGCTGGAAAGTTTCGTAATCAGGCATGCGCTAGAAAATTCGCACGTCATGCCAGATGCCCATCGAGCAAAGGCGCACGTAGAGATCGCTAAATCCAACCCAGCACAAACTCATCCACGCCCAAAGCATGTGGCGGCGATTGAAGCAGCTCACACAGCGATACGCATTGTAGCAACTCGTCGAGCGCGAAAGTCTATCGCGAAATCCACCGATTAAATGGCGGAGCGAATGACAGCCAAAAACGTAACCACCCAGGAACACAACGTTAATCGCCAGAACGATCGTGCCGACGCCGATGCCGAAAGACTCAGTTTGCGATGCCGGATCGGTAAACCACATCGCTTTCCAAACATCGTAAGCAAGAATCAAAATAAAAATGAGCGCGAGATACATAAAGTATCGATGCACATTCTGCATGATGAGCGGAAAGGAGCGTTCGCCGAGGTATGTTTTGCGCGGCTCGCCGACGGTGCACGCCGGTGGATCAGCCCAAAAGGCTTTGTAGTACGCGCCGCGGTAGTAATAACACGTGAGACGAAATCCACCCGGCGCCCACAAAATCAGGAGTGCCGGTGAAAACAAAAGCCAGGCCGGCCACCAAATCGGTTTCGGTCCAAACCAACTGTGTGGCGAGGAACCGACAATCTCCGGCGAGTAAAACGGCGAGATGTAATTGCCAAAATAATAGTGCGCTCCCTGAAATGCCGCCCACGTCGAGTAAACGACGAAGGTTCCAAGGCCGAGGAAAACGACCAGCGGCTGAATCCACCAAACGTCCGTGCGCGACGTCTGGCCAAACGAGCGGCGTTCCATGGTTGCTTCAGCGTTTGTCATTGCGGGAATTTTTCGATTGCCACGCTCTGATTAACGGCGCTTCATTCGCTTTTCAATAACAACATGATCGTTGCTTCGCAGCAACCGTGTGACGAAGGCGTCATTCGCGGCAAAACATTCGCCGAGCCGTGCCCAAAATCTTCGGGGCGCTGGATTCTGGCGGCGACGATTCTCGCGTCCAGCATGGTCTTTATCGATGGGACCGTGATCAATGTGGCATTGCCTGCTTTGCAGGTCAGTCTCGACGCCACCGTGCTCGATGTTCAATGGGTGATCGAGAGTTATTCGCTTTTGCTCGCCGCGCTCCTGCTCGTCGGCGGTTCGTTAGGCGATTATTACGGGCGTCGCCGCATTTTCCTCATCGGAGTCATCATGTTCGCCGTCGCGTCAGTTTGGTGCGGCTGTGTATCGAACATCAGCCAACTGATCATCGCGCGAACCTTGCAAGGGCTCGGCGCTGCTCTTCTGGTGCCGGGCAGTCTCGCCATCATCAGCGCTTCGTTTCCCGAGCGCGATCGAGGACATGCGATCGGAACGTGGTCGGCCTTCACTGCCATTACCGCGGCCGTTGGTCCGGTCCTCGGCGGTTGGCTCATCGAGCACATATCGTGGCGCGCGATTTTTTTCATCAATCTCCCGCTCGCATTGCTTGTCTTGATGATCTCGTTCCGATCCGTGCCGGAAAGCCGCGATGAAAACCAGGACCGGCAAATTGGATTGGTTAGGCGGCGTCCTTACCGTGATCAGTCTGGGTTCGATCGTCTACGGCCTGCTCGAATCGACACGAGTAGGTTTCACGCATCCCACAATTTTGGTCGCACTCTTGAGCGGGCTTGTTTTTCTGGTCACTTTTCTCGTTTGGGAAGGACGCACGGTGAATCCGATGTTGCCGCTCAATCTGTTTCGTTCGCGCGATTTCGCCGGCGCCAATTTACTTACGTTCTTTCTCTATAGCGCGCTTGGCGGAACGCTCTTTTTTCTCCCACTCAATTTGATTCAAGTTCACAGATATACGCCAACCGCTGCAGGCGCCGCGTTGTTGCCATTTATCCTCATCATCTTCATCCTCTCGCGCTGGGCGGGCGGACTGGTGCAGCGATATGGAGCGAGAGTTCCACTGGTAATCGGGCCGGCCATCGCCGCGGTTGGCTTTGCCTTGTTTATCATACCCGGCGCAGGCGGAAATTTTTGGAGCACTTTTTTTCCAGCGATCGTTGTCCTCGGTCTCGGCATGGCCATCAGCGTGGCCCCGCTCACGACGACGGTCATGAATTCCGTTCCGGGGAATCGTGTCGGCATTGCTTCCGGCATTAATAACGCCGTATCGCGAGCCGGCAGTCTTTTGGCAATTGCCGTGTTGGGCTTGTCATGCTCCACGCCTACATCCTTGTCACGCATTCAATCGAGCTCTGCGATCGAAATTTATCGCGAACGAATCTGCCAAGGACCACGCGGACAATAATAGAGGAAAGCCGGAGCAAACTCGCAGGCGTGACCTGGCCTCGGACAATCGACGCTCAAACTCGAGCGCAACTGACGCACCTCATCGATAATTCTTTCGTGAGCGCATTCCGGCGCGTCATCGCGATCAGCGCCGCGCTTGCGCTGGCGAGTTGCGTCAGTGCATTGACGCTGATTGCGAACAAGTCGCGTGCAGTCGGGAGCTAATTCTTTGCCGGACCGGGTGCAAGCAACGCCACAATTTTGTCGAATCGGGGATCGCCACGCAACGAATCCCACCAGGGATTGAGACGGAGATCACCGTAACTCAGTGAGCTGGGAATGCGGGCAGTCGCCTCCAATTGTTCGAAAGCCAGATCTTTCTCCCCAATCCACGCGTAAATCACAGCCAGATAATGCATGACGAGGCAACCGTTTATTGATTCCTTGGTGATCGGTAATAGTTCTCTGGCGCGTCGTCCCTCGCTCATCGCTTCCGCTTTGCGCCCCAGCCCGGCATCGATCATCCCCAACACGCAAAGAGCCTGAGCGTAATCAGGTTGTTCGACAACCGTCTTCTCAACTTGAGTGCGGGCGGCGCTCAGCGCTTTTCGAGCGGCTAGCGTATCAGCACGGAGCCGAGCAACCAGCGCTTCACACCACGGTTTTGGGAAATAAAAACCCTCGTTCGTGTAACCGCCTGTCGGGATGGCGGCGAGAGCGCGGCTGCAGCCGGCATCGTCACGCTCGCAGAGAGCAAGGTAAAGCCATTGATCGGAGAGACCTTCGGCCATCGGCGGATTTTCCTGCAGAACAGTTTCGATAAAGGAATGCAGCGGTTTGGGATCCGCGCGCCACTCGAGATCTATGACAGCGAGCTGCACGCGAACGCCAATATCCTGGGGCATGATCGCAAGGGCACGATCAAGCATCGCCAGCTCGTCGGCATAACGTCGCTGATAGCCATAGCTGCGGGCGAGTTGCTGGATAATGTAAAAGTTCCGCGGATCCAACTCCAAGGCGCGGTGGAAATTGGCCTCGGACTCCTCCCATTGACCCTGCCTTCTGTCGATATAGGCGGCCAGCTCAAACACACGCGACTCGTTAGGCAAAGTAGCTCGGGCAATCGCCAATTCATCGCGTGCTCGATCGTAATCCAGGTAACCGCAATAAAGGTGCTCCACCACCGCAAGATGAGCCTCGCCCGCGTCGGGACGCAGGCGCAGTGCGGCCTTGACCGCAGCGTCTGCGAGAGCAAGGCGCGCACTGGTGTGATCGATCCCTCCCAGGTAGATCTGATCGTGCGCGCTGGCGAGCCGGCAAAAGCCAAGGAAAAATTTTGGATCACGCGCAACGGCTTCATTAAGCAGTCGCACCGCATCCAACAAATTCGGCTCCGCAAGAATATAGACAGACTCTGCCATCAATGCCTTGGCCTGAATGTAAAGATCGTATGCTTTTACGTCAGATGTCGGCTGCTCCTGAAGCGCCGCCTTCTCACGCGAGGAAAGTCTGACTTTTAGTTGCGCGACAATTTGTTCGGCGACTTCGCTTTCAATTGCGAAGACATCTGCCAATTCCCGATCGTAGTGATCCCCCCATAGATGCGCATCCGTCACTGCGTCGATCAGTTGAGCATTCACGCGCACCCGGTCCCCCAGGCGTTGCACACTTCCTTCCAGCACATGGGCTACGCCGAGCGCTTTCGCAACCTCACGCAGATTGCGCCGGACCCCGGGTTTGTACTGCATTACCGAAGTGCGACTGATGACCTTGAGGTCAGCCACTTTCGCAAGGTTATTGAGGATTTCATCCTGCACGCCATCAGTGAAGTAAGCATTCTGTTTGTCGTCACTCAGGTTTTCGAAGGGCAAGACAGCGATGCTTTTTTCAGGAATGGCGGTCGCCGCTGTTCCCGATTCTTCCGCTGCGCCAGCGCTCCGCTTTGATTCAATCCGGTTGGTATAAAACCATAAGCCAAGCGCCAGGAGACCTGCCGCGAGTAAGATGACAGCTGAATAAATGAGATTTCCTTTTAGCGCCCCGCTGCCGTGCGGCTCGCTGGTTTTCACATGCGCTCGTAAAGCTTTGAATTTCTGCGGTGGTTCCGGATTGCCCAGTTCATCGGTGAAAAGGTTGATCACGTTTACCTTTAACCCGTGCTTTACCTCGCACTCACCCAGTTCGTGCAGGAGCGGCTGCCAGCGACTGTATGAGCCGAGATCATCTGCGACATGTTTCGAGACAAGAATATGCCCCGCGTCCGCGCAGCCCATCATCCGCTGAGCCATGTTGATGCCTGCCCCGGCGAGATTCGATCGATCATTTACATCAACTACGCTGCGGACAGGCCCGCTATGGACTCCCATTCGCAGACGCAGTCGGACGTTGCCTTTTACCGCACGCGCAATCTCCAGGGCACAGTGGGCCGGTGCTTCAAGGCTATTATAGAAAACAAGCACCATTCCATCACCCGTGGGAAGACGAACAAGTTTGTCGGCTGCCTCCGCCTGGCGAAACTGTTCCGTTCCGCGCACGATCTGGTTGAGTTGTCGCACCAGCTCGCCCTGCTCATTGATGGAGAACATCGAGTAGCCAACGATGTCGACTACCAGGACGTGCCCAATCTCTAGCTCAAGACCTGGATTGATCTCGGAGGACATCTGATTGTGACGCGCCGTGCGCGAAGACATTATCCCGTTCTTCGCGGCGCCGTCTAGATCAAAGCATTGGCGCAGTCTGGGGCGCGCCATCCCGACTTCGGAATGTTCGCCTCGAGAGAAAGGGAATCGGAGGCGCGAAGGCCGCCAGATTTAAGACAATCATTATCCAGGCGAAGAGATACATGCCCATGGTCAAGCCGATCCCGACGTGCATCAGAATAATAAGTGCGAGCCATATCAGCCGTGTTCTCCTTAACCAAATAAAAAATGGATATCCCGTTTCCACGAGACAGATAAAAATACCAATGAGGGGCAGCAGATCCCTCCATTTTACGAGCGTCGTGGCCGGAAGGACATCGAATGGAGGCCGCGTCAGTGCTCGCCAGATGCTCACTCCATCCCACCAACCCGCACCAAGACATTTCGCAAGGCCCCCGAAAAAATAGATAAGACACATGTGAAGTTGCAAGACACGTCGAAACAATCCAAGCAGACGCGCATCCGTTGCCGCCGATTTCCAGATTCGCCAATCAAGAGAATAACGGTCCGGCAACGGAGATAACATTAAGTAAAATAGCCCGATGGTTGTGAAATTATCGACGCCGTATGAGAGCAACCCACCGCTTTTAACCGCACACAGATGGAGAAACCACGCCAGGATCGCCGCGGACCGAGAAAAAAATCCGCATAGCAACAAACTGCCCGCGAGGAGCAGCAGTATCCACGTTATTGTCAGGCCCTTTTCCTCGCTTAGACCAAAACGATTTCCCAACTCGACGATCCATCCAAGGCGAGGGGCTAAAGGACTTTCAACGCTAAGAATTGCTTCCGAGAGTTCCCGACTGATCAAACCGCGCTCGTTTGCACCGAAGAGGTAACTCCAATCGTTCCGCAGGGACAGAGTATAGAGGAAAACTTGCAGACCCAGTCCCCACCTTAAAATGGCCAGCCACTGCGTTGACTCGGCAGGAAAGAAAAAATCGCTCAGCCATTGCCTTGCCTTTTCCATGCCGGGCTAGAGACCTGAAGGTTTGATTGATGGCGAATGGAAAGAGAAATCGTAGGCATAAAGGAATTCGTACGATTCTTTCTTGCCATGCGCGAACTCTGGGGCGGTCGGCTGAATCACAAAACCAATCACGGCACGAATCATTTTTGCATCGGGATGTTCGCGCCAGACCGAGTAAGCAAGCATCTTTACCATGAGTTCGCGTAAAGCGGCATAACGAGTGTGACCGATGTAGTCCAGGAGACTGGCCAGTCGAAGGCCGGTCGCCGGATCGCTCACTTGTGGTAACTCATATTCCACGCGGCCATCCTCGTAATGGACTTCGAAGACGACTTTGTAACTATTTGGTACATTCGGAGCAAAGAATCCATACCCTCCCTCGATACCGGCACCGTGCAGATAACAATCCAACGCCGCGTGCACTGGGTTCTCTGCATTTAGATGTTGCCCCAAAGCCTTCGATGATACTTCCTCGGCCTGCTGCCAAAAATCGGTTAGGCTCTCTGGCAAGATAGTGGGGCTCTGTGCCAGAACATAAAATGTATCACGGCAACAAACGTCAAAAACAAGAAGCAGATGGAGAAGGAAAAAGCCGAGAAAAAAAGAAGTTCGGCTAAACACCCGTATCTTTTTCCTTCGGCCGGCCTCAGGCCTCTATCACGTCACTGCGAGTTATATTTTTCCAAAACAGGTTTCAGCCGTTTTATCAATTCTTCGGACTGAGCCTGCTTTTGCGCCGTAGTATGAGTGTGTGCCGCCATGCCAGTCGCGTTAGGTCCGTTTGGAGGAGGCGGGGGCGGCGGAGTTGGGGAGGCGTGAGTATGCGATGAGAAATATAGTGCAGAGTTGTCCCAGTCGTGGTGCGTCTTATCCAAATTAAAGATTTGCATTACACAATACGAGAAGCCGGCTTCCGCCTTTTGTGCTATTTCGGAAGTTAAGGTCTTATCAATAAAAACATTGCTCAGCCCGCCGCGCGAGCTCTCCAGCTTCCCGTTCTTATACGTTTGGATCTTGTAAAGCGACTTATCGTCCTTTCTAAGATAATGTTCATGGCGCTTTGGTCGGTTTGTGAAACCTCGGCTGCGGGATGGATCTCGATACCGTGTTCTTGCACCGCTATTTTTTTCGCGCGCCCTTTTTGCAAATGGGCACACGAGAAAGCGATGATGCCGCACAGGAGTGCCACGGCAGCGGCCAGATACCTCAGTGTTCCAGGCAGGGTTTTCATGATGGCGCTGGTTTGACTCCACCATTTCCCATTAGCAAGCACAAAATGCTATCTGACCAGAATTTTTCCGTAGCCGAGGCGGGTCGACACGGCAAAGAAGTTCGCTAGAAGAATAACGAGGAAGCTCTAGGGTTCATGAGCTGCTGGCGCGAGGGAAGCCAAGATTTTTTCGAAGCGCGGATCTCCGCGCAGCGAATCCCAAAATGGATGGAGCTTGAGCTGGCCATAACTCAGTTCGCCCGGAATTTTCACAGCGGTTTCAAGCTGCTCGAAGGCAAGATCCTTTTCTCCGACCCAGGCATAAATGAGAGCGAGGCGTTCGATCAAAAGAGCGCCAGTAATCGAATCCTTCGTCACGGGTAGAAGCTCGACCGCTCGGCGGCCGTCACGGATGGCATTCTCCTTATCACCGAGACGCGCCTCGATCATGCCGCGCGTCCCCACACCTTCCGCGTAATCCGGTTGACCCTGTACAACCGCCTCAATTTCGGTGCGGGCCTTTTCGAATGCAGTTCGCGCAGCGTTAGTATCTTCACGAAAGCCGGCGACAACACCTTCACACCATTCGCGCGGAAAAGGATCCTCGCAGCCATCAACGTTCATCGCATTTAGCGCTCGCGCCGCGGCGTCTCCGTCACGCTCGCAGAGGGCCAAATCCATCCATGGGTCTGCGATTCGCGAGTTCGCTGTCGGATCTTCAGCAAGGATCGCGTCAACCGTATCGTGCAACGGCCTTGTGTCCGCCCGCCATTCGAGATCAACCATCGCACGTTGCACCCGCGCGACAGGATCTTTTGGGGCCAGCACGAGCGCGCGATCCAAGACGGCCGCCATATCAGGGTAACGCCTGAGGTTCTGATAGCTCAGAGCGATTTGCTGAAGAAAGAAAAAATTGCGAGGATCCAATTCGACGGCATGCTCAAGGTTGCGGGTGGAATCCTCCCAACGTCCCTGCCGCCGATCGATGTAGCCCTCGAGAAGAAACGGCAGCGGGTCGTTAGGCAACTTTTGCCGGGCCGCGGCTAATTCCCTGCGCGCGCCGTCGTAGTCGAGGTAACCCCAGTAAAGATGCTTCGCGAGCGCGAGATGCGCTTCACCAGAATTGGGACGCAAACGCTGGATCGCCTGAATGGCTGCATTCGCTAATGCGAGACGTGCAGGCGTGTGATCGACGCCAAACAGGTAGAGTTGGTCGTGCGCATGCGCGAGTTGGTAATAAGCGAGCGTGAATATTGAATCGCGCGCTACGGCCCGATTGAGAAGATCTATCGCCTCTTCCAAGTGTTCGGTCCGCGGCGTATTGAAAACGGCGTTGTCGATCAAAACTTTTGCGCGGATGTAGAGATCATAAGCTTCGAGATCAGTCGTTGGCCGCAACTCGATCTCTGCCTTTTCTGCGGGTGACAATTGCGCTTTGAGTTGAGAGGCGATCTTTTCCGCCAGCTCGCTTTGAATGGCAAACACGTCCGCGAGGTCGCGATCATAATGCTCCGCCCACACATGCGAATCGGTACGGGCATCGACGAGCTGCGCGTTGACGCGCACACGATCCCCCGATCGTTGAACACTCCCCTCTAAAACGTAGGCGACGCCCAATGCTTTGCCGATCTCCCGCAAATTACGCGTCGTATCACTCCCGTACTGCATCACCGAAGTGCGACTGATGACCTTGAGATCGGCAATTTTGACGAGGTCGGTGAGGATTTCGCCCTGCACGCCTTCAGTGAAGTACGCGTTCTCCTTGTCATCGCTGAGATTTTGGAAAGGCAAGACGGCAATGCTCTTGGGAGAGATGCGAGGTGTAACGCTAGCAGTTACCAACTTCGGCGAGTTGCGCGCTGAGAAAGAGAACAATGTGTAGCCGATGAGGGCCAGAATGGCACCTGTCGCGGTAATAATTGCAATTTTGCGGCGATGACTAGCAACACGAGTTGTCGCTTCGATTTCTGCTTCCTGGCAACGAAGCGGCAAGGCGGGATTTCCCACCTCCTCATTATACAGGTTCACGAGGGCGATTTTTGCGCCGTGTTTAACTGTGCATTCTCCGATCTCGTGCAAACAAGGCCGCCATTGAGCATACTCGATGAGATCTTCCGCCGCACGTTTCGAGAGCAGGATATGGCCTGCGTCTCCGCAACTCATGATCCGTTCCGCAATATTGATTCCCGCTCCCGCAGCGTTACATCGATCGTTGACGTCTACGACTCGACTCACCGGACCGCTGTGAATACCCATCCGCAACGGCAAATGCGATGAAGCTCCCAGCGCACGACTGATTTCCAAGGCGCATTCGACCGGCGATTCGAGACTATCAGAAAAAACGAGCGCCATTCCATCTCCGGTGGGCAGCCGAATCAATTTTCCAGCGGCCTCAGCTGCTCGAAAGCGGCTTGTGCTTCGAACAATCCGATTCAGTTCGTCAAGCTGCTGACGCTGTTCGTCTATTCGTAATTTCGAATAACCGACCGTGTCGATGAACAAGACATGCGCTATCTCCAGTTCAATTCCTGTTTTGACCTGGTCGGTCATACTGATCACGCTTGATCAACTAAGAGTAAGCGCAGGCTCTCAATAGAACAAGTCGATTGGAATCAACGCCGCGTCGCCATTTCGACGGTCGCGGTAATGCCGTATGCACCGCCTCGCTCGGATGTCTGGGCGAGCGTAAACGCGCCCGGCCCGAAAGCCGCGAGATTCAACACGATCATCACGAGCGCGAAAAGATACATCCCCATTGTAATTCCGATCGCGAGGTGCATCGCAATTACCAAACCAAGCCAGATGAAACGCGTTCTTCTTAACCAAATAAAGAGTGGATATGCCGTTTCGACCGTGCAGATCAAAATTCCGAGGATTGGTAAAAAATAGCTCCATCGAGCAAGAATCTCTGGCGGGATTATGTTGAAAGGCGGACGCGTCAGAGCGCGCCAGATATTTGAGCCATCCCACCAGCCGGAGCCAAGGCACTTGGCCGAGCCGCTGAAGAAATAAATGATAGATAAATGGAGCTGTAGCACTCTTTGAAAAAAGCCCATCAACGCTGAGGCTCCGAGGCGGCCTTTCCGCAACCATCCATCAAGTGATAACCTATCGGGCAGGGGTGATATCATTAGGTAGAACAGACCAATAGTCATGAAATTATCCATGCCATAGGAAAGGAAGATTCCACTCTTCACAGCGCTTAGATGAAGGAACCAACAAATCACGGCGCTAAAGCGGGACGCAAATCCCAAAAACAGGCTGCAACCTGCACAGAGTAGGCAGATCCAAATCGCAGCTAGAACCGTATCTTCCCGCAATCCAAAGCGAGCACCCAATTCCACCAGCAAACCGAGCCGGGGTGCGAACGGGCTCTCCCGCGCCACGAGACCCTCAGCCAGATCCCGTGTAATCAAACCGTTTCCCGTTGTGCCGAAGAGGTATTTCCAATCGTTGAACCATGAAAGCGTCCAAACGATAACCTGCAGGCCCAAACCTACTCTAAGGATTGTTAACCATCGGTCCGATTGAACGGGCACAGAAATCTGGCTAGCCGTTTGCTTAACTTCGCCATTTAACTAACGATTTCCCGAACTCGCGGCGACGCTGAAATCATACGAATATAGAAACTGCGATGACTCTCCCTTGCCACGCTGAAATTCTTTAACACTGGGCGGACTTATTTCTTCGAGTACGGCTCGCATCGTCTTTACATCCGGGTGCGTCCGCCAGATCGATTGAGCCATCATCTTGACCATATGCTCCCGCAGAGGATCGGATTCCGTGCGCCCGATCTCATCGAGCAGACCGGCCATACGCAAAGCTGCCGAGCGGCTGTGAACTCGCGGCAATGTGCGCACTAGTTTGCCGTCAGGATAGCGTAATTCGAAAGTTAATCGGTAAGTACCCGGGACGTTGGGCGCGAAATAACCATAGCCCGCGTCTATACCAACAACGGTCGTGTAACTCGCTAACGTTTGCCGAAAGAGATTGGAGCTTGGTAGATCGACTCCAAAAAATTCTGCCGGTAAGATTGCCCCCTTTTGACTTGCTTTCTCAAAGGAAGGTGGAAGCAGCGTCAACCCGTGTTGGACTAACCAAAATAGTTCGTGGGAGGCGACAGCCAGAATGAGAAAAAAATGGAGAACGAACCAAAACAGCCAAAGCCAACCTGCACGAAATCGTCGGAGCCTTGAGAAGGCACTAATCAAGGCTGGGAATTTTTGATCTCCGCGGCGAGGGCTGCGAAGTCCGCAGCCTTGTAGGATGCAAGACGCTGCGTGACGTGAGATCCCCAACGAGGACGACTACCCCCCGAAGTTTCCGCCGCGGCCGTCGTGGTAATGTTGTCAACGTTGAGTGTTATCCTCGAGGCACTGCAATCCGTCGGCTTGCAGCAGAGCATGGGCTCCTTGCCGACCTGAATCACCACGAATCCATAAGTGGCATCGCTCGTAACACTACTTTTTAGATGGTCGCAGAAATGCTCCGGATCCTTCACTTGTACATCGCTCAATTCTACCTCTATCGGCTTTCTCGCTTCGGGTGGTTTTATTGGCTGAATGCAAGCTTGAACGAGCAAGATGCTCAGGATTATCAGAACTGTAATTTTGATTGTCCGAGGGATGTTTTTCATAGGAACACCGGTTTGAACTTGAGCGCTTGACTTGGCAAGCACAAAAAACGGACGGAACCAAATTCGTTAGGTGAAAGATTCCAAATATTAGAATCGTTAGCGCTTACGAGAGGCGTTGAACCCTGCGCGTTTACCCTGCTGTTTAAGCCTTTGACCTGAACTCACTTGCTAAGCTCGGACTTTAACTCATGCACAACAATGTTGAGGTCTTCAGATTTGATCGCAGAAAGACGTTGTGTCACATGCGATCCACAAAAGAGCGCCGCGGGGTTGCTCCCGGTGACGCTTTGGTGACTCGGTCAATCTTAACCGTTAGATTCGATTCTTTGCATGGTGATGGCTGGCAGCATTGCCCGAGGGAGGTTCCCATTGTTGTATACTTGAAAATCATACGTAGCACTTCCGCTAACCTTGCCTTTAATGTGAGCGCAGAACATCTCGCGGATCATTTACTCCTGCCTCTTCCAAGGCTATTTCTGCCGGCATCCCTGACTCGGGGCTGAATCGTGCGATGAGTGCAGGCTTGAAGGCATAGGATGCTCAAGAGCATCAGCCCGCTTTTAACTGTTCGAGGGAAGTTTTTCATAAGCCATCGGTTTGATCCCGAGAACGTGAATTGGCAAGCACAAAAGCCTGATTTGGAAAACGTCGTTAGGCGAAGATTCCAAATACTAGAATCATTC
>CAVTEG010000007.1:0-125378 GCA_963733815.1 uncultured Acidobacteriota bacterium | reverse complement strand
TTCATGAAGTAGTTGTCGTCGCCGATCACGGTCTCGCCGTGGCCGCCCGGCGTCCCGCGATGGACCGTCATGAACTCGCGAAACGTATTGCGGGACCCGACCACGAGCCGGGTGGGCTCTCCCCGGTACTTCAAGTCCTGCGGGTCGCAGCCCAGCGCCGCGTGCGTGAAGATCCGGTTCTCCTCGCCGAAGATCGCCGGCCCCTGGATCGAGACGTGCGCGCCCACGCGCGTTCGGGGACCGAGCACGACGTCGTCGCCGATCACGGCGTAGGGTCCGATCGTGACGTCGTCGCCGAGCTTCGCCGACGGGGCGACGACCGCGCTGGGATGAATCTCCACGCTCACGGGCGATCCACCAGCACCGATAGCAGCTCCGCCTCGGTGCAGAGGTTGCCGTCCACCGTCGCCGTCACGCGACACTTGCAGACCTTGGCTTTGAGCGACATGACCTCGGCCTCGATCCGGAGCTGGTCGCCCGGAACCACGGGACGCCGGAACTTGCAGCGATCCACGCCCGAGAGGTACAGGAGCTTCTTCTCCTTGTCCGGCACGACGCCAAGGAGCATCACGCCGGCGACCTGGGCCATCGATTCGAGCACGAGCACGCCCGGCATCATGGGGTTTCCCGGGAAGTGCCCCTGGAAGAACTCTTCGTTGAACGTGACGTTCTTGATGCCCACCGCCCGCTTGCCCGGCACGATCTCGAGGATCCGGTCGACGAGCAGGAACGGATACCGGTGCGGGAGCGTCTTTAAAATCTCGTTGATTCCCAGTTCCACGCCGCCTCCTAACGCCGTTCCGAGAGCTTCTTCTCGAGGACCGTCAGCCTTTCCAGCGCCGCCTCGAGCCGGCCCAGCAGCGCCGCGCGCCTGAGGAACTCGCGGTGCGGAAGCGCCGGCATCCCCGAGAGCACGGCGCCGGCCGGAACCTTCGCCTGCCGCGCGATGCCCGCCTGGCCGGTGAGGATCGCGCCGTCGCCGATGGTGACATGGTCCGATATCCCGACCTGCCCGGCGAGCGTGACTCCCCGTCCCAGAGTGGAAGAGCCCCCGATTCCGACCTGACCGCAGAGGATCGCGTGCTCGCCCACGACGACGTTATGCCCCACCTGAACGAGATTGTCGATCTTCGACCCGCGTCCGATGACGGTCTCGCCCAGGGTCGCCCGGTCCACGGTCGAGTTGGCGCCGATCTCGACGTCGTCCTCCACTCGGACGATCCCAGCTGAGGGATCTTGCGATGCGCCTGCCCGTCCCAGGCATAGCCGAACCCGTCGGACCCCACGACGGCGCCGGCGTGGAGAATGCAGCGGGCGCCGATGCGGCAGCCGTCCGCCACGGTCGCGTTGGGGCCCAGAACGCAGTCCTCGCCGATCGACGCGTTGGCCCCGACGTAGGAGCCAGCCGAGAGAACGGTCCGCGCCCCGATCGTCGCGCCCGCCGAGACGGTGGCTCCCGGGGCTGCGGAGACGCCCCGGCCGAGCCTGGCCGACCGATGGACGTTGGCTCCCCGGGCGATTCCCGCCGGCGGGCGGACGGTAGGACGCGAATGCTCCACCATTTCCCCAGGGCGAGGGCCGGCTGCGCAACGACGACGCAGGGCTTGCCGCCGGCCAGGGCTTCGTCGGCGACCAGGAGCGCGCCCGCCCGGCTCGCGCTGGCCCGCGCCGCCCGGCGCTCGTCGACGACCCAGGAGAGATCTCCGGGGCCGGCGGAATCGAGCGGCGAGACCCCCGTCAGGCGCGTCGACGGTTTCCCCGCGAGGCGGCCGCCGACGATTCGCGAGACCTCGGCCAGCGTGAAGTCGCCGCCGCGGGCGCGTGCCGCGCGCCGCGGCCGGCCCGGAGCGCGGGTGGAACGCTTCGCGCGGGCCACGGCGATCTTCGACTCTCGACTTCCGCGGACGCTACGGCTTCTTGGTGGGAGCGGGAGCGGGAGCTTTCGAAGCTGCGGCGCCCGGAGCCGGCGCCGCTGCCGCCGGCTTCGGAACCGACACGGTCGTGTTGAACACCTTCAGGACCTCGTCGGTGACGTCCACCGAATCGTCGGCGTAGACCAGTCCCGACTGGAACTTGTTGAGGATGATCGTGAAGCCCCTCTCCTTGCCGACCTGGTTGATCACCGGGAAGACGCGCTTCTCCAGATCGGCGAGCTCTTTCTTCTGAGCAGTCTCGAGGTCGCGGTTGGCGTCGTCCTGGAATCGCTTGAAGGCGATTGCCTTCTCCTGGTAGGTCTTCTGGAGGGACTCGCGCTTGTCATCGGCGAGGGCGGATCCCTGGTCGGCCAGCTTCTGCTCCATGTCACGGAGTTCCTTGGAGAGCTTGTCCGCCTCTTCCTTCTTCTGATCGTTCAGCCGCTTGACCCGGCTGAACGCCTCCTTGCCGAGCGCCGACTCCTGCACGAGGCGTTCGACGTTGATGACGCCGATTTTCTGCACGCCGGCCGGAGGGGCCGTCGTCGCCGGGGCCGTGGCCGCCGTTCCTTGAGCCTGGGCGGTGGCAGCCCCCAGGGCGGCCGCCGCAAAGAGAGCAATGCGTTTCATTCCCACTCCTTACTTCCCTTCTTCCGTCTTTTCGAAAGCGCGGAAGTGTAGCAAAAACCGCGGTCTCCGGTAACAGGAAGGTAGCGGCTCTCATTCCGGCTCCAGCAGCCCCTTCCAAGGCACCGTTCCGATCTAGGGAGAGGGTGCCGTCGCGACGTCCCCTCTTATTTCCGGGCCGTCGAGGCCCGGCTCAGAACGTCCGGCCGATCGAAAAATAATCCCGACGGCTTTTCCGTCAAATAGCTGATCGGGAATCCAAACTGGTCGATGGGCTGGATGGGGTGCAGATTGAAGGCGTAGATGAACCTGAGGGGCGCCTGGAAGATCGGAAGGAAGATTCGCAGCTCCGCGCCCGCGGAGGAACGCACCCAGGAAAGGTCGAAGCCCTGCGAGTCGAAATAGTTGTTCCCGACGTCGAGGAACGCCAGCAGCTTGGCGGGCCCGATCGAGAGGAACTGGTATTCGACGTTGAAGACGAAGAACTTGTTTCCGCCGAGCACGCGCCCAGCGGGTCCGTGAAGACCTCGTAGGTCTTGGGGTTGACGGGACGATGGCGCCCTGCTGGAACCCTCGGAGGCTCTGCTCGCCTCCGAGCTGGAACCTCTCGAAAATCGGCAGCTCGACGCTGTTGAACGCGCCGGCGTAGCCGATCTCGGCGTTCAAGGCGAGGACCGCGCCCCGCGGGAGGCGCACCGGGATGTAGATGGTCCCTCCCCCGATCGTCTTGATGAACGAGCTCGTTCCTCCGAGCAGGCTCGGAGCGATCTGCACGGATGCCGAAAGCCGCAGTCCCCGCGTGGGATCGAACGGATCATTTCGACTGTCGTACCGGTAACCCGGCGTGAACGAAGAGGTCGTGCCCTTCGTCTCCGTGAACTTCGTGGGCGGAGGCGGCTGACCCGGCGGAATGGGCGCGGAGAGGACCGGGAAATTGGCGGTGATGTCTTCGTACGAATACAGGATCGACGCGGAGTCGAAGAGGCCGATCCCCTTGCCATAGAAGATCGAGCCTCCGAGCCGTTTTTCCTCCTGCGACAGGTAGTCCACGTTGCGGCGGAAGAGCGAAACGCCCACGGACTGGTTCTTGTCCATGAACCAGGGAACCGTGTACGAGAGGTCGAAGAAGTTGGAGACCTTGCCGAGCTGGGCCGAGGCGCCGATGACCTCGCCGCGGCCGAGGAAGTTGCGGGTCTGGAAGGAGAACTGGCCGAAGAAGCCGTCGAACCCCGAATACCCCGCGCCGAACTGGATCTCGTTGCGCGAGGTCTCCTGGCCCTTGATCAGGACGTCGATCTTCTTCTCCTCCGGGTGGGGCGAGAACTGCGGTTCCTCGCTCATCTTGAAATAACCGAGCTGCTGGATCTTCGTGACGCTCTTCTTGACGGCGTCCATGTCGAAGACGTCGCCCTCGTCCAGCGCGAACTCCCGGCGGATGACCTTGTCGCGGGTGTTGGTGTTGCCCGAGACCTCCAGGCGCCCGAGGTAGAACTTCTCTCCTTCGAAGATCTTGACGTTGACGTCCACGCGGTGGTCGCCGCCCACTTCCGTGAACTGCGGATCCGGATACGCGTAAACGTAGCCGCGCGTCTTGTACATGCTCTCGATTCCGGCGAGGGCCTCCACGATGCGGTCCCGGTTGAGGACCGTTCCGGGCTTGAGCTCGAAAAAGAGCTTCTTGATCTGCTCGGGCGGAAACACCTGCGTCTGTCCGCTCTCCGTGGGCTGGCCGTTCGCCTGGATGGCCGTGATCGTGACCTCGTTGGTAAAGAACTTGTCGCCCTCGACGATCGGGATCGTGATGCGGACCCGACGCTTGATCTTCTTCGGGTCTGCGTTGGGATTGGTGACATAGACGTCCAGGATGGCGTCCTTGACGACGACGTCCTTGTATCCCTTGGACTGGTACAGGTTCTTGAGGCTCTCGACGTCGGCCTCGTAGTTGGCCTGGTTGTAGACCGTGTTGTCCGAGAGGAAGCGCCAGAAGACGGCCACCTTCGTCTTCGTCATGGCGTTGCGCAGCGCCTGCGCGGACACGTGGGCGTTGCCGGTGAACTGGATCGACTCGATCTTGACCTTCTCGCCCTCGTCGATGATGAAGACGACCTTCTTCTCGGTCTTGGTGATGTCCTCGACCTTGTATTCGACCGTCGCGCTGCGGAAGCCGCTGGCCAGGTACAGGTCGGCGATGCCGGAGCGCGCCCGCGCGATCTCCCGCAGCGACAGGGGCGCCCCGACGTGGAGCTCGATCTTGTTTTCCTTGAGGGCGTCCTTGATCTGGGAAGTCGAGAGCTTCTTGTTGCCTTCGAACTCCATTTCCTTGACGATCGGCCGTTCCTCGATGGTAACCACGAGGGTGACGCCGTCGGGACCCCGCTCGGCCTCGATCTGCGCGTTCTCGAGCAGCCCGACCTCCCACAGGGCCGGGAAGTTCTTCTTGATCACCTCGGGGTCGTAGGGCTCCCCGACTTTGATGCCCAGGTAGTGGGCGATTGTGTCCGGCGACACCGTCTGGTACCCGACCACGCGGATGCCGACGATCCGTTCTCCCGTCGCCGTCGATGGGGCGGCCGGAGGAGCGACCTCCGAGGGCGCCGGGGCGGCCGCGGGCGTGGGAATGGGAAGGGGCGGAGGCGTCGGCGCCGGCTCCTGGCCTCGCGCCACGCCGAGAGCGACCGCCGCCGCCGCGATCCATGCGGCGACGAGCGGACCCGAGCGCAACCCGCTACCGGCCCTGGGCGATCGGCTCGCTCTCGCGCGCCGTGACACGCAGCCCTTCGGGACCGACTCGGACATCGATCGCTTCCAGGCGCTCCTCGCGCGCGGCGATCAGAAGCTCGGAAACCGGGTCTTCGACGTGCTTCTGGATCGCCCGCCGCAGCGGCCGGGCGCCCATGTTGGGGTCCTCCCCGCTCTGCGCCAGAAGCCACTCGATGGCGGCGTCGTCGACGTCGATCGTGGCGCCCTTGGGCGCGATCGTCGCGTTGACGTCGTCGATCAGCAGGCGGCAGATCCGGGCGAGCTCCGGACGTCCCAGGGGGTGGAAGACGATGATGTCGTCGATACGGTTGATGAACTCCGGCGAGAAGTCCCGCCGCAGCTCCTTCAACACCAGGTCCTCGATCTCCTTGCTGCTCTGGGCTTCCCGCGATCCGCCGAAGCCCATGCGCGTGCGGTTGACGAGGTGCTTGGTCCCGATGTTGGAGGTCATGATGATGAGCGTGTTCTTGAAATCCACGAGGTTGCCGTAGGCGTCCGTCAGGATGCCGTCCTCCAGGATCTGGAGCAGGAGGTTGGCGATGTCGGGGTGCGCTTTCTCGATCTCGTCGAAGAGGATGACGCTGTACGGATTGCGGCGGATCCGCTCGGTCAGCTGGCCGCCCTCCTCGTGGCCGACGTAGCCCGGGGGCGAGCCGATGAGCTTGGAAACCGCGTGCTTCTCCATGTACTCGGACATGTCGAAGCGCACGAGGGACTTCTGGTTCTCGAACAGGAACTCCGCCAGCCGCCGCGCGACCTCGGTCTTCCCGACGCCGGAGGGCCCGAGGAAGATGAAGGAGCCCATGGGGCGATTCGGGTTGTTGACGCCCAGCCGCGACCGCCGGATCGCCTTGGACACGCCGATGATGGCGGGCTCCTGGCCAACGATGCGCTTGCGCAGCGCGTCCTCCATGTGGAGGAGCTTCTCGGCCTCCTCCATCTCGAGCGACGCCACGGGAATCCCGGTCCAGGAGGAGATGATCTCTTCGATGTCGCGGCGAGTGACCTCCTGGGTCGCCTCGCTGCGCTCCGCGGTCTGGGCCTTGGCGCGCTCGATCTCTTCCTTGAGCTCGATCTCGCGCTCCCGCAGGAACACGGCCTTCTCGAAGTCTTTGTCCGAGATTGCCTTCTTCATCTCCTTGACGATCTGGCGGATCTCGAGCTCGAGCTTGCGCAGGTTCTGCGTGTCGGCCACCCGCTTCAATTTCACCTTGGCGCCGGCCTCGTCGAGGATGTCGATCGCCTTGTCGGGGAAGAAGCGGTCGGTGATGTAACGGTTGGACTGATACACGGCCGTCTTGATCGCTTCGGCCGAGTAGCGGACCTTGTGGAACTGCTCGTAGCGGTCTTTGACGCCTTCGAGGATCTCGAAGGTCTCGTTCTCCGAGGGCGCCGTCACATGGATCGCCTGGAAGCGGCGCAGGAGGCTGCGGTCCTTCTCGATGTACTTGCGGTACTCCTTCAGCGTCGTCGCGCCGATGCACGAGACCTCGCCGCGGGAGAGCGCGGGCTTCAGGATGTTGGCGGCGTCGAGCGAGCCCTCGGCCGAGCCCGCGCCGATGAGCGAGTGGATCTCGTCGATGAAGATGATCAGGTCCGGATTCTCGCGGAGCTCCCGAATGATCCCCTTGAGGCGTTCCTCGAACTGCCCGCGGTACTTCGTGCCGGCCACGATCAGCGAGAGGTCGAGCGCCAGGATTTTTTTCGACGACAGGAACATCGGGACGGCGCCCTCGACGATCCGGGTCGCCAGCCCCTCGACGATCGCCGTCTTTCCGACGCCGGGCTCTCCGAGGAGGATGGGGTTGTTCTTCGTCCGGCGAGAGAGGATCTGGATGATCCTTTCGACTTCCTTTTCGCGCCCGATCAGGGGATCGAAGGTCCCCGCGCCGGCCAGCTGGGTGAGGTCGCGGCTGTACTCCGCCAGGAACGGAAGCTCCTTCTTCTGCTTCGAAACTTCCCGCTCCTTGATGAGCGAGATCGTCTCCTCGCGAACGCCGTAGAGATTGAATCCGCGGGCGGTCAGGAGTCTCCCCGCGACGCAGCCGTCCACGCGCAGCAAACCGATCAGCAGGTGCTCGGTCCCCACGTAGGGGTGCATCATCGACTCGGCCTCGTGGGAGGCGTACGCCAGGATCTTCTTGGACTCCTCCGACAGCGGCAGCTCCGCCGTCGAGGAGATGCGCTCGACGAAGATCCGGTCGCCCTCGATCTCGCGGCGCACGTCCTCGGGCTTGACGTTGAAGCGGGCGAAGATCTCCTTGATGATGTCCTCGCCCTCGCGGAGGATGCCCAGCAGCAGGTGCTCGGACTCGATTACCTTGGAGCCGAGCTTCGACGCCTCGTACCGGGCGAAGAACAGGGCGCGCCGGGCCTTCTCGTTGTATTTCTCAAACATGGGTGGGATCGGCCATGGCAGGAAAGCTCGGACGCTCGGCGCTCATCCTCGCTCGGACAAACCAGGAGACGGCGAGATTCCTTCCCGGGACATCGTGAAAAGTCTATCACAGCGCGACGCCAGATCCGGATTGTGAGTGACGAGAAGCGTCGTCATTCCGCGCTCCTGGTGCAGCTCACGCAGCAGCGAAAACACGGAAGCGGCCGCCGCGGCATCGAGGTTGCCGGTGGGCTCGTCGGCAAGCAGCAGGCCGGGCCTGCGGGCGAGCGCGCGTGCGATCGCCACGCGTTGCTGCTCGCCTCCGGACAGGGCTCGCGCTCCGTGATCGCGCCGCTCCGCGAGGCCCACCCGCTCCAGAAGCTCGGCCGCGCGGCGGCGCGCCTCCCGCTCGGGCACGCCGGCGATGCGATCCGGAAACGCGACGTTCTCCTCGGCCGTGAACTCCGGCAAGAGATGGTGAAACTGGAAAACGAAGCCGATCTGCTCGTTTCGAAAGCGCGCGCGGAACCGCGGCGACAGGTCCTCGAGTGACCTCCCGAAGACATGGATCGTCCCCGAATCGGGACGGTCGATGCCTCCGATCAAATGGAGCAGCGTCGACTTTCCGGATCCCGAGGGGCCCATCACCGCCGCGAAATCCCCGGCCGGAAGCTCGAAGGAGAGGTCTCGGAAAACGGTGACCGGCGCCCCCTCCCCCGTGTAGGTCTTGGAGAGGTGCCTGGCCTCGATCGCGAGCGTCATCGCGACAGCCGGATCGCCTCGCCGGGAGCCAGCTTCGCGGCGGCGCGCGCGGGCAGAACCGACGCGAGCATGGCCGTGGCCAGGGCGAAGGCCGCGACCGCGGCGACCTCGGCGCCGTGGACCGCGAATGGCACGTGCGTCATGACGTAGACCTCGGACGGCAGCGGCACGATCTGGAATCGATCCGCTGTCATCGAAAGACCGACGCCGAGCGCCAGACCGATCGAGGTCCCGACGACTCCGATGACCGCGCCCAGGGTCAGGTAGACGCGCTGGAGCGAGGCCGGCGTGGCTCCCATCGACGTGAAGACGCCGAGGTCCCGCTTCTTCTCGATCACCGTCAGGGCGATGTTGGAGACGATGTTCAAGGCCGCAACCACGATGATGAGCGCGATCGTCGCGAAGATCACGACCTTCTCCAGGCGGAGCGCGAAGGCCAGCGGCGCGTTGAGCTCTCTCCAGGTCTCGACGACATATCCGGGCCCGAGGGCGGCGCGCGCGGCATCGGCGGCGGCATCGGCCTTTCGCGGATCGGTGAGCCGGGCTTCCCAGGCACCCGCGCCCCTCGCGACCCCCGACAGGACGCGAGCCGTGTCCTCCGAAACTTCGACGTCGGAGCTACGGGAGAGCCCACTCGCTCCGAAGATATCGGCGACGCGCAGCAGCTCGCCGACGGGGATCGGCCCGATCGGAGACAGACGCGTGCGCGACGAGATCACGCGGAAGAGGTCGCCGCGTTGGAGGTGAAGCCGTGCGGCGAGCGCGCCCGAGACGCGCGCGTCCGAACCCTCGGCCGCCGGCCGGGCTCCGCCGTTGCGATACCGGATGAAGAAGCCCGACGTTCCCTCGAGATCCGCCGCCCAGCCCCGTCCCTCGATGGCCGGGCCGGACGCGACGAAGCCCGGGATCCCCGCCAGCGCGCGCGCGACCTTGTCCGCGTCCGCCAGCCGGTCGCCACGCTCCGGCGAGACGCGCAGGTGCGCGCTCTTCTCCATCATCTGGCTCCGGATCCGGTCCTGGAACCCCGAGAGCAGGGCGAGCGAGATGATCAGGGCCATCACTCCCACGGCGATACCCACGATCGAGATCAGCGCGATCAGAGCCACGTGGGCGCGCCGCCGCGACGTCGTCAGATAGCGCAGCGCGACCAACGTCTCGAAGCGCAATCTAGCCTCGCGGCCGCAGCAGCGGAAACAGGATGACGTCGCGAATCGAGTGCCGGTCGGTCAGGAGCATCGTGACGCGATCGATCCCCAGCCCCTCGCCCGCGGTCGGGGGCAGCCCGTACTCGAGGGCCTCCACGTAGTCCTCGTCGTAAGGCGCCGCTTCGAGGTTGCCGCGTGCGCGATCGTCGGCCTGCTTTCGAAACCGCGCGGCCTGTTCGGCGGGGTCCGTGAGCTCCGAGAACGCGTTGGCGATCTCCATGCCGCCGGCGTAGAGCTCGAAGCGGTCGACCCACTCGGGGTCCCCCGGCGTCTGCCGCGACAGCGGCGAGATTTCGGTCGGGAATTCCCGGATGAACGTGGGCTGGACCAGATGCGGCTCGGCCACGGCTTCGAAGACCTCCGCCAGGAGCTTGCCCTTCTGGCCCCGGAAGCGATCCGGCTTCTCCACACCGTAGCGCGCCGCCGCCGAGAGAAGCCGTGCGTCGTCGGCCAGGTCTTCGGGCGAGAGGGCTCCCCGCGGGTCTTCCTTCGTGAACGTCACGACGGCCTCGCGCATGGTCAGCCGCCGGAAGGGAGGCGTCCAGTCGATCGCATCTTCGCCCCAGGGTGTGCGCAGGCTCCCCGCCACGTCGCGCGCGAGGCCCGAGAGAAGCTCCTCCGTCAATGTCATCAGGTCGCTCGCCTCGGCGTAGGCCTGGTAGAACTCGAGCATCGTGAACTCGGGGTTGTGCTGCGTCGAGATGCCCTCATTGCGGAAATTGCGGTTGATCTCATAGACGCGGGGCATCCCTCCGACGACGAGGCGCTTCAAGTAGAGCTCCGGCGCAATCCGCAAATAGAGGTCGAGATCCAGCGTGTTGTGATGCGTCACGAAGGGTCGGGCGATCGCTCCGCCCGGGATCGGCTGCATCATCGGCGTCTCGACCTCGAGGAATCCCCGCGCGTCGAGGAACGACCGGATGTGCCGGACGATCGCGGCGCGGCGCTCGAAGACCTCGCGCGACTCCGGGTTGACGGCGAGGTCGAGATAGCGCTGGCGGTAGCGGCTCTCCACGTCCTTCAGGCCGTGCCACTTCTCGGGCAGCGGGCGGAAGCTCTTGCCGAGAAACGTCAGCGTCCGCGCCTTGACCGACAGCTCGCCCGTGCGCGTCTTGAAGATCTCCCCTTCCACCCCCAGCCAGTCGCCGAGATCCAGCGCCTGGTACAGCGCGAACGCCTTCTCGCCCACGGCGTCCCGCCGCACGTAGACCTGGAGGCGGGCGCGCCCGTCGGACAGGTCCAAAAACCCGGCCTTCCCCGCGGTCCGCAGGGCCAGCACGCGGCCGGCGGTCGTGACCGCGATGTGGCGAGCCTCGAGAGCCTCGCCCGGCTCCTCGCGGTGGCGATGCCCGATCTCGCTGACCGTGGCCGTGACGGGAAAGCGGAGCGGTGTCTCCGCAAGGCCCAGCTCCCCGAGGCGGCGCAGATTCTCGCGCCGGTTTCGGAGCAGGTCGCTCTCGTCCTCGCCGGATTCCGGCGTCGCGGGCCTCTCCGGCTCACTCATGGAACCGGGAGTATATGGGCGGAGGCGAGGAGGGCCGGGACCTACCCGCGGCTCTCGCGGCGGTCGCTTCGGGGCGAATCCTGCATGAGCCAGAGATCCGAGGTCGCGCGCAAGAGCCGGAAGCGCGTCCGCGACCACGCGCGGATTTCCTCGGAGGAGCTGACGGCCTCGGCCTCGTCGATGACGCTGGAGAGGGCGGCGTCCAGCGCGTGGGCACGAGCCAAAGTCGCCTTGGCCGCGCGAAGCGTCTCCGTGGAGGGAGCCGAGGGGGCTCCCGCACGCAGCGTTTCGGTTTCTTCCTCGGCCTTCAGCCGCAGGGCCACGGACTTCAGCAGCGTTCGGTCGCGATCGGTCGGGGCCTCGCCGCCGGCGGCCACCGTGCGCCGCGCGGCCTTCAGCTCCCAGGTCTCCAGCCGCAGGTTCTCCAGACCCGCGATGTCCGTGCGAAGAGCTCCGGCCCCGTCGTCGTAGAGCTCGACCGCTCCGAGCACCCGGTCGAGGTACGGCTTCCAGAAGCCGTCGTCCGTGGCGTCGGCCTCGACCTCCTCGACGAGCTCGAGCGCCTCGTCGATGTCCTCGGCGGCGAGCCCGGCGAGCTCGAACCGGCCCAGCACTTCCCCGATCGCCTCCTTCAACTCGACGACCTGGAGGGCTTTGACGTTGGACTCCCTGGCCTGCCGCTCGTACCTCTGGCGCGAGTCGTGAAACCGGCGGAACTCATCGGCCGTCGGCACCTCGAGACCTCCACGAGTCAGCTCCTTCTCGAGGTCGGCGATGCGATCGGTCGCTTCTTCGAGCCGGTGCTCTTCGCGCTCGTAGAGGCGATGGAACACCGAGCGCGTGCGCAGGTTGCAGGAGGCGACCGCGGCCAGGACTTCGGGGTTGGAGAGACCGCTCGCCACGCGGCGCTTGAGCGTGCGGACGTTGTTCAGCAGGCGCGCCGTGACCAGGTCCTCGAACTCCTGCGCCCGCGCCATGTCGGCCGCGAGCTCCTCGAACGCGCGGATGATCGTGGGAGCGGCCGTCGCTTCCAGCCGCGGCCAGACCGACGTCGCGGTCGCGGACTCGAAGAACTTGCGCACGTCGGGACGCGGGCGCTCGTCCTCGCCCCGGCGGTCCCCCGAGGCCACGACCGTGGCGAGAAAGTCGACCTTGTCCACGACGTCCTCGTCGACCTCGGGCTGCGAGAAGTAGAAGCGCAAGAGGTGGAAGGCGATCTTTTCGTCCTGGGGCTGGACCTTCTCGAAGAAGCGCCGCACGTACGAGGGTGAGATGTGGCGGTCGGCCTCACGGAGCTTGCGCGAAAAGGCGTCGAGCCTCTCGGCGAGCTCGCGAATCCGCGGGGCCACCTTCTCGGGCGACGTCGTGTCGATCGCTCCGGCGACGGCGCGCACGTCGTCGTAGAGCTTCCCGAAATCCAGCGCGTAGGTCGGCTCGGTCGCGAAGAACGTCTTCTGGACCCCCCGCAGAAACTGATGAAACGTCCAGAGCGCCTTGAACCTCTCGGTCAGGCGAATGTAGTCTTCGTGAAGAAGCTGGATTCGCTCGACAGACATCGTTTTGTTCCGCGGTTCCGACTATTCTAGCCCGGAAACGACGCACGCACGGACGTAAGACGCCATGAAGACCATCGCCACCGACGGTGCCCCGAAAGCCATCGGACCGTACTCGCAGGCGGTCTCCGACGGAGGCTTCCTGTTCGCATCCGGCCAGGTGCCGTTGGATCCGGCCACCGGAGAGCTGGTCACCGGCGGCTTCGAGGCCGGCGTGGAACGCGTGTTCGACAATCTCGAGGCGGTTCTCGCGGCCGGCGGCTGCCGATTGGACGACGTGGTGAAGGCGACGGTTTACCTGCTGCGCATGTCCGACTTCGCGGCGATGAACGCGGTCTACGCGAAAAGGTTCGGAAACCATCGTCCCGCGCGATCGACGGTCGCCGTCGCGGAGCTCCCGAAAGGCGCGGCGGTCGAAATCGATGTCGTCGCCCGCCTGAGGAGCTGAGCTAGCTCCACAGCGCGAGGCCCACGGCCGCGGCGATCCCGCCGAGCAGCAGCACACGCGTGGCGCGCCGGTGCAGGCGGTCGAACCGTTTCCTCCAGGGGTCGTCGGCGGCCGCCGCGTCGAAGGACCCGACTTTCGCCCGAAAGTAGTCCATCCTCGGACGAAGAACCATCGCCAGATAGACGTTGGTGGCGATCGAGACGAAGATGGCGATCGCTCCCGCCGCCGATCGGCCGTGCAGCCGGAGGCCTTGCTCCAGCTCCACGAAGACGCCGATGACCAGAGCCAGCGAGAGAACCTGCTTGACGATCTCGAAGCGCCGCAGGATCTCGCCGAAGACTCCTCCGGCGAGGTCGCGGGAAGCGATCCTCCCGAAGATGACCGGGGCCGCGAGCGCGACCAGCAGCGTGCCCCCGACCCAGAGGGCGAGGCTGAATCGAACCACTTGCGACGCGGCAGCCAAGCCGCGGCAGTCTACTCCGACACGCGCTATCCTCGCGTCGTGTCACGCGGATTCCGGCTGGCCCTCGCCGCGATCCTGCTCACCGCCGCGGTCATCCGGATCTACCGGCTGGACCACTTCTCCTTCGGCCTCGACGAAGTCATGGAGGGCTTCTGGGTCCGAGGGACGTGGAAGTTCTTCTGGAAATCGCTGCGCTTCGACGCCGTCCACCCTCCGCTCGACTACCTCGTCAACCGTTTCGTCGAATCGCCTCGGTCCCGACGACCTGGTGGCGTCGGATTCCCGCAGTCCTCTGCGGCCTGGGCACCGTGTGGGCGGTCGCGGTTCTGGGGGCGCGGCGAATGGGAGAGCTCGTCGGCCTGACTGCTGCGGCGCTTCTCGCGATCGCGCCCTTTCACGTCCGGTACTCGCAGGAGTATCCGGCCCTACGCGATCGGACTCTTCTTTCTCTGCGTCTCGCTCGTCGCGCTGGACGCGTTCCTTCGCCGGCCCTCCTGGCCTCGTCTGCTCGTGCTCTTTCTCCTCTGCCTGGCCACGGCCTACAGCCTCTACCTCGCCGCCGTGGTTCTCGGCATCGCCGCGCTGGCGATGCTGGTGGAAGACGCTCTCACAGCGGACCGGCGCGCCGCACCGCCGCTCGCTGGTTCCTGATCTGGAGCCCGACGTTTGCGTTCGCTCTTTGGGTGGCCTATCTGCCGTGGTGGCCCGTGGTCCTTGAGGCGGCGCGCCGCCCGGCGATGGCGCCGGCGGCTCCGCTCACAGCGCAGCGCGCGGGCCAGGTCCTTTCCTTCTTCGCATTCGCGCCGAAGGACGGTTGGCCGCTCGGACTCGGAGCGGCGCTCTACGGAGCGCTCGTGCTGGCGGGGGCGCTCCTCGCGTCTCGCCGGATCGGAGGCCGATTCTTCGTGATCTGGCTCGCAGCCGGCGTCGCGACCGTCGAGGCGCTCGACCGGATCCATCCGCATTTCTACGGCGGGCGGCTCTACCTTCCGGCCGGCGTCGCCGTGCCGATCCTCGCCGCGCTTCCCATCGCCGCGCTCCTCGAGCGTCGCGCGCTCCGACCGCTCGGCGTCGCGCTCCTCGGCGCGTACGCCGCGCTGTCCGTGCACGGACTCTCCATCTACTTCCGCGAAGGCCGCGCCGACTGGAGAACGCTCGCCGCTTTCGTCCGACGCGAAGCGCCCCCTTCGGAGCGAATCTTCGTCGAGAACCAGTACACGCAACTCTGTCTGTCTTATTACCTCGTCGGGCCGGATTGGCTGTACCAGGCGATGGAAAAGATCGGAACCCCTTCGCGCGACGTGGCGAACCTCGAGGGCGACATGACCCGTCTGACGTGGGCCTGGTTGCCCGGACAGCGAGCGTGGCTCGTCCTCGCCGGCGAGCCGAAGAGTCCGGATCTGCGGAAGTGGGCCGAACGCTTCCCCGCCTTCGCGTTTCCAAAGGCGGAAGGCGCCGTGCTCCACCGCCTCGACCCCGAGGCGCGCGATGGCGGCTGAATCGGACGATCTGCGACGAGGCCGCCGAGCCGCGGCAGTGGGACTGGCTCCGCGACGAGCGATCTCTCTAGAAGCCGCGCTGTGGCTCGAAAGGGATCCCTCGCTGCGCTCGGGATGACATCCCTCCGTGCGCTATCCTCCCGCTCGTGTCGCGCCGCTTCCGGCTGGCCCTCGCCGCGATCCTCATCATCGCTGCCGCCATCCGGATCTACCGGCTTGACCACTTTTCCTTCTGGCTCGACGAGGTCATGGAAGCCCTCTGGGTTCGAGGGTCGTGGAAGTTCTTCTGGAAATCGCTGCGTTTCGACGCCGTCCATCCGCCGCTCGACTACCTCGTCAACCGTTTCGTCGCATACCCGGGCCCGGACGACTGGTGGCGCAGGATTCCGGCGGTCCTCTGGGGTCTGGGGACCGTGTGGGCGGTCGCGATCCTCGTCGCCCGGCGGATCGGAGAGCTCGCCGGCCTGACGGCCGCTCTGCTCCTCGCGGTAACGCCGTTTCACGTTCGCTACTCGCAGGAGTACCGGCCTTATGCGATCGGGCTCTTCTTCCTTTGCGTATCCCTGATCGCATTGGACTCGTTCTTGCGGCGGCCGTCCGGGCCGCGTGTGGTCACTCTGTGGGTGCTTTGTCTCGCGACGGCCTACAGCCTCTATCTCGCCGCCGTGGTGCTCGGCATCGCGGCGCTGGCACTGCTCGTGGAGGATGCGCTCACAGCCGAGCGGGAGCGCCGCACGGCCGCGCGCTGGTTCCTGATTTGGAGCCCGTTCTTCGCGTTCGCGCTCTGGCTCGCGTACTTACCGTGGTGGCCCGTCGTGCTCGAAGCCGCGCGGCGTCCGCCACCAGTGCTGCCGGAACCCCTGACAAGCCACCGCTTGGGCGAGACACTCTCCTTCTTCGCATTCGCGCCGAAGGAGGGATGGCCTTTCCGACCTGGAACCGGAATCTACGTCGCTCTCGTCCTCGCCGGTCTGGTGCTCGCGGCCCGCCGAAAAGGCGCGCGCTTCTTCGGCGTGTGGCTCATCGTGGCGTTCCTGGTGATCGAAGTCCTTACCCGTCTTCATCCGCATTGGTACGGGACCCGTCACTATCTTCCGGCCGGCTTGTCACTGCCCATCCTAGCCGCGCTGCCGATCGCCGGTCTGCTCTCCCGTCGCACGACGCGCATCCTTGGTGCTGCACTTCTGGCCGGATGCGTCTACCTTTCCGCGCGCGGGCTGTCTGTCTACTACCGCGAAGGACGAGCGGATTGGAGGCCCCTGGCCCGATTCCTGAAGAGCCAGGCGCCGCCCTCCGATCGCGTCTTCGTCGAAAACCAGTGGACGCAGCTCTGCCTCGCCTACTACCTCGTCGGGCCGGACTGGCTCTACCAGGCGATGGAAAAGGCAGGCACGCCTGAGCCCGACATCGCCAATCTCGAAGGCGAAGCCGTCCGGCTGACCTGGGCGTGGAAGCCCGGCCAGCGAGCATGGCTCGTTCTTGCCGGTCATCCGCAGAGTCCGGAGCTGCGGCGGTGGGCCGAACCTTTTCCGGCTTTCGCGTTTCCAAAAGCCGAGGGAGCGGGACCGGCCGTGCTCCATCGACTGGATCCGCAGCGTCGGGAAACGGCCTTTGGTGCGCGCTAAGATCGGTTTCGTGGAGAAGGAGCTCTCCGACGCGCTCGACGACCTGATCCTGGGACGCGGCGTCGCGCGCGGCCGGCACAGCCTGAGGCTCAAGGGCCGCCTCGTGCGCGCGGAGTTCGAGGAGAGGCTCGCGGCAAACGGGTTCGGCCTCGCGACGGTCGGCGGCACAGCCATCGAGCCGGGTGAAAAGGTTCCCGGCTTTTATCTCCACGACGAGCTCGCCGACTTCGGCTACGTGCGCTGGGAGATCTTCACGCCGCGAAGCCGCCGCAAACTCTTCGCTTCCGAGCACCGCCGCAGCGACAATCAGGAGTGGGCGATCCAGCTCAACCTCTCCTCGCTCGAGAAAGTCTGGACCAGCCCCTCGCGCAAGGAGCGCCACGACGTGGACACCGTCGTCGCGGTCAACCCGTGACGGCCGCCGCCCCGCGCATCCAGACGATCCCGGTTGGTCCCCTCCAGTGCAACTGCTCGATCCTGCTGGATGAGGCCACGGGCGAAGCCCTCGTCATCGACCCGGGCGACGAGCCGGAACGGATCTTGCGCGCTCTCGACGCGATGAAGGCGCGTCCCGTGGCGCTCCTGCACACGCATGCCCACTTCGATCACATCGGAGCGACGCGGGCCGTGAAGGAAAAGACGGGCGCCGCGATCCGCCTGCACTCCGCCGACCGCCCCCTCTATGACGCCCTGCCGGATCAGGCGGCCATGTTCGGGATCCCGGCCGGAGAGCCGCTTCCGATCGACTCCCCGATCGCCGACGGCGAGACGATTCCTTTCGGGCGCCACTCCGTGACGGCGATCCACACGCCCGGCCACACGCCGGGCTCGACCTGCTACCTGCTCTCGGGCGACGCGCCCGCGCTTTTCGCCGGCGACACGCTCTTTCGCCGATCCATCGGCCGCACCGATCTCTGGGGCGGCGACACCGACACCATCCTCGATTCCATCCGCACGCGGCTCTATTCGCTCCCCGAGGACACGCCCGTGGCCTGCGGGCACGGTCCCGGCACGACGATCGGCGAGGAGAAGCGCGCCAACCCGTTCGTGCGCGGCTGACCCCGCTATAATCGGAGCTCGATGAGACTGTCGCTTCCCGAAAAGTCCCAGCTCGTCGCCTCCTTCTGGAAAGACGCGGCCTCGGTCTGCCCCTCGCACGACGTGCCCATGCGGACCTTCTTCGTGGACCGCGTCTACAAGCCCCAGGTCGTCATGGTCTGCCCCAAGGGCAAGGAGGTCTTCCGCTTCTCCCAGAAACCCAAGCAGATCGAGTTCTCGCGGCCCCATCTGAAGACGATGGTGCGCGACGCGCAGGAGCGCGAGGCGCCGACTTGCCCGCAGGATTTCGAGCCCCTCGTCGTCTTTCGGACGCCGGCGGTCTTCATTCCGCAGGGCTGGGACTACAGCTTCATCTGTCCCAACTGCCTCTCCCACGGGGAGTGGATCGAGACCGGACGCGAAGAGGAAGAGGTCGTCGCCGCCAAGCCCAAGAAGGAAGCGCCCGCGTTCCACGACGAGACGATTCCGCTTCCCAAGCGCATGGAGATGGCCAAGGGCGGCGACCTGGCCCTGAAGCTCTACGCGGCCATGGCCCAGACCGACTGCACCGCCTGCGGCTACGACTGCGAGGGCTACGCCGCGGCACTCGCCTCCGGCAAGGAGAAGGACCCCAACCTCTGCGTGCCCGGGAAGGAGGAGACGGTGAAAGTCGTCAAGGACCTCCTCAAAGGCACAGGCCTTCCCGCCGCGTCCGGCTAGGCCGGTTCGCTCTCCTCCTCCTCTTCTTCGGCTTCGGCGGCTTTGGCTTCGCGCGCTACGGCAACGGCGCTGGAGTCCGCGGCGCGGCGCTGCGCCGGCCGGATCGGCATCGCGAACGTGAATCGGCTTCCCTGTCCCACCACGCTCGAGGCCCAGATCGTCCCGCCGTGGAGCTCGACGAGGGAGCGCGCCAGCGCGAGGCCGATCCCCATTCCGGCGTGGCCGCGCGTCGCCGAGCCGTCGACCTGCCGGAACCGCTCGAAGACGTGCGGAAGCTCGCTCTCCGGGATCCCGATGCCGTCGTCCTCGACGCTGACGAGATAGCGCTCGGGCTCCCGCTCCACCCTCACGACGACCCGGCCGTGCGGCGGCGTGAACTGGATCGCGTTGGCGAGAAGGTTCCACAGGATCTGCTGAACGCGCAGCGGATCGGCCCGGACCGGCGGCATTGGCTCGGGCAGCGGCGCCAGGATCAGGACGACCCCGCGCGACTCGGCCATCAGTCGGACGGTTTCCATCGAGCGCTGGACGACTTCCGAGAGGAGGACCGACTTGAGCGACAGGGTCAGAGCCCCGCGGTCGAGGCGGGCGAGATCGAGCAGGTCGTCGATCAGGGCGAGCAGAACGCGCGCCGACTGGCGGATCTGCCGGATCCCCCGGCGCGTGGTCTTCGGATCGATGTCCTCCTCCTCGAAGAGGTCGGTCCAGCCGACGATCGCGGTCAGGGGCGTGCGCAGCTCGTGGTTGACGTTCTGGAGGAAATGGTCCTTGAGGCGGCTCGCCCGGCGCAGCTCGTCCACCGTTCCGGTCAGCGTCGTGTAGAGGCGCGCGTTCTTCAGCAGCAGCGAGGAGAGGTCCGCGAAGGACTGCAGCGCGTCGAGCTCCTCCTGCCCGAACCCCCCCGGACGATTGATCGCGACGGCGACGCCGAGGGTCTCCTCCTCCGTCTTCAACGGCGCAAACGCCGCGCTCGTCGCGCCGAGCACCCCGTGGAGCGTCTGGCTCGCATAGGGGTCGTGGGCCACGTCATTGGTGCAGTAGGGCTCGCCGGTGCGGAACACCATCCCGGCGATCGAGCGCGCGTCCACGGAGACCTTCAGCTTCTCGGCCATGCTCCTCCGTCAGATTCCAGGCCGGCAGGACCGCCTCGAGCCGGTTGGTGTTGCGGTCGAAGAGAAGGACGTACACGCTCTCGGCGTCGGTGAAGCCCGCGATCGCCTGGGCAGAGCGCGCCAGGACTTCCTTGAAGTCGGTCATGCGGTAGGCGGAGCGGGAAAACTGGTGCAGGCGGCGCAGCGTTTCGACCCGCCGGTCGACGCGCTGGCTCATCGTGTCGACGGCCGACGCGAGACGGCCGAGCTCGTCGGACGCCTCCTTCCCCCGGATCTCGACGGCTCTGCCGCGGCCGATGTCCTCCGCGGCCTTCACGAGCTCGGAGACGGGCGCGGTGATCCGACGGGAGACGATGCCGAAGATCACCGCGACGGCGGGCAGAAGCAGGGCGAAAAGAAGCAGCACGTCGCGCTTCAGGATCGAGAAGGAGGCCTGCGGGAGCGCCTTCTCGGACTCGCTCCGGATCATCTCCTGCGCCTCTCGCGAGAGCCCCTCGTAGAAGATCCAGCCGGTCTCCCCTGCGGGAGCGGCCGCGATGCGGACATGTTTGCCGTCGACGAGGTACTCCTCGCTCGACCGCGCGCCGCGCCGCGTCTGTGACGCCAGGCGCTTCAATTCGGGAGAGGGCGCGTCCTGAAGGGGCTGGCCATTGGCGCCGTCCCAGCCCAGGACCGCGGCCGCCCGGGGCGTCATCGAGATGACGTGGCCCGTGGAATCGGTGACGAACCAGAAGTCGCCGGGGGGATCCCAGGGCTCCATCGCCTCGGCGACGTATCGGCGCGCATCCACCTCGAGTGCGACGGCGCCGAGGAGAGCGCCGTTCCCGCCGCGAACGGGAACGTACAGGCTCGCGTCGCTGTCCCTGGGCGGGGACGTGGATGGGCCGGCATGCGCCTCGGCCCAGACGGCGACGTCTCCGCCGGCCGGCGGCGCTTCCGGAAATTTCGCGAAGCGATTGAAGACGAATCGCTCGAGCTCTCCCCCGGATTCCTGGTTGGCGCGGTGGAAGTCGAGCCAGGGCGAATGCCGCACGACACCCGACGCGGTCCACAGGCTCACCGTCTTGATCGCGGGGCGGCGGCGGCGCAGCTCCGCCATCAACGGCACGAGGCTGCGCGACCGCGCCAGGTCGCGTTTCGCCTCGGCCGGATCCGCGGCGCGTGAGGAGATCGCGGCCATCGAGTCGCCCTCGGGGCGTGCGGTCCAGACGTGGCCGTGCGCGTCCGGGGCGGGAAGCAGGTCATCCGGCCTGGCCGCTCCCGGACTCTGGAGGGCCAGGCTCGCCGCCGAGGAGAGAGACCAGGCGGCCTCTTCGATTGCCCGAATGCGGCGCACGAGCCACTCCGCCCGGAAATTTGCGTCCTGTCCCAGCCGGATGGCGGTCTCGCTGACGCGGACCGCCGCGACCTGTTCCGTCGACGTGGACTGCAGGCTGGTCAGGCGGCGCTGGACGAGGAAGAAAAAGACGCTCGCCGGCAGCAGGAAGGCCAGGAACGACGAGATCAGCAGCCGCGCGGCGATGCTCTTGCGAGGATCGAAGCGCTTCCGGAACCTCTCGAATGGAAGCGGGGACACCGAAAAATTTTAACCCGGGCGGCGCTATTCGTACCGGAGCGCCTCGATTGGATCCAGCCGCGACGCTTTCCGGGCCGGATAGAAGCCGAAGAAGATTCCGATCGCCGCCGAGAAGCCGAAGGCGAGAACGACCGCCGCGGGCGACAGCAGGATCGGCCATCCGGCCGTCCGTGCCAGCGTCCGCGACGCGGCGATGCCCAGGAGGATCCCGATGCCTCCCCCGGCCGCCGACAGCGTCAACGCCTCGACCAGGAACTGCGTGAGCACGTCCCGGCCCTTGGCGCCGATGGCCATGCGGATCCCGATCTCGCGAGTCCTCTCGGTCACGGAGACCAGCATGATGTTCATGATGCCGATCCCGCCCACCAGCAGGGAGATCGAGGCCGCCGACGCCAGCAGGACCGACAGCGTCTTGGACGTCTCGTCGGCGGTCTGGGCGATCTCCTGCTGCGACCGGATCATGAAGTCGGAGTCCTGGCCGGGCGCCAGACGGTGCCGCTGCCGCAAGAGCGCCTCGATCTCCTTCTGCGCCTCCTCGACCGCCGAGCGCGAAGCCGCGGAGGCCATGAACATGTCGATCTTGACGGTCTTCTTCAGGATCCGCATCACGGTCGTGTAGGGGGCGATGACGACGTCGTCCTGGTCCTGCCCCATCGTGTTGCCGCCTTTGGTCTCCAGGACGCCGACGACGCGGAAGGGAAAGTTCTTGATGCGCACCATCTGCCCCACGGGGTCCTGCCCCTCGAAGAGCGCGTTGGCCACCGTCGAACCGAGGAGACAGACCTTGGAGGCCGCGCGCACGTCGGATTCCGAGAAAAAGGCTCCCTTGTCCACGTTCCAGGAGCGCACGAACGGCCATTCCACGCCGACGCCCTGGACCTGCGTTCCCCAGTTGAGGCTGCCGCTGACGATCTGCGCCGCCGACCGCGACACAGGCGTGACGTAGGCGACGGCCGGGCACTCGGCGCGCACCGCGTCGACATCGTCGTCGGTGATCGTGGATTGGCCAGTGAAGATGCGGGCGCCCGACTGCGTCGCGACGCCCGGGAAGATCATCAGGAAGTTGGTCCCGAGCGAGGAGATCTGGGCCTGGATCGCGGCCTGCGAGCCCTGGCCGACGGCGATCATCGCGATCACGCAGGCCACGCCGATGATGATGCCCAGGGCCGTCAGGGCCGAGCGCATCTTGTTGCGGCCGATCGCCTTCAGGGCAACTTTGAGAATCGTCAGGAACTTCAGCATCGGATCCTCCTCACCCCGCCCTCCGGCGGCGAGCGACCTCCTGGTCGTCGACGACGCGGCCGTCGCGGAACAGCACGATCCGCTTGGCGTACTCCGCGATGTCCTGCTCGTGCGTGATCACGACGACGGTCTTACCCTCGTCGTTCAAGCGCTGGAATACCGCCATCACCTCTTCCGATGTCTTCGTGTCGAGGTTGCCGGTCGGCTCGTCGGCCAGGATGAGCGTGGGATCGTTGACGAGCGCGCGGGCGATCGCGACTCTCTGCTGCTGGCCGCCGGAGAGCTGGCTCGGGTGGTGATCTTCGCGGCCGGCCAGCCCCACGATCGCCAGGCACCGGCGCGCCTTCTCCTGGCGGTCCTTCGTCGAGTTCCCGTTGGAGGAGTAGATCAACGGCAACTCCACGTTCTCCAGCGCCGACGTCCGCGCGAGCAGGTTGAACGACTGGAATACGAAACCGATCTTCTGGTTCCGGATCTCGGCACGGTCGTCCCGATCGAGTTCCGAAACGTCCACGCCGTCGAGGAAATAGCGTCCGGAGGTGGGCCGGTCGAGGCAGCCCACGATGTTCATGAACGTGCTCTTGCCGGAGCCAGAGGGTCCCATCACCGCCACGAACTCGCCGGGGCGAATTGCGAGCGTGACGCCGTCGAGCGCGCGAACCTCGACCTCGCCCATCTGGTACACCCGGACCAGATCGTCGATGCGGATGACGTCGTGGGCGGTTTGAGCGGCGCTCGACGCGCCGACGAGAGCGGAGACTTGTCCCGGGCTGGTCTCGTTCATCTCGGTTTTTCACGCCGGCCGGCGACCTAGAATCTCCGTGCTCCGCCGGGCCCGCCCGGACTGCCGGGGGGGCGTCCCGAACTCGCGTCGGCCTTGGTCGTCACGAGGCCGACGATGACGGTGTCTCCGGGCTTCAGATCTCCCGCGGCGACCTGCGTAAACCGTCCGTCGGTGATGCCGGTGCGGATCTCGATCGGCTTGGGATCCGTCGAATCCGCCAGCGAAGCGGGAATCGTGTAGACCGTCTGGCCCGGCTTCTTTCGGGGTCCGCCGCCGCCGGCGCTGCGATCGAACTGCCGCGACGCGTCGGCGATCGGGCCGCCGGAGCGGCCGCGCCCCTGACCGCCGCCGGGCGCGCCGGGCGCTGGGCCGCCGGGGGCCTGGCTCGCCACGGCCTGCGGTGTGGGCTTTTGCGCCGACTTCTCCGACTCCTCCGGACGGAAGCGCAACGCGGCGTTGGGCACGCGCAGGACGTCGTGAACCGTCGCGACGTCGATCGAGACGTTGGCGGTCATGCTCGGCCGCAGCGCGAGGTCCTCGTTCTTCACCTCGATGATCACCGGATACGTGACGACGTTCTGGTTCACCGTCGCGTTCAGTCGGATCTGCGCGATCTTTCCCCGGAACGTCTGGTCCGGGTACGCATCCACGGTGAAGCGCACGGGTTGTCCGACCTTGCACATTCCGATGTCGGACTCCGAGACGTCCGCGGAGACCTGCATCTTCGTCAGGTCCTGCGCGATCGTGAAGATTGTGGGCGCCTGGAACGACGCCGCCACCGGCTGGCCCACGTCGTATTGCCGGTCCACGACGACGCCGTCGATGGGCGCGATGATCTTGCTGTTGCGCAGGTCTGTCTCCGACGAGGAGAGGTTGGCCTTGGCCTGGTTGACCGCGGCCACGGCGGAGTCGAAGTTCGCCTGAGCCTGGTCGAGGTCCGCCTGCGCGGCGAGCTGCTGCGTCCAGAGCGCCTTCTGGCGACGCAGCGAGATCTCCGAGTTTCGCTCATCGACTCTGGCCTTCTCGAGGGCGGCCTTGCTCTGGTTCACCTTTTCCTGGAACGGGATGGGGTCGAGCTCGGCCAGAAGGTCGCCCTTCTTGACCTGCTTGTTGAAGTCGGCGTGCAGCGCGGCCACGTTGCCCGAGACGACGCTTCCGACTTTGACGGTCGTGACGGCCGAGAGCGTGCCGGTCGCAGCCACCGTCTGCGTGACGTTGCCCTTGTCCACGACGGCGGTCCGGTACTTGGCCTCCGCGCGCTTTCGCCCGCCCAGCAACAGGAATGCGCCCGCAGCGATGACCACGGCCATGGCCGCCCAGATCAGCGTCTTTTTCATGCCCGCTCGCTCCAACCCCACGTTAGCGCCGCTTCTTCCAGGCAGGCACGGGCGGGGCGCGAGCTGCCCGAAAAGCGACCCGAACCGGGAGGTGTTCCGAGGCATGCCATGCCGGGCCTCCTTTCGCGTCTCAGAATCGGCCGCGCGCGCGTTCCCTGGCGGGCAGGATCTCCAGGCAGGTCGTCCACCAGCCCGTGCGGATCGTCTCGACGAACTCGCGCGGCAGACGCTCTTCCTCCATCTCGCGGGCCATGGCTTCGAAGTCGTAGCTCACGGGCGCGAACTCCACCGATACATCCTCGCCGAAAGTTGCGAGCGCATACCAGACATTCGTTCGCCCGTCGTTGGCGGGGCGCCCCAGCGCCCCACAGTTGACGACGAGACCGCCGGACGGCAGGCGGCGCTCCCAGTAAAGCCCGGTGTGGGTGCACACCAGAACGTCGGCGCCCGCGTCGGCGAGGAGTTTCTCGAGGAAACTCGTCGAAGACGTGGAGTCCCACAGGAACTCGTTGATCTTCCTCGGCGACCCATGGACGAGCAGGACCCGCCGGCCGCCGATCGAGAGCCGCCGGGTCTTCGGAAGCGTGGCCATCCAGCACTTCCAGCTTTCGTCGGTCTTTGCGGCCGTGTAGTCGTAGGAGAGCTGCGCGAAGTGGTTGTCGCGGGGATCCGTGTAGCCGCAGCGGCAGTCCTCGGCACCCTCCGAGAGCGACTCCTCGTAGTTTCCCTGGATCGCCAGGACTCCCGCGTCCCGCAGGATCGGGAAGATCCGATCCGGGTGCGGTCCGAACGCGCCGAAATCACCCAGCGCGTACATGCGTCGGCGCCTCTGCGGCGCGCATCCTCGATCGCGGCCTCGAGCGCCCGCGCGTTGCTGTAGACGCCGCCGAAGAAGGCGACCCTAGTCAAGTCCGGCATGTGACCCCGTACGCGTGGCAGGTGTAGCACGCCTGGTAGCGGAGCGGAAACGGGCGCAGCGTCTCGGCCAGCTTCTCCCCCATTTTCGCCGCGGGCTCGTCGATCAGGATCGGACAGACGTAGACGCCGCGGGAAGTCACCATCCGGCATGAGGAGCACTGGAGGGCGTCGAGCTCGTCGTCGGACAGAGCGCGCCCGCGGAGGGTCTCCCAGGGCTGGTAGCCGCGCAGCCGCGACGCTTCGGCGCCGATGCGAAAGAGCGAAAGGATCTTCAAACGGGGACGCGACAGGCCGATCGATCGCATCCAGTCGAGCAGCCGCGCACGGCCCTCCGCGTTCGCGGCCTCTTCGCAGGCCTCCGTGACCGTGACGACCGGATTGACACCAGCGCGAGCGAGGTTGCGAATGCCTCCGAGGATGCGCTCGAAGGTCCCCTCGCCGCGGATCGAATCGTTCGTCTCAGCGCTGTATCCGTCGATCGAGATGCGGATGTCGAGCGAGTACGGGCTCGCGTCGGCGAGGGCCTTCAGGTGCGCACAGCGCTCGGGCGGCAAGAGGAGACCGTTGGTCAGCACCGTCGCCGGCCCACGCTTCAGCGTCTCCTCCAGGATCGAGAGCATCTCGGGATTGAGGAACGGCTCTCCGCCCGTGAAGTAGTACTCCTTGACGCCCAGGGGCCCGCCCTCTTCGAGGCGGCGGCGCACGTCGTCGAGCGTCAGCATCCCGTGGCTGTGGTTCGAGGGCGCGCAGGACAGGAAACAGTGGGTGCACTGGAGATTGCACACGGTTCCGGCAACCTGGAACCAGAGGGTGTCGAGGGACCGGGAGGGGACGCTCGGGAAATCCGCCGAGTGGGCCACGAGCCGATCTTACGGCATGAAAAAAGAGGGGAGGGATTTCTCCCTCCCCTCTTGCGCTTTCTGGTTCCGGGGTTAGAGGTTTCGGTCGATCAGCTTGACGAACTCGCTCCTGGGCAGGGCACCCAGCGCGCGGTCGGCGACCTCTCCGTTCTTGAAGAGGATGAAGGTCGGAATCGAGGTGATCTGGTAGCGCATCGCGACCTCCGTGGACTCGTCCACGTTGATCTTGGCGACCTTGAGCTTGCCCGCGTACTGCGTCGCCAGGTCGTCGACGATGGGGGCCACCGAACGGCAGGGCCCGCACCAGGGTGCCCAGAAATCCACCAGTACGGGGACGTTGGACTTCAGGATGTCCCCGTCGAAGCTCGCGTCGGACACCTGGGTCACATTCTCATTTGACATCGGCAAAACTCCTTAGGCCTCAAATTACGCGCAGATCCCCCCGAGGGATTCAAGCGCCGGAACGGCGCCTATTCTAACCGAAACGTCTCAGTGGACGTGCGCGTGGACCCGGCCACGCACATGGGTCAGGCCCTCACGGAGGAACCACGGCACCATCAGGATCGCGAGAGTCGGGTCGATCCACGAGGGCGCACCGACGAGATGGCCCACCATCGCGAGCATGGTCAGGCCGGAATCGATCGAGCAGGCGATCGACTCCTTGGCTTCGGCGGCCAGACCCTTGCTGCCGAGCACGCGGCTGGTCTTCCACTTGAAGTATCCAATCACCGGCATGCCGAACGTCGCGAAGATCGTCAGCAGAAGACCCAGCACGCTCGCCTCCACGTGCGTTCCGCGCACGAGCTCGAGAACGCCCCGGGTCGCCGTGTAGGCCGCCAGCAAAAGGAACGACACGCCGATCCAGCGCGCGAGGACCTGGTCGCGCTTCGCGTGGTCCTCCTCCTCGTCGGCCAGGTGCGCGAGGTGCCGGACGGCCAAAAACGCCGCACCTCCCTCGATGATGCTCTCGAGGCCGAATGCCAGAAGCGCCAGGCTCCCCGTCCGGACAGCCTCGAAGAGGGCAAGTCCGCCCTCCCCGAAGACATGGACGAACGTCAGGCCCAGAAGCCAGTACATCCGCCGGCGAAGCGCCCCGTTTGCCGAGGTGGTCGGGAAGGGGCGTGCCGGCGGAGGCTCGGCGTTCACGGGCGCATTCTACGCACGCCCGCGCCCGGGGTCGGGGAACTCGGAATACAATCGGTGTGTAAGGCTTTTGAACCCTCCGATGTTTCGCCGCATCCGAACCTCGCCGGCCATCCGCGCCGCCCTGTGCGTCGCGGCCCTGCTGGCGCTCGCCGGTTCCTTCGGCCTCCACCCGGAACCCATCGGAAGCGAGGCGCTGGAGGCCCACCGCGGCCTCGCCCGGGTGCACGTCGACGATGCGCCGCACGCGTGCCTCGCGTGCCTCTCGCACGTCGCAGCGTTCGTCCAGCCTTTCTCCGTCGCGCTTCCCGTCGGCCAGCCCTCGGCTCCCCTGCGGCGGATCGCCGGACCGCCCGCCGACGGGCGCGTCGCCGGACTCGACCTTCCCGGGCGGTCTCCACCCGCGCGTTCGTAGCCTGGCGGGCGCCCGCGTCCCGCGCGCGCCCATCCGAGGACGAACGTTTGCAGGAGGACCACTTGAAGATCCGAATCATCGTGCTTCTGGCGGCGACGGTACTCGCCCCGAACGCCGCTGCACGCGCTCAGGAGAACCCGACACCGACGCCGACGCCCGTACCGTCACCCGAGCCCCCGCCCGAGCCACCGGTTCCGGCCGCGCCCACACCCTCTCCTGCCCCTTCGCCGGGCGGGGCGGTGAACCCCACGTTTTTCAACCCCGCGATCGCCGTTATCGGCAACTTCCTGGCGAACGTGGGACACAACCCCGTGCAGCCAAGCCCGGCGTTTCAGGTCGAGGAATCCGAGATCTCGTTTCAGGCCGTCGTCGACCCCTACGCCCGGGCCGACCTCTTCCTCTCGTTCAGCAACGACGGCGTGGAGGTCGAGGAGGGCTACGTCACGTTCCTGACCCTGCCCTGGCAGCTTCAGGCAAAGGCCGGCAAGTTCAAGATGCAGTTCGGCAAGATCAACACCTTCCACCTCCACGTCCTTCCGTGGGTCGATGAACCGCTACCGATCACGGACATCCTTCTGCAGCCCCAGTTCGAAAGCTGGGCCGGCGACGGCATCTCGATCTCGAGGCTGATCGAGCTACCCGGCGACACCTTCTCGGAGGCCTACTTCCAGGTGATCGACGGGACGTCGGGCGACGGCCTGTTCATCGGACCGGCGAAAGGCGACCTGACTTACGACGGCCAGTACCGCGTGTTCCGCGACTTCGGCGACGACCACAACATCGAGGCGTCCTTCTCTTACGCGTACGGCCACAACGGCACGAGTGTGACCAACACCACGAGCCTTCAGAATGCGGCGCTCGTCTATCGCTGGAAGCCGCTCCAGGGGAAGCCCTACCGCTCCTTCATTCTGAGGAGCGAGTATTTCTGGAGTCAGCGCGAGCAGCCCGACGGCAAGCAGGACGCGCAGGGCTTCTTCGTCGCCGGCGACTACCAGCTCGGCCGCCGCTGGTTCACCGGCGCCCGCTACGAGTTCTCGGACCGGGCAACCGACGCCGCAATGCGCGACAAGGGCGTCGCCGCGACGCTGACCTTCATGCCGAGCGAGTTCTCGGTCATCCGCGCCGAGTACCGGCGCCGCGACTATGCTCCGGGCATCGTGGCCAACGAGGGGTTTCTCCAGATCCAGTACGCGATCGGCGCCCACGGCGCCCATCCTTTTTGAGGTGTGCACATGAAACGCATCGCGGTTCTTCTCGGATTGCTCCTGGCCGCGTCGCCGTGCCTGGCGGCGGTCCGCGTCGTCACCAGCCTCCAGGACTTCGCCTCGATCGCCGACGCGATCGGAGGAAAGCGCGTCGAGACGTTTGCGCTTGCCCGGGGCTACCAGGACCCTCACTTCGTCGAGCCCAAGCCTTCCTTCGTGCTCAAGCTTTCCAAGGCGGACCTGCTGATCGTCGCCGGGCTGGAGCTGGAGATCGGATACCTGCCGCCGCTGATCGATCAGAGCCGCAACGACAAGATCCGCCCCGGCGCGGCGGGCTACCTCGACGCCTCCAACGGCTGCGACATCCTGGAGCGGCCCACGGGCACGGTCACCCGCGCGATGGGTGACGTGCACCCCTTCGGCAACCCGCACTTCTGGCTGGACCCGGAGAACGGCCGCATCATCGCGCGGGCAATCGCCGATCGGCTCTCGCAGCTGGATCCGAGCGGCGCGGCGGAGTACAAGGCGAACCTCGCGGCCTTCGAAGCGAAGCTGACCGACGGCGAGAAGCGCTGGGGCGCCGCCCTGGCGCCCTACGCCGGCACGGCCGTCGTCACGTACCACAACTCCTGGCCGAACTTCGTGAAGCACTTCAAGCTTGTGGCCGCCGGGTACGTCGAGCCCAAGCCCGGAGTGCCGCCCTCGCCCACCCACACCGTCGAGCTCATCGATCTCATGCGCGCGAAGAAGGTCCCCGTGATCCTCATGGAGCCGTACTTCGACCGCAAGACGCCACAGATGATCGCCGAGAAGACCGGGGCCACGCTGCTCGTCTTCATCCCGTCGGTCGGCGGCGTTCCCGAGATCAAGGACTACTTCGGACTCTTCGACTACGACATCAAGCTTCTCGCGGACGCTCTGGCCGCGAAGAAGGGGGCAGCGCAGTGACGGCGGTCGAGGTTCTGCTGCCCGCGTTCGTCGCGGGTCTCATTTTGACCGGGATCCACGCGTACCTCGGGGTCCACGTCGTGGAGCGGGGCGTGATCTTCGTGGACCTCTCCCTGGCGCAGATTGCGGCGCTCGGTACCACCGTCGCCTATCTGGCCGGGTACGACCTGCACTCGAGCAAGGCGTACGTCTTTTCCCTTGCATTCACTTTTCTCGGAGCGGCGATCTTCGCCCTCACCCGCTCGCACTCGCAACGGCGCAGCCGCATTCCCCAGGAGGCGATCATCGGCATCGTCTACGCCGTGTCGGCCGCCGTCGCGATCCTGGTGATGTCCAAGGCCACGCAGGAGACCGAGCATCTCAAGGAGATGCTGGTCGGAAACATCCTGTCGGTGTCGTGGAAGGAGCTCGCGACGACGGCCGTTCTGTATGCTCTGGTGGGTTTGTTTCACTTCCTCCTGCGGCATCGGTTTCTCCTGATCTCCATGAACGAGCGGGAAGCCGAGCGGCAGGGTTGGAACATCCGGTTCTGGGATTTTCTCTTCTACATGTCCTTCGGCTTCGTCGTCACGTCGTCGGTCGCCATCGCCGGCGTCCTCCTGGTTTTCTGCTATCTCATCGTCCCGTCCGTGACGGCGATGTTCTTCTCGGAGCGGCTGGGCACGCGCCTGGCCATCGGCTGGACCATGGGCGCCGTCGTGTCGGCCGCCGGCGTCGGCGTCTCGTTCTGGCTGGATCTGCCGACCGGGGCCACGATCGTGGCCACGTTCGGCGCGACGCTGCTGCTTCTGGCGGTGGTCCACTGGGCAGCGCGAAGGCTCACGCCGGGCGCCTCGCCGGCGGGTTAGAACGCCGTCCGCTAGGGTTCCGCTGCCGGACGGCGAGCGAAGAACTCGCGCGAGGCCGCGATGTCCCGCTGGATCTGCTCTTTCAGGTCCATCACGGAGGGAAACTTGCGCTCTTCCCTGAGGCGTTCCAGAAAGAAGAGCCGGACCCGATCGCCGTAGACGTCGGAGGAGAAGTCGAGAACGAAGGTCTCGATCGTCGTCCGGTACTCCTCGTAGAGCGTGGGCCGGCGGCCGATGTTCGTCACGCTGGGGAAGCGGCGTCCGAAAGAGCGGATCTCGATCTCGGTCACGTAGACGCCGTCGGTCGGCGGCAGCTCGTTCTCCGGCTCGAGGTTGATCGTGGGGACGCCGATCTGGTGGCCGACGCGGTCTCCCCGGGACACGATGCCGTCGACCTCGTAGGCCCTCCCCAGCATCGCGTTCGCCTCCAGAATCAGGCCCCGTTCGAGGGCCCGGCGGATGCGCGTCGAGGATACGGGCTCGCCCTCGTACAGAACTTCCGGTACGGAGGAGACGGCAAACCCGCACTCCGCGCCCAGCCGCGTCAGGAGCGCGAGGTCGCCGCGCTTGCCTCGTCCGAACGCAAAATGCGCGCCGAGGAAGAACTCGGAAGCGCCGAGCCGGTCGCGCAGCAGTGTGCGGACGAAATCCTCCGGCTCGGTCAGCGAAAAGTCGCGGGTAAACGGGATGACGAGCAACGCGTCGACGCCGACCGCCTCGATCGTTTCCTCCTTCTGGCGCAGCGTCTGGATGCGGCGCGGTGCGCGGTCCGGCCGGAGCACGGCCATCGGATGCGGCTCGAAGGTGATCGCGAAGGACGGACGGCCGATCTCCCGCGCCCGCTCCACGACGGTCTCGAGGATCTTGCGATGCCCCAGGTGCACGCCGTCGAAGTTTCCGATCGTTCCGACGCCCCCGCGGGGGAGGTCGGTCGAACGAAGAGGATCGCGGACGACCTGCATCAGGAAGCGGTTTCAGTTCTCGGTTGTAATCTCAGGTCGGCACGACCGCGCCCGCAACGTCGTAGTCGAACGCCTTCTCGATCCGGACCGAGACGATGTCGCCCGGCGAGAGATCCCGCTCACCGCTGTCGGTGATCAGGAGCCGGCCGTCGATCTCGGGAGCCTGGGAGCGCAAGCGGCCTTCGAGGAGGTACTCGTGCTCGTCGGAGGGTCCCTCGACGATCGCCTCGACGGTCTTCCCGCGCAGCGCGCGAAGCTTCCTTCGGGCGATCGGCTGCTGCAGCGACAGGAGGAAGTCCTTGCGCCTCTCCTTCTCCTCGGCCGCGACGGGGTCCCCGAGCGGCTCGGATCCGGAGCCGGGCTCGGGCGAATACGTGAATGCGCCGACGTTGTCGAGCTCGGCCTCGCGCACGAACTCGCAGAGCTCGCGGAATTCCGCGTCGCCCTCGCCGGGAAAGCCCACGATGAAGGTCGTGCGGACGGCGATCTCCGGAACCAGCTCCCGCATCCGGCCGAGCATCTTCCGGTAGACGGACGAGTCGCCGCCGCGGCGCATCGCCGAAAGGATCGGCCGGGACACATGCTGAAGCGGAATGTCCACGTAGGGAACGAAGCGTGGCTGCGCCGCCATCAGGCGCAACACCGATTCGTCCAGCGTCTTCGGGTAGGCGTACAGAAACCGGATCCACGGGAACGAGGTCCCCGCCAACAGGGCCTCGACCAGGCGCGCCAGGCCGTCGCGACCGCCGCCGATGTCCTGACCGTAGCGGGTCGTGTCCTGCGAGATCAACACCAGTTCCGAGACGCCCTGCGCCTCGAGGGCCCTGGCCTCGGCGAGGAGCGATTCCACCGTGCGGCTTCGCTGCAGGCCGCGCATCTGCGGAATCGTGCAGAAGGTGCAGGGGTTGTCGCAGCCCTCCCCTACCTTGAGATACGCGTATCCGCGGCGCTTGGACAGGACGCGCGGCGCCCGCTCGTCGTAGAGGCGAGTCGCGAGGGGCTTATCGGTGAATCGCGGCAGAGCGGGCAGGCCCTGTGCCGCGGCCGGCGCGTTCTCGAGCTCGTCCAAGCCCACGAAGGCGTCGACCTCCGGCATTTCGGCGGCGAGCTCGCGGCCGTACTTCTGGACCATGCATCCCGCGACGACGACGCGGTCGATCTCGCCTCGCTTCTTTCGCTCGAGCTGCTCGAGGATCGTCTCGACCGACTCTTCCTTGGCCCGGTCGATGAATCCGCACGTGTTGACGAGGACGACCCGCGCCTCGGAGTCGGCCACGATCGGGTGGCCGGCGCGCTGGAGGTGTCCCAGCATCACCTCGGCGTCCACGAGGTTCTTCGGACAGCCCAGCGAGACGACGCCGACCGTCGGGAGCTTTGGCGCGCTCATGGCATCAGGGTTTCAGGGATAGATCCGCTTCAGGGTACGCGGATACGGGATCGCCTCCCGCAGGTGGTGAATTCCGCAGACCCACGCGACGAGCCGCTCGAGACCCATTCCGAACCCCGAGTGCGGGAACGTTCCGTAGCGTCGAACGTCCAGGTACCATTCGTAGGCCTCGCGAGGCAGCTTGTGTTCCTCGAGCCGCTTCTCCAGAAGCGCGAGATCGTGGATGCGTTGCGAGCCGCCGATGATCTCGCCGTAGCCCTCCGGGGCGAGCATGTCGAGGCCCAGGACGACCTCCGGATCCTTCGGGTCCGGCTGCATGTAGAACGACTTGATCGCCGCCGGGAACCGCGACACGATCAGCGGCCGCTCGGAGCCGGCGCAGAGCGCGGTTTCCTCGTCGGCGCCCAGGTCGTCGCCGAATGTCACCGAAAACCCCTTCTTCTGGAGCTGCTCGATTCCCTCGCGATAGGTGATCCGAGGAAAAGGCTTCTTGATTTTCTCGAGGTTCGAGACGTCGCGCTCCAGCCGCTTCAGCTCCTCGCTCGACCGGTTCAGAGCGCGTTCCACGAGATAGACGATGAAATCTTCGGCGAGCTCGACGAGCCCTTCGAACTCCAGGAACGCGACCTCCGGCTCGACCATCCAGAACTCGGTCAGATGCCGCCGGGTCTTGGACTTCTCGGCGCGGAACGTCGGACCGAAGCAGTAGACCTTGCCGAACGCGGCCGCCGCCGGCTCGAGGTAGAGCTGTCCCGACTGCGAGAGATATGCCTTGTCGCCGAAATAGTCGGTCTCGAACAGCGTCGACGTGCCCTCGACCGAGGAGCCGGTCAGGATCGGCGAGTCGATCCGAACGTAGCCGCGCTCGTAGAAGAAGTCGGCGATCCCCTGCTCGAGCTCCGAGCGGACGCGAAGCACCGCATGCTGTTGGGAGGAGCGCATCCAGAGGTGGCGCAGGTTCATCAGGAAATCGACGCCGTGTTCCTTCGGCGTGATGGGGTATTCGGGCGAGTCGCCGAGGATCTCGACCTGCGAGGCCGTCATCTCGAAGCCGCCCGGGGCGCGCTTCTCCTCGCGGACCGTCCCGACGACGGACACCGACGACTCCTGGGACGCCTTCTCGGCGGCCTCCCACACCTCCGGGCCGACCTCCGCCTTCGGGACGACGACCTGGAGATAGCCGGTCCCGTCGCGCACGATCAGGAACTGGATCTTCCCGGAGGAACGCTTGTTGTAGAGCCAGCCCCGGACCGTCGCGGGCCCGCCCGCGCGCACACCGATCTTCGAGATGGGGATCGCGTCCATGAGGGCGCGGATTATAAGGGGTTAGGCCTCACGCGGCGGACGCCGCCCGCACGGGTAAGATCCCGGCTCGATGTCGGCCGCGCTTGGCGAGCCGCCGGGACGGCGAGGATGGGCCGGCATGGCGGTGCTCGGCTTCGCGACGCTCTTCGTCCTCTTGTGGCTCGGCTCGACCTCCGCCTGGTGGTTCGAGGACGACCCGCTGCAGTTTGCCACCGCCGCTGCGATCTCCAACCCGGCAGCGATCTTCACGGACCCCGGAATCCTTGGCCGGTGGGGCACCGGGGCCTCGCTGGTCCCGATGCAGATCCTCTCGTTCTGGGCGGATGCGCACGTATTCGGCATTTCCCCCGCCGCGGCGCGCGTGCACGACGCCGTCGCGACCGTCGCCTGCGCGTTTCTGATCTACCTCGTCCTGTCGCGCTTCGGCGCGCCTCCGCTTACCTCCGCATTCGCTGCGGTTCTCTGGCTCTGTCTCCCCGCGACGACCGCCGTGCACGAGTTCACGAGCGCGCGCCACTACATGGAAGGCCTCGCGTGGAGCCTCGCCGCCGTATGCGTCCTCGAGGCGGTCTGCCGACGGCCGCCGGGCCGCTCCTCCGCCGGATGGACGCTCCTCTTCTTTCTCCTCGCTGCCGCGGCGATGCTCTCGAAGGAAACCTACGCCGCCTCCCTCGCCGCGTTTGCCATTCCGTACGCGCTCGCACATCGGCGCTTCGGGGTCGCCGCCGGAGCCGCGTCCCTCGCTCTCGCCTTCACTGCCTACCACTTCGTGATGCTCGGCTCCAGTGGCGCGTACCCTCACCCGGCGCTCACCGCGGGCGACTATCTCCGTTACCTGCGCGTCCTTCCATACACGTTGTCCGCCAGCATCCTCGGATGGATGCTGGTTCTGATACTGGTCGCGGCCGCCGCCTGGGCGCTCAAGCGCGAGCCCAGACCAGCGCTGCGATCGTGCCTGCTCCTCGCGGCAGTCCTCGCAGCGGGACTCTTCGCGGCGTATCCCACGGCGCCGGCGATCCTTCTCACTCACGAGACTCCGGGTACGTGGTATCGGGCCGTCTTCCTCGCGTCGACCGTCGTGCTCCTGTGGGGTGCGTACCTTCTGGGTCGTTACGCCTCCCCGCGGTGGCGAGTCGTAGTACTTCTCGCCGCGGCCGCTGTGATTCTGCCGGGCACGGCGCGAACTCGGGCTTACTGGCACGCACGGCTCGCCCGAAGCGAGGAAGAGGGACGGTTCTATCTCGCCCACCCGGACCGGCTGGTTTACAGCGAGGAGGATGCGGACTGGTTCCTGCCCGGGCTCGACCGCCTCTACGGCGTGCCGCGCGGCCACTTCGTCAGCAAGAATCAGCGAAGCGGGCCCGGGGCGCGGGACATGTTGAAGCAGTTTCCCGTGATCTGGCGCTACCGGAATGGCCGCTGGGAAACCGATACCGAGCTCTACGAAACCCTCCTCAACGAGAACGGGGCTTCGCGACGACCGTGATCGGCCGGGTCAACACCGTCACACCGCCGTCGTTGGCGATCACGGCGAACGTCAGCGTGTGGAGGCCCGGCGGAAGATTGGGGATTGAGAATCCGAAGCCCGCCCGGTCGTCGGCCGCTTCCGCGAAGTCCGGATAGTTCTTCGCCAGGCCCCCATGCTTCATGTGCAGAAGCGCCGAGCCGGCGGGACCGAGCTCCGACGCGATGCGGACCTCCGCGACGCCCGAGTCGTCGAGCGCCCAGCCGCCGTGCCAATCTCCCGCCGACACCGGAGCGTCGAACACGATCCCGGCAATCGGAGGCGCCAGCGCAGCGTTGGTCTGACTCAGGAATTCAGCGGCCTCCTCCGCCTGCGCGGGCGACAGGCCCGTCTCGAACCGGGGAGCGCTCGCCAGCCGGAACACCAGGTCCCGCTCCCCGCCGTGCGGAAAGCTCCCCAGGACCTCGAGCCGGCCCTCCGCGACGCCCCGTTTCATCCAGCTCACGTAGCTCGAGCGCTGGAGCGGATCGCTTTCGTCGAAGTGGAAGACGCCCACCGCGGCCTCCGTGGCCTTGAGCGCGTCCCAGGCGTCGTCCGGGATCGGGTGAAGCCGCAGGCGGTCGCGCACGCGGGCGTAGAGTGGCGGGAAGAACCCCGAAGTGCCGTTGACGATCGGCTTGCCGTGGGAGGCCTGGCGAAGAACGTACTCGAAGTCGCGGTCACCCAGTGGCCATTCCACGACAGCGCCCCGGAGATCGCGCCCGGCAAGCCACCGGTAGACCGGCGCCGGAGAGGCATCGTACGCGTAGATCTCGAGCGGGAAGGCTCGGTACTCGATGCAGGTCGCGACGAGGGCGACCGACACGATCGCCACGCGCGCGAGACGCCCGCGCCCGCGGCTGATCCTCGAGAGTCCCCACGGCGCGAGCACGGCCAGTGCGATGTCGAAGAGGACGATGCCCCGCGCGGGAGCGCGAATCGCGCGAAAGATGTCGCCGAAAGACTTGAAGAGAAAACGGTAGTAGGGCGTGTGGGCTCCGAGAGCGATGACGATTCCGACCGCGCCGAGAAGGACGAACAGGATCAGATTTCGCGGCAGGCGCGTCCGGCGCAGCCAGTCGGGCAGACTCGCGTACCGCGCGGCTCCTGGGAGAGCGAGCACAAGCCGCGCGAAGACGACGGCCGTCAGGTATACCAGGACCCTGCCCGGATCGCCGATCGAGAGAGGGCCCAGCCGAAATCCCGACCTCACCGAGGCGACCAGCCACACGACGGCGATCAGGACGGCGATCCCATCGAGCCAGCGCGCCGCGCGCCGCCGCCCTGTCGAAGGGCCAGCCTCGGCCGGGCCTGCCGGCGGGACCTTGCGCAGCGCCGCGACGGCGACGAGAGCGAGGGCCACAGCGACGACTCCCGGGAAGAAGTCGCCCTCCGGGGCAAGCCACCTCTTCCCCAAAGGACCCCAGAACCGATTCCTCACCCCCGCCGACAGGAAGTCCGTCCACCTCCCCGAGAACGCCTCCATCTCGCCGTAGTAGCGCTGCATGTGGTACAGCTCGGACGCCCTGCGGTACCCGATCGCGAACGGTGCGAACGCCAGCGCTCCCGCAGCCGCCGCGATGCACGCGCCGCCGATGCGCCGCCAGCGCTCCTTTCCTCCCCAGGCCGCGTGGAGCGCCAGCGAGACGGCGAGGACGAAACCCGAGAAGAGCGCGTAGTGGACGTTGCAGAGCGCGTTCCAACCGAACGTGACTGCGAACAGTACCTGGTCACTCCGCCGCCCGCCGTCCAGGTACTTGAGGAGGAACAGCAGCAATAGACAGAGAAACGCCCCCCACTGGAACTGGATGTGCGAAATCTGCGACATCCGCCACGGCAGGAACGCGTAGACGACTCCCGCCAGGAGCGACGCGATCGGATCGTCGGTGACTTCGCGCGCCAGGGCCCATGCCGCGAGCGCCGACAGGAACATCCCGAGCAGGAAGACGACGTTGTAGTTGAGGACGGGTGAGGCTCCCGCCGCGAGCAGGGGAAAGCCGAAGAGCGATGCCCCGTAGAGATTCTCGGAAAACGCGAGCACGTATCGCGCCGGAAAGAAGAAGGGAATGTGGAAGATGCCCCGGGACGGGCGAACGGTCGCCTCGTAGTCCCATACAAGGATGCGGGCCGTCAGCTTGGCGTCCCACAGATCCGCGAGCCCATCGCCGAGGTGGAGGACCAGCGGCCACGTCAGGATCACCGTCAGCGCCAGGAAGAAGAGCGCGGCCCGGGCAACCTCGCGCCCCGGACGGGAATCCTCCGGCGAAGGGCTCAACGCCTCGAGCGGACGTTGTTGGCGATCGTCACCGCCTGCTGCAGCCGCTGCATGCGCCGGTGCCGTTTCTGGGTCGCCTCCACGTCCCCCGTCGGCGGGACGTTGCCCCGGATCTCGCGCAGGAGCTTTTCGGCCTCGAACCCGAACTGTTGGAAATCCCCGGGCTGGAACTTCCGGAACGTCAGCTCGGTCGCGATGATGTAGCCCTCGGAGATGTCGCGCACCATGGCGTAGGCCGAGCCCCCGAGGAAGACGCTCATGTGGGATCGAGTCTAACCCGTCTCCCCTCGCGACTTGGTCATCCGCGGCCCTCATGCGATAGGATGCCGCCTCTTGCGGAGGGCTCCGACTTGGCTTCGCCGATCGACTATCTCGACTTCGACTCCCTCCTGACGGAAGAGCAGCGCCTGGTGCGCGACACGGTGGGATCGTGGGTGGACGACAAGGTCCTCCCGATCATCGAGGAGGCGGCCTGGGAGGGCCGGTTCCCGAAAGAGCTCGTGCCCGACATGGGCCAGATGCATCTGTTCGGATCCACCATCGCCGAATACGGTCTTCCCGGGCTCGACAACATCTCTTACGGCCTGATCATGCAGGAGCTCGAGCGCGGCGACTCGGGCCTGCGCTCGTTCGTATCGGTCCAGTCCGCGCTGGTGATGTACCCGATCTATTCCTTCGGATCCCAAGAGCAGAAGGACCGCTGGGTCCCGAAGCTCGCCGATGCCTCTGCGATCGGCTGTTTCGGATTGACCGAGCCCGACTTCGGGTCGAACCCCGCGGGCATGCGGACCGTCGCGAAGAAGGACGGCAACTCCTACGTCTTAAACGGCGCCAAGGCCTGGATCACCAGCGGCTCGATCGCCGACGTCGCGGTCGTGTGGGCGAAGCTCGACGGCGTCGTTCGGGGTTTTCTCGTCGAAAAGGGAACCAAGGGGTACTCCACGTTCGAGCACAAGGGGAAGATGTCCCTGCGCGCGTCGGTGACCTCGCAGCTGGCGTTCGAGGATTGCCGAATCCCGGGCGACGCGATCCTTCCGGGAGTCGAAGGCCTCAAGGGTCCCCTGTCCTGCCTGACCCAGGCGCGCTACGGAATCGCCTGGGGCGCCCTCGGCAGCGCGATGGCCACCTACGGCGCCGCGCTCGAATACTCCAAGAGCCGCAAGCAGTGGAAGGACCGCCCGATCGCCGCCCACCAGCTCGTGCAGGAAAGGCTCGCCTGGATGATCACCGAGATCACCAAGGGCCAGCTCCTCGCCTGGCGCCTCGGCCGGATGAAGGACGAGAAGACCATGAAGCCGCACCACGTCTCCATGGCCAAGCGCAACAACGTCTGGGTCGCCCGGGAATGCGCGAAGCTCGCCCGCGAGACCCTCGGCGCCAACGGCGTGGTCAACGAATACCCCGTATTCCGCCACCTGGCCAACATCGAGAGCGTGTACACCTACGAGGGAACCCACGACATTCACACGCTCATCATCGGAGAGGCGGTCACGGGGATTCCGTCCTATAACCCACCAATCGAGTAGGCCAAAAGCCCGGAAATCACTGACCCACAGTCTCTTGCGCTAGAATAGGGCTCTCGAGACCACACAGGTGGGAATCACCGGCAATCTGAAGACGATGCAGCTGGGAGAGCTGTTTCAATGGCTCTCCCTCGGCTCCAAGACCGGCACGCTCTTGATCGACGGGCACGGGGTGGAGAAGCGCGTCTATTTCCAGGACGGGCGCATCGCCTCGACCTCCTCGTCCGACCAGCGGGAGTACCTGGGCCACTTCCTGGTCTCCCACGGCTACATCAGCGAGGAGGAGCTGAAGATGGCCATGGAGGTCCAGGAGGAGTCCCAGATCCTCCTCGGCAAGATCCTGGTCATGATCAACGCGATCGCCGAGGCGGACCTGTTGCGTCTCATGCGCAAGAAGGCCGAGGAGTCGATCTACGACGTCTTCCTCTGGACCGAAGGAAGCTTCGAGTTCGTCGACGGGGAGTTGCCCGACCAGAAGATGGTGCCGCTGTCACTGGACGTCACGGGCATCATCATGGAGGGGATGCGCCGCTACGACGAGTGGCAGCTCATCCGGCAGCGCGTTCCCGATTCGTCCGTCGTTCCCGAGATGATCCGCGCCCTCGACATGGAGGCGCTCTCCGACCGCGAGAAGCTCATCGTCCCCTACATCGACGGCCAGCGCACGATCGAGGAGGTCGCGCTCCAGACCCACAACCCCGAGTTCAACGTCTCCAAGCTCGTCGCCGAGGGGATGCGCACGGGGACGATGCGTCTGGTCGAGGGGCGCCCGCGCACGGCGGCGGTCCCCGCGGGGCTGCCGGCCGGGTCCGAGATCGACCACTTCCTCCAGCGCGGCCGCGCCCAGTTGAAGGAGGACCCCCAGGCGGCGTACCGCATGTTCAAGGCCGCGCACGAGCTCGACCCCGCCGACGGTCGCACCGCCGAGGCCCTCCGTGAGGCCGAGCGCGCGATCAAAGAAGTTCTCGGAAAAGACGGCGTCTCCGGAGAAAAAGTGCCGGAGCTCGCGATTCCCCTCCAGGCGTTGACGGCGAGGCCGTTCACGCCGCACGAAGGCTTCGTCCTGTCGCGCATCAATGGCCAGTGGGACGTCAAGTCGATCATGAAGATCTCCCCGATCAAGGAGCTCGAAGTCCTCATGATCTTCCAGAAGCTCTCCAAGGACGGCGTGATCCGCTGGAAGAGTCGGGGTCCCAATGCGTGAGGCTCCCGCGCTCCGCAGCGGACGGGCGCTCCGCGCACTGCAGATCGCGGTCTGCGCCGCCGCGGGAGCGCTTCTGGCGGCGCTCCTGCCGGGAATCCCTTGGGAGAGATGGCCCGAGCTGCTGTTTTTCACCGCCCTGACGACTCTCGCCTTCCGCCTCCGCGTGCGCTACGCCGGAAACTACGTCGGCGTCGAGTCGGCCGCGCTGATCCCGGCCATCCTCCTTCTGAACTCCCCCGGCGCGGGGATGCTCGTCTGTATCGTCTCGGACGCGATCTCGAAGCTTCTGGCGCGGCCCCGGAGACTGCGGCTTTCCAACTCCTTCGACATCGCCCAGCTGGCGATCTCCTACGCCGCGGCCGCGCTGTTCTGCCAGGCCCTCCATTCCGCGGGCGCCGGCTGGATCACGATCGCCGCGCTCTCGACGGGGGCTCTGCTCGTCTTCTTCTTCATCAACACGGCCCTCGTCTTCGCCTTCCTGGAGATGTCGAGGGCGGTTCCGCGTGAAAAGCTTCTCGAGATCGCCCTCTTCCAGCTCGCCGCTCTGCTGCTCCTGACTCCGATCGTGATCCTGGAGATCCTGGTCTATGGGCCCTACGGGCCCGCCGGGATGCTCCTGGCGTTCTTCCCCGTCGTCCTGGCCTCCTTCGTCATGCGCAGCCTCTCCACCATGGAGAAGCGCGTGGCGGAGATCTCCCGTCGTAACAAGGAGCTCGACGCGATGCGCGACATCTCGACGAGCTTCGGGGTCAGCTCCCGGATCGACCGGTACGAGCGCGTCTTCGCGGCTCTCGGTCGGCTTCTCCCGGTGGATGCCATGGCGATCCTCGAGTGGCCGATCGGCGACACCGACGTCGTGGCGCACGTCTCCGAGGGCTCCACCGCGAGCCGCGGGGATGTCGCCGCCTGGGCGCGGCGCGCCCGCCTCGACGAGCGCCGGAGCGACGGAGACGAGCCGGAGTTGTTGATCGGCGAGTCGCGGGACCTGCGGCTGCGCGCCGGAGCGCACTACCAGGTGCGGCTGCGGCTCACGACCTTCGAGATGCAGTCCGGCATGCTGGTGCTGGAAGGCTCCTCGGCTCTTCACACAGAGGCCGCCCTCGGTTCCGCGCGCGCCATCGCGAGCCACATCGCTCTGGTGCTGCAGGACCGCTCCGTCCGCGCGCAGGTGGAGACACTGTCCCAGCGTAATCGCGAGCGCGCCGAGACGCTCAATCAGATCCTCGAGATCTCCAACGACCTGAAGAAGAACCGCACGCTCGACGACCTGTTCCAGTCGATTGCGACGGCGGTGGCGAGGGGCCTCGGCTTCCAGGAGGTCGTTCTTTCGATCTACGACCGGGATCGCAACGTCTTCTCACCGCGGGCGCACTTCGGGCTCGGAGACCGCTGGCCCTCGATGGCGGGCCGCGACGTCCCGGCCGGCGAGATCACTCGCCACTGGACCGAGAAGAACCGGGTCTCCAAATCCTTCCACGTCCGGGAAGCGTCCCCCCGCGAGCCCGTGCGCGCGTCGCGCATCGTCCTCGACGGAGAGGACGCGTGGCAACCGGGAGAGCTGCTCTGGATCCCGCTCTACGCCGAAGACCGGCTCCTCGGCTGCCTTTCGGTGGACGAGCCTCGCAGCGGACAGTCGCCGCGGGTCGAGGTCGTGCGCTCGCTGGAAATCTTCGCCAACCAGGCGGTGACCGCGATCGAGAACGCCCGCTCCTACAACGAGGCGCACGAGCAGTCGATCCGCGACTCGCTGACGGGGGCCTACAACCACCGCCACTTCCAGGAAGTGCTCCAGCGCGAGCTCGGCCGAGCCGAGCGCGTCGGACGCCCCTTGACCGTCCTGATGCTCGACATCGACGACTTCAAGTCCATCAACGATCGCTTCGGCCATCCGGTCGGCGACGCGATCCTCCAGGGCATCGTGGGCGAGATCCGCAACGAGGTCCGCGGGGACATGGACCTGCTGGCGCGTTACGGAGGCGACGAGTTCGCGCTCGTCCTGCCGGAGACGCCCGTCGCCGAGGCCATCCTGGTCGCCGAACGCGTGCGGCGGCGTGTCGACGAGCGGCTCTTCCGGATGCCGGATTCGCGGGAGGTCCTGCGGGCGACCGTCTCGATCGGCCTGGCCGCGTTCCCCGACGACGCCCGCGAGAAACGGGAGCTCGTCGACAAGGCCGACGCCGCCCTCTATCGAGCCAAGCATGGTGGAAAGAACGCCGTGGTCGCGACGTCGGAGCCCGGGCCGGGGCAGCTGCCGCTCTTGCCCCATTGACCGTCCGTCCCTCGAAACCTCACCGCGGAAGCGGCGTATCTGGAGGAAGGGAGGACTCCCCATGGTTTCACGTCCGCTCGTTCTCGGCCTCTTGCTCGCCGTGCCGGCGTTCGGCTCGCCGCGATCGGAGACCTCCGACGCCTATGTCCTCCAGCGTGGCACACAGACGTCCGTCAGCGGCTCTCTCGACGATCTCGAGCGCCTCCGCCACAAATTCGCCGGCGATTTTCTGTGGTTCCGCAGGTCTGGCACCGAGTACGTGATCCAGGATCCGGATCGTATTTCCGAGGCCGACGGCCTGTTCGATACCCTGGAAGCCCTGTCTCCGGAGCAGCGCGGGCTGGAGCGGCAGGAGGCGGCGCTCGACCGTGAAGAGGAGTCGATCGACTCCGAAAGAGACGAAATCGAAGCCGAGCGCGAAGAGCTAAACGTCCCCGACGAGAGCGTCGAGGACGGCGAAGCCGAAGCCGCCGCGCGAGACCGCGAAGCCGAGCTCGACGAGCGCGAGCACTCGCTCGACGAAAGGTCGCGCGAGCTGCGCGGCCGCCAGCGCGCCCTGTCCTCCGAAGAGCACAGGCTCGATGCCCGCGAGGAGGAGCTCGAGCGCGCCGCCGAAGCGAAGCTCTGGCAGCTGCTCGACCGCTCGATCGGCGACGGGCGCGCCGAACGCCTCCGCTAGGCTCGAGAGACCGCGGTCGAGCCCGCGTCGAGAAACCGCAGCGGCCAGTCTTTCGCCTCTCCGGCATAGTCCACGCCGATGCGCGGCGACACGCGCACGCCGACGCGCTGGCGCACCGGACGCCACAGCCGCACCGGAGCGTCCGGCGCGAGCATGTCGAGCCCGCTTTCGCGCGTCGTGAGGCCCAGCGCCGCGCAGAGCCGGCCGGGCCCCGAAAGAAGCCGCGCCGGGGTACCCTCCGGTCCCTCGGCGGCGCGCAGGAGCACGGCCTCGGCGATTCCTTGCCTCCGCGTCACGACGTTGGCGCAATAGTGCATCCCGTAGACGAAGAAGACGTACAGGTGGCCGCCGTCCCGGTACATCGGCTCGACGCGCGGCGTGCGCCGGCCCGCCCAGGAGTGCGCCGCCCGGTCCCGGGCTCCCAGGTACGCCTCGGTCTCCACGATGCGCCCGCCGTACCAGGTCCCTCGCCAGCGCCGGCCGATCCACGCGCCGAGCAGGCTTCGGGCGACGCGGACCGTGTTCCCGCGAAAGAACGCGCGGTGCGGCTCCCGGAGACCCACGGCGACGGGGTCGAAGGCGAGGCGCGGGTCGGGGCGGCGGTTCGCTATCATGCGGAATTCGAAAGGACTCGCGCATTCTATGAATGTCCTCGTCACCGGCGGCGCCGGTTTCATCGGCTCGCACATGGCCAGACGTCATCTCGCCGACGGCCACCGTGTCGTGATCGTCGACGACCTTTCCTCCGGGCGCCGCGAGCGCCTGCCCGAGAAGGCGCGCTTCGTGGAAGCCGACATCGCGTCGGTGGATCTGGAGCCCCTGCTCCGCGAGGAGAAGATCGATTTCGTTTCGCACCACGCGGCCCAGATCGACCTTCGCCACAGTGTCGCCGATCCGATCGGGGACGCTCGCGCCAACGTCATCGGCGGCCTCATGCTCTTCGAGGCGATGCGGCGCGCGGGAACCCGGCGCGTTCTCTTCTCCTCGACCGGGGGGGCCATCTACGGCGAGCCCGAAGGAGGCCGCCCCGCCCCGGAATCCCATCCCACCAACCCGGTCTCGCCCTACGGCTGCGCCAAACTCTCGATCGAAAAGTACATGCACTACTACCGCGTGGTGCACGGGTTCCAGACCCACGTCTTCCGATATGCCAACGTCTACGGGCCGTGGCAGGACGGCACGGGCGAGGCCGGCGTCGTCGCGATCTTCTCGGAGGCGATGCTCGGCCACCGACCGCTCAAGATCAACGGCGACGGGGAGCAAACGCGCGACTACGTCTTCGTGGGCGATCTCGTCGAAGCCGCCGCCCGCGCGGCGGAGAGCGACAAGAGCGGCGTCTGGAATCTCGGCACCGGTGTCGAGACTTCGGTCAACCGCCTCTTCGAGCTTCTCGCGAAGGAATACGGCTACACGCAGACCGCTCCGCACGTCCCCGCTCCGGCCGGCGAGCAGAAGCGGAGCGTCCTCGACTCGACGCTGGTCCGGAAAGATTTCGGGCTGCCGGCGTGGACCCCGCTGCCGGAGGGGTTGAAAGAGACGGCCGCGTTCTTCCGCAGCCGCCAGGCGTCACCCGACTAATCCATCGGGGTTAAGCCTCGAGTCGATTCAAGGGAGAGGGTCCACCTGCGACTTCCCCTCTCATTTCGGTTGGCCCGCGAAGCGGGCCACTAAGAGTCCGAGCTGACGTCACTGACTTCGGAACAGTGAACGCTCCCGAAGTCCCGATGCGGTCGTCGACCGCGGGCGCTGGCCCGAAGTGGCGCTTGAGGATGACGATCGTCAGATCGTCCTCCGGCTCTCCCCCGCCGGACCACTCGTTGACTCGTTTGACGAGCTCTCGCGCGATCTCGTCGGCCGGCCGGTCGCGCAGCTCGATGAAAGCCTTCGACAGGCGGCCCGTCCCGAATTCCTCGCCGTCTTCGTTGTGCGCCTCGACCATGCCGTCCGTGTACATCACGAGCGCATCTCCGGGCTCGATGGGCCGATAGCCCCGGCTGTACGTGGCGTTCGCGGTGGGCCCGAGGACCAGGCCCGTCTGGAGGAGAGGCGTGACGCTGGCCCCGTGGAAGTGGAGCGGATGGGGATGGCCGGCGTTGACGTACATGAGCGCGCCGTCGTCTTCGATCTCCCCGTAGAAGAGCGAGACGAACCGGGTCGTCAGGCGCGACTCGTGGATGATGCGGTTCAACCGCTCCACGGTCCGCACGATCTTGAAGTCCCGCTCGACCGCCATCCGCAGGCCCGTATAGACGTCGCGGACCTGGAGCGCCGCCGGCAGGCCGTGGCCGGACGCGTCGGCGATCGCGATCCCGAGCAGGCGGTCCGAAACCGGGATGAAGTCGAAGTAGTCGCCTCCCACCAGCTCCGCGGGCGTCGTGAACCCGGCGACCTCGATCGAGCCCCGGTGCAGCGCCCGCTTGGGCAGAATCGACATCTGGATCCGCCGCGCCTCCTGCAGCGCCGACACGTACCGGTCCTGCCGCAGCTTCTGGTCCACCGCCAGGCGGAGGATGCCCAGAGATGACAGCAGGTCGTCCTCGGGCGCGGAGGGATCGACCGTGAACGAGAGGATGTACTGATCGTCGCCGACGGCGATCGCCGCGAATCGCTCCGCGCCGAGCTTTCGCTCGAGCTCGGCGTCCACTCCCGGGGCCGAGAGGTCCATCACCGCGACGCCCTCGTCCACGACTTTCTCGATCGGCGCGTAATCGTCCGGGATGAACAGACCGGGAGTGATCTCGGGAACGCCGCCGAAGGTACGGACGAGCTCGTATCCGCCGTCGCGCCGCACGTAGAGGCGGCCTCCGCGCACGCCGAGGACGCCCGAGAACTGCTCGATGACCGTGGAGGCGGTCTGCATGATCGTCGCCGACGGATCCGCGGCGCGCTCGATCGCCTGGATCGCCTTTTCGACCTTGCGGAAGAGGAACTTGCCTGTTTCAGCCATGGGGCGCCGGATTCTAACCCGGCCGACCGGCGGTCGCTTAGAATCGCGGCCATGACACGAGCGGCCGCTCCGGCCTGGGCGCGCACGCTCGTCGTTTTGGCGGCCGTCGGCGCGCTCTTCGCGCCGGCGCTCTCCTGCACGCGCGGCGAAAAGCCCGGCAGGGTCATCGTTCTCGGCATCGACGGGGCGGACCCCGAGACGATCGACCTGCTCATGTCGGAGGGCAAGCTTCCGAACTTCGCCCGGCTCCGCCGCGAGGGCGCCTACGCGCCGCTGATCTCCCAGAAACCGCTGCTCTCCCCCGTCATCTGGACGACCATCGCGACGGGCAAGACGCCGGACCGGCATCGGATCGGCCACTTCGTGGCGGTCAACTCCGCGGGCGAGTCGCTCCCGGTGACGAGCCGGATGCGCCAGGCACGGGCCCTCTGGAACATCCTCTCGGACAAGAATCGGTCCGTCGACGTCGTCGGCTGGTGGGCCACCTGGCCGGCCGAGGCCGTTCGCGGAGCCGTCGTCTCGGATCACTTCGCCTACCACTTCCTGATGGAAGAGAGCGCCCAGGCCTCCGAACGCGGTTCGCAGCCCGGCACGACGTACCCGGCGGAGCTGGAGGCCGAGGTTTCGAAGCTGCGCAAGAAGCCCGGGGATCTCAAGGCCGAGGACCTGTCCCCCTTCGTCGACGTGGACGCGGCCGCCATCGCCCGGCCGTTCGCGTTCGACGACGACCTTTCCCACTTCAAGTGGGCCCTCGCGACCGCCGAAACCTACTCGGGGATCGGACTGCACCTCTGGAAGAAGGAGCGCCCCGACAACCTGCTCGTCTACATCGAAGGAGTCGACTCGACGTCGCACCTGTTCGGACACCTCTTCCGAGCCGGCACCCTCTCCGGAGAGCTGGCCGAACAGCAGCGGCACTACGGCCGAGCCGTCGAGGCCATGTACGCATATGCCGACCGCCTCGTGGGCCGTTTCCTCGACGCGATGGACCGCAACACGACTCTCGTCGTGCTGTCGGACCACGGCTTCCAGCTCGGCAAGCTCCAGGACGATCCCTCCAAGACGCGTGACATGCGCCGCGTCAGCGAGACCTTTCACCGCACCGAAGGGATCCTGTATCTCTACGGCGCGCGCGTGAAGCCCCACACGCGGTTGAACCGCCCCACGATCCTGGACGTCGCGCCCACGGTTCTCGCCTTGAATGGTCTCGGGCGAGGCGCGGATATGCCCGGACGCGTGCTCGCGGAGGCACTCGACATCACCGTGCCTGCGCCGGTGCCGACGTACGAGACCGGAACGGCGCCGGCTCCGCAGAGCGCCGCGGCGGATCCGCAGGCGGATCCGGAGATCGTCAAGAAGCTCCAGAGCCTGGGCTACATCGGCGCCAAGTCGCCGACCGGAGACCGAAACCTCGCCGGACTCGCGTTCGAAGCCGGGCGCTACGCCGAGGCCGCCGCTGCTTACGAACAGCTGATCCGGGAGAATCCCGACGACGGAGCGCTGCGCGCCAGCTACGCCGGCGCCCTCGGAGCCCTCGCAAGGTACGACGAGGCGCTGGAGCAGCTGACGCGAGCGATCGCGCTGGAGCCTCTGAACGTCGAGGCGTACCACAACCGGGCCGTGATCCACGAGCGCCGAGGCGAGACCGCGGCCGCGATCAAGGACTACCAGACGGCCGTCCGTTACAACCCCCAGTACGAGCCGTCGATCAAGGCGCTGGCGCGCTTGAACGCGCAGCTGCCCCAGGCCCCCAAGAGCGACGTCGAAAAACGCGCGGTGGCGCTGGCAGACCAGGCGGCGGCCGCCGCGCGCCGAGGCGACTACGCGGAGGCCGCGCGCAAGCTCGACGAGGCGGAGTCGATCGCGCCGCGTCTCGCGCTGATCCAGCAGTACCGCGCCAACGTGGCCTACCTGAAGGGCGACAAGCCGGCCGCCGTCGCCGCGCTGAAGAAGGGCCTCGCGCTCGAGCCCGACAATGCCCTCTTCCGCGAAAACCTCAAGCGCCTGGAGTCGCCGGCTCCGCGCTGAGGAAGCGTCCTCCGCTTGATCCCGAAAGAGAAGCGCGAGACCTGGACGACCGCGGGCGTCGCCGCTCTCCCGCTGGTGGTCTACGTCCTCGGGGCCTGTCGGACCGTCTACGTCGGAGACTCGGGCGACTTGCTGACCGCCATCTCGGTGCTCGGGATTCCGCACCCTTCAGGCTATCCGCTCTACGTTCTCGCGGCGAAGCTCTGGTCGCTTCTCTTTTTCTTCCTCCCGCTGCCGTTCTCGGTGAGCCTCTTCTCGGCGGCCTGCGGCGCCGCGGCCTGCGCCGTCCTGTTTCGCGCCGCGCGCGAGTCCGGGGTGGGCCGGGTGCCCGCCGCGGGTTCGGCGTGGCTCTTCGCCTTCGCGCCGAGCGTCTGGGCGGAGGCCAACATCCAGCGCGTCTACATGCTCAACGCGCTCTTCGTCGCCCTCGCGCTGCTCCTCGCTCTGCGGTGGGGCCGCGCGGCGCGCGATGGCGACCTCGTCGCCGCGGCCCTCGTCTGCGGCCTCGGCGCTTCGAATCACCTCGAGATGGGAGTCGTCGGCATCGCCATCGGCATTTTCGCGGCCTCTCGCGCGTCCCTCGATCCTCCGCCGCTGGAAGCTGCTCGCCGCCTGCGCGGGCGCCGCCGTCTCGGGCTGCTCCCCTACCTGTATCTGCCGCTCCGCGCGCGGGCGCATCCGCTGCTCGACTGGGGACATCCGGTCACGCCCCGCAGCTTCGCAGCGGTCGTGTTGCGGGAGAGTTTCTGGGGAAGAGCCTGGATCCGGGGCGCGGGCGACCTGGTCACGATCCTGAAGGACTACGGGCACAGCCTTCTGACGGAGTCGGCGTGGGTCGGAGCGGGCCTGGCTGCCGTCGCGATCGCCGCCGCCCGCCGCCGCCGCTGGCCGATCGGCCTGCCGCTCCTCATCATGGGGGCGAACCTCGCGGTCCTCGCCCTCCATGGCTCTCGAAGCGACCTCTTCATCTGGCACCGCTACTACATCCCGTCGTATCTGTGCCTGGCCCTGCTCGCCTCCTGGGGGTGGCAGACCCTCGCGGAGACATCGCCGCGCCGCATCCTCGCCGTCGCCTCGCTGCTGCCGCCCCTCGCGCTCCTCGTCCTCGGGTGGCGGCTAAACGACCGGAGCCGCTACCGAATTGGTGAGGATTACTCGCGGCAGCTGCTCTCGACCCTTTCTCCGGGCTCGCAGCTGATCGCGTCGGACGACAACATCCTCTTCGTCCTGATGTACCTGAACCTCGGCGAACAGCTGCGGCCCGACGTCCACCTGATCCTCGAAGGCGTCGGGGGCTCGAATCTTCCGCCGCTCTCCTTCAATCCCGACGTGGATCCCGTCTACCTGACGCACTACCCGAACTGGAAGATCGCGACCTTAGACGCGATTCCGGTCGGCCTCGCCTTTCGTGCGTGGCGCGTGGGCAGCCCCATTCCGCCGGCCTCGGCGGTTCCCGACCGCCTGGACGGAGAGCTCGATCCGCGAGTGCCCAAGGACTACCTGACGCGCAACCTGATTGGGAACTTCCACCAGATGCGCGCCATGACGTTCGAGCTCCGCGACTGGAGCGTCGCCCGCCGGGAGCTGGAATTGGCCGCGGCGTCGGCCCCCGACAACGACGTCCTCTTCTACAACCTCGGTCTGATCTACCGTCGCAATGGCCTGCTCGAAGAAGCTCTGGCCGCGTTTCGAAGATCCGCCGAGATCAACCCTCGAGAAATCGCGAGCCTGTCCAAGCCTCGAGCGGCCGACCGCGCCTCCGAAGTCCAGTCGGAAATCTTGGAGAGGGATCGGCTTCTCGCCGAGCTGTCCCGCGATCCCGCCCTGCAGGGACTTCCCCCGGGGAGTCTCCAGTACCGGAACGTTCTCGCCCGCCGCCTCGGGGCACTGGGCAAGCCTGCCTGGGCCCGCGGCGTCCTGCTCGAAACTCCTTGACCTCCTGTCCGGTCGGACAGGTATGATCCGCCGCACGAGGTCGTAGCGAAGAACGACACACGCTTCCGCGAGGCTTGAGCCCGCGGGCCCACGCGACCCCCTCTCGAGCTTCGCGCCAGCGCGAAGGAGGGAGAGATGCGGCGAGCCCTGTGGACCCTCCCCGGAGCGATCGCAGTTCTTCTTTCCACCCCCCTTTCCGGACAGGAGCCCGGCCTCGGCCCTTATTTCACCGTCAACTCCTACACGACGTACGGCCAGTTCAACCCCTCCATCGCTCGCAACGGGCCGGACGGTGGCTTCGTCATCGCCTGGACCAGCGTCGGCCCGGAGGGCCAGCCCCTCTCGCCCGGCATAATGGCGAAGCGCTTTGATTTCGACGGCAACCCGGTCGGCTCCGAGTTCGCGGTCAACACATACGCGTATCTCGACCAGACGGACCCGCGGGTCGCCTCGGATAGCGCCGGCAACTTCGTCGTCGTCTGGGCGGGACGGCAGGCCAACGACGATCTCGGCATCGGCGCCCGCCTGTTCGCGGCAGACGGCACTCCCCAGGGTGCGCAGTTCACGGTGCACGGTTCGACGCCGACGATCGCCGAGCATCTGCCCGCGGTCGCGCGAAGCGACGCCGGCTACGTCGTGGTCTGGCAGTACGTCGACAACCTCGTGGGCTACGAGCTCCAGGGCATCCGCTTCAACTCCGCCCTCGCTCCTCAGGGCTCCGCGTTCCCGATCAATACGTACGTGACCGGCAATCAGACTCATCCCGAGGTGGCGATGGACTCTTCGGGGAGCTTCTTCGTGTCCTGGACCAGCGGCAGCAGCGGGGTCGAAGGCGAGATCCGGGGCCGCGCCTTCGACTCCAACGGCCAGCCGCTCGGGCAAGACTTCCAGGTCAACACGTACACGACCGGGGTGCAGTACGAGCACTCGGTCACGGCCGACGGGACGGGCGGGTTCGTCGTCAGCTGGACGGACAACACCATCGAGTACCCGATCCGCGCCCAGCGGATCGACGCCACGGGCAACCCGTCCGGCCCCGAGAGAATCATCGGCCAGGGACACCTGCCGCGCGTCCTTCACCGCGAGCACGGGGGCTTCAACCTCTTCTACTACCGCGTGGGCTCCAACCTATTCTCCCGGCGCTACGACGACGGCCTGAACGCCCTCGGCCCGGACTTTCAGGTCAACGACGTGAACACCGGCGGCACTCCGGTCTCGCTGCCGGCAGCGGCCGACATCGGGCAGCAGATCGCGTTCACCTGGGGCACGACCCTCGGAAGCTTCGACATCAACGCCCGCCGGGGAGGCTACCCCGACTGGGCGCCGTTCAAGATCGACGCGCGGGCGAGCGGGGGCGCGTCCAACCAGAACGGCGTGCTCGAGGCGGGTGAGCGGGTGATGGTCGACCCCGCCTACCTCAACCTCTCGGGGGCGCCCTATACGCTCGCCGGCACGGCGTCGAACTTCACCGGTCCCGCGAACTTCACCTACACGATCCACGACAGCACTGCCGACTACGGCACGATCGCTGCATCCCTCGGAGGCACGCCGGCCGCCACGACAAACGACTGCTTCACGGCAACCGGCAACTGCTTCGAGTTCGAGCTGGGCGGGACGCCTCTCGGCGGCACCCACCAGGACACGACCTACGACGAGGCCCTGTCCGAAGGAGTCTCGGTTACGCGGACGATCCACATCGGCGGAACCTTCTTCGACGTGTCGCAGACGAGCCCCTTCTACCCGTTCATCGAGAACCTCCTGCACAACGGGATTACCGGGGGCTGCAGCGGCGGGGACTACTGCCCCACCCAGGGCGTCAAGCGGCAGCAGATGGCGGTATTCCTGCTGAAGTCGAAATACGGCAAGGACTACGTTCCGGCCGTCCAATGCACCGGAACGGTGTTCTCCGACGTGCCGATCACGAATCCCTTCGCGTGCTACATCGAGGATCTCTACGCCCAGGGCGTGACGGGAGGGTGCGCCCAGAACCCCCTGCAGTACTGCCCCGACAACATCGTCAACCGCCAGCAGATGGCCGTCTTCCTGCTGAAGATGAAGGAGGGCTCGGCGTACGACCCGCCCGACTGCGCCGGCATCTTCCAGGACGTGCCCTGCACGCCGGGCACGGGCTTCTCCGACTGGGTCGAGGAGCTCTACAACCGCCAGATCACGGGAGGGTGCGCGACCAACCCGCTCCAGTACTGCCCCCAGAATTCGGTCACGCGGCAGCAGATGGCCGCGTTTCTCGTCAAGAACTTCGGGCTCGTGCTCTACGGGCCGTAGCTCGCCGTCGAACAGGAGAGGCTCATGAGACGAACGATCGGTGTCCTGGCACTCGGCGTCTTTCTCGCCGGCGCGGGAGCCGCATCCGGCCAGGGTCTGCCCGCTCTGGGGCCCCAGTTCCAGGTCAACACCTACGCCACCTCGAGCCAGATGGACCCCGCTGTGGCCTGCGACGCCTCGGGCAACTTCGTCGTCGTCTGGGAAAGCAGCATCGACCCGAATTTCAAGGAGATTCGGGGACAGAGGTTCGACGCCCTCGGCAATCCTTTAGGCTCGGAGTTTCCGATCAACACGTACGTCTTCGCCGACCAGAATTCCCCTCGCGTGGCCCGCAAGAGCACGGGGGAATTCGCAGTCGTCTGGCAGGGCACGCTCCCGACCTCGACGACCGGAATATCGCTTCGCGGATTCGCCTCGGACGGAAACCCGCTCGACGACGACTTCGTCGTCGCCGGGAGCACGGCGGGCGCCTACAACAGGCCCTCCATCGCCGGAAACGACGATGGATTCGTCGTGTCCTGGCACGCGAGCGTGGTTCCGATGGTCGAGGAGCTTCGGGCGCGGCGCTTCGACTGGAGCGGAGCCCCGGTGGCGGGCGCCTTCACGGTCGCGGCGGGTCCCCATTACGCCGAGGTCGCCATGGACCCGACGGGAAGGTTCGTGCTGACCTGGTCCGGCGGAACGGGCGAGATCTACGCGCGCGCATACGACGCCGCGGGCAACCCGCTCGGCCCCGAATTCCAGGCCAACACATACACGACCAACGTCCAGCGGTATCCCTCCGTCGCGATGAAGGAGGACGGCAGCTTCGTCGTGGTGTGGCAGACCGACCTGCAGTACAACACCGACAAGATGCGCGGCCAGCGTTTCGACGCCGCCGCCAACCCGGTCGGCCCGGAGCTGGTGCTGACGGAATCCGGCGGAGGCTCCGTCCCGAAGATCGCCCATCGACCCGACGGCGGCTACGTGATCGCCTGGGGCTCGCCCAACGTCGTGGCGAGGCGATTCGACGAATCCATGAACCCCGTCGGCCAGGAGTTCCTGAACCCCGGCTTCTTCCACGGCGGCCCGCGCCTGGCGGCCAACAACGGGCGGCACACCATCTTCGTCTGGACGGCGCAGGGCCTCGAGGGAGACGACGGGTTCTTCGGCATCTTCGCGCGCCGCGGAGGCTTCCCCGACTGGGCGCCGTTCACGGTGGACGAGCAAGCGGGCGGTGGCGGCGGCGGCGCCGCGAACCTCAACGGAGTCCTGGAGGCCGGCGAGCGAGTCGTGGTCGCGCCGGCGTACAAGAACCTGTCGGGATCTCCCTACGCCCTCGCCGGAACCGCGTCCAATTTCACAGGTCCTGCGGGGCCCGCCTATTCGATCGCAGACACCTCCGCCGACTACGGCACGATCCCGGCGAGCCTGACGCTCGGGGAAGCCCCGACCGTGAACTCGGCCGACTGCTTCACGGCCAGCGGGAACTGCTTCGAGTTCGAGATCGTCGGAGCGCGGCCGGCGGGCCTGGCGCACTGGGACACGACGTACGACGAGGCGCTCACCGAGGGCGTGTCGATGACCCGCACGCTTCACGTCGGAGGAAGCTTCGCGGACGTGCCGGGTGCCAACGCCTTCTCGAAGTACATCGAGAACCTCTTTCACAATGGGATCACGGGCGGCGGCTCCTGCGGCGGCTACTGCCCGACCGGCGGCGTCAAGCGCCAGCAGATGGCGGTCTTCCTGCTGAAGGCGAAGCTCGGCAGCACGTACGTTCCTCCCTCCCCGACCGGCACGCTGTTCGCCGACGTGCCGTACTCCAACCCGTTCTGCATGTGGATCGAGGACCTCTACAACCGCGGGATCACGGGCGGCTGCGCCAGTAATCCCCTCCAGTACTGTCCCGACAACATCGTCAACCGCCAGCAGATGGCGGTCTTTCTCCTGAAGGCCCAGGAGGGCTCGACGTACGATCCGCCGGACTGCGCGGGCATCTTCACGGACGTCCCCTGCACGCCGGGCACCGGCTTCTCCGACTTCATCGAGGAGCTCTACAACCGGCAGATCACGGGAGGCTGCGTCCTCAACCCGCTGCAGTACTGCCCGACGAACCCGACCAATCGCCAGCAGATGGCGGCGTTCCTGGTCAAGAACTTCGGGCTCGTGCTGTACGGCCCATAGGCCGGGTCGGCGAGCCCGGCGCTATACTCGTTCGCAAAGAGCGAGCCTCATGGGAACCGCACGGACCCTGTTCGCGGGGTTTTTCTGCGTCGCCGCGGCGGCGATGCGCGCACAGACGCCCGCCTTCGGCCCCGAGAACCAGGTCAACACCTTCACCACGGGCGGGCAGAACTTCCCTCGCGTGGCGGCCGCGCCGAACGGCGCCTTCGTGGTGGTCTGGTCGAGCTACGGCGAGGACGGCGACGGCTACGGCATCTTCGGGCAGTTCGAGCCGTCCGGCGGCGGTCTCGTGCCTCCCCGTTCCAGGTCAACTCCGCCTACACCGGCGGCAACCAGATCCAGCCGGACGTCGCGATGGACGCGGGCGGCAACTTCGTCGTGGTCTGGAAGAGCCCGCTCATCTTCGGCAACGACATCTACGGCCAGCACTTCGACTCGACCGGCGCGAAGGTGGGATCGGAGTTTCTCGTCGACGGCGCCGGCAGCTACGACGGAAATCCGCGGATCGCGCGCAACGCCGTCGACAGCAGCTTCATCGTCGTGTGGCAGAGCGACTACCTCGAGGGAAGCGGCAACGGCATCTTCGCCCGGCGGTACGACAGCTCCGGCAACCCTCTCGGCGGGCGCTTCCCGGTCAACACGTACACCACCGGAGACCAGACGCTTCCGGCCATCGCGGAAGACACGCTGGGCCGTTTCATCGTCGTCTGGCAAAGCGACGGGCAGGACGGCGACAGCAAGGGAGTCTTCGGCCAGCGCTACGACGACGGCGGCTCCCCGGTCGGCGGCGAGTTTCGGGTCAACACGACCACGAGCGGGTTCCAGGGCTATCCCTCGGTCGCTTCGGTCGGATCGGGAGGCTTTCTCGTCGTGTGGCAGAGCGGCCAGCAGGACGGATCGGCGTCGGGCATCGTCGCGCGCCGCTTCGACGTGAACGGCGCGGGCGGCCCCGAGTTCCAGATCAACACCTACACGACCAACTACCAGACGCTGCCTTCGGTCGCGGTGGACGGCTCCGGCAACTTCGTCGTAGCGTGGCAGAGCTACGGCCAGGACGGGTCCGGGTACGGGGTCTTCGGCCAGCGCCTCGATTTTCTGGGCACGCGTGTGGGGACCGAGTTCCGGTTGAACGTCGAGACCGCAAGCCTACAGCGTCGTCCCTCCGTCGCGACCTTCGGCGTGTCGGGAAACTTCGTCGTGGCCTGGGACAGCCTCTACCAGGACGGTTCGGAGACCGGCGTGTTCGATCGGGTCGGGCTCGTCGACGCGCCCCTTTCGATGGCGGTGGACCGGTTCGCGCAGGCCGGGACCGCGTCGAACCTGAACGGCGTGCTGGAGTCGGGCGAGACGGTCCAGGTCGCGCCCGCCTGGCACAACGGCCTCGGGATTTCGCTGCCGTTCAGCGGCTCGGCGTCGAATTTCATCGGGCCGGCCGGGCCGACGTACACGCTGGTCGACGGGATTGCGAACTACGGCACGATCGCGGCGGGCTCCTCGAGCGACTGCATCACCGCCGGGGCAGACTGCTTCGCGGTGGGCATCTCGGGGTCGCGGCCCGCGGCCCACTGGGACGCGACCTTTTCCGAAAAGCTCAATCTGAACATCACCAAGACCTGGACACTCCACGTCGGCGAGAGCTTCGCCGACGTGGCCGTCGGCAACGCGTTCTACGCGTACATCGAGAACCTCTTCCACAACGCCGTGACGGGCGGCTGCGGCGCCGGCACGTACTGTCCGGGCAGCGACGTCACCCGCGCACAGATGGCGGTGTTTCTCTTGAAGGGCAGGAACGGAGCCAACTTCCTTCCTCCCCCGTGCGCAGGAGCCTTCCCCGACGTGCCCTGCCCGAGCCCGTTCGCGGACTGGATCGAAGAGCTGGCAAATGAGGGAATCACGGCGGGCTGCGGCGGAGGGAACTACTGCCCCTCGGCGCCCGTGACCCGCCAGCAGATGGCGGTCTTTCTGCTCAAGGCCGAGCACACCTCGCTGTACACGCCTCCGGCCTGCACGGGCGTCTTCCAGGACGTCGCCTGCCCGAGCCAATTCGCCGATTGGATCGAACGGCTCTACGCCGAAGGCGTGACGGGGGGTTGCGGAGCGAATCCGCTGGTCTTCTGCCCGACGAACCCCAACACGCGCGGCCAGATGGCCGTCTTCCTCGTCAAGACGTTCGGCCTCCAGCTGTACGGTCCGTAGATCGTCGCGGACGCGGAGGCCCTACAGGGAGGCGCTACAGGGAGAGCGGCGCCTCGGCGCGGTGGGCCCTCGAGGCAGGGGTATTGGCGGCGTCATCCCAGATCTTGCCGTCTTTCAAACGCACGATGCGCCGCGCATGGCCCGCGATGTCCTCCTCGTGCGTGACGACGACGATCGTGTTGCCGCGGGAGTTGAGCTCGTCGAACAGGGCCATGATCTCGGCGCCCGTCTGGGAGTCGAGGTTGCCGGTGGGCTCGTCGGCCAGGAGGATCGAGGGGTCGTTGATCAGGGCGCGGGCGATCGCCACGCGCTGCCGCTGGCCGCCCGACATCTCGTTGGGCGTGTGGCCCATCCGATCGCCCAGCCCCACCGCCTTGAGCGACTTCACGGCGCGCTCGCGCCTCTCCTTGCGCGAGAGACCTCCGTAGACCAGAGGCAGCTCGACCTGCTGGACCGCCGAGGTCCGGGGAAGCAGGTTGAACGTCTGGAAGACGAACCCGATCTCCTGGTTCCGGATCGCCGCAAGCTCGTCGTCGGTCATCCGGGCGACTTCCTTGCCGTTCAGGACGTAGGAGCCCGAGGTCGGGGTGTCCAGGCACCCGATCAGGTTCATCAGGGTGGACTTTCCCGAGCCCGATGGCCCCATGATCGCGACGTACTCGCCGCGCTCCACGCCCAGGGACACACCGCGCAGGGCGTAGACGTTCTCGTCGCCCATCGGGTACACCTTGGCGATGTCGCGGATGTCGATCAGCATCGGGTACTTTACCTCTGGAGGTTTATACGTAATCGCAGGCGTCCTGTTTCGAGGACGTCACGCGAATGCCGCCACAACTCCGGCCTTTCCGAGCACATACAGCGCCCAGATCGAAAGGACCAGGGCGGCCACCCGGCCGCGGGGCGCCTTCGTGGCGAAAGACAGGCCCAGCACCAGGAGGGCCATGGTCCAGAACGAGAGGAGATCGATCGAGGACAGAAGCGAGTGGGCCGCCGGCGCGGCGGTCCGAGACACCAGGACGCCGAGATGCGTCGGCAGAAGGTCTTCGATCGCCTCGGGATCGATCGCGGTCTTGCCCCAGAGCACTCCGAACAATGCGATGGCCCCCAGAACGTGCGGCAGAAACGCATGGACCGTGACGCCGAAGGACTGCCGGAAGCGCAGCTCCATTGCGAACGCGTGACAGGCCGCCCACATCACGCCTGCGGTCGCCGCGGCGACCACGCCGGGAAAGAGGACCCAGAAGACCTCCCCCATCCACGAAAACTGCTTCGCGCGCTCGGCCATCGCGTCGAGCTGCGCTTCGGAGAGCTTCTGCCCGCGCTGCTCCATCTTTCGCGCGATCATGCTGCGCATGTCCGAGCGCGTCGTGACGAGCTCGGCGAGCAGGAACGCGCACGCCGTCCAGAGCAGCAGCGGCAGCAGCCACGTCGGTTTCGCCGCGATCGAGCGAAACGTCCGGACCGGAGACACGAAGACCCCGACCACCCGCCCGAGAGCGGAGTCGGGGCCCGTCGCCGCGTCCGTCTCGGAGCCCGCCGCGGCGTCCGTCAAGGCGCGGCGGTCACTTCGGAAGACACCGGCGCGAGCCTCCGCGCCTCGATCGGCGGCAGAGGCTTCGTGACGTCCCGTGCCGGGATCCCGTCGATGGTGACCCCCTTCCACTCCAGGATGTCGGCAATCGAGTTGTGGTACGCGGAGATGGCCTTGCGGTAGACCGCCAGGGCGCTCAGGTACTTCGACTGGGCGTCGGAAAGCTGGGACTGGATCTGCGAGACCTCGAACGAGGTCGTCATCCCGTTGTCGTACTTCTTGCGCGCCGCGTCGAGGTTGCGCTCGGCGAGCTCCTGGCCCTTGGCCGCGGCGTCGATCTGCAGGTTCGCGGTCTCGATCACGCGGTGGGCGTTCCGCACGTCGAGGACGATGTCCTGTTCCAGCACCGTCAGCTGGGACTTGGAGGTCTCGAGGTTGTATTTCGCGACGCCGCGGGCGCCCCGCGCCGCGCGGTTCAGAATCGGGTAGGAGAAGACGAGCCCGACTCTCCAGTTCTTGAAGTTCTCGCTGAAGAGCTGGTCGGCCGCGTCCCACCAGTTGCCCCGGGCGACGACCTGGCCCGGCACTTCGGGATTGAAGAAGGTCCCGGAGAGCCCGTTCTTGCCGTAGCCCGCGACGAGATCGAGCTGCGGGAGCGTCTGGTTCTGCCAGTACTCCCAGCGCAGCGCGTTGCTGGCGACGGTCGAGTTCTGCGCCGCGATCTCGGGCCGGTGCTCGAGCGCGGTCGTCACGCCGGCCGCCAGGTCGAACGGCTTCCTCTCGCCGCGCGAGCTTGTCGGTCGGCACGATCGTGGTCGTGTTCGGCGTGGCCGCCTGAAAGTTCAGGTTTCGCCGGAGCTGATCCTCGGCCAGGCCCACGACCCCCTCGGCATTGATGATGTCCTGCTCGGCCGTCGCGATGCCGACCTCCGTCTGCACGATGTCGATCGGCGCGAGCGAGCCGACGTCGATCTTGATCTTGGTGATGCGATTGAGCTCCCGGGCAATGTCCCGGGCCTCGATCTTGACCGCCAGGTTGGCGCGCGCGTAGACGAGGTCCCAGTACGACTGCTCGACCGCGTTGATGACGGTCTGCACGCTCCGGATGAGCGTCTCGTACGACGCGTCGCGCGTGTTGCGCGCCGTCTCGATGTTGATCTCCGTCGCGAGCCGGCCGAAGTTGCGCAGCAGCGGCTGCGACAGGTTGAGCGAGATGCCCGCGGTCAGTCGCCGGGTTGACCGTGGCGAAGAGAGTTGTTCGTCAGCGTCTCTGCCGCCGACGAGGCCGCCCAGTCACCGTGCCTCCCCAGGGCGTCAACTGCGAAATGCCGATCCCCGCGTCCCATGTATCCTTCTTCACGACGGTCGCCGCCGCCGAGTGCGAGGATGTCGGCGTGTCGGTGTGCGCGCGCGTCACGTTCGAGGTCAGCAGGGGATCGTAGATCCCCATGTTCTGGAACAGGAAGAACTGCGACGCCTCGGCCGCGTTGATCGAGACGTTCAAGTCCTCGTTGTTCGCCAGCGCGATCCGGATCGCCTGGTCGAGCGTGAGATGGACGCCGTCGGCTTCGGGCGGCGGCACCTCGAGAGGCGGGCGCTGGCCGGGCTGCGCGCTGACGACGGGACCCGGCGCCTGTGCGGTACAGAACCCCCGTCGTAACGATGAGGAGGACGGCGGCGGCGGCCGCACCGACTCCCGGAAATCCGAGCGATCTCTTCATGCCAAGACTCCTTTGCTCAACCCACACTACGCATCGGCGGGAGGAATGTTTCGCTTAAATGTTCATATCACGGCAGTTCGCCGGGAAAGAAACACGCCACGCGGCGGCCGGCGGCGGCGTCCGCGAGCTCGGGTCGCTCCTCCCGGCAGCGCTCGCGCGCGATCGGGCACCGCGGGTGAAACGGACAGCCGGAGGGCGCTCGCCCCGCCCAGGGAGGCTCTCCGGGAAGCACCCGCGACACTCCCAGCGCATCCGGCCGCGGCTCCGGGACGGCGGCGATCAGCGCCGCCGTGTACGGATGCAACGGCTTCTCGATGAGCGCCGCCGCGGGGCCCTCCTCGACGATCCGCCCCAGATAGAAGACGGCGATGCGGTCCGCGATCCGCGACACGACGGCGATGTCGTGCGCGATGAAGAGGTACGCGAGACCCGACTGCTCGCGCAGGTCCAGCAGAAGATTCACGATCTGCGCGGCGACCGAGACGTCGAGCGCGGAGACCGGCTCGTCGCATACGACCAGACGAGGGCCCGAGGCGAGCGCCCGCGCGATCGCGACCCGCTGGCGTTGTCCCCCGGAGAGCTCGGAGGGAAACCGCAACGAGAGGTCGGGCGCGAGTCCCACGTCGGCGAGCAGCTCGCGCACGCGCGCCGAAAGCGCCGCACCCGACGCGAGACGGTGAATGCGCAAGGGCTCCGCAATCTGATCGCCCACCCGCATCCGCGGATTCAGCGACGTCTGCGGATCCTGGAAGATCATCTGCAGCTCGCGCCGCTTCCGCCGCAGCTCGCGCCCTTCCAGCGCCAGCCAGTCCGCACCGTCGAAGCGCACGCGGCCCGCGTCCGGCTCGACCAGCCGCGCGACGATCCGCCCCGCTGTCGTCTTGCCGCTGCCCGACTCCCCGACGAGACCCAGAGTCTCGCTTTCCCCGACCGTGAAGCTGACTCCGCGCAGCGCCGGAAGGTCCCCCCGACTCCCGCCGAGGACACCGCGGCGCACCGCGTAGCTCTTCTCGAGCTCCTGGGCCTCCAGAAGCGGCCGGGGAGAACCGCGCGCCGCGTTCATCGTGGCGGCGCCGTGTCATACAGAAAGCAGCGGGCGCGGGAAGCGCCGACGGCATAGAGCCTCGGCTCGCTCCGGTCGCAGGGCGCGAAGCGCTCCGGACAGCGCGGAACAAATGCGCATTGGCCGGCGGGACGCCGCGAAAGGTCCGGGATCGAGCCCGGAATCGCGGCATAGCGCCGGCCGGCGGTCGGCGAATCTCCCAGACGAGGAACCGAAGCGAGGAGCCCCTTCGTATAGGGATGACGCGGCGCGACGAAGAGATCGCGCACGCCCGCCTCTTCCACGATCCTTCCGGCGTAGAGCACGATCGCGCGGTCGGCGTGGCGCGCGACGATGCCGAGGTCGTGCGTGACCAGCAGCAGCGACAGGCCGCGCTCGTTGCGAAGCGCGTCGAGGAGCTCGAGAACCTGAGCGGCGACCGTCGCGTCGAGAGACGCCGTCGGCTCGTCGGCGATCAGGATTCGCGGCTGCGGCGCGAGCGCGGCCGCGAGAAGAGCCCTCTGCCGCAAACCTCCGGACAGCCGGTGGGGATAGTCATCGAACCCTCCCGCCGGATCCGGGAACCCGACGTCCTTGAGGGCCTCGAGAGCCAGCGCACGCGCGTGCGCCGCGGATGCCGGCCGATGCAGGCGGATGGCCTCGACGACCTGAGCGCCGACGGTCCGCACCGGATCCAGGGCGGACGCCGGCTCCTGGAGCACCAGACCAATCTGCCCTCCACGAACGGCGTTCCTCTCCCGCTCGGGCAGGGTGAGAACGTCCCGCCCGGCGAAGACGACCTTGCCGGAGACGCGGCCGCCTTCCGGCGACAGGCCGAGGATCGCGCGCGCCAGCTGCGATTTGCCGCAGCCGCTCTCGCCCACGAGCGCCACGGCTTCTCCGGGCGCGAGCGAAAACGAGACGCGGTCGACGGCCGGAAACAACTCGTCTCCGACGGGAAGCTCGACGCGGAGATCCTCGACGGAAAGAAGCGTGTCTCCCGCGGCGCTCGACGCGCCGACGGGTTCGAAGAGATCGGGTCGGCTACGTCTCGCCATTGTGGCCAACGAGAGCTTCCGCTCAGGAATTCTTGCGGACTTCCTCGAGATCGCGGACGCGCTGGACCACGTCGCGATAGTTGGCGTTCAAGCCGTAGACCTCCTGGAAGGTCTTGTAGGCGAGGTCGGTGTCGCCCGTGTCCTGGTAGACGGAGGCGAGGTCGTAAAGCATTCCGGCCGTGGCCGCGTCCTCGATCGCCGGAGTTTCGAGGCCCTTGCGGAACCACTTGATGGCGAGCTGGGGCATGCCCTTCTCGAGGAAGCAGTGACCCAGCATGCTGCAGCATTCCACAGCGCGCGCCGCGTCCTTGCTGGCGAGCTGGAACTCGCCGATCGCCTCGTCCACGAGACCCATCTCCTTGTACGCGATGCCCAGGTTGTAGTGGGTCTCGTAGTCTTCGGCCGACAGCTGCTGCTCGACACCCTTCTTGAACTCCCGGAAGATGTCCTCGAGCGACACTTCTCCCTGCGGTGCCGAAGAGATCTCGGCGGGTCCGGGAGCGGGAACTTCGTCGCCGAGCTCTTTCTCCAGCTCTTCGGCCAGATTGAAGAACTTCTGCTCGTCCGCGAACAAGCTCTCGTCGTCGACGACCGAGACCTCGGCCGGAGGCGGAGGTGGAGCGTCGCCGGCCTTCTGCATTTCATCGTCGAGAAGATTGCCGAGCTGCTCGTAGGAGACGAACTCGGAGTCGGAGGGAGCCTGGGGCTCCGGCGTCGTGAGCCGCTGAAACGTGGGCGCGGGCCCGCCCGAGTCGACCTCGCCGATCTCGATCGCATCCTCCGGAAGGGGCGCCGGAGCGGGCGCCGCGGGCGGAGGAGCGGCGGGCTCGACCTCGAACTCCTCGAAGGCGACGTCGAGCATCGACGGCGGCGGAGTGGCGGCGGGCGCAGGAGCCTCCTCCGGGAGCGGGACCGCGGCCCCGGTCATCCCCAGCATGCGCGCCGCGTCGGCGGGGCGGCCCAGCTCCTGGTAGCTCGCCGCCAGCGCCTCGGCCTCGCGGGAAAGCGCGGGGTTCCGGGTTTCGCTCAGCAGCTCGACCAGCCGCTCGCGCACCTTGAGCAGATCGGGACGGCGCCGCGAGAGCGAGAACAACCGCTCGATCGCCTTGTCCGTCAGTCCGTACTTCGCGAAGACCTCGGCTTCGACGATCAGCGTCTCGAGCTGCTGCTCCGTCTCTGGCGAGGCGGGTTCCGGCGCCGGAGGCGGCGGAGCCGAGGGAGGAACCGGTTCGGGCTCCGCTGCGGGAGGGCTCGCGTCGGCCGGGCCCACCGGCGCCTCGGGCTTCTCCTCATACTCGATCGACGGGACCTTCGGCTGGGGCGCGTGCACGGAGCCGGAGTCCTCGAGATCGATCACGAACTCCTGGTACTCGGTCGGCGCCTGGGCGGCCGCGGCCGAGGCCTCCTTCGAAGGGACCTCGACCGGCGGACCGATATCCTTGGCTTTCGTCGCCGCCTCGGCGTTGGAGGGATCGGCTTCGACCGCGCGCCGGTACTCCTCGAGCGCTCCGGCCTGGTCGCCGCGCTTCTCGGCGATCGAGCCCAGAGTCAGGAATACCTTCGCGAGCGCCGGACGGTTGCCCTCGGCTTCGAGGACCTGAGCCATCTTGGCCAGTGCCGCGGTCTGCGACGGGTCGGCCGTGAGAATCGCCTCGAGGTACTCGGCAGCCTTCGCGAACTGCCTGCGTCCGATCGCCGCGTCCACGATCGGCCCGACGACCGTCACCGCTTTGTCGAACGCCTGCTCCTGGACGCGAAGCCGCGAGAGAAAGAGCCGCGGCGCTTCGGCGTCCGCATCGAGCTGGATCGCCTGCTCCGCCGTCCGCACGGCCTCGCCGCGCTGCCCCATCTCCAGCTGCGCCTCGGCAAAGAGCGCGAGGCTCTCGGCCGTGCGCGGGGCCGCCTTCAGCACGGCCATCGCCGCGTCGGTGTTCTTCTGGGCCAGGAGCGAGCGCACCAGGCTCTTCTGCGTTTCGATGTCGTTGGGCGACAGCTCGAGGGCTTTCTGGAAGACCTGGGCGGCCTCGTCGTGGGCGCCGCGCTTGACGAGCGTGGAGCCCAGCAGGCCGTACTGCATGACCGCCTGTTCTTTTTGGTTCGAGGAGCGGTAGAGATCCGCCAGGCGGACCTGGATCCGCATGTCCGACGGATCGATGGCGGCCATCTTCTTGTACACCGCGATCGCTTCCGGAACGCGGTTGTTCTTCTGGTAGTGATCGGCCAGGACCTGGTACTGGCTGCGGGCGTCCTGCACGAGACCCTGCTTGTGGTACAGGTCCGCGAGCTTGTCGTAGACCTCGAGCTGAGCGGGGTCGATCTTGTTGATCTTCTTGAAGATCGCGATGGCCTTCAGGAAGAAGCCGTCCTTGGCGTAGAAGTCGGCGATCCGGGTGAAGAACGGGATCGAGTCGCCCGGACGGTTCATCCGGACGTAGAGGTCGCCGACTTTGTTCAAAGTCGATATGTCTTTGGGGTTGTCCTCCAGGACGCGGAGGTACTCCTTCAGCGCCTGATCGAGCTTTCCTCGGGCAAGCAGCTTCTCGGCGGACTGGAGAACCTGTTCGCGGTTGACCGCCATTGTGAAGATTCTAACCGCGACCGCGCACGGACCGGCCCGGCATCGGGTCGTCGCCGGGCGTCGGAATGACCCCGTGGAACGTCAGACGGTGCTCGGGCGACGGCCCACAGATCCTCAGGGCCTCCCAGTGCTCCGGCGTTCCGTAGCCCTTGTGCTGCTCGAAGCCGTAGGCGGGGTACCTGCGCGAGAGCGCGTCGAGAAGACCGTCGCGGTGCACTTTGGCAAGGATCGAAGCCGCCGCGATCGAGGCGGACAGGGCGTCCCCGTGAACGATCGCAAGCTGCGGAACGGCGACGCCGGGAACGATCACGGCGTCGACCAGGAGGATCTGGGGCCCCGGATGGAGACGGATCACGGCGCGACGCATCGCCTCCAGGCTGGCTCGCAGGATATCGGCCGCGTCGATGTCGCAGGCCTCGACGACGCCGACCGCCCACGCCAGGGCCCGCCGCCGGATCTCGGGTTCCAGCCGGGCGCGCTCGTCCGCATCGAGCTTCTTGGAATCATCCAGGCCCGGCAGCACGCATCCGCGCGGCAGAATCACCGCCCCTGCGACGACCGGTCCGGCGAGACAGCCGCGCCCGGCCTCGTCCACGCCGGCGACTCGCGAGAAGCCCCGCCGAAAGAGCTCCCCCTCGACCAGTGTCAGATCACGGAGCCGTCCCAGCTCGGCGAAGAGAGCCGCCAGAGGGTCTGGGGTCACGGTCGCCTTCGACAGGGGCGGGGCCTAAGACTGGTCGGTCTTCTCGTCGATGCGCGCGGCCTTGCCCTTGCGCGCCCGCAAGTAGTAGAGCTTGGCGCGCCGCACGGCGCCCTTCCGCTCCACTTCGATGCGATCGATGATCGGCGAGTGCAGGGGGAAGATGCGTTCGACGCCCACGCCGCCGGAGATCTTCCGGACCGTGAAGGTTTCGCGGGAGCCGCCGCCGCGCCGGGCGATCACGACCCCGGCAAACATCTGGATGCGCTCCTTCTCTCCCTCGCGCACCTTGACGTGAACCCGAACGCTGTCCCCGGGGGAAAACGCCGGCAAGTCGCTCTTCAGCGACGCTTTTTCGAGATTTAGCAGAACGTCGGTCATCGCAAAGCTCTCCCAAAATGGGCGGGCTCGGGCCCGCCGGGGACTCCGAGGAAACGGCGAATTCTAAACGAACGGGCCCCCGCAGGGCAAATCGCTCGAGTCACCGGTCAGGATCGCCCTCTCCGGGTTCCTCGGGGCGGCGGGCGAGCAAGTCCGGCCGGCGCAGGCGCGTCTTCTCGAGCGCCCGGGCGCGGCGCCAGCGCTCGATCCTGGCGTGGTCGCCCGAGAGGAGGACGTCGGGCACCCCCCGGCCCCGGTACTCCCGCGGACGCGTGTAGTGCGGGTAATCCAGCCTCTCCCGCAGGAAGGACTCGCTCTCCAGCGACTCCGACGCACCGACGACTCCGGGGACCAGGCGCGTGACAGCCTCGGTCAGCGTCAGCGCGGCCGCCTCTCCCCCGGGAAGGACGAAGTCGCCGAGCGAGATCTCCTCGTCGTAGAGGCCGAGCTCCCGCACGCGTTCGTCGATCCCTTCGTATCGCCCGCACACCAGCAGGAGCCGGGCCCGCCGGGCGAGCGCCGCCGCACGCTGCTGGTCGAGCGGCGCTCCCTCCGGAGCCATCAGGACCGTCCATGCCCGCGAATCGCCGTCCGCGTCGCGGCGCGCCTCGATCGCCGCAGCGACGACCGGAGCCATGAGGACCATCCCGGCCCCCCCGCCGTACGGCTCATCGTCGGCTTTTCGATGGCGGTCCGTGGCGAAGTCACGCAAGTCCGTCACGACCACTTGGACGAGACCCGACGCGATGGCCTTCCCGAGGAGGCTCTCCCGCAGCGGCGACGCGAAGTAGCCCGGAAAGAGCGTGAGAATCTCGATCCGCATCGGAGCCGGATTCGGTGCGCTCACAGCTCGAGGAGACCCTCGGGGGGATCCAGCACGATCTTGCGCGCGTCCCGGTCGACGCGTACCACGATCCCGTGTACGAAGGGCACGAGGGAGATCTTCCCCCCTCCCGTGTCGACCGACAATATCGGCCCGGCCGGCGTTGCCTCCAGCTCGGTTGCCGAACCGAGAGGCTCACCCCGCACGTCCTCGCAGCGCCAGCCCCGGATCTCGTGGCTGTAGAAGAACCCTTCGGGCGGCGAAATCGCCTCGGCCTCCGCGACGCTCAAATCGCCGCCGCAGAGAGCGCGGGCGCCGTCGGCGTCGGATACGCCCTCGAAGCCGAGGAGCCAGCGGCGGCCATGGGGGCGAGCCGAGGACAAAGTCAGGGAACGCTCGTCGCCGCCGCGACTCCAGATCAGACGCGCGCCGGGTACGAAGCGCTCCGGAAAATCCGTCAGGACTTCGGACGAGATCTCCCCCGAGAGCCCGTGAGGCCGCATCAGCCGCGCGACCCGAAGAAGCGAGTTCATGATGGGAGGCGCCCCGTCTCGGGGCCGCGTTTCGTTCAGTCGCGGACGCGGATGACGACGCGCTTGCCGCGCGCCGTCGCGGCCGCCGACACGAACGCGCGCAGCGCCCGGATGGTGCGGCCTTCCCGTCCGATCAGGCGGCCGCGATCGGCTTCGGGCACGTCGACCTCGTAAACGGCCGTCTTTCCCTCGTAGCTTTCGGAGACCCGCGCCGTGTCGGGATTGTCGGAGAGCCGGCGCACGACGGTTTCGATCAGGCGTTTCATGCCGTCGGCGCCGCCGCGGCGGCCGGCTCGGGCCGTTCCAGAAGCGACTTCACCGTGGGAGACATCGTCGCACCCTTGGAGATCCAGTGCCGGGCGCGCTCCCGGTCGAACGCGAGCCGGGCCGGGTTGACGACCGGGTCGTAGGAGCCCAGCTCCTCGAGCACTTTGGCTCGCGCCGTCAGACGCGAATCGGAGACGACGATGCGGTAATAGGGCCGGTTGCGGGCGCCCATGCGGCGCAGGCGAATAGTCAGCATTTCTCGTCCTTCTGATGGCTCATCAAAAACGGCGCATTCTACACGATCCGGGCGCCTACCGGGGACCGCCCGGAAGGGCGATCTTCGACAGGTCCAGCCCCCGCATTCCCTTCTTGGCCGTCCGCATCATCCGGCGCATCTGCTGGTACTGCTTGAGGAGGCGGTTGATCTCGGCCACCGAAGTGCCGGACCCCGCGGCGACGCGCTTCTTGCGGCTCCCGTTGAGGACCTGGGGATACCGGCGCTCCTCGGCGGTCATCGAGTCGATGATCGCCGACACGCGGGTCAGGGCCTTCTCGTCCACGCTCTCCGGCGCCGCGCAGTGCCTTGAAGGCTCCGCGCCCTTCGGCAACAGGTCCAGGAGACCCTCGAGCGGCCCCATTTTCTTCATGGACGCGAGCTGGTCGCGCAGGTCCTCGAGAGTGAACTCCTCCCGCGGCCGTCTTCTCGGCGAGCTTCTTCGCGGCGGCGGCGTCGACCGACGACTCGACTTTCTCGATCAACGTCATCACGTCGCCCATTCCGAGGATGCGCGAGGCCATCCGATCCGGGTGGAAGGCCTCGAAGTCCTCGGGCTTCTCCCCACGCCGACGAACTTGATCGGCTTTCCCGTCGTCGAGACGACGGAGAGCGCCGCGCCTCCGCGCGCGTCGCCGTCGGTCTTGGTCAGGATGACGCCGGTCAACGGAAGCGCGGAAGCGAAGCCCGCGGCCGACTTGACGGCGTCTTGTCCCGTCATCGCGTCGGCGACGAACAGGATCTCCTGGGGAGCGACGGCCTCTGTGATCGCGCGGACCTGCGCCATCAGTTCTTCGTCGATGTGGAGACGTCCGGCGGTGTCGACGATGACGGTGTCCCGTCCGGTCTGTTTGGCTTCCCGCAGGCCGGCGCGCGCGACCTCGACGGGATCCGTCCGGCCCCCCGGCTCGAAGACCGGGACGCCGATCTGGCGTCCGAGAGTCGCCAGTTGTTCGACTGCGGCGGGGCGCGCGAGGTCGGCGGCGACGATCAGCGGATAGCGGCCGCGCGTCTTCAGAAGACGTGCGAGCTTGCCCGCCGAAGTCGTCTTGCCCGACCCCTGAAGGCCCACGAGCGCGACGACCGCCGGCTTGCCCTGGAGCGAAAGGTCCGCAACCTGTCCGCCGAGAAGCGCCGCGAGCTCGTCGCGCACGATGCGTGTAACTTCCTGCGCGGGGGAGAGCTGCTGCGTGACCCTGGCTCCGACCGCGCGCTCCTTGACCCTCGCGGTGAAGTCGCGAACGACGGGCAGGGCGACGTCGGCTTCGAGCAGCGAAAGGCGGATCTGGCGGAGGGCCTGGTCGAGATGGAACTCGGTTAAATGGCCTTCGCCGCGCAGCTCCTTGAAGACCCCCTGAAGCCGATCACCCAGACTTTCGAACACGTTTGCCCGCTCCTTCCGCGCCTGGAAGACGCGCGAACCCGCAGAATAGCCGCGCATCGGGCCCGCGTCGAGGGCGCCCTTTCGGGTTGACAGGGGTCCGGGATTGGATATTATGACGCGTCGATTTTCACGAGACGGTGTTTTGATTCGCGCTCTCCGGGACAGCAAAGCGTTTTCGCAAAATAGTAAGGAGAAGAGGTTTATGAAGAAGTTTCTGACCCTGGGTTTTGCGGCCGTGGCGGCCATGGCGCTCGCGACGGGTTGCCAGAAGAAGGAGACCACCACGACCGAGACCACGACCCAGACCGAGGCCCCCGCGGTCGTCGAGGAGACGAGCACGGCGGCCACCACCACCACCTCGACCGAGGGCACGACGACGATGACGACAACGACGGAGAGCGCCCCGGCCACGACGACTCCCGCCGCTCACTGAGTCGGGATTCCCCGCACAAACCGAGGCCCCCGCGAGGGGGCCTTTTCTCTTGCACGGCGGGGCTACACTGACCGGCGTTGCTTCCAGTCTGGGCGGAGATCTTCCTGGCTCTCGCGGCGGCCGGCGCGGCCTTCCGCGTCTGGCAGCTATCCCGCCGCGAGCGCGCTCTGGCGGCGCGCCTGCGCGCGCGCGAACGTGGAAGCCACTTCCTCGGTGAATCTCCCGAGCCCAGAGAGATCCTGGCCCATGCCTATCGCGCGGCCTCCGAAATCCTGCCGCTGACGCAATTCGACGTCTACCGCGTCGACCGCTCGGAGCAGATCTCCGAGGTCTGGACTCTCCCCTCGCCGCAAACGGAGCCGCGCGTTCCCGTCCTCCAACCGCAGCACCCTCACGTCGGCGAAAGGATCGACTCCCGCGCGCTCCTGAGGTTCGCCGCCACCGAGACCGATCGTTCCTTCGCGCCGGCGGAGCTGCTGCCCGGAACCGCTCCGACACAGAAGCTCCACCTTCCCCTCTATTCCGGCGACAGCCTCGTCGCGTACCTGTCGCTGTCCTCGCCGCAGCCGATCGGCGAGGAACGCAAGGCCGAGATTCGCGCGCTCCTGGCCCCCCTGACCGCCTCGCTCCAGGCGTCGCGCAACTGGGAGATCGCGGTCACGGACGAGCTCTCGGGCCTGGCCACCCGGAGGTACTTCGAGACGCGACTCTCCGAGGAATGGGCCCGCCACCTCCGGTACGGCCCGCCCGTATCGGTGGCGCTCTTCGACCTGGACTTCTTCAAGAAGCTCAACGACGCGTACGGGCACGCCGCCGGCGATCTGGCGATCCGGCGATTCGGCGAGATCCTGCGCGACACGGTGCGCGCATCGGACCTCGCATGCCGTTACGGAGGCGAAGAGTTCGCGGTCCTGTTTCCGGAGACCGCGGCGCGCTCGGCCGTCGCAGTCGCCGACCGCGTCCGGAGGCGGATCGACCGGGAGCCGTTCTCGAGCGAAGGACGTTCCTTCCGCGTGACCGTTTCGGCGGGCATCGCCGACACCGAGGGCCTCTCTCCCGAGCAGCGTGGGGAGCTGTTGGTGCGGGCGGATCGAGCGCTCTACGGCGCGAAGGACGAGGGCCGCAACAGGGTTCGACAGTGGACGGAGCGGCGTAAGGTTCCCCGCCCACGCTGAGGTCTACCGCAGCCAGCGGAGGATTCGGCGGTGGAGGCGCTCGAGCGCGCCCGGGAGCCTCGACGAAAGCTGCGGATGCGACAGGCTCGCGAGCACGCGGGCTTCCTCCTTCGCCCAGCGCGCGTCGGCGGGAGTGACGCCGAGCTCTCCGAGGAGCCGTCCTCTCTCGCGGGCCAGCCGGCGGATGGGATCCTCCGAGGCGCTCATCGGATCCCCGCCGCTTCCAGCAGCCGCCGAACCGGCTCGTCCCACGTCAACTGCGCGGCGCGTCGGCGTCCGGCCTCGCCCATCGCGGCCAGAGCGTCCGTTCGCGGCCACGCCAGGCGGAGCGCGACGCCGAGCGTCTCGGGCCTCGGAGCGACGACGATCCCCGTCTCGCCGTCCCGGACGAACTCGAGCGGGCCGCCCGCGTCCTCGGTCGTCACGACCGGCTTGGCGGACAGAAACGCCTCCAACGGCACGTAGCCGAGATCCTCGCTCGCCGCGGTCACGGCGACCATCCTGGCCTGGGCGTAGAGGCCGAGAAGCGTCTCGTCGTCGGCGTACGGAAGGAAACGCGCACGGCCCTCCACGCCGAGCTCGGAGGCGCGGCGGCGCAGGCTCTCCTCCTCGGGACCTCGGCCCAGGAAGACGGCGCGGACTTCGGGAGCATGCGGCAAGGCCTCGAGCAACAACCCCGGCCGCTTCCAGGCGTCCAGCCTCCCCACCCAGAGAACCGTGTCTCCCGGCGGGCCGCTCCGATACCGGCCGACGAGGGGAGGCGGGTGGTACAGGGGCTCGGAGCGAATTCCGTTGAAGCGCAGCAACCGCGCCGCGACGGTCTGCGAGTTGGCGAAGACTCTCCGAGCCTCGGACAGGCCGACTTTGTCGATCCGGGCGATGACTTCCCGCGTCCGGCGATCCTCGGGCGAGGCCGTCAGGTCGCTGTAGGCGGTTCCGTACTGGTCGTAGGCCTGGCGATACTGGTGAATGAGCCACACGATCTTGTTGGGGTGGCGGATCGCGTAGCTCGGAAAGCGCGTCGCGATGACCGCGTCGACGGGCTGCCCTCCGACCTCGGAAAGGTCGAGGCCGCGCCAGACCGCGGCGCTCCGCACGAGGTCGAACCGCTCGCGCTCGACCAGCGGGATCGACACCCGATCGGCCTCGACCCCCCGCGCGCGCAGTTCCTCCGTCAGTCTCCGGACGTGCTTTTCGGCGCCGCCTTCCGCGAAAGGCGACTGCACCGCGAGGACGAGGACCCGCGGAGACCTCACGAAGGAAGAGGCACTCTCGCGACCAGCGCGTAGTCCTGTGCCGCGAAGAGCAGAGCGTTGAGCTTGCGGTCGTTCTCGGAGCCTTCCTCGAGTTTCTCCGCGGCGGGCAGCGGCGAGCGCCACTCGATGCGCGTGTCCGTCAGCCCCGCGGCCTCGGCGAGGAAGCGCAGCGCCTCCGCCGGTACGGGACGCACGTGCGTGGGATCCAGGTAGAAGGCCCGTAACGCCGAGACGGCGTCCGCGTTGATCGTCTCGGCGATCAGAACGCCTCCGGGAGCCAGGGCGCGGCGCGCCTCCTGGAGGAAGCGGAAGATCGTTTCGGGAGGCCAGTGCTCGACGACCTGTAACGCCACGACCGCGCCGAGCGTGCCCGACGGGTGGGAGGCCAGACGCTCGAGGGCGTCGCCTTCCTCGACGGAGAGACCCGCCTTTCGGCAGGACTCGACGGAGACCGGATTCGATTCGACCCCGGTGCCCGGAATTCCGGCTGCGGCGAGCAGCTCGAGAAACTCGCCGCGGCCGCAGCCAACGTCGAGCACCGGTCCCGGAAGGTCCTTGAGAAAGTCGAGGTAGAAGCGCTGGGCCCGCGCGATGTCTCGCCGGCTGCCGCGAAAGCGCTCCTCGAAGAGGGCGTACACGCCCGGCGGCAATGGCGGCGGCGCGGCCGCTGTCGTCGGCGGCGCGCCCACCGAAATCGGTGCCGACGCCGCCCGTGTCTCCGCCAGCGTCAACCGCGCCTCCTGTACGCCCGCCCGCCGCGAGAGCTCTTCGAGGCCTCGCTCCGTCTCCGCTCGCAGGCGGTCGAGACCGTCGGACAGGCCCGCGCCGGCGGAGAGAGACAGCGCGTTGAAGGACGACTGGTTGCGCCAGAGAAACCGCATCCCGCGAATGGCCAGCCTCTTGAGCGCCGAGAGAGGCGCCCCGTCGGGCACCGACGGCGTCAGGACCTCCTCGGCGCGGCGCAGGGCGACGCGGGCCGCCTGCGAGGCGGGATCTTCCGGAGCGTCTCCCCCCGGACCGGGCGCAGTTTCCGCGATCGCCGCGCGGATCTCGTCCGCGAGCACTCGCTTCAGATCATTGGGGCGGTCCATTCGAACGTCGCTTGCGAGAATAAACTAAAATCCCGCGCTCCATGAGATACGCCATCCTGACCGGGTTTGCCCTTCTTCGCGCCGCCGCGTCCGCCCAGCTCCCGCCGACCGCCACGCCGGCACCGACGACGGCCACGCTCTTCCCGGGCGAAGAGAAGTTCCTGGCCAACCTGAAACAGCTGACCTTCGGGGGTCAGAACGCCGAGGCGTACTGGTCGGCCGACGGCAAGCGCCTGATCTTCCAGTCCGACGAGGGTCGCCTGCCCTGCGACCAGATCTTCACGATGGCGGCCGACGGCTCGGACCGCCGGCGCGTCTCCAACGGCGAGGGCAAGACCACCTGCGCGTTCTTCTTTCCTTCCGGAGACCGCGTGCTCTACGCCTCGACGTTCCAGGCGGGACCCGAGTGCCCGCCGCGCCCCGACCGGTCGCACGGCTACGTCTGGGCCCTCGACGACTACGACATCTACTCTTCCCGGCCGGACGGAACCGACCTCCGGCCCCTGTTTTCTTCTCCCGCGTACGACGCGGAGGCCACGATCTCTCCGGACGGAAGGACCATCGTGTTCACGTCCGCGAAGGACGGAGACCTCGAGATCTACACGATGGACGCCGGCGGCGGAAACGTGCGGCGCCTGACGCACACTCCCGGATACGACGGAGGGCCCTTCTTCTCCGACGACGGGAAGAAGATCGTGTATCGCGCCGATCATCCGCAGAGCCCGGAGGACCTGGCACGCTACCGGGAGAACCTGGAGCACCACACCTACGCGCCGCGGGCGCTGGAGATCCGCGTGATGAACGCCGACGGGTCCGGCGACCACGCGGTCACATCCAACGGCGCGGCCAACTTCGCGCCGTTCTTTCTCCCCGGCGGCAAAGAGATCATCTTTTCGTCCAACATGGACGACCCGAAGCGGCGCGAGTTCGAGCTCTACCTGATCCGCGAGGACGGCACGGGTTTGACGCGCGTCACGTTGTCGCCCGACTTCGACGGATTCCCGATGTTCACGCGCGACGGCAAGCGGCTGGTCTTCGCGTCCAACCGCAACGGCACGAAGCCGCACGAAACCAACATCTTCGTCGCCGACTGGGTCCGGAAGTAGGCGTTCAGGGTCCGGGGGCCGACAGTCCCACGGCCGGCTGATCCTCCGAGGCGCCGGTCGTCTCTTCGGCGAACTGCAGGAGCACGAGCCCGAGCGCGACGAGAACCGGACCCAGGAAGAGTCCCGCCAGCCCGAAGGCCGCGAGCCCGCCGATGACTCCGAAGAAGACGGGAAGCGTCCCGATCTCGGCGCGGCCCGAAATCAGCATGGGTTTCAGCACGTTGTCGGCGGAGCCGGCCACGAGCACGCCCCAGGCGACCATGAAGACGCCCTTCCACCAGATGCCCTCGGTCGCGGCCAGATAGATCGCGGCCGGCGCGATGACGAGAGAGGTGCCCACCAGGGGCACGAACGACGCAATCGCCGTCAACACGCCGAAGACGACGGGCGACGGCAGGCCCGTGATCCAGAACGCGACCGCGACCAGGGCGCCCTGAGCGATCGCCGTAATGATCGTGCCCAGGACGACGGCCTCGGTCACGCTCTTGATGTGGCCGAACAGAACCTGCTTGCGTCGACTCTCCATCGGGAGAATTCGGATCACCCGTTCCGCGACTTCGTCTCCGTCGCGGAAGCAGAAGAAGAGCGTGAAGAGCATCACCGTCAGATCACCGACGAACCCGAAGGCGCCGAAGAGGAACGACCGGCCGTGAGCGAGGAGAAACTGCGTGACCGACGCGGCGGCCCCGGCCAACCAACCCTGTATGCGTGAGGCGTCCAGTCCGAACTTGCTCTGGAGCCAGGCCACGGCGTCTCCGATCACCGGCAGTCGGAGGAGGTCGCTCAGCTCCCCGATCCGGTACTTCTCCGCCATCGCCGCGAGGTCGTGGCCGAGCTCGACACCCTGCCGCGCGAAGGCGACGGCCACGGCGGCTGCGGGAAGCACGATCCCGAGCGTCACGGCGATCGTCAGGATCGTGGCCGCGAGGCCCTTGCGACCGCGCACGCGCTGTCGCAAATGCCGGTTGAGGGGAAACAGGATCAGTCCCAGGAGAATCGCCCAGAAGATCGGGCCGAGGAACGGCTCGACGATCCGGAACAGCAAGTAGCCCAGGGCGGCGAGAACCGCGAGGTTGAAAACCCGCGAGGCGAAGCGGTCCGTCGTGGGCAGTGAGATCTCCTGCGCGCGGATGCTAGCATCGGTGAGATGCCGCCCGACCGCCTCCTGGCCGCGCGGGTCTTCCGCGACGAGGCGTCCCGCGAAGGGTTCACGCGCTGCGGTGTCGCGCGCGCCGCGGGGCCGCCGCCGCGATTCGAGCGCTTCGAGAGTTGGATCGACGCGGGCCGCCACGCAGGAATGCGGTACCTGGCACAGACCCGCGCGGTTCGCGCCGACCCCCAGGCGCTCCTGCCGGGAGCGCGGTCGATCATCTGCCTGGCCGCACCTCACCCCAGGCAGGCGTGGGTGGCGGCGGACGGCTCGCGGTTCGCGCGGTACGCGCGGGGCGCCGACTACCACGGGACGCTTCGACAGCGGGCACTGCGCGTGGCGGCGCGCGCCCGGGAAATCCTCGGCGACGACTTCGGATACCGCGTCTGCGTGGACTCGACACCGCTCTCCGAGCGCTCGTTCGCCGCCGCGGCGGGACTCGGATGGATCGGCAAGAACGGCTGCCTGATCGACGCGGAACAAGGCTCGTACCTGCTGCTCGCGGAGATCGTGACGGACCTCGACCTTCCGGCCGACTCCCCCGTGGCCGAGCGGTGCGGCTCCTGCGTTCGGTGCCTCGAGGCCTGTCCGACCGGGGCGTTCATCGAGCCCGGCCTCCTCGACGCCGCGCGGTGCCTCGCCTACTGGACGATCGAGCATCGCGGGGTCATCCCGGATCCGTGGAAGCAGGCGCTCGGCGACCGCGTCTTCGGCTGCGACGAGTGCCAGGAGGCGTGTCCCTGGAACGCTCCTTTGACCGTCGAAACCGACACGGATACGCCGGCGCCCGATCGTGCCCGGATCCTGGAAATGGGCAAGGGCAGCTGGCGGCGGCGCTTCGGGAAGACAGCGGTCAACCGCGCGACGCGGCGGGGCCTCCAGCGAAACGCGGCCGCCAGCGCCGGCGCGAAGCGCGATCGTGCCTGCCTCCGGTCCTGCAGTCCGCGGCGCGGGTCGAGGAGCCCGGCCTCGCCGATGCTGCGGCCTGGGCGCGCGAACGCCTGGGCCTGTAAACTCCCCGTTCCGCTTCGAAAGGAACCCGCTTATGAATCCGCAGACCATCCTCTACGGCGTCGCCTTTCTTCTCTCGACGGCGTTCTCCGCTTTCTTCGCGGGGTCCGAGACGGCGCTGGTCTCGCTCTCCCGGATCGATCTGCAGGGCATGCGCGAGAACGGCGACCGCCGCGGGATGTTGATCCGCAACTTGAGGGCGCACACGGCGAAGCTTCTGGCAGTGATCCTGATCGCCCAGAACCTCTTCATCAGCGCGGCTTCCGCGTCGGCCACGAACCTGGCCACCCGCTTCTTCGGCGAGCGCTCCGGATTCTTCGTGGCCGTCCTCGTCTCGACGCTGACGCTCTTCATCTTCGCCGAGCTGATGCCCAAGGCTATCGGCGCCGCCTCTCCCGTCTCGGTCTCCCGCGCGATCGCCGTGCCGCTGACCTGGATGATGCGCGTCCTCGCCCCCGTCGCCGCTCTCTGCGTCCAGTTGACCAACGGAGTCCTGCGCGTCATCGGCATCGGCGAGAAGCGGCCGGGTCTGACCGAGGAGGAGCTCAAGAGCGTCTTCAACCTGGGCGCCGACGAGGGGGTCATCCACCGCGGGGAGCGGCAACTGCTCCACAAGGTCGTGGAGTTCGGCGACAGAACCGTGACGGAGATCATGGTCCCCCGCACCAAAATCGTGGCCCTTCCGGAGACGGCCGAGCTTCCAGGACGTCTCGCACGTCCTGCGCGAGCACAAGTTTTCGCGCCTGCCCGTCTACCGCGGCAACCTCGACAACGTCATCGGAATCCTGCACGCAAAGGACCTCTTCGACCTGACCGATACGGAGGAGAAGACTTTCGAGCTCGGAAAGTACGTCGATCCTCCCTTTCTCGTGCCGGAGTTCAAGCGGGCGGAGGACCTCTTCCGCGAAATGCGTCGCCGCCGCACCCACATGGCGATCGTCGTCGACGAGCACGGCGGCACCGCCGGCCTCGTCACGATCGAGGACGTGATCGAGGCCCTGCTCGGACCGATCCAGGACGAGTACGACGAGGAGACGCCGGGGTTCGAGCCGGCCGGCGAACGGACCTATCTGCTGGAGGGCAGCCTACCGGCTCGACGAGCTCGAGGACCAGTTCGGCATCTCAGCTTCCGCGCGACGAAGCCGAGACGTCGCGGGCACCTGATGCTGCGGTTCGGACGCATCCCGAGAAAGGGTGAGCGCTGGAGAGGGCGCTTCGCCGACTTCGTCGATCGAGGACGCCACGCCGACCGCCGTCCGAAAGGTGAAAATGATCCTTCCGCCGCCGTCCGAGAAACCGCCCGCGGCCGAGAAGCGGGAGGTCCATTGAGCGCGACCCGCACCGTCACCCTCATCCGCGGAGACGGCATCGGCCCCGAGGTCACCGACGCCGTGCTCGCGATTCTCGACGCCGCGAAGGCTCCGCTCGTTTTCGAGGAGGTGCTCGTCGGGCGCCGCGCCGAGCAGGCGGAAGGAGATCCCCTGCCGGCCCGCGCTGCTCGACTCGATCCGCCGCAACCGCGTCGCGCTCAAGGGGCCGGTGGGCACGCCCATCGGCAAGGGCTTCCAGTCGGTCAACGTCCGCGCTTCGCCAGACGCTCGACCTCTACGCGAACCTGCGGCCGGTCCGAGAACGTCCCCGGCGATCCAGAGCCGCTTCGAGGACGTCGACCTGGTCATCGTCCGCGAGAACACCGAGGACCTCTACGCGGGCCTCGAGCACATGGTCGTGCCGGGCGTCGTCGAGTCGCTCAAGATCATCACCGAGGCGGCCTCCACGCGGATCGCGCAGTTCGCCTTCGACTACGCGCGAGCGAACGGGCGCAAGCGCGTCACCGCGGTCCACAAGGCCAACATCATGAAGCTCTCCGACGGCCTCTTCCTCGACTGCTTCCGCCGCGTCGCCGAGGAGTACCCCGACATCGAGTCCGACGAGCTGATCGTCGACGCCGCGCTGCATGCAGCTCGTCATGCGACCCCGAGAGCTTCGACGTCCTCCTGCTCGAGAACCTCTACGGCGACATCGTCTCCGATCTCGGCGCGGGCCTCGTCGGCGGCCTCGGCATCGTGCCGGGCGCCAACCTCGGCGCCGACGCCGCGGTCTTCGAGGCGGTGCACGGCACGGCGCCCGACATCGCCGGACAGGACCAGGCCAACCCGACCGCGCTTCTGATGTCGGCGATCCTGATGCTGCGGCACCTGGAGCTGCCCGCGTCGCCGACCGCGTCGAGACGCGCGCTGTTCGCGACGCTCGCGGCGGGATCAAGACGCCGGACATCGGCGGCTCGGCGGGAACGAGGGCGTTCGCGAAGGCGGTGGCGGAGCGGGCGAGGTTGTAGTTGCGGCCCTTGCGGCCGCCCGCTTAGTAAAGCTCGACTTTGGGAATCATGAGGGCCCGGACAGCGCAGTTTCCCTTGACTCGCGCCTGGCACCCGAGACGCTTTCCGTTTCCGATGTCGTAGGCGAGCTCCTGCGGATTCACCGGCGAGAGATTCTCGCCTCCGACGACGACCTCGATCCGGCACGTCGAGCAGGTGCCGAGTCCGCCGCAGACGTGACTGATCTTGACGCCCAGGTCCAGCGCGGCTTGCAACACGGTCGTAGCCTTCCTGGACAGAGCCCGCCTTCCCCTCGTTGACGAAGACGATCGTGGGCATGAGAATTCGGTGTCTTTGCGAAATCAGGGTAGCACATCGGTTCCGGGCGGGCCGGTGGCCGGGCGCACCGCGGACGAAGAATTCTGGTACGGCCGGCCCTTCGACGCGCGCGCCGCTTCGGTCGCCGCGCTCCGCTCGAAGTCGAGATCGGAAGCGGCAAGGCGCGGTTCCTGATCGGCGGCCGCGCGAGCCGACGGCGCGCACGATTTCCTGGGCGTCGAGCGCGCCCTCGCTTATTACCGCATGTGCCGCGACCGGGTCGCGCGCGCCGGCCTCGCCAACGCGCGCATCGTTCGCGCGGACGGCCGCCTCTTCGTCGAAACCGCGCTCGCACCGTCTTCGGTGCGCGCCTTTCACGTCTACTTCCCCGATCCCTGGCCGAAGAAGAAGCAGCGCAAACGGCGCCTCCTCGACGGCGTGTTCCTGGAGCTGGTCGCGGCGCGCCTGGAGCCGTCGGGCACGCTTCGCATCGCCACCGACCACGCAGACTACGGCGCGGCGCTCGGGCCGCTCCTGGACACGGTGCCGAGCTTCGAACGACTTCCATGGGACGCCCTGCCGGCGCCTCCGCCGACCAACTACGAGCTCAAGTACGCCCGGGAAGGCCGGCCGATCTGGAGGTTTCTCGCGCGGAAGGCCGGATAGCGCCACCCTCGGTATGGTGCTCCGCCTCCGGCTCGAGCGACGATTCGGCGAAAGAAGCGCCGGAAGTACTCGGTTCCCGAGAACAGCGCCACGGCCACGACGAGCCACAGCGCGGCGCGCCCTGGGCAGCCGGAACACCTCGTGGCGCTCCGCCAGTATCAGCAGCGAAACGGCCGCGATCTGCGTGACCATCTTGGCCTTGCCCCAGCCCGACGCGGGGATGACGACCCCGCGCTGCGACGCGATCGAGCGCAAACCGGACACGGCGAACTCCCGGCCGATGACGACCACGACCATCCACGCCGGAGCCAGATCCAGCTCGACTAACGAGATGAAGGCCGCCGAGATCAGGAGCTTGTCGGCGATGGGGTCGAGGAGCGTGCCGAGGGTGGTGATCTCGCCGCGCCGGCGGGCCAGCCAGCCGTCCAGGAAATCGGTGGCCACGGCGGTCAGGAAGATCACCAGGCCCACGACCTCGCGGCCTTCGAACTTCGTCAGGAGGACGACCACGAGAAACGGAACCAGGAAGATCCGAAGCAGCGTCAGGGCGTTGGGAAGGTTGATCTTCAAGGTCTCAACGGAAACTATACCGTCACCGTCTCCTCGGCGGTCCCCACTCCCGCATAATAGGCGGGTGAACGTCCCCTGCCCGACACACGCCGGACGGCGGGCCCACAAAAGCTGCTACTTCTGCCGCAAGCCGATCTGCCGCCAGTGCGAGGTCCGCATGCGCGGGCACCTCTACTGCTCGAGCCGCTGCGCGGGGGACGACGGCCGGCATGCGGTGTGGCGTGCCGTGCGCGGGGTCCTCGCGAGGCCCGTTCCGGCGCGCCTGGCCGTGGCGGTCGTGATGCTCGCCGCCGCGACGCCGATGATCCTCGCCCTGAAAACGGTGCGCGAGCTCGACCGGCTGAATGGCTCGACCCCGCTGGCGCGTCCCCGGCGCGAGGCCCCCTCGGCTCGTCTGGATTCCGTCGTCGAGACGCCCGGCGGCGCCCTCCTCGAGGGAACCGCCCCCGAGGCGAGCGCCGTTTTTCTCTTCGCCGCCGGCCGCTTCGTGGGGAGCGTTCCTTCGCGGAAACGGGCGCTTCCGTTTCGAAGGTGTGCGCGAGCCCGGACCGTATCGCGTCGGCGCGCTGAGCCTCTCCGGCGAGGCGCCGATCGGTGCGCCCGAGACGGCGATTCCCGCTGCGAAGTCGGCGCCGGCCCCGGCGCCCCCCGCTCCGGCCCCCGCTTCGACGTTCTTGCCCACGCCGAAGGCCCTGCCCCGGCCCGCCGTCTCCGCTCCCCTTCCGCCGAGCGGCCCCTCCGCGCCCGACGTGACGCGCGGCCCCGCCGACCGCCGCGAGGTCGTGGTTTCCTTCGACGGAGGCTCGTCGGACCGCGGCGCCGGCACGATCCTGGACGCCCTCGCAGAGCGCGGCATCCGGACCACGATCTTCCTGACGGGCGAATTCATTCGGCGATATCCCGACGTCGTGCGCCGCATCGCGGCGGACGGACACGAGGTTGGCAACCACACCGACACGCATCCGCACCTGACCACCTACGCCGCCGACGGACGGCAGTCCACGCGAGCCGGCGTCAGCCGGCGAATTCCTCGCCGGAGAGCTCGCGAGAACGGCGCGGCTGTACCGCGAAGCGACGGGGCGCGAGATGTCTCCGGTCTGGCGCGCTCCCTTCGGCGAGCACAACGCCGAGATCCGGCGCTGGGCCGCCGAGCAGGGTTACTGGCACGTGGGCTGGACGGGCGGCCGCTTTGGACTCGACGGCATGGACTGGGTCTCGGATCCGCGGTCGCGCGCGTACCAGCCGGCCCCGCTGCTCCTCGCGCGGCTGGTCGGCCGCGTCGAGAACGGCGGGATCATGCTGCTGCACCTGGGCAGCGACCGGGAGGAGCCGGTGGCGGCGCGCATCGACGTCCTGCTCGACGGCCTGCATCAGCGCGGCTTCCGCTTCGCACGCGCGACCGAGTTCCTGCAGCGGCAGGGCTACGACGCGGATCGCCTCGCGCTCTATCGAACCGGCGCTTTCGCCGCCGCGCACTGATCCGTTGACGATTGCGTTCGGCACGGACGGGTGGCGCGGCGTCATCGCCGACGACTGCACGTTCGACGAGATCCGGCGCATCGCCCGCGCCGCCGCACGGTGCTACGTCTCCGCGTCCGGCCCGCGGCGACCGCCGCGCGTCGTCGTCGGTCACGACACGCGGTTCCTTTCCGCCGAGTTCGCCGCGCGCCGCCGCGGAGGTCTTCGCCGGAAGCCGGGATCGACGTCCTCCTGACGGATCGCCCGATTCCCGACGCCGGCCGTCTCGTTCCACGTTCGCCGCCTCGGCCTTCGGAGCGGCGTCGCGATCACCGCCAGCCACAATCCGGCGTCACTACAACGGCTTCAAGCTCAAGGCGCACTTTGGCGGAAGCGCGCCGCCCGACGCTCTACGCCGCGATCGCGGCCGAGCATCGGACCGGCCGTCTCCGGCGGCCGCCGCGGCCGGGCCCGTCGAGCCGGTCGACCTCTGGACGGCGTACCGGCGACCGGCTCGCGAGCCTCGTCGATCGTGGCAGCGATCCGCGCGGCCGGCTTCCCGTCGCTGACCGACGCGATGCACGGCGCCGCCGGCCGTCTCGTCGCCGATATCCTCGACGGTGGAACGCTGCGCGTCGAAGCGTTTCGCGACGGGAGGGACGCGCTCTTCGGCGGAGTGCCATCCCGAGCCGATCGCCGCCAACCTCGGCGGCCGCGGCCGAACGGGTCCGCCGCGGGAGGCTTCGGCCTGTGCGGGCGCCAGGACGGCGACGCGGACCGCCTCGGAGTCCTGGACGCGCAGGGGCGGTTCGTGTCGCCCGCACCAGGTCCTCGCGCTCCTGCTGCTGCACGTCTTCCGCGACCGCGGCGCGCGCGGGCGGAATCGCGAAAACCTTTTCGACGTCGCTTCCAGGTCGACCGCATCGCGCGCGCGCCTCGGCGCCCCACTGATCGAGACCGCGATCGGCTTCAAGTACGTCGCCGAGCTGATGAACCGCGGCGAGGCCGTTGCGGGCGGAGAGGAGAGCGGAGGCTACGCCTTCGCCTTCCACCTGCCCGAGCGCGACGGCGTTCTCTCTGCGCTGCTCCTCGTCGAGAGCCTCGCGGTCACGGGCCGGACGCTGGAGGAGGCGCTGGCGGATCTCGCCGCGCGAGTTCGGGCGATTCGAGTACGGGCGGCGGGACGTGCACCTGCCCGTGTCTCTCGGGCGCCGCTACATCGAGACGGTGCACCGCGCGCCCCCGGAGGCGATCGCCGGCGAGAAGCTCACGGGCATGGCGGACAAAGACGGCGTGAAGTACTTCTTCGGCGATCGCGGCTGGCTCCTCCACCGCGTTTCGGGCACCGAGCCGCTCGTGCGCCTCTACTGCGAGCACGCCGACGGCGGCCGGATGGAGAAGATCCTCGACGAGGCACAGACGCGGTTGAGGGATTTCGTCCGGGACAGCGGAGGCTAGGAAGAGCGCCTGGAGTCGACCGGGCGATCCTGGTCCGCCGCCCGGCGCCGGGGCCGGGGCGGCTCGGTTAAGACCGTTCCCTCGCCCTCGAACCGAATCTTGGGCGGACAGGCCACGTCGGGCTGCATGACTTCCTCGAGGAAATCGTCGTCGAGCACCGACGCCACGAGGTCACCGGACCACGCGACGAGGTCGCGCGAGGAGATCGACAGCGGGAACTCCGCCGAGACTTCGTGCGCGAGCACGGGTCCGCCGACCGAGAAGACCACGCTGCCCTTGCCCTGGACACGCAGGACGTCGACCCTCCGGTTGCGGCGGAAATCGTGGATGGCGTCGAGGCGAAACGTCAGCCCGTGGTCGAGAGCGAGGAGGCGAGTGCCCTCGACGTAGAGCGCCTGGCTCGTCAGGTCCCTGCGGTAGGCCCGCCGGCCCGGATCGTTGACGAGAAGGGTCCCGGGACCGGTCGCCCGCAGGATCTTCTCGAGCGAGGTGCCGCGGAACGCCAGCTCGGGCGCGAAGCGCATCTTGCCGCTGTACCAGGCCACGCAGCCTTTGCGCACGAAGACCGTGCCGCGGCACGCGACCTCGAGGCTTCCCTCGGGGCGAATCTTGAAGAGCGGGCGGGCCTCGGGGGCGGCCACCGGAATCGGAGCCGTGCGGTCCGGGGCGTCGGGAAACGCCGGCGAGACTCGGCCGGCTCCGGCGCGGCCGGATTCGAAGGCGAGGCCGCAGGAGACTTCGCGGACGAGGCCGACGCCTCGGTGTGAGGAAGCCGCAGCGTGGGCGCCGTGTCCGAGAGATTCGGTTTCGCGCCGTCCCGTCCGGGCCGGCGCAGCGCCTCCTCGACTTCGGTGACGCGGCGCCGCGCCCCCGCGATGCGCAGATGCTCGACCGCGAGGCCGAGCTTGCCGCGCATCTGGTAGAGCAGTCCCAGGTAGAGGTGGCTGCGCAGGTGACCGGGTCGAAGCTCCAGCGCCTTGCGCAGCTCCAGCTCCGCCTCCGTGAGGAACCCCGCCTTGAACAGGATCAGGCCGAGATTCGCCCGCAGAACCTCCGAGGAGGGGTTCGAAGACAGCAGGATCCGCGCCGCGTTGGCCGCCTCGTTGTAGTGCCCGCGCTTGAACTCGAGAAGCGAGACGAGGTTCAGCACGTCCTCGTCGCGGGGACGTATGGTCCGCGCCTGCTCGAGATTCTCCCAGGCCTCGTCGAGACGGTTCTCCTTCACGCCCTTGCGCGCGCGGTTCAGGTGCAGGAGAAAAAGTCCCTGGTCGACGGGCGGATTCTCCTCGGGCACACTCGACACGACCAAGGCCTCGTACCTATCCGAGCCGGCGCGCGGCCGGACGGCTCTTGGTCGTGAGGATCACGCGGTTCGTCGTCGCGTCTCGCATCCAGCGCACCGGTTTTCCCTGCGAGGACGGAATGCCGCGGTACGTCTCCGCGGAGGGCTTGCCGAAGCCTCCGCCGAGCGTCGACTTGCCGTAGTACGCGGCCAGCGTCTTGCGTACGTAGAGCTGGGTCTCGTCGTAGGGCGGGACGCCGTCGTAGCGGTCCACCGCCGCCTCCCCGGCGTTGTAGGCCGCTAGCGACTTGACGAGGTCGCCGCGGTAGTTCAGCAACAGGCGCGCCAGCAGTGCCGTGCCGGCCGCGATGTTCTGCTTCGGGTCGTGGGGGTTGGATACGCCGTGCTCGGCCGCGACCTCGGGCATCAGCTGCATCAATCCGCGAGCGCCCTTCTTCGAGATGGCCGCGGGGTTGAAACCCGACTCGACGAGCATGACGGACTTCACGAGCTTCGGATCGACGTCGTTGTCGAGCGCCGCCCGATCGATGAGCGCGTCGTACGCCGACGCCTGCCGCACGCGGGTCGCGAGCCAGTCGTCGCTGGCGCCGAGCTTGGCCGGGCCGTCGTTGTAGATCACGCGCTTTCCGTCGCGGACGGACACACGCACCTCGGCGGCCGCCGTGTGCGCGACGGCCGCGAGGAGCCCCGTGAGGACGAGCGCTCGCAGTTTCATGGATTTTGAGATGAAAATTATAGCCGACGTCCGAGGCGCGCAATCTTGCCGAGGTCTTCGGGCTCAGCGGATCCCCGGTGTGACCGAGAGCACAGCCGCAGAGACCGTCGATCAGGCCGCCGGGGGCTCCGCCAGAAGGTCTCGCACCGCCTCGCCGGCCGCTTTCAAGCCGGCAGGCAGCTCCGACGCGCTCTTGCCGCCGGCCTGTGCGAGATCCGCCTTGCCGCCTCCGCTGCCGCCGAGGGCCTTTCCCACACGCGTCGCGATCTGCGAAGCGGGAAGGCGGCGCGTCAGATCGGGCGTGACGGCCACGATGACCGAGGTCTTCCCTCCCTCGCCGGTCGTCCCGACGACCACGACCCCGCTCTTCAGTTTCGCCCGGAGAGTGTCGGAGAGATTGCGCAGCTCCGGGATCGAGAGTCCCTCGACGATCCGCGTCACGATCGGCACGCCGCCGACCTCGATGCGGTCCCCGGAGGCGCCGGCGTCTCCCGATGCGAGCTTGAGCTTGAGCGACGCGACCTCGCGCTCGAGCGCCTTGATCCTCTCCTCGCGCTCTTCCCAGCGCGCCGGAAGGGCATCGCGGCCCGTCTGGGCGGCGCCGGCGAGCATGGTCAGGATCTGCTCGTCCTGCGAGAGAAGCTCCACCGCTCCGAGCGACGTCACGGCTTCGAGCCGGCGCACGCCCGCCTGGAGGCCGCGTTCCGAGACGATCTTGAACGCGCCGATCTCGCCCGTCCGGGGAACGTGGCAGCCCCCGCAGAGCTCGGTCGAGAACCCGGACACTTCCACGACCCGGACTCTCTCGCCGTACTTCTCGCCGAAGAACATGTCGGCGCCTTTGCGCCGCGCCTCGTCCATCGGCATGATCTCCTTGGTCACGACCCGGTCGCGCAGGATCTCCTCGTTGACCAGCCGCTCGACCTCGGCGATCTGCTCGGCCGTCGGAGGGCGCGCTCGCGGCGTAGTCGAACCGCAGCCGCTCCGGCTCCACCAGCGAGCCCATCTGACGAGCCGACGGCCCGAGCACCTTGCGCAGAGCCGCGTGCAGCAGGTGGGTCCCCGTGTGGTTGGCCTGCGTCTTGCGGCGGGTCCACTCCGGGACTTCCATATCGATCGAGGCGCCGACGCCGAGGTGTCCCCGCCGCACCGTGACGCGGTGCGCGATGACGTTGGCAACCGGTTTCTGAACGTCGGTGACCTCCGCCTCGCCTCCCGTCCACCTCCACGTTCCCCTGTCGGCGACCTGGCCACCGCCTTCCGGATAGAAGACCGTGCGGTCCGCGACGACGTCTCCGGTCTCTCCCTCGTCGAGCCTCGAGATCTCGCGCCCTCCCGGACGATGGCGAGGACCTTCGCTCCCGAGAGCGACACGAAGTCCAGTTCGGGATAGCCGCGAAAGACCGACTGCGGCGCGGGAAGCTCCAGCCTCTCGTACACCGAGACGTCGGCGGCCTCGAACTTCGCCGAAGCGCGCGAGGTCTCGCGCTGGCGCTCGAGGGCCTCCTCGAACCCGGCCCGATCCACCGCCACGCCTTCGTCGCCGGCGATCTCCTCGATGACCTCGAGCGGAATCCCGTACGTGTCGTAGAAGCGGAAGACGGTGTCGCCCGACAGCGCCGTCGCACCCTCCCGGCGAAGCCGCTCGATCGCCTCGCCGACCCGGTCGGCGCCTTCCGAGAGCGTCTTTCCGAAACGCTCTTCCTCGGGCTTGAGGACTCCGGCCACCGACCGCGACACCCCCGGCACGGCCGGAAGCTCGAAGTACACGCCCGAGAATCCCTCGACGACCGTCGGAGCGAGCAGGTGGAGAAAGGGCTTCTCGAGGCCGAGCCGGCGGCCGTACCGCATCGCCCGGCGCAGGATCCGGCGCAGCACGTAGCCTCGTCCCTCGTTGGACGGCAGCGCCCCGTCGGCGATCAGCATCGTCGCCGCGCGCACGTGGTCGGCGATGACGCGGAACGGCGCGTCTTCGGGCACCATGCCTCCGCGATACCTCCGTCCCGAGAGCTCCGCGATCCGAGACAGGATCCCGGCAAAGAGGTCCGTGTCGAAGTTGTTGTTGACTCCCTGAAGGATCGCCGTGATCCGCTCGAGCCCGGCTCCGGTGTCGACCGAGGGCTTCGGCAGCGGCGCCGTCGCGCCGGCAGAATCTCGCTCGAACTGCATGAAGACGAGGTTCCAGATCTCGAGCGTGTCGTCTCCGGGACCGTTGACGAGGTCGGCCGTGTTCCGCGAGAGGTCCTCGCCCCGGTAGTAGTGGAGCTCCGAGCACGGCCCGCAGGGGCCGGTGTCGCCCATCGCCCAGAAGTTCTCCTTCTCGCCGAAGCGCAGGATTCGCGAGGCCGGCAGGTGCTTCTCCCAGAGCTTCGCCGCCTCGTCGTCGTCGGTGTAGACGGTCGCCCACAGCCTCTGCGGATCCAGCCCGTATCCCTTGTGCCGGTCCGTGACGAGCTCCCACGCGTAGGGAATCGCGTCCGCCTTGAAGTAGTCGCCGAAGGAGAAGTTGCCGAGCATCTCGAAGAAGGTGTGATGACGTCGCCGTGTACCCGACGTTGTCGAGATCGTTGTGCTTGCCGCCGGCGCGGACGCACTTCTGGGCCGACGCCGCGCGCCTGTACTCGCGGCTTCTCGGCCCGTGAAGACGTCCTTGAACTGATTCATGCCGGCGTTGGTGAAGAGCAGGGTCGGATCCTGCGCGGGGATCAGCGAGGAGGACGGCACGCGGCGGTGCCCGCGCTCCTCGAAGTACTTCAGGAATCGCTCCCTAACCTCGGTCGATTTCATACCAGCCCCGGATGATCTCAGAAATCTTCTCCGCCGGAAAACCGCGTCGGGTCAGCGCGTCGAACACCCGCCGCCGGCGCAGCGGCGGCGCCAGGTTCGCGCGCGCGGCCCAGAGCCTCTCGAATGCTTTCCGGCAGGGCCTCGTCTTCCCGCTCCACGCCCCCCTCCGCCCGGATCGCGGCGGCGATCGTCTCGCGCGAGAAGCCCCGCGCCTTCAGCTCGCGCTCGACCCGCGACCGCCCGTAGCGGCTGCCCCGCGCGCGGACCGCCGACCGCGCCGAGGACAGATCGTCGAGGAGGCCGTCCGACTCGAGGCGCGCGAGGGCCTCCGCCGCCGCGTCCGGCGCGAAACCCCGGTCTTTGAGGGCGCGCGCGAGCTCCTCCCGGCCTCGCGGCTTGATCGTCAGGAGGCGCAGAGCCTTCTCCCTCGCCGCCGCGGCCGAGAGAGGCTCCGCGGGAGGAGACCGGCGTTTCGTCTAGGTGCGCCCCGAAGGAAGCTGATTGGAGAAGTCGAAGGGCGACTCTTCCTGCATCGGGTTGAAGTCGGAGGGCGCCTCGAGCGCCGCGTCCATCTCTTCGCGCGCCATGTCCGAAGTGGACTGGATGCCCTGGATCCTGAGCTTGAACTCGTTGGGATTGGTCGACCGCTTCAGGGCCTCCTCGAGAGTGATCAGACCCGACTTGTACAGGCTGTAGAGCGACTGGTCGAAGGTCTGCATTCCGTACTGCGAGGTTCCCTGCTGGATGGCGTCCTTGATGTACTTGGTCTTCTCCTTGTTCTCGATGCACTCGCGCACGTAGTTCGTGCGGATCAGGATCTCGGCCGCCGGCACGCGGCCCAGACCGTCGGCGCGCGGCATCAGGCGGAGCGAGATCGCCGCCTTGAGCACGGCGCCGAGCTGCAGCCGGATCTGCTTCTGCTGGTGCGGGGGGAACACCGCGATGATGCGGTTGACCGTCTCCGTCGCGTCGAGGGTGTGCAGCGTCGAGAACACGAGGTGGCCGGTCTCGGCCGCCGTCAGCGCGGTCTCGATCGTCTCGTAGTCGCGCATTTCGCCCACGAGGATGACGTCGGGGTCCTGGCGCAGGGCGCTGCGGAGGGCCAGCGAGAACCCCTTGGTGTCGACGTCGACCTCGCGCTGGTTGACGATCGACTTCTTGTCCCGGTGCAGAAACTCGATGGGGTCCTCGACCGTCATGATGTGCTCGTTGCGGGTCGAGTTGATGTGGTCGATCATGGCCGCGAGCGTCGTCGACTTGCCCGAACCCGTGGTGCCCGTGCAGAGCACGAGGCCCCGCTGCTCCTGGCAGATCTTCTCGAGCACCGGGGGCAGGAGCAGGTCTTTGATCGACAGGATCTTGGCCGGGATGACGCGCAGAACCAGGCCGACGGTGCCCCGCTGCTGAAAGATGTTGCAGCGAAACCGTCCCAGGTTGGGCACGTTGTAGGCGATGTCGATCTCGAAATTGTTCTTGAACTTTTCTTTCTGCCGGGCCGACATGATCGAGAAGGCCATCGCGATCGTGTCTTCCTGCATGAGCCGGCGCATATCGGCCAGCGGAATCAGCGTTCCGTCGATGCGGATGACGGGAAATGCGCCGACTTTCAGGTGGAGGTCGGACGCCTTCCGCTCGACCGCAATCTTCAGCAGATCGTTGATATGCATGGTTTTGTTTTCCTCGGTTGCGGCTAGATTACGCTCGTTGAACGGGGAAAGGAAGCCTGAAGCGACCGCAGGGGCGGGCCCTGTCCCCGCCCGTGAGCGGCCGCAACAGCCGTCCCTGCACAGACTTAGGTCAGACGCGCGCTTCGACGGGCAGCGGGGTCAGCCACCCGTAGCGATCCTCGACGTCGCCGTGGATCAGGGCGAAGAAGTCCTTCTGGATCCGCTCGGTAATGGGCCCGCGCCGGCCGGCGCCCACGAGGATCCGGTCCACCGATCGGATCGGCGTGATCTCCGCGGCCGTGCCCGTGAAGAAGATTTCCTCGGCGATGTAGAGCATCTCGCGCGCGATCTGCTGTTCGACGACCGTGTAGCCGGCGTCCCGGGCCAGATGCATGATCGAGTCCCGCGTGATGCCGGGCAGGATCGTCCCGGCCAGCGGCGGCGTGAGGATCCGGCCTCCGTAAACGATGAAGATGTTCTCCCCGCTGCCCTCCGAGACCCGGCCCGCGTTGTCGAGAGCGATGCCCTCTGTGTAGCCGTTGGTGATCGCCTCCATCTTGATCAGTGCGGAGTTGAGATAGTTGCCGGTGGCCTTGGCCATCGCCGGGAAGGTGTTGGGCGCCATGCGGTTCCACGAGGACACGCACACGTCCACGCCGTTCTCGAGCGCCTCTTCGCCGAGGTACTTGCCCCATTTCCAGACCGCGATCATGACTTCGACCGGGCTGTGGAAGGGATTCACGCCGAGAGCGCCCAGACCCCGGTAGACCACGGGTCGGATGTAGCAGGCCTCGAACCCGTTGGCCCGGATCGTGTCGAAAATCGCCTCGCGAAACTCCTTGGCCGTGTATGGAATCTCCATGCGGTAGACCTTGCAGGAGTCGTAGAGGCGCTTGATGTGCTCGTCGATGCGGAAGGCCGCCGGCCCGTGCTTGGTCTTGTACACCCGCGCGCCCTCGAACATCGCCGAACCGTAATGAAAGATGTGCGAGAACGCGTGGATCTTCGCGTCCGCGAAATCCACGAGCCGTCCGTTCATCCAGACTTTCGTGACGTCCTCGTAGGACATGCGCCCTCCGGCTTCGCGTTTTTTATCGGCCGCCCGAGTATTCTCCCCTTCCGACGGAAGTGTCAATGCGGAATCCGCCGCGCGAGGGCCGCCCGCGCGAGGACGAGCCCCGCGATCGCCGCCGTCTCGGTCCGAACCTTTCCCGAAGGGAGCGACGCCGGCCTCCATCCTGCCGCTGCCGCGCTGCGGCGCTCCGGGTCCGTCCACCCTCCCTCGGGCCCCACGAGGAGGCTGGCATCGCCCGGCTCGAGAACCTCGGGAAACGCGTCGCCTTCCGGATCGAGCAGCAACCGGTGGCGCGCCGTCTCGCCCGCGAGCGCGTCCGCGAAGGACGTCGGGCCCGCGATCGAGGGCCAGCGGGACGACTCCGCCTGCTTCGCGGCCTCCCGCGCCACGCGCTCCAGCCGCGCGCGCGCGTTCGCGCTCGCCCGGAAGCGCTGCGTCCGATCGCTCTGGACGAGCACGACGCTCTCGACACCCAGCTCCGTCGCCTTCTCGGCGATCCAGGCCAGGCGCTCGACGCGGACCGACGCCACGAGCAGGCGCAGCCGAAAGGCGGAATCCCCGTCGGTTCTCCGGACCGCGTCGACGAGAACGTCCGCTCCTCGGGCATCGAGTCGTTCGAGCCGTCCGTGGGCCTCGCCGCCGCTTCCGTCCACGAGCACCACGGGATCTCCCGGAGCGAGGCGGCGAGCCCGCGCGTGGCGGGTCTGCTCGCCGTCCAGACGGATTCGCTCCCCGGCGGCTGGCAGCCTCGGAACGATCAGGCGCGCGCCAGGCACAGGCAAGCCCACTCGTCCTCGCTCCGCCGGGACGCGAGCTTCCAGCGCCCGGTCCGCATCCTCGCCAAAAGCGCCTTCTCGCGGTCGCGCGTGACTCCCGAGAGCAAAACTTTCCCGCGTCGGCCGGCGCGCGCCAGGATTCGGCGCGCCTCGGGAAGGATCTCTTCGGCGAGCATGTTGGCCGCGACCAGGTCGAACTCGCCGCCACAGGCAGCCAGAGGTCCGGCATAGAGGCGCACGCGGACTCCGAACGCATGCCGCCGCAGGTTCTCGCGCGCCACGAAGACCGCTTCCGCGTCGGTGTCGAGCCCGACGGCGGTCTCTCGCTCCGAACGCCGCGGCCGCGAGGGCCAGAATTCCGGATCCGGTTCCGACGTCGAGGAACGTGCGTCCCTCCATCTCCTCTTCTTCCAGGGCGAGCAGCGCGAGCCGCGTCGACGCGTGCTCGCCGGTGCCGAAGGCGCGCGAGGCGGGAAGCGTCAGACCGATCCTCCCCTCCGGCGGAGTTCGGTCCGAGCTCTCTCCCGGATCGATCCAGAGCCGCCGCCCAACTGAGAACGGACGCGACGCGGCGCGGTAGGCCTCCAGCGGATCTCCCTCGGGAATGTCCGTCGTCAGGGTGTGTCGCACGGTCCGGCGGCGCAGGGCATCCGACGCGCGGCGCGCCGTCGCGGATTCCCGGAAGAAGACGACGAGGTCGCGACCGGTCTGCTCGAACCCCAGCGGCCCGTGAAGCGAAAGGAGCCCGAGGACGGCATCGTCGCCGGCCCGGTGCGGCAAGAGGAGACGGCTGTAGCGGGAGCGGCGCACGCTCCCCTTAGCCCGCACTATTCATGATCGACTCCGGGCGCCGCTCCGATCTTTTCCGCCGATCCGGCGTCATCGCTCCTCGGCGATGCGTTTCAGCATCGCCGTCGTCGCGCTTCCTTGTCTCGACGAAAAATCTCTGTCGCGGACAAGCTGTCCCCGCGCGGCCGGCTTCCCTTCCGGAAGGGTCCTTCCAGGCGCCATCCGCCCAGCGGGTTCCGCCCGGGTGATCACGAATAGTCCGGGCTACGAGAATATCTTCTTCGCCTTCCCGAAGACGCCCTTGCCGCCGCCGACCGGCGCCCCGATCAGTTCCGCGTACTTGCGGAGCAACTCTTTCTCTTCCTTCGAGGGCTTTTCCGGCACCCGCACGCCGATGCGGGCGATCAAATCTCCCCGGCCGCCGCGGCCCAAACGCCCCACGCCCCGGCCCCGCATCTTGAGCTCCGCCCCGACCGCGGTCCCGCCCGGGATCGTCAGTGTTTCCTCGCCGTCGAGAGTCGGGACACGGACCTCGCCTCCGAGCACCAGCGTCGGGAACGGAAGGTCCAGCCGCACGACGACGTCGTCGCCCTCGCGCACGAAGACTTCGTCCTCCGCGACCGTCAGAACGACGTAGAGGTCGCCGGCCGGACCGCCGTTGGGCCCGCGTCGCCTTCGCCGGTCAGGCGCAGCCGCGAGCCCGACTCGACTCCGGCCGGAATCTTGATCGTCAGGTCCTTCTTGCCGCGGACGCGGCCCTCGCCGCGGCACGGCTTGCACGGCTTCTCGATCACGCGTCCCTCGCCGCGGCACACCGTGCACGCGCGCGTGACCGTCAGGAAGCCCTGCTGGAACCGCTGGCGGCCGCTGCCGCGGCAGCCCGGACACGTCTTCGGGCGCGTGCCGGCTTCGGCGCCGGCGCCCGCACAGTCCTCGCAACGCTCCAGGCGAGAAATCGAGATCGGCGCCTCGACGCCGAAGGCCGCGTCCCGGAAAGAGATCTCCATGCGATAGACCAGGTCGCTTCCGGCCATCGGCCCCGCCGCTCCCCCGCCGAAACCTGCGCCGGAGGCGAAGCCGAAGATCCCGTTGAAGAGGTCCGACAGGTCCCCGAATCCCGCAGCGTCGAAACCGGAGAATCCGCCGAAGCCGCCGGCGCCGGAGCCCACGCCCGAGTGCCCGAAGCGGTCGTAGCGGGCCCTCTTCTCGGGATCGCAGAGGACCGCGTAGGCCTCGGAGGCCTCCTTGAACTTCTCGGCGGCCTCGGGATCGCTCGGGTTGCGGTCCGGATGGTGGGCCAGCGCGAGTTTCCGGTAGGCGGACTTCAGCTGCGCCTCGTCCGCGTTTCGGGTGACGCCCAGGACTTCGTAGTAGTCGCGTTTGCTCATGGACCGCCGCGAACGGGATTTGAGATTGGAGAACCGACCGCTAGCTCGCCGCCGCGCCGCCGCCGGCCCGGGCGAGCATGACGCGCGTGAGGACCTTCGAGACGCCCTGCATGTCGAAGATCGCCTCGTTGAACGCATCGCGCGACTCGCCCGCTGCGATCTCGCGCGAGCGCTTGAGCGTCTCTTCGATGCGCTGACGCTCGTCCTCGCCGAGCGCCGATCCGAACTCCCCGAGAACACGCTCGTTGGAGGCGATCATTCCCTCCAGCCGGTTCTTGATCGCGGCAATCTCGCGGCGCTCGTGATCGGCCTCCGCGAATGCCGAGGCCTCCTTGATGATCTTGTCGATCTCGACCTGGGACAGGCCGCCGGCCGGGTTGATCTGCATGCCCTGGGCCTTCCCGGTCGCGAGGTCGCGCGCCGAGGTGTTGACGATGCCGTTGGAGTCGATCGCGAAGGTCACCTCGATCTGAGGTACGCCCCGGGGAGCCGACGGGATTCCGACGAGCTCGAACCGGCCCAGCGACTTGTTGTCCTTGGCGATCTCGCGCTCGCCCTGGAGGACGTGGATCTCGACGACCGACTGGTTGTCGGCGACCGTCGTGAAGACCTTCGTGTTCTTCGTGGGGATCGTCGAGTTTCTCTCGATGAGTTTCTCGAACACGCCTCCGTGCATCTCGATGCCGAGGGAGAGCGGCGTGACGTCGAGCAGCACGACGTCCTTGATTTCGCCCTTGAGGACGCCTCCCTGGATCGCGGCGCCGATGGCCACGACCTCGTCGGGGTTGATGTCGCGGTTGGGCTCGCGCCCGAAGAGCTCCGCGACCATCCTCTGGACCTTGGGCGTGCGCGTCTGTCCGCCGACGAGGATCACCTGGTCCACGTCGGAGGGCTTGAGTCCCGCCGCCGAGAGGGCGTCCAGGCACGGCGCGGCGGTCCGGTCGATGAGATCCGCCACGAGGGTCTCGAACCGCTCGCGGGTCAGCGTCCGGTTGATGTGCTTGGGACCCGACGCGTCGGCGGAAATGAACGGGAGGGTGATCGTCGTCTCGGTCGTCGTCGAGAGCTCGCACTTGGCCTTCTCGGCGGCTTCCTTCAGGCGCTGCAACGCCATCCGGTCCTGCCGCAGGTCGATTCCGGTCGCCTTCCGAAAGTCGTCGAGCAGCCAGTCCATGATCTTCTTGTCGAAGTCCTCGCCGCCGAGATAGGTGTCGCCGGCAGTGGCCTTGACCTCGTAAATCCCGTCGCCGAGCTGCAGGATCGAGATATCGAACGTGCCTCCGCCGAGGTCGTACACCGCGACCGTTTCGCTGCCTTTCCGGTCGAGACCGTACGCGAGAGAGGCCGCCGTGGGCTCGTTGATGATGCGCAGGACCTCGAGGCCCGCGATCCTCCCGGCATCGCGCGTGGCCTGGCGCTGGGCGTCGTCGAAGTAGGCCGGGACCGTGATGATGGCCTCGGTGATCTCCTCTCCGAGCGCCTCCTCCGAGAACTCCTTGATCTCCGAGAGGATGAACGCCGAGATTTCCTCGGGGCTGTACTCCCGGGCGCGAGCCCGGATCTTCACGTCGCCGTTGACGGCGCGAACGATCTCGTAGGGTAGAACCTCCCGCGCGTGCTGCGTCTCCTCGGCGTCGTACTTGCGCCCGACCAGCCGCTTGACGGCGAAGACCGTGTTCATCGGATTCGTGATCGACTGCCGCTTGGCGATCTGCCCGACCAGGCGCTCGCCGTCCTCGGTGAAGCCCACGATCGACGGCGTCGTGCGGCTGCCTTCGCGGTTGTTCAGCACCTGCGGCGTGGCGCCCTCGACCACCGAGACACAGCAGTTCGTCGTCCCGAGGTCGATGCCGAGGATCTTGCCCACGCGGTGGCCTCCTACTCCGAGCTCGGCTTGGACGGGCCCTCGGCGGCGTCGTCCGTCCGAACTGCGACCTTTACGAACGCCGGTCGGATCAACCGGTCGTTGAGGAAGTATCCCTTCTGGAGCTCCTGGACGATGGTGTTGGGAGCCACGGAGTCATTCTTCTCCGTCGCCACGGCCTCGTGGAGGTTGGGATCGAAAGCGCCCGAAGTGTCGATCGGAATCAAGCCGTACCGCTTCCAGAGCTCACCGAGCTGCTTGGCGATGATCGCGATGCCCTGCCCGAAGTCGCTGGTCAGGTCCTCGGCCCGGGCGTGCTCGAAGGCCCGCTCGAAGTTGTCGAGGACCGGCAGGAAGTCGTGGGCGAACCCCGCCAGCGCGATCTTGAAGTACTCCTGCCGCTCGCGCTCGCTGCGCTTCTTGTGGTTCTCGAACTCGGCGAGCTTGCGGACGTGCCGGTCCTTCAGGTCCGCCAGGTCCTTCTGGATCGACCGGAGTTTCTCCTCGGTCGCGGCGAGCGCGGTCTCTTCCTCCTCGCCGAGGGCCGACTCCAAAGACTCCCCCGTGTCGCTGACTTCCAGGACGTCCTTCTCGGCCCCGGCCGCGCGGCGGTCGCGGTCGCGATCGCTCACTCGGCACCGTCCTCTTTGGCGCGGTCCTCGCGGCGCTCGAGCCGGTCGGACACGGCCCGGCCCAGCAGCTCCACCACCGGGATGACCCGGGTGTACTCCCGCCGCGCCGGTCCGATGACCCCAAGCATGCCCGTCAGTGTCTCTCCCGTGCCGTAAGAGGTCAAGACGGCCGACAGCCTCGGGTCCACGGCGTGGTCGTCCTCGGAGCCGAGAACGACGCTGGTTCCGCGCGCATCGAGGTACCGGGACACCAGGTCCACGACGCGGGCCTTCTCGTCGAAGGCCTGGAAGATCCGCCGCACCGAGTCTAAGTCGGCGAACTCCGGTTTCTCCAGCAGGCGCGCCGTTCCGTCGTAGAACAGCCGGTCCTCGCCGTCCTTTTTCTCGAGCGCCCGGCGCGTCAGAGCCGCCGCCCGGCCGAGGATCCGATCCGCCTCCGCCCGCTCCCGCGCCATCGCCGCGGCCAGGCGCCGGCGCACCTCGTGGAGCGTCAGCCCTCAGTACTCGCGGGTCAGTCGCTCCGAGAGCGCGTCCAGCTCGGCCGAGGTGTAGACGGCGTCGGTCTCGAGCACCCGCGACAGCACGACGTCGGGGTCGTTGACCTGGACGACGAGGATCTTGCCGGGCGCCACCGGGAGAAACCGGAGGCTCTTGACGACCGTGTGGAGGTCGTCGGGCGCGACCACGAAGCCGATTTCGCCGGAGAGCTGCGAGAGCAGGCGCGAGGCCGCGGTGAAGAGATGCGAGATGTCGGCCCCGGCCGACTCGAGGTCCGAATCGACCTGCTCGCGGACGTCGTCGCCGACCTTCCGCTGTCGCATCAGCTCGTCGATGTAGAGGCGATAGGCGCGATCCGTGGGAACCCGGCCGGCTGACGTGTGCGGCTGCGCGAGGAAGCCCGAGTCGGTCAGATCCGCCATGATGTTTCGGATCGAGGCGGGCGAGAGCTCGAAGCGGTTGGACTTGAACAGTGTCCTCGACGACACGGGAAGCCCGGTGTCGACGTGGACACGGATGATCTCCTTGAGGATGCCTCGACTGCGAGGGTCGAGACCCTTCATGGCTAGCACTCTCATATCGAGAGTGCTAATGATAGCAGACCCGGGCGGTAACCCGGATTATTCGTGATCACCCGGCCGGAGCCCGGGCAAGTGATTGCGTCAAACTGGTTTGCGTAAGGCGCCGCCGACAGTAACGAAGAGACAGCTTCTCCGCGACAGAGATTTTTCGTCGAGGCGAGGAAGCGCGACGACGGCGATGCCAGAAGCGCATCGCCGAGGAGCGATGACGACGCATCGGCGGACTTCGATGAGCCGGGGGCGCGTGGCGCCCCCGGACCCCCGGGATCGGAGCGGCGGCCGGAGTCGATCACGAGTAATGCGGGTTTAAGCTCACGCGCGTGTCCGACATCCTCCGCGCCGGCGTGGCTCTGGCCGGGCCCGGCCGGGCCGGCCGCGCTTTCGCGCGCTCGTGGACGCGGGCGGGAGGACGCATCTCCACCGTGATTCGCAGGTCGCCGGCAGCGTCGGTACCTGCCGAGCTCGCGGGTACGGTCTCCGCGACTTTTTCCGATGGCCGTCTCTCCGACTGCGACATCCTCGTTCTCGCAGTTCCCGACGATGCGATCGCACAGGTTGCCGGGTCTCTGGCTCCCCGAATCACGTGCCGCATCGCGTTCCACCTCTCGGGCGCGCTCTCGAGCGACGCCCTCGCCCCATTTCGCGACCGGGGAGCGAGTGTGGCTTCGCTGCATCCCGTGCGACCCTTCACCGGAGCCGACGAAGAAGACTGGGCCGGGGCTCACGTGGCCGTGGAAGGCGATGCCGCGGCGTTCGCGGCCGGGGAGCAGCTCGCCCACGCCGTCGGAGCGAAGCCCTTTCGGCTGACCGGCGGAGGCCAAGCCGATTTACCACGCGTCGGCGTCCCTGGCCGCCGGAGGCGCCGTCGCCGTCCTCGGCGTGGCGGTGCGAGGCTGGATGGCCGCGGGAATCCCCGAACACGTGGCCCGCGAGGCGCTTTCGGACCTCGCCTCGCGCGCGACGGCCGCGGCGGGGCACCAGCCGTTCGCGCGGGCGCTGACGGGAGCGGTCGCGCGACGTGACATCGGCACCATCCGCTCGCACGCCGCAGCGCTTGCGGCGTTCCCCGAGGCCCTCGCTCTCTATCGCGCTCTGGCGGAAGAGATTCTTCGCATCACGGAGGGCCGGGGACGCGAGGATCTCGTTCGCGACGCTCTTCGCTCCGGGCCCGAGTGATCGAACCCGGAGGCGCGTCCGAGGCCGCGTAAACACTTCCGGGTGCTACAATTTGCGTTGCCCCGATCGCCCTCGCGCGCCGGCGCAAAAAATTCATGGTTTTCTTCAACTACGCCACGATGCAAATGGCGGCCAAGGTCGTTTACTACGGCCCGGGCCTGTGCGGAAAGACGACCAACCTCCACCACATCTACGGGCGGACCGCTCCCGGATCCCGCGGCGAGATGGTGTCGCTGGAGACGGAGACGGACCGGACTCTCTTCTTCGACCTGCTGCCTCTCGACGTGGGCGTGATCGGGGGCTTCAAGACCCGCGTTCAGCTCTACACGGTTCCCGGCCAGGTCTTCTACAACACCACGCGCAAACTGGTCCTGAAAGGGGTCGACGGAATCGTCTTCGTCGCGGATTCCCAGCGGGCCATGAAGGACGCCAACGTCGAGTCGCTCGCCAACCTGAAGACGAACCTGGCCGAGATCGGGATCAAGATCGAAGAGATCCCGCTGGTTTTCCAGTACAACAAGCGCGACCTCGCCAACATCCTCTCGCTCGAAGAGCTCGAGCACAGCCTCAATGCCGCGAAGACCTGCGAGAGCTACGAGGCGTGCGCCGTGCTGGGCCAGGGAGTCTTCGAGACGCTCAAGGCGATCTCGCGCCTCACTCTGCGCTCGCTGAAGAAGCGAATGCTGGGCGAGGAAAAACCGGCCGCGGGCGCGAAGATCACGGCGAGGCAGGCGCCGTCTACCGTCCCGGCGCAGGCGCCGGCGGCGCACGCTCCCGCGCCGCCGAAGGCGGCGGCAAAAGCCGCTGCCGCTCCGCCTCCACCGCCCCCCGCACCCGAGCCGGTGAACCTGGAAGAAGCGCTCGAGGTCGAGCCGGGAACGTTCTCGGAAAAGCCGCTCACCCCGACCCAGGCCTACGAGCTCAATCAGCAGCCTCCGACGACCTTCGACGCCACGGATTCCGAGACGGTCCAGGAGTTCGAGCAGGCGCTCGATTCTCTCGACGCGCCGCTGCCCGAGCCCCCTCCGGCCGCCGCGAGGCCCAAGACCCAGCCGCTGCCCGCGCCCGAAGCCGAGATCTCCGAGGTCTCCTTCGCCGAGGCTCCGGAGCCCGAACCCGAGAAGGCGATCAACGAGGAAGTGCGGCATGTCAAGGTTCGGTCCAACATCGACATCCTCGCGGAGCTCGAACGCCTGCGGAAGACGTCCACGGCGACGCCGTCCGCTGCCGAGCCCGACAAGCCGGCGCGGCGGGTCGCGACGGCGGGAATCTCCGTCGACGATCTTCTCGCCTCGAGCCTCAACCACCGCAAGGAAGTCTCGAAGGTCTTCGAAGTCCAGGTTCCGAAGCGGCAGCTCACACACGGCCACCAGGTCACCGTCGGACTGCGCTTCGAGGACCGCGAGGGCAAGGAGATCGGCGATCCGCAGAACTTCTCCATCGAGCTCCAGACGCGCAGCGACATCGAAAAGCTGCTTCTGTCGCTGAAGTTTCACATCCTCGGAAAGTGACCGCGTGGCGCGCGCAGGCGCGCCGAGCGGTCATCCCGAGGGCCAGAGGCCCGAGGGATCCCGACCTTCCTGCCCTGGGACGTGACCCCGCGCACGTGTCCCCGTCCTCATCGTCGGACAGTGCTGCGAAAGGCTTTGCATTTTTCCACTATCGCGGATTACCCTTTTTTCGATGCGACGTAGCCGGCGAATCGCGGGCGGAGGCTTTGCCGTTTTTGCAGCCGCTCTGGCGGTGCAGTGCGCGACGGCTCCGGCCGCCTCCCACGCGCCCGCCGCCGCCGCAGCGCCGGCTCCCGATCCCGACGCGGCGAAGATCGCCGCTGCGAACGAGGCCTTCGCGCAGGGGCGCGAGTCCGCTCTGGCCGGCGACTTCGCGTGCGCTCGCTTCTACTTCGCGGAGGCGGTCGACGCCGTGCGTCCCGAGACCGGCCCCGAGCCCACGCCCGGCGTGCTCGCCTACTCGGTGGACCTCTACGAGAACATCCAGCGCTACGAGGCCCTCGCGGGAGCCACCGAGGAGGCCGGCACCTCGCACGGCGACGTCTCCCCCGAGCTCGCCGCCGAGATCGAAGCCCCCGAGGCGAGCCCCGAGGCCATCGCCACCGCCCGCGAGGCCGTGGCGTCGGAGACCGCCGTCGCCGCCGACGTCCCCATCGTCATCAACGATTCGGTGCTGCGTGTCATCGCGGCCTTCCAGAGCGACGCCCTGCACGACAAGATCGGCGCGGGTCTTTCCCGTTCCGGCCGCTACGTCCCGATGATTCACCGCGTCTTCGCGGAGGAAGGGCTCCCGACCGACCTCGCAATGATCGCGATGATCGAGTCCGCCTTCCTCACCCACGCCCGTTCCCACGCGTCGGCGCATGGCATCTGGCAGTTCATGCCGCGCACCGGGCGGCAGTACGGCCTGCGGTCCAACGGCATCGTGGACGAGCGCCGCGACCCCGAGAAAGCGACGCGCGCCGCCGCCAAGTACCTGTCCTATCTCTACGAGCTCTTCGACGACTGGTACCTCGTGATGGCGGCGTACAACGCGGGTGAGGGAAAGATCATGCGCGGCATGCAGAAGACCGGGGCGAAGGACTTCTGGGAGCTCTCCGGCAAACCCCGCGCGATCCGCAAGCAGACTCAGAACTACGTACCGGCGTTCATCGCCGCCTTGCTGATCTCCAAGAACCCCGAGCATTACGGCTTTGAGTACACGCTGGACCCTCCGCTCTCCTACGAGACGATCGTCCTCGACCGCTCGATCGACCTCGAGCACCTCGCGAAGGGATCCGGGATCGCGCTCGACGATCTCGTTGCGCTGAATCCCGAGCTGCGGACCCAGGTCACGCCGCTTCAGCCCGAGGGCTACGAGCTGAAGATCCCGAGCGGCACGCGCGAGACGGTGTTGCTGGCCTTCGCCGCCGCGCCGACGCAAAAGCCTCCGACGTACAAGACGTACGTGGCCCGGAAAGGCGACACGCTCCCCCGAATCGCGCGCAAGTACGGCGTCTCGGTCTCCTCGCTCGCCGCCGCCAACTCGCTGTCCACTCGCTCGAGGGTCGCGCGCGGCCAGGAGATCATGGTTCCCGAGAAGATCGCCGCGGCGAAGACGAGCAAGGGGAAGACGCCCGCGAAGGCGAAGGTTCCGAAGGCCCAGATCGCGCAGGCCTCGGCCAAGAAGGCGCCGCCCGGCCCCATGAGCTACCGGGTCAAGAGCGGCGACACCCTCTACCAGATTGCAATGCGCCACGGCGTGTCGGTGGCGGAGATCCTGGCCATCAACAGCCTCGGAGGTCCGGCCATCAAACCCGGCGACAAGCTGAAGATTCCGGCGAAGAGCGACTGATCCGCGGCCCGCGGGGCTGCTAGAATCGAGTCGTCCTCATCGGATCAGGCGCTCCTCGGACCCGAGGAGGCCCGATGCTCGCCCGGATCCACTCCGCCGCCACCCTGGCTCTGGAAGCTCGCGTGCTGGACGTCGAGGTCGACGCCTCATACGGCTTTCCGCGCTTCACGATCGTCGGTCTGCCCGACACCACCGTGCGCGAGGCGCGGGACCGTGTCCGCTCCGCCCTGAAGAACTCGGGCTTCGCGATGCCGGAGGGAACCGTCACCGTCAACCTCGCGCCGGCGGGGTTCCGAAAAAGCGGTGCCGCTCTCGACCTGCCGGTGGCGATCGGCCTCCTGGCGCTCTGCGGCGTCAAGCCCGCGTCGCCGGTCCGGCGCGTGTACGTGGGAGAGCTGGGCTTGAGCGGCGAGGTCCGAAGCCTCCGAGGCGCACTCGCGCTGACCCTGGCCGCGCGCGACGCCGGATTCGAGGAGATCGTCCTGCCGGCGGCCAACGCCGCTGAAGCCGCGACGGTCGACGGAATCCGCGTGATCCCGGTGTCCCACCTGATGGCCGCCGTCGAGCACCTGCGCGGCACTCGAGCCGTCCTCCCGGCGCAGGCCGCGATCCCCCCTCCGGCGGCGTCGGGGCCCGATTTCGCCGACGTCCAAGGGCAGGCGATCGCGCGCCGCGCGGCCGAGATCGCCGCGGCCGGCGGCCATCATCTGCTTCTCACGGGCCCGCCCGGCGCCGGCAAGACGATGCTCGCGCGGCGGCTCCCGGGAATCCTGCCCCCACTGTCGCGGCTGGAAGCCATCGAGGCCACGCGCATCCACTCGGTCGCGGGTGTACTCCCGGCCGGAACCGGGCTCCTATCGGCTCCGCCTTTCCGCGCTCCGCACCACGGCATCTCCGCCGCGGGACTGCTCGGTGGAGGATCCGTTCCCGGCCCCGGCGAGATCTCGCTGGCGCACCGCGGCGTCCTGTTTCTCGACGAGCTGCCGGAATTCCGGCGCGACGTGCTCGAGGGCATTCGCCAGCCTCTCGAGGAACGGCGCGTCTGCGTCGTGCGCGTCGGAGGGGCTCGGGTATTTCCCTGCGACGTCCTGCTCGTGGCCGCGATGAACCCGTGCCCGTGCGGATTCCTGGGGGATCCGCGGCGTCCCTGCGTCTGCGACCCGCGTCTTCGGACGCGCTACGCGCGCCGCATTTCGGGTCCGCTGCTGGATCGGATCGACCTGTCGGTTCCGATGGCCGCGGTTCCGTGGAAGGATCTCAACGCGGCGAGTTCCGGCGAGGCATCGGCCGTGATGCGCGAGCGGGTTTCGGGCGCGCGCCGCCGAGCCGCGGCGCGCCGGCCGGGCACGGCCGGATTCCGCAACGCCGACCTCTCCGCCCCGGAGCTCGCGCGCGAGTGCGCGCTGGACGCGGAAAGCTCGCGGATGCTCGCCGCCGCCGTCGGCCGGCTCGGTCTCTCGGTGCGCGCGCTCCATCGGGCGCTGCGCGTGGCCCGCACGATCGCCGATCTGAACGAGAGCGATCGCGTGCGCGCGGTCCATCTCGGCGAGGCGCTCTCGTTTCGCGCCTGTCCTTCTTCCCAAGAGACACTGCCCGGTCGAGCAGGTTGACAGGCCTCGCCGGCGTCCATACGATTTGACACACTTCCGGGGTGTAAATCCCCGGCTAAGAAAGACACTCCGAGAACGGGTCCCGCTGGCGTACACGCGCGTCGCCTGCCCGCGGGAGAAGAGGACGCGAGAGCCGGTGAAGAAGTACAACACGATCATCTTCGTGCCGCACGCGCGGGCACGGTTCCGCAAGCTCACCATCTCCACCCGGTTTCTCGGTCTCGCCGCCGCCACGGCCGCCGGCCTCTTCGTAGCCGCCGTCGCCTTCGGCTGGGCATTCTTCGCCTCCACGCGCCGGGACGCCCAGTACCGGCAGGCCGTGGCCGAGAACGCCCGGCTGCGTTCCACCGCCGCGGCGCTCCACCAGCGTCTCGACGGCGTGTCGAAGCAGCTCACCGAGTTCGAGGCGCGCACCCGCAGACTCGCCATCGTGGCGGGCCTCTCCGACAAGGTCGCCAACGGCATGGGCGGTCCCGGCGTTCCGCTGGACACCACCTCCCTCGTCAACTCCCGGCTGTCGCTGCTCGAAGGCGAGTTCTCCAAGCGGACGGCGCGGATTGCCTCGACGCCGACGGTCTGGCCGGTCCACGGCGTCGTCACCTCGAGTTTCGGCGTCCGCTCCGATCCCTTCACGGGAGGCTCCGCGTACCACGAGGGCATCGACATCTCGACCTCGCGTGGAGAGCCCGTGCTCGCCACGGCCGACGGCGTCGTGCTCCTCTCCGGCTGGGCCGGAGAATACGGCCGCGCCATCGAGATCGTGCACAACGATCACTACACGACGCTCTACGGCCACCTCGAGAAGACCCTGGTGGAAGAGGGGCAGCAGATCCGGCGCGGCGACCGCGTCGGACTGGTCGGATCGACGGGCCGCTCGACGGCGCCGCACCTCCACTACGAAGTCCACCTCGACGGCCGGACGGTCAATCCGCTGGAGTTCATCCTCGAAAGCCGCTGACCCGCCTTCCTCTCCGCTCGCCTCTTCCCTAACTCACTGATCCGAAATAAACTCCCGGCCTCCTTGTGTTAACGGCCTAATCATGATCGACCGCCTACTCGCCCGCGTCTTCGGGACGCAGCACGAACGCGACATCAAGAAGCTCGCGCCGCGCGTGGCGAGGATCAACGCCCTCGAGCCGGGCATGAAGGCGCTTTCCGACGAGGCGTTGCGGGCGAAGACCGACGAGTTTCGGCAGAAGATCGCCAAGGCCCTCGAGGGGGTGCACGACGAGGATCTCAAGGCCGCGCGGGACGCGGTCCTCGACGAGATCCTGGAGGAGGCCTTCGCCGTCGCGCGCGAGGCGTCCGTGCGCGCGCTGGGCATGCGGCCGTTCGACGTGCAGCTGATCGGAGGCATGGTCCTCCACCAGGGCAAGATCGCCGAGATGAAGACGGGCGAGGGCAAGACCCTCGTCGCAACGATGCCCGTCTACCTGAATGCGCTCTCCGGCCGCGGGGTCCACGTCATCACCGTCAACGACTACCTGGCCCGCCGCGACGCCGAATGGATGGGCCGCATCTACAAGTTCCTGGGCCTGACGGTCGGCTGCATCCAGAACAACCTCCTCGACGACGAGCGCCAGAAGGCGTACGCCAGCGACGTCACCTACGGGACCAACAACGAGTTCGGTTTCGACTACCTGCGCGACAACATGAAGTTCGAGATCGAGTCGATGGTTCAGCGCGGGCACGTCTACGCGATCGTCGACGAGGTGGACTCGATCCTGATCGACGAGGCCCGCACGCCGCTGATCATCTCGGGCCCGTCGGAAGAGAACACCGAGATCTACTACCGCTGCAACCGGGTCATCCCCCACCTCGTGAAGGGCTCCGAGGAGAAGGACAAGCACGGCAACAAGACGACCACCGGGGACTACCTGGTCGATGAGAAGTCGCGCACGGCTGTCCTGACCGAGGAGGGTGTCTTCAAGGCCGAGAAGTACCTCGGCATCGGCAACATGTACGACCTGACCAACATCGACCTGCTCCACGGAGTCGAGCAGGCCCTGCGCGCCCACGCCCTCTACAAGAAGGACGTCGACTACATGATCCGGGACGGCCAGGTGCTGATCGTCGACGAGTTCACGGGACGCGTGCTGCCGGGACGCCGGTGGTCCGACGGACTCCACCAGGCCGTCGAGGCCAAGGAGAACGTCAAGATCGAGCGCGAGAACCAGACCCTCGCGACGATCACTCTCCAGAACTATTTCCGCCTCTACGAAAAGCTCGCCGGCATGACCGGAACCGCCGACACCGAGGCGGCCGAGTTCCACCAGATCTACAAGCTCGACGTGGTCGTCATCCCCACCAACATGCCGATGATCCGCGCCGACCACCAGGACGTCGTCTACGCCTCCGAGCGAGAGAAGTACGAAGCGGTCGCCGACGAGATCGTGACCCTGCGGGAAAAGGGACAGCCCGTTCTCGTCGGCACCGTCTCGATCGAGAAGTCCGAGCGCCTCTCCGAGCTCCTCAAGAAGAAGAAGGTCCCCCACGTCGTTTTGAACGCCAAGTTCCACGAGAAGGAGGCCGAGATCGTGGTCCAGGCCGGCCGGTCGGGCTCGGTGACGATCGCGACCAACATGGCCGGCCGCGGAACGGACATCGTTCTCGGCGGCAATGCCGACGCCGTGGCGCAACACGAGCTCAAGAACATCGAGGACCCCGCCGAGTTCGAGCGTCGGATGACTCAGCTCCGCGAGGTGTGCGCCGCGGACCGGGGAACTGTGCTCGCGGCAGGCGGCCTGCACATTATCGGCACCGAGCGCCACGAGTCGCGGCGCGTCGACAACCAGCTCCGCGGCCGGTCGGGCCGTCAGGGAGACCCCGGATCCTCCCGCTTCTACCTGTCGCTCGAAGACGACCTGATGCGCATCTTCGGCTCGGACCGCCTCCAGAACATCATGCGGCGGCTGGGCATGGAAGAGGGAGTCCCGATCGAGCACGGCATGGTTTCGCGCTCGATCGAGCGCGCGCAGAAGCAGGTCGAGGGCCGCAACTTCGAAACGCGCAAGCACCTGCTCGAGTACGACGACGTCATGAACCGGCAGCGCGAGGAGATCTACGGCATGCGCCGCGGGATCCTGAAGGGGGAGCTCGCCCGGGAGCACGTCCAGGGGCTCGCCGAGACGATCCTCGACTATATCTTCGGCCGCCACCTCTCCGAAGCCAAGAGCGCCGCCGAGTGGGACCTCGCCGCCCTGGACGCCGACCTGCTGGAGTACTTCGGTCTCAAGCCCGGCTCGATTCCCTACGAGGGAAAGGACCGGGACACGATCCGCGAAGACGTGCGGAAGGCTCTGGACGCCGTCTACGAGCGCAAGGCCCAGATCCTGGGCGCCGAGATGATGGCGACCCACGAGAAGTTCGTGATGCTCCAGGTGGTGGATCAGCAGTGGAAGGACCACCTCCTCGCGATCGATCACCTGAAAGAAGGCATCGGCCTGCGCGGCTACGGGCAGCGCGATCCGCTGATCGAGTACAAGAAGGAGTCCTTCGAGCTCTTCACGCTGATGAAGGAGCGGATCGAGGACCAGATCGTCCAGTACCTCTTCAAGCTCCAGCCGGTCGCCCGCGAGGAGTCGGCCGAAGACGCGAACGCCGAGGCGACGCGCCGCCGCGCTCCGGTTCCGATGCCGGCGCGCCGCGGTCCCTCGAACGTCAACTACTCCTACGGCGCGGCGGCCTCCGGCGGCCAGGACGCCAAGGTCGAGACCGTCCAGCGGAACCAGCCCAAGGTGGGACGCAACGACCCGTGCCCGTGCGGCTCCGGTAAGAAGTACAAGAAATGCCACGGCGCGGCGGCGGCGGGAGCGTGATGGCGCCACCCCGCAAGGCCAGATCCCGCTCCTCCGACGCCGAGATCCCCCTCGCGCTGACGTTCGACGACGTCCTGTTGTTGCCCGCGCACTCGGAGGTCCACCCGCGCGCAGTCGACCTGTCGACGCGCCTGACTTCCGACATCGGGCTGAACATCCCCGATGTCCGCCGCGATGGACACGGTCACCGAGTCGCGCCTGGCCATCGCCATGGCGCAGCAGGGCGGCCTCGGCGTCATCCACAAGAACCTCTCGATCGAGGCGCAGGCCGCCGAAGTCGACAAGGTCAAGCGCTCCGAGTCGGGCATGATCGTGGACCCGGTCACCTGCCGCCCCGAGCAGACCATCGCCGAGGCGCTCGAGGTCATGTCCCGCTACAAGATCTCGGGCGTTCCGGTCGTGGACGACCGCGGCAAGCTCGTCGGCATCCTGACCAACCGCGACCTGCGCTTCGAGACCCGGACCGACCGTCCGATCTCGTCGCGGATGACGAAGAAGAACCTGATCACTACGCCCGTCGGCACCACGCTCGAGCAGGCCAAGGAGCTTCTCCACAAGCACCGGATCGAGAAGCTCCTCGTGGTCGACCGATCGGGGAGCCTGAAGGGCCTCATCACCGTCAAGGACATCCAGAAGGCGATCAAGTACCCGCTCGCTGCCAAGGACGCGCTGGGCCGGCTGCGCGTGGGCGCCGCCATCGGCGTGACCCGCGACATCCTCGACCGGCGCCGCGAGCTCGTCCGCGCCAAGGTCGACGTTCTCGTGCTCGACTCCTCGCACGGCCACAGCCAGGGCGTCCTCGACGCGCTGGCCCTCGTCCGAAAGCGCTTTCCCTCGACGCCGATCGTGGCCGGCAACGTCGCCACCGAGGAAGGCGCCCGCGACCTCGTCAAGCGCGGCGCCGACGCCGTCAAGGTCGGCATCGGACCGGGCTCGATCTGCACCACCCGCGTGGTCACCGGAGCGGGAGTCCCCCAGGTCCACGCGATTCGCGAGTGCGCCCGGGCGACGCGGGGAAGCCGGATCCCGCTCATCGCCGACGGGGGCATCAAGTTCTCCGGCGACATCACCAAGGCGATCGCGGCCGGCGCGGACCTGGTGATGATCGGCTCGCTGCTGGCCGGAACCGAAGAGTCTCCCGGCGAGACGATCCTCTACCAGGGACGCCAGTTCAAGGCGTACCGCGGAATGGGCTCTCTCGGCGCGATGCGCTCGGGATCCTCGGACCGCTACTTTCAGGAGTCCATGGAGGGCGAGGCGCCCTCTCCAACGGCGGCAGCCTCTCCAAGCTCGTGCCCGAGGGAATCGAAGGCATGGTCCCGTACAAGGGAAGCGTCGAGGGCCTCGTCCTCCAGCTGACCGGAGGCGTCCGCAGCGGAATGGGGCTGGCCGGCTGCCGGACCGTCGAGGAGCTGCGCACCAAGTCGCGGCTGATCCGGATCACGTCGGCGGGCCTCAAGGAGTCCCACGCCCACGACGTGATCATCACCAAGGAAGCGCCGAACTACCGCCGGGAAGACGTCTAGGTCGGTTCCTCGCCGGTCCCGCGGGTCCGGCTCTTCTTGCGCTTCTCCTTCTCCTCCGCCTCGCGCGCCCACTTCTCCTGTCGGAGCTTCAGGACCGCTTCGAGGCGCCGCGCCAGCTCCGCCTCTTCGCCCGACGCGCGGGGACGGTAGTAACGCCGTCCGCGCAGAGAATCCGGGAGACACTCGATTCCGCCGACGCCTTCCGGCTCGGCATGGGCGTAGCGATACCCCTTTCCATAGCCGACCTCGCGCATCAGCTTCGTCACGGCGTTGCGGATGACGGCAGGCACCGGCTCGGCCGGGCGCTCGGCCACGTCGCGCTTGGCCTCGTTCTCGGCCTCGTAGACGGCGTTGGACTTGGGAGCGAGGGCGCAGTAGACCGCGGCCTGCGCCAGGGCGAGCGAGCCCTCCGGCATACCGAGGAAGTCGTAGGCGTCTTTGGCGTCGAGCGCGACCCGCAGGGCCCGCGGATCCGCCAGGCCGACGTCCTCGGAGGCAAACCGCACGATCCGCCGCGCCACGTAGAGGGGATCCTCCCCGCCTCGAGCATTCGCACCAGCCAGTAGATGGCGGCGTCGGGATCGGACTCACGCATGGACTTGTGCAGGGCCGAGATGAGGTTGTAGTGCTCCTCCCCCGCCTTGTCGTAGAGCAGGACCTTGCGCTGGAGCAGGTCGCGCAGGCGCGCGACGTCGATTCGCTTGACCTTGTCGGCTTCGGCGTCCGCGGCAGCGGCCTCGACCAGGTTCAGCGCCCGCCGCGCATCCCCGCCGGCCGCCTGAGCGATGAACGACAGCGAGTCGTCGTCGAGCTGGAAGTCGCGGGCACCCAGCCCCCGGGAGATGTCGCGCAGGGCGCGCTCGACGATGCGGGCGATCGCCTCCGGGGCCAGCGGCTCGAGCACCACCACCTTGCAGCGGGACAGAAGCGCCCCGTTGAGCTCGAAGGACGGGTTCTCGGTCGTCGCGCCGATCAGGACGACGTCGCCGGCCTCGACGTACGGGAGGAAGACGTCCTGCTGGGACCGGTTGAAACGGTGGATCTCGTCGAGAAACAGGATCGTGCGCTTGCCGTTGCGGGCCCGGAGCCGCTGCGCTTCCTCGAGGACCTCCCGCATCTCCTTCACGCCGGTGGCGACGGCGGAGTAGGAGAGGAAGAGAGAGGAGGTCTGCGATGCGATCAGCCGGGCGAGCGTCGTCTTGCCCACGCCCGGAGGCCCCCACAGGATGAGCGAGGGAACCCGGTCTTCGCTGATCGCCCGCCGAAGGAACCCGTTGGCGCCAACGACCGCCTCCGGACCTTCGACCTCGTCGAGCGAGCGCGGCCGCATCCGGTCCGCGAGCGGAGTCGCCGGGGAAAAGTCGCCGTCCGCTCTCCTGCCGGAGGGCTCCGTGTCGAAGAGGCGCCCCGTCATCCCGCCGCCTCGAGCCGGCTCCGGCATTGCTCGGAGCAGACCGGGACGATCTCGGCTCCCCTCCGCGCGGTCAAAGCGAGACCCCGGTCGATCCAGGTTCCGCACACGGGGTCGCGGACCATCTCGGCCTCCCGGACGCCTCCCTTTCTCGGGAAGGATCCGGACTGGAATCCGCGGAAGAAGGCGTTCCAGAAAATGCGCAGGCCCCGCAACACGGTCAAGAGCAGAAAGAGCAGGAAGACGTACAGAAAGACGCGGGCCATCATGTCCCCGCGCGCAGGCCCGAGATCTGAGCCTGGACTCGGTCGAGATTCGGGATCTGGGGGAACTGACGTTTGAGGTCGTCGAACGCCTTCTGGGCGGCCGCGGCGTCCTTCCGATCGAACGCTTCGACGAGCACTTCGTTCAGGATCGCCTGCCATTGCTCGGGGTTCGCCTCGCGCGCCTTCCGGAAGTACCCCACCGCCAGCTTGAACTCGCCTCGATTTCGATGCGCCGCGCCCAGGTCCGAGAGAAGGGCCGCGTTCTTCGGCGCCTTGCGCCGGGCCTTCTCGTAGAGGTCGATCGCGCGATCCCACTCCTCCCGGTCGTAAGCCATGTTGCCGAGCTTCGTCAGGAGCTCCGGGTTCTCGGGGTCCCGCTCTACTTCGCGCTGGAGCGATGCCATCGGATCGCCGTCGGCTGCGGAAGGCGCCCGCGCCGCGGGGGCCTGGGGCCGGCCTCCGCCGCCGGCCAGGTAGCCCGCCCCGAACCCAAGGAGGGCTCCCACGGCCAGCGCGATGGCCGCTTGCGGTCTGGCCGATCGCGTCGAGCGTTCCATCTCCACTCCGGGCATTGTCTCAGAAACAAAACGGGGCGGCTGGAAGCCGCCCCGAAGGATTCGAAACCGGGAAGGTCCGTCTCAGTGCGAAGCCGCGCGGCTCGACGCCGAGCGGGCGAGGGCCTTGTCGACCTGCCGCTCCACTTCCTTCTCATCGAGGCCGTTGATGACCGCGATCTCCGAGACGATCAGGTACTTGGCGCGCTCGTACATCTTCTTCTCGCGGAAGGACAGCGTCTTGCGGGAGGAAATGAAATTGAGCGTCTTGAGGACTTCGGCGATTTCGGTGAGCTCGCCCGACTTCATCTTGTCGAGGTTCTGCTTGTAGCGCCCCTTCCAGTCGCCCGTCGCCGAGAAGCGACCATCGCCCAGGGTCTTCATCAGCCCGGTGATGTCCTTGCGCTGAGTGAGCCGCCTCAGGCCGATCAGACCCGTGTTACCGACCGGAACCATGACCCGGGAATTGTTCGAAAGGAGCCGGAGATGATAGAAGCTGCGCGGAGCCACGGGCTCCGTCGCGAAACCCTCGCCGATCTTTTCGACTACCGAGACCCCATGGTTGGGGTACACAATCTTCTCGCCCACCTTGAAACCCACTCGAACCTCCTAAAAGTAAGTCAAAAGAGCCTATGCCGGGAACCGAGGATTATAGGCGAGTTGGTGCTTGATTTCAAATCGTATGGTCCCGGAACTTATGCTGTTCCAGCAACTTACCGAGAATATGTGTTACTGGTCACAAGGACAGGTTGGGGCGGAACTCCAACGGGGACAAGACGATCCGGAAGCACTCAGGCGGTCGCGGCGCGGCGCCTCCGGGGGGCGGAGGACGTCAAATCCATCAACAGTTCCGTTATCCGGGAAAGCCCCTCCCTGAGTTTTCCCGGGTCGTACCCGTAGCCGACACGGAAGTACTTCCCGATGCCGAAGTGGGCCCCCGGCGTAATCAGGACGGACTTCTCCAGCCTCAGCCGGTTGAAAAGAGGGACCGAGGCGATCGGCAGGCGGTACTTGACCAGCACGATGGCGCCGGCGACCGGCCGGATCCACTCCAGGTTCGGGGCGTGCCCTCCGATCCAGGCCTCGACCTCCGGAAGCTGCCGGCGCAGGATCTCCCGCGTGCGCGAAAGGATCTTCTCGCGCTTGCCGGGCTCGAGCGCGGCGCGTGCCAGCCGGTCCGACAGCAGCGTCGGAGTCAGCGTCGTGTAGTCCTGGTAGGACCAGAACCGCGCCGTCTGGCGGGCCGGCGCGACGATCCAGCCGATTCTCAAACCGGGAAGCCCGAACGCCTTCGAGAGGCCCGCCGTCACGATCACCTTCGGGTACCGGCCCCAGAACGTCGGCGAGGTCGGGCCGCCCGAGACTTCGGCTCCCCGGTAGACCTCGTCCGCCAGGATCCAGGCGCCGCACCTTCGCGCCGCGCGGACGATGGCGTCCATCTCGTCCTCGGTGAGCACGGCGCCGGTCGGGTTGTTGGGATTCGTCACGACCACGACCTTGGTCTTGCGCGTGACCGCGCGCTCCAGGCTCTCGGCGTCGAGGGCCCAGCGGCGCGCCGGACCCGTCCCGCTCTCGATCAGACGGTATGCGGTGGCGCGTCCTCCGTAGGCGCGTGCCAGGCCCCAGGTCTGCATATAGGTCGGAAGCATCACCGCCGCGCGGTCGCCCGGCTCGAGCAGGCCCCACAACGTCGTGTAGTTGGCTTCGGAGGTACCGGTCGTGACCAGCACGTTCTCCGCCGCCGCTCCCGGGTAGAACCGCGCGATGCGCTGCCGCAGCAGGAGTGAGCCGTTGGACTCCGGATACTTCAGGGCCGTCGCGAGAAGCTCCTCGCGGCCGGAATCCCCTTCGAGCAACTCTTCGACGCGGAGTGGCGCGACGCCGCTCTCGGAGAGATTCCAGCGGACCTCGTTCTCATAGAGGCTCTGGGTCCGCTCCATGTGGAACCGATCGATGCGCATCGGAGCACCTCGCGAGGCGTGGCCGAAATCGTATCTCGATTCGAGGGAGACGAGTCTGGCGGCCGCGGGAGGGCTACCGGAGGTAGAAGCTGTAGACGTGCCCCTTGGGTCCGGGAACGCGATAATCGGCTTCCCCGAACGGCGGGAAGGCGAAACGGCGGAAGCGGTTCAGCGCCCGACACGCCGACAACGGAAACGGGGTTCGCTTCGGGACGTCGTTCCACCCGAGGACGAAGACGCCCGCATCGCGTAAACATTCGTAGCATCCCTCGAACGCCCGATCCGCGGCCTCCCGCTCGTTCAACCCCCAACCGTAGACTCCGTTGCAGAGAACCGCATCGAAGGTGCGGGGCGCGAAGTGCCGATCGACGTTCTCCACGGAGTCGACGACGTGCTGTCTCGAGCCATACCGCTTCTTCGCCGGATCGATCTCGATCGTCCAGTAGTTCTTCTCCGCGAACATGCGCCGGTACCCGCTGGTGTACCACTCGCATCCCACGAAGAGAATGGTCCGGTACTCGGACCGTTCCGCGAAGAACGGCAGAATCGTGCTCTCGAGAACGGTCCGGGGCTCGCTGTTCATCCGCAGGTCGGTGCCCAGTGAAACGAGCAGTGTCCGAACCCACGACGGGAGTACCCGTGCGTCCATCCCGGACAGGACGTTGCCGATCATGGTCTTGGAGACGCTTTCTGGAATGCAATTGTACAGCCGCCCGCCGGGCCTGCAGTCCTGGCGGCCGATAATGGTCAGCCTTCCTTCGAGAGAAGTGGTCATTGCCGCGCATCCGCTGCTGCACGAAGATCGTCCCTGCGTGGTGATCTCGACCTGGACCGCCGGCATTGCCCTCCTGGTGATCGGCGGTTTGCGCTCGCGAAGGGCTCTGGCCGAGGCTCGCGGCCTCGACAAGCTCGTCGCGTTGAGCCCCATGTTTTTTGCGATGCCCTTGGCCGTGTTCGGCGCGGAACACCTGTGTGGCGACAAGGGCATTCTGGAGCTCGTGCCGGCCTACATGCCGTGGCGGCCGTTCTGGTTCTATTTGGTGGGCGTCGCGTTGGTGGCGGCGGCATTGAGCATCGCCACGAGGATTCTGGTGCAATGGTCCGGACTGCTGTTGGGCATCATGATGTTCTTGTTCGTCGCGATGCTTCACTTCCCGGGGGCGCTGGCCGACCCGCACGAGCGAATCGGCTGGGTGATCGTGTTTCGCGAGATGTCGTTCGGGGGCGGCGGCTGGATTTATGCCGGCAGCGCGACGTCGGGGTGGCGCCCTTCCGTAAGAAGCACGCTCGTCACGGTCGGCCGTGTCCTAATCGCTTCGACGGCAGTCTTTTTCGGCGTCCAGCACTTTCTGCATGCCGCCAACGTGCCCGGCGTTCCGCTCGAACGAGTCCTGCCCTCGTGGATTCCGGGGCGCCCGATCGTCGGCTATCTCACCGGCGGCATCCTGCTGGTTTGCGGCGCGAGCATGCTGATCGGGAAGAGGACACGCGCGATGGCCACGTATCTCGGCACGTGGATCGTGCTGCTGGTCGTGTTCATCTATGGTCCGATGCTGGTGGAATCGATGCGCGATCCGAGCACGGCGGTCAAGTTACAGGGGATCAACTATTTCGCCGACACGCTTCTCTTTGCGGGAGCGATTCTCGAGCTGGCCGCCAGCGCCACGCCTTGCTCGGACGAAGCGAAGAAAACGGCTCAAAACCAAGTTGCTTCCTCCGGCGCGGCGTAAGCTTGATTGAGGATGTCTGAGAAATCTCTCCGCGAGACTCGATCTCGACGGGATTGATTGCCGGGCGCCGTTATTTCCCTTCCCCGCAGCACTGGGAGGACGAAGTCCTCTACTTCCTCATGGTGGATCGGTTCTCGGACGGCGCCGAAAACCTCTTTCGCGACAACGCGGGCCGGGATCGTGACGACCGGCGCGACCCCTCCCTTCGTCCCCGAGGCGAACGGCAACGCGGTACGAACCGAATCGGACGCCGCCCGGTGGCGCGACGCCGGGCACGCGGTTCGTCGGCGGAACTCTCTCCGGGCTGGAATCGAAGCTCGGTTATCTGCAGCGGCTCGGCGTCACGGCGATCTGGATCAGCCCGGTCTTCAAGCAGGTCCGCGCCGACGACTCCTACCACGGGTACGGGATCCAGAACTTTCTCGACGTGGACCCGCACTTCGGCAGTCGCGAGGACCTGCGCCGGCTCGTCCAGACCGCGCACGGCACTGGGCATCCGCGTGATCCTCGACATCATCCTGAATCACTGCGGCGACGTGTTCCGCTACCGCGACGGCGACCCTGCCTGGAGCGGGCAGAAGTTCCCCGTAGGCGGTTTCCGCGACAATCAGGGAACGGCCAGCCTCCCCTTTGGCCCGGTCGCGCCGGCCGATCTTCCTCGCGCGTTTCCCGACGGCGCGATCTGGCCGGCCGAGTTTCAAGCGCCCGGAGACCTTCACCGGCGAGGGGCAGATCCGCAATTTCGACTTCTTTCCCGAGTTCGCGGACGGCGACTTCTTCAGCCTCAAGGACCTCCACCACGGCGAGCGCCGGATCGTGGACGGAGCGGACGCGATCGACGAGTACTCCGTCTCGTCCACGCTGCGCGATCTCTGCGAGGTCTACAAGTTCTGGATCGCGTTCGCCGACGTGGACGGTTTCCGCCTCGACACGGTCAAGCACATGGATCCCGGAGCGACGCGGTTCTTCGCGTCCGTGATCCACGAGTTCGCGGAGGCGCTCGGGAAGGAGAACTTCTACATCATCGGCGAGATCACCGGCGGGCGCGAGTTCGCCTTCGAGCGGCTCGAGGTCACGGGCCTCGACGCCGCCCTCGGCATCTCCGATGAGCGGGGCACGATGACCGAGCTCGTGAAGGGGGAGATCGATCCGGCAGCGTACTTCGATCTCTTCCGCAACTCGCTGCTCGTGCGCAAGGACTCTCATGCCTGGTTCCGCGACAAGCTGGTGACCTCCGTGGACGACCACGATCACATCGACCAGGGCGAGCACAAGCACCGCTTCTGCGCCGGCGGGTTCGAGAAGCTCGCTCTCGCGGTCCTCGCCTTCAACGCCACGACGGTCGGCATCCCGTGCATCTACTACGGGACCGAGCAGCTTTTCGACGGCGAAGGCTCCGGCAATTTTGCCGACCGCTACATCCGGGAGGCGATGTTCGGCGGCGAGTTCGGCCCCTTCCGGTCGCGGGGCCATCATTGCTTCAACGAGGACCAGCCCGTCTATCGCGAGCTCGCCAAGATCCACGGGCTCCGGCGGCAGGAGCTGCCCTTGCGCCGGGGCCGCCAGTACCTGCGTCCGATCTCCGGCAACGGCGCGGACTTCGGGTTTCCCGCGCGAATCGGGGAGGGTCCCCTGCGTTCGATCGTGGCCTGGTCCCGGATCTTCAACGACCGGGAGGTGCTCGCTGCGATCAACACCGACCCGGAAAACGCGTCTGTCGGCGTTCGTCACGATCGACGACGGCCTGCACGCCGCCGGCGGCCGCCTGACCTGCCTCTACTCGACCGAGGCCTCGGAGATCGGCGGGACCGTGGCCGTCGAACGCGAAACGGGAAGTCCATCTCTCTGCGGGTTCCAGCCCGCGGGTTTCGTCGTCTACGCCTGATGTCTCAGCTGCGCCTGGCCTGATCCATTTCGCCGCGCGTCTGCGCGTCAAGAGGTAGGAGGTTGCCCGTCAGGCCGCAGGTGCCAGGGTAAATCCTCAATTCACCCCGGGGCAGTTTCCAGCCGGTTGGATCGATTGTGAACTGTGCAGACGGGCTGACGGTGGCAGGCGCCATCGCGCCGTTGGGCGCGGCCGGCGGACCTGTGGTCCTCGCGCGTCGGCGAGTTGGAGGCGCAAATGCCCGTCTCTTCGGGGAGGCCATAACGAGGAGGGAGCCATGCTGAGGGTTCGCACCGCGGCGCTCGTATCGATTTTCCTTTCGGTGTCAGGCGGCGCGCCGGCGCAGGACTGGCCGGTCGCCAATTGGGCGGCGCCGCTGTACTGGTCGCCGGGAGAGCCGGCGAGCGACCCGGCGCAGAGGCCCGACGCGGAGTCGGGCGGGCCTCCTGGGATCCGCGCGAAGGCGACCGTGCCGACCTCGCCGGTTCCGCTGATCGGCATCACTCCTTGCCGCATCGCCGACACGCGCGACGGGGCGCGGCCCCCCGGATACGGTCCGCCGCCGCTGGCTGCCGGCAACCCGCGCGACTTCACGCTGACAGGCGTCTGCGGAATCGCCGGCGCCGCGCAGGCGGTGTCGTTGAACATCACGGTCGTCAATCCCCAGGGGCTCGGCTACATCCTGATCTATCCGCAGGGGGCGGCCAGCCGGTCGTTTCGACGCTCAACTACACGGCGGGCGTGACGGTTGCCAACGCCGCGATCGTGCCGCTCGGCGCGGGCGGCGGCATTACCGTCGCCGCGGCGGTTTCGGGCACGGACGTTCTCATCGACACCAACGGCTATTACGCCGCGGCGGGCGTCGGGGCGTCGAACACGTTTCTCGGCGTGGGCGCCGGCAACTTCACGATGTCCGGCGACGGGAACACCGCCGTCGGGGCCAATGCGCTCGCGAGCAACACCACGGGCACCAGCAACGTGGCCAACGGGGCCGGCGCCCTCTTTGCGAACACGGATGGTTACTACAACAGCGCCGTCGGAGCCGCGGCGCTCGGCGCGAACACCACGGGAATCAGCAATACCGCGGCCGGCGCCTTTGCGCTCAGCGGCAATACGATCGGCAACGACAACACCGCGACCGGATACGGGGCGCTTCTCTTCAACACGGAGGGGTACAGCAACACGGCCACTGGCTCCGAAGCGCTCTCCAACAACACGATCGGTTGGGGTAATACCGCCACCGGCGACAGCGCCCTCCTGAACAACGGCATCGGGCTCTACAACTCGGCCTACGGCGCGCTGGCGCTCTCCGGCAACCTCGCCGGACAGAACAACGCGGCCATCGGGAGCTTCGCGATGGTCGTCGCCACGGGCAACAACAACAGCGCGCTCGGCACCGGGGCGCTCTTCAACCTCACGGACGGCAACTCCAACACCGCAATCGGCCGCAACGCCGGCTTCGACCTCGTGACGGGAAGCGACAACCTATACCTGGGCAATCTGGGGGCCCCGGCCGAATCGGCCACGGTCCGCATCGGGAACCTGGCCATCCACACCCGTGCCTTCATCGCCGGCGTTCGCGGCGTGACGACGGGCGTGGCCGACGCGATTCCGGTTGTGATCGACTCGGCGGGGCAGCTCGGGACGATCTCCTCCTCGGCGCGGTTCAAGGAGGACATCGTCGACATGGGCGACGCGTCGAGCAGCCTGCTGAAGCTGCGTCCGGTGACGTTCCGGTACAAGGGCCAGGCCGGGGGCCCGAAGCAGTACGGCCTGGTGGCCGAAGAGGTCGAAGACGTGCTGCCGGAGCTCGTCGTGCACCGCGCGTCCGGCGAGGCCGAGACGGTGCTGTACCACGAGATGCCGGCGATGCTCGTCAACGAGCTGCAGAAGCAGCAGAGACGGATCGAGAGTCAGGAAGAACAGATCGCAGCGCTGCGCGCGCGTCTGGCGGCGCTGGAGTCGCAACGTCCGGTCCCCGAGGAGGTCCCATGAAGACTCGCATGGCCGCATTCGTGCTCGGGGGTGTCGGGTTTGCCGTTTTTCTCGCGGGACAGGAACGACCCGTGCCGCCAAATTGGGCTGCGCCGCTCTACTGGGCGGCCGGGGACGCAGCGAGGTCGCCCGGACGGGATGAGGGGAGAGACGGCCGGGAGGGCATCGCGGCCAAAGCCGTCACCGCCTCCTCGACCTCACCGGTACCGCTGATCGCCATCACTCCCTGCCGAATCGTCGACACGCGGGACGGGACGAGGCCTCCCGGCTACGGGCCTCCCGCGCTCACCGCCGGTGCGCCGCGGAGCTTCACGCTGACGGGCCAGTGCGGCATCGCCGGGGACGCCCTGGCGGTTTCGCTCAACGTCACGGTCGTCAGCCCTCAGGGTCTCGGCTACATCCTCATCTACCCCCAGGGCGAGGGGCAGCCGGTCGTCTCCACCCTGAACTACACGGCGGGCGTCACCGTCGCCAACGCCGCGATCGTGCCGCTCGGCGGCGGGGGCATCACGGTGGCGGCTGCAGTCTCGGGCACGGAGCTCCTGATCGACACCAACGGCTACTACGCCCCGGCCGGAGCAGGCTACGAGAACACCTTCGTGGGGGCCGGCGCCGGCAACTTCACGATGACGGGCGGCGACAACAGCGGCTTTGGCAACGGGGCGCTCTTGAGCAACACCTCGGGCACCTTCAACTCCGCGTTCGGCGCCGGCGCGCTCGGCTTCAACACGACCGGCGAGCACAACACGGCGACCGGCGCGTTCGCCCTGTACAGCAACGCCGGCGGCAACCAGAACACGGCGATGGGCTCCATGGCGCTCATCAACAACACGGACGGGAGCTTCAACACGGCGAGCGGATACCACGCGCTCTACGGCAACACGCTGGGCAACACGAACACCGCCGTTGGAAATGAAGCGCTCTCCGCCAACTCGACCGGCTCCGCCAATACGGCCGCAGGTTCCGGCGCCCTCTTCAACAACACCGTCGGCACGGAGAACACCAGCCTCGGATTCGGCACGATGGTCAACAACACAGCGGGCAGCTACAACACGGCCAGCGGGACCAACGCGCTCGAGAGAAACACGACGGGCGACTTCAACACGGCGTCCGGAGGCTACGCGATGTACCAGAACACCGTGGGCTACAACAACGCCGCGCACGGATTCGAGGCGCTCACCGCCAATACCGGGGGTTGGTACAACACCGCGAGCGGCTACGACGCGCTGTACGCCAACACCAACGGCTACCTGAATACCGCTGTCGGATCCCAGACCCTGTATGGCAACACGACAGGCACCTATAACATCGCTCTCGGCTCGGGCGCGGGCAGCTTCCTCACCTCGGGCGACAACAACATCTACATCGGAAACGGCGGCACGGCGACCGAATCGGGAACGGTCCGGATCGGCACGTTCAACACGCACACTCGCGTCTTCATGTCCGGAGTCCTGGGCGTCACGGGCGCCGGCGTCTTGATGCAGGTTTATCCCGACGGGCAGATCGGATCGGTGTCCTCGTCGGCGCGGTACAAGGACGAGATCCGGGACATGGCTGAGGCGAGCAGCGCGCTCATGAAGCTGCGCCCGGTCACGTTTCGCTTCAAGGGGCAGACCGACAGCGCCAGGCAGTTCGGCCTGGTGGCCGAAGAGGTCGAGGACGTGCTTCCGGAGCTCGTCGTTCGCAACGCCGACGGCGAGGTCGAGGCGGTCCAGTACCACGAGATGCCGGCGATGCTCCTGAACGAGCTGCAGAAACAGCAGCGCGTCATCCAGGAGCTGCAGAGGCGCCTCGCGGCGCTCGAGTCGGGCCAGTGCGTTCCGGAGGAGGTCCCTCTCAGCGCGCCGGAGTGACTTCGACCTCGCGCAGAGGGCGCGCCCTGGCGGTCGGCGGCTTCGGTCTATCATCGGTAACCGCGCGGCGTGATCCCGCTTCTCCCGAATCCACGCGTAGTGAGCAGGGGGACCTCATGCGACACGCTCGAGGCTCGTGGGTCGCCGCCGGCGTCCTCGTCGCGTCCATCCTGGGATTCTCGAAGCCTTAGCTGGAGCCGTCATCTACCAACGGTCACCAATACCGACGACGGCGGCCCCGGGTCTTCCCCAGGCGATCCTCGACGCCAACGCCAATCCCGGGCCGACGGCATCTTCTTCGCCATCCCGGGCTCCGGCGTCCACACGATCTTCGCCTTAAACGCCCTGCCCGAGATCAGCGAGTCCGTCCTGATCGACGGCTACTCGCAGCCGGGCTCGGCGTTCAACGACGACCCGCTCGGCGACAACGCCGTGATCGCGATCGAGCTCCTCGGCAACGGGTCCAACGGTTTGACGATCACCGGCGGGTCCTCGATCGTCCAGGGGCTGGCGCTCGACGGCTTCCAGACCGCGATCGTGCTCTCGGGCGCGGCCAACAACCTGATCCAGGGCAACTTCATCGGGCCCGACGCCTCGGGAACCGTCACATTCGGCAACGTCACCGGCGTCTCGATCACGGGAACCGTTGGGCTCGACCGCATCGGTGACAACTACCCCGCCGTGCGAAATCTCATCTCCGGAAACTCCTCGGCCGGCGTCGTCATCTCTGGCTGCGACGGCAAGAAGATCCTCGGTAACCTCATCGGCACCGACCGAACCGGATCCGTCGGAGCGGGCAACGGCACGGGAATCCAGATCTCGGCCAGCTTCAACCTCCAGGTGGGCGGGATGCCCGAGGAGCGCAACGTCATCTCCGGCAACTTCGCAGCCGGGCTGGAGCTGGCGGACGGGTCGGCAACGTGATCGCGGGCAACTTCATCGGAACCGACGCGACCGGGACTCACGCACTCGCGAACGGCGGGTCCGGAATCCGCGTCATCGGCAACTCGGAGAACTTTTCGATCGGCCAGAACGTTATCTCCGGAAACTTGAACCACGGCATCGAGCTCTCGTTCTACACCGTGAACTTCGGATCGGTCCTGGACAGCATCGCCGGGAACCTCGTCGGAACCGACGCCCAGGGCACCGGTCGGATCGGGAACGGAGGCGCCGGAATCCGGATCGACATGGCCGACACGCTGCACATCACGTTCAACACGATCGCCTTCAATCGAATCGGCGTGTGGAGGTGGTCACCAAACATCTACACGACCGTGGCCGCGAGCACCAACTCGATCCACTCCAATCACGGGCTCGGCATCGTGTACGGTCCGCTCGAGACGATCTCCCCGAACACGGACCTCGATCCCTCGAAGGCGTACAACTACCCGATCATCACGTCCGTCACGCCGAACGGAGCGGCGACCACGATCCAGGGCGTCTACTCCGGCTGGAAGACACCACCGTGACTCTGGAGTTCTTCTCGAACCCGCCCTGTGTCGCGCGGTTCCCGGCGGACTTCGACGAGGGGCAGACCTTCCTCGGCTCGCAGATCATCGCCACCGATGCGACCGGGGTGACCCCTTTCAGCGTGGATGTGCCGGTGGCGCTGACCGACGAGCGCGTCACTGCGACGGCGACCACGCGGGTCTACGGCTTCACCTCGCCGCAGGGGTTCCTGCAACCCGCGTATCACACGACGCCCTTCTCCCAGCGGCTGCCGTTCTCGATCGAGCCGACGAGCGGGTCGGGTGCGGGCTCTGAGCCCTCACGATCCACGGCACGAACTTCGACGGCGCCGCGGCCGTGACGATCGGAGGGCAGCTGGTGGGCGACCCCGTCCTCGTCAGCCCCCAGCAGTTCGACGCCATCTCTCCCGCGCTCCCGGCAGGCGCCGCCTACGACGTCGTGGTCACGAACCCGGGCGCCTCGCCGAGCACGCTGCGCCTGGCCTGGGTCGCCGACTTCCTCGACGTCTCTCCCGGCAGCCCGTTCCACTCCTACGTCGTGAGCCTGGCCCGGCAGGGGATCACCGGTGGCGTCGGTGGAGGCGACTACGGTGTGACCCTCTCCGTGCTGCGGCAGCAGATGGCAGTTTCCTGCTGAAGGCGAAGTACGGCATCTGCTATACGCCGCCGCCGTGCGCGGGCGTCTTCTCGGACGTGCCCTGCCCGTCGCTCTTCGCCGACTGGATCGAGGCGCTGGCTGCCGAAGGCATCACGGGAGGCTGCGGGACGGGCATCTACTGCCCGCAGAACCCGTCCGGCGCGACCAGATGGCGGCGTTCCTGCTGAAGGCCGAGCACGGGTCCACGTACGCGCCGCCGGCCTGCCAGGGCCTCTTCCCCGACGTCGCCTGTCCCTGGCCTTTCGCGGACTGGATCGAGCAGCTCGTCGCCGAAAGCATCACGCCGGTTGCGGCGGCGGCAACTACTGCCCTCGAATCCCAACACAAGAGGACAGATGGCGGTGTTTCTCGTCAAGACCTTCGGGCTCCCCTGAGCGCGAAACGCCACGTGTTCGCAGGAGGACGACGTGCGCGCAGCCGTTGACCGTGCGGCGCGGCTGATTGACGGCTCAGCGGTCGGAAACGTGATTCCCTATTCAGCAGCAGAGCGCGAACGTCCCAACGAACGGGACAGTTAACGCAGAGGCGAAGTAAGCAGTGATTGGGCGGCAGACTTGCGAGTTAGGTAAGCCGTTGGATTTTCAGCGCCTTGCATCTATCATTTTGCACTCCTCGCCGGAGTGGCGGAATGGCAGACGCAGGGGACTCAAAATCGTCTCCGCTGAAATGGTCCAACTCTCGCAGAAACTCAATACCAAGCGAAGGATCACCCGAAATCGCGCAGCTCGTCTCGCGTCGTTTCCTGTCGATTTCATCACTCGCTTCGCCTGAATCGCACAAATGACGGCACAGTGAAGGGCGGACCTCGAGGCAGAGGGCACCCCGACTCTTGAGATCACGCCTGCGCATCGTGGAAGTGGGACAGAAGTGGACTGGACGCCGGGGTGGTCGGACCTACGCCAGCGAGCCGAAAGCGCCGATTAGTCGCCCCGCACATCGAGGCGCCAAGAAACCTCTTCAGGGCGAGGACCTTTGCCGTTGCAAGCGCGTGTTAGTGACCCCACCGAAGCTGTAACGAAGTCGATCGTAGTCTGCGCCACCGCGGTCAGTTGCGTTCCGGGAAGAAATTGTTTACTGGGACCCAGCGTTCGACGGTCCGATGGCGACCACGTCTACGCAGAACGTTCCGTCAGCATCCACTGTCGCGATCCTGAGTCCACGTCCCGCCGCTGAGTCAAACTTGATCACGACGAGCCCAGGTGTGAAGCCCTGGCCAAAAAGCCGGAAATCCGAATCCGCTGCAGTGATCGCAATCGGATGAAAGGGACAGCCGCTCTCGCCGTTAAGAACTCCGACCATCATGATTGCCGGTGTGACAGCGGCACCCGAAGGGTTCACCAATATCATCGACGCTGCGACCATCTTGAGCTGATGGTAAGCCCTGATCTGATGAAACCCCGGCACCACTGACGCAGGCATCGTCACCGGAACGAAAAACGTGCCTTCGCTATCGACTGTTGCGGACCCCATGACATCAGTGCCGTCGACGTTCAAAGTCACGAACCCAAACTGGCCGACGACAGAACCGCCACCCAATTCGGCCCGTCGAGGTGTCAGTGGTGGATGTTACCGTTGGACTCCATTGACTACAGGTAACGAAGTCGCAGTCCCTGGCTTTGAATTCGTAATTGCGCCCAGGATCCAAGCCGCTTGCCGTGTAGCTGGTCGCACACAGAACCCGCCGGCGTTCCAGGGAGTGGTTGAGACGTGGCCTTCTCTGTTCTCGGTCCCCACCTCAACTCGGTACCCCCACCGTAACAGGTCCCCAACGCGGAATTCGATCCTGCGTGGGTGATCGACGGCAGCTGGGTGCTGTAGTCAGGATTCGGCGGGAAGTACCGTCCTGAAATCTGCAGGGTTCCCCCTGCCATCACGGACGGTTTGTCGCTGGATATCATGGCCGGAAAGAGGCTTGGCGGCGGTGGCTTTCGAGCCGCCGGGTTCGGCACGTCCACTCGCGGAGGCGTGATCTTGGGATACGTCGCGGCCAGAACAATGTTTTTCATCAGCGGGCGGGGCTCAAGGGTGATTTCGAAATCTCCGAACAGCTCGAAAGGTTCCTGAACACGATATTGGACTATCCCCGGTACAGGCACCACTCGACCGCACTTCCTGAAAAGCGGCATCGATGGGAATGGGAACGTCGATTGAAATCGCATTGGCAACCTTTTCGAGTTCGGCACTACCGCCACCCAGGATGTCT
>CAVTEG010000006.1:0-382492 GCA_963733815.1 uncultured Acidobacteriota bacterium | reverse complement strand
CTTTTCCCACGTGGCGCACGACAACCGCATCGGCTCGCGGGTCGTCCTCGCCAACGGCGCCGTCCTGGCGGGCCACGTGGAGGTCGGGGACTACGCGATCCTGTCGGCGTACTCCGGCGCGCACCAGTTCATCCGCATCGGGCGCTACGCCTTCGTGGGCGCCTATTCGCCGCTGCGCCGCGACGTCCTGCCGTATTGCCGCACGGACGGCGCCGAAGGCGAAGTCAAGACCTACGGCCTCAACACCGTCGGGCTCAAGCGCCATGGATTCTCCGACGAGCGGATCGAAGCGCTGCAAAAGGCTTACCGGCTCCTCGTCAAGTCCAAGCTGAACACCAGCCAGGCTCTCGCACGGATCGCGCAGGAGCTTCCGGGGCAGCCCGACGTGGAGGAGCTCGTCGCCTTCATCCAGGGGAGCGAGCGGGGTTTCATCAAGTGAGGGGCGCCCGGGCGTGACGGCGGCCGAACCGGTTCGTCTCGCCGTGGTGGGCGTGGGCCACCTCGGACGCCACCACGCCCGCCTCGCGTCGGAGCTTCCGGGCGTGTCGCTCGTGGGTATCCACGACCACCACGAGGGGCGCGCCGAAGAGGTCGCGCGGGAGCGGGGGCTGACGGTGCTGTCGGGCCCCGAGGAGGTGGCCCGGCGGGCGCAGGCGGTCGTGATCGCGACGCCGACGAGCTCGCACGGCGCGCTGTCGCGCTTCTTCCTCGAGCGGGACCTCGACGTCCTGGTCGAGAAACCGATCACCGAGGAAGTCTCGGCCGCCACGGCGCTGGTGGACCTCGCGCGCCGGCGCCATCGCGTCCTCGGCGTCGGGCACGTCGAACGCTACAACCCGGCGGTAGCGGCGGTTCTGGCCCGCGTGCCCGAGCCCGTGTTCATCGAGGGACACCGGCTGGGACTCTTCGCCCCGCGCAGCCTGGACGTGGACGTGGTGCTGGACCTGATGATCCACGATCTCCAGATCGTGACGGACCTCGTGCGCCGTCCGGTGCGTGAAATTCGCGCGGCGGGGATGCCGGTCGTCACCTCCCGGGTCGACATCGCCAACGCGCGGATCGAATTCGAAGGAGGGTGCGTCGCCAACCTCACCGCCTCGCGGGTGTCCTCCGAGCGAATGCGCAAGCTCAGGGTATTCGGGAAGTCCCTGTACTGCTCGGTCGACATGCACGAGCGGTCGGTCCAGGCCTTCGCGCTGGGCGACGGAGACGGGCCGTCGCGGATCGTTCCGGTGAGCGTACCCGTCGAGCCGGGAGACCCTCTGGCGCGGGAGCTGTCGGACTTCGTGGCCGCCGTCCGGGAACGGCGGGACCCTCTGGTCTCGGGCGAGGTCGGCCGGGACGCGCTGGTGCTGGCCGAGCGCGTGCGCGAGGCCATCGCCGAACACCGAGGCCGGTCGGGAGCGGACGCGCCGTGAATCGCGCGCGCGTGGGCCTCGTCGGAGGCAGCGGCGTCTACGACCTTTCGGCGATCGAAGACTTGACCGAGGAGCGATTCGAGACGCCCTTCGGCAAGCCGAGCGACGTCTACTTCTGCGGAACTCTCAACGGCGCTCCGGTCGCATTTCTGTCCCGGCACGGCCGTGGGCATCGCATCGGCCCGTCCGAGATCAACTATCGCGCGAACGTCTGCGGCTTCAAGATGCTGGGCTGCGACGCGGTTCTTTCCGCGTCGGCGTGCGGAAGCCTGCAGGAGGAGCTGCCGCCTCGCAAGGCCGTGATCCCCGATCAGTTCATCGACCGAACGCGGCACCGCGCCGATAGTTTTTTCGGCGACGGCATCGTGGGACATGCGAGCCTCGCGGACCCGGTGTGCGACGCGCTGTCGCAGTCGCTCGAGCAGGCCGCCCGCGCCGGAGGCCTCGACGTTCGCCGCGGGGGGACCTACGTCTGCATGGAAGGTCCTCAGTTCTCGACGCGGGCCGAGTCGAACCTGTACCGGTCGTGGGGCGCGGACATCATCGGCATGACGAACCTGACCGAAGCGCGCCTCTGCCGCGAAGCCGAGATGTGCTACGCGAGCCTCGCGCTCGTCACGGACTACGACTGCTGGCGGGAGGAGACCGAGGACGTCTCGGTCGAGGTCATCCTGTCGATCCTGCGGGAGAACGCCGACGGGGCGCGCCGCTCGCTGACGGAAGCGGTCGCCCGCGTGGATCCCGAGCGGCGCTGCGGCTGCCGGGACGCGATGCGCTTCGGCATCATCACCGACGGCCGCGCGATTTCGGACAGGGCGAGGGAACGGCTTCGGCCCGTCCTCGGGAGGTACCTCTGAAGAACCAGGGACGCATCGTCGTCACGGGCTCGGTCGCGTTCGATTACCTGATGACGTTCCCCGGCAAGTTCACCGAGCACTTGATCCCCGACCGGATGTCGCGCCTTTCGGTGTCGTTCCTCGTGGACGAGATGCGCCGGGTTCCCGGGGGCTGCGGCCCGAACATCGCGTATGGCCTCGCCCTCCTCGGGGAGCGCCCGCTCCTTCTGGCGACCGCCGGACAGGACGCCGCCGAGTATCGCGACCGGCTGGCTGCGGAAGGCGTCGACGTTTCGGGTCTGCACCTGGAGCCGGATCTCTTCACCGCCTCGTTCTTCGTCTCCACCGATCAGGACCAGAACCAGCTCGCGTCGTTCTACACGGGAGCCATGGCGCGCGCCCGCAACTTTCCGCTCTCGAAGTTGGATCCGTCCTCGGTCGCGTTCGTCGTCATTTCGCCCAACGATCCTCCGGCGATGGCGGCCCACGCCGACAACTGCCGGCGCCTCGACATCCCGTTCCTCTACGACCCCAGCCAGCAGGTCACGCGCCTTTCGGGCGAGGAGATGGCCGACGGCTTCCGCGGCGCGGCGATCCTGATCGTCAACGACTACGAGTCCGGGATCCTGACGCACAAGACGGGGCTCTCTCTGGAGGAGCTGCAGGCGCGGGTCCCGGTCCTCATCGTCACGCACGGCGCGGATGGTTCCACGATCAACGTCCGCGACGGATCCGGCGTCGTCGCTCACCGGATTCCCTCGGCGAAGATCGAAGGGAAAGCGGTCGACCCGACCGGCGTCGGGGACATGTATCGCGCCGGCCTCCTGCGCGGGTTGCGGATCGGAGCTCCCTGGCCCGTGGCCGGACGCATCGGGAGCGTGGCCGCCGTGTTCGGGATCGAGGCACTGGGACCGCAGCCTCCGCGCTACACGCCATCGGAGTTTCTGGAACGCTACCGCCGGAACTTCGGCGACGCTCCGGAGCTCTCACGACTCTTCTCCTAGCCGACAGGCTCGACCCGGCGGCGGAGTACAATGGAGTCTCTTCTACGAGGGACGATCCTTGAGCATGCGCGCACCGCGCCGCGCGACGGCGGCTTTCTCGCCGAGGCACTTCGAAGGCAGCCTCGATGCCCGCGGCCTGCGCTTCGGAATCGTGTGCGCACGCTGGAATCCGACCATCACCGACGCGATGCTGGCGTCGGCGCTGGATACGCTCCGCCGCCGGGGAGCGAAGGTCGGGGACGTCGCGGTGGCGCGGGTTCCCGGCGCGTTCGAGGTTCCCTCCGGCGCGCGCGCCATGCTCGACTCCCGCAAGCCCGACGCCCTGATCGCGCTGGCCGCGATCATCCGGGGGGAGACCACGCACCACGAGATTTTGGGCAATACGGTCGCGTGGGCTCTCGGGGCTCTTTCGGTCCAGACCGGAGTCCCTCTGGGCTTCGGTGTCCTGACCTGCGACACCATGGAGCAGGCGCGGGAGCGGACCGACAAGGGCGTCGAGGCCGCCGAGGCGGCCATCGAGATGGCCAACCTGCGCCGGTACCTGAAGGGCGCGAAGTAACGTGGGCCAGCGGCGCAAAGCGCGAGAGCTCGCCCTCCAGATGCTCTACGAGCACGACGTGGCGGGGACCGAGCCGCAGGAGATGTTCCGGCGCTCCGACGAGCTCCAGCAGGCTCCCGACGGAATCCAGACCTTCGCGCGGCGGCTGGTATCGGGGACGTTGCTTCACCGCGAGGATCTCGACGCGATCATCTCCCGCCAGGCCGACCACTGGCGGCTCGCACGGATGCCGGTCGTGGACCGGAACATCCTCCGGCTGGCTCTCTTCGAGCTCCTGCACGAGCCCGAGACGCCGCGCCCGGTAGTCATCGACGAGGCGCTGGAGATCGCCAAGCGGTTCTCGACGCCGAAGTCTTCCAGTTCATCAACGGAATCCTCGACGGCGTCCTGAAGTCGACGCGCGCCGCCTCGCCGGAGTCGTGAAACTGCGCGCGGCTCTCCTCGCGGCCGTCGGGGCGGCCTTCGCGGCGGCATCTTTGGCCGACGAGCTTGCGGTGTACCGGGCGGCCGGCGCGGACGCCCGCCTCTTCGACCAGTACGACAACGACGGCTACTCGATGGCGGTCACGCCGCGGGAGGGCGGGGAGCTGGAGCTTTCCGTGCGCGTCTCGGCCATGCCTCTGGCCAGCCGCGCGCCGTTTCCGACGGGTATTGCGCCCGACGCCTCCCTCGCGCGGTCGGCCGAACGGGACGCGTTCGCCCGGACGCTCGCGGGCGACGCGGCGACGCAGGCGCAGGCCGTCGAGCGCATCCTCGCCAGCGTCGCCTCGTACATCCGGTACGACACGGACCGTTCGCGGCGCCAGGACCCCGCCTCGGTGTTCGCGTCGCGTCGCGGCCACTGCGTCGGCATCTCGGAGCTGGCCGTGGACCTGCTGCGCCGTGTCGGGATCTCCGCCCGGACCGTCCAGGGCGTGCTCCGGACGAAGCCCGACAGTGAGGGATACGAAGAGCGCATCGGCGGCGTCTTCCACCGATGGATCGAGGTCTACTACCCCGACACGGGATTCGTTTTTTCGGACCCGTCCTCGTCGATCAACAGCGTGGACGCGCGCTACGTGCCGTTCAACCGGCGAGCGTTCGAGCGGCCGCGGCAGCTCCGGCTCACGCAGGTCGAAGCCTCCGGGCGCCTCGACTACCCGGTGCGGCATCTTCCCGACGCCACGCTGCGGTTCCGGCCGACGGCGAAGTAGTTCGGATTCCCGGCTTCCGGTTTCCGGGGACCTCTCGGGTATATTTGCCCGCCCATGACGGAGAAGTACGCCCCCTCGCAGATCGAGGGGAAGTGGCAGACGCGGTGGGCCGACGCGCGCGTGGCCTACGTGGACACGCGCATCCCCGGGGACGAGTTCTACATGCTGAACATGTACCCGTATCCCTCGGGCAGCCGCCTGCACGTGGGCCACGGGCGCAACTACATCCTCGGCGACGCGCTCTACCGGCGCGAGCGCATGGCCGGGCGGAAAGCCTTGAACCCGATGGGCTGGGACGCGTTCGGGCTTCCCGCCGAGAACGCCGCGATCAAGAGCGGTGTGCACCCGCGCACCTACACGCTGGAGAACATCGCCCGGATGAAGGAGCAGCTCTACGCGCTGGGCTGTCTCTACGACTGGTCCAAGGAGCTCGCCTCCTGCGATCCGGATTACTACCGCTGGAACCAGTGGCTCTTCCTGCGCATGTGGGAGAAGGGTCTGGCGTATCGAAAGACGGCCCCGGTGAACTGGTGCCCGGGCTGCCGCACCGTGCTCGCGAACGAGCAGGTCGTCGACGGCCGTTGCGAGCGCTCGGACGACCCGGTCGAGATCCGGGACCTGACGCAGTGGTTCTTCCGCGTCACCTCCTACGCGGATCGGCTCCTGGAAGGCCTCGATGGCCTGCCGCACTGGTCGGACCGCGTCAAGACGATGCAGCGCAACTGGATCGGGCGCTCGGAAGGCGCCGAGATCCACTTCCGCGTGGACGGGCTTGCGGAGCCGGTCACGGTCTTCACCACCCGGCCCGACACGCTCTACGGAGCGACCTTCCTCGCGCTCGCGCCCGAGCACCCCGCGGTGGCCGTGCTGGCGGAGCGGGCTCCGCGCCGCGACGAGATCGAGGCGTTCGTCGAGCGCGTACGACGGGAGTCCCGCCTCGAGCGCGAGGAGACCGGATCGAAGGAGGGCCTGGACACCGGCGCTCTCGCTCTGAACCCCGCGACGGGGCAACCGATCCCGGTGTGGCTGGCCAACTTCGTCCTTCCGGAGTACGGCACGGGCGCGATCATGGGAGTGCCGGGGCACGACCAGCGCGACTTCGAGTTCGCACGGAAGTACCGGCTGCCGATCCGCCTCGTCTACCAGACGGAAGGGCCGGAGGCGGACCCCGACGCAATGACTGAGGCCCTTCCTCACGGCGGAACGCTCGTTCATTCGGGTTCCTGGAACGGAACACCCAACGGGCCCGAGGCGATTCGGGTCGCGGTGCGGTGGCTCGAGGAGCAGGGCTTCGGCCACGGCAAGGTCGGATACCGCCTGAGGGACTGGCTCATCTCGCGCCAGCGCTACTGGGGCACGCCCATTCCCGCGATCCACTGTCCGGCCTGCGGGGTCGTTCCGGTTCCCGGACGCGGACCTTCCGGTGCGGCTTCCGGAAGACGTGGACTTCCTCGGGGCCGAGGGCAACCCGCTCGAGAAGTCGGAGGCCTTCCTCCGCGTGACCTGTCCGAACTGCGGCGGGCCGGCGCGGCGCGAGACCGACACCATGGACACGTTCGTGGACTCGTCCTGGTACTACTTCCGCTTTCTGGATCCGCATGACCCGACGAAGATGGTCGACACGCCGCGGGTGGACCGTTGGCTTCCTGTCGACCAGTACATCGGAGGCATCGAGCACGCGATCCTGCACCTTCTCTACGCCCGGTTCATCTGCCGGGTCCTGAAGGACATGGAGCTCGTGCACCTGGAGGAGCCGTTCGAGCGCCTCTTCAACCAGGGAATGATCACCAGCCTCAACCCTTCGACCGGCAAGATCGAGAAGATGTCGAAGTCGCGGGGCAACACCGTCTCTCCCGATGAGCTCATCGCCCGATATGGGGCCGACACCGTCCGGCTGTACACGCTCTTCATCGGGCCGCCGGAGAAGGAGTCGGAGTGGTCCGAGGACGGCGTGACCGGGGCGTTTCGATTCTTGAATCGCGTTCACGATCTCTGCGAGCGGGTCCGGGAGCTGCCGGCCGGCGGCGATCCGGGGCCTCAGGACACCCCTCTCGCCCGTATGACGCACGCGACGATCGAACGCGTCACCCGCGACGCGGCGGCGTTCCACTTTCACACGGCGGTGGCGGCGTTGATGGAGTTCCAGCGGGGAATTTCCGATGCCGTGGAGACAGGGGAGGAGACTCCCGCCGCGCTCCGCGCGGGCGTGCGCACCCTCCTGCAACTGCTTCATCCGGTGGCGCCGCACCTGACCGACGAATTGTGGGAACGCTCGGGCGAGAAGGGATTCCTGGTCGAATCGCGCTGGCCGGTCTTCGACCCGGCGCTGGCGACCTCGACCGACGTGACGCTCGTCGTCCAGGTCAACGGCAAGGTGCGGGGAAGGCTGTCCGTCGCCCGGGGAGCCACGGAATCGGAGGCCATGGAGCGCGCGCGTCAGGACGAGAAGATCCGGTCCTGGACCGAGGGCAAGCAGATCACGCGCACCGTGTTCGTACCAGACCGGCTCCTGAACCTGGTCGTGCGGTGAGGCGAGCCGCCGCCGTCGCGCTTCTGCCGGTTCTCCTCGCGGCGGGCGGGTGCGGCTACGCCCTGGTCGGTCAGAGCTCCTCGCTGCCCGAGAGCATCAAGGTCATCCAGTTCACGACGCTGGAGAACATGACCCAGCGCGTGGGCCTCGAGCAGCGTCTCTCGGCGGAGATCGCGCGCGAGCTCGCCTCGCGCGGAAGGTTCAAGGTCCAGTCGTCGGCGGACGGGGCGGACGCGGTGCTCGCGGGCGCGGTCACGTTCTTCAATCTCTACCCCGTGGCGTTCGACAACCAGGGCCGCGCCACCGACTACCAGGTCCAGGTCACCGCCAAGGTCTCCCTGAAGAAGCTTCCGCCGGGCGAGAACGACACGATCTGGGAGAATCCCGCGTTCACGTTCCGGGACAACTACCAGTTCTCCGTCAGCTCCGCCACTTACCTCGATCGAGAGAACGATGCGATCGACCGCGTCGCCGGACGCTTCGCGCAGAGCCTGGTGACGAGTATGTTGGAAGGGTTCTAGCGCAGATTCCCTCTCCCCCCGGCGGGGGGAGAGGGCGAGGGTGAGAGGGGCTTACTTTCCAGCCGCCTTCGCCAGGCGGCTCTTGTATCTCGCGGCGGCGTTGCGGTGGATGACGCCCTTGGCCAGAGCGCGGTCGATCTCGGCGTGGGTCTGCGGCAGGGCCTCGGTCTTCTTCTTCGAATCGGTCTGGCGGTACTTCTTGACGGCTCTCCGCAGCCGCGAGACGCGGGCCTTGTTGCGGGCGCGCTTGCCGGCGGCGATCCGGATGCGCTTTTCGGCGGACTTGATGTTGGCCATGGCTGTGGTCTCTGCTCCTAAACGGTCGTTTCGGGTTACGCGAGGCGGGAAGACTACCCCAAACCGGGCGGGACGCCTACCGGTCTACTTGGCGTCGACCCCCAGCGTCTTCAGGCGCGCCCGCGCCAGCCGGGCCTCCTCCGCGGTGGGGAACTCGTGGATGACGTACTGGAGCTGGACGATGCCCTCGGGCTTCTGGCCGAGCTCCAGCATCGCGTACCCCTTCTTCAGGAGAGCCGCGGCCGCCTTGTCGCTGGCCGGCCATTGCTTGAGGAGCTGCTCGAAGTCGGCGATCGACTCCGGGTACTTTTTCTGCGCGAAGTGCGACTCGCCCACCCAGTACTGGGCATTGTCGGCGAGGTCGGTGCTCGGGTAGCTCGCCAGATAGTCCTGGAAGCCCTGGATGGCGAGCGCATAGCGGCCCTTGGTGTAGTCGGCGTAGGCCGTGTCGTAGAGCTCGGCCGGCGACGGTCCCCCGGAGGCGGGACGGCCGGCGGGCGCGCCGGTCGGGGAACCCGGGGCGGGGGAGCCGCCGGCGGGCGGCGGGGCCGCGCCGGTGGTACCTCGGAGGCGGAGAAGATCGCCCTGCGTCTCGGCGATCTGCTGGGAGAGCTGGGAGAGCCGGCGGTTGGTGTCCTCGAGCTTGGCCTCGAGCTGTTCCATCTTGGTCGTCAGCTCTCCGAGCTTGACCGCCGCGTCGGCGTTGGACTTCAAGAGCTGGGTCGTCTGCGTGGAGACGTTCTGGTTGACCTTGTCGACCTCTTCCTTGCTCGAGGACTTGCGCTCGAGGGTCTGGATCTGCTTCTGGATGTCGTTCATCTGGCGGTGCAGGCCCTCGATGTCGTCCGAGGACACGCACGCGGCGCCCGAAACGAGCGCCGCGCCGAGAAGGCCAACCAGGCCGAAGCGGTGAGAGACCCGCAAGACTACTTGGCCGTGATCACGAGGTGAGCCCGCCGGTTCTGCTGCCAGCAGCTCTCGCTCGATTCGGTGCAGAAGGGACGCTCCTTTCCGTAGGAAACCGTGCGCAGCCGAGAGCCGTCCACGCCGAGAGAAACGAGGTACTCCTTCGCGGCGTTGGCGCGGCGGTCGCCGAGCGCCAGGTTGTAGGCCGCGGTGCCTCTCTCGTCGCAGTGGCCCTCGATCAGGACCTGGACCGTCGGGTACTTCTTCAGCCAGGCGGCGTCGGCCGCGAGCGCCGTCCGCGCGTCTTCCCGCAGATCGGACTGGTCGTAGTCGAAGAACGCGTCGGTGAGGTACCCGGCCTTGTTCATCTCGGCGATGTCCTTGGAGAGCACTTCCGACTCGACATCCTTGCGAGGGGCGGCCGTGGCGGGAGGAGGTACCGCGGTCTCGGGCGCTTTCGTCGTGACGGGCGGGCGCGCCTCTGCGGTAGACGTCGGAGCCTTCTTCTTGCAGCCCGTCGCCAGCGCGAGGGCGGCCACGAGGGAAACCAGGGTGAGCGCCGTGAGTTTCCTTTGCATTTCTCGGTACTCCTTAGTGCGTCGACGGGGGTGCTGCGTTCGGAACTTCAATATAACAAAGACCTTGACGATCCCCAACACGATTCGCTCGGTGGCGTCACGGAATCCACGATGGCTGGGAGTGGTTGCCGCCCTTGGTCAGCTGCCGCTTGTTCTGTCCGTTGGCATCCGACGTGTAGATCTGCGTGGAGCCGTTGCGGCGCGAGGAGTAGACGATCTTCTCGCCGTCCGGCGACCACGTCGGGTGACCGTTGGAGCCTTCCGACGTGATCTGGACGGTCTGGCCGGTGCCGAAGTCCATGACGCAGATGTTGAAGTCTCCTTCGTTGCGGCAGGCGAAGGCGATGCGCGAGCCGTCGGGAGACCAGGAGGCCTCGTCGTTCCAGTTGCCGGCGAACGTGACCCGGCGCGAGCCCGTCCCCTCCGCATCCATGACGTAGATCTGCGGCGTGCCGGTCAGATCCGACGTGTAGAGGATCTGGCGCCCCGTCGGAGACCAGGCGGGCGAGGCCTCGAGGGCGCGACTCGTCGTGAGGCGCTTGGCGGTGCCGCCGGCGACTCCCACGGCGTAGATGTCGGTGTTCCCGCCGGCCGAGCCGGCGAACGCGAGCTCGCGGCCGTCGGAAGACAGCGAGGGCGAAGCGTTCAAATCGACGCCCGTGGGCACCTCGCGCTTGTCGGCGCCGTCGAGTCCCATCGTCCAGATCTGGGGATAGAGGCGGACATAGGACGTGTAGGCGATCCGGCCGGCGGCGCCGCTGGGAGTGATCGACATCGACTTGTGCGAGGTCAGCGTCCGAGTGTTGCGGCCGTCGAAGTCCATGGCCTCGATTTCCTTGATGCTTCCGGGATGCTCGCTGACGAAGAGGATGGTCGACAGGAAATTTCCGGTCTTGCCCGTGAAGTACTTCACCAGGTCGTTGGCAAACGTGTGGGCGATGCGCTCGACGTAGGTCGGACCTCCCGAGTATCGCCGTCCGAAGATGAGCTTGCGCGACTTCAAGTCCCAGACGCGCCCCTCGATGGAGACCTTGTCTCCGCTGACGGATCCCCGCGTGTCGACAAGGACCTCGGCGCCCGTACCGAGCCAGCGGTCGGCGGCGTCCTGGGTCGAGGGGTCGCGATACCCCTGGGGATAGAGAGCGGGCTCGGCCACCGCGAAAGCGCCGGCGTACTCGAGATCCGAGCGCAGGGTGGCGGTGAAGGGCTCCGTCACCTGCGCCTGGAGAGCAGCGGTTCCCGGAGCGTCGAGAGGCGGCACCGCGACGCTGAGCCGGCGCGCGCCGCTGCCCTTGATCGTGACCTGGATGTCCTCGGCAGGGGCAGGGGTGGGCGCCGGCGCCTGGGCGATGAGCGGGGCGGCGCCCGTGAGCAGGGCAGCCGCCAGAAGATGTCGAAGGCGAAGCATGCGGTTTCTCCGTTCTGTCGATGCGGTCATTCGAAGACGACCTGGATTCCGAGATGCGGCCCGGCGTATTCGGCGGGAAGCGGGGGCAGCGGGGAGGATGCGATCACGGCGCGGAGGGCGGCGCGGTCCACGAACGCGAGTCCGCTCGAAGTCACGATCCGCGCGTCGGTCACCGTCCCGTCGTGCTCGATCTGGAAGTGCACGACGGGATTGACCTGCACCATCTGCGCCGGCTTGAACCAGTTGAGGCTGATGATCATGATCATCCGCTCGATGTAGACGGGATACTTGAAGTCGGCCTGATCCACCTTCAGGCCGCCGATGCCGGCGGTGCCCGAAGCGGATCCCGCAGCCGGACCGGTAGCGACACCGGGACTATCCTCTCCCGCGGCCGGGAGGCTCATCGACGGAGTCGCGGCGGGGCCGGGACGGCTGATCGGAACCGGCGTCGGCTTCTTCTTCGTCTCCTTCTCCTTCGACGGCAGCAACAGCGCTTTCTCCGACGGAGGCTCGGGCTTCTCCTCGGGCGGCTTCTCGATCTTCGGCTTCTGCGACGCCGGAGGCGCCGGCGGCACGGGAGCGGGTGCCGCGCGAACCTCGGGCGCCGTCGGTGAGCCCATACGGATCAGGCGCACCGCCACGGCGCGCGGCGCGGCGTAGCGCATTGGCTTGGCGAAGACCGACAGGAGCAGCGCCACGAGCACGGCGGCGTGCAGGAGGAAGGCGAGCAGAGCCGCAGTTCCCCAGGGGATGCGTTCCTGGCGGCGCTCGGCGAGGACATTGGCAACGGTATCCATCAGGCCCGATCCGCCGATCGCCGAGGCCTCACTTCTTCGGGGCCCCCGAGGAGTCCGTCATGAGCCCGAGGCTCTCGATACCCATCCGGTTCAGCAAGTCGAGCGTCTCGATGACGGTTCCGTAGGAGAGTCCCCGGTCCGCCTTCAGCAGAACGGCCTTCTCCTTGCGGCCCCGAAGGATCGCCCGCAACCGGTCGCGGAGCAGGCCCCGCGCCACCGGCGTCTCGTTGATGTAGTAGAGGCCATCCTTCGAGATCGAGAGGACGATCGGGTCCTCCGGGTTCGACCTCAGGTTCGTCGTCGCGGTCTTGGGCAGCGCGACCGAGATGCCGGTGTGGAGCATCGGCGCCGTCACCATGAAGATGATCAGGAGAACGAGCATGACGTCCACCAGCGGCGTGACGTTGATGTCCGCGAGGTGGTCGAACGGGTCGCCGGATTGGCGCTGGAAGGCCATTGCTACAAAGACACCCCGTGCCTAGGTAAAGTTCCTCTCAGCCAGGTTGATGAACTCGAGGGAGAAATCCTCCATTCCCGCGCGCTGCTCGCGGACTTTCCCCATGAAGTAGTTGTAGAAGATCATCGCGGGGATCGCGGCCGCGAGTCCGGCGGCCGTGTTCACGAGTGCGCCGGAGATCCCCGGCGCGACGGCGGCGATCGAGGTCGACCCCGTCTGGCCGATTGCGCGGAACGACTGCATGATGCCCCAGACCGTGCCGAAGAGACCGATGAAGGGGCAAGCCGCGGCTGTCGTCGCCAGGAAGGTCATGTTCCGGGTCAGACGGGACATCTCGACGCCGATCGCGCGCTCCAGGGCCCGCTCGATGCCGGAGATGTTCTTGATCAGAAGCTTCCCCTGTCCGCCGCCCCCCGTAGTCGGGCTCTCGTCGGTCCGATTGGCCTTCACCTGGGCGTCGAGCTCAGCGTAACCGGCCTTGAACAGCGTTGTCAGGGGGGTGTCGGCGAGCTCGCCGGCGAACGTGTTGACTTCGGAGAAGCGCTTCGATTTGCGAAAGAAAGCGACAAACTTGTCGGATTGTCGCGATACCCGCCGGAACCGGATGAACTTAGCGAAAATTATGACCCAGCTCACAAACGAGAACAGCAGCAGGATGGCCAGCACCGCCCGGTCGGCAATACCGGCTTCCGAGAAGAAGGAGAAAATCGAGGGCTGTCCGGGGAGGTTTTCTGTGGTGACAGGCTGAAAGTCGGTCCCCAGCATCGATTTCGACCGTAACATAGGGGGAAGGGAAGGGTCAAAGGGAATGGAGCCCAATTCCGGTCTCGTTGTTCCGGCTGTGAAGATATTCGTGCGTCGTGTTCTCATTGGCGCGGCGGCGGCAGTTCTCCTGGCCGCGAATGCCTGGTCAGCGCCGACCGACATCCTGCCCGCCGGGCAGATCACGCCCGGGATGAAGGGCTACGGCCTCTCGGACCTCGGCGACGGGAAGGGCGTGCAGCGTTTCGACATCGAGATCGTCGGCGTCCTGAAAAGCTACGCGCCGAAGCAGGATCTGATCCTCGCGCGTATCTTGAACGACGAGGCGCTCGCCAAGACCGGGATCATCGCCGGAATGAGCGGCAGCCCGATCTACGTCGATGGGAAGCTGATCGGCGCGCTGGCGTACGGTTGGCCCTTCGCCCGGGATCCCATCTGCGGGATCACGCCGATTCAGAGCATGCTCGACATCCGGAAGGCCCCGGCGACACCTCCGGTTCCGATCGGCGGCGCCGCCACGTCCACTGCCGCGATGGTGGCCGCGTTCGGGACGGCGAAGTTCGCCGAGCCGTTCACCAACCTCGTGAATGCATTCCGCGGTCAGCCCGCCACCGGAAATGGGCCCGTGCCGCTGCCGCTGCCCGTCTCCTTCTCCGGTTTGACGGCGTCGGGGACTGTCTTCGGACGTGTCGCCGAAGCCGCGGGCTGGCTGGTCGCGCCGAGCGGCGCCTCCTCCTGCCGTCGGCGGGCGCAGCATCGCCGGAGCCGGAAAGCCGGCTCGAGCCCGGATCCGCGGTCGCCGCCGTGCTCCTGAACGGAGACATGGTGCTGTCCGCGACGGGCACCGTGACGTGGGTCGACGGGAATTCGATCCTGGCTTTCGGCCACCCGTTCCTCTCCATGGGACCGGTGGACATGCCGATGGCCCGGGCCGACATCCTGACGGTGCTGCCCTCGCTCTACCGCTCGTTCAAGTTCTCGACGACGGGATCGGCGCTGGGATCGGTATCGCAGGATCGTTCGACGGGCATCCTAGGCAGCTTCGGAAAGCCTCCGGCCATGGTTCCCGTCACGATCAAGATGACTTCGGAGGACCTGCCGCCGCAGACGTTCCGGTTCGAGGTGGTCCACAACTCGATGCTGACACCGATCCTGCTGGCGATGGCGACGGACAACGTCCTGACGACCCTCGAGAAGCGCGCCGGAGAGCGCACCATCGTCTGGAAGTCCTCGATCGCGACGGACGACAAGCCCGTGCGCTGGGATTCGGTCTTCTCCGGCCTGACGGCGCGGGAAGAGGCCGTCGGCTCGCTCGCGCTGCTGACGAACTACCTCATGGCCAACGAATTTCGCGATCTCTCGATCCGTGGCGTGGAGGTGGAGATCCGGCACTCCGACCGCCTCCAGAGCGCCCGGATCGTCAACGTCGAGGCACAGAAGGAGCGCGTGCGTCCCGGGGACACCGTGCCCGTGTGGGTGGACCTCGAGGACTTCCGCGGAGGGGCGCGGCGCGTCGTGATGACGGCGAAGATCCCCGAAAACACGCCTCCCGGACCGCTGACCCTCTTCGTGGGCGACGGAAACGCGGCGACGGCCTATGATCTCGCGCTCTATCCGCCGGATCCCCACTCGCTCGACCAGGTCCTGGAATTTCTCTCGCGGGTTCGGCCCCCGAACACCCTGAACCTCCTGGCCTATCGCGCGGCCGCGGGCGCCGTCGTCAACGGAGCGCCTCTGCCGGCGCTCCCGCCGACGCGGGCGGCGCTGCTGCGCGACCGCGGCCCGGGTGACGGTTCTCCGGATCTCGGATACCTGCGCCTGCAGGAGGAGTCGATCGAGCAGCCGGTGCCCGTCGCGGGCTCGGCTCGTCTCAATCTCGAAGTGCTCCCGAGGATCTGGTGAACCGGGCGAGGTCCCGGATTCTGGCGATCGCTCTTGGTGTGTCCGTGGCCGCCGCGCCCTTGACCGCCGCGGCCGTGCGCATCTGGGTCTGCGACAGCGCGTCCGAGTTTTCTCTCGGCGAGGCGCGCGGGATCTCGGTGACGGCGGACGGAACGCTCCTGCCGGGGCACGCGCTTTCGAAAGTGGAGTCGATCGCGGAAGCGGTTCTGTTCGCCGGCGTCCCGGGCAAGAAGGGGGAGCTCTACGTCGGCACCGGAGACGCGGGAAAGATCCTGCGCGTCGCCGGAGACGGCGCGGTCGAGACGTTCGCCACGCTTCCCGAGCAGGAGGTGACGGCTCTGGCCGTTTCGCCCGACGGCACGCTCTACGCCGGCGGGTCTCCGGGCGGCAAGGTCTATCGGATCGAGAAGGGGAAACCCGTCCTTTACTACGACACGAAGGCCGAGTACGTCTGGGCGCTGGCGTTTTCGGGTCCCGTCCTCTACGTCGGCACGGGTCTTCCGGGTGAAATCCATCGCGTCAAGGCGGCCGGCCAGGGCGAGCGCGTCCACAGCACCGTGGACGCCCACGTGCGCGCACTCTTCGCGGACCGGCAGGGACGCGTCTGGGCGGGAACCTCCGGATCGGGACTCGTGCTCCGCATCGATCCGGCGGGGCGTGTGACCACCGTCTACGACTCCGGCAAGCCCGAGGTGACGTCGATCAACGCCGACTCCTCCGGGCGGGTCTGGGCGGCGGCCGGCGCGGCGGACATTTCCTCCTCGGGAGGCGAGCCGATCTCCCTTCCGACGGCGACCGCTTCCGCCAAGCCCGGCAAGTCGGGCTCACCGACGGACGACGACGGGAGCCGGGCCGAGGTCTCGGTGTCGGTTTCGTCTCCGCGCCTGGCGACCGCGCGCGGCTCCGCGCGCGGGGGCTACTCGTCGGAAGTCGTGCTCTTCTCGGAAGGCGACCCTCCGCGAACCGTGTGGACTTCTCAAGACGAGATCGTTTTCGACCTCGCGCCCGACGCCGACGGATCGGGCGTCCTCGCCGCGACGGGGCCCCGCGGCAAGCTCTACGCGATCCAGACGGACGCGTCCTCGCTCGTGCGGACGTTCGACGAGAAACAGGCGACCTTTCTGGCCGGAGCCGACGTCGGACTGAATTCGTCGGGTGCCCTCTACCGGCAGCGCGCCGGATCGACGCCGGGCGAATACGTCTCGCCCGTCAAGGACACGGGCCGGACCAGCCACTTCGGCGCCTTCCGTTGGGAGGGCGAGGCGCCCGGCAACTCGAGAGTGGAATACTCCTTCCGGTCGGGCGAGTCGGCGACCCCCGATGCGACCTGGAGCCCGTGGTCGCCCTGGAACGGATCGGGCCGCACCATGCGGATCGACGTGCCCGACGGCCGCTTCCTGCAGTGGAAGGTCCGCATGGAGCCCGACGGCGAACGTACACCGCGCGTCCGCCGAGTCGAGGCCGCATACCGCAACCACAACTCCGCCCCGACGGTGGAGAGCCTCATGGCGCTGGAGCCGGCCGAAGTCCTAGCGCGCTCGGGCACGAGCGGCTCGAACGTCTACGAAACGGCCATCGACGAGAAGGGCATCTTCACCGGCCTCGAGGAGGCCAAGTCGGAGAGCTCGCTGCGAAAGCTCTACCGCAAGGGCTACCGGACGCTTCAGTGGAAGGCGAGCGATCCCGACGGCGACTCGCTGGTCTACGAGCTCGAGTTTCGTCCGGCGGGCTCCACGAAGTGGATCTCCCTCCGCAAGGACATCCACGAGACGTCGTACTCGTTCGACTCGACGTCGCTGCCCGATGGAGAGTACGTCTTCCGGGTCACCTCTTCGGACGCCGACGCCAACCCGGGGGAAGGCAAGACCGCCTCGCGCGACAGCTCGACGGTGCGGATCGACAACACGCCGCCGGTCGTCAAGGAGACCTCCCGCTCGGCCGGAGTCCTGGAGATCACGGCGGTCGACGCGGCGTCGCCCATCGCGGAAGCCGAATACAGCGTGGACGCGAAGAAGTGGAACCGGATCGAGCCCAAGGACGGGCTCTCGGACTCGCCCGAGGAGTCGTACACGATCCGGCTGCCGGCGGAGGCCCGCGGCGCGTACCTCCTGGTGCGCGTCACGGACTCCTCGCGCAACGTCGCGGTCGTTCCGTTCACGGCGCCATAGACCGGTCTCGGATCCCGGGCCTCGAGTCTCAGGTCATAATCTGACCCGATGAGGCGCGCCGTCGCAGGTGTTCTGCTCATGGCGGCGATCGCCTGCCGCGCGCGCCAGGAGTCTCCGGCTGCGTCACCGTCTCTGGCGCGTCCCACTCCCCAGGTCGTGGAGCCGGGGCTCGAGTTCCTCGACGGGACGAAGGACGGGACGCCGGAGCCCGGGGGCACGCTCTATCGGCGGCTGGCGGGCGAACCGACGACGCTGAACGCGGTCCTTCAGTCGGGCGTCTTCGAAGCCCAGGTGCTCCAGTACGTCCAGCGCAACCTTTTCGACTACGACGCCAGCCTCAATCCGATACCCGGTCTCGCGGAGAGGCTCGAGGTTTCCTCCGACGGGCGCGAATACGTCGTGACGCTGAAACCCGACGCGGTATGGGAAGACGGCAAGCCGGTGACGTCCAGGGACATCCTCTTCACCGTCGAGAGGATCCGCGATCCCAAAGTCCCGGCGCCGGTCTTCAAGTCCCTCTACGAAGGCCTCGAGAAGGCAGAGGCGCTCGATGCGCGGCGCGCCCGATTCCGATTCCGGCAGCCCTACGCGTTTCGGGCGATGGCATTCGTCCTGCCGGTTCTTCCCGAGCATCGGTTCGCGGGCCAGCGCTTTCTCTCGGCGAAGGACAACCGGTCGCCGCTCTCCAACGGGCCTTACCGGCTGGTGAAGTGGAAGACACAGGAGTCCCTGGAGCTCGACCGCAATCCACGCTATCCGTGGGAGAAGGGGAGCTTCGACCGGATTCTCTTCCGGGTCATTCCGGACAACGCGACCGCGTTCCGGCTCGTGACGTCCGGCGAGCTCGATGAAGACCAGCTCGACGCGGCGCAGAAGGCGAAGATCGAAGCGGCCGCGCCGTCGGGGCCGTGCTGCCGGCTGGTCGAGTTCTACAACCTGGACTTCAACTACATTGCCCTGAACAACCGATCGCCTCTCTTTTCCGACGCGCGCGTGCGCCGGGCGATGACGATGCTGCTCGACCGGGCCTCGCTCGTGCGGGACCTCTACCGCGGGTCCGCGCGGATCATCTCGGGGCCCTGGGCCCCGGACTCTCCCGCCTACGACGCCTCGGTCGAGCCGCTGCCGTTCGCTCCGGGGGAGGCGCGAAAGCTTCTGGCCGAGGCGGGATGGCGCGACACCAACGGCAACGGTACGCTCGACCGCGAGGGCCGCGAATTCGAGTTCGACCTGCTGGTCTCAGCGGGGTCGGACATCGGACGCCAGATCGACGAGATGCTGGCCGCCGAGCTCGCGAAGGTCGGCGTGACCGCGCGCGTTCGGCAGATGGAGTGGAGCGCCTTCGTCGCGAAGGTCGACGCCGGCGACTTCGAGGCGGCGTCCCTGGGCTGGTCCGCCGTGGACGCGAACCCCGATCCGTACTTCTACTGGCACTCCTCGCAGTGCCCTCCCGACGGGCAGAACAACGGCTGTTACCGCAGCGCCGAGGCGGATCGGCTGATGGAGGAGGCGCGGAGCACGCTCGACGCGGAGAAGCGCAAGGACACATTCCACCGCCTGCACCGGATCTTCCGCGACGACGCGCCCGCGATCTTCGTGGTCAACCCCACGCAGAAGTTCGCCTTCACGAAGTCCGTCCGCGGCGTGACGACCTCGCCGCTCGGGCTCTACGGGATCTGGCCGGGTCCGCTGGGCTGGTGGAAGAAAGCCTCGTGACGGCGTATCTGCTGCGGCGTCTCGCGCTGGCAATCCCGACGCTCTTCGGAATCACCGTGGTGGTCTTCTTCCTGGTTCACCTTGCGCCGGGCAGTCCTCTTTCCGGCGGCGCCGACTCCCTTCGGCGGCCCACCGGGCGCGCGGCCGAGGAGATGCGGCGGCTCTACGGGCTGGACCGGCCGCTGCCGGAGCGGTTCGCCACGTGGATCTCGCGCACGGCGCGCTTCGACCTCGGAGAGTCCTTCGTCGATCACCGTCCGGTGGCCGAGCGCATCCGCGAGGCGCTGCCGAATACGCTGCTATTAAACGGGCTCGCGCTCCTTTTCGCCCTGGCGATCGCCATCCCGCTCGGCGTCGTGGCCGGAGGAAGGCCGGAGAGCGCCTTCGACCGGCTGTCCGGCGCCGCGCTCTTTGCGCTCTACTCGATGCCGACCTTCTGGGCCGCCCTCCTGCTGCAGGCGCTCTTTTCGGTCCGCCTGCGGTTGCTGCCTCTCTACGGAATGGAGTCCGACGCGCCGGGCGCGGGCTTTGCGGGGATCGCCGACCGGCTCGCGCACCTGGCCCTCCCTGTGACATGCCTGACGTACGGCACCCTGGCTTTCGTCGCGCGCCTCGTGCGCGCGGGAGTCGCCGAGGCGGCCTCCAGCGACTTCGTGCTCGCGGCGCGCGCCCGGGGAGCGTCGAGGCGCCGCGCGCTCTGGATGCACGCATTGCCGAACGCGCTTCTTCCGGTCCTCACCCTTCTCGGGCTGGTCCTTCCGGCGCTCCTATCGGGCAGCGTGATCGTAGAGAAGATCTTCGCGTGGCCGGGTCTGGGACGGCTCTATTTCGATTCGATCCTCGCACGCGACTATCCGATGATCCTCGGCCTCTCGCTGTTGACGGCCGTCGCCACGCTCGCCGCGACTCTCCTGGCGGATCTGGCGACCGCGGCCGCGGATCCCCGCGTGCGCGACGGCGCCGCCCCATGATCAGCCCGGGACTCCGGCGCCTGCCCGTAAGCGCGCGCGCGGCGCTGGCCGCTGTCGTGGCGCTCTGGCTCGTCGCGGCGATCTCGCCGATGTTCGCGGGCGCCGCGCGGGAAATTCGCCTCGACCGTCGGCTTTCGCCTCCCTCCGCGGCGCACCCGTTCGGCACGGACGATCTGGGCCGAGACCTGCTTGCCCGCGTCGTGGCCGCGACGCCGATTTCCCTCGCCATCGGTCTGACGGCGGCAGCCGTTTCGCTCGTCGTGGGATTCGCCGTCGGCGCGACCGCGGGCTACGCCGGAGGTCTGACCGACCTGGCGCTCTCGCGGCTGATCGAGGTCATGCTCTGCTTTCCGGTCCTGTTTCTGCTGCTCGCCCTGGCGGCGCTTCTGCCGCCGTCGCCCCTGACGGTGATCCTGGCGATCGGCTTGACGACCTGGGCGGGCGATGCGCGGTACGCGCGCGCCGAGGTGCTGAAAATCAAGGAGCTCGACTACGCCCGCGCGGCGCGGGCGGCCGGCGCCTCGACCCCGCGCATCCTGGTGCGCCACCTGCTCCCGAATGCTCTGCCGCCGCTGATCGTCTCGGCGGCGTTCGGGGTGGGCTGGGCGATCCTGGCCGAGGCCTCGCTGTCCTTTCTCGGCGTCGGTCTGCCCGCGCCGGCCGTCTCGTGGGGCGGGATCCTCTCGGCGGCGCCCGCCTACATCGAGGAAGCGTGGTGGCTCGCGCTCTTCCCGGGCCTCGCCCTGTTCGTGACGGTCGCCGCCTATAATCTGCTGGCCGAAGGCCTCCGCGTCGCGACAACCGAGGGGGGGAGGAAAGCATGACGGAGCGCATCGCCGTCTATCCCGGCTCCTTCGATCCGTTGACCAACGGCCACCTGGACATTCTCGCGCGGGCGCGGCGCCTGGCCGATCGCGTCATCGTCGCGGTTCTCGAGCAGGACGAGAAGACGCCGCTCTTCTCGATGGAAGAGAGGATTGGAATGATCCGGGAGATCGTCGGAGGCGATCCGTCGATCTCGGTGGCCTCGTTTACGGGCCTTCTCGTGGAATTCGCGAACCGGTCGGGAGCGGGGTTGATCGTGCGAGGGCTGCGGGCCGTCTCGGACTACGAGTACGAGCTCCAGATGGCGCTGATGAACCGGCGCCTGGCTCCGGCCATCGAGACGGTGTTCCTCATGGCCAAGGAGGAGTACTCCTACGTCTCCAGCCGCCTGGTCAAGGAGCTCGCCCGCCTCGGCGGCGACTTGACGGGGCTGGTCCCGCAGCCGGTCCGGCAACGGCTTGCCGAACGGTTCTGACGTTGCGCCCGGTCGAATCCCATCTCCGGGTCCGCTACTCCGAGACGGACCAGATGCGGATCGTGTACCACGCCCACTACCTGGTCTGGTTCGAAATCGGACGCACCGACTGGTGCCGCGCGGCGGGTATTCCGTACGCCGAGATGGAAAAGAGCGGGCTCTTCATACCGGTCACGCGCGTGGAGGCGAGCTTCCGGCGCCGCTCGAGCTACGACGACCCCATCCGCGTGATCACCCGAATGGAAACGCTTTCGCCCCGAGGCTGCGTCTTCCAGTACGAGATCCGAGATCCCGCCGGGCAGCTTCTTGCCGAAGGCTCCACGCACCACGTCTTCACGGATCCTTCGGGAAGGCCGCGGCGAGCGGATCCCGCCCTCGTCGCGACGCTCCAGAGGTACCGGGAGCAATAGGGGCCTGTCCGAGAGCTCGGATCGACTCCCGCGACGGGCGCGCATCCCTTTGACCCCGGCGCGTGTTTGGGGAGGAGGAGGCTTTGATGATTGCACGCTACTGGTCGGGCGAGGTGCCCTCATCCCGGGCCGACGACTACCAGAGCTATCTCGAAAGGACGGGCATCCGGGACCTGAACGCGACTCCGGGGAACCGCGGCGTCTACGTGCTGCGTCGCACGGAAGGAGACCGGACCGAGTTTGTCTTCGTGTCGCTGTGGGAGTCGCTCGACGCCATCCGCGCGTTCGCCGGGCCGGACGTCGAGCAGGCGCGCTATTACCCCGAGGACCGCGAGTACCTCCTGGAGATGTCCCCCCGGGTCAAGCACTACGAGCTTGCCGCCGCTCCGCAATCGCGATAGAAACTCCCGCGATCCCGTGAATGTCTTCGTCACCGGTGCGACCGGATACGTGGGGGGCGCAGTCGCGCGGGCGTTCCGCGCCGCGGGCCATGAGGTGCGGGGCGCGGCTCGAGACGCGGCTCGGGCGCGCGGGCTCGCAGCGCGCGCGATCGAACCCGTCGTCGGCACGATGGACGAGCCCCGTGCATTCGTCGACGCGGCGCGCGCCTGCGACGTCGTGGTGCACGCGGCGTTCGCCTCGGGTCCGGATGCGTTCGAGCGCGACCGGAATGCGGTCGAGGCGCTGCTCGGCGCGGCCGCTGGCGGCGGCAGGCAGCCCGTTTTCCTCTACACGAGCGGCTGCTGGGTTTACGGAGACACCGCAGGACGAATCGCGGACGAGACCTCGGCGGTAAATCCGCCCGCGTATGCCGCGCTCCGGCCCGGCATCGAGCGCCGGGTGCTCGAGGCCCGCGGAGTGCGGGGGATCGTGATGCGGCCGGGCTGCCTCTACGGCGGACCCGGAGGACTGACGGCGGCCTGGTTCGATGGCGCGCTGCGCGGGGCGCCGGAAGCCGTCGGCGACGGGAGCGCGCGCTGGGCCATGATCCACGAGGACGACGTCGCCGACGCGTACGTCCGGGCGGCCGAGCACGGCACCGCGGGAGAGATCTTCAACGTCTCCGACGGATCGGAGGCGCCTCAGGCGGACATGGTCCGCGCGGCGGCGCTCGCTGTCGGTTACTCCGGAGAGATCCGACGGGTGCCGGTGGCCGAGGCGGTCCGGAGCCTCGGCGCTTACGCCGAATGTCTGGCCTACGATCAGCGGCTCTCGGCGAGCAAGGCCGCGCGCCTTCTAGGATGGGCGCCCCGGCACATGGGCTTCATCGCCGAGGCCGCCGACTGTTTCGCGGCCTGGAAGGCCTCGGGCGCCTAGGACCTGAGGCCGTAGCGCGCGATCGTCCAGAGAATTTTTGCGCCCGCCCTCAGCGTCCCGGAGACCGTTCCAGTGATTTTCGAGACGCCCACGCGCCGGCGGTAGGACACGGGCACCTCGGCGACGCGAAGCCCGCGGCGCAGGGCCTTGACCTGCATCTCGCACGTCCAACCGAAGCTCGTGTCCTGCATCTCGAGGGTTCGATACGCGCTCCAACGGATCGCGCGAAACGGTCCCAGATCGCTGTAGCGATGGCCGTAGAACGCCCGGATCAGGCGACAGGCGAGAGCATTGCCCAGACGGGCCTGCGGCAGGAGCGCCCCGGGCTCGCGCTGGCCGAGGGCGCGCGACCCGATCACGAGGTCCGCCCCGGAGGCGATAGCGTCGAGCAGGAGAGGCATCTCCTCCGGATGGTCCGAGAAGTCGCCGTCGAGAAACACGAGAACGTCCGGGGGCTGATGTTCGAGGGCCTCGACGCCCGCGAGGCACGCGCTGCCGTAGCCGCGCCGATCCTCTCGAACGACGCGGACCGCAAGCGTCCGCGCGATCTCCGCGGTGCCGTCCGTCGAGCCGTTGTCGACGACGATGATTTCGTCGGCGACCCCCGCCGGGATGGCGCCCACGACCAAGGGAAGCGACGCGCGCTCGTTGAAGACGGGGATGACGACCGCGACGCGGGGGCGGGGCCCGGCGGCGGTCATGGAACCGGCCGGGCGGGAAGCTGGCCGCGGGCCAGGCCGACCGCGAGCCCCGCGAAGATCAGAACCGCGGCGAGCACGGTCTTCCACGACAGGGCCTCGCCGAGGATCCCGATCGCCAGCACAGTCGCGATGACCGGCTGAAGGAAGACGTAAAAGGCGACATGGGAAGCGTGCGTTCGCGCCAGGGCCCACGAGTTCAGCAGGTAAGGGATGACCGTGCAGAAGATGATGACTGCGGCGAGGCACGACCAGGCCAGCGGTGTGACGCGCGACGGCTGGAAACGGCGCAGCGCCGGCCACGCCGCAACGAGGATGATCAGCGCGCCGTATCGGAAGACGGCCGCCGTGAAGGTCGCGACGCGATAGTGAGCCAGGATCGGCCGTGAGAGGACCAGATAAAGCGAGTAGGAGAGCGAGTTCGCCAGCAGGAGAACGTCTCCGCGAAACGCCGCGCTGCTCCAGTCGAAGCGCTGCGCGTTCAGCAGAGCGAGCGCTCCCGCGGCGGCGAGCGCGATCCCTGCGGCCGCGCGCAGAGTCATGCGTTCCCGGCCCAGAAGCGCCGCTGCAGCGATGGTGAAAACCGGGATCGTCGCCGTCAAGATCGTGGTGTTGATCGCGGTGGTCAGCGAAAGCCCCAGGATGAAGAGGATCTGGTTGAAGGACACTCCGAGCAGGCCGTAAAGGAAGATCTTCTCTCGGTCGCCGGGCCGAATGGACTCGCGGCCGTTCACGCTGCGGATGAGGTCGAGGAGAATCGCGGCCGACACGACGCGAAACGCCGCGAAAACCAGGGGCGGGATCAACCCGAGGGCGAGCTTTCCGAAGATCGGAAAGAGCGCAAAGCCGGTCTGGGCACCTGCGAGCGCCGCGTGGATCTCCCAGGGGCGCGCGCGCCGATGGGTCACGAAAACGGAAGAGCCGAAATCGTCCCGACGCGGCCCGGCGCGTCCGGGACCGTCAGGGTCGCTCCCTCGGCGACCTCGCGAAACGCGAGCCCGAGGCCGATCGGTCCGAAACGGGGGGAGACCGCGACACTCGTGACCCGCGCCAGCTCGTGTCCCTCCTTCACGGGATTGAGGAAGACCGTTCCGGCGGGCACGGGCTCGCCCGGAAAACGAAATCCGACCAGCCGGCGCTGCAGGCGTCCGTACGTGCGCATCCGCGCCACGATCTCCTGGCCGACGTAGCAGCCCTTGGTCGTCGAGATCGCGGCCTCGAGACGCACTTCGTCGGGGATGTTCGACTCGCCGGCGTCGACCCCGAGGCGCGGACGGCCGGCCTCGATGCGAAGGATCTCCGCGGTCTCCGGCGAAACGGGAACGGACCCGGACTCCGACAGGGCACGCTCGAGCGCAGGTCCGGCGGCGGCGGGGACGAGGATCTCGACCGCGACCTCTCCTTCGCCCGGGAGGGTCACCGTCCCACCGGGGGGGATGACCTCACCGGCCCTCGGGCCATACAGCGCCGCGCGCGCGTAGTCCTCCGTGGCGTCGCGCACCGAGGCCTTCTGGAACGCGGCGTACCTGGCCAGGTGTGCAAGGGCCGCCGGTATCGATTCCCGCGGGAGAAGCAGGAGAAAGCGCTCCGCTTCGCCGACGAGGCGCCCGAAGTAGAGGAGCTTGCCCTTCGCCGTCAGACCCGCCGCGGGCCGCGCCTCGCCGGGGGAGAATCCCCCGACGTCCTGGGTGACCTGCCCCTGAAGGAAGGCCGCGCGATCGGGGCCCTCCACCGCGATCACCCCCGGCGCAAACCGGTGCGCGAGGGCGTCGCGCGCGGCCGCATAGTCTGGAGGCGCGGCGCTACTTCTTGTCGTGGACGAACTGGGCACGCACGTGGACCTTCGGCGAGTCGGCGGCGTCGAGCGTGCGCATCCGCCCGGAGATCCTGTACGACTCGCTCTCGAAGCCGTCGATGGTCACGCTGCGATCGCTCTTGGTCACGACCGTGCCGGCCTTGTCCAGGACTTCGACGTAGAGCTTGATCTTGAACTTCTCGGGGCCCCGGTTGTCGAGCTCGAACTGCCACCAGATCCAGGAGCTGTCCTTCGGGTTGTTGGCGCGGGCCTTTTCGATGTCTTCCGAATCGGGGTAGTTGCGCGCCTCGAGCGTCTGGATCGTGCACTTCTTGTAGACGAGGTCGACTTTTTCAGGGCCCCGGCGCGGGAAGGGAATCGTCTTCTCCACGACGCCTTCTTCGGCGGCCGGAGCGGACGCGGCGGCCAGCAGGAGCGCGGCGGCGAGCATGCGATGTCTCATCGGCCCTCGGTACGCGGCGCCGAGAGTATCATTGCCGGCCATGGCCGAGCCCGGCGACGCTCCCGAGCTGCACGTGATCGACATCTTCATGATGTCGGTCAAGTGCGGAAACTGCGACACCTACCAGACCATCGTCAAGTTCCGGAAGGGACCCGAGAAGAACGTCTACACATACGAGTGCGAGAACGAGATCTGCGATCCCAACGTCACCCGCACGATCGTCGAGGTCCCCAAACACCTCGACAACTCCACGCGGCGGGCGGAGGAGCTCCCGTACTACGCCCCGGAGGGGGAAGGGGAGCCCTCGGACTAGCGCCCCGGCCGGGGTCGAGATCGCATAGAATAGGGCCTTCGTGAGCCTGCAGACGGCAGCGCAGGAGCGACCCGGGCTGGCCCCGGACCTTCTGGCGCGCCTGAGGAAACGCCTCGCCGATTCCCCCGCATTGGGGTGGTTGTCCCCGAGCCTCGAGGAGCTCGGGCCGGACTGGTGTGTCCTGAAGCTACCGTACCGTCGGGAGATCACGAACGGGTCCGGGACCGTCCACGGAGGGATCCTGGCGGCGCTGGCCGACACCGCCGTGGCCTTCGCGCTGTCGACGAATTTCGACGGAAAGATGGGCTTCGCGACGACGGACCTGACGATTCATTACCTGCGCCGCGCCCGGACCGAAGTCCGGGCCAAAGCGCGAATTCTCAAGAAAGGCAAGCGCGTCAACGTCGGAGAGGTGGACATCGTGGACGAGTCCGGGAGAGAAGTCGCCCGGGCCCTGGCCAGCTTCCTGCTGACCACCTCTTCGTTCGACTACGCGCCAGAAAGGACAGAAACCCCATCATGATGGACGACACGGTTCCGTTCCCCGCGGCCGAGACTGCGGAGACGGAACGCAAACCCTCGCGACGCCGCCGCGGAGGCGGCCGCCGCCACAAGGCATTCCCGGTCCCGGCGGAAGAGCCGCCGCCCGCCGCCCCGCCGATCCCCGTTCCCTCGCCGATGATGGCCGCGCCGACGGCGCCGGTCAGCGTCCCGAGCGTCCCGCCCGCGCGGACCTCGGTCGAGCAGAGGCTCTCGCTCTTCATCGACTTCGAGAACATCGCCCTCGGGGTCCGGGACGCCCAGTACAAGAAGTTCGACATCCACCTGGTCCTCCAGCGGCTGATCGAGAAAGGCCGCATCGTGTTCAAGAAGGCCTACGCCGACTGGACCCGCTACTCCGAGTACAAGCGGGAGTTCCACGAGGCCGCCATCGAGCTGATCGACATTCCGCAGCGCAACTACTCCGCCAAGAACTCGGCGGACATCCGGATGGTCGTGGACGCCATGGACCTCGTGGCGTCGAAGGGCCACATCACGACCTTCGTGATCTGCTCGGGCGACTCGGACTTCTCGCCCCTGGTGTCCAAGCTCAAGGAAAACGACAAGTCCGTCATCGGCGTCGGCGTGAAGAACTCGACGTCGAACCTGCTCATCGCCAATTGCGACGAGTTCATCTTCTACGAGGATCTCGTCCGCGAGACCCGCGCCCTGCCCTCGATCGACAACCTGCCTAAGAAGAAACAGGAAGTCTTCCGTCTCGTCCTGGACTCGATCCAGGCCCTGCAGCGCGAGAACTACGACGTGATCTGGGGCTCGATGGTCAAGCAGACGATGCAGCGCAAGCAGCCGTACTTCAACGAGTCCTACTACGGCTACAAGTCATTCTCGGAGCTCCTCGAGGACGCGCAGCGCCACGGGCTGATCACGTTGAAGCGCGACGCCAAGAGCGGCGGCTACGTCGTCACGGTGAACTAGCCGTCGCCTCCGCTTGCGAGGAGACCTGCGGCCTGCGGCCGCACCGGCCGTCCGCTCGCCGAAAGGAGGCTCGACGGACGGCCTGGTCTCCTCGCTGCGCTCCGGCTCCCGCGGCACGAGGCTCCTCCGCTCGGTTACTTCGCGGAGACTCCTCGCGCCGCGAACGGAAGTGAGCTGGGTTTCTAAGAGAGACTCTTGGCGAGCGTACCTAGGGACGGCGCAGCACGATCCGGTCCGGCGATCCCGCCGGGCCGGAGATCGTGGTCTGGATCTGGAGGCCGACGAAGTCGGCCGCGCCCGAGAAATCCCAGATCAGGTTGTGGAAGCCGCGCAGGGAGCTGCCGGGCTCCGGGTGGATCGCCCTGGAGAGGGCGTCGGTGCCGCGGCCCTGCGCGTAGGCCGGAGACAAATAGAGATAGGACAGAAAGCCGCTCGCGTTGATTCCGGCCTGTACGAGATAGTCGGGTTCCACGGATTCGACCAGGATGTACGTCGTCTCCTCGGGGCTGCGGCGCATGCCCTCCACCGCGTGCCACGAGCGCTGGCGAGCCGGGACCCAGGGAGCGAACGGGATGAAGTCGAGCGAAAGGGCGGCGCCCCTCGGCGCGGCGGACACGGCGGACACGATCTCGCGGACGCGTCGCTGCCCGTCGGGCACGGTCATGTATCCGGCGCCGGCGCCGCCCCGACCCGGATCGGTCAGGATGACTCCCGCGCCGACGATGTTCCCGGCCCGATCCGTCTCGACGAAGGTCTCGCGCAAGGCCGGGCGCGATGGCGTGCCCGAGATCGTGGTCGTGACCTTGCCGAACCAGCGGCCGGTCAGGTCGATGGACCAGGGCTCGGGTGTCGCGGGAGCGAGGCCCGCGGTCTCGGCGATCGGGTTTCCGCTGCGGGCGCTCCAGACCAGGATCGTTGTGATCACCGCGAGTGCGAGACCTGCCAGGATCAGCAGGTAGGGACGCGGAGGCAGTCTCGACCAGACGCCGGTCCCTTTCGGAGGTGGCGGCGGAGTCGCGGAGGGAGGCTGAGGGGCGCGGTCCAGGCGTTTGTGGCACTTCAGGCACTGCGCAGCCGGAATCTGCGTGAAGCCACAATGCGGACAAGTGACCCAGGCCATTGCGAAAGATGGTAACTCAGTAAGCAGCAGGCAGTAAGCAGCTAGGGGCCGATGTGATCACCGACACGACACATTGCCCAACGCTTGCGGCCTGCGGCTCGCGATGCTCAGATTTCGTGGAAGAAAAAGCGCTCCAGAGTTGCCATGTGGGCCGAGAGCGCCTCGCGGTCGGGATCCATGAGCCAGAGCGCCGCCGCGATCGAAGACGCAAGCGAGTTGCCGTCCTGCGGCGTGAAGCAGAAGCCGACGATCTCCTTCTCTCCTCGAATCGCGATCGTGGGAGAGGCGATGACCGCCTGAGACAGGATACGGCCGTAGTAGCCGTGGTCGCGCCCGAACGAGAAGATCTGATTGGCCGAACGGCGTTCAGTCAGGGCAATGCGCCGGTTCGCTCGCAGTTTCGCCATGACCTTCTCCTTCGAAGTGGGCTTGGAGAGATCCATGTCGAACCACAGGGAATGCATGTACTGGGTGTTGAGCTTCATCGCCGAGGAGAAGATCGGCGGCTTCCAGCCGATCGTCGACAGCAACGCCGAGGCGTCGCGGGCGTGATGCGTCCCGAACTCGGGATCGTCGTGCTTTCCGACGGAAGGCGCCGGCGCGAAGCCGGAGTCCTGCGAGACATCGTTGGACCGGCGCATGCACACGAACCGTCCGCGGTCCAGAATCCGCGCGCCCGACTCGTCGGTCCCGAGAGTCTGGACCAGGCAGGCGATGTTGTGGGTGTTGCAGGAGACGATTTGAAGGAACCGATCCTGTCCGGGGATCAGCGCCTCGTCGTTGATTCCCATCGCGTACATCTTGCCGAAGCCGAACTCGCTGCCCTGCGCGAGAAAGCCCTTGGGACCCGAGGTCTTTTCGTAGACTTTCTTGTTCTCGTTGCCGGCCGGGGTGCAGTCGATCACGACGGTGGCCCGCTCGAGGGCTTCCTGGGCGTCGTAGCCGACCTTGTGCCCGAGGGCCTCGAAGTCGGCGACCTTGTCGGAGTCGACGGCGAGCCGCGCGCCGCGTTCCATCAAGTGGTTGACCTTGGCGCGTTCGGTCGTCATCGGTGTGCGCTTGTGGAACGTGACCTCGTCGACGCCCAGGGACTTCCCGAAGTCCGTGAAGAGCCCGATCAGCGGCTCCCCGATCGTGCCCGTCCCGACGATGTGGACGATCTTCTTCATCCCGGTCTCCTGTTCCGATCAAGGCAGGACGGCGGGAAGGATACGATGAGACGGGCGATTCGCCAAAGCGACGCGTCAGGGGCGCGTCGTCCCGAGCGGACGGAGGGATCCCGGGCTCGATGCGGAGATGAAGTCGCTATGACGGGACACGTTCGCACCGTGACGTTTCCGGGACCGGCCGGCCGGCTCGAAGGTCTGTGGAAGGAGCCCCTCGCCGAGCGCCGCGGCTCGGCCGTCTTCGCGCATCCGCACCCCATGCACGGCGGAACGCTGCACAACAAGGTGGTCTATCGAGCCTCGCAGGCGCTGTCCCGCTCGGGATTCGAAACGCTCCGGTTCAACTTCCGCGGCGTGGGTCTCTCCGACGGGCGCTACGACGAGGGCCGCGGCGAGATGGACGATTTTCGGGCCGCCCTGGCGGAGGCCGAGCGCACGGCCGGGCTGCCGATGGCGGCCGGCGGATTCTCCTTCGGGGCGGCGACGGCGCTGAAGGCCGCTTCCCGCGACCCGCGCATCGAGACATGGATCGTCGCGGGGCTTCCCGTCGTCACGGAATCGGGACGCGGCGTGCCGCTGCCCGAGGCCCCGGCTCTCTTCATCACGGGGGAGCGCGATGCGTTCGGACCTCCACGGGAGGTCGAGCATTGGCTGGGCGGCCGGCATCGCCTGGTCGTCATTCCGGAAACGGGCCATTTCTTCGAAGGCAAGCTCGACGAGTTCGGCGCGGCAGTGGAGGACTTTCTCCTGGCGTTTCCGCGCGCGACGGCGCCGGCGGGAGCCGGCCCGTGAGCGACGTTGCGCCGCCGCTGTCGGAGCAAGCGAGGAAGGATCTCCTCTACCTGGCGCGAGCCGCGCTCGAGGCCCACTTCTCTGGAGGACCTCCGCCGCGGCTCGACTCGGACCGGGCCGAGACGTTCGGCGAGGCGCGCGGCCTTTTCGTGACGCTGCGGAAAGGGGACCAGCTGCGCGGCTGCATCGGAACGCTCTCCTCGGACGGCGACCTGACCCGGATCGTGCCGCAGTTCGCGCTCCGCTCGGCGTTCGAGGATCCGCGGTTTCCGCCGCTCGCCCCCGACGAGCTTCCGCAGTGCACGATCGAGATCTCGGTCCTCACTCCCGCGCGGCCGATCGAGGGTCCCGAGGACATCGCCATCGGCCAGGAGGGATTGATCCTGGAGGCCGGACGGCGTCGCGGACTCCTCCTGCCGCAGGTGGCGACCGAGTGGGGATTCGACGCCCCGCGCTTCCTCGACGCCGTCTGCGAGAAAGCGGGTCTCAAACCAGGAGACTGGCGCGCGCCGGGCACGCGGCTGTGGGCATTTGGCGCGGAAGTGTTCTCCGAATGAAGGGCATCGGAAATCGGCAGAAGAAGCGGGTCGTTCCGCGAAACGTTCGCGGCCCCGGGAGACCCTCGCCTAAGAACGCGCCAAAGCCGGCGAATAGAGCAAGAGAGCCGTGGCGACGGCCGCGTTCAACGAATCCACCGGCGGACGCATCGGAATCGTGAGCTTGCGGTCCAGGAAACGATAGGCGCCGGCGGGGAGGCCCGAGCCTTCGGTGCCCACCACGAGAACCGACCGATTCGGAAGGGGCGAGGTCAGGGCGTCCTCGCCGCCGATCGAGACCGCACCGCAGATCGGCCGGCCGGCCGCCTTCGCGTCGGCGGCGAACGGCTCGAAGGAGACGCGGCCGGAAACCGGAACTCGGAGCACGCTCCCCGCGCTCGCGCGCACGGCGCGGGGATGGAAGAAGTCGGCCGTGCCCGGAGCTCCCAGGACTCCCGCGCTTCCCGCGGCTTCCGCGACGCGGACGATCGCGCCGAGATTCCCGGGATCCTGGATTCCGAAGACGAAGACGACCGGACCGCTCCGTTCGAGAATCTCGGCGACCGGCACGTCGCGCCTCCGCGCGATCGCGAGGAGATGCTGCGGCGTCTTCGAGTCCGCCAGCCGCTCGAGCACGGCACGCGAGACCAGGCGCGGATGCGCGGAGGTCAGTGCGGCGAGGCGGCCGGGCCGCACGCTCGCGTCGTGCAGGACGTGATCGAGCGTGATTCCCGCGGCGACCGCGTCGAGGATGGTCTTCTCTCCCTCGAGAAGCAGGTGCGTGTGCTCGTCGAGGCTGCGCGCGATTTCCCGGATCAACGGATTGGACGCGGATTCGATCGCCGGCACAGCGACCATGCTATAACCCGCCCCCGATGATGAAATGGCTGCGCGGCGCCTCGAGGCTCGCGCCGATCGTCGAGCACGGAGGCCACGCGGCGTCTCCGTGGACCGCGCTCTGGACGTTCCCCGCCATGATCGGAGCGGCGTTCGTCGTGGCCTGGGGCGCGGAGGCGGCCGAGTTCCTGATCTCGCAGGGTCTCGCGCTCGCCATCCTGGCCCTAATCCAGACGATGCCCGAGTTCGCCGTCGAGGCCGTGATCGCGTGGAAGGCCGGCAAGAACCCGGAGATGGTGCACCTCGCGATCGCCAACTTCACGGGCAGCCTGCGGCTTCTGACCGGTTTCGGGTGGCCCATGATCTACGCGGTCGCCGCCTTCTCCTCGCGCCGGAAGCGCGGCAAGAAGCTCGGCGCCATCCACCTGCACGACGACCACGCCGTCGAGGTCCTCGGCCTTCTGCCGCCGCTGCTCTATTTCGTGATCGTGTGGGCCAAGGCCAGCCTGGGGCTCATCGATGCGGCCGTCTTGACAACGACCTACGTGGTCTACCTGATCGTGCTCCTTCGCCTTCCGCCCCGCGAGAACACCGAAGAGGAGCACGAGGAGATACCGAGAGTGTCGCGCTGGGCCCTGTCCTTCTCGGGCTGGAAGCGCTGGGCCGCCGTGCTGGGGCTCTTCGTTGTCGGAGGCGCGATCATTTTCATCGTCGCCGAGCCGTTCCTGAACTCCATGCTGGCGGTGGCCGTGAGCCTGGGCTTTTCGCAGTTCGTCTTCATCCAGTGGGTCGCGCCCTTCATCTCGGAGTTTCCGGAGAAGACCTCGGCATTTACCTGGGCGCGCCGCATCACGCGCGCTCCGGTCGCCCTGATGAACATGGTGTCTTCCAACATCAACCAGTGGGGCGTGCTTTCGGGACTGCTGGCGGTGATCTACTGTTGGAGCCATGGCGATACCTCGTCTCTTCCGTTCGACCAGTTCCAGCGGCTGGAGATCCTTCTGACGATCCTCCAGGCGTTCCTGGGCTGGCTCTTCCTGGCTTCGATGAGCTTCGAGGCCGTCGAGGCCACCGGGCTCTTCGTGCTGTGGATCGTCCAGTTCGCGGTTCCCTCCCTCCGGCATGACATGCTGTGGGTCTACGGAGCCTGGATCGCGCTCGAAGTCGGCCTCATCGTCGCCGGAAAGAGGAAGATCCGGGCCTTCCAGGCGTTCGCCCACTCGTGGCAGGGGCGCGCATGAGCGGAGCCCGGCTCTCGCGGCGGATCTCCACGCTGACGCCGTCCTCGACCACGGCCACGGCCAAGAAGGCCCGTGCTCTTGCGGCGTCCGGCGTGGACGTCGTGGATTTTTCGATCGGGGAGCCCGACTTCGGGACGCCGGATCACGTCGGCCGCGCCGGAATCAAGGCCATCGAGAACGGCCGCACCAAGTACACCGACGTGGCGGGAGAGGCCGCCCTCCGCGATGCAATCGCGGCCAAGTACGCCCGCGAGCAGAACGCCCCCGTCCAGCGCGAGAACGTCATCGTCACTGCGGGCGCAAAGCAGGCGGTCTTCAACGTGTGCCAGGCGATCTTCGACGACGGCGACGCGGTCGCGCTGTTCTCGCCGTACTGGGTGTCCTTCCCGGAGATGCTGCACCTGACGGGCGCGCGTCCCGTCCTGGTGGACACGCCGCTGGAGACCGGGTGGCACGCCACCGCCGCGGCACTCGAAAAATCGGCCCAGGGAGTGCGGGGGGTTATCCTCAACACGCCCAATAACCCGACGGGCGCCGTCGTGCCCGCGGAGGAGCTGTCCCGGATCGTCGACTGGTGCGCGGCGCGCGACGCATGGTTGATCTACGACGAGACGTACGACCGGTTCGTCTTCGACGGCCGCCGCCACGCCTCGGCCGCCGCGCTGTTTCCGAAATACGAGCGCATCGTCGTCACCGGGGCGGCGTCGAAGACGTTCGCGATGACGGGATGGCGGCTCGGCTGGGCCGTCGGCGCGCCGGCGCTCGTGACGGCGATGGCGTCTTACCAGAGTCACACGACGTCGAACGCCTCTTCGATCTCCCAGGCCGCCGTGCTCGAAGCCCTGACGGACTTGGAGAGCTCGCGGTCGTCGGTGGATGAGATGCTGGAGCGTTATGCCGCTCGCCGCGGAGTGATGGTCGAGGGCCTGTCGGCGGTCCCTGGCCTGCGCTGCCCGATGCCCGAGGGTGCCTTCTACGCTTTTCCCGACGTCTCGGCGCTCTACGCCCGCAAGGGCGTCGAAGGCTCGGTCGGATTCTGCGACAAGCTCCTGGCCGAGGGGCACGTCGCCGTGGTGCCCGGAGACGCCTTCGGCGACGATCGCTGCGTGCGCTTCTCCTTCTCGAGCAGCCGGGAGCGGATCCGCGAAGGCGTGCGGCGCTTCGCGGAGTGGGCCGGCCGCTAGAGAGACGAGGGAGCCGTGGCCGCGACCGTGTACCGGATTCGTGCCGTCGCCGCGATGGCGCCCCGCGCGCGGCCGTCCAGGAATTCCACGTAGGATCCCCACGCGGCGACCCGCACGGCGGAACGGAGCCAGAGCACACCGAACTGCAGGACGAGCATCACGAGGATTGCGAGTGGGGAGGCCGCCGGCATTACCCACGCCAGGAAGAACGCGACGAGCACGGCGGCGCCCCCGAGAACGGCCCAGAAGAACCAGAGTCCCAGGGCGCGCAGCCACGCTCCCGAGAGCGCATGCCAGGCGAAGCGGTAGCTTCGGAGAGCTCCGATTCCCGCGTAGCGCCGAGCGGCCCGGGCGAAATCGTAGATCAGGGACAGCGCGGCGAAGAGGAGGACGGCCCCGATCAGGCAGATCCACATCAGGAGTGTTCTCACCGACGCGTCGGGCGGCGACTGCTCCACGAGCTTTCGTCCGCCGACGAACGTCGCGCCGATCCAGATTCCGAGCAGGAGAAGCGACAGCAGGGCGAAGACGAAGAAGCACTTGACGTTGTGCCAGAAGTTCCGCCGCGCGGGTTCCAGGAACTGGCCGAAACCGAATCGGCCTCGCCCGAGCACCGCGACGATGCCTCCCGCGAAGAACATCTGCAGCACGACTCCGATCGCCCCCATCCACCCCGCGGTGCGGCGCATGCCGGCGAACGCGGGCCATTTCTCCTGAACGAGGTCGAAGAAGAGCCCGGGGGCCTGCGTCGGATGGTTGCGCACGAAGGCGTCGCCCGCGAGCGTGCCTCCAACCCATTCCTGCAGCGTGGGCAGCGCTGGCATCGCGGCCGTCAGCCCCAGAAGGGCCGACGTCACGGCGAGCAGCAGCACCAGCTTCTGGTGCGAGAGAGCCGCGAATCCCGCCGCGACCGGCGTTTGTTTCCGTTCCATCACGCCAGCGCCCACAGCAGCTGCGACCAGACGCCGGAGAGCCATGCGATCCAGCCCGTGTATTTGACGACGGCGCGCTTTCCGTAGGTGTTGGCCGCTCCCTTGCCCGTCGCGAGGACCCTGGAGTTGTTGAGGTAGCTCCAGTCCCAGACGTTCTTGCGGTCCGGATCGACGACGGCGTAGGCGAGCTTCGACTTGTAGCTCGGAATCCGGTAGCGGACCCATTTCGCCTCTGCGGGGAGCGCGCGGTTGACGACCACCCCGTTCTGAAAGACCAGGCGCGCCTGCGCCCCGTGCGGCCACTCACCGACGTTGCCGAAAACGACGGTCGTCTCCCAGGTCCTGGCGTCGTGCTCGTCCTTTTCCTCGAGCGTGACTCGTCCTCCGGGCCGGTCGAAGACGCCCTCAGGCTCGCGAGTACGCCGGGACCTCGCTGTCGCAACCTTCCAGTCCAGGCGGGACGTGCCCTCCACCACGTTGCGGCGGTATTCGGAGAGGTCCCGGCCGGTGCTCTTTTCGAAGGTGTCGAAGAAGTCAGACGTCGTCGGGTGGCGGAACGACCATGTCTGGAAGTAGTCGCGCTGCGCGCGCGAGAACGCTCTGGCTCCGAGGTCGTTCTTCAACTGGGCCATGAAGAGGCCGACCTTGTAGTAGGAATTGATGCCGTACGAGCCGCCCGAGAAGAAGCACCAGGCGCACTTGCGGATCGGGTCGAGGTTGTCCACGTGCGTGTACTGCTCGTGCACCAGCGAGATCGAGTCCACGCCGAAGCCTCCCGGCAAATTGATCGAGTCGCGGGGACCGTACGCCATCGTCATCGTGCGGTGCTCGGAGTCGTCGTTGAGGCCCTCGTCCAGCCAGGACTCTTCGAATTCGTTGGAGCCCACCATGCCGTACCAGTACTGGTGTCCGTATTCGTGGACCGTCACCACCTCCACGCCCCGGACTCCGGACAGCGGCCACCGCGTCATCCGGGCGCTGGAGAGACCTCCGGTGAAGAACGTCGGATACTCCATGCCTTCCGACCCGGTTCCGTCGTCCGGCGGATCCACCACCGTCAGCGTCTCGTACGGGTATGCGCCGTACCAGAGCCCGTAGTACGAGATGGCTTCCTTCGTGGAGCGGATGTAGCGCGCGCGGGCCCCTTCGTGCCCGGGCTGGAGGAGGAGACGCACCGAAATCGGTTTTAGAGCGATCTCGGCTTCGCTCATCCCGAGCTCCTCCGCGGCTTTCGCTCTCCAACCGGCGGGAACGTCGCGCGCCGGATCGAATGGGAACTCGGTCACGAGAAAGCGCGGGTCCGCCGTCCATGCGAAGTCGTGGACGTCCTTCTGGATGTAGCGGTAGGTGGTGCGATTGCCCTTGCGCGTTTCGGCGACCCGCTTGCCCGTCGCCCCCACCACGAAATTCGACGGGACGTCGAACGAGACGTCGAAGTCGCCGAAATCGGCGTAGAACTCGGAATCCGCGTGAAACGCGTGGCAGTTCCAGCCGCCCGCCGTGCGTCCCCGCATGCCGGCCGGCTCGTAGACGCCGATCTTCGGGTACCACTGTCCGACCAGGAAGTAGTCGCGGACGAACCCGGTGCGCGCAAAGACCCGGGGGAGCTTTGCGCGGAAGGCGATCTCGAGCGTGATCTCTCCATGGGGCGGCGCCGGCGAGGGCAGCGGAACGGAGAGGACCGTTTCGTCTTCGGGGTTGTTTCCGTCGGGTTGAATGAACCGGGCTCCAGGCCTCAGATCCTGACCGCCCGCCTTCATCGAGAGAACGTCGATCCAGCCCCAGTCGTCCTTCTTCTCGCCCATCCGGTCGCCGCGAAGCTGGCCGCCCGACTCGCGAACCAACGTCGACTGGGTGTTCTTGAATGCGTTCAAGTAAAGGTGGAAACGCAGCTCGCCCACGCGGTCGTTGGAGGGGTTGCGCCAGACGAGGCGTTCCTTGCCGTCCAGGGTCTTCGAAGCGGGATCGAGCGATACCTCGATCGTGTACTCGACGACCGGCGGACGCACCGGCGCGGCGGCCTGCACCGGAGCCGCCCCGACGGCCGCCAGCAGCGCAGGGAGCAGGCTTCCGCCAAGACCGGGGACGAGGGCACGCATGGAGTTGCCGGAATGCTCTCCGGCGGGGACGGCCGAGTCAATACAATTCGGCTCGACGATGGCACTGGCGCTGGTCACGGGGGGAACCGGTTTCGTGGGCGGCCACGTGGCGCGCGTGCTGGTGAACACAGGATGGAAGGTGCGCCTGCTCGCGCGCGACCCGCAACGCGCCCGCACGGGATTGCTGAAGGGGCTGGACTGCGAAGTCGTCGCGGGCGATCTGTCCGACTCGAGCGTTCTCGAGCGAGCGGCCTCGGGCGCGGCGGCGGTCGTGCACGTTGCGGGTCTTGTCAAAGCAAGATCCCTCTACGCCTATCGGGAGGTCAATGTTCTCGGAACCGAGCGTTTGATTGCGGCGGCTTCGAAGACGTCGCCGGAAGCGGTATTCGTCCTCGTGTCGTCCCAGGCGGCCGCGGGTCCCGCTCTCGACGGCCGTCCCGTCAACGACGGTGACGCGGCGCGTCCCGTCTCCTGGTACGGCCTGTCCAAGCAAGAGGGGGAAGAGGCGCTGGCGAGGAGTTGGAAAGGGCCCTGGATCGTCCTGCGTCCCGCGGTCGTTTACGGTCCCGGCGATCCGGGCCTCCTGACCTACTTCCGCCTGGCGGCCTCCGGGTTTCTTCCCGTCCCCGCGGCGAAGTCGCGAATCCAGATCGTGGGGGTCGATCAAGTCTCGCTCGCGATCGCGCGGGCGGCGTCCCGCCGCGACCTCGCGGGGAAAACGGGCTTCCTGGCCGACCCTGAACCGATCCGGCTCGCGGATCTGGCGAGGCTCGTCGCCGGCGCCACCGGGACGAAGCCCCGCGTGGTGACCGTGCCCGGATTGGCCGTGCGGCTCCTCGGGGTTGGGGAGACTGTCGTCGAGGCTTTGACCCGCCGGTCCCGGCCATTCAACGCGGACAAAGCCCGGGAGTTGCTCGCCGGGGATTGGCTTTGCGACGGCGGCCCGATGCGGCGCGCCCTGGAGCTGCCGGAACCCGTCGGACTGGCCGACGGCCTCCGCGCGACGGCGGAATGGTACCGGCGTGCGGGGTGGCTCTCAAAGCCTGAAAAATAGGCCATCAGGGACGCTTTACCCCCCAGGGCGCGAGTTTGTAAAATTTGCTAAGATCTCGACGCCAGTCCGGCAATTTTCAGGTGGGGGAAACGCGATGAGCAAGGTCGCCCGGCTTACAAGGGACGACATGGTGGGGACTGCTCCGGTCTTCGAGAAGTGCCACCGCTACCAGGAGGCGGCGCGCGTTCGCGAGACCGGGTACTACTCGTTCTTCCGCGTGATCGAGTCGGCACAGGACCCCGAAGTCGTGCTGGGCGGCCGCCGCCTCGTGATGCTCGGCTCCAACAACTACCTCGGACTGACCAACGACCCCCGCGTCAAGGAAGCGGCGATCGACGCGATCCGGAAATACGGATCGGGCTGCGCGGGAAGTCGTTTTCTGAACGGAACCCTGGATCTCCACGTGAGACTGGAACAGCGCCTGGCCGAGTTCATGCGCCAGGAAGCCGCCGTCACGTTCTCGACCGGCTTTCAGGTCAACCTCGGCGCCATCGCGTGCCTGGTCGGAAAAGGGGACACCGTCTACCTCGACAAGCAGGACCACGCGTGCATCATCGACGGCGCACGGTTGTCCTTCGGCGACGTCAAAAAGTTCAAGCACAACGATCCGAACGACCTTCGACGCCAGATGCGCAACGACGCGGAGGCCAAGGGCCGCCTCGTGGTCGTCGACGGCGTGTTCTCGATGGAAGGCGACATCGCTCCTCTGCCCGAGATCGTCGCTGCGGCGCGGGAGTTCTCGGCGGGCGTGATGGTGGACGACGCCCATGGGATCGGCGTTCTGGGCAAGACCGGACGCGGCACGGCCGAGCACTTCGGCCTCGAGCACGACGTCGACCTGATCATGGGGACGTTCTCGAAGTCGATGGCCTCGGTCGGCGGGTTCATCGCCGGCAACGCCACCGTGATCGACTACATCAAGCACCGCGCGCGGACACTGGTCTTCTCGGCCGCGCCCCCGCCGGCTTCGACAGCCGCGGCGCTGGCGACGATCGAAGTCATGGAGCGCGAACCCGAGCGGCGCGAGCGCCTCTGGGAAAACACCCGGTTCTTCGCCGATGGCCTGCGGTCGCTGGGGTTCGATACCGGCGAGTCCCGCACTCCGGTCGTACCGGTGGTCGTGGGCGAGGATCTGATCGCTCTGCGCATGGTGCACCGCCTCCAGGAGGAGGGCGTCTTCGTCAACTGCGTTCTTTCTCCCGCCACCCCGCCCGGCCGGGCGCTGATCCGCACCTCACTGATGGCGACGCACACGCGGGAACAGCTCGCGCGCGTGCTCGACGCTTTCGAGAAGATCGGCCGCGAAGTCGGGCTCGTCCGCACGGCCCACGTCTGAGCCTGCCACGCCGGTGAACGCCGAAGGCGGCCAGGGAGCCGCGGGCGCGGCCGCGAGCGTGGTGGTCCAGAGAATCGGCCGCACGAAGGCCGACCTGTCTCGCTTCTTCGACGTTGCCGACCGCATCTATGCCCGCGACCCGAACTGGGTCGCGCCGCTGCGAGACGATCTCGCCAAGGTGTTCCAGGACGAGAACCCGTTCTTCCGCCATGGCGAGATTCAGCTCTTCGTCGCGACGCGGGGCGGCGAGGACGTCGGCCGAATCGCCGCGATCCTGGACCGCAATCACAACGAGTTCCAGAGCGAGAAGGCGGCCTTTTTCGGCTTCTTCGAGTCGGTCGAGGATCCCACGGTCGCCGGGAAACTGCTCGACGCGGCGACGCTCTGGGGACGCGAGCGCAAGATGGCAGTCCTGCGCGGCCCCGTCAATCCGACCTTGAATGACGAGGTCGGCCTTCTCGTTGACGGGTTCGATTCACCGCCCGTTTTGATGATGACCTACAACCCGCGTTCCTACGCGAGGCTGATCGAAGGCCAGGGTTTTCACAAGGCGAAGGACCTCCTGGCCTTCTGGTTCCCTCTCGAGGAAAAACCCCTCGAGCGCCTGTCGCGTGTGGCGGACCGTTTCCGCAAGCGCGAGAGCCATGTCGTGGTGCGCAACGTCTCGAAGGGGGGTCTCGCGAAGGACCTGCCGAGAATCCGGGAGGTCTACAACGAGGCCTGGGAGAAGAACTGGGGCTTCGTCCCGATGACTCCGGAAGAGATGGACTTCATGGCCAAGCGCTTGAAGCCCCTCCTCCAGGAAAAGCTCGTCTGGCTGGCGGAAGCGCCCCGGCCGGACGGCACGCTCGAGCCGATCGCCTTCATGTTGATGCTGCCCGATTACAACGTCGCGATCGCCCCGACGAAGGGGCGGCTGCTGCCCTTCGGCTGGCTCAAGTTCCTCCTCGCGCAGCGGCGCATTAAGACCGTCCGCGTCCTGGCCCTGGGGATCAAACGGACCCACCGCATGAGCGGCGTCCAGTCGATCATGATGGCCGACTCCCTGCGCTTCCTGCTGAAGCTGGGCTACACGGGGGCCGAGGTCTCCTGGCTCCTCGAGGACAACGAGCTCGTCATCGGGGCCGTGCGTTTATGGGGCGGAAAGCTCTACAAGACCTACCGGATCTACGAGAAAGCGATCTAGGCGCGCGCCTCCTGTTGCGCGGCCTGCCGCGCGGTCCATCGGTCGTAGATCCAGTCTCCCAACGGAACCGTCACGACGGCGAGCGAGGCGCCGGCGATCACGTCGATCACGTAGTGGAAGCGGCAGTAGACCGTCGAGATGATCAGTCCGGTCGCGATCGGAAGGAGCCACCAGAAGACGTCGCGCGCCCGCTTCCAGGCGACGAGCAGGACCGTGACCGAGACCATCGTGTGCCCCGACGGGAACACGTCGAATTTGGTCTTCTCGAGGCTGTTGATCGTGTCGTTGATGAAACGCGAGATCGGCGTTTCCGTCAACGACACGGTGTAGAGGTTGGCCTGCGCGAAGCGCGGCCCCAGCGCCGGGACGATGAAGTAACCGATGTAGGAAACGTAATAGACGACCATCAGCGTGAAGACGAACCGCCGCGCCGTCGGCCGGTCTCGAAGCCACAGGATCAGGGCCAGCGTCAGCGCCAGGAAGTAGTAGCTCGCGTAGAACATGTAGAGGATGTCGGTGACGAGGGGGCGCGCGAAGCGCTGCATCCAGACCGTCACGTCGACGCCGAACAGGGCCCGGTCGATCGCGATCAGCAGGTCGTCCCGGGCCCCCCCCCGGAGGGCCGCGATCAGAGGCTCGAGCATGTTGAAGAGCACCGGGAGGAAGACCGCCGGGTAGAAATCGAGGATGAAATCGAGCGGCGCGGGCAGCCGGTCCTCCTTCGGCGCGAGCCAGGCGACGAGGAGCAGCACGCCCGCGAGGATGAGGTAGACGAGCAGCAATCCGTCGGGGTTCGCGAGGCGGTGGCGCAACACGACGGTCAGAGCTGTCAGCACCATGAGCGCCACTGCGTGAACGGCTTCGGTGGGCCGGATGCGCACGCGCATTTATAACCCGGCTCCGGGCCCGGACGGCGTGCGATAGACTCGACGGCGATGAGAACGCGGGCGTTGCTTGCGGCCTCACTCCTCCTCACCTCCCTAGCGGTCGCCTCCGAGACCGCGCCGCTCGTCGTGGTCGGCCGCATCGATACTCCGATTCACCCGGCGGCCGCCGACTATCTCCGCAAGGTCCTGACGCAGGCCGAGGAGGATCACGCTTCCCTGGTCGTGTTCACGCTCTCCACGCCGGGCGGCTTGCTGAGCTCGACGCGCGAGATGACGTCGGAGATCCTGCAGTCGAAGGTGCCCGTCGCGATGTACGTCGCGCCGGCCGGAGCGCAGGCCGCATCGGCGGGATTCCTCCTTCTCCTCTCGAGCGATGTCGCGGCGATGGCTCCCGGGACGAACACCGGCGCCGCGCATCCCGTCGGAGGCGAGGGCCAGGATCTCCCCAAAAAGCTCAACGAGAAGGCCGAGCAGGATGCGCGCGCGTTTGCCCGGACGCTCGCCGAGAAGCGCGGACGCAACGTCGCGAAGGCGGAAGCGGCGGTCGAGAAGAGCGCGTCCTACACCGAGACGGAGGCGAAGGACGGCGGCCTGATCGAGATCGTGGCGCGGGACCTGCCGGACCTTCTCGGACAGCTCGACGGCCGGAAGATCAGCCGGGTCGGAGGGGGCCAGGCCACCCTCGCGCTGAAGGGATATCGCATCGAGGAGCGGCCGATGGGACGGCTGGAGCGGGCGCTCGGGATCGTGTCGCACCCCAACGTCGCCGCGCTTCTCTTTCTCCTCGGGCTCGCCGGCCTCTACTTCGAGCTGTCCACGCCGGGCGCGATCCTCCCCGGCATCGTCGGAGGGATCTGCCTGCTGCTGGCCTTCTACGCCTTCTCGGTTCTGCCGGTGAACCTCGCCGGCGTCGCGTTGATCCTGTTCGCGATCCTTCTCTTCGTCGCCGAGATCAAGGTCGTCAGCCACGGCCTTCTGACGCTGGGCGGCGCGATCGCCCTCGTGGCCGGGTTCTTGATGCTCTTCTCGGGGAAGGGCGACCGGGCCGGCTACCGCGTGGACCTCGGGATCATCCTGCCGGGACTCGCCGTAACCGTCGCGGTGGTCGCGCTCCTGGCGAGACGGACACTCCAGCTGCGCCGGCTACCCGCCCGGACCGGAGTCGAGGGGATGGTCGGCGCGGCCGCCCGGGTCGTGGACGGCTTCTCGGGACGCAATCGCGGCCGCGTCCACGTGATCGGGGAGTACTGGGAAGCCGAGGGGCCCGCGGATCTCGCGCCGGGCGAGGCGGCGCGTGTCACGCGTGTTCGAGACGGAGTCCTGCACGTCGAACGGAGGAGCGGATGAGCGGAGTTGTGTCGTTTCCGGGACTGGTCGTAGCGGCCTTCATCCTTTTGCTGTTTGTGTTCAAGTGGATCAACGTCTTGAACGAGTACGAGCGCGCCGTGACCTTCTGGCTGGGCCGGCTCGGAAAGCAACCCAAAGGGCCCGGCCTCGTGCTGATCTTCTGGCCGTTCGAGCGCATGGTCCGCATCTCGCTGCGGACGGTCGTGCACGACGTACCTTCCCAGGACATCATCACGAAGGACAACGTCTCCGTGAAGGTCAACGCGGTCGTCTATTTCCGCGTCGTGGACCCCCAGAAGGCGGTCGTCCAGGTCGAGAACTACCTCTACGCAACCTCCCAGCTCGCGCAGACAACCCTGCGAAGCATCCTCGGCCAGGCCCTTCTCGACGAGCTCCTCTCGGAGCGCGAGAAGCTGAACCTGGATCTGCAGAAGGTCATCGACGAGCACACGCAGCCCTGGGGCATCAAGGTCTCCCTCGTGGAGGTCAAGCAGGTCGATCTCCCGCCCGAGATGCAGCGCGCCATGGCCAAGCAGGCCGAGGCCGAGCGCGAGAAGCGCGCCAAGATCATCCACGCCGAAGGCGAGTTCCAGGCGGCCGCGCAGCTTTCGGAGGCAGCCAAGATCATCGACAAGCAGCCTGCGACGCTGCAGCTGCGATACCTGCAGACGTTGACCGAGATCGCCAACGAGAAGAACTCCACCATCGTGTTTCCGCTTCCGATCGATCTCATCTCCTCATTTCTCGGAAAGAAGTCGGAGTAGGCGGCCGCGCGAACCGGCTAAACTGCGGCCTGAGTGGACGCCCCGCGAACGCATTACCAGATCTCCCTCACCGCGCGGCAGGCCCTGGGCCTGTTCGCCGCTCTCCTGGTCGTTCTGGCCGTCGCGTTCTTCTTCGGTCTCCAGGCCGGGCTCGCCGGCCGATCGCCATCGCCCCGGGACACGGAGACGGTCGCGTCGCTCACGGCGCCGCAAGCCGAGACGCCGGAGCCGATGCCGCGGGCCGAGACGGCGGTTCCGACGGTGGTGTTCCGGGGTCCCTCCCATACCGTACTGGCGCCCGTCCCCTCGTTGCCCACGCCGGCGTCCGCGCCCACGGTCCCGGCCACGCTTCAGCCTTTCGAGGACCGGCCGGCCGACGAGCCGGCCGCAACGGAGCAGGCTCCGGCCGCCGTCGTCCGCGCGCCTTCGGCCTCCGAGCGCACGGCCGTCTCGAGCGCCGGCAAGTACTGGGTGCAGGTCGCCTCGCTCACGTCTCGCGAGGAGGCGGGCTCTCTTCAGACGCGCCTGTCGCGCCATGGATTTCACGTCCAGATCCTTTCGGCCGACGCTGCTCACGGGAAGGGCCGCGTCTACCGGATCCGCGTGGGCCCTTACGCCTCGGAGCCCGAAGCCCAGCAGGCGGCCACGCGCCTGGCGAAGCAGGAGAAGCTCAAGGGTCCATGGGTCGTGCCCGAGGGCAAGTGAGCGCCTCGCTGCCGGTCCGAGCGCCCGAGTGGATCCGGGAGCGCAAGCTCCGGCTCGCGGATCTGCACGAGATCAAGACCGTCATGCGCGAGAACGCCCTCCACACCGTCTGCGAGGAGGCGCGTTGCCCCAACCGCGGCGAGTGTTTCGCGCGCGGCACGGCAACGTTTCTTCTCCTCGGCGACGTCTGCACGCGCGCGTGCGGATTCTGCGACATCGCCAACGGGAAGCCCCGGCCGGTCGATCCCGGAGAGCCCTGGCGCGTGCGCTCGGCCGTGGAGCGGATGGGGCTTTCCTTCGTCGTCCTTACGTCCGTCGATCGGGACGATCTGCCCGACGGAGGAGCGGCCCACTTCGCCGATACGATCCGGGCGGTTCGCACGCTCGAACCGGTTCCCGGCGTGGAAGTCCTGACGCCGGACTTTCTCGGCCGCCTCGAATCGCTCGAGACCGTGCTCGCGGCGGGGCCCGACGTCTTCAATCACAACGTCGAGACGGTTCCCCGTCTCTACCGGGAGGTCCGCCGCGGCGCGCGGCTGGAGCGCTCGCTCGGTCTGCTTTCCGCGGCCAAGAGAATCGCACCGGAGAAGACGACCAAGTCGGGCTTCATGCTCGGGCTGGGAGAGCGCGAGGAGGAGGTTCAGGCGCTGCTGGAGGCGCTGCGCGAAGCGGGCGTGGACATCGTCACGATCGGCCAGTACCTGCGCCCGTCGTCGGAGAACCTGCCGGTGGTCGAGTACGTCCATCCCGACGTCTTCGAGCGCCACCGTCAGGCGGGGGAGAAACTCGGATTTCGCCACGTCTTCGCGGGACCCTTCGTCCGCTCCTCCTACCGCGCCGAGGAAGCCCTCGCCGCGGCCGAGCGCGAGGCCTAGGGGCGAAGAGGCGAAGAGGCGAAGACCCGAAACGTGCGGCGCGGCCGGAGTTGGGGTTCGGTCCTCGCGGGGGCTTTCTCGGGGCTGCTGTTCGCGCTGGCCTTCCCGCCCTACGGCGCCGTCGTTCTCCTCCCCCTGGCGCTGATCCCGTGGCTCGTCGCCCTGTCACGGGAAGAGAGCCGGTGGCGCGCCCTCGTTTCCGGAGCCGTCTTCGGCCTCGTCTACTGGTGCGCGTCTATTCCGTGGATCGTCTACGTCGTCACGCACTACGGCGGCCAGAGCGCACCGATGGGAGTCGTCTGCCTGGTTCTCCTGGCGCTGATCCTGGCGGAGTGGCCCGCGGCCGTCGCCTGGACGACCGTGGCCTCCGCGCCGCCGACGTCTCCCTGGCGGCTTGCGTCCTTCCCGCTCTTCTGGGCCGCGTCGGAGCACCTCCGCTGCGTGCTCTACAAGGGCTTTCCCTGGAACCTGACCGGCCACGCTCTTTTCCGTCATCCCGTCTGGCTGCAGTCGGCCTCGCTCTGGGGAGTCGTCGGCGTGGGAGCTCTCGTCGCGGCGGTCGCGGCGCTTCTGGCCCGGACGATCGCGGCCCGGACGCTCGTCCCCGCGGCGGGCGCCATGGCGCTCGTGCTGGGCGCCGGCGTCTTCGGCGCGTGGCGGATCTCGCGGCCCGTCGTCGCGAGCGAGGAGCTTCGGGTCGCCCTCCTGCAGCCCAACTTGACGGAAGAAAGTCGCTCCGCCGGAGCGGTCGCCGCATACCAGTCCGTGCTCGCGCAGGCGGACGAGGCCGGCGACAACCTTCCGGCACTGATCGTTCTTCCCGAGTCCGCGCTTCCGGTCTACTGGCAGAGAAGCGAGAAGCTCCGGCAGGATCTCTCGACGATCGCGATGCGCGGTTCCGCCGTTCTCTTCAACGACGTCGAGGAGGACACCGACGGGCGCTACTACAACTCCGCCCGACTTCTGACGAGTCGGGGAGTCGCGCACCCCTCCTACCGCAAGATGCATCTGGTCCCCTTCGGAGAGTACGTGCCCCTGCCGAAGATCTTCTTCTTCGTGCGTCAGATCTCCAGCGAAATCGGCGCCTTCAGCGCGGCGTCCGAGCCGGCGCTGCTGAAGAGCGGACCCTTCGTGATCGGCGTCGGCGTCTGCTACGAGATCCTGTACCCCTCGCTCGCGCGCCGGGAGGTGGCGGACGGAGCGAACCTGCTGGCGACGATCTCCAACGACTCCTGGTACGGCCGCGCCGGCGCTCAGGAGCAGCACTTCGCCGGGGCGGTGCTGCGGTCGGTCGAGAACTCGCGGTACCTGATGCGCGCGGCGATCACCGGGATCTCCGGCATCGTGGACGCGCGCGGGAGGATCCTCGAGGAGTCGCCGGCCGACCAACGCACGATCGTTTCGGGAGACGTCCGGCTGGTCGAGGAGCGAACCGTCTGGACGCGCTGGGGCTACGCGCTCCCGACGGCCGCCGACGTCGCCGCCGGGGTCGTGCTACTCTACGGCCTCTTCCGGCTCCGGCGCGGGGCGCCGCGGGCGGAAAGCAAGACCTCCCCATGACCGAACGCGACGATCTTCTGGCCTCGCTTGCCGCCGCCTCGGAGCGCCTCGCCGCGCTTCGGGGCTATCTTTGATCTCGACGCGGCGCGCAGCGCGCTTTCCCGCCTGAGGGAAAAGACCGCCGAACCGGACTTCTGGACCCGCCCGGAGGAAGCCCAGGCCATCCTCCGCGAGACCCGCGGCTTCGAGAAGCGGCTGGAGACGGCGCAACGGCTGGACGCGCTGCGGGGAGAGCTGTCGGCTCTCGAGGAGCTCCTTCGGGAGGGAGAGCCTGCCGAGACGGAGGCGCGCGAGTCGCTCGCGGCGGCGCAGGCGTTCGCGGACGAGCTGGAGCTGGCCGTCAAGATGGGAGCGCCCGAGGATTCGAACAACGCCTGGCTCTCGATTCACGCCGGGGCCGGGGGAACCGAGTCGCAGGACTGGGCCGAGATACTCCTGCGCATGTACCTGCGCTTCGTGGAACAGCGCGGCTGGAAGGCGGAGCTGATCGACCGGCAGGACGGGGAGGAGGCGGGGTTGAAGAGCGCGACGCTCCACGTCGTCGGAGACCACGCCTACGGGTATCTGAAGAGCGAAATGGGCGTCCATCGCCTGGTCCGCATCTCTCCCTTCGACTCGGCACAGCGCCGGCACACGTCTTTCGCGTCCATCTTCGTCGCTCCCGAGGTCGACGAGGACATCGAGATCGACATCGCGGACAAGGACCTCCGCGTCGACACCTACCGCTCCAGCGGCGCCGGCGGACAGCACGTCAACGTCACCGACTCGGCGGTCCGCATCACCCACCTGCCCACGGGAATCGTCGTCACCTGCCAGAACGAGCGCAGCCAGGGGCGCAACCGCGAGATGGCGATGCGCGTGCTCAAGGCCCGCCTCTACCAGCGCGCCCTCGACGAGCGGAAAGCCGAGGAGGATAAGCGGGTCGGAGAGAAGAAAGCGATCGAGTGGGGAAGCCAGATCCGCTCGTACGTTCTGCATCCCTACCGGATGGTCAAGGACCATCGCACCGGGCACGAGACCGGAGACACCGATCGTGTCCTCGACGGAGGCCTGACGCCCTTCATCGAGGCGTATCTGAAGTCCGCCGCCGGGGGCGGCTCGGCGCGTGCCGAGTAGCGCGTCCGCGCCGCCGCCGGCGCGGTGGTGGATGGACGAGGTGCGGGAGCGTCTGGCCGCCCGCGAGCGCTCCACGCCGGCCTCCCGTCCGGGTCTCCGCAAGGCGGCGGTCCTGGTGCCGCTCTACGTGAAGGACGGAGGCCTTCTGGGTGCTTCTGACGCGGCGCACCGAGAGCCTCGAGCACCACCGCGGGCAGATCTCGTTTCCCGGAGGATCGGCCGAGCAGGACGACGACTCGCCCCTCGACACGGCGCTTCGCGAGACCGACGAGGAGATCGGCGTCCGCGCCGAGGACGTCAAACCCCTCGGGACGCTCTCGCCCCTGACGACGGTCACGAACTTCTACGTCGAGCCGTTCGTGGAGCGATCCCGAACCCCTATCCGTTCCGCATCGCCGAGTCCGAGATCGCCGAGCTGGTCGAGGCGCCGATCGCGGCGCTGGTCGACCCGAAGGCGCTCGAGACGAAGATGCTTCCCGGGCGCGACGAGCCCGTGCTCTTCTACCACCACGGCGACCACGTGATCTGGGGCACGACCGCGCGCATCCTGAAGGAGCTCCTGGACGCGCTGAGCTGACTCAGAGCCCTCCGGCTCGGGACGAGCTAGTGTGCGTATTCCTTCTCGCCGGCCTCCACGCGGAAGGGAAGCTTGTTCTGCGGGGGCGGCAGAGGACATGTGGCGTACGCCGTGAAGACGCACGGCGGGTTGTAGGCCTTGTTGAAATCGATCACGGTCTTCCCGTTCACGGGCGGCGCGACGTAGAGGAAGCGGCCCGCGCCGTACGTGTCGGTGCCGTTGGTCCGGTCCCCGAAGATCACAAAGTACTCGGTCTCGCCGCGCTCGAGCACGGGATCGAGGCGGTAGGTCTTTCCGTCGTGGGCGAAAACCAGGGCGCCCGGCGAGGTTTCCGAGTCGACGTGGCCGAGCACGTTGGGAACGGAGATCGACCTGGGAGGATCGTACGGCTCGAAACGCGCTTCGACGCGCCACGCCGGGCTCGTCGGGAAATAGGAGATACCGTGAAACGAGCGTCGCGCCTCGCTGGCGGAGTCCTTGACCCGCACCGCGAAGCGGCCCCCGCGCTCGATGACGTAAAACCGCAGCGAGCCGTGGGACAGGACGGTCGGATCGCCGTCGGCGTCGGACTTCAACGGGGCGGCGGTCACGGGCTGGCCGTTCGCCGAGACGGTCACGCCGGAGCGGGCTCGAAAGGACAGCGCGCCGTCGGAGAGAACGATCGTGCCGAGCTCGGCGGGCGCCTTGTCCGAAGGAAGCGCGACCCGGCTCCCGGAGCCGCTGCCGACGGAGTTCTCCCCGGGCTCCAGCCACCAGAGTCCGATGACCGACAGCCACCCGTCCTCGGCGGTCAGTCGCGCGACGCGGGCGGCCCTCCAGGCCTCGATCTGATCGATGTACGCCGCATCGGAGGGAGACATCGCGAGCATGGCCGAGAGAAGGAAGGGTGCGGCCGGCACCGGGATCCGCGCCGCGGTCAGGACGCGGCCTTCTCCAGGGCGGCGATCTCTCCGGTTCGTGCCAGATTCGTCTTCGCGGGTTCGAAGGCGCCGTCGAGACCCAGGGCCTTCTGAAAGGCCTCCGTCGCTCCGGAGTAGTTCGCCCGGCGCACGCGCACGACGCCCAGATCGTTCCAGAGCGCCGGCGACTTGGCGTTGTTCTCGAGAGACTTCGAAAGCGCGGCTTCGGCCTCCTCGAGCTTGCCTTGTGCCGCGAGAGCGGCGGAGAGCGCGGTCGCGGCCTCCTCGCTCAAGGGATCGAGGTTCAGGGCCGTCGTGAACGCGGCGACGGCGTCGTCGAGCTTCCTCTGCTGGGCCCGGACCTGGCCGAGGGCGGTCCAGACCGTGGCGTCCTTCCCGTCGAGCCGCGCGGCTTCGGCAAGCTCGCGCTCGGCTTCCTTCGACATCCCCTTCTTCCGAAAGGTCCGTCCGAGGTTCTCGTGGAACACCGCGCGGCTCGGATCCAGCCGAACGGCCTCGATCAGCTCCTCCTGCGCCCGGTCGAGCTCGTCGGAGCGGTAGAGGAACACGCCGAAGTCGTTGCGGGCGTCCGCGGAGGTCGCGTCGATTTCGATGGCGCGCCCGAAGGCGATCCGGGCGGCGCTCTTGTCGCCGAGCTCCAGCATGGAGCGTCCGAGGCCGCGGGCCGCGGCGACGCTCTTGGGATCGAAGTCCAGAGCGCGGCGGTAGTGGCTGGCGGCCGTGTTCCATTTCCGCTGGTTCTCGGCCACGATTGCCAGGCCGAGCTCTGCCCCGGGGTTGCCGGACTCCAGCACGATCGAGGCCGTGTACTCCCGTTCCGCTTCCGCGTCCTGGCCGCCCGCCAGAGCCGCGTCTCCCGCGATGCGGTGCGCTTCGGCATTGCGGGGTTCAGCCTCCGAAGCCTGGCGCGCGAGAGCACCCGCCGTCCGGAAATCTCCCTTGGCGAGCGCAGCCGACGCCTCCTCCAGCAGCGGCCCCACGGCGACCGCGGCGGTCGGAGCGGCCCCGCCGACCTCCAGAGGCGCGGCGCCGATGGGCGTCGAGCTGACCATTCCCTTCTCGATGTCGGCGGCGTGCTTGCGCGCGGCGTCGGCGTCGGCGGTCCGACCCAGGCGCTCGTTGGCATCCGCGAGGAGCCGGAAGACCTCGGGGTCGTTGACGTTGCCTGCGCGCTTCAAGTCGTAGAGGGCTTCCTCGGCCTTCCCGTCGGCGAGCTTGGCGCGGGCCGAGCGTTTCAGCTCCTCGACGTCGATGGGGGGCACGTTGGCGCCGGCGACCTCCGCGCGAACCGCCCCGGCGAGATTCGCGAAGTCGGGGCTGTAGAAGTCCGGGATCACCTGCAGGTCGGGCCGCGCCGTCAGGGCCGACTTGAGCTGCTCGCGGGCGCTCTTGGAGCTTCCGGCGATGTAGTACGACCACGCGCTCTGCAGGTGGAGGTCGGCCTGCCGATCGGGCGTCAGTCCGGCCGTCTCGGCGGCCTTCGCGTACTTGTCTCCGGCTTCCTTGAAGCGTCCCGAGTCGAACGCCTTCTTGGCGTCGGCCTCGAGCTTCGCAGTGTCCTGCGCAGGAAGAACGGCGGAGATCAGAACGATTCCCAGGGCGACGACGAGAAGACGTTTCAGGATGCACCTCCGGATGCCGCCGGAGAAGGAGGCGGCGGATTCCAGGTCTTCGGAGCGCCCTCGGGAACCGTGATTCGCTCGGTCACGGGGTTGGATCCTTCGCGGGAGAGCGTGACGCTGTAGTCGCCGGGCGGAAGTTTCAGCCGCGCGGCGTCGGGGAGAGAGCCTTTGTACTTCCCGTCCACGAGCACGCGCGCTCCGGCCCAGCCCTGCGCCTCGATCACGAGCATCGACACCGGGAACTGGTAGTGGATCCGGTTCTCGGCCCCCGCGGAAACCTTGAACTTCCTCTCGTGAGGCGGGAAATCCTTGGCCTCGAAGCGCACGGTGTGCTCGCCCTCCTCGAGCGTGATCGTGCGCGCCGGGATGGAGGGACCGATCGTCTTCCCGTCGACCGACAGGGTTGCGATCGGGACGGAGGAGAACTGCACCTTGACCTTCTTCGGGGCCGGGATCTCCGTGGGAACGACGGCGGGCGGGGGAGGAGCCGTGGGCACGACCTCGGCCACGGCCGGAGCGGCGGTCGGAAGCGCGGCGGCATCGCCGGTTCCGAACTTGGGCTCCGGGAACTCGATGGCCGGCGTGGGAGCGACCGCCGCCGGCGGCGGAGGTGCAGGAAGGGGCTTTGCCGGCTCGGGACGGCGCTGCATGAAGAAATAGGCGCCCGCGGCGGCGGCGACGACCACCAGAATGCCCACGAAGATCGCGATGCGCGTCTTCCCCACACCGGTCGCGACTTCCGTGTCGCTGGTGCGCCGGGTCGGCTGGTCCTCGGCGGGAATCTCGGCGGCCGAGGGGTCGCGGAAGTTGACCAGCTCGAGCGCGGGACGGCCTCCGGATATCGATCCCGAAACCGGCGTCGCGTCGGAGGGCACCCGGGCGAGCGCGCCGGAGGGGGGCGTGATGTTGGCGCGAATCGGCGACACACCGCTCGACGGGGTCGCCAACGTCGTCTCGAGGTCTTCGTTGGGGCGTGGGGTCCGCACCGTGGCGGAGTCGCTGGGACGGACCGGGTACATTCCGGAGGCACCGGTCAATTCCCGGTGAACGGCCTGCAGGTCCTTTCGGAAAGCCTCCATGGTCGGGTACCGGTCTGCCGGATTCTTCGCCATCGCGCGATCGATCGCCGCCGCGAGCGAAGCCGGAGTGTCCTGCGCCAGGTTCGCGACGGGATCGGGCGTCTCGTTGAGGATCTTGTACAGAACCGTGGAAAGATGCTCTCCCCGAAACGGCTTGCGGTACGCGAGCAGCTCGTAGGACAGGACGCCGAGGGCGAAGATGTCGGTCCGGCGGTCGATCGCTTCTCCGCGGATCTGCTCGGGTGCGAGGTATGCCGACGTGCCGAGCGTGATGCCGGTCTGCGTCAGGTTGGACTCGGTCTGGAGGGATTTCGCGATGCCGAAATCCATGACCTTCACCGTGCCGTCGTCGAGGATGCGGACGTTGGCGGGCTTGACGTCGCGGTGGACGATCGACGCATTGTGGGCGTATCCGAGGCCGTCGGCGATCGCCATCAGGATCTCGACTTTGCGCGCCGCGGCGATCGGCTCGCCGCGCTTGATCTTCTTGTCGAGGTCCTCCCCGGTCAGAAACTCCTGCACGATGTAGGGGATGCCGTTCTCGACGCCGAAGTCGTAGATCGTGGTGATGTTGCGGTGGTGGAGGTTGCCGGCGAGCTCGGCCTCCCGGAAGAACCGGTGCTTGATCTCTTCATCGTTGACCTGACAGGTTTTGATCGCGACCGTGCGCTTGATGAATGGATCCCGACCCCTGTAGACGGCGCCAAAGCCGCCTACCCCGATTTGCTCGGAGACTTCGTATTTTCCGATCTTGTCGAGCATCCCTGCGCCCCGCGAACGCCACAGTTTAATCGAACTGGGAATCGTCCGAAACCGTTCGCAGGAAGAGGCTTGTGCTGGGTACACTGTTTCGGTGCGCACTCGCAAGGGGGCGGCCGCTTTGGCCGCCGCGCTCCTCGGGATCGGCTGCGGTGGCGGCGGGAAGTCGGCTGCCCTGGATCCCGTCCGGGCGATTCGAAGCAGCGTCGAGCCTCGCTTTCGGCCGCCCGAAAACGGAAGGCTGACGTCCGCGCAGGTGGACCTCTATCTGAGGCTCCGTGGCGCCGGCCCGGGAGGAGAAATGGAAACAGCCCGAGCGCTCGGCGTCGATCCCGCGGAATTGCAGTGGACGCGCAGCCGGATCGCCGAAGCCTTGCAGGCGCTCGACGCCCGCGCGGTGCGCGAAGCGGCGGTCGATTCGTACGCGAAGGGGATCGCGGCGTTGCGGGAGGCGCGGCGCGTGAGCCGGGACTCGAAGACGTCGGCGCGGCTGTTTGCCGAGATCGCGGCTCTGGAACGCGAGCGCAACGCGGCGCGGCGGGCGGAGCCTCTCTTGCCCGGAGTCGCCCGGAACGCGGCGCTGATCGCGCCGCGGCGGTCGCAGATCGAATCCGCGGGCCCGTGACTCCGCTGGCGCGGTTCCTCGAGGAGGAGATAGCCGCGGGCTCTTTTCCCGGAGCCTCCGGGCTCGTCGCGCGCGGGGACGAGGTGCTGGCCGAGGAGGTCGCGGGCCACGCGAGCCTCGAGCCGCGGACCGAGGCGGTCACGCCGGACACGCTGTTCGACCTCGCGAGCCTGACCAAGCCTCTCTCGACTGCGGCGATCGTGGCCGCGTCGGGCGGCGCGATTTCGGTCGACGCGCCGCCCGGGCGCTTTCTGTCGGAGTGGAAGCGGACGCGATACGACGGGATCACCCTCGCTCATCTCCTGACGCACACTTCAGGACTGCCGGCGTGGTTTCCGCTCTACGTTCGGGGAGAAGGACCGGCCGCGTATCGACGCACGCTGGCGGAGCTCGAACCCGACGATGTGCCCGGGCGGCGGGTCATTTACAGCGATCCCAACTTCCTTCTGCTGGGCGAGATTCTCGAGACGGCTCTGGGCGCTCCGCTCGACCGTCTCTATCAGGAGGCCGTGGCTTCCCCCGCGGGATCCGGCGCGCGATTTCTTCCGGGCCCGGATACGTCCTGCGCCGCCACGGAGAGAGGGGACCGGTTCGAGCGCGCGATGGTCGCGGCACGGGGTCTCGCGTACGCCGGTTTTCGCGACGACGTGGTGCGCGGAGAGGTCCACGACGGGAACGCCTTCCGGCGGGGCGGTGTCGCGGGATCCGCCGGGCTCTTCGGCACGGCGCGCGACGTCTGGAGACTCGCTCTTGCGTGGCTGTCGCCCAAGCTCGTGGCGTACGGTGCGGACCAGACGGTGGAGCTCGCGGAGGCCCGCGGCCTCGCCTGGCAGGGCAAGCGCGGCGCGGGCTCGGCGATCCCGGAGATGAGTCCGGGAAGCTTCGGACACACCGGCTTCACCGGCACGTCGCTCTGGATCGATCCCGCACGCGACTGGATCCTCGTGCTCCTGACCAACCGCATTCACCCCGAGGTCAAGGAGATCCCGTTCAACGAGGTGCGCCAGCGCTTTCACCGCGCGGCCTACGAGAGCCTGGGCTGAACCGCGCTCCCGCCGGAGTGCGATAGACTGCCGGGCTTCATGGCGGATCAGCCAATTCTCATTCTGGAAGGCGCGCGGACTCCGATGGCCGAGTACAACGGCGCCTTCGCCGACGTCTCGGCGATCGATCTCGGGGTGCACGCGGCCCGGGAGGCCCTGGCGCGCAGCGGTGTCGAGCCCGGCGCCGTCGACCATGTGATCTTCGGCAATGCCCTCCAGACGTCGGGAGACGCCATCTACGGCGCCCGGCACGTCGCCCTGAAGGCGGGCTTGCCGAAGGAGGTCCCGGCGCTGACGGTCAATCGCCTCTGCGGTTCGGGTTTCGAGTCGATCGTGCAGGGGGCGCAGCGGATTCTTCTGGGTGAGGCGAAGACGGTCCTGGCCGGCGGCATGGAGAACATGTCCCAGGCCCCCCACGTCATCCGGGGCGCCCGTAAAGGCCTGAGGCTCGGCCAGGGCCAGCTCGAGGACTCGCTGATGGTGGCACTGATGGATTCCTATTGCGGCCTCTCCATGGCGCAAACGTCGGATCGCGTCGCGGCGAAGTACGAGATCACCCGGGCCGAGCAGGACGCCTACGCCCTCTCGTCGCAGCAACGCGCGGCCGCGGCCTGGGGGGCCTGCCGGCTGTCGGAAGAGGTCGTGCCCGTGGAAGTCAAATCGGGCCGAAAGACCGTCCGCGTCGAGAAGGACGATCACATGCGCCCGGACTCGACACTCGAGGGGCTCGCGGGTCTCCCGCCCTCCTTCGGCAAGGACGGCTCGGTCACGGCGGGCAACGCTTCGGGAATCGTCGATGGCGCGGCCGCCGTCGTCGTCGCGTCGGAAGAAGCGGCTCGGGGTAAGAAACCTCTCGGACGCCTGGTCTCGTGGGCTGTTGTCGGCGTCGAGCCCGAGCTGATGGGTCTGGGTCCCGCTCCGGCGGCGCGCGCGGCGATCGCGCGTGCGGGGCTCTCACAGAAGGACATCGGTCTCTGGGAGATCAACGAAGCCTTCGCCGGGCAAATCCTCGGTGTCATTCGCGAGCTCAACCTCGATCGCGAGACGCTCAACGTCAACGGCGGCGCGATCGCGCTGGGCACCCCCTCGCGGCTACGGGCACGCGCTGCACGCTGACGCTGCTGAAGGAAATGCGCCGCCGCGGCGTTCGCTACGGTTTGGCCGGAGCGTGCATCGGCGGCGGACAGGGCATCGCCGTCGTCGTCGAAGCGGGAGCCTGAAAGGCTCGACGGCCCGGCGCGAGCGCGAGGAGGTCGGTATGGCACCACGCGTCGGAGGTCTCGCGGGAGCGTTTCTTGCGATCGCCGGTCTCGCGACCGGCCAGAACCTGGTCGGGAACGGATCCTTTGCCACGAATCTGAACGGATGGACGCCGTCAGGCAACCCCGTCGGAACCGCCGCATGGTCGGCGCTGGACGCCGGCGGCTCGTCCTCTTCGGGGTCGGCGGCGCTGACCAGCTCCAATCCGATCAGCGGCGCGATCGTGCAGGAGTTGGCGCAATGCGTGCCGGTGGCGGCCGGGGTCGAATACGTGCTGTCGGCGCATGTCCAGTTCGCCGGCGGCGAGACCACGACGGGCTTTGCCGAGACCGTCGTGTACTGGGACACCGGGGCGGACTGCACGGGTTACATCGCCGGCAACGCGCTGACGACGCAGCCGACGACCAGGGGCACATGGCTCTCGGACAGCAGCCACTTCACGGCGCCCGCGGGCGCCGTTTCCGCCTACGTCCAGCTCGGAATCGACAAACTCGAGGCCGGGGGGACGCTTTCGGCCTGGTACGACGACGTCTCGCTGGCTCCGGCCTCGTCGGCCTCGGAGTCCCTTGCGGGCTACATCCCCGTGGCGGGCTCGGTCGCCGGAGGCTTCGGTTCGAACTTCAAGACGGCAGTCCAGCTTCTCAACACCGGTTTCGACGCGATCTCGGGACGGCTCGTCTTCCATCCGGCCGGCATCTCGGCGTCGGCGTCGGATCCTTCGGTCGGATATTCGCTGTCCCCCGGCCAGATCTTCGGGTGGGACGACCTCGTCGGGGCCATGGGGCAGACCGGTCTGGGAAGCGTGGACGTCTTCGTCAACGGCGACACGCCGCCGCTGGTCGTGACGCGTATCTTCAACGACGCCGGCGCCGCGGGGACCAGCGGGTTCACCGAGCCGCTGGTCGAGGCGGCCGACGTGCAGGGCGGGCTCGGCGTTTCCGTGACCGGCTTCCTAATCGGACCTGCCGACGTTGATCGGTTCCGCTTCAACATCGGCCTCCGGACCGTAGGCGGACCCGTCTCCGTCTCGGTCGACGTGCGCGACTCGACCGGAGCGGTCGTGCACTCCGTCAGCCACACGTATCCCGCGGACTACTTCATCCAGCAGTCGGCCTCGGACTTTCTCGGGGGCTTCGCGCTTCCTGCAGGAGCTTCGCTCCGGATCACGTTCTCCGGAGGCGGTCTGATCCTTTACGGCGCGACGGCCGACAACGTGACCAACGACCCGAGCGCCCAGTTCATGCCGTACCTCTACGCGATCGCGTGAGATGACGACGACGGCGCATCGCACGAAGGGACTCGCGGGAGCGCTCCTCGCGGCGGCCGCGGCCTGCACCGGCCAAAACCTGATCACCAACGGAGAGTTCGCGAAGAACCTGGACGGCTGGTACTCCGCCCTGAACGGCTCGGTGCGGTGGGGGAGTCCGGATGCGGCAGGGTCTCCCGCCTCCGGTTCCGCCTTGGAGGACAGCGCGACGATGACGGCACCCGCCGGAGCCCTCACGGCTCTCGTCGAACTCGGCGTGGAAAAGCTCCAGGCGCGCGGGATCCTGACTCCCTGGTTCGACAACGTCTCGTTCGCGCCTGCCACTGCGTCGAGCGACACGCTCCTGGGCTGGCTTCCCGTCGCGGGGTCGACGCCCGGCAGCTTTGGCTCGTTCTTCAAAACCTCGCTCCAGGTCCTGAATCCCAACACGAGCCCCCTTTCCGGGCGGATCGTCTTTCACCCCGCGGGGCAATCGGAGAGCCCATCCGATCCTTCGCTGGGATACTCGCTCGCGCCTGGTCAATCCTTCGCCTGGGACGACGTCGTCGCCGCGATGGGACAGAGCGGACTCGGCAGCCTCGATGTGACCGGCGACTCGGCTCTGTTTCCACCTGTCGTGGTGACGCGCATCTTCAACGACGCCGGCGCGGGGGGAACCAGCGGCTTCACGGAGCCCGTCTTCCAAGTCCGGGATCAATTCATCACGCCGATTCCCAGCGTCACGGTCTATCTCCTGCCGCCGGACCTCGACCGGTATCGCTACAACGTCGGGATTCGAGTCCTCTACCCGCCCGTCACAGTCACCGTCGCGGTTCTGGATGCCGGAGGAAACGAGGTGCACACGGTCACGCGGAGCTACGAAACGGCGACCGTCACGCAGACCACCGCCGACGATTTCGCGGGTGTGGCGCTCGAGAACGGTCAGACTCTCAAGGTCGCAATCGACCCCGAGCTGGCGATCCTCTACGGGGCGACCGTCGACAACGTGACCAACGACCCCAGCGCCCAGTTCCAGAGCATCTTCCCCGAGTTTCGACCATGAACTGGACCCAGCGGATCCTCGACTTCCCCGTCCGCGCGGCGGCAGTGGACGACTTCCTGCGCGACCTTCGCGCCCGGGGAACGGGGGACCTGAACGCCGTGATGACGACGCTCAACGAAGGCGGCCTCTGCCGCCAGGCCCTCCGTCACTGGACCGAGAACGGCTGGATCGTGGTGGCGCCGGCGACGCCGATGCTGGCGCTGACAGGGCCGGCGTTCGTTCGCAGCCTGACGCTGCGCAACTTCTGCGGCGAGCCCGAGGACGCGGGAGACGAGATCGAGCTCGAGCCGGGTGTTCCGGCGCGGCAAGGGGAGGATTCGAAAAGCGATGGCGATTCGTAAAGTCGGCGTCCTCGGCGCGGGCCTGATGGGTTCGGGCATCGCCGAGGTCTGCGCCAAGGCGGGTTACACGACGGTCGTCCGCGAGGTCAGCGAGGACCTCGTGAAGAAGGGTATCGGGAAGATCGAAGGCTCGCTGGGCAAGGCCGTGGAGAAGGGCAAGCTCCCCGCCGCCGAGAAGGACGCCGTCCGGGGGCGGATCTCGTCCACGACGAAGCTCGAGGATCTGTCGGACTGCGACATCGTCCTGGAGGCCATCGTCGAGAACCTCGACGTCAAGAAGGAGACCTACAAGAAGCTGGACGGGATCTGCGGGCCCGAGGCGATCTTCTGCTCGAACACTTCGTCGCTGACGATCACCGAGCTCGCCGCGGCCACTTCGCGCCCGGACCGATTCGCGGGACTGCACTTCTTCAACCCGGTTCCGGTCATGAAGCTCGTGGAAGTCGTTCGGACGATCGCGACCTCGGACGCGACCTTCCAGACCGTGTTCGACTTCGCGAAGTCGCTCGGCAAGGAGCCGATCCGCACGCAGGACAACTCGGGCTTCATCGTGAATCGTCTGCTGGTGCCCTACATCCTGGATGCCGTGCGGGCGCTGGAGGCCGGCGTTGGCACGAAGGAAGACATCGATAAGGGCATGGAGCTCGGCTGTGGCCATCCGATGGGGCCGCTGAAGCTCCTGGACTTCGTGGGTCTCGACACGACCTACGCCATCGCGGAGATCATGTTCCAGGAGTACCGCGAGACCCGGTTCGCGCCGCCGCCGCTGTTGAAGCGGATGGTCCTCGCCGGCCGGTACGGCCGCAAGTCCGGCCGCGGCTTCTACGAGTACGGAGGGGAGAAGTGAGCGAGCTCGTTCTGGTCGAGACCTCGGATCGGATCCGGACGTTGACCGTCAACCGTCCGGAGAAGCTGAATGCGCTGAATTCCGACGTCATGTCGGCCCTCGACCGCGCCCTCGACGAAGCGCGCGCCGACGAGGCCGTGGGCGTCGTCGTCATCACCGGCGCGGGAGAGAAGGCCTTCATCGCCGGCGCCGACATCGGCGAGCTCGCGAAGCTCTCGCCGCTGGAGGGACGCGAGCACGCACTCAGGGGTCAGGCGGTCCTTGCGAAGCTCGAGACGCTCGGGAAGCCCGTGATCGCGGCCGTCAACGGCTACGCGCTCGGCGGGGGATGCGAGCTGGCGCTGGCGTGCACGATCCGGATCGCCGCCGAGAACGCGCGGTTCGGCCAGCCGGAGGTCAAACTCGGCATCCTGCCGGGCTATGGCGGATCCCAGCGTCTGGCGCGCCTCGTGGGCAAGGGCCGGGCGATGCAGCTCTGCCTGACCGCCGAGCAGATCGACGCGGCCGAGGCCTATCGCATCGGGCTCGTCAACAAGGTCGTGCCCGCGGGACAGGCCCTGACGGCGGCGCGCGAGATGGGCAAGGCGATCCTCGCCAACGGGCCCGTGGCCTGCCGATACGTGATCGAGGCGATCCATCGCGGGCTCGAGATGCCGCTGTCGGAGGGCCTCGTTCTCGAGGCGACCCTCTTCGGATTGTGCGCCGCCACGTCGGACACCAAAGAAGGCATGACGGCGTTCCTCGAAAAGCGCCCGGCGCGGTTTACTGGCCGGTGAGCGCCGGCACGCGAGAAACCCGGGTGCTAAAATCGTGATGGAAGAGCGCGCCGTGCACCCATCGGACTCCGACCTCATCTACGACTGGAACCGCGCCGGCGGCACGGCGGTCCCGTCGCGGGGGAAAGTCGAGCTCGACGACGAGACGCTCCGCGACGGGCTGCAGTCCCCGTCGGTCCGGAGCCCCTCGCTGGACCAGAAGATCCGGATCCTTCACCTGATGGAGGCGCTCGGGATCGACTCCGCCGACATCGGCCTGCCCGGAGCCGGTCCCCACGTGGTGGAAACGGTGACGCGGCTCGCCCAGGAGATCGTCCGGTCCAAGATGAAGATCCGGCCCAACTGCGCGGCGCGCACCGTGGCGGCGGACATCGTTCCGATCATCGAGATCTCGCAGAAGGTCGGCATTCCGATCGAGGTGTCCTGCTTCATCGGCTCGTCTCCGATCCGCCAGTACGCCGAGGATTGGGACTTCGACCGGATGCTCACGCTCTCCGAGGACGCCGTGTCGCTGGCCGTCCGCGAAGGGCTGCCGGTCATGTACGTCACCGAGGACACGACCCGCGCGCAGCCGGACCACATCCGGCGCATGTACTCGACCGCGATCCGCGCCGGCGCCAAGCGTGTCTGCGTCTGCGACACCGTCGGACACGCCACCCCCGACGGCGTGCGCAACCTCGTGAAGTTCGTCTGCTCCTTTGCCGCGGATCTCGATCCCGACGTCAAGGTGGACTGGCACGGACACCAGGACCGGGGCCTGGGCGTAACCAACGCGCTCTGGGCGCTGGAGGCCGGGGCGCATCGCGTGCACGCGTGCGCGCTCGGAATCGGCGAGCGCGTCGGCAACACTCCGATGGACCAGCTCCTCGTCAACCTGCAGCTGCTGGGGTGGATCGACCGCGACCTGACGCGGCTCCACGATTACTGCTCGGCCGTCTCCGAGGCGACAGCGGTCCCGATTCCCGACAACTACCCGATCGTCGGCAAGGACGCGTTCCGCACGGGAACCGGCGTGCACGCCGCCGCGATCATCAAGGCGCGCAAGAAGGGCGACGAGTGGCTCTCCGACCGCGTCTACTCGGGCGTGCCCGCGAGCATGATCGGACGCCACCAGGTCATCGAGGTCGGTCCGATGAGCGGACTGTCGAACGTTCAGTGCTGGCTCGAGAGCCACGGAATCGAGTCGCGGCCCGAGCTGGTGGACGCGATCTTCCGCCGCGCGAAGGAGAGCGACCACGTGCTGCTGGACGACGAAATCCTCGAAGTCGTGCAGCGCTTCACGCCGGCGGCCACGATGCACTCATAGCGGCCGCTCGACGCGGCCGACGGGAGCGAAGATCGGTTCCCGGTTCGGCAGACCAGCGATGCGCCACCGAAAACCCGTCGTGCAAGATTCCGCGGAAGGCACCCGCTTCCTCGACCGCGAGCTGCCGACGTATCTGGACCATCTCTCCGTCGAGCGCGGGCTTTCGGGAGCGAGTGTCGCCGCGTACCGCAGCGACCTCGAAGCCTTTGGGCGATTCCTCGCGTCGCGCGGCCTCGCGGCTTCGAAGACCTCGCGGTCGGACCTGGGGCGGTATCTCGCGCACCTGCGATCCCGGGGCCTGTCTTCGCGGTCCACCGCGAGGGCTCTGTCGGCCGTGCGGGGGTTCTACGGGTTCGCGGCGGCGCACCTGGGTTTCGAGCAGGATCCGACAGCGGATCTCGCGAGCCCGAAGGCCGGGCTCGCGCTGCCCAAGGCCCTCTCGGAACGCGAGGTGGAAGCGCTGCTCGAGGCGCCGGATGCGTCGGGGCCTCTGGGTCTGCGGGATCGCGCGATGCTCGAGCTTCTCTATGCCTCGGGCCTGCGCGTGTCGGAGATCGTGGGGCTTCCCAAGGACGCTCCGGACCTGGAGGCGGGGATCCTGCGGGTCCGCGGAAAGGGGGGCAAGGAGCGGCTCGTACCGTTTGGCAAATCGGCGGCGCGCTGGCTGGCCCGATACCTCGACGCCGCGCGTCCCGCCCTGGACTCCAAGCGCTCGCCGTCGCTGTTTCTGACGGCGCGAGGCGCCGCGATGACCCGTCAGAGGTTCTGGCAGCTCATCGACGGTTACGGCCGCGCCGCCGGCATCCGGAGCCGCCTGACGCCCCATCGGCTGCGGCACTCGTTCGCGACCCACATGCTCGAGCACGGAGCGGATCTCCGGGCCCTCCAGATGATGCTCGGGCATGCCGATATCGCGACGACGCAGGTCTACACGCAGGTCTCGCGGGGGAGGCTGCGCCGGGTTTACGACCGGTACCACCCGCGGGCGGCTCGAGCCGGGCGTGCGAAAATAGGACGGTGAAGTCCCCCTTTTCGGAATGCCCCGCGGGAGGGACGGGTTTCGCCTCCCGAATGCGCCGTCTTGCCGCCCTGGCGGGCTTTGCCTGTCTCTCCTCCCTCGCCGCGTCCCCGGCCCGGGCGGAGCTGGTCGTCTTCGAGGACGGCCGGGTCGTGAAGGCCGTCGGCTATCGGGTTCTCTCGGAACAGCTCGAGATCGCGCTCCCCGGCGGCGGCAGTTACATGGTCGACCTCGATCGCGTGGAGCGCATCGTGGACGACGAAGTGGTGGTGGACACCGTGATCGTCCACGACGAAACCGCGCGCGTCGTACTCGCCGACCTGTCGTACCGCCCCGAGCGCAAGCCTCTCTTCGCCACCGCTTACGACGCGCTCATCGACGAAGAGGCTCGCCGTGCGAACCTGGACGCGTCGATGGTCTCCGCTCTGATTCGAGCCGAGTCGAACTATCAGCCGCGGGCCGTCTCGCGCAAGGGCGCGAGGGGACTGATGCAGCTGATGCCCGCGACGGCCCGGCGCCTCGAGGTGAAGAAGCCCTTCGATCCGGCGTCGAACGTCCGCGGCGGCGTGCGCTACCTGCGCGAGCTGGTGGACCGCTTCGGTCATCACCCCGAGCTGGTGCTCGCGGCGTACAACGCGGGCGAAGGCGCGGTCGATACCTACGGCGGCGTGCCGCCCTACCGCGAGACCGTGGCCTACGTGAATCGGATTCTCGGCTGGTGGCAGCCGATGCCCGCGGCGTCCACCACGGGCGAGGCCGCCCCGGCTCCCGCCACAGTCGTCAGCCGCTAGACAGTCGCGGGAGCTACTTCTTTCGGGGCGTCGGCCGCGGAGCCGGTCCGCCCGCCGCCGTCTTGGCCGCCGCCGTCGCCGCGTCGAGACGGTCTCCGAGTCGCCGGATCTGGAGACCGGCAAACTCCGAACGCCCCTCGACGATGGCCTCCCGGATCGCCGGAAGCGTCTCGGCGCGGTACGACGGAAGAGGCGCGTAGACCAGGTGCCGGAACCACGGCCGTCCCGGGATCCCGGGCGCATCGAGGACCGCGCGCTCGAGGGACAACAGCCATGCGTTGGCGTCCTTGAAGTCCGGAGGGCTTGCGCGCCGCTCGTGCAATCGCGAATAGATCGCCTTCTGCGCGAGGCCCGCCGCCGCGCTCCAGGCGCGCGCCTTCTGGGCGAGCGCGGAAAGCGCGACCGAGTGCGCCGATGCCGCGGGGAGGCCGCGCAGCTCGTCGGCGTATCGGGCGATCTCGAGACCATAGACGGACGCGTCGAACGGTAAGGTATCGGCGTTGGCGAACCGCAGCGCGAGTAGGCCCGCGTACTTCGCCATCGCCGCGTGGTAGAGGAACCCGGGGTCGCCCTGCTTCGCCACCCATTCGTAGGTGTCGTAGACCGAGTGGTAGACGCCGTAGGGACCGTCGAACACGAGATCGGTCGACGCGACGCCGATGTGGTTGAAGAAGACGGTGTAGTCCGAGCCGCTGCCCAGGACCGCCACCGGAAGCTCCTCGCTCGCTCCGGTCGAAGTCGCGTAGCTCTGGACGCCGATGAACCCGGCGTTCTGCCGCCAGGCGTCGGCGAGGCTGCGCTTGGAGTCGGACGGATCCGGCAGGTCCCGCGCCGCCTCGCGAATCGCTCGAAAGAGCAGGGGCGACGCCGACGGCGAGAAGATCTTCCCGTGGGTCGCCTCGTCCACGTTGATGCAGACGACGGCGTTCTTCTTCAAGTCCTTCTCGTTCTCCTCGCCCCATTCCGTCGACCCGGTCAACGTGTATTCCTCGGCATCCCACGAAGCCATGACGATCGTGCGGCGCGGCCGCCAGCCGTCGGCGGCGAGCTTGCCGAGAGCCCGGCCCAGCGACAGCATCGCGGCCGTGCCCGAGGAGGGGTCCACCGCTCCGTAGACCCAGGCGTCGTAGTGGTTGGAGAGCAGGACTTTCCGGTCGGGCTCGTCGGTCCCCTTGAGCGTGGCGATGACATTGGTGATCTTGCGGCGCTCCCGGGTGTTGTCGATCTCGAGCGACAGACGCACCGGGCCCGGCCCCACGCGATACGTGTCGGCGAGAGCGAGCCCCTGCCACGACGACTCCGGCACCGCGGGCCCGCGCAGCCTCTTGAGGATCTCGGCGGCGTCCCGCGCGGAAAGCGGCATCATCGGCATCTTCGGCAGGATCTCCGAGTCCGCGATCGGGATTCTCTTTGCGTCGGCCGTCGAGGCCCAACCGGGTGTGAGGGGATCGCCCGGGACGATGAAGTCGTAGACGTTGGCCCCACGCTGGAAGTGCGAGGACGGCCCCCACGGTCCGTCCGGATACGCGAGCCCCTGGAACCAGCCGTCGTCGATCGGATCCGAGTAGACCAGCACGGCCAGGACGCCGCGCTTCTCGGCCTCCAGGGACTTGCCGCCGCGGTAGCCCCCGAAGTAGCGCGCCAGGGCGATCTTGCCGCGCACGTCCACGCCCATCTTCGCGAGCCGGTCGTAGTCCTCGGCGCTCCCGCGGTTGACGTAGACGACCTCCGCCGTGACCTGGGCGGCCGGCGCGTACGCGTTCCACGGGATCGCGGCTTCCGGGACGTTGGTGTCGGGATCCGACGGGATCGCCGGCTCTCCCCGGCCCAGCGCCACGTCGGGCTCGCCGAGGATCTCGATCTTCGCGGTCTTCGGGTACGACAGGAGCACCTCGTAGCTCGGCATGGTCACGTCGAATCCGGCCTTCTTGTATTCCGCCGCCAGGAACGCGGCGACCCGGGCGTTTCCGTCGGTGCCCGCGAGGTGCGGCGTCCGGGTCAACTCCCGCAGGATCGCCCCGCACTCTTCGGGCTGGGGAAGCGCCAGGAACCGCTTCTCGTAGTCGCGTTGCCAGGCGTCGCGCTCGGGAGAAAAGCCCGTCAGCGATGCCTCCGTCTCCGGACTGGGTGGACTGGCGGCCAGCAGCAGACCGACCGCCGCGACGAGGAGTTTCATGTCAGCTTCCCCCCGGCCTTTCGGCGCATCAGCAAGTAGACAGGCAGGCCGAGCAGCAGGATCCCGATTCCGGCGAGCGTCTCCTTCGGCTGCTCGCGCACCGTGTTGACCGCGAGGAGGACCGAGCTCACGACGAAGACGAACGGCACGACCGGGTACCCCCAGCAGCGATACGGACGGGGCAAGTCCGGATGTCGGCGCCGGAAGACGAAGAGCGCGATGCCCGTTGCGGCATACGCGAGGATCACGAAGAAGGTCGCGTAGGTGTAGAGCTGCTCGTACCGGCCCGACAGGCAGAGCAGCGACATCCAGATCGCTTGCACGACGATGGCGAAGGAGGGCGTCCGGAATCGGGGATGGACGCGGGCGAAGGCCTTCGGAAAGAGCCCGTCCTTGGCAAGCGCGTACACGACGCGCGGCGCCGGGACAAGGCCCGCCGACGTGCAGCCGACCGCCGCCGCGGTGATCGCGAGAGCGACGAGCAGGCCGGCGCCGGGCCCGAAGAGCCGCGTCGCCGCGACGGTGCCGGGCTGTTCCGTCGAAGCCATCTCGACGGCCGGAATCACCTTGAGGAAGGCCGCGTTGACGCCGACGTAGAGCAGCGTCAGCAGACCGACTCCGAGGATGAGCGCGACGGGAAGATTGCGCTTCGGGTTGGCGACCTCTCCCGCGACGGCGACGATTTCGTTCCATCCGTAAAAGGTCCAGAAAACGCCGATGAGCGCGGTGCCGACCGCCGCGAGAACGATCGGGGGCGCCCCGGCGATCGGCGCGCGTGCCGCGGCCGGCGCCGAGCCGAAAAGGCCGCCCAGCACCATGGCGGCCAGGGCGATCACGATGAGGGCAGTGAAGGCGCCCTGGATCCGGGCTCCCTCGCGAACGCCGACGTAGTGCGTTGCCGACAGGATCAGGGTGAGCGCCACGGCGACCAGCTGGCCGGCCGAGATGGTGACGGGACCCAGAGCCGCGAGGACGTGGTCGTTGCCGAGCGACGGAAAGAAAACGGCGAGGTAGGTCGAGAATCCGACGGCGACGGCGGCATCGGACCCGATGATGATGATCCAGAAGGCGACCCACGCGTAGAGGAAGGCCGGCAGCTCACCAAAGGCCTCTCGGAAGTAGACGTACATGCCGCCGGCCCGTGGCAGCATCGCGCCCATCTCGGCATACACGAGGCCGCCCGCGATGGCGAGGAGCCCGCCGACGATCCAGAGGGCGAGGATCCCCGGCTCGGATGGCACCGCTTTCGCGATCGAGGTCGGCACCAGGAAGATGCCGCCGCCGATGGCGAGGCCCAGGACGAGCAGGCTCGTATCCCAGAGCCCGAGGCCCCTGGAGAGCTCGGGCGCCTCGGGCCCCGGCTCCGCGCTCAAGCCGCGGCGGGGAGGCGCAGGATCGCGCGGGCCTGCGCGATCGAGGCGGGCTCCCGTCCCACCTCCCGGGCGATGCGGACCACGCGCTCGACGAAGCGGGCGTTGGAGTCCGCGCAGCTCTCCCTTGCGGTAGTAGATGTTGTCTTCGAAACCGACGCGGACGTGCCCGCCCATCGCGATCGCCATCGTGGCCATCGCGGTCTGGCGTCGCCCGATGCCGGCGACGGTCCAGGTGCAGCCGGCCGGGATCGAGCGCGCGAAGTGCGTCAGGTTCTCGGCGGTGGCCGCGGCGGCTCCCGGAACGCCCAGCACGAAATCGAAGTGCGCCGGCGGTTTCAGGAGTCCCTTCGCGAAGAGCACGTCGGCGGTCGCGAGCATTCCGTCGTCGAAGATCTCCAGCTCGGGTGTAATGCCATGCTGCTGCAGCCGCGACAGGATCGCTCGGATCGTCGGAAGGGAATTCTCGAAGACGTCGTCGCCGAAGTTGCAGGTCCCCAGCGTCAACGTCGCCATGTCGGGCTTCAGATCCACGGCGGCGATGCGCTCCTCGACAGTCATCCCGACGGCGCCGCCGGTGGAGAACTGCTGGAGGATCGGGCAGCGCTGGCGGATCGCGGCGGAGTAGGCGCGGAAGGTCTCCCGGTCCTGCGTGGGCCTTCCGTCGGGGAGGCGTCCGTGGATGTGGCCGATCGTGGCGCCGGCGTCGCACGCGCGACGGTACTCCTCGCCGACTTCGTCCGGCAGGAGCGGAAGGTTCGGCTGCTGCTCCCGGGTGACCTCGGCGCCCACGCCGGCCACGGTGATCAGGAGCTCGTCGCTCATCCGCGGCCCCGCTGCTTTTCGAGCGGGACGACGCAGGTGCCGACGGCCCGCGCGACGACCTGGGGAGGCTCGAGGACCCGGGCCGCCGACCCCTCGAGCGGCGCGATCACCTTTCGCGCCTCGAACCGCAGCTCGCGGGACGTCTTCCCGACGCGGGTCAGCTCGGCCTCGACCTCGAGGTAGTCGCCGCCGTGGACCGGCGCCAGGAAATCCACCGACGAGTATGCGCGGAAGAGGCCCTCGTCTCCGTCGCGCCGGATGAGGAGCTCCGTCGCGGCGTCGCCGAAGAGCTTCAGAACGAACGCCCCGTCGACGAGACCGCCGCCGTAGTGCGCGTGCTCGGCGCCGACGCGCAGCCGCAGCAGGACGCGGTCGCTCACGCGGGGTTCCCGACTCCGTGGCGCCGCGAGATTTCCTCGAGGAGGAAGGCGGCGACACGCGAAGGCCTGGTGCCGGGACCGAACCCGGCGTCGTACCCGAGCTCTTTGGCCAACGCGTGGTCGACCCGGGCGCCTCCCGCGACGAGGACGACACGGTCGCGCAGTCGCTCGGCTTCCAGCATGTCCACGAGGTCGGTCATGTGGCGGATGTGGATCTCGTTCTGCGTCACCGTCGCCGAAACCAGGACCGCATCCGCTCCCGTGACGCGAACCTGCCGGGCCACCTCGGCGACCGGCACCTGCGCTCCGAGATTCCGGGCGTCGAACCCGTGGTAGCGCTCGAGGCCGTAATCCCCGGCGAAGCCCTTCATGTTGAAGATCGCGTCGAGGCCCACCGTGTGCGCGTCGGACTCCAGCGCGCAGCCCAGCACGATCAGCCTCCGGCCGAAGCGCCGCGCGATCTCCGCGTCGATCGCCTCGCGGTCGAGGCTGGCGGAGGGAGCCTCCTCGACGGCGATGGCGGAGAGGTCGACTTCGTGCGTCGCCCGTCCGTAGACCACGAAGTACGTGAACTCCGGAGCGATCGCCTCCGCGAGCGTGACGTAAGGCTCGCGCACGCCCATCTGGGAGACCCAGCGCTTTGCGGCCTCGACCGCGGCGGCGGACTTGGCGACCGGAAGCGTGAAGGAGAGCTGGACGGCGCCGTCGTTCTTCTTGTCGCCGTACGGGCGGACGGTGCGGGGCGCGGTCACGACCGCGCCCCGGCGGGCGCCGCGCTCCACGCCTCCATGAAGGGGTTCGCGTAATCGGCGTCGCGCGCGACCACGCCCTCGAATCCGCGGCCGCGATCTTTCGGCCTTCGGGTGTCGGCGAAGACGCCGTCGGCCAGCGCCGGGAAGAGACCCCGCTCGGCCACGCGCTCGAGGATCCGTCCTGCACCGGTCAAAACCTCGCGCGCGCGCCGGACGATCCTCCCGTCGGGGCGGAACGCAATCTCGTCGGCGAGGTGCCGGGCGTTGGTCCGGATCGTCTTCGCCTGCTCGATGGCGAGCCAGCGGTCGTGAAGGAAAGGCGTGTGGAGAGCCTCGGTCAGCATGCCGAGCAGGTGAATCGACTGACGGGTAGCCACCGAGGTCAGCACGAAGAGCGCATTCTGCTGGTACCCGCGGAAGACGTTGCCGGTCATGTGCTTGGTCGGCGGCATGTACTTCAGGGGAGCGTCGGGGAAGATTTCCCGCGCGGCCTCGGCCTGCGCGATCTCGTAAAGCAGGCCGTCCTCGAGCTCCGGGTCGATCTCGAAGGCGTGGCCCAAGCCGATCTGCCAGGTCTCCAGTCCCGCATCTCTGGCCAGCCGCTCGTTGATGAATTGGGAAGCCAGGACCGCCGGCGCCTGCTCGACGGCGTCGGCCGTCGTCAGATAGTTGTCCTCGCCGGTGTTGATGACGACGCCGGCGACCGCGTTGATGCGTCGGGAGAAGTTCTGGTCGATCAGCGTCCGCATGGGATTGATGTCGCGGAAGATGATTCCGTAGAGGGCGTCGTTCAACATCATGTCGAGCCGTTCGAACGCCCCCATCGCCGCGATCTCGGGCATGCAGAGGCCCGAGCAGTAGTTGACGAGCCGGACGTAGCGGCCGATCTCGGGCTCCAGAGCATCGAGCGCGGCGCGCATCAGCCGGAAGTTCTCCTGAGTCGCGTACGTGCCGCCGAAACCCGAGGTCGTCGCGCCGTAGGGCACGTGGTCGAGCAGGGACTGCGCCGTCGAGCGGATGACGGCGATGCACTGGGCCCCCGCGCGGGCGGCCGCCGTCGCCTGGACCACGTCCTCGTGGATGTTTCCGGTGGCCACGATGGCGTAGAGCAGCGGCAGCTCATCCGGCGGATACGCCGCGAGGCGGCGTTCCCGCTCGGCGCGGTTGGCCCGGATTCTCGCGAGGCCACGCTCGACGAGCGGGGCGATGGCTTCCCGCCAGCGCGGATGCTCCGGCAGGCTCCCGCCGGACTCGGTCAGCCGCCGCGCGGCGTCCGCGGGGTCGGCTGCGCCTCCCGCCATCGCGCTGCCCATCCAGACGGCCGCGCCCTGCGACAGCCGGCCGGCCCTCTGCAGCGCATCGACGATGCGATTGGGGAGCGGCACGTCGTCGCCGTCGACGCCGTCCACGCCGAGAAGGCGCAGGACCGTCCGTTCCGTGGAAACCGTCGTGTACCGCTCGGTCTCCGCGCGCACACCCTCGGCGACCGTCCGCGCCAGCGCCCGGCAGCGCTCGATCTCGGAGGCGGGCAGGTCGAGTTTTCCGGACATGGGCGCGAAAAGTATACGAGAGCCGCCTCAGTCTGACTCGAAGTCAGCCTCCAGGTCGTAGACCGGGGTGCCGGACGCCTCGGCGACGAGCGCCTCGAAGAATCGTGCGGGGGGGACCGGCGGACGCGCGGGAGCCGTGGGGTTCGCGGTCACTGCCAGCAACCGGGCGGGCTTCCGGACGGCCAGCAAGACGCCCCGCTCGCGCAGGGCGCGGCGCTCCTCGAGCGTCAGGAAGATCGACGTGAAATCCTCGGCGACGAGCGTCTGGCCGGGCGACGGCGGCCGTTCGCGCAGCGAGACGTCGGTCACGGCGCCCTCGCGGGACGTGATCGATGCGTCCTCCCGGGGTGCCTTGAGCCGCAGGACCTCCAGCGCTCCGCGCGTCGCGGCGAGAACCGCCTCGATCGTCGCGCCGGCAGCCATTCCGACGCAGAGTACGACCGCATCGGCGACGCGCGCGCCGGCGAAGGCCCGGCGTCCGATCGCTCCGTCGAGCAGCACGATCTCGGCGCCGGCGGCCTCGAGGGCCGCGGCCGACCGGTCCATCTGCGCGGCCGTCGACGGTCCGATCAGCTCGATCTCTCCCTCTCCTTCGGAGCGGCGCAGCTGGACCGGACCGAATCGAGTGGGGAAAGAAAGGGTCGCGACTTCGGTCGTTGGGAACGAAGCGGCGGCGAATGTGGACTCGGCTGAGGCGACGAATTGCCCGGGCCAGACCCGGAAGCGGGGCTTGGGCTCGCCGGTGATGGCGTCGAACGCTTCGCCGTCGCGCCCGGCCGAGGTCGTCCCGGCGGCGACACCCATGCGGTGAAGCTCCGCGAGGACGGAGACCAGCGCGGTCGTCTTGCCGACGTTCTTGGCGAGGCCGAGAAACGCGACACGCCGGGCCCTGGACGCGTAGAGCCGCGCGGCCAGCGCCCCGGCGGCGCTCACCGGCCGGGCCCCGCGAGCGACGCGAACGCGGCCGACAGCGAGGGATGTCGGCGGAGCAGCGCCAGCGCCGTCTCGTCGTGGCCCGGAACGAAGCCGTTACCGATCCACAGGCGCGTGGGCTTGGCCAGGCCTTCGGCGCCGAGCGCCGCGGCCGAAAACGACGTCGCCATCCCGAAGTAGAGGACGGCGCCGTCGTCGCGCGCGCAGAGAACGCTGGCGGCTTCGGTGCCCGGCGCGTTCGCGACGTTGACGACGAGGTCGGCGAGTGCGCCGGACGTTGCGGCCTCGACGGCCGACAGCATCGCGACCGGATCGCGTGCGTCGATCGCGAACACCTCGTCGGCGAATCCGAGCGAGCGTGCGCGCTCGGCGGCGCGCGGGGAAGGTTCGACGGCGAGCACGCGGCCCTTGGCTCCGACGGCCTCGCGCGCGGCCGCGAGACACAAGAGCCCGGCCTTGCCGGTGCCGACGACGACTACCGTCTGGCCGGCGCGGGCGTCGCGGAGCACGGCGGCGGGGGCTCCGGCCACGTCGAACGCGGCCAGCGCGACGGCCTCGGCAAAATCCGGGGGCAGGCGCGCGTAGAGCGTGCGCTCGAAGAGGATCGCCGTTCCCGCAACCTCGACACGCTCGGTCTCGATGTGAACGGCGCCCACGGTCTCGAGCTGGAGCGGCGTCAGCGTCAGCGAGACGAGCGAGGCGATGCGGTCCCCCGCGAGAGCGTTCCGGCCGCGGGATGGCGGGCGCCGACGTCGGCGACCTCGCCAAGCAGCATTCCCCCCGAGCCGGTCACGGGGTTCTGCATCTTCCCGCGTTCTTTGACGATGCGGGCGATCTGGGCGCCAACCGGCTCGGCCGTCGCCGCTTCGGTCTCGCGAAGCTGGCGGAACGACGCGGAGTCGATCGAGAGCGCGCGCACCGACACGGCGATCTCGTTCTCGAGCGCGCGCGGCGTGGCGTCGAGCCGGCGCGCGGCCTGGGGCAGCACGCCCGGGGGATCGAGAGAGCGGTGGAGGCCGAAGGGGTGCGGGCGGGCCATCACGGGGCCGACGGCAGCAGCGCGACGATGCGCAGCGGGCCGCCGGAGCCCCCGCCGATCTTCATCGGCAGCGCGACCACCCAGGCGCCCCATTCCGGCAGCTCCTCGAGGTGGTCGAGGTTCTCGAGCCCCGGGACGTTGGCGCCGTTGGCGACGACGTGCACGACGAAGTCCTTCGACGCGCCGTAATCGATCGAAGCGGTGTCGACGCCGATCGCGGATACCTTGCGGTCTTTCACGAGGTACTCCGCCGCCTCTTTGCCGTAGGACGGGAAGTGGAGCTTCGACGCGTCTCCCGGAGTGTCGTCGCCGAGGTAGCTCTTCCGGTCGGGCCAGCGAGAGCTCCACCCGGTTCGCAGCAGGACGATCGCGCCGGCGGGAATGGGGCCGTGCGTCTTCTCCCAGGCCTTCACGTCCTCCAGAGTGAGCCGATAGTCCGGGTCCTTCGACGACGCCGCGCGGACGTCGAGGACGGCAGCCGGAGCGATGAGCTGCCGCACAGGGATCTGGTCGGCGCTACGGCCTTCTTTCGCGAAGTGGCTCGGAGCGTCGAGGTGCGTGCCGCCGTGCTCGGGCGTGCACAGGGCGTTGGACCGATAGAACCAGCCTCCCGGAGTCTGCCCGTCCGCCAGGGGCTTCAACTCGAACGCCGACGGCGAGGTCGGCCAGTAGATCGTGGTCTTGTCGAAGGTGTGCGTCAGGTCCACGACCTTCGCGGTGGCGAGGTCGGGGGCGCCGGGGCTCGCGGCTCCCACGGCTGCCGTGGAGACGAGGACTGCGGCGGCGATCCAGCGATTGCGCATCTCACTCCTCCGACGCTCCGCCCGCCCGGGCGAGCTGCTCGGGCTTGACGGAGTCCGCCTTGAACTTCTTCGCGGACGCCAGCATCTTGTCGATCGTCTCGTCGAACTCGGCCTTGGCGCCGCGCTGGAATCGAAGGGGATTGATCCGCGCCACCACGAACGCCCGCAGGTACGGGCTCTCGAAGCCGCGCGCCTTCAGCGCGGCCATCGCCTCGGCCACGGCCTGTTCGAGCTCCATCAGCCGGTCGGAGCGCTTCGTGCGAACCTCGAGAGCGGCCGCCAGGGGCTTGGCGAGAAACGTGTCCACGCGCTTCAAGACCGGGTGGTACGCACCGCCCGCGAAGCGGCCGTTCTTCTCGTAGCACATCCCGAGTGTGAGGAACGCGGCCTCCTCGAATTCGAGCGCGTAGTCCTTCTCGGCGAGCGATTCCTTGCCCGCGAGGTCCCGCGCCATCCGCACGACCTCGAGGGATTTCTCGCGCAGGTTGTGCGCCTTTTCCGTATTGAGAGCCAGGATCTTGTAGGCGACTTCGGGCTCGGGCAGAACCAGCGCCACGACGGACTTCGCGCCGAGTTTCTTCAGCGACGCCAGCCGGTGATTCCCGTTGGGAGTCCAGTAACGACCGTCCTCGCTGCGCACCGCGATGATCGGATCCAGAAAGCGATCCAGGGCTTCCATCACGCCCGTCAGCCGTTTGACGTGGGTGTCGGAGAGGTCGCGCTGGAACGGCGTGGGCTCGACGATGTCGATCGGCAGCGAGGCCAGGATCTGCCAGTGCCCGCCGAGAGGGTCGCGATAGACCGCGAGCGCGGCGCCCCCGTCGTTCTCGATCGACGCCGCGAGCGCCGCCGCGGCCGGAGACGGATCTCCGCCGCCGATGTCGGAAGGGGAGAGGCCGCGCGATTTCGGCTCGACCTTCTTTTTCCGCTTGGGGGGCATGTCGAGGCCGGATATTTTCACGGTTCATGGGCGAGGTCGAGCGCGCGGCGACGTGGCCGATCCGGTTCCAGGATGTCCTGGCGGCGCGCAAGCGCATCCGGCCCTGGGTCGCGCCGACGGCGCTGCGCCGCTACGCGCCGCTGGACGCCGAGGTCGGCCGCGGGATCGAGGTCTGGGTCAAGCACGAGAACCAGGCCCCGACCAACTCCTTCAAGGTGCGAAATGCCTGCTCGGCCCTCACGCGGCTCTCCCCCGACGAGCGCCGGCGGGGCGTCGTCGCGGCCACGAGGGGCAACCACGGCCTGGGTCTGGCGTTTGCGGGCGCGGCACTCGGGATCCCGATCACTGTGTGCGTCCCGCGAGGCAACAACCCCGAGAAGAACGAGGGCATGCGGGGCTATGGCGCCACACTCGTTGAGGACGGCGCGGACTACGACGAGTCGGTCAAGGTGGCCCAGCGCCTCCTGGGCGAGCGTGGGATGCGTCTCGTGCATTCGACCAACGACCGGGACGTCATCGCGGGCGCCGGCACGCTCACGCTCGAGATCCTCGACGAGCGGCCCGATCTGGATGCGCTCGTGGTCGCCGTGGGCGGCGGCTCGCAGGCCGTGGGCGCGCTGACCGTTGCCCGCGTCCTCAAGCCCACGCTCGCCGTCTACGCCGTGCAGGCCGCGGGGGCCCGGGCGGCGCACGATTCCTTCCATGCCGGCCGCCCTGTCGAAGGGGCGACCGCGGACACGTTCGCCGACGGCCTCGCAACGCGCAGCGTCTACGCGCTGACCTTCGAAGCGCTGCGCGAAGGGCTCTCCGGTTTCGTCGTCGTCGAAGAGTCCGAGATCGCCGAAGCGATCCGACTGCTCCTGCGCACGACGCACAATCTCGCGGAGGGCGCCGGAGCGGCGGGCCTCGCGGGTCTTCTCCGGCTGCGCGAGACGCTTGCTGGCAAGAAGGTTGCTGTCATTGTCTCGGGGGGAAACATCGACGCCGCGACGCTCCGGCGCGTCCTGCAGCACGAGTTGTGAGAGGTCAACCGCTCGAAGCCGGAATCGTCCAATGGGCGGGGGTAAAGATGAAACGGCATTCGACGGCGGCCGCACTCGTTTTCGCCTGCGGATTGTTCGCGGTTCCGGTGCTCGCGGGGACGCGGGTCTATGTCAAGGTAGCGCCGCCTTCTCCTCCCGCCGAGGTGCGCGTGGTGGCTCCGGGCGCGGGCTACGTCTGGATCGGAGGGTTCCACCGCTGGAACGGGACGGCCTACGTCTGGGTTCCGGGCCTGTGGGTTCTGCCTCCGCGGCCGCACGTCGTCTGGGTCGCGGGACACTGGAAGCACGCCCGCGGCGGTTGGTACTGGATCGAGGGGAAATGGAAGTGAAGCGCGTCGCCGCGACGCTGATACTGGCGGCGGCGGCCCTGGTCTCGTTCGGATGCGCATCCACTCCACCCGACGTCGTCTACGTGCCCGTCGCTCCGCCGAAACCTCTCGAAGAGACTCAGGGCGTCTCGCCCGGAAGCGCCTACGTCTGGACGAAGGGGTACTACCGGTGGGACGGAACCACCTACATCTGGATCGACGGCGGCTGGCAGCGGCCGCCGCGCGCCGGCGCCACCTGGGTGTCCGGAACGTGGAAACGCTCGAGCAAAGGCTGGTACTGGGTCGACGGGCGCTGGAGCTGAGTCCCGCGGCCGATTGCTACCAGACGACGAGCCCGTCCTTCGCCTGCTTCGCGAGAAACTTCTCGACTAAATCCGGCGTCGTCTTCCCGTAGTACCACCAGCCCGCCGACAGGGCTTCAGCGCAGACCGCGCGGGCGATGTTGGCGGCGTTGGTCTTCCCATCGATCCGGTTCATGACGGCGGCCTGCATCAGAGGCGAAAGCTTCTCGGCTTCCTCGTCGGCCGCGGGAGTGGCGGGGGTCGCGGGCTTTTTGGCGCGGCCCGACTTTCGAGCCTCCTCTTCTTTCTCCTTCGCGTCCCGCTGCGAGCGATCCGCGGCGTGGCGCTTGCCCGTGACCTCGTGCTCGAGCGCCATCCACTCCGCCAGGGTCGCCACGGGGCGGCGCGGGGTCTTTGCGGCGAGGCGCGCGAGAGCCGGATCGGCGGCGCGGTCGGGAACGCTCGGCAGACCCTGAGCGATCGGACCGGCCACGGCGCGCAGGGAAGCCACGGCGCGCGACCGCGCGGGGTCCGGCGCTCCCAGGCCGCGCGTCGATTCGACGGCCGCGACCTCCTTGTCGAGCGCGACTGAGAACAGATCGCGGGCCGCGCGGCGGCGATCGGCATCGGTTCCCATGCCGTCCCGCAGCCAGTTTTGCGCCGTGACCCATTCGCGGCCGAGCCGCTCGGCACCGCGACCGGCGACGTAGTCCGCCAGCCAGCTCGCCTCCGCTTCACCGGCATTAGCCAGCCACCAGGCGGTCGTCGCCACCACGAATGCGTTGCGCTTGATCTGCGTGGGATCGATTTGCCACAGGTCGTCGTCGCTGGAGTGGATGTACTCGTCGGGCCAGTTCGTCAGGGTCGTGCCCGGAACGCCGACCCACGCGTCGTTGAACACCATGTGATCGGTCGAATCGAAGTACGGGACCGCCTTCGCGTGATATGGGTCGCGCGTCCCGAGATGCGAGAACAGCGGCTTGGTGAATGCCACGCCGGGTGGAATCGAGCCCGCCTGCCATGCCGCGAGGTACGCGTTGTTGCCGCGGACGACCATGTCGAGCACGCTCTCCTGGACGTCGGAGAGGTAGGACGGCCTCCACCAGGGTGTGCGCGCCATGTACTCCGTCCGCGATCCGATCGACTGCTTTGCGCCGACCATGTCCTGGTTGAGGTTGACGAGGATCTTCTTTTCCTCGCCCGGATGATCCGCGAAGTAGCGGTACTCGGAGTAGATCTCGTCGCACCACCAGAACCGGATGCCGCGCCGAGGGCGGGGGAGCTTGCCATCGGCGATGAGCTTCGAGAGCGAGCGCCCGATCTCGAGCATGCTGGCCACACCCGACTGGTTGTCGTTGGCCGAGATGTTCTCCTGGAGATGGCTGGTCAGCACGATCTCGGGCAGCGCCGGGTCGGTCCCGGGAATCCGCGCCTCGACCATCGCGGTCTTCTTCTCGGAAAGCGTCGACGACTCGACGACGACCCGAACACGCAGCGTCTCTCCGGCCTTCGCCGCTTCCGCTCCCCATCGCCGGGAGCTCTCGCCGCTCATGAGATCGGAGAGAGCCTTGCCCTGCCGCGCCGAAATGAGGAAGGCAAACGTCGTCTTCTCGCCGTTGGGGCCGTCTTCCTCGGGAACGCCCGACCAGGCGATCTGATCGGGATGCTCGGCGAGGGGATTCAGACGCGAGGAGTTCCAGGAGAGGATCCCGGCCGCTCCGCGCTTCCAGACGGCCTGCTCCGTGACGTTGGCCAGACTCCCGAACGCGAGGACGATCTTGCCGTTCACGTTCTTGCCGGCGTAGTCGGAGGCCTTTTCTCCGGAGCCCACGTCCACGAGCTCGGCCGTGACGTCGGCCGGGCGCGAGAAGTCCGCGATCGAGGTCTTGGCCTCGGCATAGGAGCCCAGGCGCGTCTCCTTCGCCGCGGCGCCGTCGCCCGCGATCAGCCACGCCTCGGCGCGGAGCGGCGTCCACGCGGCGGACTGGGCGGCCTGGTCGATCCAGCCCACGTCCGAGAGACCGACGGCGCGCGCCCGCTGCTCGATGTAGTGCGCAACGGCGAAGAAGCCCTCGGATCCGGACGGCTTGTGCCACTGCGTCGTGACGCGCTCGGTCTCGAAGGCGATGTCGCCCGAGATCTCGTTGGAGAGCAGGCGTTCGACCTTCTCGTCGACGAAGGGCGAGGTCTGGCCGAGGAGCCAGGCGGACAGAAGGGAGCCGCCGAGGACGAGGATCCTGGTTCGCATGTCGTCTCCGTGTTTGAGGCGGGACTCTATCCCACCGCCCAGCGTCAGTGGAGAGTGACGATCATCAGGGTCCGGTCGTCTTCGGCGGGGCGCGCGCCCGTGTGCGCCGCGACGGCGGCCAGCAGGGCCTCGCGCAGGGCCGCCGCGCCGTCGGCGGCACGCGTGCGCAGGACGGCCTCGAAACGCTCGAAGCCGAAAGCCTCCTCGGCGGCATCGAAAGCCTCGATGAAACCGTCCGTGTAGAAGACCACGAGGTCTCCCGCCTGGAACTGGAATTCCTGTTGCGGGAACGAGCGGCCCGGGAAGAGCCCCAGCGGCAGCGCCGGCATCGACAGGGCCTCGACCCGTCCGGACGAGATCCGATATGGGGGAAGCTGGCCGGCGTTGGTCAGGAGCCCCCGACGCCGGGCGGCGTCGTACTCGAGGGTCACCAGCGTCATGTAGTGGCGCGGATCGGTCGACCGGTAGATCAGCTCGTTCAAGCGCGCGAAGAGCTCCGCGCCGCCGTGCCCCGTCTCGACCAGCGTCGCCAGGGCCGCCTTCACCATGGCGACGAGGAGTCCCGTCGGCAGGCCGTGACCCGAAACGTCCCCGATGGCCACGACGGTCTTGCCGCCCGGTGCGGCGATGTAGTCGTAGTAGTCGCCGCCGATCTCGTCGGCCGGACCGAAGTGGGTGCGCACGTCGAGCCCGTCGAGCGAGGCTTCGGTCGCGGGCAGGAGCTTGCGCTGGATCGTGCGGGCCACGGCGATTTCGCTTTCGAGGCGCTCTTTGGCCGCGGTTTCGGCCAGCTGGGTCTGCATCGATGCGGCCATCCCGTCGAAGGAGCGGGTCAGGTCGCCGATCTGGTCCCGGGACTTCGAGCCGATGCGGACCGAGAAGTCGCCGCGCGCTACGGCCTGCGTCGCGCGCGTGAGCTTGTTGACGTTTCGAGCGATCGATCCGGCGAGAACAAACGCAATGGCGAGTGCGGCGAGATAGATGAACAGGAGCAGCCCGCCGACCACCACGTAGGCGATCTGGATGGCTCGAATGATCTCGGACACGCCCTGGTGGAAGAACTCGTCGGTGATCTGCTGCGGCGAGGCCCGGGCCGAGAGAATCGCGACGTTGCCGCCGCTCCCGGCCTCCTCCTCGACCGCGTTGGCCACGATCTCCAGGTAATAGGCGCGGATCCAGTCTCCCTTCCAGGCCCCCGTGCCCGGCAGAGGAGCATTGCGCGGCCTGCGGAACTCGGACGAATCCTCGGTCGCGCCGGAGACCTTCATTCCCGGCGGCTGAGTCTCCTTCGTCGTCGAGATGTTGATGCCCTTTTCGTTGCGCGTGGCTCTTTCCAGATCCACGGCCACCGGGTAGCCGGTGCGGTCCGCGAAGTCCTGTATCCAGGGAGCCTTCGGGTCGCTCAGGTTCAACAGGCGAGCGGCCTTCGCGCCTTTCTCCGGGACGGCCAGCCAGACGTCGTTGCCGTTGGCGAGGAAACCCGGCCGCGCGAGCTCGCCGAGCCAGGGCGCCTTCTCGCCGCGCTTGAGCCACGAGACGTCCGAGGCCTCGACGAGGCCGGCGGGATTGGCCGTGACGCGTGGCAGGGACCGATCGCTCGCGAGCGCGCGCTCGCCGACCGCCACGATCTCCCGTCGCATCCGGCTCGCCATGAACTGGTGCGCGAGGATGTAGGCCGACAGCAGCAGGAGGATCGCCAGCAGCGGGATCGGCACGATTCCGATCAGGAAGTAGGAAAAGGCGAGGCGAAGGGTCGTCCGCCGGACGATGCCGCGGAACGCCGCCGCGCCGGCGCGCCAGAGCAGGACGAGCACGGCGGAAAAGGCCACGGCGACCAACGCGGGTCCCCAGCAGCCCTCGACGTGCAGCAGCTGCACGGCAACATTCGCGCAGGCGGCGATCGCGAAGACCGCGAGCCAGATTCGCGTCGATTTTCGAAGCGCCACGGCCGCCCCATTCTATTCAGCGTTCGTGGCGCGGCCTGCTACAATGCTTTGGGACGTGAAGTTCCTCCGGCAAGCGGCTCTGCTCCTGCCCTCGGCCTTCCTCCTCGATGTCCTGATCTTCCTGCTGACGCACGGGCGTCAGGATCCCGGCTTCGGGACGTTCCCCTTCTTCCAGGAGTGGTTCGGCGACGCGGCGGCGGCGCGCCCCGCCGAGACGCGTTTCGTCGAGCAGGCCCTGGTCTTCTTCGTCCCGGCCTACGTTTTGGCTCTGATCTTTCTCCTCGCCATCGTCCTGGGAGAGAGGGTCCTCTTCGGCGCTCGGGCGCGAAAGAAGGGCTCGGCGTTCGGCTCCGCGTTCGCGTCCGTTTATCCCGTTCTCTTCCTTCTCGCCTCGGGCGCGGCGATGTGGATGGGAGAGCGCGTGGCGATGGCCCAGGCGCCCGGCACGCTCGTCGCGCCGCTGCTCGCCGCAGCCGCGCCCTTCGCCGGAGCCGGAATCGCCGTCCTTCCCGCCGCCGTTCTGGCCGGACCCGTAATGATCTTCCGGGCGAGCTTCGCGTGAGCGTCCCCCGCTCCATCGTTGTCCTCGACTTCGGCGGCCAGTACACCCAGCTGATCGCCCGACGGATCCGCGAGGCGCGCGTCTTCTCGGTCGTGCTGCCGCCCGACGCTCCCGCCGAAGAGATTCGCCGCTGGAATCCGGCCGGGATCATCCTCTCGGGGGGCCCTCAGAGCGTGTACGAGAAGGGGGCGCCCCTGCCCTCCGTCGACCCGGCGTCCCTCGGCGTGCCGGTCCTGGGCCTGTGCTACGGCATGCAGTGGATCGCGCACACCATCGGCGGACGTGTCGCTAACGAGGGGCGGGAGTACGGACGCGCGACGGCCAAGGTGGCCACGGACTCGGCGCTCTTCGCCGGGCTGGAGCCCGAGCAGACGGTCTGGATGAACCACGGCGATTCGGTCGTGGCCGCGCCGCCCGGATTTCGCGTGGTCGCGTCCACCTCCTCGGCGCCGGTCGCCGCGTTCGAGAACCCCGAGAAGGCCGTCTACGGAGTGCAGTTCCATCCCGAGGTCAGCCACACGCTGCACGGCACGCAGGTCCTCCAGAACTTTCTGTTCCGCGTGTGCCGGGTCGAGCCGAACTGGACGATGTCGAGCTTCCGACAGGAACGAGTTGCGGCCATCCGTGCGCAGGCCCCCTCGGGCTCGGTGATCTGCGCTCTGTCGGGAGGAGTCGACAGCTCCGTGACGGCGCTGCTCCTGCGCGAGGCCCTGGGCGAGCGCGTGTACCCCATCCTGGTGGACCACGGGCTCTTGCGCGCGCACGAGGCGCGCCAGGTTGTCGAGGCTTTCGGCCATCTCGGGATCCGGATCCGCGCCGTGGACGCGTCGGCACTCTTCTTCGAGAGGCTGGCCGGCGTGACCGATCCCGAGCAGAAGCGCAAGATCATCGGGCGCACGTTCATCGAGGTCTTCGAGAAGGAGGCCAAGAGCATTCCCGACGCGAGATACCTCGCGCAGGGGACGCTCTATCCCGACGTCATCGAATCGATCTCGATCAAAGGGCCGTCGGCGATCATCAAGACGCACCACAACGTCGGAGGTCTTCCCGAACGGCTGGGGTTCGAGCTGATCGAGCCCGTGCGCGAGCTCTTCAAGGACGAAGTGCGGCTGCTCGGCGCCGAGCTGGGCTTGCCGCGCGAGTTCCTGGCCCGCCATCCGTTTCCGGGGCCCGGACTGGCCGTGCGGATTCCGGGAGAAGTCACGCCCGACAGGGTCGCGCTGCTCCAGAAAGCCGACGAGATCGTCTTGGACGAGATCCGCCGGGCCGGTCTGTACGACGCCATCGCACAGGCGTTCGCGGTCCTGCTGCCGGTCCGCTCGGTCGGCGTGATGGGCGACGGGCGGACGCACGAGCACGTACTCGCGGTGCGCGCGGTGCAGACGACCGACTTCATGACCGCCGACTGGTTCCGGATGCCCCACGAAGTCCTCGACGCGATCGCGAGCCGGGTCGTGGGCGAGGTGAGGGGGATCAACCGGGTCGTCTACGACGTGACGTCCAAGCCTCCCGCCACGATCGAGTGGGAGTGACCCTCGCGCCGCGCGCGAGGGCCACCCCGCAAGAATGAGAAACGAAACGACGAAACACGGTTCGCCGAGCCCGGCCTATTGTCGCATTGCCGGAGCGCCGGGCGGCGGTTCGCGCCGCTTGCGCCACAAGCCGAAGATCGCCGTCAGAAGCCCGAGGAGGATCTCGTCGACGAAGGGGATCACGTCCGGGATGAGGAGGTCGGCGATGGTGACCGTCAGAAGGACCAGAAAGAGCACCGGAAACCGCAGGTTGAGCCCCGAAAGCGCGCGGGCGATGAGGCCCCGCGTGACGCTGCGGGGGACCGCGGTCACGCGGACCCCAGGCATCGCCGGATCGTCTCGAGCCCGGCTCGGACGAGGGACGGCTCGCCTCCGAAGGCGATGCGGAAATGCGCCGGCGCGCCAAAGAACCGGCCGGGCGCGACCGCCGTGCCGGTTTCGGAAAACAGCCGCTCGACGAACGGGGTCGCGTCCTCGACTCCGATGAGTCGCGGAAAGGCCAGGGTCGCGCGCGTGGCCGCGCACGCGAGCTTCGGCTCCCCGGACAGGAACTCGGCGAACGCACGGCGGTTCTCCTCGACGATCCGCCGGGCGCGAGCGGCCAGGGCGGGCAGGTGGCGGAAGGCGAGCGTGCTGAGGCGATCCGCGGGCATCGGCGACCAGACGTCGACCACGTCCCGCGCGCGCCGGATCCTGCGGGCCACGTCTTCGGAGGCGATGACCCAGCCGCAGCGCAGCGACGCGAGCCCATAGGCCTTCGTCAGGCTCGACGTCGTGACGAAGCGCTCGGAGAGGAGCGCGGCCGTGTCGGGCCGGCCCTCGAGCACGACGTCCCGGTACACCTCGTCGATGAGGACGTGAAAGCCGCGCGCCTCGGCAAGCCGCGCCAGCTCGCGGAGACTCTCCTGCGAAGCCAGCACCCCCGAAGGATTGTGCGGGTTCGACAGGACGGCGAGGCGCGTTCGCGCGGTCAGCGCCGACCCGATGGCGCCCGGATCGAGGGCATAGCCGTCCTCGAACCGCCGCGAAAACGTCGCCACGCGCGCGCCGAGAAGGCGCGCCGCGCCCGGCAAGGGGTCGTAGTTCGGCGTCTCGACCAGGACCTCATCGCCCCGGGAGAGCAGCGCGGCGCACGTCAGAAAATTCGCGCCGGAGCATCCCGGCGCCGACGCGACGCGCCCCGGCTCCACACCGGAGTGCCGCGCGATCGCGTCGAGCAGCGGAGGGTAGCCGTCGGGACTCTCGCCGGCGATGTCGACCGCCTCGCGAGCGGCCGGCAGGTCGTCCAGCGAACAGGCGAGGAGGTTGCTTCCCGCCAGATCGATCGTCGGCCGCGGTCGCGTCTTGGACCACTCCATGTAGGGCGCGAGAGAGACCACTAGGTTTCGCTCCTTCGTCGTCGCTCGAAGTAGACGTAGACGGGGATGCCGGCCGCGAGCAGCGCCGCACCGATCGCGGACCGTTTCGGATTGGTGCGGATGGCGCTCGCGACGACGAGGAGCGCGGCCGCCACGAACAGCGCCGGGACCACCGGATGCCCGGGGAGACGAAAGGTCCCGGCGTCGCGGCGCTCGACGGGAAAGCGCGAGCGGAAACGGAAGACCGCGGCCACGGTCAGTCCGAAGAAGATCCAGTCGCCGAAGACCACGGAGTCCACGAGCTCGCCGTATGTTCCGGTCAGGACCAGGATGATGCCCCAGACCGCCTGAAGGACGATCGCGAGCACCGGCGTCTTGAAGCGGGGATGGAGCCGGCCCAGCGCCGGAAGGAACGATCCGTCCGCGCCCATCGCGTAGTAGATCCGGGTCTGGGCGAGCAGAGTCAGGTCGAGAAATCCGAAGGCGGAGACCGCGATCGCGGCCGAGATCAGGCGGTCACCCCCGGACCCAGGATCTTGCCCACCGCGTCGGCGGCCGGAGTCTGCGTGGCCGCGAGTCCCTCTCGCGACAGCACGGTGAGATAGACGACATTGGCCAGCAGGTACACCGTGATCACGATGGCCGTTCCGGCCAGCAAGGCCCGCGGCAGCGTGCGACGCGGCTCCGTGGTCTCCTCGGCGAGCAGATTGACGCTCTGCCAGCCTCCGTAGGCGAAGAGGATCGGCACGAGCGCCGCCCCGAAGGCGAGGATCGGCAGTCCGAACGCAGCCGCCGGCGCGGGCACAGGGGAGGTCGGTGGCGAGGCGCGTCCGAGCAGGAGCCCTCCTCCGATCAGGACGGCCAGGGCCCCCAGCTTCAGGATCACGAGCACGTTCAAGAGGCGGCTGCCCGGCTTCACGCCGACGATGTTGACCGCAGCCACGACCGCGATGGCGATCGCGGCGCCGAGGGAGGCGTTCAAGTCCCGGCCGATCAGGCGCAGGGCGTACTGCGAAAACGTAATGGCCACGGCCCCCAGACCGCCTCCCTGGATCATCAGGAGTGAAGCCCAGCCAAAGAGGAAGGCCACGAGCGGGTGGTAGGCCTCGCGCAGGTACACGTACTCGCCTCCGGCCTTCGGGAAAAGCGAGGCGAGCTCGGCGAAGGCGAGAGCTCCCGCCAGAGCGATGGCACCTCCGACGAGCCAGGCCATGAGGACGAGGCCCGCCGACGGAAGACGCTGGGCCACGACGGAAGGGAGGATGAAGATACCCGAACCGATGATCCCGCCGACGACCACCATGGTCGCGTCGAAGGTATTGAGGGCGCGGCGGAAGGGCATGTCGCGCCGGGCTTAGCAGGCTGCTGAAGAATGGACGCGGGCGTCGCGTCCGGCACGTTGCATGCGACGCTCGGTTCGGGCGCTGCCGAACTCGCGCTCGACTCGGCTTGAGCGTGCGCCGGCAACGTGCCGTCCGCCCTTCGGGTTACGGCGGCGCGGGGCCATCTGCGGCGTCATCGCTCCTCGCCGATGCGCCCACATCGGCGTCGTCGCGCTTCCTTGCATCTGACCCCGCGGCGCTCGTAACGCCGCCTCACGCCATTCTTCAGCACCCTGCTAGTGATAGTAGGGCTTGACCTGTCCCAGCTCCGGACCGACGAAGTTCCCCGCGGCATCGAACACGTATGCCACCGCCGTGTAGCCGACGGGCTTGCAGGCATGGCAGTCCTTCAGGTCGTAGGGCACGGCGAAGCGCTGTCCCTGCTTCGCAGAGAGGACTCGCGGGCCGTCCTTAATCGAGCGCGGAAAGACCGACACGTTCGGATTGTCCAGCTTGAGCCCCCTGTAGACCGCGTTGGGCTCCAGGAGCTTCTGGACCGGCGCCGTGTTTTCGACGTCGATCAGCGGAGGGTTCCCGTTGACCAGAAGCCAGACCTCGTTCTCGTTGGCGCGAAACGGGTACACGGCGAGCGCTACGTCCACGTTGCCGGTCTCGTGGAGAGCCTTGAGGTACGCCTGGTTGCCGGTCCGCCGCGTGAAGGCCAGAGCCGCCGGAGGAGCGCCCGCTTTTTTCATCTGGGCCAGGAAACACTCTCCCAGCGCGTCGCCCGACTGCGCGGCACAACTCTGGTGAAGATCGTCCATGAAGGTCGACGCCGGCGTGAAGACCGCGTCGGGCGCGATGGGCTTCGCGGCTGGGCCCTTGGGGTCCGGCGATGGGACGAGCGACGCGGCGAGCAGGAAAACGATTGCGACAGCGGACATCCCTTTCTCCTCGCTGGCGAGAGAGAGTATCGCGGCTTGTTGGCGGCGATGACCATCGCTAGAATCGGACTTCAATGCCCGGCGACTTCGTCCACCTCCATCTTCACAGTCAATACTCCCTCCTCGACGGTGCGAACCGGCTTCCGGAGCTCTGCCGGCGCGTCGCGGAGCTTGGCATGCCGGCGGTCGCGGTCACCGATCACGGCAACATGTTCGGAGCGTTTCACTTCTTCCACGAAGCGCTCCAGAACGGCATCCGCCCGATCGTGGGAGTGGAGGCCTACATTGCGCCCGCCGACCGGACGGACCGCGAGGCCACGGCCGCGAGCGAGTCCGGCGAGGGTTACGCGTATCACCTGACGCTCCTGGCCGCGACGCAGAAGGGCTACCGCAATCTCGTTCGGCTCGTCTCCGAGGCCTACCTGACGGGCTTCTACCATCGCCCGCGGATGGACAAGGCCCTGCTTCGGGAGCACGCGGAGGGCCTCATCGGCCTCTCGGGTTGCCTCAAGGGAGAAGTCGCGGGGGCGCTCTCGCGGGGCAACTATCCGGCCGCCATCAAGGCCTTCCGCGAGTACGAGGAGATCTTCGGCAAAGGCAACTTCTACGTCGAGATCATGGATCACGGGCTGCCGCAGCAGACCGCCATCGTCCCGGAGCTGCTGCGCCTGTCGAAGGAGACCGGAGCGCCGGTCGTCGCGACGAACGACAGCCACTACCTCCGAAGGGACGACGCCTTTCCGCACGAGGTCCTCCTCTGCATCGGCATGGGGAAGACCCTCGAGGACGAGCGGCGGATGCGGTTCTACAACGACGAGTTCTACGTCAAGGACCCCGAGGAGATGAAGGCGCGCTTCCGCTCCTGGAGCCTCGAGGCCGTTTCCAACAGCGTGGCCATCGCCGAGCGCTGCGCGGTGTCCTTCGACACGGAAGGGCTCCACCTTCCCACCTTCGCCGCTCCGAACGGGCAGCCACCGGCCGATTACTTCCGCGATCTCGCCCGCGAGGGTCTCGCCCGGCGCCTCTCCGAGCTCGCCGCCGAGTCGCCCGCCGGCGCCGAGCGGATCGCTCCCGAGAAGTATCGCGAGCGTCTCGAGTACGAGATCGGCGTGATCGAGAAAATGGGATTCCCGTCCTACTTCCTGATCGTGTCGGACTTCATCCGCCATGCCCGCGAGATCGGCATCGCCGTGGGTCCGGGCCGCGGCAGCGCCGCCGGCTCGATCGTGTCGTGGGCCCTGCGCATCACCGAGATCGATCCGCTGCGCTACGACCTCCTCTTCGAGCGGTTTCTGAATCCGGAACGCATCTCGATGCCCGACATCGACATCGATTTCTGCCAGGCGCGCCGGGGCGAGGTCATCGAGTACGTGACCCGCAAGTACGGCCGCGAAAACGTTGCCCAGATCGTGACCTTCTCGCAGCTGAAGCCCAAGCTCGCGGTCCGCGACGTCACGCGCGTGCTGTCGTTGCCCGTCGCGCTGGGCGACAGGATCGCCAAGATGGTGCCCGACGGGCCGGACGTCAATTTCGAGCGCGCGTTCCGCGACTCGCCGGGCCTCAAGGAGGCGATGCGCTCCGACGAGTCCATCGCCAAGGTCGTCCGCATCGCCGAGCGGCTGGAGGGTCTCTCGCGGCACGCCGGCATGCACGCGGCCGGCGTGGTCATCGCTCCACGGCCGATCACCGAGTACCTGCCTCTCTACCGCACGAACAAGGACGAAATCACGACGCAGTTCGACATGAACGCCGTCGAGAAGATGGGACTGCTGAAGATCGATTTCCTGGGCCTCATCACGCTCGATGTTCTCGAGGCCACGGCCGCCGCCGTAAAAGAGCGCCTGGGAGTCACGCTCGACCTCGACCATCTGCCGCTCGACGACGAGCCGACGTTCGAGCTCTTCCGCTCCGGGAAGACGGCCTGCGTCTTCCAGTTCGACTCCGGCGGCATGCGCGACCTGCTGCGCCGGGCGAAGCCGCGCGTGTTCGTGGACCTGGCGGCGTTGAACGCCCTCTACCGGCCCGGCGCGCTCGACGCGGGCACCGTCGAAGACTACGTGCGCCGCCGCGGCGGGACCAGCCGCGTCACGTATCCGTTGCCCGAGCTCGAACCGATCCTCTCCGAGACGCTGGGGATACTGGTCTATCAGGAACAGGTCATGCGGATCGCCCAGTCCGTGGCCGGGTACTCGCTCGCCGAGGCGGACCTGCTGCGCAAGGCGATCGGCAAGAAGAAGCGCGAGATCATGCAGGCCGAGGCCGAGAAGTTCATGCGTCGGGCCGTCGAGCACGGCACGCCCAAGAAGAAGGCGCAGGAGCTCTGGGCCCTCATCGAGCCTTTCGCGCGTTATGGCTTCAACAAGTCGCACGCCGTCGCCTATGCGCTGGTCGCGTACAAGACGGCGTACCTGAAAGCCCATTACCCGGTGGATTTCTTCGCCGCCAACCTGTCCGCGGAGATCGGCTCGACCGACGGGATCGTCAAGGTTCTCGGAGACTGCCAGGAGTCGGGCATCGCGGTCCTTCCGCCGGACATCAACGAATCCGCCGAGAGCTTTGCCGCCGTCGGTCGAGCGATCCGATTCGGGCTGGCCGCGATCAAGGGCGTCGGCGAGGCCGCGGCGCAATCGGTCCTCGAGGAGCGGCGCAAGCGTCCCTTCGCGTCGTTCACCGACTTCGCCCAGCGCCTGGACTCGCGCCTCGTCAACAAGCGCACGCTCGACGCGCTCATCGCCGCCGGAGCCTTCGACTCGCTGGGGAAGAATCGGGCCACGCTCTCGCTCGCATCGGAGAGGGTCCTGGCCCAGGCGGCTCGGCTGCGCGAGGAATCGGAGCTCGGGCAGAGCAACCTCTTCGGCGGAGGCGCCGTCGAGGACGGGCCGGCGGCGGATGATTTTCCGGAGCAGGCCGAGTGGGCCCTGGACCAGCGGCTCAAGGGAGAGAAGGACACGCTCGGCTTCTACGTCACGGGCCATCCCCTCACGCGCTTTTCCGACGAGATCGAGCGCTTCGCCGAGTCGCGGATCGCGGACCTGCCTTCCCGCGTCGAGCAGTCGGTGCGCGTGGCCGGGGTGCTCGTCAACCTGAAGAAGCAGAAGATCAAGAAAGGCATCAACGAAGGCAAGACGATGCTGAAGGCCACGCTCGAAGACACCAGCGGCAGCCTCCCGGTGGCGATCTTCGCCAGCCTCTACGAACGGGTTCAGGGCTGGGTTCGCGACGATCTTCCCGTGCTCGCCACCGCCGTCGTCCGCGAGGCGGGCGGCGCCCTGGAGCTGACGGTGCAGGAGATCACGCCGCTGGAAGGAATCCGCGAGCGCCGGGCGCGAGAGCTCGCGATCCGCGTCAACCTGGCGTACGCCGACGAAAACGTGCTCGCGCGCCTCCAGGAGAGGCTCCGCCTCCATCCCGGTACGACTCCCGTCTCGATCCGCCTGATTCGCCCGGGAGAGTTCGAAGCGACGCTCCGGACCGCGGATTCGATGCGGATCGCTCCTTCCGCCAGGCTCACGAGCGAGATCCAGGCTCTGGCGGGGGAGGGGTCCGTCGAGTACGTCTTCTAGCCCGGATTGTTCGTGATCACCCGGCCGAAGCACGGGAACGTTCGGTCGCCGGAACAGGTCGTGCGAGGGGTGGGTGAAGACCCAGCGGCGCAACCGCTTGCCCGCGACAGAGATTTTTCGTCGAGGCGAGGAAGCGCGACGACGGCGATGCCGCAGCGCATCGCCGAGGAGCGATGACGACGCATCGGCGGAAAAGATCCGAGCGGCGGCTGGAGTCGATCATGAACAATGCGGGCTAGCCCGAGTCTTTCCGCGCTTCCCCGGCGGGTCCGCGCCGCGATCGGGCTCGCGCGCGCCCTGGCACGGCAACGCGGCGAACGGCTGTACCTGGCCGGCGGCGTCGTCCGGGATCTCCTTCTGGACCGGGACGTGCACGACGTGGACCTGGTGATCGAGGGGGACGCCGCGGGCTACGCGCGCTCTCTCACGGAGCGGCTCGGCGCGAGGCATCGCGCGCACGGCCGTTTCGGAACCGCGACGATCGAGCTCCCCTCGGGCGAGAAGATCGACGTTGCCGCCACGCGGCGCGAAACCTACTCGCGGCCCGGCGCGCTGCCCGACGTCGTGGAAGGCGGTCCGATCGAGGAGGACCTGGCGCGGCGAGACTTCACCGTCAATGCCATGGCCCTGGAGCTCCATCCGCGCCGGCGCCTCGTGGATCCCTTCGGGGGCCGCGCCGACCTCGACGCCGGGCGAATCCGATTCCTGCACCCTCGCTCGCCCGAGGACGACCCGACCCGGGCCGTGCGAGCAGTGCGCTACGCGAACCGCCTCGGGTTTCGGATCGCGCCCGAGGCGCGCCTCGCCATGTCCGCAGCGGTCGGCACCGGAGCTTTTCGCGGCGTGTCGGGGGATCGCCTGCGGCGCGAGCTCGCGCTGCTCCTCTCCGAGGAGAGGCGCGGCCGAGCGGCAGCGCGTCTCGTATCGCTTGGCCTGGCCGCCGCGATCTCTCCGGCGCTGGTCCGGCCCGGCGCCTCGCGGCGCCTCCTCGCCGCCGAGCTCCTGGCCCGCCGGAGGCGCCCGGAGCCGGGCTGGCTCTGCTACCTTTTCGCCTGGATGGGGGACGCGCGGATCGGTACGCTCGGGCGCCTCGCGGATCGCCTCGGCTTCGCGGGACGCGATCGCTCCCGGCTGCTCTCCTGGTCGCGGGCGCGCAGGCTCCTGGGAGCCGGTTTCGCGGACCGGCCCGCATCGCATCGATTTCGCCGGGTGGAGGGCCTGGAGCCCGAGGAGCGCGTCGCCGCGGCCGCACTGGCATCGCCGCGCGACCGCCGCGCCATTCTCGCGATCGGCGAGCCTCCGGCGCTGACGATTTCAGGAACGGACCTGGTTGTCGCGGGCGTTCCCGCCGGGCCGCGAATCGGAATCGCGCTGGCGCGCACGCGGGCGGCTCGCGAAGACGGCCGGATCGGGCCCGACGAGGAGCTGGCCTTCGCATTGCGTGCAGCACGCGTCCGATGAGCGCGTTGACGGCGGCCGTGCTCGTCCTGGCGTTCGCGGCACCAGAGTCCTCGCCGACGCCGACGCCGACGCCGACGCCCGAGCCCGGCCCGACGTTCTGCGCCGAGTGGATCCGGCAGTCGAGCGCCGGCTACGACCGGCTGACGGTTTTCCGCGACGGGATGCTCGTCTGGAAAACCAGCCACGACGGCCGCGACCAGGTCAAGCGCCAGCCCCTGTCGCCGGGCGAGCGAAAGTTCTACTGCGAATTCTTCGCGCGCCCCGAGCTCGACAAGATCCCCGGGGATCTCCGTACGCGGCTGACCGCCGACCTCGCCACGTCCTCCTCCGTCACGCTCGCGCGGCCGGACGGCAGCCGGAAGAACGTGCGGTTCGACGAATTCTCGACCGGCCCCGAGGCGTTTTCGGAATTGCGCGTCGCCCTCGAAGGCCTCAAGGGAATCTTCCTGTCGCCGCTGGCTCCCGAGTCGCGCTTCGCTCCGGACCTGCTGCCGCCGGGCACGCTGCTCAAACGTTTCGACGGCGTGGTCTTCCGCGTCGATCACATCGAGAAGGACTCGGGTTTCGTCGAGATCGTCGGCGTGACGGAGCCCTACGCGCAGTTCGTCAAGATCGAGGAGCTGCGTTACCGGTTCCTGCCGCCCGAACCGAAGCCGTGACGCCGGCGCGGAGAGGCAGAGGCCGATCTTCCGTGCGCATTGCCGCGGGCCGCTGGAAGGGGAGGAGACTCGACGTTCCCGAGAGCGCGCGGCCGACCTCGTCGCGCGCGCGGGAAGCCCTCTTCGACATCCTCGGACCGCAGATTGCCGGCGCCCGGGTGCTCGACCTCTTCGCCGGGTCCGGCGCCGTCGGCTTCGAAGCGGTGTCGCGCGGCGCCGCCCGGGCCGTCCTCGTCGACCCGGATGCCGGAGCTCTGCGCCGGGCGCGGGAGACTCTCGGCGCCGACGAGGAAGTCCTGGTGCTGGCCTCCGACGCGGCGAGCGCCGTGGCCGATCTCGAGAAGAGGGGAGAGCGCTTCGACGTAGTGTTCGCCGACCCTCCCTACTGCGACGGCGAGCGGGCGATTCGGGACCTGGCCGCGATCGCCCCCCTCCTGTCCCCGGCCGGCGTTCTCGTCCTGCAGACGGACGCCGACGAGAAACCCCCGTCCCTCGAAGGTTTCGCCCGGGTTTCGAGTCGGGGATACGGCCGCAACGTCTTCCATTTCCTGAGGATCCTTTGACGGCGGCCGTTGGGTAATGCTAGCCTTCGCGGTTCTGACGAGCCTCCCCGAACCTTTTCCCGAGGAGAGTTGACGCATGCTGCAGACAGGAAGGCACTTCTTTACTTCGGAATCGGTCACCGAAGGGCACCCCGACAAGATCGCGGATCAGATCTCCGACGCCGTCCTCGACGCGGTCCTGCGGGACGACCCGACCGGTCGCGTGGCGTGCGAGACGCTGGTGACGACCGGCCTGGCCTTCATCGCCGGAGAGATCTCGACGAAGACGTACGTGGACCTGCCCTCGATCGTGCGGCAGACGATCAAGGAGATCGGCTACACGCGCGCGAAGTTCGGGTTCGACTTCGAGACCTGCGCCGTCGTTTCCTCGATCGACCCGCAGTCCCCGGACATCGCCCAGGGCGTCGACACAGGAGGCGCCGGGGACCAGGGGATGATGTTCGGCTACGCCGTCCGGGAGACCGAGGAGCTGATGCCCCTGCCGCTGACCCTCGCGCACCGGCTGGTGCAGCGCCTGTCGGAGGCGCGGCGCAAGGGGGAGCTCGACTTCCTGCGGCCGGACGGCAAGTCGCAGGTCACGGTCGAATACGACAACAACCGGGCGATCCGCGTCGAGACCGTCGTCGTCTCGACCCAGCACGCCGAAGCCATCAAGCACGCCGACCTGAAGGAAGCGATCATCGAAGAGGTCGTTCGCCCCGTCATCCCGGCGAAGCTGCTGACCAAGGACACCAAATTTCACATCAACCCGACCGGCCGGTTCGTCATCGGCGGACCCCAGGGCGACACCGGACTGACCGGACGCAAGATCATCGTCGACACGTACGGCGGCAGCGCGCCGCATGGGGGCGGCGCCTTCTCAGGCAAGGATCCGACGAAGGTGGACCGCTCCGCGGCCTACATGGCGCGCTACGTGGCGAAGAACATCGTCGCGGCGGGCATCGCCGAGCGCGCGTTGATCCAGCTTGCCTACGCGATCGGGGTCGCCGACCCGGTTTCGGTCCACGTCGAGACCTTCGGCACTGGGAAGCTTCCGGAAGACCGGATCGTGGGATTGATCCGCGAGCACTTCCGCCTGACGCCCAAGGGCATCATCGAGTCGCTGGATCTGCGCCGGCCCATCTACAAGGCCACGGCCGCGTTTGGCCACTTCGGCCGGAGGCTGCCGGAATTCACGTGGGAGAAGACGGACCGCGCGGACGCGCTCGCCAAGGCGGCGGGCGTCGAGATGGCCGCGCCGGTGGGAGGTTAGGATGTCCACGGCGGTTACCAATCGGGTGGCGAGCGACGTTCGGGATCTCGGCCTCGCCGCCCGCGGCAAGACGCGTATCGAGTGGGCCGACGCCAGCATGCCGGTGCTCGCACAGATCCGCGAGCGCTTCGCCAAGGAGAAGCCCCTGAAGGGTGTGCGCCTCTCGGCCTGCCTCCACGTCACCAGTGAGACCGCGAACCTGGCGCGGACCCTGACCGCCGGCGGCGCGGATCTGGTGCTCTGCGCATCCAACCCTCTCTCGACGCAGGACGACGTGGCGGCGTCTCTGGTGGCCGACTACGGCGTCTCGACCTATGCGATCAAGGGCGAGGACCACGCCTCCTACTACGACCACATCCGGGCGGCCCTCGCGCACAGGCCCAACATGACGATGGACGACGGCGCCGACCTCGTGTCGTCGCTGCTCTTCCTGGCGCTCGACCGCGACGCCGAGGTGGATCCCGTGGTCCGCAAGTGGGCGCAGGGTCTCGCCAAGGACGAGCGCAAGGCGCTCTTCGCCGGAGTGATCGGAGGAACCGAAGAGACCACCACGGGTGTCATCCGACTCAAGGCGATGGAGAAGGCGGGCGTCCTGAAGTTCCCGGTCGTCGCCGTCAACGAGGCCAAGACCAAGCACTTCTTCGACAACCGCTATGGAACGGGGCAGTCCACGATCGACGGCATCATCCGCGCCACGAACCTGCTGGTGGCGGGGCTGAACATCGTGGTCGCGGGGTACGGCTGGTGCGGGCGGGGCATCGCGATGCGCGCCCGGGGGCTGGGAGGGCACGTGATCGTGACCGAGCTCGATCCGACGAAGGCGATCGAGGCGGCTCTCGACGGGTTCCGCGTGATGACGATGGCGGAGGCCGCTCCGATTGGCGACATTTTCGTCACCGTCACGGGCAACAAGGGGGTCCTGCGCGACGAGCACTTCCGCGCGATGAAGAACGGCGCGGTCGTGTGCAACTCGGGACACTTCAACGTCGAGATCGACATCCCGGCCTTAGAGAAGCTCTCCGCCGAGCGGCGGCCGATCCGCGAGTTCGTCGAGGAGTTCCGGCTGCGGGACGGCCGGCGATTGCACCTGCTCGGCGACGGGCGGCTCATCAACCTGGCGGCCGCGGAAGGGCACCCGGCGTCGGTGATGGACATGTCGTTCGCGAACCAGGCGCTGGCCGCCGAGTTCATGGTCAAGAGCCATGCCTCGCTCGAGAACAAGGTCTACGCCGTGCCCGAGGAGATCGACCGCGAGATCGCGCGGCTGAAGCTGGCCTCCATGGGAATCGCGATCGACGTGCCGACTCCGGAGCAGCAGAAGTACATGACCTCGTGGGAGGAAGGAACCTAGCTCCCGCGATCAGAAGGCGAGCCGCGCTCCGATCCCGTCCCGGATCGGGAGAATCTCGACGTGGAGCGCGGCTTTCGCCTCGTCCTCCCTTTCGTGCCGGCCGACGATGAACCGCCCCACGCTCACGCCGATCGCCGCTCCGGCGAAGACGTCGCCGACGAAGTGGGCACGGTCGTTGACCCGGTCGAACGCCACCATGGTCGCGAGCGTGTAGGCGACCGTCGGAATGATCCAGCCGTCCGTCCGCATCGCGATGACCGACGCCACCGCGAAGGCCGTCGTGGCGTGCCCCGACGGGAAGGATTTGTAGTTGTTGTTGAAGCCGTGAAAGATCGTCTTGCCGTCGGACTGCTCCGGCCGTTCCCGTCCGAACACGGGTTTGAAGACGTTCGTCAGCAGGCCCGCGAACGCCGCCGCCTCCAGGGCGTCTCGGCCGGTGTCGCGCATCTCGGGGTTCTTCGTCAGGATCCCCCCCGCGATCAGTCCGCCGGCGATTCCCCAGGCATAGCCGGCGCCGAAGTCGGTCGTCGCCTTCGAAATGTCGTCGGTGACGCTCGATTTCCGCGCCTGAATCGCCTGGTACGTATCCTCGTCGGTCGCGATGAGAATGCCGAGCGATGCGGCGAATGCGGCGAACCTCTCGAAATCCTCGGCCTGCCAGTGGAGAGGGTTGGTCACGAGTGCGGCGCCGTCGCAGGCGTAGCGCCGCGCCTCGTCGAGAAGGGCATTGCCGACGGTGGCCGGAACGGAAGGGGAGGGGGACGAAGCCGGATCGGGCGGATCGTCGGGCTCGGCCGCGCGCGCGTGCATCCCCGGCGTCAGCAACACGAGCAGGAAGACCGCGGCGAACCGGCGGGGCGGTCCGAGCATCGTGGCTAACATACGCTCCGCGCGGATGCCAGGGCAACTCTGCCCGTAATTAGAATGAGTTCGTGATGAAACCTGAACGTACGGTAAATCGTCAATTCCTTTCCCGATCGGCGATCGCTCTGACGTGCGGCATCGGCGCCGCATCACTCGTCCTGGTGCCCGCCTGCGCGTCCCAACCCACACCGACGGCGGCCAAGGGATCCATGGAGGCGACCGAGAAAAGGTCCGGGGCATCTTCCGACCAGTTGATGCAGTCCTTCGCGCTCAACAAGTACAAGCGCGAGCTGGACGGTCAGTGGCAGGGGATTCGTCTCGCCTCCGACGGGAACGTGTACTTCGCCAGCTCGTCGCACTCGGCGCATCACGGCGCTTCGTTCTTCAAATACGACACCACGACCGGCCAGGTCACCGAGCTGGCCCACGAGATCACGGACGTCTGCGGCGAGGATGTCCAGACGAATCCCCAGGGCAAGATCCACAGCCCCATCGTCGAGGCCAACGGCTGGCTCTACATGGCGACGCACTTTGCGGCGGAAAAGCCTCGCGTGTATCAGACCTGGACCGGATCGCATGCGCTCGGCTACGAGCTCAAGACAGGCAAGTGGCGTGACTTCGGCGTCATCCTCGCCGGTTACACCTGTTACTCGGCCGTCGGCGTCGATCCCGCGCGCCACTATCTCTACGTCTTCCTCACCGGGCAAACCGCCGGCCAGGCCGCCTACATCTATCGGATCGATACCGTGACCGGCGCCAAGACCCGGCTCGGGCAGGTCAGCGCCCCGAGCGACGGCGGCTGGGACTACTCCTGCTTCTGGATGTTCGTCGATCGGCGCGGCGATGTCTGGTTCTCGATCAAGAATCAAGGCGGCGACCTGCATCAGATTCACGGCGACACCGGCGTCATCGAGGTGCACCCCAACGCTCTGCCCGCGCTGGTTCGGTGGGACTCCGACCAGCCCGCGGATCCCGCTCGACAGTCGAACCGCTCCATTCACTGGATGCAGGCGCTCGACGGCGACCGCGCATTGCTCACGATGATCGATGGCGGCATGCTGTACGAGTTCGACTCGACCCGGCCCATCGGAAAGGCGTTTCAGAAGATCAAGCACATCGGCGACACCGGCCTCGGCCTGGCCGTGGCCGACAATCGCGTGTTCTACAACCAGCGAGCCAACCGCGGCCACGGCGTACAGGACGCGAAGGACTTTCACCTGATGAGCGTTTCCCTCGACGCGGCCAGTGGCTATCCGATCACCGACCACGGCCTGATCGTGGACCAGGACGGGCGAAAAGTGTGGCGCATGCCGGGAATGGGAGCCGACGGGCACGGCCACGTGTACGGGATCGGCGACTGGTGGACCATTCCCGGCGACCTGGGCACGTTGCGCTACGAGTGGCGCGGCAAGGACACCTTTCAGCAGCTGGACCGCGGGGAGTTTTTCGCGGTGGCCAACGTCCGCGGCGGCGGGCCCGCGACAACGGGTCTGGCGGCTCCCGGGGCCGCGCCCGGTCCGACCCGCTGAGACGCTCGCGGCCGTTGGGCTCAGGTCCTCAAACGGACCAGGAAATACGCCGCCGCCAGGCCGAAGAAGACGTTCGGAGACCAGGCGGCCAGGGCCGGGGGGAGAGACCCCACCTCTCCGAGCTTCATCAGGAATGCCGAAGCAACCAGGGCCAGTATCCCGAGGCCGATACCGACACCGATTCCGGCGAGCGTCCCGCGGCGGCCGACCCGAAAGGCAAACGGCGCCGCGAGCAGAGCCATGATCGGGAGGAGGGCGGGCTGTGCGAGCTTGGCCTGGAGCGCGGTCTCGAGGCCCATCGTGGCGTACCCGCTGGAGCGCAGGTGCCGCGTCAGGCGCTCGAGCTCGCGGAAGCGCATCTCCTCGGGCCGCCGCTTCTCGGCGGTGACGGACCGCGGCGGATCACCCTCGACTCTCTTCTGGCGGAACGTGGCGTAGTCGGACGTCTCGGCGTTTTCCCCGAAACTCCGGGAGGCGCCGTCGGCCAGCGTCCAGGTCTGGCCGTCCCAGACGGCTTCCCGGGCGTCGGTGCGGCTTTTGAGCCTGTCTCCCTCGCCGAGCTCGAAGACCGACACGGCGAGGAGGGCATCGCGCTTCGGATCGCTGTCCTCGCGAAACCAGATCTTTCCGTCGCGCGCCAGATACCAGTTCCGATCGGCCGCCGTGTGCACCCCGTAGTCGGCGGGCCGCCCGTAGATCAGGTTTCGGAAACGGGCCTGCTTCTGCTCGGCGAAAGGCAGCACGTACTCGCCGACGGCGAAGGCGAGAAGCGAGGCAAGGGTCGCCGCGACGACGATCGGAAGCACCAGCCGGTAGAGCGAGACGCCCGAGGCCCGAAACGCCGTGTCCTCGTTGTTCTTGGAGAAGACGCCCAGGCCCGCCAGCGTGGCGAGGAGCACCGCGAAAGGCGCGATCTGGATCGCCAGGGAGAGCAGGAAGTACCGGTAGAACCCCACAACCGCCTCGGTCGGCGGGTTGTGCCGCGCGACCTCATCGAGCTTGTCGGCGTAGTCGACCACGAGCGAGAGCAGGATGGCCGACGCGAAGACGAAGAAGAGCGCCGTCAGGAACCGCTGCAGCACGTAGCGGTCGACGTGGCTGATCAATCGGAATCTCCGCGAGAGAGGAATCCTCGCCCAGAGCCGCCGCTCTCCGGCGCGCGCCGCCTGCGGCGTCTCCGGCCTCGGCGGGCCGGCCGGCGGTTTGCCCCGCCCGTCCGGCTTCCAGAAGTGCGCGGCCAGCCCGAGGACGAGCAGAAGGATGTTCGGGAGCCAGACCGCCACGGCGGGGGAGACCCGCCCCTCGGTGGCCCATGTCTCCCCGCTGGTCAGGAGGATGTAGTAGCCGATCAGGACGGCGAGAGAGAGCGCGAAGCTTCCCCCGCGCCCTCCGCGGCGCAACCGCCGCGCCAGCGGAATCCCGACGAGAGCGAAGGCGAGACAGGCGGCCGGGATCGCGAACTTCTTGTGAATCTCGACCCAGGCGAGACGGCGGTCGGGGTCCGATACCGCGAGCTTTCGCGCGCTGCGGATCAGCTGCGGGAGCGACTGGGAGCGAAGACCGCGCTCGATCTGGACGCGGCCGCCTGAGGAGATCTCCCCGGCGAGCAGCAGGCGCTGGGTGGCATTCCGGCTGACCCGGTAACGGGCCGGATCGCCTGGATCCCGTTCGTGGACGGTCGACTCCACCAGATCGAGCCAGAGGCGATCGTCCTCGAGCGTCAGACCGCCCCTCCTGGCCATGATGACCCGGTTGGGAGCTTCGGCCTCGTCGCCGAGCTTCAGGAAGACACCCTCGAAGGAGCGCCCGTCGGGAGCGACCCGGTCGAAGAAGAACGTGATTCCGGGCCGAGGCTCTCGAAACGTTCGCGGCGACACCACGTTCACGATCGAGGTCGCGGCGACGCGCGCCATCGAGGACTGGAGGAGCGCATTGGCGGGAGGCAGGACGACCGTGTAGAGGAACAGGACGAGGGCGGACGCCGCGGCCGCGGCCGCCAGCACCGGGCGATACAGGGAGGCCGGTCCGACGCCGCACGCCGACATGGCGGTGAGCTCGGAATCTGCCGCGAGGCGCCCGAGACCGATGAGCACGCCGAGCAGGAACGCCATCGGCACCGTCAACACCACGATCCAAGGTAGCGACAGGAGGATCAACCAGGCGACTTCCTTGGCGGGAGCGCTGCGGCGGACGGCGAAGTCGGCCAGCAGAAGGATCGTCCGGATCAGGAGGACGAAGGTGTATGCGCCGAAGCCCAATAGAAACGGCGGCCAGATCTCGCGGACCACGGATCGTGAGATCAGGCGCACGACACCATGTTACGAGACGGGCGAGGGATCAGAAGGGTATGGGAGCCGCGAATATTATGTAAAGTGAGCCCGACCCAGCCGCGGATCTAGCGGCCCACCCTCTCGGGCTCACTTTACATAATATATCTTATCGGACGTAAGTGGTAGACCGCCCAAGCCCGCGAATCGCCTGCTTCCGCATCATCGGGTACCAGTTGGATGTTCGAGGCTCGGAGATGTCGAAGCCGCGGCGGGTCCCCTGGTCCGGCCGTTTACTTCTTCGTCAGCTCCAGCTCGCCCGACTCCAGCCGCTTCAGGACGCCGCGCAGGGCTTCGATCAACTCGGCCCTCCCGACCCGCGACTTGTGGAAGGCGATGTTGAGCCGGAACGGTCCGTCTTTGGGGCTGTAGATGAAGTGGAACTCGCGGCGCTTGCCGGTGTCGGAGGTCTGTCCCTTCTTCAGGTCTCGCAGGTCGTCGCGCGTCGATCCGCCGGCGACCTGCGCGATCGCCTCCTCCATCGTCCGCCGGTCGCCGAGCTTCGCGATCTCCAGAAGCACCGACCTCGCCTCGATGTCGGCGCGCCGACATTTCTCGCGCAGATCCTCGGGAATCTCGAGCAGCGACATCGCCTCCGTCACCGACACGCGCGACTTGCCGACGGCCGACGCGATCTTCTGCTGCGTGTACCCATGGCGATCGGCGAGCGACGCGTACCCGGCCGCCTCCTCGAACGGATGCAGGTCGCGGCGGTGCAGGTTCTCGACCAGAGCGATCTCCATGACCTCGTTGTCCGGTACGTCGAGCTCGATGCACGGCACCTCGGCGAGCCCCGCTTCCATCGCCGCGCGGAAGCGTCGCTCCCCCGCGATGATCCGGAAGCGTCCGGACGGCATCGGCCGGACCAGGATCGGCTCGAGGACGCCCTTGGACTCGATCGACATCCGGAGCTCCTCGAGGTCGCCGACGCTGCGGCGGGGCTGGTCCGGGTTGGTCTCGATCTCGTCGATCGCGATCAGTCGCCCGAGCGACGGCCCGAAGCGCTCCGAAAGCGACTCGACGAAGTGAGAGTCGTGGCGCATGTGGGATTCCATGGGCAAGCCTCTGCGCTTAGACACGGGAAAGGACCTCCTCGGATAGGGAGTAATACTCGGCCGCGCCGCTCGAGCGCGGGGCGAACGTGAAGATCGACTCCTGGTGGGCGGGGCTCTCCTCCAGCCGGACGCTCTTGGAGATCGTGGTCTTGAAGACCTTGGCTCCGAAGACCCCGGCGATCTGCCTGTAGACGTCCTTGCCCAGGACGGTGCGGCGATCGTGGAGGGTGATGACGACCCCGAGGATCCGGAGGTTGGGGTTGGGCCGCGCCTTGATCTTGTCGATCGTCTCCAGCAGGTCGTCGGTGCCCTCCAGGGCGAAATACGAAGACTGGATCGGGATCAGGATGTGGCTCGAGGCCACCATGGCGTTGACCGTGATCATCCCCAGGGTCGGCGGCGTGTCGATCAGGACCGCGTCATAGGAGCGCTGCACGCCGTCGATCTTGTCGCGGAGCCGGAAGTGGCCGTCGATCTCCCCGAGCAGCTTCGACTCGATCTTGGCCAGGGAGATCCGGGCCGGAGCGATGTCGAGGTTCGGCACGCCGGAGGCCCGGATGACGTCGGCGAGCTTGACCTCCGGGTCCGTGAGCACGTCGAACATCGACTTCTCCACCGAGCGGCGGTCCACGTACGACATCGTGCTGTTGGCCTGGGGATCCAGGTCGATCAGGAGGGTTTTCATGCCCTTCTGGGCCAGGGCGGCGGCGAGGTTGATGGCGGTGGTGGTCTTTCCGACTCCGCCTTTCTGATTCGTGATGGAGATGATCACCGAACCGCAGTATAGGTCGGCAGCGCGCTGCGGGTGCTCCGCAATTTTCGCAAAGCGCAAGCGGACCCATAGGCGTCGGTGAGCCGGCCGGAAACCGTCATCCCGTGGAAGCGACGAGGGATCCCGAACTCGATCCGCCCGTCTCATGGCCTGCCGGGAACGGGATCGGTGGAAAGGTCGACCGCGCGGCGGGGCCGCGTACTTACATGCGGTACTTGCCCAGCTCGTCGGGGCTCGCTTCTTCGAGCCACTTCTTGAGACGATCCGGGTCCTGTTCCGATCCTTCGGCTCGCAGGTTGCGGCTCTTCTCGAGCACTTCTTCTTCGACGAAGATGCCGGCCTGCGAGCGCAAGGCCAGCGCGATCGCGTCGCTGGGACGGCTGTCGACGGAAAGCGTCGAGTCTCCGCGCGTCAGGTGGATCCGTGCGAAGAACGTATTGTCTCGAAGGTCGTTGATGACGATGCGCTCCACGTGGGTGCCGAGCTCCGCGAGGAGATTCTTCAGGAGGTCGTGCGTCATGGGCCGTGGGGTCGAGACCTTTTCCATCTCCAGGGCAATGGCGTTGGCCTCGAAGATCCCGACCCAGATCGGCAGGAAGTGCCCCTTCTCGGTGTCGCGCAGGATCACGACCGGCATGTTGGAGACCGGGTCCATGAGGAGGCCCTTGATTTCCATTCGGACCATGACGCCTCCTTTCGCCTACGCGGCGAGCCTCCCGGACAGCGAGTTGGGAAGGCCGCGGGTGACCCGCGCGCGGACGTACTCCCCCGCCGCCGGCGCCTGCGACCCTTCCTCGAAATGGAGAATCCGATTGCACGGGGTCCGCCCCGTGGCCTGACCCTTCTTGTTGGTTCCCTCGATCAGGACCTCGAAGTCCCGGCCGACCAGGGACTCGTTGATGGTTCTCTGGATCCCGGTCTGCAGGTCCAGCAGCTGCTTCAGACGCTCCGCGGCGACGGACTCGGGCACGGCCGACTCGCTTCCCCAGCGGGCCGCCGCCGTCCCGGGGCGGGGCGAGTAGCGAAACCCGAAGAGGCTGTCGAAGCGGACCTCCCGGACCAGGTCCAACGTGGCCTCGAAGTCGGCATCGGTCTCACCGGGGAAGCCGACGATGAAGTCGGACGAGACCGCGATGCCGGGGACTCGCTCGCGGATTCCGGCGACCAGGTCCCGATACTGCGCCGAGGTATATCGCCGCTTCATTCTCGACAGGATGCGGTCCGAGCCCGCCTGGGCCGGGAGATGGAGGTAGGGCGCCACGGCCGGGACCTCCGCGATCGCGGCCACGAGGTCGGCGTCCACGAAGCGGGGATGCGAGGTCAGGAACCGCAGCCGGCGCAGGCCCTCCACGCGGCCCACCCGGCGCAGCAGCTCGCCCAGGCCGAATCCTTCCGCCGAGTCTCTATAGGCGTTCACGGTCTGGCCGAGCAGCGTGACTTCGGTGAAGCCCCGGCCGGCGAGGTGCCGCACCTCCTCGACGATCTCATCGCCGCTGCGGCTCCGCTCCTTGCCGCGCGTGAACGGAACGATGCAAAAGGTGCAGTACTGCTCGCAGCCTTCGATGACCGTGACATAGGCCTGGAACGAAGACTCCCGCGAGATCTGCCGGAACTGGTAGGCCGGATCCTCCTCGGGAAGCTCCAGCGCGAGAGCCTGACGGCGCTCCCGCCGCGCGGCGGACACGCAGCTCGCCGATCGACTCGACCTGGCCTGTGCCCGCGACGAAGTCCACCCACGGCGCGCGCTCCAGAATCTCCTCTCCGGAGACCTGCGCAACGCAGCCCGTCACGCCCACCACCAGTTCGGGATTCTCCTGCTTGCGTCGGGCGAGAACGCCCAGCTCGCTGAAGACCTTGGCCTCCGCCTTCTCGCGGACCGCGCACGTGTTCAGCAGCACCACGCTCGGAGGCTCGTCGCCGGCCGCGCGCGAGAGTCCGAGGGCTTCGAGCTGGCCCGCCATGCGCTCGCCGTCCAAGACGTTCATCTGGCAGCCCCAGGTCCGCACCTGGAACGTCTCGGGACGCCGTCCCTGCGCCGGCAGGGCCGGAAGCGTCGTCTCGGTCATTCGCGGATCCATCCCGGATATGCCCCGGCCTTCCTGGCCTTCTCCGGAAGGTCGGCCAGGTCCTTCTCCGCCGAGGCCAGCTCGAGCTTGGCCGAGTCGAGCTCGGCGCGCGTGTGATCCCAGGACGGCTTGATGACCCGGTCGCGGTACTGTCCGTCGTCCCAGGCGTAGAAGTCGTTCTCGAGCTTCTTGACCGCCGCGCCGAGCTCCTCGACGCGGAGCTTTCCGTCCGCGACGCGCTTGCGGGCCTTTCGAGCGGTCTCGCGCCACTCGGCCTCGGAGCCGCCCGTCAGACGAGCCGTCGGCGGCGAGGGGTGACGGCGTCCCGGCCGCGCCGGCCGCGTGCGGGTGAGGCGTTGGCGCGGCGGCGATGCGGCTCGTCGAGACTCTCCCCTTCTCCGGATTGGTGACGAGCGATCGATTGTCGATCGTCAGCGTGCTCTTCTCTGTCTTTTGTCCGCTCGCCGCCTGCGCGGGCCGTACCGGCTCGGACTCGGCGGCGTTTCCTTCGGGCGTGGGCGCCGGTGTCGCCCGCGGCCGCCCGAAGCCTCCCGACAGCTTCGGTTTCGGCGTCGGAGTCGGTGCCGTGGCGGCGAAAGCGGTTCCCGCCGCGAGTGCCCAGATCACCGCGACCTGAAAGACGAGACCCGGGACTCGAGACCTTGTTTTCATGGCGCGGTCGTGCCCGCCCTTCCGTAGGCGTCCTCGAGACGCACGACGTCATCGAGCTCGGGCGAGGAGACCTCGACCAGAACACAGGGCCGCTCGGCCCGCATGCGGTGCTTCATGAGCGGGCGGATCCGATACGACTCGCCGGGCTGCAGCCGCCGTTCCCGCATCTGCCCCTCTTCCTCCACGAGCAGCACCAACTCTCCTTCCAGAACGTAGAGCGTCTCGTCCTTTCTTTCATGGTACTGCAGCGAGAGGCTGTGTCCCGGCGAGAGATGCAGGAGTTTTCCGGCATAGCGTTCGTTCTCGGCGAAGATTTCTTCGCGTCCCCAGGGCTTCGGCACGACTCTCATACAGATCCTCCAAACAGACGCTCCACTTCCTGTGGCTCGGACGCTTCCAGCGCGCGTTCGGCGAGCTCCCGCGCGCGGCCCGCGTCGATGCGGGACAGATGTTCCTTGACCGCCGGAATCGCGACCGGAGTCACCGAGAGATCTCGGATCCCGAGACCCACCAGCACGGCCGCTCCGACAGGATCGCCCGCGAGCTCTCCGCAAACGGCCACGGGCTTGCCCGTCGCGCGACCCGCGTCCACGACCATGCGCACCATGCGGAGCACCGCCGGGTGCAGTGGACGGTAGAGCGCGGAGACGTCGGGATTGGCGCGGTCCACCGCCAGGCCGTACTGCGCGAGATCGTTGGTTCCGATCGAAAAGAAATCGGCCTCCTCCGCCAGCCGCTCGGCGAGCAGCGCCGCCGAGGGCACCTCGATCATCACCCCGAGAGGAGGCGTCGGGACTCCCACCTTCGAAGCGGCCTTCGCGCAGGCCGCACGCGCCGCCTTCAGCTCCGACAGGGACGTCACCATGGGCAGGAGGATGCGAAGCTCGCCGCGGCGCGAAGCCAGGCACAGCGCGGTCAGCTGCTCCTCGAAGAGCTCCGGGTGCGCGAGGCAATAGCGCAGACCGCGAAGGCCCAGGGCCGGGTTCTCGCCCGGGGCCGGACCGATCCCCTTCTCTCCGCCGAGGTCGTACGTCCGGACGACCACCGGATGCGGCGCCGCGGCCGCGAGAAGCGTCTCGTAGGCCTTTCGCTGTTCCTCGACTCCGGGCGAGCGCGGCAGGGCGCGCAGATAAAGGAACTCGGACCGAAAGAGGCCTATCCCCTCGGCCCGAAAGCGCTCGAGCGCCGGGATCTCCTCGGGCAGCTCCAGGTTGGCCCGCACTGCGATACGGACGCCGTCGGCAGTGGTCGCCGCACGCGCCGTCTTCCCGCGCAGCCGGCGGCTCTTCTCCCGGTCCTCGCGGACCCGTTCGAGGCTCTTGCGGAGGCGTTCTTTGGAGGGCTCGGCCTCGACCACGCCGCGGTCGCCGTCGACCACGATCGGCCGGTCGGGCGACACGAGGTCGCACAGGCCCGGGATACCCACGACAGCCGGCAGGCCGAAGGAGCGGGCGATGATCGAGGCATGGGATGTCTGTCCCCCGCGCTCCAGCGCCAGGCCGAGGACGCGCCGCGGGTCCAGGCGCGCGGCCGCCACCGGGGACAGCTCGTCGGCCACGAGGATGGAACCGCGCGGCAGCTCGACGGCGACCGGCCCCTCCCCTCCCGAGAGCTGCGCCGCGATCTCCCGCGCGACGTCGGTCAGGTCGGCCTCGCGCTCGCGCATGGCCGAGGAATCGGCTGCGGCCAGCCGTTCGCCGAGCTCCCGCGTGACCTCGGCCAGCGCCCATTCGGCGTTGACCCGGTCGCGTCGAATGCGCGCTGCGATCGCGCCGAGGTACGTCTCGTCCTCGGCGATCAGGCCGTGCGCCTCCAGGATCGCCGCGAGCTCCGAGCCGATGTCCCCCTTCGACTCCCGGGAGTGGCGAACGAACTCCTCCGCAGCCTTGGAGGCCGCCCGGCGCAGCCGCCTTTCCTCCTTGTCGATCTCATCGGGAGCAACCGCGCGCCGGAACGCGGGCAGCCCGCCGAAGCGGATGATGACGGCGCGCCCGACGGCGACGCCCGGGGAAACCGAGAGGCCCTGAAGCATGGCGGGACGCCCCGGTCGCCTTCTACTCTTCCTCGTCGAAGCTGCGGGCGATCAGGTCCTCGACCGCGGCGAATGCGGCCTTTTCGTCCTCGCCGGAGACGGCCAGCGTGATCCGCGTCCCCTGCGAGGCCGCCAGCAGGAGGATTCCCAGGATGCTCTTGCCGTCGACCTCCTCGCCGTTCTTGCGGATCTTGACCTCCGACTTGAACCGGCTGGCTGTCTGGACGAACTTGGCCGCGGCGCGAGCGTGGAGTCCGAGGCGGTTGCGAATGGCGAGCTCGCGTTGAATCACGAGTCCTGGTTCTCCGACACGACCTCGGGTGCGACTTCCTCGGCGAGCAGGTCGGAGGCGACGTAGATCGACCGCTGGCCGCGGTCCTTGGCGACGTGGGCGACCTCCGTCACGGGCCGGCCGCTCTTCTGGAGCGACGCGGCCTTCAGGACCATCGGCAGGTTGACCCCGGTCACGATCTCAACGCGATCCTTCCGGAGAAACGGCAGCGTGAGGTTGGTCGGAGTGCCCCCGAACATGTCGGTGAGGATGACGGCGCCGTCGCCCTCGTCGGCCATGGCGAGGCCGCGCCGGATCTTCTCCCGGGCGTCCTCACCCGTTTCGCTCCACTCCAGGGCCACGGCCACGATGCGCTCGAGGCCCGGCTGGATGGTCAGGGCCGCCGCGCGCAGCTCTTCCGCGAGCCTGCCGTGGGTCACCAGCAGAATTCCAATCATCGGAGGCGTCCATTATCTCATTCGCGGGTCGCGTCCCGGTGCGACACGCGGACCGGGAATCCCCGCTCCTTGAGGATTCCCGCGAGCTGCTCGGCGATGTAGACGGAGCGGTGCTTTCCGCCGGTGCAGCCGATTCCGATCGAAAGGTAGCTCTTGCTCTCCGCCTCGAACCGCGGAATCAGATAGTCCAGGAAGCCGATCAGGTGGTCCATGAACGCCCGCGTTTCGGGGTCCTTCTCGATGTAGGCCGCGACCGCCGGGTCCATCCCGGTCTTGCCCTTCAGCTCCGGCACGAAGTGCGGGTTGGCCAGGAAGCGGACGTCGAAGAGCAGGTCCACGTCATGCGGGATGCCGAACTTGTAGCCGAACGACGTGGCCGAGATGACCATGCCGGCCGTTTCGGGATCTCCGACGAAGGTCTTCTGCATCAGCGAGCGCAGCTCGTGGACGGTCATCGACGATGTGTCGATGACGACGTCCGCCACGCCGCGGACTTCGCCGAGCAACTGCCGCTCTCGGCGAAGCGCTTCCAGGAGCGAGACGCGGCCGGACAGAGGATGCGGGCGCCGCGTCTCCGAGAAGCGCCGGATCAGCGACTCCTCGGACGCGTCGAGAAAGACCAGGCGCGTGCCGGGCACGCGCTGCCGCAGACGCGCCAGGATCGCCGGGAAGCGCGAGGCGAAGTCGGGATTCCGGACGTCGAGGATGATCCCGACGCGGGGCTTGCCCGAGACCTGATCGATCAGCGGCTCGAGCAGCTCGAGCGGCAGGTTGTCGACGCAGAAGTACCCCATGTCCTCGAGGCACTTGTTGACGTAGCTCTTGCCCGAGCCCGAGAGGCCCGTCACGACGACGAGGCTTTCCGGAACGCTCGGCGCCGGTCGCGACGCCGGCTCGACGCTCACTATCGCCGCCCGCCTTCCGCGGCCGCGTTCTTGGCGATCTCCTCGTCGACGCGTCGCGCGAATTCCTTCGCGGCGTCGTAGCCCTGGCTCTTGAGAAGCTCGTTGCGGGCGGCGATCTCGATCAAGAGCGCGAGGTTCCGGCCGGAGGCGACGGGCAGCCTCAGGAGCGGCAGTTCGCGTTCGAGGATCGCGTAGGTCTCGCCGTCGAGGCCCAGCCGATCGTATTTCTTGGCGGGATCCCACCGCTGGAGCTCGATAACGAGCTCGATCGACTTCGACGCCCGCACCGCGGAGACGCCGAAGAGGTGTTTGATGTTGATGATCCCGATGCCTCGCAGCTCCATGTGATACCGGATCATTTCGGCAGCCCGGCCCACCAGCGCGCCGCTCGGGTAGCGCCGGATCTCGACGGCGTCGTCGGCGACCAGCCGGTGTCCGCGGTGGACGAGGTCGAGCGCGCACTCGCTCTTGCCGATTCCCGACTCGCCGAGCAGCAGGACGCCCATGCCGTAGACGTCCACGAGGACGCCGTGGAGGGTCGTCAACGGCGCCAGCGAGTCCTCGAGCACCCGGGTGATCGACTGGATCACGACCGACGTCGTGCGGTCCGAGACGAGCAGCGGGATCTTGCGCAGGCGGCACTCGCGCGCGATGTCTTCGGGCGGGCGCTGCCCTTTGGTGATCACGAAGGCGGCCACGGGCAGGGCGCAGATCGAGGCGATCCGCTCGCGGCGAATCTCGTCCGGCATCGTGTCCAGGTAGTTCAGCTCGCTCTCTCCCAGAATCTGGATGCGGCCCGGTTTGATGTAGGGCAGGAATCCGGCCAGGGCAAGGCCCGGCCGCTGGATGCGGCCCCACGAGATCGGACGGGAAAAGCCGGACTCGCCGGCGACGACGCGCAGCTCGAGGTCCTCGAGCTCGGGGGATCGGAGGATCTCCGCCGTCAGTCCCGCCGCTCGCGGGGACGAGCCCTGGCTCATGCGACCCCCGCGGCTCGCTGGCCTTCCGTCTCCTTCAGGATCTCCGAGATCTCCTCGGCCGATACCGCGCGCCGGAGACGGTCGGTCACGCCGGGAGTCCGGAGCAGCCGGGACACGCGGGCCAGCGCCTGGAGGATCAGGGCCGGCGAACGGCTGGGCCCCGCCACGAGAAAGATCACCTCGATCGGCACGCCGTCGGAAGCGCCGAAGTCCACGGGTTGCGCGGTCGTCGCGGCCGCGATCACGACGTCCTCGAGACGGTCCAGCCGGCAGTGAGGAATCGCGATGCCCGCCGCCATGTGCCGTGCACTTCTGGCGCTCGCGTTCGAGAAGGCGCGCGGCGAGCTCGTCGGCGTCGACCGGGACTCCGGCTTCGGCGACGCCCCGGGCGAGAGCGCCGAGCACTTCCTCGCGCGTGGACCCTGGCAGGCGCCAGAAGACCAGGCGCGGCGCGGCGACGCTCTCCCCCGCCGCCGGAGCCTCGCCGCCCATCAGCATTCGGGCACGATCAGGCCGAGGTCCCCGTCCCGCCGCCGGTAGAGGACCGAAATGCGGTCGTTCGACGCGTCGCGAAACACGAGCACTTCCTGTCCCGAGGATTCTATGGCGAGGGTCGCCTCGTCGACGCCCATCGGCTTGACCGCCGGCGGGCGCGACCGGATCACGCGCGGCGTCGTGCGGGTGGGACCCTCGGCCGCCGCCAGCGGCTGGTTGCGCCAGCCTTTGGGGAGAAACCGCGCCCAGCCCCGGTGCTTCCGGTCGCGACGCTTCTCCGGTATCGCGCATGGCCTGCGCGTCGATCTTCTCGAAGGCGGCCGCCACCGCGGCGCGGGGATCCGCCGTTTCCTCCTGCGCCTTCCAGCGCCGCCGTCGATGGATCGCGAGCACCTCGGCCCCGAATCGGTGCTTCTCGTGGGAAAGCACGACGCGGACCTGCGCCGGGCCTCCCAGGTGCCGTTCCAGACGCTGGGTGCGTTCCTCGGCGAGCTCCTTCAGGGACGAGGTCACCTCGACATTACGACCCGTGCATTCGACGGCCATGGGTCCCTCCTAAAAGCTCTGTTTGCGCTGAGAGGAAGACGGGATGCGCAGCTCCTCGCGATACTTCGCGACGGTGCGGCGGGCGATCTGGATCCCTTCGGCCCGAAGCTTCTGCATGATCCGCGCGTCGGAGTGGGGCCGCCGCGCGTCCTCGTCCTGGACGATCCGCGAGATCTTGTTCTTGATGGAGAGCGACGAGACGTCGTCGCCGGAAGACGAGTCGATTCCGCTGTGGAAGAAATACTTCATCGGAAAGAGGCCTCGCGGCGTGTGGATGTACTTGTTCGAGACCACGCGCGAGACGGTCGACTCGTGCATCCCGATGTCGTTGGCGACGTCGCGCAGGACGAGCGGACGCAGGTGCTCGATCCCGTTGTCCAGGAACGCGCGCTGGTGGCGCACGATCGAATCCGCGACCTTGTAGATCGTGCGCTGCCTCTGGTCCAGGCTCTTGATCAGCCACACCGCCGAGCGCATCTTCTCCTTGAGGTAGTTCGCGGCTTCGGCCCCGATGGCGCCGTTGCCGCCGCGGAGGAGCTTGCGATAGGCCGCCGAAATGCGCAGCTTCGGCAGGCCGTCCTCGGACAGCTGGATGACGTAGTCGTCGCCGATCTTGCGCACGAAGACGTCGGGCTCCACGTAGATCGTGCGCTCGCTCGAGTACTTGCGCCCCGGCTTGGGCTCGAGATTCTTGATGATTTCGAACGCGGCCTGGATCTCCGAAAGGCCGACGCCGAGCGTCTTGGCGAGCGGCACGAACTGCTTGTTCAGGAACGCGGGCCAGTGCTCGCGGATGATCGTCTCGATCAGCGGGTTCTCGATGCCCAGCACCTTGAGTTGCAGGAGCAGACACTCGGGCAAGTCGAATGCCGCGACCCCAGCCGGGTCGAAGGAGCGCACCAGCGCGATGGCCGACTCCACTTCTTCGTCGTTCTCGTAACCGGCCTCGCGGATCTCGTCGCGCGAGACGCGAAGGTAGCCGTCTTCGTCGACGTTGCCGACCAGGTACGCCGCGATCTCGCGGACCTCCGGGTTCGCCTCCGACATCGAGAGCTGCCAGGAGAGGTGCTCGGGAAGACCCTCGGGCCGCGTCAGGATGTTCTCGAGCGAGAACTCCTCGGGCTCCTCCTGGTACTGCCGCGGGTTGTACGCCGAGTCGAGGTACTCCTCGAAGTAGGTCGAGAAGTCGATCTCCTCGAACGAGTCCTTCTCTTTCTCGGCGGGAGCGGCCGTCTCGGCGGGCGGAGGGGGATCCTCGGTCTCCCGGGCGGCTTCCGGGGTTTCCGCCGTCTCCTCCTGCTCCTCGAGGACGGGATTCTCCACGACCTCCTGGGTGAGGACCTCCTGGAGCTCGAGACGGGACATCTGCAGCAGCTTGATGGCCTGCTGCAGCGACGGCGTCATGACCAGCCGCTGAGAGAGTCTGAGGTTGAGCTTTTGTTCCAGGGCCATACGATCGTCCGGACCTCTCAGTGAAGCCGAAAACTTTCTCCGAGATAGATCTTCCGGACGGCGGCGTCGCTCGACAGTGCAAGAGGCGTGCCCGAGCGAAGGATCTCTCCCCCGTGAATTATATAAGCCCGGTCGACGATCGACAAAGTTTCCCGGACGTTGTGGTCCGTGATGAGAACGCCGATGCCGGAGGAGGCCAGCCGCCGAATGATTTGCTGAATATCCAGCACCGCGATCGGGTCGATCCCGGCGAACGGCTCGTCCAAAAGCAGGAAATACGGCGAGAGAACGAGGCTGCGGGCGATCTCCACTCGCCGGCGTTCTCCTCCGGACAGCGTGTAGGCGCGGTTGCGCGCGAGCGACGTCAGGCCGAACTCCTCGAGCAACGCTTCGCAGCGCTCGGCGCGCTGTCCCGGCGAGAGCGCGAGGGTCTCGAGGATCGCGAGGAGGTTGTCTTCGACCGTCATCTTGCGAAAGACCGACGGCTCCTGCGGAAGATAGGAGATCCCGGCGCGCGCGCGGCGGTACATCGGTAACTCGGTAACATCCTCCGCGCCGAGGCGCACCACGCCGATGTCCGGCGTCACGAGGCCCACGACGATCGAAAACGTCGTCGTCTTTCCGGCGCCGTTGGGTCCCAGGAGGCCCACGATCTCGCCCGCCGTCACGTTCAGCGACACGTCTCGCACCACGGCCCGGCCCCCGTAGGTCTTGACGAGACCTTCGGCGGCGAGGACCGGCCGGTCTCCGGATCTCGACTCCGTCTCGCTCAATCTTTTTGTGTCCGGTGAATCGTTTCCGTCTTGCCGCCTTCGGGCGCGGTGATCTCGACGCTACCCCCGCGATCGACGATCGTCAAGATGGCGCCGGCCACGCGATTGCCTCCCGCGTCGGTGACGCGCGCCGGCGAGCCCCAGAGGATCGTCTTGCCCTGCCGCGGATAGTCCAGCGTCTTGTCGGCCTCTCCCGACCGGCCGGTGGCGCGGTCCGTCAGCCGGACGCCCCCGGAGACTTCGACGGATTCGACCGCCCCATCGGCGTTCAGCCACGCCGTGGAGTCGGCGCCCGAGGTCCTCGCGCCTCCCCGCGTCATGGCCACGCCTCCGCCGAAGCGCGCGCTGCGATCCGAATCGCGGTAGAGCAGGCGCTTGGCCGTGATCACGGCAGAGTCCTTCTCGCCGGGCTTCCCGCCGTCTGCGGTCTTGCCGGTCTTGTCGCGCATCGGGACCAGGAGGGCGCGGACGGAGCCGTCGGCGTTCACGGTCTTGTCCGTGTCGGAGAGTCGGATCTCGTCGGCGAAGAGAGAGGAGTTCTCCTGCCACAGCGACGCGCCTCCGGTCAGCGTCGCGAGCTTCTGCCCGTCGTCCAGCACGATCGTGTCGGCCTTCCCGTAGGTCGGCTTCTTGGAATCGCCCACGAAGGTCACCGTCGGGGATTTCCTCCGCGCGTCGGGAGCGAAGACGGCGCGCGCGCGTCCCTCGCCGACGATGTGGTTGGCGGCGCGATCCAGCCGAATCGCGTCGGCCGAGAGCCGCGAGCCGCCGCTCTCCACGCGCGCGCCCGAAGAGGCGTTCCCGGTCAGCCGCCAGGTGCCCTGTCCCTGCGGCCCGCTCTCCACCGCCCGCGCCGCTTCGGCGTGGCGGCCGTCGGCGTCGATGCGCACGTCGCCATCCAGATTCAGATCGCGGGCGGTGCCGTCGCGGTCGAAGGCCATTTTTCCCCGTCGCGCCTGCGCGGAGGAGGTCGGAGACACGATATGGACGTCGCCTTCGGCGCGGGCGCTCGAGGCCTTCCCCCCCGCGAAGGCGATCTCGATGAATCGGGCGGTCAGGCGGCGCTCCGGCTCCCAGAGCAGCGCCGGCTCCCCGGTCAAGGTCAGTGCCTTCGTCTTGCCGGCGGCGTCGAAGGCGACGGTGCCCTTGTCGCCCGAGTACTGCCGTTGCGGCGCGGGCGCGCCCGCCGGGCCTCCCTCGCGGTCCGGAGCCAGGATTCCCCGCACACTTCCGGTGACGCGCGCCCACTCCGGGTGGCCCCCCGAGCCGTTTGTCTTCAGCTCGAGGTGGTCTCCGGCCAGCCGGTCTCCGCCTCGCGACTGTCCGTCGGGATATTCGAGCTCGAGCACGCCGTCGTCACGCCGGTAGAGTCCCGAACGGGCCGTCAGCTTCGAGAGACCCCCGCTCTCCGCGCCGGTGCTCTCGCCTTCGACCGGGCCGGCGAAGCGCACGACGCGTTCCCCGAGGTCATACCGCGCCGAGGGGGCCGTGAGGACCGACGTGCCCTGAGTGAACCGCACCGTCTTCGGCGCCTCCAGAGTTCTCTGGGCGGGATGGAAGATCATCTCCTCCGTCTGCGCGACGGCGCCGTTCTTGTCGGTCCAGCGCACGTTGCCGCGAAGTCGCGATTGCCGCGTGCGCTCGTCGTAGTCCGCCTTGTCGGAGGTCACCGTCACGGGAGAGCCGTCGTCCGGATATACGGTCAGCGTGACTTTCTCTCCCGCGTACAGGTTCGGCGGCAGCCCCGCGGCCGGCCCGTAACCGATGGTGCGATCAGCCTTGATTCGCATTTGCGGCTTTCCGCCCACGGACTCCGTGAAGTCGAAGCCCTCGAGCAGCGTCGTCGCCTGGCCCGAAGGGTCGGGCGAGGGTCCGTCCGGAACTCCGGACCGGCCTCCGGCGGCGGGACGCCCTCCCGGCCGGAACGAGAGAGCGAGGACCGTCACGAAAAGCGCCGCGCCGGCGAGCACGACCAGCTCCGCTCCCCGACGCTTCACGCGGCCGCTCCGGCCCCGCGCGCGTCCACGATCTCGACCTGGAGTCCCCAGTCCCCGCGGTCGGGCGGGATCCGGTACAGCAGATCCATCGCCACGCCGTCGGCCGCCATCTGCGCCAGACCCGCGTCCGGCCGCCACGCCACGCATCGCACGTCTCCCCTTCCGGAACGGAGGCGCCCGCGCAAACCCTGGGAACCGGCCGGGAGAAAGGGATAGGCGGCGCGCACGTCCCGGGCGAGGAACAGGGGCGCCGGGTTGCCCGCCCCGTGCGGCTCCAGCCGCGAGAGCTCCCCGCGGAGGGCCTCGTCCAGCCGATCGAGCGGAAGCTCGGCGTCCACGGCTTCCACCCGATTCCGAGCATCTGCGGCGATCCGCTCCTGGAAGAGAGTCCGGGCCTCGGCGGCGAACGCCTCGAGACCCGAGGCGGGCAGCGTGGCCCCGCAGGCCTGTTCGTGACCCCCGAACTCGACGAAGTGATGCGTCATCTCGCTCAGGAGTCCGTGCAGTGAAACGCCCGGAATGCTTCGCCCGGAGCCGCTCGCTCGGTCCCCGTCGATTCCGAAGAGCAGGACCGGGCGATGGTATTCCCGGGCGAGGCGGGAAGCCGCGATGCCGAGGACGCCGCGGTGCCATCCGGGGTCGGCCTCCACCACCACTGCCGCCTCGGCCGATTCCGGGTCGGCTTCGATTCTCTTGCGCGCTTCCTCCACGACACGCCGCTCGAGGCTCTGGCGCTCGGAATTGCGCGCCGAAAGCTCGCGGGCGATCGCCTCCGCACGCTCTGAGTCCCGTTCCTCGAAGAGCGACAGGGCGAGCTCGGCTGAGTCGATTCGGCCCGCCGCGTTCAGGCGCGGACCGATCCGAAACGCCACGTCTTCCGAAGTCGGGGCGGTTCCCGGTGGAAGCCCGGCCTCGGCGAGGATGGCCCTCAGCCCCGGCGCGCGGGAGGTGGCCAGCGCCGCGAGGCCGCGCGCGGCGATGCCGCGGTTCTCCCCGGTCAGAGGGACGAGGTCGGCGATCGTACCGAGACAGGCGGCGCGAAGAAGCGACTCCACCGACAGCGACACGCCGGCGCGCCGGGCGATCGCCTCGGCGATCTTCAACGCGATGCCGCAGGCGGCGAGCTCCTTGTACGGATAGCTGCAGCCGGGCTGCCGCGGGTTGACGACGATGGCTCCGGCCGGCAGCTCTTCGGGTACGAGGTGGTGGTCCGTGACAATGACATCCACGCCCGCCTCGCGCGCGCAGGCGACACCCTCGACGGCGGTGATGCCGCAGTCCACGGTCACGATGGCGGCCGGCGAGAGCTCCGCGAGGACGCGGCGGACGGTGTCGGGCTTCAATCCGTAGCCGTCGCGCAGGCGGTGTGGAATGAACGCCTTCGCGTCCGCACCGGTCCGGGCGAGCGCCGCCCGAAGCTGCGCGACCGCGGTGACACCGTCGACGTCGTAGTCGCCGAACACGACGACACGGCCTCCCCGGCGCGCTGTCGAGACCAGGAGGTCGGCGGCTTCGGCCACGCCGAGCATCGATCCGGCGTCGTGAAGCGGCTCCTCGCGCGGCGACAGATACGCGCGCGCCGCCTCCCTGGTGCGGATCCCGCGGCGAAGGAGGAGAAACGCAAGCGTCGCGGACACTCCGGCCTCGCGAGCGAGTCGCTGCGTCTCCTCGCGCTCCTCGGGCTGGATGCTCCAACGCGCCATGCGTCCGAGTCTCCTCGGAGGCTCGGACAGACCGCGTCCGGGTGGAAGGACGTCGCCGGGCGCGCCGGGCGGCGCGGCGCTCACGAGGCCCCGACAGTCTCGAATCGGCCGAGCGCGCGCAAGCGCCGGTACCGCCGCTCCCGGCGCTCCTCGGCGGTCAGGTCGGCGACCTCGCGCAGATTTCGCTCGACGGCTTCGCCCACCGCCGCCGCCGCCCCGGCCGAGTCCGCGTGCGCTCCCCCAGGAGGCTCCGGAACGATCTCGTCCACCACGTCGAGCTCCCGCAGGTCCCGAGCGGTCATACGGAGCGCCTCGGCGGCGTCTTTCTTCTTCCCCGCGTCCTTCCAGAGGATGGCGGCGCACCCCTCGGGAGAAATCACCGAGTAGATGGAGTGTTCGAGCATCAGGATGCGGTCCCCGATGCCGAGAGCGAGCGCTCCGCCCGAGCCTCCCTCGCCCGTGACCGTGACGATGATCGGAACGTGAAAGCGCGCCATGGCGCGCAGGTTCACGGCGATGGCCTCGGCCTGTCCCCGCTCCTCGGCGTCGATTCCGGGGTAGGCACCGGCGGTGTCGATGAACGACAGGATCGGACGTCCGAACTTCTCGGCCAGTTCCATGACGCGCAGCGCCTTGCGGAAGCCGTCGGGCCGCGGCATCCCGAAGTTGCGGCGGATCTTCTCCTTCGTGTCGCGGCCCTTCTGGTGGCCCACGACCGCCACCGGCCTGCCGCGGAATTCCGCCAGGCCGGCGACGATCGCCGGGTCGTCGGAGAACTTCCGGTCGCCGTGGAGTTCCACGAAATCGGTCATGAGCGCCTGGATGTAGTCCAGCGGGTAGGGCCGCGACGGGTGGCGCGCCACCAGCGTCTTCTGCCAGGGAGTCAGGTTTCCGTAGATCTCGCGCGAGACACGATCCAGCTTCTCGCGCACCTTTTCCACTTCCCGGCGGTGCGCGGCGTCGTCCGGAAGCGCCGCGAGCTCCTCGAGCCTGCGGCGGAGGCGCAGGATGGGCTCTTCGAAATTTCCGTTGTCGGCGTCCACTCCTCGATTGTCCTACAGGAGGTCCTGGGGGTCCACGTCCACGGCGACCTGGACCCGCGCCGGCGGCCTTTCCGGAACCGCGGCGGCGAGCGCCGCGAGGACCGAGCGGCGGTCGGAGGCTCGAAGGAGGATCTGGAAACGCCACTTTCCCTGCAGCCTCTCCAGCGGCGCGGGAGCGGGCCCCGAAATGCGAAGCGCCTCGGAGCCGCTCCGGAGCGACTCACCGATCGAGGCTGCGGCCGCCTCCGCGCGAGAACGGTCCTCCGACGAGGCCAGAATCGCGGCGAGCTCGCAGAAGGGCGGATAGAAGAACGACCGGCGAAACTCCAGCTCCTGCCGGGCGAATCCCGCGACGTCGTGCGAGGCCGCCAGCCGGATGGCGGGATGCTGCGGGTGAAACGTCTGGATGTGCACGGTGCCGGCGGCGTCGCCGCGTCCCGCGCGGCCCGCGACCTGCGCCAGCAGCTGAAACGTCTTCTCGGCCGAGCGAAAGTCGGGAAAGTTGAGAAGGGTGTCGGCCGAGAGCACGCCCACGGCGGTCACTCCCGGAAAGTCGTGGCCCTTCGCCACCATCTGGGTGCCGATCAGACAGGACACGCGACCGGCGCGCACGTCCTCGACGACGGCGCCGGCGCCCCTCTTGCGCGCGGTGTCCCGGTCGAGCACCGCGTAAGAGACGCCCGGGAAGAGCTCCTCGAATCTCTCCGCGACCCGCTCCGTGCCGGCGCCGATGGCCTCGAGAAGCGCGCCGCCGCAGTCGGGACACCGCAGTGGACGGGACACGCTCTCCCCGCAGTAGTGACACACGAGGCGGCGGCCCCGGTCGTGCACCGTACGCGCGACGCTGCAGCGCGAGCAACGGAAGTCGTGGCCGCAGTCGCGGCACAGCAGAAAAGGCGCGAAGCCGCGGCGGGGCTGGAGCAGGATGGCCTGCTCGCCGCGCGAAAACACATCGCCCAGGCGATCGAGGAGCGCTCGCGAGAACAGAGGCACACCCTTCTCGTCCGGCCGTGCCTTTTCGCTGCGCAGATCCACAATGGCCACCTCGGGCAGCGGCCGGGCCGCGATGCGCTCGGGCAGCGTCAGCAGCGCGACGCGTCCGCGCTCCGCCGCGTGGATCGCTTCCATAGACGGCGTGGCCGATCCGAACACCAGAGCCGCATGGTTCTCGCGGGCTCGCAGCGCGACGACCTCGCGTGCGTCGTACCTCGGGGATTCGCGCTGCTTGTAGGAGCCGTCCTGCTCCTCGTCCACCACGAAGAGTCCGGGATCGCGGACCGGCGCGAAGGCGGCCGAGCGGGGGCCGATCACGGCGCGCGCCTCTCCCGAGCGGACGCGATCCCAGGCCTCCGCCCGCTCGCGTTCGGAAAGCGCGGAGTGGAGCACGGCGGCGCTATCGGGAAATCGCCTCTTGAGCTCCCGGGCGAACAGCGGCGTGAGCGCGATCTCGGGCACGAGCCAGATCGCGCCGCGGCCCGCTTCGAGGGCCGCCCGGATCGAATGCAGGTAGACCTCGGTCTTGCCGCTCCCGGTCACGCCCTGGAGGAGCGCCGCGAAGTATCGGCGCTCCTGCACTGCGGTCGTGATGGCGGAGATCGCGGCGGACTGCGGGCCGGTCGGCTCGATCCGCGGCGCCGCGGGCACCGGAATCTCCGGCTCCGACCGCCGCGCCTGCGCGAAGGAACGCAGAAGCCCCTTTGCGGCGAGCGCGCGCGGCACCGACGTCGCGGCTCCCGTTCCCATGCGGATCTCGGCGGCCATGGCCGGCCGGCCGATGGCCTCCAGATACTCGAGGACGTCGCGGCCCCGGCGACTCTTTCCGAGGGCGCGCTCGCGCGCCTCCGGATCCGAAGCGAGCGGCGATGGCGTGAAGGCGGTATCGACTCTCGGCGTCCGCTGCTTGAGGGAGCCCACGGGCCGGACGAGTCCCCGCTCCTCGAGTGATCGCAGCGCTTCGCGGCGCTCCGTTCCCCCGCCCGGGAGATTCACGACTCGGACCGCCGCGCCGTCGGCGAGCCGCTCGAGGATGGCGGCCTCGGCGCCCGACGGGGCCCGCGGCGCGAGGATTCCCTTCTCCGTGATGCGATATCGCGCCGCGCCCGACGCGGGAAGACGCGCCGGGAGCGCGCTCCTCAACACCTCGCCGGTGGACGCGAAGAAGCGCTCGGCCACGCGTGCCGCCGTCTTGAGAAGCTCCGGCGGACAGACCGGATCCGCATCGAGCGCTTCGAGGATCTCCCGCGTGCCGGCCGGGACCTCGCCCCCGGGCTCGTCGAGAACGACGCCGGTCAAGACGCGCTCCCCGAAGGGGACGCGCACGCGCACGCCGGGCACGGGGGTCGGCACACCCGCGGGCACGGCGTACGTGAAGCTCTGGCGGAGCGGCAGCGGCAGCGCGACGGCGACGGTGCGGGAAGCCTGGCTCAAGTCTGCGCCGCAGGCGGCGGCGGGCTGTCCTCGGGTGTATCGCGGACGTAGACGTGGCGGCGGCGTTCCGGATCCCAGCGGTAGCGTCGGGTCGCCTCGTCGGCGGTGTCCGGCGTGACGACGATCGCGTCGCGGTCGAGCGACAGATCGCCGTCGGCCAAGGAAACGTCGCGCTCGAGGACGACCCCGGGCTCGAAACCGCCGTCGGATCGTCCGGTGAAGAGCACGACTGTGAACCACGGATTGTCCGCGTCGGAATCCCGGCGCACGAACGCGAGGACGAAGTCGAGCATACCGTCGTCGTTCGCGTCGCCGCGCACGAAGTAGGGATGGTAGACCCCGTAGAGTCCGTCGAGATCGCCGCTGTCTTCGTTCGGCCGGCGGTCGTCATCTTCCGCCACCCGCAGGTCCGTGTGCTTGTGCAGGAACGCGTCGACGGCCGAGCGTTCCTTGGGCCGGAACGCGTATCCCGCGTCGGCGGCGCGCGCCGGCACACCCGGCGTCGGCGCGGGATCGGGGCTCGCGGTCGCGGACGCGGCTTCGCGCTGCCGGCACGCCGCCGTGCACAGGAACGTCGCCGACACCACGAGAACGAGACGATTGCGCATCGAGCCCACGATTCTACGGCAGGGAAAGGCTATGAGAAGATGGCGCCGTTTCACTTCCAGAGGAGGACGAGCCGATGTTCAGCTGGCCTCAGGACTTCGCGACGAACTTCCAGTTCCTGCTGCGGTGGATCCACTTCCTGGGCGGGATCACGTGGATCGGACTGCTCTATTTCTTCAATCTGGTCAACGTCCAGTTTCAGAAGGAAATCGACGCCGCGACGAAAGCCAAGGCGAACCCGCCGCTGCTGACCCGCACGCTGTGGTGGTTCCGCTGGGGAGCGATCGTGACCTGGCTGTCGGGATTCCTCTACCTCGGCTACTTCACCACGGCGGGCAAGGAGATTACGACCAACGCCGGTCCCGCGCTCCTGGTCTTTCTCGTGGTCTGGTCGTTCGCTTTCACCGTCCTCTCCGGCGTCTTCCGCGCCTCGGTCGCCGGCGGCGCTCTCAAGGACGGGCGCGTCGTGGCGGTTCTCGTCGCCGTCGTTGTGATCGTGGCCTCCTGCGTCATCGTCTGGTTGGCGCGCGGCTGGGGCGCGAGCAACCGCGCGATGTCGATCCTCGTGGGCGGCGGCATCGGAACCATCATGATGATGAACGTCTGGATGATCATCTGGCCGCTCCAGAAGAAGATCATCGCGGCCACCGTTGCGGCCGCGGCCGGCACGCCGGCCCCGGCGGACCAGCCCAAGTGGGCGCGCCGCGCCTTCCTCGCCTCGCGCACCAACTCCTGGCTCTCGATCCCGATGCTCTTCTTCATGGGCGCGGCGAGTCACTTCCCGATCTTTTCGACCAAGCTGCCGCCGACCCCGTAGGATCGATTCGATCGAACACGCGCGGGCGGCCTCTGGGCCGCCCGTTTCATTTGCCGGCGAGAAAATCGCGGACGAGCTTCATGTCCTCCCAGACGTCCTTCTTGCGCTCCGGCGAACGCAGGAGGAACGCGGGGTGAAACGTCGGCATCACCTTCACTCCCTGCGCCGTGCGCCACCGGCCCCGCAGCCGGCCGATCGGCTCGTCGGTCTCGATGACTGCCTGCGCCGCAAAAGTCCCCAGCGTCACGATCGCCTTCGGACCGATGAGACGAATCTGTTCGAAGAGAAACGGACGGCACGTCGCGACCTCATCGGGCTCGGGATTGCGATTGTTGGGAGGGCGGCATTTGAGCACGTTCGCAATAAAGACGTCGTCGCGCTTCTTGCCCATCGCCTCGATGATCCGGGTCAGGAGCTGTCCCGCCTTGCCGACGAACGCGAGGCCCTGCTCGTCCTCGTCGCGGCCCGGAGCCTCCCCGACGAACATCAGCTCGGCCTTCGGATTTCCCTGCCCGAAGACCAGGTTGGTCCGCGTCTTCGAGAGCTTGCAGCGTGGGCAGCCTTCGAGAAACCTGGAGAGCGCCGAGAGGTCCGGCATCGATCCGACCGAGAGACCCGTGCTCGACGGCGCGGGCGCGTCGAGAAAGAGGTCCGCGACGCCGAGATCACGGAAGTACTCGAGCTCCCGGCGCGAATCCTCCACGCCGTGAGTCTATAGAATCCGCCGGGTGAGCGCCTCTGCGGACGAGCGGGCCCGGGCGCGCTATCAGGACGTCGGCGTGGCCGAAGGGTACGACTCATGGCGCTACGAAACGGCGCGCGGGAAACGTCGCAATCGCCGCGACCTCGCTGCGATCGGCCGCGCCCTCGACGAGCCCGCAAAGCGCGGTTCCCCGGTGCGCACGGCGCTCGACCTTCCCTGCGGCACGGCGAGGCTCGCTCCGCTCTTTGCCGAGCGGGGGATCCGCGCCCTGGGAGCCGACGTCTCCTTCGAGATGCTGCGCGTCGCGCGGCGCAAAGCGCCCTCGGGCTTCCCCGTGTTCCAGGGCAACGCGGAGGCGATCCCGCTGGGCGACCGCTCCTGCGATGCGGTTTTCGCCATCCGATTCCTGTTCCACCTCGATCGGAGCTCGCGTCTGCGCGTTCTCGCCGAGGCGCGCCGGGTCAGCCGGCGATGGCTGGTCCTGGACGTTCGGCATCGCTACAACGCGCGGTGGGTCGGCTGGCGAATCCGCCACGCGCTCGGCGTGCTGCCGAACGTCCAGCATCGGTTCTCCCGCGCCGGTCTCGAGGAAGAGCTGTCGGCCTCAGGCCTGCGGCTGTGCGGGATCTACCCTTCGCGGCGCGTGTTCGGGTGGGCGTCGGACAAGTGGACGGTGCTCGCGGAACGCTCGGACGCTTGACGCCTCCGCTCCCGGAGAAACGCGTCCCAGATTCGCTCGGCCACTTCGCGCTTGCCCGCCTTTGCGACTCTTTGGGCCGGTTGGCCGCGGGGAACGATCAGGACCTCGTTGTCCTCGGCGCCGAAGCCGATGTCCTTGCGGCCGACGTCGTTGACCACGATCAGGTCCGCCCGCTTGGCGTCCATCTTGCGGCGTGCCCGGTTCTCCAGATCCTCCGTCTCGGCCGCAAACGCGACGACGGTCTGCGCGCGCTTGAGCGGCGCGAGCGAGGCGAGCAGATCCCGGCCCGGTGAGAGACGGAGCGCGGTCTCCCCCTCGTCGCGGTGGAGGCGCCGCGCGCTCGCTTCGGGGATGAAATCGGCGACGGCGGCGGCCATGACGAGGCCGTCGCACTCGGGAAACTCGCGCACCAGCGCGGCGTGGAGGTCGTCGGCAGTCTCGATCCTCTCGATGCGCACGCCCGCGGGCATCGGCAGGTCGGTCGGCCCGCAGACCAAGGTGACCGATGCGCCGCGATCGCGGGCCGCCTCGGTCACGGCCAGGCCCATCTTGCCGCTCGAGCGGTTCGACACGAACCGGATCGGATCGATCGGCTCGCGCGTCGGCCCGGCCGTGACGAGGAGCCTGAGTCCCGAGAGGTCGAGGCGCTCTCCCGTCGCGATCGCCCAGGCTTCCTCGACGATGGCTTCGGGCTCGGCCATTCGACCGACCCCCTCGTGTCCCGAGGCCAGCGCGCCGGTGCCCGGGCCGATCGTGCGCGCGCCGCGCTCGGAGAGCTTCCGCAGGTTGGCGCGGACGGCTTCCTTTCCCCACATGGCCGATTCCATCGCCGGCGCGATCAGCACCGGCCCGCGATGAGCCAGGAAATACGTCGAGAGGAAGTCGTCGGCGAAACCGTTGGCGAGCTTCGCCAGGGTATGGGCGGTGGCCGGCGCCACGACCAGCAGGTCGCACCAGTCCGCGAGCGCCACGTGGTCCACGGCGGGCGCGTTGCCGTCCGCCCAGACCTCGGTGTAAACGGGATGTTTGGAGAGAACCGAGAAGGTCAGCGGAGCGACGAACTCGCGCGCCCCGCGGGTCATCGCGACCCGCACTTCCGCGCCCCGGGAAGTCAAACCGCGGACGATCTCGGCGGCCTTGTACGCCGCGATGCCTCCGGAAACACCCAGGAGGATCCGCGGAGCGGGTGTCATCGGAACCCCGAAGTCGGAGGCGCCGTCTAGCGGGTCGCCTCTTCCTCCACCACGAGATCCTGCTCGGTGGCCTCCTCGGCCGCTTCCAGGACGCCGCCTTCGGCGCCGAGCCCCCAGCGGATCTGCGACTCGTCGAATTCGGCGGCGGCCAGGCGGGTGGGCTTGAGCGGCCGATCGCTTTCGACCTTGGGCCGGGCCCCGCGAATCAGCTGCTCCGCACGGCGAGCGATGAGCAACACGAGCCGAAACTTGCTGTCCACCCCTTCGGGCATGTTCTGAATCATGAGTATTCGAACCCTTTCTACCGGAAGTCTTTACGCAGGCGTTCGAGGATCTTGGCCTGCCGCGCCGGCGTCAGCCGGGAGGCGCGGACCACGGATTCTAACTCAAGACTGGCCCGATCGAGGTCATCGTTCACGATAACGTATTGAAAACTCTCGGCTTGCGCGACCTCTTTGGCGGCGTTGATGAGCCGCTTTCGGATGGCGTCCTCCCCGTCGAGGCCCCTCGAGCGAAGGCGCTTCTCCAGCTGCTCGGCGGAGTTGGGAACGAGAAAGATCGACACGGACTCGGGGTGCGCCTGCCGCACGTCGCGGGCTCCTTGCACGTCGATGTCGAGGACGACGTCCTCGCCGGCGGACAGCCGCGGCATGACCTCGGCCCGGGCCGTGCCGTAGAAGTTCCCGTGCACCTCGTTATGCTCGAGGAACTCCCCGCGGCGCGCCATCTTCTCGAACTCCGCCGCGGAGACGAAGTGGTACTCGCGCCCATCCTCCTCGCCCCCGCGTTTCGGGCGCGTCGTGTGCGAGACGGAGAAGTGCAGACCCTTCCCGCACGGTCCGGCCAGGAGACGGCGAATGAGCGTCGTCTTTCCCCCCCCGGAAGGAGACGAGACGATGAAGAGAGTTCCGGAGGCCGGGCTCATTCGACGTTCTGCACCTGTTCGCGAATCTTCTCGGTCTCGGCTTTCATGTCGAGGATCTCGCGGGTCGAGGTCAGGTCGCGGCTCTTGGAGCCCAGCGTGTTGAGCTCGCGGAGGATCTCCTGCGTCAGGAAATCCAGCGTCTTCCCCGCAGCCGCGGGCGGGCGGGCGAGCAGCGCCTCGAACTGGTCGAGGTGCCCCTGGAGCCGCTGCAGCTCCTCCGCCACGTCGGACCGGTCGGCGAGGAGCGCCGCCTCCTGCTCCAATCGACCCGGATCGAGCGGCACCTCGGGAAAGAGGGTCCGGATGCGCTCGCGCAGGTTGGTCGCCAGAGTCTTCGCGAGCTCCTCCCTCCGCGCCGCGAGAGTCGCGGCCTTCGCGCGCAGGCCCGCGATTCGGGAGCTGAGCTCCACCGCGATCGCCGCCCCTTCGGACTCGCGCATGGCGAGCATCGCGCGAGCAGCCTCGCCCGCCAGCGCCTCGAGCGACGCGACGTCTTCGGCCGAGAACGCGTCGGCCGGCGCCTCGACCGCGACCAGCTGGGGCACCGCCAGGACGTCGCGCGGCGTCAGCTTGCCTTCGATCGGGTACCGTTTCGCGAGCGCGGCCAGTCGGCCGAGGAGCGACTGCAAAAGACCTTCGTCCACGCTGACCTCCGTCGCGGCCGGGGACGTCCGCTTCAGTCGCAGCGCGACTTCCACCTTCCCCCGATGGAAGTGCTTTCCGAAAACCCGGCGCAGCGCCGGCTCGAGCTCGGCCTCGGCCTCGCGCGTCTTGACCGTCAGGTCGAGGTAGCGGCTGTTGACGCTCCGGGCCACGATCTCGGCGGACCAGTCCGTGCCGACCGATCCGCGCGCGCGGCCGAAGCCTGTCATGCTGCGCAGGCTCACGGGGCGGACTTGGAGACCGCCGTCTCGCTCTCGGCGAAGAACTGCATTTCGTGGAGCCTGCGATAGAGGCCCGGGCGAGTCAAGAGCGCGGCGTGGCTGCCCTCCTCCACGATCCGCCCGCGATCGAGGACCAGGATGCGGTCCGCGCGGCGAACCGTCGAAAGGCGGTGGGCAATGACCAGCGTCGTTCGCCCTTTCATGAGGTTGCCGAGCGCCCGGCCGATCACGGCCTCGGACTCGGTGTCGAGCTGCGAGGTGGCCTCGTCGAGGATCAGGATCGGAGCGTCCTTGTAGATCGCCCGGGCGATCGCGAGGCGCTGGCGCTGGCCTCCGGAAAGCCGGGCGGCTCCCTCCCCCACCGGAGTCTCGTAGCCCTGCGGCAGCCTCTCGATGAACTCGTCGGCGCAAGCGGCCTGGGCCGCGGCGCGGATGCGCCCGGCATCGGGCGTCCTCTCGCCGTAGGCGATGTTCTCGGCGACCGTCGTGTCGAAGAGGATCGTCTCCTGCGTCACCAGGCCGATCTGGCGCCGCAGCGACTTGAGAGTCGCGTCGCGCAGGTCCGTGCCGTCGAACGTGATCCGGCCCGATGAGGGATCGTAGAGCCGAGGCAGCAGGTTCACGAGCGTGGTCTTTCCCGCTCCCGACGGACCGACCAGGGCGACCGTCTCCCCGCGCTGGAGCACGATGCTGACGTCGCGGAGGACCGGTTCTCCCCCGTAGGAGAACCCGACCCGATCGTAGGCGACCGTCGATGCGAACCGGGGAAGCTCGGCCGCATCCGGCCGTTCGGCGATTTCGTTGGGGGAGTCGATGATCTCGAAGAGCCGGTCGGCCGAAGCCATCGCCACCTGCAGAACGATGTTCGTGCGGGTGACGTCCTTCAACGGCTTGTAGAGCATCATGATCGCCGCCAGAAACGAGAGAAGGCCTCCGACCGTCAACTGTCCGTCCCGGATCTGGCCCGCGGCATAGACGAAGATCACGGCCAGACCCACGCCCGTCAGGATCTCCATCAACGGAGGATTGAGAGCCTGTAAACGGATCGACAGCCGGCTGGCCGAAAAGTACCGCCGGTTCGCCTGGCCGAAGCGTTCGGCTTCGAAATCCTCCATCGCATAGGTCTTGATCAGCCGGTGGCCGCGCAGCGTCTCCCCGAGAATCGCACCCATTTCGCCGATCCGCTCGCGCGCCGAGAGACCCGTCCGGCGGAGCTTGCGGAAGTTTCCGACGATCGGGACGACGAGAACGGGGGCCACAACGAGGACGGCCGCGGCCAGCTTGAAGTGGAGGGAGAAGACGTAGAGCAGGACGAAGACCATCGTCAGCAGCCCCTGGACGAAGTCGGCCATTCGCGACCCGAAGGCCGACTGGATCTGCTCGGCGTCGGAGAGGAGGCGCGTGAGGAGGTCCCCGGAAGAGCGCTCCATCGAGTAGCGCGTGGACTGATCCAGCAGCGAACGGTAGGCGTCGGCGCGCAGGTCGCGCACCATCGCGAGCCCGATCGAGTTGAGCGCGAACTCGGAGAGGTAGGCGAAGACGTTCTTGACGAGGAGCGCGACCAGGAGCAGGAGGGGCACCGCGTAGCGGGGGTCGAAACCGGCCGCCTCCGCGGCCTGCCGCGTGGCGGCGTACGCCGTCTCGAGCCACCGAAGCAGCGGGGCCATGCGCTCCGAAGCCTCCGCAGCGCCGACGCCGGGAAGCGCTCTCGCCGCTCCGGCCCCGAGGACGTCGTCGATGACCTTCTTCAGAAGGAAAAGCAGGGCCACCGTCGCGAGCGAGACGATCGCCATGGCCGCGAGCGCCAGGACCGCCCGACCTTTGTAGCGACCGAAGTACCGCAGCAGCCTCGGCAGCGTTCTCATTGCGCCACCACGAAGACGTCGCTCGTCGTCCGCAGGGGTCGGATGGCCGAAAGGACGAAGGCCGCCGCCCGTTCGCTCGCGCCGGGAGGTCCGAGCTCCCCCGCCACGCGGGCGAAACCGGCCTTCATGGCCTCCAGCCGCGAGGGCGAGGAAAGCAACCTCTCCCCCTCCGTCTCGAGCCGCTCGACCGTGCAGTCTCCCTGGATCAGCTCCGGAACGATCTCCTCACCGGCGACGATGTTGACGAGCGAGATCCAGCGAACCGTGATGAGCGATTTCGCGATCGCGTGGCTCACGCGCGACGTCCGGTAGACGACCACCATCGGTGTCCCGCACAGAGCCGCTTCGAGCGTGGCCGTCCCGGACGCGACGACCGCCAGGTCCGCCGAGGCCAGCACCGGGTGCATTCCCTCCGCCACGAGGGTGATGCCGCGCTCCGCCGCTCCGGCGAAGAGTGTGTCCGGGAGTCCCGGGGCCCGCAGCGCCACCACCTCGAGGTCCATCCGGCGCGCCAGGCGGGAGGCCGCTTCCGCCAGAATCGCCCAGTGTCGTTGGACCTCGGCGCTCCGGCTGCCCGGCAGAAGAACCAGGCGCCGGCGGGTCTTCGGCGGCAACGGGGACCGAGCGGCCAGTCCCTCCCGGACGTCGTCCACCAGCGGGTGGCCGGCGCACACGGCGTCGGCGCCGTACCGGCGGTAGATCTCGGCCTCGAACGGGAAGAGCGTGATGATCCGGCGCGCCCGTTCGGCGATCCGGCGCGCGCGCCACGGTCGCCATGCCCAGACCTGCGGGCTGACGTAGTAAACGATCGGCACGCGGTCGCGCTTCAGGCGCATCGAGAGAAGACCGTGGAAATCCGGAAAGTCGATCAGGACGGCGGCCTCGGGGCGCCGGCGCCGGGCTTCCGAGGAGAGCGCCCTGAGGGCGCGGGCGAGCGAAGGAAGCTTCTCGAGCACCTCAGAGATCCCGACGACCGAAACGCTCTCCGAGCGCGCCACGCGCTCGAGGCCCGCATTCTCGAGCCGGCCCCCACCCATTCCGAAGGCCGAAAGATCCGGACGGGAGGCCCGCAGGGCCGAGAGGAGCCGCGCGCCGTGGAGGTCGCCGGACGCCTCGCCCGCCGAGATCAGAAGGTTCACGGCATCAATCGTCGAAGGTCGACTTCTACTTCGGAAACGGGTACATCAGCCACGCCGCCGCCAGCCCCCCGATCACCAGCGAGACCATCAGGGTCCCGAAGAGTTTCCACCTCTCCCGGCGCTCCCGCCTCCAGAGGAGGGCGAAGAAAGCCGACGCGAGAAACGCGTACAGCGTCATGATCAGGAAGTGGTCGACCGGGAAGAGGACGATCACGGCTTGGTCCCGGACGCGATGTCCCACGCGTCGAGCACGAGCAGCAGATTCATGAGTCCCGCCGTCAGGAGAAACGCGCAGCCGTATTCGTAGGTCGGCGAAAGAATCATTCCGCCGGGATTCTCGGAGAGCATTCGCGCGACGATGTTCAGCAGGCCCGCGCCGTACACGGCGAAGGTCGCCAGGATCGTCAGCGGCTGTCCGGACTCGATCGAGTAGAGACGGCCCTGGAAGAGGATGCCGGCGAGAAACGTGGCCGTGACGATGGCGGCGAACGCCACGCCGAGCTTGCGCCGCCCGAGATAGAAGTGGCCGAGTCCGGGAAAGACCCAGGCCAGTGCAGCGGCCGCGAGCGGCGGGCGAGTTACCGACACGGTTTCGGCCTCGGCGCTCACGCGGCATTCTCCGCGAAGAGCGGCACCAGGCGGCGCCGCGTGGTCTCGAGGTCCTCGGGCACGACGCGGGTGTCGGCGGCCACGGTCATGAAGTTGGTGTCGCCAGCCCAGCGCGGCACGACGTGCACGTGGTAGTGGCCCAGCACCCCGGCGCCCGCGGCGGCTCCGAAGTTGATGCCGACGTTCAGACCGTCGGTGTGGAAGGCCGATACCAGGATCTTCTGGGCCTTCGCGACGGTCGAGATCAACTCGTTGAGCGTCTCGGGCGCGGAGTCGGAGAGCCATCCGTCGTGCGCGTAGGGAGCGACCATGACGTGGCCGTTGGTGTACGGATACCGGTTGAGCACCACGAAGACGCGTTTGCCGCGCACGACCACGAGGGACGCCGCGTCGTCGCGCGAGGCCGCGGCCTCGCAGAAGATGCACGCTCCGCCTTTCTCCGACACGAGGTACTCGTAGCGCCAGGGGGCGAACAGAACGTCCGGCATTACCGGTTGATCAGTTCCTTCAGCTCCTTGCCCGGCTTGAAATAGGGGATCTTCTTGGCGGGCACGGAGACCTTGACGCCCGTCTTGGGATTCCGGCCCATGCGGGCTCCCCGCTCCCGCAGCCGGAAGGAGCCGAAGCCCCGTAGCTCGATCTTCTGGCCTTCCTTCAGAGAGCGCACGATGGCTTCGAACACCGTGTCCACGATCGCCTCGGCCTGCTTCTTGGTCACGTCCGTCGCGACCGCCACGCGCTCGATCAGTTCGGCCTTCGTCATCTGCCGTTGCACTCCTGGCGAGCCGACACGGCGCGCCTCCGAAAGGCCGTGCTACTCCTGAGCGGCCTCGTCTGCCTTCTTGCGGGTCCTCTTCTTCTTGGGAGCGGGTTCGGCCTCGGCCGGAGCCGCTTCCGAGGGGGCGTCGGCCGGGGTGGGCTCGGCGGCGGTTTCTTCCTTCGGAGCGGCGGGGACGGCTTCGTCCACGCCGACACCCGAAAGGCCGACCTTCATCTCGGCGTCCTCGATCCGCAGGATCCGGGCCCGGACGGGATCGCCTTCCTTGTAGTGCTCCTGGGGCTTGGCGCCGCGTTGGAGGGGCGTTTCGGAGACGTGCATGAGACCCTCGACCATTCCTTCGATCTGAACGAAGACGCCGAAGTCCGCCACGCGCGTGACCACCCCGTCCACGACGTCGCCGGCCTGGTGCTTATCCTTGAAGGTCTGCCAGTCGTTGGGTTGGAACTCCTTGATCGAGAGCGAAATGCGTCGGTTTTCCTGATCGATCGAGGTGATGATGGCTTCGACGTCGTCGCCCTTCTTGAGCACCTCGGAGGGGTGCTTGACGCGGCGGGTCCACGACATGTCGGAGACGTGCACGAGCCCGTCGATGCCCTCTTCGAGCTCGACGAACGCGCCGAAGTCGGTCAGGTTGCGGACCTTGCCCGAGACTCGGCTGCCGACGGCGTACTTCGTCGCGACGCTCTCCCAGGGATCGGGGAGCGTGTCCTTGAGAGAGAGCGAGATGCGCCGCGCCTCCGGGTTGACGTCCGAGACGACCGCCTCGACGGTGTCGCCGGGGGAAACGACCTTGGAAGGGTTCTTGATCTTCTTCGACCACGACATCTCGGAGACGTGGACGAGACCTTCGACGCCCCCTTCGAGCTCGACGAAGGCGCCGTAGTCGGTGACGTTGGTGACGCGGCCGGTGACTCGCGAACCGGCCGGGTACTTCTCCGGCACGTGCGCCCACGGATCTTCGGTCAATTGCTTGGTGCCCAGAGACACGCGCTCGGTCTCGCGGTCGAACTTCAGGACGACGACTTCGATCTCGTCTCCGACCTTGACCAGGTCCGACGGATGGTTGACGCGACCCCAGGACATGTCCGTCACGTGCAGGAGCCCATCGAGACCGCCGAGGTCCACGAACGCGCCGTAGTCGGTCAGGTTCTTGACCGTGCCGCGGAGAACGCGGCCCTCTTCGAGAAGTTGCAGGGTTTCCTTCTTGCGGGCCTCCTGCTCGACCTCGACGACGGCCTTGCGGGAGAGGACGATGTTGCCGCGCTTCTTGTCGACCGAGATGACCTTGAAGTCGAGGTCTTTGCCCCGAAGTGACTCGAGGTTCTTGACCGGCTTGACGTCCACGAGCGAGCCGGGCAGGAACGCCTTGACGCCGATGTCGACGGCGAGGCCTCCCTTGATCCGATCGATGACGCGGCCGCGGACGGTCGAGCCGGAACGGTAGGACTTCTCGACCTCGTCCCAGACCTTCATCTTCTCGGCTTTGTCCTTGGATAGAACGACATAGCCGTTCTGGTCTTCGGTCCGCTCGAGGAGGACGTCCACCGGATCGCCCTGCTTGATCGTGACCTGGCCCGAGAAGTCGGTGAACTCGGAGAGCGGGATGATGCCTTCGGACTTGTAGCCGATGTCGACGATCACTTCCGACGGAGTGATGGCCAGGACCCGGCCGCGGATGATCTGCCCCTCCTGCAGGTTCTTGAAAGAGTCCTCGTACTGGGCCAGGAGGTGCTCGTACTCCTGCGCGGTCATTTCCTGTTCGGTTTCCATCGGTTCGGTTTCCCGACCTCCTTTGTGCTTTTCACCCGCCATTAGATAAGGGATCCCCTCTCATAAGTCGCTGAGACGCAAACCATTATCCTATGGGGCGGCTGGATCGGAGTCAAATCCCCCTGCGCACCCGTTGTTCGATGTCGTCGATTACAGCCTCCACAGGGCGTCCGCTGGAGTCCACGACCTGGTACCGGCCGTCCAGCGTGAGGGGGGAATCCGTCCGGGAGGAGTCGTCCGCATCGCGTTTTTGCATGTCTCGGAGGACCTCCCCGTAGGCCTGCGGGGTGCCCCGGCCGGCCAGTTCCCTCCCCCGCCTGTCGGCCCGGATTGCGGGGTCCGCGGTCAGGAAAAACTTGAAGGGCGTCTCGGGAAAGACCTTGGTCCCGATGTCCCGGCCCTCCATGACGCCTCCCCTTTCGCGCCCCATCCGCTGCTGCTGGACGACGAGGACCCGGCGCACAGCCGGGATGGCCGAGACGGCCGAGGCGTAGGCCGAGATCTCGGGCCTCCGGATCTCCGCAGAAACGTCCCCGCCGTCGAGAAGGACGCGGGTTCCTTCCGGAGAGACGGCGAGCTCGATCCGCGAGGCCTCGGCGATCGCAGCCACGGCGGCCGGATCCTCGATGGGAAGTCGCACGCCGCGCCGCTGCGCCGCCAGCCCGATCGCGCGATACATCGCGCCCGTGTCGATGTAAGGAACCCCGAGTCGAGCCGCGAGGGCGCGGGCCACGGTGGACTTGCCGGCGCCGGAGGGGCCGTCGATGGCCACGATCAGAGGCGGGCGGGTCAGGGCTTCTGCCCCAGCCGGCGCAGCGCGGCCACTTCCTCTGTCGAGAGTCGCCGGTAGGCGCCGGGTGTGAGGAGGGCGTCGCGGATCGGCCCGATCGCGACGCGGCGCAGCTTGGAGACCGGATGCCCTATGCCAGCGAACATGCGGCGGATCTGCCGCGTGCGCCCCTCGCGAAGAGTCACGCGCAGCCACGTATTGCCCTCCGGCGCTTCCTTCCGCGGAGTCGAACGCATCCGCACGATCTCGCACGGCCGCGTGCGCTTGCCGTCGAGCGGGAACCCGGCGCGAAGCTTGTCGAGCTTTGCCTCCGAGGGCTCTCCGGACACCTTGACCTCGTACTCCTTGGGACAGCCGGTCGAAGGGTGCGCGATCAGACGCGCGAGCTCGCCGTCGTCGGTCAGGAGGAGTAACCCTTCGGTCTGGACGTCCAGCCGGCCGACCGGCTTGACCGTCCGGCGGAGTTTCGCGGGCATGAGATCCAGCACCGTGTCGCGGCTCTCGGGATCGGAGGTCGTGGTCACGAACCCCTTGGGCTTGTTCAGCAGGACGTACGTTCGTGGCGACTCGACCGGACGCACGCGTTTGTCGTCCACCTTGATCGAGTCCTTCTCCGGGTCGGCCCGGTCGCCGAGCGCCGCGAGACGGCCGTTGACACGCACGCGGCCCTCGCGAATCCACTCCTCGGCGGCGCGCCGGGAGGCGAGCCCGGCGGAGGCGATGATCTTCTGGATGCGAACCGGCGGCAGTGTCAGTCCTCCGCGCCGGGGGGCTCGGCGTCCGGGCCCGGCTCCTCGTCGAGCGCTTCCCTCTCGTCCGACGAGATGCGGATCCCGGTCTCCTGCGCCGTCAGCGGCGCGATCTCGCGCGCCTCGACCGTGGCCGCGAGATCCGAATCCAGGTCCTCGGGCCGCGGCAGCTCCGCAAGGTCGTTCAAACCGAAGCGGACCAGGAAATCCTGCGTCGTGCGGTAGAAGAACGGTGTTCCGACAACCGGCTTCTTGCCCGCCGTCGTGATGAGCTTCTTCTCGAACAGCGTCTTCAGCACGCTCGACGAATTCACGCCCCGGATGTCCTGAATCTCGGGCAGCGTGATGGGCTGCCGGTAAGCAATGATGGCCAGAGTCTCGAGCGCGGCGAGGGACAGCCGGCTGCGCTCGGTGACCTCATGGAACTTGCGCAGAAAGGCGTCGAACTCCGGCCGCGTCACGAAGCGCCAGCCGCCGGCGACCTTCTCCAGCCGCACGCCGCGGTCCGCCTGGTCGGTCTTCTCCGCCAGCGCCTCCAGCGCCCGAGCCACGGACTTCGTCGTCGCCTCCAGCAGGTCCCCGAGGTCTTTTTCGCGGACCGGCCGCGGGGACGAGAACAGAACGGCTTCCAAAGCGGGGAGCAGCTTTTCGACCGGAACGTCCCGTCGCTCGACGGGCGCCTCGGCAACTTCGGGGGGGGCGGCGGTCTCGGTCACGGGTTCACTCGCTGTAAGTATCCCGTATCTGCTCGGCGGAGAACACGACATCCGTCCGCGTCGCGTGGATCTCGGCAAAGGGTCGCATCTGGAAGGCGCGGACCACGCCCAGCCGGATCAGCTCCAGACAGGCGAGAAATGCCGTGACGGCTTCGGCGCGATAGCGCATCTGGCCCAGGAACTCGAGCAGCGGCATCGTCCGCTTCTCGTCCAGCCGCGCCAGCAGCTCCAGCATCTTGTCGCGCACCGAGAAGCGCAGGTGGTGGATGGCGAGCGCCGGAGGGTGCGCCAGGCGGTAGTTTTCGGTGACGGTGCGGAACGTCTCAATCAGGTCGAACATCGAGACCTCGAGCGTCTCCTCGGACCCGTCGCCGCGGGGAACCTCGGTCTCGGGCCTCGGCCACAGACCTCCGCGCAGCGTGTCGATCGCGTGCAACGTCTCGGCGGAACGCTTGAACTTCTCGTAGTCGAGAAGCCGCTGGGCCAGATCGGCTCGCGGATCCTCCTCGGGTGCGCCGGGCACACGGGGCAGGAGCATCTTGGACTTGATGTAGATCAGCTCCGCCGCCATCGCGACGTACTCCGACGCGATGTCGAGATCGAGCTCTCGCATGGTGTCGAGATAGGCCGTGTACTGCTCGGTGATCTCGGCGATCGGGATGTCGGTGATCGAAACCTCGTTGATCCGAATCAGGTGCAGCAGAAGGTCGAGCGGGCCCGCGAACGCCGCGATGGCGACCGGAGGCAGCGCGCTGTGAGTCGTCTCGTCGGGCATCAGGGCTCCGGCGACAGCTGGACCGCGGCGCGCACCTTCTCCATGGTCGCCTCCGCCGCGAGGCGCGCCGCGGCGTCTCCCTCATGGAGCACCTCGCGCACGACATCGGCCGGCGCGGCCAGAAGCTCGGCGCGCTTGCGGCGGAAAGGCTCGACCGCCGCGTTGAGATTGCCTATCAGGTGCTTCTTGCAGTCCACGCAGCCGCGCGCGGCGGTCCGACACTCCACGTCCACCACCTTCACTTCGTCCGGCGGCGAATAGAGGACGTGGAACGGGAAGAGGTTGCAGTTGTCGGGATTGCCGGGATCCGAACGCCGGGCGCGCGCCGGATCCGTGACCATCGCCATCACCTTGTCGCGCACCGACTCGGCCGCCTCCGTGATTCCGATCGTGTTGCCGTACGACTTGGACATCTTCCGGCCGTCGATGCCGTTGACCTTGGGGGTCGGAGTGAACAGCGCTTTCGGCTCCGGGAAGACCTCGCCGTAGAGACCGTTGAAGCGGCGCACGATCTCGCGGCAGATCTCGAGGTGGCTCGCCTGATCCTCCCCGACCGGCACGAGGTTCGCGCGGTAGATGGCGATGTCCGCGGTCTGCAGGACCGGGTAACCCAGAAACCCGTACGTAGCCAGGTCCTTCGTGCGGAGCTGCTCGATCTGGTCCTTGTACGTCGGGACCCTCTCGAGCCAGGAGAGCGGCGTGATCATCGAGAAGTAGAGCGCAAGCTCGGCGTGCTGCGGTACGCGCGACTGCAGAAAGATCGTCGAGCGTGCCGGGTCGAGGCCCACCGCCAGCCAGTCCAGGACCGCCTCGCGCGTGTTCGCGGCGAGCGCCGCCGTGTCGGCGTAGTCCGTCGTCAGCGCGTGCAGATCGGCGACGAAGAAAAAGCAACCGTATTCGTCCGAGTTCTGCAGGTCGACCCAGTTCTTGACCGCGCCGAAGTAGTTGCCGAGGTGCACCCGGCCGGTCGGACGGAGTCCGGAGAGCACGATCTTCCTGTCGGTCATGCCAGAAGAGTCCCGAGGACGGTGCGGAAGGCGATGAAGAACGGCATCAGGATCCGGTTCAACAGCCCGGTGTAGAGCAGGACCATCAAGATCCCGAACCCGAGCATCGGATTTGCCCTCTCCATGGCCATGCCCATACGGCCGCCGGCGATCGACGCGAAGACGTGGCTTCCGTCCAGGGGCGGGATGGGCAGAAGGTTGAAGATCCCGAGGCCGAAGTTGACCATCGTGAAGGTCAGGAAGATCTCCCACAGAGGCTCGAGAAGGGTCGAGGAGGCGGACCCCGTAATCGGGAGGCGCCGGACGACGACCAGAAGGAGAACGCCGACCGCGCACAAGAGCAGATTCGACAGTGGGCCGGCCCCGGAAACCATCAGATTGGCCTTGCGGGGGTTCGGCGTTCTCGACAGGTTAACCGGCGTCGGTTTCGCCCAGCCGAAGAGGAATATCCCTCCCGAAAACATGCCGAGCAGCGGAAGGAGCACCGTGCCGATCGGGTCGATGTGCCTCAAGGGATTGAGACTGATCCGACCCAGGTCCCGCGCGGTCGTGTCCCCAAAACGCAGCGCCGTCCAAGCGTGCGCCGACTCGTGAAACGAGAGGGCGAAGAGGAGCACGGAGTAGCGAATCGCGACATCGACGAGCTTCTGTTCCAAGCAGCCGGACTATAGCAAGGCGTTCTCGGTCGCGGACTCGCGGCCCGTCATTGCGCGTTCAACGTCCAGTCGTAAGGGATGAACCGGATCTCCCATCCCGCCGGGATCGGCGCTTCGCTTCGATAGCGATTGATGTAGGCGGCGAGGCTCGACGCGGTCTTCAAGAAATCCATCTCGTACCAGTTCAGGATCATCGACACGTAGGCGATTCGTTTCTCCTCGACCAGGTCCACGTTGCGCTTCTCGTTGAAGAACTCGAGGGCGGCGGCGTCGAGCTGCCGGCCGAGGTCCTCCGTTCGGAACGGCTCGCGCGGCAGGCGTGGACAGCCGCGCGCCATGCAGTTGAGAGCGAAGTGCACGCGGGGCTCTCCCAGCGGACGAATGACCTTGTTCTCGAGGTCGTAGAGCGAAATGCGCTGGCCGCCGACGAGCAGCCGATTCCTGTAGAAGAATCGAACCTTGACGTCATCGAGGTCCGGCGGCATCCCGGACTGGATCACGTCGTACATCGCCAGCGCGTTGTAGGCATTGATGTAGTAGGCGATTGCGCTTCCCCGGGTCGGGAACGCCGCGGGCTTGAGTTTCGGGCTGACCGTGGCCACGTACGCGACGAAGGCGTCCAGGTCCGCGGGCTCCCGGGCGACTCCGGCGAAGTCGATCCGGCCCTGGGCGTCCACATGCCGGGACAGGACGCGGGCCCAGGCCGCATCGGCGACGTCGGCGGGAGGGGGCCCCGAAGCGCCGCCGGCCGGCACCACCAGGTCGATCGCGCAGCCGGTTCCCCAGGCCGCGACGAGCAAGGTCGCCACGATCCGTCTCTTCACCGGCCACCTCCCGTCGGGCGAACTCGCACGATACCAGTACGTTGCCGGGGGGCGGCAAAAAGCCGTAGATTCCCCTGCGGGAGAGGAACCTTCGCCACCCCTCGGCGTCTCTCCCCATGGCCGGTCGAAATGGAGATGACCTCGGGCAGCGACGATCTGACCCTGCTGGAGCGAGTTCGCCGCGGCGACACCGGCGGCGCCGCGGAGCTCTTCGAGCGCTACGCGCCGTCACTCCTCCGTTTCGCGGACCGGATGCTCTCGGATCGGGCCACGGCGGAGGAAGTGACCCAGGAGGTGTTCGTCAAAGTGATCTCCCGCGCGCATCAATACGACGGCCGGGCGGGCGTTGCATCGTGGCTCTTCGCCATCGCCGCCAACGCCTGCCGCGACCGCCGGCGGCGGGATCGCCGCGCGTCGGTGGTTCCGCTCGAGGCGGTGGCCGAGCCGCGCGCCCACGGTGAGGGCATCGAAGCCTCGCTGGTCTCGACCGAGCGCCGGCGCGCCGTTCGCGAGGCCCTCGCGCGGCTCTCCGAGGAGCAGCGCGAGGCCCTGGTGCTCGCCCGCTACCACGGCATGCCCTACGCCGAGATCGCCGAGACGCTCGGAATCTCCGTGGGCGCCGTCAAGACACGCATCTTCCGGGCCGTCGAGACTTTGAAGGCCCACTTCGCGGAAGGAGAAGGCACATGGACTGCCGCGACGTAACGAATATCGCAATCGAGCGCCTGACCGGAGAGGCCGGAGAGTCGGCCCGACGAGAATTGTCGGCGCACCTGAACTCGTGCGAGGCCTGCCGCACCGAGATGGCCGGCCTCGAGGATCTCTGGACAGTGCTCGGCACGGATCCGGACGCACCGGTCACACCGGAGTTCCGAAAGCAGACCGTGGCGCTCCTGGAGGAAGAGATCCTTCGCCGCCGGGTCCGCGAATTCCGGCCCCGGACGCGCTGGGCGCGACCGATGCTCCAGGCCGCCGCTCTCCTCGTCGCGGCGGGCCTGGGCTTCCTGGCCGCGCGCGAGCTCTTCCGGACGAGCGCGACCGGCACGGTGGCAGGCCCGGTCGCGGCGGTGCCCACGCCCATTCCGTTCCCGAGGACGGGCTCGGGCCTGCCCGACTTCTCCGCGAACCCCCGGCTGTCCAACGTCTCCTACCGACCCGTCGACAAGGACGGACGCGTGGAAATCGGCTTCGACGTCAGCTCGCGGCAGACGGTCACGGGCCGCGTCGATGAGCCGCAGGTCGCCCGGCTCCTCGCCTACATGGTGGCGCGCAACGCCGAGACCGACGGCGAGAAGTCGCGTGCGATCGAGATGGTCTCCGAGCACTACGGCGCCAAGGCGGGCGTCGCGTCGCCCGAGATCGTCGCGGCGCTGGCCACGACGCTCCGAAAGGACGACAACCCGGGCGTGCGCAAAAAAGCCGCCGACGCTCTCGCGTCTTTCCAGATGACGCCTGAGATCCGCGGCGTGTTCCTGGAATCCCTGCGTGCGGACAAGAACCCCGCCGTGCGGCTGGTCGCGGTCGACGCGCTCGCCGCCGAGGCGAAGCACTCGGCGGATCCGAGCACGATCCAGTCCCTGCGAGAGAAGGCAGTCGATCCCCAGGAGAACGGCTTCGTGCGCGCCAAAGCGGCGTCCGCACTGAAAGCCATCTCCTTCTGACGGAGGCGAGCGGAACTTCGATGATGAGCGGACGTCTCTCTCTGGCGATGAACACACTGAAGTTTCCGGAGCGGGAAACGGCGCCCGACGTTCCCTCGGTGCGGGCCGGCCGGCTGGCCGCCTGGATCCTGCTGGCTTTGGGGCTCCTCCTGATGTTGGTCTCGGCATCGAAGGCCGCGCAGCTCACGCGGGTGACGAAGGTCAACGGAACCCTTTCCGCAGGCCAGACTCTCCAGGTGCAGAACGTGTCGGGCGACGTCGTCGTGGCGGCGAGCCGGGAATTCGCGGCGACCGTCACGCTCACGGTCTCGGCCGCGACGAAGGCCAAGGCCGAGGAGCTGCTGTCGCGCACCCGAATCGAGCAGAGTCACGACGAGGACGGCTGGAGCCTGGAGACCCACTTCCCGGGCAACCGCCACGACGGCGACTGGAACCGGGGCATGAACTGCCGCGACTGCAAGGTGGTCGCGCGCTACGAGATCACGGTTCCGCCGGGGGTGAATCTCTCGCTCGAGACGGTCAACGGCGACGTGAAAGTCCAGGACTGCGACGGCGAGCTGCAGCTGGAGACAGTCAACGGCTCGATCGAAGCCCGGGGCGTGAAGGGAACGCTCCAGGGTCAAACCGTCAACGGCCGGATCGAGGCCGTGGCCGTGGTACTTCCCCCGAGCGGCAGCATCGAGCTCCAGACGGTCAACGGCCCCGTCAAGCTGACGCTTCCGAAGGACGCCCGGTTCGAGTTCTCGGGCGAGACGATGAACGGGACGCTCGCGTCGACGTTCCCGTTCCGGATCTCTGCGCCGCAGCCGGCCGGAAAGACCAAGGAGAAGGAGCATAAGAGGGTCGTCGTCCAGGACGAGGAGGGCGACGAGAGCGAGGTGGACATCAACGAGATCGAGGCCGAGATCGCCGAGTCGATGAAGGGCGTCGAAGCCGAAATGCGGGACAACGAGAAGGCGATGCGCGAGGTGCAGCGCGAGATGCGGCGCATCCGGATTCCGGATCCGCGGCGCGAGTACTCCGGTGCGATCGGCAAGGGCGGCGCGAGCGTCCGCATCGAGACGCTCAACGGCGCCGTGATGCTGCTCGCCGCCGGAACCGCCGAGGCCGACGCGAAGCCGCTCGTCTCGGAGCGCCGGTCGATCGTGGTCACGATCCCGCCGGTCAACGTCCACGTGCCTCCGGTCAAGGTGCAGGTCCCCCCGATTCCTCCGGCGCCCCCGGTGCCTCCCGTGCCGCCGGTGACCGAGGACGAGGAGGGGGAAGTGGTTCGTGGGGACGTCCACGGGGACTTCCTCTCGACCTCGACCGACAGCAGCTACCGTATCGGCAAAGTCAGCGGCAAGGTCCGGATCGTGACGCACTCGGGAGAGATTCGCGTCGCCGGAATCGGTGCGGCGGGAGACGTGAAGACCTTCGGCGGTGACATCATCCTTGGAACCGTGACCGGGGCTCTCACGGCGACCACCATGGCGGGAGACATCCGAGTCGAGTCCGTCGGCGGCGCCGCCGCGGTGGACACCGCCGGCGGAGACATCCGGATTCAGCGTGTGGGCGGAAGCCTCGACGCGCGGACCTCCGGCGGCGACATCATCGCGCCTTCGGTCGGCGGCGGCGTGAAGGCCGTCACGGCCGGAGGCGACGTGCGCATCGGCGTCGTGTCGCGCGACATCAAGGGCGGGATCACGATCCACAACTCGGGCGGCGACGTCTCGCTTTCACTGCCAGCCGACTGCAAGGCGGACGTCGAGCTGATCGTGACTGGAGCCGACGACGACCGCGCGATCCGCTCCGAGTTTCCGGACATGTCGTTCTCGAATCGGTCCGGCTCCCAGCGGGCGACGGCGACCTTGAACGGCGGAGGCGAAAAGATCGTCGTGAGCACGACGTCGGGGATGATCCGGCTCAAGAAAACGCCGTAGGGGCGGGGCTCATGGCCGCCCCGACGCCATCCGCCTACCGAATCCGGAGCACCGACCTCTTCTCCAGCTCCACCTCCCCGCCGATTCCCGAGCGGGGATCGTGCCTGCCGTTGGAGAGGTATTCCCGGATGCCGGGAGAGAAGCGCCGCCACTCGTCGCCGAACGCGGCTACGGTCGCCGAGACATCGCCGACATTGTCGCGCGAGAGGCTCCGGAGCTGATCCTTCGTCAGCGGCGGGGAATTCAAGAGACCGCGGCGGGACGCCTCCTCGAAGAATGCGGCGAGAAGGCGGCCATACCAGAGCGGGAAGTGAATCCGCGGCTTGCGCGGTTTGCCCACGGCCGCCGCGATCTCGCGGTAGATCTCGTTCAACGTGAAGACGTCGGGCCCGCCGACCTCGAATGTCTTTCCGACGGTGTCCGGTTTCTCCAGCGCCGCCGCGAACACGCGCGCGACGTCGCGGACGGACACGGGCTGGAAGCGCGTCGTGCCCGGGCCGATCACCGGAATGAAGCCCGGGTTGTGCCGCACGATCGGAGCCAGGAGCGACACGAACCCGTCGCCGGGCCCGAAGATGATCGACGGGCGAAACACCGTCCAGTTCAGGCCCGAGCCTCGGACGGCCTTCTCCCCCGCCGCCTTGCTGCGCCCGTACTCCGAAGGCGCGTCCTCGGAGGTCCCCATGGCGCTCATGTGGAGGTAGCGGCGAACCCCCGCTGCCTGCGCCGCGGCGAGAACGTTCTCGGTCGCCTCCCGGTGCATGCGGTCGAACGTCTGATCGCCTTTCTCGGCGATGATCCCGACCAGGTGCACGATCGCATCGCGGCCGGCGGCGGCGCGAACGAGCGAGGCCGGATCGAGGACATTGCCCGCGACGGCTTCGACCGGGTGGTTGTAGCGATTCCGCGTCTTCTCCGGACTCCGCGCGAGCACCGCCACCGCGTGCCCGGCCTGGAGCAGGCGGTTGACCACGTACGTGCCGACGAACCCGGTGCCACCGGTTACGAGAATTTTCAAGAAACCTCCGCGGCGCCGCTTTGTATCACGCCGACCAAGAACGGTCGCAGGTTGCAGGTTGCAGGTTGCAGGAAAGGTCCCCTGGAACCTTCCACCTGTAACCTGCAACCTCTTTTCATGGATACCCGAACAAGTCGCTCGCGAGCGTCTTCTTGTCGGCCCGCATCGCGAGAATCTGACCGCGTGCCCCGGCGAGGTGCGAGAGATCCTTGATGGGATCGGCGACCCGCAGCGGCGGCAGGCCGGACTGCCGCGTTCCGAGCAGGTCCCCCGGGCCTCGCGCTTCGAGGTCCTTCTCGGCGATCACGAACCCGTCGGAGGTCTGCTCCAGCACCGACAGGCGCTGGCGTGCCTCGGGCGATGCGCCCTTGCCGGCGACGAGCGCGCACCACGAAGGCCGATGACTGCGGCCGACTCTCCCGCGAAGCTGGTGCAGCTGCGCGAGGCCGAATGCCTCGGCATTCTCGACGATCATGAAGGTCGCCTCGGGAACGTCGACGCCCACCTCGATGACCGTGGTCGACACCAGAATCGGGACTCTCCCGCTCGCGAAGTCGGCGAGAACCCCCTGCCGCTCGGCGGGGGCGAGCCGGCCATGCAGGATTCCGATGCGCACGCCGGGAAGAGTGGCGGCGATCCGCTCCGCGGTCTCCTTCGTCGCCGCCACCTCCCGATCACCGAGCTCGATGGCTGGAACGACGACGTACACGCGCTCTCCGGCCGCGGCCCGCTCTCCCGCGAACGCATAGACGCGGGACCTCGCCTCCTCGTCGCGCACCCGCGTGATCACGGCCGAGCGGCCCGGCGGCTTCTCGTCCAGGATCGATACGTCGAGCTCTCCGTAGACGGCCCACGCCAGCGAGCGCGGGATCGGCGTGGCCGTCATGATCAGGACGTGCGGCGACGGGTTGCCCTTGCGGAACAGCCGCGACCGGTGCGCGACGCCGAAGCGGTGCTGCTCGTCCACGACGACGAGGCCAAGCCGGGCGAAACGGACCGGAGACTCGACCAACGCGTGCGTGCCGACGAGGACGTCGATGTGCCCGGCCGAAAGCATCTCGAGCAGCTTCTGGCGCTGCTTTCCGCGCACGCGGCTCGTCAGGAGCGCGATGCGAACGCCGGCCGCCGTCAGCCACGAGGCCAGGCTCTCGGCATGCTGCTCGGCCAGGATCTCGGTGGGCGCCATCAACGCCCCCTGGACGCCGTTCTTGGCGGCGATGAGCAGCGCGAGGCCCGCGACGATCGTCTTGCCCGAGCCGACGTCGCCCTGGAGCAGGCGCGCCATCGCCCGGCCGGAGTCCATGTCCCCGGAGATCTCGCGCACCGCCCGCTTCTGCGCGTGGGTCAGGGGGAACGGCAGCACGTACCGGGCCAGCTGGCGAATCGCCTCCTCGGCCGGCAGGCGCCGACCTGGCCGCTGGCGAAGCCTCGCGCGCTTCTCCTCGATGCGCGCCGCCAGGACCAGCAACTCCTCTCGCGCCAGCTGCCAGAGCGCGGGCCTCGACGAGTCCACGTGCGAAGGGAAGTGCGCCTCCTCGAGCGCGGCGAGGATCCGATCGGGGCTCGCCGAGAGGCTTCGAAACTCGGGCGAGAGCTGATCCAGCGCGCGGCGGGCCAGCGTGCGCCACGCCCTGGCCGGAATGTCCGCGACGCGGTGATAGATGCCGACGATCCTCCCGGAGTGGAGCGGATCGCTTTCGTCCTGCGCGTCGAACAGCTCGGTCTCGGGATTCTCGATCCGCATCTCGCCGCGCGTGCCGGCCACGGGCGTCCCGTAGAGCGCCGCGCGACGTTCCGCCAGGGCTTTCGCGAACGACGGATAGCGGTTGTGCCAGATCACGCGCACCGCCCCCGTCCCGTCGTCGGCCACCGCTTCGACGCGAAAGAGGCCGCGCCGCATCCGCAGCGCCCGAATGCCCTGGAATCGGACGAGAATCGTCGCCGGCGTTTCCCACTCCAGGCCGGCGACGGACGCGAAGTGGCGCCGGTCCTCGTAGCGGAACGGAACGGCCAGCAGAAAGTCGGCGACCGTGGCCACACCTGCGGCAGCCAGGCGCGCCGCCCGCGTGACACCGATCCCCGGCAGGCGGGAGACCGGGTCGCGCAGGCGAAGCGGGGAAAGCGGAGCGACGGAAGAAGGATTCAGTTCGTCTCGGGGGCCTGGAACGTCAGCGACACCAGGCCGAACTTCAGCACGTCTCCATTATTCACCGCCATCGGGACACCCGTGGCGAGGCGATTGCCGTTGACGTAGGTGCCGTTCATCACGCCGATCTCTTCCATGACGTAGTAGGTGTCGGCCATGACGTACAACTTCGCGTGGCGCCGAGAGGTCGAGCGCTGGGGGTCCAGGGGCGTCAGGTCCACGTCCGGAGTAATCCCGGTCACAGGATCGCTCCGTCCGACCAGCGTGTCCCCCTCGCGGTTGAGGAAGAACTCCGAGGCCGCCTCCTCGCCCACCAGACGGCACGCGTCCCGCTCCGGCGGGGGCTTGCGCTGGGCGGGTTTCTCCTCCTCGGCGACCTGGCGGCCCAGCGATTCCTCGAGCAGGGCCGTGACCTCGCGCAGCCGCCGCGAGAGTTTCCGCATCATGCGCACGGCGATCTCGGTGTTGGACTTGAGCATCGCGTCGAACGTGGCGCCGTTGATCCGCACCAGTTCGACGTCGGTCCTGGCGCGGGCGGAGGCCGTCCGGGGCACGTCTTCCAGGACGCTCATCTCACCGAAGAAGTCGCCCTTCTCGAGCGTCGCGAGCACCTTCGTCTCGGCTCCGATTGCCTTGAGGAGCTCCACCGTTCCCGTCTGGACGATGTACATCTCGGTCCCGATGTCGCCTTCGGAAAAGATGATCTCGCCCATCGGATAGGCCACGAGGAACTTCTCCAGGGCGTTCTTGCCCCCTCCGCCCCCCGGACCCTGCCCCTGTCCGGACTTGAAGACCGCCTTGACCGAGGGCATGGCGTCAGAGGGTCCCGGGACCGGAAAACTCGAGGAGCCGCTCGTCGGCGTCCACCCTCACCGTGACTCCCAGGGGCAGCGTGCGCCCGGCCCGGAGGTGGCCGGCCGGAAACCCGCGCAGCACGGGATACGGAGAACCGGCGAAGCGGTCCTCGAGCCAGGCGTCGAGGGCTTCGGGGGTCTCGCCTCCGCCGCGCGAGCCGGGCGAAATCGAGCCAATGATCATGGCTTGCAGTCCATCGAGGGTACCCGACCGGTCCAGCTGGGTCAACATTCGATCCAGCCGGTACGGCTCCTCGCCGACGTCTTCCCAGAAGAGGACGGCGCCGGAAAGGTCGGGCGCCTCAGGAGTTCCCGACAGCGAGGCGAGAAGGGACAGACAGCCGCCCAGGAGCGGCCCCTCCCCCGATCCGCCCGCGAGCACGTCTCCCGGCTCGAATCGGTGGGCGCCCGGCGCCTCTCCGGTCAGCACGCGCTCCCAGTCCGACACCTCGTCGTCGGCCATCCCGACCGCGACCATCGGTCCGTAGAACGTCACCAGCCGCGCGTGCGTGCCGAGGTAGGCGAAGAGCGCCGTCAGGTCCGAACCGCCCAGGTGGATACGGGGACGCGCGGCGACCTCCTCGGCGCGAAGGTGCCGCAGGACCCGCGAGGCTCCGTAGCCGCCGCGCGCGAAGACGATCGCATCGACGTCCGGCCGAGCGAGCAGCTCCCGGTATCCGGCCGCGCGCTCCTCGTCGGAGCCCGCGAGAAACAGGTGTCGGGAGACCGCGTTGTTCGCGACGACGACACGATATCCGCGCCGCTCGAGCCCGGCGACGCCGCGCCGCAGCCGCTCTTCGTCGACGGGACCCGAGATCGCGGCGACTCCGATCGTCGCTCCGGGCCGGAGCCGCGGCGGGCGGATGAAGGGCGTCATTGGGAAGCGACTGCTCTTCTGCGCGAAGCGCAAAAGAGCCCCGAGCGGGCCGATAAGCCGAATTCCGTTCCCCGCCGCGAGGGCGGGGCCGCGATCATTCCTCTGGGCCCGAGGTCGCCCTCGGGCTCGAGCAGCCGACCCGGAGGCAGCTCACGATGAGTGAGGCGGGACGGGCTCCCGCTGCCCCCCTATTTGGCCTTGCTCCGCATGGGGTTTGCCGTGCCCCCTCCGTTGCCGGAGGAGCGGTGCGCTCTTACCGCACCGTTTCACCCTTGCCGTCCTTTCGGAGGGCGGTCTGTTCTCTGTGGCACTTTCCTTCGCGTCGCCGCGACCGGGGATTACCCGGCATGCCGCCCGTATGGAGTTCGGACTTTCCTCTCCGGGCTCCTCGTTAAGAAGAGTCCGGAGCGATCGCGTGGCCCGCTCGGAGCCGCGTCGATCTTACTACGGACGCACACAGTGGTCGATGGGCCGGAGAATCCCGCCGCAAGCTAGTCGCGGGTTCGATTGCGGTCGTCCTCGAAGAAGCGGGTCCATTCCTCGACGTCGACCCGCTCTTCGGACGACCGAGGGCCCTCTCTCGCCTGCCGCCGCCCGAAGCGGTCGAAAAACTCGGACGGAGCACAGGTCTTTCCGCCAGCCTCGCGCACGCGACGCTGCAGCTCGCGGTCGGCCGTCACCACGATCATCGACGAAGGGTCCGCCGCGCGCGCAACGTCGCGGACGATGGCCTCGTCGGCCCCGCCGGCCTCCGCCGCCCGCACGGACAGGCTCCCCAGGGAGGTCGGACGATCCCCGGAGGGCCCGTCGAAGTACAGACGCGCGGTCGCGCGGTTCCGACGGAGTCGTTCTGCGATTTCGGCCACGAGCGCCTGCCGGTCCTCCGGAGTCGGCCGGGAGCGGCCGAGAACGGACCCGATCAGATTATTGCCGTCGAGAAGATACGGCATCAGCCCTCGGCCCGCGCCCGGCGGCGCGGATGCCTGATCCGGAAGAACATGACCGCGAGCCCTCGCAGGACCCGCTTGCGATCGGCTACGAGGAGGATCGCGATCGCGCCCAGGAACACGGCCGAGAACGGAGGCACGAAGAAGACGAGCGCCGCGAAGGCCAACGCGAGGACGTCCTCGGCGAGCGAGACGGCGAGCTGGGCGAGACCCCGCGTCGCGGCGGTGGACGTCAGGCGCGTGGTGACCTGGGCGAGGTGCGTCGAGATCGTGACCGCCGCGCCCGCCAGCGCCAGCAGGAGCCGCTCCATCGCCGACGCCTCGGGGACGCACGCGAGCACGAGCAGGGCCCCCACGAGGGGCCGCAAAAGTGTTTGAGCGAGATTCCAGAGGTGGTCCACCATGGGAATCTTGTCGGCCACGAACTCGGCCAGGAACAGAACCAGCGCCGCCGTGACGACTCCGTGGCTGGTCAGAAAGGCCGTCGTCGTGCCCGGGAACTCCTGCGGAAGGAGGAGGGCCAGACCGTTGACCAGCAGCAGGACGACCCACGCGTTGAGGCCGGCCGCGGCGGCGAGGCCGAGGCCGGTCAGGATCGGGGTCACCCTCGGCGGAAGAGGCGCGAGAGAAGCCCTGCGGGTTGGGGCGCGGGCTCGGCCTCGGTCGCGGCCGTTTCGATCTCCTTCTCGGATTGCTTGGACACGTCGACGGGGACCGGGGTCGGCTGGGAGGCCGTACCGACGATCCGCGCCAGAAGCTCTTCGTTCTCGGGCGAGGGATCCAGCGAAACCGCGCGGCGCGCGAAGGGCTCGGCCTCCTGGGCGCGGCTGTGGTCGACCAGCGCGCGCGCGGCCTCGATCGAGTACGCCACCCGCCGGCTGTCCAGGCGCGCGGCTTCCTTGAGGTTGGAGAGGCCCTGGTCGATCCACTTCGGATTCTTCATCTCGACCTGCGACAGGACGTAGCGGTACTCCGCGTTGTCGGGAACGAACCGCACCGCGGCCCGGAGCATCTCGACCGCCGGGTGATAGTCCTTCTCCTCGATCAGCTGTCGCGCCCTCCGGAAATTCTGGGCCGCGAGCTTCTTGCGCATCTCGGGATCGGTCGTCGGAGTCTCGGCAGCCAGCAGCGACGCGGGCGCCGAGTCCAGGCTCTGGTCGTAGAGAGCCCGCCGTTCCGGGTCCGAGAGCTCCTGGTACGCGATCTTCATCCTCTCGAAGACGGCCACGAGCTCCTTCTCGAACCGCGCGAGATCATCGCGGTGACGCAGGTCCGGGTGGAAGAGGCGGCTGCGCTCGAAATAGGCCTCGGAGATCTTTTCGGGCGTCGCGTCCCGCGGCACGCCGAGCAGCTCGTAGTGGGTCAGCCAGTCGATGCGGCGATAGGTGTTGCGGACGAGCTCGGCGTGTCCGGGCGAGCGGTCCGACGGCTCGGCGCCGACTTCGACGTTGAGCCCGTGGAAGCCCCCGCGGCCGCTGGCCGGCCGCTCGGCGCCTTCCTTCTTCCACTCCACGATTCCGCACGAGATCAGGCCGTACAGGATCTTGGCCGTCGCCGCGCGGGAGGCGCCGCCCGCGATCTTCAGGAGCGAATCGACTTCGAGGATGCCGTCGATGCGGGAGAGCAGGTATGCCTCCTGCGGTGTGAGCGGCAGGTACTGGTAGCGCGACATCGGATCCGTCGCGAGGATCGGAACCCGGTGGCCGTCGCCGAGCCTCTCGCGGAAGGCTTCGCTCTCGGGCAGCCGGCGGATCCCCTCGACGATGATCGCGGCGGTCGACAGCGTCAGCGCGACGTCGGGATCGAGGACGCCGGAGGAAGCCTGATACCGGTACTCGCCCGTATCCCAGGCGAACGTCGAGAAGACGATCTCCTCGACCAGGCGGCGCATCTCCGCGTCGAGAACCGTCCGCGACACGAGCCCCCGGTCCACGAGGATCTTTCCGAGGCGCGCGCGGCCCTGCTTGGCCACCGTCTCCAGCGCCCAGTTGAGGTCCGTGTCGGTGATGCAGCCGCGGCGACGCAGGAAGGCGCCGATGCGCTGACCCTCCCGCGAGGAGGTCGCCGTGCGCAGCTCCCCTTTCTCGAAGAAGAGATGCCGGGTCTCGTCGCCGTGGACGAGCGAAAGAGTCCCCTTGAGCCCCTCGAGAAAGATCCTGCGCAGTACCTGCGGCAGGGGCGTCTCGGACAGGGAGCCCCGAAAACCGGCCGGCTTCGCCTGGGTCGTCATTGGCAATTAAAAGGTGGTCGCTTAGGGTAACAGAAAGCCCGATTCAGCGGACCGCCACGACGGCGGGCCGGTTGTGCGCGGTCGAGAAAAAGGCCGGCGTGCGGCCCTGGGCGCGCCTGGCGGCCTCCGGGGAAGGGAAACGTCCCCACAGCACGCGGAAGCAGGCGCGGCCCTGGTAGTCGGTGGTCAGCAGCCACATCGTTCCGGACGGCCGGTCGTGCTTCCACGCGTCCACAAGCGACTGCGTTTCGCAGGCGAGCTCGAGCTGGATCGCGTACCGGGTCTTCGGCTCCCCGGCGAGGCGCTTCTGATCCCGCGCCGCCCGATCGAGCCAGGGCTGACGCGCCGTCGTGGTGGCGGCCGCGTCGGAGGGAGCCGTGGACGCCGGTGCGCGCGGGGTTGTCGGGCGCGGTGACGGAGGCGGGGCCGTCGGCGCTCGGCGGGTCGGAACCGCGGCCGGCACGGCCGTCGCCGCCGGCGCGCTCGACGGCAGCGCCGTCGCGGCCGCGGTCGGAACACCCGTCGCGATCAAGACGCCGTCGGGCCCCGTGGCCGCGGCCGGAGTGTTGGCCATGCTCACCGGCGTCTGGACGGCAGCCGACGACGGTGGATGCGCGGCGCGCGAGCGGAAGAGGAGAAGGGCGCCAAGAGCCGTGCCCAGAAGCACGAGCAGCCAGAGCACGGGCGAAACCGAGCGAGGCCGCGGACGTTCGGGGGCTCCGACTCCGGTCGTCGTACCCAGGGCGCGATCGAACGGCGACGCCTCGTAGAGCTCGCTCGGACCGGTGCCGACATCCTCTTGAGCGTCGTGGCCCCCCGATCCGCCGGCGATCTGGGATTCGTAGTCGGATCGCGGTTGCTGTTCGGAGAGGTCGATCTCGGGTTCCAGACTCTCCAGTTCGCTCTCCCGTTCGGGCTCCTCGGGTTCCGACAGCTGCTCCGGTTGCGAAGGTTCGGGTTCCGGTGAAGAAACCGGCTCGACGGCCGGCTCTTCGGCCGGCTCGACGGCGCTCGCCGCGGCTTCGTATGCCTCGGCTTCCGGTGCGGTCTCGGCCGGCGGCTCCTCGGCCTCGAGCTCGGCGGGAGCAGCGGCAGCGGGTTCCTCCGCCTCGAAGGACGGTGTGTCTTCGCTCGGAGTCTCAGCCGGCTCGGACTCCGGGGGTGTGACCGGAAGGCGGGGCCGAGATTCCGGGGCCTCGCCGGCGTACTCGGGATGTATCAATCCCAGCGTCACGAGCGCCGCGAGCAGTTTCTCCACCGCGAAGGCATCCGCGGGCGCCTCGCTCGCGATCTCGGCGGCCGTAGATTTTCCGTCGATGAGCCGGACCACCGCCTCGGCGTCCGAGGTCAGGCCGAACGTCGCAAACTCGGCTTCGAAATCCGCCGAGCGCACCAGGGGAACGTCGGCGCCTCCGAGATAGTGCAGGACGAGGCCGCGGTCGCGCGAGCGCAGGAAGAGCTCGAGAATCAGGCGCGGGATCGTCAGCCGAAACTCGCCCGGCTCGCGCAGCGTGGTGCGGAAATAGGTGTAGTCGCCCTCGAGCCACGTGAGCAGGTCCGAGAGGACCTCGACGGCCCGGATTTTCTCGCCCCAGCGCCACTCGCGCTTGGTCAGCAGGCCGGCCTGGAGCGCGGTGCGCGCGCGATCGCCGCCTTCCTGCGTCGACATGCGCTCGAGGGCGGATGCGTCGAGCTTGCCCGCGCGCACCAGGATCGCGCCGGTCTCGAAGCGCGAGTCCGAGGAGGACGCCGACACGACCTCTCCTCCCGCCAGCTCGAATCCGGCCATCGCTCCCGAGCGGGAGAATTGAAGAGACCCGCTCGCGTTCTCGCGCCACAAAGCGACCAGCGCCGCGAGCAGGTCCGTTCCTCGGATCTCTCCCTCGGGACCGAACGTGCTCCTCATGCGGTCGTGGAATCCTGCCGATGAAGATACTCGGTTACGGCGCGCGCCGTCGAGGGGCCGACCGCGGCTTCGATCTCGACGGGGTCCGCCCCCTTCAGGCCCTTGACGGACCCGAACCGGCGCAGGAGCAGTCGTGCCCGCGCCGGTCCGACTCCCGGAATGTCGGTCAGACCGGTCTGTCGCATCCGCTTGCCGCGGCGCTGGCGGTGGCGCGAGATCGCGAAGCGGTGCGCCTCGTCGCGCGCGTGCTGGATCAGCTGGAGAGCCGGGTCCTTGCGAGAGAGACGGATGGGATCGGGCCGACCCGGCACCCAGATCTCCTCCTCACGCTTGGCCAGGCCCGCGATCGGCAGCTCCATGCCGAGGCGGTCGAGAGCGGTCATGGCGGCCTGAAGCTGTCCCCGGCCTCCGTCGACGAGGACGAGATCCGGCAGCGCGTCTCCCTCGGACTGGACGCGGCGATATCGGCGTTCGACCGCCTCCGCCATGCTGCGGAAATCGTCCGGCTGGAGCAGGTCCTGCGCCGCGATGTTGAACAGGCGATACTCGGACTTGCGCGGCTTGCCGTCTTCGAACACCACCATGGACGCAACGCTGTCGGTGCCCTGGGTGTGGGAGATGTCGAACGCCTCGATGCGATGCGGAGGCGCGGCCAGCCCGATCGCGCGTCCCAGGCGTTCGGCCGCGATCGCTTCGTCCCCTCCGGTTCGCCGGAAGCGGATGCGGTGCCGCTCGCTCGCGTTGACGCCGGCCATGCGGACGCGCTCCGCGGCCGCGCCCCGGCGCGGCACCTTGACGGAGACACGCGCTCCGCGCCGCTGGGTCAGGAACTCCTCGAGCGCTTCCGGCGACTCGATCGCCACCGGGAGATGGACCTCCGCGGGGAGGAACGGGTTGGCGTCGTAGAACTGGGGCAGGAACGTCTCGAGGAAGCGGGCCGGATCCACCTCCTGGGACTTCTCGAAGAAAAAGTCGCGCCGGTCCTGGAGGACCCCTCCACGCACGACCAGTACGACGACGGCGACGTCCTGGGCCGACTCGAAGAAACCGAAGACGTCGATGTTCTCGCCTTTCATCGACTGCACGACCTGGCGCTCTGCCACGTCGCGAATCGTACGCAGCGCGTCGCGGTACGCCGCCGCCATCTCGAAGTTCTCCTCGTCGGAAGCGGCCTTCATCCTGGCCTCGAGACGCTGCTCGAGCTCCGCGTTGCGGCCCTCGAGAAACAGGATCACGTCGCCCACGGCCTCGGTGTACGCCTCCCTGGTCGTCAGACCGGCGACGCACGGGCCCAGACAGGCGTGCAGGTCGTAGTAGAGACAGGGACGCGGCAGCTTGCCGTCGATTTCGATCGTGCAGGTCCGAATCTGGAAGTGCCTCGTGATCAGGCGCATGATGCGCCGGACCAGGCCTCCCCAGAAGGGCCCGTAGTAGGAATGGCCGTCCTCCTGGACGCGGCGCGTCACCAGCGCCCGGGGCCAGGCCTGCCCCGTGGTGATCTTGATGTAGGGATAAGTCTTGTCGTCCCGGAGACAGACGTTGTACCGGGGACGGTGCTTCTTGATGAGCGTGTTCTCGAGCAGCAGCGCCTCGAGGTTCGTTCTCGTGACGATGGTCTCGATGTCCCGGTAGGAGCGCAGGAGGGCCGCGGTCTTGGTATCGGTGTCCCCGCTGAAGTACGACGCGATGCGCTTCTTGAGCGAAAGCGCCTTCCCGACGTACAGGAGCCTTCCCTTCTCCCCTCGGAACAGGTACACCCCTGGCGCATCGGGCAGATCCTTGGGAGCCTGGCGCTCGACCACGAAATCAGTTTAACCCGGTTCGCGTCAACGGCTTCGCGCTTCGGTATGATGCTTCCGTGCCGATGTACGAGTGCCCGTATTGCTACACACCCGTGGAGCCGGGCACGCCGGTTTGTCCCAAATGCGGTCGAGAGATTGAACGATGGCAGACCGGGTTCTACACGCGGCAGAGGCCCCTGGCGGCGAAGTCGCGGACGGCGGTCTGGCTGGTAGCCGCAGCGGCGCTCCTCCTGATCCTCGCGGGCTTCGCGCGCGCCTGCAAATGGATCTAGCGTGGCCCGCCGTGCTCTTCTCGCCGCGCTGACGTTTCTGATCGCGGCCGGCGCGCGCGCACAGCTGGTGCCCATCACGCGCTGCAACGGCGCCATGCCCTGCAACATCCCGATCGGGCTGCGGCCCGCCGATGCGGCCGCCTGGACTCCGGGCGGCAATCAGGGACAGCGCGGCGCGCTCATGTCGGTGTCGACCGGCGTCGACGAAGGCCTGAAGCCCAAGATCGACACACGGGCCGTGTCCGAGGATCCTTCGGAACGCGCCGCGCGCATCTTCCTGCGGCGCAACCCGGCGCCGGCGCCGACGCCCGCGGCGAAGGGGCCGGCGAAAGAGCCGACGCCGGCGCCGACGCCCCGCCCTCCGGGCTAGGTCCGGAAGATCTCCAGCTCTCTCAGGCTCCGGATCTCGTCGCGCAGGGCGGCCGCTTTTTCGAAGTCCAGCTCCTTCGCGGCGGTCTTCATCTGTTTCTCGAGATCCGCGATGCGCTTGCGAATCGATTCGCCGTCGGGCAGATCCGGGCGCGGCGGCAGTGAGAGCTCGTAGTAGTCGAGGTTGCCCATTCGCACCAGCGGAGAGTTGACCTGCTTGACGATCGACGCGGGCACGATGCCGTGCTCGACGTTGTATTTCTCCTGGATGGTGCGGCGTCGGGTCGTCTCGTCCATCGCGCGGCGCATGGAATCCGTCATCGCGTCGGCATAGAAGAGGACCCGGCCCTTGAGGTTCCGCGCTGCCCGCCCCGCCGTCTGGATCAACGAGGTCTGGCTCCGGAGAAAGCCTTCCTTGTCCGCGTCCAGGATCGCGACCACGGCGACTTCCGGCAGGTCCAGCCCCTCGCGAAGCAGGTTGATGCCGATCAGGCAGTCGAACATCCCGCGCCGGAAGTCACCCAGGATCTCGACGCGGTCGAGCGTCTCGATGTCCGAATGCAGGTACCGGCAGCGGACGCCCACTTCGGTGAAGTAGTTGGTGAGCTCCTCGGCCATGCGCTTGGTCAGCGTCGTGACGAGGACGCGCTCGCTGTTGCCGGCCGCTTCCCTCACGACCGCGAGCAGGTCGTCCACCTGACCCTTCACCGGTCGGACCTCGATGTTCGGATCGAGCAGACCCGTCGGGCGGATCACCTGCTCGACCACCTCTCCCCCGGCCCGCTCGAGCTCCTCGCCTCCCGGAGTGGCGCTGACGGCGATCATCTGGCGCACGCGCTCGCGGAATTCTTCGTAGGTCAGCGGCCGGTTGTCCAGCGCCGACGGCAGCCGGAAGCCGTAGTCCACCAGCACCTGCTTGCGCGAGCGGTCGCCGTGGAACATGCCCCGCACCTGCGGCAGCGTGACGTGCGATTCGTCGACGACCAGCAGGTAGTCCTTCGGGAAGTAGTCGAGGAGCGTCGGGGAGGCTCACCCGGCGCGCGGCCCGAGAGGTGGCGGGAGTAGTTCTCGATGCCGTTGCAGTATCCGAGCTCCTTGATCATTTCGAGGTCGAACATCGTGCGCTGGTGGAGGCGCTGCGCCTCGAGCAGCCGTCCGGCCTCGGTCAGCTCGGCCAGCCTCTCGTCGAGCTCGACGCGGATGGACCCGATCGCCCGCTCGAGGGTCTCGCGCGGCGTCGCGTAGAAGGTCCGCGGATATAACGCGAGGCGATCCATGCGCTGGAGCGCCGTGCCGCGCAGCGGATCCGTCTTCGTGATCTTCTCGATCTCGTCTCCGAAGAACTCGACGCGGACCGCCGTGTCTTCGTACGCCGGATGGATCTCGAGCACGTCGCCGCGCACGCGGAACGTTCCGCGCGCGAGGTCGAGGTTCGTGCGCTCGTACTGCATCTCGACGAGCTGGGACAGCAGGGTGGGCATGCCCCGGTTGTCGCCGATCTCGAGATACGCCAGCATGTCGTAGTACGACTCCGGCGCTCCGAGGCCGTAGATGCACGAGACCGACGCCACGACGATGACGTCGCGGCGCTCGAACAGCGCCTTCGAAGCCGACAGCCGCAGCTTGTCGATCTCCTCGTTGCGGGAGGTCTCCTTCTCGATGTAGGTGTCGGTCTGGGGGACGTAGGCCTCGGGCTGGTAGTAGTCGTAGTAGGACACGAAGTACTCGACGGCGTTCTCCGGGAAGAAGCTTCGGAACTCCTGGTAAAGCTGGGCCGCCAGCGTCTTGTTGTGCGACAGCACCAGCGTCGGCCGGTTGACCGCCTCGATCACCTTGGCGATGGTGAAGGTCTTGCCGGATCCCGTGACGCCCAGGAGGACCTGGTCGGTCCGGCGCTCGTCGAGGCCTTCGACGAGCTTCTCGATGGCCTGCGCCTGATCGCCCTGAGGGGTGAAGTCGGTCTTGAGCCGGAAGCGGCCGGATGCGCGTGCCTGGGCGTCCAGGTAGGACTCGGGCTTGCCGAGAGCCGTGGCCGAAGGCGGCGGGCCGGGGTGGGTGGGACGCGGCATCGGGTGGAGAGCCGCTTATAGCATAAGGAATCGGTTTGCCTCACAATCAACCGGTGAAGACCGTCGGCCGCGCGGCCGCCCTGATCCTCCCCCTCGCCGCCGCGGCATTCCTGGGTACGGCCGCCGGCAGCTTTGCCACCAACTTCGTCCGGGTACCCCGCGTCTCGGAGCTGGCCACCTACCGGCCCGACATCATCACGCAGATCGCGGCCCGCGACGGGACGACGATCGCCCGGTACGCGATCGAGCGGCGGATCCTGATTTCGCGGGCGGACATCCCGGCCGTGGTCCGCAACGCGATCGTCGCGACGGAGGACAAGAACTTCTTCCAGCACGGCGGCATCGACGTCAAACGGACCCTCTCGGCTCTCGTGTCCAACGTCCAGCAGGGAGGCTACGCCCAGGGCGCTCGACGCTGACCCAGCAGCTCGCCCGGGCGATTTTCCTGTCGCCCCGCAAGACGCTCTCGCGCAAGGTCAACGAGGCCCTCGTGGCGTTCGAGATCGAGCGGCGATACTCGAAGGACCAGATCCTGACCATGTACGCCAACCAGATCTACCTCGGCCACGGCAACTACGGCGTCGAGGCGGCCGGCCGCTACTACTTCGGCAAGAGCGTGCGCGAAGCTGACGCTGGCCCAGGCGGCGATGCTCGCCGGCCTCATGCAGAGGCCGGAAGACCATTCTCCCTTCCGCAATCCCGCAGCTCGCGCGCGCCCGACGATCCACGTCCCTCGCCGGATGCGAAGCCGCCGGCTTCATCACGGAGCGCAGGCCGCCGCCGCCGAAGCCGAACCGCTGCCGAAATCGCCGTCGCAGCCAGGATCCGTCGTCGCCCCTTACTTCTGCGAAGAAATCCGCCAGTACCTGGAGAAGACCTACGGAGAAAAGGACCTTTACCGGCGGGGCCTTCGGGTCGATTCGACGCTCGACCCGGAGCTCCAGGCCTACTCCGAGGAAGCCATCCGCTGGGACCTGCGTCAGATCTCACGCCGCCACGGGTTCACACGGCGCGCAATCTTCTCGCAGAAGGCACCGCGCCCTGGAGGCGTACGTCGACCCTTCCTGGCTCGCGCCCCGCCGAAGGCGCGGCCTCGTCAAGGCCGTCGTCATAGAAACGGGCTCGGCCGGAGCCGAGGTCCGCGATCGGCAGCGAGACCGTACCTCCTGCCCGCGTTCCGTGCTGGACCGGCGCGCGGCGCTCTCGAAGGTCCTGCAGCCTGGCGATCTCGTCTGGCCACGGTCAGAAGGCGAAAGACGGCTCGCTCGTTCTCGCGCTCGACCAGGAGCCCCGCGAGGAAGGCGCCGTCCTGATCCTCGAAAACTCCACGGGCGCCGTGCGCGCGATGGTCGGCGGCTACGACTGGGACCAGTCGAAATTCAACCGCGCCACCAGGCGCTGCGCCAGGCCGGCTCCGCGTTCAAGCCATTCGTCTACCTGACGGCGCTCGAGCAGGGCTACACCGCCGCGGACACGCTGTTCGACGGGCCGATCTCGATCACGATCGACCCGCGGCAGCCCCCGTACCAGCCCACAACTACGACGGCAAGTTCCACGGGATCGTGACGTTTCGGAAGGCGCTCGAGCACTCCTATCAACATTCCGGCGATCCGCGGTGGCCGAGATGGTCGGCCTGCAGAACGTCATCGACACCGCGCATCGGTTGGGAATCAAGGCAGAGCTCCTCGCTTACCCTTCCATGGCGCTCGGCTCTTTCGAGATCACGCTCTGGAGATGTCTCCGCGTACTCCGTTTCGCGAACGAGGGCCTCGCCTTCACGCCCTACTCGATCGAGCGCATCACCGACTCCGACGGCGACGTGCTCGAGCAGAGCCGCCCCGACCCAGGGAAGTCGAGTCGCCCCAGAACGCGTTCCAGCTGCTCCGGATGCTCAAGGGCGTGACGCAGCGCGGCACGGCGGCGTCCGCGCCCGCCTGAATCTGAAACATCGCCGGCAAGACCGGCACGACGAACGATTTCACCGACGCCTGGTTCATCGGCTTCACCCCGCAATACACGGTCGGCGTCTGGGTCGGAAACGACATGAAGACGCAGACGATCGGCCAAGGACGCGACGGCGCGCGCGTCGCGCTTCCCGTCTGGATACGCATCGTCGGGAAGATGAGGGACGCCGGCTAATCGACCCGAAGGAGAACTTCGAGGTTCCCGCCGAACATCGTCTTCAAGCCCGTCGACTACGAGACGGGACTCAAGGCCACCGCCGTCCACCCCGCATTCCCGTGCTCGACGCCTTCGTCAGCGGCTCCCAGCCGACGGAGGAATGGACGCCGCGATGCAAGGAGCTCCCCAGGCTTCCCTGGTCGCTCCAGCAGCCCTTCTACATGGCGAAGAAAGGCGAGCTGCCGGAGTCCTCCGGAGTTCCTGCCGAACCGACTCCTCTGCCGAGCCGTCCACCGGAGGCAAACCCCCGGCAGTAGGCAACGCCGAGCTTGAGGCCGGCCGAAAGGCCGGCGTTTGCCTCGGCGGTAACTCGCGTTAGAAGTCCGCGGCGAGAGCCGAGCGCCGCCCTAGGCGGGCTGAGCGCCCGCGGCCTGGACCTCGACCGTCAGCGTGGCCACGACGTCGCGGTGCAGGCGGACGTGGACGGTGTGGGATCCCAGCCGGCGGATCGGCTCGGCGAGCTCGACGCGGCGCCGGTCGACTTCGATGCCCTTGGCCGAAAGCGCGTCGGCGATCTCGGAGGCGGTCACCGAACCGTAGAGGTGCCCTTCGTCGCCGGCCTTCTTGGTCACGACGACGGTCAACCCTTCGACGTTCTTGGCCGCGGATTGCGCGACGGCCTGCTCGCGAAGCATCTTCTCGTCGTACTTCTTCTTCTCCTCGCCGAGCCGGCGGGTGTTCGCCTCGGTCGCCTCGTAGGCGGTGCCCTGCGGGAAGAGGTAGTTGCGGGCATAGCCGGGCTTGACGTTCACGGTGTCTCCGCGGTGCCCGAGCCCGCGGACGTCGTCGGCCAGAATGACTTTCATGATTTCTCGATGACTCCCTCGCCGCGCCGGCGAAAATCCACGTACCAGTCGAAGAGCCCCAGCAAGACGACGCCGACGTTGATCGGGAAGTAGGCCACCAGGGCGTAGAGACCCGCCCGGAGGATGCGAACCCGGATCCACCTCCGGAAGAAGTGGCAGATGATAGAGAGACCCGCCACAAAAAACAAGGCCACTAGAGGCAGCAGGAGATTGCCCGCCAGGCGCCTCCCGTCCCCCGAAAGCAGGCCGAAACCCGCTCCGGAAGCCACGAAAAATCCCGCCACGGTCGCCGGAACCCTTAGCTGCTCGAAGCGGGTCGCCAGCGCGGTCGCCGCCGGCCGGGCTGCGGCCGCTCCCCCGTAGAACGCCACCGCCCCGCCGAGCGCCCAGAGCGCGCCGAAAATCCCCCAGAGGTACTGGCGCGAGAAGTCCCGCGCCGCCTCGAGCGTCTGACGCATGCGGGCGACCGTTTCCGCGTCCGCCCCGGACCGCGCATACGACTCCAGGGCCGAGGGAATCATCTGATCGAACACCGCGGCCACCTCGACCGCGACGGATGGACCCGGGCCCGTGGCGGATGCGGCGAAGCACGCGGCGAGAAATGCGCAGCCGGCCAGGCAGATTCCGAGGTAGCAGCGCGAGGCATCGGCCCCGGCGCGCAAGAATCCGACGCTCGCGACCGGGATCGCGGTCGCGCCGGCCGCGACAAATGCCATCGCGATGGCCATGCCGAGGCCCGCCGCGGCCCAGGCCGCACCCAGTACGATGGCGACCGCGGCGGCGCACCCGATCAGCGCCGACGCGAGCCCCCGGCGATGGGCCAACCGCACCAGGGGGATCGCGCCCGCGGGAACCCCCGCCGCGCCGAAGAGCGGCACCACGAACAACGCCGAGAATGCCGCGGCCGCCGCGAGAGCGGCCAGCGGAATCTCGAATCGCCCCGAGGCCGCGTGCGGGTGGCCGAGAGGCTCGGACGAGGCCATCGCCTCCCCGTTAATCCGTGGCGTACGGCAGCAGGGCGATCGACCGCGCGCGCTTGATGGCCGTCTGAAGCTTGCGCTGGTGGAGCGCGCAGGTCCCGGAAATCCGGCGCGGAAGGATCTTGCCCCGCTCGGGGATGAAGCCCTGGAGGAGCTTGACGTCCTTCCAGTCGATGTACTCGAGCTTCTCCGCGCAGAACTTGCAGACCTTCCGCCGCCGGACGAAGAACTTCTTGCGCGGTCCGCCCTTGCCGTCGCGGCCCTTGGCGTCGCGACTTCCGGAGCGCCCGGACCCGCCGCCCATTCTCATGACTCGCTCCTCTCAACCGGCGCGGCTTCCGCCGGCGGCGCTTCCGCAGGAGGCGCGGGCGGGCGCGGCGGCCGTTTCAACGCCTTCTTCTTCAGGAACTCGGCCATCTTCCCGGCGCGCTTCAACTCCTCGTCGACGCGGACGGCCAGGTGCCGGAGGACCTGGTCGGACAGACCCATGCGGCGCTCGGCCTCGGCGACGGCCGCGGGAGACGCATCGACCTGCCAGTAGAAATAGTGCGCTTCGCGCTTGCGCAGGATCGGAAAGGCGAGCCGCCGTTTGCCCCACGGCTCGTCCTTGACGACGGTCGCCCCGCCGTCGACCAGGATCTTCTTGTATTCGCCGGCGACTTTCGTCGCCTCTTCGTCGGCGAGGTCCGGGGTGACCAGCACGACGATGTCGTAAAGCCTCATGCGTTCCTCCTCATGGATGTCAATCCGGATCGAGGCCGTCCGGAGAGGAAGGTGAATGATTCGCTCGCCGCATCGCGGCGTCGATTCCTTGCGTCGTCCAGAGTCGGAGGGCCTCGGCGGCCCGCCCGACGCTGTCTTCGAACATTTCCCGCTCGCCCTTCGCGAAGGGCTCGAGCACGTAGTCCGCCAGGTCCCGCTCCCGCGTGTACCGCTCGCCGCGGACACCCACGCGCAGTCGCGAAAAGTCGGTCGTGCCCAGGTGCGCGATGACCGATTTCAACCCGTTGTGCCCGCCGGCCGAGCCCCGCGCCCGCATCCGCAGGGTCCCCAGCGGGAGCGCGATCTCGTCCACCACGATGCAGAGCCCGTCGGGGTCGACGCCATGTTTCTGGCAAAGAGCGCGAACCGCCTCTCCCGAGGCGTTCATGAACGTCTGCGGGAGGGCGAGGAGCACCGTGTCCTCCCCGATCCTCCCCCGGCCCACGCGCGAGGAACACTCGCGCGACCGGATCCGGATTCCCTCTTCCTCTGCCAGCTTCTCCACCACGCGGAACCCCGCGTTGTGGCGCGTCGCCCCGTACTCCTCTCCCGGGTTTCCGAGGCCGACGATCGCACGCAGAGGTTACTTCTCCTTTTCCTTCTCCTTCTTCTCGGGCTTCTCGCCCTCGGGGGCTTCCTCTTCCGACGCGGCTTTGCCCTTTTTCAGGACCTCGGGCTCGGTCGGCTCGGCGACGCCTTCGACCGCCGCGGCCACCGGCTCCTCCTCGCGCGTCGGGTGCGTGACGTGGACGACGACCTTCTCGGGGTTATCCACGATCGTCACGCCGGCCACGGGCTTCAGATCCGAGATACGGATCGCGTCGCCGATCGCCAGCTCCGTCACGTCCACCGGGATGTGGGCCGGGATGTCGGACGGAAGGCACTCGATCTCGATCTCGCGGGTCACGAGGTCCAGGAGGCCCTGGTCGGTCTTGACACCCTTTGCGATGCCCACGATCTCGATCGGCACCTCCACCTTGACCTTCACGTCCATCAGGACCCGGACGAAGTCGATGTGCACGGGCTTGCGCGAGACGGGGTCGCGCTGCATCTCCCGGATCATGGCATGGCGGCTCTGGTCCGAGCCGGCCAGCTTGAGCAGGAAGATGGCGTTCTCGCCCGCGCCTTCCCGGAACGCGTCCGAGAGGGTCTTGCGGTCCACGGAGATCGGAACGTTGGGCTTGCCCGCCCCGTACACGACGGCCGGAATCCGCCCGGCGGCCCGGCTGCGGCGAGCCTCGCCTTTCCCGATCGTCGAGCGTTTCTCGACGGCAAGTTCGATGGTTTTCATGGCCTACCTCGCCCGGGGAAACCCCGAGCAAAGAGGCGGATTCTACACAAAAAGCGAAGAAACGGAAGCCCCGTCGTGGATGCGCTGGATGGCCTCCCCCAGGAGGGGGGCGACGGAAACGGCCTGGATCCGGGGACAACGGGCCACAGCCGCTTCGACCGGGATCGTGTTGGTCACGAGCAGGTTCTCGAGCTTCGAGTGCTCGATCCGGTCTAGAGCGGGCCCCGAGAAGACTCCATGGACGGCCGCCGCGTAGGTCCGCTTGGCACCTTGTCGGCGAAGAGCTTCCTCCGCCTGCACCAGCGTGCCCGCCGTATCCACGATGTCGTCCAGGATCAGGGTGTCGCGGCCCTCGACCTCGCCCACGACGTTCAGGATCTCGGTCTCGTTCTTGCCCGTCCGCCGCTTGTCGATGACGGCGAGCGAGGCGTCGAGCCGCTTGGCGATCGCCCGGGCGCGGGTCAAGCCGCCGACGTCCGGAGACACGATCACCAGGTCGTCCAGGTTCTTCTTGCGGATCGCGTCGAGGATGACCGGAGCGGCGAAGAGGTGGTCGACCGGGATGTTGAAGAACCCTTGGATCTGGGCGGCGTGGAGGTCCATCGTCAGGATGCGATCCGCGCCGGCGGCCGTCAGCAAATCCGCCATCAACTTCGCGGCGATCGGCACCCGCGGCTTGTCCTTCTTGTCCTGCCTTGCGTAGCCGAAGTACGGCAGCACCGCCGTGATCCGCGACGCCGACGAGCGGCGGAAGGCGTCCAGCAGGATCAAGAGCTCCATCACATGGTCGTTGACCGGGGAGCAGGTCGGCTGAACCACGAAAACGTCGGCGCCCCGCACGTTCTCGTCGATCTGGACGTAGTCCTCGCCGTCCGAGAAGTTGTAGAGCGTCAGCTCTCCGAGCGGCATGCCGAGGTACGCGCACATCTCCTGGGAAAGCGCCGGGTGCGCGCGGCCCGAGAAGATCTTGAGTTCGCCGTACTGGAATCCGTGCGTGGTCAAGCGGGGGGATTCTACAAGAGTCGCTTCCGAACACGTCCAACGGAGAACGGTGAAACGTCTAAGTCGTCTCTGCATCGGCCCGCGCTCCGATTCCCATTTCGACCCGGTCGAACTCCTCTTCCAGGAGATGGAACGCGTCCTCTCCGATCTCGTCCCGGGCCCGCATGTCGAAGACCACGCTCCGGGCCGCTTCCAGCGCGCGGCGATGAATCGCCTCGTGGGACGTCTCTCCCGTGCTGGAGTCGATACCCGCGCCACCTAAATGGCTCGCGAATTCCTGGCGAACCGCCTCCGCCGCGGGGGACGTGTCGCCTTCGAAGCTGGAGAGCGCGGCTTCGAGTGCCCGCCGCCGCGCCGCCTCGACCTCCCGGCCCACCGGATTGTCGTCCTTCAGTTTGAGCGCCTGGATCAGGGGCCGCAGCGTCAGTCCCTGCAGCACGAGCGTGCCGAGCACTACCGAGAACGCGGTCAGGACGATCAACCCGCGGAAGGGAAACGGCTCGCCATGGACCGTCTCGGGGATCGCGAGCGCCGCCGCCAGAGTGATGATTCCGCGCATTCCGGCCCAGGAGACGACGATGCCGCCTTCTCGGGTCGGCGGCTGGATCGGGCGGCGAGGATGGAAGCCGAACCGGCGGATCTTCCAGAGCGCGACGGAGGTGTGGAGCATCACCCACGCGATCCGCACCACGATGACGGTCAGCAGGACTGCCCCTGCGACGAAAAGGTAGCGCGCGCGCACACCGGGGTCAAAGGTCGCGAGGATTGGGCGGATCTGCAGACCGATGAACACGAATGCCAGCACGTTCAGCACGAACACCGCCGTGTCCCACACGGCGTACGAGGGAAGCCGGATTTGGGCCGGGGTGCTTTCCGGCGCCCGGCGCGCGACCGCGATGGCGAAGCTCACCATCGCCAGGATGCTCGAGAGGCCCAGCCGGTCGGCCAGGATCCAGACGCCGAACGTGAAGATGAACTGGAAGATGATTGCCGTCGGCGCGTCGCGCACACCTCGGGTCAGCCACAGCAGCAGGGGCGAAAGCGCCACGCCGAGCAGCACGCTGCCCGCGACCACCACGAGCAGCGTCGGCGCCACCGAGCCGATCGAAAACGTGCTCGCCGCGACGGCCCCGATCGCCAACCGGTAGATGAGCAGCGCCGTCGCGTCGTTCAGAAGGCTTTCCCCGGAGAGGATCGTCAGAATGCGGTGCGGCGGCCTCAGCTGACGGAGGACTGCGATCGCGGCGGCGGCGTCGGGCGGTGACACGATCGCGCCGAGCGCGACGGCTGCGGCCAGCGGCATTGCCGGGACCAGAGCCCGAGTCACGACGGCCACCGCGACCGTGGTGAGCACGACGCTGAGCACCGCGAGACTCGTCACCGGCGCCCAGTTGTCTCGCAGATCCCGGGGCGAGGTGTCGAAGGCCGCGTCGAGAAGAGCGGGAGCGACGAACAGCGCCAGCGCCACTTCGGGTTGGATCGTGAGCGTCGGCATTCCCGGCAGAAACGCAAGGACGGCGCCTCCGAGCGCCAGAAACGCCGGGTACGGCGCCCCGAGACGACGGGCCGCCGCCGCCAGAAGCGTGGCGACGAGGAGGATTCCGAGGATCGCCTCGAACTGACTCATGGTCGCAATCGCGGGGAACTGCGGGCCGCAGAGCGCGCCCCGTTGGCTGAGGCGCTAGGACTCGAAACAAGGTGAGGCCGCAGATCCCGCCGCGGAAACTGTAACTCCTTCCCGTCGCGCCTGACGTTCGCGCCGCTCACGCAGACAGCCCGAACCGCTCGTGCAGGACGCACGCGCTCAAAATGAGCATCAGGCCCTGGTCGAGGACCGTGCGCTGCGCCGCGTCGAGCTGCGGCAGCGCGTCCAGGAGACTCGTCACCTTCTGCGGGTCGAAGAAGCCGAGGGACTTCAGAACCGGGCCGCGCAGCGTGTCCTGCATGAACTGGTTGAGTTTTCCCGTACCCTCGAGCGTCGCGGGCGGACTCAGGAAGGGATGCTTCTGCCGCTTGTAGACGGTGTCGGTGATGACCGGTCGAGCGGCTTCGCGCAGGACGTACTTCTCGGTCATGCCCCGGATCTTGGCGCTGCACGGGCATCGAAACGACCAGCTCGACGACGTGGTGATCGAGGAACGGAACCCGACCCTCGACGGAGTGCGCCATCTCCATGCGGTCGCCGAGAACGATCAGGATGTAGCCTGCGAGCACGGTCTTGCCCCACAGGTAGAGAGACTGGTGCACCGGCGCTCGGCCGGCGAGCTGGCGCGGGACGTCGAGGCTGTCGAGCAGCGCCCGGTACGGGTCTCTCGCGCCGATCTCGCGACGTAGTCCTCGGAGTACAGCGCCGCGCAGCTTGAAGCGTGCGCCGGCCTGCGCCTCGATCCACGACGGCGTGAATCCCGAGGGCGCGGCGGACGCTCGTCGGTGGGGACCCCCTCGCCGTCCGGGCAGCAGGAGGCCGCGCGAGACCGGATTCGCCTTCTCCAGCTCTCGAGCAGATCGCGACCTCCTGGCCGGGTCCTGGCCGCCGTTGTCGTAGAGCAGCATGTCGCGCCGGAAGTGCGGATAGCCGCCGAAGATCTCGTCCGAGCCCTCGCCGGTGAGCACGACCTTGTAGCCCGCCTTCGCGGACCGCCTCGCTCAGCACGTACTTCGCGACGCCGTGGGCGTTGAAGCAGAGCGTCTCGGCGTACCAGGTCGCGTCGAAGAAATGGTCCGCGAGATCGCCCTGCTGATCGGAACGGGGAAGTACTCGGCGCCGCACAGCTCCGCCATCTCCTTCGCGATGACGCCCTCGTCGTAGTCCGGCTGGTCGAAGTCAGCGTGAAGGCGCGGATCGGTTGGGCGAGTGCCTCGAAGCCAGCCCGATCACCGCGCAGGAGTCGAGGCCGCCGCTCAGATAGCAGCCGACCGGTACATCCGCCCGCAGCCTCAGGCGGACGGCCTCGTCCAGGACGTCTCGGAGCCGCTCCGCGTATTCCTCGTCGGCCGCGTCGTCCGGCGCCAGGCTCGCGGTACGCGCGTAGTCGAAATCCCAGTAGCGATGGAGGTGCGTGTAGCCCGCGTCGCGAGCATATAGTGCCCGGGCAGGACCTGGAAGACGCCGTCGAAGAGCGTCTGCGAGGGGTGCGCCTCCGCCGCTCGCCCCCGGAAGCCGCGCCTCGGGTTCCAGCGCGCCGGGACGCCGGCCGCGAAGAGCGCCTTGACCTCCGAGGCGAGGTGCAGCGTCCCCGTCGTGGACGGCATAGAAGAGCGGCTTGATGCCGAAGCGGTCGCGCGCCGCGAAGAGCGCCTGGTTCGTCTCGTCCCAGATGCGACAGTGCGAACTCTCCGCGAAGCTGCGCGAGGCACGCGGCTCCCAGATCCTCGTAGAGGTGCAGCGCGATCTCGCTGTCCGACCGCGTGCTTCAGCCGGTGGCCCGCGGCCTCGAGCTCCTTCTGGATGCGCTCGAAGTCGTAGAGCTCCCCGTTGACGACGATGTGCAGGCGCCCGTCCTCGCTCGCGATGGGCTGGTCGCCCGTGGTCAGATCGATGATCGAGAGCCGCGCGTGCCCGAGGCCGACGTGCCCGTCGCGGGAGATCCATGTCTTCTGGCCGTCCGGACCGCGGTGATAGAGGCGCTGCGTCGCGCACTCCAGGGCCTCGCGTGAGATCGGGCGATTCGGCGAGAAGACTCCGACAATTCCACACACCGCAGCACCTCCACCAGGGACCTCACGTGATCCGCAGGCCCGGCATCGCCGTCGGCCGCACACGGACCCCCGCGAACAAAGCGGACAGCTCGGGCGCTCGGTCGAATCCGTGGAACCGCGTCAGCCCGCGGAGATTCTACGACGCGCTAAGGATCTGGGCCGCGGACCGCGCGTTGCACATGGCCCAACGCCGCGCCCTTTTGAGGTTGCGTGGTGCTGTGGCCACGCAGCCCGACGAAGTGGCTGGGGCGCTAGGACTCGAACCTAGAAATGCCGGCTCCAAAGGCCGGTGCCTTACCAATTTGGCGACGCCCCAGTGCGGTTGATTTTACCGCGCGGAGTCGTCGCTCTCGGCGTCGGAGGCGGGAACTTCGACGGGAGGAGCCGCCGAGCGCGGCTCCGGAGCGGGACCGGCGGCTTTGACCTTCCCGTATTCCTCGAGAATGCGCCGCTCCATGCGCTCGCGGGTCTCGCGGTTCAACGGATGGGCGACGTCCTTGAACTCGCCGTTCTTCTTTCTCTTCGACGGCATCGAGATGAACAGGCCGTTGGGGCCCTGAATCACCTTCAGGTCGGAGACAAGGAAGCAGTCGTCGAGCACGATCGAGACGTAGGCCTTGAGCTTCTCCTCGTCGACGGGAAACACTTTGACTTGCGTGATGTTCATGGAGTGCCTTTCACGGGATCGCTCCGCCGGCGATAGTCCGAGCGAGAGAGCGTGCGGCACGTTGCGACGAGGGCCTCCGGGTGTCTCGCCGAGAGTCGCGCCGCGGCATCGGCCGGAGCGCCGTGCAGAACGATGGTTCCCCCGGAGCCGCTGATCGCCATGTCGGAAGTCAGGGCCGCCGCGGACTGAACGTACTTCTCCATCCTCGGTTCTGTTACTAGCACGGAGGGTGCCAAATCGTTGGGACCGAGGAAGGCCCGGCGGCCGGGATCGTCCACTTCGAGGCGTTCCGGCAACCTCCCCCGCCCCGAGTATTCCCGATAGACGGCGGCGGTCGAGACGCCGAACGGCGGGATGAGCAGCACGAGATCGGCCGGCGCGCTGTCCTCGACGGGTCTCACGACTTCTCCGCGGCCGGTCACCTCGGCCTCCCCTCCGGTCAGGAAGAAAGGGACGTCGCTGCCCAGGCGCGCCGCGATCGGCGCGAGGCGGCCCGGGTCCTCCGGGAGGTCCCAGAGACGGGCGAGCAGACGCAGCGCGATGGCGGCGTCGGCGCTTCCTCCGCCGAGCCCGCCTCCCATCGGGATTCGCTTTTCGAGCGTCAGCCGCGCGCGCGCCGGGACTCCGGCACTCTCGGCGAGCAGCCTCGCGGCTTTCACCACGAGGTTCTCGTCGCCGGCGGGGACCGCCGGCATGTCGCAGACGAGGTCGAGGGACTCCGAGGGCTCGACGGTCAGGCGATCGGCCAGATCGATCGAGACCATTCGCGAGCGGATCTCGTGGTATCCGTCGGGCTGCAGTCTCCCCACCCGCAGCTCGCGGTTGATCTTGGAGGGAGCGAAGGCAGTCCAGCTCATCCTCATCGGCCCGGAACCGGAGCCGGAACCTGAGGCTCGACGGCGATCAGCTTGAGCGAGAGCGTGCGATCCGACCGCTCCTCCCGGATCCCGATCCGCTCGGGCCAGGGAGACGCCGTCCCGGAATACGCCGCTACGAGCTTGCCCGCGTCGCCCTCGAGCGCGAGCTCGCGCGTCTGGCGGGCGACGCGATCCACGACGGCGGAGACGCGGGGAGGCCCGTTCCAGACGAGAAGACAGGAATCGACGTCGCAGCCCGCCACCGTACTGGGCGACCCCGGCCAGGTGCCTGCGAGAACCGAGCGAAGCGTCTCCGGGTCAACGACGAAGGCTTTGCGGTCCTCGCCGGTCACGGTCCCGCCGGCGTACTCCGCGATGCGGCTTCCGAACGGGCCCGTCAGGGACGCCCGCTTGACTTCCCCGTCCGTGTAGATCACGGCGAGGCTGCCGGGTACCGCTGGGACGGAGCCGCGCCCCATCTTCGCGTCGTAGAGGAGGCGGGACGACGAAAGCGCCGCGACGCGTTCCCGAATCGCATCCCAGGCGTCCAGCGCCTCCCGGGAAGCGGCATCCGTAGCAGGAGAGAAATGCCGTGTACCGCTGCGCGTCGCACACGCGGCCAGGGTCATACAGAGGAGGGGTGAAGCGAGACGGAAGAGTCCGCGCCGGCTCAACGCTTCGTGACGGGTCCCCGCGCGCGGCGCAGCTTCTCGCGGACTCGGTCGGCGTCGTCAGACTTCAGCTCGAGCGCCTTCTCCCAGTGCCGCACCGCGCCTTCGAGGTCTCCCTGCTTCATGTCGAGGTCGCCGAGGTGCTCGGAGATCGTGGGATCGGAGGGCTCCCGGCGTGCCGCCTCGCGCAGGTTCTTCTCGGCCGAGTCGAGCCTGCCCATGCGGAAGTAGACCCACCCGAGCGAGTCGAGGTAGGCCGCGTTGCGGGGCTCCCGCGCCACCGCTTTTTCGAGGAGCTCGCGGGCCTTTTCGAGCTGGACACCCTGGTCCGCCCACATGTATCCCAGGTAGTTCTGCGAAGCCGCGTCGTTGGGGCGCTGCGCCAAAAGCTCCAGGAAGATCTTCTCGGCCTCGGCCGAGTTCCCGCCCCGCTCGAGGCTCGACGCCAGGCGAAACATGGCTTCGGCGCTTTCGGGACGGAGAGCGACGGCGGCCTTCGCGATGCGCACGGCGGCGTCGTAGTTCTTCAGTCTCCCGTACGCGTCCGCCGCGGCCATCATCTTTTCCATGTCTCCAGAGGAGCCGAGCGCATCGAGCTGCTTCTCTCCTTCCGCCTTCTGGCCGATCCGCACGGTGAACTCGGCGGCGGCCGCTGTCCACTCGGGCTCCTTGGGATCCGCGGCTGCGTACGCGCGCGAGCGCGTCAGCCCGTCGCTGAAGTCCTCACTGTCGCGGTCGACCGCCAGGAGGATCCGGGACGCGCGAGGCTGCACCTTTCCGTCGGAAAGCGCGGCCGGCCCGAGGATCTCGCGCGCTCTTGTCCAGTCCTTCTGCAGGTACGCGATGAAGCCCATCTCGATGGTGGAGGCGGCGCGGGCGTCCGCCTTGCGGGGATCCTCGCCGGCCGCCTTGCCGAGCTCTTCGTACATCGTCCGGGCCTCGTCGAACCGGCGCTCGCGCACGAGCTCGGAGGCCAGCGCCCGGCGCGACGCCAGATCGTCCGGGTCCGCCTCGATCAGACCCCGAAGCACCTTTTCGCCTTCCTTGATCTGGCCGCGCTCGAAAAGGACCGTGGCGAGGAGCCTCTGGCCGCTCCGGTTCTCGGGACGGTTCGCCGTGAGCTCTCGAGCCCTTGTCTCGGCTTCGGCGAAACGGCCGGCGCGAGCGAGGTCGAGCACGATCCTCTCCGTGACGGCGGTGTTCGTGGGGTCTCGATGCTCGAGCGCCGCCAGCACGGCGAGCGCTTCGTCGAGTTTGTCCTCGTCCTCGTAAAGGTCGATCAGCGCGGCGGCGATCTCGCGATCGGAGGGATCGGCGCGCCAGAGCTCCCGGTAGATCACCTCGGCTTCCTTGGTCTGGCCGCTCTTGGCCTTGGCCTCGGCGGTCAGGCGCTGGATGGAGGGCTGCCCCGCCAGCTCCGGCAGGTCGTCGAGAACCGCGGCGGCTTCGGCCGCTCGGTCCGCCGCCAGGAGCGCGCGGGCCAGACCTACGGAGGTCCCGACGTCGGCGGGCGCCAGGCGACGGGCCGCGGAGAGATGCTCGATCGCCGATTCGAGACGCTTGGGATCCGAGTCGGCCGCGGCAAGCTCCATCGAACCGAGGAGCTTTTGCGCCTCGGCGAGGTCAGGATCCAGACGGACCGCTTCCCGCGCCTCGGATTCGGCCTGCTCCGCGACGTTCAGGTCGCGCAGAAGGAGCGCATATTCGAAGTGCACCACCGGATCGGCCGGCATCTGTTCGAGGACCTTGCGATAGAGGGCCAGCGCTTCCTGATAACGTCCATCGGCGACGGCCGTGCGCGCGGCGAGAAACGTCTTGCGGCTTTCGGAAAGATCGCCGGCCCCGGCGGCGAGGGCCGCGGCGAGGAGGACGGCGACGAAAAACGCGGCGCGCTTCACCTCAGCAATCTAGCACGGGGCCTCGGAGTATGCTCGAGGCATCGCCGGGACCGCCGGCGCGAGGAGGTCCCGATGTCCGCTCGACTCCTGCTGTTGGCCGCGCTCGCGGCGGCCCCAGCCGGAGATACCGTGGTGTGGAAGGCGGGATTCGGACGCGAAGCGCTCTGGAACGACGGCCAGGCGGAAGTGTCCGTCTACGAGGCCACGGACCGAAGAGAGGGCCGATGGCGCAGTTCGCAGGCCATTCTCGTAGTCGTGGCCGAGGACCTTCTCGCCGACCGCCTCGTGAAGGCCGATGATCCCTCCCGCGCGAAAACCCGGCGCGTCCTCAAGTTCAATTACGTTCGCTCGATTCCGGCCGGGCTCTACACGTACCAGCAAATGCTGTCGGTGTTCGCCGACGCCGACCGGCTCGTTCCGGTCAAGCTCACGATGACCAGCCACGAGTGGTGCGGCAACAGCTCCGTCGAGTGGCGATCGGATACCGGCATGCTCGCCATCCGCTCGTACTTCGAAACTCCGGGAGACGTCGACGCGCCGCTCGATCCGCGCGAAGCGGTCTTCTACGACGCGCTCCCCCTGGAGTTGCGCGGCCTCGACTTCGAACGGACCCGTTCCGGCCGCCTGCGGGTGATCGACTCGGTCTTTTCGTCGAAACCCGCGGTTCCGCCCGCCGACGACGCGACGATCGAGGTGGAGCGGCCTGCCGCGGCGCCCGGGGTCTATCGCGTCCGGCTCTCCCGAGGCGACCGGCGCGACACGTTCGAGTTCGAGAAGGCCTTCCCGCACCGGCTCGCCCGATGGGATCGCAGCGACGGCGGCTCGCTGAAGCTGCAGAAGTCCATCCGCTCGCGCTACTGGGAGAAGACGTCCCCGGGCGACGAGCACATCCTCGCGCCCCCGGGTACGCGATAATCAAGGGACTCATGCCGCGACTGGGCCTCCTTCTCGTGCGCTCCGGCGCCGTGACCGAGGAAAGCGTCAACCGCGCTCTCGCCGTCCAGAGCTTTGCGGGCGGGCGCATCGGGACGCTCCTGATCGAACGGGGCTCGGCATCCGAGGACGACGTCGGAAACGCTCTGGCCGAGCAGCATGGCTGCCTCTACATTCCCTGGAAGACTCTGTCCACGCTTCCGGCGACGATCACGGCGGCGCTGCCCGCGAAATTTGCGATCCGCCACTCTGCGATCCCCGTCGAGCTCGGCGAAGGCTTCATCCGCGTCGCGCTGCGCGACCCGGCGAACCTTCGGATCCTCGACGAGCTCTTCTTCGTGACCGGCAAGAAGATCGTTCCGGCCGTGGCTCCGGAGGTGCGTCTCTACCAGGCGCTGGAGAAGTACTACGGCGAGCGCCGGACTCCGCGATTCGCGATCCTCGCCGAGAAGCTCTCCCGTCCGACCGCTCCGTCCGTCATTCGAAAGACGCTGCCTCCGCCGCCCGACTTCTCGTCCGACACGCCCTTCCTGCCCGGCGAGCCGCGCTTCGGGTCCGACGCGGAGGATCGTGGCCCGATCTCGAGCTGGAAGATCCCGGACGAGCCTCCGGTCGGGTGGGGAGGTTTGCCACCCCCTCCCGAGGAAATCGAGGCCGAGGCCGAGTCGATCGCGTGGGAAGAGGTCCCGTCCGTACCGACGCGTCCGGCCAGAAAGGAAGAGCCGCACCCGGCTCCACTGCTGCCGGCGACTCCGACTCCTCCGAAGGCACCGAAACCTCCGGCATGGCGCGAGACGACGGCGAACCCGGCAGTCGCCCGGCCGGTCGCCAAGCCTGGAATGCCGGAGGCCTCCGACTTCAAGGGAATCCTGGCCGCGTCGAGCAAAGGCCGGGACTCGATCTTCGAGGCGGCGCTGGAGGCGCTCAAACGTCGATTCGTCCGAAACGCCGTCTTCGTCGCCAAACCCGAAGGGGTCGCCGGCTGGTCGGGCGCGGGACCCGACGTCGACGGACAGTCCCTGAAAGAGCTCGAGATTCCCTGGTCCGAGCCGTCGATCTTTCTGAATGTGCGGCTGTCGCGCTCCTTCTATCTGGGAGCGCTACCTACCCTGCCCCGGCACGCCGACCTGACCCGTGCCCTCGGAGGAGTCCCCAAGGAATGCCTGGTCCAGCCGGTGCTCATGCGGGAAAAGGTGGTGGCGTTCTTTCTGTCGGAATCCTCCGGAAGTACGGGCGCCACGCCGGCCGACCTGACCTATGCCCGGGAGCTCGCCGGAGCCACCGCCGCGGCCCTGGCCGGGTCCATCCGACTGAAGAAAAAGCAGGTTATATAATTCGGGATACCCCGGAGGACCGATGATCAAAGCGGACATCGTGGATCGCGTGGTGGATCTTGCCCAGATCCCCCGGGCGAAGGCGGCGACGGCCGTGGAGACGGTCATAGAGGCCATGCGCTCTGCGCTCGGGGCCGGCGACCGCATCGAGCTTCGCGGGTTCGGGGTTTTCCAGGTCAAACGCCGCAAGCGCGGCATCGGCCGTAACCCCAAGACCGGAGTGGAGGTTTCCATCCCGCCGGGCAACACGATTCGATTCAAGCCCGGCAAGGATCTGCGCGACCTGCCTTAGCCCCGCCTCTCAGTCCGAAATAGAATAGGACGCATGCCCCGTATCGGCGAGCTGCTGGTGGCCGAGGGAGTTCTCTCGGAAGGCGCGGTTCAGAGCGCGCTCGGATTTCAGCGGCACACGGGAGAGCCGTTCCGTCTCGGCACGATCCTCCTCGACCGCGACCTCCTCGGCGAAGAGAGTCTGTTGAAAGCGCTCGGGACGATTCATCGCTGCGACTACGTGACGTGGGCGGAAATCCTGAAGTCGCCTCCGCACATCGTGCGCCTGCTGCCGGAGCGCGCGGCGATCCGTCTCGCGGCGATTCCCTACGCGCTGGAGGGACGCGGCGCCCGCGTCGCGTTCAAGAACCCTTCGAACCTGGCGGCCGTCGATGAAGTGTCGGCGCTGACCGGGCGCCCCATCGTGCCGGCGGTAATCTCCGAGGTGCGCCTCCTGCAGGCGCTTCATCTCTTCTTCGGCCGGCCGATTCCGATCGAGTTCCGAAGCGTCCTCCACAAGCTCGAGCGCAACGAGGAGCGTCGGGGAGATCGTCCTCGGACCGCGGCGGAGGCCGCGCCGCCGCCCGCGCCCGTTCCCGACATGACCGAGGCGCCTCCGGCGTCGCCGGCTCCGCCGCGTCGCGCCCGTGCGACGCGGATCCCGATCTCCGTCGGAGAAGAAGACACGCCCCCGGGGCGCCGAACTGCGTACGCCGCTCCCTTCCTGTCCGCCGAGGATCCTGAGGGTGAGCTCAACAGCGCCGAGCTCCTGCCGGACTTCGCCCCGCCGCGACCTCCCGAAGAGATGGCGGCACGGATGTGGAAAGACAACGGCGGCTCCGAGGTCGAACCTTCCCTTCCCGTCCCGGTGCCCGTGGAGGCGCCGGCGCCTGCGCCGGTCGAGGTGGCGACGCCCCTCGAGCCGCGTCTCTCGGGCCGCGACCGCGTCGCGGAAGCTGCCCTCGATAGCCTCGCGATGCAGTTCCCGCGACTCCTGCTCTTCGTCTCGGCGCAGGAATCCATCCAGGGTTGGTCGGCGCGCGGCGGGGGGATCAGCCGGGAGGGCGTGTCGAGGCTGCGGATTCCGTGGGGCGAGCCGTCGATCTTCGCGTTCGTCAAGCTCTCCGGATCTCCTCACCGCGGCGGCTTGAGCCGCGTCCTGATGCCGCCGGCCGTCGGGCGCCTGCTCGGTCCGCGCGCCACCGCGGCGTGCGCGGTCTATCCCGTCCGCATCAAGGATCGCTTGGTTGCATTTCTCTACGCGGACCGTCTCGGCGCGCCGATGTCCGACCACGACTACCGAACCCTCGAGATCGCCGCCAGCTCCCTCGGAAGCGCTCTCGCGAAGCTGCTGCTCGAGCTTCGCAAGGCCTCGCCCGCGAGCAGCGTCTGACCGGCCCCTCCCTCGACGGCCCGCCGCCCGAGCCTCCTCCGCGGCCCCGCGGTTATCGGCGTTTCGTCGAACACCCCCTCTTTCACCTCGCGCTGTTTCTGCTGACCTTCGTCACGACGACGCTGGCCGGCGGGGCGGCGTTCACCACCGACGGCGGATGGCTGGCGAAGGGCCGATTCTCGGACGGATTCGGCTTCTCGATCCCCGTGATGGTCATCCTCGCCGTCCACGAGACCGGCCACTACCTGATGTGCCGACGCTATGGACTGGCGGCGACGCTGCCGATCTTTCTCCCGTCGCCGATTCTGTTCCCGGGCTTTCTCTCGTTCGGAACGTTCGGCGCGCTGATCCGCATCAAGGAGCCGATCCCGAACAAGCGGATCCTTCTCGACGTGGGGGCGGCCGGCCCCATCGCCGGCTTCGTCGCGACGATTCCCTTCTTGATGTACGGCGTCGCTCATCCCCGGCCGACGACCACGCCGCTTCAGCCCGGCCTGGTGCTCTTCGACTATCCCCTGATCGTCCGGTGGGCCCAGAAGTGGATGCATGTGCAGCCGTACACGAGCGCGAGCGTCCACGAACATCCCACGTTCATGGCCGCCTGGTTCGGCCTGCTCGTCACCGCGATGAACCTCATCCCTCTCGGCCAGCTCGACGGCTCCCACGTCACGCGCGCGCTGCTCGGGCGCCGGCAGCCGCTGGCCGCCGTGGCCGCTCTGGCGCTGGCCGTGGCGGGGGCCTTCTCCGGGCCGCCGATCTGGCTGGTCTTCTCGGCGTTCGCGGTGCTCCTGACGGGCTTCGCGCATCCCCCGATGCCCGACGACGCCGAGCCGCTCGACTTCGGGCGCTCGCTCGTCGCGCTCGCTTGCATCGCGATCTTCCTGCTGTCCTTCGCGCTGACGCCGATCCGAGTTCTTTAGCCGGACCCGCGCCGCGGCAGCTCCAGCAGAAACGTCGCCGGGCCCTCGTTGACCAGCGCGACGGACATCATCGCTGCGAAGACTCCGGTCGAAACGGAAACGCCTTCACGCCGGAGAGCCGCCACGAAACCGTCGTAAAGAGGCTCCGCCTCGGGTCCCCGCAGCGCCTGCTCGAAGCCGGGGCGGCGGCCGCGCAAGAGGTCGGCGCCGAGCGTGAACTGCGGCACCGCGAGCACGGATCCGCCGACGTCCGAAAGCGCGAGGTTCATCTTGCCCTCGGCGTCTTCGAACACGCGCAGTCCCGCCACCTTGCGTGCGGCCTCGGCCGCCAGCGCCTCGGTGTCGCCTGTTTCCGCGCCGAAGAGAACCAGAAAGCCCGGGCCGATCTCGGCGACGACTTCCCCTGCAACCCGTACCGACGCGCTCGATACGCGCTGGATGACGAGCTTCATCTACCGCCTCCGGCGCGCGACGCGCTTCAACTCCGCCGGCTCGGGAGCGCCCAAGAGATGCGCCGTCACGGTGTAGAGGGTGGCCGCCACCGCGATCACCGCCGTGAGGATGGCCGCCCCGCGCCATCCCGCGATCCGCGCCTCGGGCACCAGCCGCAGGACCGCCCAGAGAAAGGCTCCCATCACCGCGGACGCCCCGACGATCCGCACCACCGACGCGAGGATCCGGCGTCCTCGCAGTCGGCCCTCGCGCCGCCGCAACGCCACCACCAGGACAACCACGTTGACGCCGGCGGCGGTCGACGCGGCCAGCCCGATTCCCGGAAGACCGAACGGGTGTGTCCATAGAAAGCAGAGCGATACGAACGTGACGGCGTCGGCCAGCGCCGCGACGACCGGGAGCGTCGTGTTCTTGAGGGCGTAGAAGGCGGGCACGATCACGCGCACTGCGGCGAAGAAGAATAGGCCGACCGAGAGCGTGGCGAGCACCCCGGCCGTGGCCAGCGTGTCTGCGGAACCGAACCTTCCCCCTTGAAAGAGCACCCGGACGATCGGCGTCTGCAGCACGATCAACCCGACGCTCGCGGGCACGGTCACGAACGCGATCAGCCTCAGCGCGAACGCCAGGTTCTCCTTGAACGGCTCACGATCGGCCGCCAGCGCCTGGCTCGAGAGAAGCGGCAGGATCGCCGTCGCGACCGAGACGGCGAAGCCTCCGAGCACCAGCTCCTTGAGCCGATTGGCGTAGTTCAGATACGAGACGCTGGCGTCGCCGAGACCGGCGGCGAAGCGGGTCGAGACCACGATGTTGACCGAGTTGATGCCGTAGGCGAGCAACCGCGGCGTCATCAGGAGCAGGACCGAACGCACCGAGGGATCCCGCCAGCCCAGCGCCGGCCGCCCGACCGCGCGCAGCTTTCGGAGCTGAGGAACCTGGACCGCGATCTGGAGCGCGCCGCCGACGAGGACCCCGATCGCCAGGCCGAACGCGGGCTCGGCGAGCTTCGGCGAAACGAACAGCGCGGCCAGGATGATCGCCACGTTGAGAAAGATGGGCGCCGCCGCCGGGGCCGCGAAGCGGCGATGCGCGTTGAGGACGGCCTGGCAGAGAGCCGCGAGCGAGACCAGGAAGATGTACGGGAAGATCCACCGGTTCAGGAGCACCGTGAGCTCGAACTTGCCGGGCGTCTGGCGGAACTGGCCGGCCAGAAGGCCGACCAGCCAGGGCGAGAAGACGATGCCGGCGCACGTCAGCGCCGCCAGAATCAGGGAGAACGTGGCGGCCACGCGCCCGAGAAACGCCCGGGCCTCCTCGGCGCTTCGCCTCGCCGAGACCTCCGCGTAGACCGGAATTACGGCCGAGGACATCGCCCCTTCGCCGATGATCTCGCGCAGCATGTTGGGGATGCGGAACGCGACGAAGAAGGCGTCGGTCTGCATCCCGGCGCCGAACGTGGCGGCGATGACCTTCTCCCGCAGGTATCCGGTGACCCGGGACAGCAGCGTCAGCGGCGTAATCGTCGAGGCGGAGCGGACGAGGTGCCCGCGGGTCTCTTCGATCTCGTTGGACGCCATCTTCTTGCCGGATTCTAGACCGCTCGGACTCTGAGCGGCCCGCTTCGCGGGCCAACCGACGAGAGAGGGGAAGTCGCTTCGGCATCCTCTCCCTTGGCAGGTCCTTGTTGACGGCACTTGGGCAAATCGCTGAATCGTTGCTTGTCCGAGTTCACTCGGACACTGTTTGTCCGGCTCGAACTGGAATATCGTCACAGCACCTGAAAGGAGGGCGAACACATGGCCAGCGTCAACAAAGTGATCTTGATCGGAAACCTCGGAAAAGATCCGGAGGTCCGAACCACCCCGCAGGGAACGACCCTCGCGCGTTTCTCGCTCGCCACCACCACGGCCTGGAAGGACGCGTCGGGCGCCAAGCAGGAACGTACCGAGTGGCACGACATCGTGGCCTGGGAGAAGCTCGCTCAGATCTGCGGCGAGTACCTCCAGAAAGGCAAGCAGGTCTACGTCGAGGGCAGCCTGCAGACCCGGAGCTGGGAGGACCAGAACGGGCAGAAGCGCTACAAGACGGAGATCAAGGCTTCCAATGTCGTCATGCTGGGCCGGCGGGAGGACGGCGCGCGCGCCGGGTCGGCGCGCGAGGTCGCCGAGACGCCGGAGCCCGCCGCGACCACAGCGGGCGGCGGCGGTTACGACGACGACGTCCCGTTCTGAAAAACCGGGTTGCAGGTTGAAGGTTGCAGGTTTCAGGCGGCCCGACCTGAGACCTGAGACCTGAGACCTGAAACTAGGTCACCGAGTCGGCCAGCCTCCGCAGCTCGGCGGCGAGGGTGGTAATCGCCTGGCCGCCCGGCGCGGCCTTGCGCAGTTGGGCGAGGTGGCCCGCGTAGTCCTCCAGCCGCGCGGCCGCCTCGACGCGCCGTGGCACCGGTACGCGGGCGGTCACCGCTTCGACGCACTCGGGATAGGCGTCGATCCGTTTGCAGACGAAGAGAAGGTCGCAGCCCGCCGCCGCGGCGCGGACGCAGCGCTCCGGAAGGTCGCCGAACGCGTCCAAGGCTCCCATCTCGAGATCGTCCGAGAAGGCCGCGCCTTCGAAGCCGAGAATGTCGCGAAGACGGATCGTGGCCCACTCTTCCGCGAGCGACGCCGGGAGCCCGTCTTCCCCTGCGGCGTGGGAGATCATGATCGCGCGCGCGGCCCCCATCAACGCGTCGAACGGCACGAGGTCCAGGGCTTCCTGGTGGCGGTCCTGCTCCAGCATCGGCAGCGCCTGGTGCGTGTCGAGACGCGCGCGCCCGAGACCCGGAAAGTGCTTGAGGCATCCGCCCACTCCTCGGGAATGGAGGCCCGCGAGGAAGTCGCCCGCCGCGCGCACGATCTCCCCCGCATCGGCGGACGCGGCACGCTCGCCCAGGACTGTCTCGCCCGCCCCGGCCACGGCGCGATCGACGACGGGAGCCAGGTCCACGTCGAACCCGAGGCTCGTCAGGCTCGCCCCGGCGATCTCTCCGGCGCGCCGTGCGACTCCGAGCGTCGCGGCGCGCTTGAGCGACGGCGCCGGAGCGATCAGGTCCCTCAGGCGGTCGACCGGTCCTCCTTCCTGGTCGAGGAAGAGAAACCGTGCGCCCAGACCCCGCAGCTCCGCGATGAGCCGTTTGAGCTGGTCCGGATCCTCGATGTTGCGCCGGAACAGGATGATGCCGAAGGGCGGATAAGCGGCCAGGATCTCGCGTTCGCGTCCCGTCAGCTCGGGGCCGGAGATGCCGACACCGAAGAGCCTCGAGGTCACTTGCCCTTGAGACGCTGCTGAAGCGCGGCCAGAAGCGACAGGCCCGCGATCGGGGTCATCTGGTTCAGGTCCGCGGCGCGGAGCTTCTCGAGTGCGAGCTCTTCCTCGGCCGAGAAGAGGACGAACTGGCCGCTGCCCGCGCTCTCGCCCTGCTTGCGCGCGATGACGGGAGCGCCCTGGACGTCGAGCTCCTGCTTCTCGAGGTTCGAGAGGACCTCGCGGGCCCGAGCGGTCACCTCCGGCGGCAGGCTCGCCAGCTCCGCCACGTGGATGCCGTAACTGCGGTCGGCCGCGCCGGGCACGACCTTGCGGAGAAACACGACCCGACCCGCCGACTCGCGCACGGCCATCGTGGAGTTGACGACGGCCGTCTTGACGAGCGCGATCTCCGTCAGCTCGTGGTAGTGCGTCGCGAAGAGAACGAAGGCCGCCTTGTCGGGCGTGTCGTGGAGATACTCGAGCATCGCCCACGCGATCGAGAGCCCGTCGAACGTCGACGTGCCCCGTCCGACCTCGTCCAGGATCACGAGGCTTCGGGGTGTCGCGCCGCGAAGGATCGCGGCGGACTCCAGCATCTCGACCATGAACGTGGACTCGCCGCGCGAGAGGTAGTCTGCCGATCCCACCCTCGTGAAGATGCGGTCGAAGAGCGAAAGCTCGGCCTTCGCGGCCGGAACGAAAGACCCCGCCTGCGCGAGCAGCACGATCGTCGCCACCTGGCGCAGGTAGGTGGACTTGCCGCCCATGTTAGGTCCGGTCACGACCTGGATGCGGCAGTCCGGATCGAGATCGGTGTCGTTCGGAACGAAGACCTCCTCGCGGCGCAGACTCTCCACGAGCGGGTGGCGGCCTCCCACGATCCGCAGCCGGGGCGAGGCCGACAGGACGGGCCGCACCCACCTTCCGACGCGGGCGTTTTCGGCGAAGCAGGCATACAGGTCGAGCTCCCCCACGGCCGCGGCGGTCCGGCCGATGCGACCGGCGGCTTGCGCGAGATCCGCGAGGAGCGAGGCGTAGAGCCGTGCCTCGATCACCGCGATCGCGTCCTCCGCGCCGAGAATCTTTTCCTCAAGCTCCTTGAGCGCCGGGGTCACGTAGCGCTCGGCGTTGGCCAGCGACTGCCTCCGGATCCAGTCCGCGGGGACTTTCTCCCGGTGCGCGTTGCCGACCTCGAGCGAGTAGCCGAAGACCCGATTGAAGCGCACCTTGAGCGTGGAAATCCCGGAGCGGCGCTTTTCCTCGGCCTCGATCGCGAGCAGCGCTCCCTGCGCATCGCGGCGCAGCGCGCGAAGCTGGTCGAGCTCCACGTCGGCTCCTTCGCAAATGACTCCGCCCGCCGATGCGAGCACCGGGGGATCCGGCGCGAGCGTCGACCGAACCCGCTCGACGCAGTCCCGCGTGTCCGGCACCGACTCGACGAGGGAACGAATCCGCCCGGCCGACAAGGGAGCCGCCGCCGCCAGGACGCGCGGCACCGCGTCGAGCCCGGAGGCCAGCGCTGCGACTTCGCGGGGGCCCGCATTTCCGACCGCCACGCGCGCGAACCGCCGCTCCAGATCCCCGACCTCTTCGAGAGCGCCCTGAAGGACCGAGGCCGTCTCGGACTCCCGCAGCAGCCCGTCGACCGCGTCCCAGCGCGCGCCGAGCTCCACCGGATCCCGCGACGGATGCGCCAGCGCGTCCCGCAGAGCGCGAGCGCCCAGAGGGGTACGCGTGCGGTCGAGCAGCGCGCAGAGACTCCGCGCCGAAGCGCCGTCGGAGGACTCGAAGAGCTCGAGCGTGGCCACGGCCGCGGCGTCGAGTCCCATTCGCTCTCCGAAGGCCAGCGGCGCCGGGGACCCGACGTGCGCCAGCGGGCCTCCGGGCCGCATCTCGCGGGCATACGCGCGGGCGGCCCCGGCAGCGGCCCGCGCCGGCCCCGAGAGCTCCGGAGCGTCCGCGAGATCGGCGGCGGCGCGCGTCCACCACTCGCTGCCTCGCCGCGAAAGGGCGGCGGAGAACGCCGGCGGCTCGACGTCCTCGGGCAGGAGGATCTCGCGCGGCCGAAAGAGCGTCAGCGCGTCGCCGATCCGGGAGGCCGCGATCGCGCCCGCGAGGAATCGCCCGGTGGACAGGTCCAGGAACGCGGCTCCCCACTCGGCCTCGCCGGGCGCGAGAGAGGCCAGATACGAAGGGGCGCTCGGCACCAGGGACTCCGGATCCAGCACCGTGCCCGGCGTGACGACGCGGGTGATGTCCCGCCGCACGAGGCCGCGGGAGGCCCTGGGATCTTCGATCTGGTCGCAGATGGCGACCTTTCGGCCGGCCGCGACCAGCCTCGCCACGTGGTGGTCCACCGCCTGATGAGGCACGCCGCACATCGGCGCTTCGATGTCCGAGTCGCGATGGCGCGCCGTCAGCGCAATGCCCAGAAGCGGCGCGGCGTCCCGGGCGTCGTCGAAGAACATCTCGTAGAAATCGCCCATGCGGTACAGCAGAATGGCGTCGGGGACCCGGCTCTTCATCTCGAAGTACTGCCGGAGCATGGGAGTCACGCGGGGGATGGATGCGCTCACGCCGGTGCTAGCATAATCCCGGCGGTTCCGGCATGAACGTTCTCGCGATGGACACGGCCACACCCGCTCCCTCGATCGTCGTTCTCTGCGGCGAACGGATCTTCGAAGAGGGCTTGTCCGGCGACCGTCGCGCTTCCGAGGAGCTCCTGCCGGCCGTCGCCCGGGCGCTCGCACGCGCCGGGCTGCGGCTCGCCGACGTCGGACGTGTCGCCGTCTGCTCCGGGCCGGGCTCGTTCACGGGAATCCGCGTCGGCCTCGCCACGGCGTGGGGCTTCGGGCGCGCGCTCGGCGTGGACGTGGAAGCGGTCCCGACGCTCGAGGCGATGGCCGAAGGCGCCCGCAGCCTCGGTGCGAAGCGTGTCGTCGCCGTGCTGGACGCCGGGCGCGGCGAAGTCGTCGCCGAGCGCTTCGATCTGAGTTCGCCGCGCGCGCGGTCTCTCGGCCCGTCCGGCCGCATGGCGCCCGGCGCCGTCTCCGACGATGCGAGCCGTGATCCGATCGTGGCGCTTCCTCCGGCGCTCGTCCCCGGGGCTTTCGGAGCTCCCCTGCCGGCGGTCGCGGCGAGCCTGGCGCGCGCCGTCGCTCGCGATCCGCGTCCCACCGCCGCGCTGGAAGCCATCTATTCGCGCCCCAGCGCCGCGGAGGAGAAGCATGGCGCTCTCTGAGCCCCGGCCGGACCCCTACCGCCTCCGGCCCGCGGGTCCCTTCGACCTCGACGAAGTCGTCCGAATCGAATCGGAATCCTTCCCCGTACCCTGGCGGCGCGAGTTCTTCGCGAGCGAGCTGGTCGAAGCGCACCGCTACATCCGCGTCCTCGCCCGCGACGACGGAGGCACGCCGCGGGTGGGCGGATATCTCTTCGCCGTGTCTCTGTACGAGGAGTTCCATGTCAACAAGATCGCGACCGATTTGCGCCTGCGCAAACAGGGCTACGGGCGCGTTCTCATCGAGGACGCGCTGGCAAGGGCGCGGGCCATGGCTTCGACGGCCATGACGCTGGAGGTGCGGGTGTCCAACGAGGCCGCGCGGCAGTTCTACCGGTCCTACGGATTTCGCGAGGCCTACAAGCGGCGCGCCTATTACCAGGACGGGGAGGACGCTCTCGTGCTCGTACTCCCGCTGGCCGAACGCGGTTGAAAGGCCCCGTGGCCGGGTTTAGACTTGCCCCGTGACCCTTCCCCCGGCACTCTCCTCGATCCAAAAAAACAAGCAAGGAGGTCTGACCCGATGGAAAACGGGAACCGTGAGGAACTGGCCGTGACCGATCTGGAGTTCCGCCGCCTGCACGAGGAGCATCGCCATCACGAGGAACGCCTGCAGCTGCTGGCGGCGAAACCCCGACTCTCCGAGGACGAGGAATTGGAAGAGAAGCGCCTGAAGAAGGAGAAGCTCCTTCTGAAGGACCGCATGGAGGCGATCGCCCGAACCCACCGCGAGGGAGTCGCCACCTGAGGATCCCCATCGCCCGAGAGGGGTGGGTCTTCATCCTGCCCCCGCTCGTGGCCGGCGGGCTCGCCGCCGTGTTCGACTATCCCCTGGCGGCGGGCCTGCTCTTCGCCGTCACGCTCTTCCTGATTCAGTTTTTCCGTGATCCCGACCGCATTCCCGAGGGAGGCTCCGAGACGATCGTGTCCCCGGCCGACGGCACCGTCCTCTCCGTGACCGAGCCTCCGGAGGCTCCCCCGGGCGCGAAGCGGCGGCTTTCGATCTTTATGTCCGTCTTCAACTGCCACGTCAACCGCGCGCCGGCCGCGGGGCGCATCGACGACTTCGCTCACGTCCCCGGAAAGAAGCTCGCCGCTTTCGACGACAAGGCCTCGACCGACAACGAGCAGACGCGCGTGACGCTGTCCGCGCCCCAGGGCCGTCTCGCGTTCAAGCAGATCGCGGGCGCGCTCGCGCGCCGCATCGTGTTCTACCCGTCGGTCGGCCAACAGCTCGCGCGCGGCGAGCGCATCGGCATCATCAAGTTCGGGTCCCGAGTCGACGTCTTTCTTCCCGACGACTGCCAGCTGCTCGTCCGCAAGGGCCAGAAGTTGAAGGCCGGCATGTCGGGAATCGCCCGCTGGCGCGGGGGCGTGTAGCGTGGCGCGGCTTTCGCGCGAGCGGCTCTCCCGCGGCCTCTTCGTTCTGCCGACGCTCTTCACGGTCGGCAATCTGTTCTGCGGATACCTCTCGCTCTGGTATTCGATCCAGGGAAACTTCGAGATTGCCGCCGTGCTGATCATTGCCGCGGGCGTTCTCGACGGTCTCGACGGCCGGATCGCCCGTCTCACGCACTCGACCTCCGAGTTCGGCGAAGAGTACGACTCGCTGGCCGACCTGGTGTCCTTCGGCGTGGCCCCTGCGGTTTTGGCGTACTCCTGGGGCCTCGAAGACTTTCACCGGCTCGGCTGGTTCGTGTCGTTTCTCTTCGTCGTCTGCGGATCGATGCGCCTGGCGCGTTTCAACATCCAGACGCACGTCGTCGATAAGCGCTACTTCGTGGGGCTTCCGATCCCGGCGGCCGCGGGCACGGTCGCAGCGGTCGTGCTGGCCACTCCGGAGCGCCTGATGTCGCGGACGTGGATGGGCGGCTTGCTCGTCCTGACGTTCGTCCTGGCCTACCTCATGATCTCGACGATCCGCTACCGATCCTTCAAGGACCTGGACCTCAAGCGCCGGAGGCCCGCCTGGATCCTGCCGGCGATCGCGCTCTTCTTCGCGGTCGTGGCCTACCGCCCCCAGCTCGCGCTCGCGGCCATCGCCGCGGTCTTCGTGGCGTCCGGACCCGTGGGGAAGCTCGTCGGCCTCGTCCGACGCAAGGAAGTCACTTCCGCTTCTTCGTAGGCGCGGGCGGAGGGGTCGGAGGCGGCGGCGGCTCGATCCAGTCCCCGGCCTCCTCGGGACCCGCGGCGGCGAGCAAATGCGCCCGGTGGCGGCAGCACGGCGACGGCAGCGCTCCGCGCACCACGATCCTCGCCGGCGTGATCGCTTCGCGAGGCCCGACCAGCGTCTCGTAGAGGCGGACGCGGGTCGCCCGTCCCGGCGTCACCGGGCGGCCCGAGGAATCGTAGGCCTCGTAGCGATCGAAGCCGCCGAGGTTGACGTCGGACGGGTGCGCCGGCGCCACATCGACCTCGACCCAGTTCGACGTCCGCGAGACCGTCGACGAGTGGGGCGAGAGGTTCGTCGCCTCGATCGAGATCGCGTTGCGGCCGGCGGGATGCACGCGCACTTCGAGAGCGGGAGCAAGCGATCGACCGAGTAGAATATCTTCCAGGGCCTCGACCCGAACGATCCGATCCGCTTCGCGATCGCCTCCGAAGACCACGGCGCGGCCCAGCAGGTTGCGCTTCCCGGCCATCGCCGACCCGAGCCGGTACAGCATCTCCGGCAACGACGGCATCCGGCAGGCGATCCGATCTCCGGCCTCGAGGCGGACGTCGCCGATCCGAACCGGGGCTCTCGCCGTCAGGCGAAACGCCACAACGTCGGGATCCGTCACAGTCAAGTCGTTCTCGAACTCGACTTGCGGGTGGCCGGAGAGCGCGTCGACAGACTTCTCGGAGATCTCGGTACGGACCTGCCCATCCGGATTTGCCGCCACGCATCGGACCGCGGCGTCGTACCCGGCCCACCACGGACGGCCGAGCGCGTCGGCCGCGACCGGCTCGACCCGGGCGCTTCCACCGAAGACCGTCGCCTTGAACGCGTCCGCCAATTCGAGAAGCGGCGCGAGACGCTTGCGCTCGTTGTCATTGGCCGGTGCGGCGGCCAGTCGAATCGAGAGGAGGACGCCGTGCGGCAGGTCCTTTCGCAGCGCGGTGAGCAGCTCGGCTCCACGGACGGCCGTCCCCGCCGAGAACGGACCCTCGACGTGAATGCCGACGACATTCCCGTACGGGCCCCCTTTGCGCAGGTCGTCCGCCACGCCGGCCGCGAGCGCGTGCGAGGCTCCCTGCGCCGCCGTGCCCTCCGAAGCCGACAGAAACGCGGAGAGCGCTTCGCTCGGGCGCACCACCAGGATGACCGACGCGCCCTCGACGGGTCGGGGCGGATTGGGATCGGGCTGAAACGTCCACCGTCCGCCGTCGCGCGCCAGCTCGCCCGCGGGCAGGAACACCGTCGCGACGGCGAGCCGCCGCAGGTGCTCGACGAGATCGGGCTCGGCCGCGGCCGCCGGATTGACGAACTCGATCGCGTCGCCCCGGGGAGCCGCTACGGCCGCCGGGCGGGAGACTTCCCCGGACGGGCGGCACGCCGCGGCGACCGCGAAGAGGCTAATCAGAAAAGCGCGCGCGCGACTCATGCCGCCGCGCCGCCGCCATCGGACGCCGGCAGATCGAAGGCGACACGGAATCCGCCGCTCGCACGGTTCCCGGCTGCGATCCTGCCTCCGTGCTCCTCGACGATCTTCTTCGCGATGGCCAGGCCCAGCCCGGTGCCGCCGCTCTTGGCCGAGAAATAGGGGTCGAACAGACGTGGCAGGATCTCCGGAGAAACTCCCGGCCCGTCGTCCTCGACGGCGGTTTCGATCCGCCCGTCGCGCCGGTCCACGCGGATCCGAATCGTCCCGCGGCCGTGGAGCGCCTCCACTGAGTTGCCGACCAGGTTGGACAGGACGCGGGAGATCAGTCGCGGGTCGCCGACGGCCTCGAGGCCCGGCGTCGCCTCGACGGAGCCACCGGATGCCGGGCGCTCCGGCGAACGCCGCCGCCGCATCCGCGGCCAGAGCGCCGATGTCGATCGGGCGTGTCTCGGGCTGCGGCAGCCTCGCATAGTCGGAAAACTCCGCCGCGGACCGCTGCAGCTCCTCGGTCTGGCGCAACACGTTCGTCACGCATTCCTCCAACACGCGATCAAAATCGGGGGACCTTCGCCTCCAGACCTCCCGAAGATGTTCGACCGACAGACGGATCGGAGTCAACGGGTTCTTGATCTCGTGCGCGATGATTCGGGCCATTTCCGCCCACGCCGCCAGCCGGTTGGATCGCACGACGTCCGAGACATCCTCGATGACCGCCATGCGCGCCCCCGATCCCCCGAGCGGGAGCGGCACCGTCACGACGCGCCATCTCTCGCCGGGGCGCGGCTCGAGCTCCTTGGAGACCGGGTGCGGCTCGAGGCGCTCGAGGACTCGCCGCACCGGCGCCATCGCTTCGCCGGGAAACACGTCCTCCAGGGTCGACCCGTCGGCGCTTCCCCCGCCCAGCCGGGCGGCAGCCGGATTCGCCAGCAGAACGCGTCGGTCCTCGCCGAACGCCACCACGCCCGCGGCCAGCTGCGAGAGCAGCGTGGCCAGACGTTCCGTCTCGCGGGAGAGCGCGTCGGTCTGCTCCTTGAGGCTCCGCGACATGTACAGGAACGCGCGGACGAGCTCCCGCAGCTCCTCGTCGGGCGGCTCGGCCAGGTGGGGCGAGAAATCGCCGCGGGCGACGGCACGCGTCCCCTCGACGAGGTCGGCGACGGGCCGCGCCACGCGGAGGGCGAGGCGCCCGGCGATCGCCGCCGAGATCAGGAACACGAGCAGCGAGAACGCCGATACCGCCGCGGTCAACTGTGCGGCCTCGGCCTCGGCGATGCGTTGTTGCGGCAGGAGAAGCAAAGACAGCAGGATCGGGCTGCGCATGCCGGGCGCGCCCGGCACCGCCGAAAGCGCCGTCGTGATCTCCTCGAAGCGGCTTCCCGCGATCTCGCGCGCGTCCGTCAGGTCGCGCGCTTCGCCCAGTCCCACCGACACGTAGCTTCTCCCCGGCACCCGCTCGGGCAGCAGGCCCGCCGCGTAAAGATCGCGCCGCGAGCTCGCGATCAGGCGGGCTTCGGGCGAATAGACCGACAGGTCGAAGCCGACGGCGTTGGCCAGCCACGACAGCAGCGCGTCGTCGAGAAGCTCGAGCCGTCCGCGTCCGGCCGCCGCCGAGAGCAGGTAGTCGTCGAGCACGCGCCGCGCCGTCTCGAGACCGGTCCGCGCATGATCCAACGTGTCGCGGCCCGTGCGCTCCGAAATCGACGAGCGCAGATAGAAGGTCACCGCCACGAGCGGAATCATCACCGAGAGGACGAACAACGCCAGGAGGCGGCCGCGAAACGTCTGAATGCCGCGAGGGAGAAGGTCGCCGACCGACCGGCGAGAGCCGAGGAAACGGAGAAGCACGACCGTCCCGCCGACGAGGATCAAAGCGCCCGCCGCCGGCAGCAGAAGCGCGGCCGTCAGCAGACGCTGGAGGAAGTCGGGAGCGGGTATCGCGATGAGCTGGAATCCCTCGGGAGCGGGGCGCAGCTCTCCCCGCAGATCTTCGCCGCGGTAGCGGATGTCGATGCGCTGGCGCCGCCCCGAGGCACGGACCTGCTCGAAAACGGACAGGGGCAGCTCGGGACCGTCTTCTCGTCGCGTGCCATCGGGGCCGTAGGAAACCAGGACCGGTCTCGGCGACGGCGCCAGCGCGGCCTCTCCTCCGACGAGCCGGCGGTAGACCTCCAGCCGCGGCGGCAACGGATCCCAGCTCGGCCAGTCCGCGACCGACACGACGACGCGTCCCCAGAGCCTCCCCGAGTCGGCGAGTCCTGCGACCTGCCGAACCACGGCGACGCGGTGACGCTCGATCTGGACGCCCGGAGCTCCGCCGCCGGGCTCGTCCGCCTCGGGGATCAGAGAGAAGCGGCTTCGCAGCATCCCCTCGGCGTCGAACACTTCGTACGCGATCAGCGACGTCGATGGCCGCTGCTCCTCCCCGTCTCTCCAGAGGCGATAGGCGAGATCCGAGAGATCGGTCTCCGCGACCGGGGCGGGCAGCTCGCGGCCGAGATCGAACTGTTGCACGCGGTCGACGGCGCGCCGCACCGCGATGACCGCGTCGACCGAGATTCGCGTCGGATCCGGGAGCCGGATCGCATCCGCCACGCGGAACGCCTCAGCCGTCCGGTGATGTTCGTGAAGAGTGGCCGCCGACAGCAGCACGAGCAGCGTGGCGGCGGCCGTCAGCCGAAACGGCCCGAGGGCGCCGGCGGCGGAGGCCGCCGACACGGAGCGCCGCCACGCTTCGAACGCGGCGAGGCCGATGACGACGATCGCGATCCGATAACCGGGCGCGGAGGACACGAAGAGCGACCGCCCACGATGCCGGCTCCCGTAATGCTCAGGGCCGCGCCGGTCCATGCCGGTGCCACTTCACGACGGAAGGCCGAGGCGCCCAGCGCCAGCGCCGCGGCGGCCAGTCCAAAGAGGGCGGCGAGCTTCCAGAAGGCCGCGCCTGCTACGGAGAACGCCGCGCCGAGATCGGGAACGGCGATCCGGCCCGCCGCGTAGAGGACGCCCGCAAAGAGCGCGTAGCCGAGAATCCGACGCGCCCCGGCTCCGGTCGCGTCGCGTCGCCGCAGACTCGAGAGAGCCAGCGGAAGCACCAGGAGCCCGATCGCGAGGACCCATCGCACCGGCGAAGCGAGGCTCCGGCCGCCGCCGTCGTAGGCTTCGACGCCCAGAAACGCCAGCGCGAGTCCCGCTCCGACCAGAAGCGATGCCGGCCCGAGAGCGGCGAGCACGGCGGCCGCCGCGAGGACACCCGCGAGGACAACCGCCCGCAGACTTCGGCTCTGCGAGGGCTCGATCGGCTCGCGACGAGCCGCGACGAGGGGCGCTCCGTCTTCGGCCGAGAGAACCGCGGGGCTGCCGCGTTCGGGAGCGATCGGCTCCCACTCCAGCGAAGATCCCTCGAATCCGAGCTCCTCACCGAACGCCGGCGCTTCGACCGGCATCGGACGGGCGGCGCAGATGACGCCCGCAAACGGCCCGGTGCCGACGATGCGCCAGTAGGCAATCTCCAGCCGCGTCGCCGACCAGCGCGCCTCCAGCATCCCGGAGGCCCGGATAGTCGGGATCTGGGCGGGCGCGTCACCCCACCACGCCTGGGCGTTGCCGCGGGGATCGGCGAGGACGATCCACGCCCCGGGAGACGCGCCCTCCATCGCCTGACGGGCGCTCGCGAAAAGCGCCTGGCGCCGCACTGCGATCCCGCCTCCCTCCAACGCCTTCGCGACCTCGGTGCTGGAGGAGAGAGCGTCCACGCGACGCTTCAGGTCGGCGGCGACGCCGGCAAGGGCCTCCGAGACCGCGGAGGGCGGACCCATCGTATCGACGCGCCCCGACAGAAGCGGCAGCCAGCCGTCCAGCCAGAGGATCGGGAAAAGCGCCAGGACCGAGACGGTCAGAAGCGCCCGGCGTAACACCGTCGTGCCGCCCCACTACTCGAGGAAGGGCAAGTCCACTCCCCGCTCGCGCGCGGTTCGAATCGCCTCCGGGTAGCCGGCGTCGGCGTGCCGCATCACGCCCGTTCCCGGATCGGTGGTCAGGACACGCCGGAGCCGCCGCGCCGCGCCCTCCGAGCCATCCGCCACGACGACCATGCCGGCGTGGATCGAGTAGCCGATGCCCACACCGCCGCCATGATGCACCGAGACCCACGTCGCGCCGGCCGCGGTGTTGAGGAGCGCATTCAGGATCGGCCAGTCGGCGATCGCGTCCGAGCCGTCCCGCATCCCTTCGGTCTCGCGGTTGGGCGAGGCGACGGAGCCCGCGTCCAGATGGTCCCTTCCGATGACGATCGGCGCCTTGATCCGACCCTGGCGTACGAGCTCGTTGAAGAGCAGTCCCGCGCGGTGGCGGTCGCCGTACCCCAGCCAGCAGATCCGCGCCGGCAGCCCCTGGAAGGCGATCCGCTCGCCGGCCAGCGCGAGCCAGCGCGAGAGCCCCGCATCGTGGGGGAAGAGCTCGAGCAGGGCGCGGTCGGTGACCCGGATGTCCTCCGGATCGCCCGAGAGCGCGGCCCACCGGAACGGCCCCTTGCCCTCGCAGAAGAGCGGCCGGATGTAGAGCGGGACGAAACCGCCGATCGCGGAAGGCGTCGGCGACGCCCGGCCTTCTTGCCTGCCCGCGAAGGTTGTTGCCGTAGTCGAAGACCACGGCTCCGCGCCGCTGGAGCTCCAGCATGGCGCGGACGTGCTCGGCCATCGTCTCGTAGGCACGCTCGATGTACGCCCGGGATCGCCCTCGCGCAGCCGCGCCCAGCTCGTCGAGCGTGCCTCCCCGCGGCACATAACCGTCCAGCTCGTCGTGGGCCGACGTCTGGTCGGTGACCAGATCGGGGACGACGTCCGCGCGCGATCAGGCGCTCGAGGAGATCCACCGCGTTGCACTCCGACGCCGATCGAGACCGCCTCGACGCGCAGCTTTCGCCTCGAGCGCGCGGTCGATCGCGGCGTCGATGTCGCGTCTCGTGGGCGTCGAGGTAGCGGGTCCGCAGGCGCTTCTCGATGCGCGACGGGTCCACCTCCGCGACGAGCGCCACGGCGCCGTTCATCGTCGCCGCGAGAGGCTGCGCGCCTCCCATCCCGCCGAGGCCCGCGGTGACGACCAGGCGTCCGGCTCAGATCGCTGCCGAACTCCTTCGCCGCGGCGGCCGCGAACGTCTCGAAGGTCCCCTGCACGATGCCCTGGCTGCCGATGTAGATCCACGAGCCCGCGGTCATCTGGCCGTACATCGTCAGGCCGAGCCCCTCGAGGCGGCGAAACTCCTCGCCCGTGGCCCACGCCGGCACCAGCATCGCGTTGGAGATCAGCACGCGCGGCGCATCCTCGTGCGTCTCGAAGACGCCGACGGCCTTGCCCGACTGGACGAGCATCGTCTCGTTCGCGCTCGAGCCGCTTGAGCGTCGCGACGATCGAATCGAACGCCTCCCAGCTCCGCGCGGCCCGGCCGGTTCCGCCATAGACGATGAGGTCTTCGGGCCTCTCGGCGTGTCGGGATCCAGGTTGTTCTCGAGCATCCGAAGCGCGGCCTCCTGGGCCCAGCCGCGGCAGCGAAGCGTCGGGCCGCGGGCCGCACGGACGACGTGCCCGGGCGGGCCGGCGGAACGGTGGCGCTCATGCGCGGATTATGCAGGTTGCGGGGCCTCGGCGTCGCGACAGTGGCGCGAGGGCCGGATCGCCCGCGCCTCGCCGGCTCTGAGAAACCCCGGACCGTTCCAGGTCGGGGTAGAGCTCCCGGTCGCTGTCCAGGCCCGCACGACTCGGCGAAACTCGCGGCGCACGCGCTCGAGCGCGGCGGACGACGTCGTCAGCGGCAGCAAGAACTCCATGGCCTGGAACGCCGCGATCAGCTCGATCGCCAGAACCCGCTCGAGGTTCCCGACCACGGCGCGAGCTTGCGGGCGGCGATGGGAGACATCGAGACGTGGTCCTCCTTCGCGGCCGAGGTCGGGATCGAGTCGACGGAGGCGGGATGCGCAGAGCACCTTCGACTCCGACACCAGGGCGGCGGCAGTGACCTGAGCCATCATCAGGCCGGAGTTGAGCGCCGCCCTCGCGGACCAGAAACGCGGGCAGCTCCGACAGCGCGGGGTTCAGGAGCTTCTCGATGCGGCGCTCGGAGATCGAGGCGAGGTCCGTCGCGGCGATGGCCGCGTAGTCGAGAACGTAGCCCAACGGGCGCGCCGTGGAAGTTTCCGCCCGACGACGATGTCGTCCGCGCTTCCGCGAAGACGAGGGGGTTGTCGGTCGCGCTGTTCATCTCGCGCTCGAGGACCTCGCGGGCGTGCGCGAAGGCCTCGCGCGCGGCGCCGTGGACCTGAGGCATGCAGCGCAGGGCGTAGTTGTCCTGGACACGCCCGCAGCCACGGTGCGATTCGCGAATCGCGCTCCCCCGGATCAGCGCTCGGAGGTTTGCGGCGCTCGCAGCGGCGCCCGGATGAGGCCGCGCCGCCACGATCCGCGGGTCGAACGCCGCGTCGGAGCCGCGCGAGGCGTCGAGCGAGGCGGCACCGACGAGGTCGGCGATGCGCGCGAGGCCGCAGCGCGCGCCGCAGCGCGAGGCCGCCCGACCGCGACCGACATCTGGACGCCGTTGATGAGTGCGAGCCCCTCCTTGGCCGCCGAGCGCACCGGCCGCAGGCCCGCCCGGCGCAGGGCGGCGGCGCGCCGGGCTTCCGCGCGCCCGCGCACGCGCACCTCGTCCCTCGCCGATGAGTCCGAGCGCCAGGTGCGCGAGCGGAGCCAGGTCGCCGGACGCACCCACGGAGCCCTGCGCGGGAACGACCGGCAGAACGTCGGCGGCGAGCATCGCGAGGAGCGCCTCGACCGTCTCGACGCGGATGCCGGAGTAACCCCGCGCGAGCGCGTTGATGCGCAGCGCGATCATGGCGCGCACGGCTCGGTCCGGCAGCGCCGTCCCGACTCCGGCCGCGTGGCTGCGGATCAAGTTGCGCTGCAGCGTCTCGATGCGCTCGCGCGGGATGGCGACGTCGGCGAACTTGCCGAAGCCGGTCGTGACGCCGTAGACCCTCGCGCCGCTGCGAATCGCGCGGTCGACGACGCGCCGAGATGCCGGCCATCGCGCTGCCGCGCCGCCGGGACCAGCGACAGCCGGGCGGCGCGGTTGGCGACCGCCGCCAACGCGTCGCGACAGGCCGCGGCCCGTGAGCCGCAGAGTCCGCATGGCTGCGATTCTAAGCGAGACATCGACCGCGACTTGCTGGCTGCGCTGTTTTTGCCTGCGCCCTGAAGCGGCGCGTCGTTCACGACGAGGAGCATTCGAGTGAAGGTTGTTGCCGTCCTGGGGGACAGTGGGGCGACGAGGGCAAGGGGAAGGTCGTCGACCTCCTGGCCAACCGCTTCGACATCGTGGCCCGCTACCACGGCGGACACAACGCCGGGCCACACCGTCAAATTCGGCGACCGCCACTTCGCGCTCCACCTCCTGCCCGCCGGAGTCGATCCGGGGCCGCACGGGCCTCATCGGCACCGGCGTCGTCCTCGCCCTCGATGCGCTGCTCAACGAGATCGACGAGCCGTCGAGGCGGCGGGATCGCGATCGGCGAGAACCTGCTGATCTCGGACCGCGCCGACCGTGATCCTTCCCTACCATCGCCTCCTCGACGCCGCGCGCGAGAGCGCCGCGGGAGACGCGAAGATCGGCACGACGCTGCGCGGAATCGGGCCCGCCTACGAGTCCGCTCGCGGCGCGCCGCGCCGTCCGCGTCGCCGAGCTCTTTCGCGCCGGCGACGCTGGCGCGCCCGCGTGAGGCCATCGCGGCGGAGACCGGACGCTGCTGCGCGCGCTTCGGCGAGACGGCCGTTCCGCTCGGCCGAAGAGTCCTCGGCCGCCCTCGCGCCCTGCGCGGAGAGCATCCGGCGCCATGTCGGCGACACGGGCCGATACCTCCGCGACCGCCTGAAGGCCGGCGCCACGCTCCTCGCCGAGGGCGCGCACGGGGCGATGCTGGATCTGTCCTCCGGAACGTATCCCTTCGTGACGTCCTCGCACTGCGCCGCCGGAGCCGTGTCGCCACCGGCCTCGAGATCGCGCCGCGGGCCCTCGACGCCGAGCCTCCTGGTGATCAAGGCGTACTCGACGCGCGTCGGCTCCGGCCCGTTCCCGACCGAGCTCTCCGACGAGACGGGCGAATACCTGCGCAAGCGCGGCAACGAATACGGCACCTCCACGGCCGGCCGCGCCGGACGGGCTGGTTCGACGCGGTCGTCGCGCGGACCGCCGTGGAGCTCTCGGGCGCCGACGGCCGTCGCGATGACGAAGCTCGACTGCCTCGACGAGCTCGACGAGATCCCCGATCAGCCTGGGCTACAAGCTCGACGGCAAGCCGTCTCCGCTCTGCCCGCCGCTCGCCGAGGACGTCGCGCGCCTCGAGCCCGAGTACGAGCGCTTCCCGGGCTGGAAGACGACGACCACCGGAATCACGCGCTACGAGGAGCTCCCCGCCGCCGCGCAGCGCTATGTCCGCGCCCTCGAGAACGCGGTCGGCGCGCCGGCAGTCATCGTCTCGACCGGACCGCGGCGCGAGGAGACGATCTGGCGCCCGGAGACTCCATTTCTCGCGGGCCTGCCGCCGGAGTCCTGAGGCCGCTCACGGACCTCCGTCGGAACGGCTTTGCCCTCACTTCGGCGATCCGGCATCGGCGGCTCCCGAAGTCGGCTTCGGCTTGAAGATCACATTCATGTCGAGGCATGGGAAGCCCGGCTCGGCAACGTAGTTTTCGGCCAACGCCCGCAAGACCTCTGGCGAGAAGCGGTCCACACCCGTCGTCCGATTCGAAGGGACGGAGGGATAGTCCTCTTCGGTCAGGACGGCATCGAATCGCCTCTCGCGGACCATGCGCACGAGTTCGGCATCGGACCACCCGGCGTGTTCCACCAGCTGGGCCAGCACAAAAGGATTCGAGACCCAGACACGTTTCTTGCCGAGGACAAGTGCCCCGACGTTCTCCGCGAGCAGATTCGGACCCGTGGACTCCCGCACCCACTCGTAGGCCTCCGGGCAGCCGGTCTGGCCTTTCCGGTTTCCAACCGTACGGGGATGCTTGATGAACGCCATCGCGATGACCGCCACGGCCGTCGTCGAAAGGGCGACCTTCCGAAACCGGATGCCGACGAGGGTGGACATTCCGATTCCGCCCGCCAGACACAAAGCGGCGTTCCATTCCAGGAAGTGATTCAGATTTGAACCGAGGCCTCCGGCGGTGGCCGAGGTTAACGTTGCGATCAGCAGCCACAAGATCGGGGGTGACACCCGACGTCGGGACAGATCGGCCCCCACTGCGACCGAAGCCAGCAACACGAGCGGCCACGACTGCCTCGCCATTCGGACGAGTCCCCCCAGATACTGATGCAAGGAGTACGGGTCGGGATGGGAAAGAAAGACATCGATGAGCACGGCACTGCGCGTGACGGCCGCGAAGAATCCCATGACGAGGACGAAAGCGCCGGCGGTCATAGCGGCGAGCTTCGTGGCGTCGCGGAGTCTTCGCCTGGCGATCAAAGCGAAAAAGCAGGCTGCCGGCGCGGCGATGAGCGTCGGCTTGACGAGGAGTCCGGCGGCGAAGAAGAACGCGGGCAAGACACCCGGCGCCTGGTCGCGATCGAGCCGCCGTGAGAAGGCGACGAGTCCCCCGACTGTGAATGCGATTCCGAGCAGGTCGACCCGGAGTAGCCACGCCCAGTAATAGATGTTTGGAATCGTAAGGAAGAAGAGGCCGAACGCCGGAGCCAGGACGATCATCCCGGTCCTTCGCCACAGCTCGACGGCAATGAGAGCCGCAATCACTAGCGTGCAACCGAAGATCATCGCCCTCGGGTACAGGAATCCCGTTCCCATGACCTTGACGGGCAAGACCAACAGGTAGTACGCAGCAGGTCCATAGGGGTTGATGACGTTCGGAAAGGCGTGCGGGTCCGGATACGGTGTGTCGCCCTGTGTGATCCGCAGCAATGCATTCAGGATGTTTCCTTCCTCGTAGTCTTGTTGGAAGGGCCCGATGTGAAGCGCCGCGACCGATCGCCAGACGCGCCACAGAGCGACGGCGGCGAGTCCGAGTTGGAACGCGAAGAAGGGCGTGCGCTGCTGGGCCGACGATTCTCCAGACAGCATCGGCGTTTTAGTCAGCCTTCTTGCGGCTCGCTCCCCGGGGCTTCGGCTTGCCCTTGCCCATGAGATTGAGCGCCACTGCGGCGCGGACGAGATCCTTCAAGGCCGCCGTCGTCGATCTTGTCGCCTTCGTGAATGTCGATGGCGCGCCGGACATTCCCTTCGAGGCTGGAATTGAACAGACCGGAAGGGTCCTTCAACGCCGCTCCCTTGGCGAATGTCAGCTTGACGACGTTCTTGTACGTCTCTCCCGTGCAGACGATGCCGCCGTGGGAACAGACGGGAGTCCCCATCCACTTCCACTCTTCGACGATCTCGGGGTCCGCCTCGCTGAATGAGCCTGCGCACTTTCGCGAGCATCTTTCCGCGCCAGTCACCAAGTTCCTTGATCCTCTCGTCGATCAATGCAGACGCAGATTCCATCGGGACGGGCTTCTTCATGTACATCTCCCCCACTCTCGCACTTACTTAGCACAGCCGGCGGCGTGCGGTCAGGCGCTCGCCGGCGTGGCCTGCAGGCGGCGCCAGAAGAAGTACGAGAGCCCCCAGAGCACGCCGGTGGCCGCCGCCCAGCCCCACGCCTCCGGGCCATCGCCCACCGCGAGGTGGGCGATGAGCGCCGAGGCGAGGTTGATGGCGAAGCCGGCGTAGGCCCACTCCTTGAGCCGCGCCGGCACCGGCGCAAGCAGCAGCACCACGCCGAGGAGCTTGGCCCACGAGAGCTCCACCCGGAAGTAGGCGGGGAAGCCGAGGTGGGTGAACGCCTCCGCCACCTGCGGCAGGCGCAGCTGCGCGTAGGCGGTGAAGCCCATCTGCAGGCAGAAGAGCGCGGTGACGATCCAGTAGCCGATGGCCATGGCTTTGGAGCTGGTCTTGGCGGCGACGAGGGCCGGCTTCTGCAGGGTCGATTCCATGGGTTCTTCCTTCCACGCTTCAACGCTTCGGGGCGTTGGGCGGCCAACCGGGGGTCTCGACGCCGAACTGCTTTGCGTACTCGGCGTTCAATCGCTGCCAGCCGTCGAACTTCATGGCTCGGGGCCGACGATGCGTCCAATCGGCTCGCCCGCGAGGAGCCGATCCAGCACGTCGAAGCAGATGTGCCAGCCCGCGGCGCCCCATGAGATGAAGCGGCGGTCGATGTTGTGCCAGAGCGTGAGGCGCGTGCCGCTGCCGCCAGCGGCTCGAGCTCCCAGCGGATGTCGTTGCCGCCCCAGCTGTACTCGAGCAGCCTCGGGGCGCGTCGGCCCGCTTCACGTGCGTCTCGGACGACCGTGCGGCGTCGGCGCCCCGACCGTCGTGAGCTTCACCGGCCCCACGGCGGCCAGGCTCCGATCGGCGTCGAACGGCGCCCATTCGGACAGCTGCGCCGGATCGGTCAGCGCCTGCCAGACCTTCGCCGGCGGATGACGGAGCTCTCGGACGAGGACGAGCGTCCACTTCTCGCCGTCCTTCTCGACCTCGGCTCCGGCCGCGGGGCCGGGCACGTACTTCTCACGGTTGCTCATCGATTCTTTCCTTTCTTCTGGTGCCCGCGCCATCCGATCGAGGTGGCGTTCGAGCGCATCGACGTGGGCCGTCCAGAAGCGCCGGAACGGCGCGAGCCAGGCGTCGACCTCCATGAGCGGCTCGGGCCGGATCCGATAGACGCGCCGCTGGGCTTCGACGCGCGACTCCACGAAGCCGGCCTCGCGCAGCACGCGGAGGTGCTTGGACACCGACGTCTGAGGCATCCGCAGCCGGCGCTCGATCTCGCCGACGGATCGCTCCGACGACGCCAGCAGGCTGAGGATGGCCCGGCGGTTCGGCTCCGCGATGATCGCGAACGATGATTCCATGGCGCGTATATACGCATCTGTTCATATGCCAGTCAAGTCATATTAGGCGATCTGCGGCGCCGTTCGTAGCTTCGAAAGGAAGCAACCACGAATGCCGGGTCGCCTGCGCTGGGCGAAGCTCCGACATCCCTACGGCCCGCGCGGGCGGTCCGGGCAAGACCCCGAGTCCCTCGTCGTCCCGAAAATGTCGGTATATCCTCTTCTGCTCCTAACGGATGGGCCGTTAGCTCAGCTGGTTAGAGCATCGGCCTTTTAAGCCGGTGGTCCTGGGTTCGAGTCCCAGACGGCCCACCAGTTCCCCACCGCTCGGCACCGAGACGACGCCGGAAACATTGGCATTTTCGAGCATGCGCGCTCGAGGTCCGCCCGCGTCTCGGTGACGGTAGGCAACGGTCTCGCAGAAAGAATCGCAGAAAGTCGGCACGAACTCGGCACGCCCGGCGGTGCGATCCCGTTGCTTGGTCATCAGGTTCTTATCTTCCAGGTACTGGCAAGAGCCTCCGGTGCCCGGCTGACGTCGGGCGGCCTAGACGAAACGGAGGGCGTGAGCAAGTCCGCTGCCACCCGCGTGTTATGCGCGCCGACTTGGGATTGCGGAGACCGCTCTCCGAGTTTAGAAAGCGCGGAACGCCACGGGGCGGGGCTTCGGCTCCGCCCCTTTTCATTCCTATCGCCGAATTCGGCCATGAACTCGGCACGCTCCGGCAATTGGAGACTCGTACGGAGCGGATGAGAGAATGTCGGCCGTTTAGGCCGACGGAGTAGCTTTTGGACGAGAGACTTGATGTCGACGCGCGAGCCTTTTGGGACAAGAACTCTCACATCACTGAGGATCCGACCTACTGGATGGCGGACCGCCGGTGTCGCGAGGAGATCAACCGACGCGTCAGCGGCGATCCGAACGCATGGCCGTTGGAGGCGTTTCAACGACATATGGGAAGGCGCTTTCGTCGAGGCCTGTCGCTCGGCTGCGGTCTCGGAAGCCTGGAGCGAGCGGCAATCAAGCTCGGCTTGTGCGATGAGATCGAAGGCGTCGATGCCTCGGAGGCGTCGGTTGAGACCGCGAGATCACGGGCCATTGCCGAAGGCATCGACCGGGTCTCGTACAGGGTCGGCAACCTGAATGCGCTGACGCTGGAACCCAACCGTTACGACGTCATTTTCTTTCACGCGTCGCTCCATCATGTTCGCTCCGTGGAGAAACTGCTCGGGCGCGTGGAACGCGCGTTAACTCCCGACGGCCTTCTATTCCTGGATGAATGGGTCGGCCCGTCGCGCACCGAATGGGACGACCGAGCCATGGCGCGCATGCGCACTCTCTACGCGGAGCTGCCGGAATCCTGGCGCGCTTTTTCGAGCCTTGAGTTGCCGGTTGCCCTCGACGATCCCTCCGAAGCCGTGAGGTCCTCGGCCATCGTTCCGTCGATTCACCGTCTGTTCCGCGTCATCCACGAGCGGCCGTACGGCGGGCACCTGGTCGCGATCATCCTCTACCAACTCGCTCACGACAGGGTCCCGAAGGCGGACCGGCAGGCCCTGATCGAGCGACTCCTCTACACTCGAAGACGCGGACCTCGCTCGGGATCCTTCCTGCTCGTTTCATGCCGTCATCGTGGCCCGGCGCAAGCCGGGCCTGGCGAGAGTAATCGGGCAGGCGCGGAATTTCATCGTTCGACTCGGGCTCGCCGCCCGCTACCGGATCCCCTCGGCGATAGCCTGCGGGAAGAGAAGGCCGTCGGAGGTATTGGGCGGCTTCGGCGCCCCCTCGGTGGACCCGGTGACGCCGACGCAGAATCCCCCTCATCAAGCCAGGAAGTAAAGACGGGACCGCCGGGCGGGAGGCGCGCAAGCACTCGAACCACTCTCCCGGCCCCACTCCCTGAAAAGCAGTACGCCTCACACGCAGAAATCTCGGAGCCTTATGGAGCCGCGACTCGACCTACGTCGCGAACTGCCTTCGTCTCGCTTCCCGATTCTGCAATCGCTATTTGTAGACCCCAGTTGTGGGGTGCCAAACCGGTAGTCGGGTCCGGGGGGCATCCTTCGCCAGCGCCGCGAACGGCGCTCCCTCCGGCGCAGTCATGTCCTCGACCGCCTCGTGGAATTCACGCCGAAACGCGGCATCGTCGGCCCAGTAGTAGGAACGGCTCGGACAGGCTCCCTTCTCGGCGCAAACGCCTTCTACTGCGCACGCGTGCGAGAAGTCGCCGACCGCTCCCCGCCTGGCCATGATCTCCCGTAGCTCCGCGCGAAAGCGCTCATAGGCTGGGCCGCACCATATTTGCGAGAGATTCTGCTGGTGGATGTTGCCCAGGACCGCGGTCTTGTGGTCCTGGAGAATGCAGCAAGTCACGGCGTCGCCGCTGGCGTTCACGGTCGTCGAGTACCAGCCGACGAGGCAGAATTCGTGCAGCGCCGTCGCGCGTCGCGCCTGGCGAGCCTTGCCGTCGAGAAGCTGCCGGGCCCTCCACTTCGCTTTGACCGCCAGCGGAGCCTCCCTGAAGACATTGCGGGAGGACTCCTGAATGCGGGCGGCGATCGAGCGCTCCCAGAACGAAAACCCCTCCAGCTTCTCGAAGTAGTCCTGGGCGAGGATGCCCTCATACAGCCGAAGCATCTCGACGACCTCCTCTTCCGACATCGCGGGCATCGGTCGAACGGGGTAGAGGCCGTTGAGCCAGAACCGATCCGCGCCTGTTCGGAGGAAAAGACGGTGCATCTCCGGCATGTCGCGGAAGTTCTCCTTGTAGAGCAGGAACTGGACCTTGATCAGACAGTCGGCGCCGGTCTCCCGTTTGATCGCCGCTGCCCGTTGGACGTTTGCCACCACACGATCGAAGTTTCTCGAGGATGTCTGCATCATCGTGGCATAGGAGTCCGCTACCCCTGCGTTCAACGAGACGCAGATCTGGTCGCACCCGGCGTCGAAGAGGGCTCGGATCACGGGTTCGCTCAGGAGCACCCCGTTGGTCGTGACGTCTGTGATTCGGATGCCCCTGCGGCCGAGACCGGCTATTAGCGCCGCCGCGTCCTTGCGGAAGAGGGGCTCGCCGCCTCCCATCAGGCGTACGCCGCGGACGCCGAGCTGTGCAAGTTCGTCGAACAGAGTCTCCAGGCGCTCTCGAGACAATTCGAAGTTGCCCGCGCGGATCTCCGACGTCGAGCAGAAGAAGCAGTCGATGTTGCAGCGGTCCTGCCAGGAGACCTCGACGACGCGGGGAGCGGGGACAGGGCCGCCTCGAATCGCGCTAAGGATCGCGGCCTTCTCTTCGCGCGTCAGCCGTTCCCAGGAATACGCCACGGCTCGATCTTATGCCTGGCTGCGAGGTGCGTGCCCAGCGAAGGCGATGAGCGAGTCCGCTTCACCCGCGTGCTCGGCGGCTGGTTGCCGAACTACATCTGGCGCCCGATCAAATTGGGCCACCCGCCTTACCACGGCAACTAGAACCGTGTGAGATCATTCGCGCCGCCTGAAATCCAGAAGTTGAGCCCATCGCTACACACGAAGCTTGATTTCACAGGATAAGTGCCAATCGGCGACAGGTCTGCGGCCCGCCAAAGCGAGACATGGTCGCCGCCAGTGAAAAGAAGACGCGACCCGTCGAAGGCACCGGCATTAGCACCCGTATCGACCCCGTTTCCGGTCAGCGTCGCGACAATCTGCCCCGTAGACGCTCGAACTACTGGCACGCCGATGTGGGTAGGTACGTAGATGTTCTCGCCGTCAAAGACCGGGTAGAGCGTACTGCCCACGACTCCAAGGGGGATATCCTGGAGCACTGCGCCGTTCTGATCAAGCTTCGCTAGGCTCGTGCCGGTCGTTGCCCACACGTTGCTGCCGTCAAACACCAGACCCCAGGCAGCGCTGACACCATCGGTAATAGTGACGACGGGCCACGGAGGAGCGTTCGAAGGTGTCACGATCGAGACCGATCCCGGGCCCAGACCACCTCCGCTGTTCCCGACCCAGATTCGGGAGCCGTCAAAAGCCAGCGAAGTGACGAAATCGCCGAGGTCCTGAGCCACAACAACAACCTCCCCCGGCGGAAGGGTCGGATCGATCATGTAGAGGGTTCCCTGCGGAATTGTCGATCCCAAGACGAAGACCTTACCCATCGCGACGATTACGGCGTACGCTCCCGTCGCCCCCGTCCAGGTTTCCAGAGAGTCGTCCGTCGCTCGCGCGAATTAGGGCTACTGTACCGCTTCCCGTGGCCAACCAGATATCCTGACCGTCGGCTGCAACCCCATTGGGTTCTGTGCCGCCCACCGGAGTATGGCCCGCAACAGCGTCAGACGCTGTTGTCCACCACTGGCCAAGCGCGGTGCGTCGCGACGACCGGTTGATTGCCTGATTGACCCCTTTTGAAATGAAGACCGCCGCCTGACCGCGTGTCACAGGATTGTCTGGCGAGTAGGTAGTTGGTGAAGTACCGACCGTGACTCCGAGATAATACATTTCCAAGACATAGGGGCATTGCTCGAGCGACACATCCGTGAAGGGGCCGCACTGATCCTGGACCCGACTGACGGCGGCCCCAGCAAGAAGCGCGCAAAGGGCGACCAAGCCGAAAAGGAGTCGTCTCGGAACAGCTGTCGTCTTCATCTTCCCTCCTGCTCTTACGAATTATTCTGCCATCGCCGGGGGCCGCGCATTACGGCGATGACAAAGTGGATATTAAGTAGACCACGCGCTCTATCCGGCCGCTTAACGATCGGCGGTCAGCGGCGATTGGGAGGGTTTCAAACGTCCATCGGCAGTAATGAACTCCAACTCGGCTGCCCGAACTGCCGCACTCGGGGGCCCGGAAAGATGCCGACGCAGCGAGGAATGACCACGTAAGCGAAGCTGCTGGGGCCCGCTAGCCGGGCGGGAGGCGCGGAAGCTCGCTTGCTCATAAGCGGCCGACGATGGGAAGCTACCCGTCGTGATGGACTACGGAACCGCTTGGCCGTTCTTGGCCACAAGCCCGGCATGCGTGTGGATCGAGCACGAGGGGCGCTGGATCGAGGGCGTGCTCCACTCTCTCGGGACCTCGTTTCTCGCGGTCATCGTGGAGTTACCGAAGTACCCGCGGCGCCTTCTGCAGGCACGGCCCGAGGAAGTGCAGATGCGGGACCCCGGAGCTGCATGGAGCCGATCGGCCCCGGGAGTGAACACGTGACCGCTAGACAGGAGGCGCGCAAGCGCTCAACCCGCGCAAGGGCGGTCCCTCAAATGGCGGAGCGTAGAATCTGGCTATCACCAGTACCTCGAAGGGCACCCAGTACGAGCTCGACTGCGACCAACATCCCGGTCCTCGTCGGCGCTATCTGGTCGTCGAGAACTACAAGGGCGACCCGCCTGCGACCGTCACCGTAAAGATGCTTCGGCTGCCCTGCGGATGCACGTCTTCCTATGTCAGAGCCACCGAACTCTACGAGATTATCGACGGTGAGCACGTCAAGGTCCTCGTCGAGTACGTCTGACCTTTCTACGGAGGTAAGCGATGGCCGATGAATGGTCGGCTTCGATGTTCCTGGGCTCCTGTTTCAGGCCGGCGGGCCTCATGAAGAGTTCTCGGTCTCGCGCTCGGGCGTTGAGCTCTCCCGAACGGACGACGGCGCGTGGCTCCTCAAAGTGCACGCGCTTGACCGCGAGGATCCGTTCGATGCTCTGGCGCGCTATCGGTATCGGAAGCTGACAACCGCACAAGCGGTCGACCACCTTCGAAAGACTCCTTGACCGGGCTCCTGGAATCTCCGGCGTATCGGCAGCGGAGCACTTCTGGGCCGTCACTTGGGCACGTCGTCGGATGATTCGGGGAGAGGGGCAAGCCGGTTTCCGAGGCGGAGGCGATCCGCGAGTACGCCGGCGACTGGATCGCCCCGCAGAGCGTGAAGGCGGCCGTCGCGAAACACCGTCGTTGGCTGAACAGTGACGCCGGCAAACCAGCTCGTGACGCCATCTCGAAAGCCCGCGAACGCCTCGAGGCGTTCAAGCGCGAACGCGCCGAAGTGAAGAGGCCTTCGCGACGCCCGAGACGCAGAGCGAGTTCCCGAAGGAGCGCCAAACAGTAGTCAACCCGTAGCATTGACTACCGCCCCAGCCCGCTTCCGTCCGTAGACCTCAAGGGGCGCGTATCCGACAATTCGGTCGGGAGGCTGTATGCGCTGCCCCATCTGTAGACGAGACGCCCGTCGCGACACGCGGGTAACTTTCAGGATCGAGCGGACGCTCCTTGAGCGGCTCCACGAGCGGGCCGGCCAGCGTCGACCGGTCGCCCCGCTGATCCGTGCCGCTGTCGAGGACTTCCTCGACCGTCGGCCCGGGCCGCCGGAGGCGGCATGAGTTTCTCTGCAAGAACCCGTCCGGGGAGTGCCTCGGGCGAAACCTCAAGGCGATGCGGGAGTGCCGCTTCGCCGAAATCCCAACGGGAGCCTGCCGGCCGGACGCTACGCCGCGCCGGCGGGCGACCATCTGAAAGGAAAGCTATGACTCCGTCACCGACCCCCGACCACTGGAAGAAGCGCATTGTCCACGGCCTGACGACCACGCAGGCGAAGTCCTCGCCCGACCTCGTTCCGCTGATGGGCGAGCACGGGCCTGTCATGCACCAGCGCCCCGACGGATCGCTCGAGCCGCTCATGGTTCCTCGTGACACGCTGCCGGCCGCCGTTGTCGCGGAGGCCGACGCGGCTGCCAAGACCCCGATTGTTTGGGAAGGCGTCACGTTACACCGCGAGGACCAAGACCCGATTGAAGTCCCTCAAGCGACTCGATCTCAGCAATCGCAGAGACTATAACTTCGCCAAGAACTCCGGCCTGCTCCAGGCAGCGACCGCTGAACAAGCCCGCCGCGATCTCGAGGCTCGCAAGAAGGAACAAACGGAAGCGCACGAGCGCCGCGAGGTCGCACGTCGCGAGCGCGAAGGCGAGCGAGCCCGCCTCGAGGATGAAGCGCGAAAAGCTGAAGCGCAGGCCGCGGAGGCGCGGGCGAAGGCCTTGGCGACCCACGCCCGATGACCGCGCAGTCCTTCTTCCGCGACGCTCAATCGAGTTCTTGCGTCGAGGGCCGACGGACCCGGCGGACTCTCGTGGAACAGGGAAACTGAGCGTGGCGCTGTCGTCCGAAAATCGCGCCCCGATCGAGCGCGCCCTCGCGCAGCTCGAGTTCTACTCGGCGAACCCGCGCGAGACCTGGAACGAGGTCCTGCCCGAGGGCGAGCGGCCGCGCGACTGGCAAGGCGACGCCTCCGACGACCTGCGGAACCCAGAGAACCGACGCATCGCGATCATCGGGTGCCGCGAGGCCTCGAAGTCGCGATTCCTGGCGATGGCCGGCACGCACCATCTCTGTTTTAACCCCGGCTCCCTCGTCCTCCAGGTTGCGCCGACAGGATCGGCAGCGACGGGCCTCCTTCTGGAGGAGATCCCCCGGATCCTCTGGGAGAGGTCGCCGATCCTTCGGCAACTCTTCCCGGCGTGGAACGTGTACGCCGACAGGATCGACACGGGCGTCCCGGGGTGGCGCATGGAGTCCGTCGCCTTCGGACACCGCGGCGAACCTCGAGGGCTTCCACTCACCCAACACCCTTCTCCTGATCGACGAGTCGGCGAGCATCTCGGACGAAATCTGGAACTCCCTCCCAAGGCATCAACCCCGCGCGGGTGGTCGCTGTCGGCACCGCCGGCGACGACTCCGGATGGTTCGCCGAGGCCTTCGGGCGGCAGTCCTGGCTCTAGGGACGTCAAGCGCCGGATCGACGGCGCACGACATCCCGCGCCTCGCGTCCGTCGCGACCCGTGAGCGCAAGCGCCTCGGCGAAGACTTCGCCGATCTACCGTCGCATGTGGCTCGCGGAGTTCTGCTCGGCGTCGGAGTACTCGATCTTCGACGAGGTGGTCCTTAAGGGCGCCCGCGGTTTCGCACCGCGACCCGAGTTGGCTTCGTGGGGGCGCTTCGAGAGCCACGCCGAGGAGGTCGCCCTCGGTGTCGACCCCGCCCGGGGCGGCCCGAAGGGCGACGACTGCGCCGTCGCGGTACTCATCGGCCGCAAGCTCGATCGCATCTTCACCCTACCGCCCGGTGACGAGATGAATCTCGCCGCCGTCCGTCGCGCAGCAGGGGCGCGCGAGCTCGGGGCCTCGGACGTGATCATCGAAGCGGCCGGACTCGGCCACGGCGTCTACGCGAGGGTCCGAGAACTTCTGAACCGCACGCGCATCCTCGTAAAGCCCTTCGTCGGCGCGAAGAAGGCCCATCAGGACCCGAACGCAGCGAACCAGAAGGCCGAGGTCGTCTTAAATATGCGCTCGGTGGCTGCTCGACAAGAAGATCGGCCTTCCGGCTGGCCCGGAGTTCGACAGGCTCGCCGCTGAACTCCTGCGCCTGCGCCTGGCGACGACGATGGACGGGAGGGTTCGCATCGTCGACCCGCCGCAGTCGCCCGACTTCGCCGACGCCGCGATCTGCGCGTTCTCGAGCCGCGTGTACTCGAGCGTCGGGATTGTTTCCGTCGACTGCGACTGGCTCTGATGGCACGCCCCCCGGCCGGGTCACTCAACAAGCGCACGCGGGAGATCGCGGGCGCCCTGAATCGCCTCGAGCGCGACGGAAAGATCGATCCCGAGAAGCGGATCCTCGGCCTCGACGGCCTGGCGACCGATACCGCACAGGATCCGCACGTCCGAATCGCTGCGATTCGGCTGCTTCTCGCTTACCGCTTCGGCCAACCGCGTGTCGCCCTGGACGTCGCAACAACACACGAACTCGGCGAGTCGACCGTGTCGCTCCTGCTTCGCCTGCAGTCCGACGAACGGCACCGCCAGATTCGCGAGACCGTCGAGCGCGAGCGCCGCCGCCTCACCGCAGTGACCGTCGAAGCAGCTTCGCCTGAAAGAGAAAACCCCGCGCTGGAACGCGGGGCCGTAGGAGAACCGACAAGTGCAATCCCGTTCAAAGCTTAGCCTCACCCGCCTTGACGGTCAACTCGATGGCGGCCTCGTCCGGGTTCGTCTCCCGCAGCGCGGGAACTGGGAGGCAGAGCGCTGATGCCAACCCCGACCGAAGTCGCGGCGACCTTCTCGCGGTGGCGCGACCTCGTTACTGACGCGAACTACACTCGCCAAGAGGCCGAGGCGTTCCGCGCAAGGCTCGCCGCCGCTGGACTCGACGACGAGAAGTACGCCGCCTTTCTCCGGGGCTACGACTTCCCGCCGGGGGGCGCAGTCGTCACCACCCAAGCCGAGCCGAATCCGAACGGCGACTACGGAGTCCGCCGGCGATGGCTCTCCGAGATCGAGCCGCGGAAGATGGAGTACCTCTGGAAGCCGCGACTCCCGCTCGGCGTACTGACCATGTACGACGGCGACCCCGAGAAGGCGAAAAGCACGACCATGCTCGATCTGGCCGCGAGGGGCTCCCGCGGCCGAGAGTTCCCGGACGGCCAGCGACTCGTGGAGCCGTTCAAGACCGTCATCCTTTCCGCCGAGGACCCCGCCGACACCGTCATCCGCCCCCGCTTCGACGAGTTCGGCGGCGACCCGTCGATGGTCGCCATCCTCGACTCGGTCAAGCAGGTGAAGAACGGCCCTCCCGTCGCTGCTCAACCTCACCGCCGACTTGCCAGCGCTCGAAGCGGCAATCCAGGACGTCAAGCCACGCATGGTTGTCATCGACCCCGTAACCGCTTACCTCGGCAAGGTTGATTCGTTCAAGGACTCGTCCGTCCGCGATTCACTGGGCCCCGTCGTCGACCTCGCCGCACGCCTCGAGTTTGCCCTCGTCGTCATCCGGCACCTGAACAAGAACGTGTCCTACTCCGACGTCCTCTACCGAGGCGGCGGCTCCATCGGCTTCATCGCCGCGGCCCGCTCGGGACTCATGGCCATCGCTGACCCCGACGACGAGGAGGGCGCCCGACTCCTCCTGACCCACTACAAGTGCAATGTGGCCAGGAAGGCACCGACCCTCGCCTATCGCGTCGACTCGTCTCCCCGAGACCCTGACCTCCCCATCATCGAGTGGCTCGGCACCGACCCGCGCTCCGCCCGACAGCTTCACGAGGCCGGGAAGGAGTCGCCCGAGGAGAGAGGCGCACGCGGAACCGCCCGAGGCTTCCTGAAAGAAATGCTCGCCGACGGCGAGAAACCCGCCGAGGACGTCCTCGGCGAGGCGAAACGGGCGAACATCGCCAAGCGGACGCTCGACCGAGCTGCGACCGGCCTCAAAGTCCAACGCCGGAAAGAAGGGTTTTCGCCGGGCGCCTGGCACTGGAGGCTCCCATGAAAACGCTTGGCATTCTTCGGGCCCGAGGTTGCCAACTCTGCCGAAGGTTGCCCCTTCTAAAGGTTTGGCATCCTTCGAGAGTTTCTTAGGAAACAGAAAAGTCATTTGGCAATCTTCGACGCGAAGGTTGCCAACCACCGAGATGGCGTCCTTCGGCGATCAGAAGAGGCGGAAGGGCCTTTTCTATCGGCGAATATCCGCACCGTTCCCGAACGATTCCGCGGGCCACAGAGGCGCAGAGAGGCGGGTGGGCCGTCCTCGTCCCCTGGTCCTCCCTGAGCGCCCCGGCGGGCCCGTGGGGGCGCTGTGATGGCGACCGCCGCCTGCGCCTGCCCTCGCTGCGAGTTGCGGCCGACGCTCGGGGATCTGGCGTCCGCAGAAAGGTCGCAGAAAGAGCGCCGAAACACTCGAGGAAATGGGCCCGTTCTGGGTCGGTATCCCACGCCCGGCCGGCCCGCGACAAGACCAGGAGCAGCACTCGACTCGCACGCCACCGGGCTCCTCGCCCTGCGTTCCGGTTGGCCGGGGTCAGCCGGTCGAAAACCCCGGCCTCTTCCTCGCCAGCTACGGAGGGCGGCGGGTGCCTGACCTCTCTCCCCTGTTCGCCCGCCGTGCCGAGCTCATGCGCGAGCTGGCGGCGCTCGAGGAGTGTCTCGGGTCGGAGCTGGACCGGGCTTTCCGGCCGCCGGTAGACGAGACGCTCAGTGCCGAGCAGGCAGCGGCGTTCCTCGGTGAGCCTCTCGAGACGTTCCGCCGCCGCTTGGACTACCGGAAGGCGTTGTTGCGGCGTCCTGGTGAGCGACGGCTCCGGTACTCGCGGGCCGAACTCGAGCGAATCAGGCGGGACCGGCTGGCAGGGAATCGTGGGTGACGGTCAACAAACAGATAGGTCAGGAGGGGCCGTGACCCCAGCTAATCCGTGGGCGCCCCTCGGTCCTACTTATCTCAGCGGTGCCCCGGAATGCACCACCCCTAATTTTTCCCCCAGTGTGGAGCGCATATCGCCACGTCACCTGAAACCAAGTTGGTGGCGAGCCCTCGGGCAAGAGGTAAACGGCGAACTCAAGGATTCCGCTGGGCGGAACCCGCAGCAAGTCCGCCAAGACTTCCTTTGCCTTCACCATCCCAAAGGGGGGCAGCTTGAAGGGCTCCCCAATCGAGGCCTCTCGAAGTTGCCAAGTCACGCCTTTGCCACTCCCTTCAAATGTGTCCGTAGGCTCGATCGCCTCGACGTACTGCAGCAGAGTTGCGTTTGGTTGAATCCGAGGGGCGTCGGTAAGAGTCCAGACCACAACGCCTATCCGAACTTCACGCGCCGTCGCGAGAGACAGGTTGGCGACTTCAAGCTCGACAGGAGCATTAATTACCGCGAATCCGCCTTTGAAGTTCCAGATCTTGGCTTCGTGATCGAGGTCAATTGACCTCGCCTGAAGAATCGGATGCTGGCGCCGTCCAAGGACCAGATCCGACAAAAGCCATTCCGGTGCGTCTATCGTCGATTTGCCGAAGCGCATGGCGTGGTGCATCTTTCCGTTTTTGATGTAAGGGATCAGCTGCGGGCTGCGCGCGGTTGCTATGACCAGGACTTCTTTGCCGTTGTGCGGGACAGATTCGATCCGCGGGGCCGGGCTGAAGTAGGGGGCTGCGGGTTGAAGTACATCAATGGCCCAGTCCGTCAAGGCCGCCGTTTTGTGTGCAGTGACGCCGTCGACAACCCGCTTCGGATTGGTTCTGCTCGGTTCGGTGACGCCGACGATGAGAATCCCCCCTTCGGAATTCGCGAAACCCGTGACGTACTGGCGGATCGTGTTCTTCAGGTCTTTCTCGGGCTGCCTGCCACTCTTGAAGTCGTGCCATTGGCCTTCCACGGTCGCCTTGTCCACGAATTCGTCGAGTTCGGCCTTTCCGAAGACCTGTCCGGTCAAGAGATCGCTGAGCGTTTCCAACGGCTTAACGGGTGGCATCGACGAGGATCGTAGCGCGGGTATGGCGTTAGTACGCCGATACGTGCATACGTATATACTCTCACGCGTAACGAAGGGAGGCCCATGGACGAGGAGGAGAAGGTTCGCCTAACAGTAGACGATTCCGAGGGGGCTCTGGCGGCGGGCAAAGCAGAGGGCGCTCGACACCGACAAGGACTTGCGGACGGTGACGATCGAGGCGCTCGAGCAGTACCTCGGCGTGAAGCCCAAGAAGGGAGGCAAGTCGTGACCGAACCAAGGACGGGTACATCGCGGGTCTCGTGCGCATGTTGTGGAGAGTCCACGCCGGAGTTCCTTCTCCCACCTACTCCCGGCGACACGCCGACCGCTCTATGTTGGAACTGCGACTTCTCGCTGCGCGAACATGGGTATTGCCCGCATCGGCCCGAGGTCAAAGTCGAAGGATGGGTTGATCCGGATGACGCCGAGGCCGACTCGTCGGGAGGTGATTCGTGAAGCGCATCCGTGACGTCCAGTGGACCGGCGATCGCGGCGAGGGAACAATCTTCTTCTTTGTGGACTCGGACACGGGGGCGAAGGTCAGCCGGAGCCTCTACGTCAGCTACCGGGCACAGGGGAAGGAGGTTCTCGTCTCCGCAAAGACGGAGGATCTCGAAGACGCCAAGCGGGAGTTGAAGCGGCTGACGCGAAACCGCGAGAACGCGCGCGAGGGCAAGGAGGCGTTGATCACTCCGAAGCTCGAGCGCGTGACCGTCGCCGAGTTGCTCGACGCGAACCTTCGGCGAGCCACCGAGGCCGAAACTCGCGAGCCTCGAGGACATGACCTATCGGACTGACACTCTCAAGGAGCTTCTCGGCCCGGTGCGGGCGATCGACTTCCGTCCGGAGCATGTCGACCAGTACAAGCGACGCCGACGGCAAGGCGAGGGGACGCGCCGGAAGGCAAGGGCCAGCGAGACGTCGATCCGCAGGGAGCTTGAGATTCTGCAACCGGGCCTTCCGGTACGCGGTCGAGCGTGGGGTCCTGCGGTTCGCGCCGTTCATCGAGAAGCCGAGGGTCGACAACGTCCGGGAGCAGGAGATCCCGCTCGAAAAGTTCCCGGAGATCTTGGCCGCACTCCCCTGCCCCGACACGCGCGACTTCTGCGAGTGGCTGCTTCTGACCGCGACGCGCCCGAAAGGCGCTCGGGCGCTCCGGTGGGACTGGTTCGACCGGCAAGGCTGGACGCTCAAGGTTCCGAGCGAGAAGGGGGGAAATGCGCGCGAGTTCGCCATCGAGGGGACCCTCCGGAAGGTGATCGAGCGGAGGCTCGCAGCCCGGCGCCCCGGCTGCCCGTTCGTGTTCCACAAGGGCGGCGAGGAGCTGGACGCCCGCCAAGTCCGGCGGCTGTTCTACGAAGCGCTCGAGGCTTGCGGGCTGGCGACCGGCCGCGCCGGGTTCACCCTGTACGACACCAAGAAGACCGCGGCTGGGCTCCTCGTCGACTCAGGCCTTTCGGAGTCGGAGGCGATGGCTTTCTCCGGCCACCGCACTGCGTCCATGTTCCAGCGGTACGTGGTCCGGAACGCTGATCGGCACCGCGAGAGCGTACGGCGCCGCGACGCCTACCTGGAGAAGCGGTTCGCAGAAAAACAGCCGGCCGACGCAGAAAGAGTCGCGAAATTCCCGAACGTTTCGGAGGGATAGAGTGGGTTCGAGTCCCAGACGGCCCACCAGTTCGCGCCGCACTCTCAAGGGCACCCTCTTCAAAGCCGGATAGAATTGGTGCCAAGGTAGGCTGACACAAACTCGAAGTCCGACCAGCCCACCAGAAGTGGAGTCGGTCATGCGCGCACGGCGTCCCGTCGTTGCCATGGCTCTCCTGCTCGCCGCGATGCCGCTACGTGCCGGCGTCAACCGCTGGACACCGCGGGGCCCCTATGGGGGCCCAGTCCCGGTGCTGGCGATGGATCCCGTCGCGCCGGATGTGGTCTACGCAGGAACGGATTTCGCGGGCGCATTCAAGACGGCCGACGGCGGAGCACACTGGCAATTCTCCAACCAGGGATTGCCCTTGGGCGGAGGGTACTTCAGCGTATTGGCGCTCGCGATCGACCCTCTCGAGCCGGCGACGATTTACGCGGGTCTGGATTTCGCAGGCGTCTCCAAGTCTACGGACGGAGGACGCACGTGGAAGGGCCATTCCGACGGTCTCGTCGACTACGGGACCATCGTCAACGGCATCGCGATCGACCCCACGGACCCATCGACCGTGTACGTCTCTACGCTCGACGGCGTCTTCAAGAGCACGGACGCCGGGTGCACGTGGGTGGAGAAGAACGTCGGCCTGCCGGAAGCCGGCGACACCCCCTTCTTCTACACGAACGGGATCACGATCGATCCTACGAATCCTTCGGTGCTCTACCTGGGGACGGTGTTCGACCGCGCCTACAAGAGCGTCGACGGCGCGGAATCGTGGTTCTTCGCGGGAACCGGGCTCCCCTACCCGGAGGCCCGCGCTCCGACACTGGACCCTGTGAATCCCTCGCATCTCCTGGCGGCGAACAACTACTTCATCCCCGACCTCGGAGGAGGCGACGGAGCGATTCTCGCGAGTGACGATGCCGGCGCGAGCTGGCATTCGGCCGGCACGTCGCTGCCGGACACCTTCTACCGATCCATCGCATTCGACCCGGCGACACCCGGGAGGGTCTTCGCCTCGAGCGATCTCGGCGTCTTTCGCAGCGACGACGGAGGCGCGACCTGGAACCCGGCTTCGACGGGACTGCTGAATCTGAAGATCAGAGCCCTTCTCGTCGGGCCGGGGCCTCGACTGCTCGCGGGAACGGACCTCCAGGGAGTGTTTCGAAGCGACGATGCCGGCGCTTCCTGGGCTCCCGCGCGCTCCGGCCTGGCGGCGGCAGCCTGGGGAATCCTGTCCGTCGGCGTGTCCAATCCGAACGTCCTCTTCGCTACGGGCTCCGGAGACGTCCAGGGGATCGTCCGCAGCCTCGACGGCGGACAGACCTGGAGCGGTGTCGGAGCCGGACTCAATCCGAACGCCGGCGTTGCCACAGTCGCGATCGACCCCAACGACGCCGACGTCGTCTATGCCTCGCAGGCGACGGATGCACCGAACGCCTTCAAGAGCGTCGACGGAGGAGACACTTGGGCCCCGATCGAGAACGGGCTCAACGGCGACATGCCGGGCGCCTTCGCGGTGGATCCTTCCAATTCCCTGAACGTTTACGCTGGAGGCGGCGGCAATTTCTATCGGTCCTCGGACGGCGGATCCAGCTGGACTCCGTCGACGACGACGCTCCCAAATTCCTTCTCGATCCTCGCGCGCGGCAACGGGCTCTCGCTTCTCGCTCTCTCGGCGGGCGTCCCAAATCGCAGCGAGGACGGAGGTGATACGTGGAGCCCGTCCGCGGCGGGACTCGAGGGCGTGAACGTCTCGTACATGACGGCGGCGCCATCGGACCCCGCGCGCCTCTACGCGGGAACGATCCTGCAGAGCATCTACGGATCGAGCGACGGAGGCAACAGCTGGGCACTTCTCCCGGGCGACCTCTCGGCCTACGCGATCGGCGGAATCGCTGTCGATCCAGACGACGCGGACCACCTCTTCGCCACGACGCAAACACAAACAGGGACTCTGTACGCGGGCCAGGGCGTCCTCGAGAGCCTCGACGGGGGGACGAGTTGGAGTCCGCTCAACCGGGGGTTGTCCGGGTCGGGCCTGGAGGGCCTCGGATTGTTGTTTCCGGCGGGTGGCAAGACGCTCTACGTCAGCTCGCTCGAGGGATTCCTCGACTACACGTTTTCGCCGGCTCCCGCGCCGGTCCCGGGGGCGGTCGCTCCGTACGACGGACCTTCCGCCGGTGGAACCGCCGTCACGATCTCCGGGCAGGGATTCCAGTCAGGCGCGACAGTGAAGATCGCAGGGGTGCCCGCGACTTCCGTGGTCGTCGTCGACGGGGTGACGATCACAGCCGTGACTCCCGCGGGCGCCGCCGGGGCCGCGGAGGTCGCCGTCGAAAACCCCGATGGCCAGATCGAGACGCTCGCGCGGGGCTTCGTCTACGACTTCGGCGACGTGCCCGCGTTGTCCGATTTCCACGACGCCGTCGCGAAGCTCACGCACGCGGGAATCACGGCGGGATGCGGAGCCGGCCTCTTCTGCCCCTACGCCCCGCTAACCCGCGCGCAAGCGGCCGTCTTCATCGAGAAAACGATTCACGGAGCCGACACGTCGCCGTCGAAGGTGCCCGTGTCGTTCGACGACGTCCTGCCCTGCTCCCCCGAGGGTCCCTACATTCTCCAGCTCGCGTTCGAGGGAATCACCGCCGGCTGCGGGACGGACGTCTTCTGCCCCGATTCGCCCAACACTCGAGCCCAGGGAGCCGTCTTCATCCTGAAGGCAGAGCATGGCGCTGCATTCGTGCCCCAACCGGCGACCGGGACCGTCTTCTCCGACGTGCCCGCCTCCGCCTTTGCCGCCGACTACATCGAGCAGCTCGCGGCCGAGGGCGTCACGGTCGGATGCGGCGGCGGCCTCTTCTGCCCGGACGCACCCCTGACCCGAGGGCAGGCAGCTGCCTACATTACGGCGAGCATCCTGCCCCCGTAGGGTAGAAGCGCTACTTCTTCGGGGGCTCCGGCTCGCTTGTGTCCGTCCCGCCTCCGCGGGTCCACTCGCCCGAATCTTCGCCGAACGGGACCTTCGGCGGAGTCTTAAGTCCCTGCTCGGCCGGATTTTCGCGGAACCCCTGCTCGTCGCGGGGATTCTTCTCATCCGGCTTTTTCTCGAACGTGCTCATGGGAGCCTCCCCCGGTAAGCGACCTACGGTCCGTACAGCAGGAGCTTGAACGTCTTGACGAGGAAGACGGCCATCTGTCCGCGTTTGATGGGGTCGTCAGGGCAATAGTTGCCGCCCCCGCAGCCCCCGGTGATCCCTTCGTCCGAAAGCTGTTCGATCCAGTCGGCGAACTGGCTCGGGCAGGCCACGTCGTTGAAGACGCCCGTGCAGCCAGGCGGCGTGTAAGCCGACCCGTGCTCGGCTTTGAGGAGAAACACCGCCATCTGCGCGCGCGTGACGGGATTGGACGGACAGTAGTTCCCGCCGCCGCAGCCGCCGGTGATCTGGAAGCCGGCGAGCGCCTCGATCCAGTCGGCCGCGAAATCGCCGATGTGAACGTCGCCGAAGACGAGCCCGCTGGCCGGCGGCGGCGTATAGAGATTCGCCGAAAGCTTGCCCTTGAGCAGGAAGACGGCCATCTGCGCGCGCGTCACGGGGTTGTCGGGACAGTAGCCTGCGGCGCAGCCGCCGGTCACGGCATTGTGGAACAGGTTCTCGATGAACGCGTAGAACTGGTTCGACTGCGGGACATCCGCGAAGCTCCCGCCGACGTGGAGCTTCCAGCTCTTGGCTACCGCGCCCGGGCTGATCGTTTCCGTAAACGTCGCGTCCCAGTGGGCAGCGGGGCGCCCACCGGAGACCGTCATCTGATAACAGTCTCCGCCGGTGGCGCAGCTGCCCGAGGATTCCCCGGCGATCGTTCCGTAGTCCGCGGTCGAGTCGTTGATCGTATATGTCGGGCCGCCCGGGCCCGTGAGGCCGGATGCCGTTCCCGTCAGCGCCTGCGACGTGACGAGGGTGTTGGTCCAGGTCGGACCGACGACCGCAGCCTCGCCGGCTTCGAGCACGTGATCGCCGCCCGCGTCGACGTCCATGAGCACCGGGATCGCGGGCGCGGTGGTGTACCGGCCGATCTTGTTCAAGCCCTGCTCGGAGAACCAGACGGCGCCGTCGGGTCCGACTCCGATTCCGTAGGGCTTGCTGTTCTGTTGTGGAAGCGGGAACTCCGTGATGACGCCCGCCGTCGTGATCCGTCCGATCAGGTTCCCGTAGTACTCGGTATACCAGAGGTTGCCGTCCGGTCCCGCCACGATGTAGTCGGGCGTCCCGGGTGTCGTCACCGGGAATTCCGTGATGACCCCGGCGGGCGTGATTCGTCCGATCTTTTCGCCGGCGCCCTCGGTGAACCAGAGGTTGCCGTCGGGCCCGAGCGTGATGTTCCACGGTGCAGCGATCGGATTGGGAATCGGAAACTCGGTCATGCCTCCGGCCGTCGTGACGCGGAGGACCTTCTTCCCGAAGTTCTCGACGAACCAGAGGTTGCCGTCGGGGCCGGCGATGCCGCTCTCCGGGTGGCTTCCGTTCGTGGGAACCGGAAATTCCGTGAAGACGCCGGCCGTGGTCAGGCGCCCGATCTTGTTTCCCGCGGACTCGCTGAACCAGATATTGCCGTCCGGCCCGAGCGCGATTCCCTCCGGCTCGCTGTGGGCCGTGGGGATCGTGAACTCCGTGACGACTCCGGCCGTCGTGATCCGTCCGATCTTGCTGCCGAGGAGCTCCGTGAACCACATCGCGCCGTCGGGGCCCACGATGATGGTCTCGGGATGGCTGCCCGTGGTCGGGATTGGAAACTCCGTGACGGTGCCTTCGGGGGTGATCCGACCGATCTGGTCCTCGAACTCCTCGCAGAACCACAGATTGCCGTCCGGGCCGGTCACGATTCCCTCCGGACCGCTGCCCGGGGTCGTGATCGGGAAATCGCTGTGCACCTGGGCGCGAGCGACGCCGGCCCACGCCGTCAGAACGAGACAGAGCGTGAGCTGGCGACGGACGCGCCGCAACGGCGCGCATAGTCCAGAAGTCGACAAAGCGGGTCGTTCGGTTCTCATGGCTCCGCCTCCTAGGGTCGACACGGCATGCAAGACCTTCGCCCGATCATGTCCGGTGGCCGACATATGTGCCTTTGGCGAGCCAAGCCTATATCCGGAAAGACCGCAATGGGGCCTCCCCGAAACGGGACTTAGACGCCGGGCATCGCCCTCTTGAGGGGCTTGAGGAGAACCACGAGGAGCAGAGCCGTCGCCAGGGCCATCGTCCCCAGCACGCCGAAGAACGTCGAGTGCTTCCACTCCGTCCAGTAGACGCCGATCTGGGTCAGCTTGCCGCCGAGGCCCGTCGCCACGAACCAGGCCCCCATCATGAGACTGCGGTACCGCCTCGGCGCGACCTTGGAAACGAGCGAAAGCGCCATGGGCGACAGCGTGATCTCCGCCAGGCCCACCAGGGCGTAGCTGCCGATCAGCCACCACGGCGATACCCGGCCGGTGTCGCCTCCGGCCTTTCCGGCGAAGTACATGACGTAGAACGCCGCCGAGATCAGGAACATCCCGATGGCGATCTTCGTCGTCGTCGCCGGCTCTTTTCCGCGCTTGTCCAGCTCTCGCCAGAGCCACACGAGGGGCAGCGAGAACGCGATCACGAAGAACGGCTCGATCGCGTTGGAAATGATGCCCGAGAAGTTCCAGTTGGTGTTGTCGTTGGCCCAGTACGTCAGCGTCGAGCCGTTCTGGAAGAAGATCATCCAGAACACGATCGACACCAGGTAAATGACGATGAGAGCGAAGATCCGGCGGCTTGCCGGGACGGCGTCGATCGGCGTCGGAGGGCTCGCGTCCTCGACGTCTTCGCGGCCGCCCGGCGTGCGGTCCCCGGGCTCGATCCACTTCCGAAAGACGATCAGGGTGGCCACGGAGATCACCATGCCCGCTGCGGCCACTGCAAACGCCGGGTGGAAGCCGTACCTGCGGTGCACGAATTCGACGATGATCGGGCCCGCCGTCGCACCCGTATTGATCCCCATGTAGAAGATGTTGTAGGCGCGGTCGCGCAGGTGGCTGCCCTTCGGGTAGAGATTGCCGACGATCGTCGAGACGTTGGGCTTGAAGAGCCCGTTGCCGATGACGAGACAGGCGAGCGCCGTGTACACCATCGGCAGCGACCGCACCGCGAGCAGGATGTGTCCCGCGATGAAGAAGAACCCCCCGATCATGATCGCGCGTCGATAGCCGAGGAAACGGTCGGCCAGCCATCCTCCGATGAGCGGACTGAAGAAGACGAACAGCAGGTAGTTCGCCCGCAGCGTCGTCGCCTGCGCGTCCGTCCAGCCGAAGCCCTGTGCCTTGTCCTGCAGGTAGAGCGTGAAGAGCGCGAGCATCGTGTAGAAGCTGAAGCGCTCCCACAGCTCGACACAGAAGAGAACGTAGAGGCCCCGAGGGTGTCGGTCGTGCGCCGCCGGAATTGCGGCGAGGCCCCCGGATGCGCTCATGAAGTGGCCGGGAGGCTACCAGAGAACCGCGGGAGCGCATAATTCTCACGATGCAGGCTCCGGAGTTCGTCGGGCCCCTGGCGCTGATCTTTCTGGCGGCCCTCGGCACGGCCTACGTCCTTCACCGCCTCGGCCAGCCACCCTTGATCGGTTTCCTCCTGTCGGGCGCCATCCTCGGCCCGTTCGGGCTCAAGCTCGTGCGGGACGTGCACGTCGTCGAGATCCTTGCCGAGATCGGCGTCGTCCTGCTGCTGTTCACCGTCGGGCTCGAGCTCTCTCTCGGAAACCTCCGGAGACTCGGGAAAGTCGTCTGGATCGCGGGGCCCATCCAGGTCGCGGCTTCGATCGCGCTCGTCTCCGCGGTCGCGGCGTTCGGCGGATACCCCGCGTCGCGGAGCCTCTTCTTCGGTTATCTCGTCGCGCTGTCGTCCACGGCCATCGTGCTGAAACTTCTGATGGACCGACGGGAGCTCGACGCGCCGCACGCGAAAGTCCTCGTCGGGATCCTGATCTTCCAGGATCTCGCAGTCGTGCCCATGCTCCTCTCCCTGCCCTACCTCGCCGGCGCGGGCTCGTCGGGCCTCGTTCCCGCGCTGGTGGCCGCGGGCAAGACGATCGCGACGGCCGCGGCGCTCTTCTTCGCTGCGCGCTTTCTCGTTCCCCGCTTCATCGGGGCGCTGGCCGGCACCCGACAGAAAGAGATCTTCGTCGTCGCCGTGCTCTTCCTGGTCCTCGGCTCCTCGATCGCGACGGCCTGGGCGGGCCTGTCCGCCGGCCTCGGCGCGTTTCTGGCGGGACTCATCCTTTCGGAATCCGAGTACGGGCACCAGGCGCATGCGGACATCGCCGCGTTTCGTGACGTGTTCAACGCCGTCTTCTTCGTCTCGATCGGCATGCTCTTCGACGCACGGACCGTCTTCGCCTCGGCGATCCCCGTCACCGTTCTCCTGGCGCTGATCCTGGTCTGGAAGACGATCGCCGGCGGTGCGGCGGCTTTCACGCTGGGATACGGCCTCCGCGTAGCAACCGTCGTCGGACTTTCGCTCGCGCAGATCGGCGAGTTCTCGTTCGTCCTGCTGCGCCAGGGGCGAGTGTCCGGACTGATCGAGACCGCGGTCTACCAGACGTTCCTGGCGGCCGCGATCATCACGATGATCGCAACGCCGTTTCTTTCGGAGGCGAGCCATGCGGTGGCCTTCCGCGTGGCCGGCGGCTCCGCGGGCTCGCCCCGAAAGCTTCCGCCGCTCCCGGGCGAGAACGCCGTCCTGGTCATCGGCTTCGGCCACATGGGCGAGACCGTCGCCCGGGTCTTGAAACGCGCGGGCGTCGTGTTCCGCGTGATTGATCTCGATCCCGACCGCGTCAAGCGGGGAAGGAAGAAGGGCGTGCCGATCGAATACGGCGACTCGACCAACGACGCCGTCCTTCGGCGAAATGGAATCGAGAGTGCGCGTGAGGCGGTCGTCCTGTTGTCGGACCCGCGCGCGACGCGGCAGACGATCCGGCACTGCCGGAGGTTGAACCCGAAGCTCTTCATCCTCGCGCGCGCCCGCTACATCGCGGAGATCCCGGCGTTCTCGGCCGCCGGCGCCGACGAGGTGGTCGCCGAAGAGTTCGAAACCTCGCTCCAGATCGCCGACAGGGCGATCCAGCGTCTCGGCGTGCCGAGACCCTGGCTCCCGGGCCAGACCGAAGAGATGCGGCTCACGACGGCGGAGGGTTTCCGACGGTTCCGGGCCCCCGGAACGCCCGAGACTTAGACGGCTACGCGGAAAACGCGAGGCCCAGACTCTCCCCCGCCATCCGGGCCGTCCGGCGGATCTCGGGCTCGCCATGCGCGGCCGAGACGAACCATGCCTCGAACTGCGCCGGCGGAAGGAAAACGCCGCGCTCGCGCATCGCGTGAAAGAACGCCGCGAAGCGTTTCGTGTCCGCGCTGCGCACGGACGCGAAGTCCACGGCAGGTCCCGGCGTGAAAAACAGCGTGAGCAAAGAGCCGAGGCGCGTGACGCAGAGCTTGTCGGACAAGCCGCGCGCGTCGATCTCGGAACGCAGGAGCGACTCGAGGAGAGCCGCCTTTTCCTCGAGGCCCGCGTAGGGCGGCCGGCGGCGAATCTCGTCGAGCATGGCCAGGCCCGCCGAGACGGCGAGCGGATTTCCCGACAGCGTCCCCGCCTGGTAGACCGGGCCCGACGGAGCCATCTTCTCCATCAGGTCGCGGCGTCCTCCGTATGCCCCCACGGGAAGCCCTCCTCCGAGGATCTTTCCGAGCGTCGTCAGGTCGGGGGTCACTCCGTACAGCGCCTGCGCTCCTCCGGGCGCCAGCCGGAATCCCGTGATGACTTCGTCGAAGATCAGGAGCGCGCCGTGCGCCCGCGTCAGCTCACGGGCACGCTCGAGATAGCCGGGCATCGGGAGAACCAACCCCATGTTGGCCGCGACGGGCTCCAGGATCACGGCGGCGATCTCGCCGGGAAACCGCGCGAACGCGGTCTCGAGCGACGGGGCGTCGTTGTACGGAACGACCGTCGTCAGGGCCGCGAGCTCCTCCGGTACGCCGGGGCTGCCGGCAATCCCCAGGGTGGCCACGCCGGAGCCGGCCGAGACGAGGAAGGAGTCCGCGTGGCCGTGGTAGCCGCCTTCAGTCTTGACGATGCGCTTGCGGCTGGTGGCGGCGCGCGCCAGCCTCGCGGCGCTCATCGTGGCTTCCGTGCCGGAGCTGACCAGGCGCAGGACCTCGATCGAGGGCACCAGCTCCGCCACTCTCTCCGCGAGCCGGACCTCGAGCTCGGTCGGCGCGCCGTAGGACGTCCCGCGGCGCGACGCGCGCGAGAGCGCGCGCTGCAGGAAGGCGGGGATGTGGCCGAAGAGGTGCGGCCCGTACGACATCACATAGTCGATGTAGGAGCGCCCGTCCGCGTCCCGGACGCGGCACCCTTTGCCCGCCGCCACGAAGAACGGCTCTCCGCCGACCGAGGCGAACGACCGCACCGGCGAATTCACACCGCCGGGTGAGACCCTCCGCGCGCGGCGAAAGAGGGCCGCCGAACGGGCCCCGCCGCGCGCCTTGCGCGGATCCTTCACGACAGCGAATCGCCTTCGCGCAGCCACCGTGCGGCGTCCGCCGCGTGGTACGTGAGCACGAAGTCCGCGCCGGCGCGGATGATCCCGGTCAGGATCTCTCGAACGATCCGCTTCTCGTCGATCCAGCCGCGCGCGGCCGCGGCCTTGACCATCGCGTATTCGCCCGAGACGTTGTAGGCGGCGATCGGAACGTCGAAGCGGGCGCGCGCCTCGCGGATCCAGTCGAGGTAGGCCAGCGCCGGCTTGACCATTATGGCGTCCGCTCCCTCCTCGAGGTCCAGAGCGATCTCGCGCATCGCCTCGCGGCGGTTCGCGCCATCCATCTGATAGCCGAGCCGGTCGCCGAACTTCGGCGCCGAGTCCGCGGCCTCGCGAAACGGGCCGTAGAACGCCGACGCCGCCTTGGCCGCATAGGCCAGGATGGCTGTTTCGAGGAACCCGGCGGCGTCCAGACCGCGCCGCAGCGCGGCCACGCGGCCGTCCATCATGTCGGAGGGCGCCACGATGTCGGCTCCCGCGCGGGCGTGCGACACCGCGGCCCGGGCGAGCAACGGCAGCGTGGCGTCGTTGTCCACCTGCCCGTCGCGCACCACGCCGCAATGGCCGTGCGACGTGTACTCGTCGAGGCACACGTCGGTCATGACGACGAGGTGCGGCAGCTCCTGCTTCAGGAGCCGCACGGTCTGCTGGACCGCTGCGTCGTCGTCCCACGCCTCCGAGCCGGTGTCGTCTTTCTTCTCCGGGATGCCGAAGAGGATCACGGCGGGAATCCCGAGATAGGCGAGCGCTTCGGCTTCGCGGAGCGCGACGTCCGGGGAGATCCGGAAAACGCCCGGAAGCGAGCCGATCTCTTCCCGCACGCCCGTTCCGCGGCGGACGAAAAAGGGCGCCACGAAGCGGTCCGGCGTCAGCCGCGTCTCCCGCACCAGCGCGCGGGAGGCGGCGCTGCGGCGCAGACGGCGAAGACGGACGATCGGGAATCCGGCCATGGTCGAGGGAGACTAGCAGGTTGCTGAAAAAGGGTGTGGGATGGCGTTACGAGCGCCGTGGGGTCAGATGCAAGGAAGCGCGACGACGGCGATGCAGAAGCATCGTCGAGGAGCGATGACGCCGCAGATGGCCCCGCGCCGCCGTAACCCGAAGGGTGGACGGCAGTTCGCCGGCGCCTGCTGGAGGGCAGTGAACAATCGAGTCGCAATCTCGCGCAACGGGCGCCGCATGCGAACTGCCGGACACGACGCCCGCATCCATTTTTCAGCAGCCTGCTACTTCCCGGCCGTCGCCGCCGCAAGGGTTCCGAGCAACCGGGCCGCGGATTCGAACGTGGCGGGTTCCGCGACGCGGATGGAGGCCACGCCCAGCGATTCGAGGCGGTGCCGGGTCGCCGGACCGAGAGCGACCGCCGGGGTCGTCCGCAGGAGCCGCGCCGCGGCCTGCGAGAGCCCCGCAAACAACCACACGGCCGCCGAGGGCGCGGTCGCGCAGAAGGCCGCGACCGGCTGCTTCAGAAGCTCCTCGCTCAAACCCGGCGCAAGACGGCACGGTTCCTTGCGGTACACCACGACGCGCTCGACCGTCGCTCCCCTCGTCTCCAGCGTGACCGCCAACGCCGGCCCCGCGTCTTCGGCACACGGATAGAGAACTCTCTTCCCGTCCAGTCTTTCCGGCAGGACCTCGAGCAAGGACTGGGCCGAGCCCGAGGCGACGGCCGCGGGTTCGATTCCGCGCCGGCGGAGAGCCTTCGCCGTCGCGTCGCCGACCGCCGCGACCCGGGAGGCGGCGACAACGCGTGCGAGGCGGGGTTCGCCGGCGACCCGTGCGACGGCCGGCTGGCTCGTGAAGACGACGAAGTCCGGCGCACCGTCGAACGCCTGCGCCGGGGGCGAGACGGGAGTCACCGTGTGACTGACCAGCTCCCGCAGCACAACGTCCCCGGAGATCGGCGGAAACGGCTTGGAGCCCGACCTCACCACGAGGACGGCCGAGCTCATTCGCCGTCCGCCGCGATCAGCCCCGCCGCGCCGCGAGCAAGGAGTCGCTCGGCGACTTCGTGCCCGAGCTGTTCCGCGGCCTCGATCAGGCCCTCGCCGGTTTCCAGAAGCGCCGCCGAACCGTCGTCCGAGAATACGCCGGCGCTCAGCACGAGGTTGCCGCCGCGAACCCTGGCGCGCGCGGCGAGCGGCGCCCGACACCCGGCTTCCAGCCGTGCCAACAGCGCCCTTTCGGCGAGGACCTCCGCGTGCGAGGCGGCGTCGTCGAGGCGCTGCGCGAGGGCGCGCACTTCGGCGTCGTCGGCGCGCGTCACGATCGCGAGCGCTCCCTGGCCCGGAGCGGGTAGGAGGACGTCCTCCGAGAACGTCTCGACGACTTCCTCCAGACGCCCCAGCCGGGCGAGGCCGGCCCGCGCCAGCACGACCGCGTCCCACTTTCCCTCGGCCACCCTTTTGAGCCGCGTATCCACGTTCCCCCGGGCGTCGACGACGGCAAGGTCCGGGCGAGCGCGCCGGAGCTGGGCGCGGCGGCGCGGGCTCGACGTGCCGACGCGGGCTGCGTCGGGCAGCCCCAGCAGCGGCAGCCTCGACTTCGAGACGAGCACGTCCCGCGGGTCTTCCCGCTCGGGTACGGCTGCCAGGGCGAGACCTTCCGGAAGGACCGAAGGGACGTCTTTCAGACTGTGCACCGCGAGGTCGATCCTTCCCGAGAGAAGCGCCTCGTCGATCTCCTTCGTGAAGTCACCCTTCCAGCCGATCGGTTCGCCGCGAGCCGACCGCCGGTCGCCGGTGGTCCGGACCAGGACGCGTTCGACCTCGGCGTGCGGCGCGAGCGCCCGCTCCGCCAGAGCGGCCTGAGCGAGGGACAGGGCGCTCCCCCGTGCGCCCAGACGCAGTCTCATTCGTCCAGGTCGAAGAGGTGTCGGATGGCCTCGACGCGATCGAGCTTGCGCGACGCGTCCGGCTCGGCCTTGAGCCGGCGGAGAGGCTCGTGGAGGAGCTTGTTCGCGATCGCGTCCGCGAAGGCCCGAAAGCGTTCGCGCTCTTGCGCCGGAATCCGCGCGAGCTCCGCATCGCGCAGCGACGCCAGCCTACCCTGGAGGTCCGAGAGTGTCGGCACGACGGCCAGATTCCCGAACCAGTTGAGAAAACGGGCGAGCTCCTCCTCCAGGATCACCTCGGCCACCGGAATCTCGCGGGCGCGGCGCCTCCGGTTCTCCGCGGCCACCCCTTCGAGGTCGTCGAGCCCATAGGCGTAGACGTTGTAGACCTCGGCGACGGACGGCTCGACGTCGCGCGGAATCGCCAGGTCGAGGAAGAACATCGGTCGCCCGCGCCGCACGCGCATCGCCGCCTCGACGTCGGCGCGTCGCACGATCGGCTCGGGGCTGGCGGTGGCCCCGACGACGACGTCGGCCTCCGACAGTGTCGCCGGGACGGCCGTCCAGTCGATCGCCGTCGCACCGATGCGCGAGGCCAGCGCCGCGGCCTTCTCCGGGCTGCGGTTGGCCACGAGCACACGGGCCACGCCCGCCTCGGCGGCCTGCTCGGCGAAGAGCGCGCCCGTCTCGCCGGCGCCCAGCACCAGCAGCGTGTGCTCGGACATGCGGCCGAAGACCTTCGTCGCGAGCTCCATTCCGATCGAGGGCACGGAGAGAGGGTGCCGGGCGATCTCCGTCTCCGTCCGCACCCGTTTACCCGCGGACACCGCGCTCTCGAACATCCGGTGAAGCACCGCTCGCGTAGCGTTCGCCTCGCGGGCCACGCGCAACGCGGCCCGCACCTGGCCGAGGACTTCGCTCTCCCCCAGCGCCATCGAGTCCAGCCCCGCGGCCACCCGGAAGAGATGCCGTGCGGCGTCGGCGCCCTCGCGATAGAAGCTCGATCCGGCGAGCTCGGCCGGATCCAGTCCCCGCCATTCCGAGATCAGCGCGGCGATCCGCTCGCGCGGCGCGTCGCCGTCGGACACGCCGTAGATCTCGCTACGGTGGCAGGTCGCGACGATGACCCCCTCCCGGACGAGGCCCCCGTCCCGGATCCGGTTGAGGGCTTCCTTCGTCTCATCGGCCGTGAAGGCGATGCGCTCGCGCAGGGAGAGGCTGCTGCCTCCGCGGAGGCTCCAACCCAGCAACACCAGCCGCGCTTCGCCGGCGTTCATCGGAAGCTGTGCGCCTGGCTGAAATAGAGGTTGACCACGGTGTAGGAGAAGAGGACGACACCGAAGCCGAGGATCGACAGCACCGCCACGCGCGGCCCCTCCCAGCCTCGCCGATCCATCCAGAGAAGGAACCCGTACACCGCGAGAGTGACCGCGGCCCAGACGACCTTGGGATCCGCGACGCTCGGCCAGACCTTCTCGGCCCAGAAAATCCCGAGGACCAGCGACAGCGTCAGCACTGCGAGCCCGACCGTCACGCTGGTGCGATTCAAACGCGCGATGACGTCCAGCGGCGGCAGCCGCGAAAAGAGCAGGCCGGTCTGTTTGCGGCGAAGCTGGCGGCTCTGGACCAGGTAGAGCACCGACAGCACGAACGAAAGCGCGAACGCCGCGTAGGCCAGAATGGCCAGGGTCACGTGGAGAGCGAATACCGACCCGTGCAACCCCTGACCCGGAGCCGCAGCCGCCTCGGGAAGCATCAGGCCCACAGCCGTGGCGAGGATGATGAACGGGATCAGGAAGGGCCCGGTCGCGCGCTCGCGGTGTCGGAGCAGGAGAAAGAGGTAGGCGATGCCCAGCATCCAGCCGAAGAATGAGACCGAGCCCCCGAGCGTACGGTAGGGCACGGAGTGGAGGACGCGCGCCCTCTGCATCAGGTCCATGAAGTGGAGAACGAGCCCCGCCGCGACCAGCGCGGGGGCCAGGCGGTAGAGAGCGCCGCGGCCGCGGACCAGGGAAACGATCGCCACGGCCTCGGCGCCGCAATAGCAGACGACCGCGAGCCAGCCCAGAACGTGCGGTCCCATCGAAGAGAGAGAGTTTATCAGCCGCTGTCGCGTGGAATACGATACCGGCGATGAGCTTCTTGACCCGCGCACGCCAGACGTTTTCCCTGCCGGGCGGTTCGACCGGCGTCCTCTACTCGCTTCCGCAGCTCGAGAAGGAGGGTCTCGGGGCGGTCTCCCGCCTCCCCGTCTCCATCCGGATCGTGCTGGAGTCGCTCCTGCGCAACTGCGACGGCAAGCGCGTCAAGGAAGAGGACGTGCGGGCCCTCGCGGCGTGGAAGCCCCGCGGCGAGCGAATCGCCGAGATCCCGTTCGTCGTCGCCCGCATCCTCCTTCAGGATTTCACGGGGGTCCCGCTGCTCGTCGACCTGGCCGCCATGCGCTCGGCCGTGGCCCGCCTCCAGCGCGATCCCAAGCGCATCGAGCCTCTCGTACCGGTCGCGCTGGTCGTCGACCACTCCGTGCAGGTCGACGAGTGGAACACCCCCGACGCGCTGCGGATGAACATGGAGATCGAGTTTCGGCGCAACCGGGCCCGCTACGAGTTCCTGAAGTGGGGCATGCAGGCGTTTCACGGTTTCCAGGTCGTCCCGCCGGGAATCGGCATCGTGCACCAGGTCAACCTCGAGTACCTGGCGCGTGGCGTCTTCGTCGACAACGGCGTCTACTACCCCGACTCGCTCGTCGGCACCGACTCCCACACGACGATGATCAACGGCCTCGGTATCGTGGGCTGGGGGGTCGGAGGCATCGAGGCCGAGGCCGGAATGCTGGGACAGCCCGTCTATTTCCTGACGCCCGACGTCGTGGGCGTGCGCATGTCCGGCAGGCTCCGCGAGGGCGTGACGGCGACCGACCTCGTGCTCGTCGTGACGGAGATGCTGCGGCGCGCGAAGGTCGTCGGAAAGTTCGTCGAGTTCTTCGGAGAGGGCGCGGCGTCGCTCCCGGTCACGGACCGGGCCACCGTGGCCAACATGGCGCCGGAGTACGGCGCGACGATGGGCTACTTCCCGATCGACGAGGAGACCTGCCGCTACCTCCTCGGAACCGGCCGGAGCCGGGAGCACGTCGACGCGTTCCGCAGCGTACTATACCGCCCAGGGCCTCCTCGGCATCCCTCGCGAGGGAGACTGCGACTACAGCGAAACCCTGCATCTCGACCTCGCGTCCGTGTCGCCGAGCGTGTCGGGACCGCGCCGCCCGCAGGATCGCATCGATCTTCCCGAGCTCAAGCAGACCTTTCGGAACCTGTTCATGGCCCCGGCCTCCGAAAGCGGCTATGGAAAGGACCTGGCCGAGCTCTCGCGCCGTTTCCCCGTGAAACTGGGCCGCGCGACGTCGGGAGGCGGCAGCATGAGGCCCCCGGCCCTGGAGAAGGCGCGAAGGGAGGACATCAACGTCTGGACGGAGTCGGAGATGGCGAACAACCGCCCGACTCCCAACGTCGAGACGCTCGAGGTCTCGCCCCCGGTGCAGGTGGACGTCGGGCACGGGGACGTGCTGATCGCGGCCATCACCTCGTGCACCAATACGTCGAACCCCTCCGTCATGCTGGGCGCCGGCCTGCTCGCCAAGAAGGCCGTCGAGCGCGGGCTGACGGTCTCCCCCCGCGTCAAGGCGTCGCTCGCGCCCGGCTCGCGCGTCGTGACCGACTACCTCGCGAAGACCGGGCTCCAGCCCTACCTGGATCACCTCGGCTTCAACCTGGTGGGATACGGATGCACGACGTGCATCGGCAACTCGGGCCCCCTCGACGCCGGCGTCGAAGAGGCCGTCAACTCGCAGGATCTGATCGCCGCGGCCGTCCTCTCGGGCAACCGCAACTTCGAGGCGCGTATCCACCAGTCGATCAAGGCGAACTTCCTGATGAGCCCGCCGCTCGTCGTGGCCTTCGCGCTGGCCGGCCGCGTGGACCTGGATCTGGAGAACGACCCGCTCGGCACCGACAAGGCCGGCGCCCCGGTGTTCCTGCGCGACATCTGGCCGTCGATGGCGGAGGTCTCCGAGGCGCTGCTTTCGGCGGTCGACGCCAAGACCTACGCGAAGCTCTACGCCGATCTCGCCGACGCCAATCCGCTCTGGCAGGAGGTCCCCGGATCGACGGGCACCGTCTACGCCTGGGACATCCGGAACAACTACATCCAGGAGCCGCCCTTCTTCGAAGGCTTCTCGCTGCAGCCCTCGCCCGTGACCGACGTGGCCGGAGCGCGGGCGCTGGCGATCTTCGGCGACTCCGTCACGACGGACCACATCAGCCCCGCCGGCGCGATCAAGAAGAACTCGCCCGCCGGCATCTACCTGATGTCGCTGGGCGTATCACCCGAGGAATTCAACACGTACGGCGCACGGCGCGGAAACGACCGCGTCATGACGCGAGGGACGTTCGCCAACGTGCGGATCCGAAACCACATGGTGCCGGGAGTCGAGGGCGGCGTCACGAAGCATCAGCCCAGCGGCGAAGAGATGCCGATCTTCGACGCGGCCATGCGCTACCAGCGGGAGGGTGTGCCGCTGGTGGTCTTCGCCGGCCACGAGTACGGAACGGGAAGCTCGCGCGACTGGGCGGCGAAGGGGACGAGGCTCCTCGGCGTGCGTGCGGTCGTGGCGCAGAGCTTCGAGCGCATCCATCGCTCGAACCTCGTGGGCATGGGCGTCCTGCCACTGCAATGGCCCGAAGGGCAGAACGCGCGCAAGCTCGGTCTCGACGGCACCGAAGCCTACGACCTGCCGGGACCCTCGAAAGGTCTCGCGCCCCGCCAGACCATCCCCCTCGTGGTGCATCGGTCCGACGGCCGTGTGGAGGAGATCCCGCTGCGCGTCCGGATCGATACGCCGATCGAAGTGGACTACTACCGACACGGAGGCATACTGCCGTACGTGCTGCGGCAACTCCTGAAATGACGGACCCGGGCTCCCCTTCCGCGGACCGGCTTCTCTCGGCGTGCCTGGGGCGCAGAGTGGACCGGGCACCGGTATGGATGATGCGTCAGGCGGGGCGATACCTTCCCGAGTACCGCGCGATCCGCGAGAAAGTCACGTTCCTGGAGCTGTGTCGAAGCGTCGACCTCGCCGCGGAGGTTTCGCTCCAGCCGTTCCGGCGTTTCGCTCCCGATGCCGTGATCTTCTTCTCGGACATCCTCGTCCCGGCGCAGGCCATGGGCGTCCGCGTCGCGTTCGGCGACGGCGGGCCCGAGCTGCCGGACCCGGTTCGCGACGCCGGCGCGGTCTCACGCCTGCACCGTTTCGATCCGGCGCAGGAGATTCCGTTCACCGGAGAGATCCTCGCGAAGCTTTCGAAGGAAGTCGGCTCGCAGGCGGCGGTGCTCGGGTTCTGCGGGGCTCCGTGGACGCTCGCGTCCTACCTCGTCGAGGGCGGCGGCTCGCGCAGCTTCGCCGCGATCAAGGAGATGATGCTTCGCGACCCCGAGACGCTCCGGCGTCTGCTCGATCTGCTGGCCGACGTCGCCGCCGAGGTGCTCTCCTTCCAGATCGCTTCAGGAGCCCGGGGGGTTCAGCTCTTCGACACCTGGGCCGGCGAGTTGACCCGTGAGGACTACCGGGAGTGGGCCCTGCCCGCCGCCGCCCGGGCCATTGCGGGAATCCGCCGGCGTGGAGAGCCCGTGATCCTCTACGTCAACGGCTGCGGCCACCTTCTCGAGGCGCTTGTCGAAACCGGCGCCGACGTCCTCTCGATCGACTGGCGCACCCCGTGGGACGAAGCGCGGCGGCGCCTGCCCGAAAGGCCGCTGCAGGGAAACCTGGACCCGGCGCTCCTGCTCGGGACCCCGGAGGAGGTCGCTCGACGAACGCGGGCACTCCTGGAGATGTCCGGCGGCCAGTACCATGTCGTCAATCTCGGCCACGGCGTGCTTCCCGGATCGCGCCTGGACTGCGTCGAGGCGTTCTTCGCGGCGGCCCGGCTGCCGCTCGCGGCCGCGGTCCCGGCATGAAAGCCGCCGACCTGCCTCTCGAGCTCCTGAAGCGCTACAACGTGCAGGGGCCGCGCTACACGTCCTATCCGACGGCGCCCATGTGGACGGAGACGTTCGACGGCGAGGACTACCGGCGCATCCTCGAAGAGAGCTCGGCCGCCGAATCGCCCGCACCGCTTTCGCTCTACTTCCATCTCCCGTTCTGCGAGAAGCTGTGTTTCTTCTGCGGCTGCACGGTGGTGATCACCGGCCGCGACCACGCGCCGGAGGTCCCCTACCTGGATCCGCTCGAGCGCGAGATCGACTGGGTCGCCGGCGCCGTCGGCCCGGCTCGCCCCGTCACGCAGCTCCACTGGGGAGGCGGAACGCCGACCTACTTCGCGCCGGAGAGGCTCGAGCGCCTCTTCGGGAGGGTCCGGGATCGCTTCGCCTTCGCCGCGGACGCGGAGATCGGAGTCGAGATCGATCCGCGCGTCACGACCGTGGGACATCTCGAGACTCTCGCGCGCCTGGGATTCAATCGGCTCAGTCTCGGGGTCCAGGACTTCGATCCGCGAGTCCAGGCGGCGATCAACCGCATCCAGCCCTACGAGGCCACGCGCGACCTCGTGGCGGCCGCGCGCTCCCTGGGATTTCCCAGCGTCAACATGGACCTGATCTACGGCCTGCCGCACCAGACTCCCGAGACCTTCTCGCGGACCATCGACCGGGTGCTCGACATCTCGCCCGACCGACTGGCCGTCTACTCCTACGCCAACGTGCCCTGGATGAAGAAGCACCAGGCGGTCCTGGAGCCGCACCTTCCCGACGAAACGACCAAGTTCGGCATCTTTCGCATAGGGCTGGAGCGCTTCACGGAGGCCGGCTACGAATACATCGGGATGGACCACTTCGCCCGTCCCGAGGACGAGCTCGCGCGTGCGCGCCGGGACCGGACGCTCCACCGCAACTTTCAGGGCTACACGACCAAGGCCGGCATGGACCTCCTCGGCTTCGGGATGAGCGCGATCGGTGCGATCGGCCCCTACTATGTGCAGAACCGCCGCGAGCTCGCCGGCTACCGGGAGGCCGTGCTCGGCGGCACAGCGGCGACATTCCGCGGCGCGCGGCTCTCCGACGACGACGCCCTGCGCCGGACCGTCATCGGCAACCTTCTCTGCCACGGTGTCGTCGTCAAGCGCGAGATCGAGGAGCGTTACGGCATCCGATTCGACGAGACCTTCGCGGAGGCGATCGCCCGCCTCGCGGGGCCCGCCGAGGACGGACTGGTCACGCTGTCCCGCGGCGAGGTCCGCGCCACGCCGCTCGGCCGGATCTTCCTGCGCAACCTCGCCATGCCCTTCGACGCGTACCTCGAGGAGACTCCGCAGAAGCCGGTGTTCTCACGGACGCTCTGAGCTCCCATCCAACGACGTGACCCAGCGGGCGATTCTCTTCCTCCAGCTCGGCGGCCCCGAGACCCTCGACGACGTTCCGCGCTTTCTCTACCGTCTCTTCTCGGACCCCGAGGTGATCCGTGCGCGTCCGGCCATCCTGCGCAAGGCGATCGCCGGAGCGATCGCCCTCGGGCGCGCGACGGCCTCCCGAAAGCTCTACGCCTCGATCGGCGGCGGGTCCCCGATCCGCCGGCTGACCGAACAGCAGGCGGAGGGAGTTCAGCGTCTCCTGCGTGAGGGAGGCCGCGACGTGGACGTGCGCGCCGCGATGACGTGTTCGGCTCCTCTCGTCGAGGACGTCGTGCGCGAGCTCGCCGCATCGGGAACGCGGCGATTCCTGGCTTTCCCGCTCTACCCGCAGTACTCCCTGACCACCACGAAAGGCGCGCTCGACAGGACCCGGGAGGCTGTCCGTCGCTTCGCGCCCGGCGCCGCTCTCGACGAGCTTTCGTCCTGGCCGGCACATCCGCTCTTCGTCGAAGCGCACGCCGCAGGCGTCCGCGAAGAGCTGGCGAAGTTTCCGGACCCTCGTGCCGAGGCGGTGCATCTCCTTTTCTCGGCACATTCGATTCCGAAGAAGCTCGTGGACCGGGAAGGCGATCCCTACCCCGCCGAGGTGGAAGCGAGCGTCGCTGCCATCGTGGCGCGTCTCCAATGGACGGGCCCGTCTTCGCTCGCCTACCAGTCGAAGCTCGGGCCGGTCGAGTGGCTGGGGCCCGCCACGCTGGACGTCTTGAAGAATCTGGGCGGGCGAGGACAGAAGCAGGTGCTCGTCGTGCCGATCGCGTTTGTGACCGACCACGTCGAGACGCTCTACGAGATCGACCAGCTTTTCGCCGACGCGGCGAGTGCCGCCGGGATCGCGCAGTTCCGCCGCACCCGCGGCCTGAACGATCGCCCGAAGTTCCTGCGCGCGCTTGCGGACCTCGCGGGCTCCCGGACCCGTTTCTGGAGCGCATGAGCGATCGCACCATCGTCGTGGGCGCGGGACTGTCCGGTCTCGCCGCCGCCTACGCCCTGATCCGCTCCGGCAAGGACGCCGTGGTTCTCGAGCGGTCCCAGAGACCCGGCGGCGTCGTTCGGACGGAGCGGATTGACGGCTTCCTGCTGGAGACCGGACCCAACACGGTGCGGTCCACGCCGGAGCTGGTCTATCTCGTCGGCGAGCTCGGCGTGGCGGACCAGATGCTTTTCGCCGCGCCGGGCGTGCCGCGCTTCGTCGACTTCCGGGGCCGTCTCCACCGGCTTCCCTCTTCTCCCGGAGCCTTCGTCGCGTCGGGGCTTCTCTCGCCCGGCGCGAAGCTGCGTCTGCTGGCCGAGCCGTTCCAGCCGCGCGGCTCGCGCGATGACGAGAGCGTGCGGGACTTCTTCGCGAGACGGCTCGGGAGCGAAGTGGCCGAGCGGCTGGTCGAGCCGTTCGTCGCCGGAATCTTCGCGGGGAGCGCGTCCCGCCTGGAAGCGGCGGCGGCGTTTCCGACGCTCGTTCGGTGGGACCGCGCGCACGGCAGCCTCGTCCGGGGCGCCCTTCTCGAACGGCGGGCGCGCACCGAAGAGCCTCGGGCTCCGCGCGGGCTCGTCTCGTTTCGAGACGGCCTCGAGACGCTTCCCCGCGCGCTCGCGAGGGCGCTCGGGCAGTCGCTGCGTCCCGCCACACCGGCGCTCGCCCTCGAACGCCGAGCCGGGCGATGGGTCGTCCGCACTCCCGCCGGCGATTTCGAAGGAGCCGCCGTTCTGCTCGCATCTCCGGCCCTGATCGCGGCGGAGCTGATACGTCCGCTCAGTCCCGAAGCGGCCGTCGCGCTCGACGCGATCCCGCATCCTCCGCTCGCCGTCCTGCACCTGGCGTGGCCGCGGTCGGCCCTGGCCCGCCCCCTCGAGGGCTTCGGCCACCTCGTCGTGCCCGATCCAGAGCGCCGAATCCTCGGCGCGGTATGGAGCTCGAGCCTCTTTGCGGGGCGAGCGCCCGATGGCTTCGCGCTCCTGACGGTCTTTCTCGGCGGCGCTCGCGACCCCGAAGTCCTCGAGTTCCCGGACGATGAGCTCGCGGCAATCGCCGCTCGCGACCTCGAGGCCGAGGGAGTCACGCGCGGATCCCCGCGTGTGGTGATGACGACCCGCTGGGAGCGAGCGATTCCCCAATACGAAGCGGGCCATCGGGAGAGGATGGCCGCGGTCGAAAAGGCGGAAGCCGACCTCCCGGGCCTTCGGTTTCTCGGCAGTTACCGGGGAGGAATCTCCGTGGGCGACGTGCTTCGCAACGCGCTCACTCTGCCGGCTTGAGCTGCTTCTCTTCTTCGGCTGTCAGCTCGGGCAGATGGCGGAGGAACGCGACGATCTTCCAGATCTCCTCGTCCTTGTGGGTCGGTCCGAACGCCGGCATGCCCGTCATGCGAATGCCGTTCTGCACGAGCCAGAAGAGCTGGCCGTCGGTGCGCTCCTGGACCTTCGCCAGCGTCAGGTCCGGCGCCGGCGGATTCAGCCCCTCACCGATCTCGGAAGGATCCACGCCCGGTGCTCCGTGGCAGGTCACGCACATTTCCTTGTAGTGCTCGAGACCCCCGCGCATCGCGTCCGTCTTTCCCGCGAAGGGATTCTTGGTGCTCGAAGCGCGACGCTGGACCGATTTGGTCAGCGCCAGCGCCGCGACCTGCTTTTCGACCTTGCCCGGCGGCAACGTCGCGGCGGTGTTGAAAGAACCGGTTGCGAGAAACGCGACGGCGCCCAGGCCGACGAGGAGGATCCCGAAGAGAACACCGGCGAGGAAACGCATGTTGGCCTCCGCCGCGGATCGTATGACACGACGCCGCAGCCCGAGCGACGGTTACTCCGCAGTTAAGGAAACGGATGATAAATTCGCCGGCCATGCGACGGCCGCTTCGCTTTCTCGTGGGAGTGGACTTCTCTCCCGAATCCCGCAAGGCCCTCGCCTTCGCACGGGAGCTCGCGGGCCGATCCGGCGCGGAGCTGACGATCGCGCACGTCCGGCCGTTCTCGGACGTCCGCGCCGCCGTCACACTCGAGCGAGGCGATCTGCTGCGCAGCCGATCGCGGTCGCTTGCTGCGGAGATTCGCAACCTCTACGTACGGCAGCTCTCGTCGCTGGCTCGGGAAGGCGAGCGCGTGCTTCTGCTCAAGGGAGCTTCGGACACGGCTCTCGGCAAGGAAGCCCGCCGCGGCTACGACCTGCTCATCCTCGGACGGCACGGCCGCGGCGTGCGATCCGTCCTGCCGGGCTCGACCGCGCTGCGGAGCGTCGCGGGGATGAAGCTGCCGACTCTCGTCGTCCCGTTCCGACGCCGCTAGCGGCTGGCGACTAGAGAATCGGCGCCAGCCGGCGGGCGAGCGCGTCGCCCACCCGGTGGAGTGCGCCCCGCGCACGCCACGACGGCAGGCGGATTTCCTCCGACCGGTGAGATGTCCTTCTCATACTGCTCCTCCATCACCCGCCCCGTTTCCTCGCAGGCGAAGACGAAGTTGCACTCGGCATTCAGCTCGAAGGACCGGAAGTCGAGGTTGCTTGAGCCCACGGCGGAGAGGAACCCGTCGGCGACGAGGGTCTTCGCGTGGAGCACGGCCGCCCGGTACTCGAAGACCCGAACGCCCCGTTCGAGCAGATCCGAGTAGAAGCCGTGTCCCGCATGGCGCACGGTCGCCACGTCGGTCTTTCCGGGAAGGAGAAGGCGCACGTCGACGCCGCGCGCCACGGCTTCGCCCAGGATCCGGATCACCCTCTTGTGCGGCGCGAAATAGGCCACGGTGATCCACAGACGGAAACGAGCGGCGCCGACGACGGCCGCGAACGCCGACGAAATCTCGAGGGTGCCCCGGCCCGGCCGGGAATCCAGGACCAGAACGCGCGCGGGCGCTTCTCCCCCGATGCGTCCCGGCCCGAGGCGGATCGGGTCTCCTCCCGCATGGCGCCAGCCCTCCTCGAAGACGACGGCCATTTCCCAGGCCGCCGGCCCCTCGACCCGAGCGTGCGTGTCGCGCCACACCCTTCCCTCGCCCGACGCGGCCCCGACGCTCGGCGCGATCGAGGATCCATATTCCTCGCCGATGTTCATCCCGCCCGTATAGGCGATCCGCCGGTCGACGACCAGGATCTTCCGGTGGTCCCGGAACTTCAGAAAGCGCAGGTTCCACGGAGGATGAAAGAGCCTCGCGTCCACACCGCCGCGGCGGAGCTCCTCCCAGAACGCCCGCCGCGTCTCCCAGGATCCGATCGCGTCGGCGAGGACGCGCACGGTCACGCCGCGCTTCGCCGCGGCCAGCAGCTCGTCCTGAAAGCGCTTCCCGGTCGCGTCGTCCTTGAAGATGTACGCCTCGAGCAGCACCTCGTCCCGGGCGGCGGCGACGTCCCGCAGCATCGACGCGAAAGCTTCGTCGCCGTGGAAGAAGATGGCCGAGCGGTTGTCCCCGAAGAAGACGTCGCCGTCGATCCGTTCGAGCAGCGACAGAAACTCGGGGCTCCGCAATCCACCGGGAATGCCGGCCGCGACCCGCCAGACGTTGTCGCGGCGCAGATCCCGCGGAAGGCGGCGCTTCGGCCGTGGCCGCGGCTGCGGCGCCAGGAGCGGTTCGCGTTCGGCAGTGCGCGTCGCCACTGGCGGGTCTCCGCCTCTACCCCACCGCCCGCGCGATCGCGAATGCCGCGGCGGCGGCGAGGCCCCCGATCAAGGTCGTCTGCACCGCGCTCTTCCACGGCCGCGCCCCCGTGAAGCGGCCCTTGACGAAACCGAAGATCCAGAGCGCGGCGAGTGTCAGCGCCACCGAGACCATCAACGCGGTCGAAGGTTGGCCAAGCAGAATGTAGGGCCCCAGCGGCACCAGCCCCCCCACGGCGTACGCGCCGCCGATTCGGGCCGCGCTCTTCAGCGCCCTCGACGGGTCGGGCTTCTCGAGGCCCAGCTCGAAGCGCATCATGAAGTCGATCCACTGCTGCGGCCGGTCGTGAAAGGCGCGCAGGATGGGCGCGATCTCGTGGTCGGTCAGCCCGTAACCGCGAAACACCTCGGCCACCTCGCGAGTCTCCTCGACCGGCTTGTCGCGGACCTCGCGATGCTCCCGCGCGCGTTCGCTGGCGTAGTGCTCCGCGTCGCTCCGGCGCCGCGAGGTAGCCTCCCAGGCCCATCGCGATCGAGCCTGCGGCGATCTCGGCCAGACCGGCGGTGACGATGATTCCCGTCGAGGCAACGGCTCCCGAAAGTCCCGCCGCCAGCGCGAAGGGAACGGTCAGGCCGTCCGACATGCCGATGACGACGTCGCGTACGGCGTCGCTGGCGGTGAAGTGGTGCTCGATGTGAGGCGTCTGCGGCACGTGAGGCCGAGTCTATGCCTCGATGTGCCGCGCGCGGGCCTCGGCCCGGCGGCGTCCGGCCTCGACGGCGCATCGGGCCACCGGGAACCAGAGCGTCTTCCAGAGGCGCGGTGCGTAGAAACGCCGCAGCCACTCCCGGGCATCGGCGGCCCGCCCGATCCGGGAGAGAAGACGCCCATAGCCGGAGTCGCCGAGCCTCTCGTAGAAGTACCGGTTGACGAACGACGTCCTCAGAAACCCCGCGAATCGCTCGCGCACGGTGCGCTCGTAGTCGCCCGGCGCACTCGCCAGGAGGGCCCGCGCGGCCATATGCCCGGAGACCAGCGCGAAGCGGATCCCGAACCCCCAGAGCGCGTCCTGGAACCCCGCGGCCTCGCCGGCGTAGAGCGTCGAGCCCCGGCGCGCGATGGGCGCGGCGCGCACGTTTCCGGTGCCTCCGAAAGCCGCGGCGGTCCGCATGCGGAGTCCCGCCCGGCGCTCGAAGAACTCCCGCGTGCGCTCCCGGTATTCGCGGGCATTGGAATAGTCGTCGAAGATGCAGGAGGCGACGGTGCCGCGGCCGCGGCAGACCAGCAGATACGCGTAGCCCTTGGGCGCCAGCCGCTCGGAGAGCACCGCGAAGACGCCGTCCGGCATGTCGGTCTCGAAGACATACCCGACGTCGAGCGCGTCGCAGCGCCCCGGCCCGGGCGTGCGGATTCCCCCGTGCGGCAGATCTTCCGGCGCCTCCCGGAAGAGAATCCGTGCGCCGGCGTCGATCGCCTGGCGCTTGAGGCTCTGGTCCAGCGTGCCCTCGCCGGTTCCCCGCCGCACCAGGTAGAACGCGGGGCGGTCCGAGCGGACGATCCGCTCGCGTCCCTCGGAGTCGAAGAAGACCCCCTCGCGGATCGGAACCGGATCGAAGGTGGCCGCGATCCCGATCTCGGCGAGCTCCTCGAGGACGTCGCCGCGCGTGGTCCAGTTCTCCAGGCCCTGGAGGTCGCCGTGAAACCGGCTCCCGCACTCCGCCCGCTGCTCATAGAGCGCGACCTGCTTGCCGGCGCGGGCGGCGGTCAGGGCCGCGGACAGACCTGCTGGACCCGCCCCCAGGATCTCCAGGGAGCCGTTACCCGACTGCGCTTCAGACATGGTGCGCCGCCGACCGGCAGGCCGGATCCTCGCCCTCCTCGACCTGGACCGTGCAGTGCCCCACCCCCGCTCCCTCGACGAGCACGCGCTGCACCGCCGCGAGGATGCCTTCGCGGCCGGCGCCGCCCGCCGCGCGGATGTGCAGGCTCGCCGAATGGGAGCCGGAGGAAAGCGTCCAGAAATGGAGATCGTGGACCGCTTCGACTCCGGGGACGCGGAGGATCCGGTCGCGAAGCGCCGCGACGTCGATCGATGCCGGCGTGCCCTCGAGCAGGATGTGCGCGGCTTCGCGCAGGATCGACACCGCGCGCGGCAGCACGAGCAGCGCGATCGCCGCCGACACCAGCGCGTCGAGCCCCCACCATCCGGTGCGCGCCATGACCGCGGCGCTGACGAGCACGGCGAGGGAACCGAGCGCGTCGGTGAGGACCTCGAGGTAGGCGGCGCGCATGTTCAGGCTCTCGCCGCGCGCTCCGCGCAGGAGACCGATCGCGATGACGTTGACGGTCGAGGCCGATCGCGGCCACAACCAGCATCCAGCTCGTCTCGACGGGCGCCGGCGTCCGGAAACGCCGCCAGGCTTCCCAGAGAATCGCCACGGACGCGACCAGCAGCAGCTGCGCGTTGATGAACGCCGCGAGCACTTCCGCGCGCGCGAACCCGAAGGTGTGCCGGGTGGTCGGAGCCCGGTCCGACAGCGCCATTCCCGCCCACGCGAGCGTCAGGGCCGCGACGTCGGTGAACATGTGCGCGGCGTCGGCGAGGAGCGCCAGACTTCCCGTCCACAGGCCTCCGGCGAATTCGATCAGGAGCACGCCGGCCGTCAGCAACAACGCGGCTTTGAGCCGACCTCGCCGCCAGAGGCGCACGGCCGTCGAGTCGGCGTGGAGATGCGAGTGCGCGGATGGTGTCGCGGCGCTCACGCGATGCTCGCGGGCGAGACCTCGACGCGCGCGTCGTTGAAACAGGCGCCCCCGCCGAGGTCCGCAAGCGTGTCGGGCGCCAGTGCCGTCGCGGTGGTTCCACTCGCGGTGTTGTGGGACCAGAGCCCTTTGGGAAGAAAGACCACGCCGGGCTTCAGCGCCTCCGACAGGCGGGCCATGCAGCGCACCTCGCCCAGCGCGTTGTGGACACGCACGAGATCGCCGTCGGAAATGCCCCGGGCCGCGGCATCCGAAGGATGCATTTCCAGGGCGACCTCCGCCCGATGCAGCTCGCCCAGCGTCGAGCTGATCGTCCGATCGGTGGCGGGAGAGATCAGCGCCAGCGGGAACGCCGCCGTGGCGGGATCCGGGAGGTAAGTGAAGAGTCCCCCGGGCGCCTCGGAATCCAGGTCGGCCGGAACCAGGTGCACCTTGCCGTCGGATGTCTTCGGAAACGCATCCACGAACTGCACGGGGCTCTGACCCTCGGCCGGCGAGGCCACGCCGCCTCCGGCCATCCTCGAGGCGAGCTCCGAGGCCCTCCCGGAAGGGCGAGGATGACGCGCGCGATGGCGTCGGCGGACTCGGCGTCCCCCTCGCGGAAGACCCCGGTCCGCCGGCACAGCTCGGCGAAGACCTCGTGGTTGGGCCTCGCCTCTCCCACGGGCGCGATCACGGCGCCCGCGTCCTGCAGCACGAGGGCGCCGTAGCCGCGCGAGAGCTCTCGGCGCTCCAGAAACGTCGCGGCGGGAAGGACGACGTCCGCGTATCGCGCCGTGTCGGTGAGCACGGGATCGAAGACCACCGTAAAGAGATCCTCCCGGGAGAGGCCCTTCCGGATCTTCTCCTGCGCGGGCACCGTCATCAGCGGGTTCGCGTTGTAGACGAAGAGAAGATCCACCGAGTCGGCGCCCGTCCAGCCGAGCGCTTCGCCCAGCCGGTTCATGTTGACGGTCCGCGTCGCGGGTGCCCCCTCTCCGGCGGCCGCCATCCCGTCGATTTCGCGCCATGCCGGCGAGTTGCTCATCGTGTAGCCGCCGCCCCGGACGCCGAACTTTCCGGCGACCGCCGGCAGCGCCAGGATCGCCGCCACGGCCGAGCCGCCGCTGCGATTGCGCTCCACACCCCATCCACAGCGAATCGCCGCCGGACTCGCTTCCGCGTAGACACCGGCGAAGCGCTCGATGTCGCGCGCCGGGACTCCCGCGGCTTCGGCCGCGCGGTCGAACGTCCACGCCGCAGCCCGGCGCTCGAGCTCCTCCGCTCCCAACGCATGCGCTCCCAGGAACGCGCGATCGGCATGGCCGCTCTCGAAGAGCCACCGGATCACCGAGAGGGCGACCGGCAGGTCCGAGCCCGGGCGAACCGCGAGATGGAGGTCGGCGCGCTCCGCAAGCTTCGTCCGCCGCGGGTCCACGACGACGAGCTTCGCGCCCCGCTTCTGCGCCTGCTGAATGTACGGAAGCAGGTGGATGCCGGACACCGACGGATTCACGCCCCAGAGGACAATCAGGTTCGCGTGAACGTAGTCCGGCAGCGCGATCCCCGTCATCTTGCCGTAGAGACCGCGGGCCGCGGCCGAGGACGGCGCCGCGCAGACCGTGCGCGCGAGGCGAGAAGCTCCGAGACGGAAGAAGAGCCTCGCATCCGTCGTGTCCTGCGAGAGGTAGCCATTGGATCCGCCATAAGAAAACGGAAGGATGCCCTCGCCCCCGCGGCGGTCTCGCACCGATTTCAGCTTCTCGGCGACGAGGCGCAAAGCCTCGTCCCACGATGCACGGCGAAAGCGGCCGTCGCCCTTGGGTCCGACGCGAATGCCCGGGTGCGGGATGCGCGAGGACCCGTGAACGTGCTCCGGGAAGCGGCGGACTTTCGAGCAGATGTAGCCGGCGGTGACCGGGTTGACGTCGGAGCCGCTCACCGCCACCACGCGACCGCTCTCGACGGTGACCTCCAGGCTGCAGGCATCCGGGCAGTCCAGCGGACACGCGCTCGAAAACCGTCCGGCGGAAGGGGCTGCCGGAATCTCGGCGCTCATGGATGCACGCCCACGATGCGGTCCACGGTGTCCACCGCAATGGGATGGTAACCCGGCCGGGCCTTCCGGTAGATCGCGAGGGCGCGAGAGCGGCCTTCCGGCGTCTTCACGAGCTCTTCGTAGAGCGGCTTGATGAACTTACGCCGCCCGATCGTTACGAGGAACTCCTCGAGACGGGCGTCGGCGGGAGCGTATCCGGCTCGGATCGCCATCAGAAGCCACTGAAACGCGATTTCGGAGTTGCCGGCCCGGGTCAGACCCAGCGCCGCGTCGAGCTCGGCCATTCCGTCGGCCGGCATGGGCGAAGGAAGGCTGCGGAGAAACTGGAGCCGCTCCTGCGTCGTCCACTTCGTGTACGGAAGCTCCGACGGCGCCAGCCGCCGGCCGAGCCAGTCCTGAGCGCGCGCCGCTGCGTCTTCGAGTGCACGCGAGGAGGGCCTCGGCGCGGACGCCGGGAGACCCGGCTTCTCGATCCACTCCTCCAGAGGAATGCGGCTCGCCTTGCTCCCGTCCGACGAAAGGAGGTGCTCACGCAGATACGCCACGAAATCCGCCGTGACGATGCTCTGGAACGCGAACCGGTCGAAATAGCCTCGGAGAAACTGGTCGAACCTCTGCCGGCCGTACTGTTCCTCGAGAGCGCGCAGGAAAAGCGAGCCCTTCTCGTACGGCAGACGCGTCGCGCCGTCGTCGGGATCGCGTCCCGAAAGGTCGATGTGAAGGATCTCGTCGCGGTCCTCGAGCCGGGCGATCTCGTCGTCGAGGTCCTGCCGTCCGAGTGCGGCCTCCATCGCCGCCTTCTCCGGGCCGAACACCTCCTCCACGAGGCGCCGCTCGATGTAGGTCGTAAAGCCCTCGTTCAGCCAGAAGTCACTCCAAGTCGCGTTGGTGACGAGGTTCCCGGACCAGGAGTGCGCCAGCTCGTGCGCGATGAGTGACACGAGGCTGCGGTCTCCCGCCAGCACGGTCGGCGTCGCGAAGGTCAGCCGCGGATTCTCCATCCCTCCGAACGGAAAGCTCGGAGGCAGCACCAGGATGTCGTACCGGTCCCAGCGATAGGGTCCGTAGAGACGCTCGGCCGCGCGCATCATGTTCTCCGTGTCGGCGAACTCCTGCGCCGCGCGCGCGACGACCGAGGGCTCCGCGTAGACGCCGGATCGGGAAGAGAGCGGCGCGAACGCAATGTCCCCCGCGGCCAGCGCGAGGAGATACGCCGGTATGCGCTGCGGCATCGAGAAGCGGTACGTCCCCCCGCGGCCGCCTTCGGGGTTGCCCGCGGCGCCCATGACGGCCGACAGCTCCGGCGGCGTGCGCAGCGTCGCCGAAAACGTCATCCGGACCTGTGGCGTGTCCTGGATGGGAACCCAGCTGCGCGCATGGATGGCCTGGGACTGGGAGAAGAGGAAGGGGTGCGTCTTCCCGGCGGTCTGCTCGGGGGCCAGCCACTGGAGACCCGAGGCACCCGCGCCGGTCGCGTATTGGATGCGAACGCGGTCGATCCTGGGAGGCGCCTCGATCGAGAGCTTCGCTCCCAGAATCGGATCGGGCGGCCCGAGCTCGAAGGGAATCGGCTTCCAGCCGCCTCCCTCCGGCGCCTCGACCCTGGCGATGAAGAGGCCCCGCGTGTCCAGCTCGAGTGTCGCGGGACCCGGGTCACGCTGCTCGAAGGAAAGGGTCGCGCTTCCCTCCAGGATTCGCCGGTCGAAGCGGACGTCCAGGTCGAGATCCGCGTGGCGGACGCGAACGCGGTCGGGATTGGCGTAGGAGTGAACGTCCCGGGGCGTCGGCATGAAGCGCAGAGATTAGCAGGATGCCGCCGCGCCCCGCTCCCGCAATAAAAATGGCGCGCCGGGGGGATTACCCGGCGCGCCACAAGGGGACTCCCCCGGCCGGAGCCGGGAAGACCTACTGCTTGGGAGCCTCCGCCGCCGGCGTCGGCTTGGGCTTCGAGGAGTGGTGCTTCGAGGAGGACGAGTGCTTCTTCTTGGTCGTGGTCGTCGTCGAGGACGTGGCTGGCTTCGGGGTCGCGGCAGGCGCCGGAGCGGCGGACTGCTGGGCGAAGACCGCCAGCGGGAGGGCCAGAGCAAGCACGGACAGGGTCACCTTCTTCATCTTTTCTCCTTTGCGACACGGGACCTCTTGTCCCGAATCGGTGAGGCCACGCTACGCGCCCGGGGATGAACGCAGCATGAACGCTCACAGGTAGAATCCGCGGCGACCAAAAACCGCTTCGTACCAGGAGATTCCATGAGCCGAGACATTGCCCTCGCGATCACCGCTCTCGTCTGCATCGTTGGGCTCGCCGCCGCGCCGGCGCCGCCGAAGTGCCCCGCCGTTCCCGAGACGCCCCGACGTCCCGTCACCGACACCTATTCCGGCACGTCGGTCACGGACGACTACCGGTGGCTCGAGAACGGCGCCGACCGCGAGGTCGTCGCCTGGAGCGAATCGCAGAACGCGAGGGCGCGCGCCGTGCTGGATGTCCTGCCGCACGCCGCCGAGATCCGGGATCGGGCGCGCCAGATCGCCGGCTTCGCATCGGCCTCCTACGCCTCGCTCGAGAAGAGAGGCCCGTGGCTCTTCGCGATCAAGACCCTTCCTCCGCGCCAGCAACCGTTCCTGGTGGCGATGGCGTCGGCCGACTCTGCGCCATCGGAGCGCGTCGTGGTGGATCCCAATGCGATCGATACGAAGGGCTCGACGTCGATCGACTTCTACGTTCCCTCGCTCGACGGGCAGCTGGTCGCGGTGTCTCTCTCCGAGGGCGGCAGCGAGGCCGGATCGATCCACGTCTACGAGACGGCGACCGGTCGAAAGCGGCCGGACGTCATCCCGAGGGTCAACGGGGGAACGGCCGGCGGCGACGTCGCCTGGAGTCCCGACGGCTCGGGATTCCTCTACACGCGCTACCCCAGATCCGGGGAGCGTCCGCCGCGGGACCTCGACTTCTACCAGGAGGTCTACGACCACCGGCTCGGCACAACGACGGACCGCGACACGTACGTCTTCGGCAGGGAGTTCCCGAAAATCGCCGAGACGACGTTCGAAACGTCCGACGACGGGAAGCGCCTCCTCGCCGTCGTCAAGAACGGCGACGGAGGGGACGCGTCGCTGTATCTCGGAGGCCCGACGGGAACGCCCTGGAAAAAGATCGCCGGCGACGCCGACCTCGCGCTCGCGGGACGCTTCGCGTCCGACGGATCGCTCTACCTGCTTTCCCGCAAGGGTTCGGGCCGCGGGAGCATCCTGCGACTCCAACCGGGCGCCGCCGACCTCTCCGCAGCGGCGGTCGCCGTTCCGGAATCCCAAATTGCGATCGACGATTTCCGGGTGACCGCGAATCGCATCTTCGTGGCGGATCTGGCGGGCGGGTACTCGCAGCTGCGCGTCCTCGATCTCGACGGGAGCGTCGTCTCGAAGGCGACGCTTCCGCCGGCGTGCGCGATCGCGCAAATCGCCGCCGCCGGTGACGACTCGCTCCTTTTCTCGCTGGAGACCATGCTCGAGCCGCCCTCCTGGAAGCGCGCCGGGCCGGACGGGAAGATTTCGGCGACCGCGCTGACGGGCTCGTCGCCGGTCGATTTCCGCGACGCCGAAGTCGTGCGCGAGTGGGCCGTCTCGAAGGACGGCACGCGCGTCCCGATCGACGTCCTGCGGAAGAAGGGCACGCGTCTCGACGGCAACAACCCCACGCTCCTCTACGGGTACGGCGGCTATGCCGTCAGCCAGCGCCCGACTTACTCCGCCATGCGTGCGGATCTGGATCGCCCAGGGCGGCGTTTGGGCCGTGGCGAGGATCCGGGGAGGCGGCGAGTTCGGCGACGGCTGGCACCGAAGCGGACGCCTCACGACGAAGCAGAACGTCTTCGACGACTTTGCGGCCTGCGCCGAGCGGCTGATCGCGCTCGGCTACACCCGGCCCGCGCGCCTCGCGATCGAGGGCGGCTCCAACGGCGGGCTGCTGATGGGCGCGATGCTCACGCAGCACCCCGACCGCTTCCGCGCGGTGGTCGGCGCACGTCGGCATCTACGACATGCTGCGGGTCGAGCTCTCGCCCAACGGCGAGTTCAACGTCACGGAGTTCGGCACCGTCGCCGGACCGCGGCCAGTTCCAGCGCCTCTACGCGTACTCGCCGTACCATCACGTAAAAGACGGCGTGGCCTACCCGGACGATTCTGTTCCTGACGGGAGCCAACGACCGCGCGTGGACCCGATGCAGTCGCGCAAGATGACCGCGCGTCTCCAGGCCGCTTCGTCGGGAACACCCGTGCTGCTGCGCACGAGCAACGACCTCCGGCCACGGCATCGGCAGCTCGCTCGACGAAAAGGTCGGCGAGTCCGTCGACGTCTACGCCTTCCTGTTCGACCGCCTCGGCGTGGACTACCGGCCCGTGAAGTGATCCTCCCCTCCCTCCGCGTGAACGGAAGGAGGGGAGGACATGTGCGGGCTAGAAGCGGACGGTCAGATCCGCGCCGACCCCCCGGGGGGCCGCGACGAAAAACTGGCTGTCGCCGATCTCGCTCTCCGTCGTGTAAGGCCGCGAGTCCGTGAGGTTGCGACCGAAGACCGCGAGGCGGAAGTGTTCGAAGTCCCACGAGACTCCCGCGTCGACCTGGTAGAACGCCGGCGTGTAGAAGGTATTGCGGCGATTCAGCGGACGATGGTTCTGGTGGCGCACGGCCACGAAGCCGCCCGGACCGGACGGCGGCGCCATGACGAACTTGAAGTTCCACAAATCCCGCGGGTCGAGCTCCAGCTGTTTCCCGGCGACGTTGCGAAACTCACCGTCGGGCGTGAAGAACGTGAACTCCTTGAAACGGGAATCGTGGTGCGCGTAGCCGCCGTAAAGCGTGAGGTACTGGATGCAGGGAATCTGATATCCGATCTCGACCTCCGTGCCCTGGAACCTCTCCTTTCCCGCATTGGTCAGCGCGGGTCCGTCCGGCGTCAGGATGCCGACGACGAGGTTGTTGAAGATGATGTGATACCAGGTGATATTGAGAGACAGGGTCCCGTTTAGCCAGAGCGTCTTGAGCCCCGCCTCCTGCGCATTTGTGGTCTCGGGCTTCAGGATGTGGGCATCCTCGGCCTCCGTAAGATTCGGCGCGGCAGGCTTGAAATTGCGCCGGGCGGCACCGTACAGGTTGACCGCCGTCAGGGGTCCGGAAGGCCGGTCCACGATCCGGAACATTCCCGAAACGCCCCACGAAGGCTTGTTCACCGTGCTCTCGTCGTCGATGACGTCCTCTTCCGGATCTCCGATCTCCTGTTGCTCGACATGGAGCGTTTCCTTGGTGAAGTCGTATCGGCCGCCGAACGTCAGGGTGAACCACGGCACGGGAGTCCACTCGTCGTTGAGGTAGATCCCGAAGAACGTGCGCCGGTCTTCGAAGCTCCGGTTATCGCCGAACGGGAACGTCCCGTAGACCGGGATCTCCTGCGGGTCGATCTGGAAGGCGAAGTCGAAGCCGTGCCCCGCGGCGTCGGTCTTGCCCCAGGTGATCGCGGCGCCCCCCACGAGGCGGTGTGTCCCCACCGCATGGAAGTTAAGGATCGCGTGGGCATCGTCGTAGACGACCCATTCCGTGGGATACAGCGAGATGCCCTCCGACTCGGCCTCGTTGCCGTCCACCGCCGTGACCCAGGACCGGATCTGGCCCGAGCTGTCGCGGGTCACGCCCAGGACGTTCTCGAAGATGACCGTCGAGGACAGCGGTGTTGAGATCGTATTGAAGAGACCGACGACGTGGTGGTCGACCCGGGCGTTGCCGACCGCGTAGTTGAGGTCGATGTTGAAGCCCGGCACCACCTGGCCGGCGTCGACCGGGGTTGGGGATCCCCAGAAGTTCGTGTCCCGAAGGTAGAAGAACGAGGTCGTCATCTTCGTCTGGCCCCAGACATTGTCGGCGGCAAGACGCAGTTGGTCGCGCTTGAAGTTGGTGTTTTGCTGCCAGCCGCCGCCTTGCAGGACCTGGCCGTTCAAGCGCAGCGTGAATCCCGGCGCCACCTCGTGACCGACGTTGATGTCGCCGTAGCCCTGGGCGAAGGCGCCGAAGCCTCCCAGCCGGGCGCTCCCCCACGTCCCTCCCGTGCCGTGGCGCGTGTAGACCGAGATCGTTCCGGCGAACGCGGCCACGCCGTAGAGCGTTCCCTGCGGGCCCCGGACGATTTCGATCCGGTCGATGTCCTCGACCGGAATCATCGTCAGATTCGGATTGAACGGACCGCCGACGGGAACACCGTCGACCAGAAACTGAAGCGCATCGAACTCCTTGATGCCGTACACGCCGACGTTGGGAAGCCGCGGGCTGTTGTCGGACCCGTCGCCGGTATCGACGCCGACGACGTTCTGCAGCGCCTCGGAGAGGGTACTCACGCCGCGCCGCCGCAGCTCCTCGCCCGAGATCACGCTCACCGCGTGGGGAACATCGACCTCGGGCTCGGCGATCTTGGTCGCCGAAACCACGATGTTCTCTTCGACCGGGGCGGGCGTCGGAACCGGTGTCGGCGATGGTGTAGGCGAAGTCTGGGCGAGCGCCGCCGCGCCCAGTAAACCGAAAACAATCGAGCACACGCCAGAAATCCGGCGCACGGAACCTGCGTACATTTCCTTCCTCCGTTCGTTGGATTCGAGACGAGAACCGAGGAAGGACCGCCTACTCGCGCAGGGGCAGGGGCGCCGCGCGACGCAGGCGGTAGGGCTCCGAGACGGCGGGAATGACGTCGTCGCGGGAGTGACTCAGTCTTTCCTCACGCTCCACACCGATTTCCGCCGGCGCGGGAGGAGGCTCCTCCAGGTCCGATTCGGTCATGGGAGCGTACACGCGCTCGGGTTCTTCTCGTAGCGCACCGCCGAGAAGGCTCTCGGCGCCGATCTCCAGAAGCGCCTGCTGCGTCCACCACTCCGACGGCCCGCGCACCAGGCTCGAGGCTGGCGACGTCTCGAACGACGTGATCCGGAATTCTTCGCTGGCGAGAGCAACCCGCTCGCTCTCCGGTTCCCCCTCGCGACCCCTCCGGACCGCGAGCACGGCGCGGGCTGTGGAAAGAGCCGGAATCTTCCATCGGAAGGTCGAGGAGCAAGGCGGCAGCTCTGCGGTCAGTCGGATGGGGAAGGTCCAGCCGCCATCGACGGACAGGACCAGCTCCATCTCGTCGGTTTCGAGCGCGTCTTCGCACGGAGACGTCCATCGGACCTCGTGGACCACTCCGGACGCGAGCACGTCGCCGTGAACGGGCGTGGAGAATCGCGGCTCGGCCGCGGCGAGCGAGGCGTCTAGAGCAAGAAGCAGCCCCAGGACGGCTGCGGCACGATGCAGAGAGTTCACTGCGCGTGATTCTACGGCAGGGAACGCGTTCGTCCGCGTCGCGGTCAAATAAGAAGGCGGCCCGCGCGGACGGAGGGCCGCGCGAGCCGCATGAGAATCCGGGATGAGCTCGGCGAAAAAGGTTGAGGTCGATCCCGGGGAAACCGCTCGCACGTCGGCGCGCGCAAGCGCCGACCGACGAACGCTTCCCTTCAGGGCTTTGTTGGGAGGGAGGAGAGTCTAGAGGCGCAGCGGAGTCGGGTCGCTCGAAGAGCGGGCATCGCCCGGCGCGACGCGCGTCGCGCGCGGCGCCTCATGAACGGTGAATTTTGCGATCGTCACTGTCGGACGAAAGACGGTTGTCTCGGGCGGCGCGGCGACGTCCGCGGAATCCTCAACCCGGGCGAGGTGACCGTGCGCCGGCGAGAGCGAGCGATCCAGAAGATCCTGGGCCGTCAGGACCGCCGGTGCCGGAGTCCACCACTCGGCGGCCCTCCGGTAGAGCGCCTGGACCCGTCCATCCAGATCCGACAGGATGCGGAACTCCCCGCCCACGAGCGCGATCGTCTCGGTCTCACCGAAGCCTTCGTGCCCGATCCGCACGCCGAGGCGCGCTCGTCCGGTCGCCAGCACGGGGACGCGCCAGAGGTAGCGCGTCTGGCACGGCGAGAACTCGTGGGAGACGCGAATCGGAAACGTCGCGCCGCCATCGAGCGACAAGACCAGCTCGGCCTCGTCGGCCTTCATTCCCGCCGCGCAGAGGGAGCCCCAGCGCACCTCGACGACCGATCCCGGAGCAAGGGACTCCCCCGCTGCGGGAGACTGCATCGCGGGCTCGGCCCACTGCGCCGAGACGGGCGCCGCACATACGGCGAGCAGGAGCGCCGAAAGGACAACCGCCGCACGGCACGCGCGCATAAAGCTGGGCGGATTATATGGCGGCGGGACGCCGGCGGAAGGCCTAATTGGGCACGGGTGTCGGGTAGGGTGCCTGGCGGGTTCCGTCCGGGTTCAGGCCGACATTGCCGCAGGTGTAGAGATCCCCGACCTGGCCGCGGAGGAGCACCGTGTCGGCCCCGTAGTAGGCGGCCTTTTCCCGGAAGTAATCCGGAGTCTCCGCCTTGCTGGGGATGCGTACGGGATCCTCGATCGCGTTGATCTGGCGCATGAACTTGCAGGTTCCCTCGACTCTTTCGGCGTCGTCGGTCAGCTCGACGTAGTACTTGCCCTGGGTCTGCGCCGCCTTCTTGTTCTTGTCGGCCTCGTTGATGTTGGCGCAGGCGTGGATCCCGATCAGACAGGCGAGCGCCGCGACGAGCAGGCCGAGTCGCGTCTTCATGCAATCAGTATCGCACCGTTTGGAGGTCATGGCTGATCGAGCTTGGCGGCCCCAACGGGAATCGACATGACTGTTCGGGGGAGACCCCCGAACCCCCCGGTGCTCCGGCCTCCAGGGGGAATGGGGGGCGCCACGCGCCCCCCGCACAAAGAAGACAGCCGTGTCCGACACGGCGAGCCAGCGAGTGAGGATCGTGATTGAGAGTGGCGGCCCCAACGGGAATCGAACCCGTGCTCCGGCCTTGAAAGAGCCGTGTCCTAACCGTTAGACGATGGGGCCGTCGTCGAAGGAAAAATAGCACGCCCCCGCCCAAAAAAAGAGCGGGGCGCAAGCCCCGCTCGCCCATCCCTGACAGGAGACGATGCTACTTCTTGGGCTCCATCTTTCCAACGTGAACGCCGGTCGCCCACATCTTGCCGTCCTTCTCGACCGCCTTGAGGTGGACCATCTCGCCTTCCTTCAGCGAGCCCTCGAGCTTGGTGGTGTCGTTCCAGTAGAAGGTGGTCTCCTTGCCGTCGGCCGTCTTCACGACGAAGGACTTGCCGGTCATGTCGACCTTGCTGATCGTGCCCTCGACCGCCTTGCCCTCCATGTGCTGGTTGGCGAGGCCGACGACGGCACAGAAACCCAGAATCACCGCGAGAGCCAGAACCTTTTTCATGCATTCCTCCTGATCCACGGACGCACCATGCGGCCTGCGGAATCGGATCGAAGAGTATGGACGCGGCGATGAACGCAGCGTGAACGGCGTCTATAATCCCGTCCCGCCCGAGCAGGGCTTGCACCTTGCCCACAACAATCAAGACCATCCTCGTCGGAAAAGCCCGGGATCCCATGGATCCCCGGATCTTTCATCACGTCTCGCTCATCGCGTTTCTCGCCTGGGTGGGCCTGGGCGCCGACGGATTGTCCTCCTCCGCGTACGGCCCCGAGGAGGCGTTCAAGGCGCTCGGCGAGCACCGCTATCTGGCCGTCTTCCTGGCTCTGATGACTGCGGCCACGGTGCTGATCATTTCCCTGGCTTACAGCAAAATGATCGAGCTCTTTCCGGGCGGAGGCGGCGGATACCTGGTCGCGACCAAGCTGCTGGGCCATCGCTGGGGGGTCATCTCCGGATGCGCCCTGATCATCGACTACGTCTTGACCATCTCGATCTCGGTGGCTTCGGGAGTGGACCAGATCTTCAGCGTCCTTCCGGCGGAGTGGCATCGGACCTCGTTCGCCATGAAGGTCCTGGCCCTTCTCGTTCTGATCGTTCTGAACCTGCGGGGCGTCAAGGAGAGCGTCACCGTCCTCGTACCGATCTTTCTGACGTTTGTGGCAACCCATTTCCTGATGATCACCGTGGCATTCGTAAGCCGTTTCATGGAGCTTCCGCACGTCGTGTCGGGAGCCGTCACCGAGGCACGCGCGACGGCCTCGAGCATCGGCTGGCTCCCGATGATCTTCATCATCCTTCGCGCCTACTCGCTGGGCGGCGGGACCTATACCGGCATCGAGGCCGTCTCCAACGGGGTCCCGATCCTTCGCGAGCCGAGGGTCGCCAACGCGAAGCGCACGATGCTGTACATGGCCCTCTCGCTGGCCTTCACGGCCTCGGGCATCATCTTCGGCTACCTGCTGGTCGGAGCGCGGCCTCACCCCACGAAGGTCATGAACGCCATCCTGGCGGAGCGAGCCTTTGGATCCTGGCACGTCGGAGAATTCGCACTCGGCGAGACGCTCGTCGTCGTGACACTGATCTCGGCGGGATGCCTGCTCTTCGTCGCGGCGCAAGCGGGGTTCCTCGACGGCCCCCGCATTCTCGCGAACATGGCCACAGACTCCTGGGTGCCGCGGCGGTTTGCCCAGCTCTCCGATCGCCTCGTGACGAAGAATGGCATCTGGCTGATGGGTCTGGCCGCGTTCCTGACCCTCGTGTACACCCGTGGGTCGGTTTCGCGGCTCGTCGTGATGTACGCCATCAATGTGTTCCTCACGTTCAGCCTGACCATGCTCGGGATGTCGCGCCACTGGATTCAGGAACGAAGCCGGGATCCCCACTGGAAACGGCACCTCCTCCTCCACGGCTCCGGATTGCTCCTCTGCCTCTCGATCCTCCTGATCACGATCTACGAGAAATTCGAGGAAGGCGCCTGGTTGACCGTGGCGGTCACCTCTTCGTTCGTCGCCGTCGCCTTCCTGGTCAAACGCCACTACCAACGCGTACGCGAGCAACTGCGCCGGCTCGACGAGCAGCTGCTCAACATTCCGGTCCGGCCGCACCCGGTCGACACCGGAGAGATCCCCCGCGACCAGCCCGTGGCCGTCATGCTCGTCAACGGATTCTCGGGACTGGGCGTGCACACGGTGCTATCCGTTCAGACGCTCTTCCCGCATCAGTTCAAGAGCTATCTCTTCGTCTCGGTCGGGGTCATCGACTCGGCGGTCTTCAAGGGCGAGGCCGAGCTGGAAGCGCTCAAGCAGCACACGATCCAGGACCTCCAGAAGTACGTGGACTTCGCCCACAAGCTCGGATTCAAGGCCGACTACCGACTTGAGATCGGCACCGAGGCCGTCCAATCCGTGGTCGACCTGTGCGAGCAGGTGCACAAGGAGTTTCCGCGCTCGCTCTTCTTTCTGGGACAGCTGGTCTTCGAGAACGACCGCGTGTATTACCGGCTCCTGCACAACGAGACGGCCTTCGCCATTCAGCGCCGTCTCCAGTTCGCCGGACTTCAGGCGATCGTACTGCCGATCCGCGTCCTCGAGACGGGCAAGCGGATAAAGAAGGCGTCCTAGAGCCGGACCTACTCCGACCGCAGCGCGCGGGTCATCAACTGATCCACGGCCTCGCGGGCCGCCACACCCTCGTAGAGGACCGACACGACCGCTTCCGCGATCGGCGCCTCGACGCCGGCTTTCGCCGCCATGTGCGGTACCGCCAGGCACGTCCGCGCCCCCTCGGCCACCTCGGGCATGTCCACGAGGATATCGGCCAGACGCTTCCCGCGGCCGACCTGCTCGCCGACGAAGCGGTTGCGCGACTGCTTGCCCGTGCAGGTCAGCAGCAGGTCGCCGACACCCGCGAGGCCGTGCACCGTGCGATCCTGGCCGCCGCGCGCGCGAACGATGCGCGCGATCTCCGCGAGCCCCCGCGTGACCAGCGCCGCCAGCGTGTTGTGCCCGAAGCCCAGGCCGGACACGATGCCCGCCGCGATCGCCACCACGTTCTTCAACGCGCCGCAGAGCTCGACGCCGGCGAGGTCTTCGCTCCGGTACAGCCGGAACGTGGGGCTCGAGAGCGAATCCTGAAGGCGTTCGACGAAGGCCCGATCCTTCGAAGCCACCACCGCCGCGGTCGGGTCTCCGTTGGCGACACCCTCCGCAAACGTCGGACCGGACAGGGCCGCGACCGACGCCTTCGGATATCTCTCGAGCAGGATCTCGGTCATGCGCTTGAGCGTTTCGGGCTCGATTCCCTTGGCCGTCGACACGAGACGCAACCCCTCGCCCTCGGAGGGTGGTGCCAGGGAGAGCATCGGACGAAACGACGCGCACGGAACGGCGACGAGGGCGATCTCACCGAACCCGAGGGCCTCCGCCAGATCGGAGGAGCTCCGAACGCTCCGCGGGATCACATGGTCGGTGAGCCTCCGCGGGTTCCTCCCGTCGGCCTCGATGCGCGCCGCGACCTCCGGGTCCCGGCCCCAGAGCAGCACCACGTGGCCGGAGCGCGCGAGCTCGATCGCGAGCGCGGTTCCCCATGAGCCCGCGCCGAGAACGGCGACTCTCACCTGGCTCCCAGCTTGCGCTCCTCGCCGCGGGCGAGGCGTCGAATGTTGTCGCGGTGCTTCCAGATGATCAGGAAGGCGGCTCCGGCGGCGGCCATCACAACCGGACGCGGGGCGTGGAAGAGAACGCCGGCCACCGGTGGGAGCAGCGCCATCGAAACGACCGAGCCGAGCGAGACGTACCGGGTCGCAACGACGACAGCCACGAACACCGCCATGCAGACGAGAGTCGGCCACGGAGTCAAGACGAGGAAGGCGCCCACGGCCGTGGCGACGCCCTTTCCGCCCCGGAACCCGTAGAAGATCGGGAAGACATGTCCCAGGATCGCGGCGAACGCGGCGGCCGCCGCGTAGCGCGGGTCGCCCGTCACCGCGCGCACCAGGAGCACGGAGACCGCGCCTTTCGCGACGTCGAGAAGGGCGACGGCGAGGCCCAGCCGCCTGCCGTGCGCGCGCAGGACGTTGGTCGCTCCCGCGTTGCCCGAGCCCTCGGTGCGAATGTCCTTTCCGGTGGTGAGGCGAACGATCAGGACGGCAAAGGAAACGGACCCGAGAAGATACGCGACGCCGACCAGGGCGGCGGCCGTCGCGTTCATGCTCCGACCTCCTGGCCAGCCGCGCTCAGTTCCCAGGTTCGAACGGCCGTGTGAACGGCGCCGGCCGGATCGAGCCGGCTCGAGAAGAGGACGCAGGAGGAAAAACGCCAGGGCGGTAGCGGCAGACCCTCGACTTCGGCCCAGAACACGTCGACCGCCGACGGGGGCCAGGGATCCCGGACTCGGGCAAGGGTCAGGTGCGGATGAAACGACCGGTGCTCCGGCGGCAGGCCGATCTTGCGCGCCGCCTCTCCCGCGGCGCGCCAGAGGGACTCCAGCGAAGCGGGTGTGGACAGCCTGATCCCCAGGACGCGCGGCCGGCCCCTCGAGGGAAACGCGACCGGGCCGACGCTGCAAAGCTCCCCCGCAGGAAGGGCGACCACGCGTCTCTCCTCCAGCCCGTCCGCGAATGAGGCTGCATCAGCATCGGAGATCTCTCGCAGGAATCGGAGCGTGAGATGCCAGGATTCCGGCCTGGTCCACGAGGCGCGGGGAGAGGAGGCTCGGAGCTTCTCGACGAGCGTCCTTCCGACTTGCGCCCACTCCGGATCCGCTGGAACCGCGAGAAACGCCCTCACGAAGCGCCGCCGATTCCGGCGAGGCGTCGCCGCAGCATCTCCATGGCGTGGACCGCGGAGGCTCGCCGGATCGTCGCGCGGTCTCCGACGAAAAGACGTTTCTTTCCGGAGCCGGTGGCCCCGCGCTCCGCCAGAGCGAAGAAAACCGTTCCGACGGGCTTCTCGGGAGTGCCGCCGTCGGGCCCGGCGATACCGGTGATGGAGACGGCCAGATCCGCGTCGAAACGGCGGCGCGCGCCCTCGGCCATTTCGCGAGCCGCCTCGGGGGAAACGGCGCCGTGGGCCGCCAGCGTTTCGCGCGACACGTCCAGCAGATCCGACTTGGCGCTGTTGGCATACGACACCACGGACCCGAGAAAGTACGCGCTCGAGCCCGGCACGTCGGTCAACAGAGACGAGACCAGCCCTCCCGTGCAGGACTCAGCCAGCGCGAGGGTTTTTCCCGACTGTCGCAGCAGCTCCCCGACGACGACGGGAAGATCCTCCGTGTCCTGTCCGAAGATCCGATCGCCGAGGATGGAGCGGAAGTCCTCCTCCATGGCCGCCAGACGGGCGTCCGCCTCGCCGGGTCGGCCGCGAGTGGCGAGATGGAGCTGCACCTCACCCGGAGAGGCCAGGATCGTGACGGGATCCTCCTTCCACTTCGCGTAGACGGGCGCGACCATCTCCTCGACGGCGGATTCCCCCATTCCGGCGATCCGCAGGACGCGCCTTCGTCCCACCCGGCCCTCGTTGCGCCGGGCGAGCACGGGAAGGACATGGTTCTCCATCAGCTCCTTCATCTCCGAAGGAACGCCGGGAAGGAGCACCAGCTCGGTCCCGCGGCGGAGCGCCCAGAAGCCGGGCGCGGTGCCCCGGGGATTCTCGAGGACCTCGGCGCCTTCGATGAAGTCGGCCTGCTTCTCATTGCAGGCCGGCATCGCGAAGCCGCGGCGCGAAAAGCGCTCCCGCATCTTCGTCAGAAACGCATCGTTTCGCTGGAGTCGTGCGCCCAGCCATTCAGCGGCCACCGCGACCGTCATGTCGTCCGCCGTCGGACCGAGACCTCCGGTCGTGAAGACGATATCCGCCGCCCGCGCCGCGTTGTCCAGCTCTTCGCGGATTCGCGAGGGATCGTCGCCGACGATCGCCTTGAGAACGACCGGGATTCCGACTTCCTCCAGGCGCGCGGTGAGCCAGAGAGAGTTCGTGTCCTGCCGAAGCGGGCCCAGCATCTCGCTTCCGATCGCGAGGATCGCCGCGGTCGCCGGCGCGAGCGCGCCGTCGTTCACGACGTTTTCTCCGTCTTCTCTTCCGCGGCCTGCGGCTCCTCGGAGAGCTTCGCCCAGTCCTCCACGAGGCGGTCGAGCTCCTCCTTCGTCGCCGTGCGGCGCGTGGCCAGCTCGTGTGCCGCGACCGGCCCCAGCGTCAGGGCCTCCTCCCACAGGCGGGTCTCGATGGCCTCGACCTCGGCCTCGAGCGAGGCGATCTTTTCTTCGAGCGCCTTGACTCGCCGACGGCGCCTCGCGGCATCCTTGTCGGCCGAGCTCTCGCGTCGCACGGGCTTCGGCGACGGAGGCTCGGGAGCCGTCGCGGCCGGCGCCGCAGCCAGCGCCGGCCCGGAAGCGGCCAGCGAAGCCGGCTCCGGACGATCGCGGCGCTGGCGCCGCACCTCGGCGGTCTCCGAGTAGTTTCCGGGCATGGCCACCGCCCGCCCTTCGCGCAGGTCGAGAACTCGGGTCGCCAGCCGGTCGATGAACGCGCGGTCGTGTGACACGAACACGATCGAGCCCGGAAAATCCTCGAGCGACTCCTCCAGGGCCTCGCGCGAGTCGAGGTCGAGGTGGTTGGTCGGCTCGTCGAGGAGCAGAAGGTTGTGACGCTGGCGCATCACGACCGCGAGCGTGAGCCTCCCCTTCTCGCCGCCGGACAATCCCTCGATCGGCGCGAAGGCGTCGTCCCCGCGGAAGGCGAAGCGGGCCAGGTAGGAGCGCATCGCCTCTTCGGTCTCCTCGGGATGCCCGTCCCACACGGCGTCGATCGCGCGCTTGCGGGGATCCAGATCCGAGAGCTCCTGGTCGTAGTAGCCGATCGAAACGTCGTGGCCGATCGTCACGGTCCCGGCGAGCGGCGAAAGCCTGGCGGCCAGCGTCTTGAGCAGCGTCGTCTTGCCGGTGCCGTTCTCGCCGAGAATCGCCAGCCGTTCTCCTCGCAGCAGCTCGAAGCTCGCACCGCGAACGATCGGAGAGCCGGCAACGTAGCCGGCGTCGAGATCCTTCGCCCTCAGGAAGCTGCGGCCCCCGATCCGTGCCGCGTCGAATCGGAAGGCGACGGACGTTCCGTCCCCGACGGGTCTCTCCAGCACCTCCACCCGCGCGAGCTTCGTCCGCCGACCCTTGGCCTGCCGGGAATTCACGCCCGCGATGTTGCGCCGGATGTATTCCTTCTCCTTCTCGATGAAATCCCGCTGCTTGTCGAAGGCGCGCTGCGCGGTCAGTATCCGCTCGGACTTCTGACGCCGGTATGCGGTGTAGCCGCCCGAATACGCGGTCAACCGGCCGTTTTCCAGGTCCACGATCTCCTCGGCGACCCGGTCCAGAAATCGCCGGTCGTGCGTGACGACGAGGTAGGCCCGGCGCGAACGCGCCAGGTACTCCTCGAGAAACTCGACGGCGTTGAAATCGAGATGGTTCGTGGGCTCGTCGAGGAGGAGCACGTCGGGGGAAGCGAGAATCGCGCGGGCGAGCATGGCGCGGTTCTTCTGTCCGCCCGACAGCTCGCCGAGCCTGCGGCCGAAGTCCTCGCGGGCGAACCCCAGCCCCGAAAGCGTCTTCTCGACCTCGGCGACCATGTCGTAGCCGCCCTCGTTCTCGAAGCGATGCGTCAGCGCGTCGTAGCGGTCATGGAGCGCGGAGGAGGAGTCTCCCTCGGCCATGCGGTGCTCCATCTCCCGGAGCTTCGATTCGATCGCGTGAAGCTCGGCGAACGCCCCGGCAACATAGTCGTGCAGGTTCTCGTCGAGGTCGGCTTCGAGCGCCTGATCCACCGTGGCAATGCGGACGGCGTTGGCCTTGTGGAACTCTCCGGAGTCCGGTTCCTCCCGGCCCAGCGCGATGCGCAGGAGCGTCGTCTTTCCGGCGCCGTTGCGGCCGACCAGGCCGACCTTCTGACCCGGGTTGTGCTGCCAGGTCGCCTCCCGCAGCACCTCCTTGGGGCCGTAGCTCTTGCGAACGCGTTCGAAACGGTACAGCACGGGCGGAATTCTATCCGGCGGACCCGCCTAGAAGCGGGCGCGCGCCGCGTCGTAGCGCCGGCCGCGCCAGACGAGCTCGCGGTGAAGAAAGCGCCGCGTGAGCGAACGCAGCGCGATCGCCATCCAGACGAGCGCCGTGAGCGGCTGCGTAAAAGCCGACCAGAGCGGGTAGCCGAGGTAGAGGCCCATGGCGGCCCGGGTCGCGGCCGTCAGACCGTAGGCGAATACGGACGCGCCGACGACCGCCCGCGCCACCGGAGCGCCGGCCGCGGCGGCGAGCAGCAGGATCGCGGGCAGCGTCCACGCCACGAACGTGACGAGCGTCGAGAACACGAGGACGGCGCTCATGCGCCCTTCGAAGACGAAGGCCAGGTTCTTGGTAAATCCGTCGAAGACCTCACGGAAACCGTGGTACATGCGCAGGCGCATGAGATCGTCGGCCATCGCCATCCGGCAGCGTCCGCCGGAACGCCGCACGCGGATCGCGAGGCCCATGTCGTCGATGACCGAGGCCCGGATCGCCTCGTGACCTCCGGCCGCGCGATACGCCGTGGAGCGCAGGAGCATTCCGGCTCCGGCCCCGGCCGCGACTCGTTTCTGCCGGTCCGAGTTGAGCCAGAAGGCCGGTCCGAAGAAGTACGAGACGGCGAGGTATGGAAGGAGCACGTTCTCCCAGAACCCCGACATGACGAGCTTCGGGAAGAGCGCGAGCAGGTCGAGCCTCTCCGCCTCGAGTTCCGCCGCCGCGTGCGAGAGCACCGTCGGCGCGAAGACGACGTCGGCGTCGGCGAAGAGAAGGAGGTCGCCGCGGGCGCGCGCGGCGCCCTGGAAGAGAGCGTGCGGCTTGCCCAGCCACCCGGGCGGAGGCTCGACTCCGCGGACGACCGTCAAGCGAGGATCTGCGGCCGCGAGGCGCTCGAGGATCGCGCCGGTCGAGTCGGTGGACCGGTCGTCCACGACGATGACCTCGAAGTCCGGGTAGTCCTGGGCCAGATGAGACCGGGCCGCTTCCTCGACGTCGCGTTCCTCGTTGCGCGCCGGGACGATGACGGAGATGCGAGGCCGAGGCGCCCCCGGTGGCGGGAGCGGCGTGCGCGAGACGCGGCGGATCAGCGCGACGTTGATCGCAAAGAGAACCAGGCAGATGACGGCGAGGACGGCCGCGGCGACGACGGCCCCGTGGAGGATGGTTACGACAGCGGAACCTTCTGGCGGGCGTCGGCGCGGTAGGGCGAGTTCGGGTAGTCGTTGATGAGCCGCTGATAAGTCGCTCTCGCGTCCGCCGCCGCCCCGCTCTGCTCGTAGATCTGGGCGAGGGCGAACAGCAGCGCGTCCTTCGGAGCCGCGGTCGAGGAAGACTCGATCGCGCGCTTCAGGCGATCGATCGCCTCGACCGTCTTCCCCTGCGCCGCGAGCGCCCGGGCCGCATCGATCTCGGCGAGGGCCGCCGTCTCGGACTTGCCCGTCCGCGCCGCCTTCTCGAAGACCTCGACCGACGTGCCCGGCTTGTCGGCGCCGCCGGCCGCGAGGATCACTTGAGCCGCGCGGCCCGACGCCGTCGAGCCGTGTACCGCCGCCTTCTTCAGGAACTTCTCCGCCTCCGCCCGCCGCGCGACTTCGGTCGGATACGTCTTCGTCGCGGTCGGCTGCTCGGAAGCGAGCGGTGTGCCGAGAATCGCCAGGGCCTCCGAGAGATCCTTCCCGGCGGAACGGTCGACCCAGGTCCGGTACGCGAAGAAGCCCCCGACGAGGATGACCACGCCGGCCACGATCGCGGCCGCCTCGCTGACGCCCTTCTTGTGCTCGGAGACGTAGCCGACCGTCTTGCCGACGGTTTCGGCCAGCTCGTTGCGCTTCATGTCCCGGCGGCTGATCTTCTGGGTCATTTGTCCTGGGCTTTCAAAAACGGCGCATTATCTCCGACGCCCCTCCCCCCGTCAACGGCGGCTATACTCGGGAGGATGGCCGACGAGATCCGGATCACCGGCGAGCCCTCCGGGGCCGGCGATCGGTGTGCCTTCATCGTGGACCGCCCGGTCTTTGCCGGCGAGTCCGCCCATTTCGGCTCACCCGAGGAGACCCGCCACTCGCCGCTCGCCGCAGACCTCCTCCGGATCGCGGGGGTCGCGTCCGTCCTCATCGCCGACAACACGGTCACCGTGACCACGGCCTATCCTGTGGACTGGCCCGCCCTCGGAATCGGAAACGTCATCCGAAAGCACCTGCGGTCGGGAGTCCCCATCGTCTCGGAGGACTATCTCCGCGACCTGCCTTCCGAGGGCGACCTGAAGTGGGCGATCCGCGACCTGCTCGACCGCGAGATTAACCCGGCCGTGGCTCAGCATGGCGGCTTCGTCGAGCTGATCGACGTCCGGAAGAACAACGTCTACCTGCGGCTGGGCGGAGGATGCCAGGGCTGCGGAGCGGCCGACGTCACGCTCAAGCAGGGAATCGAGAAGGCGATTCGCAGCCTCGCGCCGGCCGTCGGCGAGATCCTGGACACCACCGACCACGCCGCGGGCCGCAACCCGTACTACGCCCCGGCAAAATGACCCGCCGCCGTGGCGGGTCATCCCGAGGCGCGTGAGCGCCGAGGGACCCCGACCTTCTCAACCGAGCCGCTCACCGAATCTGGAAGCGCAGTCGCCGGTGCGCCTCGCGCACGGAAGCCTCGGCTTCCTCGGGAGTCTCCGCGCGCGAGAAAATGAAACCGAGATACCTGGAGCCCTCCGGCAGCGGCACGAGCGTCTGCCCGTGCCGTGCTGAGATCGCGATCTCCTCGATCCCGGCAACCGTCCGGGCATCGTCGAGACCCTCGACCCCTTCGTAGACTCCTCGTTCGGGAATCGGGATCATCATGACCGCCGCCGCGCGCTCGTCTCTCCGCAGGTCGGCGACGTCCTGCCCGAGTGCCTGGCGCAGGACCAGCTCTTCCAGGCTCACCCCGGCTCCGAACCGCAGTGTGCGGGAACAGAGGCCGCCGATCGTCCGCGCCGCGAGCTCGACGATCCACGCCCCCCGCTCGTTCCAGCGCAACTCTCCGTGGATGGGCCCGTGCGCGAGCCCGAGCGCGCGCGCTCCGCGAGCCGTCTCCTCCGCGATCTCTTGCTGAACGTCGTACGGCAGCCGGGACGGAGTCACGTAGATCGTTTCTTCGAAGAACGGCCCTTCCAGGGGGTCGGGCTTATCGAAGAGCGCGAGCGTGCGGAGCCGCCCGTCGGTCAGGAGGCCTTCCAGCGCCACCTCGATTCCCGGCACGAACTCCTCGACCAGGATGCGGCCGGCCTTCGCTCCGCCACGCCGCGTCACGTCCGGCTCGCCGAGGATCGCACGGACACGCCTCCATGCCGACACGAACTGCTCCGGGTGGTTCGCGCGAATGACGCCCCGGCTGCCCGAGAGAAATGTCGGCTTGAGCACGCAAGGGTACGCCGTGGCCGCGGCGGCTGCGCTCGGATCCCCCCCGGAGTCGAAGACGCGGTGCGCCGGCGATTTCGCGCCCCCGCTGTCCAGGAGCTCACGCATGCGGGCCTTATCGGCCGCCGCCTCGGCCGCGTCCACGGCGTTGTGCGGGAGGCCGAGGGCCGCCGCGATGGCGGCCGCGGCCACGGCCGTCTCCTCGTCCACGCCGACGACAGCATCCAGGGGATGCTGCCGGGCAAACGCCGACGCCGCGCGGGCACAGGCGGCCGGGTCGCGGAAGTCGAGAGTCAGGAGCCCGGCGGGATTCAATCCCTCGAGCGCGCTCGGCTCCTCGGACGCGACGACGACGTCCACCCGAAGCGACGACGCGGCGCGGAGAAAGTCGGCCGCGCGATAGGTCGTCGTCGGCAGAAGAAGCAGGACGCGAGGCACCGCGTCATCGTATGCGGGTTACGATGCCGCCATGAAGAAGGCGCGCGTGAAGACGAAGGCCGCTCCGAAGAAGACCCGGGCTCGCAAGACCCGCAGCCGCAGGAAACCGATCATGCGGCACTCGAAGGAAGGGTGAACGGGCGACCCGGAACCGAATCTAGCCCTTGAGCTCCTCGAAGTATCCGTGAAGCTCGCGGAGGGCCTGACGGTTGATCTCCTGGCGGCGGGCGGACTCGCGCAGCAGCGACAGAGCCGCCATTCCTTCGGGAGCCATTTTCAGCTCCGAGATCACGGGCAGCGCCGCACCGATCTCGGCGAGGGCCTCGCGGCCCCGGCCCATCTCGAGGAGCAGGTCCGCGACGACCAGGTTCAGCGCCGCGATGTCCGCCCGCATGCCGATCGCCTCGAACTCCTGCTGGGCCTTCCGGTACGCCTCGATGGACGCGGCGAGCTGCCCTGTTTCGCGGAGCAGCGTCGCGAAGCCCCATTGAACCTTGGCCAGCGTGACGCGATCGTCGAGTCGGCGAAGCACGGGAATCGCTTTCGCCGAGGCCGCCATGGCGGCGTCGGCGTTGCCCATCATGCCGTGAATATGTGTGAGGTTTGCGTAGGCCGTTGCCAGGAGACGCTCGTTGCCGAGACCCTCGGCTTCCCGGCAAATCTCCTCGAACGTGGAGACGGCCGCCCGCAACTCGTCGGTCTCCATGAGCGCCAGACCTTCGAGGAAGCGGCATTTCAGGGCGTCCTCGTGCATTTCGAGGGATTCGAAGCTCTCGATCAAGGACGGCAACAGTTCCAGGACGACGTCGAGTTGCCGCTCCTCGAGACGCTCCGCAAGGCGCTGGTATCCGAGGCGGGAGAGATCTCCGGCGGCGTTGATGGTGTGCCGGAACCCGGCCTCGGCGCGATCGAACCAGACATAGGCTTCCTCGCGCCGCGAAAGTTGACGACAGGCGGCTCCCGCCAGGAGGGCGAATTCTCCCAGGAAGTACTCTCGCTCATCGAACAGGCCGATTGCCCGCTTCGGGCTCTCGATGAAACGGTAGAGGAACTCGGCCTCATCTCGCACGAGCGCGGGTGAAGATTCCCCTTTGGACCTCAAATTGCCGCACAGGGACAACAGTGTTTCCGGATCTTCGAGCCGCAGGCCTTCCGCCGCCGAGTACCGATCGATCATCGGTGTGGCCAGCACTCTTTCGGCCGCCTCCTGTCCAGCCTCGGACGAGAGAGGTTGCCGTGGAAAATGGATCACGCGCCCGGTCACGTGCGATCCTCCTCGAAGCGCCTCTCGAGATCTGTGGCGACGTCGTCGGGCTCGCGAGAAAGCAGGGCGTTGAGCTCGGGATCGACCGACGCATCGCCGCCGAGCTTCCAGAGCTGAAAAGACCGGCCGTACTGGCAGGCGGCGGACAGCAGCGAGATGCGGAGAAGCTTTCCCGGCATCAGTCCCGCGCCCCCCCTACGGGCCAGCCGCTGGAACCACACGAGGAGGTCCTCTTCGGCGCCCGTCGCCTCGGTCTCAGTCAAGCGATAGTACGAAACGAGTGCAGAGTGGATTACATCACGAGCCCGGTCAAATACGGACTGCACCTCGTCCGGGATCCTCGATGACGGTTTCTCCACGCTCCCTCGCCCTTTGACAGAGTACACCATGGCCTACCCGGCGTCCACGACGCGAAGGTGCGGAAGAAACTCCTCAGGGACAGAGGCTTAAAACGGGATCGCGCCGCCGATCTTGATGATGAATCGCGTCGGCTTCTTCGTCTCGCGCCAAACGACCTGGCGAGATGTCGTGCTCTCGGGCTGCTCGGGCTGGCGCTCAGGAACTCGGGCGGGAACGTTGAAGGTCACCATGACGCTCATCTCCTTTTCGTCGGCCAATGCCCGGCGGCGCCGGGGCGAATTGAATCACCCATAATTCCATCACATCTGCGGAGGGCGGAGGATAGGATTTTCGGCAAAACCGGAGGTCACGATGCGGAGTCGGATTTCTCCCTGACCCGGAGAGCACTGTTCGCGGGAACAGGAGGAGCCCTCGGCTGGGCCGCTTTTCGGGGCGATTCCATCGCTCGGGTCCTTCAAGCCGGGCGGGCGGCCGAGGGCAAGACGCCGGCGGACCTCGCCGACGACGAGGACTACTGGGGCCAGATCCAGCGCGCCTTCGACGCCGACCGCACGCTGATCAACCTGAACAACGGCGGCGTGCAGCCCCGCGCCGACCCACGTGCTCGAGGCGATGATCCGCGACCTGCGCTTCACCAACGAGCTGCCGGTGGACCACATGTGGCCGGTGCTCGAGCCGCGGATCGAGAGCGTGCGCCGCGACCTGGCGCGCGAGTTCGGCTGCGATCCCGAGGAGATGGCGATCACCCGCAACGCCTCCGAGGCGCATCGAGACGCTGATCCTCGGCCTCGACCTGAAGCGCGGCGACGAGGTCATCGTCACCAACCAGAACTACCCGCGGATGCTCACCACCTGGGACCAGCGCGCGCGGCGCGAGGGCATCGTCGTCGAAGCAGATCTCCTTCCAGGTGCCGCCGCCGTCGCCGAGCGACCTCGTCGACCGGTTCCGCGCGGCGATCACGCCGCGGACGCGGGTCATCGAGGTCACCCACATCACCAACCTGACCGGCCAGATCTTGCCGGTGCGCGAGATCGTGCGACATGGCGCGCGAGCCGGGGCATCGAGGTGTTCGTCGACGGCGCCCACGCCTTCGCGCACTTCCCGTTCACGCGCGACGAGCTGGAGTGCGACTACTACGGCACCAGCCTGCACAAGTGGCTGCTGGCGCCGATCGGCACCGGGTTCCTCTACGTGCGGAAGGAGAAGCAGAAGAAGATCTGGCCGCTGATGGCGGCGCCGGCCGAGATGGACGAGAACATCCGCAAGTACGAGGAGATCGGCACCCACCCGGCGGCCAACCACAACGCCATCGCCGCGGCGCTGGCCTTCCACCGCGGCATCGGCGCCGAGCGGAAGGCCGCGCGGCTGCGCTTCCTGCGCGACCGCTGGGCGAAGCGCCTCGCCGCCGTCACCGCGCGTGAAGATCCTGACGCCGCTGAACGACACGGACTCGTGCGCGATCGCGCTCGTCCACGTCGAGGGCTCGATCCGGGAAGCTGCGGCGCACCTCTGGGACAAGCACCGGATCATGACCACGCCCATCGTCCACCCGGAGTTCAACGGCCTCCGCATCACCCCGACGTCTACACGACGCTCGACGAGGTCGACGTCTTCTGCTCCGCATGGAGAAGATCCTCAAGGACGGGGCTCCCCGCCTGCTCCTTCCGCCGGGAACCCGCCGCCCCGGTCCGGTGTCCCTTCCTGCAGGAGGGACAACCATGACCCGGACCGCCGATCGTCTCGATTCGCGATCGCGGCCGCCTCCGCGTCCTGGCACGGGGCGGCGACCGCGACGGCCTTCCAGTGAGCGTTCTCGTCGACGGGCGGCCGGCCCCGGAATACGCCGGCGCGGGGCCGCATCTACATCGAGGCCCTGAAGGGAAAGAGAGTACGTGATTCGGCTCTCCAACCCGACGGCCGAGCGCGTCGCCGTCGCGCCTCTCGGTGGACGGCCGCAACGTCGTGGACGCGAAGCGCACGGACCGAGCTCGCCGGCGACGAAATCGATCTCGCCCCGGCAGACGGCCGACATCCCGGGACTGGCAGGTGTCCGGCCAGACCTCGCGAAAGTTCTTCTTCACCGACACCGCCGGTTCCTACGCCGAAATGGCTGGGAGACACCGCGAACGTCGGCACCATCGAGGCCGTGTTTTTCCGCGAGAAGCGGCGCCCGCCGGTCGCGGTGTACAAGGATCGCGAGCCGCCGCAGGAGGGTCGGCGCAGAGCGCGCCCGGCGCTTCGGGAAAGGCCGGACCCGCGAGCCGATGGCGTGACGGCGCCCGGCGTCAAAACGAGGAGAAGCTCGCGGCGACGGGAATCGGAGACGAAACGCGGTTTCCGGTACGTGGGTGAAGCTCGAGGAAGAGTCCGGCGCCCGTGGCGCGCATCGCGCTGCGCTGCGATTCGTTCCAAGCTGGTGCGCCTGGGCGTGCTTCCCCGCGAGAGCCTGTATGCCCGGGACCGCGCGCGCGGATTCGGGCCTTCCTACGCGCCCGACCCGTACCGGCAGCGGTAGCTCCGCCCGGTTCGGCCGTAGATCGCGCCGGCGCCGCCCGCAAGCGTCCGGCGCGATTCGCCATTGACCGAGCCGGAGACGACCGAATGAGCGACTTCCTCGCTTCCGCGCGCGGTGGCGGCGAGGATGCGTTCGGCGCGTTCGTGCGGCGGCGCACGCCGGCGGTGCACCGGTGGATGGTCCGCGCGGTGGGTCGAGACGATGCGGACGACATGACACAGGACGTTTTCCTGAAGCGTATCGGGGCCTCGACCGCTTCCGCGGCGACGCACCCGCGCGCGCCTCGCTGGCGGCGATCGCTGACGACGCCGTCAAGAACCGTATCGCTCGCGGACCCGCTTTCGACGATTTCGCCGGGAACTCCGACGCGCTTCCGGATCTGGATCCATCTCCCCTGCGGCAGTCCCGAGGAGAACGCGGGCAGCGGTGATCGCTCCGGTTCGTGGCAGGAAGCCCTCAAGGGCCTCGCCCCCGAGTTCCGGATGCCGTCGTTCTGCGCGACATCGAGGAGTGGAGCTACGAGGAGATCGCGGTCTCGCTGGACCTTCCGGTCGGCACTGTCAAGTCGCGCATCGCGCGCGGACGCGGGCAGCTGCGAGAGATCCTGAGACCCAGGATCGGAAGGCTGTCATGAGCGAGCCGCTGCATCCCGCCGAGTCGGTCGAATTCCTGTCGCGCCTCCACGACCGGGAGCTCTCGCCGGCCGAGGCGCGCGAGTTCGAGGCGCATCGGGAGAGCTGCGCCTCCTGCCGCCAGGCGGTCGAGGACTACGAGCGGAGCCTGCGCGCGTTCCGGGCCTCCCCGACCTCGGCGCCCGCCTCCGACCTCTCGGCGCGCATTCTTCGCAAGATCCGCGAGCAGTCGCCCTCACGCCGGCCTTTCGGCGTGACGTTCGGGATCGACATTCGCTGGGCGGGCGTGCTCGCCGCCGCGCTGCTCGTGGTCCTGATCGCGCCGGCGCTCTTTCATCGCGAGGAGAAGCGACTGGCCCCCGCGCAGCCCCCGGCTTCCCCCGAGGCGTTCCCGGCGTACTTGCTGGAGGAAAAGACCACGACCGCGACGAAGGATTCCGGCGGGAAGGTCGCGCCGGCGCCGCCGGCTTCGGCCCCGGCCAACGAAGCCCCCGCCAAAGAAAAGCAGGATGCGAAGCCGCTCGATGCCGCCGCCGACCGCGATCTCGGCGTTGCACAACCTCGGGCCGAAGAGAAACGCGAAGGCTATCTCGCCGACAAGTCGAACGCCGCGGCGGCGCCGCCGTCGGCCCCGGCGCCCCGGACACGGCGACAGGCTGCCGCCGCTCCCGGAGGAGAGGCCCGGAGGCGCCGCCGGCTTCGAGGAGCAGCGCGTCTCCGTCCACCTCGTGATCGACGCGATCGACGGCTACGGCGAACCGCCGGAAGTGTCGGAAACCCCGACCGACGACGCGCTCGCCGCGCTGACCGGCCGCGAGTTCATCCTCCTCGTCGAAACCGGAGGGCGCGTTCGGGACGTGACGCCCTCGACGTCCGGCGGCAACCTCCTGCGCAAGGACACGCCCAGCCGGGACAAGCTCGCGAGCGCCAAGGAAGAAGGGGATCCGAGCTACTGGGGCTCCGCTTCAAGCCTTCGGACCGCCCGCGACGGCTGGTGGTCCGGGTGGAGTGATCGTCAGGACCGCGGCGCCGCGGATTCCTCCCCGCTTGACGGCGAGGAGCGCGTCGTTCGCGGCTTCCAGAGGATAGAGCTCCACGGACGCGCGCACCGGAATCTCGGCGGCCAATGCCAGGAACTCCTCGGCGTCCCGGCGCGTGTAGTTCGTCACGCTGCGGATTCCGCGCTCGCCGTAGAGAAGCGAGTAGTCCATGGCCGGGATCGGGCTCATGTGGATCGCGTTGATCGCGAGCGTGGCGCCGCGGTCCAGACGCGCGAGAGCGAGCGGGACGATCTCCCCCGCCGGTGCGAAGAGAACCGCCGCGTCGAGCGGAACACCCGGATCGTCGCCCGAATCGCCGGCCCACATCGCACCCAGCGACAGGGCCAGCTCCCGATGTCGCTGCTCCCGCGTGAACGCGTATGCGTCGCAGCCCCAGTGGCGGGCGACCTGCATGGCCAGGTGCGCCGACGCTCCGAACCAAACAACCCGATACGCCCCCGCGGCCGATGCCGGTCAACTTCAACGAGCGGTACCCGATGATCCCGGCGCACAGCAGCGGCGCGGCGTCCCGCGGCGCGAATCCCTTCGGAAGCGGGTAGACCCAGCGCGCGTCGGCGGACAGGCGGTCGGCGTAGCCGCCGTCCCGATCACGCCCCGTGAACCGCGCGCGCGGACAGAGGTTCTCGCGCCCGGAGACGCAAAACGAGCACGTTGCGCAGGTCCACGCGATCCATCCGACGCCGACCAGGTCTCCCAGGGACAATCCTTCGACGCCGGGACCGACTTCGACGATCCGGCCCACCGCCTGGTGGCCGGGCGTGATCGGCAGATCGCCGGGACTTCGCCTTCCAGGATGTGGAGGTCGGTGCGGCAGACGCCGCAGGCCTCGACCGCGATGGCGACTTCGCCCGGCTCCGCCTTCGAAGATGCGACGTCCTCGAGCCGGAGCGGACGCTCCTCGGCGATCGCGGGGTGATGGAGACGCTGCGCGCGCATCCAGGCGACTATGCTCACGACCTTGAAGCGTATCGACGCGCTGCTGTCCGACTACGAAACCTCTCACCGGAGCCGTGGGAACTTCCGCTGTCACGTCGTCGGAATCACGCTGATCGTGTTCGGCATCCTCTCGTTTCTCAACGCCGTTCCGCTCGTCGGCTCCTGGACCCTGAGCGAGGCGCTGCTCGCTACGATGTTTCTCTTCTATGTGGCGTTGGATCCGCTGCTCGCCGTGGCGGTCGTCGGAGCCGGAGTGGTCCTGGATCTGGCGGCGCGGGCGATCGGGAACTGGCGTGTCGGCGCCGGCGCCTTCGTCGTCGGATGGATCTTTCAGGCGATCGGACATGCCGTTTACGAGAAGGCGAAGCCGGCTTTTGTTCGCAACCTCGTGCACCTGCTGGTGGGCCCAGCGTACCTGGTCAACGAGGCCCTGGGCATTCGTCCGCGCGCGCGTGAGCGCGCGACCGGTCGCGCCTGACCGCCAGCTACGGTCCGTAGAGCTGCAGTCCGAACGTCTTCGTCAGGATGAACTCGCCGGTCGCCGGCGGCAACGTCCAGGAAGAGCCGTACTCCGTCTCATCGCAGAGCCCTACTTCGGCGGCCGCCGCTCCGCCAGCAGCTCGCGAAGCTTCTCGATCGGGATCGCCTCGACCGTCTTTCCCCCGTGCCGGTGATGGTCGTCGCACGGGTCAGGGAGTTGTAGACCGCCTCCTCGACGCTCTCGACGGCGGCGAGAAAGAGCGGGTCCATGGCGTCGTTTTCGAGCTCTTCGACGGCCCGCACGGCCGCTTGCGGCGTGTACGGAACCCGGTTGCGCGTGGAGAAGGCGATGACGAAATCGCCGGACCCGTTGCCGACGAATGACCCGGTCCTCGCAAGTCCGAGCTCCGCGCGGCGCGCGAGGCGCTCGAGGTTGCGCGACGAGAGCGGCGCGTCGGTCGCGAGCACGATCATGCACGAGCCGTCGCCCGCGCCTTTCACGCCGAGCTCCTCGGCGAACGCGAACTTCCCGAGCCGCTCTCCGACGCGCACTCCGTCGATGGTGAGGATGCCGCCGAAGTTCGTCTGGACCAGGGCGCCGATCGTCCATCCGCCGAGCGCGGGCGGCAGCCGCCTCGACGCGGTTCCGATCCCGCCTTTCCAGCCGAAGGCGACCGTGCCGGTGCCGGCTCCGACGCTGCCTTCCTCCACCGGACCGAGCGCGCACCGGCGATCGCGGCCTCGACGTCCTTCTCCGTCACGCGCATCGACCGGATGTCGTTGAGCGCCCAGCCGTCGTTGGTCTCGCCGACGACGGCGTTGACCGAGCGAACCTGCGTGTTGCCGGGCTGCGCGAGCGTCCAGCGGACGACCGCCTTGACCGCGGTCCCGACCGCGAGCGTATTGGTCAGGACGATGGGGGTCTCGAGGTTGCCGAGCTCGCGGACCTGCGCAAGACCGGCGGCCTTCCCGAAACCGTTGGCGACCCATGCGCCGGCGGCGACCTTGCTCTGGAACAGATCACCCATCGCGGGAATGATCGCCGTCACGCCGGTCCGGATCGAGTCGCCCTCGATCAGCGTACGGTGTCCCACGCGCACTCCCTCGACGTCGGTAATCGCGTTCCGCGGGCCGGGCGGAAGGACTCCGGGCGTGACGCCGAGATCGCGGATGCGAGGTCGCGCCGGCGCAGCCTCCGGCGATGGCGCCGCGGCGAGCAACAGCAGCACCGCGAGTGCAGGAGCGCCGCGACTCCAGCGTCGGAATCTCAACAAAAAGTCGTCATCACCGCGTCGGGGTGGTCCAGCCGATAACCGTCGCCGGCCGGGTCGGGTCCACCGCGAGCACCGCTCCCGCCAGACGCATGATAGGAGTATTCGTCCATGACGACGGGGATTCCCGACGCCTCGAAGCGGCGGCCCTCGTCCGGCGCGTTCTCCTCGACCGAGATGCGAAATCCCGTGCCGCCGCAGCCGAGCAGGTGGCGCACGGACCAGCACGGATCGCGTGAAGTCGCGCCTCGCGGACGAGCCTCGCGGCGGCCTCCGGCGTGATCGTCAGGGGAACCCTCGTGGCCATGAGATGCTGATTTTATGACTAGCGGGGCGAAGGTACCGCGGCGGCTCGCGACCGCGTTCTCGGCACCCCGGCGGCCCGTGGTCGCCGTCTCCATCGCCGCCTCGGACTCCGGCGGCGGGGCCGGGATCCAGGCCGACCTGCTGACCTTCGCCGCGCACGGATCTACGGCGCCACCGTCCTGACCGGCGCCACCGCGCAGAACACGCGCGAGGTCACCGCCATCGAGCCCCTGCTCGACGCGCCTCGTCGCCCGCCAGATCGACGCGGTCTTCTCGGACCTGCAGCCTCGAGCCGTCAAGATCGGGATGCTCTTCGATGCGCGCGCGCATCGGCGCGGTCGCACGGGGCCTGCGGCGCTGGAGCGCGAGCCACGTCGTCCTGGACCCCGTGATGATCGCGAAGACGGGCGCGCGTCTCCTCTCGCGCGCCGCGGTCGGCCGGCTCCGTTCCGACCTGTCCCGCTCTGCGACCTCGTCACGCCCAACCTCCCCGAGGCGGAGGCGCTCGCGGGCATCCGGATCCGGGGCGACGGCGACCGCCGCGCTGGCCGCGGGCGCTGATCGCGGACCTCGGGCGCAAGCGCGGTGCTCGTCAAGGGCGGTCACGGCCGCGGCGGATGTCGTCCGCGACCTCTTCTTCGACGGCCGCTTCTTCACCGAGTTCGTCGCCCCGCGGATCCGCACACGCGCGACCCACGGCACCGGCTGCACCCTCTCCGCGGCGATCGCGGCCAACCTCGCGCTGGGGACTCCAGCTCGAGGAGGCGATCCTAAGGGCGATTCGCTACCTGCGCGCGGGATCGGAGCGCGGCTCTTCCCGGGTCGAGGCTTCGGAGTCCCGGATCACCCTTCATCGGCGGCGACGAGGAAGTAGCCCGAGACGCGCCAAGACGCCGTCGGGATCCTTCTTCGGCGTGATCCTCTCCGTCATCGGCCCGCCGCTCACGAAGTGCGAGTCGTACTCGATGACGACGTACTCCCCCGGCTCCGCGCCCGGCAGGTCGGTGAACTCCGCGACTGCGGAACTTGCGCGATGAACCGGTTGCCGAGCGGTGCGCGGGCCTGCGTGAGGGAATAGATCCACTGCTTCCGCGTCAGCGCCTTCTTGAAAGCCTCCGCCGCGGCGTCCCAGCTCTCGCCGTATTGGCCTGCGTCCACGCCCTTCAGCCATTGTTCCGCGGCACGCCTGGGCCGCCACCTTTTCGGGTCGGGCGCGGGCGTCGGCGTCGGCGTGGGAATCTTCGCCGCTCCGAGGAGACACAGGGCCATCGCGAGAAGCAGATCTTCAGTCGCGCATGCTCAACTCCAATACGAAAACGGATAGCCGGGTCCGATCGTACGCCATCTCGGCGATCGCGGTCAGGGCGACGTCGCGGTTCTTGTCCATCTCCTTGAGGTGCCCGACCATTCGGTGCTTGGCGCCCTGACGAACGCCTGCGCGACGCGGACCTCCTCGGCGGCTCTTCTCCGGCCCCGCGCCGCCAGCGCGGCCGTCGCCCGCGAGAGCACGGCCAGCGACGCGTAGAGGTCGATGGCGACGTTCGCCAGGCGCTCCTGGTGGTATTCCTTGCCGATCACGTTCTTGCCGTACTTGCGGAGCAGCGTCTCGACCGCGGCCGCCGCCGAGCGGGCGTATTTGGCCACGACGATCTCGCCTTCGCGGCGAGCGCCGGCGCGATCCGCGTCAAGCGGCGGGCGACGCACGCCGCGGACCTTCCGCGCCGCGTAGTCGGACAGGATCCCCAGCGAGGAGAGCGGCGCCTTCAGGGCCCGGCCCACCTCCTTCAGGTCCTCGCCGACCTCCTTCATTCCCGAGAGCGACACGAGCACCCGCAGGATCTCGTTGGTGCCCTCGAAGATCATGTTGATGCGGGAGTCGCGGAGCGCCTTCTCGAAGGGATACTCCTCCATGAAGCCGTTGCCGCCCGCGATCTGCAGGGCGTCGTTGATGTGTTCCAGACGGTCTCGGTGCCGAAGATCTTGCAGCACGCCCCCTCGAGCGCATAGTCCTCGAGCCCGCGGTCGATCAGCCCCGCGGTCAGGTAGACCATCGACTCGAGCGCGTAGGTGTAGACGACCATGCGCGCGAACTTGGCGCGGATCATCTCGAAGTCCGCGATGCGGGTTGCCGAACGTTCGCCGCTGCGGCGCGAGCTTCGCCGCCTCGCGAATCATGACCTTGGACCCGCCGATACAGCCCGCCCCGAGCGACGTCCGCCCGGTGTTCAGGACTCCGACGGCGATCTTGAACCCCTGGCCCCGCTCGCCCAGGACGTGAAGGCGGGAACGCGGCAGTTCTCGAGCTCGATCGGCACGGTCGAGGAGCCCTTCAGGCCGAGCTTCTGCTCCTCCTTGCCGGGAACCACGCCGCCGAGGTCCTTTGTCACCACGAACGCCGTGATCCGGCGATGCTCGTCCTTCTCGGCCAGGCCCCACGTCCTTGGCGAACACCGTGAAGAACTCGGCGAAGCCGCCGTTGGAGATCCAATGCTTGGAGCCGTTCAGACGAAGGAGTCCGTCTTCTCGTCGTAGACCGCGGTCGTCTGGATCGCCGCGGCGTCCGAGCCGGCCTCCGGCTCCGTCAGAGCGAACGCCGCGATCATCTCGCCCGCCGCGAGGCTCGGCAGCCACTTCCGCTTCTGCTCCTCGGTCCCGAAGAGAACCAGCGCCTTCATGCCGATCGACTGGTGTCCGCCGATCAGGATGCCGAGCGAGGCGTCCGTCCGTACCGATCTCCTCGGTCACGCGGCAGTACTGCGAGGACGAGAACCCGTACCCGCCGTACGCCTCCGGAATCGTCATGCCGAAGGCCCCGAGCTCGGCGAGCCCCCGGATCACCTCCGGCGGAATGCGGTGCTCCCGCTCGAACTCCGGCTGTCGACGTGGTCTTTCGCGAACGCGCGAAAGGAATCGAGGAACGCGGCGACCGACTTCGCGCTGCGCCGCGTCCACTCCGGGAAACGGGAAGACCGTCTCTTCCGGGATCTGCCCGAAGAAGAGCGACTTGACGACGGGCATCGGTCGGGAGGCAGCGCGGCCAGGGCGGCGCTTCCGGTGAGGCGGTCGGTCATGAGAGCAGCTCCCTCGGCTGGTTCTGGCGGCGAGGCGAGTCGGGTAGAAACCCTTCCCGGCGTTGGCGAGCTCGCGGAGCTTCTCGGCCGGCGCGAAGCGCGGGCCCAGCCGCTCGAAGAGATCGTCCAGACGGCGGAACACGCGGTCGGCGCCGAGCGTGTCCGCGTAACGCAGCAGGCCCGCCGCGAAAGGGCGGAAACCCGGTGCCGAAGATCATTGCGAGGTCGAGCTTCGCGGGCCCGGCGACGCCTGTCCTCCAGGCAGTACGCGGCTTCGTTGATCATGGGAAGGACGAGCCGGGACACGATCGACCTCGGCGGGCAGCGGGACTGCCCGGCGGCTTCACCCGCAGGCCTCGTACGCCTCCTCGCGACGGCTTGCCGCGCCGGCCGTCCGTGTACTCGTAGAATCCCTTTCCGCTCTTTCGGCCGAGCCGCCCGGCGGCCGCCATCGCCTCCTCGCCGGCCGCCCGGAGGCGCTCCGGGAACGCGGCGGCGAGGACCTCGCCGGCCTTGACGGCGACGTCGAGCCCGACGTCGTCGAGCAGCGCGATCGGGCCGACCGGCATTCCGAAGCGCGTCATCGCCCGGTCCACGTCCTCGATGCGGCAACCTTCCCGGACCAGCCGGACCGCCTCGGAGAGATAGGGCGCGAGAATCCGGTTGACCAGGAAGCCGGGCCCGTCCCGGACGACGACCGGCGTCTTCCCGAGTTTCTTGGCGAGCGCGAACACCGTTGCGACGGTCTCGTCGCTCGTGCGCGCTCCTCGGATGACCTCCACCAGCGGCATGCGATGCACCGGGTTGAAGAAATGCATCCCGACGATCCGCGCGGCGTCGATCGCGCCCACGGCGATCTCCGTGATCGGCAAAGTCGAGGTGTTCGACGCGAAGATCGACTCTGCCGGCACCGCCGCCTCCCAGTCCGCGAGGACGGCGCGCTTCACTGTCAACTTCTCGACCACGGCTTCGATCGTGACGTCGCACCGCTGGAACCCCGAGTAGTCGAGCGTGCCCGAGATCAGGTCCATCTTTCGGGACATCTCGCGGGCGGTCAGGCGGCGCTTCTGGACGACTTCCTTCCAGATCGCGGCCGCGGAGGCGAATCCGTGCGCCAGGGCCTTGGGCTCGATGTCCTTCATTCGGGCGGCAACCCTTTGTCGGCGGCAAGCTGGGCGATGCCTCCTCCCATCACGCCCGCGCCGAGCACCCCCACGCGAGCGACGTCGGCGGCCGGATCGAGGGATCGTCCACGCCCGTCTCCTTCTTGACCTCCTCGGTCAGGAAGAAAATGGCGAGGAGATTCTTCTGGACCTCTCCTCCGAAGACGAGCGCCGATGTGCCGCGCCTCCGCCTCGAGGCCCGCGGCGACCGGCTTGCCGTAGCTTTCCTCGATCACTTCGAGCGCCTCGAGCGGCGCGGGATAGTGGCCGCCGGTCTGTTCGACGACGCGGTCGCGCGCCTTGGAAAAGATCACTCTCCGCCCGAGCGGCGTGGCTTCGAGGAGCGTCTCGCCGGGGGATCTCTTCTTCCGGAACGCGCGCGGCTTCCCCATGCCGAGCTTCGAGCGGGCGAACTGCCGGGACCAGCCGTCGAGAATCGCCGCCGGCACGGCCTCGTCGACCAGGCCGATCCTCCGCGCGCGTTTCGCGTCGAGCGTCTTGCCCGTCAGGATCAGATCGAGCGCCGAGGTCAGGCCGACGACCCGCGGAAGCCGCGTGCATCCTCCCCAGGCCGGGAAGATCCCCAGCTTGACCTCCGGCAGGCCGATCTGCCCCTTCGCCGAATCGGTCATCAGGCGATAGTCGCAGGCCAGCGCGAGCTCAGTGCCTCCTCCGAGGCAGGCCCCATTGATCGCGGCCACGGTCGGATACGGAAGGTTGGCGAGCTGTTCGAAGAGGGACTGAACACGCGTCACGCCTTCCCGGACGTCTTCCGGACGGACCGTCAGGAACTCCTTGACGTCCGCACCCGCGATGAAGATGTCGGGCTTCCCGCTTCGGATCAGAAGCCCTCGGATCCGCGACTCGCGCGCCAGCCGCACGAGCACGTCCGCGAGCTCGGAGACCACGGCCGTCGAGAACTTGTTGACCTTCTCTCCCGGCAGGTCGAACGTCAGAACGGCGAGACCGTCGTCGGCGATCTGGAGGTCGAAAGCGGTCACGGGCTGATCTCGTGCGGCAGCGAGGGGACGAGGCTCCCCCTGCGACCTCCCGAGTCGCAGGTCGCACGGTCCGGGCGGACCGCGTGGCTCGCCCCTCAACGAGGGTCCTGAGCCGCTCATACCTGCTCCACCACCACGGCGCCCCCCTGCCCTCCGCCGATGCACATGGTCGCGAGACCGAACTGCGTTCCCCGCCGACGCATCTCCTTCAAGAGCGTCGTCACGAGCCGGTTCGCCGAGGAGCCCACGGGGTGTCCCAGGGCGATCGCCCCGCCGTTGACGTTCGTCCTCTCCCAGTCGATCTCGCCGATCGGCCCTCCCGTCCGGTACTTCGCGTGCCAGGCCGCCGACGGAAAGACGCGCGCACACGCCAGGACCTGCGCGGCGAAGGCCTCGTTGATCTCGACCAAACCGACGTCCTTCCACTCGATTCCGGCGCGCTTCAACGCCATCGGCGTCGCCACGGCGGGGCCGAGGCCCATGCGCTCGGGCTCGAGGGCGCAGAACGCGAGGCCGCGGATCCGACCCAACGGCGCGTAGCCGTTTGCCTTCGCCGCCGACGCGCTCATGACGAGCGTCGCCGCTCCGCCGTCGGTGATCTGCGACGAGTTGCCCGCCGTGACCGTCCCGAATCTCTTGTCGAAATAGGGCTTCAGTTTTGCGAGCGCTTCGAGCGTCTGGTTCTCGCGGATCCCGTTGTCCTGCGTCGCCATCCCGTCGTATCGCGGCGCGATGGGGACCGGCACGATCTCCTCGGCAAGCTTCGCGCGCGCCATCGTCGCCCGCTGGTGCGAGCGCAGCGCGAACGCGTCCTGCTCCTCGCGCGAGATTGCGTGCTCGCGGGCCAGAACCTCCGCGGTCTGGCCCATGTTCAGGCCGCAAACGGCGTCGGTCAGCCCCATCTCGAGGCCCACCAGCGGCCGAAAGTGCCTCGGCCGGAAACGGGCGACCGCCGCGAGCTTCGCTCCGGCCGTCTTCGCCGTGAAGAGGCGTGTGAAGACGTCCTGCGCCTCCCGCGAGAAGAGCAGCGGGATGTTCGACATGGATTCGACGCCGCCGGCGAGGACCGCGTCCGCCTCGCCCGACGCGATGCGGTCCGCCGCGTTCGCGATCGACTGCAGCCCCGAACCGCACAGCCGATTCACCGTAAACGCGGGCACGGCGTCGGGCACGCCTGCGCGCAGGGACGCGACCCGCGCCACGTTCACCGCGTCGGGAGGCTGGGCGATGTTGCCGAAGATGACCTGATCCAGGGCGGCGGGGTCGAAATTGGTCCGGGCCAAAAGCTCCAGGGCGACGACGCGGCCGAGGTCGGCCGCCGTGGAGTATTTCAGCTCGGTGCCAGCGCGGGAATACGGTGTGCGCAGACCGTCGACGATGACGACGTCACGCGACATGCGATTTGCCGGCGGCCTCGTACATTCCTTCGATCAGCTCGTGATATCGGCTCTCGAGGATGCGGCGTTTGACCTTGAGCGTCGGCGTGATCGAACCGTCCTCGATGGTCAGGTCCGACGGCAGTATCGCGAAGGCCCGGATCTGCTCGTGATGCGGCCTGCCGGCGTTGTAGGCGTCGATCTCCCGCTGGAACAGGGCCCGCACTTCGGGTCAGGCGTCAGGGTGGCTCCAGTCGACGTCTAGCTGGCGGGACGTCGCCCACTCGCGCAGATGGTCGAAGTTCGGGACGATCAGGACGGCCAGGAATCTCTGGCGGTCTCCGATCACGACGGCAAGACTGATGAAGGGGGATTTCTTCAGCTCGTTTTCGATCGGCTGGGGCGCGGCCTTCTTTCCGCCCGCGAGCACGATCAGGTCCTTCTTGCGGTCCGTGATGGAGAGGTAGCCGTCTTCGTCGAGCCGGCCGATGTCGCCCGTGTGGAACCACCCGTCCTTGTCGATGGCCTCGATCGTGGCTTCGGGCTTCTTGTAGTAACCCTTCATGATGTGCGGCCCGCGGGTCAGGATCTCGCCGTCGTCCGCGATCTTGACCTCGACTCCGCGGATCGGCTTGCCCACGGTTCCGAGTCTCCACCGGCCGGGGCCGTTGACAGTGATGACCGGCGACGTCTCGGTCAGGCCGTATCCCTCGTAGACCATGAGGCCGGCGCCGACGAAGAATTCGGCGAGGTCTTTCGACAGCGGAGCGCCGCCGGAGACGGCGAATCGGAACTGGGTGCCCATCGCGGCGCGGATCTTCTTGAAGACCAGCGCGTCGGCGATCTTGATCTTGCGGGCCAGGGCCGGCGCCGGCGGCTGCCCCTCGTTCAGAGCGGCCACGCGCGCCTTCCCCACCTCGACCGCCCAGCGGAAGATCTTCTTCTTGATCGGGCCGCCCGCCTCGACCTTTCCGAGGATCCGGCCATGCACCTTCTCGTAGACCCGCGGTACGGCGCCGAAGCAGTACGGGTTGACCTCCACGAAGTTGCTCGCGAGCTTGTCGATCGACTCGGCATAGGCGATCGAAGCGAGGCGGTAAAGGTAGGAATAGTCGAGCATCCGCTCGAAGACGTGCGAGAGAGGGAGGAACGAGAGCGCCACCGCGTCGGCGGTGAACGGAATGACTTCGCAGCCCGACACCGCGTTGAACACCAGGTTCGAGTGGGTCAGCATCGACCCCTTGGGCTCCCCCGTCGTGCCCGAGGTGTAGATGATCGTCGCGACGTCTTCGGGCTTGACGCGGTCGGCCCGCTGGTCGAAGACGGCCGGGCTCATCTCAGAGCGTCGGACGCCCGCGGTCCACGACCGGAGTGAAACGTCGTGTAGCCCGCCTCCCCCGGCGGATTGCCTTCGATCAGGATTACGTGGTCGATGCCCGGGCACTGGCCCCTGATGGTCAGGATCTTTCCGAGCTGCTCGAGTGTGGAGACGAACAGGGCCCGGGCGCCGCAGTCGTTCAACAGGGGCGCGATCTGGCCGGCCGGGAGCGTCGGATAGAGCGGAACGGACCAGGCTCCCGCGCACAGGATGGCGTAGTCGGCCATGGCCCACTCGGGCCGGTTCTCGGCGAGGATCGCGACGCGGTCGCCGGGCTGGATGCCGAGGCCGTTCAAGCCCAGCGATAGCGCCCGAACGGTGAATCCGAAGTCCGAGGCCGAAATCGGCTTCCACTGTCCGTCCACCTTGGAGATCAGCAGGTTCGGCTTCCCGCTGGCCGCCGCCGCACGGAAGATGTCGCAGAGGGTGCGGGGTGCGCTCGGCATCGAATCTCCCTCCTCGCTGGATTGTGTCCCGCGCCTCGGAGCCGGTCAAGGACGACTCGAGGACTCCCGCCTGTCACTTCGAAATAGGATCTCGCTCGTGGCGATCGCGCTCCTCGCCGGCACGCTCCTCGCTCTGGCCGGCTTTCTGCTGACCTCCGTGCAGGGCTTCGCGCTCGCCTCGCACCTGGCCGCCGCCGAGCCGGCGGCGCGGTTTCTGGTCACGCGTCACGTGGCCTACGCGATTCCGACGGTCCTGCTGTCGCTCTTCTCTCAGTCGATGGTCATCTTCTTCTTCATCGGCACCGGCCGTCTCGTCAAGGACGAGATCGCCGCCTTCGCCGACCCCGAGAAACACGCCGTTCTCGCCGCGCTCCGGGACTTCAAGCGCCGGACCTCTCCCCCGGCGACCTTCGCGCTGCTCTCGGCCATCGCGGTGTTCGTGCTCGGCGGGGCCGTCCACACGCGCGCCCTTCCCGGCTTGACGCACCTGACCGCATCGCTGCTGGCGGTCGGAACGCACTTCTGGGCCCTGCGCGAGGAGTGGCGTGCCTTCCTGGACAACGGCAAGCTCATGGCGGATCCCAAGGCCTGGGCGCGCGCGGCCACGCGGGGACAGGCTGCGGGATGAAGGGTGCGCTTTCCGGAAAGGCCGCCCTCGTCACGGGCGCCGGCATCCGCGTGGGCCGAGCGATCGCGCTCGGCCTGGCCGAGGCTGGTGCCGACGTTGCGGTCCACTACCGCTCCTCCCTGGCGCCCGCCGAAGAGACGGCCGCGGCGATCCGGGGACTCGGCCGCAGAGCCGAGACGCTCTCCGCCGACCTGGCCGACGCGGCGGAGTGCGCCAGGCTCGCACGCAGTGCGATCGCGGCGTTCGGGGGCCTGGACATGCTGGTGCACTCCGCAGCGAACTTTCACCGCGCGTCCCTCCAGGACACGGACGCCTCTCTCTGGGACGACGCGATGCACGTCAACGCCCGCGCCGCGATGCTGCTGGCGCGCGCCGCGGCGCCGACGCTGACGCAACGGCGGGGACGGATCGTCCTGATCTCGGATCTCCTCGCCACGCGGCCCGAGCGCAACTACGTGGCGCACGCCGCGTCCAAAGCGGCGGTGGAAGGCCTCGTGCGCGCGCTCGCGGTCGAGCTCGCCCCTGAAGTCTCGGTCAACGGTGTGGCTCCCGGGACCGTGCTCGTTCCCGAGGGCACGCCGGAAGAAACCGCCGCGCGCTGGGCACGGCAGGCGCCGCTCCGGCGCAACGGCGACCCGTCCGACGTCGCCGCGGCGGTCCTGTTCTTCTGTACAGGACCTGACTTCGTCACAGGACAGATCCTGTGCGTCGACGGGGGCAAATCGCTGACCTGATCCCGGTCTGTTAAAATATCCCCCGTTCCTTCAGCAAAAACACCATGGGAGAAACCTCCATCAAGGCGGCACGCGTGTGTCTTCTGGCTGGGGCCGCCCTTTTGGGAAGCGGTCTCGCGTCCGCAGTGGGACTGGGCATCGTGCCGGCTCCTCCGCCCGAGTGCGGAAGTGCGGATCCCGTGCTGTTCAGCGATGCGGCGGCGCTTCCCCTGGTCGACGGCGGAGTGGCTTCCACGACGATCGAGGTCTCGGGCCTGGGTCCCTATCTCTGGGACGTCGGGGTCCAGACTCACCTCGTGCACTCCTTCAGCTCCGACCTTTCGGTCACGCTGACCTCGCCCGCCGGGACCGTCGTGACGCTGACGAGCCGCAACGGGGGCGGCAATGCGAACGTCTTCGACGGGACCATCTGGGACGATCAGTCGAATCCGGGGGGACAGGTTCCGTACTTCGGCAACAACGGCCTCGTCACGGATCAGGTCTATTCCAGCGGGGTCACGGCCTCGCCGCTCGCCCCCGAGGAGGCGCTGGGTGCCTTCGTCGGCGAGGACCCCAACGGAACCTGGACGCTCAAGATCGCCGACGCCGTGGCCGGCCACACGGGTGTTCTCAACGGTTGGACGCTCGCGATTGCCGCCCTGCCGAAAGCCCCGAGCGTGATCTCTCGCTTCAGCCCCTCCAACTCCACGTCCGTCGCGATTCCCGACAACGGCAGCGTCACCTCGACGATCGACGTGCCCAACGGCATCGGTTCGCGCTTGTGCAAGGTCTCGGTGATCACCTCGATCACGCATCCCAACTGCGGCGACCTCGAAATCACGCTTCGCTCGCCCGGCGGTACGGTCGTGACGCTCTCGACCGACAACGGCGGAAGCAACGACAACGTCTTCAACGGAACTCTCTGGGACGACGACGCCAACCCGGGCGGTCAGATCCCCTACGTCACAAACGACGGTCTCGTCACCGATCAGGCCTACGTCAACGGCGTACCCGTGGCGACTCTGGTTCCCGAGGAGGGCCTGGCCGCATTCAACGGCCAGAGTCCCGTCGGGACCTGGACCCTGACCGTCGGCGACGACTCACCGGGAGGCATCGGGGTCCTGGCAGGCTGGACGCTGAACATCGTCACCTGCAGTTGCGCGGAGTCCTTCCCGGGCTCGCCGCTGCGCGTCGACGAGCACGGCGACGTCTCCACTTCCAACCTCAACGGCGTCTTCGAAGCCGCCGAGACCGTGACCGTCGAGCCCTCGTGGACCAACCCGGGCACGACGCCGTTCACACTGGTCACCTACGCGCACGACTTCACGGGGGCGGCGGGCCCGACCTATTCGTTCCTCGACGCCGGCGCCGCGTACGGCACGGTTCCGTCTCTCTCGACGAGCAATTGCTACGACGCCAGCGGAGACTGCTACCGTCTCCAGATCACGGGCGCTCGGCCGGCGCAGCATTGGGACGCGACGTTCGACGAGATCGCGGCCCCGATCGCTCTCGGAGAGTCGCAACAGGATCCGTACTTCGCCACGTGGGTGCTTCATGTCGGGGGAAGCTTCGCCGATGTCCCGAAGACGGATCCGTTCTACCGGTCGATCGAGACGATCTTTCACCTCGGCATCACCGGCGGAGGCTCGTGCGGCGGCTACTGTCCCGGCGACTCCGCCCTGCGCAAGCAGATGGCCGTCTTCCTGCTGAAGTCGAAGAACGGGGCGGGCTACGTTCCGCCGCCGGCCACCGGCATTTTTGTCGACGTGCCGGCATCGGACCCGTTTGCTCCGTGGATCGAGGACCTCTACAACCAAGGCATCGCCGCGGGCTGCGCCCCCGGCCCGGCTTACTGCCCGAACCTGTTCGTGAAGCGCCAGCAGATGGCGGTCTTCCTGTTGAAGACGCTGCTGGGATCCGACTACACGCCCCCTCCCGCGACCGGCATCTTCTTCGACGTGCCGGTGTCGAACGCGTTCGCTTCGTGGATCGAGGATCTCTACAACCGCGGAATCGCGGGCGGCTGCGGCGGCGGGCGGTTCTGCCCCAAGAACCCCAACACGCGCGGTCAAATGGCGGCATTCCTGACGAAGACCTTCGGCCTCCAGCTCTACGGTCCGTAGGCACGCTCGTCTTGCAGGTGACGGCCCGCATCGGTGGCCGTCGGGCTCGAATCGTCATACGATCCTCGCCAAACCAAGGAGGCTCCCATGCCGGCCTTCCGCGCTCGCGGACTTCTCCGCGTCTCCGTAGTCGCCGCAAGCCTCGTATCGGCTTCCCTCGCTCTCGGGGATCCGCTCACCCGATCTCCGCGGGTCCTGGCGCCCTCGGCTCCCCCTCAGATTACGGAGGGGGCCTGCGGGCCCACCCTGATCACCCAGAACTCGAGCCTCCTCCCCGAGTCGCAAGCTTCCGTGGCGTGCGCCCAGCAGCAGACCTTGCTTCACGCGGACACGAGCTGGTGGCGGGCGTTCCGGCTCACGGACTACGGCGTCGAAAGCGCATTCACGATCTGCGAGCTCGACATGGCCATCGAGCTCGCCGATTCGGGCAGTGGAACCGGTCAGCCTATGACGATCAACATCTGGCTCAACTCGGAGGACTGTCCGTTCCCGGGAGGCACGCGCGAGCTGATCGGCACCACCACGATCAACGTCACCGACCAGACCATGACCAGCATCGCGGTCCCGGTGAGCGCCGAGGTGCCGGCGCTCCGGCAGTTCGCGGTCGAGATCGCCGTCCCGGACGGAACTGCGGCCGGTGACATCTTCTTCGCCGGATCCAACACGGCGAGCCAGACGCAGCCCACCTACTGGTCGTCGGTGACGTGCCAGTTCCCGGACCCCGTCGATCTGGCGTCCCTCGGCTTTCCGGATTCCCACGTCATCATGCAGGTGAGCGGTACCGGCGACATCGTGGGGCCGGCCGGCATCGTCGTGGACGGAACCGGCAACAACGTCATCGAGCTCGGCGAGCCTGTGGCGATCGAGCCGTCGTATAAGAACTTGAGCGCCACCGACAGGACCATCCTGGGCTCGAAGGTGGGGATCTTCGTGCCGCCGCCGTACACGTCCAACATCCTCGACGGGACGGCCGACTACGGGACGATCCCCGCCGGAGGGACCGCGAGCTGCGCCGGCATCGGCAACTGTTACTCGGTCCAGTTCGACGGCACCGGGTTCGGCCACCGCGACGGCATCGTCGACGAGTCGCTCGTGGAGAGCACGATCGCGCAGTCTCCCAACGTGCCCGCCAATCCGCGCAGCCGGGTCATGCACATCGGCGGCAGCTTCGCCGACGTGCCCACGGCGAACATCTTCTATCGTCACATCGAGACGCTGCTGCACAACGGGGTCACCCTGGGCTGCGCGACGCAGGACTCGTACTGTCCGGGCGATACCACGCTTCGAAAGCAGATGGCGGTGTTCCTGCTGAAGGCGCTGCTGTCCGCCTGCTACGTCCCGCCCGCGGCGACCGGAGTTTTTACCGACGTTCCGTCGGACGATCCCTTCGCGCCGTGGATCGAAGATCTCGCGGCCCGCGGGATCACGGGAGGCTGCGGGACCGACATCTACTGCCCGAACGATCCGGTCAAGCGCAAGCAGATGGCGGTGTTCCTGCTGAAGACGCTGGAGGGGTCGGGATACATGCCGCCCGCCGCCGTCGGCATCTTCGACGACGTGCCGTCCGCGGACACGTTTGCGCCATGGATCGAGGACCTCTATAACCGCGGAATCACCGGCGGCTGCTCGGGCGGTCCGCCCCCGGCTCCGATCTTCTTCTGTCCCGAAAACTCGGTCACGCGCGGCCAGATGGCCGCCTTCCTGACGCTGACCTTCAACCTGCTGCTGTATCGGCCATAGGGACTCTCGCCCTCCTTCTCCCCCCGCCGGGGGAGAAGGTTAGGGTGGGGGGGTTGAGGCGCTTCCCGAGAACTCCGCGTGCTCCTCGCGGAGCCGCCGCGCGAAGGCGCGCATGAGCTCTCTTCGGGGCGCCGCGAGCTCCTCCGCCCGCGCCGTCCTCAGACGCGCGTCCGCGGCCTCCTCGATCGCTGCGGCCATCTCGAGGATCTCGAGACGCTCTCGATAGGCATCGGCGAGGCCGCGCGCGATGCCGTAGGCACCCATGGCCTCGAGCGCCACGGCGTCGTGGACGATCTCTTCCTCGGGCGTCGCGGGCTCCGTCGCGACTCGCGAGAGGCCCCGGAACAGCCGCTGGACCGTCCGGGGCGACACGCCCAGGGACGAAAGGAAGATCTCGGTACGGCTGCGATGTCCCATGCGCGAGACCCACTTCTCCTGGCCCGAGAAAACCGCGAGCAGGAAGAGGAGCTCCTCGTCCAGAGGCGGCGTCCGACTCCCGTCGGCGATCGCCGCGGCGGCAGAAACCATTCGCTCCACGTCGCCGTAATTCGTGACGCCGTCCAGGCCCACCGCCAGCGGCTTGACGTAATCGAGTACGCTCTTGCGGCCGGCGGCATCCACGAAGGGATACTACTGAAGGCCATGATCATCCGAAGAAACCCGAAGATCCGATTCCCCAACCCCGATCCGACACGGGTTCCGCCCGGCCAGTTCGTCACCCAGCAGTGGCCCGTCCTGCACGCGGGAGGTATCCCGAAAGTCGACCTCGCGACCTGGAAGTTCTCGGTCTGGGGAGAGGTCGAGAACCCGACCTCCTGGACCTGGGCGGAATTCCAGAAGCTCCCGCGCGAGAAGCGCGTCAACGACGTCCACTGCGTGACGCACTGGACGAAGCTCGACAACGAGTGGGAGGGAGTCCCGGTCCGGGAAGTGCTCCGGATCGCCCGGCCCAAGCCCGAGGCCCATTACGTCATCGAGCACGCGTTCGGCGGCTGGACCACGAACGTTCCGCTCGAGGACTTCGACCGCGACGAGAACCTGCTGGCGACGCACCACGGCGGCGTCCCGCTGACCCCCGAGCACGGAGCGCCGATGCGGATCGTGATCCCGCATCTGTACTTCTGGAAGGGCGCGAAGTGGGCGCAGGGAATCGAGCTCACGCGCGAGGACCGGGCCGGTTTCTGGGAAGAACAGGGGTACCACATGCGCGGCGACCCCTGGACGGAGGAGCGCTACCGCGAGGGCTTCTGAGCGGGCGGCGAGTCCTCTTCGGGCGCGTCGTCGCGCATGCGCCGCCGGCGCTCCCGAATCATCTGCTTGGCGTTCTCCCGCATGCGCGAGAGGCGCTCCCGCTGTTCGGGAGTCAGCACCTGCTTCATGTCGAGCTCCATCATGGCCAGCTCTTTCTGCAGTGCGCTTCGCGCCGTCTCGCGCGCCTCGATCTTCGCCTCGACCGCCTTGCGATCGACCGGGTCGCTCTGCATGGCCTGCTCGTACTCGAACTGCTTCTTTTCGAGGTCGGCGCGCAGGTCGATCAGCTTCGGCTTGGAGCGCGCAAAGATCTTCTCGAGCGATGCCGTCTGATCCGAGGTCAGCTGAAGGGCTCGCGCCACGGCCGGCCGCTTCCACCACTTTCCCTCGATCGCCTGAGCCGGCTGGGCCCGAAGCGTCGTGGCACCGAGGAGGAGCGCCGCGGCAAGAAGCGTCCGCCTCACAGGCTCTCTTCCAGGGCGAGGTCGGAAGAATCGTCTCCGCCCCTCGCGAGAGACGCGGCCTCCCGAAGCAGCGCGTCGTCGTCGCGGTCCGCGGGAGACATGCCGGAATCGTCGGAGGCGGCGCTCTCGACCGCGCTGCCCGCCGAAACCGCCGGCGTCGAGACCTGCCTCCAGGGCATCGCCAGCGCCAGGATCACCAGCGAGGCGGCGATCCCGATCGCCCAGCGCCAGGGATTGCGGCGTGCACGCGGGGCCGCCCTTCGGATCGCCGACATCGTCGCGGCCTCGGCCTCCCGCCATTGCTGGGGTGTGCGCCGCTCGATTTCCTCGACCTCTTCGTCGCCGATCGCGCGCAACGAGGTCTGCCACTCCTGCAGCGCGCGGCTGCAGGCCTGGCACTCCGAAAGGTGCCTCGGCAGCGCCTCGGGCTCTCCCGAGGCGGGCGCCGCGAGAGAAAAGAGCTCGGCGTCGCTCAGATGCTTGTCCGACACAGTACGGTCCATGGTTAGTCCTCAGCTCTGAAAGTCTCCGAGCCGGCCCCGGATCTTCTGGGCCGCCCGGAACAGGTGCGACTTGATCGTTCCCGTGTCGAGGCCTGTGACCTCGGCGATCTCGGGGATCGACATCTCTTCGAAGTGCTTCATCGTGAAGATCGCCCGCTGCCGGGGCGAGAGCGCCCCGATCGCCGTCTTGAGCCGTTCGCGGATCTCGCGGCCGGCCGCCCGGCGCTCGGGCGACGGATCCGGGTGCGACGCCCACTCTTGCGGCCCCTCCCCCGACTCCTCGTCGCGCGTCGGGCTCTGATGGAAGTAGAGAACCAGGCGGCGCCGCTTCAACCGGTCCTTGCACCAGTTGATGCAGATACGCGTCAGCCACGTCTCGAACGTCGAGCCCTCCCGAAAGGAGTCCAGACTCTGGTACGCGCGCAAGAAGCTCTCCTGCGCCGCGCAGTCGGCTTCTCCCCCGTCTCGGAGGAAGCGAAAGGCCACCCGCGTGATCTTCTTCTGGTACTGCCGGACGAAGTATTCGAAGAGCTCCGTCTTTCCGGCGAGGATTTCCCGAATGAGCCTCGTCTCGTCGGCGGGCGCCGCCGTCTCGCGGGCGATCATGGGCAGAGCGGACACATGCGATTAGACGAGCACCCCGCCCCCCGGGTTTACCCGGAGGCGGTGCCCCGGGAAGGGTAACATCCGGCCGTGGCCGCGCGACAGGTGGTCCTCATCACCGGCTGCTCGTCGGGCATCGGGCGCGCCGCGGCCCTCGAAGCGGCCCGGCGAGGACACGCCGTCTTCGCCACCGCGCGCAATCGCAACGACCTGGCCGACTTGGAGCGGGGCGACCTGCACACACTCACCCTCGACGTGACGTCGGGCACTTCGATCCGGGCCGCTTTCGGCACCGTCCTCGCAAAGGCCGGCCGGCTCGACGCCCTGGTCAACAACGCGGGATACGCGCAGTACGGATCTGCCGAGGACGTCTCCGCCGAGGAGTGGCGGGCCCAGTTCGACGTCAACTTTTTCGGAACTCTCGAGGTCACGCGCGCGGCGCTGCCCGCCCTGCGAGAGAGCGGCCATGGAACGATCGTGATGATCTCGTCGGTCGCCGGCAAGGTGCCCGTCCCCTTCGCCTCCCCTTATTGCTCCGCCAAGCACGCCCTCGAAGCGCTGTCGGACGCTCTCCGCGTCGAGCTCTACCCCTTCGGAGTCCGGGTCGCGGTCATCGAGCCCGGTCCCACGCCCACGCGCTTCACCGAGCGCGCCCGCTCCATCGTCGCGCCGCTTCTGTCCCGCCCCGGACCCTACCGGAGCTTCTACGCGGGGGCCGAGAGAGCGATGGACGGGGATTTCCAGAAGGGAGGCACGAGCGCGGAGGCCGTGGCCCGCGTCATCGTCGACGCTGTCGAAGCGGAGCATCCCCGCGCGCGATATCGCGTGGGCGCCATGGCGAAGACGCTGATCCCCATGACGTCGATCCTGCCCGAGAAGTGGCGCGACTGGATGATGCGCCGCAGTCTGCGCATCCCGGGACCGGACTCGCGCTAGTTCTGCGAGCCACAGTTTCTTTCTAGTAACGAATCACGAGAGGCAGGTCCGGCCGGAGGTCTTTGGATCGATTGGTCTTGCCCCCGTCGAAGATCACCTCCAGCAGCCAGGCCTCACCGCTATCCAGATCGAGAACATGCTGGGCCTGCAGGTACTTCAGTGCGGCAATCGGCACGTACGAACGCGGCGAAGTCAGGCGGATCCCGGTGATGCGGCGGCAGCCGATGGGGTGGCGGTAGAGCGATGCCCGCGCCGCTTGCTTTTTCGTGTCGGTCAGAGCGGGCGGTTCGACGAAGAGCGCGGGACTCCGCGTATCGTCGCGAGGCGTCAGCATTTCCATGACCTCGCCCTTCGGCATCCAGTCCGCCGTCCACGACCAGGTCGGGAACGGCAGGGGTTCGCGGGAGGCAGCCGCTCGGCGAAGGGCGATGCCGAAGGGGCACCACCCGCTCGAGCGCCACAGCATGCGCTGACGGAATTTCTCGGCCGCCCTTTCCAGGCCAGGCGCGATGGAAACGGTCGTGTCCGGCCACATCAGCTCCAGGTAGCCGTTTTCGAGCTCGACCGAGATGGATGCCGCGCCCTGCCCGTCGTGGCGGTTGGTCTCGGGCGCGAACTGGAAGCCCGCGTCCCTCAACGCCGCACGCTCCGGCGCGTTCGGCGACACCATGATCCAGACGTGGTCGAGCTCGATGCCGGATTGGGCCGCTTCCGGCGCGCCTGCGCCCGCGAGTAGCACCGGCGCAACGGCCAGTAGAACGGAGCGGGCCCAGCGGTTTTGCGGTCTCATGACGGCGGCTTCGAGGCCAGGTACATGAACCGCGACAGGCGCCGCTCACTCGACAGGGTGTGGACGGCGTCGAGAAAGCGCTGGAGATCATCGAAACCGGCCTCCCCTTCCAGCCGGACCAGCGCCTCCCGCCTCTTCGCGCGCGCCCCTCGCCACTTTTGCGACACCGAGGCGACCGCGTCCGTCACGTCGCGCACTTCGCGAACGGCGAAACCAGTCTGGGCCAGCAGCTTCTCGTTCAGGCCGACCGGCGTGAACAGAAAGAACCCGATGGAGCTGCGGACCCGAAGCTCTTCGTTGGTGACGGGACCGGTAATGACGACGGGATCGGTGAACAGCAGCCGCCCGCCCGGCCGAAGGACCCTATGCCAGTCGCGCAGATAGTCGAGCCGTCCCTGAAGATGGTTGATCGCGTCGTTGCAGAAGATGGCATCGAAGGACTCGGCCGGAAAGGGAAGCCGCTTCGCGGCGTTCACGAGTTGATACGAGACCCGGGAGGCGAGGTCGGAATCGTGGCCCCGAGCTTTCGCAGCCTCGATCCCGTTCTCGTTGATGTCGACACCGACACATGCCGCGCCGGTTTCCAGAGCCATCCGCTCGGTCATCCCGCCGGAGCCGCAGGCGATTTCGAGCGCCGCGTGGCCGGGCGACAGATCGAGCAGCCGAAACCACTCGCGCGCTTCCGCAAGCGTGATCCAGCTCGACTGCCCGAGATCCTCGTCGTACGTGTCGCGCCGCACCGCGCGTTGGGCGTCGGCCTCGAGGTGGCCGTAATGGCCGTCGTAGAGATCGACTTCGGGAGACACCCGGGAATCCTACGCCGCGAACGCGGCCTTCCGTTCGGGCGGACTCAGTCCAGCGAGTTAAGGTAGGCCACGATCGCCTCCGCGTCGGCGCGCGACATCCGGAACGGCGGCATCGGCGGGTCGGGCGGCGTACCGTTCCGCCCAATTCCAGTCGTCAGGAGGCGGATGACCGCTTCCTCCGGAAGCCCGCCGAGGCCCCGAATATTGACCGAGCGGATCGCCCAGCGCACACCCTCGAAGGGAGGCGGGAAAGGGTTCGGGGCTCCGCGGAACTCCTCCTCCCGGAGGATCGCGCCGTGGCGGTCTCGCGGCGAGTGGCACTGTACGCACATCGCGACGTCGTGAGTGAGGTAGCGGCCGCGCTCGATGAGGCGCGGATCCGCTTCACGGGAAGGCGCCGCAGGAGTCGCCGCGGGCCGCGGAGCCGCCGTCTGCGCCGGATCCGGCGGCGCGGCAGGCAACAGCGTCGCCACCAGGAGGATCACACCGCAGGAGAGAGCCCGGGGCTTCATCCTCGGGAAAAACGCTGCGGGAATCGTGCCCATGCGTGGCCGCATCCAACTGAGCTACGCCCTATCGAGGGCCGCATCATGGTGGTGAGATTCGGAACCATGGTGCGGACCCGCCGGACGCAACTCGCATGCGACCGGCGGGTCCGCAACTGTAACGTGTTTTGGATGTTCCCGGGGCTCAGTGCCGATCGTGGTCGGTGGAGAGGATTCGTCCGTTGCCGGCGTCCACCTCGATCTCGTGGTGGCCCTTGCTGTCGCCGACGACCTCGATGTCGAACGAATAGACGAGGCACCCGTCCTCAACCTCGAGCTCGGATTTCTTCACCGTGGCCTTGTCGGGGGTGGCATTCAGAGACTTGAGGGCGGCCGCGCGCGCATCGGCTTCCGTCCACTTGGCCATCGCGGTGAGCTCGGACTTCGACGCGGTCTTCTTCGCGTGGATCGAACAGGGTTGGTCCCCGGCCGAGGCGACGAGCGCAACCAAAAGCGCGCTCGCGGCGATTGCGGCAATCTTTCCTCTCATGGCAGTCCTCCTCCGCACTGCGACTGGTCGGCCGGACGTCGGCCGCCGGCAGCGCTTATGAACGGAGCATATCCCACAGGCGGACCCGCAACCCCGGCAGCCCGTACCCTCGCTGGCGAGTTCACGGCCTGTCGAGATTCGGGATCACAGCGCGGACCCGTCCGACGCGACTCGCGCGTCGGTGGTCCGCATAAACCCTAACGTGCTTCGGAAGCTACTGACTTAGCGCTTATCGTGGTCCGTCGAGAGAATTCGTCCGTCGCCGGCGTCCACCTGAATCTCGTGGTTGCCTTTCCCCTCCCCCATGACCTCGATTTGGAACGAGTAAACGAGGCACCCGTCCTCGGACTCGAGCTCGGACTTCTTCACCGTGGCTTTGTCGGGGGTGGTGCTCAGCGACTTGAGCGCGGCCGCGCGCGCATCCGCCTCGGTAATCTTGGCCATCGCGGTGAGCTCGGACTTCGACGCGGAATTCTTCGCCTTGATCGAACAGGGTTGGTCCCCCGCCGAGGCGACGAGTGCGACCAGGATCCCGGTCGCGGCTATAGCGGCAATCTTTCCTCTCATGACAGTTCTCCTCCGCGCCACGACAGGGTCGGCCGAACGTCGGCCGCCGGACGGCAGCGCGTACCCTCGGAGCATATCCCACAGGCGGGCCTGGAACCTCTGCAGCCCGTCTCGCCCAAGTGTTGGAAAGGTCTGGTGGGACCGGCCGGAGTCGAACCGGCGACCTAGAGTTTAGGAAACTCTTGCTCTATCCAACTGAGCTACGGCCCCCAGGGTACGATGATTTCACAGCGGATGGAATCCCGGGTCGCCCGGTGGTATACGTGAGGTTCGCAGTCTCTCGGGGGCAAGCTCCATGGTCCGGTCTACCTCGACGCCGCATCCCGTCTCTCGTTCCACGCATCCCCCATCGCGCGCCCGGGCTTTGGCTTCGCCTGACGGCGGACGGTTGTGGTCGATCGTGCTCGCCGGAGGTGAGGGCAAGCGCCTGAAGCCTCTGATCGAACGCATCCATCCCGACGGGCGCCCCAAGCAGTTTGCGGTGCTCCTGTGATCGCGCTCGCTCCTCCGCCACACGCTCGATCGGGTGGAACTCGCGATTCCCCGTGAGCGCACGGTCGTCGTCGCGACGCGGTCCCACGAGCCTTTTCTCGCGACGGAGTTCGCAGGCGCGCCCGCCCCGGAGGTGCTCGTGCAACCGCTGGACCGCGGCACGGCGGCCGGGATTCTTCTCCCCGTCCAGTGGATCGCGGGCCAGAATCCGGCGGCCACGGTCGCGGTCTTCCCTTCGGATCACTTCATTGCCGACGACGCGGCGTTCATGCGTCACGTCCTCCGCCTCGCGGGACTGGCGGCGCGCGATCTCGAGCGCATCTTCCTCGTCGGCGCGCGGCCCGATTCGGCGGAGACCGGCTACGGGTGGATCGAACCGGGCGCCCGCCTGGGCCCCCCCGGAGTGCGCCGCGTCGTCCGCTTCTGGGAGAAGCCGTCCGCCCAGATGGCGCGCGTCTGCCTCACACGGGGATGCCTCTGGAACACATTCGTGATGGTGGGCCGGGCGGAAGCGTTCCTGCGAGCCGCGCGCGAGTCCATGCCGTCGCTGGCCGGCGCGCTCGAGCCGATCCATCCCGTGGCCGAACCCCTCGCCCGCGCGCGCTCGTTGGACCGGGCGTACGCCCTCGCCCCGACGGCCGGCTTTTCCGATACGGTTCTGGCCGCTCTGCCCGAGCGTCTCGCGGTCTCCGCGCTGCCGGCGTCGACCTGGAGCGATTGGGGCACGCCCGAACGGGTGCTGCACACGCTGCGCAGTCGAGTGTATCACGCCGGACTGGCTCGACCGCCTCGCGACGACGGCGTAACCGCGATTGTCATCCCGAGCGCCGCAGGCGCGAGGGACCCCTTTGGGCGCCGCAGATTGACTCGAAAGGGATCCCTCGCTCCGCTCGGGATGACAAGCTAGCTTCCCCCGGCGCGCGGCGAAACCGAGAGGCGTCTGGCCAGGAGCGCGTCGAGCCGGTCGAACGAAACGGGCTTGGGCAGGTAGTCGTCGAAGCCGCTGGACACGACCCTTTCCACGTCTTCGGGATGCGTGCGTCCGGTCAGCGCAACGAGGGCGACCTCTTCCTTCGGCAGCAGGCTTCGGATGCGCCGGGCGACGGAATACCCGTCGACCCCCGGCAGGCCGATGTCGACCAACGCCACCCGCGGCCTCCCCATGAGGACTCGCTCGATTCCCTTCAGGCCGTCCTCGGCGACGTCGACGACGTACCCGGACGCATTCAGCAGCTCTCGCAGCGCCTCGCGGACGTCGTCGTCGTCCTCGATGACGAGGATCTGGAGCTGCGCCGCACGGTGCTGACGTGCTCCGCCGGAGGCGGGACGTCGCGATGGGTGAGCCGGCTGACCGCGAGCAGCAGGTCGACGGGCTCGAAAGGCTTGGGGAGGTGGATCTGGAAGCCCGCCGAGAGCGAACGGATCCGGTCTTCTTCGCGAACATACGCGGAGACGGCGAGCGCCGGTATCTCGCGGACGTGGGGATCGGCCGACTGGCGGACCTTGCGAAGGAGGGAGTAGCCGTCCTTCCTCCGGCATCCCGATGTCGCTGATCAGGACGTCGAAGCGGGTCGCACCGAGCGCCTCGAGAGCCTCGGGGACGGAGCCCGCGGCCTCGACCGCGCAGCCCGCGGAGCGCAGGATCTCGGCGATCAGATCGCGGCTGTCCCATTTATCCTCGACCACCAGCGCCCGCAGTCCCGAGAGGGACCCGGGATCGCGCTCGGGAACCGCAGGACGCGCGTCCGGTTCCCACTGGGCCGCCGGTGCAACGCCCAGCGCCACGGCCCGAAGCGTTACCCGTAATCCAGATCCCCGACCCGGCCCCGGGCTCTCGCCCGAGATCGAGCCTCCGTGCAGCTCGGTCAAGTGCCGCGCGATGGCGAGTCCGATCCCCAGCCCTCCCTGCGCCCGGGTGCGCGAGCTGTCGGCCTGGCGGAAGCGGTCGAACGCACGTGCCGAGGAACTCCGGCGTCATGCCCTGTCCCGTGTCGGCGCACGCTCGACCTCGAAGCCGGCCGACGCGCTCGGCACGGAGTGACGTCACGCGTCCGCGCGGCGGGCGTGAACTTGATCGAGTTGGATAGCAGGTTCCAGATGATCTGCTGGAGGCGGTCGGGGTCGCCGAGCGACCTGGTCCTCACCCGCCGGCACCTGGCTTTCGGACCGCATGGCAATCTGCTTTCCGTCGGCCGCCGGGCGCATCGAATCCATCGCCGACGCGCGATGCCGACGAGGACAACGTCGCGGGCCCTACGGAGAGACGAAGCTTCCCCGTGATGATGCGCGAGATGTCGAGGAGATCGTCGATGAGTTTGGTCCTGGATCTGGACGTTGCGCTCGATGACCTCCAGGCGCGCCTTCGTGTCCGCTCCTCGTCCAGCCTTCCGGAGCGCAGGATCCGCGTCCAGCCCACGATCGCGGAAGCGGCGTCCGCAGCTCGTGGGAGAGCGTCGTCAGGAACTCGTCCTTCATCCGATTGGCCTCGCGGGCCTCCGCGTTCACGGCGTTCTCGATCGCGATCGCGCTCATCTGCGCGAGCTGGCGTCAGGACGCTCTCGTCGTCCTCGGCGAAGTCCTCCTCACAGCTGTCGAGCACGTGCAGCAGCCCCATCGGGCCGCCCGTCGCCGCCGCGTCAGGGGAGCCGCGAGCCAGCCGGCCGGCCGCGGCTCCGTTGGCCCCGAGGTACAGATCCCACTCCGACTCGGCGGCGCCGCGCTGCGCGGAGAACGGTCCCCCTCGCCGCGGAGAGAAAGGACACGAGGGCCGGGCGATCCGTCGCGGACGGGGCGCTCGCCGGCCTCCTCCTGCTCCGGCGACAGCGAGACCGCTGTCCGCGCGGCGTACCACTTCTCGTCCGGGAGCGGCGACGGCGACCGCCTGGTGCGACGCCGAGGATGGCCCGCGCGAAATCCACGACGACCGGGAGCGTGCTGATCCCGGTCGACAGCGCGGAGTTGATCGCGAGCGACGCCTCGAGTCAGCCGCTGGAGCTGCGTGGCGCGCCGCTCCAGCGCGGCCGCCTGCGCCCGGATCTGGCACGTCTTGCGGAAGAGCTCGACGAATACCGCCACCTTGGTCCGCAGGACCTCCGGCACCACGGGCGCCAGGATGTAATCCACGGCCCCCAGCGAATAGCCGCGCGCGGCATGCATGTCGTCCGCTGTAGGCCGTGACGAAGATGATCGGCGTGTGCTCGGAGCTCTGGCGCTGGCGGATGAGCTCCGCGGTCTCGAAGCCGTCCATCCCCGGCATGTTGATGTCGAGCAGGATCGACGGCGAACTCCTCGCTGACAGGAGCAGGCCGCAGCGCCTCGCGCCCGGAGGACGCGTCACGCACGTTCTGGCCCAGGCTCCGCGAGGAGCGCCGCCAGCGCCAGCAGTTTCTCCGGGCGTCGTCGACCGCCAGGATGTTGACGTCTTTCGCCTGTGCCCGGCCTGCTCCGTTCAACGGTACAGCCACGCCCGCAGCACCGCGAGCAGCTGCTCGGTGTCGACCGGCTTGGCGAGATAGTCCGAGGCCCCGGCCTCGAGCACTTCTCGCGGTCCCCCTTCATCGCCTTGGCGGTCACGCGCGATGATCGGGCAGGTAGTGGAACCGCGTCGCTCTTGCGGATCGCCCGCATCGTGTCGTAGCCGTCCATGTCGGGCATCATGATGTCCATCAGGACGATGTCGACGTCCGGCGTGCGTCTCGAGCATGCTCGATCGCCTCGCTGCCCGTCTCGGCCGAGACGACCTCCATGTCGCTGCCGCTCGAGGATGCTGGTCATGCGCGAAGATGTTGCGGATGTCGTCGTCCACGATCAGCACCTTCTTGCCCGCCAGGACCGCGTCGCGTCTCGGTGCAGTCGCTCGATCCGCTGCCGGTGCGCCTCGGGCAGCTCGCGACCGGGCGGTGCAGGAGAAGGCGACCTCGTCTATGCAGCCGCTCCAGCGAGCGCACGTCCTCGACGACGCCGCCTGGGTAGCCGATCGAGGCGTGCCTTCTCGGCCTCGCCGAGGACGCCCGCTTCCGGCGTGAGACGACGACCGGCGATGCGCGCGTCGGCGCACTGCCGCACGACGCTCCTCGACGCAGCTTCGAAGCCTCGGCATCGTCCGGCGGCCGCGATCGAGCACCATGCAGTCGAACGCGTCGGCGCGTCGCAGCGCGCCGAGCGCCTCGGCGCCGGTCGTGACGCCGCGACGTCGGCGACGCCCAGCGTCGCCCGACGAGCCTCGCGGATCTGGCGCGCGCGTCGGCGTCCGGGCCGACGAGCAGCACGCTAGCGCTCGGGCCGCTCCATGCGTCGCGCGGATTTCGCCGAAGACCTCGTCGAGGGCCTCGCGCGTCTTGATCGGCTTGGCGAGAGCGCCGCATGGCGCCCAGCGGCAGCGCCGCGGTCGCGTCTCCTCCTCGGTGGTGATCATGTACACCGGGATGTGGCGGGTGGCGAGATCATTCTTCAGCCGGTCGAGGACGCGTCCAGCCGTCGATGTCGGGCAGGCCGATGTCGAGCGTGATGGCGTCGGGCGTGAGTTCGCGGCCAGCGCGAGCGCCGTCGGCGCCGCGGCGTGGCGACCAGCGCCTTGAAGCCGCTGCTCGTGCGCCAGGTCCAGCAGGAACGCGCGCGAAGTTCGCGTCGTTCTCGACGATCAGCAGCACGCGGTCGCCCGGCCGGATGCGTCGCGGTCGTCCGGACTCGATCGACTCGAGCGGACGGCGTCCGCCTGGCGCGTCGCGGCGTCCGGCGTCGGCCATCAGCGGCAGATGCGCGCGACCGTTGCCGCGGCGCGCGTCGGCCGTGCCGACCGGCGCCGCGTAGCTGCGCGGCAGGTACAGCGTGAACGTGCTGCCGCTCGCCGGGCGTGCTCGCGAGCCGGATCTCGCCGCCGAGCAGCCGCGCGATCTCGCGGCTGATGGCCAGGCCGAGGCCGGTGCCGCCGTACTTGCGGCTGGTCGATGCCGTCGGCCTGCTGGAAGGCCTCGAAGATGATCTGCTGCTTGTCCGGCGGGATGCCGATGCCGGTGTCGCGCACCGAGAAGGCGAGCACGGTGTCGGCGCGCGTTCGAGCGTCGCGTTGCTCGGGCTCCAGCCGCTCGCGGTCGCGGCTCGATCTCGCAGCGTCACCTCGCCCCTGCTCGGTGAACTTGAAGGCGTTGGAGAGCAGGTTCTTGAGGACCTGCTGCAGGCGCTTGGCGTCGGTGGTGATGCGCGCGGCGGCAGCTGCCGGCGCCGAGCTCGATCTGCGAAGTCGCAGCCTCTTCGCCTCGGCGACGTGGCGGAAGGTGCGCTCGACGTAGTCGCGCAGGTCGTCGAACGCGCACCTCGCTCGACGTCGACGACGACCGTGCCCGACTCGATCTTCGACAGATCCAGGATGTCGTTGATCAGCGTCAGCAGGTCGTTGCCCGAGGCGTGGATCGTCTTGGCGAACTCGACCTGCTTGCGGCGTCAGGTTGCCGTCGGGGTTCTCGGAGAGCTGGTCGGAGAGGATGAGCAGGCTGTTGAGCGGCGTGCGCAGCTCGTGCGACATGTTGGCCAGGAACTCGGACTTGTACTTCGAGGTCAGCGCGAGCTGCTGCGGCCTTCTCCTCCAGCGCCTGCCGGGCCTGCTCGACCTCCTGGTTCTTGCGTTCGACCTCGACGTTCTGCTCGGCCAGCAAGCTGCGCCTTCTCCTGCAAGCTCCTGGTTGGTCTGCTGCAGCTCCTCCTGCTGGGTCTGCAGCTCGTCGCGCCAGCGACTGCGACTGCTTGAGCAGCTCCTCGGTGCGCATGTTGGCCTCGATCGTGTTGAGCACGATGCCGATCGACTCGGTGAGCTGGTCGAGGAACGCCTGGTGCGTCGGGTTGAAGCGCTCGAAGCGAGGCCAGCTCGATCACGCGCCTTGACCTGGCCCTCGAACAGCACCGGCAGCACGATGATGTTCGCGCGGCGGCGCCTCGCCGAGGCCGGAGGAGATCTGGATGTAGTCCGGCGGGACGTTGGTCGAGCAGGATCTTCTGCTTCTCGAGCGCGCACTGGCCGACCAGCCCCTCGCCGAGCTTGAACGTGGCTCGCGAGTCGCGCTCGCGCCTTGCAGGCGTAGCTGCGCGAGGAGCTTGAGCTGCGGCGTCCTTCGCCGTGGTCGTCCAGCACGTAGAACACGCCCTGCTGCGCGGAGACCACCGGCGCGAGCTCGGAGAGGATCAGCCGGCCGACCGTGAGCAGGTCCTGCTGGCCCTGCAGCATGCGGCTGAACTTGGCGAGGTTGGTCTTGAGCCAGTCCTGCTCGGTGTTCTTCTGCGTCGTGTCCTTGAGGTTGCGGATCATCTCGTTGATGTTGTCCTTGAGCGCCGCGACCTCGCCCTGCGCCTCGACCGTGATCGACCGCGTCAGGTCGCCCTTGGTCACCGCGGTCGGCGACCTCGGCGATGGCGCGCACCTGGGTGGTCAGGTTGGCGGCGAGCTGGTTCACGTTGTCGGTCAGGTCCTTCCAGGTGCCGGCCGCGCCGGGCACGCTTGGCCTGGCCGCCGAGCTTGCCCTCGACGCCGACCTCGCGGGCCACCGTGGTCACCTGGTCGGCGAAGGTCGCCAGCGTGTCGATCATGCTGTTGATCGTGTCGGCCAGCGCGGCGATCTCGCCCTTGGCCTCGACGGTCAGCTTGCGCTTGAGGTCGCCGTTGGCGACCGCCGTCACGACCTTGGCGATGCCGCGCACCTGGCTGGTCAGGTTGCCGGCCATGAAGTTCACGTTGTCGGTCAGGTCCTTCCACGTGCCGGCGACGCCCTGCGACCTCGGCCTGGCCGCCGAGCTTGCCTTCGGTGCCGACCTCGCGGGCCACGCGCGTCACCTCCGAGGCGAAGGAGTTGAGCTGGTCCACCATCGTGTTGATCGGTGTTCTTCAGCTCCAGGATCTCGCCCTTCACGTCGACCGTGATCTTCTTGCGACAGGTCGCCGTTGGCGACCGCCGTCGTCACCGTCGGCGATGTTGCGCACCTGGCGCGGTCAGGTTGCCGGCCATGAAGTTCACGTTGTCGGTCAGGTCCTTCCACGTGCCGGCCACGCCCGCGCACGTCGGCCTGGCCGCCGAGCTTGCCTTCGGTGCCGACCTCGCGGGCCACGCGCGTCACCTCCGACGCGAACGAGCGGAGCTGATCCACCATCGTGTTGATGGTGTTCTTCAGCTCGAGGATCTCGCCCTTCACGTCCACCGTGATCTTCTTCGACAGGTCGCCGTTGGCGACCGCCGTCGTCACGTCGGCGATGTTGCGCACCTGGCCGGTGAGGTTGCCGGCCATCGAGTTCACGTTGTCGGTCAGGTCCTTCCACGTGCCGGCGACGCCCTTCACCTCGGCCTGGCCGCCGAGCTTGCCCTCGGTGCCGACCTCGCGGGCCACGCGCGTCACCTCCGACGCGAACGAGTCGAGCTGATCGACCATCGTGTTGATGGTGTTCTTCAGCTCGAGGATCTCGCCGCGACGTCCACCGTGATCTTCTTGCGACAGGTCGCCGTTGGCGACGGCGGTCGTCACCTCGGCGATGTTGCGCACCTGGCCGTCAGGTTGCCGGCCATCGAGTTGACGGTGTCGGTCAGGTCCTTCCACGTGCCGGCCACGCCCTCGACCTCGGCCTGGCCGCCGAGCTTGCCTTCGGTGCCGACCTCGCGCGCCACGCGCGTCACCTCCGCCGCGAAGGAGCTGAGCTGATCCACCATCGTGTTGATCGTGTTCTTCAGCTCCAGGATTTCGCCCTTGCACGTCCACGGTGATCTTCTTGGACAGGTCGCCGTTGGCCACGGCCGTGGTCACGTCGGCGATGTTGCGCACCTGCGCCGGTCAGGTTGCCGGCCATCGAAGTTGACGTTGTCGGTCAGGTCCTTCCACGTGCCGGCCACGCCCCGCACGTCGGCCTGGCCGCCGAGCTTGCCTTCGGTGCCGACCTCGCGGGCCACGCGCGTCACTTCGCGACGCGAACGAGCTGCAGCTGGTCCACCATCGTGTTGATGGTGTTCTTCAGCTCCAGGATCTCGCCCTTGCACGTCCACGGTGATCTTCTTGGACAGGTCGCCGTTGGCGACGGCCGTGGTCACGTCGGCGATGTTGCGCACCTGGGCCGGTCAGGTTGCCGGCCATGAAGTTGACGTTGTCGGTCAGGTCCTTCCAGGTGCCGGCGACGCCCTTCACGTCGGCCTGGCCGCCGAGCTTGCCTTCGGTGCCGACCTCGCGGGCCACGCGCGTCACTTCCGACGCGAACGAGCTGAGCTGATCCACCATCGTGTTGATGGTGTTCTTCAGCTCCAGGATTTCGCCCTTCACGTCGACGGTGATCTTCTTGGACAGGTCGCCGTTGGCCACGGCGGTGGTCACGGCGGCGATGTTGCGCACCTGGGCGGTCAGGTTGCCGGCCATGAAATTGACGCTGTCGGTCAGGTCCTTCCAGGTGCCGCGACACGCCTTCCACGTCGCGCCTGGCCGCCGAGCTTGCCTTCGGTGCCGACCTCGCGCGCCACGCGCGTCACTTCCGAGGCGAACGAGCGCAGCTGATCCACCATCGTGTTGATGGTGTTCTTCAGCTCCAGGAATCTCGCCCTTCACGTCCACGGTGATCTTCTTGCGACAGGTCGCCGTTGGCGACGGCGGTGGTCACGTCGGCGATGTTGCGCACCTGGGCCGTCAGGTTGCCGGCCATCGAGTTGACGCTGTCGGTCAGGTCCTTCCACGTGCCGGCCACGCCCTTGACCTTGGCCTGGCCGCCGAGCTTGCCTTCGGTGCCGACCTCGCGGGCCACGCGCGTCACTTCCGACGCGAACGAGCCGAGCTGGTCCACCATCGTGTTGACGGTCGCGCGGTGCGCAGGAACTCGCCCTGCAGCGGCCGGCCGTCGATCTCCAGCGCCATCGTCTGCGACAGGTCGCCCTTGGCCACCGCGCCGATGACGCGCGCGTCTTCGATGGTGGGATGGACCAGGTCGGCGATCAGGGCGTTGACCGACCCGACCGACTCGACGCCCAGCCGCCGCTGACCGTCCCCGATCGAGGCGCGCTGCGAGATCCGCCCCTCCTTGCCGACGACGCGGTGTTGATGCGCGCGCAGCTCGGCGATCCGCTCCTTCGTTGAGCTCGATGACGTCGTTGAATGTGTCGGCGATCTTGCCCTCGTCTCCCTACAGACCCACCTCCAGCCGGACCGAGAAGTCGCCCTTCTTCAGGCCGGTCAGCGCCTGGAGGAGGCGCCGGCGCTCGGTCGCGTCGGCCGATGACGCACCACCGGAAGGGGATGTTGCGCTTCGGGCCATGCGAGCGCGGACGGGACGGCGCCCAGTCGAGACCGGGGATTCGCTCATCTCGATCTCCTCATCCGCAGGATGACCGGCGGTCCGCGCAGGCGCACCGCCACTCGCGCCGCGGCGCGCTAGTCAGATCGTCGGGGCTTTGATCGAGGTACACGATGATTATGTCGCCGGGAGATGCAGAACACGTGCCCCAGACCCTCTACCGTCGCGGCTTCGGCTTCCCGAACGACGCATACAAACCGTCGAAGAGCTCCGATCCGCGTCGCAGGCGCTCGTCGTCGGAGGCGGATTCGAGGACGATGCCCTGGATGACGCGCTCGATGCCCGGCGCCTCGGGACGGTCGAACTTGTCGTCCTTGATGTCGATGGCGTGCACGACCTCGGCAATCTCCCGCAGGGCGCGATCGGGCGCTGGGACCCGGCGGAGGAGCGTTTCGAACGTGCAGTCGTCGCCCTCGTGGGTGAAATCGCCGCCGGGCATGTCGAACCGGAGCTCGCCGGGCACAGGGTCGGCTCCCGGCTCGACGAAGCGGAACCGCGCCTTCGGGTCCAGGAACCGGCGGATGAGCCAGGCCGACGCGATGCGGTCGACCTGGACTCCCCGGCGGGTGGTCCAGACGCGGCCGACGAGCGACGGGTCGCCCCGGGTCTCGAACTGGCGAGCCAGGCGCTCGTCGACGTCCGGATCGTCGAACCGGGCTTCGCACAGGAACGCCTCTCCCCCGCCGGCGACCGCTTCGGCGGCGAGACCACGGAGCTCCTCGCGGAACTTGCGATCCGCCGGAAGGACGTAAACGGAGTCCTTCAACGCGAGCGCCCCGGCCTTACGCAGCCGGTTGCGGACCTTGGCGCGCAGATACGGAGGGCTGGGAGGCAGGGAGTGGATGAGGACGGCCCAGGCCCGCCGTTTCTTTGCTCCCATTCCGCCGAGTATAGCAGTTGCTATGGCATTATCGCAGTTGATACTGTCGCCGGCCATGCGGGCCCGGCGCGCGACCAGCCTCGCCGCGGCGCTCTTCGCCCTGGGGTTCGGGCAGGAGCTGTGGTGGCGGTACGTCCCCGAGTACCTGCGCTCGCTCGGCGCTTCGGCGTTCTCCGTCGGAGTCTTCGGAACTCTGCGATGATCTGCTCGACGCGGCGTACGCGTACCCCGGCGGAATCGCATCCGACCGGCTGGGGACGCGGCGCGCCCTCGTGCTCTTCGGCGCGCTCACCGTAGTCGGCTACGCCGTCTATGCGCTCTTCGGATCGGTCGCGGCGATTTTCGCGGGCCTCCTCCTCGTGATGGCCTGGCCCTCGCTCGGCCTGCCGGCCACGTTCGCCGTCATCGGCGAGGAGCTCCAGGGAGCGAGCCGCATTCGGGGCTTCACGGCCCAGGCCGTGGTCAAGCGGATCCCGATCCTGATCGCTCCCCCGCTCGGCGGTCTTCTCCTCGAACGCCGAGGCTTCGCCAGCGGCATCCGCCTCGGGGTGATGATCTCGATCCTCATCGCGATCCCGACGCTCATTTTTCTTTGGCGAGCTCTCAAGACGGCGGATGCCGTCCCTCGGACGGCACGAGCGAGCCATCGGGCGCGTCTGCATCCCTCACTCCGCCAGCTTCTGATCGCGGACTGCCTCGTGCGCCTGTGCGAGGGCCTGCCGGACGTCTTTCTCGTCGTCTGGGCGCTCGAGGTCGTACGGGTGACCCCCGTCCAGTTCGGATTCCTGACCTCGATCTTGATGGGGACGGCGATCCTCTCGTACGCGCCCGCGGCGGCTCTCGCGGGCCGCGTCGAGAACAAGCCCTTCGTCTTGTTGACCTATGTCTTCTTCACCGCCTTTCCACTGGCGGTGGTTCTCTCTCGATCGTTCGCCGGGCTCGCCGCGGCGTACTGCATCGGGGGCCTCCGCGAGATCGGAGAGCCGGCGCGCAAGGCCCTCATCGTCGATCTCGCCGACTCCGAAAGCGCGCGGACGGACGGTGGGCCTCTACTACGGCATCCGCGGCTTCGCCGTGGCCGGCGCCGCCGCGATCGGCGGCGCGCTGTGGACTATTCGGCCCTCGCTGACGTTCACGGCGGCCGCGGCGCTGGGCCTGGCGGGCACGGCGTGGGCCGCGGCCTTTCTCCCTGCGCAGCCTCGAACCGAGGAGGTGACCCGCCGTCATTCCGAGCGAAGCGAGGAATCCCGGGATTCCTCGGGCTGTCGCCCTCGGAATGACGGCTCTTACCGCCTACGGGGACCGCGGTGCTAGCTCGTAATGATCGGGGATGACGAGGATGCGTCCGCCCTTGGGATCGCAGACGTAGACGTTCCCGAACGGGTCCGTCGCGACGCAGTGTCCCTTCTCCGCGGTCGGAACGGTGTCCACGATCCCGAGGGCGCCCTCCGGCGCGACGTCCACGATCGCCATCGTCGCGCTCTTGCCGCCCGGCGCGTAGAGATGTCCGCGCGAAGGGCTGTAGTCCACGATATCCACGCCCGCGCCGACCTTGACGGTGCTCACGATCCTGCCGGTCTTTGCGTCGAGCGTTACGGCCTTGCCTTCGGAACACCCGACGAACAGAAGCCCTCGAGCCGCGTCCAGAGCGATGCCGCGCGAGCCCTCGCAGCCGTTCTTCCAGGCGGGCCGGGGCGTGCGGTTCTTCAGGGGAATCGCGACGGTCTCGCCTTTCCAGAGATGCGTGTACGCAACGCCGCGCTCTTCGTCCACGACCAGAGACTCCGGACCGCCCTTGACCGCGATCTCGCCGTCGCGAATCGGCCGCGGCGGATTGTCCTCGAGGCGGAAGACTTCGATCTTCTCCGCGTCGGGCTCGGTCACCCAGACCTCTCGGTCCGCCCGACGTAGCGCACGTAATCCGGGCCGGCGGAGAGCTTGGCCCAGCCGACGACACCGCCGCCGGCCGGATCCACGACGATGAGACGCTGCATGCTGCGGTCCGTCGCGAAGAGAAAGCCGCGGCCCTCGTCCGCCGACGTCACGCCCTCGCCGTGCCCTCCATCGGAGGAGGCCGACGACGCGAAACCCCCGATGCGGGTCACCGCCCAGGTCTTCGGGTCCACGAGCACGATCGCGCCGGTCCGGCCCGCCGGGACGATGACCCGGCCGAGCGAGGTGGAATAGCGCAGGTCGTCGAACCCGATGCCCCCTTCGCCGCCCGGGATCGGAATCGACGTGCGGCACGGGCTGTGCGCGCAGAACGAGCGCACCCCAGAGCCAGGCGAGGACGGCCAGGCGGAAGCGGAGGGGCACAGGGGGCGATCCTACCGGCCCGTGCGGATGCGCCCCGTGAACTCGCGCGCGGGCGCGGTGGCGGCGCGCTCGGCCGGGACCCCGAGGTAGAAGCCCTGGCCGTACGGAATCCCGAGGCGCCGGCACTCCTCGAGGTCCTCGGGCGTCTCGATGCCCTCGGCCACGCAGACCGCGTCGATGCGGCGGGAGAGGTTGACCAGCATCTCGACGACGTCCCGCTTGATCGAGTCGCTGCGCAGTCCCGGTGATGAGCGTGTTGGCGACCTTGATGAAGTTGGGCCGGAGCTCGGCGATCGCCTGCAGCGACGCGTAGCCCGATCCCGCGTCGTCGATCGCGATGCGGAAGCCCTGCTCCCGCAGCTGCGCGAGCGCGGCGCGGAAGACGGGCACGTCCCGGATCGCGGAGCGCTCGGTCACCTCCAGGACGACGGGGCACTTGAGCGAGAAGAGCGGCGGGACCGCCTCGGCGCCGCTCCTGGGAGAGCGCCGATGATCGTCTCCGCCTCGACGTTGATGAACAGGTGAGTCTGGCCGTCGAGCCCGTAGTCGGCTGGCCGAGGAGCACAGGCAGATCTGCTCGAGCTCCCAGGTCGCCTCGTTCTCGCGGGCGAACTGGAAGAGGAGCTCGGGGCTCTCGAACGCCGTCTCGACGGGCCCGCGCGTGAGGGCCTCGTGCCCGAAGGCCTCCATCGCCTCGAGGTGGAAGATGGGCTGGTAGACGGTGCGGATGCGCCGCTTGCGCAGCGTCTCCTTGAAGGTCTCGCGCAGGGACGCCTGGCGCTCCTCCTCCTTGGTCGTCGCCACGGCGATCGCCTGTCCCAGCGCGCGGTACACCAGCCGCTCGACGCGCATCTGCGGGCTCGGACGCAGAAGCGCGTGCCCGACGAAGACGCCGATGCGCTTGTGGATCCGGCTGCCGAACGCCTCGTCGAGAGATCCGCGAAGCGACTCCTCGACCTGTCGCGCCTTGCGCTGCAGGCGGGTCATCGCTTCCTCGCCGCCCTCGAGCGTCGCGAAGACGTAGAAGTCCGAACCGCCGGTGCGGTTGACGGCGATGAAGTCCTCCGTCGCGAACACCGTGCCGATCATGCGGCGCATCGTCCGCGCGGTGTGCTGCAGCAGGCTGTCGAACACCTCCCAGCCGTAGGTCTCCTCGATGTGGCTGTACTGCTCGACGTCGATGTAGAGGACCCCCATGTCGCGGTTGTCGAGGAGACGGTCGCGCAGCGCGTCGATGATGACGGGCACGGTCGGCAGCTCGGTGACCGCGTCGAAGAGGAGATTCTTGAAGCGCATCTCCTCGTTCTCGGCGGTCAGGTACGCGGGCGGGGACTCGCGCTTCTCCTCGAGCAGCCTCCGCACCGTGGAGAGCAGCTTCTTGCGGGTGAACGGCTTCGTGATGTAGTCGTCGGCGCCGACCTGCATGCCGGTGATGAGGTCGCGGATCTCGCTCTTGACCGTCAGCATCGCGATGGGGATCTGGCGGGTCTCCGGGGCGCTCTTGAGGGTCGTACAGACCTCCCAGCCCGACAGCTCCGGCATCATGACGTCGAGGAGGATCAGGTCGGGCGCAGACTCGATGGCCTTCTCGACGCCCTCGCGCCCGTTGCGCGCCAGGAGGACGCTGTAACCGGAGTTGTCGAGGATCGTCTGGACGATCAGCAGAACGTCCTCGTCGTCGTCGACGATCAGGATCTTTTCGGACGCCATCCTTGTATTTGGCCGGCGGGGAGTGGCGAATTATAGCATCAGGACGGCGTGCGTCGGCCGTCCGCCGAGGCGCGCCCGCCCGCCCAGGGCCTCCAGCTCGATGAAGACCGAGATCCCGATGACCTGCGCGCCGAGGCGCTCCACCAGCTCGGCGGCCGCCTTCGCGGTGCCTCCCGTGGCGAGGACGTCGTCCACGACGAGGACGCGCTCCCCCTTTCGGAACGCGTCGGCGTGTACCTCGAGGCAGTCCTTGCCGTACTCCAGCCCGTAGTCGACGCGCTCGGTGCGGCACGGCAGCTTGCCGGGCTTCCGTGCCGGCACGAGGCCGACGTGGAGCTCGCGCGCGAGCGCGGTCCCGAACAGAAACCCGCGCGCCTCGATGCCCGAGGATCTTGTCGGGCCGGGCGGACTCCTGCGCGGAACGGCGAGGCCATCGCGTCGACGGCGGCGGCGAAGGCCTCCGGCGAGGCGAGCAGCGGCGTCACGTCCCGAAACAGGATCCCCTGCGTGGGGAAGTCCTGCACGTCGCGGATGAAGGGCCGGAAGTCCGTCAGCGTCTTCATGGTCATCCCGTGATCTCGAACGACGCGAAGCCGGACACGGCGAGATCCTCCTCGGCGAGCGTCTCGACGCGGGCGCCGCGCGGACCCTCGCGGAGTCGCGCGAGGAAGCGCGCGATCGCCTCGTCCTCGCCCTCCGCCACCGCCTCGACCGATCCGTCCGGAAGGTTGCGGACCCAGCCGTGGACTCCGAGATCGCGGGCCGCGCGCTCCGCGAAGAATCGGTAGCCGACTCCCTGGACGCGCCCGCGCACGATCGCGTGGCGCGCTCTCACGCCGGCGTTCCCGCGAACCGCCCGAGGAGCGGGACGAACGTGACGCCCTCGCCGTCCTCCTGCGCGAAGTCGGTCTTTCGCCGGCGGATGACGCGGAGGCGCTGGTGCCCCGGCGGCCCCACCGGGACGACGAGCCGTCCGCCCACGGCGAGCTGGGCGAGCAGCGGCTCAGGCACGCTCTCGGTTCCGGCGGTCACGAGGATCCGATCGTACGGCGCGGCGGCGGGGTACCCGTACGTCCCGTCGAACGCCTTCACGGAGACGTTGTGGAGCCCGAGCGCGGCGAGCAGCGCCGCGGCCGTGCGCGCGAGCTCGTCGATCCGCTCGAGCGAGTAGACGCTGCGGGCGAGCCGGGCCAGCACGGCGGCCTGGTAGCCCGAGCCCGTGCCGATCTCCAGAACCTTGTGGTCGCGCGTGACGCCCAGCCTCTGGGTCATCACCCCGACGACGTAGGGCTGGGAGATCGTCTGGCCGAAGCCGATCGGCAGCGAGTGGTCGCCGTACGCGCGCGCCCGCAGGGGCTCGGGCACGAAGCGGTGTCGCGGAACCTCGCGCAGGACCTCCAGGATCCGGGGATCGTCCACGCCGCGGGGCGCGATGAACCGGGCGACCATCTCCCGGCGCAGGGCCTCTTCCCGGGCGCCGCCCCCGGCCACCTGGCCGGAAGCGCCGACGCGCCGCCCCGCAGAGGGCACGGCTTCGTCGCGCGGCGGCATCGAAGCCCATGATAACAAAGGGCGGGCTCTCCGTGGGGCGCCGGCCGCGGAACAAGCGCGGCCCACGGGGTGTTTTCTCAGAGTCGGTAAAATGGGACCCCGTCACCGACGAACACGGAGGTCGAGTCGAGTTGGAAACCCAGGACATCGCAGAAATCGGGCGAGAGCCGCGCCTCGCCGGCGTCTCCCGCGAGGAAGTTCGAAAGTGGTACGCGCTCATGCACCTGGCGAGGGTGCTCGACGACAAGGCGCCCAACTACCTCAAGCAGGGTCTCGGCTGGAGCTATCACGCCCCCTCCGCCGGCCACGACGCGATCCAGCTCGCGCTCGGCATGACCTTCCGGCCCGGCCGCGACTATCTCTTCCCCTACTACCGCGACCTCACGACCTGCGTGGCGGCGGGCCTCACGCCCGAGGAGGTCCTCCTGAACGGGATGTCGAAGGCGACCGACGTCGCCTCCGGCGGCCGCCACATGTCGAATCACTTCGCGAAGATCTCCATCGGGATCCAGAACGTCTCTTCCGCCGTCTCCAACCACGCGCAGCACGCCGTGGGCCTCGCCCGCGCGGTCAAGACCTATCGCCGGGAGGCCGTGGTCTTCTGCTCCGTGGGCGAGTCGTCGACCTCGGAGGGCTACTTCTACGAGGCCGTCAACGGCGCCACCCGGGAGAAGGTGCCCGTCGTGTTCGTCGTCCAGGACAACGCGTACGGCATCTCGGTCCCCAAGGCGGACCAGACCGCGAACCTCGTACGCGTCCGACAACTTCTCCGGGTTCCAGAACCTCAAGATCATCCACTGCGACGGCCTCGACGTCTTCGACTCCTTCCGCGCCATGCGCGAGGCCGTGGCGTTCGTGCGCTCCGGCGCCGGCGCCGCGATGGTCCATGCGACCGTCGTGCGGATCCACTCCCACTCCAACTCCGACCGCCAGGAGCTCTACCGCACGCCGGAGGAGCTGGCCGCGGCCCGCGCCGCGGATCCGCTGCCCCGCTTCCGAAAGCTCCTGATCGACACGGCGCTCCTCACCGAGGAGGATCTGCGCGCGATCGAGACCCAGAACGAGCGCACCTACGAGGAGGCTGCCGACAAGGCCAAGGCCGCGCCGGAGCCGGACCCCGCCACGATCCACGACTTCGTCATGCCGGAGCCGTGGACCCCGGAGCGGTGGCCCAGGGGGCTTCCCGAGGACAGCGGAGGCGCCGACGCCGACTCCGGGAAAGCCGCCGACGCCGACTCAAAGGCCGAGGAGATGTCGCTCGTCCAGGCGCTCAACGCGACCCTGAAGGACGAGTTCCGCCGCAACCCGGACACGTACATCTGGGGGCAGGACGTCGCCTACCGCGAGAAGGGCGGCGTCTTCAACGTGACGAAGGGCATGCAGCAGGAGTTCGGCGCCGCGCGCGTGTTCAACGGGCCGATCGCCGAGGACTACATCATGGGCACGGCCGACGGGTTCTCGCGCTTCTCCGAGGCGATCCGCGTGGTCGTCGAGGGCGCCGAGTTCGCCGACTACTTCTGGCCGGCCGCCGAGCAGATGGTCGAGATGTCCCACGAGTACTGGCGCACCAACGGCCAGTACGTCCCCAACGTGACCGTGCGCCTCGCCTCGGGCGGATACATCGGAGGCGGCCTCTACCACTCGCAGAACATCGAGGGCTGGCTGACGACGCTGCCCGGCCTGCGCATCGTCGTTCCCGGCCTTCGCCGACGACGCCGCCGGACTCCTGCGGACCGCGATCCGCTCGCGGGGTGTCACGGTCTACCTCGAGCCCAAGTTCCTCTACAACAACCCCCTGGCGCGGGCGAAGGTGCCGGCCGAGTTCGCGGTCCCCTTCGGGAAGGCGCGGGTGCGGCGGGAGGGCACGGATCTCACGATCATTTCCTACGGCACTCCCGTCCACTTCGCGCTCGAGGCGGCGAAGCATCTCGAGGCGGAGGGCGCGAGCGTCGAGGTGCTCGACCTCCGCTCGCTCGTGCCGCTCGACCTCGAGGCCGTGCTCGCGTCGGTCAAGAAGACGAGCCGCGCCCTCGTCGCGCACGAAGACAAGGTCCACGGGGGTTTCGGCGGGGAGTTGGCGTCGCAGATCCAGGCCGAGGCATTCGCGTTCCTCGACGCGCCCGTCGCTCGCGTCGGGTCGGAGTTCACTCCCGTCGGCTTCTCCCGGGTGCTCGAGCGGGCGATCCTGCCGTCGACAGACAAGGTCCTCGCGGCCGCGCGGGCGGTCCTGGCGTACTAGCTCGCGGGCGGCCGCGCACCGAGCGGCCGCAGGCCGCGACAAGCGCCGGGTTCGCCGGCGCTAACCCAGGGCCGCCCCTACAGGAACCGGTAGGGGCGGGGCTCGCCCCCGCCCGCACCGCGGAGACTCGTTACCGCCGGCGAAGCCTCTCCCGCTCCGCGGCCAGGATCTGCCCGGCGAGGAGCAGCAGGCCGACGTCGCGGGCGATCGCGACCTTCATGTCGAAGAGCCGCTGCTCGGTGGTCTTGACGACCGTCGAAGTCCCGAAGCACCCGCAATCCACGGGCCGGCCGCGCGCGAGGTTGATCGAGAGCGCGGCGATGAAGACCAGCAGGAGGACGCCGAGGATGCGCGCCGCGGTGCGCGTGGCAACGTTCAGGAAGAGGGCCACGCCGACGACGATCTCGAGCCAGGGAAGGACGAGCGCCATCGCGTTGACGGCGACGCCGGGAACCAGGGCGAAGTTGTGGATCTCGTGCGCGAAGCCCGGCGGATCGGAAACCTTGGAGACGCCGGCGACGACGAAGAACGCCGCCAGGACGAACTGCAGGCGGACGGTCAGCCAGGGCGAAAGGAGGCGGCCTCTCACGGGGCCGCGCCGGTGTGGATCGGGAGGTTGCGCTTCTGCCAGTCGGGGAAGCCGTCCTTGTAGACCAGCACGTTGTCGAATCCCACGAAGTACAGCTTCTGCGCCAGCGTATGCGAGTCCTCGCAGTCACCTCCGCTGCAGTAGACGACGACGGGCTGGCTCTGGTCGCGGCCCTCCTGGAAGAACGCCTGGACCTTGTCGTCGACGTCGGACTCCCAGACCGAGAAGGGGCGCGCGCCGGCGATGTGGCCCTGCTGGTACACGTTGGTGCGCCGCGCGTCGAGGAACGGCGCCGTGTTCGCCGCCTGCAGCGCGGCGGCCTCGTCGCCGGAGATCTCGAGCCACGCCTTGTCCGGGTGCGGGGGGAAGGTCTTCGCGCCCGTCGCAGCGGCCGCGGCGGCCGCGCCCGTCGGAGCCGGAGCGGCGCCGGCGCTCGGGCTCGAGGTCTTGGTCGCCGGCCTCTCAGCCGGAAGGTCGTAGGACCCGACCCAGCGCAGCTTGCGCTCCGATCCCGCGAGCGCGTTGGCCGCGGCGGCCAGGACGACCGCCACGAACAGGAACAGCGCGGCCTCGGGAAGGAAGCGGGATCTCATCGGGAGTCCCCAACACCGTCGAGCTGCTTGGCCATTCCACTCAAGAGCTCGATCGAGTCGTAATCGGTCAGGTCGAGGTGCAGCGGGGTCAGCGAGATGTGCTTCTCGGCGACGGCGGCGAGGTCCGTTCCCTGCTCGAGCTCACCCTGTGGAGGCGTCGCTCCGATCCAGTAGTACGGCCGCCCCCGCGGATCCTTCTTCTCGATGACCGCCTCGCCATACCGCCGGCGTCCCTGCCGCACGACCCGCACGCCGCGCGGCTGCCCCGCCGGCACGTTCACGTTCAGGAGCGTGCCGGCCGGCAGCGGCCGGTCCGCGAGCAGCTCGGCCAGGCGCACCGCGAACGCAGCCGCGGCGTCGAAGGTGAAGCCCGTCTCGATCTCCTGCGAGATGGCGACGGAGGAGATCCCGATCAGCGTGCCCTCGAACGCGGCCGAGACCGTGCCCGAGTAGGTCACGTCGTCGCCCAGGTTGAGACCGAGGTTGATGCCAGAGAAGAGGAGCCGCGGGCGGTCGTCCTTGAGCAGGTGCAGCACGCCCCAGTTGACGCAGTCGGTGGGCGTGCCGTCCACCGACCAGCGCTGCTCCCCGACCCGTTTCGCGCGCAGCGGGTGCTGGAGCGTCAGCGAATGGCCGGCGGCGCTGCGCTCCTGGTCCGGAGCGACCGTGAACACGTCGCCCACCCGCGCGAGCGCCGAGGCGAGCCGCTCGATCCCCTCGGAGAAGACGCCGTCATCGTTGGTGACGAGGATGCGGGGCCGCGTCATGCGGCGGGCGCCGACGAGGAATCCGGCGGAGGCATGACGAACATGAGCACGATGTAGGCCAGGATGCCCGGGAAGGCCACCGACACGATCGAGATCAGCACGTAGGCCACCCGAACCACCGTCGGGTCGAGCTCGAAGTACTCGGCGAGCCCGCCGCAGACCCCGGCGATCATCTTGTGCCGGCGCGAGCGGGTGAGCCGCTTCCCGGGAACGGGGGGGTTGGCGCTCATCGCGGGCCTCCGTCTTCCGCGCTCAGCGCGGATCTCCTTCGTACACGACGCTGTTGCGCTCGGTCTCGTGAAGCGTTATCCGCACCAGCCGCGCGGGCCCGACCCGCGGCGCGAGCTGTCCCCAGATGCCCACCGCGATGTTCTCGGCGGTCGGGTTGACGCCGGCGAGGAAGTCCACGTCGAAGTTGAGGTGCTTGCGGTCCATCCGATGGACCACGACCTCCATGATCGTGCGCTTCAGCTGTCCGAAGTCCATCAGGTAGCCCGTCTCGGGATCGATCTCGCCCTCGACCGCGACCTCGAGCCCGTAGGTGTGCCCGTGCCCGTGGGGGTTGTTGCACTTGTCGAAGATCCGCCGGTTCTTCTCCTCGTCCCAGTCGTCGCGGTGCAGCCGGTGCGCCGCCGCGAAGTGAGCCTGCGAGACGAGCCGCACGCGCATGCGCGCGATTCTAGCGCGCGACACGGCGTCGAGGGCGCCGACGCGGGCGTTGACAGCGCCCGCGGCAGCTGGTCAAATGCGCGGACCGGTCGGGACGTGGCGCAGTCTGGTAGCGTACCTGAATGGGGTTCAGGGGGTCCCGGGTTCGAATCCCGGCGTCCCGACCAAATCAACCCGCCAAGATTTCCAGCGAACGCCTCTCCTCGCCAACGCTGGCGCGGTGATTCTCAGCGCCGCAGTTCTCGGTCGAACAACTCCAACGGGTCGCAGGCCTCGCACCGCTCGGTGAAATAGGATCCCGGCTGGGAGGAGCTCATCATGGCTGGTCCGCTCAAGACCGTGGTCCTCGTCCATGGCGGCTTCGTCGACGGCTCCGGCTGGGAGGGCGTCTACCAGATCCTGAGGAAGGACGGCTACACCGTCAGTGTCGTCCAGAACCCGACGATGTCGCTCGCCGACGACGTCGCCGCGACCAAAGCGGTGATCGATGCTCAGAGCGGGCCGGTGATCCTCGTCGGCCACTCGTACGGCGGCGCGGTCATCACCGAGGCCGGCAACTCACCCGAAGTCGCCGGCGCTCGTCTACATCGCCGCGTTCGCTCCGGACAAGGGCGAGTCCGTGGCCACGCTGATCAAGGACCCGCCGCCCGGCGCGCCGGTGCCGCCGATCCTGCCGCCGCAGGACGGCTACCTGTTCCTGGACAAGGCGAAGTTCGCCGGCGTCCTTCGCGGGCGACGTGGACCCGGAGCAGGCGGCGTTCATGGCGGACTCGCAGGTGCCGTGGGGCGTCGATGCGCTCGGCGGAACGATCACCAAGCCGGCGTGGAAGACGCAAGCCGAGCTGGTACCTCGTCGCCACCGACGACCGGATGATCCCGACCGCCGGCGCAGCGCGCCATGTCGAAGCGCGCGGGCTCGACGGTGGTCGAGGTCGGAGGCAGCCACGCGATCTACGTCTCCCGGCCGGACGTCGTGGCCGCGATCATTGAGCAGGCTGCTCAGGCAGCCTAGGAGACACCCAGGCGCGTAACCTTCTGAGAAGAACGCCCCTCCCCCGCCGCTGCGCGCCCTGGTGCGCCGCGACGGTGCTCGCGGCAGTTTCGTTGGCGTGCGGTGGCCGCTCCGAGAGAATCGTCCGCCTCCCCGTGCCCGAGGCCGAACAGGTCGCCGTCGGCTCGGAATCGCGGCCCGGGGTCTGGCTTTCGCCCGGGGACGCTGTGCGATGGTCGCTTCCGGCGGGACCGGCGCGGCGACTGACGGGCGCGTACACGAGCGTCGTCGCGGGAGATCCGGCCGGGAACCTCCGCATCCGCATGTCCGGCGCCGGGCGGAACATGAGTTCGAACGTCCTGACGCTTTCCGCCGATCCCGCACGGTGGCACCCGATTTCGGCGCAGGTTCCTCGGAGCGGTGGGCCGCTCGAGCTCGAGATCGCGTACGAGAACCCCGGTCCCGGAACCGAGACGCGTTCGCTCTTCCTCGCCGAACCTTCCTTCACCGTTCCTGCGCGGGACCCTCCGCGTACGATCGTCCTCTTCGACATCGACTCGCTTCGCGCCGACCACGTGGGCGCCTACGGATACCCTCGCGCAACGACGCCGCGCCTCGATCACTTCTTTCGCGAGGGCCTTCGCGCCGAGAGGTGCATCGCGGCCGCGAACTGGACGCTTCCGGCGCACGCCTCGATCTTCACGTCGCTTTCGGTCGCCCGGCACGATGCGGGCCGATACGCGATGGCGCTCGCGGACACTTTCGACACCCTTGCGGAGAGTTTGGCGGCGGCCGGGTACCGGACACTGGCCGTGACCGGAGGCGGTCTGGTCGATCCTTCTTTCGGGTTGGCGCAGGGGTTCGACCGCTACCTCAGCGTGCGCAAATCGGCCGACGAAGCCGTTCGGCGATCGCTCGATCTGCTGCGGGAGCACAGGAACGAACCGGTCTTTCTCTTCTTCCACACCTACCAGGTGCACGAATACGTCGCCGACGAGGACGCGGCCCGGGAGCTCTTCGGCGACCCCCCGGCGCTGGGCCCCAACTGGCGGTCTCCCCTTCACGAATTAGGCGGGATGCACAGCAGCTCACCCGCCTTCCCCGGCTGGGCGCGCAACCGCTACGACGCGGCGCTGCGGAGCGTCGACGGGGCCTTCAGCCGCCTCCTCGACGGCCTGCAGCGGGAAGGTCGGCTTTCTCAGACGGCGATCCTCATGACCTCCGACCACGGCGAGGCTCTCTGCGACCGGCTGGTCGGGGAGGCTGCCTCGCGGTGGGGCACGGAACTCCCTACCTCTTCGAGGAGGAGCTTCTCGTGCCTTTGGAGGTCCGGGTACCCTGGATGCAAAAAGCACGGGGCGTGATCCGCGGCAACGCCTCCGAGCTGGATGTCGCGCCGACGCTTCTCGACGCGGCGGGAGTGAGAGCCCCCGCGGCCTTCGAGGGCCGCTCGCTCCTCGCGTCACCGCCGCCTGCAGGTCGCCCGATCGTGTCCGAGGCCCCCCCACTCGAGGCCCTTGCGGTGCGGATCGACGAGCACAAACTCATTCGTCGAGCCGGTGTCCCTCAGAAGTTCTGGACCTCCGGTCCCGATTTCACCGTTTTCGCGGTCCAGGAGTCCTTCGACCTCACGAGGGACCCTGGAGAGCGAACGCCGCTGCCCTCGGCTTCCGACTGGGGCCAGGAGCTGCTCGAGGAGGCGGACCGTTACCTCGCTTCGGGCTTCCCGGACGCGCTCATCGTGCGTTTCCCGAGGGCGCCCGACGAGGAGGGCCGCCCGATCGTCGTCTCGGCCCGCGGCCGTGGCCCGGCCCCATTCCTCCGAAGCTTCGGGCTCGCCGGCCGGGGAGTCGTGTCGCAGCACGGCGCGCGAACCGAGATTCGCTTCCGGAGGCCGCGCGCACCCGTCTGGCTCGCCTTCCAGTCCGATGAGTCCCGCGCTCTCGCGTTGCGAATCGATGGAGCCGGGCCGGTGGCCTCGGCAGCGGGCCGTCGTCTCGAACCGGGATCGCACTTCTGGAACGGTTTGGGCTGGGCAGCACGGGAGCCGCTGCCGTCCGGGGCCGAGATCGTGATCTTCACGACGCCGCAGTCGCCGCGGCGGCCGCGGGTCCACAACACGCTTCCGAGCGACGTGGTCACCCAGCTGCTTTCCCTCGGGTACCTGCCTTTTTCGTCGCCCTCGGGAGAGACGCCGGCCGCCGCCGACGGCGAAGGACCGGACGAGAGCCTCGCCGCGGGCGAGGTCCGGATCGACCATGCCGACTAGGTTCTCCGTCGTCGTCGCCGGTCTCCTCATTCTGGCCGCCTGCCGGCAAGAAACTCCTCCCCGGATTCCCGAGGGTCTGCTTGTGCGACGGGAAGGAGGAGCTGCGCGTTCCGTGCTGGCGCTCGTGCCTGAACAATGCAACGTCGGCGAAGTATTTCGACGACAGCCGAGCGGCCAGGCGGAGCTCCTCGTCATCGGGACCGGGCTGACGCGGGGCGACGTGATCCTGTGGAACGGACGCTCGCTGAAGACGAACTTTGCCTCCAGCCGGACCCTCAGCGTCGACGTGCCGCCCGCGCTTCTCGAGTCGCCGGGAGACGTCGACGTGACGGTCGAAGACACCCTCGATCCGACGCGTCCGAAGCTCCACGCGCGTTTCGTGATCCGGCCATGAGCCCAAAACAGGGGCTCGGTTCGTTTGGGGCGAGGCCGTACCGCCGCCTCTTGTTCCTCATCCTCGCCGTCTCGATCCTCCTCCGAGTCGCACTCGTGATCGCCGGCGGAGAGCGCTACTGGCCGGACGAGGGACGCTACGACCGGTCCCGCCAGGCCGTAGAGGCGCTGCGGCATGGCGACGGAAACGCGTTTCGCCGCGCCCTCGCGCACCCGGACCACTTCCTCTTCGGCATCCTCGGGCTCGTTCCTGGGGCCATCGAGCAGTTGACCGGGCCCGACGACCGGATCCCCGCGCTTTTCTTCGCGCTCTTCTCCGTCGCGAGCATCGCGCTTCTTTACGACCTCATGCGCAAGCTCGGCGAGAGCGAGCAGGCGGCGTTTCTCGCGGCGCTCTTCTTCGCCGCGTCGGCCACACAGCTCTATTACGCCCGGCATCTGCTGCCCTACGACGCAGCCATGGCGATTGGCCTCGGCGCTCTCGGTGTCGCCGCGCGCCCCGCCGCCACCCTCAACGACTCCGTTCTCTGCGGTCTCCTCTCGGCGGCGGCGTTCTCGACTTACAACGGATATTTCCTGTTGGCCGGGTCAGCGCTCATGATCCATACCGTCTGGGCGCCCTCGCCGCGCGAGGCGGCGCGACGCGTCGGGGCCTGGACCGGCGCGTTCGCTCTTCCGTTCGCGGCGATCGCGGCCGTCGACGCGCTGGCGCGGGGCGGCTTCCTCCGGGGTTGGGCCGCATTCTCGGGCACGGTGATCCAGGGAAGCTTCGACGAGGGTTGGCGCCTTCCCTTCGCGTATCTCTGGCACGCCGAGCACCTCTTGACCGCGCTGTGGGCGGCGGCCTTCGCGTTCGCCGTCGTCCGGCTCGCGCGCAGGGACCGCTCGAAGGCTCTCGTCTTCGGCGTCGCCGGCATTCTCCTGATCTACGGCGGGCTCGTCGTCGGATCCGTCTTGCTCCGAAAGTTCGTCGTATACGGGCGCCAGGTTCGGCAGCTCGTACCGTTTGCGTGCGTGCTTTCCGCCCTGGCGATCCAGCGGCTCGCAGCATCCGCTTCCCCGCGCCGGTTTCTCGCCGGGGCCGCCGTCGCCGCCACGGTCGTGCAGGCGGCATGGAACTTTCGAACGCCGCTGACCCAGGTCTTTCCGAGCGAGTTCCGCCGTATGGCCGAGGCCGTCCCCAATCCCGGCGGTGCGCCGCGACTCCTCCTGTACGCCGAGCACATCTACCCGAGGCCAACGCCTGCGCCTCCCGACGGCGTGGTGCTGTTGGCGCGCCCGCACCCCCTGCAGTTCCTCCCTTATCAATACGAGGGCTATACGCCGGCAGAGCGCGCGGCCCTCCGTGCGATCGACATCCGCATGCGCCTGGTCGAGGGAGCTCGCGTTCCCGAAGCCACGGATCACCGCCGGATCCACTGACCTCTCAGCGACTGCCGGCTCCTGCGTTCCGACCAAGATCCCCGCGGAAATTGCGTCGGGTGACTTGTTGCCGAATCGCGAGTTCCTCGGCTACGCGAGATCGAGACGCACTCTCAGTCCCCCGGCCGCACCGCCAGGATCATCCCGCTCACCAGTCTCCCTTGCACCACCATCTCGACAACGTGAAAACCGAATTGGCCCGGCGCAACAACCGTCGCCGTGAATGCACCGTTCCGATCCGCAATCGCGCGTTGGACCCCCACGGCGTCCATCCGGATCTCGATCTGTGCTCCCGCCTCCAGTCCGTTCCCACGTAGCTGGATCGCCTGACCGGGCGTGGCCGACGGCCCCGTGATCACCTCCAGCGTCGGCTGATTGCGTTGCGGGCGCGGCCGGCCGGGCCTCGCGACGAATTCCGTCGGCCCAGCTCCGGGCCCCATTGTCTGGGTCCGCGGCGAGAAAAGCACGCCCTCGAGCTTTAGGTCACACCCGGACTTGATCAGCGTCAGACCGATGATGGTCCGGGCGCCACTCGGCCCGCTGGGCAGCTCGCTGGCCCCGAGCGAGTGCATTGGAGCCCTCGTCTCGGTCACCCGAATGTCGGGAACCTCGCCCGATGGCGCCGCGTACGCCAGGGTCGTGCCCGGCGTGACGAATATTTCTCTGAGCATTCCGTTGCGCGCCTCAACGCCCCGGATCTGCCCGCCGAACGCCTCGATCACCAGGTCATACGGGCTGGGGCGCTCGCCGGGCGGCTTCTGGTAAAAAATGTGGAAGCAATCCGGCGTGTTGCACTTCGGAAATACCAGACCCACGTACTTGTACTTCACGCGCCAGAGCCCGCGCCCGTAAGTCGAGACGATCAAGTCGTCATCCTTGCGCCAGTACAGTCCCGAGATCAGCGTCGCCTTCTCGGAGCCCGGCACCTTCTTCCACGTCTGGGCCCGGTCGATCGAAACGAACACGCCGCTTTGCACGGTTCCAACCGCCACTCGGTCCGGATTGTCCGGATGGAAACTGATGGCGGAGACGACCGAGATCGGCGAAAAATCCAAAGCCCACAACGGCGGAGCCTGGCTGAAGTACATTTGCCCGCGGAACTTGAGCTTGCCTCCATCCGTGACGAGGGCCTGGAGCTGCCCCATCTCGTTCCAGTTGTCTCCGCCGTCGTTGCTCTCCATCACCTTCTCGTTGATGACGTCCGACGCCAGGAGATGGTTCGGGTCGCCGGGGTCCACGGCAAACACGCGGTACCAGCCCTCCATCGTCGAGGCGATTCCGAAACCGCGAAAGTTCGTCATGGCCGGATAGTCCGTCGTGGCGTCGTCGGAGTTCGGGTTCGGCAGCAGCCGCGCGAGAGCTCCTTCCTCCAGCTTGGTGGTCGCGTCCGTCATTCCCGTGCTGAGCGCTTGATACAGCACGGGCTCACCGTTGGCCGGGTAGGACGCCCTCGGCATGTCCAATCGGTTGCAGTTTCCGCACTGCGCCTTGTCGTCGATCACTGCATATTGCGTCCACGAGCCGGCCTTCGACAGCTGGTCCGTGACGGCGAGCCCCTTGGCCAGAGTGCCCGGCGCGTCTTCGACCCACTGCACGTGAAAATCCTTCGCAACGATCTTCGGGTGGCCGACATCCGCCGAGTTCGTCTTGCCCGGCGCTTGACCGGGAGGGTCGTTCCAATTCAGGAGCCCGTCGCTGAGCGACAGCCCCGACATCAAATAGTTGATGCTCTTTGCCCAGAATGTCACCTGACTGTCGGCGGCCGTGGCGACATGCGGCAGGGCTTCGAAGAAATCTCCCTCGTTGCAGCAGCTGACCCAGGTCGCGCCGGAATTGGTCGAAGACCAGATTGCATTGTCCTGTGTGCCGAAATAGATGTCGTTTTGTCCGGGGCCGTCGATCCATTGTCCTCGCACCTGGTAGATCTGCAGCGCGTTGTAGCCGCTCGCGCTGCCTCCGATCAGGCTCCAGCTCGCGCCGCCGTCCGTCGTCGCGCTGAGGCCGCCGTCATCGGCCAGAAGCAGCGGCGCATTGTTGTTGGTGAATGCGATGTGCCGCGAGTCGCCGTGCTCCAGGGTCAACGTCGTCCAGGTCCCCGAGTAGTCGAATGCGCTGGTGCCCGCGATTGGTGACGCGGTCAGCCTCCACACGCCGCACTTGTCGCCGAAGTACATGTCGAGTTTGCCTGCTTGAACACCGGGACTTGCGCGGACGAACGCAATCCCGCCGCAGCCGGCCCCGAAGGACGCCGGGCTCGCACGGATCTGCGTCCACGTGTCGCCCCAGTCGTCGGAGGAGTGCAGCTCCTTGTCCGCATTGACCACATACGCCTGGTTCGTCGCGAAAGGCGAGCTTCCGAAAGCGTGCATGTCAAGGATGCAGCCGGGAACGAAAGTCTGCCCGCTCAGGGTGCTGCAGCCGGGGCTCGTGGTGACGTCCTTCCAGGTCGTCCCGCCATCCGTCGATCGCCGTATCCCTCCGGCGTTCCCGGCCAGAATGACGTTCCCTCCACCTGCCGGGTTCTTGGCCAGGGCCAACACCGTGATCGCTTCCGGCCTTGCGACGCCGATATCCCGGTGAAACCAGTTCACACCATCCGGGTCGCCGATCTCCACCCCGGCGGTGCTGGCGACGTAGATCCGGCCGCTATCCGGGGCGATGGAGATCTCGAACGCGCTGTATCCGTCCGCGAGCCCGGAGGGCGAAGGCGAGGCGTTCGGCCCCGGCATGCCCGTGTTCGGGTTTTTCCAGAATACCGGCGCCCAGGTGGCGCCTTCGTCCCCGCTGCGCCAGATGCCGCCCTGGTTCGACTTGCTGAAATCCTCGCTCGTCGTCGCGATGACGACCTTCGGATCGCCGGGGAGGAACGCCACCGAGTTCGTGAAGTAGGGAGCCAAGCCATCGACGTGCTTCCACGTCTTGCCGCCATCGATGCTCTTGAACAGCCCGCCCGATTCGGACGCGACGATGACGACGTCCGTCTCCGTCAGCTCCGTGGCTGGATTCACCGGTTTGACCGCGATCGTATTGGCGCGGCCCCCGTTGGGGATGTCCGGCTGGAATTCCTTGATCGTCCAGTCGGAGGCGCCCCACGGCGTACCCTGCGGATATGCCTCCGGTGGAGATCCCAGCCCGCACATCGCCATTGCCACGAAGCAAACGCGCAATGCAAATTGGATGGAGGTCGCCGCCGCTGCAGGTTGTCCGGAACCCGTGGTTGCCCGTCTCATCGACCTTAACCGTGCTTGGCGGTGTTAAATCGCCCGGCGGCCCCGAAAGGGCTACACCGTACTCAGGAGTCCGAAGGACGCGCGGTTTCCCTCGTCGTTGCTCTTGACTGACCGTCGGAACCACTCCTCCTAGACCCGCGGCATGATGCGAAGCTCGGGGGCGGGCTTCGGCGCGCCTTCCGACAGGCCTCCCGGAGTGAGCGCCCAGGCCGCCGCGAGCTCATCGAGCTCGGAGAGCATCGCGCGCGCCGCGGCCGGATCCGGGAACCTGTAGGAAGGAGGATGCTCCTCGATCTGGCCGTAGGACTTCGTGCCTTCCTTCTGCGCGTAGGCGCGCTCGATCTTCGCGACGTGCTGCTCGAGGAGGCTCATCATCGAGCGAAGACGCACCCAGCAGTGGTTGTCCCAGGTCAGGATCGTCCCCGGCGGCGGATTGTCCGAGAACCTCTCCGCGAGCACGCGGGCGGCATACGCGCCTCTCGCGCCGAGCGCCGCGATCACCGCGCGCGGCATGGTGAGATTCAGGCCTCCTTCGACGTCGCGCAGATGCACCTGCGCAATGCGGTCGCGGAAGCCCGGGACCCGGAGCTGGATGTTGTCGCGCCAGTTCTGCATCGTGTCGACGATCCGGCGCAGAAACCAGAAGAGCGCCGAGATCCGCCCTCCCTCCGGCGGATTCGACCAGTTCTCCGTCAGCCCCTCGCCGTTCGTGCTCGGCAGCCAGACGTTCTTCGTCTCGTCGTGCGGGTTGTACGCGAACCGCGGATGAAACGGCGTGAGGTTGAACGCGAACGTCGGCCAGCGCGGAATCGGTCCGTCGAAGAAGTGGATCGGGAAGTTGCTCGTGAGTCCGCCGTCGGAGAACCAGCAGCGCGACAGACGAGGCTCTCCCCTCTCCCCCCGCTCGTCCTTCGCCGCGTAGCTGAAGTCGAATCCCCACAGCGGAACGGCGCTGATCAGGACGGGAAAGCTCAGGCTCATCCGAACCGCGACGACGACCGGGAGATCGCCCGGGCCCGGGAGAGGGACGAGACCGCTCCGGGCGGCGATCGCGTCGAACCGGCCCTCCCTTCCGAGCGCGGTGCGGCTGCGCCGCTCCATGAACGCGATCACCCTCGGCGAAAAGAGCGCGGAGAGCTCGCGCGGGTCGAAGTAAAGCCTCTCCGAGTCGAAGGGAAGCCGGTACGGACGCCCCTGCGTGAGGTTGGTCGTGATGACTTCGAGGTTGATGCGGCGGCCGCCGCCGTCCTCGGCGAGCCGGCGGGCGTCTTCGGCGGTCCGGGCGCCCCAAAGGTCCGCGAACGTCAGCGGATCGCCAGCCTCGTACCCATCGGGCCGCCCGGGCTCGGCCGCGCCGCCGAGGGCGATCGCGTCGAGGCTCGACTCGAGCCAGTCGGTCAGCGGCGGCGGATCCCCCGTCGCCGCGGATGGTCCGCGTCCGGAACAGAGCCCGAACTGATTGCGCGACGTCGCGCGGACGAGGTCCAGGAGGATCGCGACGATCAGCGGCACAGAGAGACCCAGGAGGAGCGGGAGCACGGAAAGGACCAGGACGCCGGCGCGGATCGCGGCGGTGTCCGCGGCGCGCCACGCGAAGACCGCGAGCGCGACCGCCGGAACGAGACCGACCACGAAGGCTCCGAAGTACTGCACGATCGCCGTGCCCGCCACGCGGAACGGTTTCCGCAGCCGGTCGCTGCCGAGAAACGCCAGGAGCAGCCGGAAGAGCCTCCGCGCGTCGCCGGACGGCCGGATCAGAGCGAGGAGATAGGAGGTGCCCGAGACGGTCGTGGCCCCGAGCCTCGCGGGCAGCGTCTGGAGCTGTGCAAACCCGTCCGCGGTTCCCAGTACGGACCGGCGATGCTCGGCGGCAGCGAAGAGTGACGCTGCGATCGCGCCGGCGCTCGCACCGCCGATGCTCTTGAGCGTAAAGCGCTTCGCGAGCTCCACGCCCGCTGCCGGGTAGACGACGCCGCTCGTGATGCCGCCCTTCATGATGACGTCGCAGTGGCGCGGCGGCGGCAAGTCGGGGACGGATTCGGGGACCGCGGCGGGTTCGGAAACGCTCATGGGACTTCCTTCCTGGACAAAGCGAGCATGGCACGAGCAGGGGGACAGGCGAGGTCCGAGCGCGCGCTTCCGGCCCGCGACGTTCATCGCCCCAGGACCGTCGTTTCAGATAGTTAAGGAGTCTTTCAGGAGCATTTCGCCGCACTGTCCGGCCGTTCAGGGCCCTCCCCGCCCATATGACCAGTTTTGCCCCTTTTCCCCCTCCCAAAGGGTAAGATTCGCCGGCGTACCCAGGGAGGTCCGGTTGCTCCGGAAAATCGCCCCGGCGGCCTTTGCTTCGCTGATCGCCGCGCTCGCAAAGGCGCAGGCGCCGACGTTCGTTCCCGAGTTCCAGGTCAACACCTACACGGCCGGGAACCAGATCGCCTCCAGCGTGGCCATCGATCCGGCCGGCGAGTTCGTGGTCGTCTGGACCAGCTTCGGCCAGGACGGATCCAGCGCCGGAGTCTTCGGCCAGAAGTTCGACTCCGCGGGAGCGCGCCAGGGAGGAGAGTTCCAGGTCAACAGCACGACGAGCAACGCCCAGTTCTATCCGGGCGTCGGCATGGACTCGACGGGCAATTTCATCGTGGTCTGGGACAGCAGGAATCAGGACGGTTCGGGCGACGGCATCGTGGGAAGGCGTTTCGACTCCTCGGGCGCGCCGATCTCGAGCGAGTTCCTCGTCAATACCTACACGACGGGCCTCCAGTTCGGACCCAGCGTGGCGCTCCAGGGCTCCGGCAACTTCGTGGTCGTTTGGAAGGGCAACGGCCAGGTCTACGGCCGGCGCTACGACCCGGCCGGGACACCTCTCGGTAACCAGTTCGTGGTGAACACAACTCCCGCCGCGATCCTGACGACGGAGGCCAAGTCCGCGGCCGTCGAGCCAAAGGCGGCGGAGATGAGCGGAGATGAGGGGCCCACGGTCGGCGTCGACCCGCTCGGCAACTTCATCGTCGTCTGGACGACGCTCTCGGACGGCTCCGGAAACGGCGTCAAGGCTCGCCGGTACGACAGCAACGGAACGCCCCAGGGGGACGAGTTCCTCGTCAACACGTACACCACGTCCCGTCAGAACCGCCCCTTCGTGGGTGTCGGTCCTTCGGGCAAGTTCGTCATCGCTTGGACCAGCTTCCAGCAGGACGGAAGCATGGACGGCGTCTTCGCCCAGCGTTACGACAGCGCGGGCCTGCCTCTTGGCGGCGAGTTCCAGGTCAACACGAGCACGCCCGGGTATCAGCTCTACCCCAGCGTCGGCATCGACTCATCCGACAACTTCCTGGTGGTCTGGCAGAGCCTCTCCACGAGCGGAGACAACCTCGGCGTCCGGGGGCGACGGTACGACAGCACGGGCACTCCCACCGGATCCGAATTCCAGATCAACACCTATACGAACTACTCGACCTATCCGATGGTCGCCATGAACGACTCCGGCAACTTCGTGGTCGCGTGGTCGGCCGACGCGGAGGACGGGTCGGGCTACGGCATCTTCGCGACGCTTCCCGGGAACCCGACCCCGTCTCCCACCGCGAGCCTCACGCCGACACCCACGTCGACTGGTACCGTCACCGCCGCCAGCACTCCGACGAACACCCCGTCGAACACCTTCACTCCGACATTCACGCCCTCCTCGACCTTCACGCCGACGCAGACCGGGACCTTCACGCCGACCTTCACGGTGACGAGCGCGCCGCCTACGGCTACGAACACGGCAACGGCGGTTGCACCCACGGCTACGGCCACCAGAACGGCTACGCCGAGCTTGAGTGTTGTATTTGACGCGAGATTCCCGCCTGGTGGTAATTGGGGTGGCGAGTCTTTGCCGACCGGCGGGGTTAGTACCCCAAAGACCATCACCATTGGCGCCACGGCGAATTACTTGACGACAGGCTATGCGGCGACCGTTGCGGCTTTGGGGATCACGGCGAATGGTATTCCCATGCAGCGGCTTGTCTCGTCTACCAACGGGGCCTTGATGGCTGAGATTTGGGGTCTGCCGAATCCGCCGACCGGCGCGGTCAACGTGCAGCTAGCGTTCCCGGCTGTGGCGGTCAATTATGTGGATGGGTTGTTATCGTATTCGGGCGTTGCGGGCGTTGGCGCATCACAGATTGCTAGTGGTAGCGGCATGAGCAGTTCTGTGACGCTTGCTTCCAACAGCGGAAATCGAGTTGTGGATGTGCTGGCTAAGTCTGGTGCGGCGGCAACGGAGAGCGTTTCTGGAGTGGGCCAGACGCTTCGCTGGAAGAATACGACCGCGGCGGCAATTCAAGGGGGTGCTGGTAGTGATACGACGGGAGCCGCGTCCGTCTCTCCTTCGTGGGTGTTTGCGGGAAGTGGGAGCTACAATTGGGCTGCGGCTGCGGTTGACTTGATTTCGGTGGGCAATGGGATGCCTACGGTGACACCCACACCGACAGCCACCTCGCTGGCGGCCACGACGCCGACCCGAACCCCGAGTCGGACACCCACGCGCACGCCCACTCGGACGCCGACCCCAACGCCTCCTCCTCCGGGTTCGCCCGTGGCGAGCAGCGTGGCGCCGGGCTCCGGCCCCGCCGTCGGCGGCGCGGGCATGACCCTCAATGGCGCCAACTTTGTTTCCGGAGCCACGGCGACGATCGGCGGAATCCCGGCCATCGGAGTGACGATTCCGAACCCGGCGCAGCTGCTGGCCACCGTTCCGGCGCTGCCGGCCGGCGCGCTGAGCGACATCAAGGTCACGAACCCGAACGGGCAGAGCGGCACGCTGGCGAACGGCTGGCTTTCCGACTTCCTGGACGTGGCCCACGACGATGCTTTCCACGATTCCGTCGAGCGTGTCTTCCGCCGCGGCATCACGGCCGGCTGCGGTAACGGTCTCTACTGTCGCGACAACTCCGTCACGCGCTCGCAGATGGCGGTCTTCCTCCTCAAGTCGATGCACGGCTCGACGTACCAGCCGCCGGCCTGCGCGGGCGTCTTCGCCGATGTGGCCTGCCCCTCGGCATTCGCCAACTGGATCGAGGAGCTCGCGGCGGAGGGAGTCACCGGAGGCTGCGGCGGCGGGAACTTCTGCCCGGACACCCCCGTCACGCGCGCACAGATGGCCGTCTTCCTGCTCAAGGCGGAGCACGGGTCCACCTACCAGCCTCCGGCCTGCACGGGTGTATTCGGCGACGTGGCATGTCCCTCGCCCTTCGCCAATTGGATCGAGCGGCTCGCCGCGGAGGGGATCACGGGAGGCTGCGGCAACGGGAACTACTGCCCGGCCAAAGTCAGCACGCGCGGCCAGATGGCGGTCTTCATGGTCAAGGCCTTCGGATTCGGCTCGACGCTCCAGACTCCGGGGGGACGCCTGCCGAGCCCGCAAACGCTGAAGCCCCGGTCGTAGGGCGACCCCCTCACCCTGACCTTCTCCCCCCTGAGGGGAGAGGGGAATCCATGAGCGGCAGTCTCCCAATCGTTCGCGGCGCGAATAGTCTCCCGACCGGAGGGAGGGAGGAGGTTCGCGCCGCGGGAGCCGGAGCGCAGCTCGGAGACCAGGGCCGCGGTCGAGTCCGCATCCGGACGAGCCGCGGCCCGGTGCCCACAGGGCAGGTCTCCGAGTAAGCGGAGGCGACGGACGTATTGACAGTCTATACGTCTCGGCATAGCCTCCTATAGGCACTCGATATGAGCGACGCGGACCGGAAGTCGGACCTCCTCCAGGGGACGCTGGATCTCCTGATCCTGAAGGCGCTCGCCGCCGATCCCCTGCACGGCCTGGCCGTTTCGCGCCGCATCGCCCAGGTCACGAGGGGGACCTTCGAGGTCAAGCCCGGATCGCTCTTCCCGGCGCTCCAGCGCCTCGAGCAGGAAGGCTGGCTGACGTCGTCCTGGGGACGCTCGGAATCCAATCGCCGGGCGAAGTACTACGCCCTCACGCGCGCGGGCCGGCGGCAGCTCGCGACCGAGACGCGCCAGTGGAACCGCATTGCCGCCGCCATCGGGCTGGTTCTCTCGACGTGACGCCGTGAAGTCGCTCCGCCGGAGCCCGACCCTCGCCAGCGTCTGGCGGCACTTCTTCCGGCGCCAACGCGAAGAGCGCGATCTGGACGACGAGATCGCCTCCGCCGTCGAGCTTCTCGTGGAAGAAAAGGTCGCCGCCGGAATGACGGCCGAAGAGGCGCGGAAGACGGCGGCGATCGAGCTCGGCGGACCGGAGCAGGTCAAGGAAGCCGTGCGGGACATCCGCCCCGGCCGACTACTCGAGCAGGCCTGGCAGGATCTGCGCTATGCCGCCCGCGGCCTCGCGAAGAGCCCGACCTTCACCGCCGTCGCCGTTCTGACGCTGGCCCTGGGGATCGGCGCCAACAGCGCGATCTTCAGCGTCCTCGACGCTGTGTTGATTCGTCCCCTCCCCTATGCCAACCCCGACCGCCTCGTGATGATCTGGTCGGAGTTTCGGAGCGCGGGCCAGAAGCGGGTTCCGTCCTCGGGCCCGCAGCTGACCGAGCTTGCGCGGCGCACGCGCCTGTTCCAGGAAGTCGCGGGCGTCTGGGTCGGACGAGGGGCTCTCACCGGAGACGGCGAGCCGGAACAGGTCCGGGTCGGAAGTGTTACGGCGAACTTCCTGTCGATCTTCGGCGTGGCTCCCGGAGCGGGGCGGCTCTTCGCGCGTGGCGACGAGGGCCGCGGCTCGAGCCCCAACGTCATCATCAGCGACGGTCTCTGGCGGCGCCGTTTCGGCGCGGATCCCTCCGTCATCGGCCGTACGCTGCGCCTCAGCGGAGAGGCTTGCACGATCGTCGGCGTCATGCCGCAGGGCTTCCAGGTCGTCTTCCCTGCCGACGCGAGCGTGCCCTCCGACATCGACGCTTGGTTGCCCTTCCCCGACGACCTCTCGCAGAGGCCGCGCGATCTCGGGTTCCTCCGCCTGATCGGCCGCCTGCGCCCCGGCGTCTCGATCGACCAGGCGCAGTCCGAGCTCGACGCGATCTCGGCGGCCCTGCGCGCGGGGTTCACCGAGTACGCCACGCCGGACCTTCGCATGGAGGTCGATCCGCTCCATCGCGACTCGGTGAGGGAGACGCGCCCGATCCTCCTCGCCCTGTTCGCCGGCGTGGCGATGGTAACGCTGATCGCCTGCGCCAACGTCGCCAACCTCCTCCTCGCCCGCGCCACGCGGCGCGAGCGCGAGATCTCGCTTCGCGCGGCTCTGGGAGCGAGCCGCGGCCGCATCGCGCGTCAGCTGCTGACCGAGAGTCTGCTTCTCGCCGGCCTCGGCGGTTTCGTCGGCATCGGAGTGGGGTGGGTGGGAGTCCGTCTGCTTCTCGGATTGCGGCCGGCGAGCCTGTCGCGAATCCAGTCCGCCGGCCTGTCCGTCAACGTGCTGGCGTTCACCTTCGCCCTGACCGCTCTCGTCGGCATTCTGGCGGGACTCGCCCCCGCCGTCGCCTCCGTGCGGCGAAACCTGTTGCGCGGCTTCCAGGATCGCGCCGGCGCGGGCACACCAGGCCGCTCGCGCGCCCAGAAGGCGCTGGTGCTGGCGGAAGTCGCCCTGGGATTCGTTCTGCTGGTCGGCTCGGGATTGATGGTGCGGACTTTCGTGGGGCTGCTGCATGCCGATCCGGGATTCGACAGCGCCGGAGCGCTGACGTTCCAGGTCGGCGCACCGACCCGCTCCGAGGACGACGCGTCCGCACAGAGATTCTTCCGGGACCTCCAGACGAAGATCGAGCGGCTACCCGGCGTGACCGCGGCGAGCGCCGTGTCCCATCTGCCTCTCGACGACTACCCAAACTGGTACGAGTACTACTGGAAGGACGGCGCTCCCGCCGCCGACCGCAACAAGGTCCTGGCGGATCACCGCGCGGCCCTTCCGGGCTTCTTCCGAAGCGCCGGAATCGCGCTCATCTCCGGACGCGACTTCACCGACGACGACGACTCGCACCACCCCAACGTGATCGTGGTCGACGAGACGCTCGCCCGGCGCGAGTGGCCCGGCGAAAGCGCGCTGGGAAAACGCCTCACGGCGACCTTCATCCGATCCGGCTCGTTCGAGCCGACGGTGGCGGAGATCGTCGGAGTCGTCCGGCACGCCCGCTACCATGCGCTCGCCGCGGACGGCCGGGGACAGATCTACGTGCCGTACCACCAGAGCGCTCGCGAGAATCTCGCCTTCGTCGTGCGGGTCGACGGCGATCCGCTCTCCCTGGCGCGGCCCGTCCGCAAAGCCGTCGCGTCTCTGGACCCGGAGGTGGCGATCTCGAAGATGCGTCCCTTCACCGCCTACGTGGACACGGCGCGGCAGGCGACACGATTCACCACCGCGGTCGCGGGGGTCCTGGCCGGTACCGCGCTCCTGCTCGCGTTCGTCGGCATCTACGGAGTCGTTTCGTGTTCCGTCGCAGCGCGCACCTCAGAGATCGGCGTGCGCATGGCTCTCGGCGGCCGGCCGCGAAGCATCCTTTGGCTGATCGTGGGCCAGACGCTGCGGCTGACGAGCGTCGGTCTCGCCGCGGGCGCGGCCGTGTCGGCCGTGGTGACCGGCCTGATCGCGAAGCTTCTCTATGGCGTGGGGCCTCGCGATCCGCTGACGCTGTCGGCCGCGGCTCTGGTCCTGGCGGCGGCCGGAGTCATCGCCGCGATCCTGCCCGCTCGGCGGGCCATGTCCGTGGATCCCATGATCGCGCTGAGGCACGAAGCCTGACCCGGGAGCCGAAGGCGACGGATATGATCCGCGGTTGTCGCCCCGCTCACGCTTCCTCGCCTATGCCGGCGCGGCCGTCGGCCTCTGGCTCTATCTCGGCGGGCTAACGCGTCTTCCGCTCCAGCGCGGCAACGAGCCGATGTACGCGGCTCCTGCTATCTGGATGCTGGAGACGGGCGACTATCTGGTGCCCCACTACGAGGGAGGCCCATTTCTGCAGAAGCCTCCGCTGACCTGGTGGATCATCGCTGCGAGCTACAAGCTGTTGGGGGTCTCGGTCTTTGCGGCGCGCCTGCCCTCGGCGATCGCCGCCCTGGCCACGGTCCTTCTCGTCGGCCGCTGGGTCAAGCGCCGATCGGGCGACAGAGCCGGCTGGCTCGCGGCCCTGATCCTGATGTTCTCGTTCTCGTTCCTGCAGCTATCGGTGACGTTCGCGGCCGACACGTTCCTGACGTTCGCCCTCACGCTGGCCGTGATCGTGCTGGACGACGCGGCGCGCCGGGAAGACGGCTCGGACGCGGTCCGGGGTCTGACGGCGGGCGCGGCGCTCGCGCTGGCGTTCGGCTTCAAGGGTCTCGTCGGAATCCTGCTTCCGGCGGGAGGCGTCGCTCTCGGATTGCTCTTCGATCGACAACGCCCCGTGCGATTCCTGCGTCGCGCCGGCGCGGCGGCGGCCACACTCGTCGTCCTGCTTGCGCCCTGGCACTGGGCCATGCACCGCCGGCTCGGCGATGTGTTCTGGACGAAGTTCTACTGGGAGAACCAGTTCCTGCGCGGCGGGTCGACGCTGTACATGCGCAACCGCGGGCCTCTCTACTACATCGGGATCCTCGCCTGGGCCATTTTCCCCTGGTCGCTCTTCCTCCCGGGAGCGATGCGTCGCCGCCGGCCTTCGAGCGCTCCACTGGGATGGTTCGTCTTCACGCTGCTCTTCTGGACTCTCGTCGTTCAGAAGCGCGAGGTCTATCTCCTGACGCTCTTTCCGGCGGTCGCCGTGTTGGTGTCGGAGAGCCTCTGTCGGGAGGACGCGCGCGCAAGCTCGTGGCGTCGGATTCCCTGGTGGTTGGGAGCCATCGTCTGCGCCGCGGTGCTCATCGTGTGGGTTCGCGCGCTTCCGACTCCGGTGACTCTCGGCGGACACGGCCCGAGCATTCTCGTCGCCGTCGGATTCGGCGTACTCGCGATCGCTCTCTCCGTGGGAGCGCGCTCCCGGACGGAATCCGCTCCGTTCGCAGTCGCGCTCGCCTGCGGGTTGCTCTTCTGGGCCATGCAGATCTACGAGTCGAGGCTCGCGCCTTACGATCCGGTGCCGAAGTGGGGCGCCCTGGTCCGCGCCGAATGCCGCGAGGGCTGCGACACCTACATGTACGGCATCCACGCCTACAGCCTCGATTTCTATTCCGGGAAGGACTGGGTGATCGTTCCGGATCTCTCGGAGAGCTTCACGATGCGGCTGGCGCACGAGCGTGGCTTCCTCGTGCTGCCCACCGACAAGGAAGCCGACCTCGCTCAGCTGCCCTATCCGTGGAAGGTGCTCGATCGCGCACCGATCCTCGACAAGAGCTGGCTCGCGGCCGCATTGGGGCGATCGGGAACCGCGTTTCGGAGCCTGTCCCTGGTTCGATTCGAGAGGGGTGCTTCCTAGAACTTTCCTCCGGCGATTCCGAAGTCCGCGCCGATGAAGATAGCGAGCTCCGGCGCTCCGATCGAGCTGGAGATGCCGGCCCCCCACACGCCCCGGCGCTGCACGTCCAGTGTCATGGGGGGCCCATTGCCGATGAGGTCCGTCAGGGTGACGGTTTCACTCCCCGTGCCGAGGCGGAGCCCCACCCGGACGCGGATCCCCGGAGTCAGCGCGTAGCGGAAAATCAGATCCCAGAACCACTCCGTGGCCGTCGAATCCGGATGGTAGCCGTTGTCGAAGAGCTGGCCTTCGGTCCCGAGCACCGCGAGAGACACGAACGGAAGGTGCTGGCGGTCGTACGTCGTGGAGAAGAAGAGGTCCGTGCGGGGCCAGGAGTATCCGAGCGTCAGCTTGGCCGCCGAAAAGGACGCTCCCGCCTTGAAGTTGAACTCCTCGAAGGCGGGCGCGCTCTCCTCGTGGATCGTCAGGTCCCCGGTCAGGTACTCGCCGACCAGCGACGCGGTCCAGGGTCCGCGGCAGGCCCGGATCTCACCGCTGCCGCCGAGCAACCAGCCGTCGGAGTTGCGAAAGGTCGAAGCCGTCGCGAGGTAGCTCTCGGGCTTGGTGATCCGGAAGGCGGCCGCGGCCTCCAGTCCCATCCAGCGATGACGCCAACCGGTCGCGATGTCGATGCGGCCCGCCGTCAATCCTCGCGACTCGGAGAAGGCATGCTCGCCGCCGCCGTAGTTGACGACGTCGGTCGAGTTGTCGATGCGCCTTCCGGCGATGAGCTCGACCGAATCCGTCGCGGAGACCGGCAAACGGCCGAGCAGCTCGTAGTTCTCGTAGCGCCCGTTGCCCGTGGTGTTGATGGGCTCGACGTTCGTGGCGGGCTTGAGCTCCTGCTCGTCGTGCGACGGCGCGAAGGCCACGGCCAGCCTCCACTGGAACGCCGGCGTGCCGGCGCCGAGACCGTCCTTGGGCTGCTTCGCCTGGCCCAGTGCGACCAGGACGAACTTGGGCGTGACGTCCGATCCGTCCACGCGCTCGGGAACGGCCCCGACGACGTTCCAGCGCCGGGCCAGCGTGGCGTAGGCAAAGCCCACGTCGACGCCGAAGCCCTCCCGGGGTTTCAGCTCGCTGCCCAGGAAGAGACCGGCACAGAATACGCAGGCGTTGACGAGATCGTTCCCCAAGGATCCCCCCGATGGCGATTACGTAATCGAAGCGTCGCCGACGCTAGCATGCGCCCGCGGCACCCGCAAGAAATCGCGCCGCTGCGGACGTTAACGCCCGGTCATTCGGCTTTGCGGGCGAGAAGGTAGCACCGCCGGCTGGCGTGCTCGGCGCTCTCGTAGGGCTCGCGCTCGACCGATTCCAGAACCCGAAACCCCGCCTCGGTCAGCCGTGCCGAGATCTCGGCCGGCTGGAAAAAGCGAAAGTCCAGCCGGACCTTTCGTTCCCAAAGTTCCTCGACGTGAAGGATCTCGGTGCCGACGTGGAAGCCGAGGAGCAGCATCCCGCCCGGCCGGAGAACCCGCTGGAGCTCGCGAAGCGTGCTGCGGTGCTCCTCCGGCGCGATGTGGATGAGCGAGTAGAACGCCACGATCCCGGACAGCGCCTCGTCGGGAAGATCGAGCGCGCGCATGTCCCCCACACGGAAGTCGAAGCCGGGATTGCGCTCCCGGGCAAACCGGATCATGGCGGGCGAGAGATCGATCCCGAGCATCTCGACGCCCTGGTCGTGGAGGTAGCGCGCGACATGGCCGGGCCCGCATCCGATGTCGGCGACGAGGCCCTTCCCCCGATGCGATTCGGCGAAACGGTTGAGAAGGTGCCGGTCGAGGGGCTTTTGCGCGAGCTCGTCCGCGATCCGCCGCACGTATTCGTCGGCGATCTCGTCGTAGCTCTCGCGCGTGGAGTCTTCGGGGTCGGTCATCGGAAGCCGATCATACGAGGCACCGAGCGAGGCTAGAATCCGCCGCCATGTCCCGCCGCGAGTCCGAAGCGAAGAGGGCGCTCGGCCTCTGGCCGGCCACGGCCCTCGTGGTGGGCCATACGATCGGCGTCGGAATCTTCCTCACGCCGGCCGAGCTGATAGGCGCGCTGGGGTCGCCGGCCCTGACGTTCGGAGTCTGGGTGGGCGTCGGCGTTCTCGTTCTCTTCGGCGCTCTCGCATACGGCGAGCTCGGTTCCCGATACCCGCACGCGGGCGGCGTGTACGTGTACCTGCGCGAGGCCTGGGGTGAGGAGGCCGCGTTTCTTTACGGCTGGCAGTGCCTGTTCGTGATGGATCCCGGCGTCACGGCGGGGCTCGCGGCGGGTTCGGCCGGCTACGCCGCGGTTCTGTGGCCCTCGGCCGCAGGCTCCGAGCGATGGATCGCCGTCGCGATGATCTGGGTCCTCGCCCTGCTGAGCATGGCGGGCATGCGGTTGAGCGTGCGCGCGATCGGAGGCTTGACCGCGGCGAAGCTGCTCCTCTTCGCGGCCGTGATCGTGCTCGCGTTCACAGCGGGAGCGGGCGACTGGTCTCACTTCTTCCCGGTCGCCGCGCGCCGCGCGGGAGCTCCGCCGCTGTTCCAGGCTCTCGGCCTGGGCCTGGTCGGCGCGTTCTTCTCCTTCGGCGGCTTCTGGGAGGCGGCGCGCGTCGCGGACGAGGTGCGCGACCCCGTCCGGACGCTCCCCCGGGCGCTCAAACTGGGCGTCGTCGTGGTCACACTCGTCTACGTCGGGACGACCGTCGCGTTTCTCTATCTCGCCCCGTCGACGGCGGCGGTCGACGCCGCGACGTTCACGCGAGCCGTCGGAGAGGCTCTGCTCGGGACGAGGGGCCCGGTGCTTCTGGCCGCGGCGGTCGTCGTCTCCGCCGTCGCGAGCGCGGCCGCCCTGATGTTCCTGGCTCCGCGCATGTACGTGGCCATGGCCCGGGACCGGGCCTTCCCCGCATTCCTCGCGGCGCCGCATCCGAAGACCGGAACGCCCGTGCGCGCCACCGCCGTCCTGGCCTGCCTCGCGAGCCTGCTCGTCGGGCTCGGCTCCTTCCGCCAGATCGCGGCGTTCTTCCTGTGCACGTCGCTGGGATTCCTGGCCCTCGCCGCGGCGGGGCTCTTCGTCGTCCGGCGCCGCTCCCCGGCCTCCCCGGCCTACCGTGCACCGGGCCATCCGGGCTCGACCGCGCTGTTCGTCGCCCTCCTCGCCGCGGTCGTTTTCCTGGTCGCCGTCACGAGCCCGCGCCAGGCGGCGGCGGGGGCTCTCCTGGTCGCCCTCGGAATCCCGGTTCACCGGTTTCTGGCACGGTCGGGTAGAGTCGCGCCATGACCTGGATCAAGACGATTCCCGAGAACGAAGCCGACGAGCAACTGCGCCGCGCCCTCGAGCAGGAACGTGCGCTCTATCCGCGCGAGTACGCGCAGCCGACGCAAGTCGTGGCCGACCAGGCCGACGGCATCGTCGCTTCGCACTCCCTGATCCCGCAGGCGCTCTACCATGCGTTTGCGACATTCGGAGCGCTGATGTCGCCGGACTTGCCGCTCCAGCGCCGCCAGCACGAGATGATCGCCACCGTCGTCTCGCTCACGAACCGCTGTCACTATTGAATCGAGTCGCACGCAGAGTTTCTGCGTCGGGTGACTCTGGATGAGGAGCTGGTCGCGGCGATCCGACGCGACTACCGGACTGCGCCGATCGAGGAGAAGGAGCGCGTCATGCTCGACTACGCCGTCGAGATCACCCGCGACGCCACGCGCGTCTCTCCGGAACACCACGCGCGCCTGCGCGCGGCGGGATTCGAGGACGTCGGGATCCTCCAGATCACGCTGATCGCGTCGTGGTTCAACTACATCAACTGCGTCGCCGACGCACTGGGTGTGGGACGCAGCCCGAAGCCCTAGGAAGCGAGGCGGGTGACCGCCACTCCGGAACGGGTTTTTCAACGCCGCGACGGAAGGGGCGCTGCCCCGTGATAGAAACCGACACACCGGAGGCGTACCCATGGGGCATCTCATCCGTGCGATCGCTCTGACGATACTCGCCGCGGCTTTCTTGGCCGCAGGCGCCCGAGCTCAGGATGCGCCGGACGAGCAGGAGGAAACCCCTCAGGCTCCCAGAGATCAGCTCCAGTGGCCGCGCGTCGTCGAAGAGGACGGGATCACAATCTCGGTCTACCAGCCACAGGTCGACCGCTTCGATGCCGACGCGTTCGAGGCGAGGGCCGCGATCCAGGTCGAGACGCCCGCCGGCGACAAGACACAGACGAGCTATGGCGTGATCTGGATCCAGGCCCATCCCTCCATCGACAAGGAAGCAGGCCTTGTGCAACTCGACGACGTCCAGATCACGAAGGCGAACTTCCCGACGGCCGGGGCCGCGGCCGCGGACCAGTACCTCGAGATCATGCGGCGTCACGCCGAGTCCTCACGCACGGTCTCGCTCGAGCGCATCGAGGCCAACCTCGCGATCACGCAGGCGGATATGAAGGGCAACGCCGTCCCGTTGAAGAATGAACCGCCGAAGATCTATTACCGCACGTCGCCCGCGATCCTGTTGCTGATCGACGGCGATCCCGTCCTCCGCCCGGTCCAGGGCTCCAGCCTCCAGCGCGTCGTCAACACCCGCAGCCTCATCCTTCAGGATGGCGGCTCGTATTTTCTTCCGATCGCGGGCCGCTGGATGCAGGCTCGAACCGCGACCGGCCAATGGACGCTTTCGGCCGGTGTCTCACCCGCGGTCCAGTCCGTGCGGGACTCCATCGCCAAGGACGAGAACCAGACCCAGGTCGACCTGCTCGACGATCCCGGCGAGGACGTCGAGGCGCTGCTCGAGAGAGGCAAGGCCCCGGAAATCATCGTCAGCACGGTCCCCGCGGAGCTTCTTCTGACGCAGGGCAAACCCGAGATGAAGCCGATCGCGGGCACGCAGCTTCTCTACGTCTCGAACACGACGGGAGACATCCTGTTCGACCTGAACAATCAGAGCTACTACGTCCCGCTGACGGGACGGTGGTACCAGGCGAGATCTCTCGATGGACCGTGGAAGTTCATCGACGGAGACGACCTGCCGAAAGACTTCGCGAAGATTCCCACCAACAACCCGAAGGCGAGCGTGCTGGCGACAATCCCGGGAACACCCGCGGCGCAGGAAGCGGTCATCGCCAACAGCATCCCGCAGACCGCCGAGGTCAACCGGGAGGAAGCGAAGTTCGAGCCCGCCTACGACGGTGATCCGCGCTTCGACAACGTGCCGGACACGTCGCTTCAGTACGCCGTGAATTCGCCGACTCCGATCGTGCGCGTCAGCGCCTCCTCGTACTACGCAGTCCAGGGGGGCGTATGGTTCACTGCCGGCGCTCCCGTCGGTCCCTGGATCGTAGCGACCGCGGTCCCTCCCGTGATCTACACGATTCCGACGGCGTCGCCGATTCACTACGTCACGTACGTCCGCGTCTACCGCTACAACCCCACGTACGTCTGGGTCGGTTACACGCCCGGCTACATGGGGACGTGCTACTCGCCCTGGGGAACGGTCGTCTACGGTACGGGCTGGCACTACCGGCCGTGGATCGGGACGTACTGGTACGGCGCGCCGATGACCTGGGGCTTCGGCGTCGGGATCAGCTGGAGTCCTTACACGGGCTGGGACGTCGGCTTCGGCTGGGGCGGCTATCGGCCGGTATATCGACCCTGGTGGGGTCCTTACTACGGCTGGCGCCCGTATCCGCGGCCCCCGTATCCCTACCCAGGCCGCCCGGTGTACGGAAGGCCGGTCCCCTACGCGCGCACGACCGTCAACATCAACAACATCAACGTGTACAACCGGCCTGGCGTCTCGCGCCCCGGCGTGCGGCCCGCCGTGCAGCCCGCTCCCCGTCCGGCTCCTGCTGCGGGCTCGCGGCCGGCGCCGGGTACGCGCCCGGCCCCCGGCGCTCGTCCGGCGCCGCAGCCGCCATCGTCGGGCCGGCCGGTCACGACCCAACCGTCCACGCGGCCGGCGCCCGGAACGCAACCTGCGACGCGGCCCGCGCGGCCCGACAACGTCTATGCGGGCACGGACGGGAACGTCTACCGCCCGCGGGACAAGGGAGGGTGGGAAACCAACGACGGCGGACAGTGGAAGCCCGTTCAGCCTGCGCGTCCCGAAGCGCGTCCGGCTCCGCAAACGCAACCCGCGCGACCCTCACGTGAGGCACCGCAGGCGCCCCCGGCCTCGCCGACCCGTCCTTCCGTGGACCCGGGCACGCTCAACCAGCTTTCGCGCGACCAGAGGGGACGCCAGAACAGCGACGCGAGGATGAACCCGCCGGCGTCGCGGCCGCCGTCCTCGACGTCGCGGCCGTCGTCTACGGCTCCGAGACCGGCGTCGCCGCAGCCCCGCTCCCAGCCACAGCCGCGGCAGCCGCCCAAGCCCAAGTCATAGCCGTGGATAGCACCGGGAGGACCCGCGCGGTTCGGCAAAAGGAGGAGAGATGTTGAAGGGATTCCGTGACTTCATCGCCCGGGGCAACGTCCTCGACCTGGCCGTCGGCGTCATCATCGGCGCGGCCTTCGGAGCGATCGTCGACTCGCTCGTCAAGGACCTGATCACGCCGCTCATCGGGCTCGTCGGCGGCACGCCCGACTTTTCCGCCCTGAAGATCGGACCGGTCAACGTCGGCAACTTCATCAACGCGGTGATCGCATTCCTGCTGAAAGCGGCCGGTCTCTACTTCTTCATCATCCTGCCCTTCAACCGGTTCGCGAAGAGCCTGATCCCTCCTGCCCCTCCACCGACGCCGTCCGAGGTATATCTGAAGGAGATCCGCGACGCGCTGGTCAAAAGGTAGCGCCTTTCGCCGCGCCGGCGCGGCGGTTTTCACAGTCGCTCTGGCGGCCTCGTGCGGCCAGCCTCCGAAGCCCGTGGTCGCACCGACGCCGCTTCCGACGCCAACGCCCGCGGTGGCTCCGACGCCGGCGCCCACGCCGACGATCTCCGCGGTCGATGTCGTCGGAGGTTGGTCGCGCGCGGCACCCGGAGGCGGAGGCCGCCAGGGACTGCTCATTCGTCCCGACGGCAGCCTCGCGGTTCTGGGGATCCCGCACACCGACGGAGTCACCTGGAGCCTCGACGGGGACACGCTGGTCGCGGTGCTCGACGTGGAGGCGGCCCCCGAAAAGGGTCCCGCGCGCCTGCGCATCGAGCCTGCGACTCCCGGTCGGCTCGTTCTCGCCGGCGGCGCTCCGCTCGCCGGGATCTGGGAGCGCCGCACTTTCGCCGCGCTCGCCGGCACGATCACGTATCTCCAGCGTGTGGCCCTCACGCCCGAGGCGGTCGTGCAGATCGAGTTGCGCGATGTTTCGCGCGCCGACGTCGACGCGCCGGTGCTCGCCAAGCAGATCCTGCACCCCGCCGGCAAGCAGGTGCCGCTGTCGTTCAGCCTCGACTACGACACCGCCGACATCCAGCCCGGCCGGGCCTACGCGGTTTCCGCGCGAATCACCGACCGGGGACAGCTCGCCTTCGTCACCGACACGAGGGTCCCGGTGCTGACCGGCGGCGCGCCGAGCAACGCCGACATCGTCGTCGTGCCGGTGCACTAGCTGGGGTCAGGTCTTGTCTTTGACCATCTGGTCGTGATCCTGTTCAAAGGCAAGACCTGACCCCATCAACTCGAGAAACTGATTCCCAGTTTCTCGAGCGCTTTCAGAAGCAGTCCCGGACGGCCGCCGGCGTCTACCCGGCGGAGGGCGCCCGTAACCAGAGCGACCGCCGCGCGCCGAAAGGGCTCGGGCGGAAACGGGATCGGCTTGCGGCGGACCATCGCGAGGTCCAGAAGAGAGCTCGGCAGCTCCAGGGCGCGATGCGCCAGAATGCGGCCCGCGATTCTCGTCGAGGCGATGCCGTGGCCCGTGTATCCGAGGCCGTAGCCGAGCCTCCCCTTCTCCGCCGAGCCGAAGAACGGAGTCAGGCGCGTCGTCGACGCGATCGGACCTCCCCAGCGAAAGGGAAACTTCAGGTTCGCCAGCTGCGGGAAGTGCCGGCAAAAGCTCTCCTCGAGAGCGGCGTAGTGCGCGGGCGAATGGTCGAACCTCTCCGAAACGCGGTTGCCCCCGTAGTACGCCGCCTCGCTCGTGCCCCAGAGAATGCGCCCGTCGTCGGTCGGCCGGTAGTAGTTGAAGAACGTTCTCGCGTCCAGGACGCCCCGCCCCGACCGCCAGCCGATGGACCGGCGCTGGTCCGAGGTCAGCGGCTCGCTGACGAGGATGTAGTCGTACAGCGGGAGAAACCGGAACGCGAGCGACCGGCGGAGCTGGTGCGAGTACGCGTTGGCCGCCAGGATCAGCTTCTCGGCCGACAGGCGGGCGTCGCCGGCGGTGACGACGACGCGATTGCGCCGGAACGCGATTTTCGAGACACGCGTATTCTCGTAGATGCGCACGCCGGCCTGAACGGCGACGGCACGCAGGCCTTCCGCCAGCCGCACCGGATCCACGAGCGCGTTGCGCGGCGCGAGCAGCGCTCCCAGATACAGAGGGCTGGCGAGCTCGGCTTGCGACTCCTCGCGAGACAGGAGCTTCCACCCAGAGGATCCGACGCGCTCGGCCGCCTCCAGACCCCGGCGCAGATCCGCGACGTGCGCGGGCGTCAGCGCCACGATGAGCTGGCCCGGGCGCTCGAAGCCGAGCGTCGATGCCCCGCTCCCGCAGGAAGGTCTCCATCGCGTCGAGGTTTTCCCGCCCGATCCGGGCGAGGCGCCGGGCTTCGTCGAGCCCGAAGTGCGCGATCGCAAGCTCGTGCGAATGGTCGATCTGCTCGCCGACGATCCCGGCGTTGCGCCCGCTGCCGCCGTACGCGACGAGCCCCTGCTCGAGGATCGCCACGCGCCGCCGCGGCTCGAGCTCCTTCAGGAACAGGGCCGTCCAGAGTCCCGTGTACCCGCCGCCGACGATCGCGATGTCGACCTCGGCGGAGCCTTCGAGCTTCTCCGCGGCCGGCCGCTTTCGCCGCCGCGCCATCCAGAAACAGGACTCTTCGATGGGGAGGTCGCTCATACGCATACGCTGTCATCCCGAGGAGCGTGAGCGACGAGGGATCCCGTGCTCGTCGAGTCCGGGATCCCTCGCGGCGCTCGGGATGACGGCCCTATGCTACGTTCTTGCCCACCTCTCCCAGCGAGGCCTCGAGGGCCGAAAGGAACTTGTCCATCTCGGGATAGCTGATGACCAGGGGCGGCTCGACCCGCAGGACTTTGGCGTTGATGTAGGTCCCGGAGATCAGGATCCCGCGCCCGAACAGCGCCTTGGCCACCGCGTAGCCCAGGTCGTGGCTGACGAACTCCATCCCGAGCATCAGACCGCGGCCGCGCGCTCCCGCCATGACTTTTGGATACTTCTGCGCCAGACCGTTCAAGCGCGGCAGCAGGTACTCGCCCTTCTCGCCGGCCTGCTTCGGCAGGTCTTCCTCGAGCAGGACGTGGATCGTCGCGATCGCCGCCGCGCAACAGACGGGATTGCCGCCGAACGTCGTGGTGTGGAGGAAGGGGTTGTCGATGTATTTCTCCCAGGTCTTCGGTGTCCCGATGGCAGCGCCGATCGGCATCACACCGCCGCCGAAGCCTTTCCCCAGGGCCATGAGGTCCGGCACGACGCCGTCGTGCTCGCAACAGAACATCTTCCCGGTGCGGCCCATGCCGCACTGGACCTCGTCGAAGACCAGCATCGCCCCGTACTTGTCGCAGATCTCGCGCGCCGCGGCGAGGTAACCCGGAGGCGCCACGTTGATGCCGCCCTCGCCCTGAATCGGTTCGAGGACCACCGCGGCGATTCGATCTCCCGAGAAGTCGCCGCCCGCGACGACCGTGTTGAGCGCGTCGACGTCGCCGAACGGGACGTGCGTCCAGCGCTTGAGAGGCAGAAACGGCTCGCGAAACATCGCCTTCGACGTGCCTCCGAGAGAGCCGAGCGACTTCCCGTGGAACGCGCCGATCGCGCCGACGAAGTTTTGGCGCCCGGTCGTCAGGATCGCCATCTTCAAGCAGGCCTCGATCGACTCGGTGCCCGAATTGGTGAAGAAGGTGTACTGGAGCTCCCCGGGCGATCACGAGAGCGAGCATGTGGGCCAGGTACGTCCGCAGCGGATCGATCAGCTCCTGAGAATGGATCGCCTGCCGGTCGAGCTGGTCCCGCACCGCCTTCAAGACCTTCGGGTGCCGATGCCCCGTGACGTAGATCCCGAATCCGCCGAGGATGTCGATGAACTCCTTGCCCTGGATGTCGCGGAAGATCGCGCCCTGGTCCTCCCACTCGACGGCCGTGTAGTCGGTGGAAACGGACTTGCGGTATTCGAGAAAGCCGGGGTTGACGTAGTCCGTCCAGTAGCGTACCGAGTCCTCGACCACGCGCTTCTGCTCGGGAGGCGTCAGCGTCTTCTTGGCGATGAGGTCCAGGACGTACGCGGATTCCTCTCGCGCGCCTTTCAGATTTTGAGCCATGCACTCCTCTCGGACGGTCGGGCGCATCATATCCTTTCGCGCGCGGGGAACCAGCAGGATGCCGATGACGATCGTCACCAGCGTCTCGGCGCCGAGAATCAGACTCTCCTTCAGCGGCTCCTGGCTCGTCGGCGAAGGAACGAAGAAGAGCACGCACGCGCCGAAGATGTAGAGCGTGCAGACCCACGCCGCTATTGGGGCAGCGCCGCGTCCTCCCGGCAGGCGATATGGCCGCGGCTGATCCGGCCGTCGTTTGCGCAGTACCAGGAAGGCCGGGAAAACGAGCAGGTAGCAGAGAAGCAGGAAAAGCGCGCGACAGTCGGAACGTCATCCAGAAGATGTTGGACTGGCTGTTGGAGAGAAGCGCGCCGCCGACGAGGAGCACCGTCGAGACGAGCTCCCATCGCGACAAAGGCGAGGTGCGGAGTCTGGAAGCGCGGATGCAGGCGGCCGAGCGCCGCGGGGAGCATGCCCTCCTCGGCCGCAACGGCCGCGACGCGGTTCGCGCCGAGGCTCCACGTCACGACGTTCGCCACGCACGCGTAGAGAAATCCGATGCCGAGCAGAAACACGACGGTGTCGCCGGCGCGTCCCCACTCCTTGCCGAGGACCGCAAGCGCGTCCCAGGTCCCCGTCACGATCGAAAGTTTCTCGATCGGAACCGCGAAGAGGATTCCGCCGATCGCGAAGGCGTAGAGAACCGCGATCAGAGCTCCGACCAGAGGATGACCCTCGGGACGTCGCGCTGGGGATTGCGCATCTCGCCGCTCCGCCGGAGCTCATAGTTCGAATCCGAACGTGGAGTAGAGGAGCGCCGGAAGGTAGGCCAGGCTGTCGTTCCATTTCGGTAGAAACGCCGAGGGCGAGAGTCGTTGGCGGGTTTCTTTCCGTGAAAGAGCGCCGACAGACCGAGGATTCCCAGCGCGAGGAAGATCAGGGTCTTGACCACGGCGCCCAGGTTGGGCACCCACTTGGAGACTTCGAGGCGGACGATGCCGATGGCCACCGTGACCCAGGTCAGCGCGATGGCGATCGCCCGCCTCCTGCCAGGGCGAATGGGTCTTCAGGAAGATCTGGCCGAATGTGCCGGCGAAGATCAGATAGACGGACGGGATCCAGTAAGCGTTGTTGATCCAGTACATCCAGGCGGCGATGCGAGCCCCACCACGGACCGAATGCCTCCCGGACCCAGATGTAGACGCCCCCCTCTCCCGGCCAGGCGGAGCCCAGCTCGGCCGTGATCAGGCCATACGGGATGAAGAAGACCGTCATCGTGATGAGCCACCAGGAGAACCAGGCGACGCCCATGGCCGCCGAGGAGGCCAGGGTGTCGATCGTCAGGATCGCGCAAACGGTGAAGAGGACCAGATCGGCCCGTCCGAGCACACGCTCGAGGACCGGTGCGGCGGTCGCCGGGACCGCGCTCAGGTTGTCCCGCAGTCATGTTGGTGAAGACATCCTATCCCTGCAAAGCCCTTCGGGACAATAACTTCCGGTCTCCTGCGGTGCCCGGCGCCGACTCCGGTGAGACCGTCCTCCGGTGATAGGCTCCAACCTCCTTCTTTGCGAGTCGTCAGCCGGTCCGTGCAATCATGGCGAATCGATCCGCTTGAAGACCGCCGTCCCCGGTCCCCGCTCCCGGGAGCTCGCCGCGCGGCGGCGAGCAGGCCGTCCCCGCCGGCATCGGCCACTCCACCCCGGTCTACGCCGACAGCGCCCGGGGAGCGCTCCTGACCGATGTCGACGGCAACGTCCTCATCGACTTCGCCGGGGGAATCGGGACCATGAATGTCGGGCATGCCAACCCGGAGGTCGTCCGCGCCGCGACCGCCGGCTCGAGAAGATGACCCACACCTGCTTCTCCGTCGCCCCCTACGAGTCTTACGTCGCATTGGCCGAGAAACTCAACCGCCTTGACCCCCGGCGACTTTCCGAAGAAGACCATGCTGGCCAACAGCGGCGCCGAGGCCCTCGAGAATGCCGTCAAGATCGCCCGCCACGCCTCCGGCCGCGAAGCGGTCGTCGTCTTCGAGCATGCCTTTCACGGGCGCACCCTCATGACGCTGTCCATGACGAGCAAGGTCCGGCCCTACAAGTTCGGCTTCGGACCCTTCGCACCCGAGGTCTATCGCCTGCCCTTCCCCTACGAGTACCGCGGGCATTACGCCGGGCGCGCCGAGGGACCGAGAGCGCGCTTCGACGACTTCTTCCGAACCGCAGGTCGCCCCGGAAAACGTTGCGTGCCTGGTCATCGAGCTGGTGCTTGGCGAGGGCGGATTCGTCCCCGCGCCGAAGCACTACGTCGACATCCTCGCACGCCGTCTGCCGCGAACACGGAATCCTCCTCGTCGTCGACGAGGTCCAGACGGGCTTCGGCCGCACCGGCCGGATGTTCGCCTGCGAGCACTACGGCCTCGAACGCCGGACCTGATGGCGATGGCCAAGTCGCTCGCCGGCGGTCTCCCCATCTCGGCGATCACGGGGCGCGCGGACGTGATGGATAGCGCGCAGGTCGGGGGCCTCGGAGGCACCTACGCCGGCAACCCGGTCTCCTGCGCGGCGGCGCTGGCGGCCGTGGCGTTCATCGAGACGAAATGGCCTGCCCGCCCGCGCAGTCGCGATCGGCTGCACCGTGGAGAGCGCTTCCGGGCTTCGCCGGACCGCTTCCCGTTCATCGGCGACGCCCGAGGCCTGGGCGCCATGCGCGCGCTCGAGCTCGTCAAGGACCGCGCCACCAAGGAGCCCGACAAGGACCGGACCGACCGCGTCATCCGGAAGGCCTATGAGACGGGACTCGTCCTCGTGGGCGCCGGCACCTATGGAAACGTGATTCGCACCCTCATGCCGCTCGTCATCACGGACGCCGAGCTGTCCGAGGGGCTGGACGTACTGGAACATGCGCTTGCGACCGCGTAGGAGGGACCTCTTGAGAGGGCGTCGTAGGGGCGGGGCTTGTCCCCGCCCGCGGGCGGCCACAAGGGCCGCCCCTACAAACCTGAGACACCGCCGCCACCTTTTCTGCGTCGGAGACTCTTAGCCGCGCCCTGCTCGAATCGTGGCCGGGGCTTCAGGGACGAAGAATCGGGGGCGCACATGAACACGCAGGAACTAATCCAGGAATCGCAACACTGGCTGGACATCATCTCCGCGCGCGAGCTGTCTCCGGAACAGCTCGCGAAGATCGCGAAGGACACCGTCGACAACTTCAACTTCTATTACAACCGGGGCTACCTCGAGTACCGCAAGTCCGTGTCGAGATGCGCGAGGACCCGGCGCTGGAGTGGACCGGCCAGGGCTCGACGTTCCAGGACCTCTCCGGACGTACGTACATCGACTGCCTCGGCGGGTATGGAATCTACAGCGCGGGCATCCGCCATCCCGAAGATCGTCAAGGCGGTCGCGGACCAGCTCTGCCGCATGCCGCTGTCGAGCCAGGAGCTGCTCGACCCGCTGCGCGGAGCCCTGGCCGAGCTTCTGGGAGAGATCACGCCGGGCGACCTGCAGTACTCCTTCTTCATCAACAACGGCACGGATGCCGTCGAGGGAGCCATCAAGCTCGCCCGTCTCTACACGGGCAAGACCAACTTCATCAGCTCGCTCCGCGGCTTCCACGGCAAGAGCTGCGGCGCGCTGTCGTTGCTGGGCAAGTGGGAGTACCGTGAGCCGTTCCTGCCGCTTCTGCCCGGCATTCATTTCGTCGAGTTCGGCGACGCGGAGGCGGTCGAGGACGAGCTCTACAAGGCCGATCAGACCGGCAAGGGCATCGCCGCCGTGATCATGGAGCCGATCCAGGGCGAAGCCGGGGCGGTCGTCCCGCCCGACGACTTCTGGCCGCGGATCCGAAGGGCCTGCGACGAGTACGGCGCGCTCCTGATCGCCGACGAGGTACAGACGGGCCTTGGGCGCACGGGCAAGCTCTTCGGCGTGGACCACTGGGGCGTGGTGCCCGACATCATGTGCCTGGGCAAGGCGATCGGCGGCGGAGTGATGCCGCTCTCGGCGTTCATCTCCACCCCGAAGATCTGGTCCGTGCTGGAGAACAACCCCTTCATCCATTCCTCGACCTTCGGCGGAAACCCGCTCGCCTGCGCCGCCGGAATCGCCGCGATCAACGTCACGCTCGAGGAAGACCTGCCCGGACAGGCCGCCCGGAAGGGCAAGCGTCTGCTGGCTCGATTGATCGGATTGAAGATGCGCTTCGACCGCATCATCCGCCGCGTCGGCGGAAGAGGGCTGCTCCTGGGTCTCGAGTTCGCGAACACCGAGGTCGGGTACAAGATCGTCGCTGGCCTCTTCCGCCGGGGCGTGCTGGTCGCCGGCACGCTGACCAACTCCAAGACCGTCCGCATCGAGCCCGCCCTGAACATCCCCGATAAGCTCATCGAGCAGGTTCTCGACGCTTTCGAGGAGACGCTCCGCGAGGTCGATGCGTCGACGCCCGAAATCAAGCCCGACGAGGACGAGTGAAGATTGCGGTTCTCGGCGCCGCGGGCGCCATGGCGCAGGTGGTGATGCGGGACCTGCTGGAGTTCGTCCCGGACGTCGCGATCACGGCGGCGGACGCCCGCCCGGTCCGGAATTCCGACCGCCGCGTGACGCCCGCCGGGTTCGACGCGCGCGACGAGCCCGGAACGGCGACACTGCTCGAAGGCCACGACGCGGTGCTCAACTGCGTCACCTATTACTTCAACGTTCCGATCATGCGCGCGGCTCTGGCCGTCCGTGTGCCGTACGCCGATCTGGGCGGCCTGTACCACGGGTCGGTCAAGCAGTTCGCGCTGCATGACGACTTCGTTCGGGCCGGAGTGCCGGCGCTGCTCGGCATGGGCTCCACGCCGGGCATCACCAACGTCATGGCCGGCTCCATGGCGCGCGGGCTCGACCGCATCGAGTCCGTCCACGTGCGCGTGGGTTGCCTCGACCGGTCCGCGTCGGGGCCTCTTCCGGTTCCGTACGCCCTCGACACGGTCCTCGACGAGTTCTCGCTCGAGCCCATGATCTTCCGCGCGGGACGCGAGGAAGCCGTGCCGCCGATGAGTGGACGCGAGAGCATCGACTTCCCCCAGCCCGTGGGACGCGCCGAGGCTCTCTATACGCTGCACTCCGAGGTCGCGATGTTCCCGCGGTCGTTCCCGGGCCTCGAGGAGGCGAGCTTCAAGGTCGCCTTCGAGCCCGAGTTCGTCCGGAAGGTCGCGTTCCTGGTCGGTCTGGGTTTCGCGTCCCGGGACAAGCTGGCCGGCGGGACGTCGCCGCGGGAGGTCCTCCTCGCCCTGGCCGCCCGACAGGAGACACCGGCGGGTGATCCGGACAGACTGCGACGTGCTGCGCGTGGACCTCGCCGGGCGTCAGAACGGTCATCGGGTCTCGCGGAGGGCCGAAATGGTGGCGCTTCCCCACCGCGACTGGCGAGTCGCCGCGGGCTCGCTCGACACCGGCGTCCCGCTCTCGATCGCCGGACAGCTCCTGGCCACCCGCAGCGTCGCGACTCCCGGAGTGCTGTGCCCCGAAACCGCCGTTCCGCCGGATCTCTTCTTCGAAATGCTCGAGCGCCGCCACATGCGGGTCGCCTGGAGCTGAAAGGACCAAGACGTGCCCATCGCATCGGTGAATCCCGGTCAACGGCCACACGATCAAGTCCTACGAGCCCCACTCCGTCGCCGACGTCGAGCACCGCCTCGCCGTCTGCGCGTCGGAGTATCCTGCGCTGGCGGTCCCGCCCGTTCTCGGAAAGAGCCGGCATACTTCTCGCCGCCGCGCTCGGCGCTGGAATCCCGAAAGTCGGAGTGGGGCCGGCTGATGACCGTCGAGATGGGCAAGCCGATCAACGCCGCGATCGCCGAGGCCGAGAAGTGCGCGTGGGCCTGCCGCTACTATGCCGAGAACGGCGAGCGCTTCCTCGCCGACGAATCCGTCACGACGGACGCCTCCTCGAGCTTCGTGCGCTATGAGCCCCTCGGGCCCGTCCTCGCCGTGATGCCCTGGAACTTTCCCTTCTGGCAGGTCTTCCGCTTCGCGGCCCCCGCCCTGATGGCGGGCAACGTGGGGCTCTTGAAGCACGCTTCCAACGTCCCGGGCTGCGCGCTCGGCGATCGAGGAAATCTTTCGCACGCGCCGGCTTCGCCGGAAGGCGCGTTCCGAACCCTGCTGGTCGGCTCCGACCGTGTCGCCCAGATCATCGCCGACCCGCGCATCGCCGCGGTGACGTTGACCGGGAGCGACGGCGCCGGCGTCTCGGTCGGCCGCGCCGCCGGCGAACAGATCAAGAAGACGGTCCTCGAGCTCGGCGGCAGCGACCCGTTCGTGGTACTTGCCCAGCGCCGACCTCGAGGCGGCCGCGACGACGGCCGTCAAGGCGCGCACCATGAACAACGGCCAGTCCTGCATCGCGGCGAAGCGGTTCATCGTCCATCACGACACCACGACGCTTTCGAGCAGCGCTTCGTCGAAAGGCATGGTGGCGCTGAAGGTCGGCGACCCGCTCGATCCCTCCGTCGACATCGGCCCGCTCGCGACCCCGTCCATCCTTGACGACGTCGAGGCCACGTGCAGCCGTCAGCCGCGGCGCGGCGCGCGGCTCCAGCTCGGCGGGCAAGCGCCTCGACGGCGCCGGCAACTTCTACGCCCCGACCGTGCTCAGCGACGTGCCGCCGGGACAGCCCCGCCGCGTCGAGGAGATCTTCGGCCCCGTCGCGAGCCTGTTCCGCGTCGGCAGCCTCGACGAGGCGATCGCGCTCGCGAACCACAGTCCGCTTCGGGCTCGGCGCGTCGGCCTGGACGCGCGACCCGGCCGAGGCGAGCGCCTCGATCTCGGGAATCCAGGCGGGCGCCGTCTTCGTCAACGGCATGGTCAAGAGCGACCCGCGACTGCCCTTCGGCGGCGTGAAGAAACTCCGGCTTCGGCCGGGAGCTGTCGATGGCACGGCATCCGCGAGTTCGTCAACGTGAAGGCCGTGTGGGTCGCATGAGCCGCTCCGCTTCGGGCCGTCCGCAGCCGGGCGAGTACGGCGGCCACGCGGAGCCCGACGTCGCGCTCGTGCAGGGCGAGGACGCCGCGGAGGCGCTGGCCGCGCAGCTTCCCGAGACCCTGGCGCTCCTCGCGGGCGTCGACGAGCGCCGCGCCGGGAAGTTCCGCTATGCGCCGCGAAAGTGGACCGTCAAGCAGATCGTGGGGCACCTCTCCGACGACGAGCGGATCTTCGCCTACCGGATGCTCTGCCTCGCGCGGGCCGACCGTCGGGTGCTGCGCGGGTTCGACGAGAAGGCGTACATGCGCCGCGCCGGCTTCAACGAGCGGACGCTCGCGGACCTCCTCGCAGGAGCTCGCCTCCGTCCGCGCCGTCGACGCTCTCGCTCCTCCGCGGCCTCCCCGAAGACGCCTGGGCGCGCAGCGGGATCGTCAACGGCTATGCCGCCACCGTCCGCGGCCTCGCCTTCCACGTCGCCGGCCACGAGCTCCACCACCGGCGGATCCTGAGGGAGCGGTACCTCACGGGCTAACGATCCGGCGGAGGTTCTGGGCTGTGCATGAACTCGCTCTCACCCTACGAGAAGGAAGGGCCGTTCCACGGCACTCTTCCCGTAGTTCGCGGCGCGAATAGTCTCCCGAGCGAAGCGAGGGAGGAGGTTCGCGCCGCGGGAGCCGGAGCGCCGCGCGGGTCCAGGCCTGCGGTCGAGCGCGCAGCCGCGCGAGCCGCAGGCCGGTGCGCCGAGGGCGCAGGACCCTCGCAAGCGAAGGCGACGGTCACGCGGGCAGGAAGCTCGCCCCCACGGTCTGCGCGATGCGCGCCATGACGTGCTTGACCTGGGTGTAGTCCTCGAGCGCATACATCGACATGTCCTTGCCGTAGCCCGACTGCTTGTAGCCGCCGTGCGGCATCTCCGAGACGAGCGGCAGGTGGTCGTTGATCCACACGGTGCCGAAGCGCAGGCTGCCGCGCCGCGTTCAGCGCGCGGTTGACGTTCGTCGTCCAGACCGACGCCGAGAGCCCGTAGTCGACGTCGTTGGCCCAGGCGAGGGCCTCGTCGTCGCTCCCGAACCGCGTGACGGTGATGACGGGGCCGAAGACCTCCCGCTGGACGATCTCGTCCTTTTGCCGCGCCTCGACGACCGTGGGCTCCAGCCAGAAGCCCTTCCCCTTCTTCGCCCCGCCGCCCGTGAGGACTTTCGCGTGCTTCCTGCCCGCGGGCGCGCTCGAGGAAGCCCGACACGCGCTTCCGGTGCTCCGCCGAGATCACGGGCCCCATGTTCGTGTTCTCGTCCTGGATGTCCCCGACGACGAGCGACTCGACCGCGGGGAGGAGCGCACCGAGCACCTTGTCGTAGGTCCGCGCGCTGACGTACAGGCGCGCCGCGGCGGTGCAGTCCTGGCCGCTGTTGGCGAAGCCGGCCATCTTGATCCCGGGGATCGACGAGGTCCATGTCGGCGTCGTCGAACACGATGACCGGCGCCTTGCCGCCGAGCTCGAGGTGGACCCTCTTGAGCGAGGCCGAGGCCGCCTTCGCGACCTCCTTGCCGGTCGCGACGTCGCCCGTCAGCGAGACCATGTTGACCCGAGGATGCCGGACGAGGCCCGCGCCGACCGGCTCGCCGTGCCCGGTGATCACGTTGAAGACGCCGGGCGGGAAGAGGTCCTGCACGAGCTCCGCGAGCCGCAGCGTCGTCAGGGGCGTTTGCTCGGAGGGCTTCAGGACGACCGTGTTGCCGGTCGCGAGCGCCGGGCCCATCTTCCAGACCGCCATCATCAGCGGGTAGTTCCACGGCGCGATCGAGCCCACGACGCCCACGGGCTCGCGCCGGATCATGCTGGTGTAGCCCGCCAGGTATTCGCCCGCCGCCTTGCCCTCCATGCAGCGCGCGGCGCCGGCGAAGAACCGAAGGTTGTCGACCATGAACGGGACCTCGGAGCGCGCGAGGCCGATCGGCTTGCCGACGTTCCGGGACTCCAGGACGGCGAGCTCCTCGCGCGTTCTTCTCGATGACGTCGGCGAGCCGCAGCAGCAGAAGGCTGCGGTCCGCGGGCGTCGTCTCCTGCCATGTCTCGAACGCCGCCGCCGCCGCCGAGACGGCGCGGTCCACGTCCTTCTCGCCGCCCAGGGGCACCTTGCCGAGGACCCCTTCGTCCACGGGGCTGATGATCGATTCGTCCTGGCCCTCGACGGAGCCGACGAGCTTCCCGCCGACGAGGTTCTTGTAGGTCTTCATGGAAATTCCTTTCTGAATCGGAAACGCCCGCCCATCCTATCGAAGGGTCCAACGCAATCGAGCGTCATGGCGGAGACGCCGCCTCGCACAGTGTCGCGATCTCCCGCCCCGCCGCAAGCGTGAGCGTGTCCCCGGACGATCGTGTACGCTCGCGTGCGCGTCGAGGGCGTCCGAGGAACCCCTTCTCGAGCGCCATCGGGGCTCCGAGACACGCCATCTTCGTCGTCCCAGCGGTGAGATCCAGCGAGCGACCGTCGACGCTGTATCCGCCGAACACCCGATTGCAGCCGGCGAATCCGACGAGCCTCTTCTCCGCCGGATCGAGCCTGAGGTTCGGCGGCCGGCTTGGCCCCTTCCGGCACGGCGCGCCGCCGAGCGTGAGGACCCAGTTCGTCCCCTCGAGGCTCGCCGCCGCGGCTCCGGGGAGGGCCCCCGGACGCCGGCGCGCCGCCTCCCGCCGCCGGAGGCATCACCCAGGGCGGGCGCCGCCAGGACCGCGAGCCTACCAACGGCCAGCCGGCCCGGCCCCGTGGTTTCTCCATCCGGCTCACTGCGCCTTGATCTCCGTCCAGTACTCGTCCATGAGCTCGGTCGCCTCGCCGATGTCCTCCACGAACTCGCACTGGCCAGCGCGCGCCCGGGGCGTAGACCGCCGGGTCGTTCAGGATCTCGGGCTAGATCAACTGGCGCGCCGGCCGTTCGCGCTGGCGTAGCTGATCCCGTTGATGATCCGCGCGTTGATCTTCGGGCTCCATGATGAAGTCGAGGAACGCGTAGATCGCGTCGGTGTGCCGCGCCTCCGCACGGAATGCACACGCTGTCGACCCAGATCGTCGCCCCCTCCTTCGGCACGACGTAGCGAGCTTCCCGGGGTCCTCGGCCGCCACCTTGGCGATCTGGCCGTTGTATCCCTGCGCGTACGTCACGTCGCCCGCAGCCAGGATGTGCTCGAAGTCGCTGCTGTTGTAAGTCTTGACGAGCGGCTTCTGCTTCTTCAGCAGGTCCGCGGCGGCCTTCCGAGAATCTGCCGGCTTCGCGTCGTGTTGATCGACTCCCCGAGGTACTTCAGCGCCGCCGAGAAGCACTCGCGCATGTCGTCGAGCATCAGGATCTGGCCCTTGTTGGCGGGATCGAAGAGCGGCGCCCAGCTGTTGGGCGCCCCGCTTGACCCGCTCCTTGCTGTAGCCGTAGCCCGTCGTGCCCCAGACGTAGGGCAGGGAGATAGCGGTTGGCCGGATCGAAGCCCTTATTGAGGAAACGCGGGTCGAGATTCTCGAGGCCCCGGAGGCGGCTCCTCTCGGAGCGGCTGGATCAGGTTCAGGTGGATGAGGATCCGCACCATGTAGTCCGACGGCACGACCAGGTCGTAGTCCGCCACGCCCGACTGAAGCTTCTCGAGCACCGATTCGTTGGAGTCGTAGAGGTCGTAGTGGACCGCGATGCCGGTCTGCTTCGTGAAGTCATCCAGCACGTCCTGCGGCATGTAGGCCGACCAGATGTAGAGGTTGAGCTGCTTCTCGTGGGCCGCGGCCGAGTCCGTCGCCGCCGCGGCCTCCCGCTTCGGACCTCCGCCGCAGCCGCTCGTGGCAGCCGCGAGGACGAACAGGGCCACCAGCAGAGCGGCGGCGGCGATTTCGGTCAGTCTGCGAATCGGTCCCTCCCCCGCCCGCTAGTCTCGGACCCCTTCCGGGGTCGCTGCTGGAGCCGCTGCGCGATCAGGATGAGGACGACGGTCAGCAGCAGGAGCAGCGTCGAGACGGCGTTGACCTCGGGCGTCACGCCGACCTTGAGCATCGAATAGATCTGGAGCGGCAGCGTCGTGGCGCCCACGCCGGCCACGAACGAGGTGATGACGTAGTCGTCGATCGAGACCGTGAAAACGAGGAGCGCCCCGGACACGATCCCGGGCAGGATGAGCGGGAGCGTCACCCGCCAGAAGGTCTGCAGCGGCCGGGCACCCAGGTCGAGCGCGGCCTCCTCGAGCGAGCGGTCGAAACCGGACAACCGCGCGCGGACGACGATCGCGACGTAGGAGACGCTGAAGACGACGTGCGCGATGACCACCGTCACGAGCGAGAGCCTCAGGCCGAGCACGCCGAAGAACGTGACCAGCGCGGCGCCGATGACGATCTCCGGGATGATGATCGGCAGGTACAGCAGGTTGCTTCGTGAAGCCCTGGCCGCGGAACGCGTAGCGGCCGAGGGCGAGCGCCGCCAGAGTACCGAACACGGTCGCGAGAATCGTCGCGGCCACTCCGACGATCAGGCTGTTGCGCACCGCCGTCAGGATGAGCTCGTTGTGGACAGGCTGCCGTACCACTCGAGCGTGAAGCCCTGCCAGACGGCGGTCTGGGTCGCGCGGTTGAACGAGAAGACGACCAGGATGGCGATCGGAGCGTAGAGGAAGACATAGACCAGCCAGGCGTACGCCCGCAGGAACCCTCCGCGTCGCCCTCACAGCAGCACGTCCTGTCCCTGCTTCGCGGGTGTAGCGCGTGTAGACATACAGCAGCAGCAGCACCGCCGCTGTCAGCTCGAACGCCACGGCCGAGCCGAAGGGCTTGTTGCGCGCCACGGCGAACTGATTCTGGATGAGGTTGCCGGCGAGGATCGTCCGCGCGCCGCCCAGGAGGTCCGACACGATGAACTGGCCCGAGGCTCGGGACGAAGACGAGGATGATCCCGGCCACGATGCCCGGCATCGTCAGCGGCACCGTCACGCGCCAGAACGTCGACGCGCGGGAGGCCCCGAGGTCCGCCGACGCCTCCAGCAGCGAGAGGTCGAGCTTCTCGAGCGACGCGTAGAGCGGCAGGATCATGAACGGCAGCTCGCCGTAGACCAGGCCGATCAGCACGGCGAAGTTGTTGTAGAGCAGCTCCAGCGGCTGCGACGATCAGCGCCGGCCGCCAGCAGCGACGCGTTGATGAGCCCCTCGGTGCGCAGCAGGAACATCCACGCGTAGGTGCGGATCAGGAAGCTCGTCCAGAACGGGATCACGGCCAGCCCCAGCAGGAGGTTCCGGCGGCGCGCCGGCGCGACCACGGCGATGTAGTAGGCCACCGGGTAGCGACAGCAGCGAGGCAGAGGACCGTGGTCACGACCGCCATCCAGATCGAGCGCCAGAAGATCTGCAGGTAGATCGGGTGCAGCGACCGCGCGTACTTGGCCAGGAACTTCCCCGACGACGACGTACGGCCGCGAGGTTCTCGATCGGCTTGAGGTCCGCCGTAGGTCCCGCGCTGGGCGAAGCTGATGACGAACAGGATCGCCAGCGGCAGGAGGAAGAACACGCCGAGGACGAGCCAGGTCGGCAGGACCAGCGGATACGCGGCCCGGGCCGTCCGTTTCGCGCCGTCGCGGCTCACGAGCGAGTGCCCTCGGGCTGATCATCACCGCGTGACCCGGATTCCAGCACAGGAACGCGCGGCCGCCGACCGCGAACTTGCGACGCCTCCTCGAACGGCTTCTCGTTCTGCTCGTACACGACGAAGCGCTCGCCAGCGTCGTCCCGCACGATCCAGACGGTCGAGATGCCCTGGTAGACGCGGTCCTCGATCGTCACGGCGACCGAGGGCACGCCGTGCGCCGAGAGGTCGCGCGCCCGCAGGTCGAGCTTCTCCGGCCGGACGACGAAGCGCACGCTCCTCCGGCCGGTCGGCGTGCCGTCCATGGGCAGGCGGATCTCTCCCCCGGCCGCCAGCGCGAGCGTGAGGAAGCCTCCGGCCGTCTCCCGCACGCGAGCGCGCGAAGAAGTTCGCGGCGCCCATGAAGTGCGCCACGAACTCGGTCGCCGGGCGCTCGAAGACCCGCGCCGCCTCGTCCATCTGCTCGACCCGCCCCCGGTTCATCACCGCGATCCGGTCGCTCATCGTCAGCGCCTCTTCCTGATCGTGCGTGACGAAGATGAAGGTGATGCCGAGCGTTGCGTTGAAGGTGCTTGAGCTGGACCTGCACCTCCTTGCGCAGCTTCTGGTCGAGCGCGCCCAGCGGCTCGTCCAGAGCAGGACACTCGCGGCTTGAGCGCGAGCGCGCGCGCCAGGGCCACGCGCTGCCGCTGGCCGCCCGAGAGCTGGTCCGGCTTGCGCTTCTCGAAGCCCGAGAGCTGCACGAGGCCGAGCGACTTCGGCGACGCCGGCCGCCTGCCGCGTCCGGTTCGGAACGCCCTTCTTTGTAGCGCAGGCCGAAAGCCACGTTGTCCTCGACGGTCAGGTGGGGAAAGAGGGCGTAGTGCTGGAAGACCATGTTGACCGGCCGGCGGTAGGGCGGCTCGCGTCCGTCATGTCCGCGCCCTCGATCGAAGGGGCCCGCGGTCGGCAGCTCGAAGCCGCCGATCATCCGCAGCAGCGTCGTCTTCCCGCAGCCCGAGGGGCCGAGGAGTGAGAAGAACTCGCCGCGCCGGATGTCCATCGAGACGGCGTCGACCGCGGCGATCTCGCCGAAGCGCTTCGTCAGCCTCCGGATCTCGACGCTGTGGCTCGCTCGCCATCGGAAGATCTTGTCATCCCGAGGACGCCGAGCGAAGCGAGGGGGACGAGGGACCCTTTTCAAGCCGCCGAGAGCCTCGAAGGGTCCCCTCCCTCGCGACGCTCGGGATCGGGATGACGGCTCTAGAAGCTGACGCGTCAACGCCCAGTCGCAATGTTCGCGGCTGCTGCCACGTGATTGGCCTCTGTAATGCTCGTTGGTCGGGACCGGGCTGTCGTTGTCCGCCTGGTCCAGCGAATAGACCTGGTCGACCGACGTCGTCTTCTGTCGGTTGAGCGTCGTTGAAGACATCCGCCAGCATGTGAATCGTGACCCACTGGATCGTCAGCCCATAGTCGCATGCGCGTCGAACGTCCTCCACGTTGGGCGTCCTCCCTTCGCTTCCCCGCGGGTGATGAAGATCTCGGGCCCGGCGTAGTTGTTCCACCAGCCGATGCGGGAGAGCGGAGTCCCCGTCTGGTAGTAGCCGGACGCCGACGCCGTCAGCCCGAAGGGGAAGACGTAGCCGCCTGCAGCTTCGCCTGGTGGCGGCGGTCGAGGGTGAGCTTCCCGTACGCGTTGACCTGGAACTCCGGGTAGTCGAAGTCGTCGGTGATGTTCGGGTCCTTGGCGAAGAAGCCGCCGATGGCGCGGAAGGCGCCGTCGTAGTTTCCCTGGAGCGTGCCGTAAAGGTAGCTCGCGTAGACCATCCAGTGGTCGGATAGCCGCTTCTGCGCGGTGAGCTCGATCCCGCTTGAAGTACCGCCGCGCCGGAGCGAACGGGGGACCGGCTGACAGTCGTTGCCAGGCACACGGTCTCGCGAGAAGCCGGGGTTGAAGAAACGCGTAGTTGTCGCAGGTGTCCGACGGGACGCACGTGTCCTCGATGATGCGCCGCAGGCTCCGGTAGATGCCGCGCATGCCCAACGACCACGTTCGGCCGACCTGCCGCTCGACGCCGACGACGATCTCGTCGGCGTAGGGCGCGCTTGATGTTCGGATCGACGGCATCCACAGCCGTCGCCGCGGATCACGCAGGAGTTGTCTTCCGACTCGGCCTCGGAATTGCAGTTCAGGTCGATCGGGTCGAAGTTGTAGGTCGCGCCGTCCCGCTCGGCGTTGAACGACCGGATGTTCATGTCCAGCGGGATGATTGGAACGAACTGGCTGTACGAGGCGCCGATCTTCGTCCGGCCGTCGTTCCATGGATCCCAGGTGATGCCGACGCGCGGGGAGAAGTGGTCGACGTTGATGTACGTGACATCGTCGAGGCCCCGGATGTCCTCCTTCTCCCAGCGCACGCCCGCATTGAGGGTCAGATTGTTGAGGATGCTCCAGCTGTCCTGGAGAAAAACGGCGAAGTTGTCGTTCTGGGGCGTGGCGATGACCGGCGCCATGGTGGCGTCGTCGATCGTCGCCGCCGGGCTCGCGAAGAAGCTGTGGAAGTAGACCGGCCGCTGCAGCGGGTCGGTCTCGTAGGCCGGCAGGATTGTGACGAACTGCCCACCGCTGTAGTCGCGGAAGACGTTGGCATCGACCCGCTCGAACATGAACCCGGCCTTCACGTCGTGGTTGCCGACGAAGTAGTTTCCGCTGATGCGATAGTCATAGCGCGTGAACTTCTTCGTCATCGAACTGACCGGTGCCGTCGCTGCCCTGGAAGCCTCCGAAGGCCGTGCTGAAGTCGCCGGTGTTGTCGAGGTAGGCGATCTGGTTTCCGCCGGGTCCCGGCAGGGTTGCGACGTCTTCCCGGTGATAGGCGAACTGCCCGGTCAGGAGAAACTTGGAACCCAGGATCCCCTCGTAGCGGAACCCGAAGTCGGTTCCTCCGACGGTCACCGTGCCTTCGTAGGTCGTCGGAGGTCCGATGACGGGGCCGACGGCGCCGGCGTCATCGGTCGGATCCCCGAAGACGGTACCGATCACGGTGTTCGACTCGTTGATCCGCCAGGTCAGCTTCCCCGCAAAGAGGTTGCTGCTCGTGTCGAGGCTCGTCTCCGTGCCGATGACCTCGGGCGGCCCCTGCGTGATCTGGGTGTCCTGGGTGTTCTTGACGTGGTCATAGGCGCCGAAGAACCAGAGCTTGTCCTTGAAGACGTAGCCGCCGATGTCGGCGCCGTAGTCGGACTTGGAGAAACCGATGGGAATGCCGGCGGAGGTGAGCTCGTCGGTGTGCTTGTTGTCCGCCTGCAGGGCATCGCGATTGAGGTAGCCGAAGGCGTCGCCATGGAAATCATTTCCGCCGGACTTCGTGACGACGTTCAGGATGCCGCCCTGCGCGCCCCCGTACTCGGCCTCGTAACCTCCCGACTTGAACTCGACCTCCTGGATGAACTCGAAGTTCAGGACCTTGCCCTGGTTTCCGATCTCGGCGCCCGTCGTGTTGGCGCCGTCGACGAGGTACTTGTTCTCGAGCCCGGTCGAGCCGTAGACCGTGATCGACGCGTTGCGGGGGTCGGACTCGTCGGTGTTGATTCCCGAGGTCAGCTGCGCGACCGAGGAGTAGTTGCGTCCGGTGGGAAGCGCCTGGAAGACCTTCGCGTCCATGTTGCGGCCGATGGTCGTGGACTCCGTTTCAACCTGCGCGGCTTCCGCCGTGACGGTGACCTCGGCCGTCTGCGACGCGAGAAGCTCGATGTGGATGACCGCCGGCTGGTTGAGCGCGAGCACGACCGTCTCCTTGCGCGGCGCGAAGCCCTGGAGCGTGGCCGTGATCGTGTAGCTTCCCGGCGGAAGCGACGGGAGAGTGAAACGCCCCTCCGCGTCGGTGACCGCCGTGCGCGAGCCCTGAAGGTTGGGGCTCTTCGCCTCGATCGCAACTCCCGGCAATGGAGTCTGCCCGGTATCGACGACGCCGCGAATCGAGCCCGTGGTTTGTGCGTGAAGAGGAAGCGCAACGAGGAAGAAGACGAGCAGCGACCGAAGCCGGCGGACCGCGGGCGTTTTCATGCGCGGACTCCTTGACGTCGTTCGATTTGTCTTAACGCTATGGTCGCTTGGAGCTGGCTGTCAAGCTGACCGGCGGTCAGTCCGGGTTCGATGCGGAAAGGGTCGGCTACTTCCTGCGATTGCGCTGGAGGAGCTGCGCGATCTCCTTGAGCTCACGGAGAACGCGCTTGCGATCGAAATCGACGACGGACTGCGGTTCGGAGTTGCGTGCGGGAGCGGCGGCGCGAGGAGCCGCGGACGCGGGTGGGACTGGCGGCGGCGCCTTGAAGAGCGGAGGCTGCGGAGCCGACGACCTGGCGGGAGCAGGAGCGGGCTCGGGTTTGTCAGCCTTCTTCGGAGCCGAGGCCTTGCGCTGCTCGGCGACGGGCGGCGCAGGGGCGAGACCGTCGTCGAAGCGTCCCTCGGCGATCTCGGCATCGAGACGCTTCTTGGCCCCCGCCACCGTGAAGCCCTCGTCATAGAGGAGCTCTCGGATGCGGGAAATGATCTTGACGTCGCGGGCGGTGTAGACGCGGCTGGCGCCGGCCTGGTCCTTGCCTTCGGAGAGCGCCGCGAACTCCGTTTCCCAATACCGCAGGACGTACGGGGCGACCTCGGCGATCCGACAGGCTTCGGCGGGTTTGTAGACTCCGGTCTCCCCCTTCACCACGCGCTTAATCTACCCCGAACTCCTCCTCCGGCGGGAGGACTTTGCGCGGCCTCGAGCCGGCACTTCCTCACGGGAGCGCTCGCGAACACGAACGCGTATCGGCGAGCCGGAAAAGTCGGCCATCTCGCGCAACAGGTTCTCGATCCGACGCTCCTCGGAGAAGTGGAGGGGCTCGCGGTGGTTGGCCACCAGCGCGAAGGTCGGAGGCGCGACCGCCGTTTGGGTTACGAAGTAGACCCTCAGCGTCTTTCCCGAGGCGGCGCGCGGGGGCTTGTCCCGAAGTGCGCGGCCCAGTCCGCGATTGAGCTCCCCCGTCGTGATGCGGCGACGCCGGTTCTCGGCGACCCGGGCCGCCGCGTCGAGCACCTTTCCCACACCCCGGCCCGTCTTCGCGGAGAGCAGCAGGATCGGGGCATGCCGAGCAAAGGGGATCTGCGAGGCCAGGGCCTTTCGGAAGTCGTCGGCGGTGCCGACTTCGCGCTGGCCGGCCACGTCCCACTTGTTTGCCAGGAGGACGAGTCCCTTGCCGTGCTCGTCTGCGAACGAGGCCACACTCGAATCCTGGCTCGTCGGGCCCTCACTCGCATCGACGACCAGGAGCGCCACGTCGCATTCCTCGATCCTCTTGCGGGCCTGGATGACCGAGAGGACCTCCGGCCCCTTCTCGGTCCGTCCGCGCCGCCGGATTCCGGCCGTGTCCACGAGCCGGAACCTCCGGCCCGAGGCGGCGAGGGATGCGTCCACCGAGTCCCGCGTCGTTCCCGCGACTTCCGAGACGATGGCGCGCTCCTCGCCGAGGAGGGCGTTGAGCAGCGAGGACTTTCCGACGTTGGGCCGGCCGACTACGGCGAGAGCGATCTCATCGCGGGCATCGACTTCTGAAGCGCCGCCCTCGTGACCGACCGCCGTGAGGTGCTCGCCAATCGCCGCCTCGAGCTCGTCCACGCCGATCCCGTGCTCGGCGGACGTTCCGTAGACCTCGGGGAATCCCAGCGCCCATGCCTCCGATTCGCCCTCGCTTCCCTCGCGCCGGTCGACCTTGTTGGCCACGACGACGCACTCCCGGCCAGCCTCCCGCACGATGCGAGCCGCCGCGCGATCTCCCGGCAACACGCCGGCCGACGCGTCCATCACCAGCAGGACGAGGTCGGCCTGGCGAATCGCCGCTACCGCCCGGTCGCGCACGGCGGCCGGGATCGCCTCCCGTCCCTCCGGGTCGTAGCCTCCGGTGTCGAGAAGACGGTAGGCGCGCCCGTCCGGCAGCCGCGCCTCGACCTGCATTACGTCCCTGGTCATGCCCGGCAGATCGTGCACGAGGGCACGCCGGCGACCCAGAAGCCGGTTGAACAGCGCGGACTTGCCGACGTTGGGCCGGCCCGCGACGACCACGTGGAAAGGACGCGGCGCCGTCATGCCCCTCCGACTGCGCGTGTCATCCCGAGCGTAGCGAGGGATCCCTTTCTTATCGTTGTCATCCCGAGCGTAGCGAGGGATCCCGTGATATCTCGGGATCCCTCGGGCTGCGCCCTCGGGATGACGCGCGGGGACGTTCCGTCTCCGCGCGTCACTTTTTGGCCGATCGCTTGATCCCTCCCTCCAGGCGAAGCTCGTAGCGCGCGTGGGAAAAGGGATGGACGTCCGGGAACCGGGTGAAGATCCAGCCTCCGAAGATCGGATTGCCCTTCTCGAAAACCGTGATCCTCGCGGCGGGATTCTGCTCTTCGACGCCGTCCGATGTGATGGCGCCTCCACCCATGGTGAACGACGGAAGGTAGGCGTCTCCTCGCACGACCAGCGTCGGATCCGGGAGCGGAACGCCGCCTCCGAGCGGCACGTCGACGACTCCCTCCGTGCCGCTTTGCTTGTCCTTCCACTGCAAGCGCACGCCCGAGTAGGCCGCCTGGACTTCCGGAGGAACTTCGAGCCGCGTCGGAACCGCGCCGGCGTCTCCATCCTCCTTGCCGCCGCTGCCCTCGCTCGCTTCGGAGGGCTCGTGCGATGCCACCATGCGGATGTTGGGATCCGGGCGCCCTCGCTCCCGGCACCCGACGACCGCCAGCACGACGCCGAGCACGAGAATCGTGCGCGTCTTCATCGGACTCTCCGGCGCGGCCGGCGGCCGTATTCGATGGCGCTCTCCTTTTTCGGAGGCGCGGACCGGGGCGCCGCCGCCCGTGTCCGGACCTCCCCCGCGAGGCGAAAATCCAGGCGACGCCGCACGTCGTCGATCGCCACGAGTTGCACGCGGAGGGCGTCTCCGAGCCGGTAGATCTTTCCGGAGGAGCGCCCGCGCAGCCGGTGCTGCTTGTCCTCGTAGACGAAGAAATCGTTTCCGAGTGCCGAGACGGGAACGAGGCCTTCGACGAAGAAGTCCCTCAGGGTCACGAAGGCTCCGAAGGCCGCCACACCCGTCACGAAGGCGTCGAACTCCCGCCCGATCTTGTCTTTCATGAAGACGATCTTCTTCCAGAGCAGGCTCTCTCGCTCGGCCTGCTCGGCGCGCCGCTCGCGCTGGGAAGAGAAGGCGGCGACCTCGCGCATCCGGTCGTTCGACGCGTCGAAGTCCTTCGCGGCGACCGGCCGTCCGTCCGCGAGCAGTCTCGAGAGCATCCGGTGGACGACGAGGTCCGGATAGCGCCGGATGGGCGAGGTGAAGTGGCAGTAGTAGGGCGCCGCGAGCGCGTAATGTCCCCGGCACTCCTCGGCATAGAGCGCCTTCCTCTGAGCCCGCAGCAGCAGGTCGTGCAACAACCTCTCCTCGGGCTTGCGCTCGATCTCGCGCAGGAGCTTTTGAAACGCGCCGGGAGGCACCTCCTCGAGATCGCCCTTCAGCTCGTAGCCGAAGCTTTCCAGCACTTCGCGCAAGTCCACGAGCCGGTCGGGGTCCGGCCGGTCGTGGACGCGATACATCGCGGGCTGCTTGGCGAAGAGGAGCTTCCTGGCGACGGCCTCGTTGGCGGCCAGCATGAACTCTTCGATCAGCCGGTGGGCCACGTTGCGCGACTCGGGGACGATGCCCACCACCAGGCCCTCGTCGTCCAGCACGATGTCGGCATCGGGAAGGTCGAAGTCGATCGCCCCGCGCGCCTCGCGCCGCGCGCGCAGGACCGCGGCCACCTCGGCCATGAGGCGAAAGGAGTCCAGGAAGGAGCCGTAGCGGACCCGGTCCTCGGCGGTCGGCGGCGTCTCGAGCAGACGCGCGACCTCGGTGTACGTCATGCGGTGCGCGCTGCGGATGACCCCCTTCTGGAACTCCGCCCCGGTCACGCGGCCCTTCGAATCCAGGTCCAGGATCGCCGAGAGAACGAGGCGATCGACCTGGGGATTCAGAGAGCAAAGACCGTTGGAGAGCCGCTCGGGGAGCATCGGCAGGACCCGCCCCGGAAAGTAGACGGACGTTCCGCGCGAGCGCGCCTCGTCGTCCAGGGCGGTTCCCTCGGCGACGTAGTGGGACACGTCGGCGATGTGCACGCCGATGCGGTAGCCGCCGGGAGTCTTCTCGGCCTCGATCGCGTCGTCGAAATCCTTGGCCGTCTCGCCGTCGATCGTGACGATGGCGCGGCCGCGAAAGTCCGCGCGTCCGCGCAGATCTTCCGGCCCGACCGTTTCGGGGAAGCGCAGGGATTCCTCGACGACCGGCTCTGGAAAGCGCGGCGGGAGGTTGTGCGACCGGAGCACGATCTCGATGTCCACGCCCGGCTGGCCGAGAAAGCCCAGCCTCTCCTCGACCTCTCCTTGAGCGACGCGCCGCGCGTCGGGAAATGCGGTCAGGCGCGCCTCGACGATCTCCCCCTCCTGCGCCCCGCCGCCCTTCCCCGGGGCGATCCGGATGACCGCGTCGATCTTCGGGTCGTACGGCAGCACGACCTTCCGGTCGTCCTGCGTCTCGAATCTCCCAACGACTTTTTCCCGGGCGCGGATCAGGACCCGCACGACGACTCCCGAGACGCGTCCCTCCCCTCCCCGCCGGCTCGCAGCCCGGGTCCGCTCGACGCGCGCCAGGACCGTGTCGCCGTCCAGGGCGCCGTGCATCCCGACGCGCGGAATGAAGAGGTCCTCGCCGTCCTCGACCAGGACGAATCCGAAACCCTCGGGCCGGACGGTCAGCCGCCCCGCGACGAGGTTCGAGTATTCGATCGCGGAGTACTTTTCGCCGCGGATTCGCGCGATCTCGCCCCGCCGCTCGAGCTCGTCGAGCCGGGCGCGAAAGGCCTCCTCCTCGTCTTTGCCGACGTGGAAGGCCTTCGACAGGTCCTTGAACGAAAGGATCCGCGACCCCTTCTTGCGCAGCAGGTCGAGGATCTCCGAATCCCGGGGCGTCACGCGCCGGAGTCTATCCGCCTTCTTTGGGGGGCTGGATCGGGGTGAACAGGCCCGGAAACTCGTCGAGATTCTCCGGCTCCGGAGCGACGACTTTGCGCTCCCACCCGCAGCTCCTGCACTTGACCACGCCGCTGACCGGGATCGAGGTCGGATTGTGCGGTTCTTCGCAGTAGGGGCTGGGGCAATTCCAGGGCAGGTTGGGCGTCGACATCGCGTCGGATCTTCAACCCGATATTACGCTCCTCGTCGATACCCCGAGCCTGAAGGTGCGGCAAGTCGCGGGACGACGGGAGTCCTCAGTGACCGACACCCGGCATCGGAGCGGTGGTTTCGAGGCCCTTGCGGAACCTCTCCCGTTCCTCCGGGGTCATGCCGTACCAGCGTCCCTCCCACCCCTGGCGCCATCCCCGCCCGAAGCTGCGCCCGCCCCGCAGCCCGCCGAAGAGAATCCAGCACAGGGCCATCAACCCGACCGCCTGCCAGAAGCGGATCAAGGGAAGTCCGAAGATGCCGGGCATGAGCCAGTTCCACAGGTGCAGAACCGCCTGCCCGAATCCCGCGACGACGACCAAAGCCAGGATCAGGATCTGAAGAGCTCTTCCGAACCAAAGTCCTCTCATGACAGTCCGCCTTTCTCGAAATCGGAATAGATCGACTGAAGCCGCCTGCGCAGATGCCGCACGGCGTAGTGCTTGCGTGACAGAAGCGTGTTGAGGCCGACGCCGGTTTGTTCCGCGAGCTCCTTGAAGCTACGGCCCTCGACCTCGTGCGCCAGGAAAACCTCCCGCTGCTCAGGAGGCAGCTCATCCAGCGCTTCCTCGAGCTCCTCGAGCAGGACGGTGCGCGCGTAAGCCGCCTCGGGCCCCGCGTCGGGCGATGGGAGCAGGTCCAGAAGGCTCGCGGTCTCCCCGCCGTCGTCCCTGCGCCCCGGAGGCTGGAGGATCTCCCGCCCGCTTCTTCGAAACAGGTCCGTGATGCGATTCCGCGCGACGCGGAAGAGCCAGGCTCCGACCTGACGGATCGGAATCGCCAGCCGATACGCCTGGACCAGCTCGGCGAAGACGTCTTGCAGGATGTCCTCGGCGTCGAACCGGTCCGCGACCCGCCGGCGGATGAAATTCCTGAGCCGGACCTCCTCGCGCCCGAAGGCCTCCGAGATCTCCCGATCCTGGTCTTCCGCCATACGGTCGAAGAGTAGCGACTGCGTCCTCACGGTGGTGAAGACGGACGAGTCTTCCAAATATTTTAGGCGGCGGAGGGAAATGGCTGGAATCGTCGCATCAAAAGCCGATGAAAAGAGCCAGGGCGTGCCTTCGGTGGACGCGTCGGTGGCCGGCCTCGGTCTTGCCCTGGAGAAGACGCGGTAACGCCGGATTCAATTGACGTCGCACTTGGCGACGTACTTCGAAAGAACCTTGACCGATGTCACGTGGAGGGTATTGGCGGCCGGCTTCGTCGCCTCGATCGCGACGTGATCTCCCCATAGCGCCTTTGCCAACCCGGGATTGTCGACCTCGAAGACCTTTTCACCTTCTCGTCGATGAAGGCCAGCTTGACGCCTTTTTCGAGGCATCGCTGACTGCATTCGCGGCTCGTGGGTCCAATGCGGCCGTCGGCGACTCTCTCGACGCACATTTCAAATCCGAAAACCAGCCGGTCGAGGTTAGGGTGGCCGTCGGCTCGCCAGCCGGTACGGGGGAGTTGCGGAGCAACATGGCAAACGCGAGAAGCGCGACGAGACGCGCCATGGAGGTCATCGGCGTTCTGCCCGGGTCAGTCTAGCGCGCTCGCCCTACCGCACAAAGGTTGGTGCGAAAGGAGGGACTCGAACCCTCACGGTGTTACCCACAGGTTCCTGAAACCTGCGCGTCTACCAGTTCCGCCACTTTCGCGTGGACCGAGAAGGATAGCGACGGTCGGCTCGAGGGTCAAGCCAGCCGGTCGGGTCTCACCTCGGGCCTAGATCGGCGAGATCGTCAGGTCTCCGCTCGACGTCTTGACGTGAATGCTCGCGCCGCCGGTCCCGTGCTGGTAGTCGAGCGCGCGCCGGCCCTGCCGGATCTCGGTGACGTCGGCGAATCCCATGTTGACGTCCCCGCTCGAAAGGTCCGCCCGCGCGTCGAAGGCCTCATCCGAGGGCAATCGCAGGGAGACGTCGCCGCTCGAGGTGGTCACGTCGATGGACTTCAGACTCGCGCCGTCGAGACGCAGACCCACGTCTCCCGAGGATGCCTCAGCCGAGAACTCCTCGATGTCGGCGAAGGAGATGTTCACGTCGCCCGAGCTCGTCTCGGTCCGGACGCGGCGGGCCTTCACATCCCGGGCTACGAGGTCCCCGGATTCCGCCTGAAAGCTGAAGAGCTCCCCGTCGAAGCCGTCGAGCCGACAATCGCCGCTCGAAAATTCGGACTTCCAGCTGCCTCGGATATCGCTCGCGCGGATGTCGCCGGAGGAGCCCTCGAGAACGATGTCTCCGTCCAGCCGGTGGAGACGCAAGTCCGCGCTGTCGACGCTGAAGTGGAGGTTCCCCTGCAGGCCGTCCGCTTCCACTCGGCCGACCAGATTGCGGAAGGACGCGAGCTGGCGACCCCTGGGAACCTTGACCTCGAGATCGGCGTAAAGGGTCGTTCCCCTGTTGTGGCTGACGCGGACGCGATGTCCGTCGTACTCGGTGCTGTCCCAGGACCCGAGGCTGAACAGGGACCAGTCTCCGCCCTGCCCGGGCGCCTCGTACCGGAACGTGGAGACTTTGTCGTAGGGATACCGCACTCGCAGCGTCGTCGTCCCCCCGCCCTCGCCGACGCGCTCGATCCGAACGGCGTCGGCCAGGCTCTGGTTTTCCGCGTGGACGGTCGCGACCACGGTGACGGCATCTCCGGTCGCCTCGGAGATCCACATCGTTCCGGCGAGGTTCTCAATCTGGAAGCTCGCGGCCTCGGCGCCGGAGAGCTCCGCGCGAATCGTTTTGACGGCTTCGGACGCATGGGCGACAGGGGCCAAGAGGCTCAATCCGACCAGAAAGACAAACGCACGCCGTTTCGTAACCCCTCCCCGGCCGGCCGCACGCCGGCCTCTGGATCGGTTACGCGCCGGGTATGGAAATGTTCCGGGGTTTTTTGACCGGATCGACAGGCCGGGCTGCCGGGTTAGGCGGCCGCCGGCGGCGCCTTCTTGAAGAAAAGGTCGAACAGCTTTCTCTCGCCGACCACGCGGTCGAGCTCCCAGATTCCGAAGAACGGGATGAACGCGACGAACATGACGAGGACCTTTCCGAGAATCTCGTAGATCCCCTGATCGAGCATGTGCCTCAAGCTCGCGGCAAAAGACTCGCCGTGAATGAGTCCCTCGACGACGTGCTCGAGAATCGAGAAAACGCCGACGAACATCGCGTAAAGGACGGAGGCGCGTAGCGTCTCGAATGCCAGCGATCGTCCGGTCTTCTTTCCCTCGATCCCGAGCGCTTTGCCGATCAGAATGACCTTCGCGATGATCAGCGCCTCGACGATCGCGAACCCGTAGTGGAAGGACGTCACCCCGAACTCCCGCGAGACGAGACGGCGGTAGGTCAGGAACGCCACGAAGAAGGCGGCCAGGTAGGCGGTGATCAGGAGCATCAGCCGGAGCTCCTCGGCGGCTTTCTCTTTGAGATTCTTCTTCTCGTCGGCCATTCATCACCTCCCGGCTCGGCGGATGCGCAGTCTTGTCGGCATCCGATATCACATCGGCGGACGCCGAACCGCACCGACCTGGCCCGCTTCTGGCATTGGCCACCCTTGCATGCTCAACGAGCTGAAAAAGAGCTGGAAAGTCTTCAAGAACGCGCCCCCGGGGGTGCGCTTCCAGAAGTTCCATAAGGAGCGGAAGGGGCGCGGCGCCTCGCGCATCGTGGTCCCCGTGATCGGAATCCTGTTGCTCGCCGGCGGCGTGGTTCTGCTGTTCATCCCCGGCCCCGGCCTTCTGCTGATCGCTTTCGGCGCGGCGCTGATCGCGCAGCAGTCTCTGTGGCTGGCCAGGCTCCTGGACAGGCTGGAACCGGTCCTGCTCCGCCTCGCCAGAAGCGCCAAATCGTTGTGGAAGAAGGCCGCGACCCCTGTGAAGGCCGTGATCGTGTCGGGCGCCGCCCTCGTCGCGGCGGCGGCGATCTACGGTGCCTACCTCGTCTTCCTCAGGAAATAGGCCGCCGAATCTCCCGCACGCCCGCCTTCCCCGCGACGATCACCTCGGAGGCGAGACCGCAAAAGAGCCCGTGCTCCACGATCCCTGCTCGCGCCGCCAGGCGCAACGCCAGCTCGACGGGGTCGGCAATCGGCCCGAAAACGCAATCCAGGATCCAGTTGCCCTGATCGGTCTCGTACGGCTTTCCGGCCGTTCCGGGCCGCAGAACCGGCTTGCCGCCGAGCGAGTCGATGAAACGCTCCTGGGACTTCCAGCCGAACCGTGCGACCTCGACGGGAAGAGAGTGCTTCGTGCCGAGGTTCGGCGACAGCTTCGACTCGTCCACGACGATTACGACGCGGCGGCTGGTCTGGGCCACGATCTTCTCCCGGAAGAGCGCGCCTCCTCCGCCCTTGATCATGTTCAGCGCGGGATCGACCTCGTCGGCGCCGTCGATCGTCAGGTCGATGTCCCGCGGCATCTCTTCGGACATCAGCGGGATCGCGAGGGTTCTCGCCTCCGCCTCCGTCGCGCGGGACGTCGGAATGCCGGTGACATCTCGCAGCGCGCCGGACTTCAGCAACTCTCCCAGACGCCGGGTCGCGAAGATGGCGGTCGAGCCGGTCCCCAGTCCCACGACCATGCCCGACTCGATCAGCGCCGCTGCCCGTTCGGCCGCCTCGCGCTTCAACCCGGCGACACGCTCGCGATCCGTCGTCTCGGTCAAGACAGTTTACCCGCCCCGGGCCTTTCGATACTTGCGAATCAGGTTGTTGGTCGAGCTGTCGTGGGCGAGCTTCGGTTCGGCGGGATTCTCGAGCTCGGGGATGATGCGGACTGCGAGCTTCTTGCCGAGCTCGACACCCCACTGATCGAAGGAGTCGATGTTCCAGATCGCGCCCTGCGTGAAGACGCTGTGCTCGTACAGCGCAACCAGCGCCCCCAGCGTCGCCGGCGTGAGCTCCTCGGCGAGGATCGTCGACGTGGGCCGGTTGCCCTGGAAGGTTCGATGCGGCACCAGCCAGTCCGGCGTGCCCTCGGCCTTGACCTCCTCCGCCGTCTTGCCGAAGGCCAGCGCCTCGGTCTGCGCAAAGAGGTTCGCCATCAGGAGATCGTGATGGCGGCCGAGTGGATTCGCCGTGTGGAGGAAGCCCAGGAAATCGCACGGGATCAGCTTCGTGCCCTGGTGGATCAGCTGGTAGAACGAATGCTGCCCGTTGGTTCCGGGCTCGCCCCAGAAGATGGGCCCGGTCTGGTAGTCCACGCGGCGCGAGTCCAGCGTCACGCTCTTCCCGTTGGACTCCATCGTCAGCTGCTGCAGGTAGGCCGGAAACCGTTTCAGATACTGGTTGTACGGCATGACGCCGACGGTCTGGGCGTCGAAGAACCCGTTGTACCAGACGACGAGGAGACCCATGAGGGCCGGCAGGTTCTTTTCGAAGGGCGTCGTGCGGAAGTGCTCGTCCATCGCGTGGAAGCCCTCGAGCATCGACTGAAAGTTCTCGGGGCCGATCGCGATCATCGTCGAGAGGCCGATGGCCGAGTCCATCGAGTACCTCCCGCCGACCCAGTCCCAGAACTCGAACATGTTCGCCGTGTCGATGCCGAACTTGCGGACCTCCTCGGCGTTGGTCGAGACCGCCACGAAATGCTTCGCCACGGCCGCGTCGTTCTTCAGGGACGCGAGCGCCCACTCCCGCGCGGTGTGCGCGTTGGTCATCGTCTCGAGCGTCGTGAAGGTTTTCGACGAGATGACGAAAAGGGTCTCCTCGGGATTCATCCCGTGCGTGCACTCGGCGAAGTCGGTCCCGTCGACGTTCGAGACGAACTCGAAGCGCATCGCGCGCTCGCTGTAGTGCTTGAGCGCCTCGTAGGCCATCACGGGACCCAGGTCCGACCCTCCGATTCCGACGTTGACGACGTTGCGGATCCGCTTGCCCGTGTGGCCCTTCCACTCCCCGGATCGGATCCGATTCGCGAAAGCGCCCATGCGGTCGAGGACCTGGTGCACGCCGGGAACGACATTCTCTCCGTCGACAACGATCGACGCCCCCTTCGGGGCGCGCAGCGCCACGTGGAGCACGGCGCGATTCTCGGTGACGTTGATTTTCTCTCCCCGAAACATGGCGTCGCGCCTCTCGGCGACGGCGCACTCGCGTGCCAGCGCGAGCAACAGCCGGAAGGTTTCGTCCGTCGCCCGGTGCTTGGAGTAGTCGAGGAAGAGCCCCGCTCCCTGCGCCGTCAGGCGCTCCCCGCGCCCCGGATCGGTCCCGAAGAGCTCGCGCAGGTGGGTCTTGCGGACCTCCGCGGCGTGCGCCGCGAGGGCTTTCCAGGAGGGACGATCCGTCAGGCGAGGCGTGACAGCGGACATGGACACTCCTCCTGTGCCGAGGAAAGCACGCGCGGGTTTAGACCGGAGGAAGCCCCAGCTCGATCTCGGCCTTGGCGAGCACGATCGCGGTCTCCTTGAAGCCCTTGTCCACGCAGACGAAGCACGCTTTGTAGACGTTGTCCGTTCCCATCTTCATCTCCCGGCCCGTGATGAAGAGGTCCCGAGGCGGGTAGGGCTGGTCCAGCCGGCGCAGTGTCACCAGGATGCCGCCGGGCACCCGCGAGCGCGCCGTGATCGTGAAGCGGTGCGGAGGCTCGTGCGTGCACTCGAAGGAGACCGGCGCCGCGGCCGACGGCTCAGCGCTCACTGGTCTCTTCCCTCTGGCTTTGCTCTTTGAGCGCCTTCATCGCGTCGTCCACCGTGGGATAGATGCCGAAGAGGGAGTCCAGGTGCGTAATCTTCAGAACTGACGCCACACGGTCGCGGGGATGGACCAGGACGAAGCGGCGGCCCTGCGCCTCGAAGCGCTTGAGGTTTCCGACGAAGACGCCGATCGCCGTCGAGTCGAGGTGGTCGAGGTTGGAGAGGTCGAGCAGGACGGCCCCGGTCTTCTCGTTGGCGATCTTGTCGAGGCGCTCCTGCAGCGCACGCGTCGTGTCGCCCATCGCAAGGGTCCCCGCGATCCTGACGATCGCGTGATTCCCCCGGTCCTCCTCTTCGATTTTCACTTCGATCCCCGTCAACGCCTCTCGCCCTTATCCCCTTTGTGGACCAGAACGCTTCCCTTCGCGAGGGTCTCTTCTCCCGACACGACGCGGCCGTCGAACCGGAACACGGATCCGAACTGGCCCGCCAGTCGAACGTCCACGTCCAGGGTCTCTCCGGCCAGCGGAAGGCGCGCGCTCTCGAAGTCGCTCAAGCCGGCGAGGTAACCGCGGCGTCCGGTTTCCGCGTCGCCGCCTTCGAGAAGCAGCGCCGCCTGCGCGATCGCCTCGGCATAGAGCAGCGGACTCGGCCAGCCGGCGCCCATCGCGGCCCGGGCGTTGGCGCTCACGCGGACGCGCACGGCTCCCGAAAAGCGTTCCTCCGCCGGCCGCGACACCGTGTCCACGAAGCGAAACGGGTACGCGTGCGGAAAGGCCGCGGGAGGCATCAGGCCGTCTTCTTCTGCTCGATGAAGTCGCAGAGGGCGTTGACCGACGCGAACGCCTTGACGCCGACTTCTTCGTCCTCGACCTTGATGTGGAATTCCTGCTCGAGACCCAGGACCAGCTCCAGCGCGTCGATGGAATCCAGCCCCAGCCCCTCTCCGAAGAGCGGAGCGGCATCGTCGATCGTCTTCGGGTCGATTTCGAGCTTCAGGCGCCGCACGATCAGGTCCTTGACCTTCGGCGCCAGTTCTTCCCGGGTCATCAGGCTCCTTGCTTCGCGGATTATAGACGGGTCAGGCCATGCCTCCGTCGGCACGCCAGACTTGTCCGGTCACGTACGACGCCTTCTCGGACGCCAGAAAGCCGACGACGGCCGCAACCTCTTCCGGCGTGCCGAATCGCCCCATCGGAATCCGGCTCGTGAACTCGCGGCGCGCGTCGTCCTTCAAGTGGGCGATGATCTCCGTGTCCACCAGGCCCGGGGCCACGGCATTGACGGTGATGCCTCGGGGAGCGAGCTCCTGGGAGAGCGCCTTCGTAAACGCGATCAGGCCCCCCTTGGCGGCCGAATAGTTGGTCTGGCCGACGTGTCCCGAGATTCCGCTGACGGAGACGATGTTGACGATGCGTCCCCAGCCCTTGTGGAGCATCCCTCGAATAAGCGCCTTCGTGACGCGAAAAGCGCCTTTGAGGTCCACGTCCACGACGTAGTCCCAGTCCTCTTCCTTCATGAACGGAAAGAGCGCGTCCTTGATCACGCCCGCGTTGTTGACCAGGATCTCGGCGCCTCCGAAGTCCGAGGACACGCGCTCCGCCAGCGCCTTGACCTCTTCCGCCTTCAGAACGTCGGCGGTCAGAGCCAGAGCCTCTCCTCCCGCGCGCCGGATCTCTTCGGCCGTCTGCTCCGCTCGGGCGAGGTCCTTCTGGCAGGTCAGCACGACGCGAACGCCCGACGAGGCGAGCTCGAGAGAGATGGCCCGACCGATCCCCCGCGATCCCCCCGTGACGACCGCGGTCCTCTTCATCGGCTCGCCACTATATCGACCGCGGCTCGGACGGAGGCGGTCGTGCCCGCCGGATGACAGTGCGCCGAGCGATCGATCCAGCGAGCCATCCGGCACAACATCTCGCCCGGCCCGACTTCGAGGAGCAGACGGTGCCCGTCGGAGACCATCGCCTCGAAGGCGTCCTTCCAGAGAGTCGGAAAGCAGAAGCCGGTCCCGAGGATGCGGCGCACCTCCTCGCCGGTCTCCACGACGCGGCCCTCCGGACCGTAATAGGGCACGGCCGGATCGCGGATCGTCGAGAGATTCGCGATGAGAGGTGCGATGGCGTCGGCGACGGGCCGCATCCGCTCGCTGTGGATCGGCCAGCTCATCTTCAGGGGCAGCACCGACAGCGCGCGGGGGCGAAGCTCCTCGAGCGCCGAGGCCACGCCCTCGGGAGTCCCGGTCAGCACGAACTGGGTCGAGGCGTTGACGTTGCCGATCCAGACCGGGCGCCGGTTTTGCCGCAGCGACTCGCAGACGGCCTCCACGGCCTCGCGGCGCGCGCCGATCACGGCGCCCATCGCTCCACGGATCCCGTGCACCTCGGTCTCGCGCCACACGGCGATCAAGACCTCCAGGGCCTCGTCGTAGGAGATCGCGCCCGACGCGACGATCGCCGCGTAGTTGCCGAGGCTGTAACCTGCCGTGGCGCAGGGGCGCACACCGGAAGCGAGGAGCGCCCGGGCGGCGAGAGTCGAGACGAGGAAGACGGCCGCTTGCGCCGCGAGGTTCTCGCCGAGCTCCTCGGCCGGGCCCTCGAACATCAGACGCGCGAGGTCGCGCCCGCAGCGCTCGGAGGTCCGCGCGAAGAGGGAGCGGGCTTCGGCATCGGCGTCGTAGAAGTCGCGGCCCATGCCGACCCACTCGGAGAGCTGCCCCGGGAACAGGAAGGCCGCTGACATCAGACCGGCTCCAGGCGCGAAAGGACGTCCGACAGCGCGACGCAGCGTTCCTGCTCGAGCCACCGCCGGAGTCGATCGGGCCAGCCGGCGAGGCCGAGGAAGTGGACCGCGCGCGCGAGAGGCGACAGTCCCTCCATTGCGGGATGCGCCGGGTCGATCTCCCAGGGATGGAGAGTAAATACCGCCGGGAGACCGTCCGCGCGGAATGCTTCCTCGGCCTCGGCGAGCCGTTTCACCGAGAGGACGCGGAACGGCCAGGCGCCACCCATCGGCAGCCTGCGGCCGAACGCGCGGCCGGTCAGCGGTGGGATCTCGGTCAGAGCCCAGCCGTCTCCGGCGATACGGCACGGGCCGGAGGAACCATCCGAAGGACCGAGCGGAGGCACCGGCATCATCGAGGCGTCGCACGCGAATCCCTCCGCGGCGAGGATGCGCAGAGCGGCGGCGCCGCTCTCGCGGATCGACCACTCGGCGGCCCGATAGCTCATCGACGGAACGCCGGCCGCGGTTTCGACCGACTCCCGGGCTCGAAGCAAGTCCTGGCGGAACTCCTCCGGGCTCATCTCGTCCGCCCGCTGGTGGAGGTCCCCGTGAACGCCGATCTCGTGGCCGCGACGCGCCGCCTCGGCCACGAGCTTCGGGTAGCGCCGCGCGACCCAGCCCAGGACGAAGATCGTCGCCCGATGACGGCCTCGATCCAGCGCGTCGAGAAGCGCCGTCAGAGTCGTCTCGATGCGCGGAGCGAAGCCGTCCCAGCGGCGAGGGTCCGAGTAGTACCCGTCGCCGCAGACGTGGAACCAGTCCTCCGCGTCGATCGTCAGGACTCGCGGCGCGCGGCCGGGAAAGCGCAGCGGCGTGAGAGTCGGGTTGGACACGAGGCCGGGATTGTACGCGGGGTCAGGCTGTCATCCCGAGCACGTGGATCCCGCTCGTCATCCCGAGTCACTGTGCGACGCGCCTCGGGATGTTCGAGACGGGAGTGAGCGCTCACGCGCTCAATCCATCTCGAACACCTTGTAGTACACCGCGCCCCACGAAATGATCCAGGTGTCGCGGAACGGGCGATAGTGAGAGCGTCCCCCGTAGATGGCGCGGACGGGCACGTGCGTGAAACGCTCGATGTGGCGCGCCGCCTTCAGCAGGATCTCGGTCTCGATGATGTACCCCCGCGCGTTCAGCTCGAGCCTGCGCAGAACATCCGAGGAGACGACGCGGTAGCCGGACTGCGCATCCTCCACCTCGAGCCCGGTCATCCGGGTCAGGATGCGGCTGCCGATCTCGTTGGTTCGGTATCGGTACGCGGGAATCGCGTCCGGCTCCGCCATCCGGGATCCAATGACGAACTCGGAGCCGCCGCGGGCCGCATCGAGCAGCCGCGGAAGATCCGCCGGATCGTGCTGCCCGTCGGCGTCGACGAAGGCCACGTGCGTCGCATCGGAGGCGAGCAGCCGCTCGAGACCCGACCGCACCGCCGCGCCCTTCCCCCCGTTTTTACCGCGACGCAGAACCTCGGCGCCGGCCGCCTCGGCCACGACGGCCGTTCGATCCGAGGAGCCGTCGTCGACGACGAGCACGCGTGCGACGCTGTCGCGGATCCCCCGCACCACCGCGGCAACGGTTTCCTCCGCCTCGTAGGCCGGCACGAGGGCGGCCGGGCGAAACGCTTCGGTCACGGCGAGATGTTAGCGTGCCCGCCTCGACCGTAGCTCCTTTGTGCTCTTCGACATGCGTTGACTCCCCTGGAACCTTGTGAAAAAGTTCGTGTGCTCCATGCCTCAGTCATTCGTTCCAATCCTCATCCTGCTCGTCCTCGCCGCCGGGATGGGAGGCGTGATCCTGATCCTCAACTCCCTCGTCAGCCCCCGGCTGCCGACGCGCCAGAAACTCACGACCTACGAGAGCGGCATGCCGCCGATCGACAGTCTCGCACAAGCGGATCTCGATCCAGTTCTTCGTGATCGCGATGGTTTTCATCCTGTTCGACGTCGAAATCGCGTTTCTCTATCCCTGGGCGCTCGTCTTCCGGTCGGCCGGCTGGCCGCTTTTCGTCGAGATGTTCGCGTTTCTCGCCATCCTGGCCGTCGGGTACGCCTACATCTGGAAGAAAGGCGCTTTCGACTGGTGAGCCACACTCGCTATCGCGTCGCGGAAGCCGGAGAGCCCCGGAAGTTCCCGCCGGAGGCCCTGGCGCGAATCGAGAAGATCCTGAAGCGTTACCCGACCAAACAGGCCGCGCTCCTGCCCGTCCTCTGGGTCGCCCAGGAGACCTGGGGCTGGATCTCGAAGGAAGCGGCCGAGGAGGTCGCGCGGGTCCTCGAGCTGCCCCCGTCGCACGTGGACGGAGTGCTGACCTTCTACACGATGTACAACCTGCGGCCGACCGGCAAGCACCTGTTGCAGTTCTGCACCTCGATCTCATGCCATCTGCTGGGCGCGGGCGCGCTCGTGGAGCATTGTAGGAAGCGCCTCGGCATCGATCTCGAGCAGACGACTCAGGACGGGAAGTTCACGCTGGTCGAGGTCGAGTGCATCGCGGGTTGCGACAAGGCGCCCTCGATGATGGTCAACGACAAGTACTACGAGCCTATGGACGCGGGCAAGCTCGACGCGCTCCTCGAGCGCCTCGGACGGGAGCCCTGACGTGGACAAAGTCCTCTCGGCCCGTGTCGGAAAGCCGGACTCGCGCTCGATCGACACGTACCTCGCCGACGGCGGCTACGCCAGCGTCCGCAAGGTCCTTTCGGGAAGCATGACGCCGGAGCAGGTCCTCGAAGCGGTCAAGAAGGCCAACATCCGGGGCCGCGGCGGCGCCGGCTTCTCGGCGGGCGTCAAGTGGAGTTTTCTCCCCAAGGACACCAAGGGCAAACCCGTCTATCTCCTTTGCAACGCCGATGAGTCCGAGCCGGGGACGTTCAAGGACCGCCTCCTCATGGAGCACGACCCTCACCAGCTCCTTGAAGGGATGATCCTCTCGTCCTACGCGATCCGCTGCCGCGACGCGTACATCTACATCCGCGGCGAGTTCTACGACGGCGCCCGGATCCTCAACCGCGCCCTCGAAGAGGCCTATGCGAAGGCGTTCCTGGGCGAGAAGATCCTCGGCTCCGGTTTCTCGCTCGACATCACCGTCCACCGCGGCGCGGGCGCCTACATCTGCGGCGAAGAGACCGGGCTCATCGAGTCCCTCGAGGGCAAACGCGGCCAGCCGCGCATCAAGCCGCCTTTCCCGGCCGTGCACGGCGTTTTCGGCTGCCCGACGATCGTCAACAACGTCGAGACCCTCTGCTGCGTCAAGCACGTCGTCGACCGCGGCGCGGACTGGTTCCTGAAGATCGGCCGCAACGAGAAGAACACGGGACCGAAGCTCTACTGCGTCTCCGGGCACGTCAACCGGCCCGGGGTTTACGAGGCCGCGATGGGCCTCGACTTCGAAGAATTCTTGTACGGCCAGAGCTACGCCCAGGGCATCCGCGGCGGGAAGAAGCTCAAGGCCGTAATCCCCGGCGGAGCCTCGGCTGCCATCATGACAGCGGACGAGATCAAGGGAGTTCCGCTCGATTTCGACGGCGTCGCCGCGAAGGGCTCGATGCTCGGCTCGGCTGCAATCATCGTGATGGACGAGGACACCTGCATCGTGGCCGCGATCATGAACATCCTGAAGTTCTTTTCCCACGAATCCTGCGGCCAGTGCACGCCGTGCCGGGAAGGGACCACCTGGCTTTACAGGATCCTGGCGCGGATCGAGAACGGAGAAGGGCGGCCGGAGGACGTGGACCTTCTCTCCCGCGTGGGCGGCCAGATGGCCAACGGCATGACGATCTGCGTCCTCGCCGACGGCGCAGCCGCGCCGCTCCTGTCCTCGGTCATGAAGTTCCGCGAGGAGTACCTCCACCACGTGGAGCACAAGCGCTGCATGGTCGGGTCTCCTGTAGCCGCCGCTCGACGCGGCGGGACGGGAGGGGGAACGGTGGCGCATGCCACCTCTCCCTCGATACAACCAGGGGGCGCACGCACGTGAGCGCCAACCCCCCAGCCCCTCCGCCGCCGCAGAAGGACACCTTCACGGTGATCTTCGACGGGCGGCCGATCGAGGTGCCCAAGAACATCAACCTGATCGAGGCCGCCCAACTCGCCGGAATCGACATTCCCCACTTCTGCTTCCACCCGCGCCTCTCGGTCGTCGGCCAGTGCCGCATGTGCATGGTCGAAATCGAGGGCAATCCCAAGATCCAGGCCGCATGCACGGTGCCCCTGAAGGACGGTCTCTCGGTCAAGACGACGACCGAGAAAGTCCGAAGCTCCCGGGCGGCGACGATGGAGTTCCTGCTGATCAACCACCCGCTGGACTGCCCGATCTGCGACCAGGCCGGCGAGTGCACCCTCCAGGACAACGCCTTCGGCTACGGCCAGCAACTCTCGCAGTACGACGAAAAGAAGCGCCAGTACCCGACCTTCGACCGCACGATGATCGGCCCCCACGTCATCGCCGACATGACGCGGTGCATCCAGTGCACGCGCTGCATCCGCTTCTGCCAGGAGATCGCGGGCACCTCCGAGCTGACGTTCCTCGACCGCGGAGGCCGCACGCTGGTCTGGACGCACGACGGCGACCCGCTGGCGAACGACTGGTCGGGCTGCGCCGCGGACGTCTGCCCGGTCGGAGCGCTGACGCTGCGCGAGTTCCGGTTTCGTAGCCGCGTCTGGTACCTCGCGAAGACCAAGTCGGTATGCCCCGGCTGCAACGTCGGCTGCAACACGTCGATCGAGTCGAAGGAAGAGATCGTCTACCGGTTCCTGCCACGTCTGAACCCTCCGGTCAACGACTACTGGCTCTGCGATCACGGCCGCCTCCTCGCCGAGAGCCTGAACAACCGGGACGTGCACCGGGCGACGGCGCGAAACGGTCAGGCCGTCGCGGACGTGGTCGTCCCGATCGCGATCGAGCGCGTCGGCGAGGAGATCCGCAAGACGGTCGATACGACCGGTCCGTCGGGACTGTTCTTCCTCGGTTCGGCGCATCTCTCCAACGAAGAGAACTTCCTGCTGCGGAAGATCGCCGACCATCTGTCGTGCCCCAATCGCGACGTCATGGTGGACAAGTCGCGGCCCCGGAAGATCAAGTCCGTCAATGGCTGGGTCGAAGGCGACGAGGCGGCGGCCAACTTCCGCGGCGCCCGCGAGATGGGCCTCTCGCCCGGCAAGGCCGGCTACGGCCTGGACGCCGTTCTTTCCGGAAAGGCGTCCCCCGAGGTCGTGGTCGTCGGCGATGCGTCGTTTTCCACGATCGCGGACGATCCCGAGAAGGTCTCGGCGCTGCGGCGCGCCCGGTTTCTCGTGGTGCTCGCCCGCGAATCCAATGCGCTCGCCCGCGCTGCCGACGTGGTCCTGCCCGCCTCGTCGCTGGCCGAGAAGGAGGGCACGTTCACCAACGTCCAGGGGCGCATCCAGAAATTCGAGCGGGCGTTCCTTCCCAAGCCGCCGATCCGCGCCCACTGGGAGCTGCTGCTCCTCCTGGCCAACGCGCTCGGCTATGGGTCGCGGTCCTGGACGCCCTCGGACCTGCTGCGCGAGATCGCACGCGAGGTCGAGGCCTACCGGGAGGTCAAGGAGACGGAGTTGGAGGGCGGCATTCTCCTGAAAAAGGGCGATTTCGACTGGACAGGTCATCCGTGACCGCGCTCGACTGGACGATCGTCGCCCTGCGCGTCGCCATTCCCGCGCTCACACTTCCGGTTCTCGTGGTTCCGCTGACCTGGCTCGAGCGCCGGGGCGCCGCGTTTATCCAGGATCGCGTCGGCCCCAACCGGGTGGGCCCCTTCGGCCTGCTCCAGGCCGTCGCCGACACGGTCAAGATGTTCACCAAGGAGGCGGTGACGCCGGCTCACGTGGACCGGACGCTCTACTACCTAGCGCCCTGCGTCGCGGTGTTCTCGGCTCTCTCGACGTTCGCCGTGGTTCCCATCGGACCGACCCTCAAGATCGGCGAACGCCAGATTCCGCTGATCGGCGCCGACGTGAACATCGGCATCCTGTACGTCTTCGCGATGACGTCTCTCTCCGTCTACGCGATCGTCCTCGCCGGCTGGGGCTCCAACAACAAGTTCTCGATGATGGGCGGCATCCGGTCCGCCTCCCAGATCATCTCCTACGAGCTCGCGATGACGACGGCCGCCGCCGGGGTGGTCCTGGCCGCGAGCTCCTTCCGATTGAACGACGTCATCGCCATGCAGCAGGGCACATGGCTGGGATTCATACCCCGCTGGAACATCTTCCTCCAGCCGCTGGGATTCCTCATCTTCTTCGTGTCGGCCTTCGCGGAGACCAACCGGGTCCCTTTCGATCTGCCCGAGGCGGAGGCGGAGCTCGTCGGCGGCTACCACACCGAGTACTCGGCCATGCGCTTCGGTGCCTTCCAGATGGCCGAATACGTCAACGTCGTCGTCGCCTGCGCGATCACGGCGACGCTGTACTTCGGCGGCTGGTCGCTACCCGGGTTTCACCCCGAGGGCCTCGTGGGCGTTCTCCTGTCGGTGCTGGTCTTCACCATAAAGACCGCCATCTTCATCTGGATCTTCATCTGGGTGCGCTGGACGCTGCCCCGCTTCCGCTACGACCAGCTCATGACGCTCGGATGGAAGGTGCTGCTGCCGCTGGCGCTGCTCAACCTCTTCTGGGTCGCCGCCCTGGAGATGTGGAGACTTCGCTCGTGAGCGCGTCGCGGATCGTCTTCGACCTGGCGATGGTGATGGCTGTCGTCTTCGCGGGTCTCATGGTCGTCAACCGCAATCCGCTCAAGAGCGTGCTGGCGCTGGTCGTGGCCTTCTTCGGGCTCGCGATCGGCTACGTGCTCCTGTTCGCGCCGTTCATCGCCGTCATCCAGGTCATCGTCTACGCGGGAGCGATCCTGGTCCTCTTCCTCTTCGTCCTGATGCTGCTGAACATCGGCAGCCAGCCGCGGGAGCGGAGCGGCCACCCGATTCAGACGGTCCTCGGTGGCGCCTCGATCGTCGTCTTCGCAGCCCTCCTGCTCGGCACGCTCAGAGGATCGGGGTCGAAGATCCCGAGTCTTGGGGCCGAGACTCCGGCGGCGCTCGGCGACGCCGGCATTCTCGCGCGAACGTTGTTCTCCGAATACCTGCTTCACTTCGAGGCGGTCTCGGTGCTCCTGCTCGCCGCGCTGGTGGGGGCGTTCGTCCTGGCCCGGCGGGAGCGCGCATGATCGGCGGAATCCCGCTGTCCGACGTGCTTCTGGCCTCCGGCGCGCTCTTCTGCATCGGGATCGCGGGAGCGCTCCTGCGCCGCAGCGCGATCCAGATCTTCCTGTCGATCGAGCTGATGATGAACGCGGCCAACCTCGCGCTCCTGGGATACGGAGCGTCGCTGCCGTCGCGCGAGGGCCAGATCATCGTCTTCTTCGTCATCGCGATCGCCGCCGCGGAAGCGGCCGTGGGACTCGCGATCTTCGTGGCGCTCTTCCGGCACACCGAGACGATCGACGTGAACAAGATCCATCTCCTGAAGTGGTGAGGGGCGGCAGACGGTGAGCGCGCCGCTCTGGCTGATCCCGGTGATCCCCCTGGCGGGGTTCATCGTCAACGCGCTTCTCGGCACGCGCCTCGGGAAGCGCTTCGTCTCGGTCGTGGGCGTCGGCGCCGCGGGCCTGGCCACCATCGCGGCTTACACCCGCGTCATCCCGTTCCTTTCGGGAGACGGCGCGCCGGTCCTGGAGACCTACGGCAGCTGGATCAGCGTCGGCGATCTGTCGCTCGACTTCTCGTTTCGCCTCGATCCGCTGTCCGCCTTGATGCTCGCGTTCGTCACGTTCGTCGGCTTCCTGATCCACGTCTACTCGACCGGCTACATGCACCACGAGGCGACCGACGCCGGCTACGCCCGGTTTTTCGCCTACCTGAACCTGTTCATGTTCGCGATGCTCCTGCTGGTGCTGGCCGAGAGCTTCGTCCTGATGTTCGTGGGCTGGGAGGGCGTCGGCCTCTGCTCGTACCTGCTGGTCGGCTTCTACTTCGAGAGGGCTACGCCGCCGAGGCCGGACGCAAGGCTTTCGTCGTCAACCGGATCGGCGACTTCGGCTTCCTTCTCGGGATGTTCGGGATCTTCACGACCTTCGGCACACTCAACTACACCGAAGTATTCGGCGCAGGCCGCGGCCGACCCGGCGAAGTTCGCGCCCGGGCCTCGCGATCATCTGCCTCTGCCTCTTCGTCGGCGCCATGGGCAAGAGCGCGCAGTTCCCGCTCTACGTCTGGCTCCCGGACGCGATGGCCGGCCCGACCCCGGTCTCGGCCCTGATCCACGCCGCCACGATGGTCACCGCCGGCGTGTACATGGTGGCGCGCTGCAACGTCCTCTTCCGCCTCGCTCCGGAGGCCATGCTGTTCGTCGCCGCGATCGGCGCCTCACGGCATCTTCGCGGCGCATCATCGCCGTCGCGCAGAACGACATGAAGAAGGTCCTGGCCTATTCCACGGTCTCGCAGCTCGGCTACATGTTCCTGGCGTGCGGCGTCGGCGCGTTCACCGCCGGCATGTTCCACGTCATGACGCACGCCTTCTTCAAGGCCTGCCTCTTCCTGGGCGCCGGCTCGGTGATCCACGCCATGAGCGGCGATCAGACATCCGGCACATGGGAGGCCTGAAGTCGAAGCTCCCGATCACGCACGCGACGTTTCTGATCGCGGCCCTGGCGATCTGCGGCATTCCGCCGCTCGCCGGCTTCTTCTCGAAAGACGCGATCCTGTCGTCGGCCTTCGAGCAGGACGGCTTCGGCCGGCTGTTCTGGGCCGTGGGACTCTTCACCGCCGGGCTGACGGCCTTCTACATGTTCCGCGTGGTCTCGCTGACTTTCTACGGCCGCTTCCGCGGGACGCACGAGCAGGAGCACCACGTCCACGAGTCGCCGGCCTCGATGACGCTTCCCTTGATCGTCCTCGCCTTCCTGTCGGTCGTCGGAGGATGGGTGGGCCTGCCGGCTGTCCTTTCGGAGAACGGCAACCGGATCGGCCGGTTCCTCGCACCGATCCTGATCCCGATCGCGGGACACGAGCCGGGGCACGAGGCCTTTCCTCACGCAACGGAATGGATCCTGATGGCCCTCTCGGTCGCGGTGGCCGCGGCGGGCATCCTCCTCGCGTGGAAGTGGTACGCCAGGGAAGACGGCCGCGTACCGGCGAAGATCGCGGCGGCGTGGCCGGGACTCTACTCCCTGGTGGCGAACAAGTTCCGGATCGACGAGCTCTATGACTTCCTGATCGTGCGCCCCTTCGAGTGGATTGCCCGCGTGCTCTGGAAGGTCGTGGACGTCCTGATCATCGACGGCGTCCTGAACGCCGGCGCGTTCTTGGTCGAGCTCGCCGGCGACTTCCTGCGGTTCCTCCAGACCGGCAACGTCCGCAACTACGCCCTGTCGTTCCTGATCGGGCTCGTGGCACTGCTGCTCCTCGTCGTGGGAGCGTTCTAGCAGGGTGCTGAAAGAGGGTGTGGGATGTCGTTACGAGCGCCGTGGGGTCAGCTGCAAGGAAGCGCGACGACGGCGATGCCTTCGCATCGTCGAGGAGCGATGACGCCGCAGATGGCCCCGCGCCGCCGTAACCCGAAGGGTGGCCGGCACTTTGCCCGGTGCTGGGAGAGAGCAGTGAAGCCTAGAGTCGCAACTTGCGGGAGCTGGCGGCGGATGCAAAGTGCCGGACACGACGCCCGCATCCATCTTTCAGCAGCCTGCTAATGTCGGACTTCGTGCGCGAGCACCTCCTGAGCATCCTGGTCTTCCTGCCGACCGCGGGGCGCCGTTCTGCTGCTCTTTCCGAAGGCGCTCGAGCGCGAGGCGAAGATTTTCGGGCTCGCGATCGCGACCGCCGTGGCCTTTCTTTCGCTTCCCTTGTGGTGGCGGTTCGACGTCCTCCAGAAAGGTTTCCAGTTCCGCGAGCAGGTGCCCTGGATTCCGCCGCTCGGCATCACCTATTCCATCGGTATCGACGGCATCTCGCTCCTGCTCGTCCTCCTGACGACGATCCTGACGCCGATCGCGCTCCTCTTCTCGCTGACGCACGTCGAGAAGGAGATCCGCGGTTTCTCGATTGCCTTCCTCATGCTGGAGACGGGGATGCTCGGCAGCCTCGTCGCGCTGGATCTGGCGCTCTTCTACGTCTTCTGGGAAGTGATGCTGGTCCCGATGTACTTCATCATCGGCATCTGGGGCGGCGAGCGCCGCATCTACGCCGCCATGAAGTTCTTCATCTTCACGCATGGCGGGAGCCTCCTGATGCTCCTCGCAATCCTCTACATCGCTATCCGCATCACACGGCGACCGGCGCCTGGTCGTTCGCCATCGAGGACCTCTATCGACTGCCTTCTCGGGCCGACCAGACGCTTCTCTTCGTCGCCTTCGCGCTGGCGTTCGCGATCAAGGTGCCGGTTTTCCCGCTCCACACCTGGCTTCCCGACGCCCACGGAGGCGCCGACGGCGGGATCGATCATCCTTGCCGGCGTGCTGCTGAAGCTCGGCGTCTACGGGTTCCTGCGCTTCGCCCTGCCGCTCTTTCCCGCAGGCCGCCATGCGCTACGCGCCGCTGGCTCGGGGTCCTGGGGGTCATCGGCATCATCTACGGCGCGCTCGTCGCATACCCGCAGCC
>CAVTEG010000005.1:0-38447 GCA_963733815.1 uncultured Acidobacteriota bacterium | reverse complement strand
GCTGCGGCCCCCGGTGCGGCAGTAGACGACGATCTCGTCGTCCTTCGAGAGCTTGTCGAGGCTCTGCGGCAGCGTCCCGAGGGGGATCTTGACCGAGTTCGGGAGGTCCGAGATCGCCCACTCGCGCGGCTCGCGAACGTCGACTAAGACCAGGGCGTCGCCCCGGTCCCGCATCGTTTTGAGCTCCTCGACCGAGACCTCGTCCTCGTGCATGGGGGCGGACGATACCAGAGGCGAAGGACCGGCGCAGATGCGTCATAGTCGATCAGAGCCGTCACCGTCGGGTTGGCCCGCACACGACGCACTGCGGATCTTTCCGCACCCGCATCTCGCGGAAGCGCATCGCGAGCGCGTCGACCAGCAGGAACCTCCCGATCAGAGGCTCCCCGGTTCCGAGGATCAGCTTGATCGTTTCCGTCGCCTGGAGAACGCCCAGGAGACCCGGGAGGACGCCGAGGACTCCGCCCTCCGCGCAGGAGGGAACCAGGTCGGGCGGGGGCGGCTCGGCAAACAGGCAGCGATAGCAGGGCCCCTTCTCGGCCCAGAAGACCGAAGCCTGCCCCTCGAAGCGGAAGATCGAGGCGTAGACGTTGGGCTTGCCGAGCAGGACGCACGCGTCGTTGACGAGGTAGCGCGTGGCGAAGTTGTCCGTGCCGTCGGCGACGACGTCGAAGTCCTTCAGGATCTCCAGGGCATTCTGCGACGTCAGGCGCTCCTGGAACGGGACGATGCGTACGTGCGGATTCGTCTGTGCGAGGCGCTCGCGCGCCGCGACGAGCTTGGGCCGGCCGACGTCCGCGCTTCCGAAGAGAACCTGGCGATGCAGATTCGATTCGTCCACGGCGTCGAAGTCGACCAGCCCGAGGGTGCCGACGCCGGCGGCGGCGAGGTACAGCGCCGCGGGGGAGCCGAGACCTCCCGCGCCCACGACGAGGACGCGCGCGGCCTTCAGCCGCGCCTGGCCCTCCGGACCGACTCCCGGAAGAATCAGGTGGCGCGCGTAGCGCCGCATCTCCTCGGGCGAGAAAGGCGCGGAGGAACCGCCGGCGATGGACGGCACGATCGAAAGCGTATCGCTCTCCGAGAGCGCCGTCTGCTCGCGCGCGAGGTGGCGGACGTCCTCGTCGTTCCGGAACACGCTGACGAAGGATCGGAGCTTGCCCGATCCGTCGAACAGATGCGCGCGCAGGCCCGCGTGCCGCGTCACGAGCGCCTCGAGAGCCTCGGCCACGGTGCCGCCGCGCACGTCGACGGTGGCCGCGTCCTCCGCGTACGGCCGCAACGGGGTCGGAAGGTGAATCTTCGCCATGGGTTACTCCTCGCCGTCGAAACGCAGAGGCTCGCGCTCGAACGTACCGCGATCCTCGGAGAGGATCCAGCACGTCATCTCCCGCGGGCGGCCCGCCTCGACGGCCACGATCAGGTAATGGAAAAACGGGAACGCGTGTTCCCGGTCGTATTCGGAAGGAGCGGCGGGATGATCCGGGTGCGAGTGATAGATCCCCACCAGGCACAGGCCCGACTCCTCCGCGAGCCGCTCCAGCCGCCCGTAGTCCAGGGGGTCGATCGAAAAGCGGCGTTCGCGTTGATCCGTCCGACGGTTCGGGACCCGCTCGGCGCGGCGGATGCGCACGTCGCCGTCGACCTTCGCGCCGAAGAGCGCGCCGCAGCACTCTTCCGGATAGGCCTCCGCGGCGTGGCGGCCGATTTCTTCCAGGACGTTGGCCGGCGCGATCATGGCTCCTTCCAGAAATCCTCGGAGAGGTAACGCTCTCCGCCGTCGCAGAGCACCGTGACGACCGTGGCCGGCTGCGGCGCGGTCCGGGCGACTCGAAGCGCCGCCGCGACGTTGGCGCCGGCCGACGGTCCCGCGAAGATGCCCTCTTCTCGCGCCAGGCGGCGGCACATGGCGTAGGCCTCTTCGGTGGGCATCGCGATCCGCTCGTCGGCCAGCGAAGGATCGTAGATCGGCGGCACGATTGCGGAGGCCATGTGCTTCATCCCCTCCAGGCCGTGCATTGGGCCGTCCGGCTCCACCGAAACGCAGCGGATCGCCGCGTTTCGCGCCTTGAGGAATCGCGTCACGCCGACGAACGTCCCGGAGGTGCCCAGGCCCGCGACGAAGTGCGTGAACTTGCCGCGCGTCTGCGCCCAGATCTCCGGGCCGGTCGTCTGGAAGTGGGCGCCCCAGTTGGCGGGATTGGAATACTGGTCCGGGTAGAAGTACACCGCGGGCTCGTCTTCCACCGCGCGCCGGGCCGCGCGGATCGCGCCGTCGGTTCCCTCGAGAGGATCCGTCAGGATCAGCCGCGCGCCGCACGCCGTCAGGATCGCCCGGCGTTCCGGCGAAGCGCTGGCAGGCAGAAAGAGAGTGACCGGGAATCCCAACGCGCCGCCGAGCATCGCGTTGGCGATCCCGGTGTTGCCCGAGGTCGCTTCCAGGATCGTCTTCCCGGGCCGGAGCCGGCCCGACGTGAGTCCCGCCAGCAGCATCGCGCGCACCGGCCGATCCTTGACGCTCCCGCAGGGATTGAGGTGCTCCGCCTTGGCGAGCAGGCGAAGCCCGGGCACTTCGCGGCCGACGCGTTCGAGCTCGAGCAGCGGGGTGCCGCCCACGGCCTCGAGCAGTCCGACGCCGCCGGCCGCGCTCGAAACCGAAACGATTCTGTGCGGCGCGCTCATCGCCCCGGCCCTCCGTTGCGCCACCTCGACTCTTTTCCTTTCAACCGCATGCCTTCAAAACGACGAAGCCCGCCGGGGGTCCGGCGGGCTCGGGGTCCTGTCTGTTTCGGGGAGCTTCTAGATCGATGGACCGGGAGCGGCCAGACCCTCGAGGCGGGTCGGACAACAGCAGGCGGCCGCCCGGAACACAACCATCGCCTCCTTAGTATTACGCCCGCGGCCCGCCGTCAAGGCCGCCCGACGCAAACTCCTGAAGATTGATAGGCTTCCCGGTCCGGAGGACCTGAATTTGCTTCCTGAATTTCGCAACGAGCCGCTGACGGATTTCTCCATCGACGCCAACGCCAGGGCCTTCCGGTCCGCCCTGGCCGCCGTGGAGAAGCACCTGCCGATCCGGGGACAGAACCGGATCGGCGGAAAGCGCTTCGGCTCCAAGAAGCATTTCGAATCGCGCAATCCCTGCAACTTCCGCCAGGTCGTCGGCCGCTTCCCCGAGGGAACCGCCGCCGACGCCGACCGCGCCGTGGACGCCGCCACGAAGGCGTTTCCGGCCTGGAGCCGCACTCCGGCGGAGGAGCGCGCGGCGCTGGTACTTCGGATCGCGTCGATCCTGCGCCGCCGCAAGCACGAGTTCTCCGCGATGATGGTGCTGGAGGAGTCCAAGTCCTGGGCGGAGGCCGATGGCGACACGGCCGAGGCGATCGACTTCTGCGAGTTCTACGCCCGCGAGATGGAGCGGCTCGCGCAGCCCCAGCCGCTGACCCCGTATCCGGGCGAGCAGAACGACCTCGAGCACATCCCCCTGGGAGTCGCCGTGGTCATTCCGCCGTGGAACTTTCCGCTGGCGATCCTGGCCGGCATGACGACCGCCGCGCTCGTCGCGGGCAACACGGTCGTTCTCAAGCCGTCCTCCGACGCGGCGGGCATCGCCACGATGTTCGTGGAGGCCTGCGAGGAAGCCGGCGTGCCGGACGGTGTCTTGAACTTCGTAACGGGCGGCGGCGCGACGGTCGGCAACGCTCTGGTCGAGAGCCCGAAGACGCGGCTCGTCGCGTTCACGGGCTCGCGCTCCGTCGGCGTGGGGATCAGCGAGAAGGCCGGCCGTGTCGTTGAGGGCCAGCTCTGGATCAAGCGCGCGATTCTCGAGATGGGCGGCAAGGACTTCATCCTCGTCGACGAGACCGCGGATCTCGAAGAGGCCGCCAACGGGATCGTGGCCGCGGCATTCGGCTTCCAGGGACAGAAGTGCTCGGCGTGCTCGCGCCTGATCGTGCATCAGAAAGTCCACAAGGACCTGCTCGCGCGCGTCGTCGCGAAGACGAAGGCGCTCTCGGTCGGCGACGTGCGCGACCCGAAGAATACGGTCGGCGCCGTCATCAACGCGGACGCGCAAAAGAAGATCCTCGAGTACGTCGCGCTCGGAAAGAAAGAAGGCCGGATCGTCGCCGGCGGCAAGGCCGGCCCGAAGTCCGGGTACTTCGTGATGCCCACGATCGTGGACGGCGTGAAGCCCAAGGCGCGCATCGCCCGCGAGGAGATCTTCGGCCCGGTGCTCGCGGTTCTGAAGGTGGCCAGCTTCGAGGACGGGATCCGCGTCGCCAACGATTCCGAGTACGGCCTGACCGGTTCGCTGTACTCCCGCGTCCGCGAGCGGCTCGAACGCGGAAAGCGCGAGCTCCACGTCGGCAACCTCTATCTGAACCGCAAGTGCACGGGAGCGCTCGTCGGTGTTCACCCGTTCGGCGGCTTCAACATGTCCGGCACGGACTCGAAGGCCGGGGGCCGCGAGTACCTGTACCTGTTCACGCAGCAGAAGGCGATCTCGGAAAAGCTCTAGGAGAGGCGAAGGAGGCAAGTGATGTTCGGCCATCCCCTGCTCTGGATCCTCGTCACGGTGCTCGACATCATCGCCATCGTTTCGATCCTGAAGAGCTCCGCCGACACCGGCACGAAGATCCTCTGGGTCGTCCTCGTCGTCCTGCTGCCGGTGCTCGGGATGATTCTCTATTTCCTGATGGGTCCGGGCCGCCGGAAAGTCATTTGAGGTTTCACCGATGACCGAAGGTCCCTATCCCCGTCCGGCCCGGCGCTTCGAGAGCGTCGGTTTCTCGGAGATCGTCAAGGTTCGCAACCGCGTGATGGAGCTGCTGGCTTCCGGCCAGAAGGTCTGGCGCTTCGAGGGCGGCGAGCCGTGGATGCACACGCCGGATGCGATCAAGGAAGCGATGACCGATGCGCTCGGGCGCAATCAGACGCGGTACGCGCCGTCCTCGGGCATCCCGGAGCTGCGAAAAGCGATCCTCGAGAAGGTCCGCTCGCGCAACCGCATCCCGGCCGAGGAGGAGAGCCCGGTGGTCGTCAACGGCGGGATGCAGGGACTCTTCGCGTCCTTCGCGACGCTGCTCGAGCCCGGCGACGAAGTCCTGATGTTTTCGCCGTACTGGACGCCGATCGTGGATCTCGTCGCGTTTCACGAGGCCAAGTCGGTCCTCGTCCCCACGGCGGCCGCGCGGCGCAAAGGTTTCTCGGCGACGCTCTCGGCTCTCGTCACGCCGAAGACCAAAGTCCTCTACTGGAACTCCCCCGCCAACCCGACCGGCGACGTCTTCTCGCGCTCCGAAACCGAGGAGGTCGCCGCGTTCGCGCGCGAGCGCGGCCTCGCTGTGATCTCGGACGAGGCCTACGAGGATCTCGTCTACGAGGGCGAGCCTCCGGTCGCGATCGCTTCGCTGCCCGGGATGTGGGAGCGCACACTCTCCTGCTTCACGCTTTCGAAGAGCTATTCGATGACGGGCTGGCGCCTGGGCTACGTCGTCGTCCCGAAGCGCTACCAGACGGCCGTCAAGACCGTCATTCTCTACACGACCAACGGAGTCTCGACGCCGACGCAGTGGGCCGCCGTCGAGGCCCTGACCCGCGGCACCGAGTTCGTCGCCGCCTGGCGCGACGGCTATCGGTCGCGGCGCGACCGCCTCGTCGAGGGACTTCAGGCCGCGGGCTTCGAACTGGACAAGCCGCGCGCGGCGCTCTATCTCTTTCCGAAGACGCCCTCGTGGCTCCCGGGCGACTCGCGCGAGGCCGCGCGTCAACTTCTCGACGGCGCGAAGATCGCGACCGTGCCCGGCATCGTCTTCGGTCCCGACGGCGAGGGGCGCCTGCGTTTCAGCTTCTCCGTGTCCGAGGAGATGATCGCCGGCGGCGTCGAGGCGCTCCAGACTTTCGCGGCCGCGGCTCCAACGCGGTAGGATCGAGCGCTCTTCGCGGAAGGAGTCACCGGCGGCTGCGGCGGGGGGGAACTCCTGCCCCGACAATCCCAACACCCGCGGCCAGATGGCCGTCGTCTTCGTCATTTCCGTGGTTGCAGTCCGCCTTCTCGTCGGTATGATGCGGCCAGTCTCGGGGAGGGAAGCATGCGCCGCTCGGTTCTTCTTGCCGCGTTCGCCCTGATTCCTTCGACGGCCGCGCTCGCGCAGACGCCGCCGATGAGCCCAGTGATTCCCGTCAACACCGCCACCACGTTGAACCAGATCGTGTCCTCGGTGGCCGTGGATGGCGCGGGCAACTTCGTCGTCGCGTGGGACACGTACGACGCGGACGCCGGCGGGATCTCGGCGCGTCTCTTCGACGCGAGCGGCAATCCGCTCTCGGGCGAGTTCGCAGTCAATTCGAGCACGACCGGCGACCAGTACGACTCCTGGGTGGCCGGGGACCGCAATGGCGACTTCGTCGTCGTCTGGACGAGCTACGGGCAGCTCAATCCGACGAACACGGAGGTCTACGCGCGGCGTTTCGTGGGCGGAAGTCCCGCCGGTCCGGAGTTCGTGGTCAACACCTACACCACCGGCGATCAGTTCGTCGTCGGACAGGCAGTGTCGCTGGCGCCGTCGGGCGAGTTCGTCGTGGTCTGGACCAGTGTCGGCCAGGACGGCAGCGGCTACGGCGTCTTCGGCCAGCGGTTCGACTCCTCCGGCAACCGCCTCGGCACGGAATTCCAGGTCAATACCTATACGACCGAGTACCAGAGCTACCCGGCCGTGGCCATGAACGAAGCGCGGCAGTTCGTCGTCGCCTGGCATAGCTACGATCAGGATGGCGACAACTACGGCATCTTCGCGCGGCGATACGACGCGACAGGCGCTCCCTTCGACGGGAGAGATCCCGGTCAACGCGTACACGACGAATTCTCAGCACGCTCCGTCGGTCGGGATCGACGCCTCCGGCAACTTCGTCGTCGTGTGGAACAGCTTCACCCAGGACGGCGACTTCGACGGCGTCTACGGACGGCGATTCGATTCGGCGGGAGCTCCGCTGACTGGCGAGTTCGCCATCAACACGTTCACGAGCTCGCAGCAGCTCTTCCCCGAGATCGCGATGGATCCCGAGGGCAACTTCGTCTGCACCTGGGAGAGTTTCACTCAGAACGGCGGCCCTTCCGGCTTCGGCATCATCGCCCGCGCGTTCGACTCGTCCGCAACGCCGGTCGGCGGGGAGATCCAGGTCAACGTCGCTTCGAGCTCGGGACAGCTCCCTGCGGTCGCCATGGGCCACCAGGACAACTTCGTGATCAGCTGGGGCGATTCGGGGACCAACTCGGACGTCGTCGCGCGATTGAGCTCTCCGTCCGCGGATGTGGCCGACGTCGACGCGCGCGCGGTCGCCGGCACCTCCTCGAACGTCAACGGAGTGCTCGAGGCGGGCGAGACGGTCCAGGTGGCGCCGCACTGGAAGAACGTCCTGGCGACGCCTTTCGCCGTGACCGGCGCGGCCTCGGACATCCGCGGACCGGCGGGCCCGACCTACACGCTCGACGACTCCACTGCGGGCTATGGCACGATCGGTGCGGGCGCGACGAGTGACTGCTTCGGCGCGACGGCGGATTGCTACCTCGTGACCGTGTCGGGGACGCGCCCCGCGCCGCACTGGGACGCCGAGTTCGACGAGACGCTGTCGACCGGAACGGTCAAGACGTGGCGACTCCACGTCGGGGAGAGCTTCCCGGACGTGCTCGTCGGAGACACGTTCTACCCGTTCGTCGAAACGCTCTTCCACAACCAGATCACCGGCGGCTGCGCCGGCGGCAACTACTGTCCGACCAACCCGGTGACGCGCGCCCAGATGGCCGTCTTCCTCCTGAAGTCCGTGCACGGCGCCGGGTACCTGCCGCCGGCCTGCTCCGGCATCTTCGGAGACGTCCCCTGCCCCTCGACGTTCGCCGACTGGATCGAGCAGCTCGCGGCCGAAGGCATCACCGGCGGCTGCGGCAACGGCAACTACTGTCCGAGCAATCCCGTGACGCGCGCCCAGATGGCCGTCTTCCTGCTGAAAGCGGAGCACGGCTCGACGTACACGCCGCCCGCCTGTGTGGGAGTGTTCGGCGACGTGACGTGCCCCTCGCAGTTCGCCGACTGGATCGAGCAACTCGCGGCCGAAGGCGTCACCGGCGGCTGCGGCAACGGCAATTACTGTCCCGGCAATCCCAACACGCGAGGCCAGATGGCGGTCTTCCTGACGAAGACCTTCGGCCTCACGATGTATCCGCCCTAGGCCTCGCCGGGCGCCCTCTGCGCGCCGCTCTAGCGCCGGTACGCTTCGGGGCGGCGGTCGGCGAGAGCGGGGAACTTCGCGCGGGCCTCGCGCACGGCCGCGGGATCGACGTCGGCGAGGAGAACCTCTTCCGCGGCGTCGCCTTCGGCGAGGATCTCTCCCCACGGCGAGATGACGGCGGAGTCGCCGACATAGCGCAATCCCCCACCCTCGCCCACTCTGTTGACGCCGGCGACGTAGCAGAGGTTCTCGATCGCGCGGGCGCGCAGGAGGGTGCGCCAGTGCTCCCGGCGGGCGTTGGGCCAGTTGGCGACGACGGCGAAGAGATCGGTCTCGTCCGCCGCCAGCCGGAACGGCTCGGGAAAGCGCAGGTCGTAGCACACGAACGGCGTCACACGCAGACCCTCGACGGAGGCCGTGACGATGCGGTCCCCTCCGGAATAGACGCGGTCCTCGCCGCCGAACGTGAAGGGATGGATCTTGGCGTACTTCGCCCCCGAGCCGTCGGGGCCGGCGAGAATCGCGAGATTGCGGGGCCGCGGCGTTCCGGCCTCGGGGACGCTCGCAAGGATCCAGAGGCCGAGCTCGCGAGCGGTGTCTTTCAAGAATGTCTCGGACGGTCCTCCCGAGGGCTGCGCGATGCGCGCGGCGTCCATCGAGAATCCCGTGCAGAACATCTCGGGCAGAAGGGCGAGTCCCGCGCCCTTCGACTTCGCCTCCTCGAGGCGTCTCCGGGCGCGCCGGTGATTCTCCTCGACATCCTCCCACGCCAGGTCGAGCTGGACGAGCGCGATCTTCACGCGCGGGCCCCGGCCCGTCGCGCGGCGAGGGCGCCCAGCCGCTCAACGGCCTCCTCGAGGGTCTCTCGCTTCTTGCAGAACGCGAAGCGTACGTAGGTCTGCGGCTGGCCCGGGTCCTGGTAGAAGACGCTCGGCGGGATCGCGGCGACGCCGAACTCCTCGATCAGGTGGCGCGCGAACTTCCGGTCGTCGTCGAATCCGAACGGCCGAAAGTCCGCGCAGACGAAATAGGTCCCCGCCGGCGCCGTCACGTCGAACCCGATGCGGGAAAGGGCGCCGACGAGGTAGTCCCGCCGCGCGAGGTACTCCGCCGCGAGGGCGGCGTAGTATTCCGGACCCGCCTGGAGGGCCGCCGCCGCGCCGAGCTGGAGGGGCGTCGCCGTCGCGAAGGTGATGAACTGGTGAGCGGCACGCACGGCGGCCGTCAGCTCCGGCGGCGCCGCGGCCCAGCCGATCTTCCAGCCCGTCAGCGAAAACGTCTTGCCGAAGGAGGAGATCGTGATCGTGCGCTTGCGCATCTCCGGCAGCGACGCCATCGGCACGTGGCGGTGCCCGTCGTAGACGAGGTGCTCGTAGACCTCGTCGGTCACGCAGATCGTTCCGAATTCCCGGCAAAGGCCGGCGAGGAACTCGAGCTCCTCGCGCGTGAAGACCTTTCCGGTCGGATTGTGCGGCGAGTTCAGGAGCAGGACCCGTGTCTTCCCCGAAAACGCGCGCCGCGCCTCCGCCCGGTCGAAGCTCCAGTCGGGAGCGCGCAGCCGCAGGGTTCGCGGCACCGCACCGGCCATGACCACGCTCGCCTTGTAGGAGTCGTACCACGGCTCGAAGAGGACGACTTCGTCGCCGGCGTCGCACGTGCCCTGGATTGCCGCGAAGATCGCCTCCGTCGCGCCCGAGCAGACCGTCAGTTCGGTATCCGCCGCGTAAGCGAGGCCGTAGTCGCGCCGGTATTTCTCGGACAGCGCCCGGTGGATCTCGGGCAGTCCCGTCATCCGCGCATACTGTCCGTGGCCCTCGCGGATCGCCGCGATCGCTGCGTCCTTGGCGAAGTCGGGACCGTCGAAATCCGGAAACCCCTGCGCGAGGTTGATCGCGCCGCGCTCGTTGGCGAGTCGCGTCATCTCGGTGAAGATCGTCGTTCCGAAGCCTTCCAGCTTTCGGGACAGCGCGCCGCGCATGGCGCGATGATACCGGGCACGGCCGCTGATATCCTCCCCCGCGCGATGGCACCGACGAAACCGCACTACCGAATCGCTATCATCGGATCGGGCCCCGCGGGCTGGACCGCGGCCCTCTACGCCTCGCGCGCCGAGCTTTTCCCGGTCGTCTTCGAAGGACCGCAGCCCGGCGGCCAGCTGACGATCACGACCGAGGTCGAGAACTACCCCGGCTTCAAACACGGCATCCAGGGCCCGGAGCTGATGGAGATTTTCCGGGAACAGGCCAAGCGCTTCGGCACCGAGGTGGTCCTGGACACGGTGACCGAGGTGGGCTTCGAGTCCCATCCCTTCCGACTGACGCTCGACGCCGGCGGCTCGATCACGGCCGACGCGGTCATCGTCTCCTCCGGCGCGTCGGCGAAGCTGCTCGGAATCGAGTCCGAGAAGCGGCTGATGGGGCACGGCGTCTCGGCGTGCGCGACCTGCGACGGTTTCTTCTTCAAAGGACGGGAAGTCATCGTCGTCGGCGGCGGCGACACGGCGATGGAGGAGGCGACCTTCCTCACGAAGTTTGCGACCAAAGTCACGATCGTCCATCGGCGCGAGGAGTTCCGCGCCTCCAAGATCATGCTCGAGCGCGCCCGCCACAATCCGAAAATCGCCTGGGAGCTCAATGCGACGGTCGCCGCGATCCACGGCGCCGAGACGGGCGTGACCGGCGTGACACTGCAGAATACGAAGACCGGTGAGACATCGGAGTTCGCGACGCAGGGCGTCTTCGTCGCGATCGGCCACGAGCCCAACACGGCGATCTTCAAAGGCAAGCTCGAGATGAACGAGGTCGGCTACCTCAAGGTGAGACACCCCTCGACCTACACGTCGGTCGAGGGCGTCTTCGCGGCGGGAGACGTGGCCGATCCGACCTACCGTCAGGCGGTGTCGGCGGCCGGCGAAGGTTGCAAGGCCGCGATCGACGCCGAGCGCTGGCTCGCCTCCCGGGGAATCCATGGATGATTCGGGGGAAGACCCCGATCCTCCCCGGTTCCTCCCGATCCTTCTCTACGTCCTCGGATTCCTGGGAGTGCTCGCGCTCCTCGCTTTCGTCGCAGCGACACTCCTGAGACGTATCTGAGAACTCCGAGCCCGCGGTTCCCGTACAAACTCCCGAGCCCATGCTGAAATATTGGAAGGACCTGCGGCACCTGCCGCGCCCGGTGTGGATCGTCTCGGCTTCGCAGCTCGTCAACCGGGCCGGCTCGATGGTGCTCTCGTTCCTGGTCCTCTACCTGACGCACGACCGCGGGTTCTCCGCCGAAGGCGCCGGCTTCGTCCTCTTTCTCTACGGTATGGGCGCGATCGTGTCCGGCCCCTTCGCCGGACGGCTGGCCGACCGCTGGGGCGCCATTCCGCTGATGCGCGCCTCTCTCTTCCTTTCGGGCGCCGTGATGCTGGCGTTTCCTCTCGCGCACTCGCACGTCGCGATCGGGGCGATGGCCGTCGTGCTGGCGGCGGTGACGGAGGCCTTTCGCCCGGCCGCCATGGCGTTCATCGGGGAGACGGTCGTGCCCGCCAATCGCAAGTCGGCGTTCGCCGTCTACCGCCTCGCGATCAACCTCGGAATGGCGATCGGGCCGGCGATCGGAGGCGTTCTGGCGACGCTGTCCTTTCACTACCTCTTCTACGCGGATGGGGCGACGTCGATCGCGGCCGGGCTCGTGCTCGCGGCCGCCGCGCTCCCGGGACGCGCGTCCGCGACGAAACCGGCCGGAGCGCCTTCGACGACGGCTCGCCTGAGGCTCTCGACGGCGGCGCACCTGGACCCGCGCTTCCTGTTCTTTCTGGCGGCGGTTCTACCGGTGACGATCATCTTCTTTCAGCACATCTCGTCGATGCCGCTGTACGTCGTCCGGGATCTGCATCTCTCGCCGGCCTCCTTCGGGCTGCTCTTCTCGCTGAACTGCCTCCTGATCGTCGTGTTCGAGATCCCGCTGAACGCCGCCACGGCCCACTGGCCGCACCGCCGGACGCTGGCCATCGGCGCGGTCCTCTCCGGGGCCGGGTTCGGGGCCATGGCGTTTGCCAGCAGTTTCTGGTCGCTCGCGCTGACCGTCGTCCTCTGGACCCTGGGCGAGATGCTGTTCTTCCCGGCCTCTGCCGCCTACGCGACCGACATCGCTCCGGACGCCCGCCGCGGCGAGTACAGCGGCCTCTACACGACGACGTTCTCGACCGCGTTCGCCGTCGGGCCCTGGGCCGGAACCGTCGTCATCGAGCGCTTCGGCGCGCGCGTGCTGTGGGGCCTGACGTTCGTTCTGGGCCTGGTCGCAGCCGCGATGTTCGTTCGCCTCCCCGAGCCCCGCCACCACGCTGCGACTCCGGAGCAGACGCTCCCGGACGCGGCAGGTCCGGCCGAAATCTGACCGGGCTGCGAAGCCTGCCCGGTCATCCCGAACGAAGCGAGGGATCCCGGACTAATCGAGCACGGGATGAACGCCGCGCTCCGCGCGACGTTGCCTACTGCCGAGGGTCTGCCGTTGGTGGTCGGCTGTCTCGTCGCGCCGATCCTCGGGATGACGGCTGTCAGATAGGCCGCGGTCCCGGTGGGTGAGTCCGCATATGAATCTCGGTGCCGCCCCGCTCGAAGCGCACGTCGTCCATGAGCTGGTTGATCAGATAGATCCCGCGGCCGCCCGTCGAGAAGATGTTCTGTCCGACGACCGGGCTCGGGATCGACGCGGGATCGAATCCCTCGCCGGGGTCGCGCACGACGATCAGCATGCCGCGGGTGTGATCGCACGCCACGCAACACTCGATCTGTTTGGAGGCATCGTGCTTTCCGCCGTGCTCGATCGCGTTCGCCAGCGCCTCGCGCATCGCGAGCTCGATCTCGAACTCGCGTCCGGCGGCGCAGCCCATCTGCGTGACGATTTCCATGACGCGCTCGACGACGGGAGAGATCGCGTTGACGTCGGCGGCCAGCGTCATGTCGACCTTGACGAGAAGGTCGTTGGCCTCGAACTCGCAGCGGCTCAGCGCGGGCGTGCTCATGGGCGCCTCTTGGTTTGTAAGGGATTCTATGCGCTAACGGCCGTCGTGTGCGACCGGGAAATTCACGGGCGCCGTGCGCGCCAACCGGGCGGCCAGGGCCGCGAACCGGGGATTCGACCGAATCGGATCGAATACGGGAAAGTAGATCCGGAACCATAGCAGCGCGTTGCGCTCTTCGTACGCCCTTTCCAGGGCCGTCAGAGCTTCGTCGGTCTCGCCGAGAGCCGCGAGGACCACGGCCCGATCGAAGGGCGGAACGTACTCGCGGGAGGAGCGTTCACCGAGTTCCGACAGCATCCGTCGCGCGTCCTGGGAGCGCCCGGCGCAAGCCAGCGCTCCCCCGAGAAGCCCCATGTAGAAGCTGTGATTGCCCTGCGTGATCTCGACGCCGCGTTCGAAGGTCCGGATGGCGTCGTCATACTCGCCGGCCCCCTGGTACGCGATCCCCAGCGACCAGATCGGGAAGCCGGCCTTCTCGTCGAGCGACACCGCTTTGCGCAGCTCGGGGATGGCCTCCGCGAACCGGCGTGCGTACACGAAGCACCAGCCGTACTGGGCCTGGATGTTGGCCGAGTGCGGCTCGAGAGCCACGGCCTGCCGGCTCACTTCGGTCGCTTCCTCGACGCGCCCGGCGCAGCCCAGGCACAGTCCCAGCCAGAAGTAGCCGTCCGCCGACTTCGGCGTCTTCTCGATCGCGAGGCGGATCTCGCGCTCCTCCCTCTCGACGTTCCACCCGAAGTAGTGCTCGATGAGACCCATTGACAGGTGCACCTCGGCCGCGTCCGGCGTGAGCTCCTGCGCCCGTTCCGCGGCCACGCGAGCGCGCGCGTACGCTTCCCACGTGGAGATACCTCCGTAGAACCCCCACACGCTGTAGGAATCGGCGAGGCCCAGGTGCGCGGCCGCGTAGTCCGGATCCGCCGCGATCGCCGCCTCGAACTGCTGGATCGCCTCGCGGGGCCGGCGCAGATTCCAGTAGTACCGCCCCTTCAGGTAGAGGTTGTAGGCGTCGACGTTCTCCGTGCCGGGCGCCACCAGGGGCGCGGAGGAACGCACGAGGCGCGGCTCGAGCTTGCCGGCGATCGCGCGGGCAATCTCGTCCTGCACCGCGAAGACGTCCTCCATCCGGCGGTCGTAGCGTTCGGACCACATGTGGTAGCCGGTGTCGACGTCGATGAGCTGCACGGTGACGCGCAGCTGCTGGCCCGCCTTCCGCACGCTGCCCTCGAGGACGCAGCGCACGCCCAGCTCGTGGCCGATCTGACGGACGTCCGTGTCCTTGCCCTTGAAGGCGAACGACGAGGTCCGGGCGGCGACGCGCATCCCCGGGATGCTGGTCAAAGCGGCGATGATCTCTTCGGTCATTCCATCGCTGAAGTATTCCGCCTCGCGATCCGGGCTGAGGTTGCGGAAGGGAAGAACGGCGATGGAGGCCTCCGGAGGGGCGCTGATGACCGGCCCCGAAGTCGGCGTCGGCGATTCCCCCTGCCACGCTTCCAGCGCGAACGCGAGGTCCCGCGCGTTCTGGAACCGTTCGCCGGGCTCCTTTTCGAGACAGTGCGCCACGATTCGGGCGAGGTCGGGAGGGATCTGCGTTCCGGTGTTCCCGGCCATCGGATCCTGCTGCAAGACGGCGATGAGCAGGTCGGCCGCGCTGTCTCCTTGAAACGCGCGCCGGCCGGTGAGCATCTCGTAGAGAATCGATCCGAGCGAGAAGAGATCGCTCCGGTGGTCCAGCGGACGGCCACGCACCTGCTCCGGGGACATGTATCCGGCCGTGCCCAGGACGATTCCCGGCTGCGTGCCGGCAGTCGGAGACTGCGAGAGGTCGGTGGGCAGGGTTCCGGGAGCCAGCAGCGCCAGCCCGAAGTCGAGGATCTTCACGTAGCCCGCGCTGGTCAGGAACACGTTCTCGGGTTTCAGGTCCCGATGCACGATGCCGCGTTCATGGGCCGCGGCCAGGCCGCGGGCGATCTGGAGCGAATACTCGACGGACTTGCGCGGCGGGATCGCGGACGCCGCGAGTCGGGAGCGAAGCGTCTCTCCCTCCAGCAGCTCCATGACGGCGAAAGACTTTCCATTGGCTTCGCCCACGTCGTGGATCGAGAGAATGTTGGGATGCGACAGGGCCGCGACCGCGCGCGCTTCACGATGAAAGCGCTCGAGCGCGTTGCTCCCGTCGCCGAGCCGGTCCGGAAGCACCTTCACGGCGACTTCGCGCCCCAGCCGCGAATCCCGCGCCCGGTACACCTCTCCCATGCCGCCGGCGCCGAGGGGCGACAGAATCTCGTACGGCCCGAGGCGCGTGCCGGCGCCGAGAGTCACCAGCTAGTCCGCAAGGAACGTCACTTTCCCGGTCGCGACGTCGTACATGGCGCCGGCGAGACCCATCTTGCCGGAATCCGCGAGCTCGCGAATGATCGGGCTCTTCTCGCGGATTTCCCGAATCGTCTGACGGACGTTGGCCTCGGCCACCCGGTCCACGTAGGCGTGGTCTTTGATGGTACCGGGTCCGGACGCCGTGACCGCGGGGCGGATCTTCTCGAGAAGGAAGGTCAGGTTTCCCAGCTTCACGTCGTCGATCGCGCCCTTCACCGCGCCGCAGCTGGTGTGCCCCATGACGAGGATCAACTTCGATCCCACGACCTTGGTTGCGTACTCGAGGCTTCCGAGGTCGTCGGTGTCCGCGACGTTGCCCGCGACGCGAACGACGAAGAGATCTCCGATGCCCTGGTCGAACACGATTTCGGGCGGAACGCGCGAGTCCATGCACGAGAGGACGGCGGCGAAGGGGTACTGGCCCGACGCCGTGGCCTTCACCTGAGCCTTCAGGTCGCGCGGAGCGGCGCCCGCGAGAAAGCGGCCGTTGCCCTGCTTCAGGAGGTCGAGCGCCTCCGCAGGCTTCATCGCCGCCAGAGACTCCTTGGTCGAAGCCGCCGTCGCGATTGCCGCGGCTGCGACCATCAACAATACGAGGATCCGTTTCATATGTGCCTCCCTGAACCGGCGGAGTGCCGGATCAAACGCCCAGGATCAGTCGCGTCAACGCCGGTACTCGGCCGAGCAGTCGCGCGTACAGCGCAAGCTGGCCGCGATGGTACTCCTCGTGGGAGATGCCGTGGTTCATCCATGCCAGGCGGGTCCCCCGCTTTCCGTCGAACCGACGGATGAGCTGCAGCATATGCAGCTCTCCGGCCTGCCGAATCTGTTTTTCGCCCTCGCGATGCGTTCGCTTGAGTGCGTCGAACAGGTCCCGCTTCGAGCGCTTGGACGCCACGCCCCGGCCGTACTCCTTGAGAAGCCCTTCATACGACTTGCGCTGAAAGTCTCCGTCGGGACGCGAGAGCTCGCCCGACATCATCAGGCCGGACTCGACGACGTGGTGCACGAGCTCGACGAAGGAGCGGCTCTCGGGGTGCGGCCGGAACGCCAGGTCCCTTTCGGAAACGTTCCGGACCTCGGCGATCACCCCTTCGCGCGTGAAGGCCCAGGCTTCGAGTGTCTCTTCCAGGATCGTGGAATACTCGTTCATCGCCTCACCCCGCGAATCCGCGCGAGAATACAACGCCGGCGCCCGTGATGTAATGGCGCCAGTCATGCGACGCATATCCGTCCTGTTTCTCGTCCTGGCGATCGCCTGCGCCGGCAAGCCGGAGCTCCACTTCGCCTGGGACCACGCCGCGAGCTTCGCAAATCTGAAGACCTGGGCGTGGTTCGACGACCCGAACTTCCAGATGCCGGGCGGTTTTTCGATCGTGGATGGACGATTCGTCGACGAGCACGTGCGGGCCGCCGTGGCAAAGGAACTCGGGAAGAAAGGCCTGACGAAGACGGACGGCAAGGCCGACCTTTACGTCTCCTACGCGACGCGGCCGGACGGCGTCGTGAGCCAGGACAAGTGGGGCAGCTACGACTGGTGGTCGGGGACCATCGTCGTCGGCGCGAAGTACCAGAAGCAGGGAACGCTCACTCTCGACATCCGGGACTCCAGCCACAAGCTCGTCTGGCGAGCCTCGAAGATGGCGATCCTCGGCAGAAATCCCGATGCCGTGGCGCGGGACATCGACGACGCGGTCGGAGATCTTCTGTCGAAGTTCCCGCCGCCCCCCGGCGCGGAGGCGAAATGAACAGAACCGCTTCCAGGATTCTGCTTTTCCTCTTCATCGGGGCGACATCGGCTGCCTGCGCCGGGACGCACCCGGCGCCGCGCTATGCCTGGGATCCGAAGGCCGACTTCGCGCCTCTCAAGACCTTCGCGTGGTGGAACCCGCCGGGCTTCCAGCTCCCGCACGGCGATTCGATCATCGACGGTCAATTCATCGACGACCAGGTTCGGAAGGCCGTCGATCAGAGCCTCGAAGCGAAGGGGTTTCAGAAGGTCGACCCCGCCAGCGCCGGCCTGCTCGTTTCCTACTCCTCCGGCGACACCGGCGTTGCCGACGAGGTCAAAGATCCCAACTACGCCTGGTTGACCGGCTACGAGACCACGATGTACGAGAAGTCGAGGCAGATGACGATCAGCATCCGCGACCGGGCGAAAAAGCTCATGTGGGTCGGCTCGATTACGCGGCTGGAGGGTGAGAACCCGGACGCCGTCGGCCGCGAGATCGATCACGAGATTCACGTCCTGCTCGACCACTTCCCGCCGGCGCCGGGCGCGACGCCGTCGAAGTAGGCGCAGTCGATCAGCGCGGCGACGCGCCGTAGACCATCCGCTTCGTTCCCGCGACACCGGAGCGCTCGAGGAGCTGCTCCGCCTCGGCGGCGGATAGCCGCCGGCCGATCGGCTGCTCGGCGTTCGCGAGCTCCCAGCCGAGAATCGCCATCACCGCTGCGTCCGTAGCGAGCTTGCGCGGGTCGATCCTCTCGAAGGTGTCGATGGCGGTGTGGTGACGCTCGTCGTAATCGCCTTCCTCGACCCAGAGCGTCAGCGCGGGAACGCCGACGGCCATGAAGGGCCCATGATCGCGGTCGAACGAGGCGTCGAGCGTCGTGGCGGCGGCGCCGAACGACGCGACCGGCGGGAGAAGCTTCTTCACCGCGTCCTCGAGATCCGCGCGGCCGTGGAGCTCGACACCGCGGGGAGAACCCGCCCCGGAATCCATGACGAGCACGGCTCGGTGCCGGTCGAGCTCCTTCTCGTGCGCGACGACGTACGCACGTGATCCGAGCGCGGCTTCTTCCTCTCCGGAGAAGAACGCGAATCGGATCGTCCGCCGGGGCTGGACTCCCAGGCGCTTGAGGATCCGAGCGGCTTCCAGCACCGCGGCCACACCCGAGCCGTCGTCGTCGGCGCCCTGGGCGAAGTCCCACGAGTCGTAGTGCGCGCCGAGGAGGACGACCTCGTCGGCAGTCTTGCCGGGAAGGTCGGCAACGACGTTGCGCTCGCGGTACGGATCGGTCGAGAAGGTGTTCTGCACATTCAGCCGGAGGCTCACCTTTCCTTTCGCGAGAAGGCGGCAGAGCAACGCCGCGTCTTCCTTCGAGACGGAAATCACGGGCAGCGGTGCCTTCGGATAGAAACCGAACGCGGACGTGTAAACCATCCGCCCCGGCTTGTCCGACGGAATCAGCATCGCCAGCGCTCCAGCCTCGGCGAGATTGCGCGCCAGCGCGGCGCGCACTACGAAGGACGGGTCGGAACCGGACTTCTGCGGATCGACGAGCACCGCGGCGCCCTTGAATCCGGCGGCCGGCGAAGACAGGACCGCGGAAGACGGAGAGCCGAGGTCCCTCAGCGGCGCGGTGATCTCACCCGGTGTTCCGGGAACCCAGCCATACGACCCGACCTGGATCGCCCGATCCATCGGCGCGACGATCCGCCCGGACGCCGGGCCGCGCGTCCACCGCGACTCGAGCGCGTACTCTTCGAACCGGGCGTTCTCGTATCCGGCCTCTTTCAAAGTCGCGAGGATCAGCTCCGACGCGGAGCGGAGCTCCTTCGAACCCGTGACCCTGCCGCCGACTTCGTCGGTCAGTCGCTCGAGAAACGCGGACGCTCCGCCTCGCGTCAACGCCTCTCCCGCGATGCGAGCGGGGATGTCCTCCTGCGCGAGCGCGGAGACTGCGAGGGCGGCGACTGCGAAGGTAACCGCGAGGCAACGCGACAACGTCATTTCTTCACCTCCACCGAAGTCCTGGCGCTCAGGTCGGCGAACCAGTTGACGACGACGCCGAGGCTCGTCCGGGGCATCGCCTCGGGCGCTTCGACCAGCACGAAGTGCTCGCCGTCGGGAAAGACGTCGAAGAACTGGAGGTCGGGCTTGGTGAACAGCATGCGAGGCACACCCGGCTCGAAGCGGCCCTCTGTCTGGACCGGAACCGCCATCAGGCTTTCTCCCTGGAGGTAGAAGATCTCCTTGCCGGACCGGCTCCACCTCGGCTGCGTCCCGCCGTTGCCGGAGATCTGCCATCGGCCCTCGCCGCCCGAAGAGGGAATGACGAACACCTCCGGCTGGCCTGCGATCATGGGCGAGTACGCGATCCAGCGGCCGTCGGGTGAAAGCCGCCCCCCGATGGTGCGGCCCGACGCGATCGGACGCGGCGTGGCGTTGGCCATCGGAAGGTCGACGATGTTCAGGCCGGCCGGCTCGCCGGTCACGAAGAGGAGTCGCTTTCCGTCGGCCGACACGTCCGCGGGGACCTGGAAAACGGCGCTCGGCGAGAGCGCGGTCTCGGGCGCGCTCCCGTCGGCAGGCCGCGAAAAAATGTTCCACGGCCCGTTCTTCTCGGAGCCGAACAGGATGTTCTTTCCATCCGGCGTCCAGAACGCCACATTGGCGCGGGGGCCCGATGTCAGGGGAGTGAAAGTCCGTCTTTCCACGTCGAGGATCGAGATGGCGGAATCGAACTGGATGGCGATCCGGCGTCCGTCCGGCGAGACCGCCGGATCGCTGAACGCCTCGCGCCGCTCGCTCAGGGGCCCACCCGCGCCGCTCCGGTCGACGCGGGTGAGGAAACGACGGCTCTGAATCGAGCTCGAGGGGATGTAGACGAGCAGGCCCGACCGCGCAAACGAGGCCTCCAGGGCGCCGCTCGTCTCCACGTAGATGTCGCGGGCGGTCTCGACGGGCTGACCCGTCACCGCGAGGCGAGAGAGGTCGAAGGGAACGGCGAACAGCGACTCGGCGCGGCCGTACACGAGGTGTCCGGTCGGCGCGTAGTGCGGGGACGTCCCGCCGCGGATCAGGACACGCCGTTCCCCGGTGTCGAGGCGCTTCAGAACGATCTGAGCGTCGTCCCAAGTCCGGCCCGTCAGGGCCGCGTAGACGAGGGCCTTCCCACCCGGCAGGAGCTCCGGCCACCGGTGTGACTTCTCGCCATCCGTCTTGTCGAGCTGCGTCACCTCCGTGACGGCGCCTCCGTCCTGGGAAACCCTGCTGATGCCCGCGTAGAGGGAACGCACGAAGAAGATCGAACCGTCGGTGCTCCACGACGCGCCACGCGCCGACGAGCGCTCGGACACGTCCATCGGTGTGCCGCCGGAGAGCGCCACCTTGCGAAGCCCGTATCCGGCGCTGAACCCAACCCATCGCCCGTCGGGTGAGAAGAACGGATCCAGGGCCCCCGCCGTGCCGGGAATCGGCCGTTCCTCGCCGGTTTCGAGGTTGAGATGGCGCAGCTCGTGCGTCGCGCCCTTGCGAGCCACGTAGACGATCGCACGGCCGTCCGATGACACTCGCAGGCTGACGCCGCTGAAGGTCGACGCGGTGAGGAGCCGCTGCCCGGCCGGCAGCTCGAGGCTGAAGCGGAGCGGGGAACGCGCGGAGGACGTCTCGCCGGCCGGTCCGCGGCGCCAGACTAGCAGCGCGGCAACCGCCGCCGCGGCCAGGGTCCACGCGAGCGCCTCGCGCCAGCGCCGGCGCGACCGGGCCGCCACGGGCGCCGCGACGCCTGCGGCCGAGCCTTCGGAGATCCACTTGAGCTCCTTGCCGACGTCGCCCGCGGATTGCCAGCGGTCTTCCGGATCCTTCGCCATGCAGGTCCTGACTACGCGGTCCATCGCCGGAGGCGACATCGTCTGGACAGCAGAGATCGGCGGAGGCTCCGTGTGCAGAATCGCCCCGATCAGCGACGCCTGGCTCGTCGCCGAGAACGCCTTCTTCCCCGTCGCCATCTCGTAGAGAGTCGCCCCGAGCGCGAAGATGTCCGTCCGTCCGTCGGCGTCCTTGCCCTCGAGCTGCTCCGGCGCCATGTACTGGAACGTCCCCAGGATCGTGCCTTCCTGCGTCAGACCCTGCTGCGTCGGAAGCGAGGTGAGATTCGACTTCTCCGCCGGCGTCGTCATCGCCTTTGCCAGACCGAAGTCCAGCAGCTTCACGCCCGACTTCGTCAGCATCACGTTGGCCGGCTTTAGGTCCCGGTGCACGATCCCCTGCCGGTGCGCTTTGTCGAGCGCATCGGCGATCTCCACCCCATAGCGGACCGTCTGCTCGAGCGGCAGCGCACCCTTCGCCAACCGATCCGACAGCGTCTCGCCCTCGAGGTATTCCATGACGAGGTACTCGACGTCGCCCTCGCGTCCGACGTCGTAGAGGGCACATATATGAGGATGCGAGAGCTGCGAGATCGTCTTCGCCTCGCGCTCGAACCGCTGGCGTACCTCGGGGGAGGACGAGAGACGCTGCGGCAAGACCTTGATCGCGACCGTCCGCTCCAGCCGCGTGTCCTTCGCCTTGTAGACCTCTCCCATCCCGCCCGCGCCCGAGGGGCGACAGGATCTTGTAGGGACCGAGTTTGGTTCCGGCTGACAGCGTCACGCGAAATTTCTCGGGAGACGGTTCATAAAGACGATTTCCCCCCCTCGTCCGTTGGCCCGCGAAGCGGGCCGCCAGAGTCCGCGTCATCGCGCGCTCGCCAGGACGGTCGTCCAGTTCGTGAGGATGACCGCGCCGTCCGGTTCGGAATCCGGCGCGCGGCGGATCACGAGAAACCGCTGTCCGTCCGGGGAGACGTCGTAGGGATGGCGGGTAAATTGGATCTCCCCTCGCGTCCCGAGGTTCAAGGCGAAGAGAGGCTGCGGCTCGCCCACCTCGACGCGGCCGGCGGTCGAGCGGACGGAGACGGACATGAGGGTCTGGTCCTGACTCGCATAGAAGAGCTCGGATCCCTCGCGATTCCAGACCGGAGTCTGCCCGCCCCCGATCGACACCTGTCGCTTGGGGCCATTCGGGAGAGCCTGCACGTAGACCTCTCTTCGTCCGGACTCGCCGGAGTCGAACGCGCAAAGGCGGCCGTCCGAAGAAAGCGAGGCGTGCTCCTCCGAGAACCGCCCGTTCTCGCTCAACCGAATGGGCTTCCCACTCTCCGAAATCGGGCTCAGGATCCGCGCGAAATTGGCGCCTTCGGAGGCGGAGTAGAGCACGAACTTGCCGTCAGGCGACACCGACGGAAAAATCTTGTCCTGCTTCGTCGCGACCAGAGTCTTCTCCGCACCGCCGGTCGCCGGACGCTCGAAGAGATCGTAGAAGCCGAGGCGATCGGAAACGTAGACCAACCGTTCGCCGTCCGGAAACCACGCCGGTGCAAATTCGTCGGTGCGCTCGGCGGTGATGCGGGTCGCCGTTCCGCGGGAGACGTCCAGCACCCAGACGTCCACGTTCTGGCCGTGCGCCGGGTCTCGCTGCGCGACCGCGACCCTTTGGCCGTCCGGGGACAGGCGAACGTCTTCGTAGCCCCCGACTTCGCCGAGCGTTCCGAGCTCGCGTCCCTTGCGATCCACCCAGACGAGCTGGCGCCGCCCGGACCACGGGAGGTAGGCGAGCCGGTCGCCGGCCGCCGAGACGGACAGGAGGTTGTCCTCGGTTCCGTACCGCACCCGCTCGAGCACGGGCGCGGGTTGGCCGGAGAGCTGCAGATGCCGCGGATCGAACCTCCAGGCGAAGAGGGCGCTGTCCCGCGCGAACAACAGGTATCCCGGCGGCGCGAAGATCGCGTCGGAATCGGAGTGGAAGAGCGGACGCACGTCCTTCGAGTCGACCGAGGCGAGCATGGCGGAGGTCTTCTCCGGATCGATGTTCCGCGCCACGAACACGAAATGGCGTCCGTCCGGAAGAAACCCTGGGTGGAAATGGGCGACCTCGCCCCGAGACGCATCGAGCGTCGTGACCGGCCGAGGCGTGCCGCCCGAGGCGGAGACGGCGACGATCGGGGTGCCGAACTCCGTCGTGAAAAGGATCGTGCCGTCGCGGCCCCAGGCCCCGAAGAAGCCGCTTCCGCTGTCGCAGATCGTCTGAACGGGTCCTCCGTCCACGCCCACGCGCTTGAGCCTGCCTTCCACGAAGAACGCGATCTCCCGGCCGTCGGGCGACCAGAAGGCGCCTCGGGCATCCTCGGTGCCCGGCACGCGGCGAATCTCCAGGCTGTCGAGCGCACGCAGCCCCATCGAAGCCCGGCCTCCCGCGTCCTGGACCCAGAGTAGAACGCGCCGCGCGTCCGGAGAGAGCTGCGGGGCGCCGAGGAAACCCTGGCCGGGCGGAGGCATGATCGTGAAACGCAACGACTCCACGAGCACCGGAGCGGGACGGTGAAACAGCAGTGCCAGCGCCGCGGCAACCGCCGCAACGGCCGCGACTCCCCAGGCGAGCGCCTCGCGCCGCCGGCGACGGACGGAGACGATCGGAGCAACGCCGGCCGCGGAGCCCTCCGAAACCCACTTCAGCTCTTTCCCAACGTCTCCGGCGGATTGCCAGCGGTCTTCTGGGTCCTTGGCGAGACACGTCTTGACGACGCGATCCAGCGCGGGCGGCGACATCGGCTGCGCCGACGCGATCGACGGCGGATCCGCCGACATGATCGAGGAGATCAACGACGCCTGGCTCGCGCCGGAGAACGCCTTCCTCCCGGTTGCCATTTCGTACAGAACCGCGCCGAACGCGAAGATGTCCGTCCGCGCGTCCGCGTCCTTGCCCTCGAGCTGCTCCGGCGCCATGTACTGGAACGTTCCCAGGATCGTTCCTTCCTGGGTCAGACCCTGCTGCGTCGGTAGCGAGGTGAGACTCGACTTCTCCGCCGGCGTCGTCATCGCCTTCGCCAGACCGAAGTCCAGCAGCTTCACGCCCGACTTCGTCAGCATCACGTTGGCGGGCTTGAGGTCCCGGTGCACGATCCCCTGCCGGTGCGCTTTGTCGAGCGCATCGGCGATCTCCACCCCGTAGCGCACCGTCTGCTCGAGCGGCAGCGCGCCTTTCCCAATCCGATCCGACAGCGTCTCGCCCTCGAGGTACTCCATGACGAGGTACTCGGTCTCGCCCTCTCTCCCGACGTCGTACAGCGCACAGATGTGCGGGTGCGAGAGCTGCGAGATCGTCTTCGCCTCTCGCTCGAACCGCTGGCGCACCTCGGGCGAGGACGAGAGCCGCTGCGGCAACACCTTGACCGCGACCGTCCGCTCCAGCCGCGTGTCCCGAGCCTTGTAGACCTCGCCCATTCCACCGGCGCCGATCTGCGCGAGGATCTCGTAGGGGCCGAGCTTTGTCCCGGCGGCGAGCATCAAACCCTGACCGCGATCACTGAAGCCCCTCGCCGACGTATAGCTGCGACAGAATCCGGGGGTAGCTGTAGACGTAGGACCGGCCGTCCGGCGTGAAGAGGAGCGGCACGATCGTGACGACTCCGGCCGGGTCGGTGGGAAGAACGTCTCGGAACGGCTCTCGCTTTCCGGTCGCGAGGTCGAGGCGGACGACTCTGGCCGGCAGCTCGCCGTGCGCGTACACGAATAGGCTGCGATCGTCCTCGGTCCAGCCGCAAGGCTCGTCGTTGTCGCCCCACCCGGGAATCGATGTCGGCTCTCCTCCTCCATCTATGGGATAGATGTAGGCCTTCTGATCGGCCCCCATCGCCGCGACCCGCCGGCCGTCGTTGGAGAGCTCCCCGCCGGAGAAGAGTCGGACACCTTCGGGGGTGATCGGCCTGGGCCCCCCGCCGGCGAGATCCTGTCCGAAGAGGCGGACGCCCCGTCCGACTTCGTGGCCCTCCAACAAAATCCGCTTCCCGTCGGGAAACCACCGGGCGCCCTGAACTTCGACACCGCCTTCCAGCCGCCGGGGCTGTCCCGCTCCCGTGGGCAGGAGCACGATCCGATAGGGCGGTGTGATGGGCACCGAAATCACGAGCTTGCCGTCCGGCGACAGCGCCTGCGCGTTCCCCTCTCCCAGCCGCACGGCCGGCGAGCCGTCGGTCTTCCTCACCAGGACCGAATAGCCCGGACCGCCGCCGTACCCCGATTCGTCGAAGAGGACCAGGTTCCCGTCCCGAGAGATGTCCCGGGGATAGGTCCAGTCGAGCCAGGAGAGATCGCGCTCCTGCGTCTCCCCGGCCCGAAGAGATCGCATCTCACGCTGGTTGCCCTGGCGCGCCAGCAGCGTCCGCCCGTCCCGGGAGACGTCGAGGAGGGTAATGTCGCCGGTCGCGCGATAGAGGACGCGCCGGCGGCCGCCGAGGTCGGTGGCGAAAACGTCGCTCCCCGAGAGCCCGTAGCCCGCCGAGTACCAGATCTCCTTGCCATCCGGAGACCAGGCGAGACCAGACTCGGAGTCCTCCTCGGTCGACTGCATCCTCTTCTTCCCCGACCTGTCCACGACGGCGAGCGTCCCCCGGTTGTCGAACCGGAGCGGATGATCGAAAAAGGCGACGAGCGTGCCGTCGGGCGACACCCGAGGGTGGCTCAACCAGCCGACGGACTCGTAGAGCACCTTTCCGATGGGAAGCTCCAGCCGGTAGCGTCCCGCCACCTCGTGGACGACGGCGAGCTCCTTGCCGTCCGGGGACCAATCCGCATCCTGGACCTTCTCGAGGGTCTCCCGGGGTGCGCCGCCGGAGAGCGGTGCGACGGCGAGCGTACCGATCGCATGATGCGTGGACAGGAAGTGACGGCCGAGCGAGACGGCCATCTCGCCGTTTCGGTTGATGGCGAAGATGTCGGCGTCCGGAAGGTCGATGCGGCCGGCCTCCAGGCTGTCCCGCCTCGCGGTGAACAGCCGGATCGGCGCTCCCTGCCACGCGGCGCCGTAGACGATGGTCTGGCCGTCCGGGGCGAAGCGGGCCGAGCGGATGGTCCCGCGGCGAAAGGTCAGCGGAGAGAAGCGCGGAATCGTCGTGCGGCCGGCCCCGCGCCCCAGCAGGAAACCGATGCCGAGCGAGAGCCCGGCGATCGCCATCGCCGACAGGGCGAGGGGGAGCCACCGCCGACGCCGTGGACCTGCGGCCGGGACGGCCGACGCTCCGGACGATCGACCCGCCGCGGACTCGAGGTCGAAGGCGAGGTCGCTCGCGGACTGGAAACGCTCGCTCGGGCTCTTCTCCAGACAGTGACGCACGATCCGGTCGAGCCCCGGCGCCAGCGCCGCCTCCACGCCCGAAACCTCCGGCGGGTCCTTCTGCGCGATCGCCGCCATGGTCTCGGCCGCCGAGTCCCCGCGAAACGCCCGCTCGCCGGTGAGCATCTCGAAGAGAATCGACCCGAACGAGAAGATGTCCGACCGCTGGTCCGCCGGCTTGCCCCGCACCTGCTCGGGCGACATGTAGCCTGCGGTGCCCATCACGGTGCCCGGCTCGGTCGCGGCCGCGACCGTCGGCGACTTCGTCTGGTCGGCCTCGAGCGCGGCCACCTTCGCCAGCCCGAAGTCGAGAATCTTTACCCTTCCGTCGCCGGTGATGAAAATGTTCTCCGGCTTCAAGTCCCGGTGCACGATCCCCTTTTCGTGCGCCGCAGCGAGGCCGCGGGCGACCTGCGCCGCATACTCGAGGGACTTGCGAGTCGGGAGCGCGCCCGCCGAGAGGCGCTCCCGCAGCGTCTCCCCGTCGAGAAGCTCCATCACCGCGAAGGCGAGGCCTTCGTCCCGCCCGAAGTCGAAGATCGAGAGGATGTTCGGGTGCGACAGCGCCGCCACCGCTCGCGCCTCGCGCTCGAAGCGGGACAGCGAGTCGGCATCCGCCGCGAGCCTCTCGGGCAGCACCTTGACCGCCACATCGCGTCCGAGTTTGGCGTCCCGCGCCCTGTAGACCTCCCCCATTCCACCGGCGCCTATCGGCGCGAGGATCTCGTAGGGACCGAGCTTCGTTCCGCCTGGCAGCGTCATGCGAAATTTCTCGCGACACGACTCACAGGCCGACGTCCCCTCTCTCGTCCGTTGGCCCGCAAAACGGGCCGCTCGGAGTCCGAGCCCCCGCGGCCAGCGTCACTTGATTCGGCCTCCCAGCTCCTTTGCCCAGTTGAGCACGACATCCAGCTCGCGCGCGCCGAGGTCGGAGCCTCCACGGACGAAGACGAACCGCTTCCCGTCCTTCGTGACGTCGTAGTTGCGCAGCGGCGCCGTGCGCAGCTCGAACTGGCCCTCGAAGAGCGTCTCCGGCTTGCCTGCGCTGAACACCGGCTGACTCTGAACCGGAATCACGCGGACCCGCGAACCACCCTGGATGAAGAAGATCTCGTTCCCCGCCCACGCGGGTAGCTGCCCGCCGTCCGTGGTGAGCTGCCACTTGGCGGCCGAGCCATCGGCCGCCTGAACGAAGATCTCGGCCACCGCGCCGGACACCGCCGACGCATACGCGATCCAGCGGTCGTCCGGCGAAAAGACGCCCCCGTAGGCGCTGGGCTCGATTATGTGCGAGTCGCTCGCGGACTGAGCCTTCGGGCCCTTCAACGCCGCGAGCCACACCTGGTTCGAGGGATGCGTGAAGAGCAGCGTCTTGCCGTCGCGCGACCAGTCGGACGGGAGCCGCGCCGTGAAGTCGCCGAAGAGCCACTCCTCCGCGCCGCTGCCGTCGGCGCTGCGGGCGTAGAGGCCCTCGTTGACGGCGCGGGCCGACACGTAGGCCAGCCGCATGCCGTCGGCCGACCAGATCGGACAGAAGTTGCCGCCCGAGAACGTGAGGCGCGTCAGCACGCCGCCTGAGAGCTGATAGGTCCAGACCTCGTCGTCGGCGCCCCGGCCGCTTCCGATCGAGAAGGCGATCCGTGTCCCGTCGGGCGAGAAGCGCGGGAAGCGGTACTGGCGCGGAGGCAGAGGCAGCTCGGTGGCGGCCCCCTGGCGGTCCGTCAGAACGAGCTTGCTCTCGGACGCAACGGCCGCACCGGGCACGTAGACGAGCGAGCCGTCCCCTGCCGCCGCGAAGTAGCCGATTCCGCTCGATGGGTCTCCGGCGATCTTCTCGGGCACCGGAAAGGGCTCCCCCACGATCTGGCGGCGCCGGAGGTCGAACGCCACCGCGAGCAGCGACCTCGAGCGGACGTAGAGCAGGTATCCCGGGGGGCAGTAGCGCGCCATGCTTCCGCCCTCGAGAAGGATGCGAATCTGCCCGCTCTTGCGGTCGAGCAGCGCGATCTTCCCGTCGTCGTAGTTGCCGGGACTCTTGTTGGAGCCGATCGTGAAGATCACGCTCTCGCCACCCGGCAGGAGGTCGGGCCACCGGTGCGTGCGATCCCCCTTCCCGGTGTCGACTTTCGTCAGGGGCTCGAGCTTGCCTCCCCGGGCGGAGACGCGAGAAAGTCCGGCCGCATAGTCGGCCGTCAAGATGATCGTTTCGTCGTCGGCCCAGACGGCTCCGCGCTGGGCGGTCACGCCCTCGCAGATCAACTGCGGTGGGCCACCCGCGACGGGCGCCTTCTTCAGCTTGCCCCCCTCGGAGAAAAACCCGACCCACTGGCCGTCGGGCGAGAAGAACGGGCTGCGGCCGCCCGTGGTGCCCTCCAGCGGCCGCGCCTCGAGGTCACCGAGCGTGCGCAGGAAGAGGGCGCGCGCGCCGGATCGCTCGGCGGCGTAGACGAGCCGCCGGCCGTCGCGGGAGAGGGCGAGGATCGGTGTGTCGTCGTAGGCGATCAGGTCACCCGGCGGGATCGCGACGGCGAAGGCCGTGCGCGCCGCAGGCGGCGGCTTCGGCGCCGACAGCGCGCGCCACCAGCCGGCCGCTGCCACCACCGCGAGAATCGCGGCGACTAGCCAGGCGGCGCGAGCGCCGGCGGGCTTTGATCCCTGCGGCGCGGCGATCGCCGGAGCCGGCTCGGTTTTCTCGTCCATCTCGACGCGCGCGTCGCCCACGTCGCGGAACCGCGTCCGGATGTCGCGGTCCAGACAGCGCCGGAGCACGCGGCGGACCGATGACGGCGTCTCGGCCGGCAGCGCCGACCAGTCCACGTCGCGCATGAGGACGGCGGCAAGCGTGTCGGACACCGTCTCGCCCTCGAACGCCTTGCGCCCGGCGAGCATCTCGTACAGAACCGCTCCGAAAGCCCAGATGTCGGCGCGTTTGTCGACGGACTTGCCTCGCGCCTGCTCGGGAGACATGTAGGCCGCGGTTCCGATCACGATGCCGGCCTGCGTCGCCGCGGCCGTCAGCGTCGGCGAGTGCGTCTGGTCCGGCGAGGATCGGTCTCCCGTCAGCGCCTTCGCCAGGCCGAAGTCGAGCACCTTGACCTTGCCCTCCGGCGTCACCTTCACGTTGGCCGGCTTCAGGTCCCGGTGCACGATCCCCTTCTCGTGCGCCGCCTCGAGGGCGTCCGCGATCTGCCGCGCGATCGCCAGGACTTCGTCGACGGGAATCGGCCCCGCAGCGATGCGTTCCGCCAGCGTCTCGCCCTCGACCAGCTCGAGCACGAGCGCCTCGAGGTTGCCGACCTTCTCCAACCCGTAGATCGCCGCGATGTGCGGGTGATTCAGCGACGCCAGGACTTGCGCCTCCCGCTGAAACCTCGCCAGCCGCTCCGCGTCCTGCGCCACCGCCTCCGGCAGCACCTTGATCGCCACATCGCGGTGGAGCTTCCCGTCCCGCGCCCGATACACCTCCCCCATGCCGCCCGCGCCGAGCGGCGTCAGGATTTCGTAGGGACCGAGGCGATCGCCGGCGGAGAGAGTCATCGTTCCGCGGTACTCACCATCCTATTTGCCCAGTCCCGCCGGCCAGTTCAGCACGATCGTCGTCGGTGACATCGCGTCGCGGCCGAGCGGCGCCGCGATCATGAAGCGCTGTCCGTCGGACGACGGCACGTACTTGTTGCGCGGCCCGCCGGGCCGGATCCGGATCGCGAAGAGGGCCTGCGGGACGCCGGCCTGGAAATCGGCGCCGGGGCGGATCTCGACCGCCATCAGCTTCTGGTCCGGCGAGCGGTAGTAGAGCTCTTTCCCGTCGCCGCGCCAGCTCGGGTCGCTGCCGCCGCCGTTGGAAACCTGCCACTTCCCGCCGGGCTCCGGGAAGGTCTGGACGTAGATCTCGTCGCGGCCGGACTCGTTCGAAACGTACGTGACGTAGCGACCGTCCGGCGAGAACATCGGCGTGGTCTCGGTGAAGGGGCTGACGGCGAGCGGGATCGGTTTGCCGTCGCCGGACGCCGGCAACGCCCAGATGTCGAACTGTGTCTTCGGGCTCCGGGTCACGTACGCGATGTACTTCCCGTTGCTCGTCCAGCTCGCCGCGGACTTCGGCTCGTCGGTGTGGAGCAGGAGCTTCTCCTCGCCCGCACCCCGGACGGGTTTCTGATACAGGTCAAACGTCCCGGCGCGGTCCGAGGCGAAGACGATCATGCGCGCCGTCCGGCGACCAGACGGGACGGACGTTGTTGCCGGCTCCGAGCGTGAAGCGCGAGTTGACGCCCCGAGCGAGGTCCCGGATCCAGATGTCGCCCTTGGCAGTGCGCGCGTCGGTCAGGTTGAACGCGAGGCGGTCTCCCGCGGGCGAGAGAGTGGGGTTGGCGTAGTCGCCGGGATCCCCCAGCGTGTCCAGCTCCCGGCCCGCCCGGTCGCGCCAGAGAAGGCGCCCTCCGGTCTCGCCGGTCCGATAGGCGAGCACGCCGCCGTTCGAGACCGAGAAGCGGGCGAGGCCCACGTTGTCCGTGCCGATCTTCTCGGCCAGCGGCACGGCCTCGCCCTTGATCTTGAGCGCCTCGGCGTCGAAGGGCTGCGCGACGAGCGTTCGGTCGCGAGACGAAGAGCAGGTACCCGGGCGGCGCGTACTGGACGAGCGTCTGGGCCGGCGCCAGCATCTTCTTCTCGGCCGAATCGATCGAGCCGATCCAGTAGGCGCTGTCCTCCTGCTTCTCGCCGGTGACGAGATAGATGAAGTGCTTGCCGTCCGGAAGAAACTGCGGCCATCCGACCGACGTCTGCTTCTTCGCCGCATCGAGGGCGACCGCCACGGCGCGCGTCCCGCCCGCCGCCGGCACGCGATAGAGCGGATCGGTGCCCGTGCCGTCGAACAGGATCACCCCGGCCGGGCTCCACGTGCCGTCCGACGCCGCCGGGCGCGTCGCAGATCTTCGTCGGCGGGCCCGCCGGTGACGTCCGACCTTCTTGAGCTTGCCGCTCGGCGATGAACGCGACGTAGCGGCTGTCGGGCGACCAGAACGGACGCGCGCCGCCTTCGGTCCCCGATCAGCGGCTGCGCCGTGAGCGAGTCCATCGGGCGCATCCAGATCCGGGCTCTTGCCGTCCAGTCGGTCGCGTTGAACGCCAGCGTAGCGGCCGTCCGGCGAGATGCGCGGCACGTCCATCGTCGCGATCCGGCGACGGCGGCGAGACGTCGAAGCGCACGAGCGGCGCGGGCTTCGGCGGCGCGGCGCACGAAGCCGACGGCGAGGGCCGCGACGGCCGCGAGACCGCGCCGCCGCGAGCAGCCCCCATGCGCAGCCGCTCGCGGTTTTTCCTGCGGCGCGACGACGGGCGCCGGCACGCCGGCCATGCGAGCCGCCCTCGGCGATCCACTGGAGCTGCAGCTTCGACGTCGTGCGCGGTCTGACAGCGGTCCTCGGGATCCTTCGCCAGGCACCCGCGCACCATCCGGTCGAGCGCCGGCCGGGATCATCGGCTGGATCGAGCGAGATCGGGCGCCGGTGTCCGAGTCCATGATCGAGCGCGATCAGCGAGGCCTGGCTCTTGCCCGTCGAACGCGCGCTGGCCGGTGCCATCTCGTAGAGCACGCAGCCGAGCGCCCAGATGTCGCTGCGCGCGTCCGCCTCGCTGCCCTCGAGCTGCTCCGGCGCCATGTACTGGAACGTGCCGAGGATCGTTCCCGCGTCGTCAGCGGCTGGCTCATCGCTGGGCGCGGTCGGCAGGCTCGTCGCGCTGCGCGACGCCGCTCGTGCCCGGCGGCCGCGGCGCTCGCGCAGGCCGAAGTCCATCAGCTTCGCGCCCGCTCTTCGTCAGCATGATGTTGCCGGGCTTCAGGTCGCGGTGCACGATGCCCGCGCGGTGCGCCGCGTCGAGCGCGTCCGGCGATCTCGCTGCCGATGCTTGCAGCGCCTGCGCGATCGGGCAGCGCGCCCTTGCCGAGGCGGTCGGCGAGCGTCTCGCCCTCGAGCAGCTCCATGACGAGGTAGTCGGTCCCGCCCTCGCGGCCCGACGTCGTGGAGCGTGCAGATGTGCGGGTGGGAGAGCTCGAGACCGTCCTCGCCTCGCGCTCGAAGCGCGCCGCACCTCGGGGAGGTCGGACAGGTGCGCGGGCAGCACCTTGATCGCGACGTCGCGGCCGAGGCGCGTGTCCTTGCGCGCGGTACACCTCGCCCATGCCGCCCGCGCCGAGCGGCGCGACGATTTCGTAGGGGCCGAGTCTCGATCCGGACTCCAGTGTCATACCGATATCTCTCCCACCCCGCCCGCGCCCATGGGCGCGAGGGTCTCGTAAGGACCGAGCCTCGTTCTGATATTGGGGGTCAGACAGCGGACACTATAACGCCGGGCCCGTCGGAGAGAGAATGCGATCGAGAACAGGAGGCCGCCGATGTCCTCGACCTTGACCCGCCGCACTCTCGGACGGCTCCTCGGAGCGACCGCCGGCGCCGCACTCTTCGACGCGCGCATTCCTTCTCCGCTCGGAGCCGCGACGGCGAGCGACGCGAAGGGGCCGATCCGTCTGAGCGCGAACGAGAATCCTTACGGCCCGTGCGCCGCGAGTCTCGAGGCGCTCGGACGCTGCGGCGGCGCGGCGTCCCGATATCCCGGAGCGATCCAGGAAGAGGTGCGCTCGGCGCTCGCCCGGCATCATCAAGTGGATCCATCGCAGATCGTCCTCGGCTGCGGATCGAGCGACGTGCTTCGAATGGCGGACTCCGCGTTCGTTCCCACGGGCACCCGGATCGTCGCCGCAGAGCCGACGTTCGAAGCCGTTCTGAACTACGCGAAGGTCACACGCGCCGAAGCGATCAAGGTGCCTCTGACCCCGGAGTACCGACACGATCTCGCGAAGATGACGGCGGCCTGCGACGCGCGCACCGCGATGGTCTATGTCTGCAATCCGAACAACCCGACGGGCACGATCGTGGATTCGGAGCAGCTGCAGGACTTCTTCAGGCGCCTGCCGCCGACGTGCATCGTGCTCGTGGACGAGGCGTATCACCACTTCGTCGAGAATCCCCGCTACAAGAGCGTGCTCGAGCTTCCCACGCCGCACGACAACGTCGTCGTCACACGCACTTTCTCCAAGATCTACGGCATGGCCGGAATGCGGCTGGGCTACGCCGTGGCGTCCACCTCCAACGCGGAGCGACTGCAGCAGCACGCGTCCTGGGACAACACGAGCCAGGCGGCGCTCGCGATGGGGCTCGCGAGTCTGTCGGACGCGAACGTCGTGCCGACGAACCGCCGCCTGCTCAACCAGACGCGGCGGTGGCTATGCGAGGAGCTCGTCCGCGACCGACGCCGCTGACATTCCTTCCGAGACGAATTTCGTCATGATCGACGTCGGAGGCGACGTCGGGCCGGTGAAGGAGGCGTTCCGGGAGCTCGGCATCCAGGTCGGCCGCAAGTTCTCCTCGATGCCCAACTGGTTGCGCGTTTCGATCGGCAAGCCCGAGGAGATGGAGGCCTTCGTCGCCGCGCTCAGGCAAGTCGTGCCGGCGCGCGCAGCGGCGTAAGCGGCGTCGCTACCGCCGCGCTGCCAGCGGCAGCGTCCACTCGACCGGCGCATCCGCCGCCTCGCCGGCGGGACGCACGTCCCGGAGACGTCCAGGTCGCCCCAGCTCAGCCGGCCGTGGACGCCATACGGCAGCAGGCGAATGCGGTTCCTGCCGAGGGCTCCACGCGGACCTCGATGAAGCTCTGGTAGAACGGCGCGACGTTGGCGTCGAAGGCCGCCGACAGCCACTCGGCCGAGAAGGGCCAGGCTCCGAACCGCTGTCGTCCACCACCAGGCGGGCCGCTTCCAGAGCGGCGTCGTCGCTTCGATCTTGGCGACGACCTGGTCCCGCGTTCGGATAGAACGCCCAGTCGGCCGTCGCGCGGCCGGGCGGGCCAGTCGAGTGCGGTCCCGAAACTCAGGTAGGCGCCGCCCCCGCCGTTGACGAAGTGATGTGTCGTCCGGCCGAGCCGGCCACGTCGGCTCGGCATAGTACTCGAGGTCGTGGGTGTCGCCGGCCATCACGATCGACACGTCGTGCTCGCGCAGCAGCTGGTGCAGCGCCGCGAACTCCGCGTTGTCGACCGCGGTGTACTTGCCGCCGGCGTAGAGCGGGTGCCCGAGGATCGCCATCTTCGCCTTGCCGCGCGCGCTGTCCAGCGCACCGGATAGCCAGGCCATCTGCGCCGCGTCCACGCGCCTGGCGACCCCCGTGTCCACGGCGAAGAGGGCGAACGCGTCGGTCTGGAACTGGAAGAAGGGCGCCTGCTGCAACTGTGTCGGCACGCCGTACTCGTTCTTCAGCCGCGAGGCCGTGGCGATCAGTTCCTCGATCCGCGCGTCGGTCGTGCTCGTGATTCGGTTGTCGACCTCGACCGCGCGCGCATGGCCGCCCGCGCCGCGTCCGGGCTCCAGGAAGGTTGCGGCGAACCCCTCCAGGGCGTCGTACCAGTCGTGGTTGCCCGGGATCGCGTACACCGGCTTGGAGGTGCCCATGAACGGCAGCCAGAACTTCGCTTCGTAGTGCCTCATCGAGCCGGTCGGGTACACGACGTCCGACGAGATGACGACGAACTTGACCTCCGGGCGCCGGACCACCTCGAGGTAGGTCGCCCGCAGGACTGTGCTGCGATGCGTCCCCCTCGCCCGGTGTCGCCGATGACGATGAACGAGAAGTCGCCGGTCGTGCCCGGCGGTGAGACGGCGAAGCCCGCCGTTCGTCCTTCTGCGCGCTCCGCCGGCGACCGTCGCCCGGTCATCGCCTCGCGCCAGGTGTCGGTGCGCTCTTCCGCCCAGGAATTCCACATGCCGGCCGCCCAGTTCTCGGTGTCGAAGTACCAACTGATGCCCCACACCGGGACGGTCGCGGCGATGACGGCCGCCAGCGGCAGCCCGATCTGCAGGCCGCGCGAAACGGCCGCCCGTAGCGAGTAGCGCGCATCACGCATCTCGATCGAGAGGAGCATCCGACCGGTGAGCCAGCGTCGACGAGGCGCGTCCGCCACGACGCCGGCGCCGCGAGCCGCCAGTTCCAGGCCCGCCTTTCGAGCGGGCGGGTCAACTTCCGCAGAGCCAGGCGGAGGGGCAGGACGAGACCGAGACCCACTACGAGACCGACGAATATGTCGCCGACACCGCCACGCCCGGCGCCACGATGCCCAGGGCCGTGCGGTCGAGGCCCATCCGGCCGAGGTGAATCGCGAAGAGCGTCAGGATGAGGACACGGATCCAGTGTCGATCGATCGGTGAACGGCGGGCCTCCTCCGCCTCGAGCCGTTCCGCGAGTGCCGCGACTTTCGGGCCGCTCCTCGAGGCCGAGGTCCCGCACAACGGTTTCGCCCGCGTCGTCGGCGTCGAAGGCCGGAGCCATCGCGATGTTCCACGCGGTCCCGAAGATGCGGAGCGCCCCCGCGATCGGCACGGCCCATTGGGGCGCCCATTCGCGAGCGCGAAGAGCAGGCCCGGCCACCGCGAAGTTGCCCAGCGCCGCTGCGGCGGACGCGCCGAACGGCCGGCCGGCGCGGCGCGCCTGGATCGCCTGCCACGCCGAAGCGCACGCCGTCGACAGGAACCATCCCGCGAAGAGCAGGACGAGCGCATCTCCAGCCAGAGCGGGGGCATTCAAGAGGAGGAGGCCCATGAGGAAGGTAATGGCGCCGCCGATCCACGCGGCGCGCTGCCCGGCGGCGGTCGAACGCCGAAAGCCGTGCTGCAGCTCGAAGGCGGCGGCGATGAGCAGCAGCGTGCCGACCCGTGGCTCGGGCGAAGTCGAAGCCCGCGGAGCGAGCAGGGCGAGGACGCCCACCACCGCCGTGAGGACGGCGAGACCGTAGCGGCGCACCGGGCTTTCGGTCATCTCCGCGGCCTTCCTGGCCATCTCTCGACTACCGACCCAGGGCGGCGAACCAGTTGTCGACGACGAGGTCGGGGTCATCGCGTCGCGGCCCGGCGGCGCGACGAAGAGGAACTTCTGTCCCGTCCGGTCCGGAAGGTACTTGGTACTCGAGGCGCCGGTCGAGACTCGAGCTGAACAAGACCTGCGGCAGGCCCGGCTCGACCGCGTCGCCTCCCCGGACTTCGACCGCCATCAGCTTCTGGTCGAGCCCCCGGTAATAGAGCTCTTTTCCGTCCGGCCTCCACTGCGGGTCGGTTCCTCCGGCCATGGGGATCTGCCAGTCCGTCCCGGTCCGGGGTAGTTCTGGACGTAGACCTCGTTGCGTCCCGACTCATTCGCCACGTATGCGATGAAGCGGCCGTGGGAGAAAACCGCGGTTGGACCTCGCGGAACGGAGTGGCACGGAAGGTGATCGGCTTCGCGTCGCCGGTAAGGGGAACGAGAAGGATGTCCCAACCCGTTTTGGGGTCCTCGCGTTGATAAGCGAGGAAATGGCCATCGGGAGAAAAACCCGGCGGAATCAGAGCGCGTCCGTTTTGACGAGGAGCTTCTCTTCTTCGCTGCCGCTCGTCGCCTTCTGGTGGATGCTGAACCACCGTCCAGGTCGGAGCCGTAGACGATGGAATCGCCGAGAGGAACCACGCGGGGCAGTAGGCGCTGTCCTGGCCGAAGGTGAAGCGCGAGTTGACGCCCCGCGAAAGTCGCGAGATCCAGATGTCGCTCCTGCCGGTGCGAAGCTCGGTGAGGTCGAACGCGAGCCGGTCGCCGGCTGGAGAGGAGTCAGGGTCCTGGTAATCAGCCGGATCCCCGAGCGAGTTCGAGCTCCTTTCCGGACCGAGATCCATCCAGAGCAACCGGCCTCCCGACTCACCGGTCCGGTCTGCGAGCGCGCCGTCGCGCCGAGACCGGAGAAGCGCGCCAGCCCGACCGCGTCGATCCCGATCTGTTCCGCGACGGGGACGGGCTCACCGGTCGTCTTGATCGCCCTCGCGTCGAACGGCTCGGCCATGCAGCTCCGAGTGCTGCCGGAAGCAGCAGGTCGCCCTCGGTGTCGTAGACGTGCTCGACTGCGCGGGAGCGACGGTTCGTCTACCCTCGATCGAGCGAGCCGATGCGATGGCAGCTCTGATCCGCCTGCTTTGATTGAACTTGGCGATGAAGATGAAGTGGCCGGGCGGCCATGGGAAGAAACTGGCGGGCCACCCGACGTGGATCTCTTTGCGTGCCGGGTCCGCCTTCGCCGCGACGACCGGCGCTCCGCCCGCGGCGGAGACCCGGTAGATGGATCGGTGCCCGTGCCGTCCAGAAGGGGTCCGCGCCTTCGGGACTCCAGCTCCCGTCGACTCCGAGTCGGGACATCGCAGATCTTCGTGGGCGGTCCCTCCAGTTACGTCGATCTTTTTCAGCTTCCCATCCGCGTCGGAGCCGAGAAACCGGCTGTGCGGGGACCAGAACGGACGCCGCGTTCCCTCTGTGCCCGGCAGCGGCTGCGCCGTGAGCGCGTTGAGCGGCCGAAGCCAGATCTGCTGTACTTGCCACCGGCATCGGTCGCATTGAACGCCAACATTTTCCGTCGGGAGAGATTTTCGGAGCATCCGAATAAGTCGTAATTCCCCGGTGGATTCGCGACCTCGAACCGCACGACGCGCGGAGGCTTCGGAGCGCGGCGGAGGAAGCCGTACCCGAGAGCCGCCGCCGCGAGGATGCCGCGGCCGCGACGCCCCACGCCGGCTTCTCCCGACTCTGCGCCGCGCGGCGACGGGCGCCGGTAACCCGGCATGCCGAGCCGCCTGCCGCGATCCACTGGAGTTGGAGCATCACGTCGTGCGCGGTCGGAGCCGAGCGATGCTCGGGCTCCTTGGCGAGGCAGCCCTTGGAAGGCAGGGCGGTGGACCGCGGGCGGTGTCATCAGCTGCCGATCCGGAGATGGAGGCCGGATCGGACGTCATGATAGAGCCGATCAGCAACATTGGCTCTTTTGCCAAACGCCTTGCGCCC
>CAVTEG010000004.1:0-60186 GCA_963733815.1 uncultured Acidobacteriota bacterium | reverse complement strand
CCTCTACTTGGTTCCGTTACGTGCTGCTCGCCCACATCTGCGCGATCTACGACGTCGGCCGAGAAGGTGACACCGAGTACCTCGTGATGGAGCTACCTCGAAGGCGAAACGCTCGCAGAGCGGCTCGCCAAGGGGCCTCTGCCCCTCGAGCAGACGTTGCGCTACGGCGCGCAGATCGCCGACGCCCTCGACAAGGCGCACCGCCAGGGGATCGTGCACAGGGACCTGAAGCCCGGCAACGTCATGCTGACCAGGACGGGCGTGAAGCTGCTCGACTTCGGCCTGGCGAAGGCCTGGCCGCCGCGAGACCCCGATAGCTGACGACTTCCCGACGCAGCAAACCTGACGGAGAAGGGAACCATCCTCGGGACGTTCCAGTACATGGCGCCCGAGCAGCTGGAGGGCAAGGACGCCGACGCGCGGACCGACATCTTTGCCCTCGGCGCGACGCTCTACGAGATGGCGACCGGTCGCAAGGCGTTCTCGGGCTCGACGCAGGCTTCGCTGATCTCGGCGATCCTGCGCGACGAGCCGCCGCCGATCTCGCAAGTCCAGCCGATGTCGCCGCCGGCGCTCGACCGGGTCGTGAAGACCTGCCTCGCCAAAGACCCCGAGGACCGCTGGCAATCCGCCGGCGACGTCGGAAAAGAGCTGCGCTGGCTCGCGGAGGGCCCGACGCCCGGGGCCGCACCCGCCCCGCGCACGATGAGATCTTCCCGCTTTTTCGCCTGGATTGCGGCCGCTCTGCTATTGCTCGGCGGGCTCCTCGCCGGCCGGGCTCTCCGGCCGAAGGCGGACGCCCGGGTTCCGATCCATTCCTCACTCGTCTCTCCCGAAGGAGCTCCCTTCCGCTTCGAGGGCGACGACGCGGGGCCGCTGACGCTTTCCCCCGACGGTTCGCGCCTCGTGTTCGGTACGGGCGAAAAGCTCTGGCTGCAATCGCTCCGCACCGGCGCCGTGGCTCCCATCAAGGGGACGGAAGGCGGGCGTTATCCGTTCTGGTCTCCAGACAGCCGCTCTCTCGGCTTCTTCGCGGAGGGCAAGCTGAAGACCATGGAGATCTCCGGCGGACCCGCGCAAGTGATCTGCGACGCACCCAATCCGCGGGGCGGCTCGTGGAGCCCGCAGGGCGTCATCGTCTTCGCCCCCGACGTGCGGACCGGTCTCTTTCGGGTCGACGCAGGGGGCGGAACTCCGACGCCACTGACTCGGCTGGATCCGAAGCTCCACACGACGCACCGCTGGCCGCTGTTTCTTCCGGACGGGCGCCACGTCCTCTACACCGCCGGCAGTCACGAGACCCCCCACTCCCCCGAGTCCGGCATCTATGCCGTGTCGATCGACGGCAAGGAGAATCGAAGGATCCTTTCAAACTTCGCCAGCGTCGCCTACGCCTCCGGTCTCCTGCTCTTCTTGCGCGAGGCGAACCTCATGGCCCAACCCTTCGACGCCGCGAGGCGGACGCTCTCGGGCCAGCCGGCTCTCGTCGCCGGTGACGTCCGTCTGGATACCCGCACGTGGCGCGGGAACTTCACGGTTTCCCAGACCGGCCTCCTCGCGTACGAGCTGTCGCAGCCCGGAGGCGGCGGCCAGTTGACGTGGATCGACATGGCGGGCCGGCATCTCAAGGAGATCGGAGACAGCAGCGACGCTTATGCACCGAAGCTCTCGCCCGACGGCAAGCGCGCGTCGGTCGTTCAGGGAGACCCGAACAACGACATCTGGATCTACGAGCTCGAGCGCGGAGTCCGGACGCGTCTGACAACCGAAGGTCAGATCATCCTCGCGCCGATCTGGTCTCCGGACGGCACCCGAATCCTCTACGTACGCCAGACGGGGCCCGCCGACTTCACGGTCCACACGACGCGCTCCGACGGGGCCGGCGACCGCAAGACGATTTACAAATCGAGCGTTCGCATCGAGCCGTCGGATTGGTCCCGCGACGGCCGCTACGTCCTCTGCACGCGGGGAACGATTCCGTCGGACGACATCGTTGTGATTCCGATGGACGAGCCGGAGAAAATCTTCCCGATCGCCCACTCGGATTTCAACGAGATGAGCGGGCAGTTCTCGCCCGACGGGCGCTGGATGGCCTACGTGTCGCGCGAGACGGGCCGCGACGAGGTATACGTCACCCCGTTCCCGGGCGGCGGCGCGAAATGGCAGGTCTCGGCGACCGGCGGGCGACAGCCCCGCTGGAGCCCGGATGGGAAGGCGCTCTATTTCGAGTCGCCCCGGGGGGAGCTCATCGCTGCTGCGGTGGACGTCCGCGGCGCCTCCTTCGAAGTTCGAAGTGTGCAGCCGCTGTTTCGCACCAACATGTACGTCGGTCCCCGTGTCGGCATCCCCGCCTACGACGTCGCCCCCGATGGAACTCGCGTCCTCATCAACAACGCCGGCGACCCGACTCCGGTGCGTGCGACGCTGGTGGTGAACTGGGACGCGAACCTGCCGAAATAGGGCTTCGGCGAACAGATAAAATCCGCGCAGCTTGACCCTCGGTGCCGGCTCGAAGCTGGGTCCCTACGAGATCCTCGGCCAGATCGGCGCCGGAGGGATGGGAGAGGTGTATCGGGCGAAGGATCCGCGCCTCGGGCGGGAGGTCGCGATCAAGGTTCTGCCTTCGTCCTTCTCCGCCGACGCCGACCGCCTGCGCCGCTTCGAGCAGGAAGCGAAGGCGGCGGGAGTCCTCAATCACCCCAACATCACCGCGGTCTACGACATCGGTGAGGTGGACGGCGCGCCCTACGTCGTCCAGGAGCTGCTCGAGGGCGAGACGCTGCGTGCGGCGCTCGCGGGCGGGAAGCTCTCGTCGCGCAAAGCGACCGACTTCGCGACGCAGATCGCCCATGGCCTCGCCGCGGCTCACGACAAAGGGATCGTCCACCGCGACCTGAAACCCGAGAACCTCTTCGTGACGAGGGACGGCCGCGTCAAGATCCTCGACTTCGGCCTCGCGAAGCTGACCCAGAACGAGAGCGCCGTCTCGAGCGCGACCAACCTTCCGACCGAGACGAAGGGCACCGAGCCCGGCGTCGTGCTCGGCACGCTCGGCTACATGTCTCCCGAACAAGTGCGGGGACGCGCCGCCGACGCGCGCAGCGACATCTTCTCCTTCGGCGCGATCCTCTACGAGATGCTCTCCGGGCGCCGCGCGTTCCACGGCGACTCGGCGGCGGACACGATGTCGGCGATCCTGAAAGAAGATCCTCCGGATCTATCGGTCACCAACCAGAACATCTCGCCGGGTCTCGATCGCATCGTGCGCCACTGCATCGAGAAGAACCCGGAGCAGCGATTCCACTCGGCGCACGACGTCGGCTTCGCGCTCGAGGCGTTGACCGGCTCGTCGGCGCCATCGGCCGTCGGCGCCGCGAAGCCCTCTCGCTCCCGCCGAATTCCAACGCTCGCCTGGCTGATCGCCGGGCTCGCCGCCGGTGCCGCGATCGCTTACGTCGCCGCGCGCCGCGCCCCCGCGCCGGCCTCCGAAGCCGCGGCGGGGACTCCGTTCTTCCGGCGCCTCACCAACATGTCGGGGTTGGAGGAGTTTCCGACGCTTTCTCCCGACGGTCAGCTCCTCGCGTTCGTGCACCGGGCGGGCAGCAAGTCCGACATCTGGGTGCAGCGCGCCGGCAGCCGTCGGCCGGTCGACGTGACGACGGATTGCAACGGCGAAAGCTTCTCACCCGCTTTCTCGCCCGACGGGCGCCTCATCGCGTACGGCTCCCAGTGCGGCGAGGGCGGAATCTTCCTCATGGGTGCAACCGGCGAGGATGTTCGTCGCCTGACGAAGTTCGGGACGCATCCCGCATGGTCGCCCGACGGCAAGACGATCTTCTATTCGACGGAGCTGATCATCCGTCCCTACGGCCGCCTGGGCACGAGCGCACTCTGGGCGGTCGACGTCGCGACCGGCAACAGTCGGATGGTGTTCGCCGGAGACGCCATCCAGCCCGCGGTCTCGCCGCATGGCCTGCGGATCGTGTACTGGGGCCTGCCCACCGGCGGAAGCCAACGCGACATCTGGACAATGCCGGTGAAGGGGCTCGCGAAGGGCGAGCAGCCCGTACCGGTGACGCAGGATCCGCCCGTCGATTGGAACCCGATCTGGGCTCCCGACGGCCGCTCGCTCTACTTCCTGTCCAACCGCGACGGCGTCATGAACATGTGGCGCGTGCCCATCGACGAGGCGACCGGCAAGACGCTCGGCCCTCCGGTCGCGGACCGCCTCCCCGCGCGCGAGGTCGGCGGGATGACGCTCTCCCAGGACGGCCGGCACCTGGCGTACGTGGATCGCCAGCAGACGTTCTCGTTCGACCGCCTGACGTTTGACGCGCAGGGGCGTCTCGTGGGCAAGCCCGAGGAGATCTACCAGAGCGCGCTCGAAGTCGCCGATTTCGACGTCTCGCCGGACGGCAAGTGGATCGTCTTCGACGCGCGCGGCGCAGCCCAGGAGGACGTCTACCTGATGAGCACGGAGGGCAAGGGCGTCCGCCAGGTCACCGACGACCCGTTCAAGGATCGGCACCCGAAGTTCTCGCCCGACGCCAGCCGAATCGCGTTCCACTCGGATCGCACCGGGCGGTACGAGATCTGGACAATCGCGCCGGACGGCAGCGGACTGACGCAGCTCACCCGGACTCAAGGCGATTCCATCATCGAGCCGCTCTGGTCACCCGACGGCCGCATGATCTCCGTCAGCACAACCACGAGCGGCAAGCTCATCCGCCTGGACGGCGCGGGCAAGGTCGCGTCCACCGAAGACATCCCGGGTCCGGCGCCCGGGCAACAGTTCTACCCGATCGACTGGACCCCGGACGGGCGACGCCTGATCGGCGTCGGAGTGCGCAACGAGGACCGCTTCACGACGACGGTCGCCTACTTCGATCCCGAGAGTCGCCGGGTCTCGACGCCCTTTCCGAATCTCAACCTCGGAAGGCGGGCCGCGCGCGGGACCGCGCTCGGCGAGCGGCTCATCCTTCGGGAGGACGACGGCCTCCATGTGATCGATACGGCCGGGGACCGCCGGATCGTCGAGAACACGCCGTCTTCGAGCTACTGGATGGTGGTCTGCCGCACCGCGACGACCTGCTATGTAGCGCGCAACAACGAGAACGCGGACATCTGGGAGCGCTCGATGTCGGAGACGGCGAAGGCGAAACCGTGAGTCTTCCGGCCGGCTCGAAACTCGGTCCCTATGAGGTTCTCGGCCAGATCGGCGCCGGAGGGATGGGCGAGGTCTACCGCGCCAAGGACCCGCGCCTGGGGCGGGACGTCGCGATCAAGGTCCTGCCCGCGTCGTTCTCCAACGACGCCGATCGCCTGCGTCGCTTCGAGCAGGAGGCCAAGGCCGCTGGACTCCTCAATCACCCCAACATCACGATCGTCTACGACATCGGCCAGCACGACGGCGCCCCCTACGTCGTCCAGGAGCTTCTCGAAGGAGAGACGCTGCGCGCGGCTCTCGCCGGAGGCAAGATCGCTCCTCGCCGGGTGATCGATTACGCGATCCAGATGGCGCACGGCCTCGCCGCCGCGCACGAGAAGGGCATCATTCATCGGGATCTCAAGCCCGAGAACCTCTTCGTCACGGCCGACGGGCGCGTCAAGATCCTCGACTTCGGGCTGGCCAAGCTGACGCAACTGGAGGAAGCAAGCTCGGCGACCGACGTTTCCACAGCCGCGGCCGGCACCGATCCCGGCGTCGTACTCGGTACGCTCGGCTACATGTCGCCCGAGCAGGTACGCGGAAAGCCGGCGGACGCTCGAAGCGACATCTTTTCCTACGGCGCGATCATGTACGAGGCGCTGTCGGGCAAGCGCGCGTTTACCGGCGACTCGGCCGCGGACACGATGTCGGCGATCCTCCGCGAGGATCCGCCGGAGCTCTCGATCTCGAACCAGAGCGTCAGTCCCGCGCTGGACCGAATCGTCCGGCACTGTCTCGAGAAGGTTCCCGAAAAGCGCTTCCACTCCGCGCACGACGTCGCGTTCGACCTGGAAGCGCTTTTGACGCCTTCGGGCCTCGAAGCGGTCCCGCCGGTGCGCGTCCGGCGGCGTCTCCGACTGGCACCGGTTGCCGCACTGCTCGCCGCGGCCGCGATTGGGGCCGGCGCTTACCTTCTCGGGCGCCGGGCTTCCGAGAAGCCTCCCGTCGCCTTCCAGCAGTTGACCTTCCGCCGGGGAACGGTCAGCGCCGCGCGATTCGGTCCGGAGGGGCAGACATTCGTCTTCAGCGCCAAGTGGGAGGGCGCGCCGTCTCAGATCTTCTCGGGTCGGCCGGGCAGCGCCGAGCACACTCCGTTGCCGATTCCGAATGCGATCCTCGCGAGCGTCTCATCCGCCGGGGAACTCCTCGTGCTCCTGGAGCCCCGTTTCATACGGGGTTTCACGATCGGTGGCACCCTCGCGCGCGTACCGCTCGCAGGCGGCACGCCGCGGCCTCTGCTCGAAAACATCCAGTGGGCAGACTGGGCACCGGACGGAAAGAGCTTCGCGATCGTGCGGGACGCGGCCGGCAAGATCCAGCTCGAGTTCCCGAGCGGACACGCGCTCTACGCAACGGCAGGTTACATCAGCCATCCGAGCGTCTCGCCGCACAGCGACATGGTTGCACTCATCGATCATCCCTTGCAGGGTGACGATGGAGGATCGGTGGCGGTGGTCGATGCGCAGGGACGCAAGCGAGTACTCTGCGGACCGTACAGTAGCGTCTTCGGACTGGCCTGGGAGCCCGGCGGAAACCGGATCCTCTTCACCGGAGCCAAGCACGGAGGCGATCGCGCGCTGCGCTCGGTAGACCTGGAAGGACACGAACGGGTGGTCGCGCAGGTGCCCGGATCGTTGACCTTGCACGACACCGCTTCAAACGGTCGCGCTCTCGTCAGCCGCGACGACTCCCGCATGTTGATTCTCGGCCGGGGCCCGGGCGAAGCCAAGGAACGCGAACTCTCTTGGCTCGACTTCTCGTACGCGCGCGATCTCTCGGCGGACGCCAAGACCCTCCTTTTTGACGAGAGCGGCCAGGGAGGGGGGCCGGAGTATTCCGTCTACATTCGTGGCACGGACGGCTCCCCCGCCGTCCGGCTCGGAAGCGGCGCCGGGATGTCTCTCTCGAGCGATGGAAAGTGGGTCATTGCGATTCCCTCGACGACCCCGCCGCAGCAGCTGTTGGCGCTTCCCACCGGGCCGGGCGAAAGTCGGACCTTGACGCACGACGCGATCAACCATCTCGCGGCGCTCTGGCTGCCGGACGGACGCCGGTTCGCCTTCGCGGGCAACGAGCCCGGCCACGGAATGCGGCTCTGGACCCAGGACGTCGGGGCCGGCGCGCCGCGTCCGATCAGCCCGGAAGGAATTGAAGTCTTCGCGATGCCGGTTTCGCCGGACGGCGCGTGGATCGCCGCCGTCGGACACGATGGTCAGTCACGGCTCTATGCGACGAACGGCGCCGGCTCGCGGTTGATTCCGGGGACTGAGCCCGCCGAGATTCCCGTGCGGTTCTCGAACGACAGCCGGAGCCTCTACATGCGGACCCGCAGTATCCCGGTTCAGGTCACACGCATCGACCTCGCGTCGGGCCGACGGGAATTGTGGAAGCAGATCATGCCAGCTGACGAGGCCGGGATCGTCGGCATGATCGGTGTGATACCGGCCGGAGACGGTGAGAGCTACGTCTACTCGTTCATGCGGCGCCTCACGCAGCTCTACCTGCTCGAGCGGTTGAAATAGATGCTGGCCGCCGGATCGAAGCTCGGTCCCTACGAGATCCTCGGCCAGATCGGCGCGGGTGGGATGGGCGAGGTCTACCGCGCGAAGGACCCGCGGCTCGGCCGGGACGTCGCGATCAAGGTCCTGCCCGCGTCGTTTTCGGCGGACGGCGATCGTCTGCGCCGATTCGAGCAGGAGGCGAAGGCCGCGGGACTCCTCAACCACCCCAACATCACGATCGTCTACGACATCGGGCAGCACGACGGCGCTCCCTACGTCGTCCAGGAGCTTCTGGAGGGAGAGACGCTGCGGGCAGAGCTGGCGGCAGGACGCTTCTCGCCGCGCAAGGCCATCGATTTCGGTACGCAGATCGCCAACGGCCTCGCCGCCGCTCACGACAAAGGCATCGTGCATCGGGACCTCAAACCCGAGAACCTCTTCGTCACGAAAGAGGGCCGGGTCAAGATCCTGGACTTCGGCCTCGCGAAGCTGACGCAGACGGAAGCCGGCTCGGGTCCGCAGACGAACCTTCCCACCGCGACCGCCGGCACGGAGCCCGGCGTCGTCATGGGCACGCTCGGCTACATGTCTCCCGAGCAGATCAAGGGCAAGCCCGCCGACCCGCGCTCCGACATCTTCGCGTTCGGCGCGATCCTCTACGAGATGCTCGCGGGCCGGCGCGCGTTCCACGCCGACTCCGCCGGGGAAACCATGGCCGCGATCCTCAAAGAGGAGCCGCCGGATCTTTCCGTCACGAACCAGGCCATCTCGCCGGCGCTCGAGCGCATCGTCCGGCACTGTATCGAGAAGAATCCCGAGCGCCGCTTCCAGTCCGCCCACGACCTCGCGTTCGACCTCGAGGCGGTGTCGGGCACATCGGGGATGTCGGCCGCGGCTGCGTCGGCCTCGGTTCGCTCCCGGGGCGCGCGCCGGATTGCCGCAATGGCCGGGGCGGCAATCCTCCTCGCCGCGGGAGCCTTCTGGGTCGGACGGCGCTCCGGCCCGGGGCCGAAGCCCACCGAACCGGCGAACCACATGCGGGTCACGTTCCGGCGCGGCAATGTGCTCTTCGCGCGCTTCACCGCCGACGGACAGAACGTGGTCTACGGCGCCGCGTGGGGAGACCGGCCTGCCGAGATCTACACGGCGCATCTGGGAAGCCCCGAGTCGCGACCGCTGGGCATTCCCGGGGCGAGCCTTCTCGCGGTCTCCTCCACGGGAGAGCTCGCAATCCTCCAGAAGAAGACGAACCTCTTCGGCGTCATCGGCACCGGCACGCTGGCGCGTGTTCCGCTCGGCGGAGGAGCGCCGCGTCTGCTCCTGGACGACGCGGTCGCCGCCGACTGGTCCCCCGACGGAAGCCAGCTCGCCGTGCTGCGCCGTGTCCAGGACTCCTTCGTGCTCGAGTACCCGATCGGAAAGCCGATCTATCGCTCGGGAAACAACCTGACGATGCCTCGGGTTTCGCCGGACGGAGAGAGAGTCGCGCTCATCGAAGGCGGCGGCGTCCCCATGGTGATCGCCGTCGACCGATCCGGGAAGAAGACCGAGCTCAGCCGCAACTGGATCTTCGCCGACAGCCTCGCGTGGCACCCGTCCGGCAGGGAGCTTTGGGTCGTGGGCGTGGGCACGTCCGAACCGGGCGGCCCGGTCATGGCACTCTGGGGCCTGGACCTCGGGGGCCGGCGGCGGCTCGTCGCTTCGCTGACCGACCTCGAGGTCCTAAACGACATCGCGCGCGACGGACGGGTCCTCGTGGAGCGGGAGCTGAACACGCGCGAGATCCTCTTCGGCTCCTCGGAGGGTGGGGGCGAGCGCGATCTCTCCTGGCTCGACCAGTCGTCGCTCGCCGTCCTCTCCCGAGACGGCAAGACTCTGCTCTTTGACGAGCAGGGAGAGGGCGGGGGCCCGAACGGCTCGGTCTATCTCCGCCCGACCGACGGCGGTCCAGCGGTGCGCCTCGGAGACGGCGGCGCGGACGACCTCTCGCCGGACGGAAAGTGGGCGCTGACCCGCTCCTTCGCGAAGGACGGAATCCGACTGGTGCTTTTGCCGACCGCGACCGGAGAGCCGAAGCCTGTCGCGATCGAGGGTCTTCAGATCCGGGGCGGAGGGTTTGCGCCGCCCGATGGCAAGCGCATCTTCTTCGCGGCATCCGAGCCCGGAAAGGGCTCGCGCGGGTATGTGCTCGACCTCGCGGGTGGAAAGCCGCGCGCCTTCACCCCGGAGGGACTGACGGGCGGAGCCGCCGCGTCGCCCGACGGGAAGAGCCTGGCGCTGAACGATGCCGAGCATCGCCCGACGATCTACCCCGTCGACGGAGGCGACCCGCGTCCCATCCCCGGGCTGGATCCAGGGGACTCGCCGATTCAGTGGAGCCAGGACGGCGGCACGCTCTACGTGACGCGCGAGGGCGAAGTCCCGCGCCCGATCTACCGCTACAGCTTCGCGACCGGAAAGAAGACGCTGTGGAAGCAACTCATCCCGGCCGACCGCGCGGGGCTCGTCCGGATCGAGAACGTCTACGTCACCCCCGACGGCGCCCACTACGCCTATTCGATCAACCGCGTGACCGCCTCGGATCTCTACGTCGTCACGGGCTGGAAATAGAGGAGACTGCCGCATGGCCCTGGAGCGCGCGCTCAAGACCCGGGACATTGTCCTCTTCAACGTCGCCGCAATCGTCGGCATGCGCTGGATCGCGCTCGCCGCTGCCAACGGGCCCTCCTCCATGTTTCTCTGGGTCTTGGCGGCGATCTGCTTCTTCATCCCCCAGGGCTTCGCGGTGATCTCCCTCTCGTCGGCCATTCCGGAGGAAGGCGGTCTCTACGTCTGGTCCACGAAAGCGTTCGGACAGCGCCAGGGGTTCCTCGCGGGCTGGCTCTACTGGGCCTCGAACATCACGTACTTTCCGACCCTGACGCTCTCGACGGTCGTCTTCGCCCTCTACGTATTCGGGACGCGCTTCGCGCACCTCGAGCAAAGCCCGGCGTACGCGGCCGGCGCCTCTCTCGTGCTGCTGGCGATCGCGCTCGTTTTCAACATCGTCGGCATGAAGACCGGCAAGTGGGTCCAGAACATCGGCGGCCTGGCGCAGTGGATCCCGTCGGCCGCGCTGCTCCTCGTCGGCCTGATCGCTCTGACGACGTCCGGATCAAGGACGCCAATGCCACCGAGCACGCTCATCCCGAACTTCTCGGCGCTGCCGACCGTGCTGTTCTTCGCGAATCTCTGCTTCGGTTTTGCCGGCCTCGAGCTCGCGCCCACAATGGCCGGCGAAGTCGTCGAGCCGCGGAAGACCTTCCCCCGCGCGATCGTGATCTCGGGCCTCTCGATCGCCGCCGTCTACCTGACCGGGACGATCTCGCTGCTCTGGTCGCTGCCCCAGAATGAGGTCTCGATCATCTCCGGCGTGAACCAGGCAATCACCAAGGCCGGCGCGGCGCACGGCATGCCGTGGCTCGGGGCGCCGATCGCGCTGCTCATGACCCTCGCAGGGCTGGGCGGGGTCGGCGCATGGCTGATCGCGACCGCGCGACTGCTCTTCGTCGGCGGCCTCGACCGGTACCTGCCGCCCATATTTGGAAAGACGCACCCGAAGTGGAAGACGCCGTGGTTCGCGATGCTCTTCCAGGCCGTTTTCTCCGCGATCTTCATCGTCGCGGCGCAGTGGGGCGGCACGGTGAAGGACGCCTACCTGAAGCTCGTCAACGCGACGCTGATCGTCTACTTCATTCCGTACCTCTACATGTTCGCGTCCGCGATCCGGCTGCGCGAGGAGATCCGCCGGCAGCCCGGTGCGATCCCGGTGCCGGGAGGCAAGGCGGGAAGCCTCTTCTGGAACGCCCTCGGGTTCCTGACGACCGCGGTCGCGATCGTCCTCGCTCTCATCCCTCCGTCCGACACGGAGAACAAGACTTCGTTCTTCGTGCAGGTCTTCATCGGATCCTTCGGGTTCCTGGCCGCGGGGCTCGTTCTGTACTGGCTGGCCGAGAAGCGACGCCGCCGCACCGAAGCCTCGCCCGCGTAACGGGCGATAGAATTCCGTACTCCGATTCTGTGCGGCCCGCTTCGCGGGCCAACCGACGAGAGAGGGGAAGTCGCATGTGGATCCTCTCCCGAAACGACCGGACGTGATGCTCTCCGCCGGGACGAGGCTCGGCTCCTACGAGATCCTCGCGCCGATCGGCTCCGGCGGCATGGGAGCCGTCTACAGGGCGCGCGACCCGCACCTGGAACGCGACGTCGCGATCAAGGTCCTTTCCGACACGCTGGCGCGCAACCCCGAGAACCTGGCTCGCTTCAGCCGCGAAGCGCGGATGCTGGCCGCGCTCAGTCACCCCAACATCGCGGCGATCTACGGGCTCGAGGAACGCGACGGCATGCGATTCCTGGTGCTGGAGCTCGTCGGCGGCGACTCTCTGACCGCGAGGCTCGCTTCCGGCCCCTTGCCGGTGAGCGAGGCCCTGGAGCTGGCACGCCAGATCCTGGAAGCGCTGGCGGCGGCGCACGAGAAAGGAATCGTCCACCGAGACCTGAAGCCCTCCAACGTGCACGTCACGCCGGAAGGCCGGGCCAAGGTCCTGGACTTCGGCCTCGCCAAGGCCGTCGACGCGCAAGCCGGCCCGGTCGATCGCCACCTCGGACTCCATGACCGCGACGGGCGCCGTCATGGGCACGCCCGCGTACATGAGCCCCGAGCAGACGCGCGCGCTCGATGTGGACCGAAAAACGGATCTATGGTCTTTCGGCTGCCTGCTGTTCGAGATGCTCACGGGACGGAGGGTCTTCGCGGGACCCACCGTCGCGGATTGCTTTGCCGCCATCCTTCACGACGAGCCCGAGTGGAAAAGCCTTCCGCGCTCCACGCCGCCGGCGATCCGCCGTCTGCTGCAGCGCTGCCTCGAGAAGGATCCGAGCCGACGACCCGACGCGGCGGAGGCGCGCGCGCAAATCGAGAAAGTCCTCGAGGCGCCGCGCCGCAGCCGTCCACCCCGCCCGGCGACCCGGACCGCGACGCCGCACCTGACGCAGCTCACACTGTCGCGCGGCCTCGAGGAGTCTCCCGTGTTCTCGCCGGCCGGCGACGAGATGGCCTACGCGGCCGACCTCGACGGCGTACGCAAGATCTTCACGCGCAAATCCACCGGAGGCGGCGAGACGCCCCGGACCACTGGAGCCTTCGACGACATCCAGCCGTCCTGGTCGCCCGACGGCGCCACGATCGCCTTCGTGCGGGCGCGCGCGCCGCGGCGCAAGCTCGAGCCGGGCGACGTCTTCGGCGCCTTCTGGGATGGGGACATCTGGATCCTCGACCTCCGCACGGGCCAGGAGACGCGGCTCGTCGGGGACGCCTACAACCCGTCGTTCGCGCCGGACGGGAAACACATCGCCTTCGACGCGCCGTGGGAGGGCCAGCGCCGCATCTGGTCGGTGGATCTCCAGGGACACAACCCGCGGCAGCTCACCAGCGACCAGTCCGAAGCGATCGCCCACGTCCGGCCGCGCTGGTCGCCGGACGGGCGGCGGATCGTGTTCCAGAACAAGGAGAGCACCAAGTTCGACGTGCGCGTCGTGGAGCTGGCGACGCAGCAGCTGCTCTGGGTCACCAACGACTTCTTCCAGGATCTCCAGCCGGTCTGGTCGCCGACGGGGCGCTACATCTATTTCTCCTCGTATCGGAGCGGCGGCTTGAATCTCTGGCGCATCCCCGTCACTTCGGCCGGAAAACCGCGCGGCGTTCCGCAGCAGCTCACGACGGGCGCGGGGCAGGACCTGGAGCCGGTCCTCTCGGCCGACGGCTCGCGGCTCGCTTTCTCGATCCGACGCCAGAACGCCGATCTCTGGACCCTCCCGGTGGACCCCGCGACCGGACGCCCTACCGGCGCTCCCGGAGAAGCGATCGCCACCAACCGTGAAGAGAGCCGCGGCGCCTGGTCCCCGGACGGACGCGCGATCGCGTTCAACTCCGACCGCGGCGGCGACATGAACATCTGGGTCCAGGAGATCGGCGGCGCGCCCGCACGCCAGCTCACCCACAGCGCGGGCGGCGACTACCAGGCGAACTGGTCTCCCGACGGGCGCACGATCCTCTTCTTCTCCTCCCGCTCGGGCTTCCCGAACATCTGGTCCGTCGACGTGTCATCGGACGACATGAAGCGGCTGACGGAGTCGGACTCGCTGGACATCAATCCCTTCTTCTCGCCCGATGGACGCTTCATCGCATTTCAGTCCGATCGCAGCGGGCGCCTCGAGGTCTGGGTCATGAACGCGGACGGCTCCGAGCCTCGCGCCCTGACCCGCACCGGGGTCGCCGGCCACTTCCTTCTCTGGAGCCGGGACTCGAAGGCGCTGCTCTACCGGACGCCGGGCGGCGAATCGCGCACGATGCGCGTTGCGCTCGAAGGAGGCGAACCCGAGCCGACGGCGCGCGTCGCGGGCGGAGCGCACATGTCTTTTTCGCCGGACCTTTCCCGCGTGATGGATGTCGTCGGGCACAAGGAGCTGTGGGTTTCGCCTCTCTCCGGCGGCGAGCCCGAGAAAGTCTTCGAGTTCGACGACGCGGATGCGCGAATCGACTACCCGAGCTGGTCGCCCGACGGAAAGCGCGTCCTCTTCGACCGCTTTCGCCCTCAGGGCGGGGACGTCTGGACGATGGAAGGCTTCGAGTGACGCCGGTACTGCTCGTGTCCATGTCCATGGCTCTCGGCGCTGCGACGTTTCCGACGAAGGGCTGGCCGGAATCCACGCCCGACGCTCAGGGGGTGGATCGCGTGGCCCTGGAAGCGCTGGACCGCGAGTTCGCCGCGGGAAAATACGGTTACGTGGACGGGATGCTCGTCATCCGCCACGGGGCGGTCGTCTACGAGAAGACCTACGACCACGCGAAGGACTACGAACGCCTGTTCGCCGGGAAGGGCGCGCCCGGGATCTACAACTACTACGACCCGGACTGGCACCCCTTCTACAAGCGCGGCCCCCTGCACACCATGCAATCCGTATCGAAGAGCGTGACGTCGGCCTTGATCGGCATCGCCCTCGGACGCGGTGAGATTCCCGCTGTGGACGCGAAGATGATGCCGTACTTCGCGGCGTTCCAGGTTCCGCCCGACCCGCGCCGCGATCGGATGACGCTGCGCGACGTCCTGACGATGACAACCGGGATCCGCTGGGACGAGGAGACCGCGGACTACACGGATCCCGCCAATAACTGCGCGGCGATGGAAGGCAGCGACGACTGGATCCAATACGTTCTCGATCAGCCGATGGCGACGAACCCCGGCAAGAAGTTCGTCTACAACAGCGGAGCCACGGAGCTGCTCTCGTATCTGATCTGGAAAACGACCGGGAAGCCGGCCGACGACTACGCGAAGGAGCACCTGTTCGAGCCGCTCGGCATCGACTTCTACTGGAAGCGAACCCCGAAAGGCCTCGCCGACACCGAAGGCGGCCTCTACCTGACGGCGCGCGATCTGGCCAAGTTCGGTTACCTCTACATGAAGGACGGCGTCTGGGAAGGCAAGCGCATCCTGCCGGATGGCTGGGTGAAGGCGTCGACGACGCCCGCCACGGCGACGAACGAGAAGGGGCTCGGCTATGGCTATCAGTGGTGGACGCTGCCGGCGTCCCGCGCCGAATCGCACGGGGCGTTTCTCGCGTGGGGGTACGGCGGACAACTTCTCATCGTCGTGCCTGAGCTCGACCTCATCGCCGTCTTCACAGGCTGGAATATCTACGACAAGAAGGAGCTAGATCCGCGCGTCGCGCTCGAAAGCATTCTGAAAGCCGTGAAGAAGAAGCCGTGACACTCCCTGCCGGGGTGCGCCTCGGCACCTACGAAATCCTCGGTCCCCTCGGCGCCGGCGGGATGGGAGAGGTGTACCGGGCGCGAGACACGCGGCTGGGCCGAGAGGTTGCGATCAAGGTGCTGCCCGATTCGGTCTCCGCCAACGCCGACCGCCTGCGTCGATTCGAAAAGGAGGCGCGTTCGGCCTCGGCGTTGAACCATCCGAACATCGTCGTCATCTACGACTTCGGAGAGTCGGATTCCGGCTCCTACATCGCAATGGAGCTGGTCGATGGGAAAACGCTTCGGGACCTCCTGGACCAGGGCGCGCTGCCCGTGAAGCGCCTGCTGGCGATTTCGGCGCAGGTGGCCGACGGGCTCGCGCGGGCGCACGCGGCCGGGATCGTGCACCGGGATCTCAAACCCGAGAACATCATGGTGAGTCGCGACGGCTTCGTGAAAATCCTCGACTTCGGCCTCGCGAAGCTGACGGCGCCCGAGGACACGAGCGGTCGCACGGAGGCGCCTACCGTTACGCGCTTCACCGAGCCCGGGAAGATCATGGGGACGGCCGCCTACATGTCGCCGGAGCAGGCGCTCGGCGAGGAGCTGGATTACCGGTCGGATCAGTTTTCTCTGGGCTCGATCCTCTACGAGATGGCGACCGGGGATCGCGCCTTTTCACGGGCATCGGCGCCGGAGACGCTCGCGGCGATCATCCGGGAGGAGCCGGAGTCGCTCGCCGCCCGGGCGCCTTCGACGCCGATGCTCCTTCACTGGATCGTCGAGCGTTGCCTCGCCAAGAACCGCGAGGAGCGCTACGGTTCGACGCGCGATCTGGCGCGGGACCTCTCGACTCTGAGAGACCGTCTCTCGGAGGCGAGCGGCGCTGCCGCCCTGGCCGCGCCGCCCCCGAGGCGCCGACGATACGGCGGCCTCGCGCTTGCCGCCGTCGCCGCCGCGGCGCTTGCGGCCGGCGCCCTCCTCGGCCCTCTTCTCGGCAAGCGCGGCCCGCCGCCATCCCCCCAATGGAAGCAGCTTTCGTTCCGGCGCGGCATGATCTGGTCCGGGCGTTTCGCACCGGACGGCCAAACCGTCGTCTACAGCGCCGCCTGGGACGGCGCTCCGGTTCGCCTCTTCTCGACGAGAGCCGGAGCGACGGAGACGCGCGAGCTCGACCTTCCGCCGGGGAAGATCCTCGCAATCTCTCCCAAAAGCCAAATGGCCTTTTTGCGCAACCCTCGCTTCATCTTCTTCTTCCTTCAGCCGGGTACCCTCGCTCGGGCCGCCCTCGAAGGGGGCGCGGCGAGGGATCTTCTTGAAGACGTCGAAGCAGCGGACTGGTCTCCGGACGGTAGCGAGCTCGCCGTGGCCCGTCGGATCGAGGGCAAGACCCGGCTCGAGTATCCCGTCGGGAAGATCCTGTACGAGACCGACGGCGATATCAGCAGCCTCCGGGTATCGCCGGACGGGGCTTGGATCGCTTTCTTCGAGCACCCGCTGGTCACGGCGAACGTCATGGCCTTGCGTGTGGCCGACGGAAATCGGCGCGTGCTGTCCAGAGGCTGGGAAGTCTCGTCGGGCGGGATCGCCTGGTCCTCCCGCGGAGACGAGGTGTGGTTCACGGCGCAGAATCGCCTCGCAACGACGAACCCCGCCTTGTACGCCTCCACGCTCGATGGAAAAACGAGAGAAGTGGCCAACGTCCCCGGCGAGCTTCGCCTCTTCGACGTCGCGCCCGACGGGCGCGCGCTGCTGGGGCGCTGGGACCGGCGCGTCGGCATCCGGGCTCTTGGTTCGGACGGCGCCTTCCCGCGCGACCTTTCCTGGTTCGACGACGGCTTTCTGCTCGATCTCTCTCCCGACGGCCGGACGATCGTCTTCCACGATCGCGATGCCACGTTGCTTCGCCATACCGACGGGTCGCCTCCCATCCGGTTGGGCGACGGATACACGTTCGACCTGGGCCAGCTTTCCCCCGACGGGAAATGGATCGTGACAGCCTCCGCTTCGGGTCCACGAACGCCGATCCTCGTTCCCACCGGTGCCGGCGAAACCCGACGGCTCGAGAAGTCTCCGACCTGCGACACCGCGGAGTGGTTTCCGGACGGCACGCGGATTCTGTGCGGCAACGCAAAGTCGGGCATCTTTGCCGTCCAGACATCGAGCGGCAACGCGAGCAAGCTGTCGTTGCCCGCCGATATCCGGCTCTTCTCGCAGTCGCAGATGCTGTCTCCGGACGGAAAACGAGTCGCCGTCATCGGTCCCAACGGGGACGTGAGGATTCTGTCGGTCCCGGAGGGCCGAACACTGCAGCAGGTTCCCACAGAGGCTTCCGGGTATTCCCAGATCGGGTGGGCCCAGGACGGCCGGCACATTTTTCTGTACGCCATCGGGGAGGTGCCGGAGAAAATTCTGCGCCTGGACCTTGACTCCGGGAAGTTGGAGTTCTGGCGCGAACTGACCCTGGAGGATCTGGCCGGGTTGATCCGGATCCACCCGGTCATCGTGACGCCGGACGGCCGCTACTGGGCCTTCAGCTATGCCCGCGTCCTCTCGGACTTGTATGTCGTGGAGGGGCTGAAGTGACGTCGTCGATCCGGCCCGCACGCGTCTCGTCCGTGCCGTCGCGCTAGAGGCTCAGACTTTGCGCGGCCCGCTTCGCGGGCCGTCGGATGAGGGAGGGAAAGTCTCTTGAGCACCCTCTCCCCAGCATGAGAGTGTGTAGCGGTTACTAGCGGGAAGGACGCGGATGAGCTTGGCTTCGGGCACCCGGCTCGGCCCGTACGAGATCCTCGAGCCGCTCGGCGCGGGCGAGAAGTGACATTCGCCCCGGGAGCTCGCCTCGGCCCTTACGAGATCGTTTCTCGAATCGGCGCCGGCGGCATGGGCGTCGTGTACCGCGCGAGGGACCCAAGGCTGCGGCGCGACGTGGCTCTCAAGGTGCTGCGGGGAGATCTGGCCGAGGACAGCGACCCACTCTCCCGCTTCGAGCGAGAAGCGAGAGCGGCCTCGGCGCTGAACCATCCCAACATCATCACGATCTACGAGATCGAGCGTGCCGAAGGCGTCGCCTACATCGCGATGGAGCTGGTCGACGGCGTCACGCTCCGCGAGATGCTCGCGCAGGGCCGTCTGGACCCGGAGCGCATCTGCGATGTCGGCGCCCAGATCGCCGACGGTCTCGCAAAAGCGCATTCGGCCGGCATCGTGCACCGCGACCTCAAGCCCGAGAACGTCATGATCTCCCGCGACGGCTTCGTCAAGATCCTGGATTTCGGTATCGCCCGCCGGACGATGCGAACCCAGGATCGGAACCCGTCCGTCACGCTCACGCAGGACACCGAACCGGGCACGGTTCTCGGCACGGCCAGCTACATGTCTCCCGAGCAGGCCCGAGGATTGCTGGTCGACTTCCGATCGGATCAATTCTCCTTCGGGGCGATCCTTTACGAGATGGCCACGGGTCGAGTGGCCTTTGCGCGCTCGAATCCCGTCGAGACGCTCTTGGCGGTTGTCAACGACGAGCCGGAATCCGTCGAAGTCGTCAACCCCACGGTCCCAGAACGGCTGTCGTCCGTCATCCGTCGATGCCTGAAAAAGAAGCCGGACGAGCGCTATCCCTCGACGAGAGACATCGCCGGCGAACTGCGGGGGATCGCCGTTCCCGCGCCACCGCCCGAGGCCACGGCGGCGCCGCCGATTCCGCCGCAGGAGATCGTCGCGCGTCCGCGGAGAGCCGGACTCTGGGCACTCGCCGTAGTGACCCTCTCGGTCCTCACGATTCTCGTCGCGCGGTCGAAGGGCGGTTCGATCGATTCGCTCGCCGTGCTCCCGTTTGAGACGCCCTCCTCCGATCCGGAGTCGGAGTACCTCGGTCAGGGGATCGCCGACGACCTGATCCAGGATCTTTCGCGCCTCCCCGAGCTGCGTGTCATCGCGCGCAGCTCGGTGTTGCGCTACAGCGGCCAGGCAATCGATCCCGTGAAGATCGGCCAGGAGCTGGGTGTCCGGGCGGTGCTGACCGGGAGCGCGGTGCAACGAGGAGATCGGCTCGACGTCTCCGCCGAGCTGGTGGACGCGCGACGCAACACGCTCCTCTGGGGCCGGAAGTACGACCGGAGGATCTCGGACATCGTGAAAGTCCACCAGGAGATCGCACGCGACGTCGGCGAGCAGCTGCGCCCCAGGCGCGCGTCGTCGCAGTCGACCGCGCCAGGTCCCGGTTCGACCCTGGATCCCGATGCGTACCGCGCGTACTTGAAGGGGCGCTACCACTGGAACAAGCGAACGGAGCCGGCCATCCGAAAGGCCATCGATTATTTTCAGCAGGCCATCGACAAGGATCCGGTCTATGCGGACGCCTACGCCGGCCTCGCCGACGCGAACGTCTCGCTCGGCTTGTACGAGTTCGTTCCGGCGACGGAGACGTATCCGCGCGCAAAAGCCGCGGCGCAGCGGAGCATCCAGATCGACGAAACGTCGGAGCAGGCGCATGCCTCCCTGGGCGCGATCGAGATGTGGTACGACTGGAACTGGGCGGATTCCCAGCGCGAGTTCCTCCGGATGCTCGAGCTCAACCCCAACTACGCGATTGGGCGCCACTGGCATGCCGACCTTTCGTCGATCCACGGGCGCCACGACGAGGCGATCGCCGAGCAGAAGAAGGCGCTGGAGCTCGATCCCCTCTCGCTCATCATCAACGCCTGGCTCGGCCGGCGCTACTACTTCGCACGGCGGTACGACGACGCGGCACGGGAGTGCCGCAAGACTCTCGAGCTCGACCCGAATTTCGTTCCCGGACACTGGATGCTCGGATCGGTACTGCTGGCCAAGGGGAAGAAGCCCCAGGCCCGCGCGGAATCCGAAACCGCCGTCCGCCTCGAGGGCGAGAACCCGAGGTATCTCGCCTACTTCGGTAATGCGCTCGCGAAGTCGGGCAACGCGGCGGGCGCCCGGGCCATCCTCGATCGCCTCGATGCGCTCGAGCGTGGAGGACGCTACGTCTCGACACTCGATCGCGCGCTCGTCCACGCCGGCCTCGGCGAGAACGACCGCGCCCTGGATTGGATCGAGAAGGCCTTCGCCGACCGCCCCAGCCTGATGCCCTACCTGGGCATCGATCCGCTCTGGGACGGCCTGCGCGGGAGCGCTCGATTCCAGGCGGTTCTGCAGCGGCTGGGCCTGGCGAAGGAGGGTTCACCGGCTTCGGCGTCGCGCTAGAGGCTCAGACTCCCAGCGGCCCGCTTCGCGGGCCGACGGATGAGGGAGGGGAAGTCTCTTGAGCACCCTCTCCCAGCATGAGAGTGTGTAGCGAATAGCAGCGGGGAAGGCCACGGATGAGCTTGGCTACAGGCACACGCCTCGGCCCGTACGAGATCCTGGCGCCGATCGGCGCCGGCGGGATGGGCGAGGTGTACCGCGCGCGGGACACGCGGCTCGGGCGCGAGGTCGCGGTCAAGGTGCTCCGCCGAACGCCTCGCCGGCTCCGGCCGAGGTTCGCCAGCGCTTCGAGCGGGAAGCGAAGACGATCTCGCAGCTCTCGCATCCGCACATCTGCGCGCTTTACGACATCGGCGGGAAGGCGATATCGAGTACCTCGTCATGGAGCTGCTCGCGGGCCAGACGCTCACGCGAGCGTCTCGCCAAGGGTGCGCTCCCGCTCGAGCAGACCCTTCGAGTACGGCATCGCAATCGCCGACGCACTCGACAAGGCGCACCGTCAGGGCATCGTCCACCGGGACCTGAAGCCCGGCAACGTCATGCTCACCACAGTCTGGCGTCAAGCTGCTCGACTTCGGGCTGGCCAAGGCGATGGCTGACGCGACGGGGCGCGACTCCCGGAGAGCGCTCACGTCGCTTCCGACGCAGGCAAGGCCTGACCCAGGAAGGCACGATCCTGGGGACGTTTCAGTACATGGCGCCCGAGCAGCTCGAGGGCAAGGACGCCGACGCGCGGACGGACGTCTTCGCACTGGGGGCGACGCTCCACGAGATGGCGACCGGGAAAAAGGCATTCTCCGGGACGAGTCAGGCGTCGCTGACCTCGTCGATCATGCAGAGCGAGCCCCCGGCGATCTCGAGCCTCCAGCCGTTGGCACCGGCCTCTCTCGACCGAGTCGTCAAGACGTGCCTGGCCAAGGATCCGGAGGAGCGCTGGCAGAGCGCCGCCGACATCAAGCGGGAGCTCAAGTGGATCGCCGCGGGCTCGCAGTCCGGCGCTCCCCCCGTCGCGACCGAAACGTCACGCCGGTCGTTGGTGCCCTGGGCGATCGCCGCTGCTGCCGTACTGGCAGCCGCCGCGTCTCTCGCCGTACTCAAGACCAGGCCTCCGGCAACGAGTTCGGGACGGATGGATCTGTCAATCGTGCTTCCCGAACGCACGATTCAGAACGATTTCTTCGCCCTCTCGCCGGACGGACGAGCACTGGCGTTTGCCGGCATTACCGGCGGCAAGTTCCTGTTGCGCATCCGGGAGCTCGCCAACTCCGAGGTGCGCCCTCTGCCCGGAACCGAGTCGGCGGAATCCGTCTTCTGGTCGCCAGATTCGCGATGGCTGGGCTTCGTCGCGCGAGGCAAACTCCGGCGCATCGACGTCGCGACCGGATCGATCGAGTCTCTCGCGGACGCCGAGGCCGGGCGCGGGGGAACATGGTCGCCGGGCGGCGACATCCTCTTCGCTCAGAAGGCGGCCGGCGCCATCTACAAGGTGGCGGCGTCGGGTGGGCCCGTCACGCCCGCGACGACGCTCGAGCAGGGCGACCTCATGCACCGCTGGCCCCAGTTCCTGCCGGACGGAAAACACTTCCTCTTCTTCGCCAAGACGTCGCGGATCGAGACGACCGGAACATACTGGGGGACTCTCGGGAAGCCCGGTCGTCGCTTCGTCCTCCGCAACGGAGCCACGGGAGTCTTCGTTCCGCCCACGACCCTCCTCTACTGCCGCAGCGGGGCGCTGCTCGCGCAGCCCTTCGACCCCGAGACGGCCGAGCTCTCAGGTAGCCCGGAAACGATCGTGCGTCCCGTGATGCGAGCCGAGCTCGGCTCGTTCCTCGACCTCTTCACCGTCTCGCAGACAGGAGTCCTCGTCTATCGCGCCGGCACCGCCGAGCGCCAGCTCACCTGGATGGACCGCAAGGGCAACGTGCTCGGGAAGATCGGGCAGCCCGGCGTCATCTGGAACGTCAACCTCTCGCCGGACGACCGCGAGGCGGTCTACTCGACGCGGGCGGTCGAGACCGGCGTTTACACGAGCACGACCATCGACGTCGCGCGCGACGTCTCGGCCCCTATCGCCGAATCCTCCGGGATGCCGATCTGGATGCCGGACGGGCAGACCATCGTCTACCGCTACGAAGGTCAGAAATACGAGATACACAAGCGGGCGGCCCACGGTGACCCGAAGGACGAGCCTGTGGGCGTCATCGATAGCTTCGCGACTCCGCACTCGGCCTCGCCGGACGGGCGGTACGTGCTCTTCACGCGGATGGGCGGCAGCTTCGACGTCGGCGTCAAGGATCTCAAGAGCGACGCGAAGCCCGAGATCCTGCTCGGCAGCGAGTACGACGAGCGCAGTCCTCATTTCTCCCCCGACGGACACTGGTTCACGTACAGCTCGGACGAGCCCGGCCAGACCGAGATCTTCGTGAGCCGATTCCCGGCGACCAAGGAGCGGTGGCGTATCTCGACCTCGGGCGGCCAGCAGCCAACCTGGAGCCGCGACGGCAAGGAGATCTTCTTCGTCTCGCTCGACGGCCGCTTCCTATCGGCCTCGATCTCCACCGCCGGAGGGACTCCCATGATCGGCGCGCCGCAGACCCTGTTTCGCTCGCCCGTCCGGCTGAACAGCGTCTCGAACCAGTACAGCGTCACGGCCGATGGCCAGCGATTCCTGATCGCGCTGCCGATCCACGACTTCGACGAGGACCCCTTCCGCGTGCTCCTGAACTGGCGGACGAAGCCATGACGCTCGCCGCCGGGACGCGCCTGGGCCCATATGAGATCGTCTCGCCGATCGGCGCCGGCGGCATGGGCGAGGTGTACCGCGCGCGGGACACGCGGCTGGGGCGTGAGGTCGCGGTCAAGGTCCTGCCGTCGGGGCTCACCGGCTCCGACCAGGCGCGCCAGCGTTTCGAGCGGGAAGCGCGGACGATCTCGCAGCTCTCTCACCCGAACATCTGCGCGATCTTCGACGTCGGCCGGGAAGGCGAGATCGAGTACCTCGTCATGGAGCTGATCGAGGGCCAGACGCTGGGCGAGCGGCTCGCGAAGGGCCCGCTGCCGCTTGACCAGGCTCTGCGTCACGGAACCCAGATCGCCGATGCGCTCGAAAAAGCGCACCGCCAGGGCATCGTGCACCGGGACCTGAAACCCGGCAACGTGATGCTGACCTCCGCCGGCGCCAAGGTCCTCGACTTCGGACTCGGCCAAGGCTTTTGAGCGGTCGCTCGACGCGACCGGAAGAGAGCAAACGGCCGCAGAGGACCGTCCCATGGCAAAGAACGGCTTGACGGCACTTCCGACTGCGGAAGCCAACTTGACCCAGGCGGGAATGGTCCTCGGCACGGTTCAGTACATGGCGCCCGAACAGCTCGAGGGCAAAGAGGCCGACGCGCGGACGGACATCTTCGCGCTCGGGCTCGTTCTCTACGAGATGACGACGGGTCGAAAGGCCTTCTCGGGCGCGACCCGCGCGTCGCTCATCGGCGCGATCCTTCGGGATGAACCCGTGCCGATCTCCCGTGACCAACCCCTCTCGCCGAGGTCGTTCGACCGCGTCGTCGCGACGTGTCTCGCCAAGGAGCCCGAGGACCGCTGGCAAACCGCGCGCGACGTCGCGCTGCAGCTCGAAGGCATTCGGCAGGAGCGCTCGGCGCCGGAGCCGGCGGCGACCGCGGCGCCGCGCCGCAAGAGATCGACTGCGGTTCTTCCGTGGACGATTGCCGCTCTGGCCGTGGCGCTCGCCCTCTTCGGTCTGACTCGGGGGCCGCGTTCGGCGTCGACGCACCTCATGCGTACGCTCCTGCTTCCTCCGCCGGGGACCGTCTTCAACTACGGCGCAAACTCGGCTCCCGTCGCGGTCTCTCCCGACAGCCGCCGGCTCGCTTTCGGCACCCGAGACGCGGATGGCTCCACGCGCCTTTGGATCCGGGACCTCGACGCGGCCGAGCCGTATCCCGTTCCGGGAGGCGAAGGCGCGCTCTTCCCATTCTGGTCCCCGGACGGCAAATTCGTCGGATTCTTCGCCCGAGGAGCCCTGAAGATCGTCGAGGCCACTCGCGCGCCCCAGCCGCCCCGCGTTCTCGTGAGCGACATCATCGAGCCCCGTGGTGGAACCTGGGGCGAGGACGGGACGATCCTCTACTCGCCGAGCAACCTCTCTCCCCTAATGCGCATCGCTGCGAGCGGAGGCAAGCCTTCGCAGGAGATGCGTCTGGAGGGTCTCGAGCGGTCGTACCGCTGGCCGCGGTTCATCCCCGGCAGCCGCCGCTTTCTGTACGAGCTTCGAACGGCCAGCCCTGACGCAAAGGCGCCGTTTTCCCGGGTGACCTTCGTGGGATCTCTCGATGGTCCCGAGAAGCGGGAGATTCTGTCCAACGACACGAGCCCCTACTACGCCCCGCCCGGCTTTCTCCTCTTCGGGCGCGCGCACAGCCTCATGGCGGCCGCCTGCGACCCGAAGACGCTGCAGATCCGGGGAGAGCCCATCGTCCTGGATTCCGTCGCCCGAAGCTTCACGGCTCCGGGATCCCCGTTCTTCTCAGCTTCCGAGAACCTCATCGTGCTCTGGCAGGCCGGCATGAGCGCCACCCGATTGGTATGGCTCGACCGATCGGGCAAAGAGCAGTCGACAGTCGGAGACGCGGGAGAATTCTTCTCGTTCTCGATCACGCCGGACGGGCGCACGGCCGTCGCGAGCATGGGCGTTGATCCGCTGCCGCCGGATCTGTGGCTGTTCGACACCGGCGTGGGTCGAGGAATCCGGATCACCCGCGACGCCGTTGCCCAGCTGCAGCCCGTCATCTCGCCCGACGGACGACGCATCTTCTACTCGGCGTACTCCCGCGGGGCCTGGGATCTCTGGGAAACGACTCCGAAGGGCGGCCCCGACCTGAAACCCTTTCTGGAGTCGGAGACGACCAAGACGGCCAATGACATTTCGCCCGACGGACGCTGGCTCCTCTATCGAGAGTTCAATCCCGGAAGCCTCGGGGATCTCAAGGTGGCTTCGCTCACGGGCGATTCCCAACCCCGAACGTTCGTCGGCACCGCGGACGACGAGACCAACGGCACCTTCTCTCCCGACGGCCGCTGGGTCGCATACACCTCCGACGAGTCCGGCCGAAAGGAGGTCTATGCGGCCCCGTTTCCGGACGCCGCGCGACGCATTCGCGTGACTTCCGAGGGAGGCGCGCAGCCCCGCTGGAGCCGCGACGGGAAAGATCTCTTCTACGTCCGGTTGGGCCAGCTCGTCGCCGTTTCCGTGAGTTGGACGGGGGACGAGCCCGCCTTCGGCCAGGGTCGGCCCCTTTTCGCTCTACCTCTCTTCGCCCAGGGCGACTCGGGCTTCGACGTGGCCACCCGCTACAACGTCGCCCCCGACGGCCGATTCCTGGCGCTTCTCCGAGCGCGTACCGAGGCGCCCGATCCCGTCGTCCTCATCCTTAACTGGGCCGAGGCCCTGAAGAAGCCATGACCCTCGCCGCCGGACCGCGCCCCGGCTGGTCTGCGGGCCGGCGCGCGTCCGCGCCTACGCCTGCGTCAGGAACTTCGACTTCAGCGCCGCGAGGGTCGAGGACAGGTCACCCTGCTGCTCGACGTGTCCCTTCGGTGTCAGCTGATCGATGACCACAGGTAACAGAGCCGCAAGAGCCGCGGCGGTCGCGCCGGGCGGTAGACCCAGCTTCTGCGCCATCGATTGGACGTTACCCTGGCCGAGCGCATTGCTGACCTGATCCCCCGAGACCGGCATGTTCTGACCCGTCGAGACCCACGAGTCCGCGTGCGCGCCGAGGCCGGAGGAGCGAAATTGATTCAGGAGACCTGAGAGGCCCCCCGGCTGGCTCTGGATCACGTTCGTCGCAAGATCCATGAGGGAGCCCTTCTGCTGAGTGTTCCCGAACTCGCCGACGACGCCGCCGAGCAACTGATCGAAGAGACCCATGGCGACCTCCATGTGTAGAACATCAGGTTCTATCACGGGGTCAGGTCTGGACTTTGTCCATCCGGTCGGAGGAGGTGGACAAAAGCCAGACCTGACCCCAATGCGGTTACAGCTTCACGAGGCACCATTCTTCCGACCACGGCAGGCGCGACATCTGAAGAGACGGTTTCCCGCCGGCCTGGACCGCGAAGCCGTCAGAGAAGTTGACGCCGAAGCCGTTTTCGGGGTCGTAGAGTCCGGGCTCGACGGAGAAGATCATCCCCGGCTCGAGCATCGTGTAATCGCCCAGCGCGAGATACGGCGGCTGGTGGCCCTCCACACCCATGCCGTGGGCCGGCCGATGGTAGATGTACTTCTGCATCCCTTCCTTCACCTGGTGCTTGTGGATCTGGTACGCGACCGTCGAGCAGGCCACGCCCTCGCGCGAGAGATCCTTCTGCATCAGGCAACAGTCGCGGGAAACGGTCCACACCTTCTTCTGGTGATCCGTCCAGGGAGCGAGCAGGAACGCACGGTAGAGCTCGCCCCCGCAGCCGCCGATGGCGACGCCCCCCGCGATCTGCAGCGCCTGGCCCTTCTGGATCTTGTTGTAGTGCATCTGATTGGGATGCGGGTATGCAGTGCCGACGCCGCACCGCACGCCGACCTCGAGATCGATGCCGACAGCGGTGTGCGGGCGGCCGTCGCGCTTGATGCCCGCCATCAGGCGGCCCATGCCGAACTCCTGCGCGGCCATCCCGAGGTCGTAGTCCGTCAGATCCGTGCCCTTCGCAAGCAGCAGATCGCGCGCGAACGCGTGCGTCTCGTCGAAGACCCGGTAGGCCCGGCGCCAGAGGGCGAGCTCTTCCGGCGACTTGACCATCCGCAGCTTCTCGCAGTGCTCGGCAATCGAGTCGAACTTCGTGTCTTTGAGGAAGACCTTTCCCGCCGCCGCCAGCCGCTTCGCCGAAAGATCCTTGTCGGTCGCGATGCGCTTACCGTCGTAACCGCGCTTCTTCAGACCCTTCAGGACCCACTCGAAGAGATCGACCTGCTCCCCTTGCTGGACTTTCCCCTCGTTCGGATAGGCGCCTTCGGCGTGCTGGAAATCGAAGTAGTAGTCGGATTCGGTCGCCCACCACGTCTTGACCAGGTCGCGATCGAGACCCGGGTTGAACCAGATCGTGGCGAGGCGGTCCGCCGGCAGAAAGACGGAGAACGGGCGCTCGGTCGTGGTGAAGAAGAGCCCCGTGAAATAGATGATGTTCATCGGATCCGAGAGCCACGCCCCCGCGAATCCGTTCTCGTTCAGGTGTGCCTGCAGCGCTTTCGCGCGAGCCTGGTGCCACTCCAGCGGCAGACGGTCGAAGGTCGCCGGTGCGAGGCCGTCGTCCTCCTTGAGGAAGAGCGCGGCCGACTTCGATCCGTCGACGCCGCTCGGAGCCGTCTGCGCCGCGGCGCCGGAGGCCAGCGCCCCACCCAGCGCCGCGCCCCCCGTGACGAGAAGGGATCGTCGATTCAGTGTCATTGTTCCTCCCGAGTGACTGTCATCCCGAAGAGCGTGAGCGACGAGGGATCCCGGGCTCGATGAGCATACGGCGAAAAATCACGGGATCCCTCGCTCCGCTCGGGATGACATGGCTTAAGCCGTCATCCCGAGGAGCCGCAGCGACGAGGGATCCCGGACTCGATAAGGGTACAGCGAGAAATGACGGGATGACCGCGCCCTTCGGGCCCGGTCACCGAATCGCGACGGCCAGCGTGTCGTGGTGGAGAGAAATGAAGTTCCGCAGATACGGCCCGATCGCCTTCACCCCCGCGAATCCCGCGGCCTTCGCGGCTTCTTCCTGCTTCGCTTCCGGGAGATCGGCGCTCTCGGCGTAGTGCTTCAAGTCCCGATACGCGCCGATCGTGAAGAGGTCCCAGGGCGCTCCCGAATCGCGCACGAAGATCAGGTTCTCGGGCAGACTCAGCGCCTTCAAGTACGCGTTTTCCATCTCGCGCTGGTGATGGAGATTGCCGATCGCACCAGGAAGCGCCTCGAACATCTCGACGTGGAAGAAGCCGGCTTTCGCGAGCCGGCCACGGACCTCCTCGAGCGGAGGCCCATAGACGAAGACGTCTTCCGTCCAGGCGATGTCGTCCGAAAGACGCGCGACGTCCGCTTTCGCCGCGTCGCGGGCCTTCTGACGTCGGGCCGCCCGTTCCGCCGAGTAGTACTCGGCGAAGCTTCCCATCGGGAACAGCAGCAGAAGGTCCCACCGGTCGCCCTGACTGTGGCGCATGCCGATCGGCGGCTCGTCGCCGCTGTCGCGCAGGCCGGGCCAGCCAGCCTTGTACAGATCCACGACCTCGAGGAGCTTCCCGGGCGCGGCCTGGATCAGGGTGGTTCGGTAGAGGTAGCCGGACGCCGGAGGTGCGGACGGCGGTCCCGCGAGGGTGGCCGCAAGGATCAAGGCACTCAACATGGCCGGCATTATCGAGGTTTTCTGACCCCCAGGACAGGTCCCCGCGAGCCGGCCGGAGGCACCCGTCGCCCGTGACCCGGCTCCCACAAGCCTGATTTCGTACGGCGAGATGCTCTCTGTGCTAACATTTTTGAATTACATCGATGAAATTCAAGAGTGTCATTGCCCGGAGTTTTTCCACGGCGGACGTCGCCCGTTTGACTGGTCTGTCGGCCAGGCAGCTGGATCACTGGGACCGCAACGGATTCGTCCGGCCGTCGCTCGAAAAGGCCCACGGCTACGGAACCGCGCGACGCTACTCCTTCGCGGATGTCGTGCGGCTGCGCGTCGCGGCGCGGCTGCGCGCCAACGGCGTCGGCCTCGCGCGCATCCGGCGGTGCGCCGAGGCGCTCGCCCGTCTCGATCCCGCCGCTGACCTGGCTCGCGTTCGCTTGATCGTCGTCGGATCGACAGTCCTGTGGGCTCGGTCCGACAAAGAGGTCGTGGATCTGCTCAAAGACGGACAGCTCGTCCTGGTCTGTTCCCTCGGAGACGCCGTGGCCGAGGCGGCGGGAGCCGTCGCGCGCCTTTCGCGCGAGGAGTCCGAGCGTGGAGAGGCCCTCTCTCCGTCGGCGCCTCGCCGGGGAAAGAAATCGTCGCACGTCTGACTCTGTAGCAAGCACATCGCAGCGTGACAGCGGGAGAGGAATGCGTTTGGCTTCGGAGGACTTGAGCGTCCAGGTCGGCCGGCTCGCGCGCCTGGGGCGCCAGCGGGACTTCTCACTGCCGAAGTTCCAGAAATCGCTGTTGGCCATCGCGCGCAACGGCGAGCGCGCGGATGTCCTGTCACAGCTGCTCGCGGATTGGACCGGACTTCCGTTCGAGCCCGAGGAGGCCGAGGAGCGCTGGGCCGATATCGAGCGGCTCCTGCCGACGCTGCGCCACAAGATCGGCTCCCCGCTCGGGCTCCAGACGGTCCTGCTCCACCACCTCCACACGCAGAAGGGATTGCTCAAGGACCCGCGCCTGGTTTCCGAGTCCGATCTCGCGGTGCTTCGCGTCAACGCGATCACGGACCCGCTGACGGGTCTCTACAATCGCCGCTTCCTGATCGACCATCTCGCGCGCGAGATCGCCCGTGCCGAGCGATCGGAGGGCATCGTCTCGGTCGCGATGATGGACCTGAAGGGTTTCAAGTCGATCAACGACCGCCTGGGGCATCCGGTCGGCGACAGCGTTCTCGTCCGCACGGCGCGGGTCGTGCGGGAGTCGCTGCGCCTGATCGACGCCGGATGCCGATGGGGAGGCGACGAGTTCGTTCTCGTTCTTCCCAATACCGACCTGATCTCGGCGCTCGGCGTGGCCGAACGCGTGCGAGAAAGAGTCGCCGCGACGTCGCTTCCGGCGCGCGGAGGTCTCTCGCTCGACCTCCATTACGGAGTCGCGTCGTACCCCCCGGATGGCAAGAGCTCCGACTTTCTCCTGAAGGTCGCGGATCTGCGGCTCTATCAGTGCCGCTCCCAGTCCGCGTTCGAAACGCCCGAACGCCGCCTGCATCCCCGCTTTGCGCCCGGCGAGATGAGCCTGCGCATGGAGTGGAACGGCCACGGACGCGCCGTCACGGCGCCCGTCGTGGACGTCAGTTTCGGAGGTCTCGCGTTCCACGCGAAGAAAGCCGAAAAGTGGCCGCGGCGCTGGAAGGCGGAGCTCCTGCAGAAGAACGATCCCGAGCGTCACGCGATCCGTCTGCGCGCGATCAACAGCGCTCCTCTGCCGGGGGGAGGCGTCCGTGTCGGCTGCGCGTATGTCTGAGGACGGGTTGCAGGTTTCAGGTTGCAGGTTGCAGGTCGGGGTCCGAAGGTGAAGGCGGGCGCCTTCACAGCTCACCGCGCCGCCGCCTCCGGTCTCTTCACCCTTTTCGCCCTGATCGCGATCGTGCTGGGGTTGGGAGATCCGCGCCCGCTGGCGCTCGCGGCGGGCGGCGCCCTGGGATCCCTGTTTCTTTTGACCCGGCCGACCGCCCGGCAGGGCCTCGGAGATTTCACGGCTCCTCTGGCGATGGTCGTGGATCTGTCTCTCCTCTTCTGCGCGATGTCGCTGACGGGCGGAGCGCTCTCCCCCTTCGCGCTGCTCCTGCCCGCCGGAGTCGCCCTGTCCTGGCACTGCGAGGGCAAGGCCGCCGCGCGATTCTTCGCCGCGGCGTCGATCCTCGGAGTCGCCGCTCTGGTCACGCTGGGCCGCGTCCCGGTGGCCGGCGCATCTTCTCTCTTCGCGATTGCCGGAGTGGCGCTGGCCGCGCCCGCGCTGCTCGTGACGCTCGAAATCTCGGCCGCATCGGCGCACACGCGAATCTCCGAGGAGCCGGCACGAACCGAGCCCGAGCCCGCGCACGCCGCGGCGCCCCCCCGCCAGCCGGTTCCGCTCCCCGCGGATCGCGATCGTGAGGCCGAGATCCTGCACGACCTGCGCTCTCCCCTCTCGGTGGTCCGCGTCTACACCGACCTGATCCAGGAAGCCGCGCGGCGTGGCGAGCTTCCGAATCCGGATTACCTCGCCAACCTCGCGCGCGAGATCGAGCTGGCCGAGAGTCTCGTCGGGACTCCCTCGACGCCGCCGCCGGATCCCGGCGAGCATCTCCAGGCGCCGCAGAGCGCCGACCTCGTCGAGATCCTCGGATCGCTCGCGACCGCGTACCGTCTGGCGCACGGCAGCCGCATCCGCATCGAGTTCATCGCCGAGCGGCCGCAGCTGCCGGCCGCGGCGGATCCGGTCGCTCTCCAGCGCGCGTTCCGCAACGTTCTCGACAACGCGATCAAGTACACTCCGGACGGCGGTGAGGTGCGCATTCGAGCGGGAGCCGCGGGACCGCACGCCTTCGTCGTCGTCAAGGACACCGGCATGGGGATGAGCCCTGAGGAGAGGACCCGCGCGTTCGACTACGCCTTCCGCGGCGCCGGCGCCGTGGCTTCGGGCGCGCGCGGCAAGGGTCTCGGGCTCGCGGTAACCAAGGAGATCCTCGAGGCCAACGGCGGCAAGATCAGCCTCTCCAGCGAAGCCGGCTACGGCTCGGAGGTCACGATCCTCCTGCCCTTCCAGAAGGGGGCTCGGTGAAACGCATCGTCGTCGTGGACGATGACCGCGAGGTCTCGGCGGCGGTGCGGGAGCTCCTCGTCCCCGACGGCTTCACCGTGGATACGCCGCCGGAGCCCCGCGCGGCCCTCGTCTCAACGATCCGCGAGGTGCCGGACCTGGTGATCCTGGACGTGAACATGCCGGGGATGACCGGCTGGGAGTTCTGCGCGATCCTGCGGCGCCAGACCGCGACGCGCGAAGTGCCGGTCCTCTTTCTGACCGGCCGCTCCGAAGTCAAAGACCGCATCACCGCCATGCAGCTCGGCGGCTCGGACTACCTCGCCAAGCCCTTCGGGGCCGAGGAGCTGCGCAAGAAGGTCCGCTCTCTACTCGAAGAACCCAACACCGTGGAGGAAGGATGAGGGCCAAACGCCGCACCGATCCCAACGTCGTCGCCGGGAACTTCCCTCCGCAGAGTGACACGCTGCCCGAGACTGTCGAGGAGCTTCGCCGCGAGCGGATCGTCTACGACGGGGTCACGAACCTGCCGATCCATCCGTTCGAGCTTCCCGAGAGAGCCGACGAACGCATCGACAACCTCGGCGTCGTGTACCTGCAGGTCGGGAAGTTCTTCGGGTTCGAGGAGCTCTTCGGCTGGGAGCAGTACGACAGGGTCTTGGCCTCCGTGGCGGACGTGCTCCAGGACGACGTCGGCTCCTCGCGCCTGGCGCCGTACGTCCACTCGATACGGTTCTCGGGGGCCGACGGCTTCTACGTTCTCTACAGCCTGCCGCTCTCGGGACGCCAGCGCCTTCCCGTAACGCTCGAAGACGAGGCCTCGCGCCTGCGCGCGTCGATCGTGCGGCGCCTCCGGCAGACCCTGGATCCGGGAGCGGCGGAGTTCGTCAACATCCTCGCCTCGAGTCTGACCGCCGTCGACAACCCGCGCGTGCGCCCCTCGCGCCACGTCGTCCGCACTCTTCACGAGGCGGTCAAGATCGTCAGCCAGCGCCAGTCCAGCGAAAAGCTCGAGCTCTTCGCCGGGCTGAAGGGAGTCATCGCGGGCCGGCAGCTGCGCGCCGCGTTCCAGCCCGTGCGCCACCTCCCCGACGGCGCCATCATGGGTTACGAAGCACTGATCCGAGGTCCGCAGGGCACCGTGTTCGAATCGCCGACACTCCTCTTCGCGGTCGCGCACGAGAACGAGATGGACGTCGAGCTCGAGACGCTGTGCCTGGAGCTCATCTTCTCGAATCTCCCTCGGGCCGTGGGCGAGCGACGCCTCTTCGTCAACGCCTCGGCGATGCTGCTGCGCCATCCCGTGTTCCTCGACGCCCGCAACCTCGCGCAGATCAACCGCAGCCACGGTGACGTCGTCATCGAAATCTCCGAGAAGGAGATGGTGCGCGACTACGGCGCCTTCCAGGAAGTCCTGGATCTCGTCCGCAACGCGAAGCTGCGCATCGCCATCGACGACGCCGGCTCCGGCTACTCGGGCCTGGAAACGATCCTGCACCTGAAGCCCGACTACATCAAGGTCGCCGACTCCCTCGTGCGCAACATCCACGCCGACCCGATCAAGCGCGAGATCCTGACTTCCCTCGGCACGATCGGAAAGCGCATCGGCGCGACCCTCGTGGCCGAAGGCATCGAGGTCGAGGCTGAGAGAAAGACCTTAGTCGATCTCGGCGTGGAGTTCGGGCAGGGCTACTTGCTCGGCAGGCCCTCCTACCAGGTCAGCGCAAGGGCAACGCGGGCGTAGACCAATCTAGGGTTAGCTCCGGGTGCTTCCAAGCCTCTCGCAAAGGCGGGACTTTCAGCCAGTAGGCGTGCGCCTCAGCCCGCGGCGAGCAAAGCGCGAAGCCTCTCGAGCGCGCTCGTGTCTTCCTTCAGCTCCAGCAGTGGATCGAGCTCGCGGAAGATCAACGCCGTGTCGAGCTTTCCGGATTGAGCGGCCGTGATTTCGAGGACATCCGCCCAATCGCGGTCGCGCCCGGCAAACGTCTTGAGAATGATCAGGTCGTCGGCGCTGCAAGTCGTCAATACGCGACCGGACCCCACGGCGAAGTCCGATGCGCGCTCGATGAGGCGCTCCTCGAAAGGGAGACCCCCGAGACCAAGGTCGATCTCGACGCCCTGGCTGCTTTCGATCAAGAGGACTCGGCTCTTGAGGGCGAATTCTGCCGCCGCCGTGATACGCGGGCGAAACGCCTCAAGGAGAGTGCGGACGAATTCGCGCTCCGGCCCAAAACCGGTAAAGAGCGTCAAGTCGACGTCGCGTGTCACGCGCGGCTCGCCCCAACGCTGGACCGCGACGCCTCCGATGAAGCAGAACCGCCAGCGCCGCTGGCGGCAGAATCTCTGCATCTCCAGGGCGGCATCGATTACGCGGTTCAATTGCGACAGAGCTTCTTCAAGAGTTCCTGTTGCTCGACCAGGCCCGAAGTTCTGCGGCGCTTCTCTGGCGTTGGAGTTGGAAGAGGAATCGACAACACATCTTCGATGACTTGCAGTCGTCTCTCAGGCGTCATCTCGCGCAGCTCCCGCCGCCGGATCTCATCGAGAAGTTTCCCGGTCTCCACCCACTGCTTGACGAGACGGCGTTCGAGGTCCTTGTCCACGCTGTAATTATACCGGCGGGAGGGGACTCCCGCGAGCCGTAAGCCTCGGTGAGAGAGGGATTTAGATGTCTCGCAGCCGCAGCGACGCGGCGGCGGGAACCGGCTCCTCCTTGGGCGCGCGCTCCGGCTCGGTCGCGTGCTTGCCCTTGCGCTTCTTGCCGAAGCGTTTCTGCATGCGGTCGAAGACCACGTAGAAGACCGGCGTGACGTAGAGCGTCAGGAGCTGCGAGAAGAGCAGGCCTCCGACGACTGCGAGGCCGAGGGGACGGCGGGACTCGGCGCCCGCGCCGAAGCCCATCGCGATCGGGAGCGTACCCATGAGCGCCGCCATCGTGGTCATCATGATCGGCCGGAACCGGACGACGCAGGCCTCGTAGATCGCGTCGTGCGCGTTCTTCCCCTCGTTACGCTGGGCCTCGATCGCGAAGTCGACCATCATGATGCCGTTCTTCTTGACGAGACCGACGAGCATGATGATGCCGACGAACGCGTAGATCGAGAGCTCGGTCTTGAAGAGCATCAGCGTCACGAGCGCGCCGAAGCCGGCGAAGGGAAGGGCCGTCAGGATCGTCAGCGGGTGGATGAAGCTCTCGTACAGGATCCCGAGGACCATGTAGATCACGAGGATCGCGACGAGAAGCAGCAGGCCCAGGCCCTCGACCGAGCTCTGGAACGCCTGCGCGGTGCCCTGGAAACTCGTCTGGACCGTCGCGGGAATCGTCCGTCGCGACAGGGCGTCGACGGCGGCGACGGCCTCGCCGAGCGACACGCCCTCTTTGATGTTGAACGAGATCGACACCGCCGGCAGCTGGCCCTGGTGTGCGACGGAGAGCGGGCCGGTGTTCTGCGTGACGGATGCGAGCGACGAGAGCGGGACGAGGTCTCCCTTCGCCGATCGCACGTAGAGCATCGCGATCGCCGCGGGGTTGGCCTGGAACTCCGGGGCGAGCTCCATGATGACCTGGTACTGGTTGGTCGGCGCGTAGATCGTCGAAATCTGCCGCGTTCCGTACGCCGTGTAGAGCGCGTCCTCGATCTTCTGCGTCGAGACGCCGAGGGCCGACGCGCGGTCGCGGTCGATCGAGATCGAGAGCTGCGGGTTGGAAAGCTGCATGTCGCTCGTGACGTCCTGCAGCCCCGGAAGCGCGCGCATCTTCTGCTCCAGGATCGGCGCGTACTTGTAGAGCTCCGCGGTGTCGGAGTCCTGGAGCGTGTACTGGTACTGGCTCTTGGTCAGCGTGCCGCCCAGGCGGATGGGCGGAGGCACCTGCAGGAAGACGCGGATCCCGGGCACCCTGGCGATCTTGGGGCGTAGGTCGGCGATGATCTGGTCGGCCGTCTTCTTGCGCTCTTTCCGCGGTTTGAGCTGCGCGAGGACGATTCCGGAGTTTCCGACCGAGACGTTGCCGCGCGGACCGGCCGACGAGAGCAGGTGCGCCACGTCGGGGTGCGAGCGGATGATCGAGGCGACCTGGAGCTGGTGCTCGCGCATGGCCGGGAACCCGATTCCCTGCGCGCCTTCGGTGAAGCCGAAGATCAGGCCCTGATCCTCGGTCGGCAGGAAGCCCTTCGGAATCTTGACAAAGAGGTAACCCGTCGCGATCAGCACCAGAAGCGAAAAGACCAGCACCATCCGGGGCCGGTCCAGCACGGGCTTCAACGTCCGCTCGTAGAGACGGAGCATCGCGTCGAAGCCCTTCTCGCTCCAGGCGTGGAAGCGGCCTTCCTTCTTCTCCCCTTCGGGTTTCAAGAACCGGCTGCAGAGCATCGGTGTCAGGGACAGGGACACGAAGCCCGACACCAGGATGGCGACACCGATGACCACGGCGAACTCGCGGAAGAGCCGCCCGATGACGCCCCCCATGAACAGGATCGGGATGAAGACCGCGGCGAGCGAGATCGTCATCGACAGAATCGTGAAGCCGATCTCCTTCGAGCCCTTGAGGGCCGCCTCGTAGACCCCTTCGCCCTTCTCGATGTGCCGGACGATGTTCTCGAGCATGACGATGGCGTCGTCCACGACGAACCCGACCGAGAGTGTGAGCGCCATCAGCGACAAGTTGTCGAGGCTGTAACCCATGACGTACATGACCCCGAACGTGCCGACGATCGAGAACGGCAGCGCGAGGCTCGGGATTACCGTGGCGGAGAGCTTGCGCAGGAAGAGGAAGATGACCAGAACGACGAGCGCCAGCGTCAGCAGCAGCGTGAAGCGCACGTCGTTGACCGAGTCGTTGATCGACACCGACCGGTCGTAGAGCACGTGCAGCGACGCGGCGGCCGGAAGCTGTTTCTGAAACGTCGGCAGAAGCCTGCGCACGGCGGTCGCGACCTGCACCGTGTTCTCGCCGGGCTGCTTGAAGATCGCGAGCGAGATCGAGCGCTCGGCGTCGTACCATGCCGCAGTCTTGTCGTTCTCGACGCTGTCGACCGCGGTGCCGAGGTCCGAGATCCGCACGGGCGAGCCGCCGCGGTAAGCCACGATGACCGGCCGGTAGCCCGACGCGTCGAAGATCTGGCCGTTGGCCTGGACCGTGAAAGACGTCAAGGGTCCGAACAGGATTCCGGTCGGAAGGTTGACGTTGGCGTTCCGGACCGCGTCGGCGACCTCGTCGATCCCGATGCCGCGGCTGGCGAGCTGCCTCGGGTCGAGCTGCACGCGCACCGCGTACTTCTGCGGGCCGTAGACCTGGACCTGCGCCACACCCGCGACCGTCGAGATGCGCTGCGCCATCATGACTTCGCCCCACTCGTCGAGCTGCGAGAGCGGCAGCGTCCCCGAGGTCAGCGTCAGGTAGAGCACCGGCTGGTCGGCGGGATTGACCTTGCCGTAGGTCGGCGGGCTCGGCATGTTCGGCGGCAGCTGCCGTCCGGCTGCTGAGATCGCCGACTGCACGTCGAGCGCGGCACCATCCAGGTTGCGCGAGAGGTTGAACTGGAGCGTGATCTGGGTCGACCCTTGCGTCGAGGTCGAGCTCATGTTGTCGAGGCCGGCGATCGTCGAGAACTGGCGCTCGAGAGGCGTGGCGACGGAGGAGGCCATCGTCTCGGGCGAGGCGCCGGGCAATGAGGCGGAAACCTGGATCGTCGGAAAGTCGACGTTGGGCAGATCCGAGACCGGCAGCAGCCGGTACGCCATGATCCCGAAGATCAGGATCCCCGCCATGACGAGCGTCGTCGTGACCGGGCGGCGAATGAAGGGTTCGGAGATGCTCATGACTTCTTCGTCTGGTCGGCCGGCGCTCCCGGCTCGCCGGTCAGGACTTCGACTTTCGTGCCGGGTGCCAGGCGCAGCTGACCGTCGGTGACGACTTTCTCACCGGCTTTCAAGCCCGCCTCGATGACGGCGCCGTCGGGTCCGCTCCGCGCGACCTTGACGGGCCTCGACTCTACCGTCGCATCCGATTTCACCACGTACGCGTACGTGCCCTGCTGGCCGTTCAGGACCGCGCCCGCCGGAGCGACGACCGCGTTCTTCTCGGTCGTCAGCGTCAGGACCGCGTTGACGAACTCCCCGGGCCAGAGCATACGGTCCGCGTTCGGGTAGGTCGCCTTCAGGGCAATCGTACCCGTGGTGCGGTCCACGGTGTTGTCCATGAAAGTCAGGTCGCCGACGGCGAGTGTCTTGCCGCTCGTGGCATCTTCGGCCGCGACCTTCAGCGTGCCGCCGGAGAGCCTCTCGCGGATGCGCGGCAGCTCACGCTCGGGAACCGCGAATGTCAGATAGATCGGCGAGACCTGGTTGATCGTCACGAGCGGGACATCGTTGGCCTTGACGACGTTGCCGATCTGGACCATCAGGCTCCCGGTCCGCCCGTCGATCGGCGTGCGGATCGAGCAATACCCGACGTCCAGGCGCGCGCGCTCGACCGCCGCCTCGTCGGCCCGGACGGTCGCGGCGATCGCCGCGGCATTGGCCTTGACGCTGTCGTATTGCTGCTGGGTGACGTAGTCCTTCTTGACCAGGTCCTCGTAGCGCTTCACGTCGGTGTCGGCGTTGGCCAGCTGCGCGTGGTCGCGGGCCAGCGCCGCCGCGGCCTGGGCGAGCGCCGCCTCATAGGGACGCGGGTCGATCGAAATCAGCAGGTCGCCCTTGCGGACGTCCTGGCCCTCGCGGAAGTGGACCTGCATGATCTCCCCACTGACCAGCGCGCGCACCGATACGGCGTTGATCGGCTGCACGGTTCCGACGTTTCGGATCTGGACGGGCATGTCCTTCTGGACGACGGTGCCGACGCGGACGGGCACGGCCTCCGCCGCCGGCGCCTTGCGGTCCCCGGAGCAGGACGAGGCAAAGACGGCGGCCGCGAGGAGCGCCACGGCGGTCCTTCTCATGGAGCGGTTCCTCTCGTCGGAAGCGGAAACGCCCGAATCTCGGGAGAGCCCGGCTGCAGGACGCCGGTGGCGTGCGCGAGCTGCGCGACGGAGAGAAACCACAGCGAGCGCGCCTGCGCCTCCTCGGAGCGCGCGTCGGCCAGCGCCGACTGCGCCGTCAGGAGATCCAGGATCGAGCCGACGCCCGCGCGATAGCGTCCCAACGCGACCTCGGCCGACTGGGACGCGCTCGCCAGCAGATCGCGTGCGGTCGTCACTCGCTGCGACGCCGTCTGCACGGCGTAGTAGCTCGACCACACGTCGTAGATCACCTGGTCCTCGGCGCGCTCGGCCGTCGCGCGGGCGCCCGCCGCTTCCTCCTTGGCCTTCTGCACCTGGTACGCCGTGTCGAAGCCGCGGAAGATGGGAATGCGGAGCGTGATCGCTCCGGCCCAGTTGGTGGAGAACGGATCGGGACCCTTCTGCCAGTAGAACGTCCGATTGCCCGTCGCATCGGCGGTCAGTGTCGGCAGGCCGTCGATCGCCGCGGCATGGATGTGGCTCTCGGCGGCGAGGGCGCGGAAGCGAACGGCGGCCAGGTCCGGACGTTGGGCCTTGGCCTTCGCGATCAGGTCGTCGACCCCGCGCTTGACGGCATCGAGCGGCAGATCCTCGGGCAGCTCGCCGACGTCCACGGGCACGGTGGCGGGCACGCCGAGCGCGGTCGCCAGCGCTCCGCGAACGATCTGGACGAGTCCCTCAGCCGTCTGCAGGTCGAGCTGGACCTGGGAAACCTGCGTCTTCGCCTGCAGCACGTCGGCGATGGTGGCCACGCCCGCGCGATGCCGCTCCTGTGCGACGTCGAGGTTCTTCTTCGCCTCATCGAGGCTCGCGCCCAGCGCCGCGACCTGCGCCTTGGCGTTTAAGTACTGGTAGTAGGCCTGCGCGATCGTCAGCACGACGTCCTGGATCGCGGCGTTGTGGGTCCAGTCGGCGGCGTAGAGCGTGCGGGTGGACTCCTGGATGTCGGCCTCGCGGCCCCCGAAGTCGAAGAGCAGCCACGATGCGGCGACCGCGGGGCCGTAGGTCGTCTGGAGGTACGTGAACTGGCCTCCGACGGCCGACTGCTTCTGCCGAATGATGCTGCCGTCGATCTCGACGTACGGGTAGTAGAGCGACTTCTTCGAGCCGACTTCCGCGGCTTGCGCGCGCGCGAAGAACCACGCCTCGCGCGTGGCCGGGTTGTTGCGCAGCCCGACGTCCACGAGCTGCCCGAGCGTCAGCGTCGTGCCGGGCTTCGTGTACTCCTCGGGGATATCGACGGGCGGGCTCGGCGGCGGCTCGGGCATCCGGCCCGCTTCGGGAGGCGTCCAGGGCTCGCTGGCGGCCGGCGCGACGGCCTTCGATACCGTCTTCTGCGGGATCGTCGTGCAGCCCGCCGCGGCCAGGGACAGGGTCACCGCCAGCGCTCGCCTCATGTCTTCTCCTGGCGCACGCCTTCGAGAAAGACGTTCGTGATCTGGCGGCACAGGTCCGGCAGCCGGTCGCCGTCGGCCCGGAAGAGATTGGCCGAGCGGACCATCCCGAGAAAGAGCTCGGCGCCGATGCGTGCGTCGATCCCTCGCAGCTCGCGACGCTCGATGCCCTCGAGGATCGTCTCCTGAGCGAACCGGACGATCGCCTGTCGGCGCTTCAAGAGCTCTTCCTTTCGCGATGGGTCCTCGTCGTCGTGCTGGAGCATCGGGATCAGGTACCGGCGGTCCCAGAAGTATTCGAGGATCTCGCGCGCGATCCGCTCGAGGCGATCGGACGTCGTGTGCTCCGCGCCCAGCCCGGACTCGAGGGCCTCCGCGACGCGATCCATGCCGAAGAGGACCGCGGCAAAGTAGAGATCCTCCTTGGTCTCGAAGTACCGGTAGATGGTGCCCTTGCCGATGCGCGCGCAGGCGGCCACATCGTCGATCAAGACCGCGTGGAAGGGGCGCTGCGCGAAGACATGCGTGGCCGCTTCCAGGATCGCTTGTTCCTTGCCGGCGGTTCTAAGTCGTGGCATCTTCGATTCCGAAACTGACCAGTCAGTTTCAGTATTTCACATTTCCAGCCCAAAGCGTGGCTCGCCTATTGCTAATCTCGCGCTCAGGTAATGACGGCGACGACGGACGTAGTGGGGGTCCGCCGGGTGCGACATCAGGCGGCAACAGCGGCCCTCGCGCTGCTGGTCTGCGCTGCCGGCCTCCTTGCTCAGGAGGACGCTCAACACTACCTCGACCTCGGCAAACAGGCACTTCGCGCCAAGCGGTACACGGAGGCGGTGCAGGACTTTCGGATCGCCCGGTTCACGACCCTCGAGGACGCCGCGCTGCAGACCCAGGCCCTCGCCCTCCTGGTGCTCGCCGAGGATTCCGCCGGGCTCAAAGCGGATCGTGACGCGACGCTGGACCGGTTCATGGAGGTGGAGGGCCGTTTCGGCGCCTTCCAGCTGGACTCGCTCGATCCGGACCTGCAGGCCCGATTCAAGAGCATCGTGATGGGTCGCTATGCGAACGACCGGATCATGAGGAGCCAGAACCTCGCCGCAGAGCTCGGCCTGATGTCCCGCGATCAGGTCACGCCGAGGTGGACGGCCACGCCGGTTCTCCCGACTCCGACTTCGGGTCCGCCTCCGCCGACCGCCGTTCCGACGCAGGGCACGGTCGTCGCCGAGACGCTCCCGATGACGCCGACGCAGACGCAGCCATCGCCTCTCCCTGCGCGGGCCAGCACGGCCGTTGCCACTCCGACGTTCACCTACGTGCAGACGGCGACGCACACTCCGGTCGGCGCGGCTCCGGCGACACGCACTGCCACCGCGAGCGCGACTTCCGTTCCGATCGTGCCCACGGCGACCGCCACCGCACGTCCGACCGAAACGTGGACCTATTCTCCCCCGCCGACTTCGACGCGGACGGCGACCGCAACATCGACGGCGGCGCCGCCGACGTTCACGTCCACTCGGACTCCGACACTCGCGCCGCCGACGCCGACCCATACGCGGACTTCGACGGCGGTTCCACCCACTCTCACGCCGTCCCTGACGGCCTCCGCGACTGCGACGCGCACCTCTTCCCCCACGGCGACGCGGACGCCGACGCCGGTGCCGCCCACGCTCACTTCGTCTCTGACGGCCTCGGCCACCGCGACCGCGACGACCACCTCCTCGCGCACGCCCACCTCGACTCCGACCTGGACCGCCTCTCTGACGCCGACCCGCACGGCCTCTCACACCTACACGGCGAGCTCCACGGCGACGGCCACACGAACCTTCACGCCGAGCCACACTCGCACGTTCACGCCGACGTCCACCGCGACGCATACTCCGAGCTTCACCGCGAGCCATACACGCACGTTCACGGCGTCGTCGACCCCGACGTCCACGGCGACCTCGACACCCAGCTACACGCGCACGTTCACGGCTTCGCCGACCTCCACCGCGACGTCCACGCTGACCCCGTCGTTTACGCGGACGCCGACGTCCACTCGGACACCCACGCCCATGCGAACGAGCACGCCCTCGATCTTCGTCGCTCCCGACAAAGTGGACTCGGCCCCGAAGCCGATCGAGATGGTCATGCCGCGGTATCCGGAAGCGGCGCTGAAGGCCCGCGTCCGTGGAGTCGTGATCCTCCGCGTTCTGGTTTCCCACACGGGAATCCCGCTCGACATCCGCGTCGAACGCGGCGTGCGCTCGGACATCAACGACGCGTCCATCGAAGCCGCGCGGCACTGGCGCTTCCAGCCGGCCACCAAGAACGGCCAGCCCGTCCGGACTTTCACGACGATCCGGTTCCCGTTCGAGGGGGTCCAGTTCGCCCGCACGCCTCTCCCGGAATTCGGCACGGCACCGACACCCAAGCGCTAAGCCTCATCCGCTCAGCTCGTTAACTACAGATATGCGATTTTTCTGGCCATCATCCGAAACCTTGATAATCTACTTAACGTAGTTAAGTAACAGAGGAGCGTTATGGGAACTGCGGAGCGGCGCGAGAGGGAGAGACAGGGGACGCGGACGAAGATCCTCGACGCCGCCCGCGAGCTCTTCGCCGAGCTCGGCTACGAGGCCGTCACGATGCGCAAGGTCGCCGAACGCGTCGAGTACTCGGCCACCGCGATCTACTTCCACTTCAAGGACAAGGAAGCGCTGATGCGCGAGCTCTGCGAGCTCGATTTCGGCGCCCTTGCACAGCAATTTCAGAAGATCGCCCGCGAGAAGGATCCCATCGAGAGGCTGCGCAGGATCGGACACGCCTACGTCGCGTTCGGGATCCAGCATCCGAATCACTACCGGCTGATGTTCATGACCCCGCGCCCGCCCATAGCGCACACCGAGGAGTACGAGGCCGCGACGCGCGGCAACCCGGAAGAGGACGCTTACGCCTTCCTGAAGCTGACGATCCAGGAGGGGATCGCCGCCGGACGCTTCCGTCCCGAGCTGACCGACGCGGATCTGGTGTCGCAGGCGGTCTGGGCCGGAACCCACGGCGCGATCTCGCTCTCGATCGCCAAGGGCAACGACGACTGGGTCCAGATGCGCCCGACGAAGCAGACGGCGGAGCTCGTCATCGAAGGCTTGATCCGCGGCCTGACGCGACAGGAGCAGTGACGTGGTCGACCTCGCCACCAAGAGCCTGCTTCACGACAAGCTGCGGTTCCTGATCACCGTTTCGGGGGTCGCCTTCGCGGTGACGCTCGTCTTCGTGCAGGTCGGCCTCTTCCTGGGACTGCTCGACAACGCGTCGATCACGATCGAGCACATCGACGCGGATCTGTGGGTGACCTCCCGCAACACGCCCAACGTGGACTTCGCGCACACCTTTCCCGACACCCTGGTCAAGCGTGTCCGCTCGGTGCCCGGAATCGCGCGCGCCGACAATCTGATCGTCTGGTTCGTGACGATGAACCTCCCTTCGGGAGCGCAGGAGGGGTCGCTGATCTACGCGCTCGACGATTTCTCGCGTTGGAACATCCCGTGGAACGTGATGGAGGGAGATCTTGCCGACCTGAAGCGCGGCCAGTACTTCTTCCTCGACGATTCGGCGGTCAAGCGCTACGGGCCGTTCCAGGTCGGCGAGTACCGCGAAATCATGGGCCAGCGGATGAAGATCATCGGGCGCACGAAGCACGCGCGCTCGTTCACCACGACGCCGATCACGTTCATCGACTTCGACCGCGCTCAGACGCTCAATCCGCAGTCGCTCCAGGGCAAGACGACGTACATCCTGGTCAAGCTCGCCCCCGGCGCCGACCCGCAGGCCGTGAAGGCCGAGATCGCGCAGCGACTTCCCTACAACGACGTCTACACCCGCAAGGAGTGGGCGGCGCGGTCGCGGCGCTACTGGGTGCAGTCCACCGGCATCGGACTGAACATGTACATCACGGTCTTTCTGGGCTGCCTGGTCGGCATCGTCGTCGTGGCGCAGACGCTCTACACGTCCACGATGGAGCATCTGAAGGAGTTCGGGACGGTCAAGGCGATCGGCGGAGGCAACTTCGACATCTACCGCATCCTGGCCAAGCAGGCCTCGATCGCCGCCGTCGCCGGATTCGTCCTCGGCGCGCTGATGGCCTACGCGATGCGGCCCGCGATCACCAAGATCGACCTGAAGCTCATCATCCCGCCCGCGTTCGTCGCGATCGTGTTCGCGGGCTCGGTGGTGATGTGCCTGGCCGCCGCGGTGATCTCGTTTAAGAAGGTCGCATCCATCGATCCCGCGCTCGTGTTCCGGGCCTGAGGAACCTGAGGAAGAGGAGAACCACGTCCATGACTCCCGTGCTCGAAGCCATCGATGTCTTCAAGGAGTATCGCGAGGGCCGCGGCGAGACCGTGCCGGTCTTGAAGGGCGTGTCGCTCTCGCTCTCGCGCGGCGAGATCGTCTCGCTCGAAGGGCCTTCGGGGTCGGGCAAGACGACGCTGCTCTCGATCCTGGGCTGCATCCTGACGGCCTCGTCCGGACGCGTCGTCGTGGAGGGCGAGGAGGCCGATCCGAGACGGCCGGCGCGCCTGCCCGAGATCCGCAAGAAGTCGATCGGCTTCGTCTTTCAACAGTTCAACCTGTTTCCGTCGCTGACCGCTCTGGAGAATGTCGAGTACGCGCTCAACGTCAAGGGACAGCGCAACTCGGCGGCCCGCACGGAAGCCGACCGCGTCCTCGACGCCGTGGGTCTTTCCGACCGCAAGGACTTCCTGCCACGGGATCTCTCCGGAGGCCAGAAGCAGCGGATCGCGATCGCCCGGGCGCTCGCGGGCCGATCGCCGATCCTCCTCGCCGACGAGCCGACCGCGAACCTCGACTCGCAGATCGGGGGCCAGGTCCTCGAGATGTTCCGCGCGCTGGCCAAGAAGGAAGACCGCGCGCTCCTGATCGTCACGCACGACCCGAAGGTTCGAACCGTGTCCGACCGGGTGCTGCAGATCCGCGACGGCGCCATCGCCGAGGACGGGATCGCGGCCTGAAGGAGGCTGTCATGAAGAGGAATCTCTGGAACATCGCGCTCTGGCCGCTCTTGGGCCTGGGGCTTCTCGCCGTCGTGGTCCTCCAGGCCCGGGCCGCCGGACCTTCCCGAAAGGCCCTTCCCGCGCCGGCCCCGGCCACCGCAAGCGCGCCCGCAGGTCCTGGCGCCCGCGTGGCCGCGGAGGGCCGCGTCGTGGCCTACCCGGGATCCGAGGTCGTGGTCGGAACCGATCTGGCCGGAACCATCGTAGTACTCAAGGTGCAGGAGAAGGACCGTGTCCGTAAGGGCCAACTTCTGGCCGAATTGAGGTCCGAGGACTACCGGGCTTCGCTCGCCGAGGCCCGCGCCCGGGTCGTCGAGGCCGACGCCGACATCCGCCTCGCCGAGGCTGAAGTCGAGCGCGCCCGCTCGCTCTGGCAGAAGGCCGTCGGCTCTCGCCAGGCCGTGGACAAGGCCGAACGGGACGTGGACGCGTCGCGCGCTCGCCGCGCGACCGCGGCCGCAACCGCCGACCGGCTCGCCGCCGTCCTGGCCAAGACGCGCATCGTCGCGCCGATCGACGGCGTGGTGGTCGCGCGCCACGCGCAGGCCGGCGAGACGCTGGAGGCCGGCAAGCCGATCGTCACGGTCGCCGACCTCTCGCGCGTGCGCGTCGAGGCGGAGCTCGACGAGTTCGACTCGGGCCGGGTCCGCCTCGCCGATTCCGTACGCGTGACGGCCGAGGGTTACGACGGGAAGGCCTGGATGGGCAAGGTCGAAGAGATTCCGGACTCCGTCGTCGGACGGCGGTTGAAGCCACAGGATCCGGGCAAACCCGAGGACACGCGGGTTCTCCTGGTGAAGGTCGCGCTCCTCGAGCCCACACCCTTGAAGCTCGGACAGCGCGTGGAGATTCGCATCGACTAGAAACCGCGGGGTCTGGCACCGCAGGTGCCTGACCCCAGGCGCCCTCTCGATGGGGAGATGGAGAGCCTCATGAGCAGCGAACCGAATCGCAAGATCTTTCAATGCCGCGGAGCCGAGTCCGGCCTCGACGCGGTTCCGCTGGACTCCTCCGGGGAGCGCGACTTCCTGCAGGAGCGCGTCGGGCTCTACGCTCTCTCGACGCTGATCGCCTCGGTCGCATTCTTCTTCGCGGGCTTCGCGATCGAGGGCATCTGGCCTCCCGGCGGGTGGGCGCCGGCGACGCTGACGCGCCCGGACATCCTGTTTCAGCTCGCCGCCTGCGCCGTGCTCCTCTTGATGTGGCTCGCGGCCCGGCAGTCGGATCTCTCCTCGGCGGCGCTGCATTTCATCGACGGGGCCGGCACCATCGGGACTTTCGCGCTCTACGCGTGCATGGCCGGCAGTACGCCGGCGGACTGGCGCCCCGAGATGCTGTACCTGCTGATCGTGATCACGCTCCTGCTCTTCCGTGCATCGGTCGTCCCCAGCGCCCCGTGGCGCACCGCGTGGATCTCGGCGCTGTCGGCCGCGCCCGCGCCGATCATGGCGGCCGTGATCTACGCCAAGAGCAGCCCGGCGACGGTCTCCCGGGGCCAGGCGACGGCGTATGCGTTTCTCTGGGGCACGCTCGCGGTCTTTCTGTCGTACCTGTTGTCGTTCGTGACATTCCGTCTTCGCAAGAGCGTGGCCCGCGCGCGCCGGCTCGGCCAGTACACGCTGGGCGAGAAGCTCGGCGAGGGCGGCATGGGCGTCGTGTACCGCGCCGAGCACGAAATGCTCCGCCGGCCGACGGCCATCAAGCTGCTTCCTCCCGGAAAGGCCGGCGAGAACAGCCTGAAGCGCTTCGAGCGCGAGGTGCAACTGACCGCGCGCCTGACCAATCCGCACACGGTCTCGATCTACGACTTCGGACGGACCCCCGACGGCGTCTTCTACTACGTCATGGAGTACCTCGACGGCATCGATCTCGAGGATCTCGTCAAGGAGAGCGGACCCGTGGCTCCCGGCCGCGTGGTGCGGATCCTTCGCCAGGCGTGCGCGGCGCTCTACGAGGCGCACGGGATCGGTCTGATCCACCGCGACATCAAGCCCGCCAACATCTTCCTGTGCGAGCGGGGCGGTTATCCCGACATCGCCAAGGTCCTGGACTTCGGCCTCGTGCGCGAGATCTCGGACTCTTCGGATCAGCGCCTGACCGAGGAGAACGTGATCCACGGGACGCCGCAGTACCTGGCCCCCGAGACGATCCGCAACGCCGACTCGATCGACGCGCGCAGCGATCTCTACTCGCTCGGCGCCGTCGCGTACTTCCTGCTCACCGGCACGCCCGTGTTCTCCGGCCGCGGCGCCCTGGAGCTGATCCACCACCACCTGCAGACGGAACCCGAGTCCCTGTCCAAGCGCCTCGGCAAGCCGATCCCGCCCAAGCTCGAAGCGGTGGTCCTCTCCTGCCTCGCCAAGGACCCGAATCAGCGGCCCGAGAGCGCGCGGTCCCTGGCCGACGCCCTCCACGCGTGCGACGACGTGCCGCCCTGGGACGAGCTCGAGGCGCGGCGCTACTGGCACGAGCGGGCGATGCGAAAGAACGCGGCGAAGACGGCGTAAGAGTCGTTGCCGTCATCCCGAGGAGCGAAGCGAAGGTCCCGATCGACACGCTAGGGCGTAGAAGTCCGGGTCCTCGCTTCGCTCGGGATGACAGGCAAAGGCGGTCATCCCGAGGAGCGCAGCGACGAGGGATCCCGTGCTTATCGAGTTCCGGATCCAGAGCCCATAGAATCCCCCGCCGTGTCGTCCGATCCCAGCAGGGCGCCGTATCTGGCGCTTCGCCACCGCGACTACCGGAGGCTGATCCTCTCGCAGCTGTTGTCGCTGACCGGCTCGCAGATGCAGGTCGTCGCGATCAACTGGCACATCTACCTGCTGACGAAGTCGCCGCTCGCCCTCGGGTTCGTCGGGCTGACGCGCGTCGTGCCGATCGTCATTTTCTCGCTGATCGGCGGCGTCGTCGCCGATCGCTACGATCGCCGCAAGGTGATGCTGCTCGCCCAAGTCGCGATGACGGCGGTCGCCCTGGGCCTCGCGGCGATCACGTTCACGAATCACGAAAGGCTCTGGATGATCTACGTCTTGAACGCCTGCGGCGCATCCGCCGTGGCCTTCGACGGCCCCTCACGCCAGGCCCTCATCCCGCGCCTCGTGCCGCGAGAGGACCTCCCGGGAGCGCTGTCGCTCAACCTCTCCGTCTTTCAGGCAACGCTGATCGGCGGCCCGGCCCTGGGAGGGCTCATCATCGCCAACCACCCCGGCGACTCCTCCACCGCCGGTCTCTCGCTGATCTATCTCTTGAACGCCGTCTCCTTCCTCGCGGTCATCTTCGCGCTCGTCACGATGAGGACTTCGGGAGCCCCCGAGCCCACCGCCGGCAAAGTCGAGATGCGCGCGGCGCTGAACGAAGGGCTGCGTTTCGTCTTCCAGACGCCGCTGATGGTCTGGACAATGGGCCTGGACTTCCTCGCGACGTTTTTCTCGGGTGCGACTTCGCTGCTGCCGATCTTCGCCGACCAGGTCCTCCACGTCGGCGCGCGCGGCTACGGCATCCTCGCGGCCGCTCCCGCCGTCGGCGCTCTCTTCGGCGCGCTGTACCTCTCGATCCGGCCGCTGCCGCCGCGACAGGGGCGGATCTTCCTCTGGGCCGTCGCCGCCTACGGAGCCTCCACCGTGGTCTTCGGCCTTTCTCGGAGCTTCTGGCTCACCCTCGTGGCGCTCGCGGGCGTCGGTCTTGCCGACGCGATCTCGACGGTGATCCGTCAGACCATTCGCCAGTTCATCACTCCCGACCGCCTGCGCGGACGCATGACCTCGATCAACATGATCTTCTTCATGGGCGGCCCGCAACTCGGCGAGCTCGAGGCCGGCCTCATCGCCTCGATCTTCGCCTCGACCGTCCTGGGCGTCACGGTCTCGGTCGTCTCGGGCGGCGCTGGCGACGATCCTGATCGCCTCCGCCGTGGCTGCCGCCGCGCCGGTCGTGCGGCGATACGACTGGGCGGCCCTCCCCGAAGCCCTCCCCACGGCGGAGAACGGGGAGCCAGCGCCCCCTTGACAACTGTATTAGTGTACTAGTACACTAATACAGTGCTGCGAATCGACGCGAGCGACCCGACCCCGATCTGGAGCCAGATCGAGGAAGGAGTGCGGCGCCTCGTGGCGTCCGGGGCTCTGAAGCCGGGGACTCTCGTGCCGTCGGTGCGCGAGCTGGCCCGCGAGCTCCGTATCAACCCGGCGACGGTCGCCAAGGCGTACCAGAGCCTCGCCGACGCGGGTGTCCTCGAGATCCGCCGCGGGAGCGGCACCTACGTCGCCGACGCGCCTCGACCGCTTCCCCGGGCCGAGCGCGGGAAGCAGTTGCGCGAAGCGGCAACGCGCTACGCGAGCTTGGCGGTGACCCTCGGCGTCAGCCGCGAGGAAGCGGCGGAAGCACTCGACGCCGCCTGGCAGAAAGGAGCGCGGTCTTGAGCGATCCGCTGCTGCTGGAGAACCTGACGGTCCGATACGGACGCACCGTCGCCTGCCGCGATGTCTCTTTCGCCGTCTCTCCCGGCTCGGTCTACGCGCTGCTCGGTCGAAACGGCGCCGGCAAGTCCTCGCTCGTGCGCTGCCTGCTGGGCCAGCAGAAGGCGACGGCGGGTCGCGCACTTCTCTTCGGCGAGGACTCGTGGAAGACGCGACGCGGCGCTATGGAACGGACCGGTGTCGTTCCCGAAGAGCCGGACGCGCCCGCCGCGATGACGTCTCCGGAACTGGCCTCTTTCTGCCGACGCGTCTATGCGAAATGGGACTCCACGGCGGTCGCGTCACGGCTCGCCCGCTTCGACGTTCCGACGAACGTCCCCTTCGGCAAGCTTTCGAAGGGACAGAAGGGCCAGGTCCTCCTGGCGCTGGCCCTCGGCCACACGCCGGAGCTCCTCGTTCTCGACGACCCGACGCTCGGCCTCGACGTCGTCGCGAGGCGCGCGCTCTTCGAGGAAATCGTCGGCGAGCTCGCCGACCGCGGCACGACCGTTTTCCTCACCACGCACGATCTCTCCGGCTTCGAGGGCATCGCCACGCGCGTCGGCATCCTGAAGGAAGGAGCGCTCGCTCTCGACGAGGAGATGGACGTGCTCAAGACGCGTTTCCGCCGCATCCGCTACGCCAATCGCCTGACCGAGACCCGCACCGCCTTCGGCACCGAGCTCGACGCCTTCGACGCGGTGCGTGTTCAGGTGCGCGGCTGGGGCATCGACGCGGTCGTGTCGAATTTCGACGACACGGCCTTCGAGCGCTTCCGCGCAATCGACGGCGTCGAGAACGCCGTCGCCGAGACGCTACCGCTCGAGGAGATCTTCATAGCAGTGGCCGGAGAGGAGAAAGGAGCGACAGCATGAAGGGCTTGGTGACAATCGCGCGACGCGAGGTCCGGGAGCGCCGAGCGCTTCTCGCAGCGGCGGCCGCGGCGAGCCTCGTGGCCGCGATTTTTCCCGTTTTCCGGGGCCTCACCGGCGAGGCGGCCGCGCAGGCCCGTTCGGGTGCGGCCCTCATTCTCTCCGCCGCCTTCGCGCTGGGAATCCCCATCGGGTTGGGCGCATCGATGATCGCTCCCCGAATCGCAGACCGCCGGCTCACCTTCGACCTGTCGCGGCCGGTTTCGGGGCTCGCGATCTGGGGCGGGCGTCTCGCCGCGGCCGCGACGCTGGCGCTGCTGACTGCTCTGATCGTGTGGGTGCCGTCGAGGCTGCTCGGGGCTCCGATTCCGATCGGCGATCTTTTCGTCGCCGAGGATCTGACGGGCTGGCCGATCGGCCTCGTATTCCTGGTGCTCGTCCTCTTCGGCCTTGCGCATTTTGCGAGCCTCGTCTGGCGCTCCAGGTCCCTCTGGCTGATCGCCGATCTCGCGATCCTCGCCGCCGTCGCAGCCACGCTCCCGAGAGTTCTTGGACGACTCGATCCGGTTCTTGCCGCGGGACCATGGAAGCTCGCGGCGCTTGCGACGGTCGCGCTGCTGGGCATCGGCGTGCTCGTCGCCGGCTGGTCCTCCGTCGCTCATGGACGAACGGACGTCGTCGCAGCGCACCGTGCCGAGACGCTGGCGCTGGCGGCGACGCTCGTCGTTGCCCTCGGAGCCGTCGGAGGGTACGTCTCGTGGGTACTCGCGGCCGGTCCCTCGGCTCTGTCGGAAGCCCGCTTCACGGAAGCGGCTCCGACCGGAAGCTGGGCGATCGTGCAAGGAGAAGCCCGCGGTGCCCATGTGAACCTCGTCTACGACACGAAGACCGACCGCTACGTACGCGCGGACGGCTCGAGCTGGCGTGGTCCGCAGCTCTCCGCCGACGGCAAACGGGCGTTCTGGCTGGCGCACCGACGGGGAGCGCTCGTCGGACGGACGCTCACGCTCGACGATCCGAACGGCACACCGCGTACGACCGAGATCTCGCTCGAGAACCAGAACGGACCTCGCTTCGCGACCTTGTCCGACGACGGATCGCGGCTGGGCATCGACGAGGAGGGAACCTTGTCGATCGTCGACGTCTCCAGCGGGCGACGTCTGGCCTCCGGCAGTCTCGGAAGAGCCGAGGTGCAGCGAGGCTTTTTCGTCGGCAACGGCCGGCTTCGCGTCTTCACGGCGACGGGCGAGCGCGGTCCCTGGCGCCTGGGGATTCAAGAGCTGGACGCGGCCCAGAAGAAGATACGAACGACGGGAAGCATCGCCGACATCACCGGCTACTTTGCGTTGTCGCCCGATGGCACTCGAATCGCCGTCCATCAGAACGGGGAGGCCTTGAGGGTGTTCGACGGATCGACCGGAGCGCTCCTCGCGACACTCATGGAAAGCGCTCCGGTGCGGGCGGGGTCGTTCGGGTTCCTGTGGGATGGCTCGGTCGTCATCGTTGACCGGTCCGCGGAGCCCCCGTCGCTTCTGGTCTACTCGAAAGACGGGAAGCTCGAGCGCTCGATTCCCATGCCCCCGGGGGACTTCGTCACCCTCGGGGGCGAAATCTCCCCGGGCGAGCTCGCCGTCGCGATTGGCGTGGATTGGGTGCGGCCCATCTATGTCATCGGCGTCCACACGGGCGCAACGCGGCGCATCGCCGATGCACTATCGCTCGTCACACCGTTCTCGACCTGGTGGGGGCCCCCGTACGCACCGCGCCCGGGAAGCGAGGCCACGAGGCTCTTCAATGGACCGAACGACACGCTCGTGAGGCTTGACCCCGAGACCGGCGATCAGCGCGTGCTGCTCGGTCGCTCCGGTCCGGTGCAATAGGGCTCGGGTGTGCCGACGGCGTCGCCCACGGACGGCACCCAGACGACGTGGGACAGGGGGCCGATGCGGGGGACGGATCGCACCTGCGTCGAAATTCGGATCGTGTCGCTGGCGTGGCAGGCGTCGCGCGGTCCGAGCATGCGCGCGGCCTGGTTGTCGCGGAGCACCCACACGCGCCGTTCCTCATCTACCGTCCAGTCGAGCGTCGCCCTGCTCGTCTGAGTCGGCCACCATCGCCGCGTGGGATTGCTCTCGATGACCGCGAGCGTGATTCCGGGCGAGTCCTTCACGAGAGGCCGCAGCGCCCGGCCGAGATCCTCGGCCCAGCGTTGCGATCGGCGCGCGGCGAATGCTCCCCGCCACGCCTCCTCGGCGCAGAGAAACCCGAGGAGAGCAATCACCGCCGGAACCAAGCGGGGCGCGGAGCCCCGGATCAAGACCCCGGCGACCAGCACGCAGACGAACGGCAGCGCCGGAATGAGAAACCGCGTGTCGAAGCTCGAATAGACGAAACCCGCCGGAGAAACCGACCTTCCGGCGAGGACGACGGGAAGGGTTCCGGCGCCGACCCCGGCCATCAGGGCGGCCGTGCGGCGAAGGTCGATCGCCGAGGCCGCGGCCGCGTCGTCGCGGCGGGTCGCTAGGAAAACCAGGGCCGCCGTCACGAGGCCTGCGGCGACAGCGAGGTAGGGACCCCGGGACTGTGGACTGACGTTCATGCGGGCGGCGGCGGCCGCCCAGGCACCAATCGTGGAGTACCAGAGGCCCGACAGCCAGTGGATCACGACGCCGAGCGGGCTGGAGATCACCCGCGGCAGCTCGACCTCGGCCGAGACGCCGGGCCGGACGGTGAAATTCGACGTCAGACGAAAGACGAGCGCTCCGAGGCCCGCTCCCGCCGTCAGCAACGCCGCCTCCCGGCGGCGCCGCAGCACCATCGCGAGCGTCCCTCCCGCAATTGCGGCCGCGACGCCGTACTCGCTGACGAGCGCGGCCACGAACGCCAGCAGCGCGACACCCGCCCACGTCACGGCGTGTCCCGGCTCCGGCCGGAGGCCCAGGAGCAGCGCCGCCAGACCGAGACAGACGGGGACCACGCAGGGGTAGGCGATCGTGAGCGTCTGGAACTGCGTCTGCACGACGATCGGCGAAAGAAGCAGCAGCGCGGGAATCCAGGACTCGGTCTCGGACTGGGGAAAGAGCCTCTTCCAGATTCGAGAACACTGCCACGCGAGAAGCGCCCACGCGGCGAGAGAGATCGCGATCCAGAAACCCCGGTGCGAGCCGAAGAGCGCCACGGTTCCCCGGAGCATCCATCCGTAGAGCGGTCGATCGGGGTGATGTTCGAGCAACGGACGATAGCCCTGCTCGCGTTCGAGCAGGACGACGAACGCATCGGTGTACATTGGAAAGCCCGTCCAAGCGCCGAACACCAGGGCGGCGCCGACGGCCGCGAACGCGCCAAGCAGGAATCCGCTGCGTTGCAATCTCACCGGGGGCGCGGGGATCTTAGCACCCCGGGTTGTGTCCGCGGTCGCCGCCGCGCGGCTTCGCGTCTGCTATCGTCCCCGCCCGTGACGGGATTCGAACGCGGCGCCGACGGTCGTCTGACGTGCGACGGCTTGCCGCTGTCGGATCTGGCGGAGCGCTTCGGGACGCCGCTCTACGTCTACAGCTGGAATCGGATCGAAGAGCACTTCCGCAGCTTCGACTCGGCGTTCGCCGGCGTGCCGCACTTGGTCTGCTACGCCGCCAAGGCCAACTCGAGTCTGGCGATCCTGAAGCGCCTCGCGGCGCTCGGCTCGGGTGCGGACGTGGTCTCCGGCGGAGAGCTCCGCCTGGCGCTCGAGAGCGGCATCCCCGCCGAAAAGATCGTCTTCTCGGGTGTGGGCAAGGCCGAGGAGGAGCTGGTACTCGGCATCTCCAGAGGGATCCTGGCATTCAACGCCGAGTCGGAGCGGGAAATCGAGCGGATCGAAAGCGTCGCCGGCCGGCTCGGAAAGACCGCCCGCGTGGCCCTTCGCGTCAATCCCGACATCGACGCGCGCTCGCACCCCTACATCTCCACGGGACTGAAGCACAACAAGTTCGGCGTGGATATCGCGCGGGCGCCAGGGATCTTCGAGAAAGCGTCCCGCATGTCCCACGTCCGCATGACCGGGATTCAGGCGCACATCGGCAGCCAGATTCTCGAGGCCGGACCGCTATCGGAGAGCGCGCGGGCCCTGGCCGCGCTGGCCCGCCGCCTCGCCTCGGCCGGGGCTTCCCTCGAGACGATCGACGTCGGCGGCGGCCTCGGGATCGGAGACGGCGCACTGACACCCCAAGAGTACGCCGCGGCAGGCCCTGCCGGCGCTCGCCGGACTGCCTCAGCGCATCCTCATCGAGCCCGGGCGAGCGATCGCGGGACCGGCCGGCGTTCTCCTCACTCGGGTTGTCGACGTCAAGCAGGAGCGCGGGAAGACGTTCGTCGTGGCCGACGCCGGCATGAACGATCTGCTCCGCCCCGCTCTCTACGAAGCGATCCATGCAATTGAACGCGTCGACGCCAAGACGGAGCCGAAAACCCGCGCCGACGTCGTCGGTCCGGTCTGCGAAACCGCCGACTCATTTGCGCAGGATCTCGACATGGTCTGTCCGCAGGAAGGCGACCTGCTCGCAATCCGCGACGCCGGAGCCTACGGCTTCGTGATGTCCTCCAACTACAACCTGCGCCTTCGCGCCGCCGAAGTCCTCGTCGCCGACGGTGAGGCGAAGCTCTCGCGGCGCCGCGAAACTTTCGAGGACTTCATTCGGCTCGAACAGTCGTAGAATCCTTCCAGATTCGACTCCAAAGTTTCGCCTCGGATTTTTTTTGAAGGAGGATGTGCATGCATCGACACCGAACCTGGGCTCTCAGTGTCCTCGTTTTCCTGTTTCTCGCTCCCCTCGCCTTCGCCCAGACGACGGGCTCCGTCTCGGGCGTGGCGCGCGACTCGTCGGGAGCCCCGCTTCCCGGAGTCCTCGTCTCGATCTCGGGTCCGCAGATGCCCCTCGGCCGCACCGCGACCACCCGCTCGGACGGCACCTTCCAGTTCCTGAACCTCACCCCGGGCACGTACAAGCTGCGGGCTGAGCTGCAGGGCCTCGGAGCGTTCCAGCAAGAGGTGATCGTGGCCGCCATCAAGGACACGGAAGTCCGCCCGGTCCTGCACGCCACGGCCACCGAAGAGGTGACGGTGACCGCCGCGACTCCCCTCATCGACACGAAGGAGAGCGGCGTCTCCAACGTGACCACGCGGCCGCAATTGGAGAAGCTGCCTCTGAATCGCACGTTCTCGGGTACGTTCCAGCTTGCTCCCGGAGTCGCGGACTCCGGCGTCGCGATCACCAACACGAACGTCGGCGTCAACGCCGGTGGCGGCCGCCAGGACAACACGTTCTTCTACGACGGCGTCAACGTCACGAACCCGTTTTTCGGCGACGCCTACCAGGACTTCGCCGAGCTCGACATCCAGGAAGTCAGCTTCACGCGCGGTGGCGTGACGCCCGAATACGGCCGCACCGGAGGCTTCATCGTCAACGGCGTCACGAAGTCCGGAACGAACAACCTCCACGGAGAGGCGCGCATCGAATACCAGCCGTCCACCTTCGAGGCCGACAGCAAGGATTCGACCAACGCCGAGAAGAGCTCGCGCTTTCGTCCCGGCTTCGGCATCGGCGGCCCGATCCTCCAGGACCACCTCTTCGGCTACGGTTCGGTGAACCTGCTGCGGCAGGACATCAAGGACCGCACGAACCAGACCGGGTCGCTTCCCAACTCGAACTTCGACATCGATGAGTACTTCGTCAAGCTGTCGGCGACGCCAGTGTCGAGCCAGTTGATCGACGCTTCGTTCCGCTACCGGGGTATCGATCAGGACAACACCGCCATCGACGTCGACTCCACGCCAACGACCGGCAGCACGCAGAAGGAGATCAGCCGCGTCGCCGTTTTCAACTGGTTCTGGACCGCCACGCCGACCCTGAACTTCGACTTCAAGTTCAACTACTTCGACAACCCGGGGTACTCGATTCCGACCGTCCCGATCCCCTACCAGCCTCCGTTCAACGCCGCCAACCCGGCGACCAACGGCTACTTCTGCACCGGAGGCGTCTGCGACGGGGTCGCCTCGCTCCGCAGCGATATCGACAACTTCAAGCGGCTCGAGTACAAGTTCACGACGTCCTACGCGACCAACTTCCTGGGCGCCAACCACCTCTTCAAAGTCGGCGGCTACTACAGCGACAACAAGGAAGAGAAGCTGACGCTGGCCAACGGGTGGGGCTCGATCACGATCAACAACAACTCCGACAACTGCCTCGGCGCCGACTCCTGCTACCGCGCGCGGTTCAACCCGAACCAGCCCGCGCAGATCTCACGCGGCCGTACGCTGGGGATCTTCCTCCAGGACCAGGCGACCTGGAACCGCCTGACGCTGAACATCGGCTTCCTGGTCAACCAGGACACGTTCATCCCGAATGACAACGGCGAGTTCACGTTCGTGCGCGGGGACTACAAGGTGCCCAACGACCAGCTGCTCCCCTGCTCCGATCCCAATCACAGATCCGGCCGCATGCACGTACACGGATCAGTACGTCTTCCCGTTCAACAAGCAGTGGCAGCCCCGCGTCGGCCTCGCGTACGAAGTCGACACGCGCGTCCACGACAAAGCCTTCGTCAACTACGCGCGCTACGACAACATGGACAACCAGTCCTTCGCGCGCGCGGCTGCGCCGATCCGGCTGTACCGCACCGACGCCTTCTTCGACCTCCAGACGGGGGCGTTCCTCCAGGAGTTCACCCGCACGAACAACACCGGCAAGATCGTCCTCGGCAACATCGATCCCACGTACACGGACGAGTTCGTGGCGGGTTACTCGCGACCCCTTCCGAGCGGCTGGTCCGTCGAGCTGTGGGGCATGTTCCGAGAGACCAAGGACATCTTCGAGGACTTCCCCTCGGACAAGTCGAACGTGGACAGCGACTTCCGCTACGGAAACATCCCCGCGTTCCGCAAGTACAAGGCCGGCACGCTCGAGATCCGCAAGGCGTACGCCGACAACTGGTCGCTCGACGTCTCGTACACGTACTCGCGTCTGACCGGGAACTGGGACCTCGACTACGCAACCGAGCTCTTCTACACGTCGTCGTACATCGAGGACGGACCCGGTCTCTACGTCGAAGATCCGAACCGCACGGGCCTTCTCATCGGCAACCGAACCCACGTCGCCAAGTTCTTCGCCAACTACACGCTTCCGTGGCAGACGATCCTGGGCGGCTACCTGCGCGTCCAGAGCGGGCGGCCGTGGGAAGCGCGCCTCTTCGATCCGAGCTACGGCACCGACTACGAGTACGCCGAGACGGCCGGAAAACGCCTGACCCCGACCTGGGCCAACTTCGACCTGCTCGTGGCGCAGAACTTCAACCTCGGACCCGGAGTCCTGAGACTCGAAGGGCGTCTCATGAACGTTTTCAACACACAGACGGTGTTGACGGTGAATCAGGATCTTTTCCTGAGCGACGACAACACGGATCCCAATCCCCGATTCGGCCAGGGGACCTCGTTCGCGACGCCTCGAAGATTCATTCTTGCTGGTATCTTTTCGTTCTAGTGCATCCCTCTCGACAGGTCGCAATCGGACTGCTCGCGGCCCTGGCGTTCGCGCCGGGGCTGCGGGCGGCCGCTCCGCCCGTGCTGCGCATGCCGGGACAGGCCGAGCGGACGGTGACGCCGGAGTCTCTGTCGGGTCGCGACGCGCGCGACGTGGGGGTCGAGGAGCCGGGCGGTGACATCATGGTCTACCACGGCGCGGCGCTTCTCGACGTTCTCGAGAAGGCCGGGCTCGACGTCAAGACGATGGCAGGGCAACGCGATACGGCGGCGACCGTCGTCCTCGCCACGAGCCGCGACGGCTACACGGTGGTTTTCTCGCTCGGCGAGCTGCGCATGGCGCGCGAAAACCCGAAAGTGTTTCTGGTCTCCGAGACGGCGAACGGCCCGCTGCCGGACGATCAGGGCCCCGTTCGCCTGATCGTCTACGGCGACCGAGCCCGATCCGCCTACGCGCTCGCAAAGATCGAAGTGAAGGCGCTGGCGGAAAACAAGAAGAAGTAGGCGCGTCGATCACGGGATCCCTCGCTGCGCTCGGGATGACACGCTTAAGCCGTCATCCCGAGGAGCGGAGCGACGAGGGATCCCGGACTTCTTAGGGCGTTCCCCGCGCTACCGCTCGCCTTCGGCCAGCGTTGCCTACTGCCGTAGGTCTGCCTTTGGTGGTCGGCCCCTCACCACCTCCAGCAGCCGCGCCACCTCGGGCTGGTCCGGCCGGATCGCGAGCGAACGCACCAGGAGCCGCTCGACGGCCTCGCGATCCGAGAGGCACGTCTGGAACAGCACGAGGTCGTTGATCGTTTCCAGGTCCCGCGTCGCCTCCGCGAAGCGCGAGAGCGCGGCGACCGCGCCGCGGCAGTCCTTCTTCCGATACGCCAGCCGCGCTTTCTCCCGGGCGATCGCTTCGTTGTTCGGATAGTCGCGAGCCGCGCGGTCGAGCAACGACGACGCCGCGGCGAACTCGTCCGCCTTGATGTACTCGCGGGCCCAACCCGCCACCGCCGTCGAGGGATCGGCCTTCGCGGCCGCGAGCGAGCGAAACAGCCAGTCCTCGGCGGCGCGCGTGTCGCCCGCGTCGCGGGCGAGCACCGCGAGGTTGAACATCGGCGCGTAGAAGTTCGGGTTCAGCTCGAGAGCTTTCTCGAAGTCTTTCTTCGCGGCGGCACGGTCGTGGCGCGTTTCCTTCTCGTACGTCCCCAGGTTGTTCCACGCGGCCTCGGTCATGCCGGGCCGCGTACCGCCGGTGGGACGCAGCGTCGCAGAGGAACCGGGCGACAGATACCCCAGCGCGAGGAGCTTCTTCGCGTACTCGTCCGACTCCGCCGCCGAGGCTTCAGCCGCCGCAACGCGGCGGACGGCGAGGCCCGAGAGATCCTTGCGCGTTTGCGAGAGCGGCTGATCGAACGCGCTCGACACGGGCGCACCCGGCATGCGCCGGTCGGCGGGAGCGCCCATGAGGGACAGCACCGTCGGCGCGACGTCCTGGAGCTTCGCATCGCCTCTCGGACGGCCGCGCGCCACGCCGTTACCCCAGACGGCGAGGACGCCCTCGGGCCGGTGCCAGAACGCCGCGGTCGCCCAGTTGCCCGATGCGAGACCGCAGGGCCGGTCCGCGCCCCACTTGAATCCGTGGTCGGACTGGACGAGGAGGACGCCTCCGTCCTCCTGCGCGCGACGCATCCACTGTCCGAGGATCCGGTCGATCGCGGCGTAGTAGGTCTC
>CAVTEG010000003.1:0-148242 GCA_963733815.1 uncultured Acidobacteriota bacterium | reverse complement strand
TGGTGGAGCTGACCGGAATTGAACCGGCGACCTACGGCTTGCAAAGCCGCCGCTCTCCCAGCTGAGCTACAGCCCCACGTGAGGAAGGTCTGATGGTGGGCCTAGGTAGATTCGAACTACCGACCTCACGCTTATCAGGCGTGTGCTCTAAACCAACTGAGCTATAGGCCCAGTGCAGGGGTGCGGGGACCCAAGGGTCCCTGCCCTTTGGCGTAGCTTTTCGACGACTTCAAAGAGCAGCGGCTCCGGGACGGTTGGTCCCAGGGACCGATACCTTCAAAACTGAGTAGAGGCGTTTGCCGACGAATCGGCACCAGACGATCGACCTTCGAGTGTTCCGCGCTTACATCGTGAGACGACGAAGCGGGAAGAGACTCTAGAAAGGAGGTGATCCAGCCACAGGTTCTCCTACAGCTACCTTGTTACGACTTCACCCCAATTACCGACCATACCTTAGGCGGCTTCCCCCTTACGGTTGGAACACCGACTTCTGGTACAGCCGACTTTCGTGATGTGACGGGCGGTGTGTACAAGGCCCGGGAACGTATTCACCGCGGCGTGCTGATCCGCGATTACTAGCGATTCCAGCTTCATGGGGTCGAGTTGCAGACCCCAATCCGAACTGAGACCGGCTTTCTGCGATTGACTCGAGCTTGCGCTTTCGTGACGCTTTGTACCGGCCATTGTAGCACGTGTGTAGCCCTGGACATAAAGGCCATGAGGACTTGACGTCATCCCCACCTTCCTCCGGTTTATCACCGGCAGTCCCACTAGAGTGCCCGGCCGAACCGTTGGCAACTAGCAGCAGGGGTTGCGCTCGTTGCGGGACTTAACCCAACATCTCACGACACGAGCTGACGACAGCCATGCAGCACCTAACCAGGTGTCCCTTGCGGGAAAAGGAGATTTCGCTCCCGGTCACCTGATCTTCAAACCCAGGTAAGGTTCTTCGCGTTGCTTCGAATTGAACCACATGCTCCACCGCTTGTGCGGGCCCCCGTCAATTCCTTTGAGTTTCAGCCTTGCGACCGTACTCCCCAGGCGGGGCACTTAATGCGTTAGCTTCGGCACCGCAGGGGTCGATACCCGCGACACCAAGTGCCCATCGTTTACGGCGTGGACTACCGGGGTATCTAATCCCGTTTGCTACCCACGCTTTCGCGCCTCAGCGTCAGTACCGGTCCAGGGGGCCGCCTTCGCCACCGGTGTTCCTCCCAATATCTACGCATTTCACCGCTACACTGGGAATTCCACCCCCCTCTCCCGGACTCAAGCCTTGCAGTTTCTTCCGCACGTCCTCAGTTAAGCCGAGGGATTTCACGGAAGACACGCATGGCCGCCTACGCGCCCTTTACGCCCAATAATTCCGAATAACGCTGGCCCCCTCTGTATTACCGCGGCTGCTGGCACAGAGTTAGCCGGGGCTTCCTTTGCTGGTACAGTCAACACACGGTGGTATGAGCACCGTATGATTTCTTCCCAGCCGACAGGAGTTTACAACCCAAGGGCCTTCATCCTCCACGCGGCGTTGCTGCGTCAGGCTTTCGCCCATTGCGCAAGATTCCCCACTGCTGCCTCCCGTAGGAGTCCGGACCGTGTCTCAGTTCCGGTGTGACCGATCGCCCTCTCAGGCCGGTTACCGATCGAAGCCTTGGTGAGCCGTTACCTCGCCAACTAGCTAATCGGGCGCGGGCCCATCCGGTAGCGCGAGATCTTGCGACCCCGCTTTGATCACCAGGACTTTCGTCCCGAAGATGTCATGCGGTATTAGCTCGAGTTTCCCCGAGGTATTCCCCACTTCCGGGCAGGTTACCCACGTGTTACTCACCCGTCCGCCACTCGACTGGAAGGAGTTGCCCCCTTCCGCCTCGTTCGACTTGCATGTGTTAAGCACGCCGCCAGCGTTCATTCTGAGCCAGGATCAAACTCTCCACTTAAAGTGTTTCGCGCGGCTCGGCGACCTTGCGGCAACCTCACCGTTTGATGCGAGCTAATCCTGTAGTTCTGAAAACTCTGGTTTTTCCAAAAAACCAGGAAAAAGACGTCTGGCACGCTCTACTCAGTTTTCAAGGAACCGTGCCCCCGGGGATTTCCCACCACCGGACGCCGCGCCGTACTTCCGGCGCGACCGACAGGTCCATCCTTGAGACGGACCGTTCAGTATACGGATTATCCGGGCTTTGTCAACGACATTCTGCGAGGCCTCCGTCCCTTCTGGAGACGGACGCCTCCGCCGAAATCGAGCCCTTGGAAAGAACCAACCCTTGCGGGGAACGGGAATATAGAGTCCACCCGATCCCCTGTCAAGGGAATTCGAAGAAACGCTAAATCCTCAATAAAGACAGGCCTTTCGTGAAGGTTCGCCCGCACACGAGAATGTGCAACGGAGCCGCCTTCCGGAGGCTCCCTCTGAGCGGGTAGCTATAATCCGCGCATCTGAATCCGGAAGCTTTCGGCCCGACACCTGGCGCGATTCCGCCGCCGAAGGGCCTCCCTCCCCGAGTGCGCCGATTCCGGCCTTGGTGGACGGCCCTGGCGGCCGCCGCCGCGGTCATCGCTTCGGCCGTCGGCTTGCTCTGCGTGCGCCTGGGGGTCTACGACGACAGTCTCCTGGTGCTAGGAGCCCGGCTCGTCGCGGCGGGCCGTCTGCCGTACCGCGACTTCTACACACACTATGGGCCCCTCGGGTACGCCCTCCTGGCCGCGCCCATGCGCTGGATTGGCAATCCGGGTATCACGCTCCGGCTCGCGCAGGCGGTGAGCCTCGCGGTGGTCACGGCGCTCCTCGCGATCGCACTCTGGCAGGCACGGGCTCGGCCGAGCGCGTTCGCCGCCGCTGGCGTCGTCCTCGCTCTGTCCGCAGCGCTGGCGCAATCCTCGTTCATCGGGCTCGCGCAGGCCGCGGCCGCCCTCGCCGTATATGTCGCCGGCCGCGAGACCGCGGGCGCATTCAGGGTTCTCGAGCTCGTTGTCGCCGGAGGACTGCTCGCCGCCACCGCGTGGACCCGGCCCGCCTTCGCCGCCTACGCCGTCGCGCCGCTCGTCTGGCTGGAGCTCGTGTCGGGCTCTCGTACTTCTCGCCGGGCACTGATCCTCGATCTCGCGGCGGCGCTCGTCTCGGCGATCGGCATCGGGATCCTGTTCTTTCCATTGCTCGAGCCGGCAACTCTGGTCGAAGCGACCCTGCTCGCGCCCGCCCGGCTCATGACTCTCGGCAATCGCACTCTGCTTCCCGACTTCGCACGCTCCGGAGTCGTGCTCACGCTCCTCGTCGGAGGTGCCATTGCGGCGGCTCCAATCGCCTGGGCATGGTCGGTTCCTTCCCGCCGCGGCCGCCTCTTGTCGGCGGCTGCGATCGGCCTGGGCGCGGCGCTGCCGTTGGGACTCCAACCCCGGACGGCCTGGTTGACGGCCTTGTTGACGCTGCTCTCGCTGGCGGCCGCGGCCGGTCTCGCCTTTCTCCATCGCGAGGCGCTTCGCGACTCGCAGGGACTCTGGGCGGCCGCCGCGTTCGGACTGTCTGCCGCGGCGTTCGGGCACTACTTCTGGAGCCGGCCGGATCCGCAGCACCTCTTTCCGCTCCTGGCGCTGGCGTCGGCCAGCGTGATCTTCGTCTGGGATCGCTTCGGCTACCGGGCGCGGCTCGCGTTGTTCGGCCTTCTCGGCCTGGGCTTCCTTCCGATCGGAGAGAGCCGGGAATCCGCGCTCCCCGTCTCCAGCCTCTTCAAGGGAGGCCTGGCGAGAGCTCTCGAGAACTCGGCCCGACCGGGGGCGCGCTTTCTCACGATCTGGCCTTCGGGGGAGGTACCGTCACATGCGGCCGCCGCCGTGGCGCTGGCAGACAGGCTGTCTTCCGCATCGAGCCGCTTCGTGGCCTACGGCTCGGATCAGGTCTGGACGGCCGGAGACCCCGTCTATCTCTTTCTCCTCTCCTCGAGGCTTCCCTACACGAAGTGGTTCCAGTACGACCCTGGTCTGCAGAGCTCGCCGCCGGTTCAGGCCGAGATGATCGGCGAGCTTGCCGCTGCGAAGAGCCAGGCCGCCATCGTCTGGCGCTCGGAGGCGTATGCCTACGACCAGCGCGCCGCCGGCCTGCCCGAGCGATCCCTCTTCGACCTGGAAGCCGACCGGCTCTATCCCCGCGTGATCGCGCGTTTCGGCAACCTCGAGGTGCGGGCGCTCGCGGACGTCGCGCCGCCGTCGCTGCCCGAGGCCGGGCCGCGCTGAACCGTCAGGGCAGCGTCGCGAGCACTCGAGCGATGGCTTCCGGATAGGCTCGATGCTCCTCGGCGAGGATCCGGGCGGAGAGCGTTTCGACCGTGTCGCCGGCCAGGATCGGCACGCGCCGCTGCAGAACGACCGGCCCCGTGTCCGTGCCCTCGTCCACGAAATGCACGGTGCACCCCGACTCGAGATCTCCGGCCTCCAGGGCCCGGCGCTGAACGTCGAGGCCCGGAAATTTGGGCAGCAGCGCGGGATGGATGTTCAGGATGCGGCCGCGGTATCGCGCCACGAACTCCGGCGAGAGCAGCCGCATGTAGCCTGCCAGGCAGATGAGGTCGGGGCGCGCCGCCTCGAGGATCGCGACGATCTTTCGCTCGTGCTCGCGCCGGCTTTCCGCGCCGCGCGGGATCGGAAACGCGGGCAGACCCCGTTCGACCGCGCGATTCAAGCCCGGCGCGTCGGCGACGTCCGAGATGACCGCCGCGATTTCGGCGTTGGGAATGCGGCCGCCGCCGATCGCGTCGCAGATCGCCTCGAAGTTCGAGCCGCGCCCCGAGAGGAGGATGGCAAGCCGCCGCCGGACCGAGCTCATTCGGGCCTTCGCTCCGTCCGGCGGATACTTCCTTCCGGACCCTCGTACACGATCCGGCTGTTGCGCTCGATCCAATCCGCCACGCGCAGCCCGAAGCCCTGTCCGAAGGGCGCGACGCCGTACTCCCAGGTCCGACGCTGAAAGATCACGATCACATCGGGCCGCTCGCGCTCGAGCCGCGCGATCAGGACCTCCTGACCCCTCCGGTCGAGCCAGCCCGGCATGTGGGTCAGAAACGGGGAGACGCTGGGCGCCCGGAACAGATCGTCGACCGCGTTGATCTCGGGAACGACGAGGACGCGGTCGCCCGCTCGCACCTCGCGCCCCACGCGCTCGAGCAGCGCCGCCTCGTCCTTCGCGACCCAGACGCGGCCCCGGGGCGTGTCGACCGCCCGATGCCCGGGGGACCTCAGGCTCAGCACGCCGATGAACGCTCCCAGACAGACGACGGGAAGGAGCGCGATGGCCCACACGCGGCGAGTGAGCCGCGCGGCGTCCGTGCCGCCGGGCACGAGTCGGGGGAGAAAGCAGAACACGAAGAGAACGAACGTCAGCGCGCCGGGAAGGTGCGCCACTCCCGCGTAGGGGTTCCCGATGTCCCCCGAAAACGCGCTCCGCGAGCCCACGACTCCGGCGAAGATCCCGAATCCCACCAGCGCGTCACGCCCCTCCCGCCGCCGATCGACGAGCGCGAGCAACGCGACCACGAATGCCAGTGTCATCCAGAGATGAAAGAACCCGAGGTTGCGCTGGAAGAGCGACCGATCGAGCACGTCCCAAGAGAGCAGCGCCGCCAGGGCACCGCCGACCGGAAGGAGCCGGCTCGCCCGCCGCTCGCGCGCCAGGAGCAGCCCGATGAACCCGAAGAGGCAAGCGGCCAGAGCGAGCCCGCGCAGGGATCCCAGGATCCGGTCCGGCAGACCTGGACCGATTCCGGCGATCACGCGAAAGAGCGCCCGCCACTCCGGCGGCGGGGCCGCGGCGAGGGGCCAGACGTGGCTGTCGTATCGCAGCGAATCGAGAGGCGCGCGGCTCAACACGAAGGCAGCGCCGAGCACCGCGACGGCGCCGAATCCGGCCAGGCATTGGATCGCGCGGCGAGTGCCGATGGGCTGGACCAGCGCCGCCGCCGCGAGCCCGAGGATCGCTGCCACGCCGATCTCCTGCTTGGAGCAAAAGGCCAGACCTGCGAGCGCGCCCGCGGCATACGCGCGCAGCCGGTGCGATCCGTCCGCGTGGAAGCGGATGAGAAGTAGTGCCGCCAGCCCGAAGCAGAGAGCGTGGGCCGCCCCTGGACAGTAGGGATAGACGAGTCGGCCCCGGCCCGGCGCGAAGAGGCAGACTGCCAGCAGGATCGCACAGAGACAGAAGCGCTCGAGGGTCGAGAGAAACGGGCGCGCCGCCCGCAGCACGAGAATCCCGGCGACCAGCGCGGGAATCCAGTTCAGAAGCAGGATGCAGACGAGCGAGCCCTGAAAGAGCCCGACGATCCAGGAGAAAAGGTGCACGGAGAGCGGCCCGTACTGAAGATAGATGTCCCGATAGAGGCGCTCGCCAGCGCCCAGTCGCTCCGGAAGCGACCACCAGATCCCGGGATCGCTGGTCGGATCGAGCCAGCGTCCGCGGGCCCAGAGTCCCGCCGCCGTAGTCACCAGAACGAGCGTGATCTCCGGAATCCACTCGCGGAGACGCTTCATCCGATCCAGTTCCAGGTGAAGTAGAGGACGGCGAAGAGACCCAGCACGACCGCAAAGAACGCCTCCCACCCGCGGGCCGCGGCGGATCGCCCACGCAGAAGGGCTCCGGCGGTCATGAACACCGGGAAGGAGGCCAGGGCCAGGCGCGAGAACGAGAAGAGAGAGGTCCAGAGCGGAAGCAGGGTCGCGCCCAGGCCGTAGACGGCGACCGCAGCGGGCAGGTAGCGAAACGCCAGCACCCCGAGCGCGACGAAGAGGACCGCCGCCGACAGCTCCACGAGCGACCGGCGCGACGCCATCAACCCCCACGGCCCGTTTCGCAGCTCCTGAAAAATGCCGGGCGGCCATCCCATCGCTCCGCGCCACGTGGCCTGCCGGTGAAAAGGCGCGAGAGGATCTCCAAATGCCGCACCGCAGTAGCCCAGGAAGGCAAGCATGCCGAGCAACGGCAGGAATCCGGCCAGCGCTCCTCCCCAGCCCGGCGCCGATCCCGGACTCCGACGCCGCCGCTGCCACCACTGAATCCAGAGCGCGGGGGCGAGCAGCACGCCCGTCGGCCGGGTCAGCGCCGACAGGAATCCCAGCGCCCCCGCCGCTCCGAGGCGGCCTTCCAGCGCGAGCTCCAGCGCGCCCAGCGACAGCGCGAGGCCCAAAGCGTCCGAGTACGGGGCCGAGAGGAAAAACCCCGGGGGATAGAGAAGCAGCAGCGCGCCGGCGATCCCCGCGGCCTCGTCGCCGAGAAGGCGTCGGGTCATCCGGAAGAGAAACCAGATCGACACGAGGAGCGATGCGTTGGAGATCAGGAGGCCCGCGCGCAGCGGCGAGCCGACGATCCAGCCGACCCCGCGCATGAGAAGCGGCATGAGCGGATAGAAGCCGGTCGCCGGGGGCTCGCCGGATCGTCCCGGCAGATCGTCGACGCCGAAGCGGCCCGCATAGCCGCGCTCGGCGATGCGCACGTACCAGAGCGCGTCCCACCGCGCCCAGACCGCGATCCACGAAGGCTCCGCGTGAAGCGACACGGGCGGCGGAGCCTGGTCCGCCGCAACGGGCGGCTCGCGCCACCGGTCGGTCTCCGACCGCGCGATGGCATAGGCCGAGTTGTGATCCCGGTTGTAGGCGTTGAGCGGGAAGTAACGGACGGCGACGAGGGCGATCAGCACCAGGCCGATCCGCGAGCCGACGAAGAGCGCCGCGACCGTCCGAAAGCCCGCGACGCGTCGCCCGTCGAGCTCCTCCGGTTCCTCGGCGAGCCGACGATTCATGCTGCGGGGCGCCCCATCTGCTGGGGCAGAATACATGGGAATGACGCCACGCGACTCCGGCTTTACCCTCCGTCTGCGGGCGGCCGCCATCGCCCTGGGCTTGGTGTCGCTGGCGACAGCGGCAGGTCTGCTCTGGATCCCGCTGGGACTCTACGACGAGCCGTTACTGCTCGTCGGCGGACGCATCGCGCGCGCTGGCGGGCTGCCGTACCTCGACTTCTACACGCACTACGGCCCCCTGGGATACGACCTCGTCCGTCCCTTTTTGGCAGTCGGCAACGCGGGAACCGGATATCGCGTCGCGCAGGCGTTGTTTCTCGCGCTCGCCGCGATTCCACTGTTGTGGCTGGCCGCGCGGCTTTCCCGAGGCGCCGTCACCGCCGCGGCTGCGGCGACGTTCTGCCTTCTGAATTTTTCCACGGCGATGGTGTATCCGCACTTCTTCGCCTTCGGACTCCTGCTGACGGGCCTGGGCCTGGTCGCCCTTGCGAACCTCGAGCCGCGTCCGCCTCGCGAAGAGCTCTGGTGGCTCGCCGGCGGCGCCGCCGTCGGTCTCGCCGGACTCGTGCGGCCCGCGTTCGCGGCCTACGGCGCGGCGGCGGTAGTCGGGCTCGCCGGCGTGCTGCACGAGTCCGGCCGGCGCCGGCGCATCACCGCATTTCTCGCGGGGGCCGTCGGCGCCGCCGGAGTCGTCTGGCTCCTGCGTTACGGCCGCATTCCGATCACGGAGGCGTGGATCGCGACCGTGGTACTTCCCTCGCGGCTGATGAGCGCCGGGGGGCGATTCCTCGCGCCCGCGCCTCTGCCGCCCTGGTTCGGTTCCGCGGCGCAGACGGCCGCTTCCGCGGCGCTGCTGGCCTGTCTCTTCCTGCTGGCGATCTCCGGCAGCCTCGCCGGCGGCTCGCGACGCGCCCACGCCATCGCGATTCCGGCCGCCCTTGCAGCTGCGGCGACTCCCTTCCTGCTTCGTGCCACAGCGCAGCCGGGGCGCCTGGCGGCCCCGGTAGTTGCCGTCCTATTCGCGGCGGCCATAGGTTGCTTCTGGATGGCGGGATCCGAGTTGAAGCAGAACGCCGCAGGCCGCGTTTCCGCTCTGGCCGGTCTCGCCGCGATCGCGTTCCTGCACTACTACCTCTCACGGGCCGACCAGGCGCACGTGACCGCCGCGTTCGCGCTCGCAGCGGCGGCCGGCGCGGCGACAATGGCGCGGCCGGGCCGTCCGCTGCGGTTCGCGATCGCGGGACTCGTCGCCCTCTCCATCGTGCCGTTCGGGATGGGCGCTCCGCCGTATCCTGTGTACTGGATCGGACGACCGCCGGGCCCGCTGCAGCTCGTCTCGACAGCCAGGGGCGTCTGGGCGCGGTTTCCCGCGTCGATGTTCCCGGTGGAGGCCGTCGCGGCGGTCGCGCGCGCCGACGAGGCGGCCGACCCCTCCAGCCGCTTCGTCGCCGCCGCGTCCGACCACTCAAGGACCGACGGAAGCGCCGTCGTGTTGTTTCTCCTCTCGCGCCGGCTCCCCTACACGCACTGGTACGAATACGACCCGGGAGTCCAAAGCACGCCGCTCGTGCAGCAGCGGATGATCGAGGAGCTGCGCCAGTCGGGCAGCGCGACAGCCGTGGTATGGAGGAGCGAGAGCTTCGGCGGCGTGCCGGCGGGACATCAGCCGCGCACGTCCCTGGACCAGGAGCTTCGCCGATTCTATCCGCGCGTGGCCGAAACGTTCGGTGTCCTCGAACTTCGCGAAGGCCCCTAGGGCTCGGGCTCCACGAACACGCGTCGGGCGCCTCCGCCCTTGACGTTTCCGATGGCGTACCAGCGCTGCCCGGCGCTCTTCCAGATCTCGGCGACGCGGGCGACGTCCGCCGCGCCGACGAAGACGACCATGCCGATGCCCATGTTGAACACGCGATGCATTTCCTCGAAGGAGACCGTGCCCTCCCGAGCGATGACCTCGAAGACCGGCGGCACGGGCCAGGCTCCCGACTTGACGCGCACGTCGACGTGCTCGGGCAGCACCCGCGGGATGTTGTCGTAGAAGCCGCCGCCGGTCAGGTGGGCCATTCCATGAACCAACCCTTCGTCGAGCAGTGGCTCCAGCGCGCGGAGGTAGGACAGATGGGGATCCAGCAGGACATCACCGATCGCACGACCGCCGAGCTCCTCCAGCCGGTCCTGGGACTTCTTGCCCATCCCGTCGAAGAACACCTTCCGCGCGAGCGTGTACCCGTTGGTCTGGAGCCCGATCGACGGAAGCCCCAGGGCCACGTCTCCCTCGGCGATTCGGGATCCGTCGAGAATCCGGTCGCGCTCCACGACGCCGACAATCGTGCCGGCCACGTCGTATTCGCCCGCGGCATAGAACCCCGGCATCTCGGCAGTCTCGCCGCCCAGCAGGGCGGTTTCGTTCTCACGACAGGCGCGGGCGATTCCGGCGATGACGCTTTCGATGACACCGGGCTCGACCTTCCCGGTCGCGATGTAGTCCAGGAAGAAGAGCGGACGCGCGCCCTGAACGAGGATGTCGTTGACACAGTGATTGACCAGATCCGCGCCGCAGGTGTCGTGCCGACCCATCGCGATTGCCACCTTCAACTTCGTGCCGACGCCGTCGGTGGACGCCACCAGGACCGGCTCGCGATATTTCGAAAAATCGGGCCGGAACAGACCTCCGAAGCCGCCGACGTCGCCGAGAACGCCGGGGGTGAAGGTCGAGCGGATCGCGGCTTTCGCGCGAGCGAGCGCGGCGGCCTTGGCGTCGATGTCGACGCCCGCGTCGGCATAGCGGGAATCCTTCAAGAGCAGCGGATTATAGTGCGCCGCCGGTCCCCGATCCTCGGTTCGCGAGCGCTCACCCGCCGGTTCGAGGCGATCGCCCGAAACATCACGCCCCGCGGGTGCGAGCTCCGGGAAGCCAGCGCTTCTCGAGCGCCCAGACGTACCAGTGCAGATAGTGGGGCAACCACGAAAAGAGCCGGAAGCGGCTGGCGCCCTCCGTCCGATCCGTCCACGTCGACGGGATCTCCTCGACGCGGCCTCCGCCGAAGTGCGCCTTGACCGTCAGCTCGAGAGCCAGCGCGAAACCCGCCCGGCTCTCGATGGGTGTCCGGCGCAGAAAATCGCGGCGGTAGGCCTTGAAGCTGTTGGTGGGGTCGTGCGTCGGCAATCCCGAGAAGAGATGCAGCGTGACTCCGGCCGCCCGGCTCAGGAACGACTTGAGCCTGGGTCCTCCGATCTGCCGCCCGCCCGCCATGTACCGGCTGGCGCAGACCACGTCGGCTCCCGCTTCGACGCCGGAGACCATCCGTTCGAGATGTGAGAAATCGTCCGAAACGTCGGCCATGGACACGACGACCACCGGCGCGGACGCGGCGCGCATGCCCGCCTCGATCGCGAAACGCGCTCCCCGGCCCAGAGTGTTGAGCACGGGACGAACCGACGCGGGCTGCTCGGCGGCCGGCAGGCGGGAGAGCGCCGGAAGCGTGTCGTCGCCCTCGAAGTCGTAGCAGATCAGAAGCTCGTATCCGGCGGGCGCGCTCTTGAGGGCTCGGCAGAAGGCGGCGATGTTCGCGCCCTCGTTGTAGACGGGTACGACCAGGGAGTAACGCGGAGTCGGCGACCCACCTCCGGAAGCCGACGACGTCCCGCCGCTCAGATCCGTCCCCCGGCAATCTCCTCGCGGATCCACGGGACGACTTCGTCCAGCATCTCCGAGAGGCTCGTCGTGGCCTCGAAGCCGAGGACCCTCTTCGCCTTGCTCGTGTCGGGAAGGCGCCGCGCGACGTCGTGCGGATAAGGAGGGTCGCTCTGAAAGCGGAATGGTTTCGCGGACGGACCGATCGCCGTGCACCTTCTTCCAGATCGCTTTCGCCAGCTCGCAGCACGGTCGTCGAGGTCGGCGTCGAGAGGTTGAAGTCCTCGTTCAGCGCGGCCGGGTGACTCATCGCGACGGCGATGCCGCGCGCCAGGTCGCCGCCGTACGTGTAGCAGCGCACCTGATCCCGCCGCGCCCAGGATGTGCAGCGGGTCCTGGCCCTTCAGAACCTTCTGGACCAGGTCGGGAACGACGTGGCTCATGGCGAGCCTGACGTTGCCGCTGCGGAACTTCCTTGTCCGCCGAGCGCCCGCCTCTCGCCGACGCCGACGCAGTTGAACGGCCGGCAGATCGTGTACGGAAGCCGGTACTGCTCCCAGGCTCCGCTGCGCGAAGTACTCGCAGGCGCAGCTTCTGGAACCCGTAGGTGCTGGTCGGCGGCGGGCAGCGTCGCTGTGCTCCTCGGGCGTCGGGAACACGGTGGCGTTCTCGAAGACCATGCTGCTCGAGAGCGACGGTGATCTTCTGCGAGCCGGCCCTTGCGAGGCGGCCAGGGCCGCGTCGAAGCTCGCCGCGACGATCCGCTCGTTCTCGGCCAGCAGGTCGTACGCGTACTCGTGGAAATAGCGAGATCCCGCCGATCCGCGCGGCGCCGGCGACGAAGTGATCGCACTCGGCCGCCAGCTCGGTCAGGAGCCCGACGTCCTTGGCATCCCCCTCGACGAACGTGTACTGCGGGTGCCGCTGATAGCTCTTCTCGACGTGGCCGTACTTCGAGAAGTTGTCCAGGCCGACGACCTCGTGCCCGCGCGCGAGCAGCTCCTCGATGAGGTACCCGGCGATGAACCCGGCCGACCCGGTGACGAGGATCTTCAACGGGGCTCGCCTCGCGATGCAGTTCCACACGTCGAGACGACCTTGCCCTCGGGAATCCGCAACCCGCGGTAGGCCCGGTGCGGCGTGCGCGACGAAGAGCACGTCGGCCTCCGCGAGCACCCGTTCCAGCGGCACGAGGTTCGGGTCCTGCGACGTAGGGTCGGTGCAGAGCACCTTCCGGCGCTTCCAGGGCCAGGAGCTTGCGCAGCTTGTAGCTGAGCGAGTCGCGCGGGTCGTCGCTCTCGGCCTTGAACGCCATGCCGAGGATGCCCGCGACGCGCCGCCGGAAGGTCGCTGGTCGCGCCGGCCAGCTCGACCAGCCGGGCCGGCAGGCCCTCGTTGACCAGCATCGCGGCGTGGCCGAGAAGGAACGTGTTGCTGGCTGAACGCGGCCAGCTGCATCGTGTCCTTGAGCAGGCAGGGGCCGGCCGCGAAGCCGGGGCCCGGGCAGCCCCGCCATGCGCGGATAGTTGTGCCGGCATCCGTGGAGGATGCGGTCGAAGTCCAGGCCGTCTCCGTTGGCGATCATGTAGAACTGATTCGACGTCGCGAACTGGATGTAACGCGGTCGCGTTGGTCATCAGCTTGCAGAGCTCCGCCTCCATCGGGGCCATCTCGATGAAATCGTGGGCGAAGCGAGAGAACAGCCCGCGGACGGCCTGCAGCGTCTCGGGATCGAACGCGCTCAGGATCTGCGGCAACTCGCGAACTCGCGAAGGCTGTGCCCCTGGGCGACCCGCTCCGGGCAGAACGCCACGCGGATCGTCGAGCCCCCGCGGCGACGAGGTGTCTTCTGGATGTGCTCGCTGATGCCCGGAAAGATCGTGCTCCGCAGGATGAGGATCTGCCCGTCGCGAAGGTGGGCCGGCAGGCGTCGATCGCCCGGTGCATGGCGGTGAAGCTCGGGTTCAGGTGCTCGTCCACCGGCGTCCCGACGACGAGCACCAGGAACCGGCATTCGCTCAGCATCTCCGGGGTCTCGCTCGACCTCGAGAGATCCGGAGCTCGAGAACCCGCCGCAGCATGTCCGGGGCGCCTTCCTCGGCAAACGGCATGACGCCTCGGCGGACCGTCTCGACCGCCTGCGCGTTGGTGTCGTAGATGACGGTCCGCAGCCCGACTCGGCGAACGTCAGCGCCAGCGGCAGGCCGACGTGGCCGCAGCCCCCGATGACGCACACGTCACGGGAAAACACGTGTTGAGTCACACTTCTCCGAGCGCGTCGACGATCGGTGTTCGGTATGCGGCCTCAGCTCGAGGCGGGACCTCGGCCCCTCGAGCATTCTCATCGCCCGAGGTGGCGACACATTTCATCCACTCCGCATTTTAGCGCGACGGGCATCGACCCGAAACGCGAAAGTAGGACTCGCGTTGGAAAAGGGCGGCGGGCGGCCTGAGGTAATCTTCGTATTCATCCCGTGACGCGGTCTTCCGCATGACGATGGACGGTGACCCGCGGCGCGGTGCGTTCGCCCGCCGAGCCGCTCTCTGGATCCTGCTCGCGGTGGTGCTGTGTTGCCTGCCGGGTTACCTGGAATCGCCCATCGGTATCTACGACGAGTCCGCCGTCGTGCTGGGCGCGCGACTCCTGAGCAGCGGGCTCCTGCCGTACGTCGACTTCTACACGAACTACGGGCCCCTCGCCTACGAGCTCATGCGACCCTTTCTCGTGGTCGGAGATCCCGGCGTCGCCTACCTTCGGAGACTACGAGGTTCGCGGCCGCGCGGGAACCCGTCTCGATGCCGGCAGCCACTGAGCGCTACGGCGAGCGCTCGCGCCGGAGCAGCAATCGGAACGGCGGGTTCGCCTGCCTGCCGCCGCCGGCTTCCCACGGCGAGGCCGCGTACCGGGCGTCGATCCACTCCACGACGCGTTTGCCGTAGTCCCGTCCGAACAATCCGCGCTCGTACTCCCCGGTGGGTCGCAGCCAGATGACGATGGCCGCCGGCCGGGCCGCGTCCAGCTCCGAAATCACGCCGGCTTCGTTCGCGTCGGTGAGATAGCCCGGGAGGTAGAGCATGTGCCGGATCGGGTTGGGCCGGTCGGCCAGAAAGTTCAGAAGCTCCCCCTCGGGAAACACGACCAGACTCTCCCCCGTTCGAGTGGCCGTCCGCACCGCCGCCGCGAGCTTGCCGAGCGCCTGCGCGAGTTGGGGCCGCGCGGAGAGCATCCCGGCGGTGCCCGGAACGGGGACCCGGTCCTCGGAGGCGTAGGACAGGCCTCGACCGACGAACGCGAGAGCGACGAGCACAGCCAGCGCCCCGCGGAAAGCGGCGGCCAGCCGGCGCCGCAACTCGGGTGCAGGCTCCCGCTCCACGGCGGCGAAAAGGAGACCCGCCGCGCAAACGAACGCGAAGAGCAGTGGAGGCGCGACGTACGGCGCGTCGTCGATGAAGAAGAAGCGGCGGTGCGAGGCGAGCAGTCCCATCCAGGCGAAACCCGTCAGAGCCCGCGCCCGCGAACCGGCGTCTCTCCTCCCGCTTTCGGCCAGGGCCGCCAGGCAGACCAGGGGCGCGGCGCTGAAGAGCACGGGCCCCGGCACCGCGCCCATCGCCGCGCAAATCACCGCCGCGAGGAGAACCGCCCCCAGCGCGTACACGCGGAGGCGATCGCGCTTCGGATCCCGGCCCCGGAGAGCCAGGATCGCAATCGCCAGCGCGGCGCCGAGCCAGACGCTGGCCGAGTAGAGTGCGTTCCACCAACCGGTCTTCCAGGCCCGCAGGCTCGCCAACCCGACGTGCCCTCGAGTGTCTTCCGGGATGTTGAGGAGGAACACCGGCTGGTCGCGGACCAGAGCCTCCCAGCCGACGCGGGCGAAGAAAAACGCCCAAACTGGCGCGAAGACGATTGCGAAGCCGGCGCCGAGCGCGGCCAGGGATCGCCAAAGGCCCGCGCTCCGGGGCCGGCGGAGAAGGACCAGCGCCGCCGCCGACAGCGCCGCGAGGCCCCACTCCAGGCGACACAGGCCGGCGAGAGCCGCGAGCGCTCCCGCCACTCCCAGACGGCGGACCCCGGGAGCCTCGATGCTCGCGACCCCAATGGCGACGAGCGCGAAAGCCGCGGCATGCCAGATCCGGAAGCCCATGCCGAGGATCGAGCCCCCCGCGTTGGGCATGAACACGAGCGCGGGGATCGCCAGAGCGGTCCAGAGCGCCGCGCTCGCCCGGTCCGTGACGCGGCAAAGCGCGAACGCGAGGCCCGCCAGCGCCGCCAGCGAGGTCACGCATCCGGCCAGAACCAGCGTCGAAAAGCCGGACCCGAAGACGCGGAAGAACGCCGCATGGACGTAAGGCGTGAAGGGGCCGAACCAGTACACCACGTCGCGATACAGCAGCTGCCCTCGGGACAGCGCGTCGGGCACGATCCACTCCCGTCCGGAGTCGATCAACGGGTCCGACCATTTTCCGCGCGAGACGACGAACAATGCCACCGTCGCGGCCGCGAGAGCCGCCGCTCCCGCGACTCGCCGCCGCGTCATGGGCCTCGACGCTCGCCCGTCGGCGCGACGCGCGCCCCGTTTTTCCAGACGCCGTCGATCTGGCGCAGATTGGCGACGTTGGCGATGGGATCGAACCTGAGAACGACGAAGTCCGCGCGTTTTCCGGCCTCGAGCGTCCCGCGGTCGCGATCGACGTCGAGCGAGCGCGCCGCCGTCTGCGTCGCCGCGCGGATCACCTCGAGCGGCGAGAGGCCGGCTTTGGCGTAGAGCTCCGCTTCTACCGACACGGCGAGGCCCGGGAACGCCCACATGTCGGTTCCGAGTGCGACCGGCACGCCCGCGGCCTGGAGCTTCTTGAGGTTCTCGCGCAGGACCGGGAGGCGGCGCCGGAGACTCTCGAAGTTGGGATACCGCTCGCGATATCCGTCCGAATACTCCTTGGAGGCGAGCTTCACCTTGGTGGGCGGATTGAGCCAGGCCTCGGGCACGCCGTTGAGCACTTGATCGACGAAGCTCCGCGTTTCCGCGAGGAACTCGAAGATGTCCATCGTCGGGATGTAGAAGACCGGCCGGCTCTTCATGACGGCGATCGTGGCTGCGTCGAGCGGATCGAGCACGCCGTGGGCGAGCGCGGTGGCGCCGGCGGAGATCGCGAGCTTCGCGTCGGGGCCGTTGGGCGCGTGTACGATCGCGCGCATCCCCTGCGCACGCGCTTCGGAAATCAAAGCCTCGACGATCTCGGCCGGCACCTTCGGCAACGGCGGCTTCGGCGCCCGGCACCACTGTGTGTCGTCGAGCATCACCTTGATCTCGCGCGAGCCGAGCGCCTTCGCCTTGCGCACGGATTGGCGCGCCTCGGCGGGAGTCGCGGGAAACCGATTCAGGTGCGAGTCCGGCGGCTCGCCCTGGTCCCACCACCCGGCCCTCGTCGTGAAGATCGGCGTGGCAGGAACGACCTCGGGAATGTCCGTCCTCGTCGCGGACCCTTTCGCGAGCGCCTCGGCGGCTGCCGTGTCCTCCGCCATGAGGCGCACCGTCGTGGCGCCCCAGTTCAACATCGTCTGCAGGTCCTGGTCCGACTCCGCGTGGACGTGCGCGTCGATCAGGCCGGGGACGATCCAGCGATTTTCCCCCGTGATGACCTGCGTTCCAGGCGGCAGCTTCGCCACGGCCTCGGGCGTCGCGGTACCGATCGACACGATCCGGCCATTGGAAACGACCAGCAGGGAGTTCGGGATCGGCAGAGCGCCCGTCCCGTCGATCAGGGTTGCGCCTCGGTAGGCGATCGTGGTGGCGGCGACCAGGATCGCTCCGCTCACGTTCGGGGCCGGGACCTAGGTCGCGTCGAGCGCGTGCTCCTTCTCGCGCTCCTCTTCCTCGATCTCGACCGGATAGATGCCGGTGAAACAGGCCGTGCAGGTCGCCTGCTGCGGGCGGCCGAACGCATCGAGCATTCCCTCGGCCGAGAGGTAGCCCAGGGTGTCGGCCTCGATGAACTGGCGGATCTCCTCGACAGACTTGTTGGCCGCGATGAGCTCCTGGCGCGTCGGCGTGTCGATTCCGTAGTGGCAGGACTTGACGGTCGGAGGCGAAGACACGCGCACGTGAACCTCGCGGGCGCCGGCCTCGCGCAACATGCGGACGATCTTGCGCGACGTCGTCCCGCGAACGATCGAGTCGTCCACCAGTATGACGCGCTTGCCCTCGACGACCTCCCGCACCGGGTTCAGCTTGACCTTGACGCCGAAGTGGCGGATCGCCTGCTTGGGCTCGATGAACGTCCGGCCGACGTAGTGGTTGCGGACCAGTCCCAGTGCGAACGGGATCTTCGACTCCTCGGCGTAACCGAGCGCGGCGTACATCCCCGAGTCGGGTACCGGCACGACGACGTCGGCCTCGACCGGGTGCTCCCGCGCGAGGCGCCGGCCGAACCCCTGCCGCGACGCGGCGACGGAGCGGCCGAAGACCATGGAATCGGGCCGCGCGAAGTAAACGTGCTCGAAGACGCAAGGGGTGGAAATCGGGAAGGAGAAGCGGCGCGAGGAAAACCCCTCGCGCGAAAGCCGGACGATCTCGCCCGGCTCGACGTCTCGCTCGAACTTCGCGCCGATCAGGTCGAAGGCGCACGTCTCCGAAGCCACGACCGGAGAGCCCTCCCGGATTCCGAGCGACAGCGGACGGATGCCGTGGGCGTCGCGCACGGCGAAGATGCCTTCGCGCGAGAGGATCACGAGCGAGTACGCTCCGCGGACCTCGGAGAGGGCGTCGGCGATCGCTTCCGTCAGCGTCGCCGCCTGAGAGCGCGCCACCAGGTGGAGGATGACCTCCGAATCGGAGGTCGTCGTGAAGAGCGCGCCCTTGGACTCGAGCATCGAGCGGATCTCGCGGGCGTTGACCAGGTTGCCGTTGTGGGCCAGGGCCAGAGGTCCCCGCCCCGTCGCGAAGACCAGAGGCTGGGCGTTGGCAAGCAGCGACGCCCCCGCCGTGGCATAGCGGACGTGGCCGATGGCGGTGCGCCCGGGAAGGCGCGAAAGTCGCGCCTCATCAAAGACATCCGCGACGTACCCCATCTCCCGCTCGACGCGGATATGGCCGCCGTCGAGCGTGGCGATTCCCGCCGACTCCTGGCCCCTGTGCTGGAGGGCGTAGAGGCCGAGGTAGGCGATGTTGGCGGCGTCTTCCGAATCGCAGACCCCGAAGACGCCGCATTCGTCGGTGAAGCCCGCGCGCTGCGCCATTAGAGGAGAAGTTTAACATCCGGCCGCGCGGCCTTCTTCCCGGGAGGCGCCTACCGCGGCAGCCGATCGATCAGGACGACGTCGGAGTTTTCGCGGTAACGGTCGAAGAGGATCTGCTTGCCGTCGGGCGAAACGTCGAAGGTTTTCATGTCATCCCCCGGGCGTAACTTCGTCAGCTGCCGCTGGCGCCCGGTCGCCAGCTCGAGCAGCCAGAAGTTCTGGGAGCGAATTGCCTGCCCCTGAACGACGACACAACTCTTGCCGTCCGGCAGGAAACGATACCGGTTCCCCGTATAAATCACGTCGATCTCGGGCAGCGAAAAGGACTGCCCGTCGGGAGAGACGGCGCGAAGCTTCAGAAACGGACCCCCCTTGGCCACCGAGTACAAAATGATGCGGCCGTCCGGAGACCAGACCGGGTCCGCGTTGAGACCTTCGGCAAGGCGAACCGCCGCCCCGCCATCCGCCGGCACCTTGAACAGAGGGCATGACTTGTCGTTGCCCGCGACAACGGCGATCCACTTCCCATCGGGTGACCACGACGGCGTGTCTCGGACGTCCGACGGGGTCTCGACGCGGCGGAAGCCGGTTCCGTCCGATTGCATGAGGGGAAAGGCTCATTTCACCTCGGCGGCAGGTCGATCAGCACGATGTCGGAGTTCTGACGATAACGGTCGAAAAGGATTTGCTTGCCGTCGGGCGAGACATCGAAACTTCTCATAACGATTTGCCTGTCCAGACTCGTCAAGGGCCTTTGGCTACCAGTCGCCAGATCGAGGATCGAGAAGTTCTGCAACCACAGCAGTCCTTCCGTCACGATCAAACTCCTCCCATCGGGAAGAAACCGGTACCGGTCGCCCGTGTTTCCGACCCAGATCTCGGGAAGAGAGAAGGGCCGCTTGTCCGGCATTACGCCTTGGAGCCGGACTGTCGCATTGCCTCGGCCCTCGGAGTAGAGGATGAAGCGGCCGTCGGGCGACCAGACCGGATTGGAGATGACGGATTCAAGCCCATCGACCAGCCGTACCGGCGGTCCACCTTCCACGGGGACCTTGAAAAGGGGATTTGCACTGCCTTCGCTGGCAGCGATGGCGATCCAGTTCCCATCCGGAGACCACGACGGCGCACCGCGGACTTCGAGCGACTCAACAACGCGATGAACGTTCGTACCGTCGGATGCCATCAAGTAGAGGTGGGTATGACCCTCGACACGGACGACGAAGCTGATCCGCGATCCGTCGGGCGAGACTGCCGGAGCGTAGGGCACAGCGCCGTCGCTCCCTTTCCACAACTCCACCTCCGATCCATCTTTGACCTTCCAGAGCCCGTCCGCTGCCCCTTTCGACCCCACGTACAGGACATAGTCGGGTCCGAAGCGGGGCGCGGAGGCGCGCACCGTCGATAGCTTGAAACCGCTTACCGCAGACTCCCCGACGACATGATCCGTTATTGGCACCGTCCAGAGGTCCCGGACCGGGTTAGCCACCGTCGCAGCCAGGCGCCGTCCACCGGCACCGGCCGATACCGACACGTATTCCTCTATGCCGGCGCTTGCGGCGTGCACGATGCGGCGTTCGACGTCCATGGTGTAGAGCCCGGATCCCGAGCCATCCTCTCGCGTAGCCGCGTAGATCAGGGTGCGCTCGTCGAGCATATTCGGATACGCCACTCGCGAATTGTGATTCGTCAGACGCTCGGCCGCTCCACCTGACGTGGCGATCCGCCAAACATCCATCTCATCGGGAGGGATTCCTCTGACGAAATAGACGAAGCGGCCGTCCGGCGACCAGGTGATGTAGTGCTCGTGAACGCCAGGTTTGGCGGCACACAGCTGCCTCGGCTTGGCCCCGTTGCGATCGGCAATGAAAACAGGATCTCCAGGCTTGGGCGCGTAATAGGCGATCCGCGAGTGGTCTGGCGACCATGCCGCTTCGACGGCATCCTGCAGAAATGGGCGCGGCACTCCGCCCAGGCTGGGAACGAGCCAGACGCTGTGTGTCTTACCGTCCTTCGTGTTGATCCGGAACCAAACATGGGCGTCATCCCCGGAAAACCCGACATTGTGGAGGATTGAATTTGCGATGGACGGAAATCCAGCCTTCGTAAGGTTTAAGAACTCACCGCTACCGACCTGACCCACCCAGACGTCGAAAGGTCCGTCTCGGTCCGAGAGAAAGGCAACGAACTTGCCATCGGACGAGAGCGCCGCGTCCAGCTCCGAGCCTTTCCAGTCAGTGAAGCGGCTGTATCGGGCGCCCGCGAGCGGGTTCTTCCAAAAGTAGTCCTGCTGCCGAAGGCGAACGAGGCCGAAGCCAGTAGCGAGAAGGATTCCCGCAGCAATCAGTGCTGGAATCGTCGGGCGGCGCTTCCTCGCAGATCGCACCGCCTCCCCAGAAGCCGTCTCGATTGCGCTTGTGGCTTCGGAAAGATTGTCACGGATCGTAGAGAGGTCGCGGGCGAGATCGCCCGTGGAGTCGAAGCGATTCCGCGGCTCCTTTGCCAGACAGCGCTGGATGGTCCACCGCACAGGCGCCGGAATCTTCGGATTCAGCGCGGCGATCGGCTCGGGCTCGTCCTGGATGATCGCCGCCAGCGTCTGGGGCGCCGACGCGCGCTGGAATGCCCTCCGGCCCGTCGCCATCTCGTAGAGAATCGACCCGAACGAGAATTGATCCGACCGGTAGTCGACCGATTGACCCGTCGCCTGCTCGGGGGACATGTAGCCAACGGTCCCCAGGATAATTCCTTCTTCAGTCGCTCCCGAGACCGTCGGCGCCTGAGTCCGGCCGCTGCCGCTCGAATCCGGCTGCGTCAGCTTGGCCAGGCCGAAGTCCAGGATCTTGACGTGCCCGTCCTCGGTCACCATCACGTTCTCGGGCTTCAAGTCCCGGTGCACGATTCCCGCGGCGTGCGCCTTCGCCAGTCCCTCGGCTACCTGGGTGCCGAGCTGCAACAGCTGACGGACCGACAGCGCCTGCGGCAGCAGGACCGAACGAAGAGGCCGTCCAGTCACCAGCTCCATCGCGATGTAGGAGACCGAGTCCTGGGACCCGATGTCGTAGATCGTGACGATGTTGGGATGATTCAGAGACGAGGCTGACCGCGCCTCCCTTTCGAACCGCTTCAGCCGCTCGGGATCCGCCGCCAGCGCGGCCGGCAGCACCTTGATCGCCACCTCGCGCCCCAGGCGCGTGTCCCGCGCCCGGTATACCTCCCCCATCCCACCCGCCCCCAAGGGCGACAGGATCTCGTACGGGCCGAGACGGCTCCCGATGGACAGTGTCAAGGGATCCTACGCGGAGATTCTATCCGCGACACGCGGTCAGCGCGGCGGCAGATCGATGAGGACGACGTCGGAGTTCTCGCGAACGCGATCGAAAACAATCTGCTTGCCGTCCGGGGACACGTCGAAGCTGTTCATGCCGAATTCCGGCTTCATGTCGGTGAGTTGCCGAAGGCGACCCGTGGCGAGGTCGAACATCCAGAAGTTCCGTCTCGAGAACGCGGCTTGGAGCACGACCATGGTCTTGCCGTCCGGCATGAATCGGTACCGATCACCCGAGTACCAGAGCCAGAGCTCGGGCAAGGCAAAAGGCTTCTTGTCCGGAGTCACGCCTCGCAGCTGGTGTGACGCCGAGACCCCCAGCCTTCGTCCTCGGGTTTGAGTGAGTTTTCGGTCAGCGTTCGATCAGAAAGTCGCTACCGCAGTCCGTCGGCGAGGTAGAGCTGATCCAGGAAGCGCACGTACGCGTAGACGTACGACTGGCCGTCCGCCGAGAGAAACACGCGCGCGATTCCGTAGAGACCGACCGGATCCACGGGCTCGATCTGCTTCCACGACTCGCGCGCTCCGGACGAGAACGCGATGCGATGGATCTCGGCGCCTCCGGCTTCGCGCGCCGAGAAGACGTAGAGGTACCGGCCATCGGGACTGAAGCGGATCGGCGCATCGCCCGGCTGCGCGCCCGCGACGAGCGAGGGCGCGCTCCCGTCGATCGGGTAGAGCTCCATGCGCCGCGCGGCGTCGAGCGCGGCGACGTGAAGGCCGTCGGGAGAGATCGCCCAGTCCGCGCCGATGCCTTCGGGCGTGATCGCACGCGGCGTGCCGCCGGCGGCCGGCTGCACGTAGAGGCGCGGCGCACGGCCGGGCTCGCTCGCGGAGAGAAGCAGGCTCTCGCCGCCCGGAAACCACGCGGCTCTCTGAATCGACGCGAATTCCGCGGTGCGGATCGGGCGCGGCTGTCCGGGCCCCGTCGGGAGCAGCACGAGCCCGACGGGGTTGACGCTCGGAGACGAGAGCGCCCAACGGCCATCGGGCGAGAGAGCGAGGCCGCGACCGTCGCCCAGCCGCACTGCGGGCGAACCGTCAGTCGCGCGCAGGTAGACGCCGTACGTGGCGCCTCCCCCTTCGCCCGTCTCGTCGAAGAGAAGCGTCGTGCCGTCGGCGGTCAGGTCCACCGGCCGCGACCAGTCGTGCCAGGACAGGTCCTTCGGCGTCGCCTCGCCCGGCGGCAGACCCACGATTCCTTCGCGCGAATGTTCCATCGCGAGAAGGGCGCGGCCCTCGCGTGAGATGTCGTGCAGGGTCAGCGCTCCGGGAACGCGCGCGACGAGCCGGCGCCGACCCGAAAGCGAAACGGCGTGGACCGCCCGCGATCCGCCGACGGAAGCGGCCGTGAACCAGATCTCCGTTCCGTCGGGAGACCAGGCCAGCCCGCGGGCCGTGATCCAGCCCGAAGAGAGGACACGCCGATTGCCCTCGCGGTCCACGACGGCGATGGATCCCGCATCGTCTCCGCGCATGGGATGGTCGATGTAGGCGATCAGATCGCCGCGCGGCGAGAAGCGCGGATGGCTCAGGTAGCCGGACGCGGTCTCGACGAGGGTCCGGCCGATCGGAAACTCGATGCGGCTGACCCCCGCGACGCTGCGCGCGATGACGAGCGAGGTCCCGTCGGGCGACCAGTCCGCGGCCTGGACCGACTCGGCGATCTCGCGAGGCTCGCCGCCGGAGAGCGTCGAGCGGGCGAGCGTGCCCGCCGTCGTGAAGGGCGCCACCGGCCGCGCGCCCAGCGAGATCGCCATCTCGCCCGACGCCGAAATGGCCAGCACGCTGGCCGGAGGCACCGCGAGTGGAACCGACTCGGGCAGCTCCGGCCGCGTCGTGTAGATCTGGATCGGAGATCCGTTCCACGCCGCACCGTAGACGATCGTCCTTCCGTCGGGGGCAAAGCGCGCCGACCAGAGGGTCCCCTCGCGAAACGTCATGCGGCGGAACGCCGGCAACCCGCGCTCGCGCGCCGAGGTGCCGACGAAGTAGGCGGAGGCCACGAGTCCCGCGACCGCCAGTGCGATGCCGGCCGACAGGCCCAGGCGGGAGCGCCGAGGCTCCGCCGGCAGAGGCGAGGGCGCGGCGGCCTCGCCGTCGATCTGGGAGAAGTGATCGCGCACGCTTTGCAGGTCGCGCGCGAGATCGCGTGTGGATGCGTAGCGATCCTCGGGCGCCTTGGCGAGACACCTCTCCGCGATCCAGACGAGCGGCGGCGGTACGCGGGGCGCGAGGGACGCCAGCGGCTCGGCTTCCTCGCGGATGATCGCCGCGAGCGTCTCCGCGCGCGTGGGCTTGTGGAAGGCGCGCTGGCCGGCGAGCATCTCGTAAAGCACCGAACCGAACGCGAACTGATCGGATCGAAAGTCCACGGGCTGCCCGCTCGCCTGCTCCGGCGACATGTAGCCCGCGGTTCCGACGACCGCGCCCTCGCGCGTCTCCTCCGTCAGCGTCAGGTCCTCGCGCTCGGGCCCGTTCCCGTTGGTGCGCCGCTCGACCTTGGCCAGGCCGAAGTCGAGGATCTTGGCGAACCCGTCCCGCGTCACCATGACGTTTTCCGGTTTGAGGTCGCGATGGACGATGCCCGCGTCGTGGGCGCGGGCCAGGGCATCGGCGAGCTGCGCGACGATGTTGACCGCGCGCCGCACCGGCAGAGGTCCCGCGGACAGGAGGTCGCGCAGCGTGCGCCCGTCCACGAGCTCCATCACGATGAACGGCATTGCCGCCGCCTGGCCGATCTCGTGGATCGTGACGATGTTGGGATGGTTGAGCGCGGAAGCGGACCGGGCCTCGCTCTGGAAGCGCGAGAGACGCTGGGGGTCCGAGGCGAAATCCCGGGACAGGGCCTTGACCGCGACTTCCCGGTTCAGGCGGGTGTCGAGGGCGCGGTAGACCTCCCCCATCCCGCCGGCCCCGAGGCGAGCCAGGATCTCGTACTGCCCGAGACGCGTGCCCGAAGACAGGTGCATCCGGAGGCTCCTGACCGACAGAGAGGGCCCCCCGTCGCATGCGGTTACGTTTCTTCTTGGAAGAGGTTCCGATGAGAAGGACGAGTCGCAGGAATGCGAGGACGAACGCTCCGGAACGCGGGACCGAAAAGGCCTTCGTTCAGAACATCCTGAGGAGGTGCTAACGCACCTGGGTCTCGGTCGAGCCTCCCGCCGAGTAGCAGCGGAACACCATCGGCACCGAGCCGACGCGGATCGCGTCGCCGTCGCGAAGCGGCTCCCGCCCCGCGACGCGGAGGCCTCGCAGCCACGTTCCGTTCTTGCTGCCGAGGTCCTCGAGCGCGGCTTCGCAGCCCGCGACGATGACGCGAGCATGCCGGCGAGAGACCGTCGCGTCGTCGATCGAGATCGTGCAATCCGGCTCGCGACCGATGTCGTTCTCTCCCTCCGACAGCGGGACCTCGCGCGTGCCCCAGACCAGCCGGAAGACGCCTTCGTCCGCCGGCGACGCCTCCTCGTCCGCGAAGGCATAGCCATAGCCGTGCACCGTCCGCACGTGGTGGGGCGCGCGCGCGTCGTCGCCGATCTCGCGACGGATCTCGGCGACCAGTCCCGCGAGACTCGCTTCAGTGACGTAAGTCCGCGGCCAAAGTTTCTCGAAGAGCTCGTCCTTGGAGATCGGACGCGGGCGCCGCTCGATCAGGAGCCGCAGCATCTCGAACGCCTTCGGGGACAGATGCGCGGCTGCGTCTCCTCGAAGGAGCTCCCGGCGCACCGCATCGAACATGCAGTCACCGAATCGAACGCGCATCACTCGTCCTCACGAAAAACCCAAGACTTTCGAAGACATCCATCAAGACCACCGCCGGCTCGATCGGCGAATGTCACAGATAGCGGAGGAGACGCCCCGCGAATTCCCGGGCATGCGTCCTCATCCGCGGGAGACGTCCCGTGTACGTGCCGCACGCGAGGATCGCCGCGAGGGAGCGGGCGATGGCGATCGCGGCGGCGTTCTTCCTCGCGGCCGCGGCCGCGCTCGCGGAGACCGGAGCGGACGCGGGTCTCGTCGCTCCCGCGGGCATCTCTTCGCTGAGGATTCCTTTCTTCATCGACCGGCGCCTCCCCCGCGCGATCCAGCCTTCCCTGGACGAAGCGTTTCGGCGGCTCTCCGACAGCCGCTGCGCCGAGATCTTCACGGACTTCACCGACGTCGCCGGCCGCCGCCTCGACCTGAACCTCGCGGACACGGGAGCGAGCGCTCCCTCGTACCTGGGGCTCGTCCTGTTCTACGACGGCCGGTCCACGGAACCGTGCCGGAACAGTCAGGTGCTGGCCTGGACCAACCCCGGAAGCCGCGGTGTGCTGATCTGCTGGGACCAGTTCTCTGCGAGGCAGCGCTGGAGCGTCGGTTTCGCCGCGAACACGATCATCCACGAGACGCTCCACACGCTGGGACTCGGCGAGACGCCCCCGGATCCCCGCGTGATCACGGACCAGGTCGCCTTGCGCTGCGGCCGCTGAGCGGCGCGAGAGGGCTCAGCAAGAGCCGCCGCCTTTCGCGCGTCCGGTACGCGTCGTGCCGGCGGTATCGGAGCGGTGGTATCGCAGAGGAGCGACGACCTCTCCCACGGTGAACTCCTCGCCATCCTCCAATCGCGTCGGCCGTGTGACGGCGTCGCCCTGAAGAAACGTCCCGTTCTTGCTTCCCAGGTCTTCCAGCCACACGCCGTCCTCGCCGACGACCACGCGCGCATGGCGCCGCGACACCGACTGTTCGTTGATCCAGACGACCGCCGAATGCTCGCGCCCGATGATGTTCTCTCCCGGAAGCAGAACGATCTCCCGGCGCCGGAAAAAGAGCCGATGCTCGGAGGCGCCGCGGGGCGGCGCCGGCGGGGGCTCTTCGCTTCGGGCCTCCGCGCAGAACGCATAGCCGAAGCGAGGGACCGTCCGCACGACGCGTGATGCATGCGCGTCGTCTCCGAGCGCGGAGCGGATCTCGACGACGAGGTTGGCGAGATTCGTCTCGGACACGAACGTGTCGGGCCAGAGGGCCGCGTGGATCTCGGCCTTCGACAGCGCCTTCGGGCGTTGCAGGGCCAAGAGCTCGAGGAGGGCGAAGGCCTTCGGAGAAAGTGAAACCGGCCGGGCTTCCCGGTACACCTCACGGGTGTCCAGGTCCAGAACGCAATCCTCGAAGAGGAGCTTCATCGCCGTCCTGACGGAAACCCCTTCGAAACCGCATTCACAACTGAAGACATCGGGACGCCCGTCGGCGGATGTTAGCCCACGAAGGCGGCTCGCAATCTCGCGAGACCGCCGGCGAGAGGAGCGGGTCATGAAGAAGCTGTTTTCGGTGCTCCTGGCAGTCCTGGCGGTGGTGGCGCTCTCGTTCGGGTGCAACGGCGCCGATGCGATCACGGACCCGGATAAAGGCCACGCATCCCTGACGCCGACCCCCGGCGCCCACCAGCCGAGGCCCACGCCGAATCCGTGCGGGCCGAAGAGTTCCCCTCTTGACTGCTGAGCGTTCGGCAGGGACACAGAAAGGAGAAAGTCATGAAAAGGCACATCTCGGTCCTTCTGGTTTGTCTGGCAGTCGTGGTGCTGCCCTTCGGTTGCAGCGGCGCCGACGAAGTCACGGGTCCGCAGCTGATGCCGAAAGAGGTCGCTAAAGAGCCTCCGGGTTCGCGCATGCAGCCAATCGTCGTCGAGCGGCCTCGAGCTCCGGTCGTAGCGTTGGCACGCCCTCGTGAATCGCTTTCGACTCCGGACCCGACGCCGACTCCGCGGGTCCTTCCCTGCTGGAAGAATCCGGACCGCTGCTCTGACCCTTGACGCATGGCCGCGCCCCGGGGCGGATCAGGGCGCTTCGCGCGGCAGACGTCCGACGAACTCGGCAACGGCTGCTGCGAACGCCTCGGGGCGCTCGCGCTGGGGCAGGTGCCCCGCGTCGGGAACCTTGACGAGGATAGCGCCGGCGATCGAGGCGCAGACACGCTCGGCGTCGCGCGGCGAGAGCAGCCGGTCCCGTTCTCCCCACAAGACGAGCGTCGGGACGCGGACCCTCCCTTCCAGGCCTCGATAGGCCTTCGGATCCGTCCGAATCGCGGCCAGCGCGGCGCGGCGGGTGCCGCGAATCTTCAGCGGCCGCCAGGCGTCGTCGATCTCCCGGTCCGTCACGCGCGACGCGCGCGAATAAAGCCCGCGCTTCAGCCACACCGCCACGAAGGGTCGAAGCGCGAACGCGAGCGCGGCCTCGCCGGCCAGGGGCGCGCGCAACACCCGCACGGTCCAGGGAATCCCGGCCTCGGGCGTCGCCGGGTCGACGAGGACCAGGGCCGACACGCGCTCGGGATGCTCGGCGGCCAGGAAGAGAGCGAGCGCGCCGCCGAGCGAGTTGCCGACCAGGGCGGCGCGGCGGATGCCGCGGGCATCGAAATATCGCAGAAGCGACCGTGCCTGGCCCACGACGGTGTAGTCGTTGGGCCACGGCCGATCCGAGCATCCGAAACCCGGCAGGTCGACCGCGATCGCGGGGCGCCCCGCGGCGGCGCGGTCGAGAACGTCCTGCCACGACGCGGACGAAGCGAGCAGGCCGTGGAGGAAGACGATCGGCTCGCCCTCGCCCTCCACCTCTTTCGAGCGCCAGCGCACGCCGTCGACGATCGTGTCGCGTTCTCCCGGACCGGGCGCCGGAATCGCGGCTCGCATGTGCTGACTTTATGCCGCAAAAAAGAGGGGCGGCCGAAGCCGCCCCTGCGAGAGAACGATACGAGAAGCTTTAGAAGGTGACCTTCAGCGCCACGCGGAAGAGCCGCGGGTTGTTGCGAATGTTCGCCTTCAGGTAATCCGGGTTGTCCGGGCACGGGGCCGTGGCTGCCGCCGGGCAGTTCGCGGTGGTTCCGGGCTCGGCACCCGCCTGACCATAGAACGGGCTGTTGGCGTTGGTGACGAAGGCGCCGCCCGGGTTGAACGTCGCGTCGTAGCTGGTCACCGTCTGGCGGTTGAGGGCGTTCAGAAGGTACAGCTGCGGGGTAATCGTCACCGGGCCGACGTTGAGGTTGTAGCCGAGAGAAAGATTCAGGTCGTAGTCGGTCGGCGTCCGGTTGTCGACGAAGAACGCCTGGGTGTTGGTTCCACGCTTGTCGAGGTACAGCAGATCCGGGTAGAAGTTGTTGAAGAAGCCAAAACGCGACACGGGCAGGCCGCTGCGGACGTAGAACTGGGCACCCAGCGAGAGACCGAACGGCGCGTTGTACACCGCGTCGATGCGGGCCTGGACGGGCCGATCGAGCTCGAGGTTGCCGTAGGAGTTGAACGTGAACTGGTAGTAGTCGTAGTCGGCGTTGATGCCTGGGTCCGTCTGGCCCGAGGCCTCGCGGATGGCGCCGGAGTAGTTGCCGCGCAGCGACGAGTACAGGAACGAAGCCTGCGCCCAGAGTTGGTTGGAGAACTGCTTGCGGGCCACGAGCTCGATGCCGCGGAAATAGCGCTTCGCGTGCCCACGGGGCGCCCGTGGCGGCGCATTCAGCCGCCGGCATTCGGATCCGTCGGGTTTCCGGATCCGTTGCAGGTCGGATACTGCGCCCGTCGCGCCTGGCCGCGCCGCCCGGGTTGAACAGCGCGCAGGAGGAAGGTGCGCAGGCCGGATGATCGGCGTTGAGGTCGCAGCGATCCTCGACCGTGCGGCCGAGAGAGCGGTAGGTTCCTTTCAGGCCGATCGGAGAGCGTCGGGTCGAGAGCCTTCTCGACGCCGATCGTCGCCTCGTCCTGGTAGGACGCCTTCGTTGCGCGGACCTCGACAGGCTCGCCGTTGGCGCTGCCGCCCTGGAAGTTCTGGTCGCGCGGCACGCAGCCGGTCTGGCCAGCCGAGGAGCAGTGCGGTCCGCCGAACTGGGCGGTGGAAGTCGCATAGTAGTTGTACGCGCTGACCCCCGAATTCGCCGTGAACACGCGAACGTTCAGGTCGGTCGGGAGCGAGAAGTAGAAGCGGCCGACCGAGCCGTACAGCTTCGACGTCCCGTCCCCGGTAAAGTCCCATGCGAACCCGACGCGAGGCGCCCACTCGTTGTTCAATCGAGAATGCCTTGAACGGCCCGACGCGGGGTCCGCGAGCAGCCGTAGTACGTCTCCGTGTCGTATCGCACGCCAAGGTTGACCGTCAGGGTCGGGATGATCCTCCACTGATCCTGGATGAAGGCGCTGTAGCGCTTGATCGGAGTATTAAACGGAGACGCGGGGATGATCGTGAAATCCGACTCGGTCCCGGCCCCGAGCAGATCGTGCTGGAAGAAGACCTGCGTTGTGTCGCCGTCGGCGTTGACCCAGGACGGCGCCCTGGAGAGGTCGCAATACGGAGCTGCCGGACTGCAGGCACGGGCGCACATGACGGACGCTCTGGCCGCCGTGAAGTACGTCGAGCCATAGGTGTCGTCATTCTGATAGTCGCCCCCGAGCTTGATCTCGTGGTTGCCGCGTACGCCGTGAAGAGCCGCTGTAGACTCGCGCTTGGACTCGTTGTTGACCGTGCGGACCGAAGACGAAGCCGAAGCCGCGGGTACGCCGCATTCGCCGGGAACTCGGTCGTTACGTGGTACCCTTGGAGAGACCGTATAGTCGAAGATCGGCGGCCGTCGACTCCTTCCGGAATGGTGGTGTAGCGGTCCTTGTGCTGCGCGTACTGGAACGTGAAGATGCCGAAGGAACCGAAGAGCTGGTTCAAGCGCGCGCCGTAGTCCGGCCCGCCCGTGTCGCGGCGGCCGGTGTACGTGGAGGCGAGGTGCCCATAGGCATGGCGAGCGCGCCTACCTGCGTCTGCGCGTCGGAGAAGACGCTGCCGACGATCGACGTGCCCTGGAACAGGTTGAGCGTCAGCTTGCCCGAGTACTTGTTCTGGAAGAAGCTCGTCGGATAAAGGTTGCCGAACGTGTCGGTGTTCGTCAGGTCGAGCATCTGGAGGTTCTGGTCGATCTTGACGCGGTCGTACGCGCCGAAGAACCAGACCTTGTCCTTGACGACGAAGCCGCCGAGGTCGGCGCCGAACTCCTGACGGACATCCTTCTCGAGGACGTTGTTCTGGAACTGCGCGTCGCCGAGTCTGCGTGAAGTTCGGCGCCGCATAGTTTTCGACGTCGCCGCTCTTCTGGTCCGCGCGCATCCCGGTGTCGTTGTAGTAGCCGAACACGCCGCCGTGGAACTCGTTACCACCCGACTTGGTGATGACGTTGACCACGCCGCCCGTGTTGCGGCCGTACTCGGCCTGGTAGCCGCCCGTCTTCACTTCGACTTCCTGGATGAATTCGTTGTTGATGTCCTTGCCCTGCATGCCCTTGATGACGTTGGTCGTGTTGACGCCGTCGATCAGGAACAGGTTCTCCGAAGAGGTCGATCCGTAGACCGAGATGCCGCCCTGGCCCGCGACGGGACCGCGGCCCTCGTTTCGCCGAAGTCCGTCTGGACGCCCGGCTGCGCGAACGCGACGTCCGCGTAGTTGCGTCCGACCGGCAGTTTGTCGATGATCTTCGCCGAATAATTGCTGCCGGTGGTGGTCGAGGCCACGTCCACCAGCGGCGCCTCGCCCGTGACGGTCACTTCGGCCGTCGTCGAGAGAGACAACGAAAGATTGACGGTCGCCGTCGAGTCCAGCGTGACCGTCGCATTCTTCTGGACCTTGCCGAATCCCGAGAGCGTCCCCGTGACCTTGTAGGCCCCGGGCGGGACGCTGGGAAACCGGTAACGTCCGTCCGCCGACGTGACGGCGGTGCGCGTGCCCTGCAGGTTCGGGCTCGTGAGCTCCACGCTCACGCCCGGCAGAGGCGCGCCGCTCTGATCCGTAATCGTCCCTTCCACCGTACCGGTCGTCTGCGCGTGCATCCCGAACGGAACGAGCAGAAGAACGCATGCGGCCAGCCCGGGAAGCCAACCGAGGCGCGTTCGCAAGAGATCCCGAAGTGCCATCTGTCCTCCTTGGCGCCGCGACATCGACGGCGGCGTCGAGCGCGGTACAGAGCAACCGCGCTGCCACGCGTTCGAAACTTCCGAGAACGGGCGAAGGTCCTTTGCGGCGAGACAGTTCGGCGCCGGAACTTTTGCCTTAAGGCGCGACTCGGCGAACGGTGCTTTGAAGAAAAGATCGGAAAATTCGGATCGGAACACCGGGAAGGAAGGGTCCGGCGGCTCCGTCAGATCGCGTCGGCGGGCAGCGCGACGCGAGGCGGCAACGCGGAGACGCCGGCCTTCAACCGCGTTGCGCGGCGGCGGCGCGCCAGCCGGCCGGAGGCCCGAACGATCGAGCGCAGCCCCGCGAAGGCGCGCGCCTCCGACTCCGCTCTCGGAATCTGGAAGCCCTCCTCGCGGACTTTTCGAACCGCTGCGTCGAGACGATGCCCCTGGCGGCGCGATCCCTCCTGACAGACCGCCCATGCGGCATCGTCGAAGCTGCACCGCGTCCGCGAGCACACGAAGGCGACTCGCTCCGCGATCGGGCCGCGGCAGCGGGATGCGGCGAGCGACACGCGGTGCAGCAACAGCACACGCTGGTACGCGAACCACAGGTGCTCGGCCAATACCGCCTGGTCCCGGAGAGCCTTACCCGAGAGACGCTGGAAGACGCCGCGGAGCTCGCGCACAGCCGCCCGCGAAAATCCGCCGCGCGCCGCGGCGGCGAGCGCCTGAATCCGGTCTCGAACGCGCCAGGACTGGAGGAAGGAGAGCGAGAGCACCGTCATCGGAGCGGCGAGCGGCCAGTCGGCGTCGAGGTCGTCCACGTAGCGGCGCAGGGCCAGCTCCACGCGGATTTCCTCGCCCAGGATACGCTCCCACGGTATTCCAAGAGCCTCGGCGCGCCGCACGATTTCGGGCCGCGCGTCCGGCGGACCCGGCGACGCCGGCGCATCGGGACCCGACGCTTCCGGCGCGGGACGCCACGGCGGGAGGACGGCGAGCTTCCGCCGCGGGAACGGCGAAACCCAGTCGGCCGCGCGCTCGTTGCTCGACATCGAACGGAGTGTGGGTCCGAGAGTGGTTCGCCTCAATAACCAATCGCGAGGAAGTCGTTATGACCACTCGATACGGAAATCGCGATCGGGATTCAAAAAAAGAGAGCGGCGGCTTTCAGCGCTCGGCGCGGTCAGGTAGAGGAATTGACGATCGGGATTTGGGGTCAGGTCTGGTCTTTGACCATGTTCAAAGGCAAGACCTGACCCCCGACTAGCTCGTTTCGTCCCAGGCGGCCGCGGCGTTCTCCTTGAAGCGCTCACCATAGCCGTCCCAGGCCTTGTAGGCCGGCAGATCGACCGTCTTGAGAAACTCTTCTTTGCTCTTCCCCGCTGCCTTTGCCTTGCGCGCCGCGTCCACGACATCCGCGACGTACTGCCGGAAGGTCTTCAGACCCGCGAGGTCGGTGACTTCGCCGTGGCCCGGGATGATCTTGACGTCCGCCGGGACGCGGGCGATGACCTTGTCGATCGCGTCGATGTAGCCGCGCGCCGAGCCTCCCGCCTGCACGTCGATGAAGGGTATGACCTTGTAGAAGAAGAGATCTCCCATGTGCAGCACGTTCGCCTTCTCGAAATAGACGACGCTGTCGCCGTCGGTGTGCGCAGGCGGCGTGTGCCAGTCGTCGATCGTTTCGTCGCCGACGTGAATCCGGACCTCGGACTCGAAGGTGACGACGGGCGCGGCGATCTCTTCGATCTTGACCTTCCTGGCCCAGGCGAGCGCGTCCTCGAGGAACTGGATGTCTTCGGCGTTTCCCTTCTTCTTCGCCTCTTCGAGGTACGCCGGATATTCCTTGAGGATCGTCTGCGGCGACTCCAGCATCCGCTTGCGCACGTTGTCGTGGGCGATGATCACTGCGAACTGCTTGAACGCGTCGTTGCCGCCGGTGTGGTCGGCGTGATGGTGCGTATTGAGAAGGTACTTGATCGGCTTGTCCGTCACGCCCTGGATCTGCTTGACGACGCCGGGACCGAGCTGCCGGATTTGCGCATCGACGACCAGAACGGCGTCGGGTCCGACGAGGAATCCGACGTTGCCGCCTCCGCCGTAGAGGACCCAGACGCCGCGCGACAGCTCCTGCCTCTTGAAGATGTCGTCGGCCTTGCGCTCGTGGTGGTCGGGCGTGGGAGTCGGCTTCGGCTGAGCCAGAGACAGAGCCGGAAGAAAAAGCAGCGTGGCTCCCCGGAACGCTTTGCGCATCGGATCCCCCATCGAGGAGCGACGCTATCCCGTCGCGGGCGCTTCGGAAAGCGGATTCGAAACCGGACGCGATGCGGCCCGCGCGAAGAGTGCGGCGGGCAAACCCACCGTGACGGCCTGACTCACGAGGCTGTGCAGAAGCTGCCAGGGATCGACGCCTTTCGAGCGGGACGCCGCCGAGAGCGGGATGACGACGAACTGCATGACGAGGTGAACGGAGGCGCCGTAGGCGAGACCCCACGCCACCGGATGGTGGACCAGCGTCGGCCACCGGCGGCTGGCGAGCATGTAGACGCCGACGATGACGAACGCATTGAAGAAGTGAATGGCGACGCCCAGCCACATCATCGCGGGACCGCTCTCGAACGCCTCGTTCCCGACGAGGCCGCTGGTGATGTAACGGAAGATCCGCCAGGGCGTGATCCCGCTGCGCAGCGCCCAGAAAATCGACGTCTCCGTCGCTTCGACCAGGGCGACCGTGACCGTGCCGAGCAGGAGCGCCCGGGCCGGCTTCACGGCGCGGTCAACGCGCGCGCGCTCGCTCCGCGAATCTCGAGCGTCGAAGGGTCCTGCAGGAACGCGGCGACACCCAGCCGCTCGCGGTTCCAGCTCTTGTCCAGAGACAACGTCGCCGACTGCGTCGAGGTCGCGCGCACGCGGTCCCCACGGCGCAGGGTTCGGACCACGTAGTCGTTCTGGAGTGTTTTGCCGCCGTTCTCGCCGGAGCGAACGGGAGTCACGAGGCCGGTCTCGTAGACGGCGAACACGAGCTCCCAGGAGCCGCTCTTGCTCAGGGCCTCGGGCAGCTCGACGTCGGCCTGCACGCGCACCTTCGACTCCACAGGCTCGAGCTTCAAGGCGATCGCCGCCGCGGGCTTGCCCGCCGCGGCGTCCACGGCCGCGCGAAGCTCGGTACCGCGAGAGCCGACCAACTCGACCGATCCGTCCACGATCGCCTGCGGCGTGTAGACCTGCTGCAGACCGAGCTTTTTCGCGTACGCGACCTGGCGTTTGGTCCAGTCCGCGCTGGAGAACGGGTCGGTCCAGCCGTCGTGATTCCAGAAGTCGACGTGAAAGGCGAGAGGAATGATCCGGCCGCCGCTTTCTCCGCCGAGCTCCGTCAAGAGCCGGTCCGCAGGGGGACAGCTCGAGCAGCCCTGGGCCGTGAAGAGCTCCACGACCACGGGATGCCCGGGCACCGGCGACGCGTCCCCCGCGCCCGCCGGCGCGATCGCGAGCATGATCGCCCCAAGGATCGCTGAAGCCACGCACACGGCTTTCATGGATCCAGTCTGAAGTCCAAAACGGTCGCGCTCAATAACCACTTGCCGCCGGGATGATATGGCCATTATCTTGACTCGGGATGAAGCGCGCACCGGCCGGGATCCTCCCCGTCATCACGATCGACCGGGCGTCGCCCAAGCCGCTCTACCGGCAGCTCTACGACGGCTATCGCGAGGCAATTCTCGAGCGGCGGCTCAGCGGTGGCCAGCGCCTGCCTTCGACGAGGAGCCTCGCCGCGGAGCTCGGAATCTCGCGGATCCCGGTCTTGAACGCGTTCGAGCAGCTCTTGGCGGAGGGCTACTTCGAAAGCCGCGTCGGCGCGGGGACCTTCGTGGCCGCGTCGCTGCCCGATTCTCTCGCGGCCCGTCGGCCGCGCCGCTCCGGGACGCCGGCTCACAGCGCCGCGGAGCCGCGTGATCTCCCATCGCGCGCGCATGCTGTTGCAGGAGCAACCCGGGCCCTGGTTCCGCGGCGCGGGAGCCTTCAACGTCGGCCAGCCTCCGGTGGATCGGTTTCCGCTGAAGGCCTGGTCGAGCCTGGTCGCGTACCACGCCCGCCGCGAGAATCCGGAGCTCCTCCACTACCAGCAGTCCATGGGTCTTCCGGTGCTGCGCGAGCAGATCGCCCGGTATCTCCGGGCGGCCCGAGCCGTACGGTGCGAGGCCGAGCAGATCATGATCGTCAGCGGCTCGCAGCAGGCGCTCGACCTGACCGCCCGCGTGCTGCTCGACGCCGACAGTCCGGCCTGGCTCGAGGATCCGGGCTACTTCGGAGCGCGCAAGGCTCTCCGGCTGGCGGGCGCAAAGCTGGTTCCCGTCCCGGTCGACGGCGAGGGCCTCGACGTCGGGACGGGGATCGCCCGCTCGCCGCGCGCCCGCGCCGCCTTCGTCACGCCGTCGCACCAGTTCCCGCTCGGCGTGACGATGAGCGCCTCGCGGCGACTCCGGCTCCTCGACTGGGCGCGCGACACCGGCGCCTGGATCATCGAGGACGACTACGACAGCGAGTACCGCTTCGGAAACCTCCCGATCGCCGCGCTCCAGGGACTGGACCGGGACTCGCGCGTCATCTACGTCGGAACCTTCACCAAGATGTTGTTCCCGGCGCTGCGCCTCGGCTACATCGTCGTCCCGGCCGACCTCGTGGAGCCGTTTACCGCGGTGCGCCGCACGATGGACATGTTCTCTCCGACGCTCCTGCAGGCCGTGCTCGCCGACTTCATCGCCGAGGGGCACTTCGAGCGCCACATCCGCCGGATGCGCCTGCTCTGTCGCGAACGGCGCGAGGCCCTGGTCGAGTCACTCGCGGAGGCCTTCGGACCGGCGGTCGAGGTTCTCGGCGACGAGGCCGGGATGTTCCTCGCCGCCGTGCTGCCGGACGGAAGCCCGGATTGCGAAATCGCTTTGCGTGTCGCGGAGCTCGGCGTCAGTGCGTACCCTCTTTCGCAGTGCTACCTGGCGAAGACGGGACGCTCGGGTTTCGTCCTGGGATACGGCGGAGTCAATCCCGGCGAGATCGCGGAGGGGGTGCGCAAGCTCCAGGACGCGGCGAGCCCGCTTCTGCAGCCGCGGCGGCGCGCCTCGCCCCGCGCCCGATAAACTCCGGCCCGTGCCGACCTGGAAACTGACGCTCGAGTACGACGGTACGCGATACCGCGGCTGGCAGACGCAGAAGAACACCGACCGCACCGTCCAGGCGGTCCTGCAGCACGCGGCCGGCGAGGTCTTCGGCGAAGAGGTCGCGGTGGGCGGCTCGGGCCGCACCGATGCCGGTGTCCACGCACTGGCCCAGGTGGCGCACCTGAAGGCCCGCAAGGACCTCCCGCCGCGCGAGATCCGCGAGGGCCTCAACGATCGGCTCCCCTTCGACGTCAACGTGATCTCGGTCGAGAAGGCTGAGCCGCGGTTCCACGCGCGGCACGACGCGAAAGCGCGCACATATCTCTACCGGATCTCGCGGCGGCGGACGGCGTTCGATAAGCGCCTGGTCTGGTGGGTCAAGGACCGCCTGGACGTCGCGGCGATGCGGCGCGTCGCCCGTCTCTTCGAGGGACGGCACGACTTCGCGTCCTTCTGCGAGAATCCCGCCGGCCAGGAGTCGACGATCGTCGTTGTCGAGAAGAGCGAGATCCTCGACGTCGTGGAGGAGATTCACTTTCGGATCACCGCATCGCACTTCCTCTGGAGGATGGTGCGCCGTCTGGCCGGCGCGCTGGTCGAGGTCGGCCGCGGGAATCTCGACGAGGCGGGCGTGAAGAGGCTCCTCGCCGAACGTTCGCCCGAGCCGGCGAAGTGGACGGCTCCCCCGTCAGGCCTCTTCCTGGAAAAGGTCGTCTATTGAGCCGCGACGGCTGGGACCCCGCGGCGTACGCGCGGTTCGCCGACGAGCGCAGCCGGCCCTTCTTCGACCTGCTCGACCTCGTCTCGCCGATCCCCGGCGGCCGCGCCGTGGATCTGGGCTGCGGGCCGGGGGATCGCACGCGCGACCTTCACGAGAGGATCGGAGCGGCGGAAACGATCGGCATCGACTCCTCCGACGCCATGCTCGCGAAAGCCGCGTCTCACGCCGGCGGCGGACTGCGGTTCGAGCGCGGCGACCTCGCCGCGTTCGCGCCGAAGGAGCCGTTCGACCTGGTCTTCTCCAACGCCGCCCTCCACTGGGCGCCGGATCACCCGGCCCTGCTCGCGCGTCTGACGGAGGCGGTCAAGCCCGGAGGCCAGCTCGCGTTCCAGGTCCCCGACAACTTCGATCACCCGTCGCACCGTTCCGCCACGGAGGCCGCCTCGCAGGAGCCGTTTCGCTCGGCGCTTTCGGGAACAGCCCACCCGCGCCACGTCCTCGCTCCCGAGGCCTACGCCACGATTCTCGACCGCCTCGGCTACGCCGAGCAGACCGTGCGCCTCCAGATCTACGGAATCCGCCTCGAGTCGCGGAAAGGCATCGTCCGATGGGTCGAGGGGTCGCTGCTCTCGGAGTATCGCAGCCGCCTGCCGGCCGCGCTCTACGCCGAGTTCGTCAAACGTTACCGCGAGATCCTGTTCCGGAAGGTCCCCGACGAGAGGCCCTACTTCTTCACCTACCGGCGGACCCTGGCGCGGGCGAAGCGGTAGCAGGTCCCGGCCCTGGGGCTGGAACGCTATCGGATATAAGCTTCCGGATCACGCAGGGCGACCAGGGCCTGCCGAGAACCCGCGATAACTGCCGTTCGGATGGACGGACGGTTTTTCAACGGAGGCGCTGCATGGACGACCCAAATCCGAAGATCCAGTACTCCCCTGTCGCACAAAAGCTGAGGGAAGACATCGAGAAGGCTCTAAAAGCCGAATTCACTGCCGCCGGAATTCCCCACATAGCGACGACCCACGCCAAAGGTCCCGATCCCGACCGCGGGACCGTGAACCTGATCGTAATCGAGGAGCTCAACCCACAAGAGCCGATCCTACCCGACGATTTCAAGCCGCAGAAGCCGAACGGCTAGCGGCTCGCCGATAGGACGCCCCGAGGTGCTTCGTGACGCGGCGTCAGGATCCCCGAGGGAATCGAGAGGCAGTGCGCCGGGCTGTGACCGTTCCGCGGACCTGTCGCAAACCGAGTCCACGCGTCTCCCGATGATCCCCGCCGATCGAGTGCTGCACACCTTCATTCTCAAAGTCGCTTCTCGCTGCAATCTCGCTTGCCCCTACTGCTACGTGTATTTCAAGGGCGACGCGACCTGGAAACGGCGACCGCCCTTGATGCCGGACAGTGTTTTCGAACAGACCCTGAAGCGAATCCGCGAATACCGCGCGGCGTCGGGCCAGAGCTCGGTGGCGATCAACTTTCATGGAGGAGAACCGTGCCTGCTCGGCGCTCGCCGCTTCGACGCGTGGTGCTCGCGGGCCAGGCAGTCGTTCGGGGGCGAGACCTCCGTCCGCTTCAGCATCCAGACGAACGGGACCCTGCTGGATGCCGAGTGGGCCGAAGCGTTCCGGAGACACGGGGTGCGCGTCGGTGTCAGTGTGGATGGTCCGAGAGAGATCCACGACCTCCGGAGACCTGATCATCGAGGCGCAGGGTCTTATGAAGCCGTCGAAAGAGGCCTCGCAGTGCTCCGCGAGGCGGGCGTTCCCTTCGCGATTCTCACGGTCCTGCCCCTGGGGGCGGACCCCAGCTCCGTTCACCGCCACCTGATGTCCCTCGGTGCCAACTCGATCACGTATCTCCTGCCGGACTTCACGCACGACACCATAGCGCCGATCCGAGCGCGTTATGGAGAGACCCCGTGCGCGGACTTCCTCATTCCGGTCTTCGACGAATGGACGCAAGGCTCCCTCGATGTGCCGGTCGCCGACTTATGGAACATGAGCCGCGTAATCCTGGGCGGCCCGAGCCAGATCGAGGCCATTGGGAATCAGCCGACCGGCTATGCCGTCGTCGAGACGGACGGCGACATCGAGAGCGTCGACGTCCTCCGCATCTGTGCCGAAGGTATGGCGCGGACCGGCCTCAACGTCCGCGATGACCCGTTTCAGGAGCTGACGCGGGCGGGTCTGCTCCACCGGCAGGCGATCTTCGGGGGCACGCCCCTGCCGCGCGGGTGTCGAGACTGCCCGGAGTCCCGCACATGCGCCGGTGGATATCTCCCGCACCGCTGGTCGCGGCAGAACGGGTTCGACAATCCGAGCGTCTGGTGCGCCGATCTCCTCAAGCTTTTCGCTCACGTTCGCGAGAGGTTGGATGTCACGGTCGAGGAGACCGACCGCCGGTGGGAGCGGCTTCGGGGATTGGCCGAGCAGACCGGCGCAGGGGCGACGGCGATGCCATGAACGATATCGCCCTCGCCGGCCGCGGCTTCGCCAGCCCCTACGAGCCCCTCGACGAGGCATTCCTCGAGGCGGTGACGGTCGTACACACGCAGAAAGTCACGCGCCGGTTCCTCGAGCGTTTCGAGGAACCGCTCCACGCGAGAAGCGACGGGCTCGCCCCGACACTCGAGCGGTGGCTTTCCGAGGACGCGACATTTGACGACGTGTGGGACACGGCCTTCGGGAGGCTGCGCTTCTGCCTCCACTTTCCAACGCGGGAGGACGTGGCATGCGCGGCTGCGACGGCGGCCCTCCGCATCGCCGAACGCGGCGGTACGGGGAACTGGGAAGCACGGTTCGAGCGGCCGACGCGCCTGCTCATCGGACGCAATCTCCTGCCGGCCGCGGAGTGCATCGGGGTCACCGCCGGCGGCGGGCGGATCGAGATACGCGTCTCCGGAGGCGGCCGGAGCGAGACGGTGAGGCTGCCCCAGCCGATCTCGGCCGAGGCCTCTTCGGCCGGCTGTGACTTTCTGGCTTCGACCGATGTCGAGGGCGCGCGGATTCTCATTCTCACCAAGGAGGCCTGCGATGCCGGCGAGTTCGGTGAAGAGGCGATCGCGGATACCGCCCCGGAATCCATCGTTCCGCAGCTCGAGACCATGCTGCGTCGCGTGGCCAGCGAGTCTCCGCTCTACTTCGATTGGATTCGCCGCGTCGTCCGCCGGATCCTGCCGCTTCCGGACGACCCGAGGGTAATGACGAGCAGCACGGATCCCTGGAGACCGGGCGTCATGTACTCGGCCAATCGGCCGGACCCGGCTGCCCTCGCGGAGATGTTGATCCACGAGGGGAGCCACCAGTACATGTACGTCATCACCCGGCTCGGCCCGCTCGAGGACGGATCGGATCCGAACCTCTACTATTCGCCGGTGAGCCGCAAGATGCGGCCGCTCCACGTCATCGTCCTCGCGTACCACGCAATTGCAAACATCACGTTGTTCTGCAGGTCGTGCCCTCCAGACAGTGTCCTGCGACCCGGAGAGACCGAGAAGACCTTCATCGAGGCTCTGGCCGCATTCGAAAAGATCCTCCTTCGCAGCCAGGCCGTGACCGCGGCCGGGCGGGCGCTCTGGCAGCCGTTGTACGAGCGCCTGCACGCACGCAGCGACGATCCGATCAGCGCAGCCCGTTCACCAGATACAGCTCCGAGAGGTGAGTCTGGAAGCTATAGAAATAAGACCGCGCGTCGGCGGAGAGTACGATGAACCAGCCGTCGGGCCTCACGCCAGCGGGCTCGGGCGGTGCGAACTCCTTCCAAAGCTCGCGACGCCCGCTGAACGGGTCGAGACGGAAGACGGCCGCGCCGCGCGCAACATAAAGCGTGCGCCCGTCGGCGCTCCAGCGCAGGGGCTTCTCCCCGGCTTCGACACCCGGAATCGGACGGCCTTCGCCGCCCCGCGCCGAAACGAGCACGATCCGGCGCGAAGCGTCGACCGCGGCGAGCTGCTCGCCATCGGGTGAGATGCTGACGCACTGCGGGTTCGGAGACGCCGAGCCCTCCGCCGTCAGGGGTACCGGTTTGCCGCCGTTGACGTCCTGGACGTACAGGCGCGCAGCCTTTTGGCCTTCCCGCGCCGCGAACACGACGCGCTTTCCGTCCGGAAAAAATCGGCCGCATTCCTCATAGTGCAGGCCGTCGCCGGGTAACGTTTGCGCCTGGCCCGCGCCGGTGGGAATCACCGCAAGCCTGGGTGGATTCGTGTAGAGCCGTGCGAGAACCGACTTGCCGTCGGGAGACAGCGACAGTCCCAGCCCGTCGCCCAGACGGACGGGAGCCGAACCGTCGAACCGTCGAAGGTAGATGCCGCCGGCAGGCCCCCCTCCCTCTCCCCATTCCTCGAACACGAGTGCACCGCCGTCGGCGGAGAGCTCGATCGGTTCGGTGTAGTCGAGCCACGAGAAGCTCTTCTCGGCCCTGTCGCTCGGGGCGAGGCCCATCATGAAGCGACGGTTCGAGGTGTGGGTGAGGAGAGCCGATCCGGAAGACGAGATGTCTTCCAGATCGAGCGACCCGGGTGTTGCAGCGACGAGGCGCTCTCGGCCGTCGAGAGTCACCGCCCAGAGGCTGTGACGCGATCCGGTGCGCGAGCCGGCGAACCAGATCTCGCGACCGTCCGGACGCCACGCGAGGTGGCCGAGGTCGGACCATCCCGTCGAAAGCGTGCGGACTTGCCCCTTGCGATCCACGAGCAGAACCGACCCGACGGTATCCGCCGCCTCGGGGTGATCGCTCAACACGACGTGCTCCCCCGAGGGCGATACCCGCAGCGCGACCAGATAGCCGGTGGACTCGTAGAGCACCTTGCCGACGGGAAATTCGAGCCGATCTCGGCCGCCCGCCTGGTGCGCGACGGCAAGCTCCCGGCCGTCGGGGCTCCAGTCCGCGAGCGTGACGTCATCCAGCACGTCCCTCGGAGCCCCTCCCCCCAGCGGCGCGCGTGCCAGCATCGGCGAGATCGGTCGCTCGAGCAGAATCGCCAGCTCGCCGTTTCGCGAGACCGAGGCGATCAGGGAGGGCGGCAACGGGAGAGGACTCGATTCGGGACTCTCAGGCCGAGCGACATAAATGCGCCAGGGCTCGCCTTCCCAGGAGGCGCTGTAGAGAATCGAGTGACCATCCGGCGCAAAGCGCGCCGGCCAGAGCATGCCCCGGCGATAAGTAATCTGGCGGTACGTCGGCGGTACGGGCGAACGCAGGCGGGGCGCGAGGAAGAGCAGGGTCGCCGCCAGCGCTGCGAGACAAGCCAGCCCCGCCGCGAGCGGCCACATCCTGCGACGCCGGGCCGGCGACAGCGCGCCGGAGGAGATCTCTGAAGAGTGGTCGCGGACGGTCGCGAGATCGCGGGCGAGGTCTCTCGTCGAAACGTAACGGCCGTCGGGATCCTTGGCCAGGCAGCGCTCGATGATCCAGCGCAACGGCGGCGGGACCTGAGGATTGAGGCTGCCCACCGGCTCGGGCTCCTCGTTGAGGATCGCCGAGAGCGTGTCGACCGACGTTTTCTTCGAGAACGCTCTTTTCCCGGTCGCCATCTCGTAGAGGATGGAACCGAAGGAGAACTGGTCCGACCGGAAGTCGATGGCGTCGCCGGCCGCCTGCTCCGGAGACATGTAGCTCACGGTGCCGAGCAGCATTCCGGGACTCGTCCGGGTCTCGGTCGGAACGTTGGAGTTTTCCGCTTCATTCGGATCGAATAGCGTCAGCTTGGCCAGACCGAAATCCAGGATCTTGACGACGCCGTCCCGCGTGACCATCACGTTCTCGGGCTTCAAGTCGCGATGAACGATCCCGGCCTCGTGCGCTTTGGTCAGGCCGTCGGCGATCTGCGCGCCGAGGGTCAGCAGCCTCCGCATCGGCATGAGGCTGGCGGTGATTAGTCGGCGCAGGGTCTGCCCCTCGACGCGCTCCATCGCGATCCAGGAGATCCCGTCGGTCGAGCCGATGTCGAAGATCGTGACGATGTTGGGGTGATTGAGGGCCGAAGCGGCGCGGGCCTCCCTCTCGAACCGCTTCAGGCGCGTCGCGTCCGCCGCGAGCTCGGCGGCGAGCACCTTGACCGCGACCTCGCGCGAGAGTCGCGTGTCGTGGGCACGATAGACCTCTCCCATCCCGCCGGCGCCCAGCGGTCCGAGCACCTCGTAAGGGCCGAGCCGCGTGCCGACGGAGAGCGTCACCGCGAGGATCGCTTCGGCATACTGGACAATGTGGATCCGGTGCGCCTCAGGATCCGTAGTGTCAGTGACGCAGGTCCGATCCGCACGACGTCGCGGTCCGAAAGCGCCGTCGCGCGGCGAATCCTCTTGTCGTGGACGTATGTCCCGTTCTTGCTGCCGAGGTCCTCGACCTCGGCGCCCTCACCGCCGATCCGGATGTTCGCATGCCGGCGCGAAACGGACTCGTCGTCGATCCAGACGGCGGCTTCTCGATCGCGGCCGATGAGGTTGTCCCCCGGGTCGAGGGCGATCTCGCGCCTTCCCCAGAGCAACCGGTAGACAGGCCCCTCGGTCTCCGGCTCCGCCGATTCCTCCCGGCGCTCCGGCGCGGCGGGCGCGCTGAAGGCATAGCCAAACCGCGCGAGGGTCCGGATGATGGACGGATTGTGCGCGTCGTCGCCGAGCGCGGTTCGAAGCTCGACGACGAGGTTGGGCAGGTTGGCTTCGGACACGTGGATGCCGGGCCAGAGTCGCTCGTGGATGTCGGTTTTCGAGACAGCCCGCGGGCGCGCCTCGATCAGGAGCTCCAGGAGCGCAAAGGCCTTCGGCGAGATCGCCGCGGTATGGCCGCCGCGCAAGACCTCCCGGGTCTCCGCGTCGAAGACGCAATCCCCGAAGCGGAGCCTCATCGGTGACTCACTCGCATATGCCATCCCGAGACCCGAGAAGGGCCTGGCGCTCCCGAGATCTTAGCGCAGCGGATCCCGCCCGTGCTGTTCCGTTCCTGAGGGATCGCTGATCGAAAAGGAGTTTGACCGCTCCGCGCCCGCGCGGAAGAGTGCAGCCAGGGTCATCGCCGAACGTCCGCGGAGTAGCGACTTCAAAACAGGAGGCCCCATGAAACGCCGAAGAGTTCTCTCAATGCTGGTCGGAATCGCGTGCCTCGTCTGGGCGGGCCCCGCGCTGGCGGTGGACGCGGTCGTCTACTGGAACGACATCACCTCGCAGGCGGTGCTCGCCGCGCCCCCCGCCACCCGTCCGGGGCCGTCCTCCGTTCTGGACTGGGCAATGGTCAGTGCCGCCATGCACGACGCGGTGCAGGCCATCGAGGGAAAGTACGAGCCGTACGCCACCTCGATCCCGGGAGCGTCCGGATCCTCGTCCGCGGCCGCCGCGAAGGCGGCGCACGACGTACTGGTCCACCAGTTCCCGGCGCAGCTCGCGTTTCTCGACACGACGTACCACGCGTACCTCGCCGCCAACGTCATCTCGGAGAATGACCCCGGCGTGGCCGTCGGCACGGCAGCCGCGGCCGGGCTCATCGCGGCGCGGGCGGGCGACGGAAGCTTTCCCAATCCGCCCCTGCCTCCGTTCATCGGGGGAACGGATCCCGGCGTCTGGCGCCCGGTGACCGAGTATCTTCCGCCGCCGCCGCCCAGTGGCGCGCCGATGGCCGCCGAGTTCCTGGCCTACATGACGCCGTTTGTCATAACGAGCCCGGACCAGTTTCGGCCTCAAGGGCCGCCGGCACTGAACAGCGGCAAGTACACGAAGGACTACAAAGAGGTCAAACGCCTGGGCGGAGACGTCAACAGCGAGCGCACCCAGGAGCAGACCGACCTCGCGAACTTCTGGAATCTGAATTTCCTCACCCAGTGGAACCTCGCGCTTCGGGACATCGCGAACGCGCACATCACCGACATCGCCGACAGCGCCCGGCTCTTCGCCCTCGCGGATCTGTCTATGGCGGACGCCGGTATCACGGCCTGGGACAGCAAGAGGCACTTTGTATTCTGGAGGCCGGTGACCGCCATCCAACTGGGAGACACCGACGGGAATTCGAAGACCGACGTAGACGTGAACTGGCGCCCGTTCATCAACACGCCGCCCTATCCCGAGTTCAGCTCGGGCGCGAACAACGTGACGGGTGCCGTCACGAAGGCTCTCAAGCTCTTCTTCGGGAAGGACAAGTTCACCTTCGTCGTCACGAGTAACAACCCCGTCGCGGTTCCTCCAACTCGCACCTATACGCGCTTCTCCGACGCGGCCGACGACGTGGTCGAGGTCCGCATCCTCCAGGGCATCCACTTCCGCACCGCGGACCTCGTCGGCCGCAAGCAGGGCCGCAGCGTCGCGAAGTACGTCTTCCACCACGCCCTGCAGCCCGTCGGCCACGACGAAGACTGCGGCGGCGACGACGACGACGATGGGGACAACGACGACTGATAGGGTAATGACGCCCGGCGGCCCTCGCCGCCGGGTGCCCGTCTCTCAGCGCGGCGGAAACGGCGGGTTATGAAGAATTCCATATGGGCTTCGTTCGTGATGGTGATCGGCGCTCTCGGGGTGATTGTCGGCTGTGGGGACAGGGACACGGTCACAGGTCCTGACTCGCGCGCCGCTGCCCCGATCGCACTCGCCGGCGCTTCACCTTCGCCCTCCGGCTCCGCCTCCCCGGCAAGGAGCGTAGTGCGCCCGGTCCCATCCGGTCGAAGCCCGAGTGTGGCAGGGCCACGGACGAGCGTCTTGCCTCCGCAGGGCTTGAGCGGCACATGGACCGGGTCAATGACCTTCTACGTCAACCCCGAGGATGGCGATCAACCCTGCGAAGGAGTCACGTCGATCACGGTGAACCTGGTCCAATCCAGCGGGAACCTGACGGGACAGTTCAGCGCCGGCTGCCACGGCACTCTCGTGCTTCACGGCATCCTGCGCGGCGCACAGATATTCGGCTCGCTCGACCCTCCAGCCGGCCCGAGCTATGGACAGGTCCTCGGGACGGCGTCTTCCGATCGGATCCAGTTTCGGGTGGGCCAACCGCAGGTTGGGGACGGCGACGAGCCGGATGACGATCATGACGATTACTTCATATCGAGCAAGGTGGTTCTGAGCCGTTAGAAAGCCCGAGCATCTCACCGCGCGAGGTCGAGCACGGCCGAGCGCGCCTCCTTTCGAGCGCTGCAACCTGGATGGGTCCGGAGCAGGCTCGTCAGACTTTGATTGCCACTTCGCGGTGCAGACGCGTGTCCCGCGCCGGGGGATCAGAGGACGTCGGCGGCTTCGATCGCGTGCGCGAAGGACATGCGCCAGAGCGCGGTCAGGGCGCCGATGGATTCGTCCACGAGCGGGCGGCCGCGGACGTCGATGCGGAGGCGATCCCCGCCAACCCAGCCCGCGGCCGAAAATGGGACGCCGTGCTCGGCGGCGGCGGCGCGGACGGCAGCCTCGTTCTCGGGTGAAAACGAGATGACGGCGCGGCCGGTCGATTCGCCGAAGAGGAGCGTGCTCGGCCGCGCGGCCCCGTCGAGCACGATGGTCGCGCCGAGGCCGCCCTGCATGGCCGATTCGGCGATTGCGACGGCGAGTCCCCCATCCGAAACGTCGTGCGCGGAAGCGAGCAGCCCGCGGTCGGCGAGGGCGACGAGAAGATCCACGAGCTTTTTCTCGGCTTCGAGGTCCACCTCGGGGCACGGGCCCTCGTCGCGTCCCCGGATCGTGCGCAGGAACTCGGAGGCGCCCAGCTCGTCGCGCGTCTGCCCGAGAAGTGCCACGAGGTCTCCCGCTTTCCGGAAGGGCATACGCACGTGCTTCGAAACGTCTTCGAGCAGGCCCACCATGCCGACCGTGGGCGTCGGCGGGATCGCGCGCCCGTCGGTCTCGTTGTAGAAGGACACGTTACCGGACACGACCGGCACGGAGAGCGCCCGGCAGGCGTCCGCGATTCCGCGCACGCACGCCTCGAACTGCGCCATGACCTCGGGCTTTTCCGGATTGCCGAAGTTCAGGCAGTCGGTGATGGCCAGAGGACGCGCGCCCACGCACGCGACTGAACGCGCCGCCTCGGCGACCGCGATCGCGCCGCCGCGATAAGGATCCGCCGCGCAGAAGAACGGGTTGACGTCGCTTTTCATCGCGATCCCCTTCTTCGTGCCCTTGACGCGGATCACGGCGGCGTCTCCGCCGGGCCGTTCGACGGTGTTGGTCTGGACCATGTGGTCGTACTGCGTCCAGATCCAGGATTTCTCGGAGATGTTGGGCGAGGCAAGAAGACGGCGCAGGATGTCGCCGTAGTCCGACGGCTCGGGCTCGTCCTTCCAGAGCGGCGCCGACGCAGGCGAAGCCGAAGGCGCGCGCGGCCGATCGTAGACGGGAGCGCGGTCCGAGAGCGGCGCCGCAGGAAGGTCCGCCACGATGCGGCCCTCGAAGAAGAGGACGACGCGTCCGGAATCGGTCACGCGGCCGATCTCGACGGCGTCGAGCTCCCACTTGTGAAAGATCGCGAGGACTTCGGCCAGACGCTCGCGCTTGGCGACGAGGAGCATGCGCTCCTGCGACTCCGACAGCATGATCTCGTAGGGCGTCATGCCGGTCTCGCGGACGGGAACCTTCGAGAGATCGATCTCCACACCGCTACCGGCGCGGCCGGCCATCTCGAACGACGACGACGTCAGGCCGGCCGCCCCCATGTCCTGGATCCCGACGACCGCGTCGGTCTGGAAGAGCTCGAGGCAGGCCTCCATCAGGAGCTTCTCGGTGAAGGGATCTCCGACCTGGACCGTCGGACGCTTCTGCTTCGCCTCGTCGGCGGCGAACTCCTCGGACGCCATCGTCGCGCCGTGGATGCCGTCGCGGCCGGTCTTGGATCCGACGTAGACGACCGGGTTGCCCACGCCCTCGGCGCGTCCGAGGAAGATGCGGTCCGCCGAGACGATGCCGAGGTTCATGACGTTGACCAGAATGTTGCCGTCGTATCCCTCGTGGAACGTGGTCTCACCGCCCAGCGTCGGAATGCCGATGCAGTTGCCGTAGCCGGCGATGCCGCGCACGACTCCGTCCACGAGGTGTTTCATGCGGGGCGCGTCGAGGCGTCCGAAGCGCAGCGAGTTCAGCGACGCCATCGGACGCGCGCCCATCGTGAAGATGTCACGCAGGATCCCGCCCACGCCCGTCGCCGCGCCCTGGTACGGCTCGATGAAGGACGGGTGATTGTGCGACTCCATCTTGAACGCGACCGCGAGACCCTCCCCGATGTCCACGACGCCCGCGTTCTCGCCGGGGCCCTGGATCACGCGCGGGCCCGTGGTCGGGAACTTCTTCAGATGCACGCGCGAGGACTTGTAGGAGCAGTGCTCGCTCCACATCGCCGAGAAGATGCCGAGCTCGACGAGGTTGGGCTCGCGTCCCAGGATCTCGAGGATCCGGGCGTACTCTTCGTCAGAGAGGTTGTGCTCCTTGACGAGCTCCGTGGTGATCGCCGTCATCCCCGTCACCGCGCCGCGAGCGCGGCGACCGCCGACTCGAACATCTTGCGCCCCGCGGAATTGCCGACGAGAGGCTCCGCGCACCGATCCGGGTGAGGCATCAGACCGACGACGTTGCCGTCGCGGTTGGCGATCCCGGCGATGTTTCGGGCGGCGCCGTTGGGATTGGCAGCGTCGACGACGTTTCCCTGGAGATCGCAGTAACGGAAAACGACCCGCCCCTCCTTCTCGAGCGCATCGAGAACGTCGGGAGGCGCCGTGTAGTTGCCCTCCATGTGGCCCACGGGCATCGTCACGACGCTGCCCTTCGGATACAGCGACGTGAAGGGCGTCGCGTCGTTTTCGACCTTCATGTGGACGTCGCGGCAGACGTAGCGCAGTCCCCGATTGATCTGCATCGCGCCCGGCAGCAGTCCGGCCTCCAGCAGCACCTGGAATCCGTTGCAGATCCCGAGCACCGGCCCGCCCTTCTTCGCGAACGCGGCCACGCTCTCCATGACCGGAGAGAAACGCGCCAGCGCGCCCGCGCGCAGGTAGTCGCCGTACGCGAAGCCACCCGGCAGGATCACGACGTCGGAGCCCTTGAGGTCCCGGTCGTGGTGCCAGATGTAGTCGGCTTCACAGCCGAGGAGTTCCGTAGCGACGTGATGGCAGTCCTGATCGCAGTTGGATCCCGGAAACACCACGATTCCGAACTTCATTGCGGCAGCACCTTCACGTCATAGCCCTCGATGACGGTATTGGCGAGTAGCTCCTCGGCCATCTTGCGCGCGTCGGCCTCGGCCGCCTTCGCGTCGCGTCCGGCCACCTCGATGAAGAACACCTTGCCCGCGCGCACGTCCTGCACCGAGGCGTGGCCGAGTCTCCCGAGGGCCGCCGCGATGGCCTTGCCCTGCGGGTCCAGAACGCCTTCGCGGGGATAGACCCGAACTTCCACCTTCATGCGTCGAATGCCTCCAGGCCGTCGATCTGGTCCGCGATCTCGAAAGGAACTTCCCAGCCCGAGCGCTCGATGGCGCGCCCCAGGACCGCGCGCACGAGCTCGGGCGTGTTGTTGGTGCGGGAGAGATGCGTCGCGACCACGCGGCGCCGCTTCGGACCGGCCGAGCGCCGGATGGCCTCGGCCGACTGCGCATTGGAGAGGTGCCCCAGGCCTCCCGAGATGCGGCGCTTCAGCGGCCACGTGTAGGGGCCGTCGCGGAGCATGTCCTCGTCGTGGTTCATCTCGAGCATCAGCGTCGTGGCCTCGCGCAGGAAGTCGACGAAGCCTTCTTCCGCGCGGCCGAGGTCCGACGCGATGACGAGGCGCGCGCCGTCGGACTCGAAGCCGTATGCCACGGACTCGGCGGCGTCGTGCGGAGTAGCGAACGCGCGGTAGGCGAGGTCCCCGATCCGGTGGTCCTTCCCCGGAACGACCCGGACGAACGGGGTGAAGAGGTCTCCCTCCAGACCGATCGCCTCGGCCGTCCCCGGCGTCGCATAGAGAGGACAGTCCCACCGAGCGGTGAAGACCGGAGCGCCGCTCGAGTGGTCGTTGTGCTCGTGCGTCAGGAACACGGCCGCGATGGTCTCGGCCGCGATTCCGCGTCTCTCCATCCTCCGCTCGATCTCACGCGCCGAGAGGCCGGCGTCCACGAGAACCCGCGTCCGTCCGGACTCGACGACGCATGCGTTGCCGCCGGATCCGGACGCGAGGACGAAGACCCGCACGAAAATAAATGTATCAGAAACCCCGGACAAACCATGTCCGTCCCGAGCGCAGCGAGACGCTCGCTCCTCGGAATGACGGCGAGGCGTCCAAAGCCCTAGCCGCGGCCCGTCGACCCAAACCCTCCGCCCTCGCGGGGCGTCGGCGCAAGCGCTTCGGCGCGCGCAAGTTTGGCGCGCACGACCGGCGCGAGCACGAGCTGTGCGATGCGCTCACCGCGCTCGAGCGTGACCGGATCGGCTCCGAGATTGGCGAGGATCACGCGCACCTCGCCGCGATAGTCGCTGTCGATCGTCCCGGGGCCGTTGAGCAGAGTGAGTCCGTGCCGGATCGCCAGACCGCTGCGCATCCGCACCTGCCCCTCGAAGCCATCCGGAATCGCGACCGCGATCCCGGTCGGAACCAGGCTGCGTCCTCCCGGCGCGAGCGTGAGCGGCTCGTGGACGGCCGCGCGCAGGTCGCAGCCGCGCCGCTCCGGCCGTCGCGTAGGACGGCAGCTCCAGCCCCTCTCCGTGAGGCAGCACCGTGATCGGAACGACAATCTCTTCCACGGGCGCCATTTAATCAGACGGGGTCAGGTCTGGCTTTTCTCCATCAAGCTCCGACAGGACAAAGTCCAGACCTGACCCCATTACTGTTGCGTGGCGCGCTCGACGTAGGGCCGCAGGTGGCCGACGATAGACAAGGCCGCGCCTGCCCCTCGCGCTCTCGGCTTCGATCCGCACCAGCCCGTCGAGCCCGACGGCGTCGACGGGAAACGAAATCCGCCAGCGCCGCTCCGTGGACGAAGCTCCCGGCGCAAGCTCCACCTCGGCGGGACGGTCCCGCAGAAAGAGGCGCACCGTCGGAGGCGCCTCGCCGTCGTCTCCGCGCGCCCAGCCATGCGCCGAGACGAGCCCGTCCACGATGGTCGCGTCCTCCACCTCGCCCGCGGGGGCGCGGAAAAGGCGCGGCGGCGGCAGATCCGGAACGGGAGGCCGCACGAGCAGATAGAGGTCCTGCCCTCCGCCGAACGCGAGCCGATTCGCGAAGAGTCGGCCCTCGCGGCCCGGCCACCCGCTCCACGAAATCGCGGACGCGCTCCTCCGAGACGTACGCGCTCCCGTACTCCGCGCGTCCAGCCGCGTGGTTTCGCTGACAGGCGCGTACACGAAGCCCGACGAACGGTCGACGCCCGGATCCTGGATCCGATCCATGCCGTGGACGCTGAAGGCGAGGACGCCCGAGGGCCGGAGGCGGCCGTAGAGCACGCGAAGCCATTCCTCGAACCGGGCCGGCGGCAGGTGGCTGAAGAGAGACGACACGAAGATCAGGTCGAAGGCGCGGCCGGAAAGCCCGAACGCCAAAGGGTTCGTCGTGGACACGACGCCGTGAACGCCGAAGGCCGCTTCCTGGAACGCCACGGCGGCAGGGTCGATCTCGGCAACGACGAGACGCTCGGGCGGCAGCGCGCGGACGAGGAAACGCGTCACGCGTCCGAAGCCGCTGGCAAAATCCAGAAAAGAGCCGACGCCGCCGAAATCGCCGAACCTCCAGGCGACGACCTCCTCGATCGTCTGAAAGAGCAGGTGGCCCATGAAGAAATACGCCACGGCGGCGGCGTCTTCCGAGCGCAGCCCCGAGCGCTCGAAGGCGTACATCTCGTCGGACGCGCCGACCCGGGTGTCGAGCGGCCCCCACTTCCCTTCGACCGTACGGATGAACGCCGCGACGTCCGAGGAGACGGCGGGATCGAACGAGGCGGGAAGGCTCACCGGCTCTAAAGCGCGACGGCGAGGTCCGGCTCGGAGAACGGCAGCTTGCCGACATTGCCGACCACGGCGAGCGACAACACGCGGCCGTCGAGAAGGCGCTCCGCCTCGGCGGCGACGCCGTCGGCGGAGACGGCCTCGATCTTCGCGATCCACTCCTCGGGCGGCATCACGCGGCCGAAATAGAACTCCGACCTCGCCGCCGAAGACATCCGCGAGACCGTCGACTCGAGCGCCAGGAGGAGATTTCCGGTCAGATTCTGTTTGGCCCGCGCCAGCTCGGACGCGCTGACGCCACCGCGCTTGAGCTTGCGAAGCTCCCGCAACGTGACGTCGAGGACGCGCGGCAGGTTCTTCGGCGCGCACGCCGCCGAAACGCACTCGTAGCCGCCGAGGCGGTACGCGTTCAGCGACGACCCGATCGAGTAGACCAGCCCCCGCTTCTCGCGCACCTCCTGGAAGAGGCGCGACGACATTCCTCCGCCGAGGACGACGTCGAGGAGCGCCGCGGCGAACCTCCGCGCGCTCCCCTGCGACGGCCCCGCCACGCCGAGACAGACATGGACCTGCTCGAGGCCGCGCCGCGTCCGGACCTCGAGGTGCTGGTGCGACCGGGGCGCGCGCGGGGCATCTGCCGCGTTTCGCCGGACCGCTTCGCGGAAGCGGCGGCGAAACAGCTTCTCGATCTCCGCCAGCGCGAAGTCGGCGGGGACGTGTCCGGCGACGACCACGATCAGCTTGGGTGGAGCGTACTGCGCCCGGTAGTAGTCGTAGAGATCGTCCTTGCGGATCGAGGAGACGGTCTCGGCCGTTCCGAGGATGGGCGCGCCCAGCGGATGACTCTTCCAGAAAGACCGCACGAAGATCTCGTGGACGAGATCGTCGGGGTTGTCGTTGACCTCGCCGATCTCCTCGAGGATCACGCCGCGCTCCGTCTCGATGTCGGGCGCCGCGAAAGCCGGCGCGAGCACGACGTCCCCCATCAGATCGAGGGCCTCCGCGAATCGCGAGTCGAGCGTGTGGACGTAGAAGCCGGTGTACTCCTTGGTCGTGAATGCGTCCACGTCCCCGCCCAGCCGGTCGATCGCCCGTGCGATCTCGGCGTTGGAGCGCCGGCGGGTGCGCTTGAACAGCAGGTGCTCCAGGAAATGGCTAATCCCCTGACGCGCGGCTGGCTCATCGCCCGAACCCGTCCGGACGAAGAAGCCGGAGCGCAAAGGAGCGGACGTCCTGCATCTCGTCGATGAGGACGATCGCTCCGTTGTCGAGAACGTGCCGCTGGACCATAGGCTCCTTGGGGGCGGGAATTCTATATGCGTCCGAAGGCCGTCATCCCGAGGAGCGAAGCCGGCCACCAACGGCAGGCCTACGGCAGTAGGCAACGCCGAGCGAAGCTCGGCGGTAACCGACGAGGGATCCCGTGCTCGACAATCCCGGGATCCCTCGCTGCGCTCGGGATGACAGCGCGGGGCTGCCCTCGGGGATGACAGCCCTTTTCAGGTCTTGGGCTGCTGCGGCGGCGGGTTCTGGGGGTTGGGGTTGGCCGGCATGACCGGATAGGTCAGCCGCTGGTTCGGATTGTCGTTGTCGGCATCGCCCGCGATGAAGCGCCACTCGTCGGTGTACTCGTGGTCGCGCCACTTCTTGAGCGCTTTCTCGCGGACTTTCGTGCGCACGCCGACGATCGGACCGACCGTCTTGACCTCGCCGGTCAGTCCCTGGTCGAAGATCGACGGAGGCGTCGGTGTCGGAGGCGCGCCGCCGAGGAACGGAGGAGGCGTGGGGCCTGTCCCCGTGTAGGTCGAGGGCGGCTGGTTGTTTCCGAATCCCGGCGTCGGCGTCCGACCGAAGCCCGTGCGAGGCTGTCCCCCGGGCGTCATTGCGGACATCGGCATGGCCTCGGGCGTTCCGGCGATGATCGGGACCCAGCCGTCCTCGCAGTTGCAGAGAGGCTCGCGCCATAGTCTTCGGATTGCGCGGGGACGGGCCTCCTTGAGCTCCTTCAGGCTGTTCGGGTATCTCCCGAAACGCTTCTGGAACACCAGTACCGCCCTCGCGAACTGCTTCCCGCGAAAGATCAGCTCGGTTTCCTTGTCGCGCTGGACGATCGTCGCGATCGACGGACCGACGGCCGCAATCAGGATGGTGACGATCGCCATCGCGACCACCACGCCGACGAGCGTGAAGCCCGACTCGCGATCACCACTCACTGTAGACGCTGCCGTCCAAGGCTTTCGCTTTCGACGCGCTGTGGACGTCGATGATGCCGGGCTGCGGTGGCGGGGCGTTGGGATCGTCCGGCTCCGAGGGCTCCTCTTCCATCGTCAGGACCCAGTCCTGTTTCTTGGTCATCGGGTCGTACGGGATGCGGCGGATGTAGCCCTCCTTCATGAGGGTCTCCAGGTCCTGCGGATACACGCCCTTGTCGCCCTTGTACTGGTCGAGCACGCTGCGAAACGTGAAGAGATCCCCGCGCAACGACGCCTCCCGGGCGCGCTGCGGCGAATCCCGCAGCGCCGGCACGGCGATCGCGGCGAGGATGCCGATGATCGTCATGACGACGAGCAGCTCGAGCAGCGTGAAACCGGATTCGGCTTCGGATCGCAGGCGGCGCGCCATCACCAGTCCTTGTAGTAGGACCCGTCCAGGGCCTTGGCCGTGGACAGGGAGTACACGTCGTAGATGTTCTGGCCGCCCCAGGCGAACGAGTCGGGTTCGTCCTGATAGGAGCGCAAGCCCCACTCGGCCTTCCCGGTCATCGGGTCGAGCGGGAGGCGGCGGAGGAAGCGCTGCTTCTTGGTGACCTGTCCGACCAGGGTGACGCCCTTGACCAGTGTATCCATGTCGGGCGGATAGCCTTCGCCGCCGATCTCCATCGGAATCAGGCCGGCGTCGGAGAGCTGCTTGTACTTGTCGATCGCCTCGCGCATGGTGCGAAGCTCGTGGCGAAGCTCCAGCTCCTTCTGCCGGCGCAGGGAATAGCGCGCGACCGGGACCGCCATGGCTGCCAGGATCGCGATCATGGCGGCGACCACGGCCATCTCCACCATCGTGAAGCCGGCCATGGGGTTGCGGCGCTCCGCCGCGGTCTTTCTCATCGGGCAATCTCTCTCACCGGACGTCGACCACCGACTGCGATGTCGTGACTACGGCGTTCATGTCGGCCGGAGCGAGCGTGAGCGTCGCTCGTCCGGCGGCGATTCCGCGCAGCGTGATCTCGGCGACCGCCCGCGTGCCGGTCAGATCCGGCGAGGACGGGATCTGGATCACGACCTGATTGCTGCCGATGTTCGCGTCGGCGACGCCGCTGCCGCTGCCCATGATGGGCTTCGCTACGACGACCGTGGCCACGGCCGGATCGAAGCCGACCGTGATCGTGCCGCCGGGGAAGCCCGACGCGGAGGTCGCCCGTACGAGAACGGACTGCTGCTGGCCGGGCGCGAGCGCGAGGTACGTGGGATCGAAGTCGAGGAGGAGCTGGCCCGTTCCCGATGTGCCGTCCGAAGGCGACGCGTCCGCCGACACGATCGCCGCCGAAGTGTTCGGGTCCCCGATGGTCGCGGCCTCGTTCTTGATCGTGGCCGAAGACTGCGGCGGCACGGCCTCGCGCGGCGAGGTCGGAGGAGGCGGAGTCGGCTGCGGCTGCGGCCGGAAGATGTCGCTCGGCAATCCGCCCGGCGAGGGAACGCTCCCTGGAGCCGGCTGCGTTCCCGGAGCCGGAGCGGGCTGCGTCCCCGGAGGCTGAGCGGGCTGCGGGCGTCCGCCCGGCCGGCCCGAGGGTGGCGGCTGCTCGAATGGTCCGGCGTCGCGCTGCGGGTTCTCGATGCGCGGCGAGCCCTGGTAGGAGATGTTCGCGTCAGTGCCGACGTAGACCGGCGTGACGTCCTCTTCGGTGACGTCGGGGATGCGGATGATGTGCGGCGTCAGTGTCAGGACGAGGTCGGTCGTCTTCTGGTCCCGGTCGTCGTTGGTGAACAGCTTTCCGAGAATCGGGATGTCCCCGATGAAGGGGATCACTTGCTTAGTGATCTGACGATCGCGGCGGTAGAGGCCGGCCAGAAAGTTGGTCTCGCCGTCTTTGAGGCGGATGTTGGCCGAGATCGTGCGCGTGCCGATGATCGGCTGATCCAGGCCATTGTTGGGAACCGTTCCGTTGATGTTCGAAACCTCGACCATCAGCTTCAGCGTGACTTCCTTGTTGTGGTGGACGCGCGGCTCGACCTCGATCTTGATGCCGATGTCCTGGTACTGGAACGACGTGGCCGGCGAGGTCAGCGTCGTGCCGGAGGACACGGTCTGGAACGTCGTGACCGGGATCGGAACCTTGTCGCCGATCAGGAGCTGGGCCTTTTGTCCTTCGGCGATCCGCAGCTGCGGCTTGGCCAGCAGCTCGGCGTCGGTGTTGCTCTTCAGAAAGTTCAACGTCGCCGACGGGATCGTGAACCCGAAGGAGTTGATCGTGAGTTGCTGAAGCTGCGCCCAGTTGAACGTATTCGCGGGAAGAGGAGCGCCCAGGTTCGTCGTGCCGCCCGGCGCCGGAATACCGGTGCTGATCTGGTACTTGCTCAGCTCGATGCCCAGCGTCTGCGCTTTTTCCGAGTTGATCTGGAGAAGCTCCACGTCCACGACGACCTCGGCAACCTGCTTGTCGTTCTGCTCGACGATGCGCTCGGCCACCGCCACTTTGTCGGAGGTGTCGCGGAGCGTGATCGAGTTCTCGGCCTTGTTGACCGAGATGCGCGTGGTCTGGAGGAGCGCTCGCAGGGCGTTGGCCACCTCGGTCACGTCGGCGTTGGAGAGGAAGAACGTCCGGATGACGAGGTCTTCGTATGTCTTGCGGTTCTGCGGCGTGTCGGCTGCGATGAGGATCGTCCGCTCGTCGATGATCTTGTAAAAGTGGTTCTCCTGGCGCACGAGGGTCTCCAGGGCCTTCAGGAAGTCGATCTGCGTCAGGACGATCGAGACGTTGTCGTCCTTCAACTGCGGGTCGAAGACGGCGTTGATGCCGGCCGCGTCCGCCAGCGCCCGGTAGATCTGCTTGATGGGCTTGGGCTGCGGGAAGTTCAGGTTGATGGGCTTGTCGCTCGACGGCTCGAGCATCGGCATGACGGCCCGCGCGCCCCTCACTTTCTTCTTGATCTTCACCATGTTGGAGTCGGCGCTGCGCTCGGCTTCCCGCTTCACGGCCTCGTCCTGCGCCTTCTTCAGCTCGACCGCCGCGTAGTCGTTGGTCGGATCGAGGAGGACCGTCTGTTCGAGCTCGATGACGGCCAGATCCGGCCGGCCCGAGGCGCGGTACATCTTTCCCTTCTCGAAGTGGACCTGGGACGCCTTCAGCTTGGCCCTCGCCAGAGCCGTCCGATAACCGGTCGCGGTCGGTACGAGCTCGACCGCCTTGCCGTACTCGATGACGGCGAGGTCCCAGTGGCCCAGCTGCTCCTCGTCCTGGGCCTTGCGGAACTGATCCGCTCCGGCGCACCCCACCAGCACCAGGCAGAGCGCGGCCGCGGCCGCGTGTTTCCACAACTTCATCGGCGCGGTACCCTCCGAATCCAAGCTTCGTTCATGCGGCGCGTCAAGGAGTGATCCCCAGGCGCTTGGTCTCCGAATCCGCGAAACCCACGAAACCCACGTCGATCGACTCGTAGCCCACCTTACGCAATACGAACTTGCCGAAGAGGATGTCGCCCGCGCGCGCGTTGTAGATCGCGTCGCCCTCCCGCAGCACGGCGATCGGGTGCTCCTTGGGGCCGAACGTGCCCAGGAATTTGAACGTGACCTCCGGCGGCTTCGGCGTGGGCGTCGGTGGCGGAGGCGGCAGCGGCCCCACGAAGCCGGCTTCGCCCGCCAGCGGCCCGTGCGGCGTCGGCGTGGGCGGCGGCACGCGCGTGGGCTCCTTCGCGAACCCGAAGAGGTCGCGTCCGGTGTCCGTCGATCCCTTCACGGGCCCCGGGCCGAAGTCCTCCGGCTTCAAGAGGGGAACTTCGTCCGGCGAGGTGATCTTTCCGGATCGGCGGTCGCGGGCCACCGGAGCCGGGGCGTCCACGGCGTCCGGCGGTGCGTTGGCTGCGCGCGGACCGCGCAGCGCCGCCGCCGGCGACGAGGGCTCCTGCCCTCCCGGCCTCCACCGAACCACGAAGAGGATCAGCAGGATGGCCAGGACCGCGAGCAGATACGCCTGGCGCTTCGAGCCCAGGCCCTTCGGCAACGAGAGGGCCATCAGCCGGTCCTCCGCGCCGCCACGGCTCCCGGCGCGGGCTTGGCCGGCGCGGGCTTGACCGGACCGAGCGGCGTCGCGGGCTCGACGCCCTCGCCCTGAGTGAAGTACGTCACGAGCTCGAGCTGGACGGCGACGGAGCCGGGGTGCTCGGTGTCCCGCTGGATCGACACGGTCCGGACCACGATCCAGCGCCGGCCGCTCTCGAAGGCCCGCAACAACCGTTTGAACCGCGAGTAGTCGCACTTGACCGCAAGCTGGATCTTCATCTGGTCGAGGGGAAGCTTCGCCATCGGCGACGTCGAGTAGGCGATCTGATTCGACGTGACGCCGACGTCGTTCAACTTCTCGTGAATGTCGGCGACCACCGCCGCCAGCGTCGCACGCTGCGTCCCGATGCGGTGGCCGTAGAACTCCTCCATCGCCGCCGAGACTCCTCCGAGGCGGGCCTTCTGCGAGGTGAGATGGGCCGCTTCCTCTTCGCGCTGCGTCACCGAAGTCGTCAGCGCCTCGCGCCGCGCCTCGAGGGCCTCGCGTCGCGACTGCGTGCTCGAGCGGTAAGTCAGGAACACGACCAGGTTGCCGCCCGCGAAGACCACGGCCACCGCGAGCAACGGCAGTTTTCGCCGCCAGGCGGAACGCCGGGCGGTCATCGCCTGGCCTCCGGATCGTACTGGCAGGACAGATTGAACGTGACCGGGTCTGGACCTCCGGCCTCCGCGATGCTCTCGCTTTGGAGCTTGATGTCGGTGAACGCGGGATCGTGCGAGAGCGAAGCCACCGTCTTGACGACCGCCTCGCGGTTGCGCGCCGCGAGCTGCATGCTCAGCACGATGCCTTCGTCTTTGTCGAACGAGGGAGACAGGCGCGCGAGGCCGACGTCCGGCGGCAGCGTGCGCTCGAGGCGGGAGAGGAGCGTGGTCCAGGAGAACTTCCGCTCGGCGAGGAGCCGGGAGAGCCCGCGGCTTTCGTCTGCCAGCGCCGAGAGCTGGTACGACGCCAGCGCGGCCTTCGCGGCGTTGGCTTTCTCGTCGGCGCGGCGCTGACGGTCCTCGAGAGCGGCCACGTCGGCGCGGGTGTCGGCCACGAGGCCGCGATACTCCGAGAAGCGGCGGAGGTTGGCGGCCGCGAGCAGGATTCCCGCCAGGAACAGAGCGCCGGCCACCGCGTAGACCGGGCGGTCGTCCTGGAACGGGCGCTTCGCGAAGTTCCAGGTGCGGATCATGCGGCTCCCCGGACGGCGGCATAGCCGGCCAGAAGCTCGGGCCAGGCGCCGACGCGCTCGTCGAAATCCGGAGCCGCCTGAAGGACGCGCGCCGATAGCGGCACGACCGGCACCGGGAACGCTCCCACGCCGTGAAGCTCCTTGTCCGGAACCTCGTCGTGAACATAGACAGCCGACAGGCCGGGTCCCTTCAGCCTCTCCGCGTAGTAGGACAGCGACAGGCGGGCCTCGCGCTCGTGATCGTCGCCGCTCTCGCTGGGACGGTGGCGGAAGAAGATCGGCCGCGTCCCGCGCGCGATGAAGAAGGACAGGGCGCCGTCGCCGGAGCGGTGCAGCAGCGCGTAGTCTCCGCCGGAGGCCGCCGACAACATCGGCGAGAGCCCCTCGAAGAGGGCCATGGTCGCGGGCGTGAGACAGCCCACGCGCACGCCGAGCTCTCCGAACGCGCTCTCGATTGCCTGGATCATCTCCCGCGGCGCGGCGGCCACGAGCACACGCTTCTCTTCCGTCAGTTCCGGCATGGGCTCCCAGACCACCGCGAGATCGCCGGAGGAACCCGGAAGAAGCTTCTTCAGCTTCCAGAGCACCATCTGCTCTCCGGCCTCTCCGTCGGGAGGCAGCGTCTCGAGCTCCACCGGCAGGATCCGCGCCCACGCGTCGGGGTAGACGACCGACGCCCTCGACAGCCGGCCGCCCGAGAGCGCCCGGGCCGCCTTCACGGCCTCGGCCACGGCTTCGCGCGACACCAGCGGCGCACCGCCCGACCCGTGCGCGAGCGGACCGGCCGGATAACGGAAGTGCCGCGCCTCCTCGAAGCCGGCCGGCTCCTCGAAGCGCACGCGGGCGTACGTCACGCCTTCGGGCTGAAGGCAGAAGACGTGCGGCGGCACGACCGGAGCGAGAAACGGAAGCTTAATCAACGAAGGTCACCTTGTTGATCTCTTTGATCGTCGTGGAGCCCTCGTAGACCTTCGCCAGCGCCGACTCGCGCAGGAAGATCATTCCCTCCTCTTTGGCCGCCCGCTTGATCTCGGACGCCGGCCGGCGCTCCAGGATCAGCCCGCGGATGCGGTCCGAGAGGTCGAGCAGCTCCGCGACCGCCATGCGGCCGTGGAACCCGGTCCCGTTGCACTCGAGGCAGCCCTTGCCTTCGTAGAAGACCTGGTCCCGCAAGGCGAGCGGATCCAGGCCCGCCTCGCGGAGCTGTTCGGGCGTGACCGTGATCGGCTCCTTGCAGTGCGAGGCAGATCTTGCGCACCAGCCGCTGGGCCAGCACGCAGTTGAGCGCCGACACGAAGTTGTAGAGGTCGACCTTCATGTTGAGGAAGCGGCCGAGCACGTCCACGACGTTGTTCGCGTGGACGGTCGTGAACACGAGATGTCCCGTCAGCGCCGACTGGACGGCGATCTGCGCGGTCTCTTCGTCGCGGATCTCTCCGACCATGATCTTGTCCGGGTCGTGGCGCAGGATCGAACGCAGTCCGCGGGCGAAGGTCAGGCCCTTCTTCTCGTTGACCGGGATCTGCGTGATGCCGCGCAGCTGGTACTCGACCGGATCCTCGATCGTGATGATCTTGTCCTCGGCGGACTGGATCTCCGAGAGGCAGGCATAGAGCGTCGTGGTCTTGCCCGAGCCCGTCGGGCCCGGTCACGAGCACCATGCCGTAGGGCTCGCGGATGAACTTGCGGAGCTTCCGCTTGGTTTCGTCGTCGAAGCCCAGCGACCTCCAGGCGCAGGCTCTTGAACTCGGCGTTGGCCGACTCCTTGTCGAGAATGCGGATGACCGAATCCTCGCCGTGCACCGTCGGCATGATCGAGACGCGGAAGTCGATCGTGCGTCCCCGAAGACGGAGCTTGAAGCGGCCGTCCTGCGGGATCCGCTTCTCGGCGATGTCGAGCTCCGACATCACCTTGATGCGGGAAATGATCGTGCCGTGGTGCCGCTTGTCGATCGGGTCCATGGCCTGGTAGAGCACGCCGTCGATGCGGTACTTGATGATGACCTCGTTCTCCCGCGTCTCGATGTGGATGTCCGAGGCGCGGCGCTGGATGGCGTTGAAGACCACCGAGTCGACCAGCTTGATGATCGGCGAGGCGTCCTGCGTGATGCGGTCGATCGTGAGGGTCTCTTCGCCCTCTTCGTCCTCGGAGACGAGCTGCATGCGGAAGTCCTCGGTGGCCTCGTCGAGGACCCGCTGCGAGGACTCGCACTTCTGGAGGATCTCGGCGATCGCGACGCGGCTGCCGACCTTGACCTCGGAGCGGCAGCCCGAGGAGCAGCTCCAGCTCGTCCAGCCGCACGACGTCCGTCGGGTCCGCGCAGATGGCCGTCAGGGACTTCGGCGTCCGGCTTTCCGGCACGAAGGTGTAGCGCAGCATCCACTCGACCGGGATCGAGCGGAAGAGGTCGGCGTCCACGCGAAACGAGCCCAGGTCCACGTACGGGAGTCCCAGCCGTTCCGCCAGGGCGATCGCCTGCGCCTCCTCTTCGGCGCGAGACGCGAACTTGATCTCGGGGTTGAGCTGCTTGGCCATCGTTATCTCCGCGTCACGACTTGATCGCCGACATCAGGCGGAACATCGGCAGGTACACCGACAGGAGGATCGTGACGATCACGCCTCCCATGATCACGAGGATCGCCGGCTCGACGAACGAGATCACGCGCGCGAGGAGCAGGTCGATCTCCTCGTCGTAGAACTCGGAGACGGCCCCGAGCATCTCCTCGAGCGCGCCCGACGACTCGCCGACCTTGATCATCTCGATCGTCAGATCGGTGAAGATGCCGGTCTGCTCGAGGGCCTTCCAGAGCTCGCCTCCCTCCCGCACCCTCGGGACGACCGCGGCGACCCGGCGCGAGACGGAGCGGTTGCCGATCGCGTCCGACGCGTTCTCGAGCGCCGGCACGAGCGGCGTGCCGCCTCCCAGGAGCGTCCCCAGGCTGCGTGTGAACTGGGTGATGGCGAAGCGGCGGAAGATCCCGCCCACGATCGGCAGCTTCAGCGCCACGGCGTCGAGCCAGAGGCGGCCCGCCGTGGTCTTGAACCAGCGGGAGGCGACGAAGCCCGTTCCCGCCAGCCCCCCGAGCACGAAGAGGATGTTCTTCTGCAGAAACGTCGCGATCCCGAGGACGATCACCGTCAGGGCCGGCAGGTCGGCGTCGAAGTCCTTGAAGAACTCCGAGAAGCGCGGGATGACGTACGTCATCAGGATCGCGATCAGCACGATCGACAGCGAGATCAGGATCACCGGATAGACCAGCGTCGAGACGACCTTGCGCGTGAGGGCGACGACCGTCTTCTGGTACTTCAGGTAGCGGCGCAGCACCGCCTCGATCTCGCCCGACTTCTCGCCCGCCTTCAACGACGTCCAGTAGAGGCGCGGGAAAAGGTCGCCTTCCTCGGCGAACGCCTCGGAGATCGAGGCACCCGCGTTGACGCGCTCGCGCACGTCGGTGAGCACGCGCTTCAAGACGGGACTCTTCTGCCGCTCGAGCAGGATCTCGAACGACCGCACCACCGGCAGGCCCGCCTTCAAGAGCGCGATCATTTCCTGGTTGAAGATGAGGAACTCCCCCATCTTGATCCGGCCCTTGCGCGCGGTCTTCCCGCCGGAGAAGAGCGAGAAGCCCTTGCGGCGGACCTCGAAGACGTGGCCGCCCCGGCGCTCGACCTCGAGGCGCGCGGCGCCGATGTCGGCCGCCATCACCGCCTGCTCGGCGACCGAACCGTCGGGCCAGCCCGCCTTGACGCGGAACTCGCTCACTTCTTCTCCGCGGCCACGGGCCCCGGCGCACCCTTCTCCGCGTCCCCGCGCGGCAGCTCCTGGGCGTGGAGGATCAGGATCAGCGCGCTCTTGGACCTCTCCTCCTTGGAGGCGCCGACGACCAGCGTTTGCGACAGCGTCACCGGCATCGACGCCCGATAGAGGGGGCGCGTGAGGATCGGACCCGGCGCTTTGGAGCGGTAGATCCGCGACAGCACGAACGGCGAAAGAAGCAGCTCGCTGCCGTTGCCCGCGGCGCGGACCGTGAAGTCGAGCGTGTATTCGGCGCCGAACTGGTAGGAGACGTTGCCTCCGTCGAGGCCGCGCAGAATGCCCGAGTCGATCAGGGCGTAGTCGTTGAACTGGAACATGGACTTCAGCTTCGCGCCCAGGCCGCCGATCTCGCGCGCGATGGAGCCCTCCGGCACGTCGGCGCGCGCCCGCACGAGCTTGACCGCGAAGGTGAAGCCGCGCGGAGGCGTGTCGAAGGACGCGAGGACTTTCGAGATCTGGTCCAGCTTCTCGGCCTTGTCCGTGATGGTCATCGCGTTGAGCTTCTGGGTCAGCGTGATCGACGCGCCGTCGGAGAGGTGCGGGCGGATCAGGAGCGCCGCCTCTTCCACGCGCTTGTGCTTGAGGACGTAGACGCGCACGCTCGCCTCATCCGCGGCCCGCAGGGGTCCGGCGGAGAAGACAATCACGGCGAGGAAAAGAAGCAGCCTTTGTTTCACTTTGAAAACCACGGCCCCCTCACCGGAGGCCGGCCCGGGCGGCGCGTTCAGATGTCGAGCCCCCGATCCACGATCCAGACCACACGAGGTTCCTCCCGGCCGGCGCCGGGATTCCAGTCGTACACGGTGGCGTCGCCCGCGGGAGCGGAAGGTTCAGCCGGAAGCGCGGCCGTCGAGAGCGCGGCATCGGAAGAAACCGGCGAAGGCGCGAGCGGTTTGCCCGGCAGCGACGCCGCGGTCCCGGCCGGCGGCGCAGCAGTCCCCGCTCCGTGGTGAGCTCCCGGAAGCAGCAGGACCAGCGCCACGACGGCCGCCGCAGCCGCTGTCCCCCCGGCCAGGCGCCGGCGCGTACGGCGGATCCGCTTCTCCGTTTCCATCAGCGCCACGCCGGTCTTCACGGCCGAAAGGACCCGCGCAGTGTCCTCCGGAGTCACCTCGTCGCGCACCGGCCGCGCGAAGACGAACGTCGGATCCTTCTCGACGGCGAGGCCACGGCACTCCGGACAGGCCGCCAGGTGCTCGCGCAGGATCCGCCGCTGCGGCGCCGGCAGCGCGTCGGCGAGATAGTCCTCGAAGCTGCCGCGCAGGATCCCGCAGATCGCGCTCACAGCGATCTCCCCCGCAGAAACTCGGGATACAGGCGGCCGATCTCGCGCCGGAGGGTCCGGCGGGCGTTGAAGAGATGATTGCGCACCGTCGACTCTCCGCAGCCCAGGATCTCGGCGATCTCGCTCGTGTCGCAGTCTTCCATCTCCTTGAGCACGAAAACGGCCTTCTGCTTCTCGGAGAGACTCCCGGAGACCGTTTCGAAGAGCCGCGCCAGCTCCGCGTCCTCCGCCGTGCGCGTGGCGTCGGCGGCCGTGGACTGCTCACGCTCCTCGACTAAGTGGAGGGTGGCGCCGTGGGCTCTCTCGCGGCTGCGCGCGCTGCGCAGGAAGTCGATCGAGAGGTTCGTGGCGATCCGGTAGAGCCAGGTGTTGAGCGAGTAGCGCTCGTCGTAGCGGTGCAGCTCGCTCCACACCCGAAGGAAGACCATCTGTGCGACGTCCCGTGCGTCCTCGCCGTTGCCGACGATGCGCCTCGCCAGCGACACGACTGCCGGGGTCTTCCGGGTCACCAGCGTCTCGAAGGAGACCATGTCGCCGCCGCGGGCGCGGATCGCGAGATCGCGATCGGGGAGGCTCGTAGCCTCCTCTCGGTCCCGGCGCTGACTGTAGACGAGCTCCATTGCCGGAAAGGTCTCCTCCTGCCGCTGTATACGGACGCCGCAGGCGATCCGTTGGGGTCGGCGTCCCGATCCTAAGCCTTTGAATCTTAAATCCTTGGAGCCCTCCGGGCAAGCGGCGAGGGGTCCCATTCGGCGATAATCGCGCCGCTTTGCTCCTCTACCGGGCTCTCGCCGCCTTATCCCTGGCCGCCTACGCTCCCTGGGCGCTGCTTCGATCGGTGACGGGAGGAAAGCGGCTGGGAGACGTGCGCGGGCGCCTGGGTCGAAGGCCTTACCCGGACCTCTCGGGCGGGGTCTGGATCCACGCCGTCTCGGTCGGCGAAGTCGGAGTCGCGCGCAACCTCGTGCGGGCGCTGGAGGAGGTTCTCCCGTCGGCCCGGCTGGGACTCTCGGTGACGACGGCCGCCGGCCGCGATCTGGCGGACAGGACACTGGCGGATTGCACGGCGGTGTTCGCGTTTCCGTTCGATCTGGCGGGTCCGGTCGAGCGGTCGCTCTCGGCCACCCGACCCGGGCTCGTCGTCTTGACCGAGACGGAGATCTGGCCGCTCTTCCTGGAGCGGGCACAGCGGCGCGGGATTCCCGTCGCTCTGGTGAACGGACGGATCTCGGAGCGCTCGTTTCGCCGGTACGGCCGCGTCCGACGCTGGCTCGCTCCCACTCTCGAACGCATCGCGCTCTTCGCGATGCAGTCGCCGGAGGACGCGCGGCGGATCGTGGAGCTCGGGGCGCCGGAGGCCCGCGTGCGCGTCTTCGGCAACCTCAAATACGACTTGCCGCAGCCGGCGCCGTTCGCCGATCGAGAGCGCCTCCGCGCCGCCGCCCAAGGCCGGCCGGTTCTCGTCGCCGGCTCGACCGGCGAGGGTGAGGAGGCGTTGATTCTCGAGGCCTGGCAGGGAGTCGATCCGCGCCCGTTCCTGGTTCTGGCACCGCGCCGGCCCGAGCGCTTCGACGCCGTCGCCGCTCTGATCGAATCCCGCAATCTGGGCCTCATTCGCCGCTCGTCTCCGGCGCCCGCCGGCCCCGCCGACGTCTATCTCCTGGACTCGATCGGGGAGCTGGCGTCGGTCTACCGCGATGCCGCCCTCGCTTTCGTGGGTCGAAGCCTCGTACCGGGCGGCGGCCAGAACCCGATCGAGGCCTGGGCCGCCGGGACGCCGGTCGTCGCGGGCCCGCACATGGAGAACTTCGGGGACGTCGCCGCCAGCGGAGAGGCCCTCGGAATCCTCGAGCGCGTCTCCGATCCACAGGCTCTCCGGCGGGTGGTTTCCGCCGCACTGGCGGCGGCGGGCGAGACGGCTCGCCGCGGAGCGGACGCCGCGCGCTTCGTGGCGGAGAGCCGGGGAGCCGCGTCCCGGACGGCGCGGGCCCTCGCCGCTCTTGCGCCGCCGGCGTCGGGCGGGCGAACATCTCGATCGTGACCCTCTCGCCGCTCTCGACTCTCTATGGAAGAGCGGTCGCGCTCCGGGCGAAATGGTACGCGTCGGGGAAGATCGTTTCGCGCCCCCTTCCGCGCCCCTCGATCTCGGTCGGCAACCTGACGTTCGGCGGAACCGGCAAGACGCCCTTCACGGAGTTTCTCGCGCGCCGCTTCCGCTTCGAGGGGCGCTGCCCGGCGATCCTCTCGCGCGGATACGGCCGGCGCTCGCGCGGAGTCGTGGTGGTTTCGGCCGGCGAAGGACCGCTCGTGTCCCCCGAGCAGGGCGGCGACGAGCCCGTCGCGATGGCGCGGGCGACCTCCGGAGTGGTGATCGTGGTGGGCGAGCGCCGCGCCGACGCCGCACGCCGCGCCGCCGACCTGGGCGCCGATCTCTTTCTCCTCGACGACGGCTTCCAGCATCTCGCCGTCTCGCGGGACGTCAACCTGCTCCTGCTGGACGCGCGCGACCCGTTCGGCGGCGGACGTCTTGCGCCGGCCGGCCGCCTGCGCGAGCCGATCGCGGCGCTGGCGAGGGCGGACGCGATCGTGTTCACGCGCGTGGATCGGGGCGCGCCCGCGGCCGAAGCGCTCGACGCGATCGCGCGACTCCATCCCACCGTTCCGCGCTTTCACGCCCGGATCCGTCCGGCCGGCCTCCGCGACGAGGGAGGCGGGCCGGTCGACTCCGGGACCCTCCGCGATCGGCGCTCGATCGCCGTCTGCGGAGTCGCGAGCTCCCGGGAGTTCGCCGCCACGCTCGCCGACCTGGGCCTCGCGGCCGAGGAGCGTCTCGAGTTTCGCGATCACCAGCGCTACCGCGAACGCCACCTGGCGCGAATCCGGGACGCCGCCGAGCGCGCCGGCGCGAGCTTCATCGTGACGACGGAGAAGGACGCGGTCAAGCTCGCCGGGAGGCTGCCCCTTCCGCTCCTGACCGTGCGCCTCTCCGTCGAAGTGGCCGAGCCGGATTTCTTCGCCTTTCTCGCATCGCGCCTTCCGGTGTCGGCGAAAACCGCGTGAACGCTCCGGCCGCCGCAGCGGCGCCTCCGATCCGCCGCCGGCCGCCGCGATCCCTCGTCCGGCACCGATCCGAGCTCGCGCTGTTCCGCGCGGCCGCGGGGACGCTCGCGCTCCTGCCGCGCCCGGCTTCCCGGGCGCTCGGCCGTTTCCTGGGCCGCGTCTATCTGCGCTTCGGCCGGTCGCGCCGCCGGATTCTCTTCGAGAACCTCGCGGCGGCGTTCCCCGAAAAGACGCCCGAACAGATCTCCGCAATCGCGACGGCTTCGGTCGAGTCGATCGGAGCCTCGTTCGTGGAGTTCCTCGAAGTCTCCGGGATGTCCGAGGACGAGATCCGCGGCCGGATCCGCGTGGTCGGCGAGGAGAACCTCCGGCGCGCCCGCAGCCTCGGCCGCGGAGTCTTCATCCTCTCGGCCCACATCGGGGGCTGGGAGCTCGGGGCGATCCGGGCGGGACTGCTGGGCGAGCCGATCTCGCCCGTGGTCCGGCCGCTCGACAATCCCCTGCTCGAACGCGAGCTCTCGCGCCGCCGGACGCGGTTCGGCAACCGGCCGATCGCCAAACGCGACGCCGCGCGCGATATCCTCAAGGCTCTTCGCCGCGGGGAAACCGTGGCGATCCTTGTGGACCAGAACGTGCTCGCGCGCGAGGCGGTGTTCGTGCCTTTCTTCGGACGACCTGCGGCGACGACCCCGGCGCTTGCCCTGTTCCAGCGCAAGACCGGCGCCCCGGTCGTGCCGGTCTTCACCTGGCCCGAGGGCGACGGACGCTATCGCCTCGAATTCGAGACGCCGATCGAGGCCGGCGAGGTCGCCGGCGAGGACCGCGACGAGGCCGTCCGGGCTTTGACGGCGCGATACATGGAAGTCACGGAGGCCGCGATCCGAAAGGCGCCCGAAGCTTGGCTCTGGATGCACAATCGCTGGCGCACGCGCCCCGAGAACCGATGACGGCCCGGCTCGTGGTCGCGCCCAACTGGATCGGCGACGCGGTCCTGTCGCTTCCCTTCGTGCGATCGCTGCGCGCGGCGCACCCGCAGGACCGCCTGGCCGTGCTGGCGCGGAAAGGACCCGCGGCGATCTACCGCTCTGAGTCCACCGTGGACGAGGTGCTGGAGCGCTCACCGCGCCTGCGCGACGACGCACGCACCGTGCGCTCCGGACGATTCGACGAGGCGTGGCTGCTTCCGAATTCTTTTCGCGCCGCGCTGATCGCGTATCTCGGCGGAGCCCGGAGGCGCATCGGCTACGCGACCGATCACCGGACGTGGCTTCTGACGCATGCGCTGCCGCCGCCGCCGGGCACCGAACATCAGTTGCGCGACTACGACCTGCTCCTGCGTTCGCGCGGCATCGAGCCCGACCTCGGCGCTCCGCGGCTGCCGATTCCGCCCGAGGCCCTCGCGCGCGCCGACCGCGCACTCGCCGTGGCGGACTGGTCCCCCGGCGCCCGGCCCATCCTGCTCGCGCCGGGAAGCGCCAAGGCGTCGACCAAGCGATGGCCTGCCGAGCGCTTCGCGGCGCTGGGAGACGCCCTGGCTCTCCAGGGCTGGCCGTGCGGACTCGTGGTCGGGCCCGACGAGCTCGATCTGGGCGCGAGGGTTTCCGCGGGCGCGCGCACGCCGCTTCCGGTGCTCGGCGCGGATCTCGATCCGATCGAGCTGGCGGCTCTGCTCTCGCGCGCGCGTCTACTGGTCTCCAACGACTCGGGCCCGATGCACCTGGCCGCCGCGGTCGGAACCCCCGTCGTGGCCTTCTTCGGACCCACCGATCCCGGACGCACCGCCGGCGTGGGCTCGCCCGTCAAAGTCCTCGACCGCTACCTGTTTTGTTCCCCCTGCCACCGGGACTCGTGCCCATACGGACACGAGTGCATGGGGGAGATCACCGTCGAGATGGCGGCGAGGGCGTGCGAGGAGAGCGTCAACGGAGCCGTCATCCCGAGGAGCGAGAGCGACGAGATAGCCGACCACCGAAGGTAGACCCCTTGCCTTTGGTGGTCGGCTTCCTCGCTGCGCTCGGGATGACGCTTCGGAGCCGCTCACGCGGCCCGACAACAACCGTCATCCCGAGGAGCGATAGCGACGAGGATCCCGCGCTTGATGAGTCGGTTCCTCGCTGCGCTCGGGATGACGCTTCGGAGCCGCTCACGCGGCCCGAAGCGTCACTTCAACTCCGTATTCCAGTACGCCACGTCCACGAAGTTCCGCCACGCGGGATGGAACTTGTTGGACCCGAACTGGCCGACCGGGTGCCACCGCGGCTTGCGCGGCGCGGCGACCAGGCGCATGTGGGCCTCCTGCGGAGTTCGGTTGCCCTTCTTGACGTTGCACGAGAGGCACGCGCACACGACGTTCTCCCAGGTCGAGGTCCCTCCCCGCGAAAGCGGAATCACATGGTCCAGGGAGAGCTCCGAGGAGGAGAACCGATGCCCGCAATACTGGCACCGGTTGCTGTCGCGCAGATAGATGTTGTGGCGCGAAAACTTCACGTCCTGACGGGGCAGGCGGTCGAAGTCCTTCAAGGCGATGACCCGGGGAACCCGGATCGCCATCGAGGGCGTCAGCACGACCTCATCCTGCGGCTGCACCGGGATGTCGCACCAGTTGTCGAACTCGTACGTCGTGTAGTCGGGCAGAACCGCCTTGACGTGGCCCTTGTAGAAGAGCGAAAACGCCTTCCGGACCGACGTCACCTGGACGGCCTGGAACACGCGGTTGAGGACCAGCACCTGGGAGTCGAGCATGGTTTACTCGGGGCGCTCATTATAATCCGCGACAGTGCCCTTCCCAGTCGAGCGGCAACGCCTCCTCTCGCTGATCCCGCGTTTCCAGGGCCGCCGCATCGTGGTGGCCGGGGACTTCGTCCTCGATCGCTTCGTCTACGGTCACCCCAAACGCGTCAGTCGAGAGGCGCCCGTCTTGATCCTCCGCTTCTGGAAGGAAGAGAAGCTGCCGGGAGGGGGAGGCAACACCGCGGCCAACGTCCGAGCGCTGGGCGGCGTGCCGCTTCCGGTCGGTGTCGTCGGCGCGGATGCCGAAGGCCGCGCGCTGCGCGACGCCCTTCGCGCGCACGGCATCGACCCGGGCGGCCTCGTGGAGGTCGCCGCGTACCGCACCCCCACCAAGACCCGGATCCTGGGCGGCGCGCCGCACGCGATCAAGCAGCAGATCGTCCGCTACGACATCGACGAGCCGCTCGGCAGCGACACGGCGCGCGACGCGGCGCTCTCGGCCCGGCTCGCGGCGGCGGCGCGCGGCGCCGACGGTGCGATCCTCTCCGACTACGGCTACGGCGCGATCGCGCCGGCGGCGGTCGCAGCCCTGAGAGCCTCGCTCCCGTCGGGCGCGCGGATCTTCGTGGACTCCCGCCATCGCCTCGCGGACTTCGCGGGCGTCGACGCGGCCACACCGAACGAGGAGGAGCTCGAAGAGTCCGCTGGCACACTCCTCGACTCCGACGAGGCGCTCGCGAGCGCGGGAGCCCGACTGCGTTCCCGCATGCGGTGCGCCTGCCTCCTCGTCACGCGCGGCTCGCGCGGCATGGCGCTCTTCTCGGACAGCGACGCCCCGGTGACCATTCCCGTCCATGGGACCGATCAGGTCGCCGACGTCACCGGCGCCGGCGACACCGTGCTCGCGACGTTCGCCCTGGCTTTGTCGGCGGGTGCCTCTCCGCTCGAGGCGGCCCTGCTCGCGAACTTCGCCGGAGGCGTCGTGGTGATGAAGATGGGCACCGCGGTCGTGACTCCGCCGGAGCTCGCGACGGCGGTCGAGGCGGATCGCGCGCTGCTGTCGTGACCGGGCCGGCGACCTCCCGCGCTTCGTCCTCCGCGAACCGTATCCTCATCGTCCGCCTCTCGTCGATGGGCGACGTCATTCACTCTCTGCCGCTCGCGGCGAATGCGCACCGCGCCGGCGCCGAGGTGGGATGGGTGATCGAGCCGCAGTTTGCGGGACTGCTCGAAGGAAACCCCGACGTCGCGAAGGTGTTCGTCGCCGACACGAAGGCATGGCGGAAGCGGCCGCTGGCGCCGGAGACTTTCCGCGAGACGAAGTCGTTGCGCGCGGCGCTGCGCGGCTTCGCGCCGCGGCTGTCGATCGACGCGCAGGGACTCTGGAAGTCCATCGTGGTCGCCCGAGCCGCGGGAGCTCCGGTCGTCGGATTCGCCAGGGCCTTCCGCCGGGAGCCCGGCTCGGCGCTGCTCTGCGCGATCCCGGTGGAGCCCTCGGCGGATGCGGCGCACGTCGTGGACCAGAACCTCGCGCTCCTGGGTCCGGCTGGAGTTCCGGTCGCCGTGCGCGCCCCCGACGCGCGATATCTGGCGGATCGTCCCCATGCCGAGGCCGACGCGTTTCTTGCCTCCGTCGAGCGTCCGCTGGTCCTCTTTCACCCCGGAGCGGGACGGCTCGAGAAGGCGTGGGGCGAGGAACGCTTCGCGCACGTGGCGCGGGGACTCATTCGCGAACGCCGCATCGCTCCAGTCGTGTCCTGGGGACCCGGCGACGAACGGCGCGCCGAGCGTCTCCGGGCCCTGCTCCCCAAGCGCGCGCCGATGCCGCGCCTCGACTTCGCGGGTCTGGCGCGCGTGATTCGCGAAGCGTCGCTGTTCGTGGCGGGCGACACGGGGCCTCTGCATCTGGCCGACGCGCTCGGCGTCCCGACGCTCGCGCTCTTCGGACCGACCGACCCCGCGCGCAACGGACCCTATCGGGATCGCACCGGCGTCGTCGCGTCCATGCACAGCGTCTCCGACGACAAAGTGCTCGAGCGCACGTTGCAGATGCTTCCCCCCCTTTGACACCTGCCCCCTAAACCCCTACCATCTTTCCACTCCATGGCAGTCAAGCTCGGCGACCTTCTCCTCAAGCAGAAGCTGATCACGCAGGAACAGCTCGAAGCCGCGCTCAAACTCCAGCGCGAGGAGGGCGGCAAGATCGGCGAAGCCCTCGTTCGCGTCGGTGCGGTGTCCGAGGGCGACATCACCGAAACGCTCTCCCAGCAGTTCGGCGTGCCGTCGATCGACCTCGCGCACTTCGAGATCGATCCCGCCGTCATCAAGGTCGTGCCCGGCGAGGTCGCCCGCAAGTACGGTGTGCTCCCGGTGAACAAAACCGGCGCGACGTTGACGATCGCGATGGGCGATCCGACCAACGTCTTCGCCATGGACGACATCAAGTTCATGACCGGCTACAACGTCGAGCCGGTCGTGGCCTCCGAAATCGCCCTGCGCAAGGCGATCGACAAACACTACGGAACTCCGCGCTCGGTCGTCCTGAAGGAGCGCGCGAAGCAAGCCAGCACCGGCTTTCAGCCCGAGTCGAGCCTCGAAGACGTCATGGCGTCCTCGGCCCTGACGATGGACGACATGGCCAGCGTCGGCCTCGGCGAGATCAACATGGACGAGATCACCGGCCTGGACGCCGGCGCCGACGTCGACGTCGTCAAGGGCGATGAGGGCCAGGAGATCGACCTCTCCGACCTCGCGAAGTCCTCGGAGTCGGCCCCGATCATCAAGGTCTCCAACCTCATCCTGATCGAAGCCCTCAAGGCCGGCGCATCGGACATCCACGTCGAGCCCTACGAGAAGGAGTTTCGCGTCCGGTTCCGGATCGACGGCATCCTCCACAACATCATGGCGCTGCCCATGCGCACGCGGGACCCCTTGATCTCGCGTCTGAAGATCATGGCCAAGCTCGACATCTCCGAGAAGCGCCTGCCGCAGGACGGCCGGATCAAGATCCGCCTGCGGGTCGAGGAGCGCTCCCGCGACCTCGACCTGCGCGTCTCTTCGGTACCGACCCACTTCGGCGAGAAAGTGGTCATGCGGCTTCTGGACAAGTCCAAGCTGCAGCTGGACATGACGCAGCTCGGCTTCGACCAGGAGCCGCTGCGGCGATTCAAGGACGCCATCGACCGCCCGTACGGCATCGTGCTGGTCACCGGTCCGACGGGCTCGGGCAAGACCAACACGCTCTATTCCGCGATCGCGGCGTTGAACGACCCGACCGTCAACATCATGACGGCCGAGGATCCGATCGAGTTCAACCTCTCCGGAATCAACCAGGTCCAGATGAAGGAGCAGATCGGCCTGACGTTCGCGTCGGCCCTCCGCTCCTTCCTGCGCCAGGACCCCGACATCATCCTCGTGGGCGAGGTCCGCGACTTCGAGACGGCCGAGATCGCCGTCAAGGCGGCCCTGACCGGCCACCTCGTGCTCTCCACACTCCACACCAACGACGCGCCGTCCACGATCAACCGCCTGATGAACATGGGCATCGAGCCCTTTCTCGTGGCGACGTCGGTCAACTGCATCTGCGCCCAGCGCCTCGTCCGCCGGATCTGCTCGGGATGCCCGGAGGAGGTCGAGACGCCTCCCCAGATGCTGATCCAGGTGGGCTTCGCGCCCGACGAAGTCAAGTCGGTGAAGATCAAGCGCGGGCGGGGGTGCGAGCGATGCAACAACACCGGCTACAAGGGCCGCGTCGGACTCTTCGAGGTTCTCCTGTTCACCGATGAGATCCGGGACATGATCCTCTCAGGCGCTTCCTCGATCGAGCTGAAGCGAAAGGCCATCGAGGAAGGCATGGTCAGCCTGCGGATGTCCGGCCTCCAGAAGATTCGGGAGGGCGCGACGACGCTGGAGGAAGTGCTCCGCGAAACCGTCCTCTGACCTCGTCTCAGGTCTGAAGTCTCAGGTCTCGAGTGACATTAGGCACAACCTGAGACCGGTTTCCTGAGACTGCCGGGAAGTCACTGAACCGTCTTTATTTCCGTCACGGGTCGGCGTAAACTTACCGCCAAACCAAAAACCGGGGGACCGTGTATGGCGACTGATGCCACTCTCCATGGCCTTTTAAAGCAAATGGTCGAGATGGGGGCCTCCGACCTCCATCTGACCACCAGCTCTCCCCCGATGGTTCGCCTCGACGGCAAGTTGATCCCGCTCCCCTATCCGCCGCTGACGGTTCCGGAGACCAAGCAGCTGGCGTACTCGGTCCTCACCGACGCCCAGAAGCACCGCTACGAGGAGAACCTCGAGCTCGACTTCTCCTTCGGCGTCAAGAGCCTCGCCCGTTTCCGCGCCAACAACTTCATGCAGCGCGGCGCCGTGGCGGGCGTCTACCGGCAGATCCCTTACGAGATCCTGGGCTTCAAGGAGCTCGGGCTGCCGCCGGTCGTCGAGCTTCTGTGCGACAAGCCTCGCGGCCTGATCCTCGTGTGCGGACCGACGGGCTCGGGCAAGACGACGACGCAGGCGGCGATGATCGACAAGATCAACCGCGAAAAGCAGCTCCACATCGTGACGATCGAGGATCCGATCGAGTTCCTCCACGGCCACAAGAAGTGCCTCGTCAACCAGCGCGAGCTGCACGCCGACACGCACTCCTTCTCCAACGCTCTGCGCGCGGTCCTGCGCGAAGACCCCGACGTCGTGCTCATCGGCGAAATGCGCGACCTGGAGACGATCGAGGCGGCGCTGCGCATCGCCGAGACGGGCCACCTGACGCTGGCGACCCTGCACACCAACTCGGCCACGACCTCGATCAACCGCATCATCGACGTCTTCCCCGCGCACCAGCAGAGCCAGATCCGCACGCAGCTGTCCTTCGTCCTCGAAGGCATCATGTGTCAGACGCTTCTCGAGCGCTCCAGCGGCAAGGGCCGGGTCATGGCTCTCGAGATCCTGGTCCCGAACGCGGCCATCCGGAACCTCATTCGAGAAGACAAGATCCACCAGATCTACTCATCGATGCAGTCGGGACAGTCGAAGTTCGGGATGCAGACCTTCAACCAGTCGCTGGCCACCCTGTACCTGAAGAAACTGATCACGCTCGAGGCGGCGCTCTCGCGCTCCTCGATGCCGGACGAGCTCCAGGATCTCATCAACCGCGGCTCCGGGGTCAACGTTCCGACGGTGGCCGCCTCGGCCGGGAAGAGGTAACGCGCGATGCCCAACTTCGTCTGGAAGGGAAGAAACCGGACGGGCCTCGTCCAGGAGGGCGTGCTCGTCGCGGACACCAAGGAGGGAGCGCTCCAGACCCTCCGCCGCCAGAACATCGTCGTCACCGGCATCCGGGAGCGCGGCAAGGAAATCTCGCTCACCAAGATGGGCCGCAAGGTCCCGGCGAAGATACTCGCCGTCTTCACCCGCCAGTTCTCGGTCATGATCGACGCGGGACTCCCGCTGGTCCAGTGTCTCGAGATCCTGGCCAATCAGCAGGAGCACAAGAACTTCGCGAAGATCCTGCTTCAGGTCCGGCAGGACGTCGAGGCGGGCTCGACGCTGGCCGACGCCATGCGGAGGCACCCCAAGGCGTTCGACGACCTCTACGTCAACATGGTGGCCGCCGGCGAGGCGGGCGGTATTCTCGACACGATCCTGCAGCGCCTCTCGACCTACATCGAGAAGGCGGTCAAGCTGCGCTCCCAGGTCCGCGCCGCCCTGATCTATCCGATCGCGGTCATCTGCATCGCGGCCATCGTCGTCGCGGTCATCCTGTTGAAGGTCATTCCGACGTTCGCCGCCCTGTTCACGAGCCTCGGGGCGGAGCTCCCCTTCCCGACCCGGGTGGTCATCGCGGCGTCCAACTTCCTGGCCCGGTACTTCATCTTCTTCGTCATCGGCATCGGTGCGGCGGTCTTCTTCTTCCGGCGCTATTACAAGACCTACCGCGGACGGCGCGTCATCGACGGCGCCCTGCTGAAGGCGCCGATCATCGGCATCATCCTCCGCAAGATCGCGGTCGCCCGCTTCTGCCGCACGCTCGCCACGCTGACGTCTTCGGGCGTTCCGATTCTGGAGAGCCTGGACATCACCGCCCGGACGGCGGGCAACGCGATCGTGGAAGACGCGATCGTCGAAACGCGCAAGAGCGTCGAGAACGGCAAGACGCTGGTCGAGCCGCTGCGGGACTCCGAGGTCTTCCCCAACATGGTCGTCCAGATGATCGGCGTCGGGGAACAGACCGGCGCCCTGGACGCGATGCTCAACAAGATCGCCGAGTTCTACGAGGACGAGGTCGACATCGCCGTCCAGGGTCTCGTCAAGCTGCTCGAGCCTGTGATGATCTTCATCCTCGGCGTCGTCATCGGAGGTATCGTCATCGCGATGTACCTGCCGATGTTCACGCTGATCAACAAGATCGGATGAGAACCGTGGGGTCAGGTCTCGAATTTTCGGATTTCGGAGAGCTGGTTCCTCGGTCACCACGGCGCTGAAATCCGAAAATTCGAGACCTGACCCCTTGGACGACTCCCTCCGCCGCTCGCTCTTCTGGCTGACGACGATCCGGATCGTCGTCTTCTTCCTCATCCTCCTGTCCGCGATCCTGGTCCAGGTCGGGTCCGAGGCCGAGGTCGAGATCTCGTACCTTTACGGCCTCTGCGCCCTCGCCTTCGTCCTGTCGCTCTTCCACTGGACGGTGGGCCGCCTCCTGCCGACGCCGATCGAGGCCTACGTCCAGATCGGGGGCGACCTCGCGCTGGTGTGCCTGCTGGTCTACTCGTCGGGGGGCCCGAACTCCGTCTTCACGTTCCTCTATCTCGTCGTCATCGGAGCCGCCGCGTTCCTGCTCTATCGCACCGGAGCCGTGGTCATCGCTTCGGTCGCGGCGCTCCTCCACGGCCTCGTGGTCGAGCTGACCGCCTACGAGGTCCTGCCGCGGCCCCGGATGGCTCCCGCGGCCCATTGGGGCCTCGAGCGCACCGGCTACAACCTCGCCATCACCATCATCGGCTTTTACGGCGTGGCGTTCATGGTCTCCTACCTCTCCGAGAAGCTCCGCGGCGCACGGCAGGAGCTGGAGAGCCGCCAGAGGGCGCTTTCCCGGATCCAGAGCCTTTACGCCAACGTCATCGCGTCCATGTCCTCCGGGCTGGTGACCGCCGACTCGAAGCAGCGCGTGACGTTCCTCAACCAGTCCGGCGGCGACATCCTCGGCATCGTGCCCGCCCGTGCGACCGGACGCCCGCTTGCGGACATCGGCCTCGACCTGCCCGCGGAATGGGAGCAGATCCGGCACCGGACCCGGGGGCGCGACGGATACCGGGCCGAGGTCGAGATCCAGCGCGGCGACGCCCGGCGGGTGCTGGGCTACTCGCTGCGCACCTTGAAGGACGGGAGCGGCGAGGACGGGGCGCTCATCGTGTTCCAGGATCTGACCGAGGTCAAGAAGCTCGAACGCCAGGCGCGCTTCAACGAGCAGCTCGCGGCGGTCGGCGAGCTCGCCGCGGGCATCGCCCACGAGATCCGCAATCCTCTGGCCTCGATCTCGGGATCGGTCCAGGTTCTCTCCCATGAACTCTCGGTCGGATCCGCCGAGCGCCGCCTGATGGAGATCATCGTCTCCGAGTCCAAGCGTCTCTCGAAGATCCTGGAGGAATTCCTGCGCTTCGTCCGTCCGCAGGAACGCCGGGTCGCCGTCTTCGACGTCGCGGCGAACATCCAGGAGGTGCTGGATCTGTTTCGTCTCTCCGACGAGGTCTCCGACGCGCACCACATCGCGCACGACATCGTGCCGCCGGTATCGCTGATCGCGGGCGACCGCGACCAGATCCGGCAGATCGTCTACAACGTCGCCAAGAACGCGGTGCGAGCGATGCCCGACGGCGGCGCGCTGACGGTCGAAGGCCGCGAGGCCGGCGCGTGGTATAGCATCAAGTTCCGCGACACCGGCCGCGGAATGAACGAGGAAGAGATCGCCCGCGTCTTCACCCCCTTCTCGACGGCCTTCGACGGCGGCACCGGCCTGGGCATGGCGATCGTCCGACGCATCGTCGAGGACCACGGCGGCGCGATCGACGTCGAGTCGACTCCCGGCGAAGGCACTTCCGTGACGATCCTGCTGCCCCGCAATGCCGCCGACGCCGCACTGGCCGCCGAGCCCCGCGGGGTCCACACCGTCCAATGAGCAAGCCGCGCCTGTTGATCGTCGACGACGAGAAGTCTCTGCGGGAAGTCCTGCAGTACTTCTTCCACAAGCAGGGATTCGAGGTCTCGATCGCCGCGAACTACACCGAGGGACTCGCGGCGGCCCTCCGCTCGAACCCCGACGTGGTCCTGTGCGACATCAAGATGCCCGACGGCAACGGGTTGGACCTGCTGGCGCGCGTCCGCGAGGAAAAGCTCGACATGCCGGTCATCATGATCACCGCGCACGGGTCGACCGAAGACGCGATCCAGGCCATGAAGCGGGGCGCGATCGACTACATCCCCAAGCCCTTCGACAACGACGAACTGCTGCTGATCGTCCGCCGGGCGCTGGGCGAGAAACAGCTCCAGGACGAGAACACGTATCTCAAGCAGGAGCTGGCCGGAAAGTACCAGTTCGCCAACATCATCGGCCGCGGCAGCCGGATGCAGGAGATTTTCCGGACGATCGAACGCATCGGCAAAGTCTCCTCGACGGTGCTCCTGACCGGCGAGAGCGGCACCGGCAAGGAGCTCATCGCCCGGGCCATTCATTTCACGTCCGTGCGCAAGGACCGGAAGTTCGTCTCGATCAACTGCGGCGCGCTTCCCGAGACGTTGCTCGAGTCCGAGCTCTTCGGCCACGAGCGGGGCGCCTTCACCGGAGCGGTCCGGGAGAAGCGCGGCCTCTTCCAGGAGGCCGACGGCGGAACCCTCTTCCTCGACGAGATCTCCGAGACGACGCCCACGATGCAGGTCAAGCTGCTCCGGGCGATCCAGGAAAAGCTCATCCGGAGAGTCGGCGGCAACGACGAGACGTCGGTCGACACCCGCATCATCGCCGCCACCAACAAGGACTTGAACGACCTCGTCGCCGAAGGCCGCTTCCGCGAAGACCTCTTCTACCGGATCAACGTCATTCCGATCGCGCTGCCGCCCCTGCGCTCGCGCACCGAAGACATCCCGCACCTGACGACGCACTTCATCACCAAGATCTGCAAGGAGCAGCGCATCCCCGAGAAGAAGATCTCGGTGGAGGCCATGCGCCTGCTCGAGGCCTACCCGTGGCCCGGCAACGTCCGGGAGCTCGAGAACACGCTGGAGCGCACGGTCGCCCTCGAGGCCGGACCGGTCATCAACGCCTCGAGCCTTCCCGAGACGGTCGCCCTCGGCGTGCGCACGCGCGTGCCCGACTTCGAGAGCCTGCCCGAGGAGGGCATCAATCTCGAGGCGTACCTCGAGACGGTCGGCAAGCGTCTCATGCGCGAAGCGCTCGACCGCTGCGGCGGCGTGCAGACCAAGGCCGCGGAGCTCCTCCACATGTCGTTCCGGTCCTTCCGCTACTACGCCAAGAAGTACAGCCTCGTCCACCGCGAAGAGATGTACGGAGAGGACGAGGGAGGAGCCCCGGAGGCCACGGAAACCCGGGCATGAGGCGGGGGAATCATGGGGTCAGGTCTCATTCCTTTGGATTATTGGCGCCCCGAGAACTTAGAAATCCGAAAACGCAGACCTGACCCCATGATTCTCGCGTGCGCCATGGCCGCCCTCTCCTGCGGCGCGGCACCGGCCGGCTCGGACGCTCCGAATCCGTCCCCCAGTCCCGCGGCCGCGGCGTCCGTCCCGCGCGCGGTGATGCCCTCGGGCGCCGTCTACCGGCTGGAGCTGGCACTGACGCCGGAGGATCAGGCGCAGGGACTGATGTTTCGCGAGAACCTTCCCGACTCGACGGGGATGTTGTTCGTCTTCCCGGAGGCGGCGCCGCACCACTTCTGGATGAAGAACACGATGATCCCGCTGGACATGATCTGGATGGACGAAGCCGGCCGGGTGGCTTTCGTCTCGGCGCAGACGCCTCCGTGCAAAGCCGATCCGTGCCCGACCTACGGTCCGGACTCCGACGTCAGCCAGGTGCTCGAGATCGCCGGGGGGCTGGCCGAGAAGGAAGGAATTCGCGCGGGATCGGCGTTGAAGCTGGTCGACACTCCGCCGGCGGCTATGGTTCGAACAGAAACAACCCGTCCCCCATCGTCCCCACGTACACCCTCCCCCCGCGTGCCTCCGCAGCCGCGGCCAGGGGCAACGCGGGGCGGGGGCTCGTAAACGCCCGGCGGCTGCGGCCCTCCTGCCAGAAGAGAGTCCCGTCGACGTCCTGGAGGTTGGACCAGCCGCCGACCGGCTTCGACGAGGCGGCGTTCTGCATGAAGATCCCTCCTCCCAGAAGGGCCTTCTTCTTGGCCGACCACGCCGTTCCGTCCCAGTAGGCGAAGGCATCTCCGGATCGGACCTCGAGGACCGCGTCGCCGTTGCGGTCGGCAAGGAGCTCCGCCCCGCTGGCGGGCCGAAACCCTCCCGGAACGGGTGAAAAGCGCGCCCCGTCATTCGTCGAGAACACGCCCTCGGTCGTCACGAGCACGGGCCTCTCGAAGGGCGCGCCAAAGAGCGCGATCGGTGCGCCGGGAGGCGCCTCCCGCGGGGCAGGCCAGCGGGCTCCGCCGTCGTAGGACACGCGCACGCCCTGCGCGCTCGCGACGAGCCAGACCGTACGGCCGTCCGCGCCCCGGAAGGCCGCCAGCGAGGCCGAGGCCGGAAGCGGGTCGAGAGAGACTTTGCGGACCTCGCGGCCCGCGGCTTCCCAGACGCCGCTCTCCTCTCCGGCGAACGCCCGGAAGAAGAGCACGCGATCGGGATTCGAGGGATCGGCGATGAGCTCGGAGACGCGGCTCTCGGGCAATCCGCGCGATCCCGACACCAGCGTGCGCCCTCCATCGTCCGACGTGAAGACCCCTTCGCCCTCGGTCCCGACGAAGAGGCGTCCCGTGCGGCGATCGACCTCGAGCGCTGTGACGACGAGGGATTCGCGGGTAATGCGTGCCCACGTCTGGCCTCCATCCTCGGAGCGGTGGAGGCCGCCCACGGTCGCGGCGTAGACGACGCCCTCGCGGGTGGGGTCGCGGCGCACGGCGTGCGAGCGGCGGTTCGTGAAGCCGGTCGTGAAGCGCGTCCAGCGGTCTCCCCCGTCGCGCGTGCGGTAGACCCAGCCGCACGTGGACACCCAGATGTCGCGGGGGTCACCGGCCAAGAAGTCCCATGCGTAGACCGTCGCGTCGAGAACCATGCCCTCCGCGATCCGCATCCAGCCGGCGCCGCCGTCGCGCGTCCGAAACGCCTGCCGCCAGGTGCCGGCATAGAGCGTGCGCCGGTCCGTCGGATCGAACGCCAGCGATTCGACCTGCAGCAGTCCGGGGACTCCGGAGCCGGTCTCGGTCCAGGTCCGGCCGCCGTCCTGGGAGATCCGGACCCCGTCGTCGCCGCCGACGGCCAGCATGCGCGGCGAGCCGGGCGCGAGGGCGAGCGCGCGCGTCGGCACGCTTCGGGAGGACGACAGAAGCGTCGTCCAGGTCGCTCCGCGGTCGTCGCTGCGGACGACGAGACCTCCGGTCAGCTCGCCCGCGAGCGACGCCCACAGCCGGCCGGGCACGGACGGGTCCGCCTGAAGGCCCGTGACGTAGTAGCCGGGAAACGCGGGACCCGGAGCCAGCGGCTGCCACGTCGCCCCGCCGTCTTTGGAGCCGTAGAAGTTTCCGCGCGAGGTCCCGCAGTAGACCGTGTCCGGCGTGAACGGATCCAGGGCGAACGCGCGGACTTCCGCGCCCCAGAGCGGAAGACGCCACCACGCGGCCGCGCGAACCGCGTCGGCCTCGAGCATGCACGCCGCCGCGAGGGCGAGGCCCCCGAGTCGGCGCATCCATTGTTTCCGCACGCGGCTATTGTACGGGCTCGTCCCGAGGAACGTCGTGACGAGGGATCCCGAGCGCGATTGCGGCGGCCGCGGGTCGGCACGGATCCCTGTGGCACCGGAGTGACCCGGCAGCGGGCGCCTTGTTAAACTGCTTCCGTGCCGAAGATCCGCGTGGCCGTATTCCCCGCCGCGGGCCTCGGCACCCGGTTCCTGCCGGCCACCAAGGCGCAGCCCAAGGAAATGCTCCCGCTCGTGGACCGCCCGCTCATCCAGTACGTCGTCGAGGAAGCGCGGGACGCCGGCATCTCCCGCATCGTCATCGTGACGGGACGCGGCAAGAACGCGATCGAAGACCACTTCGACACCTCGTACGAGCTCGAGCGCACGCTCGAGGAGAAGGGCAAGAACCTGCTGCTCGGGGAGGTTCGGGAGGTTGCAGAGCTGATTCCCGTCTCGTACGTCCGGCAAAAGCAGGCGCTCGGGCTCGGCCACGCCGTGCTCCAGGCCCGTGATCTCGTCGGCGACCAGCCGTTCGCGGTCATGCTCGGCGACGACATCGTGGATGCCGACGAGCCCTGCATCGGCCAGATGATGCGCCTCTACGAGCGGCGCGGCAATCCCGTGATCGCGCTCCAGGAGGTGCCCCGCTCCGAGACGCGCCAGTACGGAATCGTCGCCGGGGAGAAGATCGAGGACCGCGTCATCCGCGTGACGGACATGGTCGAGAAACCCGCGCCCGAGAACGCGCCTTCGAACCTCGCGATCATCGGCCGGTATCTCCTGCCACCCGAGATCTTCGGCATTCTCGGCGACACGAAGCCCGAGGTCGGCGGCGAGATCCAGCTGACCAGCGCCCTGAAGACTCTCCTCTCGCGCCGACCCGTCGACGGCTACCTCTTCGAGGGGAAACGCTACGACGCCGGCGACAAGCTCGGGTTCCTGAAGGCGACGGTCGAATTCGCTCTCAAGCGCGCCGATCTGGGCGCGCCGTTTCGCGAGTACCTCAAGGGCCTCCGGCTCGAATAGCCGCGGGAGGGTGCTCACGTCGAGGCAGTCGAATTGGGGGAGAGGGTCCACCTGCAACGTCCCCTCTCATTTCGGTTGGCCCGCGAAGCGGGCCGCTAAGAGTCCGAGCCCTGGCACCGGGATTGCTCTCCGGAAGGCTTCTGGCACTCTGGCCAGACCCAAGGAGGTTTCATGTCTTGGATCGCTCTTCGTGTCTCTCGCGGTGTTCTCGCTTCGCTCTTCCTCGCCTCGCTCGGACTCGTCTCCGCCTGCAACGACAACAACGACGTGACGGGTACCGGCGGCGCGCTCGTGCGCCTCAACGTCGACGCTCCCGATTCGGCAGTGTCGGATCACCCGTTCAACGTCAATCTCACGGCTCAGAACATCGGCGTCACCAGCGTGGCCAACGGCGTCGTGAGCGTGACGCTGCCGTCTCCGCTCACTGTCGCCGGCGTCAATGCCGGGTCCGGCACCTCGGCCACGTTCTCCAATTCGGCCAGCGGCGGGACCGTCACCTGGCAGCTCAACACGCTCGCCGCCAACTCTTCCTCGACTCTGGAGATCCAGGCCACCGGAACGCTGGCTGCCGGATCGGCGAATCTTCCGATCGCCATCCAGGCGCAACTGACGGCGGACGGCATCAATCCCGGCCAGTCCGTGGCCAACGACACGGTGACGCTGATGCCGTGACCCGGAGAGCTCTCTTGCGTCGTTGAAGTGAGACCGGGTGGGCCCTCCGCGGAGAGCCCGCCCGGTCGCGCTGTCAGCGCTCGAGTTGGAAGGAGAACTTGGCCGGGCGGGAAACGGGAGCGTTCTGCGGAGCCGCGGCTTTCGTCTGGGCAGCGCCGGAAGGATTCGTGCGCACCGACCCGTTCCGTCCTCCGCCGGGAAGCTGGTGCGTCTGCCGGGACGCGTCGGGCCAGCAGGGTTCGAGGCCCTGGGGATACGCCGACGGACAGAAGAACGGACTGATCCGACACATTGCCGACACGTCGGCGCATGGCCGTACGACATCGGATCGCGAAGGCGCCTGCGCGGCGACCGCCGCCGACAAGACCACGTGAGCCAGAAGCATGACCAGCACCTCCAGGGTTGGGCGCTCCCAAGTGAGCGCAATGCCTGGAAACTGCAAGGTCGATACCAGAAACGCCCTTCGGAGGCCGTCTCTAGTCGGTGCTTTTCTTGCTTTTCTTCTTGTCCGTTTTTTCGGACGCCGCGGCCTTTTCGGCCTTTTCGGCCCTGTCGGCCTTTTCGGCTTTGTCGGCCTTGTCCGTTTTTTCTCCGGCGTCGGACGCCGAATCCGATTTCTTGCCCCCGCTCTCCTGTTTCGCTCGCGCGTAGTCGGTGACGTACCAGCCACTTCCCTTGAACTGGATCGCGGGCGCCGAGAACGCCTTCTTCAATCGGCCGCCGCAATGCGGACAGACGCGCAGCGGCGCTTCGCCGACGCGCTGGATGACCTCGGTCTTCTCCCCGCACTTCCCGCAGACGTATTCGTAGATCGGCATGGCGTCATCGGAATCGTAACCGATCCGCCGCGTAGAATGGCGCTCGTGATCTCGGTCGAAGAAGCTCTGGAGATCCTCCGTCAGGCCTGTGTTCCGGCGGATGCCGAGTGTGTTCCTCTGACGTCGGCGCTTCATCGCGTGCTCGCCCGCGACGTCCGGTCCGACGTGGCCTGGCCGCCGTTCGACACCTCGGCGATGGACGGTTATGCCGTGCGTCTCGCGGACGTTTCGTCCGGCCAGGCGCCGGCGGAACGGCCGGGGCTCGTGGCCGCGGGCGACTTACCGGGTGCGCGTCTGTCGCCCAACGAAGCGGTGCGGGTCATGACCGGGGCGCCCATCCCCGACGGCACGGAGGCGATCGTTCCGGTCGAGGACGTCCGGAGGGAGAACGGCCGGATCTTCGCGCGGGTCGCGCCGCGCGCGGGCGATCACATCCGGCGCCGCGCCGAGGTCCTGGAGGCGGGGGCGACGCTGCTCGCGCGCGGAACGCGCCTGTCGCCGTCGGATCTGGCCCTCGGCGCGCTCGCGGGAGCCGACCCGATCGAAGTCCATCGGCGGCCGCGGGTCTCGATCGCGGTCACCGGAAGCGAGCTCGTCGCCGCCTCGGCGCGGCCGGGACCCGGCCAGCTTCGCGACTCCAACGGTCCGATGCTTTCCGCTCTCTGCGGGGCACGCGGCGTGAACGCCTCGCTTCGCGTCGCCGTCGAAGACGAGGACGGCGCGGTGCGCCGTCTGTTCACGGAAGCCGGGCGCGACGAGGACCTCCTCATCACGAGCGGCGGCGTCTCGGCCGGCGATCTCGACCTCCTTCCCGAGGAGGCGCGGCGCTCGGGATTCGAGATCCTGTTCCATCGCGTGGCCGTCCGCCCGGGCAAGCCGGTCGCGCTCGGACGCCGCGGGAGCACGCTCTGGCTCGGGCTGCCCGGCAACCCCGTCTCGACGAGCGTCTGTTTCCATCTCTTCGCCCGCCCCGCGCTGGATTGTCTCGAGGGGAACGCGCATCCCGGACCGCCGGTGCGGCGCGCCCGCCTCGCGCGCGATCTCGCGGTCAAGGGCGAGCGCGAGACCTATCGCGACGCGCTCCTCGAGGACGACGGCGACGGAGGCACTCGCGTCTCTCCTTCGGAAAGCCGCGGAAGCCACGACCTGCTCGCGCATGCCCGGGCGAATGCGCTGATCCGCATTCCGGCCGGCGCGGGGAATCTCCGGGCCGGAAGCCCGGTCGACTGCGTGGTCCTCGAGCGATGAGCAGGCCGCGCCGCGGCCGCAAGACGACTGCGCACGAGGTCTCCCACCACCGGGCGCCGGCCGAAGACGGCGTCTCGATTGCGTACACCCTATGGCGCCGTCCGGCGCAAGAGCTGCTCGTGCTGGCCCCGGGGTTCTGGCGGGTGCGCGTCGCTCGGGAGAACCTCTTTCTGGCCCATCATTTCCTGAGGCGCGGGTACGACGTCGCCGCCCTGGATTTCCGAGGGCACGGCGACAGCGGCGGCCGCTATGCGTTCGGAGCCGCCGAGCATCGGGATTTCCTGGCCGTCATCGAGGAGCTCGTGGGACCCGGCCGCCTCTTCGACCGGTTCGTGGTGGTTGGTCTCTCGATGGGCGGCGCCATCGCGGCCCAGGCGCTCGCGGCGCGGCCCGATGTGCCGTGCCGCGGGCTGGCCATGATTTCCTCGCCGGCCGACCTCGCCGCGCTGCGACCCAAACCCTGGAAGGCGGGAGCGTTTCGACAGGTCCGCCTACGCCACGCGCTGCGCGTGCCACGGATCCAGGCGCGCGGCCTCGCCTCCCGCAAGCCGCGGGCCTCCGATGCGGTGGCTTCGCTCCCGATCCCGAAGCTGATCGTGACCTCCGAGGGCGACTGGCTCGTGGATCCTTCCCACGGGCGGGCGCTGGCCGAGGCGGCCGCGGCGCCCGTGGATTACGTCCACCTGAAATTGGCGGGCGGCCTGCACGCCGACGGCCTGGTGAAGTTCGTGCCCGTCCGACTGCTTCGCCTTCTGGATCGATGGCTGGATGAGAACGCTCCGCCGTAATACCGCCGCGGACTCCGCGACGTTTTAAGCCGTTCCTTAGTCATTCCCTGACCTGGCACAAGCGCCGCATAGAATCCGGCCGTGGTTGAGCGGCGCGTCGCGATCACCGGGATTGGCTGCCTCTCTCCCAACGGCAACGGGCGCGAGGAATATGCGCGCGCCCTGCGCGCGGGCGCAAGCGGGGTGGGTCGGATTTCCCTGTTCGATCCCGAAGGTCTCCCGGCCACGATCGCCGGCGAGGTCAAGGACTTCAATCCCTCGGCGCATCTCGAGGCCAAGGACGTCCGGCACGTGTCCCGCGCCGTGCCCCTGGCGATCGCCGCGACGGGCGAGGCGCTGCGCGACGCCGGCATCGAGCCCGACGCGCTGACCCTCGAGGAGCGCCGGCGGCTCGGCGTGCTGCTCGGAACCGGTGGAGGACCGATCGAGTTCTCCGAGCGCATGTACCACCTCTACTACACAAACCAGGTCAAGAAGGCTTCGGTCTACGCGATCGCCTCGGGCACGATCGGAACGCTGTCGTCGGAGATCTCGATGCGCTACGGCCTGCGAGGTCCTTCGCAGGTCGTCTCGACGGGATGCGCGTCCTCGACCGACGCGATCGGTCACGCGTTTCGCGCGATCAAGCACGGAAACGAGGAGATCGTGATCGCCGGCGGCGTCGACGCGACCGTCGTTCGCGGCATCATGGAAGGCTTCGTCATGATGCGCGTCGTCTCGACCGCGTACGAGCGGGAACCCCCGCGCGCCTGCCGGCCCTTCGATTCGGGACGCGACGGCTTCGTGCTGGGCGAAGGTGCGTGGATGTTCGTGCTCGAGGACCGGGACCGCGCGCGGGCCCGCGGCGCCCGCGTGTACGCCGAGATCCGCGGCTACGGCGCGACCTGCGACGCGCATCACCGCGTGCGCCTCGACGAGTCCGGCGTGGAGCCCGCCCGGGCCATGGGGCTCGCCCTCGCCGAAGCCGGCCTCCCCGCCGAGGCCATCGACTACATCGCGTACCACGGAACGGGCACCGAGCTGAACGACCGCGTCGAGACGCGCGCCGCGCGTCTGGCCTTCGGACCCGCCGCGGCACGGATCCCCGGCTCCTCGATCAAGTCGATGATCGGACATCCCCAGGGCGCTTGCGGCGCGGCGGGAGTCGCGGCCACCGTTCTCGGAATGCGCGACGGGTTCCTCCCGCCGACGATCAACCTGGAAACCGCGGATCCCGAGTGCGACCTCGACTACGTCGCGAACACGGCCCGGCCGTCGTCGTTTGCAAACGCGCTCTGCAATTGCATCGGGTTCGGCTCGAAAAACAGCGCGCTCGTCGTCAGCCGCGCGTGAGCGCTCCGCGGTGAGCTTTCTCGTTCCTCCCCGCCGCCCCTCGCGAGAACGACTCGACGATCCGAGCCTGCCCGCCGACGAGATGCGGCGGAATCTCGAGGATCTCGGCGCGATCGGCCGCCGGTGGGGGGCGACGCGTGACCTGGCGCGTTATGTCGCCGGCCGCGCGCGCGTGCTCGCCCTTCGCCGAGTCCGGGTCCTCGACGTCGGCGCGGGCTCGGGCGAGGGAGCGTCGGGCCTGCGCCGGGAGCTGACTCGGGCCGGACTGGCCGCGGAGGTTCTCGCGCTGGACCTGCAGTGGCGTCACCTCGCCGCCGGAAGGATCATCGGCTCCGAGCGGCCGCCGGCCGTCTCCGCCGACGGATTCCGGATGCCGTTCCCCGACGGCGCCTTCGATTTCGCTGTGTCCACGCTCTTCCTTCATCACTTCTCGCCCGACGAGAACCGGCGCCTGCTCTCCGAGGTCGCACGGGTGGCGCGCCACGGCTTCGCGATGCTCGACGTGCGCCGCCACCGGGTCCCGGAGCTCTTCCTCGCCCTCGTGGGACCGGCGATCTTCCGGGCGCGCATCACGACCCAGGACGGCGTCGCTTCGGTGCGTCAGGCGTACACGCCTTCCGAAGCGCTGGACGTGGCGCGCGCGGTCGATCCGCGGAGCACGCTGCATCGCATCTTTCCCTTCCGGATCTTGGTGGCCGGCGGGCCGTGAGCGAACTGCCCGACGCGATCGTCGTGGGCGCGGGGCCCGCCGGTTCCGCCGCCGCCGCGATGCTGGCCGCGCGCGGGCGCCGTGTCCTGGTGCTCGAGAAGGAGCGCTTTCCGCGCCGGAAGGTGTGCGGTGAGTTCCTCTCGGGCGACGCGCTGGAGTCCCTCGAGAGGCTCGGGGTCCGCGAGGACGTCGAGACGCGCGCCGAGCGCATCCGTGACGGCGAGGTGTACCTCCGCAACGGCCGTCCGATCGCATTCCGCCTGCCCGTAGGAGCGCTGGGAATCTCCCGCTTCGTCCTCGACGATCTGCTGGCGCGCCGGGCGGCGGAGCTGGGCGCCGAATTCTGCTTCGGCGCGCGGGTGCGCGAAATCGCGCCGGAAGGCGGCGGCTGGCGCGTCCGCTTTTCCGACGGACCGCGCGACGCGGATACGCGCGCCCGCGCCGTGGTGGGGGCCTGGGGGCGCTGGGACGCCCTCGACCGCGCGCTCAAACGGGGGTTCGACGGCCGGCATGGACGCTTCCTCGCGTGGAGCCGGGAGTACGAGCCCTCGCCGGCTTTGGCAGGACGCGTCCGCGTGTACCTCTTCCGAGGCGGATACTGTGGTCTCTCGCGGGTCGAAGGCGGCCGGGTGAATCTCGCCGGTGTCGTGGCCGAGTCCCATCATCGTCGCTCGGCCGGCGGCTGGGACGGCGTCCTCGATCAGGCGCGACGCTCGAACGCGGCCCTCGACGGAGACCTCTCGATTCTGACTCCGAGCTCCGATTTTCTCGGCGCCGGGCCCGTGTACTTCACGGGCAAACCTCCAACGGAGGGCGGCATCCTGATGGCCGGAGACGCCGCCGGCGTGCTGGATCCGTTCTCCGGAGAGGGGCAGGCGTGCGCGTTGTCGTCCGGAATTCTCGCCGCCCGTACGCTCGAGAGGGCCTTCGGCGGGGAGCTCCCGCTGGAACGGGCCGCATCGGTCTACGCGTCGGCGTGGCGCGCGCGATTCCGGAGACGCTTCGGCTGGAGCGCGGCGTTCCGAAGCCTGATGCTCCACCCGCGCCTGGCCGCCGCCGCGGCGCCGCTCGTGGGAGAGAGACTGACGAAGCTGGCGCTGTCGAGGCTGGGGTCGTAGTCACTGTCGTCCCGAGCGCATCCCGGACTCGAAAAGCACGGGATCCCTCGCTTCGCTCGGGATGACGAGGAGCGCGACATCGCGCGCCTCGTCACATTGCCTTTGCGCCCTCGGGCGTGAACACCTTGTCGTCGATCTTCGCCGGCTGAATGTCGAGGTATTCGAGGCGAGTGACCTCGCCGGCGTTGGGACCGAGCTTGTCGACGACCTCCATCTCAACGACTGCGGTCTTGTCTCCGATCTTGCGGAACTTCGTGAAGGTGACCTCGCGTCCCTCGCGGCCCGACGGCAGGAAGAAGAGGAGCTTGCGCGCGCGCTTGTCCTGCGTATCGAGCCACAGCGTGACTTTCGGATAAGGCGCCTTCGGAGATTTGGCCGTCAGATCGAGGACGGACGCGGGCCGATCTCCGAGGTTCTCCGTCCCGGGCCGCAGGACCGCGGTGTAGTCCTCGGCCAGACGCATGCTCGCCACGTCCCCGAACGAGGCGCCGCCCATCAGCCGCTGATTCTTGGTGATGGGAACGGGGTTCTCGGTTCCGGGAATGATCAGCCACATCTTCTCGCCGACGGTCAGCGCCTTGCGCCCGTTGTTCTTGCCTCCGTGAAAGACGAGGAGAGCGTGGTCCCGGCCCTTGACATAGATGTCGAAGTCGGCCGTGCCGGCGGGCTTTCCGTCCACGATCTGCGTCGCGCGCGCCGTGATCTTGGCCTCCCCGAACGCCTGGCGCGCCTGGTCCACGGCGGCGAGCCACGACTGGACCTCGGCGTCCGTCGGCGCCGCCGCCATCGCCGCCGCGAGCAGGACCGCCCTAAACATGCGTCAGAGCGTCGACGATCGGGAGCCGCGAGGCGCGGCGCGCCGGAAAATAGGCCGCGACGGTCATCGTGACCAGCATCGCCACGAACCCCACGCCATACGTCAGGGGATAGAGCTTCACGTTCAGCGGCGCTCCGGTCGTACCGCCGGGAGGAGGAGGCAGCGTCAGGCCCGACGCGTTCAGGACCCAGCGCACGACGAGGGCGAGCACCGCCCCCGCCGCGCAGCCGACCAGGGCGAGGGCGATTCCCTCGACCAGAAACATCTTCCGAACGCCGGCGGGACGCGTCCCGAGCGCGCGCAGCGTGCCGATCTCGCGGGTGCGCTCGGTGACCGCCATCGCCATCACGATCGCCGCCGAGAGGATCACGATGACGACCAGAACCGCTCCGATGAAGCCGAAGATTCCGATGTAAAGCAGGCGGACCTGCCCGTAGAAGACGGCCAGGTCCTGCCAGCGCTGGATCGCCAGAGGAAACCCGGCCGCGCGCAGCTGTGCTTTCAGCCTCTCGGCGACCTTCGCCTCGTCGGCACGAGGCTTCAGGAACATGACGAGCTTGGAGACCGTATCTTCGCTCTGCAGCAGGCGCGACACGAGACCGATTCCCGCCGCCAGATACCGGTCGTTCAGCTCCTTGATCTTGACGTCGACCAGGCCGGCCACGATCCCGTCGACCGCGTTAAGAGAACCATCGGGCGTCGTGGCCAGAAGCGTGACGCGCCCGCCGACTCCGACCCCCAGCGCGTTGGCGAGCCCCGTACCGAGGACCACGCCGTCGCCGCCGTCTCCCGAGAGATATTTCCCCTTGACCAGCATCTCGGGAGCCAGCGTCGCCTTCGCTTCCGGGTCCGGATCCACGCCCACGCCGAGAAACGGGATCGAGCGCGAGCCGTTGGTCGCCAGGCCCACGAACTCGATTCGCGGAAGGACCGCGGCGACGTCGGCGTCGTGTGCCGCGACCTCGCGCGCACGGCGCGCGTCGTGGATGCCGAACTCGAGCGTCACCTCCTCGGCCTTGCCGACGGCGCGCGGATCGACGGCCTGGAGCTGTCCGACGGTCCGGATCGTCCCCTCGCGCAGCGTCTCGAACGACTGGGCGACGAAGCCTCCCGCCAGGGCGAACGCGGCGAACCCGAACGTCACGACCGCAATCATGAGAAGGCTTCGCCGTCTCTGCCGGGCGAGATTGCGCAGCGCCAGGGCGAAGGCGTTCATGCCGCGCGGTCCGACGCGATTACGCCGTCGTGCAGGGTCACGACGCGCCGCGCCCGGCGGACCACATTGGGGTCGTGCGTCGCGAAAAGGAACGAGACTCCCCGGGACGCGTTGATGCCTCGCATCAGCTCCAGGATCTCGTCGGCCGTGTGGCTGTCGAGGTTGGCCGTCGGCTCGTCGGCGAAGACGATCGCCGGCTCGTTGGCGAGGGCGCGTGCGATCGCGACGCGCTGTCTCTGGCCGCCGGAGAGAAGGTCGGGCCGGACGGCCGCCTTATCCGGAAGGCCGACCGACGCGAGCAGTTCCCGCGCGCGGTCGCGGCGCGCGGTCCCGTCCAGGCCCTTGAGCGCCAGCGGGTAGGCGACGTTCTCCTCGGCAGTGAGGACGGGGATGAGGTTGAACGTCTGAAAAACGAAGCCGAAGCGATCCCGCCGAAGATCCGAGCGCTCGTCCTCGGTCAGCGCCTCGGCCCCCCTGTCCTCGACGACGACGCGGCCCGAGTCCGGCGCGTCGAGGAGGCCGAGCAGATTGAGCAGCGTCGTCTTTCCGGAGCCGCTGGGGCCCTGAAGCGCAACGAATTCACCGGGCGCGATGGCGATGGAGACGCCGCGGAGGGCCGGAACGCGGGCCTGGCCGAGCGCGTACGCGCGATGGAGGTCGCGCCCTTCGACGAGCGCCCCGGCCTCTTCCTTCATCCGGGCGAGAGTTTAGCCCGAGCCGTCTCTACTTCGAGAAAGTCTCCAGCAGCGTTTGCATGTCCTGGGCGTGCTCCTCCTCCTTGGCCAGGATCTCCTCCATCAGCCTGCGGGAGGTCGGGTCGTCGTTTCCGAGGAAGCGGATGATCTCGGAATACGACTCGATGGCCACTCTCTCGGCGACGAGATCCTCCCGGATCATGTCCACCAGCGTCTTGCCCTCGACGTATTCGGAGTGACTCCGGGTCGCCAGCCCCTCGGGGTTCAAATTGGGCTCGCCGTTCAACTGCGTGATGCGCTGGGCGATGCGATCGGCGTGGTCCTGCTCTTCGGTGGCGTGCTCGAGAAACTCCTGTGCCACGGCCTGCGCGTTGATGCCGGACGCCATGAAGTAGTGGCGTTTGTAGCGCAGTACGCAAACGATCTCGGTGGCCAGCGCCTCGTTGAGGACCCGGACGACGGTCTCCCGGTCGGCGCTGTAGTTCTCGGTGACGGCGCCTTCCTGGATGTGGCGGCGCGCGCGCTCGCGCAGCTCCCGGATATCCGAGAGAAACGGAGTGTCGGTGGGTGCGTTCTCGACCGGACGGGGTTTCATCGCCGGCTGCGCGGGACGAGGTTTCATCGAGGCCTTCTTGCTCATGGTTCCTCCCTGTTGTGCGAAGGTTCGGGCTTGGATTCGGGACTCTTTTCCGGCTCACGGATCGTGCGAGGAGCGCCCGGCAGGCGGGGATCGACGGCGGGAATTTCCTCCCCCGGCTCGTCGATCACGGGCTCCTGCGCCTCGGGCGGCTCCTCCCAGGGTACGGGGGGACGGGACGGCTGCGGGTCGCGGGCGTACATGAATCCTCGTGGGCGTCCACTTCAAGCACTTCAAGAATCGTGCCGCCGTCCCCGAGGGAACGGATCCCCGGCGTCATTCTTGCAACCGCGAACTCGGACGATGGCGGAAGGAAATCCGAGGACCGAGAGGACCGAAGGGTCCCGCGGCTCGCGCGGAAGGCCTTCCCCCCCGCCGCAGGCCGCGCCCGTCGAGCCCGACTCGATCCCCGTTCGGACCGGATCGTTCGCGGTCGTCGGAGATCTCCAGCCGACATCGGGGTTCGAGGTGTGGCGGGAGTCGAATCCGAAGGAGCGCCGCGCCATCCTGCGCGAGGTTTCCGAGGAAAAGCCGGATTTCGTGGCGCTGCTCGGAGACCTGGTGTTCTGCGGCTCTTCCGCCGCGGCGTGGACGGACTTCGACCGTCTCTGCACGCCGCTGAAGAGCGGAGGAATACCCGCTTACCCGGTCCTTGGAAACCACGAGTACTGGGTCTATCGCCGGCCGGCCCTCGCCCACTACTTCGAACGGTTCCCTCACTTGCGTCGCCGGCACTGGTACTCGGCGACCTATGGCCCGCTCGGCCTGGTCTTCCTGGATTCGAACCTGAGGTGGCTTCCCGCGGCGGACTGGCGCGACCAGAAGGACTGGTTCGCTCGGACGCTCGCCGCTTGGGACGCGGACGCTCGTGTTCGCGGCACGCTCGTGCTGCTCCACCACCCCCCGTTTACCAACAGCCGGGTCACCTCGGACACCGCTTCGGTCCAGCGCGACTTCGTGCCGCCCTTCGCGCGCTCGCGAAAGACGCTCGCCATGATCTCCGGCCACGTCCACAGCTACGAGCGCTTCCTCCGCGACGGAAAGACCTTTCTCGTCGCGGGCGGCGGCGGAGGTCCGCGCGCCCCCCTGGCCGAGGGCCGGCGGCGCCGACATGCCGACGATCTCTTCTCGGGCGGCGCGGTGCGCGCGTTTCACTACCTGCGCTTCCGTCCGCAGGATTCGGGTCTCGACGTCGACGTCCGAGGAATCGAGAAGGACGGCTCCCACTTCGAGACCATCGACCGTTTTCGTCTCGCGTGGCCCCCTGCGGGGTCGGGCGCGTGAGCAAGCTCGGACGCGCCGGCCTTCCACATCGGGTCGCCTCGATCCTCCGCGGCTGGGTGCACCCGGGGATTCGCGCCTCCGGGCGGCGGCGTCCGTGCCTGGTCGTCGGACATCGGGGCGTGGCGCGGTGCGAACCCGAGAACACGCTGGTCTCGTTTCGGCGCGCGGTCGCTCTGGGTGCGGACGCGATCGAGACCGACGTCTGTGTGACCGCCGACGGCCGCTTCGCGCTGTGGCACGACGCCGATCCGGACGAGAAGGTGGCGCTTGCGCGGCAACTCGGCACCGAACGGCTCGCCTACCGTCCCGCCGTTCCGCCGGTCGGCTCGCCCGCCCGAAAGCCCGTCCGGTTCCTGCGCGCGGAAGAGCTGCGATCCCACTACGCCTACGTCCGCAACGCGCTGTCGGAAGATTCCGCCGCGGGTCCGGAGCGGGCAGGTCTGGAGATGCTCGACGAGCTTCTGGCGTGGACGGCGACGGCGTCCGCGCCGCGTCACGTGTTCCTGGACATCAAGCTCGCCGAGGACCAGACGGAGGCGGCCGCGGCGCTGGTCGCCTTCCTCCGGGCGAGCCGCGATTCGAAGAACCGGACGACGTTTCACCTGCTGAGCCCGCAGGCCGAGATCGTGCAGGCGCTCCTCCAGGCCACGAGGAACGGAGAGCCGGACTTTCTTCGCGTCAGCGCCGACTTCGAGCTTCCGGGAGCGGCGGAGATGGGCCCCCGGACCGGAGCTCCGGACGTCAGCCTGGGCTGCGGCGGGAGATTGTGGGCGGGATTTCGCTACGACGTCGGCCGCGCACTGGAGGCTCGCGAACGCGGCCGGATCGAATCGGTAGTGGCCTGGACGATCAACGGGCGACCGCGGCTCGAACCGCTTGTGGAAGCCGGGATCGACGGCGTGCTCACCGACGAGCCGGACGTTCTGCGGAAGATCGTGGACGCGGAGGGAACGAGAGCCGCCGCCTAGGCGTGGAGCGAGTCGCCCGAAACTCTCCGGATCCGGGCGACCTCGGGTTGCGGTTCGCGCGAGCCTCGCCGGACGTACTCGTCGAAGAGGACGACGGGTGACGCTCTGTCGACCCGCATGAAGTGCGCCGACCGGACCTCGACCGCGATCAGGACGATGCGGGGGTCGTCGGGACCCCCGTCGCGCATGCCGCCCTCGTCCGGGAACCAGACTTTCCAGGTCGGCTCGTAGAGCTCGCGGATCTTGGCGCGGTCGCGGACGACGCGCGCCACGCCGGACACGGAAACCCATTCGCGGGTGCGGTCCTTGTAGTACGCGAGGTTGATGTTCGGGTCCGCGACGATCTCGGCCAGCCGGGGCGTGGATTCCTGCCCGACGAACCAGAAGTGGGCGCCGTCGGCCCGGCGCTGCGTGGCCATCGGCCGCGACACGAGGCTCCCGTCCCGCCGCCGCGTCGTCATCATCGCGACTTCGATGTCTTCGATCAACTCGTAGAGCTGGTCGACTTCGTCGAAGACCATGGTGGTGGCGCGGCCCGCGTCGGGAGCCTTTCGGCTCACAGCATCTCCTCGCGGGACTGCCGCGCCCGTGCCGCTCCGATCGCGGTCCGGACTTCTTTCTCCTCCTCGGGCGGAGGCAGCACGGCCGGCATGCCGAGGGCCTGGATCCACAGCTCGCGGGCCCATCCGGTCGTGTGGTACAGGTGCTCGTCCTCCTGTTCCTCGACCTCGCTGTGGGCCTGCTTCACCGCGCTGGCTTCCTCGCCACGGCGCTTTTCGGCGTATTCACCCAGAAGCTCCCAGTTCAGGTGATCCTTCGTCTCTGCGAGGACGACACACTCGGCCGCGAGGACCTGGGCAGCGTCCGGATTCCCGGCGTTGATCGCCAGGCGCATGGCTTCCACCAGCGCGGTCCCGATCTTGCGAACGGCCTGCCGTCCAGGCGTCTCTTCGTCGGGATCGAAACCGATCTTTTCGAGAAGCTCCCGCATGATCCCGACGTGGGTCTCTGTCTGCTCCAGATACTCCTGCCACTCCCGGGCCAGATCCTCGTTGACCGCGCACTGCAGGGCGGTGGTGTAGACCTGGACCCCGCCGAGCTCGGTTTCCAAGGACTGGTAGAGCAAGTCCTTGAGCTGCTCCTTGGGAGTGAGTCGTCTCACGCTCATGGTTCCCCCTTTCGCTTCCGGGTCGAAAATGCACGCGGCGTGCCAGAGCGGGCTCACATCCGGGAGCGCATGAGGCTCAGGATTCGCTCCTCGATCCGTTCGCGCCAGGGACGATTCCGCCACTCTTCGAGGGTGACGCGCCGGGACCGCTTCTTGTCCTCCTCGAATGTCCGCTGCGCTGATGCGCGAAATCGCGGTCCAGCACATTCAAGTTGGCTTCGTCGTTCCGGCGGAGGCTGTACTCGAAAATCTCTACGCCCGCCTTCAGTAAGTCTTCCCAGCGGGATCGCGAGGCCTGGCGCGTTAGCTCCACGTTGTTCAGACGAGAACGACTACGGCGAGCGTGCCGGCAATCCCGGCCAGCATCGTGTGGACCGATCTTCTTCGGCTTTCTCACGCTGTCTCTAGCGGTCCCCGTCGCGGCGCTCACCTCCGCCGGGCAGGGAACTCCGCCCCCCTTTATTCAGGAGGACGGGTCCGCGCTGGCGGGATTTGACGGGCGGGACGGGCTTGAGTTTCCTGAGAGCCCTTGCCCGCCGTTTAAGCAAAATAAGTGCCAGCGGTCCCCTACTTCCGCTTGCTCAAACGGCGCCAAGCGCCTCTTCGGGGGACCTTGCCGCCTCCCGGCGCGCCTCGGAGAGCCCGATCGCGATCGCCTGCTCGCGGCTCGTGACCCTCTTACCGGAGCGTCCCGAGCGCAGCGTGCCGCGTTTGCGCTCGTGCATCGCACGCTCGACTTTCTGCCGAGCTCTTCTTCCGAATGTCGCCAAAGCTCCCCCGATCGCACTCTTCGATGATTGCCTGGCACCCGCGTTGCACTTCCAGGAGCGGAGGCAGAGCCCATGAGAAGCAGGCCCGCACACGCCGCGGCGGAGCGTCCGAAAGCGGCGAAGAGCGCGCGGAGCGATCGGACGGACTCCCCACCGGGACCGAAGAGCCGCATCGGGCACGCCCTCGAGACATTCTCTCTTTCGCGACCGAGTGGGCCGGCAGCTCCTGGGCGTTCGCGGTGGCCGTTTCGGTCATTCTCGCGTGGGCCGTGACCGGGCCGATTTTCCACTTCTCCGATACGTGGCAGCTCGTCATCAACACCGGCACGACGATCGTCACGTTCTTGATGGTCTTCCTGATCCAGCGCGCCCAGAACAAGGAAGGCAAGGCGCTCCAGCTGAAGCTCAACGAAATCGTCGCCGCCATGCAGGGCGCGAGCAACCGGCTGATCGACGTCGAGAGTCTCTCCGAGGACGAGATCCGAACGCTCAAGCGCCATTACGCCGAGATCGCGAAGCTCGCCGCCCGGCGGGGCGGAATCCTCGAGTCCCACTCCATCGAGGAGGCGCGGGCCCGCGACGTAGAGAAGCACGGCGGGAAGGCCAAGTGACCGCCTTGGCGCCAGTAGGCATTCGTGGGAGAGGATGGGAAAGCGACTTCCCCTCCCTCTTCGGTCGGCCCGCGAAGCGGGCCGCTCAGAATCTGAGCCCCGGGCGGGATACGCTTCCCCTTTCCGCCCCGGCACGCTTTTCGCTCTAAGAGCGGGAGGGAGGACTGTCATGCCCGTCTACAAGCTACCGGACCTTCGCTACGACTACGGGGCTCTCGAGCCTCACATCTCGGGAAAGATCATGGAACTTCACCACGACAAGCACCACGCGGGTTACGTCAAGGGCGCCAACGACACGCTCGAGAGGCTCGACGCCGCGCGGGACTCCCGCGATTTCTCGAAGGTTGGAAGCCTCGAGAAGTCGTTGGCCTTCAATCTCTCGGGCCACGTCCTGCATTCGCTGTTCTGGCAAAACCTGTCTCCCAAGGCGGGAGGCCGCCCCGAGGGGGACCTCGCCGAAGCGATCGATGAAGCCTTCGGGAGCTTCGACGCGTTCCAGAAACAGTTGACGGAGGTCGCGTCGACCATCATGGGCTCGGGGTGGGCGGCGCTCGTCTGGGAGCCTCTCGCGGGCCGCCTTCTGACCACGCAGATCTACGACCACCAGTCGAACCTGGCCCAGGCGGGGGTCCCGATCCTGGTTCTCGACGCCTGGGAACACGCCTTCTATCTCCAGTATCAGAACCGCAAGACGGAGTTCTTCGAGGCGGTATGGAGCGTCTGGAACTGGGAGGACGTCGCCGAGCGCTTCGCGTCGGTGCGCCAGCTGGACGTCTCGCTCCAGGGCGCGGTGCGGTAGTCCGCGCTCCAGCCGCGCTCCGGCAAAAATAGTTCGCGGCGCGAGGAGTCTCCCACCGAGGGAGCCTCGCGCCGCGGGAGCGAGAGCGCCGCGAAGATCCGGCCCGCGGTCGAGCCCGGCTCGGCGAGCCGAGTGCCGGTGGCGTGAGCCGGATCCTGAGCAAGCCCCCGCGACGGTCAGTGCGCCGGGGTCGGGGTCACGTCGGTGGTGACCGTCGTGGTCGTCTCCGTCGTGGTGGAGGCGCCGCCCGGTGTGGCCTCGGTCTTGGTCTGCGTGTCTGTCGTCGTGGTCGTGGTTTCACTCTTCTGGCATCCGACGAACGCTCCGAGGATGAGAATACCGGCCAGGGCGAGAATCCTTTTCATAGCTCAAACTCCTCTTATGAATGTGGCTTCGCGCGCCGAAGCGTGTAGGTGCAAGATCCGTTCCTGCCGAACCGATCGAGCCCCGGTTCGGGGGCCCTACTCCTCCTCCTGGAACGACCCCCTGGGCCGCTCGTCCAGCGCGCGGTTGATATTGACCGCCGCGGAGATGAGCCCCAGGTGAGTCAGGGCCTGCGGAAAATTGCCGAGCGCCTCGCCGGTCAGGCTGATTTCCTCGGCGTAGAGGCCGACGTGGTTGGCGTAGCCGAGCATCTTCTCGAACGTCATCCGCGCCTCGTCGATCCGCCCGGCCCGGGCCAGAGCCTCGGCCAGCCAGAACGTGCAGATCGAGAACGTCCCTTCGTCGCCCTCGAGCCCGTCGGGCGAGACCCGTGGGTCGTAACGCCGCACGAGGTGGTCGCTCTCGAGCTCTCGCTGGATCGCATCGAGGGTTCCGAGCATTCGCGGCTCCGTCGGCGCAACGAACTTCACCAGCGGCGCCAGGAGCAGTGAGGCGTCGAGAACCTCCGAGTCCAGTTTCTGCACGAAGGCGTTCTTCCGGTGCGAGAAGCCCTTCTCCATGATGAGGTCGTAGATCGCGTCGCGCTCCTTCGTCCACCGGTCGATCTTCGCCGGAAATCCGCGGCGCGCGGCCACGCGGAGCGCGCGGTCGAGCGCGACCCAACACATCAGCTTGGAGAACGTGAACTGACCTCTCCCCCCCGCACCTCCCAGATGCCTTCGTCCGGCTGTTGCCAGCGGTCGCAGAGCCAGTCGGTCAGGCGGCGCATGGCCACCCATAGCCCGTGCGAGATCGGCTGGCAGTACTTGTCGTAGAGGAAGACCGCGTCCATGATGTCCCCGACCGTGTCGAGCTGGAACTGCCGCGCGGCGTCGTTTCCGGCGCGGACAGGCGCCGACCCCCGGTAGCCTTCGAGGTGGTCGAGGATTTCCTCGGGGATGTCGATGCCTCCGTCCACGCGGTAGAGTACCTGCAGTCCCGCCTCGGGGCCGAGCTCCCGGACGCGCTCCTCGAGAAAGTGCAGGAACTGCTCGGCCTCTTCCGTGAAGCCGACCCGCAGGAAGGCATACACGGTGAAGGCCGAGTCGCGCACCCACGCGTAGCGATAGTCCCAGTTGCGCCCGCCGCCGATCCGCTCTGGCAGGGCCATCGTGGGCGCCGCGACGATCGCGCCGGTCGGGGCGAAGGTCATCAGCTTCAATGCCAGGCAGGAGCGCTTGACCATCTCCCGCCAGCGGCCCTGATACTGGCTGCGGGAGATCCAGGACTGCCAGAACCGCAGCGTGCTTCGAAACTCGGCGTCGCACCGCGCGGCCAGCGATTCCAGCGGCGGCGGCGGACCGTCGGTCTGCGCGAGCACCACCGGAATCTCGTCGCCCTCGTTCAAGACGAACTCGCAGCGGGCGCCGCCTCCGTCCGGCCGTTCGAGCTTCAGCGGAGTGACGAGATCCGCCGACAGCGTCTTCCCCACGAAACGCACGCCGGACGATGTGACCTCGACCTGCGGGATCTCGCGCGCGTAGTCGAAGGCGGGATGACACTCCAGAAGGAACGGCAGCTTTCCGCGCACGCCGCGCACGATCCGGATGATCCGGTGATCGTCGGTTCTCTTCGTGGCAGCGCCCGCGTTCACCGGCATCAGGTCCACGACCTCTCCCACACCGTCAGGGGTCAGGAAGCGCGTCATGAGAACGTTCGAGTCGGGCAGGTACATCTGGCGCCGCCGCACGTCCGGGGACATCGCCGCGATGCGGAAGAAGCCGCCCCGGCGCTCATCCAGGATCGCGGCGAACAGGCTCGGCGAGTCGAAGCGCGGCAGGCACAGCCAGTCGATCGTCCCGTCCAGTGCGACGAGCGCGGCGGTGTGCAGGTCCCCGATGACCCCGTGGTGCTCGATTGGCGCGTAACTCACGGCACGGCGGCAGGCAGGTAGTCTTCCACGAGGGGAAAGTCGGCGAGCTCGAGCGAGACCGCCGCCTCGAGGAACGTGTCCACCCACCGGTAGATGTCGTGCTCGCGCACGGCCCGCCGGAGCTTGCGCATGCGGGCACGACGCTCGGCCTCGGGCTGCGTCAGCGCCGCGTGCAGCGCCTCGGCGACCCCTTCGACGTCGTACGGGTTGACGAGAAACGCCCCGGTCTGGAGCTCGGCGGCGGCGCCCGCGAACTCCGAGAGCACCAGCGCGCCCCTGAGATCGGCCTGCGACGCGCAGTATTCCTTGCTGACCAGGTTCATGCCGTCCTTCAAGGGCGTGACCAGAGCCACGTCCGCGGCCCGATAGTACGCGGAGAGACCCGGTCCTTCGAGGGCGCGGTGAATGTAGTGGATCGGCGCCCATCCACCGCCGGTGAACTCCCCGTTGATCTCACCCACGAGACGCTCGACCTGTTCCTTGTGCTCGCGATAGCGCGGGATCTCCTCGCGGCTCGGCACGAGGATCTGGAAGAGCGTGACCCGCTCGCGCATCTCCGGGTGCGTCCGCAGCAGCCGTCGAAACGCCTCCAGTTTCTGCAGGATGCCCTTGGTGTAGTCGAGCCGGTCGATGCCGAGCACGATCCGGCGGCCCGGCTCGGCTTCCCGGATTCGCACGACCATTTCGGCGACGAGCGGGGCGGCACCGCGGCTCTCGAAGTCGGTGAAGTCGATGGAGATCGGAAACGAGCCGACGCGCACCTCGCGATCCCCCGACTGCATCGTCCAGACCGCGCCTCGGCCCGAGATGCGCACGTCCGGCAGCAGCAGCCGGACGCACTGCACGAAGTTGCGTCGATCCCGGATGGTCTGGAAGCCGATCAGATCGTAGGCGAGCAGCGACTGGAGGACCTGAAAACGCCACGGCAGCTTCAGGAAGATGTCGAGCGGCGGAAACGGGATATGAAGGAAGAACGCCATGCGCCGGTGGACGCCGCGCCCGCGCAGAGCGGAGCCCATCCGCATCAGGTGGTAGTCGTGAATCCAGAGGAAGTCCTCGGGGGTCGCGGTCCGGACGGCGCAGTCGGCGAACTTGGCGTTGACCGCCTCGGACACCGACCAGTACGTCGGATCGAAGTTGCACATCGTGACCATGTCGTGAAAGAGGGGCCACACGATCTCGTTGGAGAAGCCGGAATAGAAGCCGTCCTTCTCGGCGGCCGAGAGCGGCACCGGCACGAGCTCGTACCCGAACCGGCGGCGCGAATCCCGGAGGAAGGCCTCCGGATCCGGAAGCTCCTGCGCGGTGGCGCCGGCCCAGCCGATCCAGCGCCCTCCGCGGTCGCGCAGGACCGGGCGCAGGGCCGTGACGAGGCCGCCGGTGCCGGGCTCGATCCGCCACTCGCCGTCCTCCCCTTTCGAAAAAGTGAACGGGAGGCGGTTGGACACGACGATCAGATTCATGCGCGGTCTCCGGAGCACGCGCGGTTCCAGTCGCCCAGAAACCGGCGCAGCTCTTCCGGAGGCCGGATCCAGGCAGCCGCCTTCGTGGGCCTCGGCTCGGACCGCACCAGGACCGCGAGCCCCCGGTCCGCGAGCGCCCCGAAGGCGTCCTCGTCGGTGCGGTCGTCGCCCAGATATGCGATCGACGCGCCCGGCCCGAGCTCATCGAGAACCGTGCGCACGACCATCCCCTTCCCCTGGCCCTCCGGCCGAAGCTCGACGCCCCCGTCGAACCCGAGCAACTCGAGGCCGAAGTCATGCGCCGCCTCGGACCACCTCTCGATCAGCTCCGACTCGGCGTCGGCGAACTCCTCCGGCGGCTCGCCGCGCCCGTGAAGCGCGAGTCCGTACGGCTTGCGCTCCAGAAGCCCTCCCCAGCCCAGCTCCGCCATCGAGGCGGACACGCGCTCGAGGAACTCCGCCGCGTCCTTCTTCGGCGGAGGACCGATCCAGCAGCCCTCGAGCGTGAGCCGCTCGAGCCCGTGCGAGCCCCACAACTCCACGACGTTCGCGAGGCCCGTCAGACGACGCAGCTCCGCGATCGGCCGGCCGCTGACGATGCCGATGCGAGTCGTCCGCTAAGCGCCAGCGATGCTCTTGAGTGCGGGACGCACCCACCGGTAAGGCGCCGCCGAGGCCCGCCGCGCCGAGAACGGCGCGAGCGTTCCGTCGTAGTCGAGCAGCAGCGCCCGACGCGGGGCGGTTCGCAGACCCGCGAAGAACGGGACGAAACCCTCGCCGGGTCTCAGAAGAGGGCTCTCGCTGGACATTCTTCGAACGGCTCCGGAAGCAAGGACGCCTGGCGCGGCTTCCGACGCGCCGGGACATCCGGGGCGCGGATTATTCGTTGCCCGAGTCGACGTCCTCGCCGGTCGGCTTCTGCCCGCGCTGGCCGGAGCGGGACGAGCTCTCTCCCGGTTCTTCCAAACTCTGCGGCGCCGGACGGGTCTCCTTCGACTCTTCGGAACCGGTGCGGGGAGGAGCATTGCGTTCGTCGGGACGGTTCGATTCCTCGTCGATGCCCGGCCCGCGTTCGCGGCCTTCGATGTCGCTCATGGCAGCCTCCTCGTCGTGATGTGGGCGTGAATGCCCGAGGGTTCTTGCTGCACGAAGCGTGCCGGCGAAACGGCTGGCAGGGCGATTGCTACTCACGAGCCGGGAGGCGAGTCATGAACTGCGAACATGCCGGTTGTCACTGCACCGATGCCACCGTCGAGCGCGAGGGCAAGCAATTCTGCAGCGAGCGCTGCGCGGACGCCGCTCAGTCCATGCCGCGGGGCGCCGCCTGCGACTGCGGACATCCCGACTGCGCGGCGGTCTGACGGGCGATGCGGCCGATCTGGAACGGACACATCACCTTCGGGCTGATCTCGATCCCGGTTTCTCTCTATTCGGCCGTCGAAGCTTCCGAGAGAGTCTCCTTCCGCCTCCTGCACCGGAAGGATCACGCGCCGATCGTCTACAAGAAATTCTGCAGCGAGGAGGACGTCGAAGTCCCCAACGACGAGATCGTGCGCGGCTTCGAGGTCGACAAGGGCGAATACGCCCTGGCGGAGAAGGAGGAGATCGAGAAGGCCGAGAAAGAAGCCGGCGGCACCGACGACATGGAGGTCCTCGAGTTCGTCGAGTTCTCGGCTCTCAATCCCCTGCTCTTCGAGCACCCGTACTACGTCGGAGCGCGCAAAGGCGGCGAGCACGCCTACGGCGTCCTGAGAGAGGCGTTGAACGACGCCCATCGCGTGGCCATCGTGCGCGTCCGGCTGCGCAAGAAGCCCCAGCTCGCGACACTTCTGCCCGGTCCCAAGGTGCTCTCGATGGAGACGCTGCGGCCCTTCGATGAGCTGCGCAACCCCACCGGAGTCGAGGCGCCCGCGCAAGTGCGCAAGCCCGCCGAGGTCAAGATGGCGCGCATGCTGATCGACCAGATGTCGGAGGAAGACTGGGATCCCGCCGAGCATCCGAACACGTACAAGAAGGCGCTCCGCAAGCTCCTCTCTTCGCGCCGGAAGTTCACGCTCAAGGGCAAGGGCCGCGCCGCGGCGGAGGTCCCGGCCAACGTCGTCGACCTGATGGAATCGTTGAAGAAGAGCCTGGGCGCCGCCCGCAGCCGACCGAAGCGGCCCGTGTCCCGGCGCGCCGGCGCAGCTTAACTGCGGCTCGCCGCCGCCTCGGCGATTCCGGCGCGCGAGACTTCGACCGCGACGTCTCCTTCGGCTCGTTCGACGTGGACCTCGACGGTCCCCGTTCGGCGCGTGACGAGGAGGTCGACCTTTCCGCTCCCGACGCGAAGCTCGTCGATCCGAACCGCTTCGAGGTAGCGCGGGAGACGCGGTTTGGAGAACTCGACGCGCCGCTCGGGAGCGCACACCCGAATCCCCAGACAGGACTGGATCAGCAGGAACGCGGCTCCCGAAGACCAGGCCTGCGGCGCGCAGGCCAGCGGGTAGAGCGTCGGCGCCTGTCCGGGCACGCGCTCGAAGCCGCAGACCAGCTCCGGCAGCCTCCGGATCGCGACGAACCGCGAGAGATCGAACATCCCCGTCAGGACGCGCACGGCGTGGGCGGTGTGCCCGAAACGCGCCAGTCCCGCGGCGATGAGGGCATTGTCGTGAGGCCAGACCGAACCGTCGTGGTACGACATCGGGTTGAAGCCCTTCTGCCCCGCCGCCACCGTGCGCACGCCCCATCCGCTGAACGCGTCGGCGCCCAGGAGCGCGTCGGCCATGATCCGGGCGCGGGCGCGCTTCGCGATGCCCGACCAAAGCGTGTGCCCGGCGTTGGACGTGAGGACGCGGCATGGCTTCTTGTCGCCGTCGAGCGCAAAACAGTAGAACGAACGCGTCGGATCCCAGAAGGCCGCGTCGAAACGCTCCCGCAGCGCCTCGGCCTGCTCCGTGAGCCGGGCGGCGAGGTCGGGATTGCCGAGCGCGCGGGCGACCTCGGCGGCGGCCCGGCGGGCCGCGAAGGCGTAGCCCTGCACCTCGCACAGCGCGATCGGCGGCACGGCGGGCGATCCGTCCTCGTGAAAGACCGCGTCGGAGGAGTCCTTCCAGCCCTGGTGCACGAGCCCGCGCGTCGCGTGCGACGCGTATTCGATGAAACCGTCCCCGTCCCGGTCGCCGTACGTGTCCATCCACGCCAGCGCACGCTCGATGTTGGGCCAGATCTCCTCGAGGAGCGCCCGGTCCCCCGTCCGGTCGAAATAGGCGCCGGCCAGGACGACGAACAGCGGCGTCGCGTCGACGCTGCCGTAGTAGCGTCCAAACGGGACCTCGCCGAGGTTGGCCATCTCGCTGTCGCGCCACTCGTGCAGGATCTTGCCGGGTTCGGCGTCTCGCTCGGGATCCTCGGTCGTCGCCTGCGTGGCGGCGAGGAAACGCAGCACGCCGCGCGCCGGCTCGGGATCCAGCCAGAGCACCTCGAGGGCCGTGATGATCCCATCCCTGCCGAAGGGCGCGCTGAACCACGGAGCGCCGGCATAGGGGTACGGTCCCCAGCGCGTCCGGGTCGTCATCATCCGCAGATCCACCGCCGACCGATGGAGCCAGAGGTCCAGCTCCTCGTTGGAGGCGCGCAGCCCGAAGAGGTTGCCGGCATGGATCGGCAGAGCTCCCGCACGCTTCAGGAGTCGCGGCCGCTCGGAGGACCGGCACGCGATGCTCAGCTGCAACACCCAGTCCTTTCCGGCCTCGAGAAGAACCGGAAACTCGAGCCTCTGGGCCGCGACGTGCGCGGCCGGCGGCCGCGCGTGCACGATCGCCTCCCGGACCACGTGATCGAGGCCGGTGTAGACGAAACGCATGCCGCCCTTCTCGTATGCGATCGGATGTCGGCGCCCGCGAGCGGCCCGCGTCATTCCGCGCACCTCGAAGATGTCGGCGAAGTCGGCGTCGAACACGAAGGCGAGATGGACCGTAACCGCCGAAGGCGCGTAGCTGCGCAGCCGCAGGCGCAAATGCAGCCCGGCCGGCGTGACGCGCAATTGCTTGCGCAGGTGCACGCTGCCGCGGGGGACGGCGATGCGGTCGCCGTCGAAGAGATCCGGATTGGTCAGGTCGGCCACGAAGGCCGAGTTGTCCCGCCGCACACCCGACGACAGAAGGAACGGGCGCCCTCCGTCCAGTCCCATGGCGAGGCTGGAGAGATAGCGGGTGCCCGAGCGGTAGAGCCCGAGATCGCCGGTCCCGCCCGGAGCAATGTCACCGAAGCGGTCCACGACCGCGAAGGTCTCGTCGGCCTTCAGGACGTTCATCGAGGCGTCCAGCCGCGCCGACGACGCCCGGATCGCGAACGGGTTGCCGGTATCTTCGAGCTCGGCGCTCACGATCGGGATCCTTCCGCCTGCCGCGGACCGTTCCAGGCTTCCTCGGACTCGGCCACCCGGCGGTAGAGCCTCAGGTAGTCGAGAGCCATCCTGCGGGCCGTGAACCGTTCCTCGAAGCGCATCCGGCAGGTGCTTCGCTCGACCCGAGCGAGGTTCTCGACGGCGCGCACCGCGTCGGGAACGGTGTCGACGACCCATCCGTTGACGCCGTCTTCCACGATTTCTTCCACCGATCCCGCGCGAAACGCGATGATGGGCGTGCCGCACGACATCGCCTCGATCATGACGAGTCCGAAGGGCTCGGGCCAGTCGATCGGGAAGAGAAGCGCCGCGGCCGATCCGAGGAAATCGGGTTTCTCTTCCTCCGAGATCTCTCCCAGAAATTCGACGTGCGGTTGCAGGAGCAGCCTCCGGATCTCCCGGTCAAAATAATCTATGTCGGCCCGGTCCACCTTGGCCGCGATCCGGAGCGGCCATCCCGCCCGCCGCGCGATCTCGATCGCGCGGTCCACGCGCTTTTCCGGAGAGATCCGACCGAGGAAGGCGAGGTAGCCGCCGTCCCCCGGCGCAAACGGCAGGAGGTCTCGCGGCAGTCCATGATGCACGGTCCCCTGCCAGTTCGCAAACGGAAGGGGCGCGCGCTGGGAATCCGAGATGGACGCGAGCGGAATCTCCTCGTACTCGCGGTACACGGGGACGAGATCCGGCAGGTCGAGCCGTCCGTGAAGCGTCGTCAGGTGGGGCGTGCCGGTGCGCCGCGCGAAAGGATAGTGGAGATAGTCCGTGTGGAGGTGGATGACGTCGAAGTTCGGCGCGCGTTCGAAGACGTGCTCGAGGTGGACGATGTGCCGCGCGAGGGGTCCGCGCCGGCGCCGTCGAGACGCAGTGCGCCTGGCGATCCGGGCACGAGCCGGGCCCGCGTCCGAGAATCGCCGCTGGCGAAGAGGGTCACGTCGTGGCCCATCGCGACGAGCTCCTCGGTCAGGTAGGAGACGACGCGCTCGGTGCCTCCGTAGAACTTGGGCGGGACGCTCTCGTAGAGCGGCGCCACCTGCGCGATCCGGAGGCCTCCGCCGCGCGCACGGCGCGGCCAGTCCATCCCGGGGTCGGGATTCCCGGGATCGGGATTCCTCATGCTCATGGAAACAGCAGGATCCGTGCCGAATTCGCCAGCGCGCGCCCAGATGGGAGCGACGAAGAGACCGGGCGGCTCCGCATCCACGGAGCCGCCCCGTCGAAACCCCCTAGACCGTTCGACGGCCCTGGATCAGGTTGATGATCAGGATGACGACCGCGATCACGAGCAGGATGTGGATGAAGCCCCCGAGCGCATATCCGGACACCAGACCGAGGAGCCAGAGGATCAGGAGGATCACGAAGATGGTCCACAGCATTGAAGTTCTTCCTTTCCGGGGCGCCTCAGCCGGCCCCGGTCAGGATGCACAGCGATTTTCGTGCCAGCACCGGAGACCACTCGCGTGGTGCGCGCCTCCGCGTCAGGACCGGGCGCGCTTCGCGGTCTTCTTGTCGGAGCGCGAAGTCCCTCCGCGGGGCCTCGGCCCGGCGGGTGTTTCCTGGCCGGGTAGAAGCTCGCGCACGACTTCGGGTCCGATCGTTCCCTTCTCGCTCATGACGCAGGCGCGGTGGACGACGTTGCGCAGCTCGCGGACGTTGCCCGGCCAGTCGTGGCGCGCGAGCAGCTCGATCGCCTTCGGGTCCCAGCCCGTCACGCCAGACTCTTCCTGCTCCTCGATGTGCCGTCGGAAGTGCTCGGCGAGCAGCGGAATGTCCTCGCGGCGCGAGGAGAGGGTCGGCAACGCGATCGGGAAGACGTTGAGACGGTAGTACAGGTCCTCGCGCAGCTTGCCGTCCCGGATGCCTTCCTGCGGATCGCGATTCGTCGCGGACACGAGCCGGACGTCCACGCGGAGATCCTGCGAGCCGCCGACCCGGCGCACGGTTTTTGCCTCGAGCACCCGAAGGAGCTTGACCTGGAGCTCCGGGCCCATCTCGGTGATCTCGTCGAGGAACAGCGTGCCCCCGTTGGCCTCCTCGAAATAACCGATCCGGCGCTTGTCGGCGCCCGTGAAGGCCCCCCGCTCGTGGCCGAAGAGCTCGCTTTCGATCAGTGTCGGCGAGATCGCGCCGCAGTTGAACGCCACGAACGGCATCGAGGAACGGCGCGAGAGGCGGTGGATCGTCCGGGCGACGACTTCCTTGCCCGTGCCGCTCTGGCCCGTGATGAGGACCGGGGCGTTCGACTTTGCCACCCGGCGGATGGTGTCGAAGATCTTGCGCATCGCTTCGGACCGGCCGATCAGCTCTCCGAGCTTGCCGGTCTCTTGCAGCTCGTCGCGCAGAGACTCGACCTCGGACTGCAGGCCCCGGCGCGAGGCCAGGCGCTGGAACACGACCTCGAGCTGCGCCGGACGCAGCGGCTTGACGAGGTAGTCGGACACTCCGGCGCGAAGGGCCTCGACGGCGCTGTCGAGGGAGCCCTGGCCGGTGATGACGATGCCCTCCCGGCCGGGATCCGCCTCGCTCGCTGCGCGGAACACCTCGATGCCGTCGCCGTCGGGCAGGTGCACGTCGACCACCAGCACTTCCGGATTGAACTCGTCCACGGCGCGCGCCGCCTCTCCGGCGGTGCCCACCGACTTGGTTACTCCGCCCAAGTCGCGAATCGCTTGCTCGAGGCCTTTTCTCGTGGCGACATCGTCTTCGACGATGAGAACTCTCATCGCGGGAATCTCCGTCGGGGAACCTTCGGCCTTCATGCTCGGAACGGTCTATTTAACACGATGCGTCCGGATTTTGGCCGGGCGGATTTCAGCCGGCGCTCAAGCCGTTTCCCAGCAACGTTTCCCGGCCTCTCTCGAACAGCGAAAAGGCCTTGTCGAGCTCGCGGCGGGCGATTTCGAGCGGCTCGGCGGGATCCGCTCCCTTCTTCGCCAACCGGGAGGCGCGTTCGAGATGGAGCGCCACGGCGGACAGGGGTGTCGCGACGTCGTGAAAAAAACGACGCAGATCGCCGGCGGCGGCGGGCGAATCGGCCTCAGGATGGGTCGTCATCGGGAACTCCTTGCGCAACACGCGCCCAGCGAACCCTCTGTCCGGTCCGGATCCTACGACACATTCCGACCCTCGAGAAACTCCGTCGGAGTCCCCAGAGATACCGGCTCCACGATTGGATCAGACCGCGAGATTGTCGACCGAGGCCAGACCCAGCGCCAGGAACAGCACGAAGAGCGCCGCCAGGATCGCGGCGGCCACCTTGCCCGCGGCCAACGGAACGGCGACGAGTCCCAGGATCGCGAGAACCAGACACGCGAGAGCGATCTTCAAGAGGAACATCACTCCTCCCCGATCAAAAAAAGGTCCCGCCGGCTTGACCAGCGGGACCCTGGAACGGTGCGATCAGCGAAACACCTGTCGGTATGTTCGTTTAGAGCGCCGGTTCGACGAGCGTGGCCTTGTAGCCGTGCTCTCCCTTGAGGTACGTCACCTTGACGCGCTGTCCGACCGCGACGTTTGCCGTCTTCATCGACGCGTTCTCATCCAGGTCGAACGAGTAGTCCTTGTCGCCCGGGCCCGTCACCTTGATCTTCTTGCCCGCCTCGTACTCCTTGACCGTGCCGACGACCACTTCGGACTTCGTCGTCATGTCCGGACCCGGTCCCGTCTGCTTCACGGTCGATTCGGAGTGGAGCCGCGGAGCACTCGCCGAAGCCTGCGCCCCCTTGGGAGCCTCCGAGAGAACGGTCACGCGCTCGCGGCCGTCGTTGGCCTTGTAGTAGGTGACCTTGGCCATCTGGCCGACCATGACGGAGCCTTCGAGCTTCGCGTTCTCGTCGAGATCGAAGCTGTAGTCCTTGCCGCCGGGCCCCTCGACCTTGATCTTCTTGCCGGGCTCGTAGTCCTTGACGGTACCGACGACCGTTTCGGTCTTCGTCTTCACGTCGGGGCCCGGACCCGTCTGCTTGACCGTCGTCTCCGTGTGCTGCTTCTCCTGGCCGAGCGCGAATGCACCGCCGCCTACGGCCACGCAAAGCGCGATCGCCATGCCGGTAATGCGTTTCATTTTCCAATTCCTCCTGTGGCCCGTAAGTGGGCCTGCTTCCCTCTGTTTCAAGAAGCGTGCCGAGTTGGCAGGAAAAAAAGCGCCGGCCCGCGGGACCGGCGCCGTAACGATGCGCGAGGACGAGACTAGATCGAGGGCTTGCCGCGCGCGCCCGAGGTCGAGGAGCTCGTCGACGCTTTCGCGGTCGAGCCCGACACCGAGGAGCTCTCGGCTTCTCTCCCGCCCCGCCCGTTCTCGATTCTCAGGCGGTTCTGGACCTGTTTGACGCCGGGCAGATCCTCGGCGAGATCCTCGGCGAGACGCTTGGACTCGCGGTCCGGAACCGTGCCCTCGAGGGTGACGTCACCCGAGACCACGATCACCTCGATCTCCGAAGCGTCGAGATCGCCATCGCGAGAGAGCGCCTCGCTGACGTCTTCCTTGATGCGGTCATCCGAGCGCTGATAGCCCTTCGGGCCCCTGCCCGTGAAGCGTCCGCGCGCGAAACCCTGTCCGAGGCTCCCATGGAGGCGGCCCGATTCGGACGACCGATCGTATCCGTCGAAACGATCGGAGGGACGCCACTTCTCCTCGCCGTATCCGGAGACCGCCGGACGGCCGTCGCCGGGGGAACGCTCCGACCGGTACGACGAAACGCGGCGGCCGGAATCGAAGGACCTGCCGGAACCGGAGGAAGGCGAGGCTCCCTCGGAGTACTCCGCTCGACCTGTGCCGTAGGAGCGAGATTCCCGGCCGTCTCCCTCCCATGGACCGCGTCCCTCGCCGTAACCCTGGCTCGATCCGTAACGGCTGTACTGCTGGTTCATCCCATAGCGGCCGTAAGACTGGGACTCGTGGCCGCGGCCCTCACCCTCGTAGGGCTCACCGTCGGCCTGCGAATAGCTGCGTCCCTGTCCGCGCGACTCGTACGACGCGCCTTGGCCGAACTGACCCTGCTGGCCCTGGCTGAAACGCCCCTGACCCTGCTCTCCCCAGCGGTCCTGCTCGAAGGGCTCGCGGTACTCGGAGTCGCGCCGACCTTCGTATCCCCGGCCGTAGCGCTCACGATTTCCGGATCTGCCCTGCTCTTGTTCAAAATCGCCGCGATTCCACCTCGATTCTCCTCCTCGAAAGCGATCGGAACTCATAGGGACTCCTTGAAAACCAGAATTGCGAGACACCATGTCTCGCGACTCGAAAGTGCAAGTGGCGTGCCGCGGAGTCAGTGCGTCGGCGAAGCGAAGCCGAGCATCCGCGCGATCTCGTCGCGGCGCGTCATGAGCGACGCGCGCCCGTCCGCGCCGTCGACTTCCTTGCGATACGACTCGTCGGTGTCGTAGCGGTGGAGCTGATAGAGGCACTCGAGCCCCTTGTCGATGATTCCCTGCTCGAGGGCCTCCGTGGAGAGCCGCGAAGCGCCGTTGATCGCGGCCACGACGCGGCGCGCTTCGCGCTCGGAAGCGACGAACGCCACGGCCTGCCCGAAGCTGTTACGAAGAATGCTGGCCCGCTTCTCGTCCATGGTCCAGGGCTCGCTCGCGCGCGGACGCCGTTCGGGGTCCGGATTGGCCTCGTCGAGGACTCGCTCGATGAGCCCCTTCAGCTTTTCGGGGTTGACCGGTTTCGCGAGAAAGGAATTCGGAGGGATGTTCAAACCCTCGTTCGTCATTCCGGAGAGCACGATCACGGGAATCATCAGTAGGAGCGGATCGGACTCGCGCACCGTCAGAAACTCGGTGCCGCTCAAGACCGGCATGTCGAGATCCAACAGAATCAGGTCCGGCCGCTTCCCGTTTCGGATCTTCTGGAGGGCATCGGCCCCGTTGACGGCGCCGGCGGCTTCGTATCCCTCCGCCTCCAGCAGATCGAGCAGGATCTTGAGCGAGCTTTCGTCGTTCTCGGCAACGAGAATACGGGGTTTCGAGCGACTCATCGTTTTCCCTCGCGTAGACGGCCCCCTGCGCGAGAAACCTGAGCAAGAACCATACCGTCGGCTCCCTGCGCGGGGGGAGGCCGGATCAGCGACGCGTCGCCGAGGCCTCCTCCGGCGAGACGATGACGATGCCTCGCATGACCTCCGAGTGGGGATCGCAGAAGACACCGCAACGACGACGGCGTGCCGGTATCTCCGCGATCGGACCACCGAGCGCACGGTCGCCAAAAGACTTGAGGGCGCCGTGAAGACCAGGAAAAATCCGGCCCGCCTTCAGGGCGTCGGGGGACTGGCTGGCTGCAGGACGACCTGCGCAGGGTCTTCCGCGTCGGCGACGATCAGGAATCGCCTTGGTGCTTCACGAGGTGCGCCCGGGCCGGTGCCCACCAGCGTTTTCAGGGGCCCTACGGCTTGCACGATTCCGGCGCCGTCGGGATTGGTCCGGAGAACCGCGAGGGGCTCTCGCTTTCCGAAAGGCGGGCGGTCGGATTCCGCGAGAGCGACCTGGTATCGCGCTGCCGGAGCGAGTCCTCTGGCTGCGATCTGCACGAGATCCAGGAGACCGAGCGAGTTCACGGCCACCGAGGCCTCGGCGTTCGGAAACCGGGACCCGGCCGCCTTCAGACGTAACCGGGTGACGTTGCCGGATTCGCCGAGCGGCGAAAGATTCTCCGCGCTTCCACCGGCGGGCACGGCATTGGGTACGTAGACGAGGGCCTGCGTCGTCTGACCGATCGTAACGTTCGCAATCACGGCGTTGCGGCTCGTGTCGATCACCGCCGCCATCTCGCCGTTCTCGAGAGCGACGAACATACGAGATCCGTCTCCGGAGGGCCACAACCCGTGAGGGAGATTGCCGACCGGGATGGTCGCGACGAGCGACGGCGGCGCGCCGCGGCTGTATACCTTCACCTCGTTCGAGCCGCCAACCGTGACGTAGGCGAAACGGCCGCCCGTGGTGTTGGCGAAATTTACGTGATTGGTGATGGGCCCGGTTTCCAGCAGAGCCTTCTGCTCGAACGGCGGTTTGGCTCCGAAGACCTGCACCTTGCCGACGTCCTTCAGAGTGATCCAGACCTCGTCGTTTTCCGGCGTCACGGCGATGTTCGGACAGAACGGGCTCGCCTGGACGAGGCGGGCGACGACGCTATGGGATGCCGTCTCGACGACGGCCAGCTCGGGCGTGAAGCTGGAGCAGACGAAGCCGTAGCGGCCGTCGGGTCCGAACATGGTCATCCCCGGGCCATTGGCGAGCTCGATCCGGCGCGTTTCCTTCAGCTGCACCGGGTCGATGACCGCCACGTAGTTCTCGCCTCTCACGGTGACCCACAGCTCGTGGCCATCCGGTGTGAAAAACGCCTCATGCGGCGATCGGCCGACGTAGACCTTTCCTTTCACCTTGTTGGTGGCCGTGTCGATCAGGGTCACCGAGTTCGAAGCCACGGAGACGACCGCCAGGGTCTTCCCGTCGGGCGCGAATCCCAGGCCATGCACCAGGAGCTCGCCTCTGTAGAGAGGACTGAGGGCGCCGGGCACGGGGTCGCCGAGACGGATCACCCCGAGCAGTTTGTTGGTCGAGGGATCGATGACCGAGACGGTGTTCGACGTCTGGTCCGCCGCGTAGACCCGATCTCGCGACGAGACCGGGACGTCCGCCCGGCCCCAGGGGGCTTGCTCCGCCCCCAAACAGGACGCCAGGCACAGCAGCGAAATCCCGCAGAGGATCTTCATGGCGGCTCCTCCTCTAGTGCCGGGCCTTGCCTGGATCGGGCGCGTGCTGCGCGAGCCAGAGGCTCATCAGCTCGATCTCCGATTGCTGGTCCGCGATGATCTCCTGCGCGAGACGGCGCATCTGCGGGTCCTTGCCGTAGAGCAGCTGGACCCGGGCCATGTCGATCGCGGCCTGGTGGTGGGGAAGCATCATCCGTACGAAATCCACGTCGCTGTTTTCGGACGGTTCGACGGCCGCCATCGCCGCGTGCATTCTCTCCATGCTCGCGAGGAGCTCCGACCAGTCCGAGTCTCCGGTCTGCGGAGCGTCTTGGGAATGCGCGCGGGGGGCGAAAAACGCGGCGGACATCAAAATCGAGAGAGCGGCGAGCCGGAGTGTCTTCTTCATCGCAACTCCTCGGCAAGGGCCGTCGGCAGGGTCGAGGCCGGGCCTTCTAGTCTATCGGACTGGGAGGACGACGGCGCTCAGCGCGATGCCGCGAGGCGAAGCCCGCACGTGCCCAGTACGATCAGAAGGGCGCACAAGGCGCGAAACAGGTTCCACGGTTCCTTGAAGAGCGCGACGTCGACCAGAAGGGCGCCTACGAGAGACCCGCCCATCCAGATGCCGTACGCTGTCCCCATCGGAATCGCTTTCATGGCTGCTGAGAGACACACGGCGGCGCCGAGACCCGAACCGAGATAGACGAGAAGCGGAACAAACCTCGCGAACCCGTCGGAAAGTTTTAGACTGACGATCCAGACGACCTCGAAGAGCGTCGAGGCGGCGAGAAAGAGCCAGGGACGCTGCATGATGGTCTAGTGGAGAGGAAAGCGAAATGCGTGCGCGAGGAGTTTGCGTCGGGGCTCGAACGCGGAGATCCTCACGCTTCTCGATGGTAGCAGCGCACGCTCTGTCCGGCACGCGCTCGAAAAGGATTTACGAGACCTGAAGACGTGCTTTAGACCGCAGCCACGGCGAAGCGTAAACTTCGCGAGAGTTTCAGGCTCCCGTAACATCCTCGGGGGTCGCGACCGACACGGATTCGCAAGGAGCTGTCAGTGAAGCTGCTCGACTATCCCGCCCGTGCCTCGTTCCGCTGCCTGTGCGGCCACGACCTGAGCTTCTCGGCGTTCGACCGCCCCGGCGATCGCGTGGAGATCTCCTGCCCCGCATGCGGGCGCGTCTGGGAGCAGCACCTGCGAGTCGAAGGAGGCGATCGCGGCTGGCATCGCGCACTGCTGAAGGGTCCCGCCGCGGCCCTGCCCGCCGCACGCCGTCGAAGCGGCGACCCGTCCGCGCCCGCGGCGCGGAAACACAAGGAGCCGGGACCGCGTCCGCCGCAAACCTAGAAGCGAGACGACGCCGGGCCGGCGGGCCCTTGCGCCGCGGCTTTTCTCTGACCTATCGTCGGCTCCTGGATGTCTTTCTGTTTCAGGAAAGGAGAGGCGATGAGCTACATCACGACGAAAGACGGAACGCAGATCTATTACAAGGACTGGGGGACCGGACAGCCCATCGTCTTCAGCCACGGGTGGCCGCTCACGGCGGACGACTGGGACGCGCAGATGCTCTTCTTCGGCCAACAGGGCTATCGGGTCATCGCGCATGACCGCCGCGGTCACGGACGTTCGACTCAGACGTGGGACGGAAACGAGATGAACACTTACGCGGACGATCTCGCGGCTCTCACGGAAAAGCTCGATCTGAAGAATGCCATCCATGTGGGCCACTCGACGGGCGGCGGAGAAGTTGCGCGGTACATCGGCCGGCATGGCACGAAGCGTGTCGCCATGGCCGTGCTGATCAGCGCGGTGCCGCCTCTGATGTTGAAGACGGAAAAGAATCCCAGCGGCCTCCCCGTCTCCGTCTTTGACGGCCTCCGAGCCCAACTCGCGGCGAATCGGGGCGAGTTCTACAGGGAGATTACGCTTCCGTTCTATGGCTACAACCGGCCCGGCGCCAAGATCTCCGAAGGGATTCGGGAGCACTGGTGGTTGCAAGGGATGTTGGGAGGCGTGAAGCCTCACTACGACTGCATCAAGGCGTTCTCCGAGACCGATTTCACGGAGGACCTCAAGAAGTTCGACGTGCCGACGTTCATCATGCACGGCGATGACGATCAGATCGTGCCGATCGGTGCAGCGGCTCTGATTTCTGCGAAGATCGTGAAGAACGCAAAGCTGAAAGTGTATCCGGGCTTTCCGCACGGGATGCCGACGACCCATGCGGACCAGATCAACGAGGACCTGCTCGCGTTCCTCAAGGAAAGCAAGCAGGCCGCAGCTTAAAGCGGTCGCGCCGATCTCTCGGAAAAGCGGCGTTGCGGCCGATGCGACCGCAACGCCGCTCAATGGCTCGAACGCTTTCTCGCCATGACGATGGCGCGAGGGGACGTCTCGTTCCACGGCCGCCCGGCGTAGTCTCCGTCGAGCGAGCGGACGTCGAAGCCCGCCCAGTCACAAGTTTCGACACGTTCAGCCAGCTCTACTCCGACCGGGGCCTCACCGTCGAAGAGACGGCATCGCAGCTGATCGCGATGGCCACCCGTTCCATCTGCCGCGACTGAAAACGAAGGCCCGGAAGCGATTCGCCCCCGGGCCCTCGGAAGACCGTCCGATGCGGGTCAGTCCCCGCCGTGCCCGTGTTCGTGCTTGTCGTTACCCTCGAGGATCTCCCACGTCACGTTGTCACCGTGCTGCTGCGTGTAGAAGACGCGCCAGCCACCCTGGAAGGGATGGGGCTCCTGAGCGCCGAGGATCCCTTGAATCTTCGGATTGCCGTCGGAGACATGAATTCCCGTGATCTCGTTGTCACCCTCGTTCTGGAAGCCGTTCGTGGCCACGGCGTCGGCCAGCGGGGAATCGATCGTCGCGGAGGCGTCGCGGCCCAGACCGATCAGCCGGAAGGGCTTGTTGCTGGAGTTGGAGTAATCGGTACGCACGTCGAAGAGCCATCCGGAATCGAACACGCCGTGGTCCCTGTGGAGACCGTCTCCCCGATCCTCGACGAGCACGACATGGTTCTTGTCCCAGAAGGCCACGTTGTCGAAGGCGGTGTGGTCGATGTCACCGCGGAAGAAGAGCGTGAGCGTCCCCGTGTCGGCGGACGGATTCGACTGGCTCAGCTTGAAGATGGCGCCGAAACCACCGAATGCTGCCGCCTCGGTCGCGGCATCCGTGTCGCCGGTCGCGTCGAAGAAGAACTCACGGAACTGACGGCCCGGCCGGAATAGACCATTCTCGGGCCGCTTGAACGGTGTGGCCCCCTTCGTCTTGGCCAGCGCATTGGCGTCGAAGGGCGTAGACCCGTCGTGGTCCGTGTCGTGGATCGTGATCCAGGTCGTCTTGAACTGGTTTCCGTACGTGTGGAGATCCTTCTGATTCTGCGAGGTGATGTCACCGTCGGCGTCGCCGGGGTGAAAGACGATCGGCTGACAAGGCATCGAGTTGAGCTGGCAGACCTGGAGGGCCTGGAGCTTCCCGCCCTTGGTCAGGTCGAACTTGCTCTTCGGCACGAAGCGGAAGAGGAAGCTGTTGGGCTGCCGGGCGTGCGAGTTGACCGTTCCCTTGGCGCCGCTGACGTCCTCGGCGATCCAGAGATTGCCGTCGGAGTCGTTCTGGATGCCCTCATAGCCTCCGCGGCCGAGAGCTCCCGAGATGTCCTCCACGACCGGCGGGAACTCCAGCGTCGACTGCCAGACGCCGCCGGCGTTGCCGCGCTCCGCCGTGAACAGCAGCCGTTCCGCCCACGGGTTCCACGTCGAGCCGTCGAAGACCGGCAGGGCGTGGCCCAGGGAGTCCTCATCGGCCCAGAGCGTCACGCGGTGGGCGGCGTCGGCGTCGAGATTGACGCGCGTGATGTAGCCCTGCACGCCGGTCTCGTGGCCCTGGAAGAGGAAGTGCCGCCCGTAGTCGTAGTGCGAGTCGGGTCCGTCCTGGTGATCGAGGACGAGGTAGGTGTTCTTGTCCGGCTCGGTTTTCGAGGCCTCCACGTTGTTGCCCGGCGACTGCACCGCGCCCGGAGGGGGGAGCAGCGGGCCATTGTTGTCGTAGCCATAGAACGCGATCGCCGCCGTGGCGTTCTCGAGCGGCTGAGAGCCCTGGGCGACGGGGCTCTCGACCAGCCCATCGGCCAGGTTGTTGGGCGCGGAGTTCCCTGCGACCTTGCTCACGGCCGTTGCCTCCTGCGCCAGCGCGGCCGTTCCGAACAGCAACGCCGCCAGTCCCGTTTCCATTCGCCTTTTCCAATTCCCACCAGACATGTGCCCTCCGTGTTTTCGCCTTGCGGCTGCGCCCGCACCATCGCGGGCAGGGCAGCGTAGAAGCGCGGTGTTTCGTGATCGTGAAGAGGATGTTAGGTTCCCAATTTCAAGATCTCCTAAATCCGCGGCGGTTCCGATGCTCGGACGGATGCGCGGTCTCGCCGAACTTTCGCCGCGTGTTCAATCCGGCTTCACTCGAGGCCGATACGTTCGGAGCCGTCGGCGAAACGCGGAGGTGCTCGGTGGAAAGCACGCGCTACGTTCTGATTCCCTGCCGCACCTGCGGCTCTCAGATGTTCGTGATCGGCGAACGGCCGCTGCCCAAGCGCTGCACACGATGCGGCGCGGCCTTCGATCCGGAGAGGCGCGCCTTCGACGTGCGCAGCGCCCCGCGCGCGACTGTCCGGACCTGAAGGCTCAGTCGAGCGCGTCCCCCTCGATCGAGTAGCGCGTGGCTCCTCCACGCACCCGAGGAGTCTGGCTCTCGTCTCCGGCGAGCCGGACGCTCGAGAGGTCGATGCTATTGGATTCGATCATCTGTCCCGTCAATTCGACGATTCGGCCGTGCTCGTTGATTCGCCTGGCGATTTCGATCTGAGATGGCCGGCGTTCCCCCTGCACGATGAATGTCCACTGCGCGCCGCGCCTGTCCGCGGCAACCACGACCCAGTTCCGCAAATTGGGTTTCCTCCGACCGCGTAAATTTGCTGCGAAGAGAATATGCCACGGTCCTGTTAAGAGTTACGCGAGAGAACTCGCGGTCATGGAAGAGATTCGGACGGGGTTGCTTCGGATCGCCTTTCGCGGTCTGCTCGGGACTCAGACAGGAGCGTCGGACGAGTGATCGGACGGGTGCGTATCGTTTGGGCTTTCGTCGTGCTCGCGGCTGCGCTCGCGGCGGACCTCGAGGCCCAGTCCGCCGGGAGCGTCCGGCCGGGCCGGCAGAAGGGCGACACGCTCCTGCCGAACGGCTGGAGGATCGCGCCGGCGGGCAAGCACCTTCCGGTCGGCGACCTGCCTCTCGCGATGATCCAATCGCCGGATGGCCGCTACCTCATCATCGAGAACAACGGCTACGCGAAGCCGTCGCTGACGGTCGTGGATCTGAAGACGTTTCTCGTCGCGCAGCGCGTTCCCATCGAAAGCGCGTGGCTCGGCCTCGCATGGCATCCGGACGGTCACCAGCTCTACGCCTCGGGCTCCGCCTCCAACGCGATCCACGAATTCCAGTGGTCGCAGGGCCGGCTGAAGGCCGGCGCGACGATCTCGCTCGGGCCGAAGGAAGCGGGCAAGTTCGTGGGCGGCCTCTCGGTGAGCCCGGACGGGAAGCGGGTCTATGCGGTCAACCCGCTCGGTCAGACGCTGTCCGCGGTCGATCTGGAGTCCCGAAGCGTCGTACGAACCGTGCCGCTCGAGGCCGAGCCCTACACATGCCTCGTATCGAAGGACGGGCGGTCGCTCTATGTGTCGCTCTGGGGCGGCTCGCGAATCTCAATCTTCGACTCGAGCACCCTCGAGAAAACCGGCGAGATCGTGACCGGCGAGCACCCGAGCGCGATCGTCGAATCCCCGGACGGCGCGCGGCTTTTCGTGGCGTGCGCGAACACCAATGCGGTCTGGATCCTCGGGCTGGCGGAGCACCGCGCGGAGGAAACCGTCTCGGTGTCGCTGTCTCCCAAGGCTCCGCCGGGGTCGACCCCGAACGCCGTCGCGATCTCGGGCGACGGACGCCGCCTTCTGGTCGCCAACGCGGACAACAACACCGTGGCGGCCGTGGACGTCTCGAAGCGGGGCCAGAGTCGCGTCGAGGGATTCGTGCCGACGGGCTGGTACCCGACCGGCGCCGCGTTCGATCGGGACGATTCCCGCATCTTCGTTCTCTCGGGCAAGGGTCTCGCCTCGCAGGCGAATCCCCGCGGACCCCAGCCCGGAAGCACGAACGACAGCCAGTACATCGCTGCGCTGCTGACAGGCTCTCTCTCGGTCCTCGCGGCTCCGACCCCGCCCGCGCTGGCCGGAGTACACGCGCACGGTCTACCGGCTCAACCCCGATCGCGACGCGACGCGCCCCTCTCCCCCGCCGGCGTCGAAGGGCTCGCCGATTCCGCGAAGGTCGGCGGCCGTCACCGATCCGGCACGTCTTCTACATCGTCCGGGAAAACCGCACGTACGATCAGATCCTCGGCGACGTGGCGGCGGGCAACGGCGACCCGAATCTCTGCCTTTTCGGCGAGGAGGTCACGCCGAACGCGCACGCGATCGCCCGGCAGTTCGTGCTCCTCGACAACTTCTACGTGGACGCCGAGGTGAGCTTCGACGGCCATTCCTTTTCGACGGCGGCCTACGCGACGGACGCGACGGAAAAGCTCTGGCCACCAGTACTACGGCCGCCAGGACGGGAAATACTTATCCGAGGGCGGCGGCCCGAATCGCAACCCCTACGGCAACATCACGGCGCCTCGGCGGGATACATCTGGGACGCGTGCCGGCGCGCCGACGTCAGCGTCCGAAGCTACGGCGAGTTCGCCGTTCCACACAAGGAGAACGACGAGGACCGGGCGGGAGAGCCTCCGTACGAGGGTTCGGTGCCGGGACTCTCGGGGTTCGTCTGCCCGGACTATCCTCCCTACGACCTCTCGATCCCGGACGCGAAGCGTGTGGACGTCTGGCTGCGCGAGTTCCGTCAGTTCGAGGCCAACGGCAAGCTTCCGCGGCTTTCGATCCTGCGCCTGGGCAACGACCACACCGCGGGAACCCGGCCCGGGTACCCGACGCCGCGCGCCATGATCGCGGAAAACGACGCGGCCCTTGGCCGCATTCTCGAGGCGGTCTCAAAGAGCCGCTACTGGAAGGAGTCCGCTGTGTTCGTCCTCGAAGACGACGCGCAGAACGGGCCCGATCACGTCGACGCGCACCGCTCGGTCGCGCTCGTCGCCAGTCCCTGGACGAAGCGCGGCGCCGTGGATTCGACTCTCTACACGACGTCCGGCATGCTGAGGACGATCGAGCTGATCCTGGGTCTTCTTCCGATGAGCCAGTACGACGCCGCGGCCACGCCGATGTATCGCGCGTTCACCGGCACGCCGGACCCGCGCCCCTTCTCCGCCCTTCCCGCGCGCATTCCTCTGGACGAGAAGAACGATCCGGCGGCCTACGGAGCCGAGGCCTCTCTCCGAATGGACATCTCCGAGGCGGATCGGGTTCCCGATCAGGAGCTCAACGAGATCCTCTGGCGCTCCGTGCGCGGCGCCGATGCGCCCGTGCCGCCGGCCGTACGCGCCGGCTTCGTGCGGCCGCTCCCGGGCGACGACGGCGACGACTGAGATCTCCACCCGCTTTGACATCCGCTTCAATCACGCTTCAAGGCGGAGCCCTAGCGTCGCGTCGGAGGAAAACCCATGAGAGAAAACGTCGCGACCGAATGGCCCCTGAGCTGCCCCGAGTGCGGACAGCGCGTCACGATCGAGCTCGCGCACGACACGGAGGCGGGCACCGGAATTCAAACGTGCCCGAGCGGGCACGACTTCATGTTCTATTACGACGGCTTCTCGGTGGGCAGGATCGGCTCTCTCGCCGGGCAGGGATAGGCCGCTTCCGCGCAACTTCCTCCTGTAGAGTCCGCAACACGGATTCCGGAGGAGGATTCATGCGCATCCGCTCCTTGCTTCGCGTCCTGATCTCGGCAGCCGCGGCTCTCATCCCCGCGACGCTCGCGCGAGCGGCCGATTCCGAGGCGATCGCATCGCGCACTCTGGACGTCGACGGACTCAAACTGCACTACCTGACTGCGGGGCACGGCGAGCCGCTGATCCTGCTGCACGGCTACGCCGAGACCTCGAGGATGTGGCGGCCGGTCATTCCCCTCTTCGCCGAGAAATTCACGGTCATCGCGCCTGATCTTCCCGGCATCGGCGAATCCGGGATTCCGAAGGACGGTCTGAACATGAAGACGTCGGCCGTGCGTATCCATGCGTTGGCAAAGGCCCTGGGCGTCTCGAAAGCGAGAGTCGTCGGCCACGACATCGGCCTGATGGTGGCCTACGCCTACGCGGCCATGTTCCCGTCGGAGGTGGAGAAGCTCGTTCTGATGGACGCCTTTCTGCCGGGGGTCGACGGATGGGAGCCGGTTTACAACAACCCGGCCATCTGGCATTTCCGTTTCTACGGCCCGACCCCCGAGGCTCTCGTGGAGGGGCGGGAGCGTACGTTCTTCGAGCGCTTCTGGAACGACTTCGCCGCGGACAAGAACCATTCGGTTCCCGAGGAGGACCGGAAGGCCTACACGGCCGCCTACGCCGCCCCCGGGCGCATGCGCGCCGGGTTTTCCTATTTCGAATCCTTGCCGCAGACGGCCAAAGACTTCGCCGAGCTATCGAAGACGCGGCTGACGATGCCGGTCCTTTCGATCGGCGGTGAGAAGTCCCTTGGCGACGCGCTCGCAGCCCAGGCAAAGCTCGTCGGCACCAACGTGAACACGATCGTCCTCAAGGACGCGGGACACTGGATCCTGGAAGAGAAGCCGAAGGAGACGACCGACGCCCTCCGCAAGTTCCTCTGAGGGATTGGGAGCCGTCTTCACACGAATCTCGCATCGGAGGGCGGATACTCTCCCCGTGCTCCACCATCCGTGGAAGTGCAACCGGGGCCACGAGAATCGGACTTCGATCCCGCCCGAGTCGCGGACGGGTCCCCGGCGGCGCATCGTCCTCTGGTGCGCCGAGCCCGGCTGCACCGAGCACACCGCGATTTTCGTCGGCGAGTCCGAGGGCCCGCCCCCGGTTCCGAAGCGACGCCGGCCCGGAGAGCGAAAAAGACCGACTTAGACCTGTGCTTCCGTCGCGGTCCTGGACGCGTCCGTAGACATCCGCCGGGATCAAGACGTGGCCGCGCGGCTCCGATTTTCGGTGATCCAGCGCTCCAGGACGCGACCCTCCACCTCCGGAGCGAGCTCGTCGGTCGACTGCGTCGCGGGTACGGCCGAGTCGATGGACCAGAGATTGTCCGCGGCCGTTTCGGCAAAGGGTCGCTGCGACCAGCCGGCGCCGAACGCGTTCTTGCTGCTGATCTGAAAGAACCCGACTCTCTCCGGCTCCGGCTGCCAGACCGGAAACTTTCCCAGATAGGAGGGAACCTTCGGGTCGCCGAACGGAGCCGGATCGAGCCCCTGCCGATGAAGAACGTCCCGCGGAATCCACACGAACTCGGCGCTCGAGCGGGTTTCCTGGTTGCAGCGATCGACGAACTCCCGAAACGTCATCGGAGCCCCGGTCAGATGAAGCCGAGCGGGCCGACGTGTGGGATTTTCATCCACCCGCAGAGGCTTAATCCTGCTTGCCCTTTAGTCGAAAAAGCCTGACGTCGCTGTTCGTCGGAATGCTCTCGAAGAAGCGCTGAGATTCCGGTGCGGCCGCAAGTGCAGCGGCGGAAGGCTCCGACTTCACCAGCAGAAAGTCCACCTTCGATTTTCGAAGCCACTCAAACAGCCTGGTCGCACTATCGAGAGGGAAATCACCGTAGCGACCGGCGCCGTACCAGTCGCCGAACTGAGTTCCGTCGCAGTAATACCTGGTCGCATCGTCGTGCAACGAATAAATCGTGTAGTCCTTGCCGTAACGGAGGTTGAGTTCGCGATAGATCGCATACGAGGGGATGCGCTGTCGGAGATACTCGTCTCGCGCTGGAGCGTTGGTGGGCAGTGGCCCGTAAAGAGGCGCGAGATGGTAAAGGCCCAGGAGCGGGTAGGAAAAGCAGAGGAACAGAACGACCGCCGCCACGCGCCGCGCCCAGAGCGGGGCAGATCGCCTCAGATCGGCAGTCAACTCGTCGAGAGCCCATGAATCGACGAACGCGAGGACGGGGAGCACGGGAAGAAGAAATCGGACCTGTTGGGATGTGAAAAACCAGACGACCACATAGGCGGCGATCGTTAGAAGCAGTCCTCGACTTTCCCTTTTTCGAAAAGCCAACCAGATGGTGAGGGGAAGGAGCGCGAATGGCACTGGTTGAAGAGGCAGCTCACCGACTGGCACAGAGAACATGAGGTGCCATGGCAAGAGGAGGAAAGATCGAAGGCTTCTGCCCCACCCATAATATTGAAGCGACCATTCGAGCAGCGCGAGATCAGACTTCGTCCAGAAGCCGTACCCGAAGAAGCGGCCCAGAAAGGGCCAGACGGGATTGCCCGTCCAATACCCGATCCACAGGTACCAGGGGCCTCCGAAAGCCAATGCCGCCACAGGGAACGGCCACAATCTCCTGAGGCGTGTGCGATTCGTCCAAGCCTCGGCGAGGGCCCAAGCAGCCAGGAGAATGAGCAGTAAGAGACCGGAATGCTTCGTGCCGGCCGCGCACCCACCAAAGGCGCCAGCCAGTCCTAGCCAAGCGCGTTCCCGTGTATCTCCATAGCGGTATACCGCGTAGAAACCGAGGGTGGCGAAAGCCGCCTCGCCTACGTCAACGTATGCCGTTGATGCGATAAGCATCAGCGATGGAGTCCCTACGAGAAGTCCGACACTCCAAAGCCCAGCGAGCGGTCTCTTGAGATGCTGAGCCCACGAAATGAGCGTCGCCAGGATCAGGATAAGGAAGAGGAACTCGATGAGTTGGGCGGTGACATCATCGAAGAGGAGCATGGCACCAGCAAAGAGCATCTCTCCCAGCGCCGGGAGGACAGGAAACCGCAGATTTGGAACCGGCAGGACTTGATGATGTTGCAGATATGCCTTGGCCGCAGGAAGGTGATAGGAAAGCGCATCAATTGAAGTCGGTGGATACAGGGCGGCGTAGAGAACCGGCCCGAGACAAAACACCAGTAGCAACGCGCCAGTCACCTTCAGCACGCCGTTCCGGGGGGCCGAACCAGGCTTGAGCAGTTCTCCTGCGATCACGTGCTTTGCATAACCCAGACCGCACGCAACCAATCCGGCAAATCCAAGGAAGACCGGCCACCAGTAGAGGAGGCCCAGAATGCCAAGGAAGAAAACCAGCAAGCCCATGATGCCGAGTCCGAGGGTGGTAGCGACGACGACTCGGTCTAGCGGGGAGAGAGTCTTCTGGAGACCAAGAACAACACTGCCAGCGCCGAAGCCGGCGCATGTGATGAGCGCCAGAAATGCGAGATGGACGGCGAGGAACAACAGAAATCCCATTGGTCCCAGTCCCTTGCTTGCTTCTCCCGCGAGAGATTAAGCGGCGTCACCGCCGCTCGGCGCTAAAGTTCTCCTTCGGACGATAGTGCAGCGTCGACGGTGGGATTGAAACCCACACGTCTTTGTCGGAACCAAAGACTCGAATCCCGACAGCGACTTGGACACACTCTTGCCACACGAGAGGCAGGCATTTGCCACACAATCTGACACACTCCTTGCAAGATATTGATTCTAAGCTGTTTAATGGCTGAAGCGTGTGGGAGTCGAAGCTAGTCGGAGTTGGCCCGAACGCTGAGGAATTACGCGCCTTTGTCAGCTTCGGGGCCTGACTTGTCAGCGAACCTCTGCCGGAACAGATCATCGCGCTTGCGGAGGTTCTCCCGGTGGCGCGCCGGCGAAGGCGCGCGTGCCGCGCACCAGGTAGAGGCCGGAGGCGGCCGCGGCGCCCTGGATGAAGCGACTGCGATTCATGCAGCCTCGCCCCTTCCTGCAGGTACGAAGGCCGAGGCTCGCTGTTTCGGGATCCGTGCAGAAAGCAAGTGCTGCCGCACCGTAGGGCTGCGGCAGCACCTGGCAAACAGACGTGAGAGCAGGACCGCCGACCGGCGGCGCCCGCTTACGGACGGCCTTCGAAGATCAGGTTGAAGGGCGTCTCCGTCGCGCGCTGGAACCGCTTGAACCCGGCCTTCGTCGCCACCTCGCGCAGCCGAGCCTCCCCGGCCTGTGCGCCCAGACCGGCCGCTCCGTCCTGCGATAGCGATGCGGGCGTGCAGATGACCGTAGACGCCGAGTAGTAGATGCGCCCCACGGGATTGTGGTTGTCTTCCACCCGGTCGTTGGCGAAGGGCTCGACGAGCATCCAGGTCCCGTCGGGCCTCAGAGTCTCGCGAACGTGGCGCGCGGCGCCGAGCGGGTCACCCATGTCGTGGAGGCAATCGAAGAAGAATACGGCGTCGTAGTCCTTCCCCGGGTAGTCCTGCGCGCGGGCCACATCGAACGTCACGCGGTCAGCCACACCCTCCGCAGCGGCGTGCTCGCGCGCCGCCTCGATCGACGGCGCATGGTAGTCGAAGCCCACGAACGTCGACTTCGGGTACGCCTTCGCCAGGATCACGGTCGAGGATCCGTGGCCACAGCCGACGTCCGCAACGCGTGCGCCCGCCTGCAGCTTGGCCTCGAGGCCGTCCAGCTTCGGAATCCACGAGGAGACGAGATTGGCGTTATAGCCCGGACGGAAGAACCGGAAGGTACCGGCGAAGAGATCCGGGTGGTGTTCGTGCCACCCCATGCCCTTGCCGTTTCGAAAGGCCTCGGCAATCTTCGGCTCGTTCTTGTAGCACGCCATCGCCAGCTCGAAGAACCCCGGCAGGAATGCAGGGCTGTCCTCGTCTGCGAAGCAGAGGGCCTGCTCCTCCGGCAGCGTGTAAGTCTGGGATGCCGCGTCGTACGTCACGTACCCGCACGAAGCCTGCGCGTTGAGCCATTCGCGAACCTGACGCTCGCCTGTGCCGGTCTTTTTCGCGAGCGCGGCGGGCGTCATCGGCCCTGCGCCAGCCATCGCCTTGTACAGGCCCAACCGGTCCCCCACGACCACCAGCAGGCCGCTCATCGCGGCGCCCATGTCGTTGACCGCGCGCCCCAGGAATTCATCGAACCTCACCTGATCGATCGCCATGAATGACATCTCCTCTTTCCAATGGATGTTTGTCTCTGCCTATCGGGCATCGCAGCCTACTGTGCCGAGGGCGCCGCCGTTTTGCGCTTCATACGCCTTTAACGGTGCGACTGTCGGCGAGACACGCGAGACTCTTAGAGGAGTCTGAATGGCGGAAGCGTGTGGGAGTCGAACCCACCCGTCCCGGCGTTCGCCGCGACGCCGACGGATTTGAAGTCCGCGAGGGTCACCGGACCCCGTGCGCTTCCGGGCGGATTATGAACCGGATCCGGACCTGCGCGGTGGCGAGGCTCGTCCTCTGGCGCTGCACCGACGGCCGGGCCGGGCTCGCCCTCCATGGAGCAGGGAGAATCATGGTCCGCTCTCTCCAGTGGGCCGCGAGCCCCGGTCTCGCCGCCGAGGACATCACCGTCGGCGCCGATGGACGCGTGCGCGTCCTCCGTACGAGCCCGAACGGACACATGGAGATCTCGACCGTCGACGACGCCGGCGGCCTGACCGCCGCACAGAGTTACGACAACTCGGGATTCACGGCTCGGAGAATCTCCTCGGGATCGGACGGCCTGACGCGAGTCCTCTGGAACGCGCCCGACGGCCGCGGCAGTGTCTGGCTGCTGAACTCCGACAACACTGTCGATTCCAAGCACGACACGACGACGCCGTGAGTCCCTACGGGCCCGGGCGCACCGCGCCGGCACGCAACAGGTAGCGCTGGAGCTTGCCGGTCGCGGTGCGCGGCAGCGCGGGCACGAACGTGATCCACCTCGGGCATTTGTAACTCTCGATGCGCTCGCGGGTGAACGCCCGCAGCGCGTCAGCGAGTCCGTCCGTCGCGGCGCCGTCGCGCACCACGACGAAGGCGTGCGCCTTGACCAGGCGGTCATCGTCGGTCTGGCCGACGACGGCGCACTCGAGAACCGCCGGATGCGCGGCCAGCGCGGACTCGACTTCGACCGGGGAGACCCAGTTGCCGCCGACCTTGAGCATGTCGTCGCTGCGCCCCGCGTGCCAGTAGTAGCCGTCGGCGTCGCGCCGGTACTTGTCGCCGGTCCGGATCCAGTCTCCCTGCAGCGCGCGCTTCGTGGCCTCGTCTTTCTTCCAGTAGAACGCCATCGTGGAGTCGCCCCGCACCAGGAGGTCCCCAATCTCTCCGGCCGGGATTTCGTTTCCGTCCTCACCCGCCAGCCGCACGTCGTAGCCGGGGACGACGGTGCCGCTCGATCCGGCGCGCAGCCGCGCCGGTGCGATTGGAGAGAAAGCAATGGCAGAGCTCCGTCGAGCCGATGCCGTCCAGGATCTCCAGCCCCGTCGCCTCGCGCCAGCGCTCGAAGAGGATCGGCGGCAGGGACTCGCCCGCGCTGAAGCAGGCGCGCACGCTCGAGAAGTCGGCCGAGGCGCCCTTCTCGATCGCGGCGAGCATGTTGGCGTACGACGTCGGCACGCCGAAGAAGAGTGTGGGCCGGTGGCGGCGCACCTGAGCGAAGACCGCGTCCGGCGTCGGGCGCCCGGCGAAGAGGACACCGGCCGCGCCCGCGTCGTAGGGAAGATACTGCGCGTTGCCGAGACCGTAGGCGAAGAAGAGCTTCGCGACCGAAAAGCAGCGGTCCTCCGCGCGCATGCGGAGCACCTCGGCGCCGTAGGTGCGGCTGCAGACCCACATGTCGTGCTGGAGGTGGACGACCCCTTTCGGCTCTCCGGTCGTGCCGCTCGAATACAGCATGAAGGCGACGCCGTCGCGATGCGTCGAGGCGTAGTCGGCGGGGTCGGTCGCGGCGACGCGGGACTTCGCGTCATGCGCCGTCCACACGCGGCAACCGGCGCGCGCCACCGCGGGTCCGTCGGCGACGGCCGGGTCGAAGACGAGCAGGTGCGGATCGCAGTCGGCCAGAGTCGTACGGAGATGCTCGGCCTTGAGGTTCGGGTTGAGCGGCACCGCGACGCCGCCGGCCGCGATCGTGCCCCAGAAAGCAGTCGAGAAGAGCGGCCCGTCGGGAAGGATCAGCGCGACGCGGTCGCCGGACTGGAGCCCCTCCGCGAGCAGAGTGCCGGCGAAGCGCCGCACCGCCAGATCCAGCTCCGCGTAAGTCGTCACCCCCTCGTCGGCGAGGATCGCGGCGCGCCCGCCGCGGCCTTCCGCGGCGTGGCGTCCGACGAACCAGGAGGCCGCGTTGAACCGCTCGGGGAGGTGATCCGCGGCGCGCATCGGCTCCCCTCGTCCGCGACTACCCCTTGACGCAGACAACCTGTTTGAGACGGGCGACGATCTCGACCAGGTCCGACGAGTTCTCGATGACTTCGCCGATCGGCTTGTAGGCGCCCGGGATCTCGTCGAGCACACCCGCATCCTTGCGGCACTCGACGCCCTCGGTCTGCGCCGCGAGGTCTTCCTTCGTGAACTTCCGGCGCGCCGCCCCCCGGCTCATCTTGCGGCCGGCGCCGTGGGCGCGCTCTCGAAGGATTCGGGATTGCCGAGGCCGCGGACGATGAAGCTGCCCGTGCCCATCGACCCGGGGATGATCCCGAGGTCTCCCCGGCGCGCGCGAATCGCGCCTTTTCGCGTCACGGTCACTTTCTCGCCGAAGTGCGTCTCCCAGGCGACGTAGTTATGGTGGCAGTTGATCGTGGGCTCGCGCGCGAAGTCGCCGGCGGCGTGGCGCAGGTCCTTCAGCACCTCCTCCAGCATGATCTGCCGGTTGACGAACGCGAACTCCTGGCACCACTTCAGGTCTTCCACGTAGGCGTCGAAATCGCCCGTGCCCTCCGTGAAGTAGGCCAGATCCGGATCCGGCAGCGACACCGCGAGCGTCTTCAAGATCTTCTTGGCCTTGCCGATGTGCTTCTCGGCGGTGACCTTGCCGATGTTGCGCGATCCGGAGTGGAGCAGGACCCAGACTTTCGAATCGTCCTGGTCGACGCAGATCTCGATGAAGTGATTGCCGCCGCCGAGCGTGCCGCACTGGTGCGCGGCCTTCTTCAGCTCCCCCTCCGACGCGACCGACGGTCCTCCACCGGCCTTCGCGAAGAAATCCCCGGCACGCGAATGCGCCTCCTTGCGCTGGTGAAAGCCGACCGGGATCGAGCGCTCGATCGAGTGGCGCAGCTCCGGCAGCTTGCCGTCGAGTGTCGAGGCGTCGAGCGAGGTCTTCACCGCCGCCATGCCGCAGCCGATGTCCACTCCGACCGCGGCGGGACAGATCGCGCCCTTTGTCGCGATGACGCTGCCGACGGTGGCTCCCATTCCCCAGTGCGTGTCCGCCATCGCGGCCACGTGCTTGAAGACGAACGGCAGCGCGCCCGTATTGATGAGCTGCTTCGCCGCGGACTCTTCCACGTCGCGCGTCCAGACCTTGACGGGGACGCGCGAGTTCAGAACGGTGCGAATCGGCACGGTACGATCATAGGTCATGCGTCTTCGCGGAGTTCTCGGCGCGATCGGCGTCCTCGCATCGGCGCTGGCGTCATTCGGCCTCGCGTCGGGCGCCGCGCGTCCGCGGGACCTGGTGCAACCCGATCGACGTCGACTACAGGTACAACTTCGAGCAGATGAACGAGGGAATCTCGTACCGCCAGGCGGCGGATCCCGTCATCCTGAATCACGGCGGCGAGTACTACCTCTTCGCGACCGTCTCGGGGGGCTACTGGAAGTCGAAGGACCTGGCTCGCTGGGAGTTCGTGACTCCCAGCCGCTGGCCCTTCGAGGACGTCGTCGCACCGGCAGCGTGGTCCCACGGCGGCGCCATCTACCTCCTGCAGTCCGCGTTCTCGCCGCGGCCGATCCTCGCGACCCGCGCGCCCGCGAGCGGAAGGCTCGACTTCTTCAACCGCCAGATGCCGACGCTTCCGAAGGCGGTGCCCGACGGAACTCCGGAGCCTTATCCGAAAGGCGCGATTCCACCGGGCCCGTGGGACCCGGCCTTCTTTCGCGACGACGATGGCCGCTGGTATCTCTACTGGGGCTCGTCGAACGTCTACCCGATCTACGGGATCGAGCTCGACTTCGACAAGCGCCTGACCTACGTCGGCGAGCCCAGGCCGCTGATTTCGCTCGATCCCGAGAAACACGGATGGGAGCGCTTCGGACGCGACCACGGCGAGGCGCAACGCCCGTATCTCGAGGGCGCGTGGATGACGAAGCACGGCGGTCGCTACTACCTCCAGTACGCGGCACCCGGAACCGAGCACAACGTCTACGCCAACGGCACCTACGTCGGAGACGCTCCCCTGGGTCCGTTTTCCTATGCGTCCTACAACCCGATCGCGTATCGGCCGGGCGGGTTCGTCGAAGGCGCGGGGCACGGCAACACGTTCCAGGACGCCTTCGGCAACTTCTGGAACACGGGAACCTGCTGGATCGGCGTGAACTGGCCCTTCGAGCGGCGGATCGTCCTTTTCCCCGCGGGCTTCGACGACGACGGGCAGATGTTCGTGACCACCCGGTTCGGCGACCTGCCGCACTTCGCTCCGACGCGCCGCTCTCAGGAGCGCGACGCGCTCTTCTCGGGCTGGATGCTCCTGTCCTACCGGAAGAAGGTCGAGGCTTCGGATTTCCGGCTCGGCTTCCCGGCCTCCAACGCCGTGGACGAAAACCCGCGCACGATGTGGGTGGTGCCAAGCCCCGAGCCCGGCGAGACGCTCACGATCGACCTCGGGTCGATGAAGACCGTTCGCGCCGTGCAGGTCAACTACGGCGACTTTCAGTCGGACGTCTACGCGGACGGGCCGGGAGTCTTGACGCAGTTCCGCCTCGAGCATTCGCGGGACGGAGAACGCTTCCTGCCGCTCGCCGACCTCTCCCTCGAGCGACGGAGCCGCGCCAATGCCTACGTCGAGCTGCCGTCGCCCGTCACGACACGGTTCATCCGCTACGTCCACGTACGCGTCGGAGCGAAGAACCTCGCGATCTCCGACCTGCGCGTCTTCGGAAACGGAAACGGCGCCCCTCTCGCGACTCCGGAGAGCTTCGCGGTGCGGCGCGACGCCGATCCCCGGGAAGCCTGGATCGAGTGGTCGCCGGTGGAAGGCGCCACGGGGTACAACGTCCTCTGGGGAATCGCGCCGGACAAGCTCCACCAGGCCTATCAGGTCTTCGCGGACCGCCCGCACGGAATCGCGCTGCGCGCATTGAACGTCGGCCAGGCGTATTCCTTTGCGATAGAAGCGTTCAACGAGAACGGTGTCTCGAAGAGAAGCGGCGTGGTCTCCATCGAGTGAGTCCAACGCTGTCATCCCGAGGAGCGCAGCGACGAGGGATCCCGTGCTCGATCTAGTCCGGGATGAACGCCCGGGCTTCGCCCGGCGTTGCCTACTGCCGGGGTCTGCGTTACCGCCGTGCTTCGCACGGCGTTCCCTACTGCTGTAGGCCTGCCTTCGGTGGACGGGTTCGGTGGTCGGCTGTCTCGCTGCGCTCGGGATGACGGCTTGCCTGCGCCGTGAACGCGTCGAGCTTCGCCTGCATCTTCGCCGCCGCCCGCTTCTGAAAGGGCCGCAGCGCCACAGTCATCGCGTCCATCGTCCAGACGAAGAGGTTCGCGGTCTGCCCGGCGTAGTGCTTGAGCACGTAGACCCAGCCGATGTTGTAGCCCTTGCGCGCCTTCGCCGCGATCGGGCCCAGTTTCTCCCAGCCGGTGTGCGTGAGCTCGAGGCGCGTGCCCGCTCCGTCCGGCAGGAACTTGAGCTCGACTTCGCCGGCGGTCTCGGGCGTCAGTCCCGGATGCCAGGTGAACGCGACCCGGCGCGGCGGATCCCACGCGGTGACGGTTCCCCACGTGGATTCTTCGCCGCCTTCGATGCGCTCGAAGATCCGGCCGCCGGCGCGGCCTTCGAAGATCACGGTCTGCGCCTTTTCCTGGCCGACCGAGTGCGTGCGCAGCGGCCACCACGACGCGATCTCGGCCGTGAAGCGGCGGAACGCCGAATCGGGCGCCCAGGCGACGCGGATCGACCGGCGGACAGGCGGCAGAGTGGCGGGCACGTTGGAGCTCATGATTTCTCCTCGTTTCCTTTCGGCGTACCGGCGTAAGCGGTCAGCACGTCGTCCCAGAGCGACTCGATCCAGGCGCGCAGCTCCGCCAGGCCTTCCGGGCGCACCCGGTACAGGTGGCGTGTGCCCTGCCGGCGTGCCGTCACCAGACGGGCGCGCTCGAGGACCCGCAGGTGCTGCGACACCAAGGGCTGCGACCGCCGCACGGCGCGAGCCAGCTCCCCGACGGCCTGCTCGCCCCGGCGCAGGCGTTCGTAGAGGGACCGGCGAGCGGGGTGCGACAGAGCCGACAGCGCCTTTCCATAAGCCATATCTTATATAAGATAATAGTTATATAATGATGTCAAGCCCCGTTGACGGGCATTCGTCCGTCATCCCGAGCGATAGCGAGGCGACCACCGCAGGCAGACCCTCGGCAGTAGGCAACGCCGACCGAAGGTCGGCGGTATCGATCCCGTGCTCGGCAGGCTGCGAGCCCCAACACGGCTCGTCGAGTCCGGGATCCCTCGTCGCTGCGCTCCTCGGGATGACAGGCTTGCGCCGCCAACCTATTGCAGCTGCTTGTCGAGGATCTCCCTGGCCCCCTTGGCGTTGGGATAGTCCGGCTGCACCCGGAGGGCACGCGTGTAGTACTCCTTCGCGAGGTCTTTCTTCCCCATCCCGAGGTACGTCTCGGCCAGACTGTCGAAGGTATTCCCCGACTTCGGATAGAGCTCGGTGTTCAAACGGAACACCTCGATAGCCGCGTCGGGGTTCCCGGCGGCGAGCAGGTCATATCCGAGCTGATTCACGGCCTCCTCCCCGGTCAGATGCGGCGCCTTGCCCCCGGCCGCCGCTTTCCGAAGCAACCCGGCCATCTCGGCGGGCGAGCGCGCTGCGGCGACGGCGCCGAGGACTCCGGACGCGATGTTGCCGTAGGGGTCGTTCTCCACCAGATACGCGTCGAGAGCGGCCGGATCGCTTTCGATCTGGCGCTCCATCCGTTCCAGGCCCTTCCGGTACGCCTCGGGAATCGCCTCGAGCATGGCCTTCCGTTCGCCGGCCGGGATCCAGCGGCCGCGCACCATGACGCCCTCGTGCGCGCGCAGGCGCCGCACGTCCTCGAGGGATTCTGGCGCGTGAGGATGATGTCCGCTCGCTTGCCGGGCGCGAGCGTGCCGAACTCGTCTTCCCTGCGCAGAAGCTTCGCCGCGTCCACGGTCGCCGTCTTCAACGCCGCGTAGGGCGTAAACCCGAGATCCTGGAAGATCTCGACTTCCTCGAGGAGGCAGAACCCGGGCACCCCGAGCCAGGACGCGTCGGTGCCCGCCAGGATCGGCACGCCGCCGTCGTGGAGCGCCTTGACGAGCTGGCGCTGGAACTCGTAGCTGACCGCGAGCCCCGGCAACTTCTCGGGTGGGAACCGATTGGCGTACGTGTTGTGCGCGGGCTCGAGAGCGGCTGCGCATCGTGGGCATCATGTACACGAGGTTCGGGTCCTCGAGGTACTTCTTCACGGCCGTCGCCTGGCGCACGATGTTGCGAAACGCCACGAGGGTCGGGATCACCGAGATCCCGGCCTCCTTCGTCATGGCCACGGCCTTCGGGATCTTCGTACGTGTCGAGCGCGTGCACGACCTCGTGGGACGGATCCGGATCGTCGTTGAAGAACGTGTAGACGTACTCCTCGGCGTGCGCGATCGACTGGCCGGCCGCGAGCGTCGCCTCGAATCCCGGCTCCCGCGCGACGTGCCCGACGAAGATCAGGTTCTTCTTCTTCGCCTCCGCCGCGAGGGCCGGATACTCGGCCTTGCTGACCTGGTTGTAGATCTTGACGCCGTCCCAGCCCTCGGCGCTGATCCGATCCACCTCGGCGACGGCTTCCTCCGGGGTGCGGGGATGATCGAAAGTCGGCCCGACCGAATAGAGCGTCGGGCCGAAGAGCTCTCCCGAGGCGATCCGGCGGCGCAGGGCGAGGTGCGCGGGCCGTCCATTGAGGTTGAAGACGGTCGTGACCCCGTTCAACGCGTACAGCGTCAGCTCCTCCGGGGCGTAGACGTGCACGTGCATGTCGGCGAGGCCCGGCATCAGATAGCCGCCCGCGACGTCCACGCGCCGCGCCCCCGCGGGAATCGCGGTCTGCGCGGAGGGCCCGATCGCCATGATCTTGCCCCCCGATACGACGACGGTCTGGTCGCGCAGAACCCGGTCCGAGTCCATCGGCACCACGTTGGCGTGAAGGAAAGCGACCGGCGTATCGGCGGGCGCCGGTGACCCGGCGACCGCGGCGGCCGCCGGAGCGAGCACGAGCACCAGGGAAAGGGTCAGCCGGACTCTGCGCATGGGCCCTCCCGTGGGGTCAGGTCTTGCCTTTGAACAGGCGGCCTGGGTTGTCAAAAGGCAAGACCTGACCCCAACCTCAGTACGCGCCGGGGGGGCCGAAGTTCCGGCAGGTCAGGATCCTCGCGCCGGCTCTCCTCGCCGCCGCCGTGCGAAAAACTCGGTGCCTGTGACGTAAACGACGACCCAGAGCAGTCCGACCAAGACGCCGGCGAACGTGTCCGTCGCCCAGTGCGCGCCCAGGTAGACCCGGCTGATGGCGACCGCCAGCACGAACACGACGCCGACGACGAGCGCCGTCGCCCGGACGCCGCGCCGGTGACTCAAGTGGAAGGCGACCGCCACGAGCCCGCCGAAGAAGACCGTGGCCATCGTCGCGTGGCCACTCGGAAAGCTGTAGGACGACTCGCGTACGAGGGCGGCGACGGGATCCGGCCGCTGCCTCTCGAAGACGAGCTTGAGCGCCGTCGAGACGAGGAACCCGCCTACGACGGAGCCTCCGAACAGCAGCGCGGAGATCCGGTGGCCCTCCCACCAGAGCGCCAGACCGACCAGAGGTGTCGCGATGCTGAGGAATCTCCAGTCCCCGGCCGCCGTCACGGTTTTGACCAGCGCCGTCAGCGGCTGGCGCCGGACGCCTGCGACTATGGCCCCGATCACCTGGTCGAAGCGATTGGTTCCCGTCCGGATCTCGAAGACCTCGTCCGCGAGGATCCCGAAGAGGACCGCCAACGCGACGCACGCGAGGACGGCCACCGTGAAATAGAGACCGACCACCTCCTCGCGGGAGAACCGGCGGCGCAGGAAGGTCTTGACCGATTCCGGATCGAGCACGGCGCCGCGCAAGGCTACCTCATGTACGATGGCACCGGGATTGCTGATCTCCGGAGCGTTGGGTTCTGACCAGGAGGACCTGAGCCATTCGCATTTCCGGCTGGGTACTGGCGGGCAGTCTGGTCGCCGCCGTCGCGACCGCGGACACGGTCACGCTTCCGGCGTCCTCGTCGCTCCAGGGCCTGGCGCCGTTCTACACGGACGTGCGGGCGTTCAACACGTCGTACACCGCGAGCCTCGAGGTCACGGCGACGTATCGCTGCTTCCTCGCGGCCTGTCCGGGAGCGCCTCCTGTGGTCACGTTTACGCTGAATCCCCGCGAGTCGAAAGCATTCGACGACATGATCGCGGCGACGTTCGGAGCCCCGAACAGCGGGGGCGCCGTGGAGTTCTCCTTCGACGGGCCCGCAAGGAGCCTCGTCGTCACGAGCCGGCTCTTCTCGACGGTTCCGGAGCCGACGGTCGGCATGTTCGTCCCGGGACTTCCCGCGTCGAAGGCGTACTCGACATCCGTGCTCACATCCGTGCGCAACCGCGGGCCGGGACTGGGCTTTCGCACGAATGCGGGGATCTACAACCCCACCGACGCCACCATTCTCGTGATTTTCAATGTCTTCGCCGACGGCCTGCCCGCCGGCTCGCCGGTCGTGCGGACGGTCCTTGCCCGATCCGGAGTTCAGATCAACGCGATCTACAACGTGGCGGGCGCGCGCGACACTTCGACGCAGAACGGCGTAATCGTGGTGGACGCGTCGGCGCCCGTCTTCGCGTACGCGGCGGTCATCGACAACGAGACCACCGACCCCTATTTCGTCGTCGGCGCGCTGGACGGGGGCATCCCCACCTCGACGCCGACGCGCACGGGGACGCAGACGCTGCCGACCTTCACGCGCACCAGCACGCCGGCCGGAGGGCCGACCTTGACGTTCACCCCGCCGAGCGGCACGCTGACGCCGACCTTCTTCCAGACGGCGACCTCCACCGTGACCGGAACGCCTCCGACCGCGACGCCGACGTTCACGCCCAGTTTGACGGTGACGGCCCTCACAAACTCCCCGACGCGGACGGCATCCTTCACGATCACGCCGAGCGTCACGCTCACGTTCACCGCCTCGATCACGCCCATCACCGTCGGCCACATTCCGCCCGGCCCGACGCCGACCCCGTCGATCACGCCGACCTTCACGAACACTTTGACCTCGACGCCGACCACACCGACGCCGACGATCACGCCGACGCCGAACCCGAATCACATCGTGGCTGTTGGAGCCAGGGGGCAGTACTTCGCTTCGTGGACTCGATGAAGCGGAACGAGTCACGACCGTGACTTGGCACTGGGCAGGGAACATCCATGCAGTGGACCTCTGGGACTTGCACCGGGAACAATTGCGACACCTGCGTCCGCCGTGCGCTCCCTGCACCCGGATGGGATTCCGGAGTCCGACAACACTGGCGACCCACGATTTCACATCCGACTTTCAACACTGTCGAACACATTCACTTACTTCTGCCAGATTCATCAGCTCAACGATGCAGGGTCGTCGTTAACGTCGTTCCTTAGTCGACCTCGCCCTGATCGGGTACCATGACCCCATAGTGCACCGCCCCCGCCCCATCTCCGTCGGACTTGCCCTCGCCGCGCTGCTGATCACCGCCGCCGCGCACGCCGAACGGATAACCCTCCCCGCCGCGGCCTCGTTCCAGGGTTTTTCGCCCTTCTTCTCCGACGTGCGCGTCTTCAACACCTCCTACGACACGAGCCTCGAAGTCACGGCGACGTACCGCTGCTTCCTGGGCACCTGTCCGAGCCTGCCGCCGGCGTTGACGTTCACGCTTGCGCCCCGCGAGGCTCGGGGGTTCGACGACATGGTGGCGGTGTCCTTCGCGGCCCCCAACAGCGCCGGCGGAATCGACTTCTTCTACGGCGCCCCGCAGGGCACCCTCGTCGTGACCAGCCGGCTCTACTCGACCGTGCCGGAACCGACGGTCGGCATGTTCGTCCCGGGCTTGACCACGTCGAAGGCCTACGCGACTTCCGTCCTCACGTCCCTGCGCAACCGGGGCGCGGGAGAGGGGTTCCGCACGAACGTGGGAGTGTTCAACCCGGGCAGCGCCTCGGTCGACGTGGTCTTCCACGTCTTCGCCGACGGCGTGCCGGTGGGCTCTCCGGTACCGGTGACCGTCGGGTCGGCCTCCGGCACGCAGGTCAACGCGATCTATGCCGCCGCCGGAGCCGGGAACACCGAGACAGCCAATGGCTTCGCGGTGGTCGTGGCGACCGCGCCGGTCTTCTCGTACGCCGCCGTGATCGACAACCACACGACGGATCCCATCTTCGTCGTCGGTTCGCCAGACCAGACGTATCTGACGCCGACGCCGACCAACACGGCGACGGCCGGACCCTCGGCGACGTTCACGCCCACGGAGACCCCGACGCTGACCCCCACGATCACGCCGACCAGCGGCCCCACTCGGACGCCGACGCCCAACCCGAATCACATCGTCTTCGTGGGGCAGAACGGGACCAACACGTTCACCGACTCCGTCAGCGGAACGATCATCACGACGATCACCGTGGGAACCACGGTCGAGTGGGACTGGGTGCAGGGCGGCGGTCTCCACACCGTGACCTCGGGCAACTGCCCCAACGGCTTCTGCTCCCCCGACGGCCAATTCGGCTTTGTCTCGCCCTTCGAGCAGTGGCCATACAGGTACACGTTCACGTTCAACAACGTGGCGACGTACAACTACTACTGCTTCAACCACCAGGCGATGATGCAGGGAGCCATCAACGTGCTCCCCGCGCAGGCGGGCGCGGCGCCGCGGAGGTAGAAACGCCTGTCATCCCGAGGACCGCAGTCCGAGGGATCCCTTTCAAAGCCGCGGGACTCGAAAGGGGTCCCTCGCTCCGCTCGGGATGACACCGGGCGGGGCGAGGGACTCAGAAAAGACTGGCTTACTTTTCGACCGTCAGCTTGAGGCCTTCGGCGGCAACCTTGATGCTGGCGCCCTTGGTCTCGCTCTTCAGGTTGATGACGACGCCCTTGCGCGTTGCGCAGCGAGGAAACGCCGGCGCCCGTGCCCGCCGTTCCGCCCGCGGCCGCGGCCGCGTACACGCCGCTGAAGTCGTCGAGGCTCTTCAGGTTGTAGACGGTGCCCGACGCCACCGCCTTGGTCACTCCGACCTCGGCGACCGAGGCGCCCTCGATCTTGACCTTGTAGCTCTGACCCTTGTAGCTCAGCGTTCCGTGGCCCCAGGTCCAGCCGATTCCGGCAGCCACCGAGCCTTCCTCGAGCCGGATCGTGGCATCCGGGGCCTTGCCGTCCGCCAGCAACGGCGCGGCCAGGACCGCGACGAAGGCTGCCAGGACAACCGTGATCATCCAACGACGATGCATGCGTTCCTCCTGTTTCATGGCCCGCCCCGGGTCATTCCGGCGCACGGGCAGCGTCCATGTATCACGGAAGCATGCAATTCCGGGACCGCTTTTTTGGAGTTGATACCCGCTGTCATCCCGTGGAGCCGGGCGACGAGGGATCCCGAACTCGCATGCCGGCCCGGTGCGTCGAGCCCGGGACCCCTCGCTACCCGGGATGACCGGCCCAATCTACTCCGGCCGCCTGAGCTCTCGCGAAGCCCGCAATCATCATCAGACACAGAGCGATACCTGCGATTCGATTCACGCGCATGTTCCTGCTCCTTCTCCTGGATCCCGTTACGTCTTCAGCGCCGGAAACCGCCGCCGCCTCGGAAGCCTCCGAAGCCGCCGCCGCCGAAGCCTCCTCCTCCTCCGCGGCTCCAGCCTCCGCCGCCGAAGCCTCCTCCGCCTCCGCGGTTGAAGCCTCCGCCTCCTCCCCAACCACCACTACCGGAGCCGCTGTGGCTCCAGCCGGAGCTTCCGCCTCCCCAGCCTCCGCCGCTCGAGCCCCAGCCCTTGCCGCTGCCGCCGAAGCCCCCGCCCCATCCCCCGCTCGAGGCGGCCGAAGCCGAGCGCTGCTCGCCGGCGTTGCGCGCGGATTCCTGCGACTGGAGCGACTGCGTCGTGTCGGATCGATTCACGTTGTTCCAGCTTCCGTTGTTGTACTGCTGGAAGCTGCCGTTGCCGTTGCTCTTGTACACGTTGCCGTCATGGTCGGAGTAGTAGTTGCCGTTGACGTTCGCGACGCCGTACTTCTGGCCGCCGGGACCGGTCGCGCTGGCCCATTTCGCCGAGCTGTTGGCGCCCGTGTACGCGTTGCCCGCGGTCGCCGAGCCCGCGCGCGTGGTCACACCCGTGTTGGGGTTGTAGCTCGCTCCGCGCTGCCCGGCAGCGTAGTTACCGGTGTACGCGTTCCCCACCGCGGCCTGCTGACCGGCCGAGGCGCGCCCGGTCACGGAGTTGTACGACGTGCCCACCCGGCTGCTCCACGCGTTGCCGGTCCATGCGTTGTAGCCCGCGGAGCTGCGCGTCACCGCGGACGTCGCTCCATACTGGTGGTAGACGTTACCGCTTGTCGCGGCCCAGCCGCCCGCACCCCACGCGGCGGCGCCGCCATATGCGCCGTACGCGTAGCCGTGGTACGCGCCCCAATAGGGCGCGCAGCCCCAGTACGGATAGTGGTACCAGCTCGAAGCCATCGCGCCCATCGCGAAACCAAATCCGAAGCCCATGGCCCATCCGGTCCAGGGCGTATAGGCCCACGCGGCCGCGTAGCCGTACGTCACCGGCGGCGGGAACCAGATCGTCGAGGTCATGTAAGGCGGATACACGTAACCCGTCCCGTAGACGACCACGCCATCGGTGCTGACGACGGTGCCCATGTAGCCCGGCGTGTAGCCCACGACCACGGTCGTCGGCGTGGCGTCGTATACCTTGACGTACGTGACGTAGTAGATGGGCGAGCTCGGCGGGATCGAGTAGATGACGGCCGGCACGGTTGCGGCGACCGTCCACGGACCGGTCATCGCGGCCGCCGTGAACCACACGCCTGACTTGCACGCGTACCAGCTGTCCGGCGCCACCTGGATGATGGGTGTCGGGCTGTTGGCCACGTAGTACAGCGTCGTATCCGCGACGGGCTTCAAGTCGGGCGAGCCGGTGATCTCCGGCGTGAACGTCGCCTTCTGCCGGTCCACGTCGGCGGTCTCTGAGATCTGGTCCGAGATCATCGCCTCCTGCGCCTGGGTCGTTCCGGGGATCGACGCCTTGACGTTCTCCTTCGGGCTGTCGTCCGGAATCAACTGGAAGTCGGAGGGAAGGCTTTTCGCGCTGACGTACTGCCACGGGCCTGTCAGCCCCGGAGCCGAGAACCAGCGGCCCGTCACGAGCACGTAGGTCTGCTGGTTGGTCATGTCCTGGAAGACATTGCCGGTCGTGTTGGAGACGTAGAGAAGTTGCGTGCCGTTGATCGGCGCCCACTCGGGAGCGCCGGTGGTCACGATGAGCTCCGTCGGAGTGGTGGCCACGACGAGCTGGGGAGCGCCGCTCGAAAGCGTCGGCGTCTTCTTGGTCTTGGGGTCCGGCGTGCCGGCCATCAGGTCCACGACGTTCTTCTTGGCCAGGGCCTCGGCGGCCTGCGCGGCGCCCGGCGGCGCCGGCTTCGCGACGGTCCAGGGACCCGAGAGCGAAGCCGCTTTGACGAACCCGTCGAGGATGTGGACGTAGAGCGTTCCCGACGAGTCCTTCAGGATCAGAGCACGCGTGTTCAGGACGCGCGTGAAAGTGCCTCCCGCAACCGAGGTCCAGACCGGCTCGCCGTCGATCGTGACCAGGATCGCCGGGGTCTGCGTGAAGATGAAGACCGGCGGGTTGTTCAGGACCGGAACCTGCTTGGCCTTGGTCTCGGCCTTGATCACCGCCATGTCCGCTTCCAGGCGATCCAGCGGCATCGTGGCGGGTCCGCTCGTCAGGATCGTCTGCAGCTCCTGCTGGTACGTGTAGGCGGCGTCGGGGACCGTGGGGAATTTCACCTGAGTGACCTTGATGTCGTGGAATTCCACCGTCCGGGTCAGCCGGCTCACGTGCGTCGTCGCCTCGAAGTCGACCACGCCGAAGACCGGGTCCTTGGCGCCCGCCGCCAGGACCGAGACGGCCGCGTGGGCGGTCAGGTGGCGCTGGTCCCAGTCGTCGAGCTGCGGCTGGTACAACGTGTAGGTGTTGCCGCCGGACGTGCCCGTCTTGGGCCACGGGTCGGGGCTCGGCGGCGCCGCCGAGCCAGCCGGCGCGGCGTCCTGGCCTGCGGAAACCGCGGGCAACGCTCCAAGAATCAGCGCGCACGCCAGCGCCACCAACCATATGAATCCTCTCGCGCGATACATGCCTTGCTCCTTTCGCCCGGAAACGTGGAACAGATCTTTCATTTCGTAATCCCCAACAGAATCGCCGTTCGCTGAAAAAACCAGAATGCGCCGAGACTTCCAACGGCGTAGCCCGGAAGCGCCCGGGCCCAGCGCGGCCAGCCTATCTCCAAAAGTCGGAACGCGCGCTCGAGCAGACGCCTCATCGACCCATGTTCACGAGCAAAGCGCGCAGCGGCGCGTCGGAGATCCCGATCACGCCCCCAAACGGCTGGGCCATCTCGAGGATCAGAAACACGGCGCCGGCGACCGAGAGGGCGCACAGGAACAGCGTCGTCGTTACCGTCGCGTTGCGCGGCGCGAAGAGTCCGAAGCTGACGAAATTGATCGTCAGCCAGAAGACTACGACCTCCAGCAAGGGCCCGCTGATCGCGCTGCTTTTCTGCGCCTGCGTCGGCGAGCCCGTCTGCGCGAGCTCGATGATCAGCTGGATCGCTTGCGCCTTCATCCCGCGCTGAGATTCGCTCGCCGGCGAGAGGTCCTGGATCCTGTCGTACAGCTGCTCGCCCTTCGACGAACTCCCCGGCGGGAGCGCGCCCTTGGGCTGGTCCCGTCCCCAGGTCCGCTCGATCTGCTCCTCAACGACCGCGCGGAGCAAACCCTGGATCTCTCCGGTTTCCGACCCATAGTGGGCCAGGACCCGATCCAGGAGCGCGATCTTCGCGGCCTGAGCCGTGACCTCGTCTTTCTGGGTGTCGTAGGAGCTCTTCGCCGAGGCCACCAGCAGTCCCAGAACCAGCGCGGACATCGTCGCGATCAGACCCGTGCCCGTACGGATGATGTCCTTCGAATCCGCATTCCTGTGAGACTCGGGCAGGACCCTCCGAAGGCCGAAGCCCGCGATCGCGCCTCCGAAGACGCAGGCGAAGACGATGAGGCTGGTCGAAAGCGCGCTCACGGCGCGCGTCTCGGGCGAGACCTGAAAGGCCGCCGCAGCCCGCCATCCTTCAGTGACCGGCTGCGGTTCCTCCGTTGCGCAAATGACGGGGCTCATCGTGGGGGCGTCAGCGCCGACTTGCTCTTCCCGAGGTCGAGCAGGTTCTTGGGTTCCGTGGACGTGCGTCTCGCCGAAGTACGCCTCGCGCTCGGGGTTGGGAGCCTGGGCGGATGCGACGGCCGCGAAGGCCGCAAGACCGGAGCATGCGAGAGCCGACACGAGTCGTGAGCACCTCGAGCGCATCGAACCTCTCTTTCGTTTCTCAGGCGAGAACACGAAACCCATCACACCATCGCTAGTGCACCCCGACCCTGTTGACGGGTCCGCCCCGGTTCGCGGGCGCGGCGCCCGCACCGGGCGCCCCCACACCGACGCCGGCCACACCCGGCGCCCCCACCCCCGGCGCGGCGCCCGCACCCGGCGCACCGACGCCGACTCCCGGTGCGGCGCCCACACCCGGCGCCCCTACGCCGACGGTGGAGCGTCGGGCGACTCCGGCATAGCTGACCGGGGTCGCCGGCGCGGCGAGGGGTGCTCCAGGGGCCGAGGCGCTCCAACCCACCCGCGGCAGTCAGCCCGAGCATCGCCCCGTAGCTGCGTCTCGTGTTCTTCACTGTTTTCCTCCTTTCGGTGCGCCCTGAGGCAGCTCGTCGAGCTGGATGAGGTCATTGGGATCGAGCTTTTTCGCTCCGGCGGGCGGAGTGAACGAGAATGCGTCCCGCGCCGGCTTGACGCCGGTCTTCCAGCTTTTGACGGTCAGCGTGTATTGCGGCGCACTGTTGACGGTCTTGCTGGTGATCACCATCTTGCGCGGGAATGGTTCCTTACCCGTCTCAACCCAGAGCTGCCAGTCCGTATCGAAGTTGCGGAAGGCGAGGTGCTCGCATTCCCGGCCATCGATGACCCCGCGTCCCATGTATTTGGCCTCCTGAACGCCGGCCACGAGGACGTCGTAAGAGTTCGACAGGAGAAGGTCTGCGAACGGCAGCGCGACCCCATAGCCCGCCCTCAGGGCCTCGAAAAGCTGGTCCACGGTGCCCGGAGCATCGACCTGCGCGTAGCCATTGACGCTCTTGCCGAAGATGCTGGCGGTCTTGCCGTCGAAGAACAGCATCACGTCTGCATAGCCGCCCACACGATGGGCGCGCAGCTTGTCGGGTCGGCTCAACAGCGTTTCACCGGAATTGGTGAACTGGATCTTCTCCAGTTCCGGCGTGATGATTTCGATGTCACTGTCGAACGTGAGCTCGATCGTCTTCAGGCTGGCCACATAGTCCGACATGGCCTTGAGGATGGATTTTGCGTCGCTTCCCTGGGCTCCGCCGGCGGGTCCCGCGACGGTTCCCGCAACACTCGAAGACGGGCGATCGACTGCGGTTGGGGTCGTAGCGGCGGCGACCTCGGTCGCCGCCTTCGGGGCTTCGCGGCATCCGACGACGAGACCGCGACCGCCACAAAGGCGCCTGCGAGGAAATAGACGAGCGGCGCCCCCAACCGCGCCTGCTTCGCTGCCTCGGCGCTCACGGACCTCCTTCCCGCAAATCCGCCTACTGCGAGCCCTCGGCGAGAATTTTGGCCTTCTGCGCGCTGTATTCGCTTTCGGTGATGAGCCCCTTCTTGTAGAGCGACTGCAGCTCTTCGAGCTTTTGCTGCATCGTCTTCGGGGCAGCCGCGGCCGGCTTGGCCGCCGCCGCCGCAGCCTGGTTGGCCGCCGTCGCCGCCTGCTGGGCGGCCGCTGCGGCCTGATTCGCTGCCGCGGTCTGCTGCTGAGCCGCCGCCGCTTGCTGCTGCTGTGACGCCGCCGCCGCTTGCTGCTGCTGTGCCGCCGCGGCCTGCTGCTGTGACGCCGCCGCGCTGGTCGCTGCGCCCGCGGAGTAGGACACGGCCGCCGTCGCGGCGCCGGACGCCGTAAATCGCCGAGCCAGGGGCGGCGTACAAGAGCAGGGCGAGGATGCCAGCAGGGCCTTCAGCGGAAGAGTCTTTCGAAACGGGTATCGCATCATGACAATCCTCCTTCTTCGGCGCTTCATGACTTCTTTCGCGTGAACTGGAACTCGAGGACTTTGGACATCTGCCCGGTCTTCCGGTCCTCCTCCCAGAGCTCCGTCACGCGATCCCCGTTGGCCGCGAGGGTCAGCCTCAACTCGAGGGTCTTGGGCTTGCCCGTGACCTCGTCGGCGATCGTTGCCGTCATCCTCCCGTGCGTCCCGTCCGGATCCAGGGTTCCCGTGTACCACTCCATGCCCGTGCTGCCGGTGTCCATATACGTTGACACGTACTTCTTCGTGACGTTGTCGTACCCCGCATAGCTGATGCCGCTCCAGGGCTCGCCCGCGACGTATCCCGCCAGCATCTGCTGCACGTAGCGCTTGCCGAGCACCCACGTGTCGACCGCCGTCGCCGAAGACTCGATCGGAGGTTTGGAGGGATCGAGCCATGTCCGAACCTTGACGTCGAACGTGCCGATCAGAGATTCCAGCTTCTTCTGCCCCTCGCCCGGCGTCATCGCGTTCTCCAGGGCTTTGACGATCGCTTCGTTGTCGGTCGCTTTCTTCGCCTTCTCCTGGCCGGCCGCGCTGACCGCAAGACTCAATACGATGCTCGCCAGAGCCGCGACCCGATGGAAACGATTGAAATTTCTCATGGCCCCCCTCCTTGGTGCCACCGAATTATCTCCCCCTGTCCTCCTTCGCGCCGAGGATCTCGTCCTTCGAGGCCCGCCGGTTCAGATCGGCAGAGGCATCGCGAACTGGACGTAGAGGCCCTGGCCCCGCGTCGTGAACTTTCCGCCGAACTGCCAGAAGTACCGGACCGTCAGAGCGCCCTTGAGCGTCGTGAACTCGGGTCCGACGCCGTTGATCTGCGTCTTGTTTTCCCGCGCGATGAGCGGCGCGTCGATACCCTTCGTCGAAGTCACCTGCCACTGGGCATAACCCGCCGCGCCCAACCAGCCCGAAAACAGGCTGTCCTTCGCGCCGTAGCTGTAGCCGAGGCCCCACATGTACGTGAAGGGATTCCCCGTCGTCCAGTCCAGGTCTTTCTTTTTGCTGTTGAAATCGTAGAAGAGCGACCCCGAGCCGTGAAACTTTCTCGCCTTGTCGAAGTACCCGGTCACGCGGAACGAGAGCTCGTTGACCCACATGCCGAGCGAGGTGTTGTCCGGGGCCGGGCTGAGGCCGCCGTTCGTCAGGACCACGTTGTAGCGGCCCGTCGGCGCGTAGAAGGCATAGTGAAACGTCATGTCCGCACCGCCCGGAGCCAGCGGCAAGGGACTCGTGATGTGCCAGCCGAGCATTACCGGAATCACCCAAAGCTGCGAGGCCGCTATGCTGGAGGAGGATCATCATCAAGGTCGAGCGATGTGAC
>CAVTEG010000002.1:0-233158 GCA_963733815.1 uncultured Acidobacteriota bacterium | reverse complement strand
GCCTCGGCCGCCTTCGGTGCCGCCGCCGCTAATGAATGATGAATGAATGAATCAGACTGGTCACCCAAATAGACTCATACTTCTTATTTATTTTAATGATGTTATGAAATTAAAAATGAGAAATCAAAAATCAAAAATCAAATTTTTTTACTAAATTCAGACGTTATGTTATGAATGATAATTATGTAATCTGATTATTTTATGAATCTGTCGTTGCCGACCTATTTTATGAACCCTTTCTCGTTACTGTTACGTTGACCAACCACCCACCCACCCACCACACTCACCACCCACCATCACTCACCCACCAACCACTCACCCACCCACTCACTCACTCACTCACACTCACCCACCCACCCACCCACCACTCACCAACCACCCACCCACCCACCCACCCACCCACCCACCCACCCACCCACCCACCCACCAACCACCCACCCACCCACCCACCCACCAACCACCCACCCACCACCCACCCACCCACCCACCACCACTCACTCACTCACTCACTCACTCAACCAACCACTCACCACCCACCCACCCACCCACCCACCCACCCACCAACCACCAACCACCACCCACCCACCCACCAACCACGTATTGCTGATCTCACGGGCCACGCGCGCGGCGGTGACCGGATAGTCGCCGGTGACCATGACGACCCGGATCCCGCCCTCCGGCAGTCCTCGACGGCGGCCTTCACCGGCGGCCGGACAGGGTCTTCGAGGCCGATGAGCCCGAGGATCTCGAAGGAGAAGTCGTGCGAGCGCGGCGGGAGATTCGCCGGGTGAAACTTCGCCTTGGCGACGGCGAGGACTCGCAGACCGTCCGCCGCGAGCGTCTCGACTCGATTCAGGAGCCTCCGCGTTGCGCCGGAATCGAGGTGGCAGAGATCCGCGATCGCTTCGGGCGCGCCCTTGGCCGCGATCACGAAGTCCTCGCGGTCGCGCGCTCTCCACGCGTGCGAAACGGCCAGCAGCTCCGTCGAGAGCGGGTACTCCTTCAGAAGCTCCCAGTCCTCGTGGAGGCGCTCCGTCCCCGCCAGTGTCCGCAGGCCGAACTCCCGGATGGCCTGCTCGGTGGGATCGAAGGGTGTCCGCCGGCTCGCGAGAATCGCGAACTCCATCAGCTCGTGGAAGTCTTCGGGAAGTTCCCCTGCTTCGGCGGCTTCGAGCGTCGCGTCCCCCGATGCCAGCCGCGAGACGGCCATTCGATTGAGTGTGAGCGTCCCCGTCTTGTCGACGCAGAGAACCGTCGTCGCCCCGAGGGCCTCGATCGCGGCGATGCGGCGCGTCAGGACTCGCTGGCGGGAGATGCGCCACGCTCCCAGGGCCAGAAAGACCGTGAGGACGACGGGGAACTCCTCGGGGAGGATGGACATGGCGGCCGCAAGTCCCGCGAGCAGCCCCTCGAGAAGATTCCCACGGGAGCGCGAATAGAAGAGGACGATCAGGGCGCAGACGGCGAGGCCGCCGGCGGCCAGGCGGCGGACGAGCCTGCCGATCTCCAACTGGAGCGGGCTCTTCTCGGCGACGATCGTCTGAAGGGATCTGCCGATCTTGCCCATCTCGGTCGACGCTCCGGTGGCGGTCACCTCGGCCGCGCCCTGCCCGGAGACGACGAGAGTGCCCGAAAAGACCCGCGTCGAGGAATCCGGGGGAGCCTCGCGTTCGCTCCCCGCCGTACGTTTGGCCACGGGTACGGACTCGCCGGTCAGCAAGGACTCGTCGATCGAGAGGTTCGACAGCCAGCAAAGCCTTCCGTCGGCGGCGACGCGATCGCCTTCCGAGAGGATGAGCAGGTCACCTCGAACCACCTCGCGGCCGGCGATCCGCGTCTGCTCCGAATCCCGGATCACGCGGGCGCGGGGACTCGAGAGGTCCCGCAGCCTCTCGAGCGAACGCTCCGTCCTCTGGCTCTGTACGAGCGAGATTCCGATGACGGCGAGAATCGAAACGAGCAGGACCGCCGCATCGCGGGCGTCGCCGAGGAGGAAGTAGATCGCTCCCGTCGCCAGAAGCAGCAGGATCATCGGCTCCCGCAGAAGGTCGAGGGCGAGCCTCAGCAGTCCGCGATGCCCCGCCGAAGGGACCTCGTTGGGCCCCTCCCGCTCCAGCCGGACGCGTGCCTCGGCGGACGAAAGACCTCCGAGGCTGCGAATGTCGCTCACGCGTTCTCCTGGGGCGCCCGGAGCGGGGCACTCGATGTCAGTATGCGATGCGCCGGGACGGAGGAAGGATCGGGCGCGGTGCGATGCGTACGCGGGCGTCGACGACGCGCACACCCCGCGGCAGTACCTTGACGGGGTTCAGGTCGATCTCGCGCAATCTCGGGACAGGCTTCGGCGAGGGCCGAGAGGCGCAGGAGAAGGTCCTTCAGCGCGGCCTCGTCCATGCTCGGCGCGCCGCGGTAACCGCGCAGGAGGGCCGTTCCCCGGACCTCGTCGAGCATGGCGTGCGGCGTCGACGTCCGTCAGACGGCTGCAGCTTGAACGCGACGTCGGCCAGCAGCTCGACGAGAGTTCCGCCGCTGCCGTAGAGAACGAGCGGCCCGAACGTGGGGTCGTGAGTCACACCGGCGATGACCTCGACGCCGCCGTCGACCATGGGCTGGACGAGGAAATCCGTCAGGCCGGCGCCGAGCCGTTCCTTCAAGTCGCGGCAAGCGGCGCCGACGGCGGACTCGTCCGCGAGCCCGAGCCGCACACCCCCGACCTCCGTCTTGTGGAGGATGGCCGGACCGACCGCCTTCAGCACGACTGGAAACCCAGGTCCCGCGCCGCCTCGATCGCCTCGGCCTCGGTCCGCGCCAGGCGCACGGGCGCGACCGGGATGCCGTAGGCGCTGAGGAGCCGCTCGGTCTCGCTCGGCGCCGAGCCAGCCTCCTCCGCGCCCGAGCGCGGCTTCGACGATCGCGCGCGCGCCCTCTCGATCCACCTCCGGCAGGTCCGGGACCTTTCCGACGGGCTTGCGTTTCCACTCCCCGTACTCGGCGGCGCGCGCGAGAGCGATGGCCGCGGACTCGGGGAAGGGATAACAGGGAATGGGCGCGAGTACGGGCGGAGCGCCCTTCGCGCTCATGAAGGTCGCGAGCACGGGCTTGCGCGCGCCGGTGGCCCCGTCCACGATCGCCGCGGCCACGTCTTCGACGTTGGCGGCGATCGGCGGAATGAAGATCACGATCAGGCTGTCGACGGCCTCGTCCGAGAGGAGGATTCGCTCGGCTCGGCGGTAGTGTTCCGGGGACGCCGATGCGAGCATGTCCACGGGGTTCCCCACGCTCGCCGCGGCCGGCAGGAAGTCGCGCAGCGCGGTCATCGTCTTGGGGGAGAGCACGGGCAGCTCCAGACCCAGTCCCTCGCAGGAGTCCGCGGCGAGAATTCCGGGTCCGCCGGCGTTCGTCACGATTCCCACGCGCCGGCCGCGCGGAACCGGCTGATTTGCCAGGAGCATCGCCACGTCGAAGAGCTCCTCGAGGGTGCCCGTGCGGACGACTCCGGCCTGACGGAAGAGTGCGTCGACCACGCGATCCGATTCCGCGAGCGCCCCGGTGTGCGAGGAGGCCGCTCGCGAGCCCGCGCGGGAGCGGCCGGACTTGACCGCCACGATCGGCTTCTGGCGCGCGACGCGTCGGGCGATTCTCGAGAAGCGGACCGGATTCCCGAAGCTCTCGAGGTACAGGAGGATCACGTCGGTGCGCGGGTCCTCCGACCAGTACTGGATCAGGTCGTTGCCGGAGACGTCCGCCTTGTTGCCCACGGAGACGAACGTCGATATGCCGAGGTTGAGCTTCGACGCGTAGTCGAGCAGCGCGAGTCCGAGCGCCCCGCTCTGGGAAGACAGAGCGACGCGCCCCTCGGGAGGATAGACGGGCCCGAACGTCGCGTTCGAGGCGGAACCGGGGATCGGTGTTGATCAGGCCCATGCAGTTGGGCCCGATCATTCGGATTCCCGCGGCCCGGACCTTTTCGACCAGCGCGAGCTCGCGGCGGCGTCCGGCGTCGCCGGTCTCCGAGAAGCCGGCCGTGATGACCACGATGCCGGAGACTCCCTTGGCCACGCAGTCGTCGACCGCGGCTTCGACCTGCTCGGCCGGAACGGCGATGACGGCCAGATCCAAAGCCTCCGGCACCTCGATGACGCGCATAGCAGCGCTCACCCTCGATCTCCTCGGCGCGCGGGTTGATCGGCACTGTCCGTCCGCGAAAGGCTCCGTGCAAGTTGTGGAAGATCTCGGCTCCGATCTTGCCGCGCTCCCGGCTCGCCCCGACGACGGCGACCGCCGAGGGCTCGAACAGCTGCTGCATCGACGCGAACGGCGGCTCGCGAGGATCGCTCCGCGGCGTGCTCTTCGAAGGCGGCGTGGGAGCGATGGAGAACGCGATCCTCTCGACGCCGCCCTCGATCTGCCTCTCCGTGCGTCTCGAAGCCGCAGTTGCGGAAGACATCGATCATCCGCCGGTTGTGGCCGAGCACCTCCGCCTCGAAGGTCGAGATTGCGTGGCTCGCGCGCGATCTCCGCGAGCCGTTCGAGCAGGCGCGTGCCGATGCCCTGGCCCTGCAGCGCGTCCTCGACGGTGAAGGCGACCTCCGCGCGCTCGGGCTTCTGCGGCAGGCGGAAGTAGTGAGCGACCGCCACGATGCGCCCGGCGGCCTCGCCGACCAGGGCGAACTCGCTGTCGTAGTCCACGCGGCAGAAGCCCGAGGCCTTTTCGGCGCTCACATCGGGGATCGAGAAGAACCGGAAGTAGAGGCTGTCGGGGGACAGGCGACGGTAGAACGCGAGAAGCTCCCCGGCATCGGTGGGCCGGATCGGCCGGAGACGCAGGGTCGAGCCGGACCGGAGGACGATGTCGCGCTCTTCCTCCGACGGATATGCAGCCTCGGCGGCCGGTCCGGTCCTGGCGCTCCCTCGCACGTCTTCTCCCATGGAAGGCTCGCGCCTTCGACGGCGCGTCCTCTGATGCATATGGATCATACGGCTCCCGCCGGGAAGCCTAAGACTTGGAGTCGGGAGGTTTCCATGCATAACCGGTTGGTTCCGCGAACCGAGTGGTTCCGCTTCTTCGAGGAGTTCAGCCGGCGCCATGACGGCTGGCTGGTGACGGTCCGTGTGCTTCATCCGAGGCTCGGCTCCCAAGTCGAGGCCCGCGACCTGCCGCTCGAGGGAATCGTCTCGAACGCCGACGCGCAGGGGCCGATCTCGCTCCACCTCGGCAAGACGCCGGCCAGAAACCTCGAGCACGAGATCCCGTCGCCCCGTCAGGTCTGGGTCGAGCTTTCGGACAGGGACGCCGAGCAGGCTCTCGAGGTGCTGTCGGAGGACGGGACCAAGACGATCGTCGAGTTCCGGGTTCCGGCGTTGCCGGAAGAGGTCGACGGGATGATTCACCCATGAGCACCGGCGCGACTCCTCCGATCGTGACGTTGACCGTCAATCCCTGCATCGACGAGAGCACCGCCGTGGACCGCGTGATCCCGGATCGAAAGCTCCGCTGCGGTCCGCCTCGATACGAGCCCGGCGGCGGCGGCATCAACGTGGCGCGCGCGATTGTCAAGCTCGGCGGAGAAGCGCTGGCCGTCTACCCGGCGGGAGGAGCGGCCGGCGAGCTCTTGGACGCGCTTCTCGACGCCGAAGGCGTTCCGCGGAGGTCCCTCCCGATCGCCGGCTGGACGCGCCAAAACCTGAACGTCTTCGAGGAGACGACCGCCCACCAGTTTCGGTTCGTGCTTCCGGGCCCGGAGCTCACCGGAGCGGAGGCCGAGGCATGCCTCGAGGAAATCACGGCCCTTCGGCCGTTCCCCGCGTATCTCGTCGCCAGCGGAAGCCTTCCTCCGGGCGTTCCGGCGGATTTCTTTGCGCGCCTGGCGAGGCTCACACGGGAGCGCGGCGGCCGGTTCATCCTCGACACGGCCGGAGATTCCGCGAGGCGGGCGCTGGACGAGGGCCTGTTCCTGGTCAAGCCCAGCTTGCGGGAGTTTCAGAGCCTCACCGGACTCGCGGATGCCGAGGAGAGCCATCTCGTGGCGGAGTCGAGTCGCTGGATCGCACGGGGACGGTGCGAAGCCGTCGTGCTTTCGCTGGGCGCCGCGGGCGTGCTCTTTGTCGCGGCCGGGACGGCGAAGCGGATCCCCTCGCCGATGGTGCCCGTCCGAAGCACCGTTGGCGCCGGAGACTCGATGCTCGCGGGCATAGTTCTCCGTCTCCAGCAGGGGCGCAGCATGGAGGAGGCCGTGCGATTCGGCGTCGCCGCGGGCGCCGCCACGGTGATGAATCCCGGCACGGAGCTCTGCCGCCGTCTGGACGCCGAGCGCCTTCATGCGGGCATGTCGGAAGACGCGGGGCAGGATCGCGGGCGAGGTCGTATCGCGCTGAGACCGGAGGAGCGGAGCTGAGAAAGGGAGGGTCCCCAATGCGAGTCCAGGACATCATGACGCGGAAGGTCGAAACGATCACGGCGAACGAGAATGTCCGCGCGGCACTCGAACGGATGCGGACGAAGAGGATCCGGCATCTCGTCGTGCTGCGAAAGGGAGAGGTCGCCGGTGTCGTCCGGACGGAGACGTTCGGGCGCTCGATCCCGTCCTCGAGCGCGACATCGAGGAGGTCATGACCGCGCCCGCCATCTCGGCGGCACCCGACATGACCATCCGCAAGGCGGCCAACCTCCTCCGGGGGCGCAGCATCGGATGCCTTCCCGTCATGGACGGCGGCCATCTCGTCGGAATCGTGACGACGAGCGATCTGCTCGAGCGCATCGGGCGCGGCGTCGAGCGTCCCGTCTCCCGGGGGAAGCGCTGGATCCTGAAGGGCCGCGGCCCGCGCCGCAAGAGCGTCGTCGGCCACAAGGGCTTCGCGGGCCACTCGACGTGACGATCCCGAGCGTCCGGCTCGATCCGGGCTTCGTCCTGACGTGCGAAGTCTACGAGAAGACCGGTTTGATGCAACCGCATCAAGCCTCGTGAAGGGCAGGCTGGTATTCCTAACGTCATGAGTAGAACCTGAGTCCAGAGAGGGGAACGGCAATGAAGATCGTGGTCGCCACGGATGGGTCACGAGCGAGCGCGGCCGCGGTCAAGTTTGCCGCGAAGCTGGCCGGCGCGAATTCCGGCGGGGAGCTGGTCGTCCTGACGGTGGATCCGGGAGCGGCGTCGGCAAGCCCGGCGCGAAGCGGACGCTCTCTGAGCGAAGCCGAGCGAGTCCTCAAGGGGGCCGCGCGGCAGGTGCGCACCGGTGGGAGCCGGGCGCGCTTCCAGGTCGTCCCGGCACGCCGGGCCGACGAGGTTCCGGAAGCGATCTCCCGCGAGGCCGATCGCTTGAAGGCGGACGTCATCGTCGTAGGAAGCGAGGGCCGGGAGTCCCTGAACGAATGGGTCGTCGGCGGCACGGCCCTGCGGCTGATCTACGTCGCCCAGCGGCCGGTGACCGTGGTCCGGGCTCCCCGACGGCGATTCCGGGCCTGACGCCCCGCCGAGCCCACGGCTCCTCGGACGGAATCAGTGCTAGGCTTCCGTTGCGTTATTCCGGGATCCACGATGAATTCCTCCGAGGCCTTGGACCGAATCTCCCGAAGCGGGGAAGCGGTTTTCGCAATCGACTCCGCCGATCGGATAATCCTCTGGAACAAGAAGTGCGAGCAGATGCTGGGTCGTCCCGCCCGCGCGGTTCTCGGGAAGCGCTGTTACGACGTGATTGCGGGTCGCGACGAGAGCGGCAACGTCTACTGCTACCGCAACTGCCCGGTGGCGCACCAGGCGCGCGACATGCCGAAGGAGCCGGTGCACCACTTTCAGCTCTCGGTAGAAACGGGATCGGGCCCGCGCCGGGAGGTCGAAGTCTCCCTGTTCGCGATTCCTTCGTACCACCCGGCCCTCTCGACCATCGTCCACGTCCTTCGCGACGGAAAGCGGAAGCCCTCCGCCCTCGAGCGCGGGCTGGCCGAGGAGGCTCAGATTCCGCGAGCCCCTCTGGCCGATGGAGACGAAGGCGGGCCAGCCGATCGACCTGACCGCCCGCGAGAAGGAGATCCTGCGCTGTCTCGCCGAGGGCCTGGCGACTTCGGCGATCGGGAAGAAGCTCTTCATCTCGCCGGTGACCGTGCGCAATCACATACAGAGCATCCTCCACAAGCTCGACGTCCATACGAAGCTCGCCGCCGTCGTCTTCGCCTATCAGCACGGACTGATCTGAGGACGCCCCGGAGCCAGGCGCTCCTGGGCCGTCGCTCGTCTATCGGCGTTCCAAGTCGGGAAAGGGCGAGATCCTCTCGCCGGAGTTTCACGCGTGGGTCGGGGTCAATGTTCCAGGACTTCGGGCCTGCGGACGGCCGGCCGCGACACCCAGTCTCTCCCGGGCGCCCGCCTCTGTCGTTCACAGATCGCTCGGAGCGTGCGGACCGTGTCGGCTTCGGATGGGCCGGACAGCCCGGTCTCCCCGATGCTCCGCACGATGTCGTTCATCGAGATGATCCCATGCAGCGCACCGCTGCGGTCCACGACCGGAAGTCTTCGCACCTTCCAGCGGCGCATCAGCTGGAGGGCCCGGTCCGCGGTCTCCTCCTCGCCGATTGAATGTAGGGGAGGGCCGCTCATGACCTCCCGGACGCTCATCCCCGTCGGCCGGGCGTTGCGCCTGGCGAGACCCAGGCAGACGTCTCGGTCCGTCACCATGGCGACGACGCGTCCGTTCTCGAGGACGGGCAGCGCTCCACAGGTTGCTTCGTCCATCCAACGAATGACGGTGATCAGGCGGTCGCTCGGTTCGCAGCTCCGAACGTCGCGCGTCATCAGATCGGTAACGTTCATAGATCACCTCTCGAGCGTATCGTCCTGCGAGAAATCCTCCGTGTCCTGATGCAAATTGCCCATTCCCGCATGGAAGCCGGCCGGTCGAGGCGCGCCGGTCCCATCCTGCTGCCGGCCGCTCTAGCCGGGCTCGTCGCGTTCGTTGGATGGACCGGGGGGCCGAAGGCCGTCGCCGACGGTGTGCTCGTGGGAGGGAAGGCCTCGCCAGGCGAGTCGATGCCCTGGCCCGGCCGGGAGAGTGATGCAAAGGAACCATGCCCCGGCAGCTCCGACGGGAGAGCATGGATCGGGAAGACGACATCCGGGAGGAGCGATGAACAGAGCATGGTGGATCGTGGGCGGTGGGCTTCTCGGGGCCGCCGGCATGTATCTCCTTGACCCCGAGCGTGGAAGGAGACGTCGCGCCCGGTTCCGCGGCCGGGTGGTCCACGGTGTTCGCTCGACCGGCCACCGTTTGGACGTTCTCTCCCGGCGCTGCGGACATCACTGGCAGGGCTTTCTCGTCCGTAGGATGCCTCCGCTCGCGGCGGAGGGCGTTTCCGATACGGTTCTGGCCGAACGAGTGCGGTCGCAGATCGGGCACGTTTCGCGCCATGCGCATTCGATCGACGTGGCCGTGCGGAACGGATGCGTCACGCTTTCCGGGCCGGTCTCCGGCGGAGAGGTCCGAAGGCTCCTGGCCCGTGCTTCCCGCATCCCAGGAGTTGCCGGTGTCGAGAACGAGCTCGAGGTCTACGAACAGCCCCTAACGGCGCCGGAGAAAGCCCGCAGCCCTCTTTGAGGGCAGCGAAGAAGGGAGAGCGCATGGAGACTCCTCGGATCCACTTTCTCGACATGCCGACGTCGGAAGCGGTCCAGGCCAGGATTCGGGATCGAGCCGGCCGTCTTTCGCGGTTTTCGCCTGACATTCAGAAGTGCGAGATCTGGATCGAATCGCCCCACGGCCACCATCACAAGGGCCCGCTCTATGGCATCCGCATCCGTCTGTCGGTGCCGGGCGAAGAGATCGACATCCATCTCCAGCCGAAAGAAGACGACGTGTACGTCTCGATCCGGGAGGCCTTCGACGCCGCGCGACGCAAGCTCGAAGACTACGAGCGCCGCCGCCGCGGAAAGGTCAAGGCCCATCCCCGAGCGAAAGGAGACCGCGCCCGCCGCCGGGAGATCGCGCCCCGAGGCGAGCGAGCCTGACCGCGTGCCTCCGGCTCTGGAGGTCGAGCACCTCTCGGTTGCCTTCGGAAAGACTCGCGTTCTCGACGATCTGACCTTTCGGGTCGAATCCGGGAGTTCGCTCGCCATCATCGGTCCCAACGGATCCGGAAAGACCGTCCTCTTCAAGGCTTTGATCGGCGCGGTTCCGGCCGAGGGAACGATCCGATGGGCGCCCGGAACGAAGATCGGTTACGTACCGCAGAAGCTCGACATCGAACGCGATCTTCCGTTGACCGGAATCGACTTTCTGCGGGCCAGGGCCAGGGTTGCGCGCCGGCCGCCGGCGGATATCGCGCGCGTCCTCGCCGTCGTCAAGCTCCCGTCCGCCGATGCGGACCGACCGATCGGCACCCTCTCGGGCGGCCAGTTCCAGCGTCTTCTTCTGGCCTTCGCCTTGATCGGACAACCCAACGTTCTCCTCTTCGACGAGCCGACTGCCGGCATCGACGAGCCGGGAGAAGAGGACTTCTATGAGCTCTTTCGGATCCTGCAACGGGAAGAGAAGCTCACTCTTCTTCTGATTTCCCACGAGCTGAACCTCGTCTATCGCTTCGCGGGGACGGTGCTCTGCCTCTCGCGCCGGCGGGCCTGGCTCGGACCGCCGGTCGCCATTCTGACGCCCGAGCGCCTGCAGGAGATTTACGGCACGCCCATGAAGTTCCATGTCCACGATGATTCCGGCGCTTAGCGGTCTCGCCTTCACGCTGGCGATGGCGGCGGCGGCCGGCCTCATCGGTTCCTTCGCCGTGTTGCGCCGGATGACGCTGGCGTCCGATGCGATCTCGCACATCGCGCTCCCGGGAATTGGCATCGCGATCCTGCTCCACATCCATCCGCTGCTCGGCGGCGCAGCGGCGCTACTGTTGGGAACGCTGCTCGTGTGGGCGATCGAGCACAAGACGCGCATCCCCACGGAGGCGATCATCGGCGTCGTCTTTTCGACCGCCCTCGCCATCGGAAGCCTGTTGACGTCCGGGGAAGACCTGATCGACGCCCTCTTCGGCTCGCCGGGAAGGCCGGGCAGCGTCGAGATCGTCGTTGGCCTGTGCGCCGCCGCTCTCGTGATCGCCTTCGCGACGCTCGCCGAGGATCGCCTGGTCATAGCGCTCGTCTCACCCGATCTCGCTCGCACGGCGGGGATCGACGTCGCGAGGCTCAATCTCTTCTTTCTCCTCGCGTTTGCGCTCGCCGTCTCGCTCGGGCTTCGATTCCTGGGCGCGCTTCTGATGGGATCGCTCATCATCATTCCCGCCGCCACGGCCAAGCATCTGGCGCGCAGTCTTCCCCAGATGCGAGCGATCGCGGTCGCGCTGGCGACGTCGTGCACGCTCATCGGTTCGGCCGCGGCTTCTTGGCTTGGGCTCGAGAGAGGGCCCTTGACGATCGCCGTTGCGGCGGCGTTCTTTTTCGTCAGCCTGGGAATGCGCCGGACCGAGTAGACGTCTCACGGGCGTTCGAGAACTCGAGCGGGAAAATGAGATAGCCGGCGCCTCGGTTGCCCGGAGGCGCCGGCCCGACGTCGAAGCTCCATCAACCCCAGGGGTTGACAGTCAGGTGATCCCGGACCTCACTGACGCCCGGCGCATGGCTGACGGCGCCCAGCACCGCGGTCCGCTCCGGCCAGGTTCGCACACGTCCCTCCAGAGTGACGATCCCATCCTCGACGGCAACGCGGATCCTCTCCGCCTCCCGTTCGGCTCGCCGCTCGAGCGCCTGCTCGATCGACTTGCGAAGCTTGCCGGGATCGGCCTTGAGGGCGGCCACGGTCAGCCAGTTGTTGACCCCCTTGACGCCTCGGACGTTGCGAATGGCTCGCGCCGCGTCCGCCTTCTGCATCAGAGTGTTGACCTGGCCTTCGAGCGTCACCAGGCCGTCGGACACCGTCGAACGGATGTTCTGCTCGGGCACGAAGGCGTCCCACTCCAGCGCGAGCCGTACGTCCTGCGCGATCTCGGTGTCGGTCTTTTGGAGGCTGCCCGGAAGTTTGACGCGGACATCGTCCGCGACGTCCCGAACGCCCACGAGGCGATGCACGGCCTCTTTGGCGGCGAGCTTCTTCGCCCAGCTGTCCACCGTTCCCGTCAGAGTCACGACCCCTTCATCGACCTGGACGCCGACTTCCTCCTGGCGAATTCGCGAATCCCACCGAAGCTCATTCAATACGTCCTCTTGAATCTCACGATCGCTCTTCACGGACATGACTGCTGGCATAGCCTTCTCCTTTCGCTCTTTCCGACAAATACACCGGCGAGGGCCGGGGCGCATGATGCGGCGGCATCCTTCGCGCTCGGAAGGGCTGCATCGCCTCGCCTGCGCCGAGGGGGGCAAATGATGCGTTTGCACCAGTCTGCGCCGGCGTGCTCGCGGGGAGACTCTACCTATGGTTGCCGGGATGCATCTCGAAGCCGGATCGCGGAAGGAGGGCACCTCGTTGGCAATCTCACATAGGCGGAAAGGAGCGGACATGCGTACGCAAGCGAGGATGTACACGTTCTTCTCGGCGGCCGCCCTGGCGATTGCGGCCTTCGCATCGGCGGGCGTGGATTCGGTGGATTCGTTTTACAGGGTCAGCGAACGCGTCGCGACGGGCGCACAGCCGACGCCGGAACAGATCGCGGCCCTGTCCGACAAAGGGTTCAACACCATCATCAACCTGCGGGAGGAGTCCGAGTTCAACGACGGACCCCAGGCGCGTGCGGCCCGGGAGGCGGGAATGCTCTTCCTGCGGGTTCCGGTCTCGAAGCAGAATCCGACGGATGCCGCCGTGGAGAAGTTTCTCTCGGTCACCGACGACGAGAGTGTCTACCCGGTTTTCGTCTACTGCGGTTCCGGCAATCGCGCTGCCGCCCTGTGGATGATTCGGCGCGTCCTGCGGGACGGCTGGGCCCTGGCCGACGCCGAAGCCGAGGCCGACCGCGCCGGACTCAAGACGGCGGAGATGCGGGATTTCGCGCGCGACTACATCCGCCGTCATGCGGCCAACGAGTAGGGGAGCGGTGAAACCGGCGGTCTCACCGCCCGAGGTGCCGGAGAAAGCCGGCGATCGGCGGAGAGACCAGCTCCGCGAGAAGGACCAGCCCGAAGAGTCGGCCGTGCGTCACGTCGTAGTCGTCGAGGAGGGCCTGCAGGGGAAACCCGGTTGCGAGCCCCAGCCCGAGCTCGACGACGACGGTCAGGAGGGCCCAAAGAGCCCGATCGCCAGAAGATCCGTTTTGGATCGTTCTCCCGGCCCCCAGCCGATGAAGAAGAGCGCCGCCAGGAAGACGGCGCCCGCCAGAGTCGTCGTCGACAGAACGTGCGCGACGTCCGGGCCCAGATGCGGCTCCAGGACGTTCCGGCGGAAGAGCCCGTTGATGACAGCGAACCCCAGCAGGAGGCCCCAGACTCCGAGGGCCCGGAAGAAGAACCGCTGCCGTACGGCCCGCACGCTTTGGCGCCGCATCGTTGCGACGATAGTCCGCGAGCGGCCCCACGCCCTGATCCGATTGCATCAGCGGGCCGCGTGACAAGATCGCTGACGTGATTCCCAAGCCCCCCTTCGCGCGCGATCTGTCGCCGGAGGCCGAGATCGCCGAGTTCGAAAGGCTCAAACCCCGTCTTCGAGAGCTGTGGAGCGCCCTGTCGGCGCGTGAGGAGGAACCCTACACATCCGTCGTCATCCCGTCGTTGACGCTGGACCAGTCGGATCTGGCCAAGATGGAAGGGGCCAGCTTCTACGAAGAAAGGCTTCTCTTCCTGCTGATCCGACTGCGCAATCCCCACGCTCACATGGTGTACGTCACGTCGCAGCCGATTCATCCTCTCATCCTCGAGTACTACTTCCAGCTTCTCGCGGGCATTCCGGCCAGCCACGCGCGCTCGCGGCTGACGCTCCTGTGCGCCCACGACGCCTCGCCGCGCTCGCTGACCGAGAAGATTCTGGAACGGCCCCGCCTGATCCAGCGGATCCGCTATGGGATCCGGGATCCGCTGCGCGCGTTCATGACGGTCTTCAACTCGACCAAGCTCGAACGCAAGCTCGCCGTCCTCCTGGGCATTCCGTTGAACGGCGTGGATCCGGAGCTCGCCTGCCTGGGAACGAAGTCCGGAAGCCGGAAAGTCTTTCGCGAAGCCGGGGTCGCCATGCCGGAGGGATTCGAGGACCTTCGGTCGGAAGACGACGTGGTCGCGGCTCTCGAGGAGCTGCGGAAGCGACGGCCCCGCGTCCGCCGCGCGGTCTTGAAGCTCAACCACAGCTTCTCCGGCGAAGGCAACGCGATCTTCCGGTACCCGAAGAGCTCGTTTCGGGGCGCGATCCGGGACGCGATGGCCGATCTGACGTTCTGTGGTCTGACGGACCCCGACCGATACCGGCGCCGCTTCGCGGAGACGGGAGGAATCGTCGAAGAGTTCCTCGAGTACCCCGAGGCCGCGTCTCCAAGCGTGCAGCTGCGCAACGATCCTCAGGGAGAGGTCGTGCTCCTCTCCTCGCACGATCAGATGCTGGGAGGACCTTCGAATCAGGTCTACCAGGCTTGCCGGTTTCCCGCGGCGGACCCGTACCGCCGGCAGATCCAGGAAGCCGGGCGCCGGGTGGGGAAGGTCCTCGCCGCCCGGGGAGTCGTCAGCCGGTTCGGCGTCGACTTCTTCGTGGGCCGCGCCGCCGGAAAGACCGAGTGGGACATCTTCGCGCTCGAGATCAACCTCCGGATCGGAGGCACGACGCATCCGTACCTGGCCCTCCAGTTTCTGACCGGAGGCAAGCTCGACGCCGACACCGGGACCTTCGCGTCGCCGCGGGGCCTTCCCAAGTTCTACCGCTCGACCGACAATCTGAAGTCGGACTCTTACCGTGGCATCTGTCCCGAGGATCTCATCGACATCACGACCATCAACCGGCTGCACTACGACCACTCGACGGAGACCGGGGTTCTCTTCCACATGATCGGCGCGCTCTCGCAGTACGGAAAGCTCGGCCTGACCGCCATCGCCAACAGCCACGAGGAGGCCGACGCGATTTACGCGAACGCCCTCGCGGTCCTCGACCGCGAAACGAGTATCGGCGCCGGGACGGTCAGGTCTTCCGGAGCTTGAGACGCACGTATTCCCCGACGACGATCGAGGCGGGGTAGAGCACTTCTTCTTCCAGCCGGACGTGCAGGAGGAGTTTCTCGGCGAGGCGCGCGTAGCCCTCGTGCCCCTCGGCTTTCGCGACAGTCAGAAAGACCCGCAGCGCTTCGACGATCTGCTTGTGCTCCTGGAGCATCCGCGGAAGCTCGGCCTTCAGCAGATCGCTCCAACGCAGCACCACGCGCATGTCCTCCGCAATCTCCCCCCGTGCCAGCCGCGGCAGGATCGAGAGCGGCGGGATCCCGAACTCTTCCTCCAGCAGGACGTGGGGGAAGAGCACCTTGACCACGTTTCGGGCCGCGGTGCCGGTTTCGCCGCCCAGGCGGCTGGCCTCGACCATTTCCTCGTGCAGCTCCGTGTGCGCCAGCTGCAGAACGCTCGGAAGCTCGGCTTTCGACATCGCTACCCTTTCGACGGTCCTCGCGCCGAAAGATACTCCCTCTGTGGGTTGGCCGATGGTGCGATTGCATCAGACGCGGAGCGGCGAAATCGGGTGAGATGGGGCCCGAGGCGGCATGTCTCACTCCGTGCGGTACACGCTGGGCGGCGCGCTTCTCGGGTTCGGCGCGCCGGCAGGAGCCCTTCTCATTCGCGTCCTCGGAGGCGCGGCTCCGGCCGCGGACCTGCGAGCCCACGCATTCTTCTATGTCTACGAGCTCGTCGGAACCTGCCTCGTCTTCTCCACGGTCGGATTCTTCGCCGGACGGAGAGCCGACCGTTTCCGCCGGGGGCGGGATCTCTATCGCGACCTCTCCGAGCACGATCCCCTCACCAACCTCGTCAACGGCCGCGTCTTCTGGAATCGGTACGAGCGCGCGGTCGAGCACGCGTCCCGGTTCCGCGAGCCTCTCTCGCTCCTGGTCATCGACATCGACGGCCTCAAGGCAATCAACGACGAGCTGGGTCATGCCTTCGGCAGCGCGGCGCTGCGCCATGTCGGGCGAGTTCTGGCGGAAACCAAGCGGGTCGAAGACACGGCGGCGCGGTGGGGCGGTGACGAATTCGGGATCCTCATGGCGGGCGCCGGAAAGGACGCCGCGCGGCGTCAGTCGGAAGCGATCCGGGAGAGGCTTCGTCGCGAGCCGGTCCGGGTCGAGGGCCGCGAACGGCCCGTGTCGGTCACGATCGGCGCGGCCACCGCCGAAGCCGGGGAGCCGCGTGACCTTTTCGAAGCGGCCGACCGCGCGCTGTACGAGGGAAAAAGACTGGCCCGGACGGCGCGTTAGGAAATTGGTGGAGGCGGCGGGAGTCGAAGGCGCGGAATTCTTTCGAATTCCTGAATGATTCCGAAATACTCCTCTCGTTTGTCCGTGTTTTTGTCCGTCCTTGCCAGCCGCTAGGGGGGTCGGCGCGCATGGCCGCCGATGTGTTCGTGCCGGGCGGATTGCCCCATTTTAACTCGGCGCCAAGAGCCTTATAGACCAGCCGGTCCTCGTCGCGATTGACGAGAGGCTTGAGCAGCACGCCGCGCACCAGCGTGAAGATGGCGGCGTTGGCGCCGATGCCAAGCGCTAACGTCAACACCACCGTGAGCGCAAGCCCTTTGGTTCGGGTCAGCGAACGGAATGCAACTCTCAGATCGTTGACGAATGACATGTATTTGCTCTCTGGAAATCAGTCTTGCGCCCTCAGCGCGAGGTTTCGCCGCCGCCGCTCGCTCTCTCTCATGATGTCGTTTATATCCGCCGCTGGACGTATCTCGATTGTTCCGCACTTCAACTTCACACCCGGAGATTGGGAAATGAGCTGAATCGCGTGATTCAGATCTCGCGCTTCGAGCACCTGAATTCCGCCCAAATGCTCCTTCGTTTCCGCGTACGGACCGTCTGTCACTGCAACCTTTCCGTCCTTCCAACCCACGGTCACCGCCGTGTTGGGGGGCTGAAGAGGTTCCTCGGCAACCAAATATCCGTTCTTCCGCAGTTCGTCGTTGTAGCGAAAACACTCATCCAGCACGGTGTTGCGCTCGCTCTCAGACATGTTTTCGAACTTGCCGGGCTCGAGATAGCCCAAACAGACGTATTTCATCCATTCCTCCACGACGCCCGCCTTCCGTTGGGTTCTCAGTCCTGACCGATCCCGGGGATCTGCTGGTTGTCTTCCTCGGTTCGCGGGAGGAACGGGCGCACCTCGATCGTCGCTCGACAGGCGAGGGCAAACTTGCGCCCCCACGCCAGTGCCTCCTCCAGATCCGCGGCTTTCAGAATGATGAAGCCGCCGACGTGCTCCTTGGTCTCCAGGTACGGCCCGTCGGTGACGATCACCTTGCCATCGGGCTGCGCCCGCAGGGACTTCGTGCTGCTGGCCGGGAAGAGGCCGGCACCGAAAATCCTGGCACCGGCAGCGACCAGCTCTTCGTTCATCACATCGATATCGCGGATCATCGCTTCGGTCACGGTGGATGGGTCGAAATTCTCGGGGAGGTAACTCGCAGCCAAATACAGCGGCATGATTTCTCCTTTTGGTGTAACGGTCTTCTTCCTGTAACGGTCTTCGGCCGGTTGCCCTGCCTTCACGAGATAGTCGAACGGCCGGGCCGGAATTCGACAACTCGTACGAGAAATCGTTGCGTTTTAATTCAACTGCCGGATCCTCTCCTGCAGGAATTGACGCTCCGGTTCCTGTTGGGTCAGAGCCAGCGCTTTCTCATACGAGGACCGGGCCTCTAGCGTCCTCCCGAGCCTGCGGTACATGTCTGCGCGGGCTGAATGCGCCAGGTAATAATCTGCCAATTCGCCATGTTCCAGCACTGCGTCGATCAGCGTCAGGCCAACCTCTGGACCATCACGCATCGCAATTGCCACGGCACGATTGAGCTGTACAACTGGCGAAGGCTGAATTCGTAGCAATCGGTCGTACAGCGCTACGATCTGCCGCCAGTCGGTCACGGCGACCGATTCCGCCTCCGCATGAACGGCCGCAATTGCCGCCTGTAGTGTGTAGGAGCCGAAACGGCGGGACTTCAAGGCTTTTTCCAGCAATGCCACTCCCTCCGCAATCTGCTCCCGGTTCCAGAGCGAGCGATCCTGGTTCTCCAGCAAGATCAGCTCTCCGGCCGGAGAGGTTCTCGCGGCGTGACGGGATTCCTGCAGCAACATGAGGGACAGCAGCCCGATGACTTCCGGCTCTGGCCGGAGTTCGGTCAGCAACCGGCCCAGTCGAATCGCCTCGCCGGTGAGCTCGGCCCGCGTTACCTCCGCTCCCCCCGCAGCAGAGTAGCCCTCGTTGAAGACCAGATAGATGACGTGAAGCACTGCGCCCAGTCGTTCCGGCAATTCCTCGGGCGTCGGCACCTCGTACGGAATCGGTGTCTCCCGAATCTTTGCCTTTGCGCGCACGATGCGCTGCGCCAGCGTACGCGGAGTCGTGAGAAAGGCCTTTGCGATCTCCTCGGTCGTCAGCCCGCACACCTCACGCAAGGTGAGCGCAATGCGCGCTTCCGGCGCGAGAGATGGATGACAGCACGTAAAGATCAGGCGCAGCCGATCGTCCTCGAGGCTGTCCTCTTCATTGGACCTTTCCGCCGGACTCCATTGCGCCTCGAGATGGCGCACGAGCTCGTCTTGGGACGCATCGAATCGTGCCCGTCGTCGCAGAGTATCCAGGGCTTTGAATCGGGCCGTCGAAATCAACCACGGTCGCGGGTTACCGGGTACTTCACTCCTCGGCCACTGGCTCAGCGCAGCCGCGAAGGCTTCGTGCATCGCCTCCTCGGCAAGATCAAAATCCCCGAGCAAGCGGATCAGCGTGGCCAGGATTCGTCCCGAATCCACGCGATACAGGGAGTCGAGCAATTCGCGTATCTGCTCGGTGGATCGCTCGGACATGGCGACGACCTTAGCAAACCAGCTAGCCGAAACACATCGGCGGAAGCGATTCGCAAACGAGGGGCTCGCCAGAAGCCAGGAGCGGTGAAATGGTGGAGGCGGCGGGAGTCGAACCCGCGTCCGGAAGCGCTACGGGAGAGGCCACTCCATGCTCAGCCTCTTCTGAAGTCTCGTCCCGCCGTCTCGAGAAGAGGCAAAACGACGGCAGGACCACCCCGGATTCGTTTCGCCGCCCGGTCCGGGGACCCCGGGCGGCTACACCCGAATTTCGCGACGTCGGCCGGAGCGCGTCGGGTGCGCTCACCGTCCAACGAGGCTACTTAATTAAGCAGCCAGAGCGAAGTTGCTGTTGTTCGCAGCTACTGTTTCCCACCCGGATTAACGAGGCTGGATGAGATCCTCGGCATGCAACCTTTCGCGCAGTCGTCCCCGTCGAGACCGTATCGCCCCCACGGAGCTCTCGCGTTGAGAGGCTCAAAGAACGGAGAGGGATTCTAACACCCGGCGGCGCGCGGATCTTCCCGCTCCGCTTGACTCCGCGATCGCCGCGGGATGGAATGCCCGCGGTGGCCGGCAACGGACAAGAGCTCATGGTGGTCGTCACGTCCGTGGGAACCGAGGAGCAGGCCCTCGACGTTGCCCACGCCCTGGTTCGGGCCCGGCGCGCCGCCTGCGTCAACATCATTCCCAACGTGCACTCCGTCTACCGCTGGAAAGGCCGCGTCTGCGACGACGGCGAGATGCTTCTGATCATCAAGACGCGCGCCGCCAGTTTCGAGGCTGTCCGCGAGACGATCCATCGCGTCAACACCTACGAGCTGCCGGAAGTCCTGGCGTACCGCGTGGACTGGGCGTCTCCCGGATTCTCGAGCTGGATCGAAAAGATGACGGTGGCGCCGCGCCGTCCGCCGCGGCCTGTCAAGCCGAAGCCCGCCGCCAAGCCCCGAACGCGGGTGCGCGCCCGCGCCTGACGAGGCGCCCACGGCCGCCTCGGTCGCGTTTCTCACTCTCTTTCTCGGGCTCACTGCGGGCGACCTGCAGGTCCGGCTCAACGTCCAGGGCTCCATCGCCACGCTCGAGCTCTCCCTGGACGGCAAGCGCGTCGCCTCGCTCGACAGCCCTCCCTGGGAGGCGCCGCTGGACCTGGGACCGGTGCTCGCGCCGCACGAGCTGGTGGCGCGCGCTCTGGATCCGGGCGGAAAGGAGCTCGCGCGGGCCCGCCAGTGGATCAACATGCCCCGCCCGCCGGCCGAAGCCGAGATCCTGCTCGAGCGGGATAAGACCGGCCGCGCCACCGCGGCGCGGATCGCCTGGCAGACCCTGACGGGTGAGCAGCCGGTCAAGGTCGAGGTCAGCCTGGACGGCCGTCCGCTGAAGATGGACGCGCTGCGGCGAGTCGCGATTCCGGCTTACGCGCCCGAGGTCTCGCACGTGCTGACGGTAGAGCTGGAGTTCGAGAGCGGTATCAAGTCGCGCGACGACGTCGCGATCGGCGGCAGCGCGGGTGAGGAAGCCAAGAGCGAGCTGACGGCCGTGCCGGTCCGCCTCGCCGGCAAGCGCCGGCTCGAGCCGGCGTCGTTGTCGGGGTTGCTCCGCGCCCGCGGAAAGACGCTGCGGGTGGTCGAAGCCGAGGAGGGCGGCGCGACGCTCTGGATCGTGCGGGATGACAGCGCCGTCGAAACCAGCGGGCGGCTGCGGAACCTGGAAGGGTCGCCGTTTCGATTTCCCACGCTCTCCACGGCGCTGGCGTTGAAGAAGGACGACGCGGTGCACTTCCTCTGGCCCCGGCCCCAGGCGTTCCCCATGGCGTCCGTTCCGACCCAACTCTTCCCCTCGACCGAGGGCTTCGGCCGGTCCGACGGCGGGCTCGCGTATCTGCTCTCGCACGTCGCCAATCCATCTCCGTCGAGCATCTTTCCGATGTACGCCGACGGTGTGGCCGTCGCCGGGCTCAACGCCTTCGAGAGTTTCGGGAGAAGAGCCGTGCTGCTCGTCCTCGGCGAGACGAGCGAGGACGCGAGCACGTACGGCGCCGGAAACGTGCGGCGTTACCTGGAGCTCCTGCGCGTACCTCTGTTCGTTTGGACGCTCCGCGAGACCGCACCGGACGTCTCGAAATGGGGGCGCATGGACGCCGTCGGCACCGCCCGAGGCGCGCGCGCGGCGTACGCGCGGCTGCGCGCATCGCTCGAGTCCCAGCGCATCCTGTGGGTCGAGGGCCGATTCCTGCCGCAGGAAATCGAGCTCGCGGAGGGCGCGGAGGGGATCGAGCTCGTCCGGTGATCCCTAGTGCTTGTCGGATGGGGCGCCGGATGGCGTCGCCACGACCATGTCGGTGAGGCCTCCGAAGCTCGAGTGGGCGAGGTACACCACGCCCTTGTCCGTGACCGCCGGATTTCGCGCGCCGGCATGCGTGGGAACCCGGGCTTCCACGGCCAACTTGCCGCCGGAGCCGACGTGCGCCACGGTCAGTTGTCCCGCCCGGGCGGCGCCGACGTAGAGGAGGTGCGTCGCCGGCGCGTAGTCGATGTCGTCCACGCCATCGCCGGTGTCGACCGACGAGAGGACCTTTCCGTCATGCGCCGTATCGAGCACTTCGACGCGCGCGCTGCACGCCACGAAGAGTTGGCCCGCGGCAGGGTCGACCCGGAGGCCGTGCGGCCCGTCTTCCCCGCACGCCGGCTTCCAGGTTGCGACGGTCTTGTGTGTTGCGAGATCGATCGCCAGCGTGAGGTCTTTGTCTTCGAGGTTCGTGAAGAACCGGCCGTGGGGCCCGTCGACCGCGAAGCCCTCGGGGTTTCCGTCGAACGGGAGCTTCGCCTTTTCATCGAGTGTCCGGCCGTCGAGGACCCGGATGGACTTGTCGCGGGGCGTCGTCACCCAGACCTCCTTCGTGGCCGCGACGTACGCGAGCCCATCCGGCATGGAATCGAGCTTGTGGCATGCGCCTTTCGTCAGCGACTTCGCGTCGAACGCGCACACGGTCGAGTCGCCGCGATTGCCGACGTAGACGACGGCGTCGCCGATCGTGACCGAGCTCGGCCCGACGACTCGCTTGCGCTCTCCCGAGCCCATCTCCGTCGTCGGGAAGCCCCCGATCTGTTTGAGCGACCCGCTGGCGGAGTCGATGACGACGACGAGGCCGGTGTTGCCCGCCGGGACCCAGACGAAGCGGGTCGCCGGATCGAACGCGATGTAGTCCATGGTGATCCCGGCCGCCGTCGCTCCGGGCAAGGGCTCCATGCGGACCGTGTAGTCGATCGGGTCGACCGCCGCCGCGGGGTTGGCGGCGAAGAACACCGCGGAGATCAGGAGGAGAGAAAGCCGGAAAGGGAGAGTTCGGGTTGCGTGCATGGTCACACCTCGGCGTCGCGCGGGCGACGAGGCGATCTTAGTACGGGCGAGCGGCCGCGGAGAAGGTCCAGGACGGGATGACACGGAGGAGCCGGTCATCCCGAGCGCAGCGAGGGATCCCGTGATTCTCTAGCCCAGCGCCTGATCCAGATCCGCCAGGATGTCCTCGACGTCCTCGATGCCGACGGAGATGCGCACGAGGCCCGGCGTGACGCCGAGGCGATTGCGCTCTTCCTCGGGGATCGAAGCGTGCGTCATCGTCGCGGGGTGCGAGATCAGCGTCTCGACGCCTCCCAGGCTCTCCCCCAGGGAGCAGAGCCGAACCTTCGACAGGAACGCATTCGCGCCGTCGAAGGAGCCGAGATCGAAAGAGATCATCGCGCCGAAGCCCCTCATCTGGCGCTTTGCCAGCGCGTGCTGGGGGTGATCGGGAAGGCCGGGATAGTGGACCTTCTTCACCTTCGGATGCTTCGCGAGGTGCGCCGCGACCTTCCGGCCGTTCTCCTCATGCCGCTCCATGCGGACGACGAGCGTCTTGATGCCTCGCAGCACCAGCCACGAGTCCATCGGGGACAGGATCGCCCCCGAGCTGTTCTGCACGAATCCCAGCCACTCGACGTGCTCCTTGGACTTCGCGACCGCGATGCCGCCGACGGTGTCGGAGTGGCCGCCCAGGAACTTCGTCGTCGAATGCATGACGATGTCGGCGCCGAGCTCCAGCGGGTTCTGCAGATACGGAGAGCAGAACGTGTTGTCCACGACGACGATGGCGCCGACGCGGTGGCCGAGCTCCGAGAGCGCGGCGATGTCGGCGAGCTGCATCGTCGGGTTGGTCGGCGATTCGAGGTGAAGCATCCGCGTCTCGGGGCGGATGGCCTTCTCGACGGCGGCGGGGCTCGCCGTGTCGACGAAGTCGAAGGACACTCCATAGCGGGCGAGGATCTTCGTGTAGTAGCGGTACGTCCCGCCGTAGGTCATGTTCGAGCAGACGACGTGATCGCCCTGCTTCACGAGCGTCGAGATCGCGGTGATCGCCGCCATTCCCGAGGCGAAGGCCCGGGCGCCCGCGCCTCGCTCCAGCGCCGTCAGGTTCTCCTCGAGCCGCGCGCGCGTGGGGTTCTGGGTACGGGCATATTCCCAGCCCTTGTTCTTTCCGATCGCTTCCTGGACGTATGTCGACGTCTGGTAGATCGGGAAGGAGACCGAGCCTGTCTCCGGGTCGGGCTCGTTGCCGGCGTGAATGCACTCGGTCGAAAAGCCCGGGCCTTGCTTCTTCTCGGGTTGCTTCTTCTCCGGCGGCGCGTCGAGAGTCAGCGAGTCTTTCATTTGAAAATCCCCTGATCCGGATAGCGTTCCGCGCCGTCCGGAAAAAGTGTCACGACCGTCTTGCCTGGTCCCAGGCGCCTCGCGACCCGAAGGGCCGCGGCCGCCGCCGCCCCCGAAGAGCCGCCCGCGAAGAGACCCTCGTCCCGGCACATTGTCCGGCACGTCCCGAACGCCTCGGCGTCGTCCACCATCATCACCTCGTCGGCGAGAGAACGGTCGAAGATCGGCCAGATTTCCGAAAGCCCGATTCCTTCGACGTCGTGGTGGCCGCGCGGGCCTCCGCCGAGAATCGAACCCTGCGGTTCGACGGCGACGCGCAGGATCCCGGCGTGATGTTCCGTCAGGTAGCGCGCGACGCCCGTGAAGGTGCCGGTCGTGCCGACGCCCGCGACCCACGCGTCGATGCGCCCGCCGACCTGCTCCGCGATCTCGGGGCCGGTGGTTTCGTAGTGGGCTTGGGGGTTGACAGGATTGTGGAACTGGCTGGGCTGGTAGGCGCCCGGAGTGGAGCGGACGATCTCGGTGGCGCGTGCGATCGCGCCGGACATCATGCCGTCGGCCGACGTCCGCACGACGTCCGCGCCCGCGGCCTGCATCAGCCTGGCCTTCACCGCGCCGTAGCCTTCGGGCATCACGACGATGCAGCGGTAGCCGCGCGCGGCGGCGATCACCGCGAGCGCCACGCCGGTGTTGCCCGACGTCGCCTCGACGATCGTCCCTCCCGGGCGCAGCAGCCCGCGCGCCTCGGCGTCGTCCACCATCGCCTTCGCGATGCGGTCCTTGACGCTCCCGCCGGGATTGAACCACTCGAGCTTGGCGAAGATGCGCGCGGCGCCGCGCGCGAAGCGGGTCAACTCCACGAGCGGCGTGTTGCCGATCGACGAGGGCAAGTTTCCGGCGGGCCGGGCCGGAGTTTCGGGGGAGAGTTTCAATGCCACTCGATTGGGTTCCTCTCGGACGATAACAAAAAAAAGCCCCGGCGATGCCGGGGCTTCCGTCGTTTGCGAGACGGGACTCAGTAAGCCTGTTGCGACCGCCGAGCGGAGTAGCACTCCCGGCAGTAGACCGGCTTGCCGTTGGTCGGATTGAACGGAACCTGGGTCTGCTTGCCGCAGCCGTCGCAGGTCACGTCATAGAAGGTGCGCTCGCGGCCTTCGCCCGACGAAGCCTTGCGCTTGTCGCGGCACGGCTTGCACCGCTTGGGCTCGTTGGTGAAACCCTTGCGAGCGTAAAACTCCTGATCATCGGCAGAAAAAAGGAACGTTCCGCCGCAGTCGACGCAAGTGAGATTCTTATCCGTGTATTGCTGCATCATGGACGTTACAGATCTCCCGGGTTTTTATCCCCTGGACCGGGCGGTTGTCCGCTCCGGCTTAAAAGAATGACGAAACGAAAGCACTTAAGAACGAACCGGCGCCCGGCGCCGGCCGCAAGCTCTCTCTCTAGGACCAGCCCCCTTTCGATTGCACGGACGCCTCCCCGCAAGGAGCGTACGGATGGGGGATGGAAAGCATAAAGGTCGTGGCTCGGATGTGCGGGGTCTCGTAAAAGCTGGCGGAAAGTAGCATGTAAATTTAGGCTGTTGCAAGGAGAATCTGTCCGTTCGGACAGGGGGCGACGCTGGCGGAAGCCGGCGTTTTTTGTCGGTCTGGTCCAATTTTTCGGCGGGTTTCGTATCTATCAGTGGAAACCGGGGTTAGGAGCCGATGACGCCCGTCGTCGGTGACGAGGCCGTGGCGTAGCGCTTCTTCGGAATCCGGCCCGCCAGGTACGCGTCCCGGCCCGCGCGCACGGCGTCGCGCATCGCACGGGCCATCCGGCTGGGATCCTTCGCGCCGGCGATTCCCGTGTTCATCAGGACTCCGGCCGCGCCGAGCTCCATCGCGACGCAGGCGTCCGACGCGGTGCCGACACCCGCGTCCACGATCACCGGCACCTTCGCGCGCTCCAGGATGATCGCGATGTTGTTGGGATTCTGGATCCCGAGCCCCGATCCGATCGGCGCGCCGAGGGGCATCACCGCCGCGGCCCCGGCGTCCTCGAGCTTGCGGCAGACGATCGGATCGTCGGAGGTGTAGGGGAACACCACGAAACCTTCGGCAACGAGCGTCTTCGTCGCCGCCAGCAGCGCCTCGTTGTCTGGCCACAGCGTCTGCTCGTCGCCGAGGACCTCGAGCTTGACCCAGTTGGACAGTCCCACTTCGCGCCCGAGCCGCGCCGCGCGCACGGCGTCCTCTGCCGTGTAGCAGCCGGCCGTGTTCGGAAGAAGCGTCATGCTTTTCGGCACGTAGTCGAGGAGGGATTCCTTGCTGCGATCGGTCAGGTTCACGCGTCGCACCGCGACGGTGACGATCTCGGCGCCGGAGGCTTCGAGGGCCTCCTTCATCAGCGGGAACGTCGCGTATTTGCCGGTGCCGACGATCAGGCGCGAAGTGAACGTCCGATCGCCGAAACAAAAGGGGTCGGCGGCCGCCGCGGGCGCGGCGGACGGAGGCGATTCGAGAGTCGGAGTGGTGGCCATGAGCGATCCTTATCCCCGGGGTTTGGCGGGGTCAAGCAGGAAAACATTGTCGATCAGGCGCGTCTTCCCGAGACGGACGGCGGCCGTCAGCGACGTGCCGGGCGCGACCCTCTCGCGACGCCCCATCGATTCGGCGTCCACGGCCTCGACGTAGTCGACCTGGAACCCGGCCGCCTCGAGCTGGCGGCGCGCCTCCTCCTCCAGCCGCTCGGCGTCGTTCTCGCCGTGGACGGCGCGCGCTCGGGCGGCGAAGAGCGTGCGCGACAGGTCGCTTGCGCGCCGGCGCTCCTCGGGAGAGAGATACGCGTTGCGGGACGACATCGCGAGGCCGTCGGGTTCCCGCACGGTGTCGCCGACCACGAGCCGGACCGGAAAATCGAGGTCCCAGATCATCCTCCGGATCACGGCGACCTGCTGGAGATCCTTGCGCCCGAAGATGACGAGGTCGGGGAGCGCCTGGAGGAGCAGCTTCGCCACGACGGTCGCGACTCCCTGGAAGTGGCCGGGCCGCCGCGCGCCTTCGCCGCCTTCGGAGACACGCGTCACTTCCACGCGCGTCGCGAAGCCGTCGGGGTAGAAGTGCCCCGGGTCCGGGGCGTACACGACGTCGGCGCCTTCCTTCTCGAGCATCCGCGCGTCTTCGTCCGGCTTCCGCGGGTAGCGGGAGAAGTCCTCGTGCGGGCCGAACTGCAGAGGATTGACGAAGATCGAGACGACGACGAACGGCGCGTGACGCCGCGCCAGGCGCACCAGAGAAAGATGCCCCTCGTGGAGCGCGCCCATGGTCGGCACGAATGCGACTTGTTTGCCGGTCTTGCGGGCCTGGCCCACGGCGGAGCGAAGCGCCGCGAGCGACCGGACGATGTTCATCGAGCCATTCCCTCTCCCCCCGTCGGGAGAGAGGGTAAGGGTGAGGGGGGAGGGCGATCAAGAGGCGCTTCGAAGATCCGTCAGTGGACCCTTCTCAGCGTCGGCTTCGTTCCCGTAAAGCTCTCCTCCCGCGACGGAAAATCGCCCGCCTTCACGTCCTTGGCGAAGGCGCGGGCCGCATCGCCGATGACGGTCGTGAGGTCCGCATAGCGGCGGACGAACTTCGGCCGCAGGTCGCGGGTCAGACCGACGACGTCGTGGAAGACGAGGACCTGTCCGTCGCAGTGGAGCCCCGCGCCGATCCCGAGCGTGGGGACCGGGATCTTCTCCGTGATCTCCGCGGCGAGCGTCTCGGGCACGCACTCGAGGACGATCGCAAAGCACCCCGCGGAGGCCAGCGCCTGGGCGTCCTCGACGATCTCCCGCGCCGTGTCCGCCTCGCGCCCCTGAACCTTGAAACCGCCGAACTTGCGGAAGGACTGGGGCGTCAAGCCCACGTGGCCCATCACCGGGATGTCCGCCGCCAGGATCGCCTCGACGGCGGGGAGGATCCGCCGTCCTCCCTCGACCTTGACTGCCGCCGCGCCGCCCTCGGCGAGAAAGCGTCCGGCGTTCTCGACCGCGCGCGCGGGCTCGGCCTGGTAGGAGAGGAAGGGCATGTCGCCGACGACGACCGCGCGCTTGACGGCGCGCGACACGGCGCGCGTGTGGCGGATCATCGTGTCCATGGTCGCGGTCAGGGTGTTGGGCTCCCCGTAGACCGTCATCTCGACGGAATCGCCGACGAGGAGGATGTCGATCCCGGCCTCGTCGAGGATGGCCGCCGACGGCGCGTCGTACACCGTCAGCATCGCGATCTTCTCGCGGCCCTTGGCCGCGACGATCTGAGGGATCGAGAGGGGATCTCTCTCCGGAAGGTCCGTCATCGTTCGCTCCTTGCCTTTCGGTCGACGTCCCGAACCGGGCCGGGACCGCAGAGGTCCCCGCCTAAAGCCCGTCGGGATCGCCGCCGAGAAGGGCGAGACGCGGATTATATCGCGGTGCGTCGGCCTGTCATCCCGAGCGGAGCGAGATAGCCGTCCACCATCGGCAGGCCCCCGGCAGTAGGCGTGTCGTCCACCAGAGGCAAACCCACAGCAGTAGACAACGCTGGCCGAAGGCCAGCGGTAACCCACCCCGGGCGAAGCCCGCGCGTTCATCCCGGACTAGATCAGCCGCGCTCCGAGTCGATTTCGGGATCCCTCGTCGCTGCGCTCCTCGGGATGAGCTGCGGCGGCGCGATGCGCGCCGCAGGTCATTTCGGGGCGCCGGTCGCCGGCACGTAGTACTGCACGCCTTTCCGGGTTTTCTGGATCTGCCCGATGAGGTCCTCGAAGTCGGCCGGGCGGTTGACGAAGTCGATCTCGTTGGTGTCGACCACGAGGAGAGGCGTCTCCTCATAGTGGTAGAAGTAGTAGTTGTAGGCCTCGATCAGCTGCGCCAGGTACTCCGGCGTTACCTGCTTCTCGAGCGTCCGCGTCTTCTTCTTGATCCGCTTCAGGCACGTCTCGAGCGTCCCCTGAAGGTAGATCACCAGATCCGGTTTGCGCACCGACTCGGAGAGCAGCGTATAGAGCTTGTCGTAAATCAGCAGCTCCGAGTCGTCGAGATTCAGGCAGGCGAAGATCTTGTCCTTCGGAAAGTGGTAGTCCGCCACGACGAGGTTCGTGAACAGGTCGATCTGCGCGATCTCCTGCTGCTGCTGGTAGCGGGACAGCACGAAGAAGAGCTGCGTCTGGAACGCGGAGCCCTTCTTCTTCTTGTAGAAGTCGGGCAGGAACGGATTGTCGACGTCCTCGAGCACCTTCGTGCCGTGGAACCGCCGGGCGAGCATCTCGACGAGCGAGGTCTTGCCGACGCCGATCGGACCGTCCACCGCCACGTGGCGCAGCTTGACGTCGCCTTCGGTCGGGATCGGCATCGAGCGGCATTTTAATGCGAAGCGCCGGGAGCCTTTCCCCGTGGGCGGATTGTCAGGGCACTATTGAAACACGGGCTACCGCGCCAGCACGTCCGCGATTCCGCAAAGCGCGAGCGTCACCGAGACGAATCCGTTCGCCGTGAAGAAGGCCGCGTCGACGCGAGAGAGGTCGCCGGGGCGGACGATGGCGTGCTGATAGGCCAGCGCCGCGGCCGTCGCGGCGATCCCCGCGAGAAAGAGCCAGCCTCCTCCGGAGAGCCTCCAGACGGCGAGGAGGAGAACGGCCATGGTGGCGTGCAGCAAGGTCGAGATCCCGAGCGCGCGTTTCGCGCCGAAGCGGGCCGGAATCGACTTCAGGCCGGCGCCGCGGTCGTGCTCCTCGTCCTGGAGCGCATAGATGATGTCAAAGCCCGCTGTCCAGCAGAGGACGGCGAGGCCGAGCAGGATCGGCAGGAGCGCCACGGAGCCGCGGACGGCGATCCATGCGCCCACCGGCGCCAGGGCCAGGCACAGCCCCAGCACGAGATGCGACAGCGCCGTGAATCGTTTCGTGTACGAGTAGAGAAACAGTAGCGCCAGAGCGACCGGGGAAAGGATCAACGTCAGCCGGTTCAGGCTTGCGGCGGCGGCGACGAAGAGAACGACGGATGCGGCGAGGAAGCCGCGCACGAAGCCGACCGAGAGGGCGCCCGTGGGGAGGGCGCGCGAGGCGGTGCGCGGATTGGCCGCGTCCAGATGGCGGTCGGCCAGCCGGTTCTGGGCCATTGCCGCGCTGCGGGCGCCGAGCATCGCGAGGAGGATCTTTCCCAGCGTCGCGGGGTGCGGCCAGCCGCCGGCTGCGAGGAACGCCGACAGCAGCGCGAAGGGCAACGCGAAGAGGGTGTGCGAGAACTTGATCATCTCGAGCGTCGTCCGGAGCGACCGGAAGACGCCCGCCCGCGATGTCATCGGCGCGCCGGGCGCCGTCTGACCCTGGACGCCGCGCCGCGGCCTTCCCATCGGTACGCGTCGCCGCGCGGTGCCAGACCCAGCATGCGCGCGGCACGAACGCAGTAGGCGTCGAGCAGCCGCTCGACGGTCGGCTCGGCGATGTAGAACGCCGGCAGCGGTGGCATCACGATTGCCCCGGCGAGCGTTACCCGCGTCATGTTCTCGATGTGGATCAGCGAGTACGGTGACTCGCGCAGGGCGAGGAGCAGGGGGCGCCGCTCCTTCAGGCACACGTCGGCGGCGCGCTGGAGCAGGTCCCGGGCGATTCCGTTGGCGATCGCGCCCAGCGTCCCTCCGCTGCAGGGAACGACGATCATGCCCGACGCGGCGTAGGAGCCCGAGGCGATCGACGCGCCGACGTCAGCATTGTCGTGGAACACGATCTTGCGCGACAGCGGACGCGGCAGGCGGAGAGAGGCGATCCAGTCCTCCGGCGACCCGATCCCCGCATCGATCTCGCTCCGAGCGACGAGAAGCGACGGCTCCGACAGGACCAGATGCAGCTTCGATAGACCGTTCGAGGAGAGCGCGATCTGCACCAGTCGCTGCGCCAGGCGGCCGCCCGATCCGCCCGAAACGCCGACGATGATCTCTCTGCCGGCCACCGCGACGGAGTTTATACGGGCGGACCGACAAGAGATTGGACTCGCGTCATGAGCTCTTGACGTTGGAGCGGAAGCTGTCGAATCAGTGACTTAAACCGCTTTGCCGGCCGATTGCGGACGCAATCTCTTGTCGCTCCGCGCGTCGGGTCTGGAGGCTCCGAGACCGCCTAAGTCGCGACGGCGCCGCGCCTTGCCCGCCGCGGCGCACGACGGCACGGATTTCGCCTTTCTCCCGGCTCTCGAAAGGAGGTGCCGATGGAGAACGCCTGATCGCAAAACTCGATGAGGACAAACCGCTCCCTACGTTTCCCAGCATTCGTTTCACAAAGGAGCTTTCATGCAGCCTTCGAGAATCCGTGCACTCTGTCTCGCGATCGTTTTCCATCTCGGCGCCGGAGCCCTCGCGTTCGCGCAGGACGCGGACAAAGCCGCCCAGGCGCCCGATCATCAAGCCCAAGGCAAGAAAGTCAACATCAACACCGCCTCGGCGGCGGAGCTCGCGTATCTGCCGCGCATTGGCGCCAAGGTCGCCGAACGCATCATCGCGTACCGCAAGGAGAAGCCCTTTTCCCGTCCCGAGGAGCTCATGGAGGTCAAGGGCATCGGCGAAAAACTCTTCCTGACGCTGAAGCCCTATGTCGCGGTCAGCGGAACGACGACGCTGACGTCCAAGGTCCGGTCCTCTTCCTCTTCTTCGCGCCGTCCCCCTTCTCCCGCGGCCGCGGAGAAGCCTGCCAGCGCCGTCCCGATGGGCAAGGGATGGTGAGCCTTTCGCCCGCCCGGGGCCCTCAGGGCCCCGGGCCCCTTCCCGGCTCGGCCGGCGTTTCCGTAACCGAGCTGCTCCTGTGGTTGATGCTGATCGCCTATCTGCTTCTGATGGTGGTGCCGGGCGTGATGAATCTGCGTGAGAGCGTCGCGATCCGGTCGGCCGTTCACGAGACCACCGTGGCTTTCTTCCGCGCGCGGTCCTATGCGATCTCGCGCGGGGGCAACGTCGGATTGAAGTTTCGCAAGAACGGCGACCGCTGGGAGTGGTCTCTCTACGGCGACGGAAACGGGAATGGAATACGGACGGCGGAGATCGCCAGCGGCGTGGATCGGCCCCTGGGCGTCTACCTGCCGTGGTCGCGTAACGACGTGATGCCGGCCATCATGACGGGAACGCGCGTGCCGGACCCGAGCACTCCGGGACGCTACCTCGACCGGATCGACGATCCGATTCGCTTCAACAACTCCGACATCTGTTCGTTCTCGCCGGTGGGGGAGAGCACGCCGGGTTCCGTCTATCTGTGGGACTCGCGCAACCGCATGGCCGTGGTTCGTGTCTTCGCACAGACGGCGAAGGTTCGGGTCCTCTACTACCGACGAGGAGAAAGGAAATGGATGCCATGACCGCGCCGTCAGACATCGATGGGTTGGACGACCGCCTCGTCCCCGGGGCGGGCCGCCCAGAGAAGGGCTTTTTCATGTTTGGCTCCCGGCGCCACCCAACCGGACGCGAGAATGCACCGGTCCAGCACGGCGCCGTCTCCGAGGACCGTACCGTCCCAGATCGCGGAGTCGCGGATCGACGCGCCCGTGCCGATCGTGCCGCGCCCGAGGACACAGCGCGTCGCGGCGAATCCGTGAACCCGGTTCTGCGCGAGGACGCGGATGCGTTCGTCGAAGCTCCCGCTTCCACGCGGAAAAGGTCCGCCGCGATCGAGCGCTTCGAGCGTCGCGCGGAGGAAATCGCCCGGGCGGCCGAGGTCGGCGTGCGGGCCATGATGGAAGACGAAGCCGAGCTCTTCGGCGGGTCCGCCCCGACCTTCGAGGAGAGGCTGCCAGAGGTCCGCCACCAGCGCGGTTTCCCCGGCGGGAATCCGCGCGAGCACTCGCGGAGCGAGGGCGCAGACACCCGTGTAGAGCAGCGGCCGTGTTTCGTGGACGCCGAAGGCCGTGATGCGATCCCCTTCGGCCTGAAGCGGCGTGTAGTGATCCGGGTCCCGATTTTCCGTGACGAGGAGCGTCGCCGCGCGCCCCGATTCCCGGTGGGGCCTGATGAGAGCGGAGAAGTCGGGCTCGAGGGCCGCGTCCGAGTTGACGACCAGAAAGTCGGAGATCCCCAGGAACGAAGCGGCGTTGCGGAGCGCGCCGGCGGTTCCGAGCAGCCGGGGTTCTCGGAAGAAGGTGAGCTGCGGCAGCTGCGCTGCCTGGTCGCGCAGGTGGCGCTCCACCTCGTCGCCGAGGTGATGCAGATTAACCGCTACTTCGCGGATTCCGGCCTCGTGAAGTCGCCGGAGATGCGCGATCGCCACGGGGACGTTTAGGAACGGAAGCAGAGGCTTGGGAATGCGCTCCGTCACGGGGCGAAAGCGCACGCCGCGGCCGGCGCATAAGAGAATCGCCCTCACAGCGACATCAGGATCGTGGTTCTGTCCGGGTCCACACCATGTCCGGCGGTAATGAGGGATCCTCCTTGCGCCGGCGGGTGTACAGCTCGGCGTAGGAGTACGGGCTGGCCTCGGAGGCGTCGAGTTCGAGGAGCAAAAGGACCTTCCGGATCGTCCCCGGATCTCCCTCGACCTCGACGAACTCGCCAATCGGCGTGCGGTCCAGCGCCAGGACGGCGCCCTCGAAGTCCCACTCCTGCCGCCGCTTTTCGTAGCGAAAGCGAGGCGTCAATCCGAGGCCGGCGAGGATGGCCTCGGCTTCGCCGCCGTCGGAGACTTCGACTTCGCGTTCCTCACGCACCTTCGCGCCGGCCTCGAATCGGGCGGCGCCCTTGTAGGTCAGGGTGGTGCGTCCGGCCGCGCGGCGCAGCCGCACCGTGCGGCCGCTGGAGGAAAGCCGGTGATCGAGGTCGTCGTAGAGCACGTTGGACTCCTCGTGCTCGGCCGAGCGCGGCCGGGCGCCGGCGTCGGCAACCCGCTTGCGCAGCGCCTCCAGATCCGAGACTGGAAGCTTGACCTCGATCTCCTGTCGCGTCGGTGGCACTCTCGAAGCCGCTAGGGCAGGAGCCGGCGCGCGATCTCTTGCGCTTTCTTCCCGTCCACTCGGCCCTTGTGGCGCGCCATCAGCTCCTTCATCGCGAGGCCCACGTCCTTGCTCGAGGAGAGACCCTTCTCGGCGATCACGGCTTTCAGCTCCTGCTCGATCTCGGCGTCCGTCAGGCCCTTGGGGAGATAGCCCTCGATGATCGCCAGCTCCTCCGTCTCGGCATTCACCAGGTCCTGCCGGCCACCCTTGCCATACTGCTCGATCGAGTCCTTGCGCTGCTTGACGGCGCGTCGCAGAACCGCTTCGACCTCTTCGTCGGTCAGGTCACGCTGCGCCTGGATCCTTTCGTTCTTCAGGCCGGCGAGAACCAGCCGCAGCGTTGCGACGCGGCGCTTGTCGCCGCTCTTCATCGCGGTCTTGAGGTCTTCTTCGATGCGCGCCTGCATCTCAGCCGGAGGCTATCACCGGAACGGAGGTTCCAAGTTTCCGGCTCCAGGTCTCAGGTCGTGGCGTCGACAACCTGGAACCGGAAACCCGAGACGTGAGAATCTCTTCGCGTGAAGCGTTTCTTGATCGGCACGGCCGGGCACATCGACCACGGCAAGACGGCCCTCGTGAAGGCGTTGACGGGGATCGACGCCGACCGGCTTCCCGAGGAGAAGAAACGAGGGATCACGATCGACCTCGGGTTCGCCCACGCCGAGTGGGAAGGCGCACGGATCTCTTTCGTCGACGTGCCGGGCCACGAGCGATTCGTCCGCAACATGCTCGCGGGCGCCGGCGGCATCCAGGCGGTGCTCCTCGTCGTCGCCGCCGACGAGTCGGTCATGCCGCAGACGCGCGAGCATTTCGAGATCGTGCGCCTGCTCGACCTCTCCGCGGGCGCGATTGCCGTCACGAAGATCGACCGGGTCCCGACCGACCTCGTGGCCGTCACGGTCTCGGACGTCAAGGACCTCGTCCGCGGCTCGTTCCTGGAAAACGCTCCGATCCTGCCCGTTTCCGCGCGCTCCGGAGAAGGCCTCGAACAGCTCAAGGCCGCTCTGGTCTCTCTGGCTCAGGCGAGGAATCCGGAAGAGAGCGAGGCCCTCGCGACGCGCCTCCCGATCGATCGGGCGTTCCTCGTTGCGGGCTTCGGTCCGGTCGTCACCGGAAGCCTCGTGTCGGGAACGATCGCGCGGGAGCAGAAGCTCGACCTCCTGCCCGACCGCAAGGTCGTTCGGGTCCGGCGGATCGAGGTCCACGGCCGGGAAGAGACGGTCGCACGCGCGGGCGAACGCGTCAGCGCCAACCTCGCGGGCGTCGAGCTCGCGGATCTTCGCCGCGGCCAGATGCTCGCGACACCCGGCCGGCTGGCTCTCTCGCGGCGGCTCCTGGCGCGGCTCGAGCTCCTGCCGGATGCGCCACGGCTCACCAGCGGATCTCGCGTCTCGGTTCACCACTTTTCCTCCGAGGCGCGCGCCGGCGTGCGACTGCTCGACGCCGCGGTCCTCGAGCCCGGCGGATCCGGCAGAGTCGAGCTGCGCTTTTCATCTCTCATCGCCGCCGCTCCGGGCGACCGCTTCGTCGTTCGCCGCCTGTCTCCGGTTCGGACGATCGGGGGAGGCGTCATCCTCGATCCCCTCCCGGCCCGACGGCGCGGGCGCGGCGATGCCGAGGCCGCCGAGGCGCTGGACCGCCTCGAATCGGGGTCGTTGTCGGAGCGTCTCGCGCTCTGGATCGAGGAAGCGCGCGAGCGCGGCGCTGACGAGGATTCCCTGGCGCAGCGAGCGGGCGTTTCGGCGGCGGCCGTGAAGGAGGCGCTCGCCGCCCCGCTCGCGGAGCGGCGAGTCCATGCCTTACGGCGCGGCCCCGATCGGTACATGGCCGAGTCCGCTCTGTCGAGGCTGGCGTCGAAAGCCTCGGCGGCGCTGGCATCGCTCGTGTCTTCCGGAGGCGCTTCGGTGGGCGTGTCGCGAAGCACACTGCTTCGGCGTCTCGTTCCGTCGGCCGAGCCCCGCTGGGCGGAGGCCATCGAAAAGGCACTGGCTGCGCGCGGAGTCCTCGTGATCGCGGGAGAGGAAGCGCGTCCCCCCGGCCGCGAGGACCTGGCCGCGCCGGAGAAAGAGCTTTCCGAGAGGATCGCCGCGCTCTACCGCCAGCGAGGCCTCGAGCCTCCCTCGCCGGGCGAAGCCGCCGCGGCGATCCGCCACCATCCGAAGGTCGTGGAAGGCCTCATCGGTTATCTGGTCAAGCGGGGAGCGCTCCTGCGGCTTCCGGGCGGCTGGTTCATCGCACGCGAGGCCGTCGACGACGTCGTCTCTCGTCTGCGCGCGTCGGGAAAGACTGCCTTCGAGGTGCCCGAGTTCAAGCAGATGTTCGGCCTGACTCGCCGCATCGCGATACCTCTTCTCGAGCACCTCGATGGAGCGAAGGTCACCCGCCGCGTCGGCGACCGGCGAGAGATCCTGCGCGGTTAGCCGGTTGCCTACTGCCCGATCGCCCGGCGTAACGCCGCGATCTGCTTGATCTCGTCGTCGAAGGAGACCTGGCCGGAGAGCGAGAGCTCGTTCCAGGACGCGACCGGCGCGCCTCCGGCCTGCGCCGGGCGCAGCATCCACGCGCTCATCGCCCGGCGGAAGTAGGGCAGCAGTACCGGATCGGTGACCTCGATCGGAATCGCTTTCTCGACCTTGCCGGTCTTGTCCACCTTGATCCAGAACTTGGCCGAGAAAGCGCCCTTGTAGGAGCCGGCGGACCATGGCGACTTCTGGGGTATCGGTGCCGTGTCGACTTCGAGGATCGAGATCGTCCCATCGGACGGGTTCGAGGGATGGCGGCTTTCGAGCCATTCCGCGTCGCTCGGCCACCCGAACGGCGTGGGCAACGCGGTCGCGGCGGCCACGGGCGTCAAGGTTTGCTGAACGATCTTCGGGGCGTCGATCTCGACGGCGAGGTCGAGTCGATACGCTCCCCAGGTGTCGACGGCCTGGCCGGAGCGGCGCGCGGGGTTGAACGTCCACCGCTGGAGCGACTTCAGCGTCTCGCCCGCGAGCGAAGGAATCGGATCGCGTTCCCGCCGGGCCGTGACGGTCTTGCCGGTCGGGTCCACGCGCATCGAGACGAAGAAACCGATCGAGAGGTTCGCGTCGGTGAGCGGAAGCTTCTGGGGCAGGGCTGCGGGAACGTCCACTGTCGCCGCGTACGGATTCTCGGAGGGAAGCCTTTGCGCGGTGACGGACGGGGGCTCGACGATGCGCATGACCGACGGATTTGTCGCGGGCGTTGGCAAGACGGCGGGCGCCGACGCCGAGGCGGGAGCCGGCGCGCCGGTGGGTGGCACGGAAGTCTCGGGCAACGCCGTCGCGGGCTGTCCGGCCGGTGCCGCCGAAGCCGGAGGCGGAGCCGGCGGCGCGGGAGTCGGTGTCGGCGCCGGAGTCTGAGCACGCGCGAGAGCCGGAATGCAGACGGCGAACAGTGCCGCAGCCCGCAGGGCGCGCATCGTCAGTCGCATGGAAGTCGGGAAAGTATATGACGGGGCAATGCCAATCGGCGTGTCATCCCGAGCGAAGCGAGGGATCCCGGACTTGACGAGCCGGGATCCAGGCCGAGCGCGGGATCCCTCGTCGCTGTGCTCCTCGGGATGACGGGCGATGACGCTAGAGCGCTTCGCCCGTCATTTCGCCTCGAGCCAGTTTTTTCCCGAGCCGACGTCGACGGCCAGGCGAACCTTCAGCTGCGCGGCGCCCTCCATGACCTCCCGAACGAGCCGCTCGAGGGCGGAGACCTCCGCCTCCGGCGCCTCCAGGACGAGTTCGTCGTGGACCTGGAGCACCAGGCGCGACTTCATCCCGGCTTCATCGAGCGCGTCGTCGAGCCGAATCATGGCGATCTTGATGATGTCCGCGGCCGTTCCCTGGAAGGGGGCGTTCAACGCCATGCGCTCGGCGTTGCCGCGCACGGCGCCGTTGGAGGCAACGATGTCGGGGATCGGCCGCACCCGGCCGAAGAGCGTCGTGACCTCCTTCGTGCGGCGGGCCTCGGCGAGGATCCCGTCCAGGGTCGCCCGAACGCTCGGGAACCGGGCGAAGTAGGAGTCCACGTAGCTCTTGGCCTCGGAGGTCGAGACGCCGAGCTCCTTGCCGAGCGTGTATGCGGCCATCCCGTAGAGCAACGCGAAGTTGATGCGCTTGGCGGCGAAGCGCATCTCGTGGCTGACGAGGTCCGGCGACACGCCGAAGATCTTCGCCGCGGTGGCGCGATGAATGTCCTGTTCCGATTCGAACGCCTGGATCAGCGCCGCGTCCCCCGACAGATGGGCCAGGATCCGCAGCTCGATTTGCGAGTAGTCGGCGACGACGAGCTTCCAGCCCGGAGGCGCGATGAACGCCTTGCGAATCTCGCGCCCGGTCGCCGTGCGGATGGGAATGTTCTGCAGGTTCGGGTCCGAGGAGGAGAGCCGGCCGGTCGCCGCGACGTTCTGGCGGAAGGAGGAGTGGATCCTTCCTTCCGCATCGGCCAGGATCGGCAGCGCGTCCACGTAGGTCCCCTTCAGCTTCGAGATCTCGCGGAACTCGAGCACGAGCTTCGGCAGGCTCAAGCCCTGCTCCGCGAGCTCCGTCAGGACCTCGACACCGGTCGAAGACGACCTCGTTTTGGCGGTCTTCTTCAGGACGGGATACTTCAGCTTCTCGAAGAGGATCTGGCCCAGCTTGACGGGGGAGTTGACGTTGAACTCCTCTCCGGCTTCGTCCCAGATCCGACGCTCGAGCGACCGCAACTCTCCTTCCATCCGCGTCGCGATCTCGTTGAGCAGCGGTATGTCGATCGCGACGCCGGCGAGCTCCATGCGCGCCAGCACCGGAGTGAGCGGACGTTCGATCTCGCGATAGAGGCGATCCAGCGCCGGCTTCGCCGAAAGCTCAGCCGCGAGGACCGGCGCGAGCGCCGCCGCCGCCGAGGCGCGCTCGGCGAGCCACCGGTCCGCATTGGCGATCTCGTACGGGCCCGGGAGCGCGCACGCGGAGACTCCCGCCTCCTTGTCAGGAATGATCCGCTGGCCGAGCCGCTGGAAAGCCATGGGCTCCATCTCGGCGCTCGCCACTCCCGGCGCCAGGACGTACTGGGCGAGGCACACGTCGAAGACTTCGGCGTGGGCTCCGTCCCCATGACGTGCGAGCAAGGCGTCGAGAGGCTTGGCGTCTCCCATCGCGAAAGCGGCGCCGCCGCGTTCGATCTCTCTCCACCTCGCCGCGACCGACGCGGCGCCTTCCTCGAGGATGTAGGTCGTCGCTCCGGAGCTGACGGCGAGCAACGCCTCACTGCCGCGCATCAGCAGCGCCGCCCCGGCCTGGCCCGTGATCGCGGGAAACGGTGCCCCGGCGGCGAGGCGCTCGGACGTGATCTCCGGCGCGACCGCGGCCTCTCCCTGGATCTCGGCCGCGAGCGAGTGGAATTCGAGGCGCACGAAAAGCTCCTTGAGCCGGCCGTAGTCGGGCTCGGAGCGGCGCAGAGACGTCGGATCGAAGAGGACCGGCAGGTCCACCGGGATCTCCACCAGCCGCCGCGAGAGCAGGGCGTCTTCGTGGTGGGCGCGCAGGTTCTCGCCGACCTTGCCCTTGATCTCGCCCGCGTGCTCGTAGAGCGCCGAGAGGCTGCCGTACTGCGAGATCCACTTCTTCGCGGTGACCGGTCCGACGCCCGGCACGCCGGGGACGTTGTCCACGCTGTCGCCCATGAGGGCGAGCACGTCGGTCACCTGGCCGGGAGGAACGCCGAAAAACGTCGTCACGCCGGCCTCGTCCAGGAAGATCTCCTTGCCCGTGTGGAACACGCGGATCCGGTCTCCGGAGACCAGCTGCAGCATGTCCTTGTCGGCCGTCACGATTACGACGTCGTAGCCTTCCGACTCGCCCTTCTTGGCGAGCGAGCCGATCACGTCGTCGGCTTCGAAGCCCGGCAGCTCGATGATCGGGATCCGGTACGCGGCCAGCGCCTCGCGGATCTCGGGAAGCTGCACGGCCAGATCGTCCGCCATCGCCTGCCGGTTGGCCTTGTATTGCGCATAGGCCTCGTGGCGCTGGGTGCGCTGGGGGCCGTCCCAGGCGGCCGCGAGGAGGTCCGGGCTGTGCTCCCGCACCATCTTTCGCAGCATCGTCACGAAGCCATAGACGGCGTTGGTCGGCCGGCCCGCGGACGTCGAGAGACGCTGTATTGCGTGGTAGGCGCGGTGGATGTTCGACATCGAGTCGACGAGATAGAGGGTGGGACGGGCCGCGGGCATGGAAGCCGGATTCTATGGCGCGGCGGCGCAGAGGGGCGGCCGGCGAGAAAAGCGTGCTTTGGCGCGTCGATTCGCTCGACGCCCGTGACTCGAAACGCGTCCTTCCGGGAGTTCCGGATGCGTGAACTGGTCCGGGCTCAGAAGCTTGGAGAAATGCGAGAGAGGGGGGAAAACAAAAACGCGCGACCCGTTCCCGGTGTCGCGCGATTCAATGTTCCTATTCTATGAAACGGGCACGGCCGTGTCAAGGAAAATCTCGAAACGTTCGAGAGAAGGGCTAACGGTCCGCCTGTCAGCGAAATAGATCGTCAGAACCGGCGGCGCACGAGCGAGACGACCTGCGAGCGGAGCCGCTGCGCCTCTTCCTGGACCACGGCAGTCTCGCGCTGCATGAGTGCGACGAACGCGGGGTCCTCGATGCCCGAGAGGTTGATCCCCACGTTCAAGAGCGCTCCCTCCACGCATGCGTCGAGAAGGAGGGCCGCGGCCCCCACGTCCGACACCGCATTCGGGTTGCCTTTCTCGGCCAGCTCGGGCAGGGCCGCGAGCAGGCGCACCGCCGCCTGGGCCGTGCGCATCGGCACCTCGGCGGCGGTGCGGTTGGCGACCGCGATCTGGTGCTGTCGGGCGGCCTTCTCCGCATCGGATTCCCTGGGCAGCCGTCGCGCCGCGACCACGCCGTCGTAGGAATCGGAGTCCTCCCGGGCCAGCCGAAGGAACTCGGCGCGTGCGAGCTGCGCGGCCTCCGAGATTGGACGAACGGCGTCGTGGGCCGAGGCGTACTTCTCCTTGGACAGCGTCAGCTGGGCCACCATCTCCGCCAGCGCCGCGCCGATGGAGCCCGCGACCGCGGCGGCCGTGCCGCCTCCCGGCGTCGGGGCGGCCGAAGCCAGGGCGGACAGAAACTGATTCAGCGTCAGCGTTGCGAAGTCGGTCACGGGCGGTTCGCCATCACCACGCGGCCGCGAACGACGACTGCGGCGGCGAGGTTGGTGCCCCAATGATAGACGAGGTGCCGATCGTCGGGAGCGTCGAGGAGGAGGAGATCGGCCGACTTCCCGGGCTCGATGGAGCCGATCTCCCCGGCCAGCTGGAGCGAGGCCGCCCCGTTCAGAGTCATGCCGGTCAGCGTCTCTTCGACCGAAAGTCCCGAGTCGAGGCAGGCGTGCGCCGCCACGGCCGGCAGCGACTCCGTGTAACAGGTGCCCGGGTTGGAATCCGACGCAATGGCCACCGGGACGCCGGCGGCGATCAAGTCGCGCGCGGGCGCCCGGCGCGACCGCATCCACCACGCCGTTCCGGGCAGCAGCACGGCCACCGTCCCGGAGCGGGCCAGAGCCTCGATTTCCTCGGACTCGATGAAGAGGAGGTGATCCGCGGACGCGGCCGCGAGCTCGGCCGCCAGAAGCGCGCCCCCGGAGAGCGCGAGCTCGTCGGCGTGGATCCGCAAGGCGAGGCCCGCACGGCGCGCCGCTTCCAGGATGCGCCGCGACTCGGGAACCGTGAAGACACCTCTTTCGCAGAAGACGTCGCAGAAGCGCGCGAGCTCCTCACGCGCGACCCGGGGCACGATGCTCTCGACGATGATGCGGATCCACTCCTCCCGGTCGTCGCGATACTCCGGAGGAATCTCGTGGGCCGCGAGAAGGGTCGGCACGAGTCGGGGAAGATTTGCATCGGCCGACAGAGTCTTCAGAAGTCGGAGGGCCTTGAGCTCGTCCTCTTCCGTCAGGCCGTAGCCGGACTTGGCTTCGGCCGTGGTCGTTCCGTGCGCGAGCATTGCCGAGAGACGACGCCGCACGGCTGCCTGGAGCTGTGCGTCGGAGCCGGCGCGCGTGGCGCGGACCGTGGCGTTGATCCCGCCCCCTTCGGCCGCGATCGTCGCGTAGCTCTCGCCCGCGAGGCGTCTCCCGATCTCGGGCCCGCGGTCTCCGAGCCAGACCGGATGCGTATGGGCGTCGACGAAGCCCGGAACGACCGCGCGTCCGGCGGCGTCGAGCGTCTCCGCGGCGGGCTTCCCGGCGAACTCGCGAACGTAGTCGGCTTCCCGCCCCGCGAAGACGATGCGCCCGTTCTCGGCGCGCACAGCGGCGTCTTTGAGCCGCAGGATCTCGCCCTGGGCCTTCCCCCGGCGCGCCTCTCGGCCCAGCGGCGTGGCGAGGCAACCGATGTTGCGAATTTCGAGAGAGGACGTCGTCATTCGAAGCGTGTCATCCCGAGCGCAGCGAGGGATCCCGGACTTTATCAGCCGCGGTCACGATCGAGTTCGGGATCCCTCGGGCCTTCGGCCCTCGGGATGACACGCGACCGGCCCTACGGGCCTTTCGCGCTTTACCCCGCCGTTTCTTCCTTCTCCGCCTTGCGCGTCAGGTAAGAAATCGGCCGGTCCTTCTGATCCTCGTCCCGGTCGAAGTCGAGGACGGTCTGGAAGAGCTCGATCATCTTCTGGAGCTGCAGCCGGAAGTTCGCGCGCTGGACCTTCAGCTCGTGGATGGCCTTCTCGATCTCGGCCGACCGCTGCAACGCGCTGTGCGTCAGTTTTTCGGCGGAGTCCTGGGCTTCGCGAACCACGAGCTCGGCCTCTTTGCGAGCCGCGGTCCGGATGTCTTCGGACGCCTGCTGCGCCGAAAGCAGCGTCTGCTTGAGGATGCGCTCGCGCTCCCGGTGCTCGTCGTTCTCCTGCTCGAGAGCCCGCAGACGCGTGGCCAGCTCCGCATTCTCCCGGGCCAGATGCTCCATATCCTCCGCGACGTCCGAAAGAAACGTCTGTACTTCGACGCCGTCGAAACCTTTCCATTTCCGCGAGAACTCGTGCTTCTGAATCTCGAGCGGGCTCAACCGGGTTCGCATGCGGGGACCCTCCTACAGCGGCAGCTTCGAGAGCTGTGAACTGATGAAAACTCTGAGCATGTAAATGATCGCAAGGACAAACAGCGGAGAGATGTCGATTCCTCCGGTCCGCGACGGCGGGACGAGGCGGCGGAACGGGCGAAAGAGAGGCTCCGTGATGCCCCAGAGGAAGCGCACGATCGGGTTGCGCGGATCGGGGCTCACCCAGGAAATCAGGACGGCAATGATGATCACCCACTGCGCCCCGGTCAGGAGCCAGAGGATCGTCTCGAGCAGCGCCCGGGCCGCCGAACCGCCCACCCTACGCGGCTCCCCGTGGTCCGAAGAGCGCCGTTCCGATCCGGACTTCGGAGGAACCCTCCTCGACGGCCACCGCGAAGTCGTAGCTCATGCCCAGCGACAGCTCGGGCATCGGCAGACCCAGGCTTGAGGAGAGACGGTCGCGCAGTACCCGCATCGCGGCAAAGTACGGGCGCGATTTCTCGGGGTCGGAATCGTAGGGCGGCACCGCCATCAAACCTCGTATCTCCAGGTGCTTGCAGGCCAGAACAGCCTGGGCCAGCCGCTCGGCCTCTTCGGGGACCACGCCGGACTTGCTCGCCTCGCCGCCGACGTTGATTTCCAGAAGCACGGGCAGCGAGCGGTCCTGCTCCGAGAGCAGGGCCTCAAGGCGGACCGCAAGTCTTTCCCGGTCCAGAGTTTCCACGGATCGAAACCATTGTAGCGCCGTCCTGGCTTTGTTGGTCTGCAGAGGTCCGATCAGCCTCCACTCCAGGTCCGGGAATTCGCCCGCGAGAACCGGAATCTTGGTTACGCCTTCCTGCACGCGGTTCTCTCCGAAGAGGGTGATCCCGGCGCGCGCGGCGGCAACGACGATTTCGGCGGGCTGCGTCTTGGTGACCGCCATCAACGCGATTTCCTGCGGGCGGCGGCCGGCCCGCCGCGCGGCGTCGGCGATCTTCGCGAGGATTTCGGCGCGGCGGAGCGCGATCGCCTCGCCGCCAGGGGGATCGGGGGGTGGCGTGCGCCCCCCGCCCCCTGCAGCCGGATCATGCCCCGAGCGCGCGTTCGCTCGCGTCGGCCCCCAGGTTGGCGAGACGGTCGGCCAGCTTGTTGTCTTCCCGGGGAACGTGCGCGATCGCGAACCGGCGAAACCCCTTCGCGCGGCGGAAGGCGTCGGCGAAAAGGGGCTGGAGGTGCGGCGCCTTGACCTTGTAGCGCCCCAGCATCTGCTGGACGAGCAAGAGGCTGTCGGACGCGATGGACACCTCGGTCGCGCCTCTCTCCTCGGCGCGCTTGAGCGCGAGAAGCAGGGCTCGATACTCCGCCACGTTGTTCGTCGCCTTGCCGAGGGCCTCGTAATGTTCCTCGGCCGGCGTCTCACCCTCGGCGGAGACGTACACCCCGGCGCCCGCCGGTCCCGGGTTGCCGCGCGCCGCCCCGTCGATGAAGGCCCGGAATCTCATGGGACGCGGCGCCTAGGACGACTGCGGCTCGTAATACAGGATGCGCTTGCAGGAATCGCAGTACACGATCTCGCGCCCCTGCTTGAGTTGCTGCATCGCGGCGGGGCGAACCTTGACATGGCAGGCGGAGCAGGAGCTGCCGACGACGAGGACCACGGCCAGCCCGTGCTTCTTGTCGACCAGGCGGTGGAACTCCGCCCGATCCCGCGGAGGGATCTCGGACTCGAGGCGTTGGATCTCGTCCCGGGCGCCCGCGAGCTCCTCGTTGATGGCCCGCTGCTCGGCGCGCCAGTCCTTGAGCCTCTCCTCGTGCTGCTCGGTCTCGGCCGGGAGGGTCGCCTCCCGGTTCGTCAGATCGGCCCGGGCCGTCTCGATCTCCTCCTCGAGCTCGAGGAACCGGTCCTCCGTCGAGCGGATGGACTTTTCCACGGCGTCGATCTCGTTCAAGGCGGCGGAGTATTCGCGGCTGGACTGGACGCTGCGAAGCACCGTCTGAAACTTCTTGAGCTTCTCCTTCAGGTCGGCGAGCTCGCCTTCGGCTTTGCGCCGCTCGAGTTCCGCCTGGAAGAGCCGATCCTTCAAGCCGGCGACGGCCTGGACCTTTTCCTGGTACTCGCGGTCGACCTCGACGAGGTCCGCGGGGACCGTGTCGCGCTTCTTCTCGCGCTCCTGCACGAACCGGATCCGGGTCTGCAGCCGATAGAGCTGGCCGAGCAGGTCGCTCATCGCGCCGCCCCGCATGGGACCGCCCCGCATGGGAAGAGTCCCGGAATGAAAAAGGGTGTTCCCGGTGGGGAACACCCTTGTATCGCCGACGCTTTTGAAATCTGGTTTCGGAACAACAGCCTCAATTCGTCGCCCTTCGTCTGGTGGGTCCACCCGGATTCGAACCGGGGTCTGACCGGTTATGAGCCGGTGGCTCTGGACCGCTGAGCTATGGACCCCTCTGAATATAACAAACGGGGCCGCGCGACAAGCTCAGCGTATGGTCTCCAGAAACGGCTTCAGTTTCTTGGCCCGGGAGGGGTGGCGCAGCTTCCGGAGAGCCTTCGACTCGATCTGCCGGATCCTCTCCCGGGTCACGTTGAAAGAACGGCCGACCTCCTCGAGCGTGTGCTCGGAGCCGTCACCGACCCCGAACCGCATTTTGAGCACCTGCTCCTCGCGCGGCGTCAGCGACTTCAGCACGCGACGCGTCTGGTCCTGGAGGTTCGACACCAGCACGGCGTCGATCGGGGAGAGCACCTGCCGGTCTTCGATGAAGTCGCCCAGATGCGAATCCTCCTCCTCGCCGATCGGGGTCTCGAGCGAGATGGGCTCCTGCGCGATCTTCATGATCTTGCGGACCTTGGACACCGGCATGTCCATGCGCTTGGCGATCTCCTCGGCGTTGGGCTCGCGGCCCAGCTCCTGCACCAGCGAACGGGAGGTGCGCGTGAGCTTGTTGATCGTCTCGATCATGTGGACCGGGATACGGATCGTGCGCGCCTGGTCGGCGATCGCCCGCGTGATCGCCTGGCGAATCCACCACGTGGCGTACGTCGAGAACTTGTACCCGCGGCGGTGCTCGAACTTCTCGACCGCCTTCATCAGGCCGATGTTGCCCTCCTGGATCAGGTCCAGGAACTGGAGGCCGCGGTTGGTGTACTTCTTGGCGATCGAGACGACGAGCCGCAGGTTCGCCACGATCAATTCGTGCTTGGCCTGGTCGGCCTCTTCCTCGCCTTCCCGGACGCTGCGGAGCGTCTTCTTGACGTCCTCGTGCGAGACTCCGAACTTCTGCTCCAGCTCGCGGAGCTGCTTCTTGTACTTGGCGATGCGCCGGCGGTAGAAGTCGAGCCGCGTCGGATTCTTCTCCTTCTTCAGCGTGTTGGTGTCCTGCCGAATCGTGATCTCCGGGACCGACATCTGCCGGTCGATGTCCTTGAGGATCCCGATGGCCCGGTTCAGCACGGCCGGCGTGAAGTCGGCGGCGCGGATCAGCTTCGCCATCTCGGCGATCTTGCGGTCGATCGAGGCCTCGATGCGCGCCAGGGTCTTCGTGCCCTTCTTGATCGTGCGCGCCTTGAACTTCATCCGCTTGATGTCTTTGTCGAGCGTGCCGATCTTGCGGAAGCTCCCGAGGATGTTCTCGATCTTGCGGGTCGCCCGGTCGTCGAGGCTCTCCTCCGGCTCCTCGCCCTCCTCCTCTTCGTCGGAGACGTTGACGAGCTCGCTCGCCATGCGGGAGTCGCGGCCCGCGTTTTCGAGGAGCTTCAGGATCTCCTCGAGCACGACGGGATTGTTGGCCAGGGCCTGGTAGATCTTGGCTTCGCCCTGCTCGATGCGCTTGGCGATGCGGACCTCGCCCTCGCGGTCGAGCAGCTTGACCGTGCCCATCTCGCGCAGGTACATGCGCACGGGGTCGTTGGTCTTCTCGACGGCTTCCCGGGCGTCTTCCGCGGACTCGGTCGCCTCGGCCGCGCGGCGGCGTGCGGCGCGGTCGGGATCGGTGACGATCTCGATGCCGACCTCGAGAAAACGGGTATAGATCGATTCCAGATCCTTCGGAGCGGCGGTCGCCTCGTCCGAAAGGATCGTGTGGATCTCCTCGTAGAGGAGATAGCCCTTTTCCCGGCCGCCCTTCAGCAGTACTCCGACTTCCGGGAACTTTTCCTCAATCGCCAAGTTCGTTTCCTTTCCGCGACTTCAGCTTCGCGATCAGCCTTTCCTTTTCCTGCCTTGCCCGCATGAGCTCGTCGAGCTCGGAGCCCGAGCTTCCGCCTGCCTCTGCCTGTGTGATCGCGGTTTGCAGGGCGGCGCTCTCCCCCTTCAAATGTCGGATTTCGAGGGCCTTGAGGAGCCCGTCAACGTCCTTCTCGGTCGGCTCGGGAGAATCTTCCAGCGCGATGCCAGAGAGAAACGTTCGCTCTTCCTCCGTAAGGTCTGCGATTTGCCTCTGAAAATCAACTGGTTCTGAGGCCTCAGACCCCCTCCGAAGGGCCGAAACGACCCTCCGGGCCCGCGGGTCCGTGAGCAGCTCATCATTCAAAGTACTGAGAATCAGAGAGTTAAGCTCTCCCCCCGCCACCAGCACCTGGAGGAGTCGGTGTTCCAGTTTCGGCAGGGCCACCGCTGATAACGCCTGCTCATTCCCGGCCGTTCCCACACTAATAGAACGCGTATTTTCGGGGCGGAGGTTCGCCTTGTCGCCGCCCCAAAGGATGTCCAAAGGGACGCCGACTTCCTGGGCGACTTTCCGGTACTCCTCGTACCGGAGGATCCGGTCGGGAATGGCGCCGAGGATCTCTAGGATTCGGCCGACCCGTTCCCGTTTCTCGGTCGAACTGAGGCCGGGCTCGGCCGGCCGGACGTCCTCGAGCAGCCACGTCAGATAGTCGGGCGCCTCGTCCACAGCGGAGGCCAGCCGCGCCGGGCCTTCGCGAGAAAGCACGTCGTCGGGGTCTTCGCCCGCCGGAAGACGGACCACGGAAGCCTCGAACCCCTGTGCCAGGAGCAGTTGCAGCGCGGATCGAGTCGCGTTTCGTCCAGCAGGATCGCCGTCGTAACAGACGATCGCCCGTGGCGTAAGCCGCCTCAACCGCTCGGCCTGCTCGGGAGTCAGAGCGGTGCCCATGGACGCGACGGTCTCTTCGACACCCGCGCGGAGGAGAGCGAGATGGTCGAAGTAGCCCTCGACGAGCACCACGCGATCGCGCCTTCGGATCGCCTCGCGCGCGCCGAAGAGTCCGTAGAGAAGCCGTTTCTTCGAAAAGATCGGAGATTCGGGCGAGTTGAGGTACTTCGGCTCCCCCTGGGGCGACAGCGCGCGGCCTCCGAATCCCACGGGCCGTCCCCGCTCATCGCGCACGACGAAGAGGAGCCGGTCCCGGAAGCGGTCGTAGGCGCCCTTGGCCTCGGCGCGCGGCTGGAGGAGACCGGCCTCGACGAGAAGGTCTTCGGGGAAGGCGCCGCCGAGCCCTTTCGCCAGCGTCTCCCAGGCGTCGGGAGCGTGGCCGAGCGAAAGCGCCGACCACATCTCCTCGGGCACGCCGCGGCTCTCGAGATACTTCGCCGCGGGATTGCCGGGACGCGCGAGGCGTTCGGCGTAGAAGCGTTGTGCCGCGGACATCGCGGCGAAGAGGCGGTCCCGCCGCTCCTCGCGCGGGCCTCGCCGCTCACGGCGCGGGATCGTGACGCCGAAGCGGGACGCCAGGGCTTCGACCGCTTCGGGGAACTCGAGCCGGTCGATCTGCCGGACGAAGTGGATGACGTCGCCGCCGGCCCCGCACCCGAAGCAGTGGTAGAGGCCCTTGTCGCGGTCCACGGTGAAGGAAGGCGTGCGTTCGTTGTGGAACGGGCAGAGGCCCTTCCAGGAACGGCCGGCCTTCTTCAGGCGCGTGTGGTCGCCGATGACCTCGACGATGTCGGCCGCGCTGCGGAGCTCGGCGAGAACGCCGTCGGTGATGTCGAGGTCGGAGCTCATAGCTAAACGCGTTCTTATCGCAACTCGAGGATCGTTGCGCCATTCCCTCCTTCGTTGCGATCACCGGCTCGCAGCGACGTCACGGCGCCGTGCTTTCGGAAATGTTCGCGAAGGCCGTCGCGCAGCCGTCCAGTGCCGTGGCCGTGGACGAGCCTCAGATGCGAGGCTCCCGAGAGAAGCGCCTGGTCGAGCGCTTTCTCCGCCGCGTCGACGGCCTCTTCGAGGCGCTGGCCGATCAAATGCACCTCGGGAATTGCGCCGGAGAGATCGCGGCCGCCGGAGACGGGGCGCCGGGGTCCCGCCGACGAGGCAACCGAGACCCGCGGCGCCGGCCGGGCGCCCAACGGCTCGAGTTCCGCGCGCCGCACCTTCAGCTTCTTGCCGCGCATGTCCAGGTGCGCCCACTCGCCCTCGAAGGCAGCGACCGTTCCCTCGGCGCCCAGCCCGCGCACCCGGGCGCGGTCGCCTTCCGAGATTCCGCGGGCCCGCGCCTCCTCCACCTCGCGCGCTTCGGCGAGGACGCCCTCTTCGCGCGCCGCGAGCTCGGCCACCTCCATCAGGCGGGCGGCCGAAGCCTGAGCCAGCCGGGCGGTTTCCCGGCGCGCGGCGCCGAGCTCTTCCTCGAGCTTCCGGGCGAGGGCATCGCGCGCGCGTTCGAACCCGGCGGCGCCCTCGGCGAGCATCCGGGAGCGCTCTTCGGCGAGCTTCCGGCGTTCGGCATCGAGCGCTTCGGCTTCGCGGCGCGCTCTCTCGCGCTCGCGCTCGAGCTCCCGCTCGGCCGCGCGCAGGCGCTCCAGGGCCTGCTCGGCCTCGGTTTCCGCCGCTTCGCGCCGTTTCCAGGCGTCCCCGAGGATGGCGCGAGCGCGCTCGAGCACGGGCTCGGGGATGCCCTGCTCCTCGGCCACGGAGAGCGCGCGGCTGCGTCCCGCGAGACCGGAATGGAGGCGATAGTTCGGACGCCCCGTCGCTTCGTCGAACTCCATCGCCGCGCAGACGGCTTCGTCGCGAGCCGAGGCGAAGGTCTTGACGGCGGAAAGGTGCGTGGACACCAGCCCGCGACCACCCGTCTCGAGGTAGGCCTCCAGAAACGCCACGGCGAGGGCGCTGCCTTCTTCGGGATCGGTGGCGCCGCCGATCTCGTCGATCAGGGCGAGAGAGCCCGGGCCGGCCTCGCGGAGGATCCGCGCCAGGATCTCCATCGAAGAGGAGAACGTCGAACGGTCCGAGAGGATCGCCTGCGCGTCCCCGATCTCGGTCCGGATGGAGCGAAACACCGGCAGCCGCGTTCCCGCCGCGGCGGGCAGGGGAAGGCCGCACTGCGCGAGCATCGCGAAGAGGCCCACCGTCTTGAGCACGACGGTCTTGCCGCCGGCGTTGGGACCCGACACCACCAGGAGGCGGCGCCTGGGATCCACCTCCACGTCGAGCGGGACAGCGTCGCGCCCCTCACGGGCCGACTCGCCGAGAACTCTCTTGCGGAGCGCCTCGAACCGGCGGTCGAGCAGGGGATGGCGGGCGCGGACGAGCGCGAGCCCGCCGTCTTCGGAGATCTCGGGGAGCCGTCCCTCGGCCATCTCGCCGAAGGCGACCTTCGCCTCGAGGGCGTCGAGCGCGGCGAGGTCGCGCACCGCCGAACGCAGCGGCTCCTCCTGGTCGAGAATCGCGAGGCCGAATTCCCGGAGCAGCCGGTCGACTTCGCGCCGTTCTTCGCCGGCGAGCAGCGCGAGGTCGTTGTTGGCCTCGATGACCTCCAGGGGCTCGACGAAGACCGTCTGCCCCGAGCCGGAACGGTCGTGCACGATGCCGGGCACGCGGCCGCGGGAGGACGCCTGCACGGGCAGGCAGTAGCGGTCGTTGCGCAGCACGACGACGGCGTCGCCCATCGCGTCGCGTCGCGCGTCGAGAAGCTTCTCGAGAACACGCGACACCTCGCTGCGCCGCTTGCGCAGGCGCGAACGGATCGCGTAAAGCTCGGGCGAGGCATCGTCGCGCAGCTGACCGTCGGCGCCGAAGAGCCGGCCCGCCCGGGCGAGGAGCGCGTCGAACGACGGAAGGCTCTCGCCGCGTTGGGAGAGGAGCGGCGTCTGTGCTCGGGCGAGAGCCTTGCGCACGGCCTCGGCCGCGCGCGCCGCCCGCACGACCGGTCGGAACAGCTCGGGATCTCCGGCGCCGCCCGCCGCCGCGAGGGCGTCGAGAACCGGTCCGAGTTCCTCGAGTCCGGAAAGCGGCAGCCGGCCGTGGCGGATCTGGAACGCGGTGGCTTCGCCCGTCTCGGCGAGGAGCCTGCGGACCGCGGACTCGTCCGGAGACGGGCTCAGAGACAAAACCGCCGCCCTTCCGGGCGGCGTGCGGGCCAGTGCCGAAACGAGCCGGAGGACGACGCCGATCTCGAGTGCTTCCCGGTCGGCGCCGACTCCGTCTCCCGGGCTCAGAGAGTTGCTCGTCGCTCCTCGGAGAGCTTGCGAAGCATCTTCTTGCGGGCCTGGATCATCTTGCGCTTGCGCTTCGCGCTCGGCTTTTCGTAGTGCTGTCTCTTCTTCAGTTCGGAGAGAATGCCGGATTTCTCGCACTTGCGCTTAAAACGCCGCATGGCGTTCTCGAAGGACTCATCCTCCTTGACGTGGACCAATGGCACGGACACTCACCCCCTTACCCAGAGACTTCAAATGAGCACGACATCTTAGAAAGGGCGGGCAAAGGTGTCAACGGCTGCCGGGCTATCCTCAATTGAAAGAATGGTTTAGAATATAGACGAATCTTCCGGACATCTTTACGAAAGGCGTGGCAACTCCGATAATGCCAGCGATGACCGACGCCGAAGCCGAAGAGCGCCGGCGCCTGCTCGAAACCGAGATCGAGCGCCGACTGGCGGAGCGGTTTGCGGCCCTCCGTGACGAATTCGACCGCCTGCGGCTCGAGGCGGACCGAAGGTGGTTCGGTTTCCTCGAGCGGTTCGATCAGGATCTGAAGGGAGTCGTTCCGGGCGAGCTGCTTCCGACGGGAGAGTCGGCCGCTCCCGGCGCGCCGCGGCCTCCCGGTTCCGTTTCGATCGGCGCCGCGCGGGGACTCGACCAGGCGGCCACGCAGGTCGACGTCCTTCACCGCTTTCTCGACGAGTGCCGGCGTCATTGCTCGCGCGCGGCGCTGCTCGTCGCGCGCGGGGGTGCGATCGGCGCGTGGAAGGCCGTCGGCTTCACGGCGCACGGAGCCGACGACGACGCCGTCCGGCAGATCTCGATGCCGTTGACCGACGGCGGACTGCTTTCGAAGGTGATGACCGGAAACGCGATGCGTCTGCCCGCATCCAACGAGATCTCCACACTCCTTCGCGCATCGAAGGTTTCCGACGCGATCGTGATTCCGATGGTCGTGCGCGAAAAGATTTCCGGCGCCCTCTACGCCGACGTCGTCCTGGGCGAGGAAGAGATCTTCGACGCGGAGGCGCTGGGCTTTCTGACGTTCCTTTCGGGACTCGTCGTGGACCGGCTGGCGGCGAGAAAGCTCAAGCCCGCGCCCGCACTGCGGCTGCCGGAGTCCGTCAAGAAGCCCGAGCCCGCCGGGATGTGGATGAACGAGGAGGCCGCGGTCGAGGAGCTTCCGCAGTCCGCGGAAGTCGGCATCGAAACCGGGCCCGCTCCCGGGGCCGCGACTCCGGGCGAGGGACCGCGGCCGCATTTCTCGGAGCCCGACGCGGAACCGGCCCCGGCTATCGAGCCGCCGAAATCCGGTTCCTTCGCGCCGCCGGTCGCGCCCCCGCCCGAGATCTCGGAGGGGCCGCGGCGCCTCAGCGGTCCGTTGTCCCAGCCGGTGGGCGACGAGCGGCGCGAAGAAGCGCGGCGGTTCGCGCGACTCCTGGTGTCGGAGATCAAGCTATACAACGAGCGCGCGGTTCTCGAGGGCCGGGAGGGCGGCAACCTGTATCAGCGGCTCAAGGAAGACATCGATCGCAGCCGGCAGATGTACAACGAGCGCATTCCGGAAGACGTCCGCAGTTCGAGCGACTTCTTCCAGGAAGAGCTCGTTCGGATTCTCGCGGACGGCCGCCCCGAGGCGCTCGGGATCTAGCCGGCTCCGAATCCCCGGTGATCCGTCGCCCGCTGTCCCTCCTTCTTCTCTTCGCCGCTGCGGTCTTCGGCGCGGTGGCGAGCGTGTCGGCGGAGGCGGGGCCCGGCGCGGTGTCGACGGACTTCGACGCCGAATTCGCTCGCGCGGCCGACCTGCTCGAAGAGGGCGAACGCGCGAAGGCCGAAGAGTTTCTCGAAGCGATCCGCCGGCGGACGAACGAGCCGGCCTGGAACACGCGCGCCGCCCTGCTTCTCGCCGCCGACGACCGGCGGCGCGGAAACGCCGCGGAGGCCGCCGCGCGCCTGGCGTCGGTGTCCGCGGTTTCGATCGGCCTCGAAGCGTACCGGCAACTCGCGCGCGCCGAAGCGCTCGAGAACGCCGGGGACATTGCGGAAGCGGCCGCCGCGACGAAGAGCGCCTTCGAGTCGGAAGGCCCCTTCGCGTTTCGCCTGCGCGCCGGGCTCTTTCTGGCGTCGCTGCTGGAGAAGCAAGGCCGCTCGCGCGACGCTCTCGAAGTCCTGATTCGCGCGTCCGCGGCGGCGGCGACTCCCGGCCAGGTCGCGGAGGTCGCCATCGGCCGGATTCGACTGGCGCGCGCCGTCGGAGATTCGACGGCGTCTCGCGACGCGGCCCGGGATCTCTACCTGAAAGCGCCGGGCTTCGATGCGCTGCCGTCGACGCCGGCGTGGGCCCGCAAGGCGGCGTCGGGAATGGAAGCGACGCTGACCGCGGCAGAGCGCGGACGGCTCGGCAGCGCTCTCGTGGCCGCGGGAGACGCGCGGCGCGGCGTGGCGTCGCTCGGCCGGGACCGGCCCGAGTCGTGGCCCGACGGCGAACGCGCCGCCAATCTGCTGGCCCTGGCCCGCGGCCAGCTCGCGCTCAAGAAAAAGTCGGCCGCCGAGGCGTCGGCGGCGCGGGTTCCCGACGACGGGTCGCTGGCCTCGTATCAGGCCCGGCTCTTTCGATGCGACCTCATCGCGGCGCGCCTGCGCGAGGGAAAGAATCCGCCGTCCGGCGACGATCCGAGACTGGATCCCGTGCGGCGCGCTCTCGAGGCGCTCGCGACGCCCCCGGTCCCCGCTTCCGTCCGGCGCGAGGCGCGGGAACGCCTGCTTCGCATGGCGGCGGACTCGAGTCGCTTCGATGATGCCCTCGCCTATGCCCGCGAGATCACGGCCGAGGACTCCGCGACGACCGCGGGATTCGAGCCGTTGTGGCTCCTGTCGTGGCAGACCTTCCGCGCGCGCGACTTCCCGCTTGCGCTGGCCCGCTTCGAAGCGATGGCCGGCATCTACACCGACGTTTCCCGGGCGCGGCGGTTGTCTTACTGGCGCGCGCGCTGTCTCTCGGCGGAGGGTGACGAGAAGGAGGCGAACCGTCTCTTCGCGTCCCTCGCGACGGCAACGCCCCCGGACGTCTACGCGCATTTCGCCCGGAAGCGGGCCGGCGGCGCCGCCCGCGTCGCGGCCGAGGGGGTGCGAGATCCTTCGACGGCGACCGCGGCCTTCGCGCGCGTAGACGAGCTCCTGCGTCTGCGGATGTTCGACGCGGCGTCGGCGGAGGCGCGGACTCTGCGGCCGTCGCGCGGCCGGGACTTGCGGCAGGCCCAGGCGGATTTCGCGATGGGCCGGTTTCTTCCGGCGGCCGCGGCCGTCAAGCGCGCGCTGCCGGAGATCGGCACGGCCGAGGAGGGAAAGGTCCCGGACGCCTGGCGCCGGCTCTACTACCCGATCGAGGAGGGAAGCTTCCTGGCGGAGCGTGCCTCGGAGTTTTCGCTCGACTCCTCGGTGCTGCGCGGGCTCGTGCGGCAGGAGAGCGTCTTCGACGCCCATGCGAAGTCTCGCGCCGGAGCGATGGGCCTGACGCAGTTGATGCCGGCCACGGCGAAGACCCTGGCCAAGTCCGTTCTGCGCGCGCGGTATCGCCGGGCGTTTCTCTACGACCCCGGCGTCAACGCGCGCCTGGGCGCGGCGTACCTGCGGCGTCTCCTCGACCAGTTCGACGGGTCGGCGATTCTGGCGCTCGCGGCCTACAACGGCGGCCCCGGCCGTATCTCCCGAGTCGTTCGGGAGAACCCCGGCCTGCCGGAGGACGAGCTGTTCGAGTCGATCCCGCTCTACGAGACGCGCGACTACGTTCGCCGCGTGCTCCTCTATTCCGAGTCGTACCGGGAGCTGTATCCGTAGGGGTCAGGTCTCGATTTTTCGGATTTCGGCACACACGTCGCTTCGGAACGAACATCCTGAAATCCGAAAAATCGAGACCTGACCCCATCACCAGCTCCCTTCCGGCACAACCAGGATCGAGCGACCGCATTCGCGGAGGAGACGGCGCGTGACGCCGCCGCCTCCGGGTCCCGCCCCGATGACGACCAGGTCGTGAGGCCGCTCCGAAAGCTCGGCCAGAATTCCCTCGGTCGGCCCCTCGGCCGGCCGCACCGAGTAGCGGCTGGCGACTCCGAGCTCCCGCAGCGTCGCCACACCGCGTTCCAGATGCGCAAGCGCGAGCGGCTGCGCCGCCTCGCCGGGCTTGAGCACGTGGAGCAGCGTGGCCGTTGCGCCCAGGCGCCGCGCGAACCAGCCGCCGGCGCGCACGTCGGACTTGCCCGGCTCGCCGACGGCCGTGCAGATCAGAATGCTCTCGGGCTTCTTGGGACGGCCGCGCGCGGTGAGCAGGGGAATTCGCAGACTCGGCAGCAGCTTCTCCGCGACGCTTTCGGAACGTCGAAGGGTGCGCAGGGATTCGAGCTCGCCCGCGCCGACGACGACGAAATCGTAAGGCCCCTCGGTCTGTTCGTGGGCAATCTGCTCCGCCGCGTCTCCCCGGCGCACGCGCACGGCGGAATCCTCGATCCCGGCCTCTTTGGCCCGGAGGGTCAGAGCCTCGCGCAGCGCGTCCTGCTGCCGCTCGTCCTCGGAGACCCCGAGGACGGTGACCATGCCGCCGAGGGGCCGCATGATCTGGCCGGCGAGCTCGAGCGCCGGCGCGATGTCCGATCCTTCGTCGCACACGAGCAGGCGCGGCGTCGGTTGCCGGAGGATGTGCCACTGCTGGAGAACCGCCCAGGGCCGATCCCCGGGCCGCAGTGCGTGAGCGGGCACGGCGACGTCGACCAGGACGCTCTCCTCTCCGAACGGCAGCGCCGGCACGAGCTGGCGCACGCCCGGCAGCGGCGGCAGTCGCACGCGCAAGCGGCGCGTCGCTCCGGCGAAATTTTCCTCGACGATCTCTCCCCGCCCGAGCGACGGCGCGTCGGGCGCCGGCGCCGTCTCCGAAAGCGCGACGTGCTCCGGACGAATCAGCACGCGCACCCGGTCGCCTTCGGCATGCCGGACCTGCGGCGGGATCGGAAGCGACAGGGTGCCGAGCTTCACCCGATGGTCCTGGGCGCTGCCGACGAGGACGGTTCCCGCTCCGAGAAACGTCGCCACGAAGAGCGATTGCGGAGTTTGATACAGGCCGTCCGGCGGACCGACCTCGAGCAGCCTCCCGCGGTCGATGACGCCGATGCGGGTGCCGAGCTCGAAGGCCTCTTCCTGGTCGTGCGTGACCAGGATCGTCGTCACCCCGAGCGTCTTCTGGATCTCCTTCAGGCTCTGGCGCAGCTGGCCGCGGATCTTGACGTCCAGGGCTCCGAAGGGCTCGTCGAGCAGGAGCACGTGCGGCCGATAGGCGAGCGCCCGCGCCAGGGCGACGCGTTGCCTTTGTCCGCCGGAGAGCTGGCTTTCGTAACGGCCGCCCAGGCCGCCGAGGCCGACGAGGTCCAGCAGTTCCTCGCGCCGCTTGCGGCGCTCGGCCACGGGGACCTTGCGGATGCGCAGCCCGAACTCGATGTTCTCCTCCACCGTCATATGGCGGAAGATCGAATAGTTCTGGAAGACGAAGCCGATGTCGCGGCGCTGGGGAGGCAGGAACGTCACGTCGTTGCCGGAAAGCCGGATCGTTCCCTCGTCGGGAAGCACGAGGCCGGCGATCATGCGCAGGATCGTGCTCTTGCCGCTGCCGGACGCTCCGAGGAGGACGAAGAGCTCGCCCTTTTCCACCTCGAGCGACACGCGGTCCACGGGCACCTGCGCGGCGTACCGTTTGGTGACGCGGTCGAGAGAGATGCTCACGACGTCGTCCTCTTTTCGGCGTACTTCAGCAGAAAGAAGAAGATCAGGAACGACAGCGCGGCGAGGGTCGCGGCGACGGCGTTGGCCGCGGCGAGGTTGCCGGCCTCGAACTGGGCGAAGATGTAGAGAGGCGCGGTCTGGGTGCGGAGACGCAGGTTTCCCGACACCATGACCGTCGCCCCGAACTCGCCGAGCGAGTGCGCGAACGTCAGCAACGCGCCGGCGAAAAGGCCTCCCCTCAGCGTCGGCAGGATGACGTGGCGGAACGTCTGCCATGTGCTCGCGCCGATCGTGTACGCGGCCTCCTCGTAGGTTTCCTCGAGCTCGTCCAAGACCGGTTTGACGGCGCCGAGCATGTACGGGAATGTGACGAAGAGGTGCGCGAGCAGCACCCCTGCCGGCGCGAACATCGGCTGGAAACCGAGGGGCTCGAGAAGGCGCCCGAGAAGGCCGATGGGTCCCCAGAGCAGTAACAACGACGTCCCGACGACGACCGTCGGGATCGCCACCGGAAGATTGACGATGATGCCGAGGACCCGCTGGCCGCGGAAGCGGTAGCGCGACAGAACGTAAGCGGTGTACGTCCCCAGGATCGCATTGATGGCCGCGGTCGCGAACGCGATGATCAGGCTGAACCGAAACGCGAACTGGGCCTCGGGCGAGGACAGGGCCGCCCAGAACGCCTTCGTGCCGCCCTTGAACGCAAAAACGAATACCGCGGCCAGCGGCATGAGGATCAGGGGCAGGAGCACCAGCAGGATGATCGACACCGGGACGACGGTGCGCCGCGCGCCCGGGCGTTCCACCACTCCCGTGGCGGTCACTTCTTCTCCTCGATTTTCAGGACGCGCTTCTTCCAGACGCCTTCGACGATCGTCTTCTTCGCGCTTTTCCAGCCGCCGAAGTCGGAGATCCGGAAGGGATCCGCGATGCTCGCGAATCCGGCGGCACCGTCGTTCCACTCGTCGTGGACGCTGCGGAACCCGTACTTCACGAAGATCTTCTGGGCAGCCTCGCTCCAGAGGAATTTCACGAAGCGATTCATACGGGCCCGCTCGGAGGGGCGGATGTTGCGGTCGATGACCACCAGCGTGTGCTCGGAGAGGATCGTCCGCCGCGGAACGACGATGTCGGCGCGGAGCTTCCCGCGGCTGCGGTCGTAGAGCGCTTCCTGCTCGTAGGTGATGAGGGCGTCTCCGAATCCGTTTTCGAACTGCGTTCGCGCGGCGCGCGCGGAGGCGGCCTGGGCGACGACGTTGTTCCAGATCCCGGCCAGCATTTCTTCACCCGCCTGCGGCCTCTCGGGGTTCTCTCGCGCGCCCGCTCCGTATTCCGCGACGATCGCCCAGTTGGCTCCCCCCGAGGTCAGCGGATCGGGGTGGACGATTCGCGTCTTCGGCTTCGTCAGGTCGGAGAAGTCGCGGATGCCCAGTGGATTTCCGGGCCGGACCAGGATCAGGAACGGGGTCCGATTGACGACACCGCCCTCCGGCAGCCGCTTCCAGCTTCCGGGAGGCACGATCCCCGCGTCGGCCAGCCGATCCGCGTCGCTCTCGAGGGAGAGCAGGGCCAGCTGCGCCGGTACACCCATGATGATCTGGTTCGTGATGGTGCCCGACCCGGCGAACGAGCTGATGAGCTCGACGTCGCCGTGTCCCTCGGCCGCCTCTTGTTTCCGAAACGCCGGGAAGACGCCCTCGTTGATGACGTCGCTGAGGATGCTGAAGCCGTAGAACACGATGGTCGGAGGCGCGGTCTCGGCCCTCGAGAAGGGCAGCCACGGCCACGCCGCGTACACGAATAGAGCGGCGAGAAGGAGCGCCGGGTACACGCCGCGGCGCCTTCGTCGAGGCACGGTCATGAAGCGCGTCTTCCTCTCGCGATGGCCCGAGGATATCGCCTTAAGATCGAGATGTGGCCGGACCTGCCGAGTTCTCGATCCGAACCTCGCGCAAGATCGAACGGCTGGACATCACGAAGCAGGTCGAAGAGGCGGCCGCGTCGCTGCCCGAAGGCGCGGCGGCCCTTCTGATCTCCACGCCGCACACAACCGCGGCGGTCACCATCGGAGAAGCCTGGGATCCGGACGTCACCGGCGACCTCGAGCGCGCGCTGGAGGCCTGGGTGCCGAACGTGCGGTTCGACCATGGCGAAGGCAACTCTGCGGCGCACTTTCTGTCCGAGGCGATCGGCAATGCATGCCTCGTGCCGCTCGAGGGGGGCAAGCCCGCGCTCGGCCGCTGGCAGGGCATCTTCTTCATCGAGCTCGACGGGCCGCGCAAGCGGACCATCTCCGTCCGTGCCCTCGCCGCGGCAGGCTGAGATCGTTCCGCCTCGCTGGACTGTTTGCGAAGCGGAGTATAATTAGATCATTGTCTAAATATCTAAACATCTGATCTCTCATGTCGAAGATGCAGCAGGTTTTTCAGGCCCTCTCGGATCCGCAGCGGCGCAAGATCCTCGCGCTCTTGAAGTCGGGGTCGAAGAGCGCGGGCGAGATCTCCGAGGACTTCGACATCAGCATGGCCTCGCTCTCCCATCACTACGGCGTGCTGAAGGCCGCGGACCTCGTGCGCTCGGAACGGCGCGGCCAGCAGATCGTCTACTCGCTCAACTCCTCGGTCTTCGAGGATGTCGCGGCCTCGCTGGCGGAGCTCTTCCGCCTCGATCGCGCCGCAGGAGGTCGCCGGTGAAGCGCTCGTTTGCGGATGTCGCCTCCGGTTTCGTGATCCTGGCGGGCTTCGTGCTCGCCGCCGCCATGTATCGCGTCCTTCCCGACCCGATGCCGTCGCACTTCGGCGTGGACGGACGGCCCGACGACTTTCTTCCGAAGTTCTGGGGGGTGTTCCTCTTTCCGCTCGTGATGCTCGCCGTCATGCTCCTCCTCGCGGTGTTGCCGAGGATTTCCCCGCGCGGATTCGAGATGGAGCGATTCGCCGGGACGTGGAAGATCCTCCGCCTGACGATGCTGGCTTTCCTGCTCTTCGTCGAGGTCCTTGTCTTCGAGTCCGCCCGGAGCGGCCGGCCGCTGTCCAACCGCGTCGTGATCGGAGCCGTGGGCCTGCTCTTCGTGATCATCGGGAACTTCCTCGGAAAGCTGACGCGGAACTTCTTCGCCGGAATCCGCACGCCCTGGACGCTCGCGAGCGAAGAGGTCTGGTATCGCACGCACCGGCTCGCCGGCAAGCTCTTCGTCGTGGCCGGACTGCTCATCGCGGCTTCGGGGTTCCTGGCGTTCTCTCTTCCGCTGTTGATCGGCATGATCGGCGCGCTCACGGCGGCGGCGCTCATCCCGGTCGTCTACTCCTACTTCATCTACCGGAAACTCGAGCAACGTCCCCGCACGTCTGCGTAGGTCCTTAGGACCGTTCGGCGGAGGTGTCCGCGGTCTACAATCGGCGCCGTCCGCTCCGGAGGTGGGACGCCGGTGACGCAGCCCGGAACTCTGCTCGAAGGCAAGTACGAGATCCTCGACAAGATCCGCGAGGGCGGGATGGGTGCGATCTACCGGGTGCGCCATCGCCTTCTCGACGAGGTCCGCGTCGTCAAGATCATGAAGCCCAACGTCGTCGCCGACGCGGACCTGCGCCGCCGTTTCACCGAGGAAGCGCGGACTGCCACGCGGCTGAAGCATCCCAACATCTGCACCATTCACGACTTCGCCCTGGATCCGGACGGGATGGCCTATCTGGTCATGGAATACATCCAGGGAGTCAGCCTCGCGGACCTCCTGAAGATGCGGGGCGCGCCGTCGCTGGCGCTGACGATCGAGGTCGCGCACCAGTCGCTTCTCGCCCTCGGCTACCTGCACCGCAAGGGGATCGTGCATCGCGACGTTTCCCCCGACAACATCATGCTGACCAACGACGAGGACGGGGCGCCGCTGGTCAAGCTGATCGACCTCGGGATCGCCAAGGTCGCCGACGCGCCGATCGACGCCACGGCGACCGGAGTCTTCCTCGGCAAGCTCAAGTACGCCTCGCCGGAGCAGTACGGCTCGCTCCCGCGGGGCACGAAGCTCGACGGCCGGAGCGATCTCTACGGCTTCGGCATCGTGCTGTACGAGCTGCTGACCGGAGTCCTGCCGTTCGAAGGCGACACGGTGGTCGAGCTGCTGCGCGCCCACGTCTTCGCGGCGCCCAAGCCCTTCTCGCAGTCGGATCCGCAGGGCCACGTTCCGACGGAGCTTCGGGGCGTCGTGCTGAAGGCTTTGCAGAAAAACCGCGACGACCGATTCGCCACCGCCGAGGTCTTCGACCGCGAGATCCTGGCGCTGCGCCGCCAGTACGTGAAACCCGAGCAGGTCGAGGAGACGCGCGTGTTTCTCCGGTCGGTCCGCCCCTCGACCGACGTCCATCTCCAGCAGGTCACGCCTAGCGCCCAGGACCGGATCGACCGGCAGTTCGGCGGAAAGACGCCGACGCCCTTGCAGGCGCGCAAACCCGAGACCGGAAGCGGGGAAGAGACGGAGATCGCGCCGGGGTCTCTGCCTCCGATACCCGCGCCGCCGCCGACGACGCGCCTGCCTTCCGCGACGGCTCCGCCGCCGGCGCGCCGCACACCCCCATGGCTGTGGGCCGCTGCGGCCGCGGTCGTCGCCATCGTTGCGGCCTTTGTGCTCCGTCCATCCCGGCGCGAGCCCATCGCACCCGCGGTGCCGGAACCTCGGGCCACTTCGGTTGCCGCCGCCGTGCCCACGGCCGCCCCGGCCGTGGAGGAGAGTCCCGTACCGACGGCCGAGCCGACGATCCCGCCGACTGCGGAGCCAACCGCGATTCACCGCCCCACGGCCAGGCCCGCGGCCGTGGTTCCTCCGCGGCCTTCGCCGACGCGGGGAACCTCGGTCGCGATGGTTCTTCCTCCGACGGCTGCTCCGGTCGCGACGCACGCGGCCGAGGTGCCGAGAGTTCCCATGCCTCCGACCGAGCCGCCCAAGCCCGCCGTCCCGATTCCGACGGTTCGGCCGCCGCCCACCGAGCAGGACCGGATCCGCGAAGCTGTCCATCGCTACGAGACCGCGCAGAACACGCTCGACGCGGGTCTCTACGCGAGTGTGTTTCCCACGGTCGACCGCAGCCGGATCGAGGCCGCGTTTCGCGACTTCGTCAAGCAGTCCGTCGAGTTCGAGATCCGCTCGATCGAGATCGACCCGAAAGGCGCGACCGCCGAGGTCCGAGGCTACGAGAAGCGCGTCGCCGTGCCGCGGGCCGGCAGCGAGCAGCGGATCGATGGCGCCCGCACCCTCCACATGGAGAAGCGCGGCGACGGCTGGGTGATTACGGCGATCCGGTAGACGAAGGCGAGTCGAGGACGGGCTGCCTCGCTGCGCTCGGGATGACGCGAAAGACCGTCATCCCGAGGAGCGGAGCGACGAGGGATCCCGGGCTTAATGAGCCGACTAGAAGCTGTAGTCGATCCCGACCAGCGGCGTGAAGCCGTCCTGCAGACCCTGGTTATTGAGCGGGAAGAGTCCATTCAACGTCAGCAGGAAGTTGGCGAAGGGATTGATCTTCAAACCCACCGATCCGCTGACCTGCGTGATGTTGGCCTGGTGAGTGACGAGGCGGGGGAGTGTCGCGTACACGAGGTTGGGGTTGTTCGGATCCGTGCTCGCGTTGGCCGTGAACACGGTGTCCACAACATCGACGCTGCCCGTGTTTCGCAGCGTGCGCCCGAGGCAATCCACGATGAACGTGAAGCGGGGAGAGATCGACCAGTCGAATCCGGCAGCGTAAGCGAATTCGTCCGGAACGTTCGGGGAATTGTGGGACTCGATCGCCCAGCTGTAGCCGACGTTCAGGTGCGGATTGAACGCTCCCAGATGGGCCGAGCTCACGATGTAGGCTTTCAGCTCCGTCGCTCCCGTCCCCAGCAGGTCCTGCTCTTCGCCGGTCGGGACGCGCGCGTCCACCGCCAGCGCCACTCCGGCCTTCGAGCCCTCCAGGAATCGCCACTTGGTGCGCAGGACGATGTCTCCGAGCCCCGTGGCGCTCCCGCTCTGGCGGAAAGTCTCGGTGCTCTGCCCGTTCTCGAATCGGTGGATCGTCGGCGCAATCGTGCCCGTCGCCAGGCGGTCGATGGATGCGTTGACGATGGCGTTCATCTGGATCTTCACGATCGGGATGGCGACGCCGATGTCGAGATTGTCGGTGACTCCGTAGGCCAGCACGAACGCGGTGATGTCCGTCTTAATATCCAGCAGCAGCTGCGCCGTGATCACGTCGCCTTCGAAGAAGAGCGACAGGTCGTTGCCGTTGTGGTTGGTGTCCTCGTGCGTGAAAACGAGTCGGAGGTCTCCGTCCCGCAGATTCAGTCCGTTGATCCTGTCGAACGTAAAGTGGCTGTAGTTCAATCCGATGTTGAAGCGGCCCTTGCCGATCGTGTCGATGCGTTCGGTGTAGATCGGGCCGAAGCTGTCGGTCACGCGCGTAAAGACGCCGAGGGACGGATCGAACCGGTACGCGAAACCACCCGCCGAGGAGGCGAGCGGGAAGGAAGACAGCTGGTACGCGATCTGGGAGGAGAAGTCTTTCATCGCCAAGAACTGCGGCGAATTGTCTCCGATGAAGTGCGCCGAATGGCTCGGTTGGCCCGGGGGTGGCGGCGCCAGAGTGATGCCCTCGCGCAGGAAGTCCGTCAGCATGTCGCGGAGATTGAAGCCCTGGGCGAGCGCGGCGGAAGGGATCGCGGCGGCGAGCAGGACGAGAAGAAATCGGGCAAAGCGCATCGACTTGCCTCCTGACGGCCGTTGGAGCTGACGCTAGCCTAAGGAGCGCCACGCACCCGGTCAAGCCGGAAGTCGGAGATGGCACAATCAAAGCCATGAAGAACCGATCGCACGTCCTCCGGGCCGTGGCCTGCGCGCTGGCGCTCGCCCTTGGCTGCGCGAAGAAGGGAGACCCCGTCAAGGACAGCCTGGATCGCATGGTCAAGGCCGCCAACGCGCGGGACGTCGGCGCGCTCTTCCAGAGCGTCGCGGCGGACTTCCAGGCCGCGGACGGCTCGGGCCGCGCGGACGCCGAGGCGCTCGTGCGGCGGATCTTCGCGGCCTACGAGATTCTCAACGTCTCGATCCACGACGTGCAGGTCGAGAAGGGGGAGAACGCCGCCCGCGTGCGATTGAGCGCCGACCTCTCCGGCCAGCCCGTGAAGATCGGAGGCCTCGACGGCCTCGTCCCGTCCTCCGCGAAGTACGACTTCGACCTGCGCCTGACCACGGACGGCAAGAGCTGGAAGGTCGCGTGGGCATCCTGGCAGCGCAAGGAGTGAGCCGGAAGAGCTCGTTGACACCCCCCGCCGCGTCCTCTATCCTCTCCCGTCCTCTGCTGCTCCTCAGTAGCTCAATGGCAGAGCATCCGGCTGTTAACCGGAGGGTTGTAGGTTCGAGTCCTACCTGAGGAGCCACTAGTCTCTAGGCCGTCGCTACCGGAATCCCCGGGGTAGAGTTCTGCCAGTCCGATATGTCTCAGGTGACCCAGGGCAGCCTCGCTGTTCCCGCACGCGCGAAAGGTCGGATCTGAATGATCACCATCCTTGGAGCAGGCGGCGCCATTGGGAACGAACTCGTCAAACTCCTGGCTGCAAGGAAAGAGCCGTTCCGCGTCGTCGGCCGCAATCCGCGGCCGGCTCCCGGCGCGACCGAAGCAGTGGGCGCGGATATCACCGATAGAGACCAAACCATCCGCGCCGTCGCCGGTTCCAATGTCGTGCATCTGGTCGTTGGCCTCAAGTACGATCACAAGCTCTGGCAGGAAGTGTGGCCGCGCGTCATGCAAAACACGATCGAAGCCTGCAAGCGCGCCGGTGCAAAGCTCATCTTCTTCGACAACGTATACATGTATGGCAAGGTCAACGGTCGGATGACTGAGGAGACGCCATTCGACCCCTGCAGCAAGAAAGGCGAAGTCCGCGCGAAGATAGCCACCGCGCTCATCAATGAATGGAAGGCGGGCAGTCTCACGGGCATGATTGCGCGCGCCGCCGATTTCTACGGCCCCGACACGCTCAACGGCGTGCCCAATCTCCTCGTCTTTCAGCCCCTGTCGCGCAACCAGAAGGCTTCATGGCTGGTGAATGATTCCGTTCCGCACTCCTATACCTACACTCCGGACGCGGCGCAAAGCCTGGTACAACTGGCCGAACGGGCAACCGCCTGGAATCAGACCTGGCACGTCCCCACCACGCCCAATCCGCTCACCGGGAAAGAGTTCGTCACGCTGGCCGCGAAGGAATTTGGCGTTGCTCCGAAATATCGCATTCTGAGCCGGCCGATGATCCGGTTTGCGGGATGGTTCAATCCGCTGGTCGGGGAATCCTACGAGATGCTCTATCAGAGCGATTCGCCGTACCTGTTTGACTCGAGCAAGTTCGCCAGAGAGTTCGGTTTCACCGGCACTCCATACGCCAACGGCATCCGAGCCACGGCCGCGTCTTTTCGGCGCGAAGCGCATGCCGTCTAGACGAGAACGCAAGCTCGTCGCCGGCGCGAAGTAGTCCCGGCTCACAGAGCGGCTCGCAACCCCGCCAAATCTCGTAGCCATCCTCCGAAAAGGTTCCAACTGGGAACTATGTGGGGAGCCAATGACTTCCGTCGAATCGAGGGTGTTGCTCTTCGTACGACGGTCTTGCTCTTCGTATTAGACCGTCCTTAGGTTCTCGGAATCTCGCAAGGCTCTCGGGCAATAATTCGAGCCTGGAGGTTTGAAATGTCGAAGGAACACGCCGCCGCCCCGTCCCAGGCGTCGCCGCGAGCCAGCCGCCGCGCCGGATTGCTCGCCGACCGGATCGAGGAAGGCGCCGCATTGCTGGCGAAGTTTGCCGAAGGCCTGTCGGCAGCGGAGTGGGGAACGGCATCGAGCCCGACGGACAAGCGTCCCGTCGGCGTCATCGTTCACCACGTGGCCACGATGTATCCGATCGAAGTCGACGCGGCCCGCGCGATCGCGAGCGGCAAGGCGTTGATGGACATCACCTGGGCCGCCGTCGCCGACATCAACGCCAATCACTCGAAGGAGCAGGCGGGAGTCACCAAGGCCGCTGCGCTCGACCTCCTGCGCAAGAACAGCCAGGACGCGGCCGCGGCGATCCGCACCTTCACCGACGCCGAGCTCGACACGGCCGCGGCCTTCGGGCTTTCCTACGGCGCTCCGGTCACCGCGCAGTTCGTGATCGAGGATCACGCGATGCGCCACGCCTGGCATCACGTCGCGAAGATCAAGAAGGCTCTGAACCGGTAAGGCGCTCGGTCCCGTTTCCGGCGCGGATATTCTTCGCGCGTGCGGGGGCTCCTCGTCGCGGCGGTTCTCGCCTGGGTCCCGGCGTTGCCGCGGCCCAGGCGGGCGATGCCCGCCCTCGCATCCTGAAATCGAAGACAACAGCTTCCTGATCGAGGAGGCCTACGACCAGGATCCCGGCATCATCCAGGATATCCAGGAGTTCATCTGGAACTGGCCCACGGGGTCCTGGACCTACGGCTTCACGCAGGAGTGGCCGGTCTGCGGGATCAAGAACCAGCTCTCCTACACGCTGCAGGCGGCGCGGGTGCAGCGGGAGGACGGGACGAAGACGTCGGGCCTGGGAGATCTCGCGCTCAACTATCGCTATCAGCTCATCGGCGACGGCGAGGCCGGCGTCGCGATCGCGCCGCGGCTATCGCTCCTCATTCCGAGCGGATCTTTCCGGCGCGAGCTCGGCAGCGGCTCCGTCGGCTTGCAGACGCTGGTCCCGATCAGCATCCGCCTCGGCTCCCATTTCGTCACACACGGCAACGTCGGGCTGACCTGGATCCCGCGAGCGAAGGATCCTGAAGGCGACAGGGCGGACCTCCTCGTGCCGCTCGTCGGAGCCAGCGTAATCTGGCTGGCGCGTCCGACCTTCAATCTTCTGTGCGAAATGTTGTGGCAGAGAGTTGAGACAGTGACCGGACAGGGGATCCACGACTCCACCACGGTCTACACCCTCAATCCCGGCGGCCGATATGGCTGGAACTTCGCGAGCGGTCTCCAGATCGTGGCCGAGCGGCTCGTTCCGGCTCTCGTTCGCCGGCTCAGCTCGCCGTGTCTCGGAGAATCTCTTCCGCCTCCGCCGAGCCGTGGCAGGGTGTGAGTCCAAGGGAGAGATGGGAGTGCAGGCGCTTGCGGAAGTAGTCCTGACTGCCGCGCGGGATCCCGAGGGTCCGCGCCGCCTCGGCGAACGTGGCGCCCTTGCGCACCAGGCGGAGCAACTCGGACTCGACCGCCGGGAGCGCGCGCTCCATCTCATCGAGAGACAGCTTCGTGTCGATGTCGATCGCTCCGTCGGAGCGGCGGACGGAGTTCGCGATTGCGGCCTGGCTCTCTCGCGAGTCCCGCCGGGTGCGGGCCCGCCAGTGGCGGCGGACGAAGTTCGCCGCGACGCCCCCAAGCCAGGGCAGGCTGTTCGCCTCCTCCCAACGTCCGGTCTTGATCAGCCAGAGCCAGATGTCTTGCGCGATGTCCTCGGCGTCGATCGAAGGAAGGCCGGCGAAGATGCAGATGCGCAGGATTCGGGCGTGGGCCGCGGCCATCGCCTCGGGCGCGATCTCGCCCTTCTTCTTCCGGGCGGCGCCGAGAACCGGGACGTCCACAGCGAACCTTTCCCGAGAATGGTCTGCCGAGTGGCGAGGCCCTTGCTCGTTACTTGACGGAATACTTTTCCCTTGGCCCGGCCCGAGTCAAGTCGGCAACGCGACCATGCTCGGATCGTAGCCGGTCGGGAGCCGGGGACCATCGCCTTGCGCTGCAATCACTTCGGTCGCCTCGCCGGTTGGCGGCTTTCCCCCGCCCATCCTTAATGTGCGGAAAGTCACGTTCTGGCAGTAGGCTTGCACTTCCCCAACTGAACAAGGAGGCACCCATGATCGCCGCCGTCCAGTCCGACGAACAGGAGCCGACCGCCAAGCGAGAGATCTGCGCGCGCTGTGGAAAGCCCGTCATTCCTCACGAACACTCGGATCAGGGACCTCTGTGCCGTCCCTGCACACTCGAGGCGACCGAGATCCGTCTCGAGTACGTCATCGATGGGCGAATCTTCTCCAAGAAGCTGAAGGGCAACCTTCGGTCCGTCAAACCCGTCTCCCACTAGTGTCGGGTCGGAGGTCGACGTCGAGCGCGGATCGAGGCCGTTTCGCGGCGGCCCTGGTTGCATGGGCCGCGCTGTCTCCGCCGCGGACACTTCCGGCCGGCGCCGCCGGCGAAGCGCTGACGCGCGAATGGGAGGATGCATGGACGCAAGCGGCTCCCGTCCCGAGCTTCTGGTCGAGTGGATCGAACATCCGCGCGGCGACGGCATGGGCCGCGCGCTGACGCTGGAGTGCAAGGCGTCGGGACTGACGATCGTGATGGACGACCCGGCCGCCGTCCGCGCCCTGATCGACGAGCTGCTCCGGGCGCTCTCATGGCTCGACGAGAGTGTCGAATCCGCCTGGACCTAGCAGGGGGATTTCATGGAATTCTCTGAAACCCCGTCCGAGAACCTCTGCTTCGCGAACGACGACGGCCGGCCCGGCGGCCACGCGCGCGCCCGGCGGGAGACCGAAAACGGCACCGGACTCGACTGCCGTGTCCTCGTGGTCGAAGACGACGAGGCAACGCTGGATGCCGTCGCGGAGCTGCTGGAAGGGGAAGGCGTCTCGGCGTGCAAGGCGCGCAACGGCCGCGAAGCGCTGGAGCTGCTCCACAAGGGTCTCGCCCCCGGCCTCATCATCGTCGACCTCATGATGCCGGTGATGGACGGCTGGGAGCTGTGTCGTCGGATCGCCGCCGACGAAGGCCTCGCCGGAATTCCGATCGTCATCGTGACGGCGGCGGCGGCCATCGACCGAATGCCCGTGCGCCGGAACGATGCGGGCTTTTTCACCAAGCCCGTGGATTACCGACACCTGCTCGAGGTGGTGCGACGCTACAGCCGATGAACGCACCGCCCGCCACGACGAGGTCCTGGACAATCTTCCGGCATCCCGGCGCGCGCGCGGCCGGGGTCCTGGCCCTGGTCCTGGCCGCCACCCTGGTTCGCTTTCTGGTGCAGCCGTGGTTCGGAACACGCGGACTCTTCGTGTTTTACTTCCCGGCCGTTCTGGCCGCGGCGTGGTTCTGGGGCGTCGGAGCGGGGGTTCTGGCGCTGATCCTGTCGGCGGTGGCCGTGGACCTGCTCCTCATCGAGCCGGTGCTCGAGTTCTCGATTCAAAACGGCGAGCAGGCATTCGCGATGGGTCTCTTCTTCGCCCTCGGCGCCTTTCTCATCTTCGCAGCCGAAGTCGCGCGGCGGGCGCGCGGGGAATCCGAGATCGGGAAGGAAATGCTGGACCAGGCCCTCCGCGCGGCGAAGATGGGCTACTGGAGCTGGGAGGTTCCGTCGGGCCGGGTGCACTGGTCCGAGAACCTCGAGAGGATCCACGGGCTGCCTCCGGGATCTTTCGGCGCGACCCTCTCCTCGTTCCTCGATCGGATTCATCCGGAGGACGCCCCGCGCATGAAGGAGGCCATCGAGCGGGCGGCCCGCGACGGCGCCGACTTCGACCTCGACTATCGCGTTCCGGGGCGGGACGGAGGCGTCGAATGGGTCAATGGACAGGGCCACCCGGTCCGGGCGCGGCGGCACGTCGTCCGCGTGACCGGGCTCGCGACCAACGTCACGGGGCGGCGGGAGGCCGAGGAGGCGCGCCGGTATCTCGCCGCCATCGTCGCCTCGAGCGAGGATCCCATCATCTCCAAGGACCTCACCGGCCGCATCCTTTCGTGGAACGCGGCCGCCGAGCGACTGTTCGGCTACCGCGCGCACGAGGTCGTGGGTCGGTCGATCGAGTTGCTGATGCCTCCGGACCGCACCGAGGACTTTCGCGGCGTGATCGAGCGCATCGCTCGCGGCGAGCGTGTCGAGCACTACGAGACCCGGCGCCGGCGCAAGGACGGGTCGCTCGTCGAGGTGGCCCTGACCGTTTCTCCCGTGCGCGACGAGACCGGGCGGATCGTGGCGGCGTCCAAGATCGCCCGGGATCTGACGGCATGGAGAGAGATCGAGCGCGAGCGGCAGCGCACGCGCGAGCTCCTCATGGGAACGCTGGGCCACGACCTGCGCAACCCTCTGAACACCATCACGGCTTCGCTCTTCTTCCTGCGGCGCCACGCGCCGGAAGGCGTCCAGCACGTCGTCGATCGGATGTCCTCGAGCACGGACCGGATGGCTCGCATGATCGGCCAGCTTCTCGACTTCACGCGCGCCCGTCTCGGAGGCGGAATCCCGCTCGAGAAGACCGCCGCCGATCTCGGCGCGATCTGCACGGCGATCGTCGATGAGCTCGGGGCCCAGTATCCGAATCGCCTCCAGCTGTCGGCCGATGGCGAGTTCCCCGGCGTGTGGGACCCCGACCGGCTCGCCCAGGTGTTCTCGAATTTGATCGTCAACGCGATCGACTACGGATCGCCGGATGCTCCGGTCACCATCACCATGTCGCGAGCCAACGGCTCCGCGCAAATCGCGGTCCGCAATCGCGGGGAAGGCATTTCGGACGCGGAGCGGATGAGCCTCTTCGAGCCGTTCCGGCGCGGATCCGAAACGAAGCGCAGTGCGCGGGGCCTGGGGCTCGGTCTCTACATCGCGCGTGAGATCGTCCGGTCGCACGGCGGCGCCATCGATCTCCGGACGCCTCCGGGCGAAGTCATCTTCACCGTGACTCTTCCCCTGCCGGACGCGATGCCGGCCTCGAGCCGCCCGCCAGCCGCCCCTTCGGATCCAGCCAGCAGTAGAGCGACGGGAGGATGAGCAGGACGAGGGGACTCGAGAGCACGAATCCTCCGATCACGGCGATTGCCAGCGGCTGCTGGAGCTGAGAGCCTTCGCCCAGGGCCAGCGCCAGCGGCGCCAACGCGAATGCCGTCGCGAAGATCGTCATCATCACGGCGCGCAGCCTCTTTCGCGACGCCTCCGCCCAGGCGTCGGCGACGGGGAGGCCGCGCCGGAGCTCCTCGCGCGCGTCCTGAATCAGAAAGACCGCCTTCTCACCCACGATGCCGACCATCATGATCGCGCCCACGAAGCTGGAAATGTTGAGGGTCGTTCCCGTCGCGAGCAGGGACCCCAGCACGCTGGTGAGGACGGCCAGCGCGACGACGACGGTCAGCAACGGGGCCCTCCAGTCGCCGAACTCGAAGAGAAGGATGATGGAGACCAAGAGAAGACCACCGAAGAGCACTCCGAGAAGCTCCTTGAACGACTTCTGCTGCTGCTCGTAGAAGCCCGCGTAACGGATCGACATGCCGGGCGGCAGGACGAGCGCACCGGGCAAGCGGCTCCGGATCTCCGCCATGGCGCTTCCCAGGCTACGTCCCGAGAGCCGGGCGGTGGCTCCGAGATACGTCCGCAGGTTCTCGCGGTGGATTTCCGCCTCGGGCGGTCCGGTGGAGATCGTCGCGAGGACGGATAGCGGCACCAGCCCCCCTCCCGGAGTCAGGATCGGAAGCTCGGCCAGCCGGGAGACGTCGGGCCCGCTCCGCGTGAACACGCGAACGTCGTAGATGCGTTCTCCCCGTCGAAGGTTGCCGGCAACCGTCCCTGTCAGGGAAGGCTGCACTTCCGCGTGAAGCGCTTCGGCCGTGAGTCCGAACCGGGCGAGCGCCTCGGGACGCGCGGCCACGACCAGATTCGGGCCCGCGATGGTGATTCCGTCGAAGACGTCCTCCACGCCGGAGACGCCGTCCAGGACCTTCGCCGCCGCGCGTCCCTTCTCCTGGAGGAGCGTCTGATCCTCGCCGTAGATCCGCACGTCGATGGGCTGTGGCTCGCCCCCGGTCAGGTCCCCGATTGCGTCCTCGAGTGGCTGGCCGAAGTCCGCGCGCATCGCCGGCTCCGCCGCGGCGATCTTCGTCCGCAGATCGTCGATGACTTCGTCGGCGTCCCGGCGCTGGCGCTTCGGCTTCAGCCGAATCACGATGTCGCCCGTGTTGGGCTCGGTCACGAAGAAACCGAGCTGTGTTCCGGTCCGCCGCGCGTACGTCGCGACGTCGGGCAGTCCCATGATGATGCTTTCGACTCGGCCGAGCATCTGGTTCGTGTCGGTCAGGGAGGTCCCCGGGGGTGTCCAGTAGTCCAGGATGATCGACCCTTCGTCCATCGCCGGGAGAAAGTCCGATCCGATGCGCCGATAGAGAAGGACGCCTCCCGCGAGCAGAGCCAGAGTCAGAAGGACGGCGACGGACGGGTGCGCGATGAAGAAGCGCGCGATTCGGGGAGGGCGCCGACGCCGGGCGGCGCGCGTTCGAGTTCCCACGCGCAGTTTCTCGGCCGCCAGAGGCACGGCCAGCGCCGACAGGACGTAGGACACGGCCAGCGCGAGGGCGAGCGTGAACGCGAGAGGCCGGAAGAACGCGCCCGTGACGCCGGATAAGAGGGCGAACGGGAAGAAGATCACGATCGTCGAGAGGCTCGAGCCCGTCAGTCCCGGCAGGACTTCGGAGAGCCCCGAGCGCGACGGGTTGTCGGAGACGCGCTCCTCGGCGTGCCGGGCGATGTTCTCGACCACAACGATGGCGTCGTCGGCCACGAGGCCGATGGCGGCGGCGATGCCTCCGAGCGTCATGAGATTGATCGTGTGGCCGGAAATTCCCAGACCAAAGAGCACGATCGCGACCGTGACCGGAATCGTCGCGACGGCGATGGCTGCGATCTTGAAATCGCGCAGGTAGACCAGCAGCACGAGGGCCGCGAGCGCCACACCGATCAGGATCGCGTCGCGAGCCCCGTGGACGGAGGCCTGGACGAACTCGGCCTGGTCGTAGGACGTCGTCCACCGGACGTCGGGCGGAAGAAGGTCCCGCCGCTCTCGGAAGACGTTGTCGACGGCGGCGGCGATCGCGAGGGTGCTCGCATCCGGCTGGCGGATCACGCTGACGAGGACGGCGGGCTTTCGGTCGGCGCTCGTGTGGATATACGTGACCGCATCCGCGGCGGCGACCGTCCCGAGGTCTCCGACTGAGACCGGGACTCCGCCGGGGGCCGAGGGAAGCGCGATCCGCTGGAGATCATCGAGGCTCGTCGCCTTTCCGGAGACGAGGGTCAGGTAGAGCTCGTGGTTGGCTTCGACGAGACCGGCCGAAAGAATCTCGTCGTTCTTGCGGATCGCGTCGACCACCTGCGCCGCCGAGATCTTTCGACCGGCCAGCCGCTGCGGGTCCAGCCGGACCTGAAACTCCCTGTGCGTGCCGCCCTCCACCTGGACCTGGGAGACGCCGGGAATCTGGGCGAGCTCGGGTCTGAGTCGAAAGTCCGCGAGCTCCCGCAGCTCCGACAGCGATCGCGTGTCGGACGTCAGCGCGTATCCGAGAATCGGAAAAATCGCCGTGTTCATCCATTCGGCGTCGATCCGCGTGCCGGGCGGCAGGTCCGGCCGCACGCGCTCGATCTGCGCCTGCACGCGCGCGAGGGCGACCTGCATGTCGGTCTTCCAGGAGAACTCGGCTCCCAGCTCGACTGCGCCGCGCGTCGTCGTGGACGTCACGCGTTCGATGCCCGGCACCCGAAGGATCGCCTCTTCCAGCGGCCGCGTGACCGCCGGGATCATCTGCGCGGCGGGCTCTTCGCCGGCGTCCGCGATCACCTTGATCCTCGGAAAGGTCACGGCGGGAAAGATCGCGGAGGGAAGCCTCCGCGCGGTCACGATCCCCGCTGCGCAGAGCACGGCCAGAAGCAGGAACAGTGCCCCCGAGCGCGCCGGGAGCCGCCGGAGGCGGCTCATCGCCGCCGCGCCTCGAGCTTCACGGCTGAGATGCGACCGTAGCGCCCTCCGGAAGGCCGACCAGTCCTTCGACCGCGACGGCTTCGCCGGGCGGGAGCGCCGGCGAGACGATCTCGGTGCCCTCGGCGCCTCGCATTCCCAGCGTCACTTCCTGCCAGTGCACCTTGCCGTCGCGCACCACCGCAATGCGCGTCTTGCCCGTGACGTCGTCTCGAAGAATCGCGGCATCGGGCACGACGAGGGCGTTCGGCTTCTCGGCGACCACGACGTGGGCCGTCCCGAACAGCCCGACACCGAGCGGCGCGCCCCGCGCCAGATCGATCCGCACAGGCGCCGTGAAATCGGCGGGGTTCGCCATCGGCATTACGTCGTGAACGATTCCCGACACGGGCCGCGGAGCTCCGGCGATCGCGATCGACGCCTTCTGGCCCGGCCGGATCAGGGAGAGATCGTTCTGGGAGACGTCGGCGACGAACACGAGGGAGCCGGCGTCCGCGAGCGCCAGGATTTCCTGGTCTTCGGTCAGCCGGTCACCCGGAGCGGCCGCGTGGGACAGGACGACGCCGTCGGCCGGAGCTTTGATGTCGGCGCGAATCCGGTTGCGGTCGGCGAGCGCGATCGCCCGGCGGGCGTCCTCCTGTTCCGCGGGGGTCCTGGCCTCCCGCTCCATCTCTTTCGCGCCCGCCACAGCGGCCTCGCTGTCGCGCGAAACGATCGTGCCGACGGAGTCGCCGCGGCGCACGCGATCGCCGTCGATGACCGAGAGGCCGAGCAGCGTCCCGGCGAAGGGCGCCCGGACCTTCTGCTGCACCAGCGCGACGGTGTGGCCGGGAGCATTGACGTTCCGTTCGAGGCGGGCGAGCCGGGCCCGCTCCGTCTTGATCGGAAGGGCCGCGGCCGGCGCGTCGGAGGCCGGCGACGTCTCCTTCTTCTCCTCCTTCTCCCCGTCACCCCGACACGAGAGCGCGAGAACCAGACCCAGGGTCAGCGCGACCGCCGCCGGCCTCACGGCTCGCTCCACCGGCGGGCGACCGCTTCCGCGATGCGATAGCGCGCGGTCACTTCGTTGAGGCGTACGGCGGCGTCGACCGATGCGGCGTAGGCGTCGAGAACCTCCAGGGCGGTGACCGTCCCTCCCCGGTAGCGGCTCTCCACATCGAGGTACGAGTCCCGAGCGTCGGGGACGGCCCGCGAGAGGATTTCGATCTGCCGAAACAGGTTCCGAAGCGCCGCTTGCGACCGGTGCCACGCCGCGCGCGCATCCTGCCGTTCCGCCTCGAGGCGGGAGCGGGCCTGTTTGAGACCGAAGCCGGCTTCGGCCACGCGCGCGCGCAACCCGCCGCGGTCCCACACCGGCCAGGCCAGCATCAGCGAGAGCGAGTAGCCCTTGGCGGCCCAGAACCGGTCCCAGAACTCGGCGGTCAGATGTTGCGTGTCGGAGACCCAGAATCCCAGGTCGGCGTTCAGAGAGAGGTGGGGAAGCCTCTCGGCCTGGGCGATCGTCAAGCCGGCCTCCGCCGAGCGAGTTTCGGCTTCGGCCGCGACGATCTCGGGGGAGTTTTGCCACGCCGATTCGTCCGTCACGCGGGGAGCCTGAGGCGGACCGACGGCGGCGAGCTCCAGCAGCTCGCCGGGATAACGTCCCAGCTGCTGGTTCAGCACGAGGCGTGCTTCGTCCAGTCGTTGCTCCGCGTCCGCGAGGGCGGCCTCCTCGAAAGCGATCCGCACTTCCGTCTTCAAGACGTCGCCCGCAACGCCCTGGCCGGCGGCCTGCCGGCTCTTCAGAGAGGTCCGGTAGGTGGAAAGCCGTTCGATGCCTTCGCGGCGGACGTCGATCTCGGCGTGCGCCGCCAGCCATTCGGCGAAACGGCTGCGGACTTCGAGGTCGAGGTCCTTCTCGGCGATCCGGTAACGTGCGGCCGCCGCCGCGAGATCGGCGTCCGCGCGCTCCACGCCCGCCTTCAACGCGCCGCCGGCGAAGATCGGCTGCCGCGCTACGACCTGGAGGCGCGCGTCGCCCAGATTCGTCAGTACCGGGTCGTAGCCGCTGGCCGGCGCATAGAGGAAATCCCCCTCGACCGCGATGCGGAGCCACTTGTCGGCGACGGCGATGGCGAGGCGTTCCCGAGCCGACGACACGTCGAACGAGGGAAGCGGAAGGCGCGCGTTGGCCTGGTGGGCGATCCGAAGCGCATCTTCGAGAGTCATCGGCGTCTGCGCCTGACCCGCGACCGAAAGCCACACCGAAGCGGTGGCGGCGATCACCAAGCGGCACCGACCGGCGTCCGCAACGGCTTCTGGCATCGTCGGCCGCGAAGTTATCACCGGCCTGCGCGCGTCCCGACGCTCGACGCTGAGGGCGGCTCCTGACGATTCCCGGCTTTCTGTGGCATAAATGCTGCACTTTTCGATCCCGGAACGGCCCAATGCTGGACACGATTCTTCACTTGATGCGCTCGGTTCCGCCGTGGGCGGTCGTCGCGTTCGCGTTCCTGGTCCCCGCCGCCGAAACCGCTCTGGTCCTGGGATTGTTTCTCCCGGGAGAGCTGGCCGTCGTGGCCGCGGGCATCATGGCTTCGCGCCAGGATGTGGTGCTGGCTCCTGTGATCCTGGCCGCGATCGCGGGCTCGATTCTGGGCGATTCCCTGGGCTACTTCGCGGGAAAGAAGTATCGAACGACCGTTTCGCGCCGTCTCACGGCGGCACGATGGAAACGCGCGAAGGCGTGGCTCCAGCGCCGCGGCGGACCGGCGATTCTCATGGCTCGGTTCACCGCGTTCGTGCGCAGCGTCATGCCCGAGGTCGCCGGCGCCGCCCGCTTCCCGTACCGCCGGTTCGTGCTCTGGAGCTCCGCGGCCGGCGTCTGCTGGGGCTCCGCTTCGGTCCTCCTCGGCTATTTCGCCGCGAGGAACGCGGATCGGATCCTTCGATGGCTGGGCGTCTTCGGGATCGTGGTCGTCGCGGCCGTGCTCGCCGCCCTGTTCTTCTTCTTCCGCAAGCGGCGCCGCCGCTCCGGCGGCAACGGCGTCGTCGAGCGGTTCACTGCGCCATTTTCCGGGCGAGCCGGATCGCGGCGTCGACTCCCGACTCGGCGCGGACGGCCCTGACCTTCGCCCGGGCGCTCTTGGAAAGCCGCCGGATCGCCGCCATGTACCGTCCCTGAGCCTGCCGCGCGACCCTCTGCGCGCGCGTCAGACGCTGGCGGGTCTTTCTCGCTCTCGCGGGAGCAGTTCGAATGAGCCTGCCTGCATCCTCTTCGAGCGAGGCCAGCCGAGCGCGCAGATCGCGCACCATCTGCTCGCGGCGCTTGAGCGCGGAGACGACGTCGCGCGCGGCGATCTTCCCGTCGTCGAGGAGCATCTGAAGGGCCAGCGCGGCATGGTGGGCGGTGAGGTCGAGGGCTTTGCGAGTCTTTCTTCTCAATTGTGTCTCCTAGGCCGTAGAGGCCTCAGTTCCGCGGTAGTCGCTCAGCAGCCAGATCACGAAGATCACGGCCGCCATCGTCACGAAGAAACGCTTGGCCGGCGAGCCCGGGCCGAAGCCCGCAACATAGGGGAGCGCGACGAGCGCGATCGCCACGGCGAGCTCGACCATCCCATGGAGGAACAGCGAAATCGGTTTCGCGGCGCCTCCGGAGAACCGCGTGGCGAGCGTCATCAGGAGGTGAACGACCGCGAGCACGTAGCAGATCGCGGCGGGGAGTCCCCCGAGGCCGACCGCCAGGGGCGCGAGCAGAAACACCACGACCGTGGCGAAGTCGAGAAGTCTGTGCAGCTTGGGTCCCAGAATTCGCACGCGCGGTGGCCTCCGCGCGCATCCTATATCCAGGCCTCGCGGCGAGGGAGCGCGACCTGACCTCGGGGCCACCGTCCTTGCACGACGGGCCCAGGCCACTGGTCGGCGGGTCAAGACGCTGCGGGCCGGCTGCGACCTGATCGTCTTTTGAACCTGGGGTCAATTGTGGGCGCCCGCGGCCGTCACTACTCTGCCGCCAGACTCCCGAATCCCGGACTGGAACTCAGCCCGCTGCATATCGAGAGCCGAACGAAAGGAGGGCCCTATGGGCTCGCACGCTTCGTTTCGGACCGCCGTCGCTATTCTCGTGATCGCATGCTGCGCTGCGCTGACACCGATCGGGAACGGAGGAACCCCGGATTTCGGCGAACCGCTCGCCGGCTTGACGGCGGAGCAGCTCGAGCAGTTCGACGAAGGAAAAGACGAGTTCTCCGAGGTCGAGACCGTGCCCGAGGGATTGGGCCCGGTGTTCAACGACTCGGCCTGCGCGAACTGTCATGTCGAGGGGGCCGTCGGCGGCGGCAGCAGCATCCTCGAGACCCGCTTCGGCGGGCTCGCGGCGGACGGCACGTTCGATCCGATGTCGCAATTCGGCGGATCGCTCATCCAGAAGAATGGGATCGGGGTCTCGGAGAGCTGCGACTACCTGGCGGAGCTCGTGCCGGCGGACGCCACGATCGTCGCCGGCCGGCGCACCACGCCGCTTTTCGGCCTGGGGCTCGTGGATGCGGTGCCGGACGCCACGTTCTTCGCGATCGCCGCCGAGGAGGCGTTTCATCCCGACCACATCAAGGGCAAGGTCTCGATCGTGACGAAGATCGCAACGGGGAAAAACGCGGTCGGCAAGTTCGGCTGGAAGTGCCAGAACCCCACGCTCTTCCAGTTCTCCGGCGACGCGTACTTGAACGAGATGGGCATCACCAACCCGGAGTTCCCCGACGAGAGCTGTCCGGGAGGAGACTGTGACTCGCTGTCCTGCAACCCGATGAAGGAGCTCAACGACGACGGCAGCGGGGTCGAGGCCTTCGCGAACTTCATGACGTTCCTGGCTCCGCCGCCTCGCGGGCAGATCACGGCGCAGGCCGCCCTCGGAGAGTTGGTCTTTCGGTCGATCGGCTGCGCCGGTTGTCACCGGCCGGACCTGCGCACGGGCCCGAATCCCGTCGCGGCGCTCAACAAGGTCACGTTTCACCCCTACTCGGACTTCCTCCTCCACGACATGGATTCGCTCGGCGACGGCATCACGCAAAACCACGCAACCGGCAAGCTGATGCGGACGGCGCCGCTGTGGGGTCTGCGCAAGATCACGACGTACCTGCACGACGGGCACGCCACGACCGTGACCGATGCGATCCTGGCGCACGCCGGGCAGGGCAAGAAGGCGCGGGACCGTTTCGCCTCGCTTTCGAATTTCCAGAAGGCCTGGCTGGTGGCGTTCCTGAACTCGCTGTAAACCGTCCGTCATCCGTTCGGGGGCGGGCCGCTCCGGTCGGTCCGCCCGCTTTTTTTTCGAACCGAAACTCACGGCCCTGGCGTATAGACAGGCGGGGCGATCCCTGCCCGGTGGCGGGAATGCGCCCAAAAAAGCGAGGTCGTGATGCAACGGACGTTGTGGATTGTGGTTCTGGCGTTTCTCGTAAGCCCGATTGCCCGCGCGGACGATCTGGAGCTTCCCGAAGCCCCGCTGTCGCTTTCCGAGGCGACGCGGCGCGCGCTCGAGCGCAACACGACGCTCGCGGTCGAGCGGGAGACCTACTCGCAGTTCGAATCGGCGATCACGAGCGCCAAGGGCGCCTACGACCTGCTCTGGAATGCCGACGCCCTGTATCGCAACTTCCAGCTTCCGGTGAATTCGTCCTTCTCCGGCGCCCCGGACGGGGAGCTCGCTCCGCACAACGAGAGCTTCGACCTTTCGACGTCCTTCACGCAGCTTCTTCCGACCGGAGGCGCGGTGTCGCTCTTCACCAACTGGGGGCGCGCCACGACCAACGGCGTCTTCACGGTTCTCTCTCCCTCATACCAGACCGGCGCCGGAATCTCCCTGACGCAGCCCCTCCTGCGCAATCTGTTCATGGATCCGGCTCGCGAGGGGATCCTCGTGGCGTCGGCCGACCGCAGCGCCTCGCACGCGCGCCTCGAACGCACGATCTCCGACACGGTCACCGAGGTCGACTCCGTGTACTGGGACCTGGTCAGCGCGCGCCGTAACGTGGCGTCGATCCGGGAGTCGGTGACTCTCGCCGAGCAACAGCTCTCGGAGACGAAGAGCCGTGTCGAGGCCGGCGTCCTCGGCGAGACCGACATCGCGCAGCCCACGGCCGAGCGCGAGCGGCGCCTGGGCAACCTGGCGCTGGCCATGCAGGCGGTCGTCCGGGCCGAGAACCGATTGAAGCGCCTGATCCTCGGCGATCCCACGGATCCGCTGTGGGCCAACCGCATCGTGCCCTCCGACGATCCGGAGATGGCGCTTCTCGAGAGGCCGTTGACCGCGACGGCGCTCGACACGGCGTACGCGAAGCGCCCCGAGATCGTCGAGGCGGAGGCCCTGCGCGAACGGGCCGACGTCGAAGTCGAGGCGCGCAAGAGCGACAAGCTTCCGCAGCTGAACCTCGTCGGCGGCTACCAGCGGCGCGGTCTCGCGGGCTCGCCCAACCCCGACGCCGAAAACTTCAACGGCGGTGTGATCGTCATCCCGCCGCCGTTGCTCGGCGGGACGGGCCGCTCCTACGGCACGATCTCCGAGAACCAGTTCCCCGACGGCTCCGTCGGGCTGTCGTTCTCGTTCCCGATCCAGAACCGCACCGCGAAGGCCAACCTCGCGATCGCACAGTCGCGCCTCCAGCAGTCCAACGTCAACATCACGGCAAACCGGCAGCAGGTCGAGTCCGAGGTCCGGGACGCGCTCGTGGCGCTGGAGGCCGCGCACCGGCGGATCGAGGCCGCGCGCTCCGGCCTTACCGCGGCCGAGACGCAGCTCTATGCCGAGCAGGAGCGGTTCAAGGTCGGCCTCTCGACCAACTTTCTCGTGCTGACTCGCCAGAACGAGCTGACGGTCGCCCGCGTCACGCTGACCGAAGCGCTGACCGCGTATCGCCAGGCGGCCACGGAGCTCGCGCGGGCGACGGGAACGCTTCTGGAGGGCCGGCAGATCTCCGTCGCCGGGACGGAGCCGGCGCAGCCGTCGGGCAAAGCGTCCTGACGCCGTCGGCGGGCGGACGCCCGGACTGGCGCCGAGCCGGCCGGCGTATCGCGCTGGCTTCTCTGGCCGGGCTCGGCGGATTCGCGTTGATCGTTCTGCGATCGACGGACTGGCTCGCCTCGCTCGGGGGCCGACCCGAGGGTGAGCGCCTGGCTCGCATGCAGCGCTCGCCTCAGTGGGCGAACGGCCATTTCCGCAATACCGTCGCGACACAGACGCTGAAAGCGCGCGACCTGCCGGCGACGGTCCGCATGCAGGTGACGGGGAAAGAGGTGCGCTATCCGTCCCATCCGATTCCGATCGTCGCGCTCTCGCGAGACGCGTTCGCAAGTCCTCCGGCGTCGGGCCTGCGCGTGACGTGGCTGGGCCACGCGACGGCGCTTCTCGAGATCGACGGCGCGCGCGTGCTGACCGATCCGGTCTGGAGCGAGCGCGTGTCTCCCTCGACGCTGGCCGGGCCCCGGCGCTTCTTCCCGCCGCCGCTTCCTCTGGAGGACCTGCCGCCGCTCGATGCCGTCGTCGTCTCGCACGATCACTACGACCACCTCGACATGGCGACCATCCGGGCGCTCTCGGCCCGCGGCGCCGCGTTCTACGTCCCGCTCGGCGTCGGCGCGCATCTGGAGAGATGGAACGTTCCCGCGGAGCGCATTCACGAGTTCGACTGGAACGAATCGGCGCGCGTCGGACCGCTGACACTCACGCTGGCGGCCGCGCGCCACTTTTCGGGGCGCGGTTTCCGCAACCGCAACGGGACGCTCTGGGGATCCTGGGTCGTGGCCGGTCCCCGCCATCGCGTCTTCTACAGCGGCGACACGGGAGACTTCGACGGGTTCCGCTCGATCGGCCAGGCGTACGGCCCCTTCGACGCGACGCTGATGAGCGCCGGCGCGTACAGCCCGGCGTGGCCCGCGATCCACATCTTTCCGGAGGAGCTGGTCCGAGCGCACCAGGATCTGCGAGGCGGGTTGCTGATCCCGGTGCACTGGGGGACGTTCAACCTCGCGTTCCACGATTGGAACCAGCCGGCCTCGCGCATCTCGGCCGAGGCCGCGCGCCTCGGGGTCGTCCTCGCCGTTCCCCGGCCCGGCCAGGCCATCGAACCGTCCAGTCCCCCGCCCGACGATCCCTGGTGGCGCACGCCCTGATGGGGTCAGGTCTTGCCTTTTGCCATTGAGCGCCGGGTGTTCAAAGGCCAGACCTGACCCCGCGTATATTCCGCTCGGAGGTTCCATGGTCCAGATTCGGCGCTCCGGCGATCGCGGCCACTTCGATCACGGGTGGCTCGACACGCGGCATACGTTTTCTTTCGCCGATTACCACGATCCGCGCTTCATGGGGTTTCGCAGCCTGCGCGTGCTGAACGAGGACCGCGTGGCACCCGGCCAGGGCTTCGGCACCCACGGACACCGGGACATGGAGATCGTCTCGTACGTTCTGGAGGGAGCGCTCGCCCACCGCGACAGCATGGGCAACGGCTCGACGATCGTTCCGGGAGACGTCCAGTACATGAGCGCGGGCACGGGAGTACGGCACAGCGAGTTCAACGCGTCGCAAACGGAGCCGGTCCACTTCGTGCAGATCTGGATCGAGCCCGACGCCGCCGAGCAGCCGCCCCGCTACGGCCAGAAGCGCTTCGACGACGCAGCGAAGGCCGGACGTCTCGCGCTCGTCGCATCGGGGTCGGGAGCGGACGGCTCGATTCCGATTCGGGCGGACGTCAACCTCTACGCGTCGCTTCTGAAGCCCGAAGAGTCCGCGGCGCTCTCGATCTCGCCGGGCCGGCACCTCTGGGTCCAGGCGCTCAAGGGCGCGCTCGACGTCAACGGGAATCGCATCTTTCCGGGTGACGGCCTGGCGGCCTCGAAAGAGACCGAGTTCCGGTTCCAGGCCGCCGAATCGCCGGCCGAGTTCCTGGTCTTCGACCTGGCCTGAGCTCTCCCGACTAAGGCGCCGCGACGAGCGACGCGGACTGATCCGCCGGACCTTCCTCGTCGAGCTCGATGGCCGTCACCGGATGGATCTCCCACGCCGTATTGCGCGTGATCCCGGGGTTCGGCAGCGGCGCCGTGTTCGCCGCCCGGTTGGCCGCCTCGAAGTCGAACAGGAGCCAGCCCGTGACGATGATGGTCTGGTGCAGGTACTTCGCGCGAAGGCTCCGCGTCGACCAGTCCTGCCCCTGCTTCGCCATGACTGCCCGCCAGCGGGGCGTGACCACGGCAAACACGCGGTGAGCGGGGTCGGGCACACTACTGTCGGAGGCGAGCTCGATCACCGTGTTCTGGTCGGCGGGATCCTGGGAGTGGCAGTTGGAGCTGTTGGGCCCGCCGTCGTGAACCACAATCACGTAAGCGGAGATCGAGACCGCGGTGCCGTTCTCGAAGCGCTGCGTGTCGTCGCCGGGCTCTTCGAGCGACTCGATGGTCACCGTGTCGTCGACGTCGTCGTCGGACGGCGACGTCATCCGCGCCTTCTGGATGTTGAGATCGCGGATTTTCGCCTTCGTGGCATCTCCTTCCGGCGGGCAGCCGCCGGCCGGCTGAGCGGACGCGAGGACGACCGACAGGAACATCGCAGCTGCGGAGGCGAGAAGTTTCATGGCGAGAAGGGGAGCCTAACAGAAGCCCTTCTCTCTGGAGTCATCCCTAGGAGCGGAGCGACGAGGGATCCCGTGATTGTCGAGTCCGGGATCCCTCGCTTCGCTCGGGATGACACTGGCGAGCTGTGTCAAGCTCCCGCGCGTGAATCCGCTGTCCCCGGCGGGTGCGTCGGCAGCGCGAGCGGAGGAATCTCCCGCGCGCTGGCGCGCCCTGGTCTCGATCGCGGCGGCGGAGCTGCTGGGCATGTCGCTCTGGTTCTCGGGCTCGGCGGTCGCGCCCGCGATCAAGATCGAGTGGCGCCTTTCCGAGTCGGGCGCGACCTGGCTGACTCTCGCGGTGCAGCTCGGTTTCGTCGCCGGAACGCTTCTTTCCGCCTTCGCGAACCTGCCGGATGTCTTTTCGACACGTCGCCTCTTTGCCGCCTCGGCGTGTCTCGGAGCCGCCGCCAACGCAAGCCTCGCGATGTTTTCCCGTGGACCGGCGTCCGGGATCGCGCTACGGTTCCTGACCGGCTTCTTCCTCGCGGGCGTGTATCCACCGGGCATGAAAATCCTGGCGAGCTGGTTTCGCCGCGGCCGCGGAATGGCGCTCGGCATTCTCATCGGCTCGCTGACGCTCGGCAAGGCGCTTCCTTACCTCGTCAACGCCCTCGGGGCCGCGTCCTGGCGGACCAACGTCCTCGCCGTTTCGGCCCTGGCCGTCCTCGGCGGCCTGATCGTGCTCTTCTTCGTGGGAGACGGGCCGTATGCCGCGGCGAGCGCTCGCTTCGATCCGTCTCAGGTCGCGAAGGTCTTTCGCAACCGCGGCGTGCGTCTCGCCGACTTCGGCTACTTCGGCCACATGTGGGAGCTCTACGCGATGTGGGCATGGGTCCCCGTCTTCCTGCGCGCCAGTTTCGCGGCCGGAGGGCATCCGTCGCGGCTCGCCGAAGCCTCGTCTTTCCTCGTCATCGGGTCGGGCGCGATCGGCTGCGTCGCCGGAGGCCTGGCCGCCGACCGCGCCGGCCGCACGGTGGTCACTTCCATCGCCATGGCCGCGAGCGGAACGTGCTGCCTGGTCATCGGCCTTCTGTTCGGAGCGAGCCCGGGAATCCTTCTCACCGTCGCCGCGATCTGGGGCGTCACCGTCATCGCCGACTCGGCGCAGTTCTCGGCATGCGTGACGGAGCTGTCCGACCCTCGCTACATGGGAACGGCGCTCACGATCCAGACCTGCATCGGCTTCCTGCTGACGACGGTCTCGATCGAGCTCGTCCCGAGGCTCGTCGACGTGGTCGGCTGGCGTTGGGCATTCGCCAGCCTGGCGCCGGGCCCGTTCCTCGGAGTCCTCGCGATGCAGCGCCTCCGGCGGCTGCCGGAAGCGGAGAAGCTCGCGGGGGGACGGCGCTAGCTCTCTCTCCGAGACACCAGGGCCTGCGTCACCCAGACCAGGTCCGCCGCCAGCGTCAGGTCACAGAGAGCGTGGAAAACGTAGAAGTGGCGGGCGAGATCGCCGTGAGCATTGGCCAGGACACAGACCAGGAAGGCCGCCGTGGCCATCGCGACGAGCAGCAGGACTCCTTCGCGCGCGCGCTTTCCCGGAGGACTCGCGCGCCGATACGTGGCAGTCGCGAGGACTACGTTCGCCGTGAAGAACGGAATGAGCCAGACGAGGGGATTGCCGGGAAGCCGGGCGCGCGCGCCGCTCCAGAGCGAGAACGCGCGCGCCTTTTCTCCCGCTGCGACCCCGGGCTTGTGCTCGAAATTGCCGAGCCGCGGGAGGCGCAGGGTGAGCGCCTGCCGGCCACCGTCCTCCAGCGTCGTTGCGAGGCGCTGCGGATGCGCGGCATAGAAGCCGAGGAGCTTTCGATACCGAAACCGCTCCAGGAACGCGCCGCGAAAGGCGTCGTCGTGAAACGGGCTGTCCGGCTTGTATGCGATCTTTCCGACCGCCGCTGTCCAGGCCGGATCGAGGCCGAGGTCCGCGAGATCCTGCTCGGGCGCCGGCGAGCCCGGCAGCAGCTCCATGAAGATCTTGTGGTACTTGGCGACGTCGGAGATCCCCGGTGGTGTCTGCCGGTAGTACCAGAGCGCGAAGAGGCAGAGCAGCAGCGCGCCGGCGAGCGCGGGCTGACGAACGAGACGCCGACCCGGAACGCCGTAGAGCCGCAGGCCGAAGACGGCGAGGAGCGGCGCCTGGACGACCTCCTGGGGCTTCGAGCCGACGAAGAGAAGCGCAAACGCGAAGAAGAGAACGGCATCGGCCGTCGAAGGCCGCTCTTTCGCGATCGAGCGCGCCGCGATGCCGAGTGTCAGGAGGAGAAAAACGAGCGAAGCCGCCTGCGTGTAGAACGAGTTCAGCGGCGCCGCGTACCCGACGTCGGTGAAGAAGAAGACCAGAAGCGCTGCGCCGGCGAGCCGCGCCGGAAGAGACAGTGGCCTCGTCGCGGAGACCACCAGACCGAGCCCGATAACGAGAAGGAGGGCGTGGATCGCTCCAAGAACGCGCAGATCGAAGAGCCCGCCGCGCGCGAACGGCTCGCTGACGGCGCGCGCGAGCGCCGCAAGCCCGGTCTCCGTGCTCCACAGCCCGCTCCGATACCAGCCCGGTGGTCCGTACACGAACTTCGTCACGATCCAGGAGAAGTAGTTCTCGGCGCGCACGTTGGTCGGGTACTGGAAACCGACGTAGCCCATGACCCGCTCGAAGTCCCCGTTGTTGGCCAGGCCCACGATCGGCGGCACGAAGAGCTGCAGCGCGAGCAGCGCCGCCGCGACGCCGGCCGCCACGAGCGGGAGGACAGGACGAGGCGGTTGATTCGGTGGCACTCGCCGAATTATCGACGACGGGCCGAAGCCGCGATCTACGGTGAAAACGTCCGTACGAGGAGCCGGCCACCAAAGGCAGCGTAGGCAACGCCGGGCGCAGCCCGGCGGTAACTCAAATGGTGCATCAGGGGAAAAACGTCCGTACCAGGAACGTTGCCATCTGCTGTCTCAGGACGCCGTTACCCGGGCAATAGAGAAGCGGCGAGAACTGGCAGCCTCCGGTGATGCCTTTGTTGTAGAGGTCCTCGATGAAGTCGGCGCCGAAGGACCCGACGGGCACGTCTCCGAAGATGCCGACGGCGGGAGGCGGCGTGTAAGAGGAGCCCTGGCTGGTCTTCAAGAGGAAGATCGCCATCTGTGCGCGCGTGACGGAAGGCTCGGGCAATAGTTGCCGCCGCCGCATCCTCCGGTGACGCCCTCGGCCGCGAGCTGCTCGACCCAGTCCGCGAACTGCGACGGGCACGGCACGTCGGCGAAGACGCCAGCGCATGCCTGAGGCGTATAGGCCGAGCCGTGTTCGGACTTGAGGAGAAACACCGCCATTTGCTCCCGGCGCACGGGCGAAGTCGGGCAGTAGTTGCTTCCTCCGCAGCCTCCCGTGATACCGGCCGTGGCGATGGAGATGATGTCGTCGTGGAAGGGCGACAGAACGGCACGTCGGCGAACTCGACCGTGAGCGCTACGATGGGAGACGTCGCCGTGCCGCAGGAGTCCGTGACGACGACGTCGTAGTCGCCCGCATCGGCGAAGCCGACCGGGTCGATCGTCAGAATCGAAGTCTGCGCTCCGGAGATCGACCCTCCGTTGGAGAGAGGCATCCCATTCCTTCTCCACTGATACGTCAGCGGACCGTAACCCGAAGCCCTGGCACGAAGCGTCACCGCGGATCCTACGAGCGTGGAGCTCGGGCCGCTCGCGCGAGCGCTCACGAGGCTGTTGCGAAACGCGGCGATCCCCTCCTGCCCGATCGCTGCGAGGCCCGAAGCGCCGCTGCCCTCGAAGTCGGCCGTGACCAGGAACGTCGCCGAGACATCGGTCGGAAACTGCTGCGGCGACTGGAAGTGTCCGTTCCCGAGGCCGAGAAATACGAGGATGCCGTTGTTGCTCAAGGCGGCAAAGTCCCAGTTGGCGTCGGAGTCGAAGTAGCCCACCGCCAGACTCTGAGCCGGAGTCTGCAGCGCGATCGTCGTCGGGGAGCCGAAGGTCCCGTTGTTGTTGCCCGGGTAGAGATCGACGCTCGGGTTTCCGGTGGAAACGAGAAGGTCCGGGCTCGAACCTGTGAAATAGCCTGCCGCGATGCTGGCCGCGACACCTGGAGTCGGAATGGTCGTCGTCGGAATGAACGTGCCGTCGCCGTTCATGAGCATGACCTGCACGCTTCCGTTCATCGAGACCGCGAGGTCGTCGGTATCAATAGGAAAGCTGAACGTGAAATTCGCGGGGAGCAGGAAATAGACGTCGGACGGGACAGGCGTTTGCACGGGAGGCTGGAACGTGCCGTCGCCGTTGCCCAGCAGGAGGACGATGTTTCCGGAACCGCAGCAACCGTGGCCGACGACGACGTCGCTCCCGTTGATGCCGTCGAAATTCCCTGTGGCGATGGCTCCCAATTGGGAGTCACCGTAGATCGAAACCGGAGCCTGGAAGGTTCCGTCGCCGTTTCCGCGGAAGAGAAGCACTTCGCTGAAGGTGGTCACTACGAGGCTGACCGTGGAGTCCCCGAAGAAATACCCTGCCGCGACTCCATACGGCTGATTGGAGTTCGGCATGTCGAGCGCTCCCGTCTGCGCGAAGCGCCCGCCGGGCTGCCCTTCGACGATGAGCACCTGGCTGCCGTAGACCCACGCGAAATCCAGTCGTCCGTCCCCGTTCCAGTCGCCGCGGGCGAAGGAGAGGCTCTGATATCCCGGACCCTCGAGCGGCGAGTTCGGGACAGCCAGGAGATTACCGTCCGGCGCGTCGCGGAGGACCGAGATCGTGCCGCCCGCCGTCACGACGTCCGGCAGGGAATCGCCGTCGAGGTCGGCCAGAGCAATCGCCGAAGCGCCTGCGGACGAATAGACCTCACCCGGAGCGAACGAACCGTCGCCGTTGCCTCGGAGGACCGACACTTCGTTTCCGTTGCCGTTGTAGAAGTCGTTGAACTCGGCCGCGGCGAGATCGGGAATTCCATCCTGGTCGAGATCGCCTACGGCCAGCGCCCCGGCCGCGATGCCGGCCGGATACAGCAGCGCCGCCTGGAAGCCGCCGGCGCCGTCGCCGAGAAGGGTGGAAACGAAAGTTCCGCTTCCCACGGCGAGATCGAGATGTCCGTCGTCGTTGAAATCGGCCGAGACGATGCCTCCGAGCGAGGCTCCCGCGATGAAGCTCGAGGCGGCTCCGAACGTACCGTCTCCGACTCCCGGAAGGACCTCCACGACCCCGGCGTTTCCGGTCGAGAACGCGATATCGAGATGGCCGTCGCCGTTGAAGTCTCCTGAGGTCATCGAGACGACCGAAGGCAGCGAAACAGTGTGCAGGGGAGCTCCGAAGGTTCCGTTTCCGTTGCCTGGAAACAGCGCAATGTCATCGGAGTAGTAGGAGCCCAGCGCGACGTCCCACGTGCCGTTTGCGTCGAACTTGCCGACGACCATCGATGAAATGTTGTAATTGTCGGCGGCGTAGAAGACCGGCGCATCGAACGTTCCGTCCCCGTGCCCCAGCAGGACGTAGATGCCGTAATACGTTGCTGCGATGACGTCGGTGGTGCCGTTGCCGCGCAGGTCGACCGCCGCGATCGCCACCGGATCATCGTTCAAGGGGGTGATGATCGGCGCTTGGAGCCCGCCGTTTCCGTCGTTGAGGAGGATCGCGACGCCGCGAATGCCGACGTTCGCCGCGGCGATGTCCGGCTTGGTGTCCCCGTCGAAATCGCCGACCGCGACGGCGCGCGCGTTGCCGCCGGTCGGATAGGACGCCGCCTCGATGAAGAGCGTCGGGCTGCACGTTTGAGCGCCCATTCGCGGGGCAACCGCTCCAAATCCGATGCAGAGTCCAGCAAGCATCCAGCGAGCCACGCACCGGTTCGCACCCATCGCGGATCTCCTCCCACCTGTTCTGTACTTCGGAACCGGGTCTAGTTTATCCGAGGCCGACACTGTCCGGACGGAACATTTGACCCTAGCCCCGTCCGGCTGAAATCCTGCCGCAGAAATGTTCCTCGGCCACTTCGGTCTCGGCTTCGCGGGCAAGCGGATCGCGCCGGCGGTTTCGCTCGGGACGCTCTTTCTCGCGGTCCAGTGGGCAGACCTGCTGTTCTTCATCCTCGCCTTACTCGGCGTGGAGCACTTTCGCATTGCGCCGGGGATCACGCGCGTAACACCGGTGGACTTCTTCGACTATCCGATCAGCCACAGCCTGGCATGGCTGATCGTCTGGGGAATCGTCGTCGGAGGGCTCTACTTCGCGGTGCGAAAGTCCCGTCTCGGCGCCCTCCTCCTCGCCGCGGGCGTCGTGAGCCACTGGTTCCTGGACGCGTTCGTGCATCGGCCCGACATGCCGGTGCTGCCGGCGGGTCCGAAAGTGGGCCTGGGACTCTGGAACCATCCGGCCGTGACCGTCGTCGCGGAGGCGCTCGTCTTCGGCTGGGGAATCGCCGTCTATCGGAAGGCGACGCGCGCGACGGATCGCACCGGACGCTGGGCCTTCTGGGCGCTGATCGTCTTTCTGGCGGCGACGTGGGTGGGAAGCATCGTGGGGCCTCCACCTCCGAGCGAGCGCGCGATGGAGTGGACGGGAATCGCGATGTGGCTCTTCGTCCCGTGGGGCTGGTGGATCGACCGGCACCGCACTATCGTGTCGTCCGCATGAAGGTCTCGGTCGAAGTGCCCTACGGCGACGTGGACGCCATGGGCCACCTCAACAACGTGGCGTACCTGCGCTACATGGAGTTCGCGCGGCAGAAGTACTGGCTGGCGCTCCGCGGATCGCGGGATTACCTCGACATCGATTTCGTCATGGCGAGAGCCGAGATCGACTACCGCGCCTCCGCCCACATGGGCGACGTTCTGGACATCGAAATCCGGGTCTCGCGGATGGGGAACTCATCCTTCGATTTCGCGTACCGCATCACAGCGGACGATGGACGCCTCGTGGCGGAAGCGACGACGACGCAGGTCTGCTGGGACTGGCGTGCCAACGAGAAGAGCACGCTGACACCCGAGCGGCGCGCGGAGATCGAACGTTTCGAGAAGCAGGGATGACAGGAGGACGATGATGCGACCGTTCCCGATTCTGGCGCTCGCTCTGGTCACGGTCGGGGCGGCGCCGACACCCGTTCCCACGCCCGCCCCCACGCCCGGGCCGACAGATATCCGCGCGAACGTGGACGCGCTCTTCAAGGACTACGACAGGACCGATACGCCTGGGTGCGCGCTCGGCATCTTTCGCGACGGACGGCTCATCTACGGCAAGGGCTACGGCATGGCCAACCTGGAGCTCGCCGCGGCGATTACGCCGCAGACGGTGTTCGACATCGGCTCGGTCTCCAAGCAGTTCGCCGCGTTCTCGATCCACCTGCTCGTGAGCGAGGGGAAGCTTTCGCTCGACGACGACATCCGCAAGTGGGTCCCGGAGCTTCCGAACTACGGGAAGAAGGTCACGATCCGCCATCTCCTCCACCACACGGGCGGGCTGCCGGACTACATCGGGCTTCTCGAGCTCCAGGGCCTCATGGTCGAAGACGTCAGCAACGAGACCGACGCCGTCCGCCTTCTCGCGACGCAAAAGACGCCCTACTTCGCGCCCGGGGAGAAGTACGAGTACTCGAACACGGGATTCACGCTGCTCTCCGTGGTCGTCGAGCGCGCGAGCGGCAAGCCGCTCCGGGATTTCGCGGCCGAACGCATCTTCGGGCCGCTCGGAATGCGCCACACGCAGATCAACGAGTCGCACACGCGCATCATCCCCGGCCGGGCCACGGGGTACCGCAAGGCTGAGGGCGGCGGCTTCGAGATCGACATGTCCGACTGGGAGCAGATCGGCGACGGCGGGGTTTTGACGACGGTCGAAGACCTCCAGCGCTGGGACGAGAACTTCTACACGCCGGTCGTGGGGGACCGGGCCGTCGTCGACGCGATGCAGGTGGTCGGCGTCCTGAACAACGGAAAGAAACAGACGTACGCGTCGGGTCTCCGGATCGCACCCTACCGCGGCCTCGACACGGTCGGCCACGGCGGTTCCTGGGCCGGCTACCGCGCCCAGCTCCTGCGCTTTCCGGAGCAGCACTTCACCGTGGCGTGTCTCTGCAACAACGGGGGCACCGCCGATCCGAGCCTGCTCGCCGAGCGGAGCGCCGACCTCTATCTCGGAAGCCTCATGCAGCCGGCCAAGACCAGGCCCGAGGCGTCGAAGACCGAGCCCGTCCGCTACGGCGTTGCGCTCCAGGAGCTCAAGCGCCTGGCGGGCGCCTATCGCAGCACAGACAGCGGCCAGGTCGTCGAGCTCGGCCTGTGGGCCAACAAGCTCGGAGGACAGCTCGGCCGCCGGAAGTTCACGCTGGAGCCGACCGGTCCGGGGCACTTCCGCATGACGGGAATCCGGGGAGACCGCACCGAAGTGTCTTTCACCGACGGGGCGGCGGGGACGCGCCCGCAAATGAAGATGCAGACCGCAGACGAGGACGGCGAGGTCGAACGGGAGTCCTGGGAGCCGGTGACGCTCTGGAAGCCGACCGCCTCCGACGTCGCGGCACTCGCGGGCGCATACGTTTGCGAACCGCTCACGGCGATCTGGCGCTTCTCGGCCGAGGGGGACAAGCTCTTCCTCGACCGTCGTGGAGTGCCGAAAGAGGCGCTGTCGCCGACCACGACGGACACGTTCTCGGTGGAAGGCGTCTCCATCAAGTTCCAGAGGGACGCCGCCAGGAAGGCGAGCGGGTTCACGCTCGATTCCGGACAGACGAAGGGCATCGCGTTCGTGCGGGTGCCGTAGAGCAGCGCGGCGCATCATCGAGGAGTCATCCCGAGCGCAGCTGTCTCGTCGCTGCGCTCCTCGGGATGACGGCATGGTGAGCTGCGGCAATCTCCGCTTGCGCGTGAGAAGAGCGGGGAAGAGAATCCGATCGAGGCATGGCCGAGCGACGCGGGTTCGCGCGGATGAAGCGCCGGTTCCTGGTGGAGTTCAAGCTTCAGGGGACGGCCTGCAATGGGTTCACCTACGACATCTCGCCCTCCGGGATCTTCGTCCGATCGGCCCGGCTTCCGACGCCGGGGACGTTCCTGACGGCCAACTTGCACCTGCCGGAGGGAAAGCGCATCCCCGTCCGGGGAAGGGTGGTCCGTTCCTTCCGCGTCCCGCCGGTGCTGTCGCGCCTGGTCCCGAGCGGATTCTCGATCCGGCTCTCCGACACGCCAGGGGAGTACTACCAGCTCTTCATGGCTTCGTAACCACCTAAATACACGTTCGACGGTTGGGAGAGACCCCCAATTGTTGGGACTTGACTCAATAAAGTAAATTAGTATTTAGTTACTTACTTATGGGACGGACACCGCTCGTGACTCGCGAACAGGTGCTCTCGGCGGCGCGGGAGACATTCGTCGAACGCGGCTACCAGGGCGCCACGCTGTCCGCGATCGGCGCCCGGCTCGGCGTGTCCGCCGCGGCGCTGCTCCGGCACGCTCCCACCAAGCGCGACCTCTTCCTCGCATCCATGGGAGCCGACGAGGCGGAAATGACGCCACTCGCGTTTCTCGAAGAGCTCGACGGCTCCGAGGATCCGCGGCGCGTTCTCCGGCGAGTCGGCGAAACGATGATCCCCTTCCTCGAGTCGAAGATCCGGCAGATGGTCTCCCGCTTCGTCTATCTGAAGACGACGATCCCGGGCGTGGGCCCGGTGCCGCTGCCGTTCGATCTCACGCAAAAGCCGACGCCTCCTCAGCGGAACCTGAAGTTCCTCGAGAACTACATGCGCCGGGCCAGCTGCCGGGGCCGGGTCCGCGTGCCGAACGCCCGGGCCGCGGCTCTCGCGTTTCTCGCCACCATCCACTCCTATGTCTTCCTCCAGACCGTGATCCCGGCGCTCGAAGAGCCGATGCCGCTCGACGAATACCTCGACACCGTGCTCGACGTCTGGACCCGGGGCGCGATCGCACCCGGCCGGAAAGGACGTGGAAAGTGAAGAGCGCAGTCGCGGGGCGACTGGCCCTCGCGGTGGTCCTGGTCCTGCCGGCGGCGTGCCGCAAGTCCGACGACGGGAAGATGGTCCACCTGAACGGCCGCATCGAAGCGCAACAGGTGGACCTCGCGCCCAAAGTCGCCGGCCGCGTCGTCGAGGTCAAGGTGCGGGAAGGCGATCGGGTGAAGGCGGGCGACCTCCTCGTGAAGCTCGATCTGGGCGACACCGCGCTCGCGGTCGAGCGCGACCTCCAGGGCGCCCGGTCGGCCCAGGCGCGCTACGAAGACCTCGCCTCGGGCAACCGCCGTCCGGAAATCGCGGCTGCCGAAGCGGACGTCGCGGACCGGAGCGCCGCCGTGGAGCTCGCGAAGAAGGAGCTCGAACGACAGCAGCAGCTCCTGACCAAGGACGTCGGCACGCAGCGCGACTTCGATATGGCGCGGACCGACCTTCAGCGCGCGCAGGCGGCTCTGAAGGCCAGCGAGGAGCGTCTGCGTCTGATGAACGAAGGCTTTCGCCGCTTCCAGACCGACCAGGCGCGTTTCGACGCCGGTCGCGCGAAGGCGCAGCTGAAGCAGTCCGAGACGGTCGCGCAGGAGGCCGAGATCCGCGCTCCGGCGGACGGCGTCATCCTGCATCGCATCGCCGAGCCGGGTCTTCTCCTGACCGCCGGACAGCCCGCGTTGACGCTGGCGTTCGCGGCTCGGCTCTACGTGCGGACGTTCATTCCGGAGACCAAGCTGGGCCTCGTCCGCCAGGGTCAACCCGCGACGGTCACGGTGGACGCGTTCCCGGGCAAGACATTCCCGGCCCGTGTCGCCGAGATTTCGCCGGACGCGGAGTTTACGCCCAAGCCGGTCGAAACGAAGGCCGAGCGCGTGAACCTCGTCTATTCGGCCAAGGTCGACCTGCTGCAGGGCTGGGACGCCCCTCTGGTTCCCGGTCAGCCGGCCGAAGTCACGGTCGAGGTCGGCGGCGGCCAGGGAAGCGCGAAGTGATCGAAGCGCGCGGCCTCGTCCTCCGCTACGGCGCGAAGGAAGCGCTGCGCGGAATCGACCTGTCGGTCGAGAAGGGCGAGTTGTTCGGTCTCATCGGGCCCGACGGGGCGGGCAAGACGACGTTCTTCCGCCTCGTCGCGGGCCTGATCGCGCCGACGGCGGGAACGATCGCGCGCGATCCCTCGGCGGCGTTCGGCCTCGTGCCGCAGCGCTTCGCGCTGTACGAGGACCTTTCCATCGACGAGAACCTCGAGCTGCGCGCGAAGCTGTACGGCGTGCCTCGCGAGGACGCGAACTCCCGTGCCGCCGACCTCCTCGCGCGCGTGGGTCTCGAGGGGTTTCGCAAACGCCTGGCGGGCGCTCTCTCCGGAGGCATGAAGCAGAAGCTCGCGATCGTGGCCGCGCTTCTCACGCGGCCGCCGCTTCTGCTTCTCGACGAGCCGACGACCGGCGTCGATCCCGTCTCCCGGAGGGAGTTCTGGGGCCTCTTGAACGAACTGCACCACGAGGGCCTGACGATCGTGGTCTCGACTCCCTACATGGACGAGGCGGAGTACGCGTCGCGGATCGCGTTTTTGGACCGCGGCCGCATCTCCGCGATCGGGACGCGCGAGGAGATCCTCGCGTCCTACCCGCTCTCGCTCGCGGTCATCCACTCCTCCGATCGCGTGCATGTCCAGGAGCGGCTGGCCGACGCTCCCGAAGTGGACGACGTCTCGCTGTTCGGCGGCCAGCTTCACGTGCGCAGCGCACCCGACGTCGAGTCATCGCGTCTGCTGGAGCTTCTGAGGCGCCGGCTCCAGGGTCTCGTGGCGCCCGAGGACGTCGTGCCGGCCGAGCCGACGCTCGAGGACGTCTTCGTTCTGAAGGGCGAAGAGGACCAGGAGGCGGCATGAGCGCGGCGTCGACCCGCGGCGCCATTCCTCGAGGCGCGCGCGACTGACGAGGCGGTTCGGCGACTTCACGGCCGTCGACGCGGTGTCAGCTTCAGGTCCCCGCGGCGAAGTCTTCGGCTTTCTCGGCCCCAACGGCTCCGGCAAGTCGACGACGATCCGGATGCTCGACCGGCCTTCTCCAACCGACGTCCGGGACGCGCGACGGGGTTCGGCGGCCTCGACGTCCTGCGCGATACCGAGCAGCTGGAAGAGCCGGCTCGGCTACATGAGCCAGAAGTTCTCGCTCTACCCGGACCTGACGGTCGAAGAGAACCTCCGTTTCTTCGGCGTCATCTACGGGCTCGAGGCGGGGCGCGCTGGCGGCAGCGGATCGCGACCTTGTCGGAGCGGCTCGGCTTCGAGAAGCTGCCGCACGGGCTCGACGGCGCGCTCTCGACGGGCAGCGCCAGCGGGTCGCGCTCGCGGCGGCGCTCCTGCACGAGCCGCGAGCTGCTGTTCCTCGACGAGCCGACCGGCGGCGTCGATCCGAAGGGCCGGCGGCAGTTCTGGGACCTGATCTACGAGCTCGCCGCCGACGCGGGCATGACCGTGCTCGTGACCACGCACTACATGGACGAGGCCGAGCAGTGCGACCGGCTCGCCTTCATCCTCAACGGCAAGCTGATCGCCGAGGCACGCCGCCGGCGCTTGAAAGCCGAGCTCGCGGAGGATCTTCGAGGTCAAGCCGCCGGGCGATCCGTTCGCCGCCCTGGCCGAGATCCGCGAGCGCCCCCGCTCGAGGACGCGTACCTCTTCGGCGTCGCGCTGCGCGTCGTCGCGCAGGAACCGGGCCGAGGCGCCGCGGCCCGGACGCTCGTCGCCCGCTTCGGCGAGCCTCGGGCAGGCCGAGCCCTCGCTCGAGGACGTCTTCGTCTCCCTCGGCCCGCCGCCGAGACAGCGCGGAGGAGGTCGCCGCATGAAGACGCCTCCTGGCTCGACCTGGAAGGAGTTCCTGCAGTTGAAGCGCGACCCGATCACGCTCCGCATGATCCTCCTGGTACCGGTGATGCAGATGCTGATCTTCGGCTACGCCATCAACTACGACGTCAAGCACCTGAAAATGGTGGTCCTCGACGAGGCCGGGTCCGGCGAGAGCCGCGAGCTGGTCGCGAAGATGGTGGCGACCGATTATTTCGACTCGTCGGCCCGGTCGGACTCGTTCGACGCGATGCGCCACGCGATCGACTCGGCCCGGGCCTCGGTCGGCCTCGTGATCGACCGCGACTTCGGCAAGGATTTCCACCGCGGCGCGCCCGCGCGCGCGCCCTCCTGATCGTCAACGCGTCGGATACCACGACGGCCTCGCAGGCCATGTCGATCGCCGGCGGGATCGCCAACGGAGCGTCCGTGCGGATCCTCGCGCGCAGGCGGGCTGGAAGCACGACGCGCTGCCGCTCGACCTGCGGGTGCGCCCCTGGTACAACCCGGACCTGAAGACGTCGAACTTCATCATCCCGGGCCTCATCGCCATCATCCTGACGTTCACGCTGATCCAGTTCACGGCCTCGGCGATCGTGCGGGAGAGAGAGCGCGGCACGCTCGAGCAGCTCCAGGTCACGCCGGCGACCCGCACCGAGATGATCCTGGGGAAAATCTTTCCCTTCACCGTGATCGGCTACGTCCAGCTCACGATGACCCTGCTCCTGATGCGGTTTCTGTTCGGGATCCTGATCCAGGGCTCGTCGTGGAGCTCTACCTGGTCGGGCTCATCTTCATCGCGGCGGTCCTGGGCCTCGGCATGTTCATCTCCACGCTGGCCCGGACGCAGATGCAGGCGATGCAGATGTCGACGTTCGTCCTGCTGCCGTTCGTCTTCCTGTCGGGCTACGTGTTCCCGATCGACGGCATGCCGAAAATCTTCCAGCTCTCTCGCGTCATCCCGGCGCGCTACTTCATCGACGTGCTGCGGGGCATCATCCTGCGGGGCGCCGGCATCCGCGACTCTGTGGCCTCCGATCGCGTGGCTGACGTTCTACACGGTCCTGATCATCGGGTTGGCCGTGCTGCGGTTCAAGAAGACGGCGGAGTAGGGCGAGCGGGCTCGCCCGTATCCGCCGTCCCGAGGCGCGCAGCGCCGAGGGACCCCGTGCTTTTCGGACTCTCTAACGCACCGAGGCCACGACTCCGTTCTCGAACACAACGCTCTTCCCGACACTTCGATAGGTCCAGGTCTCGCGCGTCACGCCGGACGGAAGAGTCTCCGTCGAGGTTTCGTCGGGGGAGCCGAGGAGCGAGCGCACCTGGTCGGGCGTCATGTTCTCGGAGACGCCGCCTCCGCCGCCGCCGATGCCATCGGCCTCACGGCCGGCGGCCTCGCGAGCGGAGGTCCGCGCGTCGCTCGCGGTGGCGGCCGCCCGGGCGCGGTCGATCGGATTGGCAGTCGCGGTGCCTCCCGTGGAGGGGGAAAGACCGTAGTGCTTGACCAGGTACCAGACCACACCCGCGGCGATGAGCAGAAGCAGGAGGCGTTTCATGCCTCGATGATACGCCGCTCGGGCCGTCGGCGAAGGACCTCCTTGGATCGGACGCTGTCAATCAAGCGCCGTCATCCCGAGCCAAACGCCGTCATCCCGAGCGCAGCGAGGGATCCCGGACTCGTTGAGCACGGGATCCCTCGTCGGTTACCGCCGAGCTTCGCTCGGCGTTGCCTACTGCCGTGGGTTTTCCGTTGGTGGCCGGCTCCGCTCCTCGGGATGACGCGCGGCGGGCGCTGCGCGCCTCCGCGCGTCACTTGAGCGGTCCGAACTCCTTCAGCTGATCCGTCACGACCTTCTTGTCGCCCACGACGACGATCGTGGCCGTGTCGTCTTTGAGGTACTTCTTCGCCATCTCCTGGATCTGCTGCGGCGTCACGGCATAGACCCGCTGGACGTACCCGTTCAGGTAGTCGGCCGAGTCCGTGCAGGTCCACGAACTCGAGCTGTCCGATGATGCCCCCGCGCGAAGAGTTCTGGAGCATGAAGACGCCGGCGCGATAGTTCTGGATCCCTTCAGCTCCTCCTCGCTCGGCGGGGCTCGCCTGCATGCGGTCGATCTCACCGAAGATCTCCTTCAGCGGCGGGCCCGTGAACTTGGTCGTCACGTCCGCCTCCCGACCCAGTACGCGTCGTGCGGTGCGTGTCGGAGAGCTGCACGGCGAGTACGTGTAGCCCTTCTGCTCGCGGATGTTCGTCGTGATGCGCGAGCCGAAGGTGCCGCCGAGCATCGCGTCCTCACCAGAGCGCGGTCCAGTCCTTCGACGGATCGAGCACGGGTAGGCCGACGCATGATCGTGGATTGCACGGCGTCGGGCCGATCGAGCAGATTGACGGCGCGCGCGCTCTTGGGCGCCGGCACGTGGATGTGGGCGCGGCGCCCCGCTTCCACGCCGTAACGTCTTGCGCACGGCGCGCCTCCATGGCGGCCTCGTCGAATCGCGCCGACGACGTAGAGGTGCGAGCGCGCCGCGCCGAAGTTGCGCGCGTAGAAGTCCTTCACCTGCGCGATCGTGTAGCCCTTGAGCATCGCCTCGGTGGGGAACAGGCGGCCGTACGGATGGTCCCCGTACAGCACGGCGCGGAACTTCTCGCTGCGCGATCGGCTGCGGCTGGCTCGCGCGCGATCGAGAGCTGCGCGCCGCGGTCGCGCCTTCAACCGCGCGAGCTCGCTCTCGGGAAACATGGGATTGCGGACGACGTCGGCCACGAGCCGCGACCATGGCCGGCCCGAACTCCGAGAGCACCTCGCCGCCGATCGTCGTCCGGTCATCGCCGACGCCGACGTCGAGCGACCCGCCCATGCCGCGCGCCTGCTCGCGCGATCTGCGTGGCCGAGCGGGTGCGCGTGCCCTCGCGCATCATGTCGCCCGTGAAGTCCGCGAGCCAGACCTCGTTGGCCTTCTCGTCGATGTTGCCGGTCCGCACGGCGAGGCACGATCGGACACCTTGGGCACCGTGCCGAACGTGCACGAGCGTCACCCTCATGCCCGTTCGGCGAGCGCGAAGCTCGTGTCGGCGCGGGCAACGCGAACGCCTTGGGCGTGCCGGGCGGCGGGGGCGTCTGCTTGTCGGCCAGCGCGCCGGCGCGGCGGCCGCGACCGCGGTGAGCACGAGCGCGATTCTCGGCTCTCATGGCGGAGCGCTCTCTGAGTCATGATCCGTCTCCGGTTAGCCGGCGGCCGCGGTCCTGGCCCTCGGCTCGATGACGAGCGACCGTGCGATTGGTCGGCCGCAGGTATTCCTGCGCCGTCTTCTGCAGCAGCTCGCGGCGTCACCTTGCGCGAACTCGGCCTCGAGCTGGTTGATCTTGCCGGGATCGTTGTCGAACAGCGCGAAGCGACGCGAGCAGGTTGGCCCGCCCGAACCCGCCGAACTGCTCCATCTTGCCGTAGAGGCTCGAGCGCATCTTCACCAGGGCGCGGTCGAGCGTCGCCTTGTCCACCGGCGTCGTTCGCACCTGCTCGATGGCGCGCGTCGAAGACCGCCAGGATCTGGTCGCGCCGACTTGTCCTGGTCGTAGAAGCATCGAGACGTCCCAGAGCATCGGGCCCGTCGATAGTCGAACATGTTGCCGAGGCCCGAGTTGATGCCGCCGCTCGACCTCGCCGGTGAGCCCGCGCTTCTGCGACGAGCTCCTGGTAGAGCCGGCAGTCGCTGCCCTGCACGAGGATCTGGTCCAGCAGCCCCAACGCGTACCACTCGCGGCGTGTTCGCGTCGGGCACGTGATAGCCGATGCGAGCGCGGGGCGCGTTGCGAGCGCGTCGACCCTCGTCGCGCGCTTCTCCTTCGTCTGCCGCGGCTCGGAGATGTCGGCCTTCGGCGGGCAGCGTCGCGGCGGGATCCCTGCGAAGTACTTCTCGATCCAGGCCTTCGTCTGCGCCGGGTCGAAGTCGCCGACGACGACCAGCACGGCGTTGTTCGGCGCGTAGTACGTCTGGAAGAACTTCGACACGTCCTCGAGCGTGGCGGCGTCGAGGTCGCGCAGGTCGCCGTAGAAGTTGTGCGCGTTGTACCAGTTGGTGTTGGCGTACTGCGGCAGGTCGAGCCACGGGAAGCCGCCGTACGGCTGGTTGAGGACGTTGACCCTCACCTCGTTCTTCACGACGTCCTGCTGGTTCTTCAGGTTCTCGGCCGTGATCGCGAGCCCGCGCATGCGGTCGGCCTCGGCCCACAGCGCCGTCTCCAGCGCGTGCGCGGGCACGACCTCGAAGTAGTTGGTGAAGTCGAAACGCGTCGAGCCGTTGAGGATGCCGCCGTTCGACTCGACCAGCCGGATGAACTCCATCTTGCCCAGGTTCTGCGGAGCCCTGGAACATCATGTGCTCGAAGAGGTGGGCGAAGCCGGTGCGGTCCTTGCGGCTCGATCCGGAAGCCGATGTTGTAGTAGACGGCGACGACGGCGGTCGGAGCGGTGGTGTCGCGCGAGAGCACGACCTTCAGCCCGTTGCGAGCTTGTAGTATTCGACCGGGATCTGGAACGGCGCCTGGGCGGCGCTCGCCGCGGCGGCGAACACCAGCGCCGCCAGCGTCGCCAGCATCCCCGGGCGGGGGGCGATTTTCATGTCATCCTCCTGTTTTCGGCTGACCTTACGTTGAGACCAAGCGAAGGTTTCGATTCGTCCTCCTCCCCGGCCCCGCGGTCCCTCGGAGACGGGTTTTCGCCCGCATTCTGGCTCCCGGGCGCCCATGCCCAGACGATCTGGGGCCGCCTCGCGCGCGGGCGTCGAACGGTGCCCTTGCGGCGGGAGATCCTGGCCACGCCCGACGGCGACGACCTCGTCGTCGATCACCTCGATGGTCCGGCGGGCACCCCGCGAGCCCTCCTGCTGCACGGGCTGGAGGGTAGCTCCAATTCGGTCTACATCCAGGGTTTTTTGGCCGGTATCCGGCGTCGGGGCTGGCGCGCCGCCGCGCTGAATTTCCGCTCGTGCGCCCGAGATCCGGCCGACCTCTCTCGCCACCTGCCGAATCGCCGGCCGCGGCTCTACCACTCGGGGGAGACCTCGGACTTGGACTTCCTGGTGCGCACGCTCTCGGGGCGCGAGCCCGGCGTCCCGCTCCTGGCGATCGGCGTGTCTCTGGGCGGCAACGTTCTGCTGAAGTGGCGAGGCGAGAATCCCGGCGGAGGCGGCGTGGCCGCGGCGGCCGCGCTCTCCACGCCGTACGATCTGGACGCGAGCGCGAATCATCTCGAATCCTTCGTGGGTCGCGTCTACACCGCCCGGTTTCTCGCGACGCTTCGCGCCAAGGCGGCCGACGCGGCGCAGCGTTTTCCGGAAGCCGCCGCGAGGATGGATCTCCGCCGCGCGCTCGCCGCGCGAACCTTCCGGGAATTCGACGACGCCGCCACCGCGCCGCTCCACGGATTCGAAGGCGCCGACGACTACTACCTCCGCTCGAGCTCTCTGCCGCGGCTCGCGTCGATCGCTTCCCCGACCCTGTGCCTCTCCGCCGCCGACGATCCCTTCCTGCCGCCGGAGACGCTCACACGCGCTCGCGACGCCGCGGCGGTGTCCGTCGACTTTCGCGTCACCAATCACGGCGGCCACATCGGCTGGGTCGGCGGAAGCGCTCCCTGGCGCCCTCACTACTGGGCTGAGGATTTCGTGCTCGATTGGCTGGGGAAGTTCGCGCCCTTACCCTGATCCTCTCCTCCTACGGGGGAGAGGAGTTGTGAGCGGCACGCTCTGAAAGGAAAACGGGCCGGCGGAAGGATCGGGGCCTTCCGCCGGTCCGTGTCAGCACGAAACAGTGCTACCGACGCTGGTGGCTACCCGCGAGGGTAAACGTCAGTAGGGCTTTTTCGCGCCGCTGACCTGGATCGCCGAGGCGACGGTCTTCCCATCCTGCATGCTGGTCTGGAGCACGACCGTGGCGCCGGGGGCGAGCTCGCCCGAGAGGCGCGTCGTGTCATTCCAGAACACCGTCGTCTCGGTGCCGTTCGCGTCCTTCACGACGAAGCTTTTCGCGCTGTTGTCGACCGAGCTGATGGTGCCGCGCATCGCCTTCGACGAGCTCGCAGACGGATTGTCCTGCGACTTGGACGCGTCCTGCGGGAGGGCGACGGCCGTCGCCGCGAGGACCAAGGTTGCCGTAAGAGCAAGAACCGAAATCTTCTTCATCAAAGCCTCCTTGAAAAACTTGCAAGATCCTTTGAAACTAAAAAGGCGTTTACCCCCCGAGGGAAACGCCACGAGGAATATCTCTTGCAAACCGCGTTCCATCGGCTCAGGGATACAACGTGTCTGAAACCGGGACAGAAAGGCGCAGACCGCTCAGGCCGATCCGGCGCCCTGCTTTTCCCGGGATTCGCGAGGGCGTCCGCCGCGGCGCCGCAGGACCGGCGCCGCGAACTGCTCCGCCGTCACGTCGGTATGGATGACGGCTCCCCGACGCACGGTGGCGCCATCGGGGATCTCCGCGTTCTTTCCGATCGTCGTGATGCCGAGACCGTCGGCGGTCTTCTCGCCGCGCGCGACTTTTCCGACCCGCGCTCGCCGCCCGATGCGCACGGCCTTGTCCACGATCGCCCGCTCCACGCGCGCGCCGGCGTCGATCCAGGTATCCGTCAGGACGACGGATTCGCGGATCACCGCGTCGGGGCCGACGAAGACACCCGGAGAGAGGATGCTCTTCTCGACCCGCGCGCCGGCCGAGATGATGCAGCCGTCGGTGATCATGCTGTCGCGCACGACCGCGCCGTTCAGGATCACGACCGGCGGCCGCTCCTCCGAGCGCGTGTGGACGATCCAGGCGCGGTCGTTCAGGTCGACCGGCGGAGGCGTCTTGAGCAGGTCCATCTGCGTCTGCCAGTACGCCTCGACGGTCCCCACGTCCACCCAGTAGCCCTGGAACGGGTACGCGAAGACGCGCTGTCCCGACGCGACCATGCGCGGGATGACGTCCTTTCCGAAGTCGTGCGAGGAGTCGCGGCGCTTGGAGTCTTCGGTCAGGACCTGCGAGAGCATCGCGCGGCCGAAGACGTAGATGCCCATCGACGCGAGCGTGCCCGGAGGATCGGCGGGCTTCTCGACGAACTTGGTCACGCGTGCCTCGTCGTCGGTCGCGAGGATGCCCATCCGCGTGGCCTCTTCGCGCGAGACGTTCAGGGTCGCGATCGTGGCGTCGGCCTGCTTCTCGAGATGGAAGGCGATCAGCCACCCGTAGTTCATCTTGTAGATGTGGTCGCCGGAGAGAACCAGGATGAGATCCGGCGACCCTCTCTCGACGAACGAGAGGTTCTGCGAGATCGCGTCGGCCGTGCCCTTGTACCAGTCGGTGAGCGAGCGCCCGCGGTACGGCTGGTAGATCTGCACGCCACCCGTGAAGCCTCGGTCGAGGTCCCAGGGCCGGCCGGAGGCGATGTGCTCGTTCAAGGAGTGCGGGCGGTACTGCGTCAGGATCATCACGTCCGAGATCCCCGAGTTGACGCAGTTGGACAGCGTGAAGTCGATGATCCGGTACTTGCCGGCGAACGGCACGGCGGGCTTGGCCCGCTTCTCCGTCAGCACGCCCAGGCGCGAGCCCTCCCCGCCGGCGAGGATGACCGCGCGGGCCCTCATGGAAGCTCGCCTACCGGCTCGCGCGCGCGGTCCGGGCCTTCTCGTACAGCGCGGCGTATTCCTTCGCGGACGCCGACCACGAGAAATCGCGGCCCATTCCGTTGCGCTGGAGCTCGGCCCATTTGGGGCCCTGAGCGTACACCTTGAGAGCACGCTCGAGAGCGTCCCAGAGCGCCCAGGGATGGAATTCGTCGAACATCAGGCCCGTCCCGCCGGGTTCTCCCGCATCGGTGACGGTGTCGGCGAGCCCTCCCGTCCGCCGCGCCACGGGCACGCAGCCGTAGCGCATGGCGATCATCTGCGCGAGGCCGCACGGCTCGTACCGTGAGGGGAGAAGGATCGCGTCGGCGCCGGCGTAGATCCGCCTCGCGTACCGGCTGTCGAAGCGAAGCCGCACGCTGGCCCGATGCGGGTAGCGGATCTCGAACTGCGCGTACTCATGCTCGAGCGTCGGGTCCCCGGTGCCGAGGAGGACGAACTGACCGCCCCGATCCAGCCAGCGCTTGATCGCCGGGACCGCCATTTCGAATCCCTTCTCCTTGACCAGCCGCGAGACCACGCCGAGCAGGGGCATTCTCGCGTCCGGGAGAAGGCCGGCTTCGTCCTGGAGCGCGGCTTTGTTCGCGGCGCGGGCCGGAAGCGTCTGCGCGTCGAACTCCGCGGCGATCTCCTTGTCGGCGGCGGGATTCCAGGAGTCGGTGTCGATGCCGTTCCGAATTCCCGCCAGCCGGTCCGCGCGCAGCCGCAGCACGCCGTCGAGGCCGTGGCCGCCCTCGGGCGTGAGGATCTCGCGGGCGTACGTCGGCGATACCGTCGAGAGCGCGTCGGCGCCGAGGATGCCGAGGCCCATCATCGAATCCCGGAACCGTTCGGGGAGAGCCTGGATCGCGTCGCTGCGGCGGACTTTGTACTCGCCGAGGAAGCGGCCCGCTCCCTCGCCGGCATAGGGAAGGTTGTGGATCGTGAACACCGAAGCGACGTCGCGGTAGAACGGATTGTCGCGTCCCTCCGTACCGAGCCACCAGGCCGCAACGCCCGTGTGCGAGTCGTGCGCGTGGACGACATCCGGCGTCCACGAGAGCGCTTCCGACGACCACAGTGCGGCGAGCGAGAAAAAGGTGAACTTGGGCCCGTCCTCCTGGATCGAGCGCCCGTAGATCCAGCGGTCCTTGGGAATCGGAAGCCCCGTGACGAGAAAGAACGGCGTTCCCTCCACCTCGGTCTTCCAGACCTCGGCGCCGACTTCTCCCCAGGTGGTGTAGACAGGGAACTTCGCCGCGAGCTCCGGCGAGTAGCGGGGCCAGTCGATCGAACCGTACCCCGGAAGCACGACCCGCACGTCGTGGCCCAGGCCGCGAAGCGCTTTGGGCAGAGAGCCGACGACGTCGGCGAGTCCGCCGACCTTTGCCAGAGGCGCCGCCTCGGCCGCGATCATGAGGATTCGCACTGTCGAATTATTATGAACCCGGGCCCCTCCCGGTCCCCGTGATATCGTTCCTATGTTCTCGTTTGCTCGCCCAGACTCAGGGCTTTACCTGAGAAATCCGAACGGACAAAGCGAGAAGGCGCGGGGGGAGGGATATTTCGGCCCCGGTCCCGGCCACCGCTAGGCTTCATTCGGGCCGCAAAGGAATCGAGATGAAGTTGTACGTCGGCAACCTCTCCTACAACACGGGCGAGAGCGAGCTTCGCGAGATGTTCGGCGCCTACGGTACCGTGGAGTCCGTCGCCGTCATCACGGACCGGGACACCGGGCGCTCCAAGGGCTTCGGGTTCGTCGAGTTCGGCAACGACGCCGAGGCGCAAGCGGCCATCTCCGGCCTCAACGGCAAGGAGGTCTCGGGCCGCTCCCTCACGGTGTCCGTTGCGCGACCCAAGAGCGACAGCGGCGGCAATCGCGGCGGCTACCCCGGCGGCGGCGGCGGGGGCGGCCGGCGCAACCGGTACTAGAACCCAATCGGCGTCGAAGCAATGGTCCGGGGAGGACTCATGAACAACGACTGGAAGATTCGCGTACAACCGGCCGAGCGAAAGCCGTTTCTGCACAAGGCGATTTTCATTCGCCGCTCGTCCGGCAGCGATGAGACGGTACTGGAGGCGCGTTACCTCTATGGCGACGGCGATCTCGCCGTCCTTCTCGAGGATCTCGGCGCCGGCGTTCCGGAGATCTCTCGGCTCCTCGACGACGTCCACAGCAGCCAGATGGCCGAGATCATGGTCGACGTGACCGAGGAGTCGATGGAAATGCTGGCGCGGCACGAAACGCCGCGAGGATGAAGGAAGCCCGGCACGGCGCTCCGAAGGACTGGCTTCGGATCGTCTTCTTCGTCGCGTCACCGATCATCGGCTTCGTGGGCACGGCCGCATGGTCGTTCGTCCACGGCGTTTCCTGGTGGCAGCCCGCGCTCTTCCTGATCCTCTACGCGATGATCGGGATCTCCGTGACCGCCGGCTACCATCGGCTCTTCGCCCATCGCAGTTACGAGTGCCACCCGCTGGTGCAGGCCTTCTACCTGTTCTTCGGAGCGATGGCCCTGCAGAACTCGATTCTCGCCTGGGCGTCGGACCACCGCACGCATCACCATCACGTGGACAAGGACTGGGATCCCTACAACATCCAGAGGGGCGGCTGGTGGGCGCACATCTTGTGGATCTTCGTGAAGAACCGCGCGGACCGGTCCTTCGACGACGTGCCGGATCTCCAGAAGAATCCTCTCGTACGCCTCCAGCACCGCTTCTCGAGCGCGATCGGCATCCTGGGCGGCCTGGGGATTCCGACAGCGATCGGATGGGCGTTCGGAGATCCTCTCGGAGGCCTTCTGTGGGGAGGGTTCCTGCGCATCGTGGTGATTCACCACACGACGTTCTTCGTCAATTCCATCGCGCACCTCTACGGCGCGCGGCCCTACACCGAGGCGAACTCGGCGCGCGACAACGCCTGGGTCGCGCTGCTGACCAATGGCGAGGGCTACCACAACTTTCACCACCGGTTCCCGACCGACTTTCGCAACGGCATCCGCTGGTACCAATGGGACCCCAGCAAATGGTGGATCCGTGGACTCTCGTCGGTGCGACTGGCGCGGCGACTGCGCCGGACGCCGCCGCTCGTGATCGAGCGCACGCGCCTCCAGACGGCGGTGGGACGCGCCGAGCGGAGCGTGGAAAGGGCGCCCTCGCACCTGCGAGAGGCGATCCAACACCGTCTGGATGCCGCCCATCACGCGCTCGAGCGGGCCGCCGCGCTCTGGAGCGAGCTTCAGGAGCGGCGTCGCAAGGACTGGAAGGAGTATCGGCGCAACCTCGCCCTCGCCCGTGAGCATCGCCGCAAGGCGTCGCGCATGCTGGCCCGAGTGCCCGAGCAAGCCTAGCCGATCGCCCGGAGCGCCCGCCTTCAGCGGGTCGGGTGCGGTCGCTCGGCGACCAGTCCGACCGAAGCGAAGCCCGCAGCCTGCACGATGCGCAGGACCTTCTTGACGTCGCCGTAGGAGAGCCGCCGGTCCGCGCGCAAAAGGATCTGGCTCGTCGGTTGCCGTTCGTGGAGGGCGCGCATCAGCATCTCCAGCGCCGGCTCGGACAGCGGTTCCGGATCGGCGTCCACGGAAATCGCAACCGGCGGCCCCACCGCGAGGGTGATCCGGGTCCGCGCCGGCTCCGCCGGCCACCCCGCCGGTTCGGGAGCTTGAGGGAGCTCGACCGGGTTCAACAGCGGCGTGACGACCGTGAAGATGATGAGGAGAACGAGGCACACGTCGACGAGGGGCGTCACGTTGATCTCGGCCCGGAGCGCGTGTCGCATGGGGCCCTCCCTTTGAAAAGGAGAGACCCCGGAAAATGGCGCGGGTTCCCGCGCCGGCCTCAAGCCTGTGGCGAGTATGTGGGAAGGCGCTGCACGGACTCCCGCCAGGCGTTCATCTCGGGCTCGCTGCGCAGCAGGTCCTTCAGCGTGATCTGCGAGAGGACCTGGTCCACGGCCTGCTGGACCATTCTCCAGACCGACCGGATCGAGCAGTCCGGCATGTGGGTGCAGAGGCGCTCGATGCCGGAGTGGCCCTCGCAGAACGCCGGCTCGAAGAGGCGGCCGCCGAGGACCGCGAGAACGTGTCCCACGGCGATCTCGGAAGCGGGACGCGACAACGTGTAGCCGCCGGACTGTCCGCGGGTGGACCTGACGAAGCCGCCGCGGCGCAGGATCCGCATCATCTTGGCGACGTTGGGCTCGGAGATGCCCTCGGCGCGCGCGAGCTCGGGAATGGTCAGGCTCGCGCCGTCCGCCTCCCGGCCCACGCGAAGGAGGCAGCGCAGCCCGTATTCTTCCTGCGACGTCAGCTTCATCGCGGTCCTCCGCTCACATCATCCCCAGCTGCAGCTTGGCGGCGTCGGACATCATCTGGAGGCTCCACGGCGGGTCGAACACCACCTGGACGTCGGCCTCGGTGACGCCCGGGATCGAGAGCAGCTTGCCCTTGATGTCTTCCCGCAGCACGTCTCCCATGCCGCAGCCCGGCGCCGTGAGCGTGAACTTGACGTCGATCTTGTTGCCCCCGCCTTCGAGAGGCGTCAGGGCGCATCCGTAGACCAGCCCGAGGTCCACGATGTTGACCGGAATCTCGGGGTCATAGCAGGTCCGGAGCTGGTCCCAGGCCTGCTCCTCGGGCGTCTTGCCCTCCGTCGCGGCAGTGTCGGCCGCGACGACGGGCTCGCCGATCGCGTCGGCGTCTTTGCCGTCCACCCGCGCGAGAAACCCGACCGGTGTCATGACCGTGTAGCTGCCTCCCAGCGACTGCGTGATGATGACCGGGTCTCCGGCCTTCAGCGTGATCGGCGTTCCGCTCGGAATCTCCCGGGCGGGTACGTCACGCGAGACGGTGGCTTCCTTGCGCATCTGCATGATCAGGCTCCTCCGCTCTCGGCGTGCGGTCCCTCAGACTCGGTCGAGACCGTCGCGCCGTCGGACTCCAGAGCGGCCTTGAGCGTGTGCCAGGGGAGGGTGGCGCACTTGACGCGGACCGGATACTCGCGCACGCCCGAGAACACCTCGAGCTTGCCGAGCTCGGGTCCGTTGCGGGCGCCGGCATCCTTGCCGGTGATCAAAGCGTGAAACCGGTCGAACAGCGCCTCGGCTTCGGCGCGCGTCTTTCCCTTCACGCTCTCGGTCATCATCGACGCCGACGCGGTGGAGATCGCGCAGCCGGCGCCCTGGAAGCTGACGTCCTTCAACCGATCCCCCTCGAGATCGAGGTAGACGGTCTCGCGGTCGCCGCAGAGCGGGTTGTAACCCTCGGCCTTGCGGTCGGCCCCGGGCATGGCGTGAAAGTTCCTCGGCCGCTTGCTGTGGTCGAGGATGACTTCCTGGTACAGGTCTCTCAGATCCGACATCAGCGGAACATCCCGATGACTTTGTGGACGCCCGCGACGAGGGCATCGACCTCGCCGCGCGTGTTGTAGAGGCCGAACGAGGCCCGGGCCGTCGCCGGCAGTCCGAAGCGGTCCATGACCGGCTGCGCGCAGTGATGTCCGGTGCGGATCGCGATGCCTTCGCGGTCCAGCACGGTCCCGATGTCGTGCGGATGGACGCCGTCGAGCACGAAGGACAGAACGCCCGCCTTCTCCCGCGCAGTGCCGATGATCGTGAGACCCGGGACCTCCGAGAGACGCTCCGTGGCATACGTCAGCAGGTCGTGCTCGTGCGCGGCGATCGCCGGAAGGCCCCGCTTCCTGACGTAGTCCAGGGCGGCGCCGAAAGCGATGCCGCCCGCGATGTTCGGCGTGCCGGCCTCGAATTTGTACGGCAGCGCGTTGAACGTCGTCTTCTCGAACGTGACCGACCGGATCATGTCGCCGCCTCCCTGATACGGAGGCATCGCCTCGAGCAGCTCGGCCTTGCCGTACAGGACGCCGACGCCGGAGGGGCCGTAGATCTTGTGGCTCGAGAACGCGTAGAAGTCGCAGTCGAGCGCCTGCACGTCCACCGGCATCCGCGGAGCGGCCTGGGCGCCGTCGACGAGCACGGGGATCTTTCGGGCGTGGGCGCGCTTCACGATCTCGGCGACCGGGAGCACCGTTCCGAGCGCGTTGGAAAGGTGCGCGATCGCGACGATCCGGGTCTTCGGCGACAGCAGCCGTTCGAAGGATTCGAGATTCACGTCGCCCGAATCCGTGAGGCGGGCCACCGAAAGCGTGGCGCCCTTCTCCTCGCAGAGGAGCTGCCAGGGCACGATGTTGGAGTGATGCTCGAGGCCGGTGATGAGAACTTCGTCGCCGGCCCCGACGTGCGCGCGGCCGTACGTCTGCGCGACGAGGTTGACGGCCTCGGTCGTTCCGCGGACGAAGATGATCTCTTCGGCGGTTCGTGCGTTGACAAACGCCCGCGCCTTTTCGCGCGCCGCGTCGTAGGCATCGGTGGCGTGCACGGAAAGCCAGTGGACGCCGCGATGGATGTTGGCGTAGCCATGCTCGTAGACGTCCCGCTCGGCGTCGATCACGGCCTGCGGCTTCTGGGCCGAGGCCGCGTTGTCGAGATAGACCAGCGGCTTGCCGTAGACCTTCATCGAGAGGATCGGAAAATCGCGCCGGACCGCCTCGACATCGTAGGTCGCAGAGGCCCGCTCTCGGACGGCGACAGTGCTCATCGAATCTCCCCTAAACGGACGCCGAGCTCACGCTCGACCGCGGTCCTCACGGACGCGGCGGGAATGCGTTCGGCCACCTCGGCGGCGAAGGCATACGTCAGAAGCGCACGGGCTTCGGCCTCGCCGATGCCGCGCGAGCGCAGGTAGAAGAGGGCCTTGTCGTCGAGCTGCCCGGTCGTGGAGCCGTGCTTGCACTTGACGTCGTCGGCCAGGATCTCGAGGGCGGGCGTGGAATTGACCAGCGCCTCGCGCGAGAGGATCAGGTTCTTGTTGGTCTGGATCGCGTCGGTCTTCTGTGCGTCCGGCCGCACGATGATCTTCCCGTGGAAGACGCCGCGCGAGGCGTCGTCCAGGATTCCCTTGTAGACCTCCCGGCTCAAGCAGTGCGGTTCGGCGTGATCGATGACGGTGTGATTGTCGAGGTGCTGGCGATCCTTTCCCACATAGAGGCCGTACAGATGACATTCCGCGCCCCGGCCCGCGAGCGTGACGTGGAGATCGGTGCGGGCCAGCGTTGAGCCCAGGGCCACGTTGTACGACGTGAACCGGCTGTCGCGCGAAAGACGCGCGGCCAGGGTTTGCAGGTGAAACGTCTCCTCGCCCTCCGTCTGGAGCTTGGTGTGCTCGAGGATCGCGCCTTCCTCCAGGACGATCTCGGTGACCGCGACCGAGAGCCGGCGGTCGGCGCCGGAGTACGTCTCGACGACCGAAGCCTGCGAACCGGCCCGGGCGAGGACGAGGACCCGCGGGAACGAAGCCTCCGGATCCGCGTGCGGTTCTCCGCCGAAGTGGAGCACGATGGGCTCGGCGACGTGGGCGCCGCGCTCGATCTCGACGACGACGGCCTCGTCGAAGAGCGCCGTGTTCAGCGCCGCGAAGGCGTTGTCCTCGTACGAGGCGATCGCGGCCAGGTGCGGTTCGGCGGCATCGAGCGCTTCGGCCAGCGGCCGCACCCGCACTCCGGCCGGAAGGGAGAGGCGGGACGAAGACCCCGCGCGCGGGGTTTCCAGTCGGTCGCGAGAATCGCCTGGATACCGGTGTACCTCCAGGCCTCGTTCTTCGCCGTCGGAAAGCCGAGATCTTCGAAGCGGCGGAAGGCCCGGCGCCGGAGCTCGGCCAGAGAGCGCGCGTCTCCGGGAACGGGAACGAACCGGGGCACGAAGCCCCTCTCGGTGGCGAGGGCTTCCATGTTCAGCGGGCGCTCCCGGCCGTAACGGCTGCCGGCGGCTCCTTCTCGAGCCAGGCGTAGCCCTTCTCCTCGAGCTCCAGCGCCAGATCCTTGCCGCCCGAGCGCACGATCCGCCCCTCGACGAGGACGTGGAGAAAGTCCGGAACGATGTAGTTCAGGAGCCTCTGGTAGTGGGTCACGACGATCATCGAGCGCTCGGCAGAGCGCAGCTGGTTGACGCCCGACGCGACGATCCGCAGCGCGTCGATGTCGAGGCCCGAGTCGGTCTCGTCGAGGATCGCGAGCGACGGATCCAGCACCGCCATCTGGAAGATCTCGTTGCGCTTCTTCTCGCCGCCCGAGAAGCCCTCGTTGACCGGACGCTTGATCAGCTCCTCGTCGATCTCGACCAGCTTCGCTCTCTGCTTGACGAGCTGAAGGAACTCGATCGCGTCGTACTCGGGCAGGCCCCGGTGCTTGCGGATGGCGTTGACGGCGGCCTTCAGGAAATAGACGTTCGAGACTCCCGGCATCTCGACCGGATACTGGAACGCCAGGAACACGCCTTCGCGCGCCCGCTCCTCCGGCACCATGGCGAGGAGGTCCCGGCCGCGGTAGAGGACTTCTCCCTCGGTCACGGTGTAGCCGGGACGTCCTGCCAGCACGTGCGCCAGCGTCGACTTTCCCGAGCCGTTCGGCCCCATGATCGCGTGCACTTCTCCGGGGCCGACCGTGAGGTCCACTCCCCGGAGGATCTCGTTGCCGGCGACCGAGGCGTGCAGATGACGATCTTCGAGAAGGGGATTCGTCGCCACTTATCCCACCGATCCTTCCAGGCCACGCCGAGCAGCTTCTGCGCCTCCACCGCGAACTCCATCGGGAGCTCCTTGAAGACGACCTTGCAGAAGCCGTTGACGATCATGATTGACCGCCTCCTCGGCCGAGATGCCGCGCTGTTGGAAATAGAAGACCTGATCTTCGCCGATCTTGGACGTCGAGGCCTCGTGCTCCATCTGCGCCGTGGAGTTGTTGACCTCGATGTACGGGAACGTGTGCGCGCCGCACTTGTCGCCGATCAGCAACGAATCGCACTGCGAGTAGTTGCGGGCGCCGTCGGCCTTGCCGAGGATCTTGACCATACCGCGGTACGTGTTCTGTCCGTGGCCCGCCGAGATGCCCTTGGAGACGATCGTCGACTTCGTGTTCTTTCCGATGTGGATCATCTTGGTGCCGGTGTCGGCCTGCTGCCAGTTGTTCGTCACCGCCACCGAGTAGAACTCGCCGACCGAGTCGTCGCCCTGCAGGATGCAGCTGGGGTACTTCCAGGTGATGGCGGATCCGGTCTCCACCTGCGTCCAGGAGATCTTGGACCGCTTTCCGCGGCAGGCGCCGCGCTTGGTCACGAAGTTGTAGATGCCGCCCTTGCCGTCCTTGTCGCCGGGGTACCAGTTCTGGACGGTCGAGTACTTGATCTCGGCGTTCTCGAGGGCGACGAGCTCGACGACCGCGGCGTGGAGCTGGTTCTCGTCGCGCATCGGCGCCGTGCAGCCTTCGAGATACGAGACGTATGCGCTTTCCTCCGCCACGATCAGCGTCCTCTCGAACTGTCCGGTGTTCGCGGAGTTGATGCGGAAGTAGGTCGAGAGCTCCATCGGCGAGCGCACGCCCTTCGGAATGAAACAGAACGATCCGTCCGAGAAGACGGCCGAATTCAGCGTTGCGAAGAAGTTGTCCGTGTACGGGACGACGGATCCCAGGTACTTCTTGACGAGCTCGGGATGGTTCTGGACCGCCTCCGAGAACGAGCAGAAGATGATGCCGACTTTCGAGAGCTGCTCGCGGAACGTCGTGGCGACGGAGACCGAGTCGAAGACGGCGTCGACGGCGACGCCGGCCAGCTTCGCCCGCTCGCGCAGCGGGATCCCGAGCTTCTCGTAGGTTTCGAGGAGCTTCGGATCGACCTCCTCGAGCGACTTGGGGCCCTCGTTCTTCGACTTCGGCGCCGCGTAGTAGATGATTTTCTGGTAGTCGATCGGGGGGTAGTGGACGTTCTGCCAGGTCGGCTCCGTCATGGTGAGCCAGTGGCGATAGGCCTTCAGGCGCCACTCGAGCATCCAATCGGGCTCGTTCTTCTTGGCCGAGATCAGCCGGATGACATCCTCGGAAAGGCCGGGCGGGATCGTCTCGGACTCGATGTCGGTGACGAAGCCTGCCTTGTACTCCCGATTGGTCAGCTCGAGGAGCGAGGCATTGGTTTGCGCGGTTCGTTCCATTTCTCCTGCAGCATATTTGAATCTATACAAGAAAGTCAACTTTGGATTGTTTGTAAACACTGAAAACAAAAGGGTTGAATACGAGCCCTCCGAAGGTCGGCTACGATCTGGTCGTGATCCCTGAGGAGACGGGCCTGGTGACGCTTCTCGCGCTGCCCGCGGTAGCGGTACCCGAGACCGTGCTCGCCGAGGCGGCGAGCATCTGCGGAATCGATTCCCTTCGGATGGGCCTTCTCCTCAAGCGCAAGGGCCTGACCGTTCTCGCGCGTACACCGGGCCTCCGGGCGGCCGATGCCGCGGACGTGTTGAAAGCCGCCGGCGTTCGCTGTGCCGCGATCACGACCGAAGAGATTCAGGATGCGCCCCGTCCCATGCTCGCCGGCGGAGTGACACGGGACGCGGCGGGCAGGGTCGTGCTGCGTGTTCATGGGAAGCCGGCAGGACCTCCGCCGGGAGCTCCGCTCCTCATGATCTTCGGCGACCTCGCCGCGGCGCCCGAGGGGCCTTCCGTCATCTCGGCGCGCCGGCCGGACACCTTCGGACAGCGGATCCTGCGGGCCGCCTTCCCGGTCGTCGACGTGGTGTGGCCGGAGGGCCGGATCCGGATCGCGCTCACGCGCATGACGTGGACGGGGTTGCCGGGCCGCGGGTTCTCCGGACCGGCGAATCTCCAGGCGTTGCTGCGAATGCTGACCGAGCAGGCGGCCGGGGTGGTGCTCGACGATGGCTTCGATGCGCAGGAGCTCCCTCTGGGTCCTCTCCTGGTGGCCGGCGAGAGTCTCGAAGGAGTGGATCGCGAGCGGGGAGTGCAGTTCGAGCGTTACGTCGTTGCAGCCGTAGCCGCGTGGAAGAGCCGCCTTTATCCCGACGCCGGGCCGGGACAGATCACGACGCTCGGTGCCGGCGCTCCGTCGGAGGCGGCGGAATTCTTCTCGCGCCGTCCGACAGCGGCGTCGCCGATCCCGCTCCCGTGGATCCGCGGCGGAGGACGCTCACGAGTACGGTCGGGATGGTTTTGGCCGTTCCTGATCGGCCTCCCGTTCCTCGGCGCCGTCTTCGACGTTCACGGCGAGGGAGCGCCGGGTTTCGTGATCGCCGGGCTGGTGATCGCCGGCGGCGCGGCACTGGCGCGCGGCCTGAGGGCGCTGCGGCGCCGCGAACGCCTCCGCTCCCTGCTCCCGAGCCGGATCCGCTCGATGGCGCTGGGCGCCGTGCAGCTGTCGGGGAAGGTCGTTCCCTGTTTCCCGCTGATGGCTCCCTACGCGCGCGTGCGCTGCGGCTGGTATCGGCTGGAGCTTCGAAGCCGCGAGGAGGGAGACTCCAACGGAGCCTGCTGGACTCGTTCGTCGGAACGGAGCGGGTCCGGCGACATGCCATTCTGGCTCGAGGACTCGACCGCGAAGGTGCTCGTGCAGCCGGCCGGAGCGGAAGTGAACGTCGAGCCTCACCGGACGTCGGTCGACCAGCGCACGGAAGCCGTCGAGTGGATCCTGGCGGAAGGTCAGACCGTGTTCGTCCGAGGCTTCGCGCAGCGGCGTTCGACCGACACGAGCCCCGCGCCGCCGGTGCCCGGCCGAAGCGTGCCCGATCGCGACGAGGTCTTCGTGGGCAGCACGCCGGACGACCCCATGGTGATCACCGCCGGCTCGCGCGCGGGAGAACGTTCCGCGATGTCGCGAGACTTCCTGATCGGAGTCGTCATCGGCGGGCTGTACCTGCTGGGAGCGCTCGCCCTTCTGATCCAGCGGGTCTCCTCCTAGAATGAGGCGCGCTTCCTGAAATGACGACGCCTTCCGTCGCCGTGTTCGCCGCGACGTTCGCGGTTCTCGTCGCCGCGGCGTGGTCCCTCGCCGTCTACAACGGGCTCGTCGCGGCGCGCCGCGAATGCGACCGGGCGTGGTCCAACATCGACGTGCTGCTGAAGCAGCGGCACGACGAGCTTCCGCGGCTCGTCGAGGTCTGCCGGAGCCACGCGGCGTTCGAGCGGGGAACGCTCGAAGCCGTCGTCGCCGGTCGGGCGCGGGTCGCGGATGCCCGAACGATGGCCGCGCAGGCGCAGGAATCGTCGAATCTGTCGGCGGCCGTCCGCACCCTGCTCGCCACCGCCGAGAACTATCCGTCCCTGAAAGCGAGCGAAAGTTTTCTCCGACTGCAGTCGCGCGTGACGGAGATCGAGGACCAGATCGCGGACCGCCGGGAGCTCTACAACGCGGCGGCCACGGAGTGGAACACGCGCCTGGAGCAGGTTCCCGACCTCTATCTCGCCCGAGCGGCGGGGATGAGGCCCCGGCCGCTCTGGCGCGAGAGGAATACCTAGTCCGGCTTCGGCGTGGGTCTGGGTTTCGACCGGTCGTGGCTCGGTTTCTGAGTCGGCTTTTGCTCGGCCTTTTCGTGTCCGTGGTTCTGCTGACCGCGGGCTTCCGGTTCGTTGGGGGGCTGCGCTCGTTCGGACGGCGGCGCAGCGACCTGCCGCGGCGGCGGTTGCTCCGAGGCCATGCGCGGCGTCGGGTGCCCCCGTTCCGGCGTGGCGTACGACTGCCGATCCCCTCGGGACGGCGTCTCCGGCGAAGCCGCACGCTGGGGCGCGGCTTCACGCGGCGGAGGCGTGACCCGCGGCGGCGGAGCCGGATTGCGCTGCGCGCGAGCCTCCGGCGGCGGCGCCTCGCGCTCGTGTGGAACCTCCCGAGCGGGGGGTGCCGTCCGCTGCGGAGGAGCCTCGCGCTGCACTTCGCGCGCATTCGTCGCCGGACGGGCCGGGGCTTCGTTCTGCGTCGGCGCCTGCACCTGGCGCCCACGCGACTGCGCCGGCCCCGGCGCCTGCGGAGCCACCGGGCGTTCGCTCGTCGCGAGCGCGCGGCCCGCGGGCGCCGCCGAGACGGGCTGCGCCTGCCTCGCATTCGCGTTCTGCGCGTTCACGTCGCGCGGCGCGAGCTGCACGCGGCCCGGCTCGGATGCGGCTGGACGCACGGGCACGGACGCGCGCGCCGGACCCCGGTCGACGGCGATCTTCTGCGCCGCGGCGGTGTCGACTGGAGCGCCCTTGCGCTCACGGATGACCTGCAACTTCTCGTCGAACCGCGGAGGCGCCGGTGGAGGCGCGACGCGCGCCACGACGGTGCGCGAAACGACCGCCGCGGGCGGACGCGGGGCGGCCGCCGTCCGCGTCGAGACGCGGATCGATTCGCGCGTCGGCACGACCGGAATGACTCCCGCGACGACGGGCGCGCGCTCCAGACGCTGCACCACCGAAGCATCACGCACCGTGTTCGTGTTGACGATGCCGCCCTGAACGAACGTCTGCTGGTTGACGACCGTGACGTAACTCCGGTTCACGTACGTGACGTTGGTAACGTTGACCTGCACGGCGGGCCGTCCCCACCACGGGATGAAAGGCTCGCGCGGCGCGAGGGGGAACCATCCGACGTAGCCAGTCGAAAACCCGGCCGTGACAGCGAACCCCGGACCGCCGCCCACGAAGCCCACGATCGCCGGCCTGTAGGAGACGACCGCGACCGTGGGCGCCACGGGCACCCAGTACCAGCGGGGGCCGCTGAACACCCAGCGGCCGTAGTGGTACGGCGCCCAGCCCCACCGTTCGTTCGAAACCCAGGTCCAGCCCCACGGGTCCTGCCACATCCACCGGCCGTCGCGATACGGCGCCCAGCCGACGGCCACCGACGCGGGCGTCCAGCACCACCCGTAGGAGGGGACGTTTTGCCACGTGCCGTAGGTGTCGAGATCCTGAACGCCGGCGATGTCCGGCGAGACGTACTGGTACGAGCGGACGTTCTGGAACCGCGCCTCGCGGTCGCGGACCCAACCGTCCCATCCGTCGGGAAACGGCATCGCGGTGAAGTCGTAGCGCGGAGGCTGATCGCCGCCGATCATCAGCGCTTCGCCTCCGTCGATTCCGATCTGCCCTCCGCCCGCGGCCACGGAAGCTCGCCCGCGGCGCACCTGGACCCGCGTGCTGCCGTTGGGCAGGACGTCGATGCGGTAATCGCCGGGCGACTCGAAGGTGACGGCCGCGTTGGGCGTGTCGATCTCGAAGACCTCGTTCTCGAAAAAGCGGCGCACGTTAAACGACGCCACGCCGCTCGACAGCGAGAACTGTTTCGTGTCTTCCGTCAGGTTGAGCGCCGCGAGGTCCGTCTGCCTGGCCAGCCGCACGATGTCGCCGCCGTGGACCTCGAGTTCCAGCCGGCCGTCGGCCGTCCACACGCGGTCGCCCAGCGTCATGGGAACGTTGGGGTCCGCCGGCTGCCAGTGATCGGGGTCGTCGCCGCGAGCGAACGAAACGTTGCCGTTGACGTAGGAGAGGCGCGCCACGGTCTGCTGGACCGGGAGCTCGTCCCCGGACGTGTCGGGGTAGTTCTGATCCGGGTAGCCCTGGCCATTCGCCGCACCGCCGGCCGCGGCGGTGAAGAGAGCGGCGAGAAGCGCCGATTTCCACTTGCGAATCATCTGTTCGTTCCTCCTGTCACGGGATGTGTAGTGCAAACCCCGTTCCCGATTTCTGTCCTCCGCATAAACTCTTTTTCGTGAAGACGAGGCGCCGGGTCGCGCAGCCTCCGGAGCGTCCGCTCGGTATTTTCGATGGAATTGTGGATTCTGCCGACTCTGGCTCCAGCGATGGAAATCACAAACGGGGCGGAAAGTGGACTACGCGCCCTCGCAGGAGGTCGCCGCGCGCTTCCCCGAAATTCCGAAGGAGGCGTTTTCGAAATCCTTCCAGCTCGTCCTTCCCGACGGCGAAGTGCTCCAGGGAGCGGAAGCCGTCCTCGCGACGCTCGCGCGCGCTCCCGGTCGCCGCGGCCTGTTTCTGAAGCTCTACGGGAATATTCCCGGTCTCGCGCCGATCCTGGAGCTGGCCTACCGCGTCGTCGCCGCGCACCGTTCCGCCGCGCTTCGCCTGACGCGTCTGTTGTGGGGACGCTCGGTCCTCAAGCCGACGTACGCCGCAGCATCCGCGCTGTTCCTGCGCCTCCTGGGTCTGTGCTACCTCGCGGCCTTCGTCTCGCTGTGGGTTCAGGTCGATGGACTCGTCGGCTCGGACGGCATCCTCCCCGTCGGGCGGTTCCTGGACTGGATTCGAGGCCAGACCGGGGCCGAACGCTACTGGCTCGCGCCCACGCTCGCGTGGCTTTTTCCGGGCGACACCGGACTCCACGCTCTGTGCGCCGTGGGAACCACGGCGTCGATCGCGCTTCTGCTCGGTTTCGCTCCGGCGGCCGGAGCCGCCGTGGCCTGGGTCTGCTACCTGTCGCTTTCGGTTGCGGGGCAGGTATTCCTGGAGTACCAGTGGGACATCCTGCTGACGGAGGCGGGCCTGCTCGCGATCTTCCTCGCGGCCCCGTTCCGATGGCGCATCCGGAGCGGGCTCTCGGCCTCTCCGGTCGCTCGGTTCCTTCTGGTCTGGCTGCTCCTGCGCGTGATGTTCTCGTCGGGGTTCGTGAAGCTCGCCAGCGGCGATCCCGCATGGCGCGATCTGACGGCGCTCCAGTACCACTACTGGACGCAGCCTCTTCCACCCTGGACCGCTTGGTTCATGAACCTGGCGTCTCCGTCGTTCCAGAAATTGTCGTGCGCCTTCATGTTCGTTGCGGAGCTTCTCGCGCCGTTTCTCTTCTTCGCTCCGCGCCGGCTGCGCCTGCTGGGATTCGGCCTGACGGTTGTGCTCGAGGCGTTGATCGCCCTGACGGGCAACTACGCGTTTTTCAATCTCCTGACGATCGCCCTCGCCGTTCTGCTCCTCGACGACGACGCCTTTCCGCGGCGCTGGCGGGAAAGCGCCCGTATGGAGGCCGCGGCGAAGCCCACGCGCTGGCCGAAGGCGGTCCTCGCGCCGGCCGCGGTGGTTCTCCTTCTCGCCTCGGCGGTTCCGTTCGCGGCGACACTGGATCTCGTGCGCTGGATTCCGAGCCCTCTCGTCGCGCTCTACCGGGTCGTCGCGCCGTTTCGGAGCACCAGCAGCTACGGGCTCTTCGCGGTCATGACCAAGACGCGGCTGGAAATCGTCGTCGAAGGAAGCGACGACGGCGTGGATTGGCGCGCGTACGAATTCCGCTGGAAGCCCGGTGACCTGAAAGGCCGCCCGGCTTTCGTCGCTCCGCACCAGCCGCGTGTCGACTGGCAGATGTGGTTCGCGGCTCTGGGCCGATTCCAGGAGAATCCCTGGTTCGCGGCGTTTCTGCGCAAGCTCCTGGAGGGATCCCCGCAGGTGACACGGCTGCTCGAGAAGAATCCGTTTCCGGATCGGCCTCCCCGCTACGTCCGCGCGCGCGCCTACGATTACCGCTTCACCGACTCCGACGAGCGCCGCCGGACGGGAGCGTGGTGGGCGCGGGAGGAGCGAGGGGCCTACGCGCCGATGCTTTCTCTGACGGACTGGACAGCGCGCTAGACTCCGAAGCGCTCGGGGTTCCAGGAGAGCCCGAGCTCCGACGGCGGCGCCATGTATCCGACGAGCGCCGACGCCGCCACGACCGCCGGGCTTGCGAGATAGCCCTCGCCGCCCACGCCCATGCGGTTCTGCCAGTTTCGATTGAAGCTCGTGATCGCGCGCTGTCCGGCCGTCAGCGCGTCGGGCCCCTGGCCGAAGCAGGGGCCGCACCAGGACTGGCGGATCTCGCCGCCGACGGAGCGGAAGACCTCGGCGATCGACTCCCCGGAGAGCCGGGGATCCGGCGTCTCGATCCGTTTCTTGACGCCGCCCGAGCCAGGAAAGATCGCGAACGCCTTCGCGGTCTTCCGGAATCCTTCGCGGCGCGCGGCCTGGAGAACGAGGGCGGCCGAGAGAAGGTCGTCGTAGCTGCCGTTCGTGCAGGATCCGATCATCGCCTTGTCGAACGTGATTCTCTCCCGCGCCACTTCTTCGGCGGGGAAGGCGTTGCCGGGCGAGAACGGCTTGGCGATCATCGGTGCGATCTCGGGGAGCGCGAGTGTCTCGTCGATCGCATAGACCGCGTCGGGGCCGGGCGCGATCCGCGGGTACGGGCGATCGAGGATGCCTTTCTCCCGGTACCACGCGTCCGTGACGTCGTCCTCGGCGAAGATCCCGTTCAGGGCCTCGGCTTCCGCCATCATGTTGGCGATCGTGTTGCGGAACGCGATCGGAAGCTGCCGGTCGGCGTCCACGAACTCGACCGACATTCCCTGCGACTGCTTCACGCCCCAGCGCCGGAGCAGCTCCAGCACGATGTCCTTACCGGTGACCCAGGGCTGGAGCGCGCCGCGGAAGACGACGCGCCGCTGCCTGGCAGGCGTGAAGTAGATGTAGCCGGTCGACCAGCCGAAGCCCAGCGTCGTCGAGCCGACGCCGAATCCCACCGCGCCGTAGGCGCCGTAAGCGCGGCTGTGCGAGTCCGCGCCGGGGATGAACTGGCCCGGCAGCACCAGGCCCTGTTCGGGAAAGTAGAAGTGGAAGATGCCGTCTCCCGGGTCGGCGTAGTAAGGCTTCTCGAGGCCGTGGCGGCGTGCGAACTCGCGGCCGATGGCGGTTTGACGCGCGTCGTCCTCCCGGCCGGTGAAGACGAAGTGATCGTTGGCGATGGCCGCCTGCCTCGGAAAGATCGTGTTCCCGCCGGTGATCTGGTTGAACGTGTGGATGGCAAACGGCGCCGTGCCGTCGGAGGCGGGGAGCAGATCCGCGTAAACACGCAGCGTCGCTCCCGGAGCGACGTCGGCGTCGCGGTCCACGCGGTGGGCCCAGACGATCTGCTCGGTCGTCGTCTGGCGCCGCGCCGTTTCCGGATCCGGCCACCGGATCTCGGGCACGCGTCTCGCGGACTCCCGGAACTCGCGGCGGCCCACGGCGAAGATGCCGCCGCTGACGCGGATCTCCTCCTCCTTCGGGGAGAGGGGCACGGGATCGTAGGTCTTGCCGCGCGTCTCGTTGGTCAGCCTCCGCGTCGAGGGATCGAAGGCAAAGGTGTCGCCGTCTTGCGCTTCGGCGACCGCCTCGGGGCTCTGCACGACGTGGAGGCCGAGGTTGAAAGCGTTCCGACGGAAGATGTCGCCCATGCCGTGGCTGCAGACCACGACGAGCTCCCGGCCCTTCTCCTCGGCCACGCCCTTCAAGCCTGCGGGGCTCATCTCGCGGGAGGACCCGATCGCGAAGCGCTCGCCGGCGATCAAAAAGGTCTCGCCGTCGTGGACTCGCTTACGGAAGTCGGGCATGAGGTGGCGGAAGGAGCCGGCCTTCCATCTTTCGTCGAGGGTTTCGAGGCTTTCGGAGACGCAGTCGGCGGCCGGAGTGATCTGGTCCGTGTCGATCGCGTCGCGCTTCTTGCCCGGCACGGCGGAGTCCCAAAAGATGAGCGCCTTGCCCCGCACGGGGCGCGGAGCTCCTCCCGCGGCCGGAACGTCGGAGGGCCGAGGGCCGGGGAGGTCGTTTTCCGAGACGCCCGGCTGGAAACGCGCGGGCGAGATCCGGTGCGTCGTCACAGGCCGCTCATCGTACCCTGCCTGCGCGGGGCGTCGCGCGGCGGCGCTAGCGGGTCGTCGGAGACAGGTTCGCCTGGCGCACCCGCTCCTCCCAGGATCGCTCCTGCGCCCTCTGGAACAGGCCCGCGGCTTTCGAGAAAGCGAGCTGGGCGGCGTCGTAGTCCTGTGCCCGAAGCAGCCGTTCGCCCTCTTCCTCGCTGCGTCGGCCCTCGCCGAAAAGATCCCCGGCGGATTCCCGCGCATTGACGCGGTCCGCTTCGATTCGGGCCAGCGCCGCGCGCAGCCGCTGATCCTCGGCGGGATGGCGAAGCTCGGTCTGGACGACCTTGCGCGCCGGCTTCGGGGCGACGCGGGGCGAAGTGCGCGCGACCTTTCCCTCGGATGCCGGAGCCGTCGGCGCGGGAACTTCCGGAGCGGGCGCGGGCGCCTGCACCGCTGGAACGTTCTCCGGAGCCGTCTCGGCGGCGGGCGCCGGCGGCGGCGGCGCGCTGATGCGGCTCGCCGTCGCGGCGCTGCGCACGGACTGGACCTGCGACGCCACGAGGAACGCCGCGAGAGCCACGCCGGCCGCCGCCGCGAGGGGCGCGGCCGCGCGGACCCAGGCGCGGATCGGAGGCGGCGCGGGCTCGGGAGCGGAATCCGACAGGAGGAGAGCGGCGCGTTCCTGGAGCGCGGCGGGCGCCACCTCGGGATCCGGAGCGGCGGCCGCGGGAGTCGCGACTCGGGACGTGTCGGCAGACTCGCGAAGGACCGGGACCGGAACCTCCGCGGTCGTCGCCGACTCCTCCGCGGGCTCGAGGTCTCCCTTGCGGCGGCGGCGCGTCTCGGTGCCGGCCGTTCGATCTTCGAGGACCGGCGGCACGGCCGGCGCGGTCTTTTCCCGCTGGACGGGATTGGTGGACTCGAAGTCCGAGGACGACACGATGCTCTGGCTCTCCGGGTTCAGGAGCTTGTAGAGAAAGAGAGACAGGTTCGCGGTGTAAAGCGAGAAAGGGTTGCCCGTCAGGAGGCGCTGCAACGCGCGGTGCGCGTCGGCCGCGTCGACGAAACGCTGCTCGGGCGGAGCCAGGCACCGCTTCAGAAACGAGGCCAGCTCGTCCGAGCGCGGGTCCCCGGCCCGCAGCTCCGCCGAAGGAGCCTCCGCGGACGGCCGCCGCCCGGTGAGAAGCTCGACCAGGATCGCGCCCAGCGAGTAGACGTCGGCGTTGGAGCCGATCTCGGCGAAGGCGCGCGCCTCGGGCGCGACGTAGGGCCCGATATCGGCTGAAAGACGCGGCGCCGAGATCGTCGGCAGCACTCCCTCGGCGATGCCGAAGCCGCCGACGCGGACCGCCGCGTCGTGGGAAATCGAAACGAACCCCGGCCAGAGCAGACCGTGGTCCGATGGGAGCCCGTCGACGACGCAGCGATGCGCGTGCTCGAGCGCGGCCGCGATCCGTTCTCCGATCAGCAGCGCGTACTCCGCGGGGATGCGAATTCCGAGCGCGCGCACGCGGGCGAGCATCACGTCGAGCGTCCAGCCGGACGTTTCGTCCCAGGTCAGGAACGGAAGGTCCTCGGCGACCGATAGCTGCGGCTGAGTGACCATCGTGTCGTGCACGAGCGCCTCGCCGCGGGAGTCGTAGGCCTTGATGGCCCGGACCAGCGCCTCGCGCGAGAGCTCCGGAGCCTGGAGGATCCGCAGCCTCACGAAACGTCGCTCGTCCGCGGCGTACAAGGCGCGGTAGACCGTTCCGAGGGCGTCCTCGGACAGCTGCGCGACGAGCAGGTAGTCGCCGAATTGGCGAGACAGAAACGGAGCCGACGTCACGGCTTCACACCCTGTTGATCGCCGCAGGACGCACAAAGAGCTTCCTCCGGCTGTTCACGTTTCGGATACAGGCCATGATCGCTTTTGGTTTTCAGGAGTTTAGCAGCTTCCGTGCCGCCGGACGGACGGCGGCTGGGCGCGTGCAAGTGGCGGCGGCGCAGGAGGATGGACGGCTTCGAGGGGCTCTTCAAGGCGGGTCCGAGTGACAAAAAAAGGCGGAAGCACCGTCGGCGCCTCCGCCGGATTGTCCAAACTGCCGGGAGCGGGCTACTTCACGCCGAGGAGCTCGACCTCGAAGATCAGGGTGGCGTTGGGCGGAATGACGCCGCCGGCTCCGCGCGCGCCGTAGGCGAGCTGCGGCGGAATGAGCAGGACGCGCTTGCCGCCGACCTTCATCGTCGCGACGCCCTCGTCCCAGCCCTTGATCACCCGGCCCTGCCCGATGGGGAACTCGAACGGCGTTCCGCGGTCGAGCGAGCTGTCGAACTTCTTTCCCTTGGCGCCGTTCTCCCAGAGCCAGCCCGTGTAGTTCATGACGCAAGTCTGGCCGGGCTTGGGCGAAGCGCCGGTGCCCTCCTTGATGTCCTCGAACTGGAGGCCGCTCGGCGTCTTCTGCATCTTGGATTCGCCTTTCTGTGCCGCTTCCGGCGCGGGGGTGGGTTTGACGTCGTCCGCCACCGCTGGCGCGGCGACGAGGGCCGCGACGAGCGCGGCCGCGGAAAACAGGGAGCGCTTCATCATCGTCTTCAGTCCTTTCTGGCCCTCCGACAGGGCCGCGGGAGTTTATCGCAACGAGTGGGATGGACAGCGGCCGGAGCAACCGTGGTTTATCGTTCCCCGCGAACGGATGCGCTCGTTTTTCGTCCGCGCGGGCCTCGCCGCGCTCGGCTTGCTGTACGTCGCCATGGGCGTCGTGTCGGCCCGTGTCGCGTTCCTCGGCGCAAGCGAGAAAGGTCAAGGCGTCCCGGGGGCCCTCTCGTTCCTGATGGAGCAGACGTACGGGCCCTGGCTGCTCGGTGGGGTCGTGGCGGGCGTCGCGGGGATCGCTCTGGCCAACGCGGTCGGCGCGCTGCGGCGCGGCCGCGCGGCCGGAGAGCGCCTTCTCCAGGCCGTCAACGGCGTCGGCTACGGAATTCTCGCGTGGAGCGCGGCGCGCGCGCTGTTGAACCTCGGCCGCGGTGCGAACCTCCAGCGTGCGGGAGCGTCCTGGCTCCTGGCCCAATCATGGGGTCCGCCGCTGGTCGCCCTCGTCGGGTTCGCCGTGGGCGCCGGCGGGCTCTGGGAAATGTGGCTTGGTCTTCGCGGGAGGTTGCCCTTGCGCCGGGATCTCCTGCCGCGCGGATTGGTCAGGCTCCTGTCCGGCATTTCACGGTTCGGGCTTGTCTCGCGAGGCCTCGTGATTGCGGCTCTCGGATTCTTCGTGATCCAGGCGGCCCGGGCGCTCGATCCGAACAAGGTGCACACTTTCGGCGGCACGCTGCGCACGTTCGCGCATGGTCCGCTCGGGCCGATCTTCGTCGGCATAATCGCGCTGGGGCTGGTTTGCTACGGCGTCTACCTCTGGACGCTGATGCTCCTGAAGCGGCGGGTGTGAGTCCTTGGGAAGGACGGACATCCCGAGGGCAGACGCGCAGCGGGTCTTCATGACCCTTTCTACGCGGCCGCCCCCGCGAGGTTACGGTCGACTTGGCGCGGAAGCCGCCTAGGCCTTCATCTTCGCCAGGATCTCCGTGATGCGCTTCTTCTGGGCCGGATCCGTGGTCATCGCCATCGCCTTGTTGTAGCTCTCGACGGCCGCCTTGGTGTCGCCTTTGGCCGCGAGGGCCTCGCCCAGGCTGTCGTAGCAGTTCCAGGAGTTCGGATAGTCCTTGACGTTCTTGCGGAAGACCGCGATGGCCTCGTCGGTCTTCTTCTGGCCCAACAGCGCGTAGCCGTAGGCGTTCATGTCCTGCTCGGTGGCGATCTTCATCGCCTGCGCGCGGAGCTCCTCGGCGGCCTTCGTGTCGCCCTTCTTCTCGAGGATCGCGGCCTTGGTGCGCAGATTCGCGAACGTCTGCTGGGTCTGGATCGACTGGTCGGCCCACTTCAGGCCCTGGTCGAGATCGGCGTCGTGCTGGAGAGACCACTGGGCCGCCTGGTTCCACGCCTGCCAGCCGAAGCGGGGCAGACCCCTCAGCTGCTTCTTCAGGCTGTCCATGACGACGGCGTTGGTGTCCACGGAAATCGGGAAGCGGATCTGCAGCTTTTCCCAGTCCAGGACGACGTCCACGGAGTTGTCGGTCGGATTCTCGAAGCGGTACTCCAGCCTCTCCTCGAAGTCGGCGGGCTTCGGTGTGACGCTGAAGCGGACGACGTCCTCCTTCTCGTCATAACTGAAGCTGCCCCACGCCGTGGACGTGCTCGAGAGCATCACCGACCAGTCCTTCTCGCCGGGCATCGTGTGGAGCCCGTAGGTGCCGGCGGGCAGGCTCTTGCCTCCGACGGTCACCGGCGACGAGAATTGGATCGTGGTGTTCTCGTTGGCGCCGGCCCGCCAGACCTGTCCGTAGGGGACGAGCTTCCCCCAGACCTCGCGCTTGTTCACGGCCGGGCGGTGGTAGTCGATCTTGATCTCCGTCAGGCCCACCGTCTGGCTGACGGACGCCGCGGGGCTCGCCTGGGGAACGTCGAGAGGGGGAAGCTGGGCGACCGCCGCCCCCGCGCAGAGCAGCAGTATGGCCAGGGAAAGGAACAAGGGGCGCCGCTTCATAAAGAACCTCCTTCGGACACGAATCCTCGAGGTCCTTACGGCCCGGGCATGACGGAAGTTATTCGGGGAATTCTTGGGAAGGCCGGCTAGGCGGCGCTGGCGCCGTGCTCGTGGCTGTCGGAACCGGGCGGGCGCTTCAAGCCGCCCCCGTTTCTGAGGGCACAGAAGAGCAGGTCCGCGCGCCGGCGCACGCCGTGCTTGACCAGGAGGTTGGAGACGTGGAACTTCGCCGTGCGCTCGGACATGTGGAGCCGGCGCGCGATCTCCTTGTTGGAGAGATTGTCGAGGACCGCGTCGAGAACCTGGCGCTCGCGGCGGGTCAGGCCTTCGAACCCCGTCGCGTAGACGCGCAGCGGCACGGTGCACAGCGCCGAGTCCACGAAGCGCGCGAGCAGAGAGCGGCCGACCCACAGGCCTCCCTCCGAAACGGTCTGCAGAGCGCGCGGAAGCGTGCGCGTCGACTCCTGGTAGGTCGTGAGCCCTTTGGCTCCCAGACGAAGCAGCGCGAAAGCCGTCTGGTCGTCAAAGCGCTCGCCGAGCATGAGGATGCGCGCCGTTGGTTGACGCGCGTGGATTCCCGTGACCACCGCTTCGGTGACGGGGAACTGCGGGTGCGCCTCGACGACGTGAACCGCTGCTTTCGGAACCGAAAGGTTCTCGAAGTCCGGTATGCGATTGGCCTCGAGGCGCCGGGCGATCAGTCGGAATTCGTTATCCGAGATCAGCCGCTCGAACTCCGGCAGGACCAGAGGATGGCACCAATAGAGACCGACCGTGGAATGACGCTGGGAAGCCACCGATTCGGAGGGTAACGGATTTTCTGCGCCTGGGGCAACCCCCTATTTTTCCATATGTGACCGCGAGTTCCGTGAGGCGCGGATCGAGGGCGGCGGGACCCGCTCGCAGACGGACTGGCGCGGGCACGGGCGCGGAATCGGGGCACCTCGGCGAGCGCACTCCCGCGAGTGTCCTCCTTAGGCCGCGGCACCCAGACAGTTTTGTTCCGAGTCTGGACTCAGAGTCACCGTCCCCCGGCCGTCTGCGTCGAGCGCCCGGGGATGAATCTCCGGAGGACCAGGGAGACGGTCCCGATGCGAATCGTGTCGCCGTCGTCCACCGGCACCGGCCCCAGGATCCGGCGGCCGCCGACGAATGTCCCGTTCTTGCTGCCGAGGTCCTCGAGCGTCGCCGCTTGGCCGGAGACGACGATGCGCGCGTGGTGCCGCGAGACGCTGTAGACGTCGATCCATGCGACGGACTCCTCGTCGCGACCGAGGCCGTTCTCTCCCTCCGCCAGGGCGATCTCCCGGTCCTGCCAGAGGAGCTTGAAGACCGAGCGGCGTCTCCCGTCCTTCTCGGTCCCGGTCTCCCGCACTTCAGGCAGGAACGCATAGCCGAATCGGGGAACGGTCCTCACGAGGGACGGGTTCTTCGCGTCGTCGCCGAGCGCCGCCCGAAGATCCGCCACGAGATTGACGAGGTTCGCGTCGGCCACGAAGACGCCCGGCCAGAGCAGCTCGTGGAGCTTTTCTTTGGACAGCGCGCGCGGGCGTTCCCCGATCAGGATCTCGAGAAGCCGAAACGCCTTCGGAGAAAGAGACACCGACTGTCCATTGCGAAACACCTCGCGGGTGTCCGAATCGAAGACGCAATCGCCGAAGGCGACACGCATGAGTCCGCTCGCTCCGAGCGGGCGATGGTATCAAAGGGCGGAGCAGATCCTCAGCGCGACGCCGGGCGGTTCTTCTCGCTGCGCTCCGACACCGCCGTCGCGTCCGCGTAGACCGGATGGCACCAGCGGCGGTACTCGGGCACGCGGCCGCGCACGACGTCGAAATAGAGGGCGCGCAGCTGCGATACGACGGGGCCCATCCTTCCGCTTCCGATCGGCCGATGGTCGACCCGCGTGATCGCCGCGATCTGGACGCCGGTTCCCGAGAAGAACGCCTCGTCGGCCAGCGTGATCTCGGTGCGATCGATCGAGCGTTCGAGGACGGGCACGCGCAACCGGTTTCGCAGCAGCTCGATCAACGTGCGGCGCGTGATGCCCTCGAGGACGTTGTCGCTGACGGGAGGCGTGACCACGGAGCCGTTGCGGACGAGGAAGAAGTTCGAGGCCGAGCCCTCGGCGACGTGACCGTCCTGGTTCAGGACGATCGCTTCGTCGAAGCCGGCGCGCTGGGCGTCGGTCTTGGCGAAGGCCGAGTTGACGTAAGACCCGGTGATCTTTCCGCGGGCCGGGATCATGTTGTCGTCGACGCGCCGCCAGGAAGAGATGGTCGCGTGCACGCCCTCTTCGTTCTCGATGTAGCCGCCGTAGGGAATCGCGATCATGGAGACTTCCGGGGTCAGGTTGTGGAGCCGAACGCCGATCGCCTCGTCGCCGTAGAAGGCGAGGGGCCGCGCGTAGCAGTCCTCGCGGTGGAGCTCGGCCCGGAGCAGGCCCGTCAGGGCGTCAGTGAGCTCCTCGGCCGTGTAAGGCAGCGTCATGTCGAGCAGGCGCGCCGACTCGAGGAAGCGCCGGAAATGGTCCGCCGGGCGGAACACGAAGAGCTCCGCCTCGTCCGGATTCCAATAGGCCCGGATGCCGGCGAAGACACCCGTGCCGTAGTTGAGGGCGTGGGTCATGACGCCCACGCGCGCCTCGGAGTAGGGAACGATGGAGCCTCGGAAGAAAGCGTAGCGAGGAAGAGCCATGGCCGACCTCCCGGCGAGAGCGTTTGGCATCAGTCCACTTTTCAAGTCCATCTCGGGTGTATTCTCCAAGTGGACATCAACATGGACCGGATGGCAGTGCCAATCAATAGCCACCTTCACGAGAAGTGGACTGCGCCGGGCGGAGCCTCGCCATGACGCCGCAGACGTTCGTCGGCGCTCTGGGCCGGTGGACCGAAGGAACGGGGCCCGTGTATCGCCGTCTGGCCGGGGCGATCCGGGCGGCCGTCGAGCGAGGCGAGATCCGTCCGGGGGAGCGCCTTCCCTCCGAGCGGCACCTCGCCGAAAAGCTCGCCGTCTCGCGCACGACCGTCGTGTCCGCCTACGAGACGCTCCGAAAGGACCGCTTCATCGAGAGCCGTCAGGGCAGCGGGACCCGAGTGCGCGGGACTCCCGCGCGGGTCCCCGGCCCGCTGCTGCGCGAGGATCCGGCGGGATCGTTCCGCCGCCATCCCGTGTGGCGAAGCTTCATGGAAGGCTCCGGCGCGTCGATCGAGTTCCTCGGCGCGCACCTGCCCGCGCCGGAGGTCCTGGCGCGCGAGGCCGCGCGCATCGATGAGAAGGCGTTGCGGGAGCTCTCGCGCGGGCCCGGGTACCTGCCGATGGGACTGCCGTCTCTCCGCCAGGCGATCGCACGCCGACTGACCGAGACCGGATTGCCCACGACGGAAGAGCAGATTCTCGTGACGCACGGCGCGCAGCAGGCGATCGGACTCGCATCGGGACTCTTTGTCGAGCGCGGCGACACGGTCGTCGTGGAGGATCCGACGTATCTCGGCTCGATCGACATCTTCACGGCGCAGGGCGCGCGGCTCGCGACGGTGCCGGTCGGCGGCGACGCGGCCTGGATCGCGAAGCTGAAGGACACCGTGGCGCGGTCGGGTCCCAGGCTCGTCTATCTGATGCCGACGTTCCAGAATCCGACTGGAGCGGTGATGCCCGAGTCGTGCCGCCGCGCGCTCGCGCGCCTCTCCCGCGAGCTGCAGCTGCCGATTCTCGAGGACAACACGCTGGCCGATCTTTCGCTCGGCGGCGAAACGCCGGCGCCGATCGCCGCTTTCGAGCCCAAGGCGCCCGTTCTGACCGTGGGATCCCTGTCCAAGCTCTTCTGGGGCGGCCTCCGGATCGGATGGGTCCGGGCCTCGGAAGAGATCCTGCTCCGCATGACGCGGCTGAAGATCATGGCGGACCTGGGAGGATCCCTGATCGGACAGCTCGTTGCCGTGCGCCTGCTGGCCGAGGCCGAGCGGGTGCGTGCGGCGCGGCGCAAAGAGATGCGGGAACGGCTCGACCGGCTGACGAAGCTTCTTTCGCGCCACCTTCCCGAGTGGACATGGACGGCGCCCGCCGGCGGTCTCTCGCTATGGGTGAAGCTGCCGCGCGGGGACGCCAACACGTTCGCTCAGGTGGCCCTGCGCCACGGCGTCGCCGTCGTCCCGGGCACGCTCGCGTCGCCCAACGGGGGCTGTGCGGACCGCCTCCGAATCCCCTTCGTTCTCGACGCGGACCCGATGCGCGAAGGCGTCGAGCGTCTCGCCGACGCCTGGGAGGCGTACGCCGGCGGAGCGACCCGGCGGCGACCGGCGGCGGGGGTTTTGGTCTAGGCCCCCTCACCCTAACCCTCTCCCCACGGGGAGGAGAGGGGACTACGAAGCGCCCTTCAAGTACTTGTCGAGGAACTTCAGGATCGCGCTCCAACCTTCGATCTGATTCTTCTTCTTGGTGAAGCCGTGGCCCTCGTCGGGAAAGACGACGTACTCGACGGGCACGCCGCTCTTCTTGACCGCGGCGACGATGTCGTCGGACTCGGGCTTGATCACGCGAGGGTCGTTGGCACCCTGGAGGACGAGCAGCGGCCTGCGAATCTGGTCCGTGTGGAAGAGGGGCGAGATGTCCTTGAGGTAGTCCTTCTCCGTCTCCGGGTTGCCGATTTCTTTGTAGAGGGCGATCCGCTGCGCCTCCCACCACTTCGGGATCGACTCGAGGGTGCGCAGCCAGTTGGCCACGCCGAAGATGTCCACGCCCACGGCGAACTCCTGCGGCTTGAAGGCCAACGCCGCGAGGACCATGTAGCCGCCGTAGCTGCCGCCGAGAATCCCGACGCGGGCCGGGTCGACGTAGGGAAGGCTCTGGAGATACTTCTTTCCCTCGAGGCAGTCCCACAGCGGCTCGCGCCCGTGCTTGTGATCGTCGGCCGTGTTGAAGGACTTCCCGTAGCCGCCGCTGCCGCGGTTGTTGATCCCGAGGATTACGTAGCCGTGGTTGACGAGGTACTGGATCGGCGCGCTGTAGTTGCGCCCGGTCTGGCCTCCGGGTCCGCCGTGCACCCATACGAGCGCCGGCGCCTTGGCCTCGGCCGTCGCCTGCCGCGGCTTGTAGAAGATGTTCGGGATCTGCATCCCGTCGAACGACGGGAAGCGGACGACCTGTGCGTCGACGAGATCGTTCGGATCGATCGCCTTGGTCATCGTGTCGGTCAGACGTATGGGCGCCTTCGCGCCGAACGCGTAGACGTAGAGGTTGTTCGGGCTCCGATCCGAGTCGAGCTGGAACGCAAGCTTGCTCTCGTCGTTGGACACGCGCACCGACGACACCTCTCCGACCGGCAGCGCCGGGATCGGCACGGGCGCTCCGCTCTTGCCGTTCCAGATGTGGAGGACGTCGCGTCCGTCCTCGTTGACCGCCGAGAGGCGGTACTTGCCGTTCTTCGAGAAAAAGGTCCAGACGACGTCCCAGTCGGCCTTCTCGACGTCCTCGCTCTTTCCCGTCGCGAGCTCGTAGCGGCGCACGCGTGTGAACTCCGACCCGTCGTTGGTGAGGTAGTAGAGCCACTTCGAATCCGGATCGAACTGCGCGGGGTCGTAGGTGGCCGTGCCCTCGTGCTTGGAAATGAGGGTCATCGTCTTCGCGGCCGTGTTCCAGAGGAAGATGTCGCTGTCGGAGGTCGTGTTGGTCTTCTGGAACGCGATCCACTTCGCGTCGTCAGAGATATCGCCGAGGTCATAGCCGACTTCGTCCTGGTAAAACATCGTTCGTGCGTAGGTCTTCGCGTCGTAGCGGTAGACGTCGAAGAACCGCGCATCGCGCTCATTGGATCGGACATAGAAAGCCGCGCCGTCCCGGGTCCACTTGGCGAACGCGGCCTTGAGCTTGTCGCCGGGCGTCAGGTCGCGCTCCTCGCCCGAGGGCACCTGGACAAAGAGGTGGTTGAGCTCGTTGCCGCCTTTGTCGCGTGTGAAGAGGAAGCGGTCGTCGTTCGGGAAGCAGGAGACCGACGTCGTCGTATCGGTCGTCGAGTGCTCAGGGCCGTGGGCGCGCCGCCCGAAACGGGGATCGACTGGACGTTGCGGATGCCGCTCGCGTCGGAGGAAAAGAGAAGCTTCGTGCCGTCGGCCGAGAAGGATGCTCCCTGGATCGCCGTCGTCGAGAGGAACTGCTCGATCGTGTACTGCTTCGAAGGGCGGGGTGGGTCGGCGGCGAAGAGGGGCTGGCGCCGAGAGGATCACGAAGGCCAGGGCGGCGGAGAGACGCATCGAGGACCTCCTTCGGGCCATCATGACGCAATTCAGCCGGCCCGGGTTCCGTCGGGAACGGGGCACTCCGGCACCGCGAGGCACGGCGTGACTCCGTCGGCGGACCCGAGATCGAACAGCATCCCCTCCGAAACTTCCCCCATCATCTTTCGCGGTTCGAGGTTGACGACGAAGAGCGCCTGGCGGCCCACGATTTCGGACGGATTGGCTCTCTCGCGCTTCATGCCCGCAAGGATCCGACGGGTGTGGTCGCCGAAGTCGACCGTCAGGCGCAGCAGCCGGTCCGACTTCGGGACCTCTTCGACGCTCCGGATCGTGCCGACCCGGACGTCGATCGCCTCGAGGACCGAGAAGGAAATCGCGGGCTTGACGGGCGCGGGAGTCATGGCGTTTTGTCCTCCGTAAAAGAGAAGGGCCCCGTCTGTCGGGGCCCGGATCGGCGATCGTCGAAAAGCTCTACTTCTTCTGGACGCAGCCCCCGTCGGCGTTGGACCACTCCCATTGATAGCCGAATCCTGCGTCGATGAACGGCGCCGGCGACCACGCGCACTTGTCGTCCGCCTCGTTGCCCTGCCGGTCGTACCAGGCGTTGAGATCCGGATCCGTGGCCGCCTCGCGCGTCTCGTGGCAGGAGAAGTGGTCGAAGTTCTGCTCGACCGTGAAGCCCGTCCACTGGCAGCCACCGCACGAGGGATACGGCATCGACGAGTACTTGATGTCGTGCCCCCCGGAGCTGAAGTGGCTGTGGTACGCGCAGAACTGGAGGTTGGGCCCGCCGCAGGAGGTCGCGCTGCCGCTCTTGGCGTAGAAGCCATTGGGAATGAAGACCTCGTAGACGGTGCTCGCATCCGGTACCAGACTGTGGACCGTGAGGTAGTTCAGCACCTCGTTCTGCACGTCGGTGTCCGTGACCGCGGTGTGCGGAGGGTTGTTCGCGTCGATCCAGTAGTTGTTCGTCAGGCTCGTGTTCGCCGAGATCCCGTACTGCACAATCGTGTGGTACTCGCCCGTGGATCCGAAGTTGCCGAAGAAGCCGGTGATGTGCGAAGCGGTGTTTCCGAGCGTCTGATTCGACGCGTTCCCCCAGGAGGGGCCCCAGAAGATGGAGACGACCTTCGCGGAGGCCAGAACCGGCCCGCCGTGATTGATGAGGTTCCGGTTGCGCGCCGACGGGCGGGCCAGATCGAACTCCGCACTCGCTTTCGACTTGTCGGGATACAGGTGCAATGTGTTTCCGTTAGGGTCCACGACCCTTTGCGCCACGGCCGGCGCCGCCAGAGTGACAAAACCGAGGATCGCCAAAAGCCTCTTCATCGCGCCCTCCTTTTCGTCCAATGTCGCGATTCTAGGCGCGGGAAATCTGGGTTCTCAAGGGCTTTCCGGCGTGCGCTCTCCGGCCGCGGCGCGGATGTCCTCGAGGGCCTGCTCCATCCGGTCGCGGTGCGTCCGGAACGACAGCACGCAGATGCGGATTGCGAAGCGCCCGCGCAGCCGTGTAGCGGTCAGATAAACGCGCCGCCGGGCGTTAATCCGATCCAGGAACTCGCGGTTGAGCTCGTCGAGCTCGGCCTCGCCGGCGCCCGGCGGGTGGAGGCGGAAGGCGACGATCGAGAGCTGCGGCTCGGCGAGGATCTCGATCGAGGAGATCTCCCGCAGCTTCTCGAAGGCGTAGCGCGTGAGCTCCAGCTTCTCCTCGAGGTTCCGGCGGAACGGCCCCGCGCCGTGCATCTTCAGCGGCAGCCATACGCGCAGACCGCGGAAGCCGCGCGAAAGCTCCGGGGAAAGCAGGTTGAAATCCGCCAGGTCGTCGTCCTGCTGCATCGGCGGCATGTAGTCGCGCCGACGACGCGTGGGCGCGCTTCAAGGCTTGGCCATCGCGCACGAGGAGCGCTCCGGTGCCGTACGGGCAGAAAGAGGCCCTTGTGCGGATCCAGCACGATCGAGTCGGCGCGCTCGATGCCCGCGAGGCGCCGCCGTCCTTCGCTCGGTCAGCAGAAAAAAGCCGCCGTACGCGGCGTCGACGTGGAACCAGAGCCGCTCGCGGGCCGCGAGGTCGGCGAGTGCCGGCAGATCGTCGACCGCGCCCGTGTTCGTGGTTCCCGCGTTGCCGACGAGGAGGAACGGCGACCGACCCGCGGCGCGGTCGGAGGCGATCGCGCGCTCGAGGGCGTCGAGGCGGATGCGGAACGCGCCGTCGGACGGGATCTCGCGGACCCGGTCCTCGGGAAAGCCGGCGAGCGCGGCGGACTTGCGGACGGCGTAGTGCGACTGGTCCGACGCGTAGATCGTGCCCGCGAGGAAGTTTTCGGGGAGCCGGTCCTTGCGCGCCGCGACCACTGCGGAAAACGTGGCGAGCGAGCCGCCGCTCGTTAGGATCCCGCGCGCGCCGGATGGCAGCCCTGCGAGATCGCACAGCCAGCGCACGACCGTCGCTTCGATCGCAGCCAGGCCCGGCGCCGCCGCGAAGACTCCGACGTAGCGGTTGGTGGCGCCGGCGATCAGGTCCGCGACGGCCGCGTGCGGCAGCCCGCCGCCGGGGATGTAGGCGAGGTAGCCCGGACCCGCGGTGTTGAAGCTCTTGGGAATGACGCGGGTGAAGAGGAGGTCGAGGAGATCCTCGACCGCGGTTTCCGTTTCGGGAAGGGGCTCCGCGAGCGAGCGCGCCAGCGCCACGCCGCCGTCCGTGTCGGCGGCCGGCTGCCGGGGAAGCGAATCCACGTGAGCCACGATCCGATCGCGCGGCGGCGTCGATCAGCCGGCGGAGCCCGTCGCCGTGGAGCTCGAGACTGCGATCTTCCATCGGGGCGCCATTGAATCACTGGCAGGGTGCGGAAAGAGGGTGTGGGATGGCCGGCGAAAAAAAGGAGGCCCCGTGTCCGACGGGGCCTCGCAGGAGGGTCCGCGGCTCTTACTGCGTCTGCGCGTCGTGTTTCTGTCGGTAGATCCCTCGGGAGATGTGGTCCTGGCGCTTCTCGATCCGGAAGCGCTCGCCGGGCGTCAGCGTGCCGTCGCTCCGCTTCCGGGCGATGGAGCGGTTCAGCGCGGCCTCGCGGCCTTCCAGGCGCGCGGTCTCGCGGGCGGTCAACTGGCCGCTCGCGACACCCTGCGCGATGCGCTGCTGCTGGTTGTTCTCCCGATTTGCGATCCGGCCGGCCTCCGCGGGGGAAGCCGAGGCGAGGACCATTCCGGCGGCGCCGGCGAATGCGAGGACGAACTTCGTTTTTCTCGTCATGTATCTTGCCTCCGAGACTTTGACGAGCCGCATGGAGCCGGGTTTACAGAAGGCGAGCCGGGGATCCGTGCTCGTTGTCGGGGCTGCTCTGATTCTGCTGTGGCGCGCGATCCCTCTGCAACGGGCGTATGTCGGGAAGCTTTCCGCTCTTCACGGCCGCGGTGTCATCGTCCTGGCCGCGGGCGCGGCGGTCGTCGTCTTCGCGCTGCTCTGGCTGGGACTTCGGCGGCGCCCGCGCGCCACGCTGGTCGCCGTCGCGGGTCTCGGGCTCGCGATGACGGCGCTCTCGGGCAATCTCGCCGCGGCGCTCACGGCGGGGCTTCTCTGCGCGGTCATGTTCCTGCTCGGAGACCGGCTCTTTCGCCTGCTCTGCGGAATCGAGGCGGCGGAAGACGATCTCTCGGCCGTCTTCGCCGCGGGTCTCGCGGGCGCGGGCCTGATCGTCCTGATCCTGTCCGAGGCGGGAGGGCTGCGGCCCTCGAGCCTCGCGCTCATCGCCGTGGTGGTGGTCGCGCTCTCGTCGCGGCGGCTGCCCGGGCTCGTCCGTCTTCTTCGCGCGGCGGCGCGGCCGCCGCGGGGCGGGGCGCCCGCGTCGCTCGAAGCGGCGTGGCTGTCGTTCGCGGTCCTGATCCTGCTGGCGATATGGGCCTCGGTCCAGGGCCCGGACGTTTCCTGGGACGCGCTCGCCTACCACCTTCCCGAAGCGCGCGACATCGCCTCGACCGGATCCGTCCGGCCGCTCGCGGACCTCCTTCCCCAGTCGCTGCTGTGGCGCAATCACGACGCCATGCTCGCGCTCGGCTTCTTCACGGGAGGAGAGCGCGTCGTGCGCTTCCTGCAGCTCGCCGCGGGGCTCGCGGTGTTTCCCGCCGCGCTGGCGCTGGGACGCCGGCTCGGCGGAGGGGCTGCGCCGCTCGTGGTTCTGGCGCTCGCCGGTTTTCCCACGGCGATGCTGCAGTTGAAGTCCGCCTACGTCGACTGGCCGGCGGCCCTCCTCGTGACGGCGTCCGCGGCGCAGATTGCGGTCCGGCCGGCGCACGCCGGCCGCCTTCGCCTCGCCGGATTCCTCGTCGGCGTGGCCGTCGCAACGAAGGTCTTCGCGCTCTTCGCTCTCCCCGCCCTGGCGTTTTTGTTGTGGCGCGCGCGGCCTCGCCTTCGCGCCGTCGGCGCCGCGGCGGCCGCCGCGGTCCTCGCCCTCGCGCCATGGGTATTCTGGAGTGCGCGAAACGCCGGATCGATCTTCGCTCCGTATGCGAGCTCGGCGGGAGACCTGGTCGATCGTGCCGCGCGCGGAAGCTTCTTCATCACGTCGCCGGCCACCGGCACGCGGCGCTCTCGCATCTCGCCGGGGCACGCCGCTGTCGGTCTCGTCCGTCTTCCGTACGACCTGGTCTTTCACTCCAGCCGCTTCGAGGCCAACGGCGACGGCTACAACGGAGTCCTGGTGCTCCTGCTTCTCGTGGGGCTCGCCGGGTGGTCCCGGGGACGCGTCCTCCTCTTCCTCGGCGCCGCCCTCCCGTTCGTCGTGCCGTGGTCCCTTCTGTATTCGCCGTCCGTTCGCTTTCTGTTCCCCGTCTACCCGCTCTACGCCGTCTTCTGCAGCCTGGGACTCTCGCGCCTGACCGGCCGGTTTGCGGGTGCGGCCGGCGCTGCGGCGGGAGTATCGGTTCTCGCGGCCGCGGCCGCGTTCCCCGTGCAATTCGGATCCTCGGGCCTGGAGGCAAAGGCGGCCTTCGGGCGGATCTCCCGCGGGGAAGTCCTCGCGGCCGCGCTTCCCTCGTTTGCGCTCTGGAAGGAGGTCGGGCCGTCCGATCGCGTGGTGTTTCTGGGCGAAAACGACCGCTTCCATTGCCCTGCCGAGCTCGCCTGGCGCTCCGGGTTCCTGCCCGTGTCCTCGTGGGGCGACGACCCGGAGGCGTGGAGCCGTGGACTCGACGCGCTCGGCGCGACGCACCTGCTGTGGCGCCGGGACCGGCGGCCCGACGGTGGCCCGATTCCGTGGCTGTCGGATCGCCTCGAGACCGTCCGCAGCAATCCCTCCGCCGTCCTTTACCGTATCGTTCCGAGGTGGCCGGAATCCCAGAGGTGAAGAGGAACGGTCGGTCCTCGCATTTTCCGATGCGGCGCTCGCTTCCCGTCTACGATGCCGATCTCTCGCGGCGAGAAGAGCTGCTGCGGCGAGCCTGGGAGAGGCTGGACCCCCAATTCCGCACGCCGAACCAGGTGCTGGGCCGTCGGTCCACCATCGGATGCGTGGCGCTCGAGATCACGCAGCGCTGCAATCTCGATTGCACGCTCTGCTACCTCTCGGAGAGCTCGGAGTCCGTCAAGGACCTTCCGCTCGAGGTCGTGTTCGAGAGGATCGAGCGCATCCGCGAGACCTACGGTCCTGGAGTCGGCGTCCAGGTGACGGGAGGAGATCCGACGCTGCGTCCTCGCGAGGAGCTCGTCGCGATCGTGCGCCGCGTCGCCGACGCGGGGCTGCGCCCCTCACTGTTCACCAATGGGATCCGCGCGACGCGCGACCTGCTCCACGAGCTCGCCGACGCGGGCCTCTTCGACGTCGCGTTCCACGTGGACACGACGCAGCGGTTCCAGAAGTATCCGAACGAAGAAGCTCTCAACGTCGTGCGCCTCCAGTACATCGAGCGCGCACGGGGAATTCCGATCGCGGTCATCTTCAACACCACGGTCCATGCCGGAAACATCGACGAGGTGCCGATGCTCGTCCGCTTCTTCCGGAGCCACTCGGACGTCGTCGGAATGGCGTCGTTCCAGGTTCAGGCCGCGACCGGCCGCGGCGAGTGGCGCCTTCGTGACCCGCGCGTCACGGCCGACGCCGTGCGGGAGAAAATCCGCGAGGGGACCGGGCTCGACCGCCTCGCCTGGGACACGGCGCTCGTCGGGCATCCCCGCTGCAACCGGGCGACGATGCTCGCGACCGTCGGAACGCGGGTCCTGGACGTGCTGACGGACCGCCCTCTTTATGAACGGTTCCTCCAGCAGTTTCGCCACGTCGCATTCGACCGGCGCAACGTTCGGGCGACGGCGAAACATTTTCTCTTCGCCATCGCGGCCCGTCCCTACTGGCTTCTCCGCGGCGGAGCATTCCTCCTCGGCAAGCTGTGGGAGGCGCGCCGGGAGCTCTTCTCGGGCGAAAGGATCCGCAAGATCACCTTTTTCGTGCACGACTTCATGGATGCCGACGCGCTCGACCCCGAGCGCATCCGAAACTGCGGCTTCATGATCATGACCGATCGAGGGCCCGTCTCCATGTGTGAGCACAATGCGCGGCGCGACGCCTTCATCCTGTCGCCGGTGCGGGTGCCGGGGTCGTCCGGCGCGGCATTCGATCCGCGGACCGGATCGGTGGTGCCCGCGCCCGCGAAGACCTGATAAGATCATCGCATCGCCGACTCCCGAACTCCCGCGCCGATCGGCTTTCGCGAGGTCCCGGACGGACCCGGCCCCGGAGAGCCTCCGCGCGACTCGCTCGCCCTCCGCTTCGACCCTACCCGCCGGATCGTGCTGCGCTTCACGATCTCGCTGACTCTGGAGGAGGAGCGTGAGGCGCTGCGCTATGCCCGCCGGAGCATGATCCGCGAGGAGCGGACCCGCGGGCTCGAGTGGGACGAGCCGTCCATGGAAGACCCGACTTTTTCGCGCGACGAGATCCGCTGGTTCGCCCTGGCCTCACAGGCCTCGTGGTGCCGATCGAAAGTCGTCGAGCTGATCGAGCGCGCCAACCGGGCCGTGGAGGAGATCCGGGATTCCCAGCGTTACCCGCGGTAACGGTTTTTGCCCGCCCGTCTCCGCCGTCCTCCGACCTCTCCGCCTCAAGCCCCTTAGAAACCGACGGTTATGCGCCGGTTCGCCGACCGGCACAGACTTCGCTTCTTATGGAAACCAAATGATGCAGCGCCTGGCCCTCTCCGAGGTGGAGGAAGTCGGCCACGCTCCGGGGCCCTCCTCGGATTCGAGCGCTCCGCGGCTGGAGCCGGAAGCTCTCACGCTCCGCTATCGCATCCGGGCCGTGGACGACGTGGGTCTGGAAGCGCTGCGTTACGCGCGGCGAGCCATGCTCCGCGAGGAATGGACACGGGGCCTGGAGGATGGGGAGCCGTCGCTCGAAGAAGCGGTCTTCTCGGTGCTCGAGATCGTGTGGTCGGTCCCGGCCGGAGAGAGGGACCGCTGCCGCTCCAAGCTGAGCCAGCTACTCGAACGGGCGAACCGCGCGCTGGAGGAGATGTCGGCGGCGGAGGGTTCGCGCTGAGTCAGAGGGTCCGAGTCCGCGTACAATTTTCCCGATGAGCGGGCGAAAACTCCGAAGGCTGTTGCTGCTGGCGGCGGTCGCGGCCGTCGCCTACTGGATCTACAAGGACCGACCGACCGTCTCCGGAATGATCGATTCGATCACCCATCCGCTGATGGGCTCGCGTGCAGCGGTGGAGAGCTCGGAGCGCAATCGCGTCAACTCCGATGCCGCGGTGGCGATCAGCGAGCAGACCGACATTCAGGTGGGTTCTTTGAAAGAAGGCATGCCCGCGCGCGACGTGAAAGAGCTGCTGGGCAATCCGGACAGCGTCGAGAAGGACGCCGAGGACCCGAACCGCTTCCGCTGGACCTATCGCCGCGCGGGCCGGGTCATCGTCATCCAGGATCAGCGCGTCGTTTCCATCACGATCCTGTAGGCGCCGGCCGCCGCTCCGAACAGGCCCAGCCTCGGGTCGAGGACGACGCGCACGGGGATCTGCGACAGCAAATCCTGCATCGGCGGCTTGGACCGAAACGCGCGCAGGAATTCCGCGCGAAAGAGTCCGCGTCTCCATGCGCCACGGCAGGTTGGTGATTCGGGCCGAGCCCTCTCGCACCGGGCCCGCGACGCCGAAGCCCGCGATTTGGGGACGGGAGCGCTCGGCGCGGAAGAAGTCCTCGACGATTTCCTCGAGTCCCGGGTAGGCGGCTCGCGTAGGGCTCGAGGCGCTCGACCGCCAGCGAAGCGGGCCCGATGTTCACAATCGCCAGGAGCGGTCTTCGTACCGCCGATGTCTCCGGCCAGAACACGCACGGGCGCAAGCTACCATCCGGTCTCGAAACACCGTTCGCGGCATCGGTCGCGCCGTGGCTTAGAGTCTCGCTGCCCCGGCCATGCGCCCGCGCGTTGTGCGGCGGAGTGTTCTGCGGGCAAAAAAAAGCCCCGGGTCGGGGTGGGGCCGCCCGGGGGGCGAAAGGAGGAGGTTGAGGTTCCTTGCTCGCCATCAGGAGAAAGCAATTGAGCGGCCATGTCTGCTCGCGCGGATAAGTCAAATTTCAGCAATAACTTGAGAATTTCGCTGAGACGAAAGCTGACGAGATTTGTCACCGCTTGTGACAGCAGTGTAACGAGCTTTTTCAGCTCGGGCCGTTGGACTGCCGCAAACCTGTGGCGGCCGGCCGCTCTCCTCCCGTTCGTGATCCTGGCCGCAGGCTGCTCCTACATCTTTTCCGAGAAGCGCACCAACTACCAGTTCGAGCCCAGCTACGGTGTCGAGAGCCCCCAGTTCTTCCGCTCCCTCGACGCGCTCGGTAGCGAGATGGTCCCCGGCAATGCCGCGCGGCTGCTTCAGAACGGGGACGGGATCTTTCCCGCGATGCTCGCCGAGATCGCCGCGGCGAAGCTCTCGGTGAACCTGGAGACCTACATCTTCTCCGAGAGCTCAATCGGGAAGCAGCTGGCGGCGGCGCTGTCCGAACGCGCGCGCGCCGGCGTCGAGGTCCGCGTGCTGGTGGACGGGTGGGGCTCGAGCCTCGGGCTCCTCGAGGCCCAGATGGCCGCGGCCGGCGTCGTCGTGCGCACTTACAAGCCTCTGAGGATCTACTCGATCGACCGCGTGGGCAACCGTACGCACCGCCGCATCCTGACGGTCGACGCCCGGGTCGGGTACTGCGGCGGATTCGGTTTCGACGACCGCTGGCAGGGCGACGCGCGGGGTCCCGAGGAGTGGCGCGACACGATGGTCGAGGTCCGGGGGCCTGTCGTCATCCATCTGCAGCACGTCTTCGCCCAGGACTGGGTCCACACGACCGGCGAGGTCTTGAACGGCGACCGGCAGTTCCCGCCGGTGGCGCCCGCCGGCGACGTGCTGGCCCAGGTCATCGCCGCCTCCCGAACCGATTCGATCTCGATGTCCAAGCTCGCCCTCTACATGGCGATCCAGGCGGCGCAGCGCAAGATCTGGATCGAGAACGCGTACTTCGTTCCCGACCGCCAGATCCGGCAGGGCCTCGTGGCGGCCGCCCAGCGCGGCGTCGACGTCCGAGTGATCGTCCCCGGGACGCACATGGACTCTCCGAACGTGCGGGCCGCCGCCCACTACCACTTCGGCGAGCTCCTCGACGCGGGCGTGAAGATCTACGAGTACCGCCCGACGATGATGCACAACAAGGTCATGGTGGTCGACGGCATCTGGTCCACGATCGGCTCGATCAACTTCGTGAACCGGTCGATGAAGAAGAACGCCGAAGTCAACATCGCCATCTACGACCGCGATTTCGCCGGCGAGGTCGAGACGATGGTGCGCGCCGATGAGGCGAAGTGCGAGACGCTGACCAAGGCGAACTGGAAGAAGCGCGGCCTGGGGGCCCGAATCGGGGAGCTGTTCTTCTGGCTCTTCTCCGAGAACTACTGAGGGGCGGCTGAGTTACGATTCCCCCGTGCTGCAGGGCCTTCTCGTCCTCGAGCGCCCTCTGGTCTTCTTCGACACGGAGACCACCGGCACGAACTCCCGGGCCGACCGCATCGTCGAGATCGCGTGCGTCAAGGTGCATCCCGACGGCCGCCGCGAGGAGTGGGTGCGCCGGTTCCATCCCGGGATTCCGATCCCTCCCGCGTCGACCGCCATTCACGGAATTTCGGACGCCGACGTCGCGTCCGCACCCCGGTTTCGCGACGTCGCGGCGGAACTGGCCGCGTTCCTGGACGGATGCGACCTGGCGGGCTACAACATCGTCGGGCTCGACCTGCCCGTGCTGCGCACGGAGTTTCTGCGCGCCGGCGTGCCCTTCGACGTGACGGACCGGCGTCTCGTGGACGCGCAGCGCATCTTCTTTTCGCGCGAGCCGCGCCATCTGTCCGCGGCGGCCCGCTTCTACTGTCAGGCGGACCACGACGGGGCGCACGGAGCGATGGCCGACGCGGAAATGACGCTGCGCGTCCTCGCGGGACAGCTGGTGCGCTACGCGGAGCTGCCCCGCACCGTGGCGGCGCTGCACGACCAGTTCTGCGCGGGGATCGACCAGGACCTCGATCCCGAGGGACGCTTCCGGATGATCAACGGCGAAGCCACGGTCAACTTCGGCAAGAACCGCGGACGGCTGTTGAAGGACATCAGCCGGGAGGAACCGGGGTTCCTTCGCTGGATCCTGAAGGGCGATTTCTCAGAGCCCGTGAAGGCCATCGCCCGGAAGTTCCTTCCCGAAGGGGGATAGGCCGGCTTACTTCTTCGCTTCTTTCTTCGGCAGAAGACGGAAGCGCAACGTCTCCGCCGATTCGACGTTCTGGACCCTCAGGTTCCCCGGCTCGAGCTCGAGGGACCACTTGCCGAAGGCGCCCTGCATGGCGAGCGCGCACGTCGTGGTGCCCAGCGTGTCGCCGACGAAGCCGTCGCCCTTGGGCTTGAGCACGAAGCTGCACGCCGAGGTCAGCTCCCGCTCCGTGAAACGGCCCGCGTCCATCGAGAGCGCGGTCACGGTCGGATTGAAGTGCGGGATGTACGTGAAGTAGATGTCGTTGCCCTGTGTCTCGAGTCGGATGAGGCCCTGCTGCTGCACGTTGGTGCTCTCGAACTGGCCGCTGACGCGCAGGAACAGGTCGTACGGGTGGTTCGGGTCCACGGTGATGGTGCTGAGGTCGAGCCTGAGCCGATTGCCCGGCGTCGAGCCTTCGAACGTACCCGAAAGGATGGACGCAATCTGGTAAACGCGATCGTCGTTCTTGGCGGCGAGAAGCGTCGGAGCGGACAGCAGAACGACGAGCGCCGGGATGATCTTGCGAAGAAGCCTTGTCATAGAACCTCCGTAACGCGCTGATTGCGAGTTCCGTTCCAGCCCGGAGGCCCTCGGGACCGGTGGCCTCGAAGCGAGGATCAACCACCCTGTCATGAGTTTAGAGGTCCCGACCAGCGGAAGGGGACTGACCCCTCGACGGGTCACGCGTCCCCCTGGGAGGACGCGAAAGGGACACCCGCACCGTGCGAAGTCCCTTGACGGTTCGCTCCATGGCGGCGCGGTAGGCCTCCGTCAGGGCTTCCTTCTCGTTGTCCACGCCGCGGTAGTTCGGACGCGAGACCGTCTCTTCCGCCTCGAACGAGATCAGGGTGCTCCCCATGGCGCTCGACGCCGTCACTGTCCACGACGCGGTCGCATCGAAGACGTCTCCCTGCTTTTCGACGTCGAAGGTGTGGATCTCGATTTCGATCACGGGTGTGCCCTCTTCCGCGACCCACCGGCACCCCGGAAACGACTTCTCGATCGCATCCCGAACCGTGGCGACGACCTTTTCGCTCGACTCCGTTCTCGCCCGCCGGTCGATGACCTTGAGATTCCACGTCATCAGCCCTCCGGGGCAGGGCACGTCCATGTCCGGATACGCCGCCGGGCGCACGGCGGCGGCGGCGGAGCAGCCCAGGAGCAGAGGGCACATCACGAGGAGCCACATGACGGCGCGAGTCATGGCAGGCCTAAGAACCGCGGGAGGGGCGCTTCTTGTTCCGGGTCGCGCCGGAAGATTCCTTCGCGCCCGAAGTTTCTTCGTAGAAGCGCGCCATGGCTTCGACCTCGGCCCGCAGTTCCGCGACGAGCTCCGCCGGCGAGAGCGCTTCGGCCTCCTGTCCGTAGGCCAGGATGAACCGGCGCGCCTCGCGCAGCGACTCCGCCGGCAGCTCGAGGATCGCCTCGCCGTCCGGTCCGGTCTCGATCTTTTGTTTCGGGTGCCAGACCATTTCCCGCACTTCGCCCGAGACCTCGGGCGAGAAGCGCACGCGGAGCCGGAACGGCGCGCCCTTTCCTCCGACGAAGATGCCGAACGTATTGCGAAAAAACGCGTCGGCGTCGAAGTCGCGCGGAATCGCGTAGCGGTCGCCCGTCGTCTGCGCTCCTTCGATGCGCGCGAGGTAGAAGTTCTTGATCTTGCCCTGGTCCTCGGCGAGCACCATCCAGTCGCGGCCGGCGAGCACGAGCGCGTACGGCTTGAGGGTGCGGGGCTCGCCCGGCTCCTCCCCGGGGTGTCGATAGCGCACCGAGAGCGCGACGCCCTTCTGGAACGATTCCGCAACGGCCTGCCAGGTGTCTTCGCGCACCGGGCGAAACGCGGCGGCGCGCAGCGTCAGCTTCTCGCGCACGATCTCGGGGGCGACGCGCACGCCCGGCGGCATCAGCCTCGCCAGCCGCTCGTAACAGGAGGCCAGCGTCCGCGCGATGGGCGTTCCGCCGAGCAGCGCCATGACCTGCGCGGCCACGCCGATGGAGAAGAGGTCCTGGCCGTCGATCGGCAGGAACGGAAGGACGTAGTCCTTGCGACCGTAGGCGTAGCCGTTTTCCTCCCGGCGAAACTCGATCGGCGCCTGGAGCTCGTCGCGCAGATAGTCGATGTCGCGCTGGACCGTCTTGGAAGAGACGTTGAGCTGCCGCGCGAGCGAGCTGGTGTTGGGGTGCCGGCCGTCCTTGATTTCGTGGTGGATGGCCTGGAGCCGTCGCCACAACGGACGGTCCTTGAACGCACCCTTGCGGCCCACGTCCGGATTCTTTCTCCCGGGCTTGCTCCGGCGCAAATAGCGACAGGTGTCAGAAAGTGTCCCGGTTGTGCTTTCCGACACCGCATCCGGTGTCAGATCCCCGATCCCAGGCGTTGGCAAGTCGCGTCATTTCAGGAGGTTGGAGAGGCGCCGCTCGTGGCGCGGCGCTTGCTCCGATTCCGTCCATCATGCAAATCCCCTACGACCTGGAGTTCGTGCACAACCGGCCCACGGCCGGTGTGCGAGCGGTCGCGCTCGACGACTCGTACGCGCGGAGACGGCGCGAGCCGGACGTCTTCGACTCGATCCTCGCCTGGCTGCACCAGCTCATCGGGCGCTTCGAGAAGAAGTAGCGGTTACAGGTTGCAAGTTGCAGGAAACGCTCCTGCAACCTTCCGCCTGCAACCTGCAACGGCCGCGCGAAGCGCGGCTACTTCAAAAGCGGCAGGAGCTCCTTCACCGTCGCCGCGTCTTTTCCCTTGGGGTCGAGCTCCAGGTACTTCTCGAAGTGCTCCTTGGCGGCGGCCTTCTTGTTCAGGTTGAAGCTCGCCATTCCCAGGAGGTAGTGGGCGTTCGCGTTGTCGGGCTTGGCCTCGACGACCCTGGTCAGAACCGCCTCCGCGTCCTTCATTTTGCCCTTGTTGTAGGCCTCGACGCCCTTGTTGTACAGGATCTCGGGCGAGTCCGGGTTGGCCTCGTTGTACTTGGCCTGCCACTCGGCCGCGCCTTTCTTGTCGCCCGACTTCTGCGACGCATCGGCCATCATCCCGTAGAGATTCGTCAGCGAGGGATCGAGATCCGTGGCCTTCTGCCCGTACTCGATCGTCTTGGCCCAGTCCTTCTTCTCGTAGGCCATCGTCGCGAGGGCGTTCCAGCCGGCCGGCAGGTCCGGGTTCTTTCCGACGGCTTCGAGGAACTTCTTCTCCGCGGTCGCCTTGTCCCCCGCGTTCAGCGCTTCCACGCCGGCGTTGAACGTCATCGCCGCCTGGTCGCTCGCCGAGGGCTGTTTGGCCGCCGCCGCCGCGGCCGGGTTCGCCTTCGCCGCCGCTTGCTCGGCCGATGTGATCTTCAGGTCCACGCTCGCGATGTCGCCGACCGGAATCTTCTTGTCGGCTTCGGATGCGGTGAAGCCTTCTTTTTCGGCCCGCACGTGGTACGGCATCGTGCAGTCGTTCAAGAGCGTCAGGTACTCGCCCTTCTTGTCCGTTTTCAACGTCACCTTGAGGTTGGTCATGCCGGGCGTGGTGATGATGATCGTCGCGCCCTCGACGGGCGCGCCCGCCCCGTCGGTGACGATGCCCTTCAGACGGCACTGGACGCCGGCGAAAAGGTAGCCCGAGGCGAGAAAAGCAGCCGCGAGGCTCGCGGCGATCCGTTTCGTGGACTTCATGGTTCTCCTCCGGGGCGGGCCGCTTCCCGCGGCCCCGCCGCTTGGCCGAATTCTATTGGACTCCGACCTGTTGGAGAAACGACCGGGAAAGCGCCGAGATTCCGGTTTCGTCCGGGCTCGCTCTCGTCGGCGCGTCAACGCCGCTCAAACCGTTTCCCGGGCGGGGAGCGCCGAGAGAATCTCCCCGGCGGTCTTGTACCGGCCCATCGGCATGACGTGGATCCCGCGCGCGAGCCGGGCGATCCCGGCGGCGAGCTCGCGGGCGACCGCGAGCCCCTCGGCCTTTTCGTGCTCGGCGCCCTTCTCGGCCGCCTTGCGCATGCGCTCCTGGATCGTCTGGGGCACGACGATCCCCGGCACCTCGTTGGCAAAGAACAGCGTCTGTTTGAGCGAGAGCAGCGGGATCAGGCCCACGAGGATCGGGATCGCCTGCGCTTCGGGTCGCTCGAGAAAGCGCGCGAGGGCGTCGAGGTCGTAGACAGGCTGCGTCTGCGCGAAGGTCGCCCCGGCTTCGATCTTGGCGCGCAGCTTCGAGAACTCGACCTCCTGGTCCGCGGCCGCGGGATTGGCGGCGCAGGCGATCGCGAAACGTGTCGGAGCGCCGATGGCGTTGCCCGCGAGATCGGCGCCGGAGTTTAAGCCCTTGGCCATGCGCAGGAGGCCCAGCACGTCGACCTCCGAGACCTGCTTGGCCTGGGGGTAGTCTCCGATCTTCAGCGGATCGCCGCCGAGGCACAGGATCGCCTTGATCCCGAGGCCTCCGGCGCCGAGAAGATCGGACTGCAGGCCCAGGACATTGCGGTCCCGGGTCGTGATCTGCACGACGGCGTCCAGGCCCACTTCGCGTTGGATCAGCGCCGCGACGGCGATCGACGACATCCGGAGGCGCGCCATCGGGTTGTCGGTGACGTTGACGGCGTCCACGCCGCCGGCCTTCAACAGGCGCGCTCCCTCGATCGCCGATGTGCAGTCGGCGCCCTTGGGCGGCTCGACCTCGGCGGTCACGACGAACTCGTCGGGCACCGTGAGACGCCGCTTGAGCCGCGACGTCTCGATCACCGGCTCGCCCACGTGCTCGATCTCGGCCTCGAGCACGACGGTCACCGGACGGGCGCCCGAGGCGCGCTTGCGTCCGGAGACCTCGCGCGCCATCGCGCGAATGTGCTCGGGAGTGGTGCCGCAGCAGCCACCGACGATCGCCGCTCCCGCCTCGACGAACGCGGCCGCGTACTCGCGCAGGTAATCCGGCGAGGAGAGGTACACGTTGCGCCCGTGGACCACGCTCGGGTATCCGGCGTTGGGCATGGCCGAAAGGGGGAGAGAGATGGTGGCCGGCAGTTTCGTGAAGAGGTCGTGCGTCTCCTGAGGACCGAGAGTGCAGTTCATTCCGACGGCGTCGGCTCCGGCCAGCGCCAGTGTGGAGAGCGCGTGGCCCGCGGCCTCACCGAACGCCGTCCGGCCGTCGGCGAGGAACGTCATCTCGGCCACGATCGGGATCTCGGCCGAGAGTCCCCGCACGGCGCGGACAGCCTCCGCGGCTTCGAGCATGCTTCCGAAGGTCTCGAGCAGGATCAGGTCCACGCCGGACTCGAGCAGAATGCGCGCCTGTTCCTCGAAGACCTCGCGCACCTGCGACAGCTGCAAAGACCCGTACGGTTTGACGAGCGCGCCGAGGGGGCCGATCGAGCCCGCGACGAAGGCGAGCTCGCCCGCGGCCGCTTCTTTCGCCAGGCGGGCGCCTTCGCGGTTGATCTTCTCGAGCGAATCCGACCACTCGTGAGCGGTCAGCTTGACGCGATTCGCGTCCCAGGTGTTCGTCGTCAGGATCCGCGCTCCCGCCTCGAGGTAGTCCTCGTGGACTTCGCGCACGGATTCGGGGTCCGAGAGGTTCAGGGGGAGCGTGCTTGCTGCGGCGACGCGCCTCGCGAGGTCAGGAGGGTGCCGATGGCCCCGTCGGCCAGCAGGACTTCCTCGGAAAGGGTCTTCCGGAAATCTTTCTTCATCGAATCGCGTCCATGACGAAAAAGCCTCCCGATGCGGGAGGCGCCGATCCTCGCGAGGACCGGTCGCGGCGCCTCCTCATCTTCTTCCTCCGCCGCCCGCCGGAGGAGGAATCCGGAATTGGCACCTGTCGATCCGCGCCGCGACGCGCGGTCCGGTTGCCGTGGGGTCGTCGGGCCGGTCCCTCGCCCACTCTGGATGCGGCCGGTGCGCCCGAGGCGCCCGGACGGATCAAAGAACTGGCCAAAAGGTAATCCCGGCCCTTGCGGGTGTCAAATGGGTCCGCGGCGCGCTAGACTGGTGTCTCCTCATCGAGCAGGCCTCCATCGGCTCCTTTCGGAAAGGAGCCGAAAATGGTCCCGATCCTCGCATTCACGCTTCTCCTGATGGCCGAACCGTCCCCCGACCCCTGGGTGGAGGTCCGTCTCACGATCATTCGCGACCCGTACACGTCGAGCGACCAGGTAACGCTCTGCCGCGTGCGCGCGCAGAACATGGGTGGCCGACGCTGGCAGGGCAAGAGCCTCGCCTTCGAGGCCCGCTCGCAGGGAGGCGACTCGGTCGTTCGGCAGCGCGGACGCTTCGGGTTGGAGCTGGAGCCCTACGGTTCGCTCGAGACGCTCGTCGCGCTTCCCGGCCGGCACGACCGGCTCGAGGTCGTGCCGCTGTCGAAAAGCGTCGGCGCGTCGAAAGAATCGAAGTGGAAAGGCGCGCGCACGAAGAGCCGCAAGCGACCGCAGTGAGGCGCGTTGTGCGCGCCTCAATTACAATGCCGGCGCATGAAGATCCTGGTCGTGGGCGGCGGAGGCCGCGAGCATGCCCTCTGCTGGTCGCTGCACCGCAGTCCCTCGGTCGAGGAGATCTTCTGCGCCCCCGGCAACCCGGGCATCGCGGAGGTCGCGGATTGCCTTCCGGTGTCGGCCGGAGACACCGTCGAGATCGCCGACCTCGCTCAGAAGCTGCGTGTCGATTTGACCGTCGTCGGGCCCGAGCTCCCCCTGTCGCTCGGCATCGTCGACGAGTTCATCAAGCGCGAGCTCCCGATCTTCGGACCCTCGCGGCTCGCGGCGCAGATCGAGTCGTCCAAGGTCTTCTCCAAGGAGTTTTTCCGCCGGCACAACATCCCGACGGCCGACGCCGTCGTCTGTCAGACGCCCGAAGAGGCGAAGAAGGCGATCCAGCGATTCGGCTTCCCCGTGGTGCTGAAGGCGGACGGGCTGGCCGGCGGAAAGGGCGTCCTGATCGCCGAGTCCGACGAGGACGCCAACCGCGCCCTGAGGCTGTTCTTCCAGGAGCGGGTCTTCGGCGCGGCGGGCGATCGAATCATCGTCGAGGAGTTTCTCCGCGGCCAGGAGGCCTCGTTCATGGCGCTCTTCGACGGCGAGGTGTGCGTGCCGCTCCCGACGGCGCGCGACTACAAGAAGGTCTACGACGGAGACCGTGGGCCCAACACCGGCGGCATGGGCGCGCACTCGCCGGCCGGCGTTCTCAACGCGGACTCCGCTTCCCAGGTCCTGAAGGACATTCTCTGGCCCACGTTACGAGGTCTGCAGGCCGAAGGGCGGACGTTCCGCGGAGTGCTGTACGCGGGCCTGATGGTGACGGAATCCGGACCCAAGGTCCTCGAGTACAACGCGCGTTTCGGAGATCCCGAGACCGAGGTCATCCTTCCCCGCGTGAAGTCCGACATGGCCGAGGTGCTCCTCGCCGCGGCGACCGGGGGCCTCGAGCGTTTCCTTCCTCTCGAGGTCAAGAACGAAGCCTGCGTGGGCGTCGTGCTCTGCGCGCACGGCTATCCGAGCAACTACGAACACGGCAAGCCGATCACCGGGCTCGCCGACGCGGCGCGGATGCCGGGGGTCGAGCTCTTCCACGCGGGAACCGCGCGGGACGGTGACCGGCTGATCACGGCGGGCGGACGCGTTCTCGTCGTGACGGCCACCGGCGCGTCCATGACCGAGGCGGCGGTGCGCGCCTACGAAGCCGCGGATCGGATCCAGTTCGAGGGCAAGCACCTCCGGCGCGACATCGCCGCGGGGGGAGTCCGGCCCAGCCGGATCTGACGTCGTCGCCGCAGTCGGCGGCGACGTCATCCCGAGCCCCTCGACTTCGCTCGGGGCAGGCTCCGCGAGGCGATCGCCCCGCGATGCGTCAGCGAGATCGCCGCGCTCGAAGACCGTGACCGGTTTTCGGAAGCCGTCGAATCGGCCGACAGCCTGAAATCCGGCCTCTCGCAAGACGTCGAGGTCCGATTTCGAGAGATCGCGCTCGTAGAAGGACGCGGCGTCCGCTCCCTGCAGGACCGGTGGCTCGAGTCCCAACGGCGGGCGGGGCGGAAGGTCGCGAATCTCGACGCGGTTCCCGAGGATCAACCGGCCGCCGTAGGCCCATGCCTGCTCGACGACCACGACGCGCGCTTGCCGGTGGCGGAGCAGGAGCGCGGCGTCGAAGGCGTCCATCGACCGGTCGCGCATCAGCGAAACGGTCCTTTCGACGCTCCACCCCACGGCAAGGGCCGCCACCAACCCGCCGGTCCAGCGGCGCCAGCGCCGTTCGCTCTCGAGCAAACGGGAACATCCGAAGGCCATGGCGATCGCGAGAAAGGGAATCGCAGCCTGCAGATAGCGGTACGCCTTGTAGGCGAAGCCGCTGTATCCCGCGACGACGGCGGCGACGAAGAGAAGGGCGGTCCGCGCCTGTGCCCGCGACCAGGAAAGAACCGCCAGGATCACGGCGGCCGGCCCCGCCCATTGCAAGACCGACGTGACGTACCAGAACCATGGCTTGTCGGCGCGCCAGAAGCCCGGCGTTCGGTGGAGATACATGATCCGAACGAATTCGGAGAGGCTTGCGAAGGCGCGCCCCCAGGTCGCGGCGTCGACGAGACCGACGAAGAGACCGCCGCCGGCGAGCCCGCCGGCAACGCCGAATGCCAGGAGGGCCGGCGACCGGTGCCGGCGCCAGAGGAACCACAGGAAGGGAAGGCTCAGAATCCCCTCGCTGAAGCGCACGGCGAACGCCGCGGCTACCAGGAATCCGCCCAGGAACGCCCGGACACGGGAGGGCTCGGCCACCCCCAGAAGGGCCGCGAGAAAGAACAAGGTCGAAATCGGCCTTGGAAACGGCATGGATCCATAGGAGAGCGGGAGCCAGTGTGTCGCATAGAGCGCGGACGCCAGGACGGCGGTCGGTCGCGGCGCCGCAAGCAATGGCGCGAGCCGGAAGACCATCCATATCGAGGCGGTAGAGGCGAGGATGGCCGGTACCGATGCCGCCCATGCGACCCGGATCGGGTCCATCGACGCCCCAGCTCCTCCGAGCGCCCTGACGAACGGAGCGACCAGCAGAGCGGGATGAAAGAGGCACCGAAGCGACCAGGGCTGGTAGTCGAATCCGAACGCGTACTTCGCCGCGGCCTGCACGACCTCCACGTCGTCGCCGGTCAGGAATCCGTAGTAGTGCGACGCGAGGAGCAGCTTCGCGCACAGCGAGACGGCCATGATGGCCAGCACGGTGGCTCGGTCCGAACGACCCTGCGGCGGGTCCGACATCCGGATGGAAGGTTACGCTAGGAACCTTTTGCGAGCCGCCTCAACAAAGCTGTCATCCCGAGGCTGAAGGCCGAGGGATCCCTTGCTTGTCTAGCCCGGGATCCCTCGCTGCGCTCGGGATGACGATCGAAGGCTTACGCTTCGATCGTCAAAACGTCGCGCAGCCCCCCGCGCACTTCATCTCGAAGAACGCGCCGTCCTGTGTGCCGCCGTCGAGGTCGACGATGTAGCCCTCGATGGTCGCCGGCTTCTGGGGATCGGGCTGCGAACTCGTCACATCGATGAAAGCGATGCACGAGTCGATTCCGGATGGGATGTGGTGGAGGACGAAGACGTTGTTGAACTGCCGCACCTCGCCCGCAGCGAGGTTGCTGACGTTGACGGTGTCGCCGACGCGCTGCCCGGCCGTCGGGCTGTTGGGTGTGACGTCGTAGTAGGTGATCTGGGCGTTGACCGGGCCGAACCCGAAGATGTCGGTGTTGGTGACGCCGAGGTTCGTCCGCAGCGCGCCCGCGTCGGTCGGATGCTCCGTCGTGTCGCGGATGGTTCCCACCAGCGTCAGGCTCGCGGACTCGAAGAACAGCGATCCCGGATAGGCGATCGCGACCGTGCCGGAGCCCGTGCTGACAGGGCTGTACGTGCGGGCCGTGACCGTTCCTTCCCAGCCGTTGTTGGACGGGAGGCCGCTGAAGGTGACCAGCAGGGTGCCGAACGAGGAGTTCTGCGCGTTCTGGTCGATCAGGCCGAGCGAGCCGATGTACTGCACCATGTCGTCCTGATGGAAGTTGTCCAGCGGGTGGAGCGGCCCGATCGTGGACGCCGTCGTGCAGCCCTGAAATCCGGTGGTGTTGTAGCAGTACTGGAAGCTTGCCGTGACGCCGTCGGTGGTGGTGTTGTTCGTGACGTCGATGGCCGTCTTGAAGAGCGACGTGCCCTGCACCCGGGTCACGACGTTGACCTGGACCGAGTAGCCGGCAGCCGTGGCCTTCGGCGCGACGGCGGCGGCGTCGGCGGACGCTCCGGGCCGCGTGACGACCCGAGGACCTCTGCCCTGAATCCGGCTTTCAGCCAGTAGCGGAAGGACGGTGGCGAGGGCCAAGACCAGGGCGGAGATGGCGAGTCGCTTCATTGCTTTGCTCTCCTGTTTGCGGACGTTTTCGACCCGAGGCGGAACATTAGCAAATACCGGTCCAACCCCAAGGGCTTTATACCTTACGAACCGCGGGCCGGAAATGTCCGGTGTTCGGGATTATCTGTCCCCGGTAGGGGACCTATTTCAGCAGGGCCGATACCGCCTTCTCGAATTCGGCATACGACTGCATCCCCGAAAGGGCCCGCGCCTTCTTGCCGTCCCGCGCGTAGAGAACGCTGAAGGGCAGCTCGCCGCCCCAACGGCCGTCCACGGACTCGATGAAGTCCTGGTCGTCGCCGCCGCTCTTCTTGCGGTAGTTGGGGAAGTCGGGCCGAGCTGAAGCGAGGAACTTTTCGACGGCCGGCAGGTCCTTGGCGAGGTCGGTCGAGACGCCGATGACGGCGAGACCTCGCGCTCGGTAGGCCTTTTCCAGCTTCACCAGGTCCGGAAACTCCTGGCGGCAGGGGACGCACCAGGTCGCCCAGAAGTTCACGAGGACGACCTTGCCTTTCTGCTTCCCGATCGCGGCGGAGAGACCCTTCGCATCGAGCTCGCCGGAAAGGCGCGGAGCGTCGGCGGCGGAGAGGGGGGCGGTGAAAAACAGCACCGCAGAGGCGATGAGAGCGCCCAATTTCGCCGTCATCCCGAGGAGCTTAGCGACGAGGGATCCCGGACTCGATCCGCCGCGGACGACGTCGAGTCCGGTCCACGGCTCGTCAGCCTGCCGAGTGCGGGATGAACGCGCGGGCTTCGCCCGGCGTTGCCTACTGCTGAGGGCTTGCCTTCGGTGGTCGGCTGTCTCGCTTTCGCTCGGGATGACGCGAAAGGGAGCGAGGACTAGCCCCGCCCCTGATGTTGTCGCGCGAGGCGTTGCGCCGTTCTTACGCACGCTTGATCGTGCAGCCGAAGGCCTTGGTCTCGGCCTTGGAAATCGCCTGGCCCGAGACCAGCGCGTCGACCGCGTTCTTCAAGTCGGGAGAGGTGACCTTGGCCGCGTCTTCGTAATTCTCGTCGATGCGTCCGTGGTAACGGACCTTGCCGTCCTTGTCGACGATGAACACCTCGGGGGTGCGCTTGGCGTCGTAGAGGTCGGCGATCTTGTTGCCCGGATCCTTCAGGATCGTGAAACCGAACCCGTGGCTCTTGGCGTGCTCCTGGACCTCTTGGACGGGCTCGGTCGAGTTGCTGTTGATGCCGACGAAGAGGACGCCCTTCTTGGCGAAATCCTCCGCCATCTGCTTCATCCGGTCGTTATAGGCGTTCGAGTACGGACACTTGGTCGCGATGAACACCAGGACGACCGCCTTGTACTGCTTCTCCGCATCGGCCAGCGAGAAGCTCTTTCCATCGATGGCGGTGAGCTGGAAGTTCGGGGCCGCCGCGCCGATTGCGGGTCCGTCCGCGAAGGCCGTGCCGGCCGCGGCCGCCGCCAGGGCGACCAGGCAAAACGCAAGACGCAGGACTTTCATGACATGACTCTCCTTGACGATTCCTCAAGCCGGGGAGTGTACGAAAAATTCCTCGAGTCGGTGTCAGGGCCGGCGCAGCCACCTCCGCCGGCGGGGGGGACCCGACGCCTCCAGGGAGGCGAGCCGCGCCTCGAGCTCTCCCACCCTCCGGCGGAGAGCGTCGAGGGCGTCCGCCTGCGCGCCATGGGCTTCCCGGATCGCGCCGAGCTCTTCGCGCAGCGCGTCGGGCTCGTCCCGCGGGAGCAATGCCCGGCGCACCTCCGCGAGTCGAAGTCCCTGCTCTTCGGTGAGGCGCCGGACCGTGACGAAACGACTCACCTCCGTTTCGCCGTACCGGCGATGCCCCCCCGACGTCTTGCGGACGTGGAAGAGCGAGGGCAACTCCCGCTCGTAAAAGCGCAGGGTCGTGACCGGAATGCCCGTGCGCCGGGCCACCTCCGAGATCGGCAGCCCGGCCGGCTCGCGCGCCATGGGACGCTCCGCGGCGCTACACCGCGAAGAGCGGTCGTGTCACGACGGGATCGAACTTCCACACGTACTTGTACGCGCCGCTGAAGAATTCGATCGTGATCACGTAGTGCGCCTCGACGGTCATGGCGTTGGACGTCTTGGTGATCTTGAGGTTCTCTTTCTTGATCGGCAGCCCGAGCTCGTCGGCTTTCTTCAGGATCTCGTATTCGATGAACTTCTGATCCTTGATGGAGCCGAACGACGTCTGCTCCTGCAGGGTGTCGTAGAACTCGGAAGTGGCGATCTTGACCGGGATCACCTTCATGAGCACGTACCCGACCAGCCCGAGGATGACGAGCCAGACGATGCACCCGACGTTGGCGCCTCCCCGGATTCCGCGCGACCGCCTCATGCGTTTTCCTTTCTTGGGCGAGTGTCGCTTGATTCTACCTCCGAACACCCGGAATCAGCGCACCGGGAGGAAGCTCCGTGACCAGCGCGTGCGCGCGAGGATCTCCAACGGGCGAGTGATCCAGGCCACCAATCCTGTCGGGGCGTCGGACGCGCGCGGCGGAAGCGACCAGTAAACCAGCAACGCCCGTCCGACGACGTTGGTCGCGGGGACCGGCCCCCAGGACCGGCTGTCGCTCGAGTCGTCGCGGTTATCGCCCAGGACGAAGTACGCGCCGAGAGGGATCGTCTGCGGGGCGAGCTGGTCGCGCCGGCGGTGCTCTTCGGGAATCGCCGGATCGTCGGGCCAGACGCGATCGTCGGCGTGGAACGCGTAGGGCTCGGAAAGCGTCCGGCCGTCGACGAACACGCGGCGGTCGCGGATCTCGACGGTCTCGCCCGGAAGGGCCACCACGCGCTTGAGGAAGTCACGGCGCGGATCGGAGGGGAGACGGAACACGATGACGTCGCCGCGGCGCGGGGGACGCGAGGGCAGGAGCTTCGCGAGAGGGCCGGCGAACGGGGCGTAGACGAACTTGTTGACGAGCAGGCGGTCGCCCGTCAGGACGGTCTTCTCCATCGATCGGCTCGGCACCGCGAAGGCCTGGAAGAGAAACGTCCGCGCGAAGAGGGCGAAGACGATCGCGGCCAGGATCGGATCGGCCCGCTCCCGCAGGGGCCGCGCCGGTCGCGTTACTTCACGACCGTGAACATCCGGTCCCATCGCGTGCGCGAGAAGAAGTGCACCGCCACGTCCGCCAGCTGCCGGATCTTGGCGACCGGGCCGCGCCAGATGTGGGAGTTCGGCTCCGCTTCGTAGGACCAGTACAGCAGCGAGGGGCGCCCGAAGATGTTGGCGCGCGGAACGGGGCCCCAGTAGCGGCTGTCCAGCGAATTGTCGCGGTTGTCTCCCATTCCGAAGAAGGAATCCGGCGGCACGGTGTAGGGACCGAACTCCTCGCGCGGGTCGTGCGGGCTCGGATCGAACGGCATGTGCTGGACGTAGGGGTCCGCCGCCGGCTCGCCGTTGACGATGAGCTTGCCGCCGTGGACCTCGATCTTGTCCCCGGCGCGTCCCACGGCGCGCTTGACCAGGACGTTGCCGGGATTGACGTCGTCGCCCGGCTTCTTGAACACGATGATGTCGCCCCGCTGCACGTCGCGGTAGGGGAGGAACTTCGCGAGGGCCGGCAGGCGCGGCGCGTATGCAAACTTGTTGACGAGGAGGTGGTCTCCGACCAGGATCGTGCGCTCCATCGAGCCGGTGGGAACCTGATAGGTCTGGACCACGAAGGTGCGGACGAAGAGCACGAAGACGCCGGCCACGAGCAGCGATTCGTACCATTCCCGGGCGGTGGAGTGCCGGCGCTCCGGCGGAGAGTCCTCGGCGTCCTTCTTCTTCATTCGACTTTCAGCACGGCCAGAAACGCTTCCTGCGGGATGTCCACGCGTCCCACCCGCTTCATGCGTTTCTTGCCCTCCTTCTGTTTCTCGAGCAGCTTGCGCTTCCTCGTGATGTCCCCGCCGTAGCATTTTGCCAGCACGTTCTTCCGGATCGCCGAAACTTGTTCCCGGGCGATGATTTTCGAGCCGATCGCCGCCTGGATCACCACTTCGAACATCTGCCTGGGGATGATTTCTTTCATCTTCGCGGTGAGGAAGCGTCCCTTGGCTGCGGCCGCCTCCCGGTGGACGATCAGGGAAAGGGCGTCGACCGGATCCCCGTTGACGAGCAGGTCCAGCTTGACGAGGTCTCCTTCCCGGTACCCCGCGAACTCGTAGTCGAACGAGGCGTAGCCCTTCGAGATCGACTTGAGCTTGTCGTAGAAATCGAGAACGACTTCGTTGAGCGGGAAGTCGTAAATCAGGACGACGCGGTTGGAGGCCAGGTACTCCAGGGACTTCTGCGTGCCGTGCCGCTCCTCGCAGAGCTTCAGGAGCCCTCCCAGGAACTCGTCGCGAGTGATGACGGTGGCGGTGATGTAAGGCTCCTCGATCTTCACGATGTGGTTGGGCTGCGGGAGATGGTTGGGATTGACGATCTCCAGCACCTCGCCCTTCGTGGTCGTGACGCGGTAGTTCACGCCGGGCGCCGTGGTGATGAGGTCGAGGTCGAACTCGCGCTCGAGCCGCTCCTGGACGATCTCCATGTGGAGGAGGCCGAGAAAGCCGCAGCGGAAGCCGAAGCCCAGCGCCGTCGAGTTCTCGGGCTCGAAGGAGAAGGAGGCGTCGTTCAACCGCAGCTTCTCCATGGCGTCGCGCAGGTTGGCGTACTCGTCGGCGTCGGTGGGGAAGAGGCCGGCGAAGACCATCGGCTTGGCCTCGGCGAAGCCCTCGAGGGCTTCGGCGGTCGGGCGCTTGATCTCGGTGATCGTGTCGCCGATGCGCGTGGAATGGAGATCCTTGATGTTGCCCCAGAAGGAGCCGACCTCGCCGACGGACAGCTCTTTCACGTCCTCGGCCTGCGGACGGAAGACGCCGAGCGCCTCGACGTCGGTCTCCAGACCGGTGCCCATGGCGCGGATCTTGGCGTGCGGGAGCAGCCGGCCGTCGACGATGCGCACGAGCGAGGTCACGCCGCGGTAGGGGTCGTACCAGGAGTCGAAGAGCAGCGCTTTCAGGGGCGCGTCGGGGTCCCCCTGGGGCGGCGGCACGACCTCGACGATCCGCTCGAGAAGCTCGTCGATGCCGATGCCCATCTTCGCCGACGTCAGGACGGCGTCGTGGGCGGGAATGCCGACGACCTGCTCGATCTGCTCGCGCGCCTTCTCGGGCTCGGCCGAGGGCAGGTCGATCTTGTTGATGACGGGAACGATCGTGAGGTTGTGGTGCGTAGCGAGGTAGGCGTTGGCGAGGGTTTGGGCCTCGACGCCCTGCGTCGCGTCGACCACGAGCACCGCGCCCTCGCAGGCGGCGAGCGACCGGGAGACCTCATAGGAGAAGTCGACGTGGCCCGGCGTGTCGATCAGGTTCAGGACGTAGGTCTGTCCGTCTTTCGCCGTGTAGCGCAGCGTCACCGCGCGCGCCTTGATCGTGATGCCCCGCTCCTTCTCGAGGTCCATGTCGTCGAGCATCTGCTCGTGCATCTCGCGCGCGGTCACGGCGCCGCAGCGCTGCAGGATGCGGTCCGACAGCGTCGTCTTCCCGTGGTCGATGTGCGCGACGATCGAGAAGTTGCGGATGAATTTGGGGTCCGTCATTTCGGAACCGGGGATCTTATAAGGGTTTCGGGACTCACGAACCCAACGGCCACCTCGATCGTGCCTGCGCCTCCGAGGGGTCCTGGGCCCCGTGCCGGCGGAAACGCCGCAGCCCGGCAAACGCAATCATCGCCGCGTTGTCGGTGGTGAACGCGCGTTCGGGCAGAAACACCGGGACGCCCGCGGACTCGCCCCACGCCGCGAGGGTCGAACGCAGCTCCGAGTTGGCAGCAACGCCCCCGGAAAGCGCCAGCGCGCGGATGCCCTCCGCACCGTGCACCTCGTCCACGCGCGATGCCAGAGCCGTCACGATCGCCCGCTGAAACGACGCCATCAGGTCCACGAGGTCGGCGTCGAGAGTTTCGGGCTCGAGGGGCCGGCCGTCCACGCGTCGGCGCTCGAGCTCTCGGAGCATCGCCGTCTTCAGTCCGGAGAAAGAGAAGTCGCGCGAACCGTCGCCCGCGCGGCCGACGGGGAACGGATACCGGTCTCCGCGGCCGCGCGCCGCGACGCGATCGATGACGGGGCCTCCCGGATAGCCGAGCCCGGCCCGCCGCCCGATCTTGTCGAACGCTTCTCCGGGAGCGTCATCGCGCGTGCGGGCGATCGGCACGATGCGATCCTCTTCGACGCGCACAAGCTCGGCGTGGCCTCCCGAGACGACGAGGCCGTGAAACGGGGTGCGCACCTCACGCGGCTCGGCTCCGTTTCCGCGCAGGAATGCGGAGAAGAGATGACCCTCGAGATGATTGACGCCGACGACGGGGATGCCGCGCGCGAAGGCGAGCGCCTTGCCGGCGGAGAGCCCGACGAGCAGCGCCCCGATCAGTCCGGGTCCGGCGGTCGCCGCGACGAGGCCGACGTCCTCGAGCCGCGTGTTCGCTTTCGCCAGGGCCAACTCCAGCGCGGCGGGAAGGCTCTCCAGGTGTGCGCGCGCGGCGACCTCGGGCACGACGCCTCCGTAGCGGGCGTGCGCCTCATCTGCGACGACACGACGTTGGAGAGGACCCGCCCGTCGCCGTCGAGGACCGCGACCGAGGTCTCGTCGCAGGAGGTTTCGATGCCGAGGACGCTCACGCGCTCAGCCCGTTTGCGCCGCCGCGGCGCGCAGGCTCTCGGCGTAGGGCGGCCGGCAGATTCCCCTGTCCGTCACGATCGCCGTGACGTAGCGCGCCGGCGTCACGTCGAAGGCGGGATTGCGCAGCGGCGACGCCCGCAGGCGCGATCGCGCTGGCCCGCCGAAGGAGAGGACCTCGCGCCGCGGGCGCTCCTCGATCGGGATCGCGGCCCCGCTCGGCGCAGGCGAGGTCGACCGTCGTCATCGGCGCCGCCACGTAGAACGGCACGCCGTTCTCCCGCGCGAGCACGGCGAGCGTGTAGGTCCCGATCTTGTTGGCGACGTCGCCGTTGGCGGCGATGCGGTCGGCGCCGACGACGACCGCGTCGACGCGCCGCGCGCAGAAAGTGGCCGGCCATGCTGTCGGTGATGATCGTCGACGGGGATCCCATCGCGCGCGAGCTCCCACGCGGTCAGGCGCGCGCCCTGCAGGAACGGCCGCGTCTCGTCGGCGAGCACGCGGATCGGCTTGCCGCCTCGACGGCGGCGCGGATGACGCCGAGCGCCGTGCCGTAGCCGGCGGTGGCGAGCGCCCCCGCGTTGCAGTGCGTCAGCACCGCCTTCTCTCCCGAGAGGAGTTCGGCCCCGTAGCGCCCGATGCGCACGCAGGATTCCAGATCCTCGCGCGCGATCGCGTCCGCCTCGGCCACGAGCGCCGGTTCGATCGATTCGGGGTCGCCGTCGGCCACGCGGACAAACGCCTTTTCCATGCGGTCAAGCGCGGCGAACAGGTTGACCGCGGTCGGCCGCGTACCGGCGAGGAGCCGCCGCGCTACGCCGAACCGTTCGGCGGGAGGCGTCGACGCGCCGCTGCGCATCGAGAACGCCGCGCCGTACGCCGCGGCGACGCCGATCGCCGGCGCTCCGCGCACGGCCATGTCGCGGATCGCGAGCGCGATCTCGGGAGCGCGCTCGAGCCGCAGCCAGACTTCCTCGCCGGGGAGCAGCCGCTGATCGAGAAGAAGAAGCACCGCCCCCTCCCGGTAGAGGGGACGAAACGGGGCGGGCGCGTTCACGGCGCTTCCCGGAGGACCAGCGCGGCGCCGCCGCCGCGCGGGTCGGCGACCGCGGTGATCGAGCCGTCCGCCTCGACCGCGATCGCGTGGACGCGCCCGATCTCGCCGCGCTCCTTGATCTCGTGGCCCATCTTTTCGAGCCCCGAGATCCAGGCCGCGTCGAAGCGGCCCCTCTCGATCTGGATCGCGTCGGGCAAGTCCTGCTGGTGGAAGCGCGGAGCGGCGACGGCCGCCTCGAGGCTCGTGCGCCGCAGAAGGCGGTTGAGCATGACCTGGAGGTTCGTCGTCGGGATCGTCGAGCCGCCCGGAGTGCCCCACACGAGAGCGACCTTGCCGCCGACGACGGCGATCGACGGACACATGGCCGAGAGCATCCGCTTTCCCGGCGCGACGGAATTGACCTCTCCCTGGATGAGGCCGTAGAGGTTGGGCTGACCTGGTTTCGTGGCGAAGTCGTCCATCTCGTTGTTCCACAGGAACCCGAGGCCGGGCGCCACACGCGCGTTTCCAAATGAGTCGTTCAGAGTCGTCGTGACGGAGACGGCCATCCCGTCGCCGTCGAGGACGGAGAAGTGTGTCGTGGTCGGCCGCTCTCCGGGCACGGCGGGAAGGTCCGCCGTCTTCGTGGCGCGGTCGGGCTGGATCGATGCCACGAGCGTCTTCGCGCGCGCGGGATCGAGGAAGAGCTTCTGCCGCACGCCGGGAAATGCGGGATCACCGAGGTAGCGGTTGCGGTCGTGGAAGGCGCGCTTTTCGATCTCGGCCAGCCAGTGCGCCGCCTCCACGTTGGCCTCGCGCAGGCGGGCCTCGCCGACGATGTCGGCCATGAGGGCCATCTCCGCCAACACCGGCCCGGAAGACGGCGCCGGGGGCGTGACCACGTCCGCGCCCCGGAAGTGGAACCAGACGGGCTTGCGGATGCGCGCTTCGTAGCGCGCCAGATCCCCACGCGTGATCAGTCCGCCCGCGCGTTTCTGGCCGAGCTCGATGTCGCGGGCGACGCGGCCCCGGTAGAAGCCGTCCTCGCCGCGGTCACGGATGGCCTCGAGCGTGCGCGCCAAATCGGGCTGGCGAAACGTCGTTCCCGGGACCGGAGGCGCGCCTCCGGGAAGGAAGATGCGCGCGGTTTCCGGATCCGCCGCCAGGCGCTCCCGGTCCGAGGCGATCGACTCCGAGACGGCGGGGGTCATCACGAAACCGTCGCGGGCCAGGCGCACCGCGGGCTCCAGGACCGTTTTCCACGGCAGCCGGCCGGCGCGGCGATGCGCGAGCGCGAGCCCGGCGACCGAGCCCGGAACACCCGACGCCAGCGGGCCCTCGGTCGAGGATGGAGGCGCGGCTTTCCCTCGCGACGCGGTGTAGAGGTCGTGCCGCGCCTCCCTCGGCGCCATCTCGCGGAAATCCACGACGAGCGCGCGCCGGCGCGCATCGAGAGACGTCCAGAAGCCGCCTCCGCCGATGTTGCCCGCTTCGGGCCAGGTGACGGCCAGCGCAAAGGCCACGGCGACGGCGGCGTCCGCCGCGTTGCCGCCCTTACGCAGGATTTCGATTCCGGCCCGGGCCGCGGTTTCTTCAGCCGCGGCGACCGCGCCGCCCGAACCGCGGGCGACGCGCGGCGCTTGCCCCGCGGCCGACAGCGCGAAACACAGGAGCACAGCGGCGGCCGCGAGCCGTTTCCCTGCGTTGTCGAGCCGTTTCACTGCGCTATTCTACCGGCCCCATGCGGTCCATTCGAGACTTGTCCCTGGACGGCCGGAGGCTGTTCCTGCGCGTGGATTTCAACGTGCCTCTCGACGGCAGCCGTGTTTCGGACGACACGCGCATCGTCGAGACGCTGCCGACCGTGCGCCTCGCGTGCGAGCGCGGAGCGCGCGTCGTGTGCGCCTCGCACCTCGGCAAGGCGAAGGGCAAGCCCAGGCCCGAGTTGTCGCTTGCGCCCGTCGCGGTGCGCTTCGCCGAGCGGCTCGGAAAGCCGGTGCGCTTCGTCGACGACTGCGTCGGGCCCGAAGCCGAAAAGGCCGCCTCGTCCCTCCAGCCGGGCGAGGTCCTCTTGCTCGAAAACCTGCGCTTCCACGCCGGAGAAGAAGCCAACGACCCGTCCTTCGCGAAGCAGCTCGCCGCGCTCGCCGACGTGTACGTCGACGACGCGTTCGGGGCCGCGCACCGCGCGCACGCCTCGGTCGTCGGGGTTCCCGGACTCGTCTCGGAGAAGGGCGCCGGGCTCCTGCTCGAGAAGGAGGTGCGCGAGCTCTCGCGGCTTCTCGAGCCCGCGCGTCCGTTCGCGGCGATCCTGGGAGGCGCCAAGATCTCGGGCAAGATCGACACGCTGAGGGTCCTCTCCCGCCGGGCCGACGTGCTCCTGATCGGCGGCGGCATGGCCAACCACTTCGTGCGGGCTCTCGGTCTCTCCGTGGGAAAGTCGCTGCTCGAAGAGGACAAGGTCGCGCTGGCCCGGGAGATCCTCGACTTCTGCAAGGAGGCGCACAAGACGATCGCGCTGCCTTCGGATTTCGTCGTCGCGAAGTCGCCCGACGACGGCGCGGGCGCGCGGACCGTCACGATCCAGAAGATCCCGGACGACGGGATGACACTCGACGTCGGCCCGAAGACCCTGGAGCAGTTCGCGCGCCTCTTGAAGCCCGCGAAGACGGTGTTCTGGAACGGCCCGATGGGCGTCTTCGAGAAGCCGCCGTTCGACAAGGGAACCATGGCGCTGGCGAAGATCGTCGCGGATCTCCCCGCGGTCACCGTCGTCGGAGGAGGCGAGAGCGTGCAGGCCGCGCACGAAGCGGGCGTGGCCGGCAAGTTCACGCACGTATCGACCGGAGGCGGAGCGTCGCTCGAGTTTCTGGCGGAGGGGAAACTGCCGGGCGTCGAAGCGCTGGGATGAGACGGAAGCTTTTCGTCGCCAACTGGAAGATGCACAAGACGCGGGCACAGGCGCGCGCCTGGGCCAGCGAGCTCGGAGCGATCCTCGACTCCGGAGCGGTCGCGGACGAGCTCGTCGCGGCGCCGCCGTTCACCGCTCTCGACGCGGCGGCCGATCCGGCGGGGCGCTGGACGCTCGCATGCCAGAACGTCGCGGCACAGCTGCAGGGCGCGGTCACGGGCGAGGTCTCGGCCCTCATGGCGGCCGACGCGGGATGCGGTTTCGCGATCGTCGGCCACTCCGAGCGCCGGCGCGAGTTTCACGAGGACGGACCGCTGCTCGCCCGCAAGCTCGCCTGCTGTCGCGCCGCCCGGCTGACGCCGATTTACTGCATCGGCGAAACCGCGGAGGAGCGGGACGCCGGCCTGACGGCGGCGACGCTCGTCCGCGAGATCGCCGCGCTCGACGCGGACCCGGCGGACGCCCCGCTCGTCGTGGCGTACGAGCCCATCTGGGCCATCGGAACGGGCCGTGCCGCCACGCCGGATGACGCCGAAGGCGCCCGCGTCCACATCGCGGAGCTGCTTTCGGCGCGCGCCGACCTGCGCATCCTCTACGGCGGCTCCGTCACGCCCGAGAACGCGGGGGAGCTCCGGTCGGGGTCCCGGGTGGACGGCTTCCTGATCGGCGGAGCGAGCCTGTCGGCCCCGGCGTTCGCCGCGATCGCGCGCGCTTGACGCCCACCGGCCGGGCGGCTACACTTTCGCCCCTTTTGGAGGCTCCGTGTACATAGCCCTGGTCGTCCTCTACATCATCATTTGCTTCTTCCTCATCCTCGTAGTCCTGCTCCAGCAGGGCAAGGGCGCGGACATCGCCGGCGCTTTCGGGGGAGGAGGCAGCCAGACGGCTTTCGGCGCGAGAGGCGCGACGACGTTTCTCCACAAGCTGACGACCGGCGCGTTCGTCGGCTTCGTTCTGCTGTCGATGGTGCTCTCGATTCTCGAGGCGAGGCCGAGGAACTCGGTCATCCAGACGCTGCCGGCGAAAGCCGCGGCGCAGAAGGCTCCGGCGCCCGCCGCCCCCGCAAATCCGGGAGCGGCCCCCGCACCTGAGTCCGCCCAACCGGCGACCGGAACGACGGCGCCCGGGACGGCCGCGCAGCCGTCCACACAGAGCCCCGTCAAGCCGTAGAATCGTTCCCCCCGTGCCGTCGTGGTGGAATTGGTAGACACGTACGTTTGAGGGGCGTATGGGGCAACCCATGCCGGTTCGAGTCCGGCCGACGGCACCATAAATCCAGTTCCAGGCTCTTCAGTTCCGGGTTCCGGGTAAACCTTCCGGAAAGTCCCCGCGTCGGTTGGTGCAGGAGGTCGTCATGCATCGCCGACTCGCCGCCGCGGCTCTTCTGCTTCTCGCCGCTCCGTTCGCGCGCGCGGCCTACTCGCCGGCGACGGGGAACGGCTGGTTCATCACCGCCGGACGCGTCGCCGGGCTCGGGGGCGCGCTGTTTCGCACCGACGTCTGGCTCTTCAATCCCGACGACTCCGCGACGGCGACCGTGACCCTCGTCCTGCACCCCGCGGTTTCGACGGGACAGGCGGCCGCGGCGCCGGTGGCGTCGGATCCGATCGTCCTCGCCCCCCGTGAAACGCGTTTCTTTCCGGACGTGACTCTCGAGACGGTGCCCGCGGGCGACGGCGTCGTGGGGGCGCTGGAATGGCAGTCGGCCACGGCGATCATGGCGGCGGCGCGCATCTACACATTCACGCCGACGGGCACGTTCGGATTCTTTCTCGCGGGTGTCCCCCAGAGCGAGTCGATGACTGCCAAGTCGAGCCCCGACGACGACGTCCATGTCCTGCAGATGTACGGAGTGAACTCCGGAGACGCGAACTTCCGCACGAATCTGGACCTGGCCAACACGTCCGGCGTCGCGCTGCCCGTCGAGGTGCGCGTCATCGATCCCGTCACCGCGCTCGTTTACGGCGGCACGCAGACCTACAGCGTCGCGCCAGGGTCGCTGCTGCGGGTCGGCCAGATCCTGGATTCCGTCGGCGCTCCGCGGATCGACGGCCTGCGCGTGACCGTCGCAGTCGCCGCCGGAGCGTCGGTTCCGTCGGGCGGATTGCTCGCGGCCGCGTACACCGCCGACAACCGCACGCAGGACGCGTTCGCGTTCGTGGGGCAGCGACAGAGCCCGTGAGGGGGTCAGGTCTGGTTTTTTCGGATTTCAAACTACTTTTTTCAGGGCAAGACCGAAATCCGAAAAAACCAGACCTGACCCCACCTACGTTCACGGCACCGGGTCGAACCCGCCCCGCGCCCACGGATTGCACCGCAGGAGACGCGCGGCGGCGAGGGTGAAGCCGCGGGGCGAGCCGTAGCGGCGGATGGCTTCGCGGGCATAGACGGAACACGTCGGCTCGTACTTGCAGCGCGCCAGTCCGCTCTTGGCGAGAGCGGGTGACAGAGTCGCGCGGTACACGTCGATGGACGCGATCGCGGCTTTCGCCGAAAGCTGCTCGGCGGGAGGTCGCAGCGCGTCGCCGACGGCGAAGCCGAGAAGCGCGGCGAGCACGGGGGCCGCACGCCTCGCGCGCCGCGGGCCGGCGTTGCCCGACTCAGGTTCCGTTCGAGAGCCGGGTGGCATAGCGCGAGATGCCCGGGATCACCAGGCGGCCGCCTCCGAGGGCCGTCACCGCCGCCAGCGTTGCCACGAACACGTAGAGGAGCGAGGCGATCAGCATCGCGACCGCGTAGAGGCAGGTCAGAGACGGAACGGCGATGCCCACGAGCGTCGCCACGATCCCGACGAGGGCGAGCGCGGCGAACAGGAGCTGGCCGTTGCGCGCGTGCCACCGCGCTTCGGGGTCCCGCTTCTCCAGGAGAGGGACGAGCAGGCCGAGGATCGGGATGTAGCCGAGGGCCAGGAGCCAGAGACGCGATGAGGAGGAACTCCCGGCGCTCATGGCGCCGGGCAGCTTACCAGCTTCCCTTCACTGAGCGCGGAGGCGGATGGTGCCGTTGACCGTCTCGCACGAGAGCGTTTCCGCGCCGCCGTTGAAGGAGCCCCGCGCTTCCTTCGGGCCGAACTTGCCCTCGACCGCGAGGCCCACGTCGTCGCTCTCGATGCGGCCGTTGACCGTGGAGAGATCGTAGCGGACGGACGAGCTCTTCTGGAACGCGACGTCGATGGAGCCGTTGACGGTCTCGATCCGGCTCTTCTTCAAGGGGCCCTTGAAGCTGATCCGCACGTTTCCGTTGACGGTCGTGGCGCTGGCAGGCCCCTCCTGGTCCGACAGCTCGATCGAGCCGTTGACGGCGTCGCTGGAGAGGGTACCGGCGAAACCGGTGGCCACGACCTTCCCGTTGCACGTCTCGAGGCGAACCTCGGTCCGGGCCGGCATCTGGAGCGTGTAGTCCACGTGCGCGTTCGAGCCGCCGAAGTCCAGGAATCCGAAGAGGCGGCGCCGCTTCGGATTGATGGTTTCGACCTTGATCGAATCGCCGACCTTGGAGACGCGGATCTCGGTCAGCTTCAGGGTGTCTTCGGCGCGGCCGCCGTCGGCGCGCTTGACGGCGCGGAGCTTGAAGTACGGCTTGTCCCACGCCGTCGCTTCGATGTGGCCGTTGACGTTCTCGACCTGGATCTTGGTCACGCCGTCCATCGAGTACGCCTTCTCGAAGATCTCCTCCGGCGCCGCGGACAGCGGCACCGCCGCGGCCACCAGCGAAAAGGCGAGAAAGGCGTTACGGAGCTTCATCCGAGTGTTAACAACGGAAACCCGGACAAAAGGTTCTCGGCGCGGGACGGCGGGACGCGGGCGCGCTCCGATCTCTCATTGGGAGCGCAGGATACGCGTACCGGACCTCCGGTCGCAACGGCGGGGCGCCTGCGAGTCCGAGAGCAGGGGCCAGGCGTCGTAGAGGTTCCAGAGGGGGAGGAGCGGGGGAATATTTCGGCGGATCGAGCCCCAGACTCCGGGCGGACGCCCGTCGGGCAGGCGGGCCTCCAGCGCGAACCAGCGGCGGGCCCGCCCTCCGCCCGCGTCGCGCAGGAGAAACGCGGCGACGGCGGCCGCCGCGAGAACGGACCAGATCCAGGGAATCGCCGCGCGCGCGCCCGGGATATAGCGCCAGATGACGGCGGTCGAGGCGAGGCCGACGACATCCGCCGCGGCCGCGCAGAGAGCGAAGTCGAGAAGAAGGGCGAGCATCCGGGCGCGGCGCATATAGAGTTAGCGTGTCGCGCGATTCTGAATCCGGGGTCCGCAATTGTGAAGCCCGAAAACGCCGCTCCGCCTCTTCCCGTCCCCGCCGCAGGCCTCGCGGACTGTCACCTTCACTTCGAAGGTTCTCTTCCGCCGGCGCAGGTCGCGTCGCTGGCTCGCCGCGCGGGCCACGCCTTCGCCGATCCGAAGGCCTTCGAGTCGGCGCGGCGGGCGCTTTCCGGTCCCGGCGACTTCCTGCAGCTCTTCGCCGAGATCTGCCGCCTCTTCCGCCGCCCCGAGGACTACCTCGAGGCCGCGCAGGGCATCGGCGAATTCCTGGCGGACGACGGCGTCGCGCGCGCCGAGGTCTACGTCTCGCCGGAGATTTTCCCCCTGCTCGGCCTGGACCCGGCGGAGTGCCTGCGCGCGATCGACGAAGGCTTTCGCGTGGCGAAGGAGAATCGCGGGATCCACTGCGCGATCCTGCTCGACGCCGTGCGGCACTGGGGCCCCGAGTCGGCCGATCGCGTGCTGGATCTCTACGCGCGTCTTCCCCTGCCTTCCATCGTCGGATTCGGGATCGGGGGAGACGAGAAGTCCGTGCCCGCGGCGGCCTTCGCGGGGATCTACCTCCGTGCTCGGGCGCTCGGGCTGCGCACATCCATCCACACCGGAGAGTGGGACGGCGCGGCGGCGGTGCGCGAGGCGCTCGACGCTCTGAGGCCCGACCGGCTCGACCACGGCATCGCCGCTGTCGAGGATCCCCGTCTGCTCGCGCGCCTCGCCGAGGAAGACACGATCCTCTGCGTCGCGCCGACGAGCAACCTGCGCACCGGCGCCGTCGCGCAAATCGCGGAGCATCCGCTCAAACGCCTGCTCGACGCCGGCGTGCGCGTGGCGCTGTCGGCCGACGATCCGATCCTGTTCGGGACCTCCACGTCCGGCGAGTATCGGTTTGCGAAGGAGGCTCTGGGCCTCGACGAGAAAGATCTGCGCAGCCTGGCGGAGAACGCCTGGCACGGCGCCTTCTGCACGCGCGAAGAGCGGAGCGCGGGACTGAAGTCGCTCGAGAAGTCACACTAACCGCGCAAACCGGAGGCGCGCCTCGACGAGCGCCGCTTCGACCGCGGAGAGGCGCGACCGCCGCACGGAAAGCTCGATCGCCGGGTCCGGCTCGAAACGCTCGGCGACGAGCACGACGTCGGGCGGCCGGACGAGGCGCCGTACGACCCCGATCCGATCGAACGGCGCACGCACTTCGAGCCGCACCATCTCGTAGACGGTTTCCGCGCCGCACGCTTCGAGAGCGCGGGCCGCCGCCTCGCGGTACGCGCGCGCAAGCCCGCCGGTCCCGAGCTTCGTCCCGCCGTAGTACCGGATTACGGCCACCACCACGTCGGAAAGTCCGGACGCTTCGATTGCGGAGGCGATCGGCTTTCCCGCTGTGCCCGACGGCTCGCCGGCGTCCGAGGCGCGCAGGCGCAAGTCCGATCCGGCTCCGATCTTCCACGCGAACGCCACGTGCGTGGCGTCGTGGTACTCGCGGCGCAGCCGCTCGAGAAACTTCTCAGCCTCCGCGGCGTCGCGCGCCCGAGAGGCGATTCCGAAGAAGCGGGACGCCTTTTCGCGAACCTCGCCGCGCCCTTCCCGGGCGGGAACGAAGCGCTGGTCGGGCTCCGGGATCACCCCGAGAGCGTCGCTTCGTAGAGGTCGCGGTACTGCTTCACGATCGCGTCGCGCTGGTAGTCGCGCTCGACGCGCTCGCGGCAGGCCTTCGACATGCGGCTCCAAAGGGATTCGTCCGTCAGAATCGCGAGAGCCGCGTCGGCCATGGCCCCGACGTCGCCCTTCGGACGGAGAGCGCCGTGGACCCCGTCCTCAACCACCTCGGGAAGACCTCCTCCCATGGCGCCGATGACCGGGACACCGCACGCCATGGCCTCGAGCGCCGCGAGTCCGAACGACTCGTATTCGGACGGGAGGAGCATCAGCTGCGCGGCCGGCAGGATCGTCTCGACGGCGGCGACGTTGCCGAGAAAGATGGCGCGGTCCTCGAAGCCTCCGTCCCGGGCGAGTCTCTCGGCAAGGGAACGGTCGGGGCCGTCGCCGATCAGAACCAGCCGCGCCGGGATGCGCTGCCGGATGCGGTCGAAAATCGCCAGGACGTCGGGGATGCGCTTGACCGGGCGGAAGTTGGAGACGTGCACCACGAGCTTCTCGCCGTTGAACGCGAGGGAGCGGGCGAAGGTCGAGGCGCCGTCGGGCCGGTAGTGCTTCGTGTCCACGAAGTTCGGGATCACGGCGATGTCGCGTCGCACGCCGAACTCGCGCACCGTGACGTCCTTCAGGTACCGCGAGACGGCGGTCACGGCGTTGCTCTGGTCGATGCCCCAGCGCGTGATCGGAAGGTACGAGCGGTCCTGTCCCACGATCGTGATGTCGGTCCCGTGAAGCGTCGTCACGACCTTCAGACGCACGCCGTTGCCGGTCGACATCTCGCGCGCCAGGATCGCCGAGATCGCGTGGGGCAGCGCGTAGTGGACGTGAAGCAGGTCCAGGTGCGCCCGCGCCGCGACTTCCGCCATCTTCGTCGCGAGCGCCAGGGTATAGGGAGGAGAGACGAACAGGGGGTACGACGGCGCGACGACCTCGTGAAAGTGGACGCAGGGCCGCGGCAGCTCCAGCCGCGAAGGCAACGCGTAGGAGATGAAGTGGACCTCGTGGCCCTGTTCGGCCAGCGCGATCCCGAGCTCCGTCGCGACGACGCCGCTGCCGCCGTAGGTCGGATAACAGGTGATGCCGATCTTCATCGTCAGAACCCCGGCTCGTAGCCTTCGAACGCCTTGACCAGGTCGTCCACCCGCGGCGGAACGCGGGCGTGGAAGCCCTCGGCGAACTCGACCCCGATCATGATTCCGTACTCGCGGGCGCGCGCCTCGACCGCATCGAGAAAGCCCTGCTTCGAGAGCACCGTCGTCGGCTCCCTGGACTCGGGATTGTGAAACTGACTCTCGAACGCCCGCATGGCCTCACGCCGGGTCTCGATGACGGGCGTGACGTCCACGACGAAGTCCGGACGGCGCGTGTCGAACGTCGAGAAATACACCGTCTGCTGCGGGCGGTGCGCGGGATGCCCCGTTTCGAGCTTGCGCAGCCCCGCGTAGAACGCCGCGTCGGTCACGAGCCGGCCCGCGCGGGCGTGGTCCGGATGGCGGTCCTCGGGATACGGCGTGAGGATCAGGCGCGGCCGGTGGCGCCGGATGACGTCGATGAGCGCGAGCTCCTCCTCACGGCCCCGGCGCAGGGCGCCGTCTCCGAAGTCGAGCGTCTCTCGGAACTCGGCGCCCAGGATCTCGGACGCGCGCCGCGCCTCGGCGGCGCGGATCTCGGCCGAGCCGCGGGTGCCCATCTCGCCCCGCGTCAGGTCCACGATCCCGAAACGGTAGCCGCGGTTCTTCAAGACCACGAGGGTGCCCCCGCACGTCAGCTCGACGTCGTCGGCGTGCGCCGAGATCGCCAGGATGTCAACCGGCATTCGATCCTCCCGTCGCCGCGAGTCCGACGTCGACGACTGCCGCGCCGGCGGCGGGGTCGGTCTCGGCGACGGCGCGCCGGAGGGCGTCGCGCACTTCGTGGCCGTACGCGAGCAGGGGAGCCAGCGGCGGATAGATCCGCTCGGCCGGCACACCGCCGGGAGCGAGCAGGGTCTGGAGGCGCTTTCGCTTGCCGGCCACGAGGTCCGTCCGCCGCTGGGCCGCCTTGTTCGCGCGTTCCGCGAGTTGCTCGAACTGGTAGGCGACCTTCTTCTTCGTCGTCTCGAGCGCGCCGACGAGCGTCGCGTCGATGCGTTCGAGACCCGCGGCGAGCTTCTGAAGACCCTCTTGCGCCGCCCGCGACTGGAGCGTGAGCGCCTCGGCCTCCGGGATCGAGGGCGCTTCCGCCGCGGTGGCCGCGGCCAGGAGATCCTCTTCCGCGATCCCGAGATACTCGGCGAGCCGCCGCTCGACGGGGCCCCGCAGAACGACGTGCGTCCGCGGCATCAGCACGGGCCGGGGCACCTCGAAGAGAGAAAACAGCGGAAGGCTCTGGGCGTGGTAGGCGATCTCCGCAGCCCCGAGAACGCTCACCGCCATGGGGAAGAGATACGACTTCAAGACCGGCCGGGTTATCACGTCGGCCGAGGCCACGATCTCGCCCCGCTCGAGGCGAGCGATCGCCGCGGTCACGTCGTCGATCCGCTTCCGGCCGTCGGCGTCGATCGCAAAGAACGAGAACCCTTCCGGCACCGGGGCCGGCACGGGCTTGCCCGCCTTCTCGAGCTTTTTCGCTGTCTCGACCAGCGTCGCACGAAGCTCGTCCGCCTTGCTCGCGGCGGTGAGAAAGAGGGCGCCCGTCGGAGCGCGCAGCGCGTCGGACAACGGGTCCAGCACGAGCAGCGGCTCAGGCTCCACCAGATCGAGGAGCGTCTCGATGAACGCGTTTCCGTACGTCGTCCCCGGCGCGCTGCGGCGCGCGAACGCTTCGAGGATCGTATCGGCGCGCTCCGCCTTGGCGTCGGGGCGGAAGGCCTCGACCACGTCGGTGATCCCGGACGGAATCGGGAGGCGTCCCACCGGCTGGCGGTTCTGCCGGTCCCCGCCCTCGAGCACGAGCTCCTGCGGGCCTTCTTCCGTGGGCCGCGCGGTGTGGGCGACTTCCTGGAGGTCGTGGTCGTCGGTCAGCGCCCAGAAGACTGGCACGGCCGGCACGCCGCGCTTCGAGAGCGCGCGAGCGAGGTGGATGGCGTCGAACGCCTTGACAATCTCGTAGAGCGGGCCGGTGAAAAGACCGACCTGGTGTCCCGCCGAGACCGCCACCGCCCGGCCTTGCGTCAGCTCCTCCGCCATCGCCGCCGCTTCGTCTCCCCGGAAGCGCAATGCCGTGACCGGGAATCGGGCGCGGGCCGCGGACGCGAGCAGCTCCCGGCCGCGCTGTTCGGCGGCGTCGAGGGACGGCGGATCCGGATAGAACTCGGGCAATCCGGCGAGGAAGTCGCGGAAGAGAGGATGGAGCCCCGGGTATTTCGCGTACGGAATCACGGCAGACCCCCGGGTTTGCGGGCGAGGACGATCAGCCTCGGGGCCTGGGGTCCCGCGGGGCTCTCGTCGAAACCGCCCCAGGCCGACTCGATCCACAGGCCGGCGGCGCAGAAGAGCTGGACGAGCTCGTCGGTGGTGTAGGCCCGAACGCTTTCGCGGAAGATCTCCGTCGAGCCTTCCCGCCGGACCTCGATCTCTTTCTCGATGCGCTGCGTCTCGGGATTCCAGGAGCGTCGGATCCGATAGTCCTTCTCCCCGCAACATCGGTGCTCGTCCGGGACGAGCCGTGCCAGCACGTAGTCGCGGCCGAAGGTGTCGCACAGGAACGCGCCGCCGGGTTTGAGCACCCGTTCGATCTCGGCGATGACGGCGCGATTCTCTCCTTCGCGCACGAAGTAGCCGAAGCTCGTGAAGAAATTCACGACCGCCGCGAAGGTGCCCTCGCCGAAGGGAAGAGCGCGCATGTCTCCGCGCACCAGGCGGCGGCAATCGCGCCGGCGCGCCAGGTCGAGCAACGGCGCCGAGTAGTCCAGACCCACGGCCGCGATTCCCGACTCGGCCAGCGGAAGCGCGTGCCTCCCCGAACCGCAGCAGAGATCCAGTAGCGGAACGGGCCGCGGAGGAAGGTGCGCGAGGGCGAAGGCCGCCTCGCGGCGGGCGGAATCGAGATCCCGGTGGGGGTAGAGATCCAAGTATTCCTCCCCGAACCACGACTCCCACCACGTCATACGGCGGGCGATTATGGCAGAGGGATTCGACGGCGAGATTCGCCGGCCGCATTCCATTCTCGTCGGCCCTGCTAGAGTTCTCGCCGATGCCTGTCACCGTCCTGCTTCTCGCCGCGCTTTCGGTGCTCCCCGCGCAGCGGCCGTCCCGTCCGCGCACTCCGACTCCAGCTCCGACTCCGCTGCCGGGGACTCTGAAGGAGCACGCCCGCAAGGAGCGCCTGGACCGGCACCTGCTCTCGGCCATGCGCCGCGCCGGCGTGGACGCCTGGCTCGTGGTGACGCGGGAGGGCGCGCGCGATCCGGTGTCGTTCGACGTCGCGGCCGAAAACGTCGTCGGCCGCGCCGTGTGCCTCTTCGTGGACAAGGGAGACCATCTCGAGAAGGTCGCGATCGTGGCGAGTTTCGACACCGAGCCGTTCGAGAAATCGGGGATCTACCTGCGCGTGACGCCGTACGGCAAAGAGGGCGCGGGCCCCGCGCTGAAAAACGAGCTCGACACGCTCACGCCCAAGGCCATCGCGGTCGACCAGTCGAAGGAGGAGCCGTTCGCCGACGGCCTGACCGCCGGCAATCTCCAGTGGCTTCGCGAGACGATCGGGCCCGAATACGTCCGGCGGCTCATGTCCGCCGAGGGTCTGCTGGTTTCGTTCCGCAGTCGCAAGACCGCCGCGGAGATCGCGAAGCTGCGCGAGGCCGTCAAGAAGACCAACCAGATCCTGACCGAGGCGCTGTCGCCCGAAGTCATCAAGCCGGGGAAGACGACGGAGAAGGACGTGGCCGACTTCATTCGCAAGCGCCGCCGCCAGATGGGGCTGGGGGCCTCCTGGGAGGAGGACCAGGATCCTAACGTCATGGCGGGGCTGGCGCGCGGCCACTCCGGAGCCACGGATGCGCTGATCGTGCCCGGTGCCGTCGTCCGGATCGACGCCGGCGTCGACGATGAGGGCTACAAGACCGACCTGCAGCGCCTGGCTTACGTGCTGCGGCCCGGCGAGACCGCGGCGCCGCCCGAGGTGCAGAAGGCGTTCGACACGGTCAAGGCCGCGAACCGCGCGGCGGCCGCCGCGCTGAAGCCGGGTGTGAAGGGCGTGGAGGTGGACGGCGCCGGACGGCACGTCGTGACCGGCGCCGGGTATCCCGAATACATGCATGCGACCGGGCACCCGATCGGTTTCTTCACGCACGATCTGGGGCCGGGTCTCTCGCCGGACTGGCCCGACCGCTACGGCAAGTCGGGAACCTACGTCGTCGAAAAGGATCAAACGTTCGCGATCGAACCGTCGCTGGAGGCCGAGCTTCCGTGGATGCTCGGCGGCGCGACGGGCTTCGGCCTCGAAGAGAACTACGTGGTCACCGAAACCGGAAGCGAGCCCCTGGGTCCGTTGCAGGAATCGTTGATTCTGATCCCGAGCGCCCCATGACGCCGTCGCGGGGAAGGCTTCTCGCTTGCCTGGTGCTTCTGGCCGCGGGTTGCGGCGGGGGACTGAAGACCGTCACGAAGGACGGCTACACCGGGATCCTCGCCTTCGGCAAGGACGAGCGGTTCGACGTCGCGGTGCGCCGCGAGTGGAAACGGATCGAGGGCAAGGTCGACGGCAGCACGCTCGTGAAGATCGTGCGGCCGGAGCTGAAGAAGGCCTGGGAATTCCGGCCCGACAAGAAGACGATTCGCGAGATCGCGTGGGGTCCGACCGATGAGATCGTGCCCGGATATCCGCTGGAGCCGGGCTTCGATCCTCGCTCCTATGCCGACCGATTCGGCGGCGTGATTTCCCGGATCGGCGACGACACCCACGGACTCCACCCCTGCGACCGCTGGCAGCTGGCGCTTCCGTCCGGCGATCGCGTCACGATCTGGGCCGCCCGCGACCTCGACAAGCTGGTCGTGAAGATCGAGCACATGAAGAAAGACCAGGGCGACGAGTACCAGCCCTTCACCACGACCGAGCTTCTCGACGTGCGCGTGGGTGCGGATCCGGACTTGTTCGAGCCGCCGAAGGGCTACAGGAAGGTCCAGGACTACAAGGATCTATAGGTTCCAGGTTCCAAGTTTCAGGTTCCAGGTGACTGTCAGGTTCTTGGAACCTGGAACTTGGAACTACTCGCTACGCCGCCACCCTCTCTCGTCCCCGGATCGGCTGCAGCGGCTCGAAGTCGCGGAAGAGGATGTGGTCGTAGAAGTAGTGCACCAGGAGGAACGACAGCACCACCACGTAGTAGCTCTTGTCCTGCGGGAAATTCAGTCCCTTCCAGAGGATGAGGTAGATCACACCGGCCGACACCGTCGCGCCGATCATCGAGAGGTAGAACTTCTTCGTGTTCTCGCGTCCGGCGAGGGCGCGCGCGAGTCCGCTCCCGATCCGCCCCGTGTCGGCCTCGCGGCCGAGCATGAACCAGGTCAGCGCCAGGTACTGGAGGGAATGCCAGGTGTTGAAGCCCTGGAACGACATGTCGAGGTTGTCGAAGATCGGCACGACGAACGCCATCGCCACCGTCATGATCATGAAGAGAAGCCGGGGCCAGGAGGTCTCGCCGCGCCGGATCTCGCCGAGAGTCCGCGCCACGTAGAAGAGGAAGAACGCGGCGTACCCGACGGTGAACGCCACGGCGACCCACCGGTACTTCAGGAAGCTCGGAAACAGCAGGACCGAGTCGCCGAGCGCGAACTTGTCGGACACGAACTTGTACATCGCCATCACGTAGAGCGCGCCGAGGATCACGGCCCCGTCGAGCCAGCGGTCGAGCACGCGGACCTTGCCGCCCGCGCGCATCCGGTACGTCTCCGAGATGAACTGGGCCTGGTGCGTCACATGCAGCGACGCCCAGAGAAAGAACCCCGTCAGAAGCAGGATGAAGGCGTACATCGACCCGATGACGACGAGGGTCGGGATCAGGATCAGGGGCAGATAGGCGAGCAGTCCCCAGCGCTTCCGGAACCGCGGCTCGAAGGCCGTTCGCAGGTACGTCGAATACATGTGCGGCCCGCCGACGAGCAGCGTCACCGAGAGGCCGACGATCAGGCTGGACGTCGCTTCGGAGACGCCCACCTTCTGGAGGAGCCCGTAGGAGAGGTACGGGAAGAAGACGAGGACCCCCGATAGGGTCAGGAAAATCAGATCGAAACGTCGGTCGCGAATCCAGAGGGCGGAATCCTCGCGCGGTCCCGCCATGGCCGTGGAAGACATTTCAAACTCCTCCGGAATGAAGCGAAAAACCCCCAAACCCCCGGCCGCCCGGGGGATCGATAAGATTATCAGCCGGATGCTCGCGCTGGGAACCCTCCGGATCGAGCCCCCTCTGGTGCTCGCGCCGATGGCCGGCATCACCGACCGCGTCTTCCGGCTGATCGTGCGCCGGATCGGCGGCGTGGGACTCGTGACGATGGAGTTCATCTCCTCCAAGGCGCTCGCGCGGGGCAACGCGCGGCAGCTCCGCCAGATGATCTTCATCCGACGAGGAGCGGCCGCTCTCGATCCAGATCTACGGCTCGGACCCCGAGCGCATGGCGGCGGCGGCCGGCATCGTCGAGGAGCTCGGACCCGACGTCTGCGACATCAACATGGGCTGCCCGGCCAACAAGGTGCTCAAGGGCTGCGCCGGCGCGGCCCTGATGGGCGACCTCGACGCTGGCGCGCACGATCGTCGCGGCAGGTCAAGGCGCGGCTTTCGATTCCGCTGACGGTCAAGTTCCGCCTCGGCCTCGACGGCGGCCGCATGAGCTACCTCGAGCTGGGAAGGATCTGCGAGGGCGAGGGCGTCGCCGCCGTGGCGATGCACGCCCGTACGGCGCGGCAGATGTTCACCGGGACGCGCGCGATTGGCACGAGATCGCGGAGCTGAAGGGGCACCTCGCGATCCCGGTCATCGGCAACGGCGACGTGCTCGAGCGCCGACGACGCGGTGACGCTGTTCGCGACGACCGGCTGCGACGCCGTCATGGTCGGGCGCGCGACCATGAAGAACCCGTGGATCTTCCGCCAGATCGCGGCGCGCTGCGCCGGGCGCGCGCCGTCGTCGAAGCCACGCTCGCCGACCGCCGCGACCTGATGCTCGCGCACTTCGCGGCGATCGGGCTCGGCCGCGAGCCGAAGGAGGCGCTGCACAAGCTGCGCACGTTCACGGGCTGGTACACCCACGGCCTGCCCCGGGGCCGCGACCTGCGGCTGCGGATCTCCAGTCTCCAGACCCCGGCCGCCTTCCGGGCGGCGGTGGAGGAGTTCTTCGGGACGCTGGACCTCCGTCTCGCGTCGTAATGTCCTCCCCTGCGTCATCCCGAGCGCCCCGACCACCGAAGGCAGGCCCACGGCAGTAGGGAACGCCGTTCGGCGAACGGCGGTAACCGAGGGATCCCGGACTCGTCGAGCTCGGGATCCCTCGTCGGTTACCGCCGCGCTCTGCGCGTCGTTGCCTAGTGCTAGGGTTTGCCTTTGGTGGCCGGCTCGCTCCTCGGGATGACGGCGAATCTCGGGAATTCCCGCCGATCCGCGCGGTTCGGGTTTTTCGCATGACTCTGCGTAGCCTTACCCGGGCCCTGGTTGCCGTGGCCCTTCTTCTTTGTGTTTCGCGCCTTCCGGCGCAGACGCGGCAGACACAGGTCGACACCCCCGGAGGTCAATTTCCCCTCTATGTGACCGCGGAGTATCTCGGGATGGCCGGCGTGAAGACGGTCGTGCGAATCCGGCTCCGCGCCCCGGAGCTGTCCATGGCCGCCGCCAAGCGCGGGCTGACGAGCTTTTCCGGGGAGCTGCAGGGATCGTTCCTGAAGGGCGACGACATCGTCCAATCCTTCAAGTACCCGGTCTCCGGCGACCTGGGCGATCACGCCACGTTCCAGTACGCGTTCCTGCGTTCCATCGAGCCCGGCGCCTACAAGCTCAAGCTGATTCTCGCGGCGCCCGGCGGCCGGCAGGTCGGGGAGGCCACGACCGAGATCTCTGTGCCCGAGGTCGGCACGCAGTTCACGCCGGACTTAGCGCCCGGCGAGGCCTCGACGATGCCCGCGGCCGAAGCCGTCGTCATCGCCGACGAAGCCGGCTCGGCGACCGCCGAAACCGCCGGATCGAAGCTCAAGATCCTTCCGCCCGATCGCGAGGCTCCTATCGGTCTGTTGCGCCTCGAGGCGGACGCGGAGCCGCCGATCACCAAGGTCGAGTTCTACCTCGAGGACAAGCTCCTCGTGCGCCGCGCCCGTCCGCCCTACACCGTCGAGATCGATCTCGGAGAAGTGCCGCGCAAGCAGACGGTGCGCGCCGTCGGTTACGACGCGTCGGGCAAGGTCATCGACGAGGATGCGTGGTCCATCAACCAGGGCTCGGCGCGGCTGGCCGTGAAGATCCTCCCGACGGTGGATCCCCAGGCCGGCAAGGTGAAGGTCAAGGTCGCCGTCCAGTCGATCAGCGGCGGAGTCTGCAAGCAGGTCGAGCTTTTTCTCGACGAGAAGAAGCTCAAGAGCTGGCCCGGAGGCCCGGGCCCGTTCGAAGTCACGCTGCCGATGACCCAGTACACGCGCTCGGACTTCCTGCGCGCGACCGCGATCACCGAGGACGGGAAGGAAGCCAACGACATCCGGATGCTGAAGGGCCCCAACACGACCGTCGAGAGCGTCCGTGTCGACGTCGTGCAGCTCCATATCTCGGCCATCGACAAGGACAACCGCTTCGTGAAGGGGCTTACCGAAGGCGACTTCAAGATCCAGGAGGACGGACGTCCCCAGACGGTCACCGGGTTCGAGGTCGCCGAAAGCTGCCGCTGACGATCGGCCTGGTCGTGGACGGCTCGGGATCGATGGAGAAATCGATGCCCTTCGTGCACGAGGCTTCCGCCGAGCTCTTCCGGGGCCTGATCCGCGAGAAGGACCAGGGTTTCATCATCGAGTTCCGCGAGCAGCCGCGGATGGTGCAGGCGCTGACCAGCGATTCCGCCGAGCTCCAGCGCGCCGCGCGCGAGCCCGCCGCCCGGGGCGCGACCGCCCTCTACGATTCGATCGTCCTGGGTCTCTACCAGTTCCGCACCCTGCAGGGCCGCAAGGCGCTGGTCGTCGTCACCGACGGCGCCGACAACCACTCGCACGTGGATTACACGACTCTGCTGCGCTACGCGCGCTCGGCCGGCGCTCCGATCTACTTCATCGCCGTCAACATTTCGATCACCGACTTCGGCATCCGCAAGGAGATCAACGAGATCGCCCGCGAGTCCGGCGGCGCCGTCTTCCACATCTCCAACGCCGCCAAGGTCGGCGAGGTGACCAAGCGGATCGAAGAGGAGCTGCGCTCGCAGTACATCCTGGCGTTCCGCACCGACTCGCAGAAGCCCGACGGCGAATACCGCGCGGTCTCCGTCGCGGTGGAGAAGCCGGGAGTGACGGCGCGGACGATCAAGGGATATATCCCGTAACTCTCGCAGTCATCCCGAGGAGCGTGGCTGCGCTCGGGATGACAGCGATTTCACCAGTTCGCCACGATCGCGTACCGGCCTGAGTACCCCACGACGCGGGCGGGCGGGACGGCCGTCATCAGCGGGACGAGATCCTTCAGACGCACGAGCGGCGATGAGGGGCCGGCGGCGCCACTGCGACCAGAATCTGTCCCTGGTCCAGAAGAGCGCTTCACGCACGCCGGACTGCGATTCGAACTCGGGCTCGAGCTCGCCTCGAAAATCGGCCACCGGAATCGGAGACTTCAGCTCCCAGGACAGGCCGTTGACGTAGTTCCGATAGGCCACGACCGGTATGCGCCCTGCGCCGGCGGAGCGCGCCGCCTCGGCCAGCTCCGTCGAGAGGCGGGCTTGCGGCGTCTTCGGCCAGCCGAGCGCGACGGCTGCGTAGAAGCTCGTCCAGGCGACGGCGAGGGCGGTGAGCGCGGCGGCCCGCGATCGTGCGGCCAGCAGCACCGCGAGCCACGACGCCACGACGAGAAACGCCAGGGCCGGAGCGATGAGGCCTTCGAGTCGGAGTGCTCGGACGGCGACGCGCAATTCGGGCTGCACCAGGAGGCCCGCGGCGAGAGCCGTGGCGAGACACGCCTGGACGATCCAGAGACGGCGCGCGTGGCCGTTCTCCTCCGCTCCACGCGCGGCGAGCAAAGCGGCCGCGGGGATCGCCGGCAGGAGGTACGGAGGCAGCTTGCTCCGCGACAGCGAGAAGAAGACGAACACGACGCCGAACCAGAGGAGAAAGAAGAGGCCGCCCTCGTCTTCCTTTCGCCGGCGCAGCGCGCGCGCCACGCCCGCGACGAAAAACGGAAGACCGGGAAGAAATCCGAGGAAAAAGACGGGGACGAAGTACTCGATTCCGCCCGGACGCTTCGCCGCGCCGGTGGCGAAGCGGCGAAGGTGCTCGCCGATGAAAAAGAAGTCGAGAAACCCCGGGTGCCGGCGCTCGACGGCCAGAAACCACGGGGCGGCGAGCGCGGTGAAAACAGCCGGTGCGGGTGAGAGGACCAGAGTGCGCACGAGGATCGGGATCCTCCGCGTGGCGAGGGCCCAGAGAAAGAGGATCGCTCCGGGCAGGACGATCGCGACGAGACCCTTCGTGAGGAAGCCGGCGGCGGCGGCCGCGCCGGCCGCGGCGGAGATCGCCGCCCATGGCCGCCCGGCTTCGCGACGAAGGACCGCCGCGCGCCCCGCCAGGAGCGTGGCCGTGAAGCCGAACGTCAGCAGGCCGTCGGTCAGGTTCGCGCGGGAGAAGAGGAATCCCATCGGCGCGGCGAGAAAAAATATTCCGGCCGGCAGTCCTCCTCCGCCGCGGCGCCGCGCCGCCAGAAGGATCAGGAGGACCGTCCCCATGCCCGCCAGGCGTGTCGGGAGCCTTGCGGCCCAAGGGGTTTCGCCGAAGAGACGGAGGGACGCGGCGTTGAGCCAGTAGAGAAGCGGCGGCTTTTCGAAGTACGGGACGCCGTTCAAGCGCGGAACGACGAGATCGCCGGCGGCGAGCATCTCGCGCGGGATTTCGGCGTAACGGGTCTCGTCCGGCTCGGCCAGTCCGGAGCCCGCGGGCTCCATCCAGACCATGGCCGCGAGAAGCAGGAGAGCGGCGGCGAGGGCCCGCGTCGCGCCGCTCCGCGGCTCCGCTTGCACCGCCTCCACGGGTTTGGAGTGTACTAAGATCCCCCCGCCTTGGCCGCCGAAACGCGCACACGCTGGGCCCTCGTCCTGGGCGCCTCGTCCGGATTCGGCGAGGCCTGCTCGATCGCCCTGGCGAAGGGCGGGTGGAACATCTTCGGCGTCCACCTCGACCGCAAGTCCACGCAGTCCAACGTCGACCGCATCGTCGGCGAGATCCGGGGAACGGGACGCCGCGCCGAGTACTTCAACGTCAATGCCGCCGACGACGCCAAGCGCGCCGAGGTCGTGGCCGCGATCCAGTCGACCTGCGGCAGCGAGGCGCCGGAGTCGCGCGTCTCCGTCCTTCTCCACTCCCTGGCCTTCGGCACGCTCAGGCCCTTCTTCGCGCAGCCGCGCGAAGGCGCGATCGCCAAGCCCCAGATCGAGATGACGCTGGACGTGATGGCCAACTCGCTCGTCTACTGGACGCAGGATCTCTTCTTCGGCAGCCTCCTGGCCCCCGGCGCCCGGATCTTCGCGATGACGTCGGCCGGCGACCACATCGTCTGGCCCGCCTACGGAGCCGTCTCCGCGGCGAAGTCGGCGCTGGAGTCCTACATCCGGCAGATCGCGGTCGAGCTGGCGCCCCACGGGATCGCCGCCAACGCCCTGCGCGCCGGAGTCACCGACACGCCCGCGCTGCGCAAGATTCCGGGCAACGAGGCCATGATCGAGCGCGTCCAGTCGATGCACCCGGCCGGCCGCCTGACGCAGCCGCCCGACGTGGCGCGCGCTCTCGTCGCCCTCTGCGGCGAGGGCGGCGCGTGGGTCACCGGAAACGTCATCGGCGTCGACGGCGCCGAGGACATCGCGGGCGGAAGGTAGTCGGGGCTTGTCCGGCGGCCCCTTCGAGCTCGTCAAGGAGAAGGCCGGCTTTCGCGAGTTCCGGCTCTCCTCCAACGGTCTCCGCGTCCTTCTGCTCCAGAACCGGGTCGCGCCGGTCGCGACCTTCTGCGTCGTCTACCACGTCGGCAGCCGCAACGAAGCCGTCGGACACACGGGCGCGACCCACCTGCTCGAGCACCTGATGTTCAAGGGCACGCCGGAGTTCCAGCGCGACAAGGGGACCGCGATCGCGGCCGTGCTCGAGGCGCTGGGTGCGCGCTTCAACGCGACCACCTGGTTCGATCGGACGAACTACTACGAGACGCTGCCGTCGGACTGTCTGACGACGGCGGCGCGGATCGAGGCCTCGCGGATGCGGCAGGCGCTGCTGCGCGACTCCGACCGCCAGCCCGAGATGACCGTCGTGCGCAACGAGTTCGAGAGGGGCGAGAATTCTCCCTTCCAGGTGCTCTACAAGCACACGTTCGCGACGGCGTTCCGCGAACACCCGTATCACCACCCGACGATCGGCTGGCGCAGCGACATCGAAGAGGTCACGACGGATCGGCTCCGGGAGTTCTACGACACCTTCTACTATCCGAACAACGCGACCGCGATGGTGATCGGCGACTTCGACGAATCCGACGTCCTCGCGCTTCTCGCGAAGGAGTTCGGGCCGATCCCGCGCTCCTCGGGGCCGATTCCGCCCGTCTACACGGTGGAGCCTCCGCAGGAAGGGGAGAGGCGTTTCGTGGTCCGCCGCGTCGGAGAGGTCGCCTGGTGCGCGCTTTCCTGGCGCACTCCCGAGGCGCGGCATCCCGACACGCCGGCGCTCGCCGTGCTCGGCAACATCCTCGGCGGCGGCGTGACGTCCCGGCTGCACCAGGCGCTCGTCGAGAAGAGCCTCGCGCTCTCGGTGACGGTGGTCCCGTGGCAGCTGAAGGACCCGGCGCTCTTCTCCGTCTTCGCTCCGGTCCGTCCCGGCGTCGAGCCCTCGGAGGTCGAGACGATCATCCGGGACGGGATCGCGAAGATCGCCGCGGAGGGAGTCACGGAGGCCGAGTGCGCCAAGGCGCGCACACAGATCGAGGCCGAGGTCATCTTCGACCGGGACTCGACCGACCAGATCGCAGCGTCGCTCTCGGAGGCGATCGCCGTCGCCGACTGGGAGTGGTACGCCGACTACACCGCGGCAATCGCGCGCGTGACTCCGGACGACGTGCGGCGCGTCGTCCGGACCTATCTCCGCGACGACGCCCTGACCGTCGGCGTCTACCTGCCCCGGTCCTCCGGAACCGCGTCCGCGGAGGAGGTCGCGTGACGGACGGCGTGTCCGCTCCGCCCCGGCGCGCTCCGTTCGTCGAAGCGGTCCGGCACCGCGCCCTCGCCAACGGCGCCCGCCTCTACGTCCTCGAGAATCGCTTCAACCCGACGATTGCCGTCTCGGGGACGCTCTTCGCGGGACGGCTGTTCGCTCCGCCCGATCGCCGGCTCGTCGCGTCGGCCACGGCGGGCGAGCTGATCAAGGGGACGGCGAAGCGCACCAAGCTCGAGCTGGCCGAGGACCTCGAGAGCCGGGCGGCCAGTCTTTCGGTGTCGTCGGACGCTTCGGACCCGGCAGGGGTCGACGTCTCGGCCGCCGCGCTGTCGCGGGACACGGACCTGCTCCTCCACGCACTCGTCGAGGTTCTCCGCGAGCCCGTGTTCCCGGAAGAGGAGCTCGACAAGGAGAAGAAGAAGCTGGTCGGATCGATCCGGCAGCAGCAGGAACAGACGTCGGTCCGGGCGTCCGAGGCCGCGATGCGCCGGATCTATCCCCCCGACCACCCGCTCCACCGTCTGACGGGAGAGGAGCGGATCGCCCGCGTGGAGGCCCTCTCGCGTTCCGACCTCGCCGGTTTTTACGCCGAGCGGTACGGGGCGGCTTCCCTCGTGCTCGTCGTCGTCGGCGACGTCGAAGCCGATCGCGTGCTCGATGCGCTGGAGAAGGGTCTGCGCTCCTGGACGGCCGGACCCGCGCCGGCGATCGTTTCTCCGACGCCCCCGGCACCCGCGCCCGGTGCGGTCACCGTCGAGATGGCCGACAAGGCCAGCGCGGACGTGGTCCTGGCCATGCCTTCGAACTTGACCCGGACGGACCCGGAATTCCTGGCGTGCGCCCTGGCCAACTCCGCGCTCGGCCAGTCTTCGCTGACCTCGAGGCTGGGAGTCCGCGTCCGGGACACCGAGGGCCTGACCTACGGCATCCACTCGGGCTTCTCGGCGAGCCACGTGGCCGGGCCTTTCACCGTAAGCGTGACGGTCAAGCCCGACAGCCGCGAGGCCGCGATCGCGTCCACGCTCGACGAGATCTCGCGTTTCGTGAAGGGAGGCCTGACCGAGAAGGAGCTCGCCGAGGAGAAGAGCTCGCGCATCGGCCGCTTCAAGGTCGACCTGGGCTCCAACGCCGGAATCGCCAACGCCGTCGACACCGCGGTCTCCTACGGTTTCGGCGTGGGCTATCTCGACGACTTCCCGTCGCTGGTGGCGAAGGTGACTCGCGAACAGGCCGACGCCGCGTTCGCGAAGCGGGTCCGGCCGGAGGCCTTCACGGTCGCGAGCGCCGGCAGCTTCGGCCGGCCCTGATTTGCGTTTGCCTTCATCCGTGAAAGAATGATCTTTCGATGAGACGACCGCAGCATCGCCGCCCCATGCGCCGCCGCCCGGGAGAGGCTCCGCCCACGCATCGAGTCTGGCTCTCGCCCGAACAGCCCTTCCGCGAAGGTCCGGCCACCGACGGGAAGTCCTACTTCCGCATGCGGCTGGACGGCGAGCCGTCGCCGGAGTGGATGCGCGCCTACCGCGCGGGTCTGCTGGGGCTGATGCCGGAGGACCGCGACGCCGTGCTGCGCTTCGAGTTTCAGGGAGACTCGGTGCGGTTCGCCGCCGCGGACGCCGAGGTCGGGAAGCTGCGCCGCGTTCTCGAGTTGCGCGTCCAGGCCGTCAACGGCATCCTTTCGGGCGGTCGCGCCGTCGAGCCGTAACTAGTTCCAAGTTCCGAGTTCCAGGTTCCGAGTTCGGCTCCATCACCCGGAACCCGGAACCCGGAACCCGGAACCCGGAACCCGGAACCTACTTGGGCCTCGGCACCCCTTCATCCCACGTAATTCTTTTGTAGTCGAACGCGGCGCTCTCCCGCGGGGAGAACTTCACGATGTCGAAGTAGGGCGAGAGGTCGAAGTCGCGCGGGACGCAGAGGGTCGGATGCCGCGCCTTCAGCAGACCGCTCCACGCCCGCCGCGTCGGCCGGCCGAGCAGACGCTGCCGGATCTTCTCGAGGGTCGTCTCGGGTTTCTGCCGTTCGCGCACCGGCAGGATCGGAAACTTGATTCGCCCGAACGCCTCGGCCAGGAGCGAGGAGCAGATCGTCTCGGTGTCGCGGCCGCTGCCGAAGTGAAGGGCGTCGTCGCGCAGCTTCTCGGGGATCATCCGGAAGGGAAGAAAGTACCGGGTCAGGTCCCAGAAGTTCCGGTTGTCATAGCGAAACCCGATCCGGGAGAGAACCCAGTCGATCACGGCCTGCAGGTCCTCGCCGCGGAGGCCGATGGGACGACAGATCCGGATGTTGAAGTCGACGTACTTGATCAGCGGCGAGACGATCACGCCCTTCTCGACCAGAGCCTCGACGATGAGGTACTTCGCCTCCCGTCCGAACCGCCGCTGGGTCTCGACGCGCGTGGCCGCGTCGCGCGTCAGCAGGGCGTCGCCGATGTAGAAGGCGCTGTGCGACCACGTCGACATCGTCAGGTACTTGATGGCCTGCGAGACGCGCTGGTTGCCGTCGACGAGGAGCACGTCCCCCGGCCGGATCGTCGCCTTCAGCGCGTCGGGATCGTTGTAGCCGTAATGCTGGTAGCGCCGGCGGGGAAGCGTGAGCCGGCGGACGAACCAGTCCGCGACGGCGCGTTGAGGGGAGCGCATGGCCCTAGGGAGACGTGCGCTTGAGAAGGTATGCCGACTCGACCAGGCGCGCGCCCGAGGCGTCGGCGACCGCGTAGCGGGCCGGCGTGAACTTGCCCGAGGCGCCGTAGGAGCCCGACCAGACCGCGGCGCCGGCGCGTTCGCCCTTCTTGTTCACCGCGTAGAAGTTGACGTTGAAGTTCGGCTTGCCGTTCTTGTCCCGCATGTCCTTCGCCAGCGCGACGATCCGTTCCAGAGTCTTCAACGCGGCCTGCTCGGGTGACATGCCCTGCCGCATGAACTCGACCACCGTGTGCGATCCGCAGGAGCGCAGGTTGCCTTCGCCCCAGCCGGTCGAGCCGCAGGCGCCGACCTCGCCGTCGACGAAGAGGCCTGCGCCGATGACCGGCGAATCACCCAGCCGCCCCGGGATCTTGAAGAAGAGGCCGGACGTGGTCGTGCAGCCGGCGATGGTCCCGTCGGCCGTGACGACGTTGCAATTGATCGTGCCCTGCGGGCGGAAGTCCTCGACTCCGTACTTCTCGATGTACCACCGGATATCCGGGTCCGTCGTCTCCTCGTCTCCCCGCTCGATCCAGTCGTCCCTGGTGGAGAGTTTTTCCTTCCAGTAGAGCCAGATCTTGCGGCTGCGCTCGGTTGAGAGGTTCTCCTCGACGAAGCCGTGGGCCTTCGCGAACTTCAGGGCTCCGGGTCCGACGAGGAACACCCGGTTGGTCTGGTTCATCACCAGGCGCGCGACCTTGGAGGGATTCTTGATTCCTTCGAGGGCCCCGACGGCTCCGCACTTTCCGGTGCGCCCGTCCATCACCGAGGCGTCGAGCTGCACGACGCCTTCCTCGTTGGGGATCCCGCCGTAGCCGACCGTGACGTCGTCAGGATCGTCCTCGACGATATTGACTCCGGCGACAACCGCGTCGACGGGATCGCCTCCGGCGGCCACCAGGGCGTAGGCCTTCTCGACCGCACGCAACCCGTTGGCCGAGGAGACGACGACGGGGCGCGTGGCGGCGGCCGTCGCCGGAGTCTTGATCCGTGCCGCCAGCGGAATCGCGACCGCGCTCTTGATCAGCTCGCGACGGTTGGTCGTCATGCGCTCCTGAAACCTGGAACTTGGAAACCCGGAACTTCGGCTATTCGTCCGGCAGTTCCGGCTCTTCCTGAATCTCTCGCTTCGTCCCGGGCGCCAGCAGGTCCATCAGGAGGTCCGGCAGTCCCTCGGAAAACTGACTGCGGGGCATGACGCGCGTGACGCCGGCCGCTTCCGCGTCGGCGGCGAGCTGCTTGTCGACGTGGGAGAGAAACCCGATGACGGGCGTCGTGGACGCAATCTTCCCGCTCCGGAGCTCGCGCACCGCGCCCAGGGGGTCGCCGTTGGCCGAAAGCTCCATGAGCACGGCCGCCGTGTCGGGGTCCGCGCACGCCTTCGCCAGCTCGGGCGCTCCCACGAATCGCAGCGGGTAGTTCAAATGCCGTGCGGTCGCCTCGATCTTCGACCGGAAGAAGAGATCGTCGACGCAGGCAATGAGGTTCTTTGTCATCGGCCGGACGATTCTATAGCGGGTGGTCTATGGGGGTAGGCCCTCAGAAGATCTTGACCAGATCGACCATGTAGCGGTTGAGCCAGTAGCTCTGGTCCAGCCGGCGGTTGAAGCTGACGGAACCCTGGACGTAGACCTGCGGCAGGATCGTCAAGGCCAGCGTGACGCGGTGCCCTTCGAACCACGTGTGCCACCACCAGTCGTCGCTGTTGTAGGCGCCCACCAGGGCGTCGCGCTCGACGTACTGGTAGGCGTACGACGCCTGCCAGCTCCAGGGGGTGCCGACCTGCCCGGCCACGAGGGCGCCCTCGAAGGCCAGGCGCTTTCCGTCCGGCGCCGAGAAGTTGCGGATGCCGTCGAGCGAGACGAGAAACGGAACGGTTCCCAGCCGGAAGCGCATTCTCACGAGCAGGTCCGCGACGTGGTAGCCGTAGAGGTAACCGGTGGTTCCGTTCACGATCTCGGGAGTGTTCTCGCGGATGTAGAGGGTTCTCAGGTTCCGCAGATCGAAGCTCCAATAGGCCGCCCCGGCCTCGAGCCGAAAGGGGCCGAATTCGCCGCTCCTCCAGACGGCCTGACCGGCGAAGATCTGGGAGTGGTCGTGGTCGTGCTGGGGCCCGTAGAACCACGCCGCCGCCAGCGTCCATGCGCCGTCCCGGCTCTCCCACGCGGCGGCCGCGCCCGGCGTCTGGATGTCGCGGTCCCAGAGCATCTGGGTCGCGAAGAGCGGCATGCCGAAAGCGCCGCCGCGCAGCGAAAACTGGCCGGGGTTCCAGAGAACGTAGTAGCGCTCGATGGCCGCTTCGCGCGCGATGTAGTTGTCGACGAAGGGATCCGAGTCCTTCTGCGTGCTGTAGTCGAAGATCGCCCGCACCGCGATGCGCAGGTTGGACGTCGGCTCGAAGCCGCCCTCGGGACGCAGCTGGAAGCGGCCGCGCTCGATCGTCGGAAGGTATTCCCGGTGATCGACCTCGTCGTAGCGCGCGAGGAAATCCCAGTTCAGCGTAAACCTGGGTTTGGTCGAAGGCTCCTCGAAGTACTGCTCCTGAGCCGCCGCGGGGACCGCGACCAACGACGCCGCGGCGAGGAGCGGGAGAAGTCGGGCCGCGCCTCTCACGCGGCCTGTGCCGTCACGCGCGTCAACGCTTCGTAGAGGTCGTTGACCGACTGGTACCGGTCTTTGGCGTCCTTCTGCATGCACTTGAGGATGATCTGCGAAATCCTCGGATCGATCCGGGGATTCCGCGCCTGAGGCGAGGGCGGGCTCTCCTGGATGTGCTTGAGGACGACCGCCAGCGGCGAGTCTCCGTCGAAGGGCAGCGTTCCGGTGAAGACCTCGTAGAGGACGACGCCGGTCGAATAGATGTCGGAGCGAAAGTCGAGGACGTGGCCGCGCGCCTGCTCGGGGGACATGTAGTCGGGCGTTCCGACGACGGTGCCCTCGGCGGTCATGCCGCGCTCTTCCTTCAGACGCGCAATGCCGAAGTCCATTATCTTCAATCCCCCGGCGGGCTCGATAAGGATGTTCTGCGGCTTGATGTCGCGGTGGATGACGCCGACTTCGTGGGCGGCCGCGAGACCCGCGCAGATCTGCTTCGCGATGCGCAGCCCCACCGGCGTAGGCAGAACGTCGCCGGCTTCGACCAGCTGCTTGAGCGTCAGGCCCTTGACGAACTCCATCGAGAGATACCTCAGGCCTCCCGTCTCGCCGAGGTCGTGGGTGCGCAGGATGTTGGGGTGGGTGATGCGCCGCGCCAGGCGGATTTCCTGCTTGAACCGGTCGAGGAGGGTGGGGTCCGCCGAAAGGGCCTCGCCGCGAAGCGTCTTGATGGCGACGATGTCGTCGAGATCCCGGTCGTGCGCGCGATAGACCACGCCCATGCCGCCGCGTCCCAGGACGCCCTGGATCTCGTAACGGCTGGCAAAGAGCTGACCGACGGAGGGCTCGGCGCCGGTGCGCGCATTGCCGGCCACGCCGGGGGCGGCGATCGTTTCGGCCTCGCCGCCCATCGTCATCGTCAGGGAAGCGACGTACTGCTCGAGAGCGGCCTTCTCGCGCAGCTCCTCGAGCATCGCGCCGAAGGAGCGCGCGAGGATCCCGATTTCGTCCCGGGAGTCTATGGGCAGGTCGGCCGAGTCGAGGTTGCCCACGCGAACCTCTTCGGTCGCCCGGACCAGGCGCGCGACGGGGTCCGTGATCCGGCGGGCCAGGAAGAACGACAGGAGGAACGCTACGATCAGCGCCGCGAGGCCCACCAGGATCAGGATGTTCTGGATCTGCCGGAAGGGCGCGAGCTCGCGCGCGCGGCTGCGCAGGGCCACGGCGGCGCCCACGATCTGATCGGTCGAGGAGCGAATGGGCAGAACGTAGGCGACATACGTCTCGCCGGCGACGTCGAGGGCGAGCGGCCCGATCGTCTTGCCCTGCCGGAGCACGGCCTGCACGAGGTCGGGCCGTTTTTCGATCGCCGAGAGCGCCGCCGCCGAGGCGGGCCCCATCGTCGAGGCCGCGAGCGCCACCTTGGCCGGCTCCGAGGGCTTCGCCGTGTCCGCCAGGAAGACCACCTGCGTGTTCAGCAGCTGCTCGAGGTTGCGCGCGACGTCGTCGTTGATCTGGAACGCCGCCGCGATCACTCCGACCAGGCGCGAGCCTCCCTCCAGGACGGGCGCCGCGACCACGTGGTAGAGCCGTCCTCCCGAGAGCCAGATGCCCTCGGTCTGGTCTCCCTGCATGGCGCCGGCGATCGTGGGCACCTGCGACAGGTCGGCGGCGTAGGGAAGCGGGCGGTCGGTCCGCGCGAGCGCCTTTCCCGCGGGCGTCGTGGCCAGGAGAAAGTCGGCGCGCGTGCTCGAAGCCTGTTCGCGCTTCAGCGTGTCGAAGACGGTGGCGGGATCGGCCTCGCCGGTCTCGGGAACGAGCGTCGACATCATGGCGATGGTTCCGGCGTTGTTCACGACGACCGAAAGCGTGCGGTGCAGGTCGGCATAGCGCGTCTGCTGGAAGGTCTCCCATCCCGGTCCCGCCTTCTTCAGGTCCTCCGCGATCTTGGTGTCGGCGACCTCGCGCGCGCGCCAGGCCGTCACGACGACGGCGCCTCCGACGGCGATCAGGATCAGAAGCGCCCCGGCCAGGAAGATTTTCAGCGTCAGCGAGAAGCGGGGCGGCTCCGGAGGAGGGAGCTTGAGTCCCTTGATGCGAATCTCTCCCGAGGTGACTCCGGGGGCGCGCGGTTCAGTAGCGTTCATCTTCGGAATCGGGAGGCGGAGGCTTGTAGTCCTTGCCGTACTTGTTCTTGTGAGCCTCGGGCTTGAAGCCGGTCACGTCGATGCGAATGACGAGAGGAGCGGATGGTCCGGCTCCGACCGTCACCGTCTCTTTCGTCTCCGGACCTTCCTCGTGCCAGGCGCGCACGGTGTGCGGGCCGGCGGGAACATTTTCGAACTGGAAGGCGCCGTCGGGCCCTGTGACTGCGGCGAAATCGGTGTCGACGACCATCACGAAGCCGACCATCTGGGGATGGATGTTGCAGTACACGCGGACCAGTCCCGGCTCGTCGAACGTCTTGGATTTCGACGCGCCACTCCGATACAGCCCGAGGTCGAATCGGTTGTTGCCCGAAACCGAGAAGACGTTGTGGTAGATCGGGTCCACATTGGGAAACTCCACGGTGCCCTTCTTCGACACGGCCACGACGCGGGGCTGAAAGCGCTTCTGCGCGCTCTTCATTTCGCTCTTTTCCGCGGAGTGGGCGGTGGCCGTCGCAGCCGTCGCGCTCTTCGTTCCTTCGATCCACACCACCGCGTTGGACGCATCCGCGAGCTCCTTGCCGTCCTTGACGAGGATCACCTTGCCCGAGACCGTTCCGGCGCGTGTGTGGGCCGCCGCCAGGACGAGCACCAGAAAAATGGAGTCGCGGCGCGCGGCCATGAGGTCGAAAAAATATAGCATCCGCGTCCGAATCGCCCGGTTAGTCATGGACCCCGCCGCTATAATCCCCCGCCAGCGAACGGATCCTGCAGGCAAAACGCGGAGGTTGCATGGCGCACGATCAGTCTCCGTCGGAGTTCCGGCCCTACGTCTCTCCCGAGCAGGACATTCCGGAATTCACTCCCAAGGCCGTCATCCTCGGCATTTTTTTCGGCCTCTTCTTCGGCGCCGCGACGGTCTACCTCGCGCTGCGTGCCGGTCTGACGGTTTCGGCGTCGGTCCCCATCGCAGTTCTGGCGATCGCCGTCTTCAAGAAGATCGGCAAGTCCACGATCCTGGAGAACAACATCGTCCAGACGATTGGATCCGCGGGCGAGTCGGTGGCCGCCGGCGTCGTCTTCACGCTGCCCGCACTTCTCTTTCTCGCCGACGGCAAGGAGTACTTCCACTACCTCACGGTGTTCGTCCTGGCGGTCATCGGGGGCACGCTCGGCGTTCTCTTCATGATCCCGCTCCGCCGCGCCCTGATCGTCAAAGAGCACGGCAACCTCAAGTACCCGGAAGGCGTGGCCTGCGCCGACGTCCTGATCGCGGGCGAGAAGGGCGGCGACCTCGCCCGCATGGTCTTCAGCGGCGTCTTCGCGGCCGTGATCTACAAGTTTCTCTACGGGATCCTCGGGTTCTGGCGGGAGACAGCGACCTGGTTCCGCACCGGCAAGAACGGCCGGATTCCGGACGCGACGCTCTCCTGCGACGTGACTCCCGAGTACCTGGGGCTGGGCTACATCATCGGCCCGCGCATCGCGGGCGAGCTCGCCTCGGGCGGTGTGCTCTCGTGGCTCGCGCTGATTCCCCTGATCTCGATCTTCGTGGACGACAACCGCATCATCGCGGACCTGAAGGCGTTGAGCTTCACCGACGCGTGGATCGCGAGTCACTCGCACGCCGAGTGGATCTACCGGGCATACGTCCGGTACATCGGTGCGGGAGCGGTGGCCTGCGCGGGCGTCATGACCCTGGTCAAGACGCTGCCGACGATCGTCTCGGCGTTCCGGGAGTCGGTCAAGTCCTTCGGCGGCGGCCGCGCCGTCGCTCGCCCGGTGCGCACGGAGCAGGATCTGCCGATGGGCTTCGTCGTCGTCGGATCGATCGTCCTGGCGCTCCTGATCACCATCCTTCCCGGCTTCCCGCACGGGCCCTTCCCGGGCTCGCTCCTGATGGGGCTTCTCGTCGTCGTGTTCGGCTTTTTCTTCGTGACGGTTTCCTCGCGGATCGTCGGCATCATCGGCACGTCGTCGAACCCCATCTCGGGCATGACGATCGCCACGATCATGGCCACCTGCGTGGTCTTCGTGGCGGTCGGGCGCACGGGCGACGTCTACCAGGCCGTCGCGCTCTGCGTCGGCGCGATCGTCTGCGTCGCCGCGGCCAACGCGGGCGCGACTTCGCAGGACCTGAAGACCGGATACCTGGTCGGCGCCACGCCGCGCCGCCAGCAGATCGGCTTCATCATCGGCGTGGTCTCCTCGTCCCTCGTGATCGGGGGAACACTCTTCCTGCTCGACCGCACCTACCGGGAAGCCGGCATGGAGCACGGAATCGGAGGCGCCCTGCTTCCGGCGCCTCAGGCCACTCTGATGGCCACCATCATCAAGGGCCTGCTCGCCCAGAACCTGCCGTGGGCGCCCGTTCTCGTCGGCGTGTTCCTGGCGTTCATGGCGCAGATGGCCGGCGCGCATGCCCTGTCCTGGGCCGTCGGCGCCTACCTGCCCCTGTCGACGACCTTTCCGATCTTCATCGGCGGGCTGATCAAGGGCTTCGTCGACCGCAAGCAGAACGTGAAGGAAGAAAGCGAGCTCTCCTCCGGGATGCTCTACTCGACCGGACTCGTCGCGGGCGGCTCGCTCATGGGAGTGTTCATCGCGATGGTCGCCGCCTTCGGCGACGTCGTCATGAAGTGGGAGAACCCCAACATCCTGGACCGCCTGGATCTGGGTTCGAAGATCTACCCGGCGTTCAAGAACGGCGTGGGCGGCGACGTCCTGTGCGCCGTCGTCTTCGGCCTCCTGTGCCTCTTCCTGTTCCGGAACGCGAACAAGAAGATGGAAGCGTAGCGGCCGCAACGCGGCCGCGGAGCTTCCATCCCGAGTCGCGGAGCGACGAGGGATCCCGCCATTTTCAGGAAGCGGCTGCGCTGCTTCCATCCCGAATCGCGGCGACGGATCCCGTCGTTTCGAGTCCGGGATCCCTCGTCGGTTACCCCCGAGCTTCGCTCGGCGTGGGTTACCGCTGGCCTTCGGCCAGCGTTGTCTACTGCTGTGGGCTTGCCTCTGGTGGACGACGCGCCTACTGCCGCGGGCTTGCCTCTGGTGGCCGGGTCGGTGGTCGGCCCGCTCCTCGGGATGACCTGCGAAAAGCCGTCATCCCGAGCGTAGCGAGGGATCCCGAACTCGATACGCCGACCTAGACGACTCCGAACTTCTTTCCGACCTTGACGAACGCCTCGACGGCGCGGTCGAGGTCGCCCCGCTCGTGGGCGGCCGAAACCTGGCAGCGCAGCCGCGCGTGTCCGTGGGGCACGACGGGGAATCCAAAGCCCGAGACGTAGACCCCTTCCTCGAACAGGGCCTTGCCCATGGCCAGGGCCTTCGCCGTGTCGCCCACGATGACCGGCACGATCGGATGCGTGCCGTGCGGAATCCTGAAACCCGCGTCCGAGAGCGCCTTGCGGTAGTAACGGGCGTTGTCGCGGAGCTTCGCCACCGGCGCCGGGTCCTCCTTCAGGAGACGGAACGCCTCGAGCGCGCCCGCCGCGACCGCGGGGGGCAGCGAGTTGGAAAAGAGGTACGTGCGGCTCCGCTGCCGCAGGGTCTCGACCAGCGCCTTCGGTCCCGTCACGAAGCCGCCGGCGGCGGAGCCCATCGCCTTCCCGAGAGTCCCGGTCGTGACGGGAATCCGGTCGAAGACGCCCTGCTCCTCGCCGGTCCCGCGCCCGGTCTTCCCGAGGACGCCGGTGGCGTGCGAGTCGTCCACCGCGAGCACGGTCCCGTGCGCCTCGCAGATCCGGACCATCTCGGGAAGATTCGCATCTTCGCCTTCCATCGAGAAGACGCCATCCGTGATGAAGAGCTTGAACCGCGAGGAGCCGTCCTCGGAAAGCATCTTCTCGAGGGCCGCGGGATCGTTGTGCGGCACCCGGAAGCGCTTCGCCTTGCACAGCCGCACGCCGTCGATGATCGAGGCGTGGTTGAGTTCGTCGGAGTAGAGGCCGTCGGGCTCGTCGAGCACCGCGGCGAAGAGTCCCTCGTTGGCGGACCAGCAGGTCATGTAGAGAATCGCGTCGTCGGTTCCGAAGAACGACGCGATCTCCGCCTCCAGCTCCTTGTGGATCTCCTGCGTGCCGCAGATGAAACGCACCGAGCCCAGTCCCGCTCCCCAGCGGTCCACGGCCTTCTTCTGGGCCTCCCGGATTCGCGGATGGTTGGCAAAGCCGAGGTAGTTGTTCGAGGTCAGCATCACGACCTCGCGGCCTCCGACCTTCACGCGCGGGCCCTGGGCGGACTGGAGGACGAGCTCTTCCTTGTAGGTTCCGGCTTTCCGGAGCTCGGCCATCTGCGAGGCGAGGTGGTCCGTCAGGCCCATCGCGCGCGTTTCCACTCGTTACGCCTCCGAGAAGATCTTGCCCGCGACGCGGCCTCCCGGAAACGCGGCCTCCAGCGCCGCCAGAGCGCCGTCGAAGGCCCCGGCGTTGCCCGCCATGATCTCGACGCAGAGCGTCGGCGTGCGGACGAATTCCATGGTTCCCGTCACTCCGCGCACGACGATCGAATCCGCGGGCTCCTCGACGACGAAGAGGACGCCGTCGATGTCTTCGAGGGCGCGCGAAGCCGTGCGGTGCGCTCTCTCGACCTCGTCGCGCTTCAGGCACACGCCGGCCAGCCCCACGACGCTGTAGTGGTTGGGCTCGAACTCGGTGCGGTCCCAGTTCTTCCATACGCGCGACCGCGGCCGCAGCTCGAAGCGGTAGGCGACGTTGGAGAGGCGCGACTCCTCGACCGCGAACTCCGCGATCCGGCGATCCGTCAGCTCCAGGTTGGGGTCGGGCTTGGGCGGCTTGCTCGTCGGCATCTGGTCTCCGTGGGGCGAGATTATGTCACCGGCTTCCGTCACCGAGAGACTCCACCCCCCGGCGCGGCCCGGCCGGCGGCGGACGTCCGGCCGTGAGAAAATTGGCCAAGCCGCAGTGCTTACATGACGGACGTCGAGCGGGAACCCTGTCCCCGGTGCGGAGAGCTCGCCGCGATCGCCGGCCGTGTGTGCGCGCATTGCTCGGCCAGCCTCCTGGTGGACGTGGTCGCCGCCGGTCCCCTCGCCGATCCGCGCGCCCGGTATCGCGCGGCCCGGGATCTCGCCGCTCGGTTGCCGGGAACCCCCATCTCGGGGATTCGCGACGCGCTGTCGCGCCCCGAAGGAGGAGTCGTCGCCGCGCGCGTCACGCGGGAGCGGGCGCGTCCCGTGCTCGCGGCCCTCGAGTCCCTCGGAGTCCGAGGGCGCCTCGTCGAGGCGCCGCTCGCCGCGCCCGACGCGGTTCCCGATCTGACGCACTCGCTCGAACGGCCGGAGGGCGTGGGACGCGCCGTCGCGATCGTCCTGGCCGCCGCCGCTCTGGTCGCGGGAGCGGTCTGGCTCTTCTCGCGGAGCGTCGCAACTCCGTCCCGCGCCGCGGATGCGTCCATCCCCGCGCGTCCATCGCCGGCGCCGACAAAGACGGCCCGGGACCTCGCGGCGAACGCCCTCGCGTCGATGGCCGCTTTGCGTTGCGCGTCCTCGAGCGGGGCCGGATTCTTCGTCACACCCGAGCTGCTCGTGACCAACGCCCACGTCCTCTGCGGGCCGCGCGCGTCGATCGAGGTCGGGCTGCCCGACGGCCGGCGCCTCGAAGGCACTCCCGTTTCGAGCGACGAATGGCTGGACGTGGCGGTGGTGCGCGTTCCGGGCGCGGCGATGCGTCCGCTGCCTCTGGGCGACGCGATGGCGGTCCAGCCCGGCGACGAGGTCCTCTTCATCGGAAGTCCGATGGGAATGGACTTCACGGTGTCGCGGGCGATCGTCAGCCATCCGCGGCGCAACGTCTACGGCGTGGCCTTCCTCCAGTTCGATGGGAACGTCAATCACGGCAACAGCGGCGGCCCGCTGCTCGACGGCCGCGGCCGCGCAATCGGCGTCGTCTCGATGATGCTGGCGGACTCGCGGGGGCTGGCCTTCGCCCTTCCCGTCAACTACCTCTACGACCTGCCGTCGGCGCCTCTGCCCCTGCCCGTGCCGCCGCCGGACTTCGAAGCATGGCGCTCGACGCTCGCCAGCATCCGTCGGCAGGACCTCGCCGAAGCCGAAGCCGCGCGCCAATCCTTTCGGCGGCCCGCCCTGGGCGCGGCGGCCGTGGATGCGGATGGGACGCTCGTCGCGTACGTCATCACGCGCGGGAAGCCCGCCGGCTCCGTTCCGTATCGGTTCACCGTCAAACGCGGCGATCAAATCCTGTGCACGACGACCGGGCTTGTGAACATGTGGGGTCCCGTGACGAGCCGCGAACCCGCGCGGGATCCGCGCTTCGTGCGCTGGCTTTCGCGGATCGACCTGGGAACCGAGATCTCGTCCGGAAGCGCCGAGCTCGCTCTCGACGGCTGTCCGGATGGCCGCAGCCTCGTCGGCGCCGAGCTCCTCCTGGAGGGCGCCGACGTCGGCACCGGACGGGTCGTCATCGACGTCGTCCGTGTGGTGAACTGAGGCACCCTCGGCGCCGTCAGGCGCGCGGCCGGCCGTTCGGGTAGAAGACGACCTTCATGGCGCGCCGGTCGTCGAGAAGCTGCATGGCTTCGTGGAAGTGCTCGAGGCCCTCGAATTCGTTGGTCACGAGGTCTTCCACGTCGAGGCCGGCGCGGAAGAGGTCTTCCATCTTGATCCACGTGTCGAAGACGCGGCGCCCGATGATGGCGTAGAGCGTCAGGCCCTTGAAGACGAGATCGTTGGTGTAGTCCTTGATCGTCACCGCGCGGTCGCGCGGGATGCCGAGCAGCGACATCGTGGCTCCGGGCCGCGCCGCCGCGAGGCCGAGGTTGATCGAGGCCTCGGCCCCGGAGAGCTCCAGGACGACCTCCGCTCCTCCCCCCGTGGCCTCGCGCAGGCTCCCGACGGGGTCCTTCGTCTTCGGAAGCTCGATGACCGCGACGTGCGACAGCTTCCGGTCCCGGGCCCACCGGCGCGCGTGCGCCGCGGCGAGGCCGTTGACCTCGGTGATCGCGATCGACGCCGCGCCCGAGATGCGCGCGATCTCGGCGCACATCGCGCCGATCGGACCGTAGCCGAGGACGGCCACGGACTTGCCGGAGAGGTCGGTCACCTGCGTCGTGTGTACGGCGTTGCCGAGGGCGTCGAGAAACGCCCCGACCTTGGGCGGGACCACCTTGCGGTCGAGCGGCACGACGTTGAACGCCGGAACCACGACGTACTGGGCGAAGCAGCCGTCGCCGTGGACGCCGAGGATCCGCGTGTTCTCGCAGATGTGGCGGCGTCCGGTGCGGCATGGCCGGCAGGCGCCGCAGGTCACGTGCATCTCCGCCGAGACGTACTGCCCGATTTCCAGGTGCGGCCGCTTGCCGCCGGGCCCGAACGCCACGATCTCGCCGCAGAACTCGTGGCCGTAGATGCGGGGGACCTTCACCATCCCCGCCATCGACGCATCCCACTGGTAGATGTGCTTGTCCGAGCCGCAGACCGCGGTGGCGAGGACTTTGATCAGCACCTCGGCCTGTCCCGGAGTCGGCACCGGCACTTGCCGGATATCGGTGGCGGAAGGTCCCGGCGCCGCCTTTGTCTTGACGACGGCGGTCATGGTGGAGGGAAGGGAAGGGCCGGCGGCGTTGCGGGGCCGCCGGCCGGCGGTTTTGGTCTTGCGCGCCACTCCCGTCAGTCTCCCGCCTGGTCGTCGCGGACGAATCCGCCCCGCGCGCCCGCGGCGGCGGCTTCCACCGAATACACACGCGCCGGCTGGACGTGCCTGGTCACCATCGCGCGCGAGCCGTCGACGCGGAGCGTCTTGAAGAGGAAGCGGAACTTCTCTTCGAGCGTCTCGCGAATCGATTCCCGGGCGCCCGTGGGCAGATTCCAGACGCGCTCCTTGTAGGGACCGATCGCCTTCTTGCGCGTCTTGTAGAGAAACTGCGCCTGGGTCTCGCCTTTCTTTCGCTCTTCCGCGGCGTTGGTGTCGAGCCAGCGCTCGATCTCGCGCCGCAGCGGATCCGGGAACGCGGGATGGTCGTAGACGGTGTTCATGAAGTCCGTCGCGAGGTGGATCTCGGCGCAGTCGTGATCGGGAAAGTGTCCGAAGTATTCCGGCGGCAGTGTGGAGGCGCCGTGCTGCACCGCGCCCGCCATGCCGTACTCTTCACGCGCCACCTTCGAGATCGTCTTCAAGACGTTGAAGTCGATCGCGACGCGCTCGACCGATCCGTCGGGAGCGACGACGCCTCCGTGGGAAGAGCCGGTCTGGACGGAGACCTTGGCGATCCCTTCGATCCCCCCGAGCGCCTTCTGATAGACGCTCATGTACGCGCGGAATTCCTCGGGCGTCGAATTTTCCTTGCCGACTTCTCCGATCTCGCCGCCCACGGAGATCGGCATCTCCTTCGGCTGTCTCTCCCGAATGAACTTCGTAAACCGCGCGCAGAGTGTGGCGTTGACGTCCTGCTGCGCTTCGAGCGTCGGCTTGGAGAGGTCCACGAGCGTCGACGTGTCGATGTCGATCTGGAAGAAGCCGGCCGGGATCGCCTCCTCGATGAGGGTCTCGATTGCCCGGATTTCGGCCTCGGGATTCTCCTTCGTCTTCTTCGGATTGGTCTGGAAGTGGTCACCCTGCAGGAAGAAGGGGCCGGTCCAGCTCTCGCGGATCGCCGCCGCGAGCAGGACGGCGGCGTACTCGGCGGGCCGTTGTTCGGTGTAGCCCATCTCGCTGCGCGCGATCTCGAAGATCACCGCGCCGGCGTCGAGATCCCGCGCGGCCGCCATCGCCGCGCGCGCCGTGTCGTAGGACAGCATGCGCACGTTGATCGCCGGCACGGTGAAGCCGCCGACCTCGCCCCGGCCCCGCGCCTTGTAGAGCGGCAAGATCGAGGCGGGCAGGATGCCGAGGGACTCGGCGGCTTCGCGGATCGCGTGGCGGGCGGCGTCCCGCGCGTCGCCCGGCGCGAACACGGCGGTCCAGACCAGCGCGTCGAGCATCTCGGCGCGAAAGCGCCCGGGATTGGTCACGACGACGCCGCCGTCGAAGCGAACGGTTCCCGACAAGCGAAGCGCCTCTCGTAGCTCGGTCGCGGTCGAGTACAGGTTCATGGTCGCTCCTGGCGTTTTGGCGCCGGGGGATTCTAATGCCATGTCATCCCGAGCGCAGCGAGGGACCCCTTTCGAGTCACGGTGCGGCTCCGAAAGGGGTCCCTCGTCGCTCCGCTCCTCGGGATGACAGGGGGGCGAGATTCCTGCTACGTTCCATGCGTGACGGCGCGGCTCCACGAGGCGCTCTCGCGCCTTCTCCCGGCGGAGATCCTGCACGCGGATCCCGAGTCGCTGGCGCGGCACGCCCGGGACGAGACCGAAGACCTCTCCTCCCCGCCCGAGGTCGTGGTCCGGCCCCGCTCCGAAGAGGAGGTTCGCGCCGTCCTGTCGGCGGCGAAGCGGCTGCGCGCGGCCGTGACGCCCCAGGGAGGAAGGACGGGCCTCTCGGGGGGCGCTTTGCCCGTCGCGGGCGGCATCGCGCTGGATCTGACGGCGATGAATCGGATCCTCGAGATCGACCGCGAGAACCTCTTCGCCGTCGTCGAGCCCGGCGTCGTGACGCAGGTTCTCCAGGAGGAAGCCGAAAAGGTCGGCCTTTTCTATCCGCCGGACCCGTCGTCGCGCGGCTCCTGCACGATCGGAGGCAACATCGCCGAGAATGCCGGCGGCCCCCGCGCCGCCAAGTACGGCGTGACGGGCCGATACGTCTCGGGGCTGCGCGTGGTTTTGCCGGGGGGAGAGCTGCTCGACCTCGGGGGCAAGACCCGGAAGGACGTCGCCGGATACGACCTTGTCTCTCTCTTCGTCGGCAGCGAGGGAACTCTCGGAGTCGTGACGTGCGCGACGCTCCGGCTTCTGCCGCTCCCGACCCATCGGCAGCTGCTCTGGGCGTCTTTCGCGGACGAGGCGTCCGCGCTCGCGGCCGTCACGCGGCTCTACGCCTCCGGACACGAGCCTTCCGCCTGCGAGTTCATGGAGCGTCGGGCGGCGGCGGTCTCCTCCGAACGCCTGAAGCTGGCGCTCCCCGCCGACGCGGACGCGCACCTGTTCGTCGAAGCCGACGGCTTCGCGGAGTCCGACGTCGCCCGAGACGTCGAAGCCTTCGGCGAGATCCTTCTCTCCTGCGGAGCTCTCGACGTGCGTGTCGCGATCGCAGCCCGGGAGCAGGCCGACTTCTGGCGGCTGCGGCGGACCGTCGGCGAGGCGGTCAAGGATCTCGGACCCTACGCCGAGGAAGACTGCGCCGTTCCCCGATCGCGCCTGCCCGAGTTGCTGGCCGCCGTGCGGGCGACCGCCTCGAGGCGAGGCCTGACGGTGGTCTGCTACGGGCACGCGGCCGACGGCAACATCCACGTCAACCTGGTGCAGCCGGCGGGGGAGCGTGAGCGGTGGCTGGCGGAGCGCGGCCCCGCGATCGAGGAGATCTTTCGCTCCGTCGTGGCCCTCGGAGGCACGATCACCGGCGAGCACGGAGTCGGCCTGACGCAGAAGAGATATCTCGGGCTGCGACACTCGCCGGAGACACTCGCTGCGATGCGGGCAATCAAGAGAGTCTTCGATCCCGAAGGCCTCTTGAATCCCGATAAGATCTTCGCTGCTCCATGATTCGACTCTCGCGGAGAATCCACTTCAATGCCGGCCGCAGTCTCTGGCGTCCCGACTGGACGCCGGAGAAGAACCGGTCCGTGTACGGCGACGAGGGCCCCCACGGCTACGGTCACAACTTCATGCTCGAAGTGTCGGTCGAAGGAGAAGTCGACCCCGAGACCTCGATGGTCGTCAACCTCACCGACCTCGACCGCATCCTCAAGGAAGAGGTGGACCGGCCGCTCGATCACCGGAACCTCAATCGCGACGTGCCCGACTTCGCGAAGACGCCGCCAACGGCCGAAAACATCGCGGTGTGGATCTGGAAACGGGTCGAGGCGCGGATCGCCAGGGAGAAGTGGCCCTGCCGCATCGTGCACCTGAGCCTGCGCCTGATGCCGGGCTTCACGGTCGAGATCGAGGCGTAAAGGAACAGCCGATTGGGCCCGATCCTCGTCGTCGGCGCCACCGGCCAGCTGGGCACGGCCGTGGTCGATCGCCTTCGCGCTGCGGGAGAACACGTCCGCGCGCTCGTCCGTCCGGCCTCGCCGCGGGAATTCGCCTCGGAGGGTGTCGAGCTCGCATTCGGGGATCTCCGCGAGCTCGAGAGCCTCGTCGCCGCGTGTCAGGGAATGGCGACTGTCGTCGCGACGGCCAACGCCGTGGTTCCTCGCGACCGGGGCACGTTCGCCGAAGTCGAGGACACCGGGTACTCCAACCTTCTCGACGCGTGCGGGCCGAGAACGTGCGGCGGATCGTGTTCATGTCGGTCGTTCCGACGCCTTTCGACGATGCCGTCACGACGTTCCGCCTGAAACGCCAGATCGAGGAGAAGATCCGACAGAGCGGCCTCGCGCACTCGATCTTTCGGGGCGACTTCTTCATGGACGACTGGTTTGCCCTGATGGGAAGCTCCATTCCGCTGCGCGGCGCGACGGCGCATACGCTCCGCCGGCCGTTCTGGTTCGCGAAGGGGTTCATGGCCTTTGCCGGGGCTTCGATCGACCGGCGCGGGATCGCCCTGGTGCCGGGGAGCGGGCAGACACGGCACACGCCCGTCGCGCTCGACGACGTCGCGGCGATCCTCGCGGCCGCCGCGGCCGCGCCCGAGACGGGGGAGAACCTGATCGAGAACGTCGGCGGCCCGGAGATCCTGTCCTGGGATGACATCGTCGGGGTGTTCGAGCGGGTTCTTGGCAAGCGCCTGAAGAAGATCCACACGCCGGCCAAGGTTTATCGCGTCGCGGCCGACGTTCTCGAGACCCTGTCGCCCCCCGCGGGCAACCTGATGGCGATGAGCTGGGTGGCGGCGACCAGCGACACGGCCTTCGACGGGAAGCCCCTCGCCGAGCGATTCGGCGTGACGCTGACGACGGCCGAGGAGTTCCTGCGCGCGAAAGCCGCGCTTCCGACACAAGCCTGATGGGTCTCGCTCTCGGACTGATCCTTTCGGCCGCGATCGGCCTGTCCCTGGGACTGATCGGCGGAGGCGGTTCCATCATCACCGTGCCGATGCTGGTCTACGTGCTCGGCGTTCCTCCGCACCAGGCCATCGGCATGTCGCTCGCGGTCGTGGGCGCGACGGCGCTCGTGAGCGTCTTTCTCCATCATCGCAATCGGTCCGTCGCCTGGCGCACCGGCACCGTATTTGCCGCCGGCGGGGTCGTGAGCTCTTACGGGGCCTCCCGGCTCACGCGCCTGGTGTCGCCGCCCGTTCTCATGCTGCTCTTCGCCGGGCTCATGCTCGTCGTGGCGACGGTCATGCTGACCCGACCTCACCGCGCCGAGGGCCACCACGTTCCCAACCTTCCGCGCGAGCTCGCGGCCGGCTTCGGGGTCGGGTTCCTGACGGGATTCCTGGGCGTCGGGGGAGGCTTCCTGATCGTCCCGGCCCTCGTCGTCTTCGGCGGACTCGGCATGAAGGCGGCGGTCGGGACGTCCCTCTTCGTCATCGCCGTCAACTGCGCCGCGGGCCTCGTCGGGCATGCCACGCAGGAGGGCTTCGATCTGAAGCTTACGGCGATGGTTACGGCCCTGTCCCTGGGAGGAGCGGTCCTCGGAGCCCATCTGGCCCATCGCGTCCACCACGCGAGCCTGCGCCGGATCTTCGCCTGGTTCGTGGTCGCGGTGGCCCTGTATCTGTTCGCCCGGAACTACAATGCGCTGATCCGGTGAATCCGGGAACCATGGAATTCGAACAGTTCTATCTCGGCTGCCTCGCCCATGCGTCGTACCTGATTGGATTCCGACGGCGAGGCGGCCATCGTCGATCCGCAGCGGGACGTCGACGATCTACATCGAGGCGGCGAAAACGACAGGGCCTGCGCATCCGCCATGTCATCGAGACGCACCTGCACGCCGACTTCGTCTCGGGCCACCGGGAGCTCGCCGCGCGGACCGGGCGCGAAGATCTACTTCGGCAAGAAGGCGGAGCGCGAAGTTCTCGCACATTCCGGTCTGACGATGGCGACGAGATCCGCATCGGCAGGCACCCGTGAGTTTGCTCGAGACGCCGGGTCACACGCCGGAGTGCGTCTCGGTCCTCGTGACCGACCGCGCAAGGTCCGAACAGCCCGAGGCCGTGCTGACGGGCGACACGCTCTTCATCGGGCGACGTCGGCCGTCCGGACCTGCTGGGCTCGAAGGCAAGTCCCGAAGAGCTCGCGAGCAAGCTCTACGATTCCCTGCATCAGAAGCTCCTGAAGCTGCCCGACGCGGTGAAGGTCTATCCCGCCCACGGCGCCGGCTCCCTCTGCGGCCGCAACATCTCGAGCGAGACGAGCTCGACGATCGGCGAGCAGCGACGGTTCAACTACGCTCTCCGGCCGATGCCGCGCGAGGAGTTCGTCAAGCTCGTCACGACGGACCTGCCCGAGGCGCCGGCGTACTTCTCGCGCGACGCGGCGCTCAACCGCGAAGGCCCCGGGTCTCTCGAGTCCCTTCCCGCGCCCCCGGCGCTTTCGCCGGAGGACGTAGCCCTCCTTCAGAAGGCGGGAGCCGTCGTCCTCGACACGCGGCCAGCGGCTGAGTACGGCACGGGCCACGTCCCGGGATCACTCCAGATCGGGCACTCCGGCCAGCTCGCGTCGTGGGCCGGCTCGCTGCTGTCGCCTCAGGGCCCGATCGTCCTCGTCGCGGAGGACGAAGAGCGCGTGCGGGAGGCGCGGACGCGCCTCGCGCGTGTGGGTATCGAGAACGTGTCCGGTTACCTCGCGGGGGGGATCCGCGCGTGGGACGAGGCGGGACGGCCCCTCGCGAAGACCGAGCAGATCCCGGTCGACGAGCTTGCGGCGAGACTCTCCGAGGGCGCCGACCTGCAGCTCCTGGACGTGCGGCGTCCTCCGGAGTGGAAGGGCGGACACATCCGGGAGGCGGTCTGGATGCCGCTCGACCGACTCTCGGAGCTCGCGCGGACGCTGGACCGCAGGCGCCCCGTTGCGGCGATCTGCGCCGGCGGCTACCGCTCCTCGATCGCCACGAGTGTCCTGGAAAAGCTCGGGTTCGAGCGCGTCACCAACGTCATCGGTGGAATGACCGCCTGGACCGGCGCGCAGCACGAAACCGTCACGACAGGGTAGGAGGCGGAATGAGACGGACATGGGCCGCCGCGGCGGCGCTGTCGATCGCGCTGGGTGCGCAGGGGATCGCTCAGGAGAAAGACAGGGAGACCGAGGGCTACTGGAAGTCGAAGAAGTCGGCGTGGATCGGCCTGACCGTGGCCCAGAAGGACCAGGTCTTCCGCTTTGCCGAGGACTACAAGGCATACCTCTCCGCGGCGCGCACGGCGGAGACCTCCACCCGCGAGGTCATCCGTCTGGCGAAGGCGGCGGGCTTCTCCGAGTTCAAGGACGCGGGGCAGGTCAAGCCCGGGGCGAAGCTCTGGATCAACGGGAGAGACCGGGCCTTGATCCTCGTGGTCGTGGGATCGGATCCCATCGTCTCGGGTTCGCGCGTCATCGGCACGCATCACGACAGCCCGCACATCGATCTGAAAGCGCGCCCGCTCTACAACTCCGGCGGATTTGCCCTCTTCAACACGGTCTACTACGGAGGCATCAAGAAGTACCAGTGGGCCAACCGGCCGATGGGGCTGCTGGGCCGCGTCGACACGACCGACGGCAAGCGCATCGACGTCGCGATCGGGTTCAAGGAAGGCGATCCGGTTTTCGTCATCGCCGACAATGCCCCCCACTCGGACAAGCCGCTCCGCGAGCGCAAGTACACCGAGGTCTTCTCCGGCGAGGAGCTCGATCCGGTCGCCGGAAGCATTCCCGGCGCGGACACGACGGTGGTCGCGCAGGTCATGGCGGCGCTCGCGTCGACGTACGGGATCGCCGAGCAGGACCTCGTCTCCTCGGAGCTCGCCCTGGTGCCGTCGGCGCCTCCCCAGGATGTCGGCATCGACCGCGGGCTCGTCGGCGCGTACGGGCAGGACGATCGGCTTTCGTCCTATTGCGCGGCGCGCGCGATGCTGGATGTTTCGGGGACGCCGAAGAGGACCGCGATGGCGTACCTCTCCAACTTCGAAGAAGTGGGCTCGGACAACAACACCGGCGCCGCCTCGCAGTTTTTCAACAACTCGTTCGCGAAGCTCGTCGCGGCCGAGCGCGGGGCGAAGTACACGGATCTGGATCTGCGCGATGCGCTGCGGCACTCCGAGGTCATCTCCGCCGACACCAACGACGGCATCAACCCTCTTTTCCCGCAGACGAGCGAGCCCACGAACGCCGCGCGCCTGGGCTACGGGGTGACGGTCAAGAAGTACGGCGCCGGATTCGACGCCAACTCGGAGTTCATCGCCCGGATCCGAGGCCTCCTCGACAAGAACGGGATCGCCTGGCAGACGCAGACGCCCAAGGTCGAGGGGTATTCCGGAGGAACCATCGGAGGTTTCCTGTCGGCCTGGGACATGGAAGTCATCGACATGGGCGTGCCGCTGCTTTCCATGCACGCGCCGTTCGAGATGTCCTCGAAGGTCGACGTCTGGAGCTTCTACCGGTTCATGTCCGTGTTTCTGGTCTCCTGATGGGGTCAGGTCTGGTCTTTGACCGGTCAAAGGCAAGACCTGACCCCCTGATCTAGGACGTGAGCACGTCGAGCGCCTTGGAGTAGTCCCAGGCCAGCGGCGCGGCGACGTCGATTCCGAGCGCGGCGACCTCGATGCGCTCGGCGTGGAGCAGCGGACGCTCAACGTGGGCGAGCGCGCGGCGCCGCGCGGGATCACGGACGCCGCGCCAGCGCGTGGCGCCGCCGTAGAGATCGTCGCCGACGATGGGGTGTCCCTTGGCGGACAGGTGGACGCGGATCTGGTGCGTGCGGCCGGTCTCGGGAAAGAGCCGCAGGTCGGCCACGGAGGAGAGGCGGGCCAACGTCTGGTAGCGCGTGATGGCGCTCTTCCCGTCGGGACGAACCTTCATCTTGCGTCCGTCCTTCGGATCGCGGCCCAGGGGGTTCTCGATCGACCCGCTCGCCGGGACCGGGTGGCCCCAGACGAGCGCCCGATAGGTTTTTCGCGCCTCGCCCTCCTGGAGGGCCTTCGTCAATGCGCGATGGGATATGTCTGTCTTTGCGAGAAGCACCACGCCCGAGGTACCCAGGTCCAGGCGGTGCACCAGGCGCAGCGTCGGGTCCGCGGGCTCTCCGCAAGCCTCCAGCAGACGCGCGACCGCGGCCGCCGCGGACTTCTCCTCGCGCGACGACGTCGCCATCGAGACTCCCGGCGGCTTGTCGAGGGCGAGGACGTCGTCGTTTTCGAAGAGCTTCAACGGGACTCGAAGGCGTCGTAGATCTTCCGCGAAATCTCGGCGCCCACGCGGAACGTCTCGTTGTCCGCTCCGGCGCTCTTGTCCCGGATGCGCCGGGCGCAGATCGCGATCACGTAGCGCGCCTTGGGTCCCTTCACGTACGCCGCGTCGTTGCGGACGTCGCCGCGGAAGCCCTTCGCGTCGGGAATCTTCTCCGCGTCCCAGCCGGTCTTGTTGGCGACGAGGATCTCGTCGGTCTCGAACGGGAGCGAGCGGGGGATCATCGCGCGGTCCTGCTGCGTGGCGAGAAGCGCGATCATGTCGTCGCCGGCCTTCTGCGAGACGACCTTGCCCTGCGCGATGAGCTCGATCAACGTCGCGGCGTCTCGCGGCGTCGTCGAGCCCAGGCCGTACTCCTTTTCCTCCTCGGGCAGCACGTCGGCGTGGCCGTCGCGGAAGGTCGGACGGTAGAGCCGCGTCTTCTTCAGGCCGTAGGAGTCCAGCAGCGCGTCCACGTTGGCCGTGCCGACCATGCCGACGAGGAGGTTCGTGGCCGTGTTATCGCTGTACGCGATCATGAACTTCAGCAAGTCCGAGACCGTGAGCACCGTTCCGTCGTGGAGCATGTTCAACGGGATCGTCTCGTCGCCGGCCTTGTCCTTGTCGTGAAGAGTCACCGTCGTGCCTTTGCCAAACTTCCCCGCGTCCATCTGACGAAAAGCCTCCGCCATGACGGCGACTTTGATCAGGCTCGCCGTCGGGAAGCGTTGGTCGGCGTTGACGGCGATCACTTCTCCGGTGTCGAGGTTCTTCGCATAGACGCCCATCTCGCCGTGGAACGCCCGCAGTTTCTCGGCGATCTGCGATTCGATGGCCGCGGGTCCGGAGCCCGCAGCCAGGAGAGCCGTCAACAGGTACGCCATGCGCGCATGTTAGCCGAGGCGCCGATATGATCCCGAGAGCTCATGCCCGTTTCCGCCGGCACTCGTCTGGGTCCGTACGAGATTCTTTCTCCTCTCGGCGCCGGCGGTATGGGCGAGGTCTACAAGGCTCGGGACACGCGCCTGGACCGCGCGGTCGCGATCAAGGTGCTGCCCGAGCGCTCGGCGCTGACACCCGAGGCCCGTCAGCGCTTCGAGCGCGAGGCGAGAACGATTTCGCAGCTCCAGCATCCGCACATCTGCGCGCTCCACGACGTGGGACGCGAGGGCGACACCGAATACCTTGTGATGGAGCTGCTCGAGGGGGAGACGCTCGCCGAGCGTCTGGCCAGGGGAGCGCTGCCGCTCGAACAAGCGCTGCGCTACGGCGCGGACATCGCCGACGCCCTGGACAAGGCGCACCGGCAGGGGATCGTGCACCGGGACCTGAAGCCTGGCAACGTGATGGTCACCAAGTCGGGCGTGAAACTCCTGGACTTTGGACTCGCGAAGACATTTGAGCGGTCGCTCGACGCGACCGGACGAGAGCAGGCGGCCGCCGAGAACGATCCCAAGGCTCGGAGCAGCTTCACGGCTCTTCCGACCGTCGCCGGAAGCCCGAACCTGACCCGGGACGGCGCGATCCTCGGCACCGTTCAGTACATGGCGCCGGAGCAGCTCGAAGGCAAGAACAGCGATGCGCGGACGGACATCTTCGCGCTGGGTTGCCTGCTCTACGAGATGTGCACGGGGCACAAGGCGTTTTCCGGCTCGTCGCAGGCGTCGCTGATCTCGTCGATCATGAAGGAGGACCCGGCTCCGGTATCCGCGCGCATCCCGATGAGTCCGCCGACCCTCGACACCGTCGTCAAGACCTGCCTCGCGAAGGATCCGGAAGATCGGTGGCAGACCGCGCGTGACGTCGCGATCCAGCTCGAGGCGATTCGAAACGATCGTTCCTCTCCGCAACCGATTTCGGCGGGTCGGAAGCGCGGCCGCGGCCTTTCGATTCTTCCCTGGATCGTCACGGCGGCGGCTCTGGCGCTGGCCGCCTACGCCTCGATCTCGGCGAGACGGCCGGCCGCGCCGGCGCCCGTCACCCAGACGTTTCTGCCACCACCTCTGAAGACGATCTACCACGTCATCGGGGCCAACATCGGAGGAGTCGCGCTTTCCCGCGACGGCCGCCGGCTGGCGTTCGGAGCGAGCGAGCCGGACGCATTGCCATTCCTGTGGGTGCGAGACATGGACGCCCTGGCCCCGTATCGAGTCCCCGGCACCGAAGGCGGCCTCTATCCGTTCTGGTCACCCGACGGACGCTGGCTCGCGTTTTTTGCCAAGGGAAAGCTGAAGATCGTCGAAGCGATCCCTTCTCCGGCGCCGCCTCGCGACCTCGCCGACGTCGACGAGGCACGCGGCGGGACATGGGGGGAAGACGGCACGATCGTCTACGCGCCGCAGAATTACGGTGGCCTGATGCGCGTTCGCGCCGCCGGCGGATCGCCCTCCGTCGCGACCCGGATCGACAAGGCGCAGCGCTCGCACCGGTGGCCACAGTTTCTTCCCGGAGGCCGGCGATTTCTCTACCAGGTCCGTACCCCGGACCCCAAGGCGCCGCTCGAGGTTGCCAATTCCGTCTGGGTGGGCTTCCTGGATTCTCCGGACGAGCGCGAGCTGCTGCCCAAGATCTACGAAGCGACCAACGCCATGTACGCCGCTCCCGGATTCCTTCTCTACCGGCGAGGCAGCGCCCTCATGGCCATCCGCTTCCGCCCCGAAAGCCTCACCGTGGTGGGCGAGCCCGCGCCGGTCGCGCAGGACGTCCAGGGATTCATCGCCACGGGCTCCGCCGTTTTCGGTGTTTCCGAGAAAGTCCTCGTCTACTGTCCGAGGGTCGAGGGCAGCCTCTCCCGAATGGCGTGGCTCGATCGATCGGGCAAGGAGGTGGCCGCCGTCGGGCCGGCAGGACGCAACGTCCATGCCGCGCTATCGCGGGACGGGCGCGAAGTGATCGTCGCGACGATCCAGGAGCCTCTTCCGCCGGATCTCTGGCTCTACGACACGGCCGCGGGACGCGGCGTCCGTCTCACGCGGGACACCATCGCCCAGGTCGCTCCGATCTTCTCGGCAGACGGTCAGCGGATCTTCTACTCCTCCAACTCCAAGGGGCCGTGGGACCTCTCGACCATGCGGGCGCACGGCTCGTCAGAGCAGAACCCCCTCCTCGAATCGAACGTCGCGAAGACGGCCAACGACGTCTCTCCCGACGGCCGCTACCTCCTTTATCGGGAGCTCGGCGCAACCACGCGCGGCGATCTGAAGTACGTATCGCTGGCGGGTGAGGGCCCGCCGCAAGCGTTCATCGCGACGGTGGACGACGAGACCAACGGGACGTTCTCCCCCGACGGCCGATGGGTCGCCTACAGCTCCGACGAGTCCGGACGGTTCGAGGTCTACGTCGCGTCGTTTCCGAAACCGGCGCAGCGGTTTCGCGTCTCCGCGGAAGGAGGCTCGCAGCCGCGTTGGAGTCGGGACGGGAAGGAGCTCTTCTACGTACGGTTCGGAGAACTGATGGCCACGGCGGTCGGCCGGCGGGGAGACGAGCTCACCTTCAGCGACGCTCGACCGCTTTTTCGCATTCCTCTCTTCACGACGATCGATCCGGGCTTCGACGTCATCACCCGCTACGACGTCGCGGCCGACAGCCGATTCCTGGCCCTCCTGCACGTCGGAGAGGAAATCCCCACGCCTCTCGTCGTCGTGCAGAACTGGGCCGAGGCGCTAAAGGCCAGGTAAGGTAGTCTTTCGCCACATTGCCCATCGCCTCGGGTTCTCGGCTCGGGCCCTATGAGGTCCTCGCGCAGATCGGCGCCGGGGGGATGGGAGAGGTCTATAAGGCTCGGGATACGCGCCTCGAGCGCACCGTCGCGATCAAGGTTCTTCCGAAGCATCTTTCCGCGTCTCCCGAGGTGCGCCAGCGTTTCGAGCGCGAGGCAAAGACGGTCTCGCAGCTTTCCCACCCGCATATCTGCGGGCTCTACGACGTGGGACGCGAGGGCGAGACGGAATACCTCGTCATGGAGTACCTCGAGGGCGACACCCTTTCGGACCGGCTCGCGCGCGGAGCGCTGCCGCTCGAGCAGACGCTGAAGTTCGGCGTCGAGATCGCGGACGCGCTCGACAAGGCGCACCGCCAGGGCATCGTGCACCGGGACCTGAAGCCCGGCAACGTGATGCTGACGAAGTCGGGCGTGAAGCTGCTCGACTTTGGGCTCGCGAAGGCGATGGCGCAGCCGGTGCAGACCTCGGGCGCGACGTCGCTGCCGACGGTGATGGGATCGGCTGGTGCCAACCTGACGCAGGAAGGAACGATCCTCGGAACGTTCCAGTACATGGCGCCGGAACAGCTCGAGGGTCGGGAAGCGGACGCGCGCACGGACATTTTCGCGTTCGGCTGCGTGCTCTACGAGATGACGACGGGGAAGAAGGCGTTTACGGGCTCCTCGCAAGCGTCGCTGATCTCTTCGATCATGAAGGAGGAGCCTGCGCCGGTTTCATCGGTGCAGCCGATGACGCCCCCGCCCTCGACCGCGTCGTCAAGACATGCCTGGCGAAGGATCCCGAGGAGCGGTGGCAGAGCGCGAGCGATCTCCGCAACGAGCTGAAGTGGATCGCCGCCGGCGGCTCGCAGTCGGGCGTCGGCGCTCCGGCGGTTGCCGCGCGACGACGCCGCTCCTGGCTGCCGTGGGCCGCGGCGCTCGTGCTTGCCGCTGCGGGCTTCGCGGTGGGTCTGCGGGCTCGACGCGCCCCCGAGAGTACGCTCACGCGTTCCTCGATCGAGATCCCACCCGAGATGGATCTGGATCGCTGGACTTCGCCGGCGATCTCTCCCGATGGCTCGACGCTCGTCTTCACCGCGACGGGAGCCGACCGCAAGCGCCAGCTCTGGGTGCGCCGGATGGACGGCTTCGCCGTGCAGCCGCTCGCCGGGACGGACGACGCCACGGGCCCGTTCTGGTCTCCCGACGGCCACTCGATCGGATTCTTTGCGGGTCGCAAGCTCAAGCGCGTGCCGGCCGCGGGCGGCGCCGTCCAGACGATTTGCGACGCGCAGGACGGCCGCGGAGGCAGCTGGAGCATCGACGACGTCATCGTCTTCGCGCCCGCTCCTTTCGGTGGTCTCTGGAAGGTCCCCGCCACGGGCGGTGCCCCGGTGGCCGTGACGAAAGTGGATGCTCAGGGCCGGACGCATCGCCTTCCTTGGTTCCTTCCGGACGGCAAGCATGTGCTCTACGTGTCGGGCACGCAGACCTCGGACGAGGAAAAAGACACCACCATCCAGGCGCTCGACCTCGCGACCGGAAAGTCCACTCTCGTGGCCCGGGAAAACAGCGAGGGACGCTTCGCCGAGCCCGGCTACCTCGTGTTCCTGCGCGAAGGAAACCTCCTCGCGCAGCCGCTCGATCGAAACAGCCTCAAGACGACCGGCCCCGCGGTTCCAATTGCGGAAGGAGTGGCCTTCGAAGCGTTTCGCTGGATCGGCAAGTTCACGATTTCCAACACGGGAAGGCTGGTGTACCAGAGCAACGAGGCGTACCGGAAGAGCCGCCTGACGTGGTTCGACCTCGACGGCAAGCCTCTCGGCAGTGTGGGCGAGGCCGCGAACTTCTTCACGGTCGCCCTGTCTCCGGACGCGCGGCGCGTGGCGGCGACCGTGCTCGGCAACAAGAACGTGCGCCCCGAAGTTCGCCTCTACGACATGGAGCGAGGCGTCGGATCCCGCTTCACGTTCGGCGAGCATGGCGCGAACTTCCCGGCGTGGTCCCCGGACGGGAGCGCGATCGCGTATGGAGATCCAGGAGCCGGCGTTCGTGTGAAAGCCGCTGATGGAAGCTCGGAGTCGAAGCTGATTCTCGCCGAGAAGGCCAACATCTGGCCGCTCTCCTGGTCGGCCGATGGAAAGCGAATGCTCCTCCGGATCCAGGACAACCAGAGCGGAAGCGTCGACCTCTGGGATCTCCCGCTGGAGGGGGAATCGAAACCTCGAAAGCTCATCCCGACGGATCCGGACGAGCTCGAGAACGGCTCGATCTCGCCGGACGGGAAGTGGCTGCTCTACGTGTCGAACGAGACCGGACGCCGCGAGGTCTACATGGTGCCCTACCCGTCGCTTGGCGAGAAGCGACAGGTGTCGACGTCCGGCGCCGTATCCGGAATGTGGCTCGGCAACAATTCGGTCCTCTACGCCCAGCCTCCCGACGGCCGGCTTTTTGCCGTCGACGTCGAGACGCAGGGCGGCGGCCTGCGCCTGGGAGCGCCCCGGCCGATCTTCGGCGGAAAGCCGCCGCCGCGCGGCCCCTTTGCCGCGACGCGCGACGGCAAGCGGCTGCTCTATGCCGTCCCGGTCGAGGATGTCGCCTCGGCGCAGATTCGCTTCGTCTCGGATTGGCGGGCGGAGCTCGCGAGAAAATAGAAGAGCGTGGCTCTCTCTCCCGGCACTCGCCTCGGTCCCTACGAGATCCTCTCGCCGATCGGCGCGGGTGGAATGGGCGAGGTCTACAAGGCCCGCGACCCGCGCCTCGACCGCACGGTCGCGATCAAAGTGCTGCCGGCGCATCTCTCGTCGTCCGAGGAGATGCGGCAGCGCTTCGAGCGCGAGGCGAAGGCGATCTCGCAGATCAGTCATCCCCACATCTGCGCGCTCTACGACGTCAACCGCGAGGGCGAGACCGAGTATCTCGTCATGGAGTACCTCGAGGGCGAGACGCTCGCGGATCGCGTCGCGCGCGGGCCGCTTCCCTCGGAGCAGATGCTCCGCTTCGGAATCGAGATCGCCGACGCGCTGGACAAGGCGCACCGCGCGGGGATCGTGCACCGCGACCTGAAGCCCGGCAACGTCATGCTGACGAAGGGCGGCGTGAAGCTGCTCGACTTCGGCCTGGCGCAAGCGCCGCTCGACGCGGCCGCACGAGAGCGACGCCGCAGCGACTCGCGCCTCGCCGCGGAGCCGCCGTCGCGATCGCAAGCCCCTCACCGAACGCGGCTACGGTCCTCGGCACGTTCCAGTACATGTCGCCCGAGCAGCTCGAAGGAAAGACGGCCGACGCGCGCAGCGACCTCTTCGCCTTCGGGGCCGTGCTCTACGAAATGGCGACCGGGCGGAAGGCGTTCACCGGCTCGAGCCAGGCCTCGCTCATCGGCGCGATCCTGCGCGACGACCCGCCCGCGATCACAGAGATCGCTCCCATGTCGCCGCCCGCGTTGAATCGCGTCGTCAAGACGTGCCTGGCCAAGGATCCCGAGGACCGCTTTCAGACGGCCCACGACGTCAAGCTCCAACTCCAGTGGATCGCGGAGGGCGGTTCGCAGGCGGGACTTCCGGCGCCCGTCGCCACCCGCCGCAAGTCCCGCGAGCGAATCGCCTGGATCGTGGCTGCCGCGGCGCTCGTCGCCGCGGCGCTCGCGACTCTCGAGTACCTGCGCCGCGCGCCCGCGGCTCCGGCCGCTTGTGTGCGCTCCTACCTCCTGCCTCCGCCGAAGACGGAGTTTTCGTTGCTCGACGCCGACGTCGGATCGCTGACGATCTCACCCGACGGCCGCTTCGCGACCTTCGCGACGCACGCCGATGGGAACAAGACGGCCCTCTGGCTGCAGCCGCTCGCCGACACCGCCGCGCGGCCGGTCCCGGGGTCGGAGAACTCGCGATTCCCGTTCTGGTCACCCGACAGCCGCTTCCTCGCCTTCTTCGCCGGTGGGAAGCTTCAGAAAGTCGACGTGGCCGGTGGCCCGCCGCTGACGATCTGCGAGGCTTCCGACGGACGCAGCGGAAGCTGGAACCGGGACGGTGTCATCCTCTTCTCTCCGGTGCCGACGAGCGGGATCCTCCGGGTACCTGCGGCCGGAGGCAAGCCGACGCCGGTCACGACACTCGATGGCGCGAAGGGCGAGACGACCCACCGCTGGGCCACGTTCCTACCGGACGGGCGGCACTTTCTCTATATGGCTGCGTCGCACGCCGCGGGTACGAAGAGCGAGATCAACGCGGTCTATGCCGCCTCGCTCGATTCGAATGAGCGCACGCTCGTGCTCCAGGCGCGCTCCAACGTTGTCTACGCGTCCGGGTACCTGCTCTACCTGCGCGAAGGGATCCTCGTGGCCCAGCATTACGACCTGACGACGCGGAAACTGTCGGGCGACCCGATGCCCGTGGCCCAGGACGTCCAGTACGACCCGGGGTTCTTCCGCGGGAGCTTCGCCGCTTCGGATGGAGGGCTCCTTATCTATGCCACGGGCGTCGGAAGCCCCAAGACGCAGCTGCGCTTCTACGACCTCGCGGGGAAGGCCTTCGGTGAGCCGATCGGTGAGCCCGCCGAGTACTCGAGCCTCGCGATCTCGTTCGACGGCCAACGGATCGCCGCTGGAATCGCCGACCCGGCGTCCGGTTTGCCCAACGTCTGGATCCTCGACGCGCGCGGCGCCCGCAGCCGGCTGACGCCGGGAGGATCCACCGATTTTCCACTCTGGTCCCGCGACGGCGAACAGATCGCGTACACGAAGGTGGAAGGCGGAGGCACGGGCTCTGCGATATACGTCAAGCCCGTCAATGGGGGGCCGGAAAAGCTGCTGGCGCGTTTCGATAACCTGTTCGCGAAGGCGACCGACTGGTCCTCGGATGGACGCTTCCTTGCGCTCGATGTGATCGGAACACGGCAAAAGACAAAGTCGGACATCTGGATCGTTCCGGTGTCCGGCGAGACCAAACCCTACGCCCTCCTCGCGTCCGACTTCGACGAGACCTTTCCGACCTTTTCGCCGGACGGCAAGTGGCTGTCGTACATCTCCACGGAGTCGGGGCGCGCGGAACTCTATGTGATGCCGTTTCCGGGGCCGGGCTCTCCGTCGCAAGTCTCGGTCGACGGAACGGGAGGCGGCGGTTTCTCGGGGAAGGATCTCGAGGTTTTCTTCGGGAACGTCGCGACGAGCGAAGCCATGGCCGTGGAGCTGAAAGCCTCCGCGAGCGGCCTCGAAATCGGCCGGCCGCGCGCACTGTTCAAGACACCCACCTTCACCGCGATCGCGGTGACCCACGACGGGAACCGCTTCCTGTTCGCGGTGCCTCCCGGTCCCGCCGAGCCGTCGCGCGTCGGCCTCGTGAGCAACTGGACCGCGGGCCTGAAGTGAGCCGTCGCCTTCGCTTGCGCGACATGTTCCCCTCTCCCCCCGGCGGGGGGAGAGGGCGAGGGTGAGGGGGCGATGGCCCTCGCATCCGGCACGAAGCTCGGCCCCTACGAGATCCTCGCGCCTCTCGGCGCGGGCGGAATGGGAGAGGTGTACCGCGCCCGCGACGCAAAGCTCAACCGCGACGTCGCGATCAAGGTCCTGCCGCCGGCCGTCGCCGCCGATGCGGATCGGCTCGCGCGTTTCCGGCGGGAGGCTCAGGTCCTGGCATCGTTGAACCATCCTCACATCGCGGCCATCTACGGGCTGGAGGAGTCCGGCGGCGTCGAGGCCCTCATCCTCGAGCTCGTCGAGGGCGAGACGCTGGCCGAGCGCATCGCACGCGGACCGGTTCCGATCGACGAGGCGCTCGAAATCGCGCGCCAGATCGCTACGGCGCTCGAAGCCGCGCACGAGAAAGGAATCGTCCATCGGGACTTGAAGCCCGCCAACGTCAAGCTCGACCGGGCCGGCCGCGTCAAAGTGCTCGATTTCGGACTGGCCAAGGCGCTTTCGACCGACGGATCGTCCCCCGACATCACTTCGTCGCCGACGCTGACCGCGGCCTCGACACAGGCCGGAGTGGTCATCGGAACGGCGGCGTACATGTCGCCCGAGCAGGCCCGCGGCAAATCCGTCGACAAGCGCGCCGACATCTGGGCGTTCGCGACGGTTCTCTACGAGTTGCTCGCCGGGCGCAAGGTGTTCGAAGGCGAGACGGTATCGGACACGCTCGCGGCGGTACTGACGAAAGAGCCCGACTGGAGCAGACTGCCGGCGAACACTCCATCCTCGGTCAAGCGCGTGCTCCGGCGCTGCCTGGATCGCGATGCGAAGACACGCATGCACGACATCGCGGACGCGCGGCTGGAGCTCGACGAGCCGATGGAGATGGCGCCGGCGAGCGCCGCGCCGCCGCCTCCGGCGCGCCCTCGCGCCGCGCTCGCTCTCTCCATCGCCGCTCTGGCGCTTCTCGCCGCGGCCGGCTGGTGGCTCGCGCTGCGGTCCCGAACCGTGGCGGCGTCACCGGCGACGCCGCTCCGATTCGCGGTGAACTTGCCCGCGTCGGACCAGATCCCGTTCGACGACATGCCGGTCCTCGACCTCTCGCGCGACGGGACGCGGATCGTGTTCGTCACCGACCGCGACGGCCACCGGCAGCTCTACCTGCGCCGGTGGGACGAGGTCGAGCTGGTCCCGGTCGCCGGCACAGAGGGAGCGACATCTCCGTTCTTCTCGCCGGACGGACAGTGGATCGGGTTCTTCGCGGACGGAAAGCTCAAGAAGGTGCCCGCCGGCGGCGGCGTCGGCATGACGCTCGCCGACGCTCCCAACAATCGCGGCGGCGTGTGGCTCGCCGACGACTCCATCGTGTTCGCGCCGGATTACACGTCGGCGCTGATGCGGATCCCCGCGCGCGGAGGAAAGGCCGAGCCGCTGACGAAGCTCGACGCAGCCGCGGGTGAGCGCTCGCACCGCTGGCCGACCTACCTCCCGGGCGACGACGCCGCGGTCCTCTTTACGATCGGCCTGCTCAAGGGGCCCGGCAACTACGACGACGCCCGCATCGCGGTATGGGAGCCCGCGACGCGCAAGGTTCGAACGGTGTACGAGGGCGGCGCCATGGGACGCTGGGAGCCGTCCGGGCATCTGCTCTTCCTTCGCTCCGAGATGCTGTTCGCGGTTCCGTTCGACGCGAGCCGCCGGCAGACGGCCGGCGCGCCGGTGGCGCTCAACGACAAGGTGGCCGGCGACCCGTCGAGCGGCGTCGGGTACCTGGCGGTCGCCGCGAACGGAACGCTGACGTACATTCCGTCCAGCGGAGCGGCGAAGGATCGGTCGATCGTGCTGACCGACGCCGCGGGCAAGCCGCGGCCGGTGCCAATCCCCCCGCGCTCGTATCACTACCCGCGCTTCTCGCCCGACGGCAAGCGACTCGCCGTCACGATCGGGCCCGGCCACGGCAACTCCGACGACATCTGGACGGTGGATCTGGAGACCGGAGCGCTGACGCGTCTGACCATCGGCGACGGCAACGGCAACTACTATCCGGTCTGGTCGAACGACGGGCGCCGAATCGCTTACAGCTCGGATCGCGCGCACCAGGGCATCTGGCTTCGGAACGCGGACGGAACCGGTGTGGAGGAACCGTTGCGCTCCGAGGCGCGGCCGGAACTTCCCTCCGACTGGTCACGCGACGGTGCGAGGTTCGCGATGACGCAGAACTTCCCTTCCACGGACGTGCACGTCGAGACATTGCCCGAGCGCAAGGAATTGCTGTCCGAGCCTGGCGGTGCGAGCCCGGTGTTCTCCCCGGACGGAAAATGGGTCGCTTATACGTTGGTCACTCCAGGCAGCCCGTCTCAGATCGTGGTGCGCCCCGCGTCGGGTCCCGGGGGAAAGGTTCAGATCACCTCGGACCGCGGCGTCTTCCCCGTGTGGACCGACCGGGGCATCTACTTCCACGACAACAAGAAGATCCTGCTCGTCGAGGTGCAGACGGAGCCCGTCTTCCGGGCGGGGCCGATCCGCGAGCTCTTCGACATTCCTTACGACCGAGGTACTCAGCCCCTGCGCGAGTACGACGTGACGCGGGACGGGAACACCTTCGTCTTCATCACGGGATACGCGGGCCGTGAATGGAGGCAGGTGGACGTCGCACTGGGCTGGGCGGCCGAACTTTCTCGGATCGCGCCGGCCGGAAAATAGGAGCTACGCCGTGACCGGCCGCGCCGGCTTCCTTGCGCGGATACTTCGTCGCGACGTAGTCGTCGACGAGCGCGCGGAACGCCGTCGCGAGCTCCTCGTAGGTGCCCTTCAGCGTCGTGAAGTGCTGGCCGTCGATGTAGACGGGGCAGTGCGGCTCCTCGCCCGTGCCGGGGAGCGAAATGCCGATCGACGCGGCCTTCGATTCTCCCGGGCCGTTGACGACGCAGCCCATGACCGCGAGCGTCATGTTCTCCACACCCTCGTGCTCCTGTTTCCAGACCGGCATCTGGTCGCGGATGTAGCCCTGGATTCGCTCGGCGAGCTCCTGGAACGTCGTCGAGGTCGTGCGGCCGCAGCCGGGGCACGCTGTGACGGACGGCGCGAAAGAGCGGATGCCGAGCGACTGGAGCAGCTCGCACGCTGCGTAGACCTCTTCGCGCCGATCGCCGCCGGGCCTCGGTGTGAGCGAGATGCGGATCGTGTCGCCGATGCCTTCGTTCAGGAGCACGCCCATCGCGGAGGAGGACCAGACGAGTCCCTTGATTCCCATGCCGGCCTCAGTCAGGCCGAGGTGGAGCGGCTGATCCGTCTTCTGCGCGAGGTCGCGGTATACCGCGATCAGATCGAGCGGCCGAGAGACTTTGCACGAGATGATGATCTGGTCCTTGCGCAGCCCCGACTGAAGCGCGAGCTCGGTCGACTGCAGTGCCGAGAGGACCATGCACTCGTTGATGATCTCTTCCGACGTCCGGCCGAGATCCTGGTCGGTGTTCTCCTGCATCTTCGCCATGACGAGCTCCTGGTTGAGCGAGCCGCCGTTGACGCCGATGCGCACGGGCTTGCCGTTGTCGCGCGCGATGTGACAGATCGTGGCGAACTGTTCGTCCCGCCGCGCTCCCTTGCCGACGTTGCCGGGGTTGATCCGGTACTTGTCGAGCGCCTTCGCGCACTCGGGAAACTTCGTCAGCAGGACATGGCCGTTGTAGTGGAAATCGCCGATGAGCGGCGCGTCGACGCCCGCCTCAAGCATCCGCTTCTTGATCTCGGGCACCGCGGTTGCGGCCTCCGGGATGTTGACGGTGATCCGGACGAGCTCGGATCCCGCCCGGGCGAGCTCGATGCACTGGGTGGTCGTGGACTTGACGTCGGCCGTGTCGGTATTCGCCATGGACTGGACGACGACCGGGGCGCCGCCGCCGACCATCACCTTTCCGACGCGGACGCCCGACTGTCGCGTGACGTTTGCGTTGACTCATGGACGTTTCAATCTACCAGATGCGGCAAGCCCCGCGCCGTCGGGCCCGGCGCTATCTTGTATGCTTCCCGCAACTTGACGCTCGCCGCCGGCACGCGTCTGGGCCCCTACGAGATCCTGTCGCCTCTTGGCGCCGGGGGCATGGGGGAGGTCTACAAGGCGCGCGACACGCGGCTCGAGCGCGCGGTCGCGGTCAAGGTTCTGCCACAGCGCCTCTCGTCGTCTCCGGAGGTCATTCAGCGCTTCGAGCGTGAGGCGAAGACGATTTCGCAGCTCTCGCATCCCCACATCTGTGCGCTCTACGACGTGGGCCGCGAAAACGAGACCGAATACCTGGTGATGGAGTACCTCGAGGGTGAGACGCTGACCGATCGTCTCGCCAGGGGCGGGTTGCCCCTCGATCAGACGCTGCGCTACGGGATGGAGATCGCCGACGCGTTGGACAAGGCGCACCGGCAGGGGATCGTGCACCGGGACCTGAAGCCCGGCAATGTGATGCTGACGAAGTCGGGCGTGAAGCTTCTGGACTTCGGGCTCGCCAAGGTGATGGCGCCGCCGGCCGAGAAGGCGAGCCTGACGTCGCTTCCGACCCAGCAGGGGCTCACCCAGGAGGGCACGATCCTGGGGACCTTCCAGTACATGGCACCGGAGCAGCTGGAGGGAAAGGACGCCGACGCCCGGTCGGACATCTTCGCCTACGGAGCGGTGCTCTACGAGATGGTGACGGGGAAAAAGGCGTTCACAGGCACGAGCCAGGCCTCGCTCATCTCCTCGATCATGAAGGAGGATCCGCCGCCGATTTCTGCCCTCCAGCCGATGACGCCGCCCGCGCTCGACCGCGTCGTCCGGACCTGCCTGGCCAAGGACCCTGAGGACCGCTTCCAGACGGCGCACGACGCGAAGCTTCAGCTCCGGTGGATCGCGGAGGGCGGTTCGGTGATCGGACTTCCCGCGCCCGTCGCGGCGCGCCGCAAGAGCCGAGAGCGGATCGCCTGGGCGTTGGCCGCCGCCGCCACCGCCGGCCTCCTTGCTCTGGGGGGCTTGGTCTGGACGCGACCGGCGCGAGCCGCCGCGCGTGGTTCAGACGTCGATCTTGCCTCCGGAGAAGGCCACGCTGTTCTTCGAGGGTGGCCCGATGGCTCTATCACCCGACGGGATGCGGCTCGCCTTCGTCGCCGCCACCCCGGAAGGCAAGAACCTGCTGTGGGTTCGCCCCCTGAGCGGGATATCGAGCCAGCCTCTCGCCGGCACAGAGAATGCGTCGTACCCCTTTTGGTCTCCCGACAGCCGCTTCCTCGGCTTCTTTGCGTCGGGCAAGCTCAAGAAGATCGACGCCGCGGGCGGGCCGCCACAGACGCTCTGCGATGCGCAAACCGGGCGTGGCGGGACCTGGAGCCGCGAGGGAATCATCGTCTTTTCGCCGAGCGTCCGAGGACCACTCTTCCGCGTCTCGGCGGCCGGAGGCGCATCCGGGCCTCTGGCGCCGCTCGACACGCCCGCGCGCGAGTTCAGCCAGCGTTTTCCGTTCTTCCTGCCCGATGGACGGCATTTTCTGTACCTCTCGCAGTTCGTTCCGAGCGCCGGCGAGAAGTTTTCCGACGTCATCTATGCGGGCTCGCTCGACTCGAAAGAGCGAAAGGCCCTCGTGCGCGTCCGGTCGAATGCGGTCTTCGCTCCGCTGCGGCCGGGGCTGTCGAAAGGCCACCTTCTCTTCGCTCGGGAGCGCACGGTCGTCGCGCAACCCTTCGACGCGAAGAGTCTTCGCTTGACGGGTGAGGAGGTTCCCGTGGGTGAGTCGGTCGCCTTCTATTTCAATTTCGGATTCGCGGCCTTCACCGCCTCCGGGAGCGGCCTCTTCGCATACCAGTCGGGAGGTGCCGGAGGCCTCTCCCATCTCGTCTGGTTCGACCGTACCGGCAAGGAGCTCGAAACCGTCGGAGCCCCCGGGGACTACTATCACCCCCGCCTGTCGAATGACGGACGGCGGGTTGCCGTAGACGTCGGCGATCCGCAGACGGGCCGCTCAGACATCTGGATCATGGACCTTCAGCGCCGCACGTCGACCCGCCTGACCTTCGGACCGTCCGACAGCACCTACCCGATGTGGTTGGCGGAAGACAGCCGCCTGCTGTTTTCCTCCAACCGGCAGGGTGGGAACGACATCTTCACGAAATCGTCCTCCGGGACCGGAAATGAGGAGCCGCTCCTTCTCGACGCGGCCACGGTCAAGATCCCGACCGGCGCGACTCCGGATGGCCGCCTCCTCGCCTTTCAATCCATCGGGGCGACGACGCAGTCGGGCTGGGACCTGTGGACGATGTCTTTCGCCGACAGGAAGCCCGCGGCCTTCCTCGCGACACCGGCGCTCGAGGTCGCACCTTCTATCTCTCCGGATGGGCGCTGGATCGCTTACGTATCCGACGAGTCGGGCACACAGGAGGTCTACGTGCAGCCCTTCCCCGCCTCCGGTGGGAAGTGGCAGATCTCGACCGCCGGAGGCAGCCAGCCGGTCTGGAGCCGAGACGGCAAGGAGCTCTTCTACGTCGGTCCGGACAACAAACTCATAGCCGTGGCCGTGAAGACGAGCCCGGGTTTCGAAGCGGCCACGCCACAGGTTCTCTTCGAAATGCGGCTGAAGGCCGTGCTCGGCCGCCGCTACGACGTCTCTGCCGACGGGAAGCGCGTCCTGGTCAACGCGACCCTCGGCGAGGTCAAGAGCACTCCGATCACTCTCGTCCAGAACTGGGCGGCCGAGCTCAAGAAATAGATGTCGCTCTCCGCCGGAACCCGCCTCGGGTCCTACGAGATCCTCGCGCCGCTCGGCGCGGGAGGGATGGGGGTAGGTGTACCAGGCGCGGGACTCAAGCTCCGAAGCCGATCCCTCGTTGATCACGGTCGTGCTCAGAGGGCGTGCGCAATTGACGAAATGACGCTAAACGCAGCCACGGAGGAACCGAAATGAACGCACTCCGGAACGTTGCTGCGGGCTTCCTGTTGAGTCTCGTCGCCTTCGCTGCGCTGGCGGAGCAATCGCCCTTTGCCGTGGGCACGGCCTCCGCGAGTCCCGGCCAGAAGGCAACGGGCGTCCTCGCGGTCCCTGCGGGCTCGGACGCGGGGCTCGATATTCCGGTCGCCGTGGTTCGCGGAGCGCGGCCGGGGCCGATCCTCGCGCTCGTCGCCGGCGCGCACGGCACCGAGTACGCCTCGATCATCGCGATCGAAAAGCTGATCGAGAAGCTCGACCCGGCGGAGGTCTCGGGCACGGTCATCCTCGTGCCGCTCATCAACACTCCCTCCTTCGAGCAGAAGGTTCCTCACATCAATCCGGTGGACGGGAAGAGCATGAATCGCTTCTACCCCGGGAAGGCGGACGGGACGCAGACGGAGCGGGCTCTCCACCTGATCACGCGCCAGATCGTCGAGCGGTGCGACTACCTGATCGACTTCCACGGTGGAGATCTCGATGAAGACCTGCGGCCTTACAGCTACTGGCTGAAGACGGGGAACGAGAAGCAGGACGAAGTCTCGCGCCAGATGGTCCTCGCGTTCGGCCTCGGCACGATCATCATCGCTGCCGACCGGCCGAAGGATCCCGCCGCGTCCCGTTATCTCGATGCCACGGCGGCAAGCCGCGGCAAACCGTCGATCACGGTCGAGGCGGGTCGCGCCGGAACCGTCGACCCCGTGGACGTCTCGGCCCTCGTCGATGGGACCCTTTCGGTAATGCGGCTCCTGAAGATGCTCGCCGGCGCACCGGCGATGGTGGAGAACCCGGTCTGGGTCGAGTCCATCAAGACCATCGCGAGCGAGCAGACCGGGATCTTCTATCCCCTGGCCGCGCGTGGAACCTATGTCGCCAGGGGCATGACGGTCGGTTACGTCACAGACTACCTGGGCCGGAAGACCTTCGATGCCCGCGCGCCGGAGGCCGGTATCGTCCTGTACATCTGCGCGGTGCCCTCGATGAAGAAGGGCGACACGATCGCCAACATTGGCATCGTCGCGGCGTCGCCTCCCCCCTGACCATCGCGGCCTTCGCGCACTCGCGATAGAGTTTGGGGGCAATACGCTCGACCACGCCGGTCGCGTACCAGAAGGAGGTACCATGAAAACGCGTCTCGCTTTCCTCGTTGTCATTGGAATGGCCCTCGCGCTCGCCGTACCGGCGCAGAAGAAGACGGCGGAGCAGAAGGCTCCCGTGATCGAGACCTTCACGGGGTTTGCCGTCCAAGTGACGAGCGGCCAGGCCGGGGTTCTGGAGATGGTCATCAATCGCTGGTCCACCGACGGCGAGCGTCAGCTTCTCGAGAACGTCATCAAGGCGCAGGGCTCAGCGGCGGCGGTCAATGCGATGCAGGACCTTCCGCAGGTGGGCTACATCCGGGGGAACAACACGATGGGCGACGCGCTCTTCTACGCGCGCTCGACGAACCTCCCGGACGGCACGCGCCGTGTCGTGATCGCGACGAACCGGCCCCTGACCGTGGCACAGATGGTCGCCCCGGACGCCTCGAATCAGTATGACGCCACGGTCATCGAGATGCATTTCCCGAAGGGCGGCGGTAAGGGCACGGGAAAGGTCGTCGTGGGAGGCAAGGCCTCCATCGACCCGAAGACCGGACAGCTCCTGCTGAAGAACTGGTCCGGGGAACCGGTCCGGCTCGAGAACATCACGTCCAAGACGTCGTAACCCGGCAAGGCTTTCCGCGGCTTCCGCCCCGCTCCGACACGGCTCGTCGAGCGGGGCGGAATGACCTGCGCGTGCCACGAGGGCCCTGAACGTGATTCTCCACTGGTCGCCTCCCGCCTCTGCAGCGCGGTGAGCGCGCGCCGGCGCGCGCCCGGGCCGCCGTGGCGCTACCCGGGCGGCCATCTCCTCGCGATGCGCCGCGATTCGCTCCGTTTTCTGACGGATGTCTCGCGCCGCTATGGCGACATCGCACGCTTCCGCATGGGGCCGGTCGAGCTGTACCTGCTCAGCCGGCCCGAGTGGATCCGCGACCTCCTCGTCACCCACGCGGACCGCTTCCACAAGGGACGCGGGCTCGAACGGGCCAAGCGGCTCCTCGGTCAGGGGCTCCTGACGAGCGAAGATCCGGTCCACCTGCGCCAGCGCCGGATGATGCAGCCCGCCTTCCATCGCGAGCGCATCGCGGGCTACGCCTCGGTCATGACGGAGTACGCGGCGCGGCACGCGGAAGGCTGGCGGCACGGCGAGATGCGCGACATGTCGAGGGAGATGACGTCGCTGACGATGGCGATCGTGGGAAAGACCTTGTTCGACGCCGACGTGGCCTCCGAGGCCGACGAGCTCGGGAGGGCGCTGACCGTTGCGATCCAGACGTTCGGGAAGACGATCGCCCTTCCGTTCTTCGAGATCCTCGACCGCCTGCCGCTGCCGTCCAACCGGCGGTTCGAGAAGGCCCGCACGCGGATCGACGCCACGATCGCCCGCCTCATCGCCGAGCGCCGCAAGTCTCCGCAGGGCCGCACGGATCTGTTGAGCCTTCTCGTCTCAGCCCAGGACGTCGAGGGCGACGGCGGCGGAATGACCGACGCGCAGGTGCGCGACGAAGCCGTGACCATCTTCCTTGCCGGCCACGAGACGACCGCCAACGCTCTGACGTGGACCTGGTATCTGCTCTCGCAGAACCCCGACGCCGAAAGGCGGCTGCATGCCGAGCTCGACGCGTTTCCCGGGGATGCGGCGCTCGGGTTCGCAGATCTGCCCGCGCTCCGTTACACGGAAATGGTCCTGGGGGAGTCGATGCGGCTCTTTCCTCCGGCCTGGATCCTCGGCCGCCGGGCTCTCGTCGACTACGAAGTCGGCGGCTACCTCATCCCGAGAGGCTCGATCGTGACGGCCTGCCAGTGGGTGACGCACCGCGACCCTCGCTTTTTTCCGGAGCCCGAACGATTCGATCCCGAACGATTCCGGCCCGAGAAACGCGAGGCGCGGCCGAAATTCTCCTACTTCCCGTTCGGCGGAGGGCCGCGCGTCTGCATCGGCGAGAGCTTCGCGTGGATGGAGGGAGTGCTCCTTCTCGCCACACTCGCACGGCGCTGGCGAATGCGCCTCGTGCCGGGGCAGCCGGTCATCCCGGCTCCGTCGATCACGCTTCGCCCGAAGCACGGGATGCGGATGGTCCTCGAAAGCCGAGACGAGAGCGAAGGCGGAAACGCTCGAAAAGGGAGCTACCGGCCCGAAGGCCGGTAGCTCGAGAACGGAGGCGACCGGAGAAGGGACTAGGGAAGTGCGAACGTCTTTGTCAGGAAGACAGCGGTCTGGCCACGCGTGGACGGTTCACCTGGGCAGAAGTACTGGCCGCCCTTGCAGCCTGCCGTGATTCCCTCTGCGTAGAGCTGCTCGATCCAGGGCGCGAAGTACGAAGGGCACGGAACGTCGAGGAAGATCCCCGTGCACGCGGGGGGCATGTAATTCGAACCGTGCTCCGCCTTCAGGAGCAGGCGGGCCATCTCGTCGCGGGTGGTCGGTGCGTTCGGACAGAAGTGACGGCCGTTGAAGCTGTACGTCCGACAGCCGTCCGTGATCCCCTCGAAGAAGAGCTGCTCGATCCAGGGAGCGAACGGATCGTCGGCCGGGACATCGGCGAAAACCGTTCCGGTGGCCGGCGGCGGCGCGTAGAAGGCGCCGTGCTTGGCCTTGAGCAGGAAGACGGCCATCTGCGCGTTCGTCGCGGGGAGACTCCGTCCAAACGTTCCATCGCCGCGTCCCGACGTGATCCGGTTACGAAAGATCTTCTCGACGGCCGCGTGGAAAATGTCCTGCTGCGGGACATCGAGGAAGTCGGCGAAGTAGCCCTTCAGGATTCCACCGCGCGTCCGATCGAGGTTGTCGACGAGGACGTCGGAGAGGGTGCCGGGCCGAAGCGCCGGAGTCCGGGCCTGAAGCGAAGAGTCATCGAGGACCTGGGTATCGGGAGCTTCGATGCCCGAGAAAGTCAGGCTCGCCCCCGACTGGAAGTTCCGGCCCGTGATCTGGATCGCCGTGCCTCCCTCCGCGGGTCCCGAGGTGGGAGTCATCGAAGAGATCGGCACGAAGACGACGCGGAAGACGACACCGCGGTTATCCAACCCGCCCTGGGCCGTCGTTCCATAGAGAGCGCCGTCAGAAGCCTCGATCAGGCGCGACTGGGGGTAGGCGCCGTCCGATCCGTGGAACTGGTGAAGGACGGAGAAGTCGCCGCCCGTCCAGTTCATCCGAAAGACGTTGCCGCCGCTGCCGAAGTAGTTGCCCCCACCGGAGTAGGTGCTGCCGTAGAGGTATCCGTCGCGGGCCTTCACAAGGGCGGCGTGCGGAGTGGCGCCATCGAGGCCGGCGAAGTGATGGAGGACCGAGAAGTTGTTTCCCGACGCGTCGACTCGAAAAGCGGTGCCCATTCCGAACCGGCCGCCCATTGAGGTGGTCCCGAACAGGATTCCGTTCAGGGTGATCAGCGGAGCCTCCGGGAGGACGCCGTCCGGCGCGGTGAAATTGTGGATTACCGTGAAGTTCGCTCCGGACGGATCGATCCGAAAGATCGTCCCGTTGTCCGTCGCGCCGCCTCTCGTCGTGGTGCCATAGAGATGGTGGTCGAGCTCGATCAGAGACTCGTACGGGAGAGCCCCGTCAAAGCCGCTGAAGTGCCGGAGCGTCCGGACCACGTTGTTGCCATCGATCGCATAGATCGTTCCGAGGTTGTCTTTGCCTCCCCGCGTGGTCACGCCGTAGAACACTCCCTCCGAAGAAGGGGTGTCCGTCACGCGAATCAGCGGCGAGTGGGGCGTCGCGCCCTCGCCTTCGGATCCCCTCTCCGACGGGATGAACGTCTTGATGACCGTCAGGGCGCCGGACGGATCGAGGCGATAGACGCCGCCCCATCCGGCCAGGCCGTTCATCGTCGTGCCGAACATTTCGCCGTCCGGAGTCAGCGCCAGCGGGGCATGGGGATTGGCCCCGTCTTCACGGCCCTCGAAGAAGTGGACTGTGCCGAGCCGGCCGCGCGCATCGATCTTGAACAGTGTTCCCATGCCGCCGACGGTCGTCCCCGCGAAGTTCCCATCGTTCGTCTGAACGATGCCCGCCTGGGGATCCCAACCGTCCGTGGCGGAGAAACTATGGACGACCTCGAATGTCTGGGCGGTCGCCGCAGCGGCCGCGAAAAGGGATGCCAGGGCAAGACCCCAAAGGGTTCGCAAGTTCTGTTTCGTGATCATGAATCCCTCCTGCCTCTCTCGAAAGCCATCTCAACTCAAATCGACGATCGCAGAGAAGACGGAGGCGCTCAATGATTCGAAGGAACCGGTTTTCTGATGCAGACGCACCGGTTGTGGTGCGATCTCGAGGCGTCAGCCCCGTCTTTGCGCGAGCACGGCCGTGACGGCCTGCGCGCGATTGTGCGCTCCCAGCTTCCTCACGGCGTGCTGGATGTGGTTGCGAGCGGTCAGGGCACTGACCCCGAGGCGCCGGCCGGCGTCTTTCGTGGAAAGGCCCTCCGCGAGGAGCCGCAGGACTTCGACCTCCCTCCGGGTCAGCACGGAGAGCTCTCGCGTCGTGTCTGCGCGCGGCGACTCGGGCGCCGATTCGCTCGGAGCCGTACGGCAGAGGCGCGGTGCCTCGAGGTCGTCAACGAGGCTCCGGATGTCGCGCAGCGCTTCGTGCATCTGCGCCTTACGGGAATCATCCTCGAGGACATGCGCGATCGATTTCCCCGTCTCCTCCTCGTGCACGAGGAACGTCATCCCGACGGGAATCCGCCGGCCGGCGCTCGTCCGGACTTCGACGACGACCCGTTCTGGAAGCTCGCCTCGCTCGACGGACCGGCGAACCCGGCACGAAGATTCGCACCAGGTTCGCCCGGAGCGTGTCCCGCAGAGCACCGCCGAGCACCGTCGTCCCATGACTTCCGAAGCCGAGTAGCCGGTCAGACGCGCGGCGCCCTCGTTCCAGTACCGAATGGTTCCCGCCTCGTCGACGACGAACACCGGCGCGCTCGTGCTCAGGAAGCCGCTTCTCCATTGGGATGCGATGCGGGAGGGCGCGATCCGAGCACTCACGTTTGTCATTGAGCACCTTCCCGGGGAGTTCGGCCTGATGCAACCGCATCAGTTGTCCAATAGTGCGCATAGAATCGCGCTCCAAGGAGCCGCAATGACAATGGAAGCGGGCGCCCGCCTCGGCCCCTACGAGATCGTCTCGCCGCTCGGCGCCGGCGGCATGGGCGAGGTCTACCGCGCGCGCGACACGCGCCTCGGTCGCGACGTCGCGATCAAGGTCCTGCCGCGCCGACCTGTCGCTCAGCCCGGAAGCTGCGCCAGCGCTTCGAGCGCGAAGCCGCACAATCTCGCAGCGCTCACCACTCCGCACATCTGCACGCTGCTCGACGTCGGCCGCGAGGGCGACATCGACTACCTCGTCATGGAGCTGCTCGAGGGCGAGACGCTGGCGCACGCGTCTCGCTTCGCGGGCCGCTCCGCTGCGCGCAGGTGCTGAAGCTCGGCACGCAGATCGCCGACGCGCTCGTCGCCGCGCACCGCGCCGGCATCGTGCACCGCGACCTTAAGCCCGGCAACGTCATGCTCACGAAGAGCGGGGCGAAGCTGCTCGACTTCGGCCTCGCGCGCGCGCAGACAGCCGCCCGTCGCGGTCGGGCCACGCGCCGCCGGCGACGCTCACGAGTCCGACTCGCGACGCGACCGGCATGATCCTCGGCACCGTTCCAGTACATGGCGCCCGAGCAGCTCGAAGGGCAGGCCGCCGACGCGCGCACCGACATCTTTGCCTTCGGCTGCGTGCTCTACGAGATGCTGACCGGCCGCCGCGCGTTCGACGGGCAAGAGCCAGGCGTCGCTGATCTCGGCGATCATGACGGGCGATCCGGCGCCGATCTCTTCGCTCCAGCCGATGACGCCGCCCGCGCTTGACCGCCTCGTGCGGCTGCCTCACCAAGGACCCCGACATCGCTGTGCAGACCGCGACGACGTGATGCTCCAACTCCAGTGGATCGCGGAGGGCGGCTCGGCTGCCGGGTTACCGGCGCCCGTCGCCGCGCGGCGCAAGAGTCGGGAGAAGCTGGCGTGGGGCGTCGCGGCCGCGGGAATCCTCGCGGCGGCGGCTCTCGGGTACGGCTTCCTCCGCCGCGCTCCGAAGCCTCCGCGCGTCGTGCGGTTCGAGGTCCCGAATCCACCGGGAATCACGACGATCGACGCTCCGAAAATCTCTCCCGACGGGAAAATGCTCGCGTTCAATGCGACCGATGCCGGTGGCAAGACACAGATCTGGCTTCGGCCGCTCAACGCGCTCACGGCGCAGCCGCTGCCGGGCACAGAGGGAACGCGGCGTCCGTTCTGGTCCCCGGACAGCCGGTTTCTCGGCTTCGTCGCGGATGGGAAGCTGAAGAAGATCGACGTAACGGGAGGACCGCCCACGAAGATCTGCGATGTCCCGACCGGAGTCGACGGGAGCTGGAGTCCCGAAGGCGTGATCCTTCTGGACGGCACGGGCACCGATCCGATCTACCGGGTCTCCGCCGCGGGCGGAGCGCCGGTCGTCGCGGCGAAGGCGGACCCGGCACGCAAAGAGATCCAGGTCGGGTGGCCCGAGTTTCTTCCCGATGGCCGCCACTTCATCTTCATGGCCATCAATCAAAAGGCGGGATCAGAGTGCGTATCGCATCGGCTCGCTCGATTCGAGTGAGACGAAGCCGTTCGCTCCCGCGCAGTCGATGCTCGTCTACGCACCCCAGGGCTACCTGCTGTTCCTGAAGGACCGGACGCTCATGGCCCAGCCGTTCGACGCGAGGGCGATCAAGACGACCGGTGAGCCCGTCCCCGTCGCGGAACAGATCGGGACCGACGCGGTCGGGCTGGCGCGCTTCTCGGTCTCGCCGCGACGGCGTGCTCGCATACCGGACCGGTGAGTCGGGAGGCCGGTTGCTCTGGATGGATCGGTCCGGAAAGGAGCTCGAACTCGCTCGGGGATCCGGCTGATTACCAGGACCCTGACTTTTCTCCAGCCGGCGACCGGCTCGCGTTCGACCTCACCGAGCTTCGCACCGGCAGGAGTGACATCTGGATCCGCGATCTTTCGCGGGGCGTCAACTCGCGCTTCACCTTCGGCCAGGACAGCGCCTGGACCGCCCCGTGTGGTCTCCTCTCGGCGATTCCATCGTCTACGGCTCCGACCGGGACGGGGCGTTCAGCATCTACCAGAAGGCGACGAGCGGCAGCGGAGAAGAGAAGCTCCTCGTCAAAACGGACGTGCTCTTGATTCCGATGGGTTTTTCTCCCTACTGCCATTTCCTCGCTTATCAACGCGAGGACCCCAAAACGGGTTGCAGATCCTTCTCGTTCCCCTGACCGGCGACGCGAAGCCGATCACCTTCCGTGCCACTCCGTTCCGCGAGGTCCAACCGCGGTTCTCTCCCGACGGCCGCTTCATCGCATACGTGGCGAATGAGTCGGGACGCAACGAGGTCTACGTCCATAACTCACCCCGGACCCGGACGGAC
>CAVTEG010000001.1:0-281197 GCA_963733815.1 uncultured Acidobacteriota bacterium | reverse complement strand
GCCCCGCGTTCGTCCCGCGGCGGATGGAACGAGAGGGTCGGGGGATATTCCGTAGGCAGGCGTGGACTTGGTCAGGGGTTGAGACTGTCCGCATGTCGTAACTGGTGAAAAATCTGTGTTTGGAAGACGCGAACCCTCTGACAAAGCACGATCCCACCGGTCCGGCGACCGCTATCGGCACCTTTCCTCTCGAGTCGACTTTGAGATGACGCTCCTGAGCCGGCGTTGATTCGCCAGATTCTCCGTGTTTTCTCCGTGTCTTGACGAAACCCGACGAAATTCCACGACAGACGCTTCGCGCTAACTCGTTGCGTCGGGGTGGCTCGCGTTACGGCGCCGGCGCCAGGCAGTACGGTTCGAGCTCGCCGACCCGGTCGCCCCGAACCGGAACCCAGACGACGCGGGCGAGCGGCCCGGACCGTCCCGCCCAGCGGATCTCACCCGCGATCGCGACCGACTCGCCGACGTGGCATCGCTCCCGCGGGCCGAGCAGCGGGAGGGCCTTGTCGAGCGACAGCACCCAGGTCCTCGCCGCGTCATCGGCGGGCCAGCCGAGCGTCACCTTGCTCGTCCAGACCGGGCCGCTCAACGGGGAGGGGTCCGCAGGGACGACCGCGAGCGTGATCCCCGGGCTTCTCCGCACGATGGGCTGGAGGACGCGCCCCAGATCCCGGGCCCAGGCCTGCGCCCGCCGCGTCTCGAAGGCGCCTTGCCACGCCTGCTGAATGCAGAGAAACACGAGCCCGGCGGCCGCGGCCGGAAGGATGCCGCGAACGAGGAGGCGGACCAGCGCGGCGGCCACGAGCACGCAGGCGAACGGCAGGGCGGGCAGCAGGAACCGCGTTTCGTAACTCGAGATGCGCTCGCCGTGCCACGCGACGCTTCGGCCCGCCAGGACGACCGGCAGAGTCGCCGCGCCGATCGCAGCGAACAGCGCCGTGGCGCGGCGACGATCGAACGCTCGCGTGTCCGGGGCCGCGAAGCGGCGGACCGCCGCCACGACGAACGGCACGCCGGCGAGCCCGAGGGCGAGCGCGACGAGCGTCCCTCTCGAGTCGGGATCGAGCTCCAGGCGCCATGCGGCGTCTCCGTAGGCCCCGATCAGCGCGTACCAGAAACCGGCGAGCCAGCGTCCGACGGGGCGTAGCGGATGATCGAGGAGGTTCGAAAGCAGCGTGGCCGGCGCGACGTCCGGGCGCGCGGCGGCGTCCGCGGTCAGATGAAACAGGAAGGCGCCCGCTCCCGCGCCGAGCGCAACGAGCGAAGCGGTCCGGCGATGACGCATCACGAGCGCCAGGGCGACACCGCCGAACGCGGCCGCAACGCCATACTCGCTCACGATTGCGGAGAGTCCCGCCAGCAGCAGGACGGCCGGGGCGCGAGCGGCGCGGCGGACTCCCGGCGCCGGGAGATCGAAGAGAAGCGCTCCGAGGACGAGCGACACGGGAAGAACGCCCGGATAAGCGATCGTCAGACCCACGAACTGCACCTGCACGACGATCGGCGAAAGAACGAGCAGCGCGGGGAGCCACGACCACTGCTCCTCGCCGGGGAAGAGCCTCTTCCAGAGAAGGGACGTCAGCCAAGCGAGGACCGCCCAGGCCGCGAGGGCGGCGCCGACTTGCACGATGCGTCCCGAGCCGACCACGTTCTCGGTCCGTTGAAGCATCCACCCGTAGAGAGGCCGGTCCGCGTGGTACGCCGCGAGCGCGGCCTTTCCGCGCTCGCGCTCGAGCAGCGTAAGGACCGCGTCGCTGTGGACGGGAAAGCCGGTCCAGGCGCCGAATCCCACCGCCGCGGCCATCGCGGCGAACGGTACGAGGAGCAGCAGCGGAGGTTTCGGCCTCACTGAGATCGCGACGATCCTACCGCTTCGGCGGACGCTCCTGTCACCTCCGAGCAGGGCGTGGGAACCTCCAACCGCTCCCCAGCCTCGCCGCCATCGGCGGATCACCGCTTAGCATCTACCCGTGACGCCGGTCCTGCGCCTGTCGCTGGTGCTTCTCGTTCTCGCCGGCGCCGCAGCGCGTCTCTGGCAGTACTTCGCAAACACGTCCCTGTGGCTCGACGAGATCGCCCTCGCGGAGAACGTGATCCGCACTCCGCTCTTCCCTCTCGTCAGCGAGCCGCTCGCGCTCGACCAGATCGCGCCTCCGGGATTTCTCGCCGCACTCAAGCTCGCGACGAGCGCGCTCGGCCCGTCCGAGTTTGCCCTCCGCCTGTTTCCTCTCGTCTGCGGCCTCGCCTCACTTCCCCTGTTCGCCATCCTCGCTGTCCGCACCCGGCCCGGTTGGACTTCGGTCTTTGCGACAGCTCTTTTCGCGTTCTCACCGATCTTGATCTCCTACAGCGCCGAGGCCAAGCCGTACTCCACCGACGTCTGCGTATCCCTCGCTCTCACGCTCATTGCCCTTGGGCTGAGGAACGCTCCGGAGACGAGCTCCCGTTACGTGCGCGCCGGCCTCGCAGGGGCGACGGCCGTCTGGTTTTCGATGGGCGCCGTCTTGATGGTTGCGGGGCTCGGAGCGTCCATGGCCGCGCTCGCCCTCCGCAGCGGGCGGAGACACCTGCCCCCGCGCCTGGCCGCCATGCTCGCCGCGTGGGCCGTGAGCGCGGCGGCCGCCGTCGCTCTCGGGTTCCATCGCCTGACGCCCGAGACGCGGGAGTACATGCAGCAGTTCTGGCAGCCGTCGCTTCCTCGACCCATCGTCGTGGTCCTGGTGCTTCTCGCATCACTGATTCTCTGGAGGAAGCGCCCGGAAGCCGCTCCTCTGCTGATCGCACCCGCGGCGGTTGCACTTGTCGCGGCTGTCATGCATCAGTACCCGTTTTCCGGGCGAGCGATTCTCTTTCTCACGCCCGCCGCCCTGCTCGCCGCCGCGGATGGCGTCGGATGCGATCGTCGACGGTCTGGCGCGTCTCCACGTGCCTCAGCCGGTCGGAGGCGCGCTCTTCGCGGTCTCGCTCGGCGTTGCCACCGCCTGGAATTTGCCGGTCTACCGAAACGAGGAGACGCGGCCGATTCTCGCTACCCTCGCGTCGAAACGGCAGTCCGAGGACGCGATCTACGTCTACTACGGAGCCGAGAGAAACGTGCGCTTCTACGGGCCACGAGTTGGAATCGAGGCCTCGCAGGTCACGTTCGGAGGCTGCCACCGCGGGCAGCCGCGCGAGTACCTGCGGGAGCTCGACCCGTTCCGCGGCCGCACGCGCGTCTGGGTCCTGTTCGCTCACGCGACCCCGGCGGAGCAACGGGCTATCCGGGGCTACCTGGGACGCATCGGCAGGCGGCGCGGGGAGTTTCAGACGGTCGGAGCCGCGGCCGAGCTGTACGACTTGAGCGACCCCGAGCGCCTGCAGGCCACGACCGCGGCGACCTATCCCATCTCCGAAGGGAATCGGAAGGGCGACACACAATACGGCTGCGGCCACGGCCCGCTCGGAGCCACACCGCCGAGCTGGAAGTAACGACCGACGTCGCCGGGCGGTCCGTTCCGGTGACGTAGACTGCTCCGATGAAGCAGCCGCGATTCACGATCCACCTCCGCCAGGGCCCGAAGCCGCCGGGCAGCGGCTCCAACGTCGTGACGATTGAGGACGGGAAGGGCGGGGCGACGATCGACATCGAGGACCCGAGCGAGCTCGAGCACCTCGTCACCGAGCTCCAGCAGGCGCTGCCTTTCCTCGAGCAGACCCAGATCCTGCGACCGCCGAAAAACTAGGAACCGGATTCACTGCGGTTCCCCTTCCCCCCACTCGTCTCTCTACAGAGTCGGATCGCTTCCCCGGGTGACAGGGTCGAAACGGATTGCTTAGGGCTGCCTTTTCTCGAGCTCGGCGATGCGGGCGGCGAGCGCGCCGATCCGCGCCTGGCGTTCGACGGCCTCGGCCCGCAGCTGCTCGGCTTCCGCCTGAAGGGCGCGGCCCTCCTCTTCCTGCCGCGCGAGCTCCTTGCGCTGCTTCTGCCACTCGTTCAAGAGCATCGCCGGCAGCTCGTGGTACATGACCGTCTCCGTGTTCCCCGCGCGGTCGCGCACGACGAGCTCGGGGTAGACCTCCTCCACCTCTTCGGCGATCAGCCCGAACTGCACGCGGCGATCCGCGTCGTCTTTGTAGAGGAAAGTCACGGGCCGCAGCTTCGCGAGGGAATCGCTCGCATCCCCCATGTCCCGAATGTCCTCCTTGTACCTGGCCGAGGAGGTGACGTTGCCGAGCTTCCCGGTCGAATCCACGTAGACGGGAACAGCGTCCGGAACGGCTGTCGTCGTGAAATACGCGCCGGTAATGAAACAGCGATTGTGAAGTCCCGGTTCGCCGATCCGGATCGTGAAGGACTCGCTCGCCGGGCCGGTCGCCCCAAGATAGATGTTGCCCTGGCCGGACGTCAGGTTCGACCCGGCGTAAGCGCCCACCGCGATGTTGTCGGAGCCATCCGTGTTCAGGACCAGCGCGCCATATCCGACGGCGGTGTTTCGGGAGCCGGTCGTGTTCGATGCGAGCGCCCCGGAGCCTATGGCCACGTTGTCGGAGCCGGTCGTGTTGTAGGCCAGGGCGCCGGCTCCAAGCGCGCTGTTGTAGTTGCCCGTCGTGTTGGACGCCAGGGCTCCGACGCCGACCGCGGTGTTCTCGGTGCCATCGGTGTTGGAGGCGAGCGCCCGGTACCCGACCGCCGTGTTCTTCTGGCCCGTCGTGTTCGCGCCGAGCGCGCCCCAGCCCAGGCCCGTGTTGTACTGGCCGGTCATGGTCGGGTTACCCGCGCCGAGGCCAAGGAACGCGTTGGACACGTCGGCGGCCGTGGGAGCGAAGTAGCCGTTGACGTCGAGGAGAAGATCCGTGCCCGCCACCCCCGCCACCACCGAGAGCCCGCCCCCGGTGCCCAGCGGCACGATCGCCGCGTTGGCAACCGTCTTGTTCTTGAAATTGAGCGTCGAAACGGCCGGCTGCGGCCCTCCCTGCGGAAAGAGAGCCAGGTAGCCGTTGCCCTGCGGATTGACGGAAGTGACGTTGAGCGACACCGCCTGTGCTCCCGCAGGAATCCCGCACTGGCCGGTCAGCGTGAAGCTCCGAGGCGGTCCGCCCTGAGGCAGCGACGGCGGACCGTACCCCGTCGGCATCGTCGGATCCCGCGTGTCGACCAGCCGGCACGGCGTGATCCCGATGAAGGGCAGCGGCGCCGTCACGAGGGCCGGCACCGCCGGCGATTCCTGCGCGAGTGCTTTCGGCGCCCCCGAAAGCGCGAAGCCGAGGAACGCCGCTACGGCCACAGCCACCACTACGGACGTCTTCGTCGTCATCGCTCACCCGCCTCTTTCTCGAGTCTCGCAAGCCATGCTCGAAGCTCCTCGAGCCGACGCTCTTGTCGGCGAAGCTCGTCGTCGCTCGCCGCAAGCACGGCCTGGCGGGCGTCCCGTCCGCGCTCGGCCGCGCCAAACCGGCGCCCCTGCTTCTCCACCTCGTTCAAGAGCAGCGCCGGCAGCTCGTGATACTGAACCGCCTCCGGATCTCCGTGGCCGTCGCAGACGACGAGATCGGGCAGGACCTCGTCGACCTCCTCGGCGATCAGGCCGTACTGCAACCTCTCCTGATCGTGGTACCGGAAAGTCACTGGCCGAAGCCGCGAGAGCGCGGCGCTCTCGTCCGCAATGTCCCGAACATCCTCTTTGTGGCGCTGCGATGAGGCCGTCGTTCCCAGCTGGCCGGTCGGGTCGACGAGGAGGAGCTGAGACGAGGTACCGATGGGAGCGCCCCGAACGCCGGCGACGAAGGTCGAGGTGTGAACCCCCTGGGCGCCGATCCGCGTCAAGAACGCGTCGTTGGTACCCGTCGTGCCGATGAAGACGGTACCCCGTCCGTCCTGCAGGTTTTCGCCCGCAGCGTACCCGATCGCGACGTTGTGGCTCATGTAGTTAGGGTTGGTTGGATCCGTCTGGAGGTTGTCCAACGCATAGTTGCCGATCGCGACTTCGCCGTAGCCGTTGGTGGCCTGAAGCAGCGCATGGTAGCCGACGGCGTAGTTGACGAAGCCCGTCCCGGCCTGATTCCCCGCGAAGGACCCGAAACCGGTGTTGTAGAAGCCGGTCGAGGTCAGGCCGAGCGCCGCGTAGCCGACCCCGACACTGCTCGAGTCCACGGAGGTCTCGTTGGCGACGCTGAATTGGAGGGCGCCGTACCCGACCGCCGTGTGCGACATGGGCCCGGGGTCGAGCGCGAGGGTGTAATTGCCGAAGCCCGTATCGGCGAAGGGTGTCAGCGTCGGGTTTCCGGTCCCGAGCCCGACGAAAACGTCGTTGTCGTTGCCGGGGCTCGCGCCGAAGTAGCCGTTGGTGTCGATGAGCAGGTCGGTGCCGGACAGAACCGCGGCGACCGTGACGCCTCCGTTGACGCCGAGCGGCACGATCGCCGCGTTGGCGATCGTTTGCGATTGCGCGAAGTTCAACGTGGAGACCGCCGGCACCGCTCCCCCCTGGGGATAGAGGAGCAAATAGCCAAGGGCCTGGGGACTGACAACCGTCACGTTCAGGGACACGGCTACCGCCCCGATCGGGATCCCGCACTGGCCCTTCAGGCCGAAGCTGCGCGGCGGCCAGGCCGTCGTCAGCGAGGGCGGTCCGTAGCCTTGGGGCTTGGTGGCGTCCCGCGTGTCCACAATGCGGCACGGTGTGATTCCCGTAAACGGCATCGCGGTGGTCACGAGCGCGGGCGCCTCCGGCAGCGTCGGCTCCTCGCCCCGAAAGGAGTGGGCGTAGAGGAAGACCGACAGAATCACCGACACCCGAAGCGCAAGGTTCCGGTGTCTCATGGCTTCTCCTCCTCGGAGCTCCCGCGCTCGAGAAGCGAAAGTCTCCTCTCGAGGCTCTCAATCGTCCGAGCCGTCTCCTCCGCCGCGTCTCTCTGCCGTTCGAGTCGGGCGCGCTCGGCCAGGATCCCGGCGCGCTGCTCCTCCAGGCGCCGCCCCTGCTCCTGAATCTCGTTCAAGAGCATGGCGGGAAGCTCCTGGTAGAGCACCGACTCGGCTTCCCCTCCGGCGCCGCGGACGACGAGCTCCGGCAGAACGGCATCGACCTCTTCGGCGATCAGCCCGAACTGCAGGTGGCCGCCCGACTGTCCCCGGTAGCGAAACGTCACCGGCCGCAGCTGGAAGAGGCCGCGGCTTTCATCGGCCATGTCCTGCACGTCCTTCTTGAATCGCCGCGAGGAGGGCGCGGTGCCGAGCTGGTTGTGGCTGTCGACGAAGACCGGAATCGCGCCCGGGAGACCCGTCGCGGAGCGAACCCCGGCCAGCCAGACCCTGTTCTGCTGGCCGTCCTGTCCGATACGAACCGTCGTGGTGTCGCCGTCGTCGCTGCCGTCGTCGCTGATCTGCAGGTTCCCGTTCGCCTCCACCTCGGCGCCGTTACTGTGGATCATGGTGTTTCCCGACCCGGTCGTATTGGCGTAGAGCCCGCCGCCGACCGCGGTGTTGTAGCTGCCCGTGGTGTTGCTCTGGAGCCCGTTTCCGACGGCTGTGTTGGCGCTGCCGCTCGTGTTCGACTTCAGGCCCGTGTTGGTCGCCGTATTGTCGCTCCCGCCCGTGTTCAACTCGAGCGCGCCGGCCCCGAGCGCGGTGTTGTTGGACCCCGTGTCGTTGAGCCGGAGGGCGCTCAAGCCGACGGCGGTGTTGGAGCCGCCTGTCGCATTGCTGAAGAGAGCGAGATGCCCCGCCGCGGTGTTGTATTCCTCGGTCATCGTGGAGTTGCCCGCGCCGACGAACGTGTTGAAGAAGCCGGCACCCGTGGCTCCGAAGTAGCCGTTGACGTCGATGAGTAAGTCGGTTCCCGACACGGCCGCCGCCACCGTGATGCCCCCCCCGGTGCCCAGAGGCACGATCGCCGCGTTGGCGACGGTCTCGCCCGGGAGGTAGTTGAGCGTCGAGACGACCGGCTCCGCGCCGCCCTGGGGATAGAGCAGCACGTACCCCAAGCCGAGCGGGCTGACGACCGTGACGTTCAAGGAGACCGCCTGCGCCCCCGACGGGACGCCGCACTGGCCCGCCAGGGTGAAGCTGCGCGGGGGAAGGCGCCGGCCACCAGCGCCGGAGGCCCATAGCCTGGCGGAAAGCCGGCGTCGCGCGTGTCGACGATCCGGCACGGGGTGATCCCGATCAGGGGCATCGGCGAGGTCACCAGGGACTGGGCCTGGAGGACCCCGCCTCCCGCGAATGCGAGCGCCAGAACCAAGGATCCCAACCGCGACATCCTCGTCATGACTCCTCCCCGCCGCGCCCGAGAGGCATGCCCGAAAAGCCCGCCGGCGCGTCCCTTTTCGACTGCCAAGCTGTGTCCCTAATCCTCCACGCGCAAGCCGTAGCCGGTCGGGATCACGAATGGGGCGGTTCTCTTTCGAAGCGGATAGCATCCGCGGCAGGAGGACCCTCCATGCGCAAGACGACCGGCCTCGCGGCGCTCGCTTTCCTGGCCGTCACACTCGCTCCCGGCCAGGAACCCACGCCGTCCAAGACTCCCTCGCACGCCATCCTGAACGAGTCCGAGCTCCAGTGGGGCGACGCGCCTCCGGCCTTCCCTCCGGGAGCCAAGATGGCGGTCCTGCAGGGCGACCCGAGCAAGGGAGGCGTCTACACGGTGAGGTTGAAGGCCAAGGACGGCTATAAGATCCCGGCCCACTTCCACCCGACGCGCGAGAACATCACGGTGATCGCCGGGACGTTCGGCATCGGGATGGGCGACAAGCTCGACGAGTCGCAAGGGACGACCCTGGCCGCCGGAGGCTTCGCTTCGATGCCGGCGCAGATGCATCACTACGCCTGGTTCAAGGGAGACACCGAGGTGCAGGTGCACGGAGTCGGACCGTTCACCATCACCTACGTCAACCCGAAGGACGACCCGCGAAAAGGGGCGAAGAAGTAGCCTCCGCGTCCGATCCTGAGGGTGACCGGCCGTGTCGACGAGCGACCGAGAGCGAGCGTTCCGGGTCGCCATCGACGCGCGCAAGCTGACGAACGCCGAGAGCGGCGTCGGCAACTACACCCTCAACCTCATCCGGCATCTGAAGGCGGAGGACCCGAACCTCGAGCTCGTGCTGGTCCAAAACGGTCGGCGCGGGAGCCCGGCCATCGCGGATCTTTCCGCCGAGCGGATTCCGGTGCCGTTTCCGCACGACTCTCCTCTCACGCCGCTGGCACTGCGCCATTTCCTCCGCGGCCGAAGGTTCGATGTCTTCCACTCGCCCTACGAAGTGGCGCCCTCAGGCCTCACGCGACCGCTCGTCGTGACGGTTCACGACATCAACTGGCTGGTCGATCCGGCATACAACTCGAACAACTGGTTCATGCGGCGGGTGGGAGGCTTCTTCTACCGAAACAGTGTCATCGCGGCCATGAATCACGCCGCGAGGATCATCGCGATCTCCAACGCCACGCGAAACGCGATCCTCGAGCTCTTCCCGGCGCACGAGCCGAACATCCGTGTCGTGCACCTCGGCTTCGACCGGAGGCGGATCCATCCACTCGATGACGCCGCCGCGGCGCGCGCGCTGAAGTCCATCATCGCCCCGACGACGCCGTTCGTGCTCACGGTCGGCCAGGGCTCGCCCTACAAGAATCACGTCCACGCGGTGCGCGGATTTCTGCGGGCATTTCGGGATCGCGCGGATTACCGGCTGGTTCTCGTTCGGCGCTTCGCGGGCGGGGACAGAGAGCTCGATCGCCTGCTTCGCACGCCGCAAGGGAAGGCCCAGGTCATCGTCCTGCCCTACGTGACTCCGGAGGTGCTCAACGCGCTCTACAACCGCGCGCGGATCCTGCTTCACCCGTCCTACTACGAGGGCTTCGGGCTGCCCCTTCTGGAAGCGATGGCGGCCGGCGTACCGATCGTCACGTCGACGGTCAGCGCGATGCCCGAGGTCGTCGGCCCGGCGGCGCTGCTGGTGAACCCGGCCGACGACGACGCGATCGCCGGGGCGCTGTCGCGTCTCGACCAGGACCAGGGCCTGCGGGAGAGGCTGATTGCGGACGGCCGTCACAGGCTCTCGCAGTACGATTGGGCCAAGGCCGCCCGGGCGACCCTCGAGATCTATCGAGAGGCCGCGTGGGCGGGGAATTCCACGGCGCAGAACCTCCGTTAGGCTGTCGGCAGGAGGACACATGACCAAGACAATCCTCGGCGCCCTCGCATTGACCCTCGCGCTCCCCCTCGCGGCGGCGGCGGCCGAGATCCACGGCACGGTCAGCGAAGGCGGAAAGCCGGTTCCCAAGGGAGTCGGACTCAAGCTCGACTGCGGAGGAACGACGGCTTCCGCCGCCACCGATGACTTCGGAGGCTACAGCCTGAAGGTCGCCGCCACGGGAGACTGCACGCTGTCGATCGACTACAAGGGCGCCAGCGGGTCCCTGAAGGTCGCCGTCTACGACAAGCCGAGTCGATACGACATCGCCGTCAAGCAGGCGTCCGGCAAGCTCGCGCTCTCGCGCAAATAATGGCCGATACGCAGCGCGATCGCTGGGACAAGGCCCAGATCATCCTTCAGCCGGTGGGCGGGCTCTTGACCGCCCTCGCGGTGGCGATCCTGGGCTTCTGGACCTCCAGCTACCTGCGCGAGCGCGAGGGCCGGGACTCGGAGCTGCGCGAACGCATGCAGCAGAGCGACACCAACGCGCGTCTCTACTCGGAGCTCACCAGCAAGCGGGAGGAGTCCGACAGTGCCCTGCGCAAGGACATGTTCACGTCCATCATCAACTCGTTCCTGGGTCGCGGACCGCAGAGTCTCGAGCAGAAGCTCCTGAACCTGGAGCTTCTCGTCTACAACTTTCACGAGTCGCTGAACCTGAAGCCTCTCTTCTCCCACATCGAGCGCCAGATCAAGGAGACGCCGAACCGCAAGGAGTACCTCGCGCGGCTCCAGCGCGTCGCCGAAGAGGTCACCAAGAAGCAGATGCTCATCATCGAGGAGGGCGGGCGGAAGTTCGACGCCACGATCAACACCAAGACCCTCTCCTTCATCGCGCCCGACGGAAGCGGCGAGATCCCGGCCGTCGAACGCAGCCTCGTCGTCGACGGCATCCAGCGCAACTTCAAGCTCGAGGCGCTCGACGTCGACAATGGCGCCGAGCAGGTGCAGCTGCGCGTCACGGTGCGCACCGACGAGGGCGGTGCCGTGGATACCACGTCCGCCGAGTTCTGGACGGGCGACTTCGACTTTCCGATGATCGACAACATCCGCCTGCCCCACGACCAGCGACTTGCCGTCGTGATGAACAATTTCGATGCCGCGCGCGGGATCACCGACGTGACCCTGGTCGACTTCCCGGGCAAGTACGCCGGCTTACGCGAGAAACCCTATTACGACGAGGTGCTTGCCAAGCTCCTGGCCGCCAACCGCAGCGCGGCGGCGACGCCCGCGCCGACTCCCGCCGCCCGGCCTTCGCCGTAGGCTTGCGGCTTGCTACAATCCGGCGCCTTGACGAGCGATCCTGTCGTGATCGCAGGGGCGCCTGCAGCGCCGCCGCGCCGCTCCCGAAGTTCGACACGGGGAGCGAAGTTGAAGCTTCGCCGCGGCGTTCCCCTCCGTGACGCGATCCTCTCGGCCTTCGCCGGCGTGATCCGAGCCGCGAGGCGGATCGCCGCATCGTCCGAGGAGAACCCCGAGCAGGCGGTTCACGAGTATCGCAAGTCCATTCGCCGGGCCCGAAGCGTGCTGGCGCTCCTCCGCCCCTCCCTCCGCCGTATCGCCACGCGCGGGATGACGGAAGAGCTCAAGCGCGCGTTCCGCGACACCGGTCTCCTCCGCGATCGCGACGTCCTGTTCGCGACGCTCTCCGGCCTCGCCGGCGACGATCCGGTTCTGTTCGTCGAGGCGGCGGAGTTCGCGGCCCGGTTGAGCGAGGGACCAGACCGGCCGACGCCAGCGAAAACTCTCCGGGGCGCTGCGCCGATTCTCAAGCTTCTCCCGGCGGCCCTCGAAGTCACCCTGCCCCGCGACTACTCGACGCCGGACCTCGAGCGGGGGCTCACCCGAAGCTTTCGCCGGACGCGTCAGTCCCTCGCGCGGGCCGCCGAGACCAGAGCAGACGCCGACTTCCACGAGTGGCGCAAGCGCGTCAAGGATCTCCGGTACCAGGTCGAGCTTCTGGCCTCCTCCGGAAGCCGACTCCTGAAACGCCGGGAGAAGGCGCTCGGCGAGCTCGCTCGCGAGCTCGGCGGCGTCACCGATCTCTCCGTCCTGTGCCGGGAGCTCGAGGCGCTGACGCCACCGGCGCCGGACGGCCAGGGAGTGAAGCTTCTGGAGCGAGGCCGGGAGCTCGTCCGGCAGCGCGCGGACGCGCTTTTGTCCCGCGGCACGGAGCTCTTCGCCGAAGCTCCGCGTGACTTCGCCCTGCGGGTTCTCGCCGAGCGCGGCTGACGCTTCTCGCGCCCCGGCGTCAGTGCACCGCGCAGGGAGGCTCGGCGCCCAGAAGCGCTGTTCCCAGCTCGCCCCGCAGAGAGAGCAGCCGCAGGCGCTCGAGAAGCGAGTCGAGATTCGCCTGAGCGGCTTCCGTGTCGGCGTCGGCCAGAGCCATCTCTCGCTCGTCGACATCGGAAAGAGCGGAGCGCCCCTCGCGGGCGAGCTGCTCCAGTGCGTCGCGATCCTGCGAGGCGAGGCCCTGGGACCGCAGCGACAGGCTCTTCTCGGCGAGCGAGCGGGCGACCATCGACTCGGCGCGCCGCACGGCCAGCTCGACCTCCGCCTCCCGGGCCTGCAGCTGCGCTTCGGCACGGTCGAGACGGGCGCGCGCGCGGTCGCGGCCGTCCTCGAAGCGGCCGCCCGTCCAGAGCGGAAAGAGAATCGAGACGCCGATCGCGACGGAGTCGGGGGTGAACGTCAGGTAGTACTGGTCGTAGTTGTTGAACTTGCCCAGGCGCTGGTACGTCGCGGAGGCCTCGAGGATCGGCATCCAGCGCTTGGATTCCAGGTGCGCCGACTGGCCCAGGAGCTGGACCTCGCGGGTCAGGGACGTCAGGACCGGGTCGGCGGCCCGGGCCGCCGCGAGGTTCTCGGTCGCGGAAAGCTCCGGCAGGATTGCGTCGGGATCGCCCGCCAGGCGCAGCGGAGAGCTTCCCGGCCACCCGATCAGGCGCTTCAATTCGAGCATGTCGAGGTCCCGGTCCGACTCGGCGTTCAGGACCTTCTGTCGCGCACGGGCCGACTGGAGCCGCGCGCGCTCCGCGTCGAGCTCGGTGACTCGCCCTTCCGAGAGCAGCGCCGCCTCGCGCCGGGCGATCGCCTCGGCGGCGTCGAAGCGACGCTGCGCGGCCGCGATGACCCCTTCGTCCATGAAGGCGCGCGCGTAGGCGGTCACCAGACGCTCGAGAGTCGCCCGGCAGGCCTGGCCGAGGTCGGCGTCGATGCTCGCGGCCGTGGCCTCGGCCGACAGCGCGTCGGCCCGCCGGTCCGGATCGTAGATCAGTTGCCGAACCTCCACCCCGATCACGGAGGGGACCCGGCCGGCGACGACGCCCGGCAGGCCGTGCGTGTAGCCCGGCGTGGTCGTGATCCACGCGTTGGGATGGAACACATCCCGGGCCAGGTTCGCCGAGGACCGGCCGACCTCGCTCGCGGCCCGCGCCGCGGCGAGCTCCGGCGCTTTCTCCAGCGCGAGCTCTGCGGCTTTGCGCAGCGTCAGCGACTCGGGGCCGGCCGTCTGAGCGAGGGCGGCTCCGGACACGAGGACCAGGAGGATTGCGACTCTCGAGACACAGCGACTATTCATGGTGAAGCGCCTCCGACGGATTCAGACTCGAAGCGCGGTACGCCGGTACCGCGCCGAAGATGACTGCCACGGCACAGGAGAAGAAGAACGCGAGGCCGGCCGCGACCCACGAGACATTGATCTCGACGTTGCGCAGGAAGAGCCGCGAGAGATACGGCAGCCCCAGTCCGAGCGCCACGCCGATCGAGGACCCCGCCACGCCGAGCGAGAGCGCCTCGAAGAGGAACTGCCCCAGGATGTCGCGCCGCCGCGCGCCGACCGACATGCGCACGCCGATCTCGCGGGTGCGCTGCTCGACCGAGGCGAGCAGGATGTTCATGATCCCCACGCCCCCGACGACGACCGAGACCGCCGCCGCGAGGATGAAGACGACGATCAGTCCCACCGAGATCGCGCGCGCCAGGCGCACGACGGTCGTCATGCTCTCGACTTCGTAGACGGATCCCGGTCGATGGCGCTCGCGCAGGATCTCCTCGACCGCCTTGACCGCCGCCGGAAGCGCCTCGAAGTCCCGCGCCTCGGCGAAGAGCGTCTTCAACTGGCGCGTCGGCGTGTAGTACCAGGCCACGGTCGCCGGGATGAGGATCGTCTCGGGCACGACCTCGCCGCGCCCGAGCGTGTCCACCGGCTCCTCGAAGACGCCGATGACCTGGAACGTCGTGCCGAGCGTGCGGAGGGTCTTGTCGGGCGAAGAGTCGTTGCCGAACAGCTGCTCGTAGAGGGGGCGGTTGACGACCGCGACGCGGGCGCGCTCGGTGTAGTCGTCCTCGTCGATGAACCGTCCCTGGAGAATGCGCATGTTCCTGCGGACCTCGCCGTAGTTCGGCATCACGCCCAGGATCGTGAGAGTCTTGGCCTGCGACTGCACCGTCAGCGTGCCGCGCAGCGTCACGAGGCCGGTCACTCCCGAGAAGAGGTCGCTTCGCGTTGCGATGGCCTTGACGTCTCCGTCGGTCTGGAAGTCGTCGGCCGAGCGCGAGACACCGGAGGTCACGGTGCCGCGATAGTTCGACCAGACCAGGCGCGAGCCCACGCCCTCGATCTGTTTCAGGACGTACTTGCGGCCGGTCAGCCCGAGCGTGACGACCAGAATGATCGCGGCCGTCCCGACGACCATGCCCGCCAGAGTCAAGGACGTCTGGAACGGGTGCTTTCGAAACCGGTCGATCGCCATGCCGAAGACCTCGCGGTTGAACATGGCGTCTGGCTCTGGATCCCGCTTCCGGCGTCAGCCTCGGCCGGCCTGTACGCGGAGGCCGTCGGAGAGCGCCGCGGCCCCCGGAAGGATGACGCGGTCCTTCTCCTTCAGCCCCGTGGTGACCTCGACCTCGCTCAAGCCGAGAAGGCCCACCTCGACCTCGCGACGCCGGGCGCGGCCATCCTCGAGCAAATAGACGAACCGCCGGTCGCCGTCCCGGATCACCGCCGCTCGCGGCACGACGAGCGTGCCGCTCTTCTCGCCCGTCACGATCTGGACGTCCACGGCGGCGTTGGTGGGGAGCTTGCCCTTCGGATCGGAAACCTCTCCGAGGACCTCTCCGACCTCGCGGCCGCCGACGTCTCGAAGACCGGGGGCCACCTCCGACACCTTGCCCTCCCACCGCTCGCGCGGCAGGCCGTCGAAGGCGAGATACATCTTCTGGCCGGGAGCGATCCGTGGAAGGTCCGGCTGGTCCACGCGCGCACGCACACGCCGCCGCTCCGGATCCACCACGCTCGCGACGACCTGGCCCGCAGCCACGGCTTCGCCCGGCCGCCGGGGCAAGCCGTACACGACGCCGGAGGAGGCCGCACGCACCGTCAGCGCGCCGGCGCGCTTCTCGAGATCGTCGGCGGCGCGCTCGGCTAAGGCGAGGCGCGAATCCTTTCCTTCGAGGCCCGAAAGCCGCGCACGGGCCGCCGCGAGCGTCCCCTCCGCCTGCTGGAGGGCTCGCTCGTCCGCCTCTGCGGCGGCGCGCGTAATGGCGCCGTTGGCCAGGAGCCGCTGGTCGCCTTCGTAGACTTCCCGGTGGTGCTTTTCCTCGCGCAGGGCGTTGGCGAGCTCGGAGCGCGCGCTTTCGAGCTCGGCTTTCAGCCGCAGGGCCTCGGCGCGAGCGTCCAGGGCCTTCTGGGAAAGCTCGGGGGTCGAGAGTGTCAGAAGGATTGTCCCCGGGTTCACGCGGTCCCCCTCGTGCACCAGGATGTCCTTGACGGTGGCTGATTCCGGGGACCTGAGCTCCCCGCCGGGAGGAGGCTCCAGCGTTCCGTCGCACTGGACCGGGACGACCAGGTCTCCCCGCTTGACCTCCGCGACCTGGACCGCCACGCCCCGAGGCTTCGCCAGGCCCAGGACGAGCCAGCCAAGCACCAGGACGGCCACGGCCACGAGCGGCCAGCGCCACCGTTTCATCCCGTCAATTATGGGGCAGGCGACGGTTGGGGTCAGGTCTGGTCTTTGAACAGCGGATCTGTCGGATGCCCCCGTGACAAGTCTAAGAGCGAGGGGTTCGATGGCCCGGCCATTGAGACTGGAGTACGCGGGGGCGGTTTGGCACGCGACGAGCCGCGGCAATGAAAAAGGCACGATCTTTCACGACGACGACGATCGGAGCCTCTTTCTGCGTCTTCTCGGCCGGACGGTCGAACGCTTCGGCTGGACACTGCATGCCTATGTCCTGATGGGCAACCACTACCACCTGCTGCTCGAGACGCCCGAGCCGACCCTCTCGAAGGGGATGCGTGAGCTAAACGGCATCTACAGCCAAGGGTTCAATGTGCGTCACGAGCGTGTGGGTCACGTGATGCAAGGGCGCTTCAAGGGAATACTCGTCGAGCGCCAGACTCATCTGCTGGAGTTGACTCGATACGTCGTCCTCAATCCGGTTCGGGCCGGAATCGTCGCGAAGCCCGAGGACTGGCCCTGGAGCAATTACCGTGCAACGGCGGGGATTGACCGCGCTCCCACCTGGCTCGAGGTTAGATGGACTCGGAATCAGTTCGGGACAATTGTCCGCCACGCGACGAGCTCCTACAGCGAGTTCGTTCGCGCCGGGATATGCGCAGGACCTCGACCGTTCGCGTCGATCAAGGGACAGATCTTCCTCGGCAGCGAGCAATTTCTGCGAGAGATGCGTCACCGAATCGAGCGCATTCCCTTGTCACGCGAAGTCCCGCGCGAGCATCGACTCCCGGCGCGACCCTCGATGGACGCGGTTCTCCATGCCGTTGCCGACTGGTTCGACAGCAATCCGTCGATCATTCGGACGGCCAGGGGAGGGCATCTCCGCGCGATCGCTGCCTACCTGGCCCGCAACGAAGGGTTGATCCGGCTCGAAATGATTGGCGAAGCCTTGTTGGTTTCGCCGTCGCGCGCGGCAAGACTGGCCTATAGCGGACAGCGATTCATCGAGAGCGATCCTGCCCTCAGAGAAAAGGTCGAAGGGATCGCGAACTCGTGGCGGTCGGACTACGGGGTGGCAAAAGGCAAGACCTGACCCCAGACTCAAGGCCGGGCCGGCAGGGATCGGGTGGAGGGCCGCGATGCCTCGCCCCCGACGGCGGTTCCCCGGCCGGAGCCGGTCACAGAGACGAACGCGGCTTTCTGCCGCGGCGCCTCTCCGCCGGATCCCGTTACCGTGAGCCGGACGTCGTAGACGCCGCCCTCCTGGAAGACGTGCGTGGGATCGCGCTCGTCGCTCACACCGCCGTCCCCGAACTCCCAGTGCCATGCCGAGGCTCCCGGGACGTTGGAGGCGTCGTGGAAGGCGACCGAAAGGGGAGCCACGCCGGAAGTCGTGTCCGCCGAGAAGTCGGCCACACCCGTCCAACGGATCCGGAAGACGCTCGCCCCGCGGTCCGTCGGCGTCGCGGCGTCGGCGTCCTTGTAGAGGTCGGCGAAATAGAGCCCGTCGGGGCCGGCGGCGAGCGCCGTGGCGGTGCCTCGGCCCGCGCCGATGTACTCGACCAGCGTGAGAGGACCGGAAACCAGATTCCCGGCGCCGTCTATGACGAACTCGACGACGCGCTTGCCGAGCGCCTGCGGACCTCCCCCGTACGTCGGGCCGGATTCCGTGACGAAGGCGTGGTCGAGCTTCTCCGGCGGGAAACCGCTGCCCGCGAACGCCGAAGGCTGGACGAAGGCGATGTTCACCGGCGCGTGCGACGGCGTCCACGTGTAGACCGCAAAGTTCTGCATGCTCGTGTCGGTGCCGTCGTAGAGGTAGTTCTGGCCCCGGACGACCTTGGCCATGCGGTCCACGGACGGTCCGTTCTCGACCTCCCAGTGCGAGCCGTCGGCGTCGCGCCAGGCGCCCCCGAACGGATTGCGAAATCCGTACGCGAATACGTAGTCCTTCGCGGTCAGCCCGTCGGGGGCGTCGAAGAAGGGATTGTCCGACGACGGCGAGCCGTCGAGCTCCATGCGCAGAACCTTTCCGCGGACGGAGGATAGGTCCTGCGAAGGTGTCGTGAGCAGGCCGTCGCCGATGTGCACGTAGAGCTTGCCGTCGGGGCCGATCGAGACGCTCGAGATCTGGTGGGACGGGCCCAGAGGCTCGTTGGGAAACTGTGCGATCGTCGTCTGCGTCGCGGCAGTGCGGCCTCCATCCGTGCTGTGCAGGCGGATGACTTTCGGAAAGTGAAAGTTGGGATCGGGGCCGGCGAAGAGGCTTCCGACGAACACGTCCCCGCCCTGCGGATTCACGGCGATGCCGGTCACGCCCTTTTCGCCCGAGCCCGGAAAGCTTCCGAGCGGATCGAAGTCGAGCAGACCGGTCGCGTACTGGGAGAGGGTCCCCGAGCGGGAGACGACCTGGACGTTTCCGTAGAGCTCGGTGACGTAATAGAAGGGGTCGTCCGGGTCCAGGCCTGGATTGGGAACGAACGCCACGTTGACCGGAAGCTGGAAGCCGGTTGCGACGCGATCCACGCGGAAGCCCGACTGCCGCACGGCCCAAGGGACCGCCGGCTCGCCGCCCGAGACCGTAAAGTCCGGGGCCGAGCCCGGCGCGCCGTAGGTCGGGTCCCAGAAGGAGACTCCCCCTTCCGCGATCCACCAGGCGTATGTCTGACCGGAAGCGAGGTTTGCCGCGGGCAGCGCGATCTCGCGATCCTGGCCGCTGCCGTCGGTGAAGGCGAGGACGGACTCGGGTATCGACACGGGGAGCGTTCCCGCGACGAGCAGGATGCGGAGCGCACCGTGGGCCGATCCGGGCGGCGGGTTGGACACCGCGTTGACGCCGGAGTCGGTGCCCGTCAGCTCGAGAAGCGATGCGTTCGACCCCACGACCCAGAGGCTCAGGACGGCGGGCGTTGCCCCGTCCGGCAGCAGGACGTCCTGCCCGGAGGAGCTCGTCCAGCGCACGGCGGGAATCGACGAGACGTCCGAGAGGACCAGCGGCTGGAATCCGGTCGCCGGGAACGTCTTGAACAGTCGCTCGGCCCACTCGCTCCAGCTGGATCCCGGCGGCGGCGCATCCCCCAGGAACCGCACGCGCACTTTGTAGTCGGTATGTCTTCGTCGAGCTGGTGATGTTCGGCGAGCGCGCTGACGAACGTTCCGTCACCCAGGTGAATGTGAACCTTCAGGGCCCCGGTCGCGCAGGGCGCGCTCCAGACGACCGCGTCCGGCGAGATCGTCCGGATCTCCCAGTCGCTGCAGACGTGAGTCTCGCCGGGCGCTCCCGAAAAAGTCGCCGCGACCATGTGCACGTCGTAAGCGCTAATGACCTGGTTTTCGTGCGCGGGCTCGAGGATCACGGGAGTCGACGGGAAGAGCGTCGCGGAGTCTCCGACGTGGCCCGTGGCCGCGGCGAACAGCGTGGCCAGAAAAAGAACGAACCGCCTCATCGGCGTCCCATGTCAGTGAGGGAGAGGATCCACATGCGACTTCCCCTCTCCTGTCAGGACGCGTCCGGGACGGGCGCCGGTGGGCTTGCCGTCCGACCAGACGGGTTCGCCGTTGACGGCGACCATCACGATCCCTTCGGAGAGCTTCTCGGGCTCGATGAAGGTCGAGTGGTCGATGACGGTCTTCGGATCGAAGAGGACCAGATCGGCTCGGCGGCCGGGTGCGATGACGCCCCGGTCGGAAAGCTTCATCCTCCTGGCGGGCAGGGACGTCATCTTGCGGATGGCCTCCTCGAGAGTCAGGAGCTTGCGTACGCGAACGTAGCGGCCCAGGACCCGCGTGAACGTCCCGGCGCCTCGCGGATGCGCGGAGTGAATCCCGCCGTCGGAGGCCACCATGACCCAGGGCTGCTTGTAGAACTCGAAGACGTCCTCCTCCTTCATCGAGTGGCCGATCACGTCCGCGCCGCCGTCGGCGATGATCCTGGAAAACAGCGCCGCCGGCGTCACGTTCTCGGCCTTCGCGATCTCTTCCAGGTTGCGGCCCTCGTACTGGGGATGCGCCTTGCAGGCCGTGATCGTCACGCGGGAGGGACCTCCGACGTCCTTGATGCCTCGCTCGACGCTCGCCTTGTCGAAGTATTTCTTGTTGGGCACCAGCGTGTAGAGATCGGAGTGCCAGGCCTCGTAGGGATAGCAATCCGCCGTGACGTCCTGGCCGAGCATGCGCCGCTGCTGGAAAAAGGTGACCGCTTTCGGGGCCTTTCCCCAGACGCCGACCGTCGCGAGCTTGATGTGCGAGATCTCCAGCGGCAGTCCTCCCTCGTGCGAGATGATCGCCGCCTCCTGAAAGGCCTTGAAGGCCTTGTCCGCCTCGTCGCGGATGTGCGTCATGTAGAAGCCGCCCCAGCGCGCGGCCGCCTTCGAAAGCGCGATCAGCTCGCCCGTGGAGGAGTAACTGCCGACGTCGTACTCGAGCCCCGACGAAAGGCCCGATCCGCCTTCGCGCATCCCCTGCTCGACGAGCGCGGCCATCTTCGCGACCTCGTCCTTGGTGGCGCGGCGCTTGAAGTCCTCGCCCATCACCAGGCTCCGAACCGTCGCGTGGCCGACCATCGTCATGACGTTGACCGTGGCCGGAGCCTTCCGGCGGGCGTCGAGGTATTCCCCGATCGGCCAGGGCGAGTCGCCGTCGGGGCCGATGACCAGGGTCGTGATCCCCTGCGAGATCTGCGTCTCGGCGAGCGGATCGTCCACGAGGCCTTTCTCGGAATGGTTGTGCACGTCGATGAAGCCCGGAGCGAGAACGAGCCCGCTTCCCGAGACGACCTTTTCGCCCGGCTTCGGCTCCAGCGCTCCGACTTCGAGGATCTCGTCCCCGGCGATCCGGACGCTTTTCGTCTCGAGAGGCTTGCCCGTTCCGTCGGCGACCTGTGCGCCGACGATGATCCAGGAGAACGTATTGGACTCGGGCGCCCGCGCCACCGCCAGGCCGGCGACCGCGGCGGCGATCACGCCGGCGAAGAAGAGCTTTTTCACCGCGGGGATTGTATGGGGTCAGGTCTGGTTTTTGACCATCCGGATCGAGATGTTCAAAGGCAAGACCTGACCCCACCTCAGAGGCCGCGACGGGACATGTCCGCGAGAGCCGCGCGCACCTCCACGATGTCCTTGCCGTACTGGTTCGGAGGCGCGACCTGGACGAAGCGCTCCAGAGCCACGCGGGCGGTTTTCCAGTCGCCGTTCTGACCCGCCACGCGCCCGATGTTGTAGAGGGCGTCGTACTGCTGGGGATTGATCTCCAGGCAGTGCTGCCAGGCGTCGATAGCCTTTTTCGGGTCGCCAAGGCGAGTCCAGGCGACGCCGAGCGCGTTCCAGGCGCGGGCGTGTCTCTTTCCGAGACGGATCGCCTGCTCCAGGTTCTGCCGCGCCTCGTCGACGCGGTCGAGCTTCAGGAGCGAGATGCCGGTGTTCTGGTAGGCGACGGCGTTGGACGGATCGATCTCGAGGACCCGGGCGAAAACGGGCAGCGCCTCGGCGGGCCTTCCGGCGTCGGCGAGCGCGATGCCGAGCGCGTTCAGCGTCTCCGGCTCATCGCTCTCGCGGTACTCCATGAGCACGGCGAGCGCTTCTTTCGGCCGACCCATTTCCGAGAGGATCATGGCGTGGCTCCGCGCCACGCTCTCGCCGCCCGGCTCCGCTGGCGGTGGCCTTTTCAAACGTCTTGAGCACGCCGACGAGATCTCCCCGGCATCGGAGCACCGAGGCCAGATGCATGTACCCGAGCTTCATCTTCGGGTTCTCGGCGACGACCTTGCGGGCAATGGGGAGGGCCTCGTCGCATTTCCCCTCCTCCGTCAGCTCCGTGACGCGATGGAGGGTCTGGTCGACCACGATCAAGGTCTTCGGATCGTCGGCCGGGCCATAGGAAGCCTTCATCTCGCCGGAGCCCGTCAGATAACCGAGGCTCTTCAGCTTCGCCGCTTCCTCCGAGCCGATCGTTCCGCGCTCATGAGGGGCCGCGGGCAGCTCGAGCAGGCGCTTGCGAAGGCGCCGCAAGGAGTCGGGCGCCTGCGGGACGAGGTTCTTCGCCTCCGCCGAGTCCGTGGGAAGGTTGTAGAGCTCCGGAATGGGGAGGTCGATGTACTTGTCGCCTCGCGCGGCGAGGCCTCGGAGCGGCGCCCATCCGCGATTGAACGCCGCCGACAATGCTTCGAAGTAGTTTCCGTCGGGCGCCTCCGGGCGAGCGGAGGGAAGGAGCGACTGGCCGGCGAGCTCCTTGTCCGCGGGAGCGCCGATCGCATCGAGGATCGTCGGAAGGATGTCGATGTGGCGGGCGGGCACGGCGTCGTTGCCGGGTGAGACGAGGCCGGGACTCCACACGAACATCGGGATGTGGAGCGTGGCTTCGTAACAGAAGAGGCCGTGGGTCAGCTCGCCGTGATCACCGCGGGCTTCGCCGTGATCGCCGGTCACGACGAGGAGCGGCGCGGGGGTCGTGGCCTTGACCGCTTCGAGCAGTGGCGCGAGCGCGGCGTCGGTGTAGGAGACCTCACCGAGATAAAAATCGTCCTTGTACCGATCCTTGTAGGCCTGCGGCGGATCGTAGGGGGCATGCGGATCGTAGACGTGGACCCAGAGAAAGCGCCTCTTTCCCTCCTGTCCCCGGTACCACTCGATGGCGGCCTTCACCACGTCCTCGGCCCTCGCCTGCTGGATCTCGAACTCGAACTGTTCGTCGAGGTGGCGATAGAGCTCGTTATAGGTGTCGAAGTCGTGCGCAAGCCCGTAGCGGGAGTCAAGCACGTAAGCGCCGATGAAGGCTCCCGTCGCGTAGCCCTTCGACTTCAGGCGCGAGGCCGCGGTCGGAGTCTTGGGCGAAAGCTTGAACCCCGCGTTCTCGCGCACACCATGCTGGTAGGGAAGCATCCCGGTCAGGATGTTGGTGTGCGAGGGCAGCGTGATGACGTTGTGCGAGTGCGCCTGCGAGAACACGCGCCCCTCCGCGGCGAACCGGTCGAGATTGGGTGTCGTGCCGCGGGGATTCCCGTCGAACCCCGTGGCGTCGTATCGGAGCGTGTCGATCGTGATCAGGACGACGTCGCGAGGCGAGCCGGAAACGCGCGGCGGCGCCGCCTGCGCGGCTGCGGATTCGTCCTTTCGGCAGGACGAAAGGAGGAGGACGAGGGTGGCTCCGACGAGGATTCTGGTGACTGTACGGATCACGGACGCAGAATAACGAAAGGCCCGTCCGGAATTCCCGGACGGGCCCTCGGAAAAAGCCGCGTTGTTCTAGAAAGCCACGTTGATCCCGAGCCGGACGATGCGGGGACTCTGCACCTCGAAGATCTGATTGAACGTATCGTTCTGTGAGAACTTCCCGGTCGAAGCTCGGTAGTCGCCGGCCCGCTGACCGCGCTGCAGGACCGTTCCGGCGTTGGCGACATTGAAGAGCTCGGCCGCCGGCGTGACGGAGAGCTGACCGAACTGGAACGTCTTGGCCAGGCGCATGTCGAGCTCGTAGACGTTGTCGTACCGGAAGGTGTCGACCTGGTCGATCTGGATCGAGTACCGGTGGCTGACGTCGGCGGCGTCAGCGGCGCGCGCGCGGACGTAGATACGGATTCGGGTAGCCCTGCCGTCCGAAGAAATTGACGCCGAGGTTGATCCCCCACGGCCCCTGGTACAGCGCGTTGACGTTGAACTGCCAGTTCGCGTTGATGAAGACGGATGTCCTTGGAGGAGAAGCCGGTCGCGGTGCACGAGCTCTCGCGGCGATCGATCCGCAGTTGGTTCCTCCCCAGAGATTGTTGGGATCCTCGATCGAGGCGACCTGCAGATGCTGCTTAAAGCTGTTCCAACCGAAGTTGCCCCGAAATATCCAGTGGTCCGACAATCGTTTGACGACCGAAACGTCCACCCCGTAGTACTTCTGGGTCGCCTGGGGCCGGTTCTTGACCGTGACGCCGGCGGGCTCGTCGGCAAGCGTGAGGCTGTAGAACGGCTCGTCGAAGGAGAGCGTGAAGCCGTTGGATCGCCGTTGCGGTGCAAGGAACCCGCGGAGAGTTTGTCGTCGTCCGGATTCGAGAGACAGAGAGTCCGACCCGCGAGCTCCCACGTCCCGCCATTGGAACCCGTTGGGTATGTTTTCCAGCAAGGACGTCGTCGAGCGGTAGCTGAACGTCGCCGACACGGCGAAGGTGTCGGTGAACTGGTGGTCGGCGCCGACCGTGACCTCGTTGGTCTTCGGGGTCTTCAGGTTCGGGTCGATGATGTTGGGGTTGCTCGGCAGCACGGCCGGATCGATGTCGTTGTAAAAGCCGTAGAACCCGTTCTCCAGGTCGATCTCGTTTCGCTGCACGAAGTGGTCGTGGTTGATGTCGGTCCAGTAGTAGTAGTAGCCGTTGGATATCGGCACGCCGCTGCCGTAGTAGCCGATGAAGCCGAGCTGGTCGGCGAACTGCGCGTAGGAGGCCCGTAGCAGCGTGCTCTTGTTCTGCCCGAGGCTGTAGGTCGCGGAGACGCGCGGCTGCCAGTTCGTGAAGTCGAACTGCCAGTTCGGCGAGCCGTGGTAGCTCGCTGCCGGGAAGCAGGTCCGGAGAACACGCGTGTTCTCGAAGGTCGGGCCCGGGAGATTCTTGGCCTGCTGGCGGTCGTAACGCACCCCGAGCTGGACCGTCAGGTTCTGCATCGTGATCGTGTCGCCGAGCGTGCCGCTCCAGATCTGGTTCTTGAAGACCGGCCGCACGCCCCGGGAGATCAGCGCCGTGTTCGAGGACGAGTACGCGTACTCGCTGCCGACGAGCTGATCGCCGGGCCAGCCCGTCGCCGAGTCGGCGATCTGCTGGCGGTAGTTGAAGCTGAACTTCAGCTCGTGATTGAGCGAGCCCGTGTTGAAGAACTTGGTCGATCGTGCAGGTTGGCCTGTTTCTGCGGATCCTTTGCCCAGTAGTAGGAGTAGTTGTTGTGGTACTGGGGGTCGATCCAATAGGCGTCCTTCGATGCATCCCCGGCGCAGACGATCGTGAACGGAACGAGGTTGCAGCCGCTCGAGCCGTTGGCGATGTCGGTGTAGTCGGGGTTCTGCGAGGCCAGGAAGATCGAGGCAAAGAAATCCGACCCGAAGACGTGCGAGTCCTCGACCTTGTAGAAGTTGGTCGGGATCGTCAGATGCGTGGCCGCCTCGAGCGCGCGCGTCGCCCCCAAGTTCGTGTTGAACTGATCGCGGAAGCTTCTCTGGTAATAGAGCTGCGCCGAGTTGGAGCTAGAGACCTGCCAGTTCAGCTTCGCGCTCCAGGGCTCGAGGTTGACCAGTGACGGGGCGGCGGGCTCGTCGGGGTCCCCGGTCACGGTCTTCGCGATCGTCTGGTAGGAACCGGCGAACCACAGCCAGAGCTTGTCCCGGATGATCGGGCCGCCCACGTCCGCTCCATAATCCCGGAGCATTTTCGTGCGGTCCGTCTGGATACCCTCGTCCATCGCTTCCTGCGGCGTGTTGTTCGACTGCCAGTTGCCCGCGGCGTAGAGGAAGCGGGCATCGCCGTGGAACTCGTTGGTGCCGCGCTTGGTGACGACGTTGATCGTCACGCCGGAAGTCTGCTGCTCGACCACCGAACCGCCGGTCGCGACCTCGACGTCCTGGAACGTCGAAAAGTCGAAGAACGTGTTGGTGCCGCCGTTCTGGCGCTGGAACGGGTTGCCGTAGGTGTTGTCCGTCGTCGTCGCGCCGTCGACCTGATAGACGACGTTACCCGAGCCCTTCGTGATGAAGTCCGGTCCCCCGGCGTTGGCGCTCTGGTTGCCCCCGACGTTGACGGTGTCGATCTGGACGCCCGGCACCTGCTGGATCGAGCGACCAAACGTCGCGCGAGGTCGGAATCTCCTGGAGCTCCTCGCGCGAGAAGTTCTGGCCGGTCTCGACCTTGCGGGTATCGAGCAGCGGCGTCTCGCTCGTGACCGTCACGGTTGCCTGGACGCTCGAAAGTTTCAGCTGGATGTCGACCTGCGTGTTCCTGCCGACGGACACGCTCACGTTCTCGCGCGTGACCGTCGAGAAACCCGGCATGGTGATCGTGACGATGTAGTTGCCGCCGGGAGGAACCTTCAGGAAGCGGTAGATCCCGTTCTGTTCGACCGTCGTCGTGACGGGAGCGGAGGGACCGGTGAGCGTTGCCGTTCCGCCGGGAACCGCCGCGCCCTGCTCGTCGGTCACCTGGCCGTAGATGTTTCCGGTGTTGGTTTGAGCCAGCGCGGTGAGGCCGAGACCGGCGAGCGCCACGAACCAGATCAGCACTCGAGCCAGAGATGACCTCCACATACGTGACCTCCTCAATTTTGAGTTGGTTTCTGTGTCGCCCTGGGTCTCTCCTCGATCTCGCGAAACCCGAACCTTCGTAAAAAACGAACCAGTCCCCGTTGCGTTGCATTTATGCTATCGCGGATTTTTGCAACGAGCGCATCGCAATCGCGATGAAGTTCGCGGCGCGATCGCCGTGGGGGACCATACGGAATTCTGGAGAATGACTTCCGGTCAAAGGATGCGACGGTTCGCCGCGGTCGCGGCGCTCGGGACTGCGCTCGCCTGCGCCGGGACGCGCGCCCCGTCGTCCTCGCCGTCCTCGCCGTCCGGCGCCGCTCCGAAAGGACACCTCCTCATCGTCGGCGGTGGACCCATCCCCGATCCGATCCTCGACCGGTTCGTCGAGCTCGCCGGAGGCCGCGGCCGCGCGCGAATCGTCATCTTTCCGATGGCTTCGGAGTACGCCGACGCGGGCCTCGAGCTCGCCGAGGACTTCCGCAAGCGCGGCGCCGAGGCCGAACGGGTCGTTCTGACGCGCCAGGAAGCCGAAAGCGCGGACGCGCCCCGGAAACTCGACGGCATCACCGGCATCTGGTTCGGAGGCGGGGACCAGTCCCGCCTGACCGCCGCGCTCCTCCACACTCCCGTCGAAAACGCGATTCGCGCGCGTTACCGCGACGGAGCGGTCGTCGGCGGCACCTCGGCCGGCGCCGCCGTCATGTCGACGCCCATGCTGACCGGAGACGAGAAACATCCGGGCGGAACGCGCCCGCCCGAAAAGGACTCGCCCGACGCCTACATGACGATCGCTCGGGACAACGTGGTCACGACCGAGGGGTTCGCCCTGCTGCCCGGCGCGATCGTGGACCAGCACTTCGTGCGGCGGCGCCGGAACAACCGTCTCCTCTCGCTCGTCCTCGAAAACCCGGACAGGATCGGCGTGGGGATTGACGAGTCCACCGCCATCGAGGTCGATCCGAGCGGGGTCTGGAAAGTCCTGGGCGAGAGCGTCGCGGTGGTGTACGACGCCCGCAGCGCGAAGGTGACACCTCCGACCTCCTCCCCCGTGGGAGCGAGCGGCGTCCGGCTTTCGGTCCTGCCGGCGGGCTCGGTTTTCGACCCTTCCACCGGCCAGGCGCGGCTGCCCTGAGCGCGGACGGGCTTAATCCTTCCTAAATCGGGGCTGCGGCACCGCTTGAGAGACTAGGCTCGGTTTCGGGAGTCCGGCCCGAAAGGCCGCAGAGGACACAATGCGCAGAGCAATCGTCGCCATCGCTCTTTCTCTCTCCGCCCTCTCTCTCGCCGCCGAGACGGTGACGTTGCCCGCGGTGGCGTCGATTCAGGGGGGGGCGCCGTTCTTCTCGGACGTGCGGGTGTTCAACACGTCCTACACGGCGAGCCTGCAAGTGACGGCGAACTATCACTGCTTCATTACCTGCACGGCGGTGGGCGCGCCTTCCGTGCCGTTCACGCTGGCGCCTCGGGAGTCGCGGGCGCTCGACGACATCGTGGTCAACACGTTTCAGGCGCCGGGATCGGCGGGCGGCGTCGAGTTCGATTTCTCGGGCTCATCGGGACAGCTGGTGGTGACGAGCCGCCTCTACTCGACCGCGCCCGAGCCGACGGTGGGGATGTTCATCCCGGGTCTTCCCGACTCCGAAGCTCATCCGACGACGGTGTTGACGTCGATCCGCAACGGCGGGTCGGGGCCCAGCTTCCGGACCAACGTGGGTGTGTACAACCGTGAAGACTCCACAGCCTCGGTGACCTTCACGATCTTCGACGGGGGCGCGCAGGTGGGCAACCCCGTTCCGGTCAACGTGGCGGGGCATTCCGGCGCGCAGGTCAACCGCATCTTCGAGGTCGCGGGAGCCGGCGGGCAAGCCACGCAGAACGCGACCATCGTCGTCGCCTCCACCGTGGAGATTTTCTCGTACGCGGCGGTCATCGACAACCACACGACCGACCCGATCTTCGTCCTCGGGTCCGAGGATCAGCCGCCGCAGGCGGTCCACGCGAACCGGACGGTCATGGTGGGCCAGGGCGGCAACGTCTTCGTCGACGTCCAGACGGGAAGCACCGTCACGACCGTCGACGCCGGAGACACGGTGACCTGGACCTGGTCGGGAACGATGAGCCACGGCATCCAGTCGGGCAACTGCACGGGCGGCGGAGGCGGAGGCGGCGGCTACGTCACCGAAGGCTACGGCGGCGGCGGCTGCACGGCGACGTCGGATTTTTCATCGGGAACCCACGCGCCGCCGTACCAGTTCTCGAAGACTTTCACCACCGCCGGGAGCTTCCCCTACTACTGCCTGGTGCACGAGGGCGCCATGAAGGGCCGGGTCATCGTCAACGCGGCCGGGAACGCGACCGCTTCGAACAAACGCCGCACGTTAGAGGCGCTCCCGAGTTCCTTCGCGCTGTCATCCCGAGCGAGCCCGACCACCAAAGGCAGACCCGCAGCAGTAGGGAACGCCGTCCGAAGGACGGCGGTAACCGAGGGATCCCGGGTTCGAAGCGGTTGGATGCGATCGAGTACGGATCCCTCGTCGCTGCGCGCCTCGGGATGACAGGCGATTCGCCTAGTCGGCGATCGAGAGGATCCGGCTGTTCGCCGTCACGGCCTTGCGGCGGTCTCCCTGCCGCCGCTCTCCCTTGCGCCGTTCCCCGACCCGCCGGTCGTGGATGAAGAACTCCGCCGGGTCCACCGGTGTCGTCGGAAGGGCGTGGAACCGGATCGTGACCGCGGAGGTCTCCTCGGGACGGGGTACCAGGATCTCGCGGATGAAGCCCGCTTCCAGCGCGGGAGTCGGAATTCCGAGCACATCATTGACGGCCGCCACGATGCGCCGGGCGTCGGCCTCGAAGATCGTCTTGGCGAGCGTCCAGCCGCTCGCGTTGACGATGGCGCGCCCTTCGTATCTCCAGGGCTCCGGCTGGTGCTGATCTCTGACGCGTCCCGCCATGCCGTCTGACCTCCTCGAACCGCGCCCTGGCTCGACCGCGATGGGCAGGTTCGACGAATGTTAGCACCCGGAACGCGCGCTGTCAGCAACCTGCCGCGCGCTTGCTAGTCTTGCATACGATGGCGAACTTTTCGCGGCGCCGCCTCCGTCTCTCGCGCCGCACGCGGCCGTTTCAGGAGTCCGTCATTCGCGAGATGACCCGCCTCCACGCCGAAGTCGGAGGCGTCAACCTCGCGCAGGGCCTGCCGGACTTCGAGCCGCCGGCGGAGTTGCTCGCGGCGTTGAGAGACGCGATCGCGAGCCCCGAAAACCACCAGTACGGATTTACGTGGGGACTGCCGGCGCTGAGAGACGCCGTGGCGCGAAAAACCGCGCGCGTCAACGCTATCTCCGCCGATCCCGAGAACGAAGTCACGATCACCTGCGGCGTCTCCGAGGCCGTGGCCGCCGCCGTTCTCGCGCTGACCGAGCCGGGCGACGAGGCTGTGATCCTGGAGCCCTGGTACGAGAACTACGTTCCGGCCTGCACGCTGGCGGGGGTGAAGCCGCGGTTCGTGGCCCTGTCGGAGCCGGGATTCCGGCTCGACCCGAAACGGCTCGCCCGGGCGATCACGCCGCGGACGCGCCTGATCCTCGTCAACACGCCCGGAAACCCGTCCGGACGCGTGTTTTCGAGGGAAGAGCTGGAGGCGATCGCGGCCGTCTGCCAGCGCCAGGGCGTCGTCGCCGTGGTGGACGAGATCTACGAGCACCTCTGGTACGACGGCCTCCGGCATGTCTCGCTGGGCTCTCTGCCGGGGATGGAAGACCGCACGGTGACTCTGTCGGGTTTGGGCAAGACATACGCCGTCACCGGGTGGCGCGTGGGCTGGGCGGTGGCGGCGGCCCCGCTGACCGCGCTCCTGCGAAAGGTCCACGACTACCTGACGATCTGCGCGCCGACGCCGTTTCAGGCCGCGGGCCTCGCCGCGCTCTCCCTTCCGGATTCGTACTACGAGGCCCAGCGCGGGGCGTATGCGAAACGGAGGAAGATCCTTCTCGACGCCTTGTCGGCCGCGGGTCTCGCGTTCACGCCTCCCGAGGGCGCGTACTACGTCATGGCCGATGCGGCCGCGCTGGGCTGGAAAGACGACACGAAGTTCGTGGATTTCCTGGCACGCAAAGTCGGCGTCATCGCCGTACCCGGCTCGAGCTTCTTTGCCCGAGGCGGCGGCAAGACCAAGGCGCGGTTCAACTTCGCCAAGAAGGAGACGACTCTGAAGGAAGCGGCGGCGCGCCTCGGCGCCGCGGACTTGCGTCAGCGCAGGCCGTCGACGAGGTAGAGCTCCGAGAAGACGGTCCGGCCGCCGCACACGTAGGACCGTCCGTCCGGCGTGACCCGGAAGCGGACCATGCTCAACGACTCGTCCACCGGAATCGTCTTCCATAGCTGCCGGTTTCCGGTCTCCACGTCGTAGAGCTCGACGGAAAGCGGACGCTTGACGAAGTCGTACACGTACAGAGATCGCGAGCCGGAGGTCCATTGCGCGGCGAGATCGCGCGGAGGCGTGAGGCCGGGCAGTTCGCGAGGCTCGCCGGAGCCATCGAGCGAGAAGACGAACACCTTGCCGGCGCGCACACCCACCGCGCGGCGGCCGTCCGCGGAGATGGGATTGGTGAAAGGTTCAGAGTCATGGGTTCGCTGTTCGGATTTATGTGCGCGCGCACACGAAGCTAGCGCAACCCCTCCACGAGGTAGAGCTCGGCCAAGGCCTGCACTCCCCCGAGCGCCCACGTGCGGCCGTCCGGCGTCATCCGAATGTGTCCGAGCGTCAGAGAATCCTCCACCGGAAACTCCCTCCAAAGCCGTTTCCGGCCCGTCTCGACGTCGTGGAGCCACACCTTCGCCGGCCGCTCCCCCCGCCGCCACACGTACAGGGCGCGAGAGTCGGCAGTCCACTGGACGATGCGATCCTCCGGGGGCGAGAGGTTCGGCACGGGCCTCGCCTGTCCGCCGTCCAGCGGAATGAGGAGCGCCTCACCGGCGTGGATGCCGACGACGTACTTCCCGTCCGGCGAGACCGGGTTGGTCCAGAACATGAGTCGGGTCTTCTCCGGGCCGATCGGCACCGGCTTTCCGTCCGGGACCGCCTCGACGTAGAGGTGCTGGACGCCGTCCTGCTTCGCCGCGGTGAAGACGACGCTCTTGCCGTCGGGAAGCCAGGCTCCCCAGAAGAAGTCGGCGAGGCCGCCGCCGTCGAGGGCGCGCGCCTCGCCCGGTCCGGTCGGAAGAAGGACGAGCCCTCCACGCTTTTCGTCGGCCGTCCCCTGGTACGCGAGCACCCACTTGCCGTCGGGAGAAAGGCCGTGCCCGAACCCTTCACCCAGCTTGATCGCCGGGGAGCCGTCCGTGCGCCGCAGATAGATCACGGGTCTCTGTCGGCTGCCCTCGCCCTGCTCGGTCAGGAGGAGCAGTCTTGCCGTCGGCGGAAAGATCGTCAGCTATGGAAGCGTCGAGCCAGGCGAGGTCGCGCGGCTCCGGGGCGTTCGCCGAAGCGACCCGCACAGAGCGAACGTACGTACTGTGCCCGGCGAGCACGCGCCCCTCTCGCGAAACGTCGTCCAGCTCGAGCGAGCCGGGCGAACGCACGCAGGAGCCGCTCCTTGCCCGTCAGATCCACCGCCCAGAGCGCCGGCGTTTCTCCGGGCTTCGACGCCGAGAACCAGATCTCTCGGCCGTCCGCACTCCAGCATGGAGCTCCGATGTATCCGCCCCAGCCTCCGGAGAGGACGTGTTTCTGCCCTCCGTCCCGGCCGATCACGGCCACCGCGAAGGGGCCGTCGCCCTTACCATCCCAGAAGGCGATCGAGCGTCCGTCGCGGGACACGCGAGGGACACCTTCGAGCTCCGGGTACACGACCCTTCCGATCGGGAATTCGAGGCGCGACTGGCCGCCAACGCTGTGGGCGACCGCGAGGTCCTTGCCGTCGGGCGAGAAGTCGGCACCGGCGTATTCGACGTTCTCCAGCACCGGCCGCGGGGTGCCGCCGGACATCGGAACGCGGGACAGCGTTCCCAGCGACGACGGGGACGCGGGCGGGACGTCGAGGATCGCGAGCTCGTTGGAGGGCGAGATCGCGAGGATGTCGCCCGGAAAGTCGAAGGGAGCCGATTCGGGGCTTCCGATCTGCATCCGAAAGAGCTTCGTCGCAGGCGGCTCCCCCGCCCATCGCGCCCCGTACACGATGGTCTTGCCGTCCGGCGCGAAGCGCGCGTTGCTGAGCTGCCGCGCCGAAAGGTCAGCCGCGTGAACGACGGCGCCACGGCGGCGGGAGCCGAGGCGCCCGCGCGTGAGCGCCCAACCGGTCAGGCCCGCGGCGAGCGCTGCGAGGACCAGCGGCAGAGTGTAGCGCCGCCGCGGCTTTACCGTCGCCATGACCATCGTCTCGGCGCCGCTGGAGACCTCCGAGATGTGGTCGCGCAGGCCCGCGAGATCCCGCGCGAGGTCGCGGGTCGAGGCGTAGCGCTCCTCCGGGTCCTTGGCGAGGCACCGCTCCAGCATCCAGCGCACGCGGCAGGGTAGTTCCGGGCGCGAGCCTGGCGACGGGCTCGGGCTCCTCTCGGATGATCGCCGACATCGTCTCGGCCGCGGTCTTCCTCTGGAACGCCTTCTGCCCCGTGACACCTCGTAGAGGATCGAGCCCGAGCGAGAACTGATCGGAGCGATAGTCCACGGGCTCGCCCGAGGCCTGTTCGGGCGACATGTACGCCGACCGTCCCCATCACCGTCCCGGCCGCGTCTCCGGCTTGGCGAGCGTCGGCATCGCCGAGACCTCGCTCCGGACTCGGGCTCGACGAGCTTGGCCAGCCCGAAGTCCAGGATCTTGACGAAGCCGTCCTTGGACACCATCACGTTCTCGGGCTTCAAGTCCCGGTGAACGATTCCGGCGCCGTGCGCCTTGGCGAGCCCTTCGGCGATCTGCGCGGCGATGTTCAGGACCTCGCTTCACCGGCATCGGACCGGAGATCGCGAGCTCGCGCAGCGTCTTGCCGTCGACCAGCTCCATCGCGACGAAGGTCGTCTCACCTTCGCGGCCGATCTCATGGATCGTCACGATGTTGGGGTGATTCAGGGCCGAGGCGGCGCGCGCCTCCTGCTCGAAGCGCGCGAGCCGGTCCCGATCCGAGGCGAGCACTTCCGGAAGAACTTTCAGCGCGACCTCGCGGCCCAGCCGCGTGTCTCGCGCCCGGTAGACCTCCCCCATGCCGCCGGACCCGAGCGGGCCCACGACCTCGAAGCCTCCCAGCCGTTGGCCGGTCGAAGGCCCATGAACTGTCGGGTGGATTCTATGTGCGAAACTCCGCAGTCCCATGGAGGCCGTCGCCGCGCCGTCGCCGCGCCCGAAGCTCTCGGCGGGCTTCATCGGGATCATCGTCTTCAAATACGCCAAGGGCCTCGCGTTCCTGATCCTGGGCGCCGCCGCGCTTCGCGTCGCGCACCTCGCCAGCAATTCCGAGCCTCTCCAGATCGCGCGGCTCCTGGGCGTCCACGAGCGCAAGCTGATCGTCCAGAACCTCTCGGCGATCCTGTCGGCATTCACGCCGGGCCAGGTTCGCGCCGTCGGCGCGGCGGCGGTCGTCATCGGGCTCGTCTTCGCGACCGAGGGGACGTGTTTGCTGCTGCGGCTCTGGTGGGCGCCGTATTTCACGATCGTCCTTACGGCACTCGGGATTCCACCCGAGTTGATCGAGATCGCGAGACGGCCGGCGAGTGGACGACGCTATCTCCTGCTGGCCATCAATGCCGCAATCCTGGTCTACCTGTGGAAACGGAGGAACGACTTCAGGACGAAGGCGAGCTAGCGGCCCCGGCGCCGCCTTCCGGAAAGCGTTTGGCGAGCCACGCCTCGACCTCTTCCGGGTGGTAGCCGAACGGTCCCGGCTTTCCCTTGTAGACGATCGTCCCGGCCTCGTCGAGGATGTAGAAGCGCTCGGGCCAGCCCGCGTAAGCCGCGTTGGCCGGATTCTCGATCGGGTCGATCAAGAGCGGGATCTCCCAGGAAAAACGCTTGACGAAATCGTTGGCGATTGCGATGCGCTGCGCGCTCGTCGTGGGCTGCGGATAGCAGACGCTGTCGGTGACGTTGGAGTCCATCTGCCACTCGTCGAGAGGATGCGCCTCCTTGATGTACAGCGTCACGAAATTCGCGCGGTCGGCGTACTTGCGGCGCATCGCCTGGACCCGCTCGACCGAGCGGCGGAACGGGGGTCAGGTGAAGCTGCCGAAGATGAGGACCGTCGGCTTCTCCCCGATCTGCGAGGCCAGGCTCACCGGCGTCTTGCCGTCGAGGGAGAGCAGCGTGACGTCCGGAGCGCGATCGCCGACCTTGAGCTTGCCTTCCTCGCGCTGGTCGTAGCGCAGCATCCCGATCAGGTTGCGCGGACCGCCGACCATGTACGTGAAGCCGCCCAGCGCGAGAAGGGCCAGGGCCGCGACGCCGATCACGATCTTTTTCCAGAGACGCATGGCAGCCGAAATTATAGGGGGTCAGGTCTGATTTTTTCGGATTTCGAGCCGCACCCGGCGGAGGAGGGCTCGAAACTCCGGCTCGAGCTGCCTCAGCCGCCGCGCCGAGGCGTCGATCTCGTGCGCCGACGTGATCGACACGCCGAGTATCGATCCGATGTCGGCCAGTCTCGCCAACGCCTCGCGGCGGCAGACATACGCGACCACGAGCCGTAACGGTGTGCGCTTGCGTTCTCGGATCTCGCTCGGATCGACACCGAGCACTCGGGCCGAAGCGAGAATGACCTCGGACAATGCCGGTCGAACCGCCTGGCGCTGCGAGAGCGGTACTTCCAGGCTCACACCAGTCGCCGCCTGGGCCTCTCGGATGCGACTTCGAAAGTCGTCGCTTCCGAGGAAGAGTTGGCCGACAACGCGTTTCCAGGGCTTGTCCAGACCGACGCCTGCTCTGACGAACTCCTGGTAGGCTTGCCGTGAGTCTGGACCCTTACCGAACTGAGCGATCGTCCACTCCGCATCGAGCCAGCGCGGGCAGGGTGCCAAACCAGCGGTGGAGCGGTAGTTGCTCCAACGCCAATCCCCGGCCTTTCTGACGAGCCCGGCGCGCACGGGATTGAGAACGACGTACCGAACGAGCTCCATGAGGTGACGTTCTTTTTCGACGAGTATGGCCTTGAAGCGCCCTTGCACGAGGTGTCCGACTCGCTCATGGCGCTTGTTGAACCTCTGCGTGTAAACAGCGTTGATCCGATGCATGCCGCGCGAGAGATTCGGCTCGGGCGTTTCGAGAAGCAGATGGTAATGGTTGCCCATCAAGACGTAGGCGTGGAGTCGCCAGTGAAAGCGCCGGATCGCGCCGGCAAGCACTCGGAGGAACAGATCGCGGTCCTCGTCGTCCCGGAACATCGCCCGACGCTCGTTTCCGCGGCTCGTTACGTGCCATAGGGCTCCCGCGTACTCCAGGCGCAGTGGCCGAGCCATCATTAGGTAGTTGTCGCCAGACCTGGCGCTGGGAACGGAACCCAGAAACCGAAAAATCGAGACCTGACCCCCTCTACTTCGGAAGCCGGGATTTTTCGAGCTTGACGAGAACGGTATAGAGCGGGTCGACCATCTCGACTAAGGGCGCGCGGGCGTTCTGCGACACGAACTGGTAGGCGTCGAGGACGTCCATGCCCGTCTTCTCGACGACCCACTGGACCATGTCCTTGAAGGCGATGCGCGCGGCGTCTTCGAGCGGACGGGCCGCGCCCAGGGACATCATCCACTGTTCGTTCTCGATGCGCGGCCAGGGCGTCTCTTTCTTCTTGATGAGGTCGACCGTCAGCTCGACGTTCATCGCGCCCTCGATCGCGGTGCCGATGATCTCGCCGTCGCCCATCGCGTAGTGGCCGTCGCCGAAGGAAACCAGGCCTCCCGGAACGCGGACTCCGAGATAGACCGTGTTGCCGGCTCGGACCTCGGGGCAGTCCATGTTGCCGCCGAAAGTGTCGGGCACGATCGTCGAGCGCGCTTCGCCGTACGCGGGCGAGACCCCCAGACATCCGAGAAACGGCGCGAGCGGCACCTCCCAGGAGTGCTTGCCGTCGGAGGAGCGCGTCCGCGCCACGTTCTTGGCCTTGTCCACCTCGTAGAACCACACGCGCTCCGGCAGGTCCGGCGGCAGGATCGCCGTGCGATCCGTGCCGTTCAAGGCGCCGAATCCGGGGAAGAGCGAAGAGATCCCGTACCCCCGCGCCGGCTCCAGCTTCACGATGCGAATCGCGAGAGTGTCGCCGGGCTCCGCGCCATCCACGTAGAACGGGCCGGTCTGCGGGTTGTCGTGCCCGGGCGGCTGGACTTTCGTGGGCATCTGGTCGGGACGCGTGACCGCGCCGTCGTAGCAGTCCTCCGTCCAGGAGACGATCCGGGTCCCTGGCGCGATGTGGTGCGTCGGGGGCACTCCTCCGAACGTGTACTTCAACTCGTCGTGTTTGGGAATGTAGCGAAGGGTCGGGGGCTCTGGAGCAGCGCCCGCCGCCCCCGCGCAGAGAATCCCGAGGACTGCCGCCGTCCATCGCATCGCCCACCTCCAGTCCTGCCGATTATCGGGCCGATGGAGCCCGGTCTGTAAATGGTGTCTCGCCTGTTAATGTAGCGTCCCGACCCGGGAGATCCGATGCTGAAGACATTCCGCTTCACGGCCGGTGTGGGTGTGACCGTCTTCTTCGCCGCGACGGCGTTCGCGGCGGCTGACCCCGGCAGCAGCGGGTATCGCCGGACGGTCTCCCAGATCATGGCCGAATCGTCGGCGCGCATCGGGCCGCCCCGAGCGCCGTCGGCGCCGCCGCGTTTGCGGGCTCCGCGAGCGCGCCTGGCCGCGGGGGGGCGTGCTCTCGCCGGCCCCGCCGCTCGTCCGCGCGCGGCTTCCGCCGCGCCATCGGGTCCCTCGGCCCCGCAGACGCTCGGCGTCAACTTTCGCGGCGCGACTCTCGCCGACACGAACGCGTTCCCACCGGACTCCTCCGGCGCCGCCGGCCCGTCGCAGTTTCTCGTCGGCGTCAACGGCCGCATCCGGACGTTCGGCAAGACTTCGGGCTCGGCCGACGGAGTCCTGAACGCCGACCTGGACACGTTTTTTGCCCCGGTCAACGGAGGCAACCCGACCGCGACGCCGCGGGTGCGCTACGACCGTCTCTCCGGGCGCTGGATCGTCACGGTCTCGAACTTCGGGGCGTCGTTTGCCAACAACCGAGTTCTCATCGCGGTCAGCGACGCCGCTTCTAACGGCATCATCAGCAACACGACGGTCTGGACGTACTTCTTCTTCGAGCACGACCTGGTTTCCCCGACCGGAGACACGGACCTCTTCTTCGACTCCCCTTCGCTCGGCGTGGACGCGAGCGCGCTGGTCATCGGCGGCAACCTCTTCGACTCCGTCGGCATTTTCCAGGGCACGACCGTGCACGTCGTTCGGAAGAGCACCCTGCTCTCGGGCGCCGGCGGCGACCTGACCCCCGACAGCGTTCAAGCTTTCCGCAACCTGACCGGCACGCTGTCGGGAACGGGACCGTATGCGCCGCAGGGCGTGGACGACCCCATCGGCGCCTCGGCGACGGAATCCTGGGTCGTGGGCGTCGACAACGCCGGCTTCGGCTCTCTCGTGCTGCGAAAGATCTCCTATTCGGGACTCGGCGTCTGGCCGCCGTCCGGGATTTCCGCGAACATGGTGCTTTCGGTCGACTCGACCTCGCTGCCGCTGACGGTGCCGCACCTCGGAAACACGGGCGGCGCCGCCGGCGAGCTCGACGCCGTGGACGACCGGCTGGGCTCGGCGCTTCGCCGTGGCGATGGAATCTGGACCGCCCACAACATCGCGGTCGACGCCTCGGGGACGGGATCCCCCACCGGCACGCGCGACGGTTCGCGTTGGTACGAGATCGACGTCTCCGGCGTCTCTCCGACGCTGGCGCAATCCGGCACGCTCTTCGACGCCTCCGCCGTCAATCCGCGCTTCTACTGGATCCCTTCGATCGCCGTCTCGGGCCAGGGACACGCCGCGCTCTCGACCAGCGTCGCGGGCGCCGCCCGCCACATCGACGGCGCGAGCGCGGGACGGCTCGCCAACGATCCGCCGGGAACGCTGCAGATCCCGCTCCTGCTGACGACGAGCAGCACGGCGTACAACCCGCCCGCCGATCCGGGACCGCCCCGACGCTGGGGAGACTACTCGCACACGAGTGTGGATCCCGACGACGACATGACGCTCTGGACGATCCAGGAGTACTGCGACGCGACCGACTCCTACGGAGTCCGCGTGGCGCAGCTCGTCGCCCCCCCTCCGGCCGCGCCGACCTCCGCGACTCCCCCGATCGTGGACTTGGGGCTTTCCTCGGTTCTCGTGGACGTGACGGCCACGCCGTCGGGCGGTTCGGGGTTCTTCGATCCGGGAGACGGGTTTCCGAAGCGGCTTCAGGTCTCGGTTTCCCAGGGAGTCACGGTCAACGCGGTCACGTACAACGGTCCGACGTCCCTCACACTCGACTTGAACACCGTCGGCGTGCCGCTTGGTCCGCGCACGATCACGGTGACGAACCCCGATGGCCAGATCGTTACCAGCGCCTCCGGTGTGCTGACCATCGGCTTCCCGGGCGCTCCGTCGCTGCTTTCGATCGCTCCCACGTCGGGACCGGCCGATGGAAATACAGCGCTGTCACTGACGGGCTCCGGCTTCGGTGCGGGCGCCACCGTCAAAATCGGAGGAGTGCCGGCGACGAACGTCGACATCGCGTCCGGCACTTCCGCCACCGCGACCACTCCGGCACTGCCCCCGGGAACTTTGAACGACGTCACGATGCAGAACCCCAACCTGCTCAGCGGTTCGCTGTTCTCGGCCTTCTTCGCCGACTTTCTCGACGTGCCGCAGGGCGACATCTTCCATGCCTCGATCGAGGCGCTGTTCCGAAGCGGCGTGACGGCCGGCTGCGGTTCCGGCAATTACTGTCGCAACGGCGCGGTGACGCGTGCGCAGATGGCGGTCTTTCTCCTGAAGGCGAAGCTCGGCGCGGCCTACGTGCCGCCGCCGTGCACGGGGACCGTGTTCGACGACGTGCCCTGCACCGGCGGGAACTTCGACGCATGGATCGAGGACCTCGCGGCCCGTGGAATCACGGGAGGTTGCGGCGCCAACGACTACTGCCCGGGCGACTCGGTGACCCGTGCCCAGATGGCGCCTTTTCTGCTGAAGACCGGCCAGGGCTCGAGCTACCTGCCCCCGAATTGCACCGGGACCGTGTTCGCCGACGTGCCGTGCACCGGCGGGATCTTCGACGCGTGGATCGAGGATCTCGCCGCCCGGGGAATCACGGGAGGCTGCGGCGGCGGCAATTACTGCCCGGACAACCCGAACACCCGCGCCCAGATGGCGGCGTTTCTGGTGATTACGTTCGGCTTGTAGGGAAGGTCTCAGGTTGCAGGCTGCAAGTGGGCGCCCCTTGCAACCTTCACCTGCAACCTGTAATCAGTCTCAGTAGCCCTTCAGCAACTTCGACGCCGACCTCTTGTAGATGCGCTCCGCGCCGTCGCGGTTCTTGATGATCAGCCGCCCCTCCTCGATCCGGAAGGGGTAGCGGCCCGGCGGCTGGCCGGGGATGTCGACCTCGAGCGTGTCGCCGGCCACGGTATACGTCCCTCGCAGCACGGTCACCGGAAGGCGCACGAAGAGTCTTCCGTCGGACGTGAACTGCCGGTACGTCGTCAGCGTGTCGAGAAAGAGAGAGCACCACTCACCCACCAGAGGCGAGTCGCTCCCGGGACGGTCGCCGATCCTCTCGGAGTATCCCTGCTCGGCGTCGTTCTCGTCCTTCTCGACGAACCGGTCGGACCCCTGGTACTCGATGCGGACCAGCGACTCCTGGAGCTTGCCGGTCTCTTCGTTGGTGTACGTCGTGCGGAGCCACTCGCCCTGGACGGCCCACGTCGCGTCGCTCATCATTGCGGAGATCTGCGTGACGCGGCCGTCGGGCGAGAACTCGAGGATGTTGCCGATGCCTCCCTTGTTGCGAATCGCCGACTCCCACTGACCGGCCACGGGCGTGTCGGCGGTCGGGCCCGGCGCCGCAGCCGCGAGCGCCACCGCCATCAGGATCGAGAACATCCGGAGCTCCTCCCCTCCTCACCGGCATGCGAGCCGGACGCGAGACGATACCTCCAATGTCACCCGCGGTCCAAAGCTCTGACAACGCGCGTCAGGTGACGGCGATCACGGGCGCGCCAATCCGTTGCCTTTTCTAACGTTCTCTCGCGTTCGAGACTCCCGCCCGATGGCCCGACTCTTGCGATCTTTCCGCAGCGCAGTCTCGTCAATCGACAGATCGGGGGAGGACATGAGGGCATCTTTTCGGCGCGCGATTCTGTTCGGGATCGCGGCCCTGACTGCCGCGTCGGCGGCGGTCGCGGCGACGATCTCCAGTCCGTACCGGCCAACGGCGTCCTCGGCTGCGGCGACGCGCCGGAACGCGCCGGGGCAGGAGGCGCTCGAATTCGAAAGATCCGCGCTGCTCGCGCTGCGCATCGCGGGAGCGGATTCGATCCGTATCGAGGGATTCCCGGTCGCTCCCGGGGTCGCCGGCACGCTTCAGCTCCGGCGGTTCGAAGTCACAACGCCCGACGCGCGCGTGACCGTGTCCTCTTCGGAAGGCGAGCAGTCGTTCCCGTTCCCCTCGACCGCGCACTTCTCGGGGACGATCGAAGGCGACCCGGATTCGGCGGTCTATCTCGGCGCCCAGGAAGATCGGGTCGTGGCGTATCTGCGCTCCTCCGCCGGCTTCACCTACGTCGGGCCCGATGAATCCGGCGACGACTTCGTGGTGCGCGCCGCCGAGTCTCCGCTCAACGACGAGGTCCGCGAGCACTCGTTCGCCTGCCCGACGGAAGAGCTTCCGGCGGCGCTGACGGCGACCGCCGAGCCCTCGTTCGCGCCGCCTCTGATGCCCCTCGCGGGCCTCAAGCAGGCGGCCGTGCGCGTCGAGACCGACTACGAGCTTTACGCCAAGTTCGGCAATCCCACGGGACTGGCCAACTACGTCGCCGCGCTCTACGGCGCGATCGACGTCGTGTACGAATCCGATCTCTCGCTCCACCTCGCCGTGGCCGAAGTCCACATGTGGACGACCGGCGCCGGATCGGACCCCTACGCCTCCAGCGACACGTTCACGCAGCTCGGCGAGGTCGGCGACTGGTGGCACGCCAACCGGCCGATGGGCTCCTACCCACGCGCGATGGTGCACTTTCTCTCCGGCAAGTCGGTCTCCGGCGGAATCGCATGGGTCTCCGTCCTCTGTTCGGGCGACTTCCCCGACGGCCAGGGGCACTGGGGAGGCGCCTACGGAGTCACACAGGTCTACGGAAACTACCCGACGCTGCAGCTGTGGGATCAGTTCGCAACGGCGCACGAGATGGGCCACAACGCGGGCTCGCACCACACGCATTGCTACTCCCCGCCGATCGACCACTGCTACAACGCCGAGCAGGGCTGCTACTCCGGACCGGTCGAGAATCCCGGCGCCGGGAACGGCACGATCATGAGCTATTGCCACCTGCTGGGGTGGCAGTACGTCTCGATGAAGTTCCACCAGCGCTGCATCACCGAGCAGATGATGCCCGAGATCAACAGCGCCTCCTGCCTGACGCAGGCTTCCACGTTCATCGACGTGCCGCCGTCGCACCCGTTCTATCAGTACGTCGAAACGCTGGCCGCCAACGGCGTCACCGGAGGCTGCGGCGGCGCCTATTACTGCCCCGATGCGTCGGTGACGCGCGCGCAGATGGCCGTCTTCCTGCTGAAGTCGAAGCTCGGCGCGTCCTACGTGCCTCCGGCGGCGACCGGCGCGGTCTTCGCCGACGTCCCCGCCAACGCGTTCGCGGCGGCCTGGATCGAGAAGCTGGCGAACCTGGGCGTGACGACCGGCTGCGGAGGCGGCAAGTACTGCCCCAACTCCGCGGTTTCGCGCCGGCAGATGGCGGCGTTTCTCCTGAAGACCAAGAACGGGTCGGCGTACGCGCCTCCGTCCCCCGTCGGGGTGTTCGCGGACGTACCGGTCTCGGATGGGTCGGCCTCGTGGATCGAGGAGATCTACGCCGAAACGATCACGGGAGGCTGCCTGACCAATCCGCTGCGCTACTGCCCCGACAGCCCCAACACCCGAGGGCAGATGGCGGTGTTCCTGGTCAAGACATTCAATCTCCAGTAGACCGGCCAGCCGTCGACCGTGGCAGACCCGCGTGCGTAGGCAACGCCGGGCAAAGCTCGGCGGTCACCCGTACTTGACGCCGGCCGCAAGACCGGCGTTTTGACTCCCAGGCGAAAGGCGAGAGAATCCGGCCAGCACTCGGAGGCCGCAATGAAGCGCTTCTCGCTCGCCGTTGCCGCGGTTTTCCTCGCCCTGCCTGTCTACGCCAGCAGTGTTCCCGATCTGTCCAGCCCGTATCGTTCCGGCCGCCTGGACGCCAAACGCGCAGCGGTCGGAGAGGAGCGCCTCGAGCTCGACGTGAAGGCGCTGGCGGCGCTGCGCGCCGCGGGAAGCGTGCCCTTCACGCTCTCGAATTTCCCGATCGCTCCGGGAGCGCGCGCGCGGCTCGTGCTGCGGCGCTTCGAGATCGCGTCGCCGGATGCGAGGATCCGCGTGACAGGACGCGGCGGAGACACCTTCCTTCCCCTGCCCGAGATCGCGCACTTCTTCGGCCACGTCGCCGGCGAGCCGGACTCCAGCGTCTACGTCGGCGCGCGGCCGGACGGCCTCGTCGCGTATGTGCGGTCGAGCGCCAGCGCCTCCTACGTCGGGCCGGACGAAGCCCGCTCGGGTTTCGTCGTTCGCGATTCCGCTTCCCCCGCCAACGCGCGCTACGCCCAGACGCCCTGGCACTGCGACGAAGAGTCGCTTCCCGAGGCGCCCTCGTCCGCGGTCCTTGGTCGGAAGGCGGCGGAGTCGCCCGATATCACGGGCTTTCAGAAGGGCACGGTGATCGTCGAGACGGACCAGGAGCTGCTGGCCAAGTTCTCCGGCGACATCAACGCGATGACGGCGTACCTGTTGTCGCTCTTCGCCCAGTTCAACCTGATCTACGAGCGGGACCTCTCGTTCCACCTCACGGTGACCGAGGTCCACGCGTGGACCATGGCCGATCCCTGGGACGGTCCGACGACTGTGGACCAGCTTCAACAGCTCGGCACGTGGTACCACGCCAACCGCCCGCTCGCCACCTTTCCCCGCACCATCGTTCACCTGACATCCGGCGTAGACGTGACGGGCGGCGTCGCGTGGCGTCCGGGCCTCTGCGCTGTCGATTTCGAGCTGGACCCGCCTGGCAGCGGGATCTGGGGTGGCGCCTACAGCATCTCGCAGGTGTACGGCGACTATCCCGCCCAGAACTGGGACCTGATCGTCACCACGCACGAGGTCGGCCACAACTCCGGAACCAAGCACACGCACTGCTACGTGCCGCCGATCGACATGTGCTACTCCGGCGAGATTTCAGGCGGAACGCCTTGCTACTCCGGCCCGACGTCGGTCCCGCCCGGAGGCGGCACGATCATGAGCTACTGCCACCTGCTGCCCCCCGGCGAATCCAACATCAATCTCGTCTTTCACCAGCGATGCATCACCGAGCAGATGCTTCCCACGATCCAGGGGGTGACCTGCCTGTCCGCGGTGCCCACGTTCCCGGACGTCCCGGTCACGAGTCCCTTCTTCCACTACGTGGAGACGATCTACCAGCTCGGTATCACCGGCGGATGCCAGGGAGGCAACTACTGCCCGGGCAATCCCGTGACCCGAGCGCAGATGGCGGTCTTTCTGATCAAGTCCAAGTACGGCGCGGCGTACGTTCCGCCCGCCTGCACCGGAGTGTTCGGGGACGTTCCGTGCGCGAGCTCTTTCGCGATCTGGATCGAGAAGCTCGCGAGCGACGGCGTGACGGGAGGATGCGGAAACGGCAACTACTGCCCGGACAGCGCGGTCACGCGCAAACAGATGGCGCCGTTCCTGCTCAAGTCCCTCTACGGCTCGACCCACGTCCCACCGACCTGCGCCGGCACCTTCACGGACGTGCCGTGCACGCCGGGCGTCGGCTTCGACGACTTCATCGAGGAGCTCTATTCCCTCAAGATCACCGGAGGCTGCCAGGCTTCGCCGCTTCTCTACTGTCCCGACAACCCGAACACGCGGGCGCAAATGGCGGTGTTCCTGGTCAAGACGTTCAACCTGGTCTGGTAGCCGTCGGCTGTAAACACCTTCAAGTTACCTGGTCTGGCAAAGACCCCCGAGTAGGATTGGAGCGATGAGGGCCCTGATCCTCGAGGACGACGCTCGCTTGCGGTCCCTCGTCTCGCGCACGCTGTCGCGGGCGGGCCTCGCCTGCGACGAGACCTCGCGCATCGAAGAGGCCGACGAGCTCTTGTCCGTGCACGACTACGATCTTCTGGTGCTCGACCGGCGCCTGCCCGACGGCGACGGGCTCGAGGTCTGCCGACGCGCTCGCGCGCGGGGCTTTCGCCACTCGATCCTCATGCTCACGGCGATGGACCATGCGGAAGCCGAGATCGAGGGCCTCTCCGAAGGGGCCGACGACTATCTCGGGAAGCCCTTCGACCTCGAGGTCCTCGCGGCCCGCGCCCGAGCTCTGCTGCGCCGCAACGATTCCCGTGCTCCGCGCGAGCTGACGTCGGGCAAGCTGCGGCTGGATCCGTCCCGGAGGCGGGTCTGGCGGGGAGAGGAAGAGCTTCGGCTGACGGCCCGCGAGTTCACGATCCTGGAGCTGCTGATGTGCGCGCCCGGCGCCGTCGTCTCGCGCGAGGACATCCTCGAGCACGCGTGGGGCGAGCGGGAGGAACCGATGTCCAACACGATCGACGTCCTGGTCGGCCGCCTGCGCCGCAAGATCGACGGCGCCGGGCGCGGGTCCTCGATCGAGACGGTGCGCGGAATGGGCTACCGGCTTCGATGAAACTCTGGAAGCCCGAGCGCGCACGCACGCGAATCGCGCTCGCGGGAGCCCTGGTTTCGGCGGTATTCCTGACGGCGCTGGCGATGGGCGCACGCACGATCATCCGCCAGCTGGCGTTCGCCGAAATCGACCGGGAGCTCGACACGCTCGCCACCGCGATCGGTTCGGACTACGAGCTCGTCGGGATCGCCGAAGAAGAGCGCCGGGCTCTCGACGCGGGGCTCGAGGCCAACGTCCTGGAGTTCCGCCTCGCCAACCACACCGCGATCCTCTTCAACGGCGACGTCCCGGTGGCCATGACGGGCAACCTCGTTCGCGAGCAACCGAGCGTCTCCATCGCTCCCTACCGCGATCGATCCGAGAAGCCCTACACCGCTGTCGAGCCGTACAGCGGGCAGCACCGGATCTGCCGGTTCCAGGTCACGCACCTGCAAGGCAAGGCGAAGGGAGCGACTCTCGTCGTCTTCCGCTGGATCGGCCCGAGCCTGCGCTCTCTGGCTCGCGTGGACCGAACGCTTGCCGGCCTGGTCCTCCTGGGTTTTCTGGGAACCGGGCTGATTCTCTTCTTCGCGGTCCGCCACGCGATCCGGCCGGTCGAGGAGGTCACGCGGCTGGCGGAGGAGGCCGAGGCCACCGATCTTTCGCGACGCGTGGACGTGTCCTCGGGGGGCGAGGAGTTCCGACGCCTTTCCGCAGTCATCAACTCGCTCTTCGAAAGGCTCGAACGGGCGTTCCGCGCGCAGAGACGCCTGGTCTCCGATGCCGCTCACGAGCTGAAGACGCCCACGGCGGTCCTCATGGGCGAAGCTCAGGATGCCCTGCGGGCAGACGCTTCTCCCGAGGAGAGACGCCGTTCCCTCGAGGTCATCGCCGAGGCCTCGCGGGGTCTCGCGAGGGAGATCGACGGCCTCCTGTTGCTCGCTCGCGGTGACGCGGCGCCGCCGGGCCTCAAGGAGGACCTGGATTTCGGCGACGTCGTCGAGGAATCGCTGGCCGCGACGGCGTCCCTGGGCTCGCGGCGGCGCGTGGTCTGCGCGCTCTCGCGCAACGGACCGGCGCGCCTCCGGGGAGAGCGCGCGGGACTCCTGCGCTTAGCGTCGAACCTGATCGGCAACGCCGTTCTCTACACCGCTCCGGAGACCCTCGTCGAGGTGCGGGTCTCAAGCGAGGACGCCAACGTCTTGCTCGAGGTCGCCGACCGCGGCCCGGGAGTGGCCGCCGCGGACCGCGCCCGCATCTTCGAGCGGTTCGTGCGACTCGAGGACGCCCGCGCGCGCAATCCTCACGGATCGGGCCTCGGCCTCGCCATCGCCGAGCAGGTCGTCCACGCGCACGGAGGAACGATCGAAGTTCGGGAAAACGAGGGTGGGGGTTCGGTGTTTCGCGTGACTCTGCCGTCGAACTAGACGCCGGTCGCGGACAAGTTCGGGATCCCTCGCTACGCTCGGGATGACGGCGGATCGCCCGACGACGGTCAAGTGCCCGTCATCCCGAGGAGCGCAGCGACGAGGGATCCCGGACTCGACTCGCCTCCTACCGTAGGTAGCCGAGGGACCGCAGCTCTTTCACCACGTCGCTCTCCTCGGACAATCCGTAATGCCCCATGACCTGCTGCATCCAGGTCTCGTAGGACGGCGCGGCGCCGGGACCCGAAGCGATCCACGCTTGCGGCCCGCCGAGATGCTTCATCAGGGCGTGGTAAAGGGTCCGCACGGCATCCCGATCGGAGAGCGCAAGATTCTCCTTCTCGGCCGGATCGCGCTTCAAGTCGAAGAGCATCCGCTCCTGCGGCGAGATGAGGATGAACTTCTTCTCGCCCTCGATGACGCTCCCGATCCAGAAGGTCCAGGCCCCCTCCGAGAAGGCGCGCCGCGGGGTCGCGTCCTTGCTGGGTGTTTCGCCAGACAAGGCCGGCTTCAGGCTTCTCCCGATCCACGCGCGCGGCCGCTCAACACCCACCATGTCGAGAAGTGTGGGCGCGACGTCGACGTTCTCGACCAGCTCCGTGATCTCCGTGCCCGCCATGCCCGGCGCCGCGATGACGAGCGGCGTCCGGACGACGGCGTCGTAGTAGGTCTGTCCGTGACTGATGACGCCGTGCTCGTCGAACTCCTCGCCGTGATCGGCGTTGAAGACGACGATCGTCTTCTCCGAGAGTCCCGTTTTCGTCAGGTACTCGAAGAGCGGCGCGAGGTCCGTGTCCGTCCAGTGGATTCCCTCGTCGTACATCGCCATGGCGTTGGCGATGTCCGCCTCCGTCGGGTGAACCTTGCCGTCCCGGGTCCCCAGAATCGTGTCGAGATCGAACTGGAAGTTGCTGGCGTAGGTCCCGTAGAGGTTCTTCCGCTCGTGGAAGTGGAGGAAGGGATAGTGCGTGTCGGTCGAGTAGACGAAGAGAAAGAACTTCCGGTTGCGGTTCTCCTCGAGCCAGGAGAGGACGTGCGGCATCTTCTCCTTCAGCGACTCCTGCTTGTGGCGAAACTGGTCCCAGCCCTGATCGAAGCCGAGCTCCTTCGACAGCCAGCTCTGGACGAACGCTCCCGTGCGGTATCCGGCCGCGCGCAGCGCCTCCGACGCCAGCTCGTCTTCGGGCAGGGGGCTCGGCGCCTGGGAAACGACCTTGGTCGGATCCTTCGCGTCCCTCTGCGTCTGCACCGCGAGCTGCGAGACGTACCGCGACGTCAGCATCGAGGAGTACGAGGGAAGCGTGTACGGCGCCTGGACGATGCATCGGGAGAACCGCGCCCCGCGCGCCGCGATCTTGTCGAGATTCGGCGTCGTGTTGCGCGCGTAGCCGTTGAAGGAGCAGTGATCGGCGCGAACCGAGTCGAAGGAGATCCAGACGACGTTCATGCCATGCCAGGCGGCGGAGGGATCCCGCCGGCAGGCGGTCCCGGCGAGACTGGCGGCGAGAGCCGCCAGAGCGAGGGCGCCGGCCCGCCGCGTCATGACCGCCGCCGGGCGAGGGCGCGCCAGAAGCCCGCGCCGAAGTCGCGCAGGCGGTTCGATCCGGAAGGAGCGGCAGCGACTCGATCGAAGTACGCGTCGAGCTTCTCGGCCACACGGGATCGCTGCTCGGCCGGCACGCTTTCCAGCCCAGCCTCGCGGCCCGCCGCGAGCGACGCGATCGATGCCCGAAGCCCCTCTTCCGAGACGCCTTCGAGCGTCTCGGGCAAGAGCGTCAGGGACAGTCCGCCGGTCTCGAAGACTCGGGTGTAGCCGTCGAAGTCGAGATAGTTGAAGGTGTCGTACTCGCCGTAGGAGACACGGCGGGAGTAGTAGTCGCGCGCGTCGTCGAAGTCGAGCAGGGTGATACCGAAGAGGCGATGGTGCCCGTCGCGCAGCACGAAGTCGGGGCACGCGCCGTTGGGAATCTCCAGATAGACCTCGCCGCGCGGAGTCAGCCAGCTCGCCAGGTTTCGCACAAACGCCTCGAGCCGGGGGACGTGCTCCACGACGTCGTTGGCAACGACGACGTCGAAGGCGCCCCGAAAGGAGGGATGCGAAGCCGTTGCGTCGCCCCGAACGAGGTCGGCATCCAGGCCGCGCTCCCGGAGGTTGACCTGCGCGAGGGCGAGGAGCCGCTCGTTGACGTCGATCCCGGTCACGCGCGCGCCACGCTCGGCGAACGCGACCAGCGGGCCTCCGTATGCGCAGCCCACGTCGAGCACGCGCGGCTTCCGCCAGCGCCTCCCGGCTCGCCGCACATGCTTCTCGATGCGCTCCGCCAGGGCGCGGCCCCTCTCGTTGGCCGTGGCCGCGTACTCGAAGTACATGTCCAGGCACGGGTCGTCGTGGAGGCTGCAAAAGTGCTCGGCGAGAGCTTCGAAGAAGGCGCCGTTCTCGGGAGTGCGGAAGCGCGCGAAGCGCTCCGCGACGATCCGCGCTCGCGGAGAGAGACCCGCCTCCCGTGTGGCGGCACCGGAATCGGACCTGGACATGCCGCCGCTGAGGATAGCGTCTTCCGCCGCGAAGTTGCCGCGCGGAGGCACATGCGAGAGACTGGCGGCGTGTCGATCGCCCCGGTCCGCGAGCCGTCGAACCGGATCTTCCCCGCATGAGCCGGACGGCGGTCCTCGTCGGCTACTACGGCTTCGGAAACACCGGGGATGAAGCCATTCTCTCCTCTCTGGCGTCGGGTCTTTCGCGGCTTCGTCCCGGCACGCGCCTGATCGTGGTGTCCGGCGATCCCGACGAGACAAAGCGGCGGCACGGCGTCGAAACGGTCGACTGGCTGGACCCGGCTGCGATCGCCGACGCGGTCCGCCGGAGCAATCTCGTCGTCGTGGGCGGTGGAGGACTCTTCCAGGACTACTGGGGAGTCGATCCCTCGACTCTTCTGACCTCGCGGCACTGGGGGGTCACGTTCTATGCGGGCCCCGCGATCCTCGCCGTGCTCGCGGGCAAACCCCTGGCCCTGCACGGCCTCGGGTTCGGACCGCTCGCCTCGCCCGACAGCCGCCGAATCGCCCGGGCCGTGGCCGAATCGGCCACCTCCCTCTCCGTGCGCGAAGAAGCATCGCGCCGCCTGCTGATGGAAGAGGGTGTGCCGGGCTCGAGGATCCGGGTCTCGGCCGACCCGGCGTTTCTCCTCGACATCGAGCCCCTCCGGCCCGACGGAGTTCTCGCGGCTGCCGGTGTCGAGCCCCGGGCGCCGCTCGCCGGCGTCGCGTTGCGCGCCTGGTCTCTCGACGGCGATCCCTCGGTCTGGGAGAAGGAGACGGCCGCGGCGCTGGATCTCTTTCTCGAGCAGACGGGAGGCTCGCTCGTATTCGTTCCCCTGCAGCGCGGGAGGCGCGCCATTGAGGACGACGTCGCGGTCGCCACGCGCGTCCGGGCGTCGCTTCGCAACGCGGAGCGCGCCCTCGTTTTGAGCGACGTCGGCCCCGCCGCCGAGACGGCGAGCATCCTCGCGGGCTGCGACTTCGTCGTCGGCATGCGCCTGCACTCCCTGGTCTTTGCGGCCGCGGCCGGCACCCCACCCGTCGGTCTCGCCTACGACCCGAAGGTCGCCCTGCTTCTCGAGCGGCTGGGATGCGCCGAGCTGGGTCTTCCCTTGCGTGCCGCCAGTGCGGCCGAGCTGCTGGATCGAATGATGCGGGCCTCGGAAGCCGGTCCCGAGCGGCGCGCGCGGATTCGTGAGGCCGCGGCGCGCCTGCGTGTCCAGGCCGAGGCGGACCTGGAGCATCTGGCGGTCCTGCTCGAGCATCCCCCGCAGACGCCTCCGGTCTCCCCGGCGATGCTCGCCCTCTTCGACGAAGCCCTGCGCGCCAACCTGCTGCGCGTCCGCACGGCGGGAATCGAGATCGAGTCCCTGCGCGCCGAGGCGCCCCTGCTGCGCAAGCGCGCCGTCGAAGCCGAGGAGCGCGTCGAAGCATCCGAGGCGAAGGCCGCGGAGGTCGAGACCGCCCGCGAGCAGACCGAGCGGCGGCTCTCGACGGCGGAGAAGGTGCACCGCAACGAAAAGAATCTCCTCGAGCGGCAGCTCGCCGAGACGCGCCAGGAGCTCGCCGGAATCCAGACGTCGAAGGTCTGGAAACTGGCCAACCTCTACTGGATCGCGCGCCGAAAGGCCGGCGGCCTTCTCGCGGGCGTTCGGGGCACGCCGCCGTCGGACTGGGCGGGTCCCGACGAAGCCCGGGCGCCGCGAAAGGCCGAAGGCCTCGAGAACGAGAACGCGCACGAGGTCGTGTTTTTTCCGGCGGCGGCCCGGGACGGCCCGCCGCATCTGTTGCGGCGCTACGCCGAGATCGGGCACCGCGTCTACTCCATCGCCCCGACGGCGCGCACCGACGGCCCCCCGTTCGCGGTCGAGGAAAAGGCGCCGCGCCTCTTCGAGGTGTCCCTGCGCGGATCCTCGCAGGAGGAGCTCTTCAATGCCCTCGACGCGCTGCGGCGCGACCGCGGCCTTGGCGCGACCGTCTCGATTCTCCGCCGGTCTTCCTCGTCGAGCCTGGCGGATCGGATGCGCCGGGAGCGCGGATGGCCGCTCGTCTACGAGCTCGTGGACTCCCCGGAGGCGCCGGTGGACGAAGCCCTCGTCGAGAACGCCGATTTCGTCCTGACGAATTCTCCGGCGCTCGAGGAGAGGGCGCGGCAGCGCCACAACCGCGTGATGCGCCTTTCACCCGCCCCCGAGGATTTCGAGCGCGGCCTCCGGGCCGTCCGCGACGCGATTCCGCTCCTCTTTCCGAAGGTCTCGATCGTGGTGGTCACGTACAACAACGCGGAGTTGAATCGTCTTTGCCTCGAAAGCGTCTTCGCCCGGACGGAGTGGCCGCAGTTCGAGGTCATCGTCGTCGACAACGGCTCGACGGACGGCACGCCGGCGCTTCTGCGCGAGTTCGAGAACGCGCGGACCAACCTGACCGTCGTCGCGAACCCGACCAACCGCGGCTTCGCCGCGGCCTGCAACCAGGGCCTGGACGCCGCTTCCGGAAACTTCCTCGTGCTCCTGAACAACGACACGGTCGTCACGCGCGGCTGGCTGACGGCCCTCTTGCGCCACCTCAAGGCCAATCCCGGAATCGGCCTGATCGGGCCGGTGACCAATGCCATCGCCAACGAGGCGAAAGTCGAGGTCGGCTACTCCGACGTCTCCGAGCTTCCCGCGTGGGCGGCCGAATGGGCGCGCGCGCACGACGGCGACACCTTCGCCATCCCGATGCTCGCCTTCTTCTGCATGGCGATGCACCGCCAGACCTGGGAATCCGTCGGACCGCTGGACGAGCGATTCGGCATCGGGATGTTCGAGGACGACGACTACAACCGCCGCGCGCGTGCGCAGGGATGGGAGATCCGCTGCGCCCGCGACGCCTTCGTGCATCACTGGCAGAAGGCATCGTTCCGCCTGCTCGGCAAAGACGCCTACCTCGCGCTCTTCGAGGAGAACCGCAAGAAGTACGAGGAGAAGTGGGGCGAAACCTGGAAGGCCGAGGGCGTCGACGTCTGGCAGCGCGCCGACTTAGGCTTCTTCCGCGATCAACTGGCGCCGGTCGTCGAGCGTGTCCGCGGCGCCGCGGGGGCCGTGATCTTCCTGCCTTCGATTGGATGGGGCATCCACCTCGTGCAGCGCCCGCATCACCTGGCCCGGGCGTTTGCGCGGCGAGGATGGGTCTCGATCTTCGACTGCTCGAACGCGCAGGACAAGATCAACGGTTTCAAGGAGATCGAGCCCAATCTCTTTCTCTTCAAGGGCCCCGCGGAGGTTCTGGCGCAGATCTCCTCGCCCCTGCTCTGGGCCTTCCCTTACAACTACGGGCAGGTCGACGCTTACCCGAAGGACGCGCGCGTCGTCTACGACTGGATCGACGACCTCTCGGTGTTCCCTTACGATCGCGCACTGCTCGACGCGAACCACACGCGCGCGTTCGCCGAGGCGACCGTGGTCGCGAGCGTCGCCCGGCGCCTCCATGCCCAGGCGCTCGCGCGGCGTTCCGACGCGATCCTCCTTCCCAACGGCGTCGAATACGAGCGCTTCGCCGCCGACGCACCGCCGCCGCCGGCCGGAGATCGCGACCTCGAAGCGGTGCGGGCGAGCGGACGCCCGATCGCGGGCTACTACGGCGCGCTCGCGGAGTGGTTCGACTACGACCTGCTCGACGCGGTCGCGCGACGGCGCCCCGACTGGAGCTTCCTCCTGATCGGCCCGATGTACGACAAGAGTCTCCAGGGCCGGCCGATGTTGAGGCGCGAAAACGTCCGCTGGATCGGTCCCCGCGACTATCACCTGCTGCCGGGTTATCTTGCGCTCTTCGATGTCGCCACGATTCCGTTCCAGATCAACGACATCACGACGGCCACTTCGCCCCTGAAGCTCTATGAGTACTTCGCCGGCGGCAAGCCCGTGGTCACGACCCCGATGCCCGAGTGCCAGGCGTACCCCGACGTGTCGATCGCCCGCGACGCGGACGAATTCTCAGCCGCCCTCGACCGCGCTCGGGAACGCGGAAAGGATCCCGGCTTCCGCGAACGGCTGCGGGCGCTGGCCCGCGCCAACTCCTGGGAGGCGAGAGTGGACTCCGTGCTCGCCGCCCTCGACGAGAAAGCGGCCGCGCTGGGCGCCCACGCCGGGCGATAGCGCGATTGGCTCCTGGCCGCTGCCTCGTTAGGGCGATGCCTGATTCGGCGCCGTCGGAGTCGACACCGCGATCGCCGGCGCTTCGACGCGGACCGACGTCGCGATCTTGTGGCCGTCTTTCTCCAGCCACCGAACGGCGACACGCGCGCCCGGCTTCAGGTTGCCGCCCGTCACGTGCGTGGCGCTGGTCCGGCGGAGCCTCGTCTCGCGCCCGGAGCCTTCCCGGACGACGAAGTTCGAGGCCGCCGAGTCCACGCGCGTCACGGTACCCGACAACGCGTTGCCGTGGCTCTTCGGTTTCGCGGCGGTCGGCGCGGAGCCGGAGCGGCCAGCACGGCTGCGAGCACACCCGCGGCAAGAAAACCCGTCATCGCGGGTTACCCTAACGCGCGGGACGTGAACGCTCTGTGAACGGATCGGCGCCGGAATCCCGGGCCTTCAGGCCGGCTTTTGTCGCGGCCGTGTCGACGGCCAGCGCGGTGGCGGCGTGGGTCCTCTTCCGGACGGGATTTCGAGGAGTCATCTACGACTCCTTCCACTACCTGACTCTGGGACGCATCGTGTCGAGCGAGGGCCTCTGGAGCCTCGCCAGCCGCGTGCGTTCCTACGGCTATCCGTTCTTCATCGCGGCGGCCACGGGTTTTTCCGACGTGCCGGACGCGACGGCGCGGCATCTGATCTTCGCGGCGCAGCTCCTCATCTACCTCGCCACGGCCGTCTACGCGGCGCGGGTCGCCGAGCGCGTCTTCGGGACACCGCCCTTCTTCTACGGAACCTTTTTCGTCCTGGCCGCCAATCCCTTCGCGCTCATCCACTCGACCGAGCTTCTGTCGGATTCGCTCTCGTCGTCCCTTCTCGCCCTCGCCTTCTTCTCCTCGCTCAGCGCTTCTCGCCCCGGTCGCCGCGCGTTTTTGGCCTTCCTCTGGGCGGGGCTTGCCGTGGCCGTGCGGCCCGCCAACGCCGTGGTCCTGCCCGCCATGGCGATCCTCTGGGCGCTTCGGGAGTTTCTCTATCGGGAGAAAGTCGTCCGCGCGATTCTTCCCGCGGCGGCGGCGGTCGCGCTCGCCCTCCTCCCGCAGGTCGCGTCGAATCTGCGCTGGTACGGGACCTGGTCGCCCCTTCCGATGGAGAAGATTTACCGGGAGCAGGTCGGCTGGGGAATGTCGATCCTGAAGTACGGCACGCTCGTCGTCCCGGACCAGGTGCCGACTCTGGTCTATGGAAACCCGTTCTACCCTCCCGGAGTCTCGAGCCCGTCGCAGTTCGTAGCGCGGCGGCCGCTGGGTTATCTCGCGACCCTCGGGCTTCACGGCTTCGCGCTCTTCGATCAGGACCTGCCCTACACCTACGTCGTCGATCCGAACCCGGCCTACCGATGGCCGCTGTCTCTCTTGAACTACGGGTACCTCTTTTTCTGCGCCGTGGGGATGGTCGTGGCCCTGCTGCGGTGCAAGAGCGCCGCGCCTTCCGTCAAGCTCTACTTCGCGGGAGCCGCCATCGTTTGCGCGGCGTACGTCGCGCTCTATCTGCCGGTGGCGGTCGAAGCGCGCTTTTCCCTGCCCGTCTACCTGCTGCTGTCCCCGGCGTGCGTGTTCGCCGTCGCCTGGCTCTCGCAGCGCCGCTCGGGCACGCTCCTCGCGATCCTAATCGCGTGCGGAGGCTTCATCGCGGTCTGCGTCCAGCTCTCCCTGTGGCTGACCCGCCAGGCGCCCGCGCTCCAGCACCTGGCTGGGCGCTGAAACCGGTGTCATCCCGAGGAGTGCAGCGACGAGGGATCCCGGACTTGATGCGCGGTGCTGGCTTGCGATCCCGGGATCCCTCGCTGCGCTCGGGATGACGGCGGCATAGAGTAGCGCCCATGAAAAAACTGCTTCTCGTCCTTCCGGCCGTCCTCGGCCTCCTCGCGCTCTCTCCGGGCGAGCCACCGTTTGATCTGCTGATCCGTGGAGGACGCGTCGTCGACGGCTCCGGCGCTCCGTGGTTCGCGGCGGACGTCGGCGTGCGCGGCGGAAGGATCGTCGCCGTGGGCGCGCTGACCGGCCAGCCGGCCACGCGCACGATCGACGCGACCGGGCTCTACGTGACGCCCGGCTTCATCGACCTGCTGGGGCAGTCCGAGTACAACGTTCTGGTCGACAAGCGCGCGGCCTCGAAGATCACGCAGGGCATCACGACCGAGGTCACCGGTGAGGGCGCCTCGATCGCGCCCTTGAACGCCACGATGCTGGCCGAGGCCAAGGACGTCTACACGCGCTACGGCTTCACGCCCGACTTCACGACGCTCGACGGTTACTTCAAGACCTTCGAGCGCCGCGGCAGCGCGATCAACCTCGCCACCTTCGTGGGCGCCGGAAGCCTGCGCGACTTCGTCATCGGGAAGGAGAACCGCCGGGCGACCCCGGAGGAGTTGAAGCGCATGTGCGACGAGGTCGACAAGGCCATGCGCGAGGGCGCGCTCGGCGTCTCGACGTCGCTCCAGTACGTGCCCGACATGTACAACTCGACCGACGAGATCATCGCGATGGCAAAGGTCGCCGCGCGCTACGGCGGGGCGTACTTCACGCACCAGCGTTCGGAAGCCAACGCGATCGACTCCTCGCTCGACGAGGTCTTTCGCGTCGCCAAGGAAGCCGGAATCCGGAGCCAGATCTGGCACCTGAAGACGGCGTACAAAAAGAACTGGGGACGGATGCCGGCGGTACTCGCCCGCTTGGAGAAGGCCCGTTCCGAGGGCATCGACGTGGCCGCGAACCAGTATCCGTGGACGGCCGGCTCCAACGGCCTCGACGCGTGTCTGCCTCCCTGGATCCGGGAGGGCGGACGGGACGCGCTTCTGAAGCGTCTGGCCGACCCGAAGCTGCGCGAGAAAGCCAAGGCGGACATGCTGGTGGACTCGGATGAGTGGAGCAACCAGTACCTGGGCGCCGGCGGACCCGACCGCGTCCTCATCGCGTCGGTTGTGAACACCAAGCTCAAAACCTACGAAGGCAAGACGGTCGCGCAGATCGCCGCCGAGGAGAAGAAGGACCCCAGAGACGCCCTGATCGATCTCGTCGTCGCCGATCGGGCCAACGTCGCCTGCATCATCTTCATGATGGACGAGAACGACGTGCGCGCCGCCCTGAAGAGCCCGCTGGTCGCCTTCTGCACGGACTCGGGAGCGGGCGCGATGGACGGCATCTTCTCGGAGGAGAAGTCGCATCCCCGCGGATGGGCCTCGACCGCCCGCATCCTCGGACTCTACGTGCGCGACGAAAAGGTGATTCCGCTCGAATTGGCGGTGCGCAAGATGACCTCGTTTCCGGCGGAGGCGGCCGCTCTGAAGGGACGCGGCCTCGTCAAGGAGGGATTCGCCGCGGACCTCGTCGTCGTGGACATGGCGAAGGTCAAGGACCTCGCCACCTACGAGGAGCCCCGGCGATACAGCCCGGGCTTCCCCTACGTCGCGGTCAACGGAGTCCTCGTCGTGGACGCGGGGAAGATCACGGGCGCAGCGCCCGGGAAGGCGCTCCGCGGTCCCGGTTACGGAGCTACTCCCCCAGCGCCTTGAGCTTGTGGGGGGTCTCCCCGAGGCCGAACGACGCGATGGCGTGCTCGTGGATGTGGTCCATCGCGTCGTCGATCGAGTCGGTCACGAGAAGCAGGTCGAGGTCGGTGTTGGAGATCGTGCCCGCGGCGACCATCTTGAACACCACGCTCATCAGCGGCCGGCAATACTCCGTTCCCATCAGCACCACCGGGAAATCGTCGATCTTCTTGGTCTGGATGAGTGTCAGCGCCTCGAAGAGCTCGTCCATCGTGCCGAAGCCTCCCGGCATGGCGACGAAGGCGTAGGAATACTTGACGAGCATCACCTTGCGCACGAAGAAGTGCTCGAAGGTGATCGAGCGGTCGAGGTACGGGTTGGGCCGCTGCTCCTCGGGCAGGACGATGTTGCAGCCGACCGTGTAGCCGCCGGCTTCCTTGGCGCCGCGGTTGGCCGCCTCCATGATGCCCGGCCCGCCGCCGGTCATGACGGTGAAGCCGGTCCGCGCCAGCCGCGCCCCGACCTTGCGCGCCAGCTCGTAGTAGGGATGGCCCTGCTCGAAGCGCGCCGAGCCGAACACCGTCACGCACGGCCCGACGAAGTGGAGTTTTCGGAAGCCCTGGATGAACTCCCACGCGATCTGGAGGATCGCACCGAGCTCTTTCCGGCGCGAGCGCGGACCCGAAAGGAACAGCCGTTCCGGAGGATTCGGGTCGGCGTCGACTTTCTCGGGTGGGTCGCCGGGATTGCCGGAAGGCTTCGGCGGCGGAGCCGGGCCGGTCGAGCGCGGACCCCGAGGTTCGTCGCCTTTCACGAAACGATCCTAGCAGGCGGCCCGGCCGGGTCGCTGTGACTACGCCCGCATCATTCCTGATCGACTCCGGCCGCCGCTCCGATCCCGGGGGTACCGGGGGCGGCACTCGCCCCCGGCTCATGGAAGTCCGCCGATGCGTCGTCATCGCTCCTCGGCGATGCGCCGTGGCATCGCCGTCGTCGCGCTTCCTCGCCTCGACGAAAAATCTCTGTCGCGGGCCAGCTTCTTCTCCGCTCCCGCTGCGGCAACCCGTACTCAGACCCGTCTGGCGCAACGACTTGCCCGTGCTCCAGCCGGGTGATCACGAATAATCCGGGCGCGCGGTCGACTCGCGGAGAGGTCGCTTTCCGAAGAATCGCGGCGCTCGCGGCCACCCAGATGATGCCGGCCGGCAGCCATCCGCCGTCCCCGGCCGGCACCAGGGTCGCCGTCAGCGCCGCCGCGGCGACGGCCGCCGTGAAAGCGGCGGCCTTCCAGGCGCGCCGGCTCACCGCAGATCCCCGAAGCGCCTGACCAGCGGCGCATCCATTTGAGTTACCGCCGGGCTCCGCCCGGCGTTGCCCACTGCTGGGGGCCTGCCTCTGGTGGTCGGCTCGAACACTCGGTACGAGATTTGTCGCTCGCCCGGAACCTCTGGATGGACGGCGCGAAGCCAGAAGTCGCCGTTCTCCTCGGGCTCGATCACCACGCCCTCGCGCAGGACGTCCCAGACGGCGCACTCGAGCCTCGGGCAGCCGCGAATCGCCTCGCCGACATCGGCGGCGGAAAGGAGAACGTAAGCCTTGCTCCCGTACGTGAGGAGGTACGCGTGGCGAAAGGTGAGTGTCTTTCCCTTCCAGGAGCCGTGACCCTCGACGCTTCCGGCGTGCGCGGCCACAACGGCCGGCACCAGACAGGCTGCTCGGACGACGCCGCTCATTTGCAGGCTCCCCTCAATCAATTCCTCGGAATCGTGAGTCGAAAGGGGACACCCGCTGTTGTCGCGCGGCTTAGAGCGGGGTTTAGGCGGGGCGGCGCGCGGCCGCGAGGCGGGCCTCGGCGAGGTCGAACCGGGCGCGGATCGCGTCGAGGGTATCGACGCCGGCCGACTTCATCTCCTCCTCGGCTTTCGCGCGCTCGCTCTCGGCCGCGCGCGCGTCGATCTCGCTGCCCGACTCGGCCGAGTCGGCGAGGACGGAGACCCTGTCGTCCAGGACCTCGGCGAAACCCGACGAGACCGCGAACGCCTCGGAGCGGCCGGAGCGCCGATAGGAGAGAACCCCTGCCTTCAGCAACGTGATGAGCGCCGCGTGCCCCGGAAGGATTCCCAGATATCCCTCAGAGCCGGGAAGCTGGACCTCCTCCGCCTCGGTCTCGACGACCAGGCGCTCCGGGGTCACGACCTGAAGCTGTAGCGGCATCTCGTTACGCCGCCGACTTCGCCAGCGACGCGGCCTTCTCGCGGGCCTCCTCGATCGTCCCGACCATGTAGAACGCCTGCTCGGGCATTTCGTCGCACTTGCCGTCCACGATCTCCCGGAAGCCCTTGATCGTGTCGGCGATCTTGACGTAGCTTGCCCTCGAGGCCCGTGAACTGCTGGGCCACGAAGAAGGGCTGCGAGAGGAACCGCTGGATCTTTCGCGCGCGGGCGACCGTGATCTTGTCGTCCTCGGAGAGCTCGTCGATGCCCAGGATCGCGATGATGTCCTGGAGGTCCTTGTACTTCTGGAGCACGGCCTGGACGTCGCGGGCGCACTTGTAGTGCTCCTCGCCGACGATGCGGGCGGAGAGGATCGTCGACGTCGAAGCCAGCGGATCGACCGCCGGGTAGATTCCCATCTCGGAGATCGCGCGGGAGAGAACCGTGGTCGCGTCCAGGTGGGCGAAGGCCGTCGCCGGCGCCGGGTCGGTCAGGTCGTCGGCCGGCACGTAGATCGCCTGCACCGACGTGATCGAGCCCTTCTTGGTCGAGGTGATGCGCTCCTGCAGCTCGCCCATCTCGGTGGCGAGGTTGGGCTGGTAACCGACGGCCGAGGGCATCCGGCCCAGAAGCGCGGAGACCTCCGAGCCCGCCTGCGTGAAACGGAAGATGTTGTCGATGAAGAGCAGGACGTCCTTGCCCTCGTGTCGCGGAAGTACTCGGCGACGGTCAGGCCGGTCAGACCGACGCGCAGACGCGCGCCCGGCGGCTCGGTCATCTGGCCGTAGATCAGCGCGGCCTTGGACTTCGACCGGGTCTCCGGGCGTGATGACGCCCGACTCGGTCATCTCGTGGTAGAGGTCGTTGCCCTCGCGCGTGCGCTCGCCCACGCCCGAGAAGACCGAGAAGCCGCCGTGGTGCATGGCGACGTTGTTGATGAGCTCCTGGATCATGACGGTCTTGCCGACGCCCGCGCCGCCGAAGAGGCCGGTCTTGCCGCCCTTGGTGTAGGGCTCGAGAAGGTCGATGACCTTGATGCCGGTCTCGAACATCTCGACCGAGGTTGCCTGTTCGTCGTAGGCGGGCGCCTGGCGGTGGATCGGCCAGCGCTCCTTGGACTTGACCGGGCCCAGGCTCGTCGACCGGCTCGCCGATGACGTTCAGGATGCGGCCCGAGCGTCTCGCGCCCGACCGGCACCGAGATCGGCGCCCCGAGGTCCACGGCCTTCATGCCGCGGACCATGCCGTCGGTCGGTTTCATGGAGACGCAACGCACCACGCTCTCGCCCAGCTGCTGCGCGACCTCGCGTGATGACGTCGATCGGCTCCCCCGTCTCCTTGCCTTCGTCCTGGATCTGCACGGCGTTGTAGATGGCCGGCAGTTTCCCCTCGGGGAACTGGATGTCCAGGACCGGTCCGATGATCGCGACGACTTTTCCGACGTTTTGTTCGGCCATGTTCTTTCTCCCGTTCCAGGTTCCAGTTCCAGGTTCCGGTCTCGGAACTTTGAACTCGGAACTCGGAACCCTATTCCAGCGCCGCGGCGCCCGAGACGATCTCGATCAATTCCTTCGTGATCCGCGCCTGGCGGGCGCGGTTGTAGGTCAGCGTGAGCTTGTCGATCATTTCGCCGGCGTTCTTCGTGGCCGCGTCCATGGCGGTCATCCGCGCGCCCATCTCGGCGGCGGCCGACTCCGCCAGCGCCTTGAACACAGTGAACTCGAGAAAGCGCGGCAGGAGCCACGCCAGGATCGTCTTGACGTCCGGCTCGTAGAGGAACTCCCTCCGCTCCTCCTTGCCTTCCGACGCCTTCGCGGCGTCGGTCGATAGCGGGAGGAGCCTCGCCGTCTTGACGACCTGCGAGAGGATGGAGCGAAACTCGTTGACCACGACGTAGGCCGCGTCGATCCGGTCTTCGATGAACTCTTTCGCGAGGAAGGAGGCGATCTCCTTGCCGTCAGCGTATTTCAGGTCCGCGAAGATGCCCGCGTAGGTCTTCTCGGTGAAGGGAATCTTGCGCCGGCGCCAGAATTCGACGGCCTTCTTCCCGACCGGCAGGATCCGGACCTCGGTCCACTCGGGGTGCGCCGCGAGAAGGTGCGCCGTCGCCCGGTTGACGTTGGTGTTGAAGGCGCCGGCGAGCCCGCGGTCCCCGGCCACGACGACGACGATGACGCGTTTTTCCGGACGCGTCAAAAGCAGCGGGTGATCGAGGTCTTCCGCGTGCGCGGTGACCGAGGCGAGGACTTCGCTCAAGAGCTTCGCGTACGGACGCGCCCCCACGACCCGGTCCTGGGCGCGGCGCAGCTTCGCCGCCGCGACCATCTTCATGGCCTTGGTGATCTGCTGCGTGCTCTTGACCGAGCGCAGCCGGCGGCGGATGTCGATGAGGGAGGGCATCGGGCTAGGCCGCCAGCGCCGCCTTCGGGTTTTCCTTGACGAACCGGTCCTTGAACTCCTTGATGGCCGCCGAGAGGGCCTCCTCGGTGTTCTTGTCGAGCTTGCCGGCCGAGAAGATGGCCTGGAGGACCTCCTTCTTGCTGCTCTTCAAAAAGGCGTGGAGGCCGGTCTCGAAGTCGCGGACGAATTCCACGCGCAGGGAATCCATGAATCCCTTGGTCCCGGCGTAGATCGAGGCGATCTGCAGCTCGACGTCCACGGGAGCAAACTGCGGTTGCTTCAGGATCTCGACCATGCGCTGCCCGCGGGCCAGCTGCGCCTGCGAGGCCTTGTCGAGATCCGAGCCGAACTGGGCGAAGGCGGCGAGGTTGCGGTACTGCGCGAGGTCCAGGCGCAGCGTTCCGGCGACCTGCTTCATCGCCTTGATCTGAGCGTTGCCGCCGACGCGCGAGACCGAGATGCCGACGTTGACCGCGGGACGCACGCCCGAGTAGAAGAGGTCGTTCTCCAGGTAGATCTGACCGTCGGTGATCGAGATGACGTTGGTCGGAATGTACGCCGATACGTCGCCGGCCTGCGTTTCGATGATCGGGAGGGCGGTCAGCGAGCCGCCTCCGTTCTTGTCCGACAGCTTGGCGGCCCGCTCTAGCAGCCGCGAGTGCAGATAGAAGACGTCACCCGGGTAGGCCTCGCGTCCCGGCGGCCGGCGCAAAAGCAGCGAGATCTCGCGGTACGCCGCGGCGTGCTTGGAGAGGTCGTCGTAAATCACCAGCGCGTGCTTCTTGTTGTAGAGGAACCACTCGCCCATCGCGCAGCCGGCGTAGGGAGCGACGTAGAGCATGGGCGCCGGATCCGAGGCCGTCGCGGCGACGATGATGGTGTGCGCCATCGCGCCGTTCTCCTCGAGAGTCTGGGCGACCTGGGCGACCGTCGATTTCTTCTGGCCGATGACGACGTAGATGCAGACGACGTCCTTGCCCTTCTGGTTGATGATCGTGTCGAGGGCGATGGCGGTCTTTCCCGTCTGGCGGTCTCCGATGATCAGCTCGCGCTGGCCGCGGCCGATCGGGATCATCGTGTCGATCGCCTTGATGCCCGTCTGGACGGGCTCCTTGACTCCCTGGCGGTCGATGACGCCCGGAGCGATGCGCTCGGTCGGATAGAACTCGGTGGTCTTGATGGGCCCCTTGTCGTCGATTGGGCGCCCCAGCGCGTCCACGACGCGGCCCACGAGGGCAGGGCCGACGGGAACCTGGATGATGCGCTTCGTGCGACGGACCTCCTGTCCCTCCTGGACCAGCTGCGACTCGCCCAGCAGCACGACGCCGACCTGGTCCTGCTCGAGGTTCAAGGCGAGGCCGAACACGTCGTGGCCGAAGTCCACGAGCTCGCCCGCCATGACCTTGTCGAGGCCGTAGACGCGCGCAATGCCGTCGCCGACGGAGAGGACGGTGCCGACCTCGGCCACGTCGATCACCTTCTCGTAGTCGGCGAGCTGCTGCTTCAGGATCGCCGTGATCTCGTCCGCTTTGATCTCCATCTCACACTCCCAATGTCTGACTGACTTGCGCCTGGAACCGCCGGATGGCAGCGACGACCGAACCGTCGAAAATGCGCGATCCCGCTCGGGCCACGAAGCCGCCGATGACCTTCGGGTCCACGGCGACGTGCATCCTCACCTTCTTGCCGGTACGCGCGGCAAGCGCGTTCTGAATCGCCTGCGTCTCGCTCTCGGTCAGAGGGCTCGCGACGGTGACGTCGACGCGGAGGATTCCCTGAATCGTGTCGATCAACTCGCGCAAGGTGTAAAAGACCGCACCTGCTTCGAGCAGGCGGTGGTTGCGCAGCATGACCTGTAGGAAGCGCGCTCCGTAGGCGTCCATACTGGCCTTCGCCGCGAGCTCGTCGATCGCCTTGCGCTTGGCCTCGCGCGGGACGTTGGGGGCGAGCAGGAAGGCCCGCAGTTTCGGGTTGGTCTCGAAGGAGCGAGCCATCGCATCGCCCGCCTCGAGGAACTTTCGGAAGTCGTATCCGGGCGGCGCCGCTTCGACGAACGCCCGAGCGTAGGGCCGAGTGAAGGAGCTCATCGGGGAGCCTGCTCGAGACGCTCGACGCCGTCTTCGAGAAGCCGGTGCCGGTCCTCGTCCGTGATCTCGCGGGAGAGGATTTCGGCGGCGCGCCCCGCGGTGAGCTCCGCCGCCGCGCGCTGTAGTTCCGCCTTCGCCTCGGCGAGGCGGCGAGCGATCTCCTCCTGCGCCTGCTGGATCGCGTCGGCCGCCTCTTTGTCGGCGCGCGCCGCGAGCTCCGCCCGGGCGCTCTCTCCCTCGGCCACCGCCTGCTTGCGAATCTCCTCGATGTCCCGCTCGATCTTCGCCGTGCGCTCGCGGATCTCCGCGGTCAGTCTCTGCGCGTCCATGCGTTGTTTCTCGGCCTGTTTACGGCGTTCCTCGATTTCGTCCTGACGCTTGCGGAAGGCCGCCGCCATGGGGCGGGCCACGAAGTACACGAGAACCGCGAGAAAGAGCACCAGGTTCACGAGCTGCCAGATCGTCAGCGGGATGCCCAGGAACTTCTCCGCCGCGTGCTCGCCTTCCTCCGAGGACAGCAGGAGCACGGCCGGCAGCACGCCCCGAAGAAGTGCCGGCCCGATCACGCGGCGAGCTTTCGTCCGAGAATCTTTTCGGCGAGCTCCCGTGCGAGGCCGACGGCGCGCTCGGGGAGCTGGCGCGAGAGATCCGAGGCCTTTTCGGCGATCTCCCGGGCGCCGCCGTCGATTCGGTGCGACGCCTCCTCCCGCGCTTTCGAGAGCTTCTCCTCGAGAACGGCCATGCCCTCGGAGCGAAGGCCCTCGCGGACCTTCAGCGCCTCGCGGCGAGCCTCGGAGAGCTTCTGCTCGCCGGCGGCCACGGCCTGCTCGAGCGCGCGGAGGCTCTCGGCATACGCCTTCTGTGCCTCGCGCTCCTCGCTCTCGCGGGCGTCGAGGATTCCTCCGAGCGGGAGAAAAAGGTGCTTCTTCAGGATCAGGTAGCAGATCCCGAAGGCGAGGGCGGCATAGAGCGCCGTGACGTTGGGTAGTCCGATCATGGAAATTTCGCGAGACGAAACCGCGGATGAATAACACAGGCCGGGACCAGAGTCGAGCGCAACAAGCGCCCGTGAGAGAACTATTTGCGGGGCATTTCCACGAGCTTGCGGGCCGGCTCGGGCGTCATGTCGCACGAGCCCTGGAAGAACGCCCCTTCCTCGATGCGTAGCACCGGCGCATGCAGGTTCGCCGTCACGCGGGCTCTCGGGTGGATTTCGATGCGCTCGGTCGCGTGCACCATGCCCTTGAGGGATCCGTTGATCGAGACGCGTTCGACGTGAATCTCGGCATCCACCTCCGCGGAGTCTCCGAGGATCAACTCGCTCCCCGTCGGGATCTTGCCCTCGAACTTTCCGTCGATGCGGAAGGTTTCCTCGAAAGTCAGCTCTCCCTTCAAGTGGCTGCCCTTGTCGAGGAAACCGTTGAGCGTCGCGCCCTCACCGCGAGTTTTCATGAGTACTCCTTGTGGGGATCAGGAGGCAGGATGCAGGATGCGGGAGGCAGGTGCAAGGCCCTGGCCCTGCTTGACGGCTACGGCCGCGGGACTCCTACTGCCACTGATTGCTCATGATGCGCTCGAAGAGGCCGATCAGTTCTTCTTCCGAACCGAAGGAAAGCTCGATCCGCCCCCCCGGCGCTTTCGAACGATCCGCACCCGCGTCTGGAGACGGCGGGAGAGCTTCTCTTCGGCGTCCCGCGTGAACGGGTCGCGGTGCCTTTCGCGTTGGACGCGATCGCCAGCGGCCATTCGGGCTGCCCGTTTCTCGGCCTGGCGGACCGAAAGGGCTCGCCGAACGATCTCCTCGGCGAGAAGCTCCTGGTCGTCGGTCGCCGACAGTGCGAGAAGAGCCTTGGCGTGCCCGGCGGAGAGCTCACCGCTGCGGATCCTGTCTCGGACTTGAGACGATAACTTCAATATCCTCAATGAGTTAGCTATTGTCGTGCGGTCCTTGCCAACACGATTCGCAATCATTTCCTGGGTGAGCTCGAATTCCGCTTTCAGGCGCGCGTAGGCCTCCGCAGCTTCGAGAGGGTTCAAGTCTTCGCGCTGCACGTTTTCGACAAGGGCAGCTTCGAGAAGGTCCCGGTCCGAGCTCTTGTCCCGGACCGTCACCGGAACCTTTGTCAGGCCGGCGAGGCGGGCCGCCCTCCAGCGTCGCTCGCCGGCTACGATCTCGAACTTTTCTCCCCGCGACACGACGACGATCGGTTGAACGATCCCCTGCTCGTGGATCGAGTCGGCAAGCTCCTTGAGGGCGTCCTCTGAAAAGTCTCGTCGCGGCTGGAACCGCGACGGGACGAGTCGATCGATCTCGACCTCTCCCGGGTACGTTCCCCGTGGAACCTCTTCCTTCCCGGGGAGCAGAGCCGACAGTCCACGTCCGAGCACGGGTCTACGCGTCGTCGTCATTTGGCCTTCCGTTTCTTCAGGAACTCGCGGGCCAGGGCTATGTACGCCTCAGCGCCCTTGGATTTGATGTCGTAGGAGAGGACCGGCTTCCCGAACGACGGGGCCTCCCCCAGCCGGATGTTTCGAGGAACCACCGTATCGAAGACGTTATCGCCGAAGTGCTCCCGGATGTCGTCCACGACCTGCCTGGCGAGGTTGGTGCGTTCGTCGTACATTGTCAGCAGGATCCCCTCGACCTCGAGAAGGGGGTTGAACGAGTCGCGGACGCGCCCAATCGTCTCGAGAAGCTCGGTCAGTCCCTCGAGGGCGAAGTACTCGGTCTGGATGGGTACCAGGACGGAGTCCGCCGCGGTCAGGGCATTGACGGTCAGGAGCGACAGCGACGGGGGGCAGTCGATGAAGATCGGGTCGTAGGACTGGCGGACGCTACCCAGGGCGAATCGGAGCCTGGCCTCGCGATCGTTCTGGTCCACGAGCTCGATCTCAGCCCCCACGAGATCCCGGCCGGAGGGGGCGAGCCAGAGGTTGGGGAAGCCGGACTCCCTGACGACTCCCGAGAGATCCCCGCTGTTGAGTCCCCGGTAGACCGTGGCCTCTTCGCGTTTCGAGAAGCCCAGGCCGGAAGTGGCGTTGGCCTGGGGATCGAGGTCGATGAGCAGGACCTTTCGGTCCAACGCAGCCAGGGCCGCCGCGAGATTGATCGCCGTCGTGGTCTTACCAACCCCGCCTTTCTGGTTGGCAATGGCGACGACGCGGCTCATCGGCCGGCATTATCAGCCAGGTTCCACGTGGAACCTCCCTAAACCCGGCGAAAGAGCGCGATTTGCCGTCGGTGCGAACCCGGGACGTGCAGGACGGACTCGAGCCGAAACCGGGGGAGAGCGGCGGCCAGTCGGTCCGCTTCGGTGGTCCACGCAACCAGAGCCCCGCCGGAGCGCACGAGGGAGCCGTCGCCCAGCCAGTCCGGGACGGCTCCGACAGCCCTGGTAGTAGCCGTTTCGAAGGCTTGCCCGACGTCTTCGATTCTGGTCTCGTAAACCGCGACGTTGGGCAGGGGAAGGATTCTCGCCAAGTGCCGCAGAAAAGACGCGCGCTTGTGCCTGGGCTCGACCAGCGCCACCGAAAGATCCGGGCGGGAGATGGCGAGGGGAATCCCCGGAAAACCGGCCCCGGATCCGACGTCGACGACGCTCGCCCGTTCAGGAATCAGCCCACCGCCCAGGATCGACTCGAGGGTGTGCTCGGCGAGCTCAGTCGCCGACAGGGCTCCCGTCAGGTTCGCCTTGCGCCTCCAGGAATCGAGGCTCTCGAGGTAGGCCCCCGCGGCGGCGACGACCGCCGGGGGCAGATCCAGGGCGAAAGGCGGTGCCGCTTCCAGGAGGATTTTTTCGAAGCGCTCAGAGGGGAGAGGATCCTCCAGCGCGCGCGACATGCGCCGAGATTATCGCGACGGCCGCGGGGGTCATCCCCGGGATCCGCGAAGCTTCGCCGATGGTGCGAGGCTTTCGCCGCGAGCACTTCTCGACAGCCTCGCGGGAGAGGCCGGCGATTCCCTCGTATTCGAAGTCGCCCGGTATGGTCCTCGACTCGAAGGGCCTGAGTCTTTCCAGGCGCTCCAGTTCCCGGCGGATGTAGCCCTCATATCGAACCCGTGCCTCGAGGATTGCCCGCTCTTCACGCGACAGAATCGCCGCCACTACCGGTGCCAGCTCCCAGACCGCTGAGGCATCTAAGTCGTTACGCTGCAATAGTTTACGTGCAGTCACCGGGGAATCCAGCTCGATTCCGAGCGCCTCCGAAAGGAGCGCGCGGTTCTTCTCGGTCGGATTGAAGACGCACTCATCGAGATCCCGCTCCGCATTGCGGAGGCGCTCCTCGCTCGCCATCGCCGTCGTGTATTCGAGCTCGTCGATCAGCCCGTAGCGGCGGCCGTGCGGAAGCAGGCGCGGCAGAACCGTATCCACGCCGAGCAGCAACCGGTACTCCGCCCTCGACGTGAAGAGTCGATATGGTTCCTCAACCCCGCGCTGCGTCAGGTCGTCCACCATGACGCCGGCATAGGCCTCGTGGCGCTCGAGAACGAACGGGTCCTCGCCGCGCACCGCGAGCGCCGCGTTGATGCCCGCCAGGATCCCCTGCGCGGCGGCTTCCTCGTAACCCGACGTTCCGTTGATCTGGCCGGCGAGGAAGAGTCCGGGCACGTCTCGAGGCGCGAGCGAGGACGACAGCTGCTCGGGAAACACGAAGTCGTACTCGACGGCGTAGCCCGGTCGAATCATCTTCGCGTGCGTCAGTCCCGGAATCTCGGCGAGGATCGCGCGCTGCACGTCTTCGGGAAGCGACGTCGAGAGACCGTTGATGTAGATCTCCTCGGAGCTCCATCCGTCCGGCTCGAGGAAGATCGTGTGCGACGCCTTGTCGGCGAACTTGACGACCTTGTCCTCGACGGACGGGCAGTATCGCGGCCCGATGCCGTGAATCTGCCCCGAGTACATCGGGCTCTCGTGCAGGTGCTCGCGAATCAGCGCGTGGACGCGCGGATTCGTGGCCGTCAGCCAGCACAGCGCCTGGCGCTCCCGCAGGCGGCGCGTGCGAAACGAGAAGGGAACCGGAGGATCGTCGCCCTCCTGCGGCGTGCAGGCGGCGTAGTCCACCGAGTCCCGATGCACGCGCGGAGGCGTTCCCGTCTTGAAACGTCCGAGCTTCAGGCCCAGCCGTGCCAGAGAGGCCGAGAGCCCTCTCGCCGCTTCCTCGCCGACGCGGCCTCCGGGGGTCTGACGCTTTCCCGTGTGCATCAGGCCGTTCAAAAACGTTCCCGTCGTGACGACGACGCTCGACGCGAGGATCCGCGTTCCGTCGGACGTGACCGCGCCCGACACGCGGCCGGCCTCGTCGAGCAGTTCCTCCGCCATGCCTTCGACGAGCGCGAGGTTCTCGGTCGAAGAGAGACGCTCCTGCGCCTTGCGCGCATAGAGCCCGCGATCGCACTGGGCGCGAGGACCCCAGACCGCCGGTCCGCGCGAACGGTTCAGGATCCGGAACTGGATTCCGGCGGCGTCGGCCAGGACCCCCATCACGCCTCCCAGCGCGTCGATCTCGCGCACGAGCTGGCCCTTGGCGAGACCGCCGATGGCGGGATTGCACGACATCCGGCCGATCGCGGAGAGAGAGCCGGTCAGAAGGGCCGTCTTCCGGCCCATGCGCGCGGATGCATGCGCGGCTTCGATGCCGGCATGCCCGCCGCCGATGACGAGAACGTCGAAACGCACGGCCGGGATTGTCTCTCAATCCGCCCGCAGGACTCATTGCTACGATTCTCCGTAAACCGGAGGTTGCCATGACGCTCTTCCGCTCCGCATCGGCCGCCACGTTCCTCCTCCTGCTCTCGGCCCCAAGCATCCGCGGACAGGTTCCGTCGGAGCCGCAGAGCGGCTTTGGCAGCGACCTGCAGGTGCTGACGCTGTCCCACGTCGCATTCGCGCCTCACAATTCGGGGCAGACGTACTTCTCCGTGTGCTGCGCCAACGACGCGTATCGGCGGCCGACGGCTGTCTCGAACCAGTTCTTCGCGCCGCTGGATTCCGGCCGGCTCCCCAACGGCGCTCTCATCGAGCGCATCGACTTCTTCGTCCGAGACGTGAATCCCGACGCCAACGCCGAGATCGGCGTGTACTTGTGCCGGCACTGGATCTCGGAGGACGGACTGCAGTTCAACGGCGACTGCTCCGTCCAGACGGCGACGACCGGGGTTCCGGGTGACACCGTCCTGTCGCTGACCCCGAACCACACCGTGCGGTACGACGATTTCGACTCGGACGGGAATCCGGAATTCGTCGGCTACGTGCTTGCGGTGCAGTTCGGCATCAACAACACGCCCAACTACACGTCGAACCTGCGCCTGCGCGGCGCCCGAATTCTGTTTCGACGGCAGGTCTCGCCGGCGCCGGCGGCGGCGAGCTTCGGCGACGTGCCCACGTCCCACCCGTTCTTCCAGTACGTGGAAGCGCTGGCCGCTTCGGGCATCACCGCAGGCTGCGGAGGCGGGAACTATTGTCCGAATTCGCCGTTGACGCGGGGACAGATGGCGGTCTTCCTAGCGAAGGCTTTGGGCCTGCACTGGCCGGCGGCGACGCCGTAAGAACCCTACTTCCCGATACAGAACGTCGCGAACAGCCGCGTCAGCACGTCCTCGGAGGTCGTCTCGCCGACTAAATCCGCGAGCGCGTCGAGAGCCGCGTGGCAGTGCGCCGCGGCGTACTCGGGCGAGAGGCCCGCGGAAAGCGCTTCGAGCGTCTGCTCGGCGCCGGAGCGGGCGCGGTCGACGAGGTCCTTCTGTCGCAGCGATCCGAGGATCTCCGAGGTTTTTTCCGTCGAGATCTCCGACGCCACGGCTCCGGCGAGAAGCTCCCGCAGCGTCTGCCCGGACGCCGGCTCGAGTCCGCAGAGTCGCACCGCCCCCTCGGGCAACGGAACATCGGGCGCGAGATCGGACTTATTCGCGACCAGGATCCGCGGCGTTTCCGCGCGGCGCGCGAGCGCGCGGGAGTCTTCGGGAGTGAGTCCTTCGGCCGCGTCGTAGACGTAGACCACGGCGTCCGCGCGGTCGGCCTCCGCATGCGCTCGCGCCACGCCGATCTTCTCGACGACGTCTTCGGTCGCGCGCAATCCGGCGGTGTCGACGACGGTCACCGGGATGCCGCGGACCTCGACGACGGCTTCGAGCGTGTCGCGGGTGGTGCCGGGAACCTCGGTCACGATCGCGCGGGCCGATCCGACGAGGGCGTTGAAGAGCGTGGATTTCCCGGCGTTGGGCCTGCCCAGGATCGCCACGCGGCATCCGCTCGAGAGAAGCCGGCCGGTCTTGTACGTGGCCGAAAGCCGCGCGAGCGCGTCCGCGGCGGCGCGCAGGCGCCGTTCGACCTCGGCGTCCACGCTCTCGCCGACGTCGTCGGAGAAGTCGATCGCGGCCGCGATCCCGGCCGCGGCCGCGAGAAGGTCCGTGCGCGCGGCCGAAAGCTTCTCCGAGACGCCGCCTTCCATTCTCCGGGCGGAGAAGCGCGCCGCCGCCGGCGTTTGCGCCTCGATCAAGTCGCGCACGGCTTCGGCGCGCACCAGGTCGAGCTTGCCCGCGCGAAAGGCGCGCTCCGTGAATTCGCCGGGCCGCGCCCCGCGCGCGCCGGCCGCGAGCGCGGCCTCGATCAACCGGGTAACGGCGACGGGGCTGCCATGAATCGAGATCTCGACGACGTCTTCACCGGTGTAGGAATTCGGAGCTTCGAAGAACGTCACCAGGCCGCGGTCGATCCTTTCCCCCGCCGCGTCGTCCAGCGTCGCGAGGCGCGGACGGCGGGGCTTCAGAGCCGACTTGAGGCGGGGAGCCAGCCCGGCGAGCACGCGCCGCGAATCGGGCCCCGAGAGGCGCACCAGCGCCACCGCGGACTTCCCCGCCGGCGTGGCGAGGGCGACGATCGTGTCGAGGAGAGCGTCGGATGGCCGCATCGGGATCCCGGCCTCCCCTAGCGGCTCTTGAGTCGAACCTCCACGCGTTTCATGAACCCGTCGCCTTCGCTCTGCGTCTCGACCTCGGCATCCTCGGCGAGCGCCAGGTGCACGAGGCGGCGCTCCCAGGGAGATAGCGGCGGCAGAAGCTGCGGCCGGCGGGAACGGCGGACCTCTTCGGCCGACTGTCGCGCCAGCTCCTCCAGGGCGTCCTTTCGGTGGGCCCGGAAGCCTTCGGCGTCGAGTCTCGGGTGGACCGGCTTGCCCAGGCGCTTGGCGGCGATGCGCCCCACCAGGACTTCCAGGCCCGTCAGGCCCTCGCCCTTGTCGGCCAGCAGCGGCTCGACGTCGTCCCCGAAGAGCTCGAAGAGAATCTCGTCGCCGGAGGACTCGCGGCGGCGGATTTCGACCAAGAGTCCCGCTCCCGAGAGAAGCTCGGTCAGCGTGGATTCGCAGGCGGCAATCGCGTCGGCGTCCGTGGCGCCGGGCTGCGACTCCCGCTGGGGCTCTCGCGGTTCCCGTTGGGACTTACGCGGCTTTTCGATCTCGACCGCGTCGGAGGAAACGCTCTCCGGGACCGGCCGGCCGCGGTCCGGTGTTTCCTCCTCGACCTCGATCTCGACGACGCGCCCGCCCCAGAACGACTTTTCGTCGCGGATCACGAGGTACTTCAGCTCTCCCGGCTGCTTGCCCAGCGCCCGGGCCGCGCCCGCAACCGCTTCCTCTTCCGTCTTGGCTTCGTACTTCATCGCTTGGCTTCGACCGAGCGCGCCGCCTTCAGCCTAGCGGCCTTGGCGGGCGGCGCCGGGTCGTCCTCCTTCACCATTCGATTCATGATCAGCTGCTGAACGATCGTCAGCAGGTTGGAAAAGAACCAGTACAAGACGAGACCCGCCGGCATGTCCTTGAAGAGGAATCCCATGAAGACCGGCATGAACATGAAGATCTTCTTCTGCGCCGGGTCGAGCGTGGACGGCGTCATCGCCTGCTGGAGATACATCGACACGATCATCAGGATTACCAGCACGTAGCTCTTGTCGATCGCCGAGAGATCCTTGATCCAGAAGATGAAGGGCGCGTGGCGCAGCTCGATCGTCTTCGACAGCACGTTGTAGAACGCCACGAGAATCGGCAGCTGCAAGACCATCGGCAGGCAGCCGCTCATCGGGTTGTAGCCTTCGGCCTGGTAGAGCGCCATGACCTCGGCGTTCATCTTCTGGCGCTGCGCAGCGTCGCTCTTGGACTTCTTGTACCTGTCCCGGATGGCGTTCATCTTCGGCGCGAGCTTCTGCATCTTCTTCATCGACGAGTAACTCTTGGCCGTCAGCGGGAAGAGAGCCAGGCGGATCAGGAACGTCACGACGAGGATCGCGAGACCCCAGTTGTGAACGAGCCCGTGGGACTTCTTGAGCAGCCAGAGGAGCGGGCGAGCCACGATCCCGTACCAGCCGAAGTCCACGCTCCGTTCCAGACCCAGTCCGTAGCTCTCCAGGACCGAGACGTCTTTGGGTCCGAAGAAGGCCGAGCTCCCGATGGAACGCTCGCCCGAGACACCCACGGCCAGATCCATCGAGGGCTTGTCTCCCGTCGCCGAAGGCACGGCAAAAGTCAGGATCCGCGCGGTCGTCGCGGCGTCGGGCACCAGGACCTCGAGGAAGTAGTTGTCCTCGATGCCGGCGAATCCTCTCGGTGGAATCATCCACGACTCCCCCGCCGTGGCCTTCTCCGGACGCACGAGCTTCAACCCCTCGGTCGTGGACAGGACGGCGGAAGCCGGCATGATGTAGCGGGAAACCTTCTCGGACTCTGCCGGATTGCGCAGACCGGGGCCGAGCACGACGGAAAACGGCGGTCCGGTGACCGTCACCTTCGTCGTGAAGAGATACCCGTCGGCGAGCCGAAATTCCTTCGCCGCCGACACTTTCGAATCCGTGTAGCGGAACCGCAGGACGCGCGGAGACTCGCGTTCGACGACGAAGAGGGCCGAGGCGACGGCCTTCGTCGTCTCGGAGTCCTTGCCGAAGTCCAGGCCGAGAGGTCGCGGAAGATCCGGCCGCGAGCTGCGCACGAGCTCCAGCGGCTGCTTCTGCTCGTCGGTGTAGTGCTTGAGGATGAACGACTTCAGAACGGCGCCGCGGTTGGTGAACGTCGCTTTGAAGACATCGTTCTCGGCGACTTCCGTCGTTTCCTCCGCGGCGCTTTCGGGTTTGGCGTCCGGGACGGCGGCGACCGTGGCTTGCGCCGTCGCGCTCGCGGCCTGGGACGTGGTGGAAGGCGTCGGCGCCGCGGCGGCGGCGGGCGTGGGCGCGGGGGGCTGAGGCTTGGGAGGCTTGGGCGCGAGCCATTCCCAGGCGAGAAGGACTCCGAGAGAGAGGGCGGCCGCGAGGAGAAGTCGCTTTTCCATGGCGTCCCGTCAGGGAACGGGGTCGAAGCCGCCCTTGTGGAACGGATGACACCGCAGCAGGCGCCCGACAGCCAGCGCTCCTCCCCGTCCGATTCCGTAGCGCGCGATCGCCTCGCGGGCATAGACCGAGCACGTCGGTTCGAAACGGCAGGCGCGGGGCAGAAGCGGCGACAGAAAGCGTTTGTAGAAGTCGAGCGCGCCGAGGGTGATCCGGGAAGCGAGTCTCACGAGCGAGGCCGGCGCGAGAGCGCCCGAGAGAGGGCCGATCGATAGTCCTCGGAAAGCTCCGTGAACGGGGCGGTGGCCGCCGTCGGCCGGGCGTTGACCACGACCCTGGCGGGAGAGCTCCCGAAGAGAGCACGAGAGCGGCGAAAGATCTCGCGCAGGCGGCGCCGAACGCGATTGCGCGTGACGGCGTTGCCGACCCGACGCGAAACCGAGACTCCCAGACGCGGCCGGCTTTCGCCGCCGAGGAGGAAGAGCTGGATGTGTCGCCCGGAAACGCGCACCCCGGAGGCGTAGCACTCTTCGAATTCCCTGCGTTTGCGGAGGCGGTCGTCCCGGGAGAAGCCCGCGGAGACGGCCGGGCCCGAGTTCACACTGTCAGTCTTTTGCGCCCCTTGCGCCGGCGTGCCGAAATGACGGCACGCCCGGACCGCGTCCGCATGCGAACGAGAAACCCGTGTGTGCGCTTGCGGCGCCGATTGTTGGGCTGGTAGGTGCGCTTCATAAAGAGCGGGAATGCTAGGTGCGAAGGGAGATGAAGTCAAGGGAATCGTGAAAGCGGGTGTTGCGGGTTGAAAGTTGCCGGTGGCAGGGGGATTGCCGCAACCTTCCGCTTGCAGCCTGCAACCTCGCTCTCCGATATACTCCCGCCCCCGGCTGCCATAGCCCTTTCCACAGCCTGTGGGAAATCTGTGGAAAACCGGCCGGGCGGGGCGCTGCATGACCGAAGTCTGGAGCTCCATCTTGAAGCGGATCGAGGGAAAGCTCGATCCCAAGGAGCTAAAGACCTGGTTCGCCCCCACGAGGCAGCTCGAGCTGGATGCTTCGGGGTCTTCGCCCGTCCTGACCATCGCCGTTCCTTCCCGGATGTTCGCCGATTGGATCGAGTCCCGCCACGGTGAGCTTCTGGCTCGGGAGGCCGAGGCGGAGGGGCTCCCGGGCCTGGAAATTCGCTTCGAATCCGGATCGAGCGAATCCGCCTCCCCTGCAGCGGCCGTGGCTGCCCCGGCGCGGGGCGTCGTCGGCAATCCGCGCTTCACGTTCGACACGTTCGTCGTCGGCTCTTCGAACCAGTTCGCGCACGCCGCGGCGCGCGCCGTCGGCGGAATCGCCGTCGCGCTCCTACAACCCGCTCTTCCTCTACGGCGGCGTCGGGTCTCGGCAAGACTCACCTGATGCACGCGATCGCGCACGACGTCCTCGCCGCAACCCGGCAGCGCGCGTCATCTATCTCTCGGCCGAGCGCTTCTTGAACGAGCTGATCAACGCCGCTGCGCTTCGAGAAGCATGCACGAGTTCAAGCGCGCGCTACCGCGAGCTCGACGTGCTCCTGATCGACGACATCCAGTTCCTCGCCGGCAAGGAGCGCGACGCAGGAGGAGTTCTTCCACACGTTCAACGCGCTCCACGACGCGCAGAAGCAGATCGTCGTGACGTCGCGACGCGCTGCCGCAAGGAAATCCCGACGCTCGAGGAGCGGCTGCGCTCGCGCTTCGAGTGGGGCTTGATCGCCGACATCCAGCCGCCGGACCTCGAGACGAAGGTCGCGATCATCCGCAAGAAGGCCGCGGCCGAGAAGATGGAGATCCCCGAACGACGTCGCGCTGTTCATCGCCGGGACGGTCAAGTCGAACGTCCGCGAGCTCGAAGGGCGCCTGAACCGCGTCCTCGCCTTTCTCCTCGCTGACCGGAAAGCCGCTCTCCGTCGAGCTCGCCCGCGAGACGCTCGAAGGACATCGTCGGCACCGAAGAGAACCAGGCCGTCCCGCTCCGAGATCATCAAGGCCGTCGCCGCGCACTACGGCCTGCGAGTGTCGGACATGAAGGCGAAATCCAACGCGAAGCCGATCGCCTTTCCGCGCCAGGTCGCGATGTACCTCTGCCGCAAGCTGACCGGACTCTCCTATCCGGAGATCGGCCGGCTCTTCAACGACAAGCACCATTCGACGGTCATGCACTCGGTCGAGAAGATCGAGCGGCTCGATCGAGGACGACGCTGAATTTCCGCAAGGTCGTCGAAGTGTTCTTGCAGCCCTACCGCTGACGGAGTTCGCGTCGCGCCGAGTTTTCCGCCGGAGCGTTTTCCGCACCCGTGAGACGCCGCTTCACGCGGACGACTCTGCGGAAGTTCGCCGAAGCGCTCGCACAGAGGGAGACATGCATTTCAGGCCCGGTTTCATCGGGTTTTTCAGTGTTCGCGAATGTGTATCCACAGCCTACGATGCATCTAATGTGATAGACTTTTCTCTCCTTCCGGAGGTTGTTGTTCCCATGGAATTGACGGTACGGACGGGGCGATTTCCTGAACGAGTTGACGCTGATGCAGGGTGTGGTCGAGAGGAAGAACACGATTCCGATCCTCTCGAACATCCTCCTCAAGGCGGCCGACGGACACCTGTTTCACGTCGACGGATCTCGATCTGACCCTGCTCTCCCGGGCGAAGGCGAAGGTCTCGCGGCCGGGGAGCGTGACGGTTCCCGCCCGCAAACTCTTCGACCTGATCCGCAATCTGCCCGAGGCGACGTCGCCTTGAAGCTGATGGACAACCACTACCTTGGTGTAACTGCCAAGGGTCAAATTTCAGGTTAGTGGCCCAGCCGGCCGAGGATTTTCCGACCGTACCGAAGGTCGAAGGCAAAGAAGGGAGATCTCTTTCCCGCTGAACCTATGGAAAGAGTTGACCGTAAGGTTTTATACGCTGTTTCCGCCGAGGAGACCCGTTTCCAGCTCATGGGCGCGCTGCTCAAGGACAAGGGTAAGGAGTTCGAGCTCGTCGCGACGGACGGCCATCGTCTGGCGCTGATCGACTTTCCCAAGGGCGACGTCAAGGGGACGCTTGCCGAACGTCCTGATTCCGAAGAAGGCGTTCGCCGAGATCCTCAAGATGGATGGCGGGCGAGGACGCGCAGGTCGAGATCCGGCACTCGGAGAACCACCTGCTCTTCACCGTCGGCAACCGGCAGCTCGATCGCGCGTCTGCTCGACGTGAATTTCTCCGGACTACGAGAAGATCCTTTCCAAGGACAACGACCGGGTTGCGATCGTGCCGCGCGACGGCGAGCCAGGACGCCGATCCGCCGCGTCTCCCTCTTCTCCTCGGAGCGGTCCCGCGGCGTCAAGCTCTCCTTCGAGAAGAAGCCTGACCGCCGCCTCCAACAGCCAGGAGCTCGGCGAGGGAACGGAGACGCTCGACATCGAGTTCGATGGAGAGCCGCTTTCAATCGGTCTGAACGCGCAATACCTCCTCGACTTCCTCGAGGAGGCCGAGACGGAAACGGTTCGGCTCGAGCTCAAGGACGAGAACACGCAGTGCCTCTGCCAGCCGGAGGGCGGCATCGAAGGGGCCTCGCGCTATCTGTACGTCGTGATGCCGATGCGCCTCTGACTGTTCGCAAGGTGGGATAGCACCGCTTGTACCTTTCCGAGATTCTCGAACCAGGGCTTCCGCAATCTCTCCCCCGACGCCGTTTCCCTCGGCGAGGGTGTCACCCTGATTACGGGAGAGAACGCGCAGGGCAAGACCAACCTCCTCGAGGCGGCGGCCCTCGCTGTGCGGACAGCGTTCCTTCCGGGGCGCGTCTCCCGCCGCGATGGCGAAGGACGGAGAGCGCTTCTCGGTCACGGCCTCGTTCGACGGCCGCGCGGGCGCGGAGCGCGTGACGATCGCCTGGTCGAAGGAGACGGGCCGCGAGTTCCTGCGCGGCGGAAAGCCGGCCGGGTTCCGCGAGATCTCCGAGAAAGCGCCCGCGGTCTTTCTCGCTCCCGAGCACGCCGAGCTTCTGACGGGATCACCCTCCGGGCGCCGGCGGTTCCTGGACCGCCTGGTGCTGGGCGTTCGTCCGGCCGCCGGAGATGACCTTTCCCGTTATGCACGGGCGCTCTCGGAGCGAAATGCGCTGCTGGCGAGGGCCCGCCGCCACGCCGCGGCGGCTCCGGGCGAGCTCGAAGCCTGGACGGAAGAGCTCGTCCTCGCAGGAGCCGCCGTGAGGCGGCACCGGAAGGCGGCGCTCACGGAGTGGGAGCGTGACTTCGCGGTCCTCGCGGGACAGGCGGGCCCCGCCTACGCTTCGATTCGGGCGGTCTGCTCGGCGGAGGACGACTCGGCCGAGTCCCTGCGCGGCGAGCTGTCCCGGGTCGCGGCGCTGGAGCCGCGGCGCGGCCATACGCTGGCCGGGCCGCATCGCGACGACCTGCTGTGGCTTCGCAACGGTCGGGGGCTCGCGACCCAGGCCTCGGCAGGCGAGGTTGCCCGTGCGGTGGCCTTGATCAAGCTCGCCGAGTGGCACGCCGTGGCGCGCCGGGCGGGGGAGCCGCCGCTCTTTGCGGCCGACGACTTCGACGCGCACCTGGCGGAGGGATGGGTCGAGGATTTCTTCGACGCGCTTCCGGCACAGGCCTCCGTTCTCCTGACGACCGCGGCCCCTCCGTCGCGGTGGGCGGCGCGCGCCGCCGCCGTGCTCGAAGTGAGGCAGGGATTCGTGTCGCGTCCGCGCGCTCTGCGCGCCGTGAAAGCTTAGGGAGACGCCGCGAAGCGACGATGAGCAGCACCACCGCCTACACCACCGACTCGATCAAGCTGCTGAAGGGCCTGGAGGCCGTTCGCAAGCGCCCCGGCATGTACATCGGGGACACCGACGACATCTCGGGCCTGCACCACATGGTCTTCGAGCTCGTCGACAACTCGATCGACGAGGCGCAGGTCGGCTACGCCGACCACGTGGCCGTCACGATCCACGCCGACAACTCCGTCACCGTCGAGGACAACGGCCGCGGCATCCCCGTCGGGATGCACAAGGAGCACAAGCGCGAGACGCTCGAGATCATCATGACGGACCTCCACTCGGGCGGAAAGTTCGACGACAACTCCTACAAGGTCTCGGGCGGGCTCCACGGCGTCGGCGTCTCGGTCGTCAACGCGCTCTCGAAGCGGCTCGAGCGTCGAGGTCCGCCGCGACGGCAAGGTCTGGCAGCAGTCCTACGAGACGCGGCAAGCCCGACCGCCGCCGATCAAGACCGTCGGCACCTCGAAGAAGACCGGCACGAAGGTCACGTTCTGGCCGGACCCCGAGATCTTCTCGGTCACCGAGTTCCACTTCGACAGCCTCTCGCAGCGCCTGCGCGAGCTCTCGTTCCTCAATCCGCGGCGTGCGGATCTCGATCGCGACGAGCGCACGGAGAAGAAGCACGACTTCGCCTACGAGGGCGGGATCCAGAGCTTCGTCGAGCACCTGAACAAGACGAAACAACCGATCCACGCCAAGGTCATCTTCTTCCAGGACGTCAAGGGCGGGACCGGGGACCCCAAGCGCGACGCCGACAAGGAGCGCGTCGAGGTGGCCCTGCAGTGGAACGACGGCTACGCCGAGACGCTCTTCACGTTCACCAACACGATCAACAACCGCGACGGCGGCACGCACCTCGAGGGCTTCAAGACGGCTCTGACCCGGGCCATCCAGAAATACGCCGACGCCAACGGGCTGACCAAGGACCTCAAGGAGACGACGCTCTCCGGCGACGACTGCCGCGAGGGACTGACGGCCGTCGTCTCGGTCAAGATCAAGGATCCGAAGTTCTCATCGCAGACCAAGGACAAGCTCGTCTCCTCCGAGGTCAAGGGCTGGGTCCAGCAGGTCGTCTACGACAAGCTGGGCTCCTACCTCGAGGAGAACCCCCGCGTCGGCAAGCAGGATCGTCGAGAAGATCGTCGAGTCGGCGCGCGCGCGCGAGGCCGCGCGCAAGGCGCGCGAGCTCGTCCGCCGCAAGGGCGCGCTCGATTCCGGAGCGCTGCCCGGCAAGCTCGCCGACTGCCAGGAGAAGGACCCCGCGTTCTCCGAGCTCTTCATCGTCGAGGGCGACTCGGCCGGCGGCTCCGCCAAGCAGGGGCGCGACCGCCGCTTCCAGGCGATCCTGCCGTTGCGCGGGAAGATCCTGAACGTCGAGAAGGCGCGGCTCGACAAGATGCTCGCCTCCGCCGAGATCCGGACGCTGATCACGGCCCTCGGCGCGGGGATCGCGACGGACTTCGACGTCGGCGAAGGTCCGCTACCACAAGATCGATCGATCATGACGGACGCCGACGTCGACGGCTCGCACATCCGGACGCTGCTCCTGACGTTCTTCTTCCGCCACATGGCGGCGCTGATCGACAAGGGCTACCTCTACATCGCCCAGCCGCCGCTCTACAAGGTCACCGAGGGCAAGAAAGAGACCTACCTGAAGGACGAGAAGGAGATGTCCAAATTCCTCCTCGGCCGGCATCGGGGACGGACCGCACGCTCTCCTCGGAGATGTCGGGCACGACGGTCTCGGGGGCCAAGCTCGTCGGCGCTCCTGGAAAAGATGGAGGAGTACCGGACACTCGTCGCCAAGCTTGCGCAGCGCGGCATTCCCGAGGGGCTCCTGCGCGCGCTCCTGGACCGCGGGCATGGCGAGCAAGACCGAGTTCTCGGAGAAGAAGAAGGTCGAGGACCTCACGAAGGCGGTCCGCGCCTTCGGCGTGGAGAAGGCCGAGGTCGTGGCCGACGAGGAACATTCGGGCTGGGCGCTCGAGATCACGCGCAAGCGTCAACGGCGTGCCTCGCTCGGCGCGGATCGACGCGGAGTTCGTGACCGCGTTCGAGTATCAAGCGGATCAAGGAGACGGCCAAGGCCATCGGAGGGTTCCTCGACGGGCCTTATGTGGTCACGCGCAACGGACGAGACGGCCCAGCACGAGACGCTCTCCGCCGTCGTGGACGCGGTCTACGAGTCGGCCAAGAAGGGCCTCGTGATCAATCGCTACAAGGGCCTGGGCGAGATGAACCCGGAGCAGCTCTGGGACACCACGATGAACCCCGAGACGCGACGCCTCCTCCAGGTGGCCGTCGAGGACGCGGTCGAGGCAAACGAGGTCTTCTCGATCCTGATGGGCGACGCCGTCGAGCCGCGGCGCGAATTCATCGAGGAGAATGCGCTGAACGTGCGGAACCTGGATATCTAAAGAGTCGTAGGGGCGGGGCTTGTCCCCGCCCGCGGGCAGCCGCAAGGGCCGCCCCTACGGCGCACGGGAACAAATGGCCAATCTCCTGACGCCCGAAGACAAGCTGCCCGTCACCATCGAGGACGAGGTCCGCCGGTCGTACCTCGACTACGCCATGTGCGTCATCATCGGACGGGCGCTCCCCGACGTGCGAGACGGCTTGAAGCCCGTGCACCGCCGCTGTCTCTACGGCATGTGGGAGCAGGGCAATCTCCACAACAAGCCGTACAAGCAAATCCGCCCGCATCGTCGGCGACGTCCTCGGCAAGTACCACCCGCACGGCGACAGCGCCGTCTACGACTCGGTCGTCCGCATGGCGCAGGATTTCTCGCTGCGTTATCCGCTGGTGGACGGGCAGGGCAACTTCGGCTCGGTCGACGGCGACAACGCCGCGGCCATGCGCTACACCGAAGTCCGGCTGACGCGCCTGGCGGCCGAGCTCCTCGGCGACGACATCGACAAGGAAACGGTCGACTGGACGCCCAACTACGACGGCTCGCTCGTCGAGCCGATGGTGCTGCCGGCCAAGTTCCCGAACCTCCTCGTGAACGGCTCGACGGGCATCGCCGTCGGCATGGCCACCAACATACCGCCCCACAATCTCTCCGAAGTCATCGATGCGACGATCGAGCTCATCAAGCATCCCGACGCCACGCTCGGCCAGCTCATGAAGAAGCTGCCGGGGCCGGACTTTCCCACCGGCGCCTTCATCCACGGCGCCCAGGGCATCAAGGACGCCTACAAAACGGGGCGTGGCTCGGTGCAGGTCCGGGCCCGGGCGATGATCGAGAAGGCCGCCCGGGGCGACAAGGAGTCGATCGTCGTCACGGAGATCCCCTACCAGGTCAACAAGGCCAAGCTCATCGAGCGGATCGCCGAGCTCGTCAACGACAAGAAGATCGACGGCGTCGCGGACCTGCGCGACGAGTCCAACCGCGAAGGCATGCGCATCGTCGTGGAGCTCAAGCGGGGCGAGAATGCCCAGGTCGTCCTCAACAAGCTCTACGCGCTGACCCCGATGCAGTCGTCCTTCGGGATCATCTTCCTCGCGATCGTCGAGAGCCAGCCGCGCGTCCTGCCCCTGCACGATCTCCTGCGCCATTTCGTCGACCACCGCAAGGCGGTCGTCATTCGGCGGACCCAGTTCGACCTGAAGAAGGCCGAGGAGCGGGCGCACTTGCTGCGCGGCCTGGCCCTGGCCCTGGCCAACCTCGACCTCGTCATCAAGATCATCCGCTCGTCCAAGGATCCGCAGGAGGCCCGGACGCGCCTTTCGGCCGAGGTCTCGATGACGCGCGCGGCCCTCGAGAAGTTCATCGGCACTTCCCTCGGCGACGCGGGCGGCAAGGGCAGCCAGGTCCTGCGTCTCGATGAGATCCAGGCGCAGGCCATCCTGGACATGCGCCTCCACCGCCTCACCGGACTCGAGCGGGAAAAGATCGTGGCGGAGTTCAAGGAGGTCCTGGCGCTCATCGCGAAGCTGCGGGAGATCCTGGGCTCCGAGAAGCTCGTCCTCGAGATCATCGTCGACGAGCTCCAGCAGATCCGCAAGCAGTTCGGCGACGAGCGGCGGACGGAGATCGTGGCCGAGGCCACCGACATCGACATCGAGGACCTCATCGTCGAGGAGGACATGGTCATCACCGTGTCCCGCGGCGGCTACATCAAGCGCTCTCCCCTGTCGCTCTACCGCGCGCAGCGTCGCGGCGGGAAGGGCCGGATCGGCGCGACGACCAAGGAAGAGGATCTCGTCGAGCACCTCTTCGTGGCCTCGACGCACGCGTACGTGCTGGCGTTCACCTCGCGCGGCCGCATGCACTGGATCAAGGTCTACGACATCCCGCAGCTGGGCCCGGCCACGCGCGGCAAGGCCATCGTCAACCTGCTCTCGCTCTCGCCCAATGAGCGCATGGTCGCGATGGCCGCGACGAAGGACTTCCCCGAGGACCGCTACCTGGTCTTCGCGACGAAGAACGGTCTCGTGAAGAAGACGGCGCTCTCGGCGTTCTCGAACGTGCGTTCGGGAGGCATCATCGCGATCAACCTCGAAGAGGGCGATTCGCTGCTCTCGGTGCGAATTACGGGCGGCGAGGACCAGATCTTCATCGGCACGCGCCAGGGCATGGGCATCCGCTTCTCCGAGAAGGACGTCCGCCCCATGGGCCGCGACACGACCGGCGTCATCGGCGTCTCGCTCAAGAAGCACAACGACGAGGTCGTCGAGATGGACATCGTCGACGAGAAGGCGCACCTGCTTTCGGTCACGGAGAACGGGTACGGCAAGCGTTCCGAGGTGGTCGAGTACCGCTTCCAGGGCCGCGGCGGCTCGGGCGTCATCAACGTCAAGGTCACCGAGAAGAACGGCCCGGTCGTAGGCATCAAGTCGGTGATCGACGCCGACCAGCTCCTGCTCATCACCGAGCGCGGCCAGCTCATCCGGATCAAGGTCAAGGACATCCGAGAGACCGGCCGCGCCGCCCAGGGCGTCCGCGTCATCCAGCTCGAGGGGGGCGACCGCTTGGTCGGCATCGCCAAGCTCGCCGAGAGCGACGAAGGAGAGGAGGAACCACAGGCCGCGCTGCCGGGGGCCGGGGAGAGTCCCAAGTCCCAGGTCCCGGATCCCAAGTCGAAGAAGAACGAGACCGACTTTCTCGACGACGAAGAAGACTAGGGACAGACCTGGGACCTGGGACGTGGAACCTGGGACCCGGATATAGAATCCGCCCTCCATGCGGTTTTTCTTAGACAGCGCGAGCGCCGAAGAGGCCCGCCGCATCAAGGATCTGGGCCTCTTGGACGGCGTCTGGATCTCGGTCGCGGGGGCCCAGGCCGAGAACGTCGACTTCCGCAAGGCGGTGCGGGATCTCGCCGGCATTACCGACGGGCCGGTCCTCGCCGAGCTGTCGGCCGACGACCCCAAGGGCATGTACAAGGAGGCGCGCGAGCTCGCCAAGCTCGGCAAGGACATCGTGGTGCGACTCCCCTTGCGTCCCGACGGTTTGCGCGTGGCCCGGCTGCTTTCGCAGGATCAAATTGCCACGTGCGCTGCGGGCTGCTACTCGGCCTCTCAGGCCCTCGTCGCGGCCAAGGGCAACGCGAGCTACGTGGCTCCCGCTGTCGGGCCGCTCGACGACATTGGAACGATCGGAATGGATCTCGTCGAGCAGATCATTCGCGTCTACGACAACTACGGGTTCCAGACACAGATCGTGGTGGCGGAGGTGCGCAACCCCGTCCACGTGCTGGATGCAGCCCTTATGGGCGCCGATGTGGCCGCCCTGACCGCGCCGGTTCTCGAGCAGCTGCTGCGGCATCCGTTCTCTGAGGATCTGCGGGCGGGACGGCTCTCGTGAAGATTTCGGCCGATCGGATCCTCTACCTCTCGAGGGTCGTCCTGAAGGCGCTCAAGGAGAGCCGTTCGCTGGAGCAGAAAGCCGACGACGAGACAGTCCGACGGGCGGTCGTCCGCGAGCTGACCGACGGATTTGCCGAGCTCGATGCGCTCGAGGAGAAGGTTCGCGCATCGCTCGCCAAGCGGCGATCCATTTCCGAAAAGGATCGTGAGTTTCTCTTTGCCAGAAGCTTCGAAGAGGAGCTGCGAAAGCGCGGCGCCTGATAAAGCTACAGTAGATTCGTGATAACCGACTGATAACACATAATCTAGTAGATACAAACTGCGGCTATTCACACGTCGGTTAGTCAGCCCTTCCAGCGGCTTGCCTCCGCGACCTACTGGGCAATACAATTGGGTCGATGGCGGGCCAATTGGATCTGAGCCTGATCGGAATCGATCGCGCCGCTCCGATTCCGCTCGCCGAGCAGGTTCGAGACGCGATTGAGCGCGAGATTTCGGGCGGCTCCCTGCCGACGAACTCTCGCCTCCCGACGACGCGGGAGCTCGCGGCCGCCCTCGGAGTAAACCGTGGAACCGTCCAGGCCGCCTACCGGCTCCTGGCCGAGCGCGGACTCGTGGAGGGCCGGGTGGGCAGCGGCACCGTCGTTCTGTCGGGGCCAGACTCCCCCGCCGCCCCTTTCCGGCTGGACGACCTGCTCTCGCAGCGCGTCGCGGCGCTTCCGGAAGAATCTTCGACTCCCCTGCCGGCTCCGCTGTTCGCGGATTTTTCGCGACTGGCTCCCGACGAGAGGTTCTTCCCGCTCGAGGAGTTCACCCGCACCGTCTCTTACGCCTGGAACCGCCGCCGCGACCTGTGGTCCTACGCTCCGCCCCTCGGGTTGGACGAGTTGCGCGTCGAGATTTCGCGGCGCTTGAGCGAGCAGGGCATCAAGCGCACACCTTCGGAGATCCTGGTCGTCAGCGGAGCCCAGCAGGGGCTGGACCTTCTCTTCCGGACGTTCACGGATCCGGGCGACGCGGCCGCGATGGAGTCGCCGACCTACTCGGGAGCGCTCGCGCTGGCGCGTCTGGCCGGTGTCACGATCGTTCCGATGCCGATGGACGAGGGAGGTCCGGATCTCTCGGCGCTGCGCGGGCGCCGCGTCAAGCTCGTCTATGTGATGCCGGAGCGGCAGAATCCGACGGGCATCACGACGGGGCGAGAGCGCCGCCTCGCCCTCGCGGACGCGGCGATCGCTTCGGGCGCGCTTCTCGTTGAAGACGGTTACGAGGAGCCGGAGTCGGGGCTCCTGCCGCTGGCGGTTTCACGGCCCGAGCGCACGGTGTGGCTGGGCACGTTGTCTAAGGACCTCGTCCCGGGATTCCGGATCGGCTGGATCGCGGCGGACGGGGCCATCATCGAGCGGCTGGCCCGCGTGAAGAAGGCCACGGACTTCCAGACGCCCGTTCCGCTGCAGGCCGCGGTGGCCGAGTTTCTGAAGGCGGGCGCGGACCGCAGGGTGCGGCTGGCCCGCAGGGAAGAGGTGACGCTCCGCGCGGAAGCGGCCCGGCGGGCTCTCGCCGAAAAGTTGCCTGAGGCAACTATCTGGGGCGGGGACAGCGGAAACCCGCTCTTCTGGCTGATCCTGCCGAGGGGCGTGACGGGCCGGCGCGTCGCCGAGGCGGCCGCGCGGCGCGGCGTGGCGGTGGCGCCGGGGCACGACTTCGATCCGCGCGGCGAGGACGTCGAGCGCGTGCGTCTCTCGGTCACCCGCGTGGAGCGAAAAGAGATCGAGCGGGGGATCTCCCTCCTGGCGGAGGCGGTCCGGGAAGTGGAATCGCGAAGCCGGTCGGCGCTGTCGGCGCCGGTCGTTTGAACGAGGTTGCAAGTTGCAGGCGGAAAGTTGCAGGGGGCGCCGGGTTTCATCCTGAACCCTGCAACCTGAAACCCTCAACGTTCACAGGGAGGACGGTGAAATGACCAACGCAGACAGTTTCCGGTTGAAGGTTGGATTAGCCGAGATGCTCAAGGGCGGCGTGATCATGGACGTCGTCAACGCGGAGCAGGCGAAGATCGCGGAAGCCGCCGGGGCGGCGGCGGTGATGGCTCTGGAGCGAGTGCCCGCCGACATCCGGCGAGACGGGGGAGTCGCGCGCATGTCGCCGGTCTCCAAGATCCGGGAAATCCAGCAGACCGTGTCGATCCCGGTGATGGCGAAGTGCCGGATCGGCCACCTGGCCGAGGCGCGTGTGCTGGAGGCGCTCGAGGTCGACTTCATCGACGAGTCCGAAGTCCTCACACCCGCCGACGAGGAAAATCACGTCTACAAGCACGACTTCGCGGTTCCGTTCGTGTGCGGATGCCGCAATCTGGGAGAAGCACTCCGCCGGATCGGCGAGGGAGCGGCCATGATCCGGACGAAAGGGGAGGCCGGCACCGGCGACATCGTGCATGCGGTGAGACACCTGCGCGAGGTGCACCGCGAGATCAAGATGCTCACGCAGCTTTCCAAAGACGAGCGGATGGCCGCGGCCAAACGCCTCCAGGCCCCCTTCGAGCTGGTCGTGGAAGTGGCCGAGACGGGCAAGCTCCCGGTTCCGAACTTCGCTGCCGGCGGCGTGGCCACGCCCGCGGATGCGGCGCTGTGCATGCAGCTCGGCGCCGAGGCGATCTTCGTGGGATCGGGAATCTTCAAGTCTGACGATCCCGAGAAGCGTGCGCGCGCGATCGTTCAGGCGACGACCCACTGGAAGGACGCGAAGGCGCTGCTGGCCGCGGAAGAGTCGCTCGGCTCCGGAATGAAGGGCATCGAGGCGGCAAGCCTCCCCGAGGAAGCCCAGCTCCAGACGCGCGGATGGTGAAGACGGGAGGGGAAGGCCGGGGCGTCGCCGTCCTGGCGCTCCAGGGCGACTTCGAGGCCCACCGCAGGGCCCTCGCGGAGGTCGGTGTCGAAAGCTTCGAGGCCAAACGGCCAAGAGACCTCGGGGAAGCCTCGGGCCTGATCATCCCGGGAGGCGAGTCCACGACGCTGTGGAAGTTCTTCGAGGCCGAGCCCTGGGAGCCGGCCTTCCGGTCCTTCGCCCAGGCGGGACACCCGATCCTCGGCACCTGCGCCGGGGCGATCGTGCTCGCGCGCGACGTGACCAACCCCGCGCAGAAGGGTCTCGGTCTCATCGACATCACCGTGGAACGCAACGCGTACGGGCGGCAGCTGGACTCCTTCGTCGCCGACGTCGAGAGCCCGAAGCTCGGGGGCACGATGCCGGCGGTCTTTATCCGCGCTCCTCGCATCCGGCGCGTGGGCAGGGGAGTCGAAGTCCTCGCGACGCACGCGGAGGAGCCGGTGCTGGTGCGTGAAGGCAACGTTAACGCCGCAACGTTTCACCCCGAGCTGACGCACGATCGGCGGCTGCACCGGGCGCTCTTTGCGCCGCATGCGCAGCAGAGGAGGACGGCGTGAGCCTGGTATCGATCGAGAAACGCGGCGACGGGATCGCGGTGCTGACGCTCAACCGCCCCAAGGCCAACGCGTTCTTGCCCGAGCTCGTCTCGGAGCTTTCCTCGGCGCTTTCTTCCAGCGAGAAGGCGCGCGCGGTCGTTCTGGCCTCCGCGATCCCGGGGATCTTCTCGGCGGGCTGGGACCTGCCGTTTTTGATCGATCGCGACCGGAAGGCGATGGAAGGCTTCGTCTCGGACTACTGCGATCTGGTGCGGCAGATCTTCGTATTCGGTCTACCCGTCGTCGTAGCGCTGAACGGCCATGCCATCGCGGGGGGCCTGATCGTCGCGATGGCCGCCGACGAACGGTTGGCCGCCGAGGGGAGAGGCAAGTTCGGGCTTTCGGAAATCATCCTGGGCGTCTCGGTTCCGCAGTGCCTGATGGAGCCCTTCCGGCACGGACTCGGCGCGCGCGTGATGGAGCGCATGGCGGCCACGGGCGAGAACCTCACGGTCGAACGCGCGCTCGCAGTGGGCCTCGTGGACCGCGTGGTCCCCGCCGACGAACTTCTCGAGGCCGCCGTCGAGCGGGCGACCTTCCTGGCGGGCCTCTCCCCGGCGGCGTACGCGGCGATCAAGCGGCGCAGCCGCGCCGCCGCGATCGCGCGATTCGACCAGGCCCGCGACCACGATCCGTTCCTGGACTACTGGTTCAGCGACGACGCGCGTTTTCGGATCCGCGACATGGTGGCGAGACTCTCCGGGAAGCCCGCGTAGCTTGGCCGCAGCGGTCGAGGAGGTCCTCGAGGCGCTCGACCTCTCGCGGGCGCAGCCCGGGAGCGGTTTCCTCGAAGCGTTGTTCACGCGGTTCAACGCCCGCGTTCCCTTCGAGAACGCCTCGAAGATCGTCCGCGACGCGAAGATCGCGAGCCCGGAAGAAAAGCCTCGCGCTCCGGAGCTCTTCTGGCAGGAGCATCTGGAGCTCGGCGTCGGAGGAACCTGCTTTGAGCGCGTGGCGGCGTTTGGATTCTTACTCGACGCGCTCGGCTTTCGAACCCGCCGGCTCCTTGGCCGGGTCGAGCGCGACTTCGACCATGCGGCCCTTCTCGTCGAGACTCCCGCGGGAGACGTCCTGGCCGACGTCGGCTTTCCGCTCCCGGCGCTCATCCCGGCGCGCGGCGGGCGGATCGAAACCGCGGTCGTGGATGTCGACGCCTCGCCCACCCCGCGAGGGCTGCACATCGGATTCTCGGGCGGCGTCCCCGAGGGCCCGCGCGAGCTCGAGGTCTTTCTCGACGAGGTGACGGACGAGCTGTATCGGGAGCTCTGGCGAAGCACGTTTGCGCCGCGCTCGCGATTCCTGCGCGGCGTCACGCTGCGAAAGGATGCGGGCAACCGCGTCGTGTCCTACGCGGGCGGCATGCTTCGCGTAGATGACCGCCACTCGCGTCTGGCGATTCCGCTCGTCTCGTCGCGGGCGCAGACGCTCTCCGACGTCTTCGGCGTGGAGAAAGAGCTGCTCGAGAACGCGCTCGCGATCGCGCGCGATCCGTCTCCGGCGACGTCCGAGGCGACACTGACGGCCTACCTGGAGACCGAACGGAGCGCCGAAGACGCCTATGCGGCGATCGCCACGGCTCCGGGATATCGCCGGCTTCTCGAAGGAGTCGCCGACGTCGCCGCCGAAGAGCCGACGGCTTCGGGCTTTCGCTTCGAGCTCGCGGCCCCGGGAGCGCCCGCGGGCTCGCCGCGTCTCGTCGAGGAGGTCGCGGCGGAAAAGGACCGCAAGCGCCTCACGATGACGCGGCGGATCGGCGAGACGACGCAGCGCTCGAGCTTCTGCGCCGAGGCCCGCGGGGAAGCGACCTGGCTGATGCGCGAGATGACGCTTTCGGGATCCCGCGAGGAACTTCTCCGCAACGACGCTCTGCGCGGCCGGCTCGCCGGCACGCTGGCCGTCGATCTGCTGGCCTGGGCGAGGCTGCTCTAAGCGGTTAGAACCGGAACGACCTCTCCGACTCCAGAAGCCGCAACCGCGGTTCTTTCAGTGCCGCGACTTCCTTGCGGATCCGCGACAGCGACGGCGGCTTCATGTGGTACAGGTAGACGGGCACACCGGGCGGCGCCTTCGCGAGCTCCTGCGGGAGAAGCCGCGGCGTGAGGTGACAGGAGGCTTTCGCGACCGCGCTCTGGCCGTCGGAGAAGGAAACCTCCAGGAAGATGGCCTTCAATGTCCGGCAGCGCCGCGCTTCCTGCCACAGGCGCTCGGTCGGCATCGTGTCGCCGGAAAAGAGGATGGCGCGTCCGGGGCGGGATACCAGGTACCCGTATGCCGGCACCACGTGGTCGACCGGGAAGGCGGTGAACTCGACCCCTCCCGCGCGGAACGGCTTTCCGACCGGGACGGGAGAGAGCACCACCGTGGGACGGCGGCGCGAGGGAAGGCGCATGAAATCCGGCCAGGTCGCGTCGTTGAACACGTGGCGCGAAAGGGCCGCGAGCACGGGCGCCGGCGCCAGCAGCTCGAGCGGCGTGGACCGGCCGTAGAGGTTCTCGACGAGGAACGGGAGGGACGCCACATGGTCGAGGTGCGCATGCGTGAGCACGACGCGGCGGATGCGCCTCTGCGCCGCCAGCGGAAGCGCCTCGGTCAACGCTCCGGCGTCCAGCGCCGTATCGCCGTCGATCAAGAAGGTGGTCATGCGGTAGCCGGGTGCGGAGCCGCCGTAGGGGCCGAGCACGCGGACCGCGAGAGATTTTCCGGAAGGCACGGCGCGCCGATTGTAAGCGATGACAAACTCGCCGCTGCGCGCGGCGGCGATCAACCCGATCGGTAAGAAGTCTGTCTGAGTATTCGAGGGAGACGATTCCGAAGCGACATCCCCTCTCTCGTCCGTTGGCCCGCGCAGCGGGCCGCTCAAAGTCTGAGCCGGCTTAGAACTCCGGACCGATGTAGAAGAACAGCTTGAACCCGGTCAAGCTCTCCTTGAAGTTCCACTGCTTGGCGAAGTCGAAGTGGAGCGGAAGCCCGAGGATGTCCGCCTGGAGGCCGAAGCCCCAGTCGGAGAAGCCGCCGACCGAGCCGTTGCAGCCCGCCGGGGCGCCGCCCGACGGGGTTCCGGTACCGCAGAGCTGGTAGTCGCTCCAGAACTGGAACGGCTGGTTCTTCAGAGCCGCGCCGCCGACGTCGAAGAAGACCTTTCCGCGGATTCCCCCGATCCCCAGGATCGGTGTGGCGAGAAAGTCGATCAGCGGGAAGCGGAACTCGGCGTTGAAGAAGGCGGCGGAGTTGCCGAAGATGCCGTAGTAGGGAAGTGCCCGGACCGTGTCGAGCCCGCCGAAAGCGAGCACGTCGGGGAGGTTGCCGGTCGCGCGGAAGCCGTAGAGCCGCAGCGCGATCAGCGAGCGGCGCGTGATCTTGAAGTAATGCCGCAGGTCCGCGTCGATATCCAGGGTCAGCGTCGATCCGCTCGAGCCCGGCAGCTTGGTGCCCGTAATGTACGGGGACCAGTTCACCTCGAAGGAGAGCTTGCGCCCGGAGATCGGCCCGAAAATCTCGTACTGCGTGGTGTCTCCCACGAAGCGCGCGCCGAACCGGGGATAGTTGTTCTGCGTCGGGATGCCGATGATGCTGCCGTCCTCCGGGACGTAGACCGGATAGCCGTCGTACTGACGGGAGATGAATCCCGCAGTCCCCTCGATCCGGTAGTAGCGGTTGAAAGGATAGGTTCCGAAGACGTCGCCGCCGGTGAAGCGGTAGGCGCTGCGTGTTCGGACCACCTCGCCCGTGCTGTTGTTGATCGCGAGGTAGTACTGCCTCTGGTCGTAGGCCTCGATGCCCTTCTGCAGACGCTGCGAGATGTCGGTGTACTGGAGCAGGATGTTCGTGAACGAGGAGACCGTCTGGAGGACACCGACCAATCGGCGGTCGCCCAGGTTGTCGCCGAAGGTCAGGATCGTGTTGGAGAGAAAGGTCTGGTCGGTCGAGATGCCGGCCAGGATCTCGGCGTTCTCCAGGAAGAGCTTGTGGCCCGGCTTCTTGGTGATCTTCTCGGGGTCGATCGCCACTTCGATCGGCGGCTGGTATGGCGCGATCGTCGTCGCGCCCGCCGGCGACGGCGCCGGATTGACGTCGGCGAGTTTCCGATACGGCTTCTTGGCGTCGGTGACGTAGAGCGTGAAGCGGCGTTTGTAGTACGCCGAGAAGACCAGGCGCTCCGAGCCGTCGCGGGCCACGAGGACCGCAGGCGAGAAACAGCCGCCGACGACGTTGGTGAAAAGGGTGGTCTCGCCGTTGTCCAGGTTGATCGAGTAGATGTTGTAGATGCCTCCGTCGCGGTCGGAGGTGAAGTAGAGGCGCTTGCCGTCGGGCGAGACCGACGCGTCCTCGTCGTTCCAGTCGCCGTAGGTGATCTGCTCGCGGGACCCGAAACGCCCGGCTGGAAGCGGAAGATCTTCGCCGTCGTGCCCTGGACGCCCGAGTAATAAATCCATTTCCCGTCGGGGGAATACGTCGGCGCGAAGTCGAAGGCGTCGTCCTGCGTCAGGTTGGTGATCGTCTTGGCCTGCAGGTCGAAGAGGAAGATGTCGGCGTGGCCTCCCTGGACACCGTGGAAGACGATCTTGGTGCCGTCGGGAGAGAACGCCGGATTCAACTGTTGATCGATGCCCGGCATGGGGACCATCGCCTCGATCTTGCCGTCGAGGGCGTTCAAGAGCAGCAGCTCGCGTCCGCGCTCGCGGCGGACGAAAAACGCCAGCGTGTTGCCGTCCGGTGCCACGGCCAGGTCCACGCCGCCGACGGGGCCGGTCGTCAGCCACTGCGCGACGATGTACTCGTAGTCGGTCTTGAAGCCCTTCGTGAGGTTCTTGAAGAGCTTGCGCTCGCGGCTGGAGAAGACGACGACGTTGGCGTCCTCGCCCAGCGTCGAGATCGCAGCGCCCAGGTCGCCGGAGGGGAAGGGCCGGACCGAGAGCTCGGCCGACTGGTCCTCGGTCAGCCGCACGCGGTCGCCGAAGTCGATGGGCTCGCCCTTCTCGGTCAGGATCTTGATGTAGCGCTGGCGCAGGTACCGCCGGAAGCGGATGTCGAACTCCTCGGCCGAGACGTTGAACGTGCGCTTGAGGACCCGGTCCACTCCGGGGCCGAGCTGGCCGCGGTACTCGAACACGAGGTCGCGCACGCCGTCCTTGCCCCACTCGGCCTCGACGAAGTCGAAGACCGCGTGGCCGAACCGGTAGGCGAAGAAGCCGTAGATGCCGCGCTCGGCGATTTCGGGCACCTGGTCGGAGAGGACCGCGTCGCGCAGGACCATCTTGTCCTTGCTGGTCTCGTCGTTCCCGAAGTAGGACGCCATGCCTTCCGTGAACCACTGCGGCGTGTTCGAAGTCAGCGCCCGCAGGAAGTTGCCGCCGAAGAGAATCTCGAACTGGAAGACGTGGGTCAGTTCGTGCGCGATGAGCTTGGAGAGCTCGACGTCGGGCAGGTCCACCGGAAGCACCATCCGGTTTCGAGTGGGCAGGGCGAAGGCCCCGATGCCTTCCGGGATGAAGTTGGGCAGCGTGTTGGTCTGCTCGAACTCCGAGTGCGTCGCGTAATAGATGATGTTGATCGGCTTGGGAATCTGGAAGTTCAGGTCGCGCGAGATCTCGTCGTACGCGCTTTCGGCGTAGGAGGCGACCTTCTGCAGCGAGACCTCCTCCCGGTCGTAGAAGTAGATGACGAAGTGCGTCGACCGGTAGATCTGCCAGGGGAACTTGTCGTAGACGATCTTGTTCTGGCCGAAATACGTGTAGTAGGGCGAGATGATCTGACCCGCGGCGGGAGCGGAGAGGACGGCGCCGAGGGCCAGAGCGACCAGCGTCTTCTTCATGAGGTCCGGAGCCTCAGTCCTTGAAGATGTAGCGTTCCGCCTCGCGGTCGCGCGCGACGAACGTGTTGAGGATCTGGTTCTCGAGCGAGAACAGGTTCTCGAAGAGGCCCTGGAGCTCGTCGGCCTTTCGGCTGCTCGTCTGGCGGAAGTCCTTGAACTCGTCCTGCAGCAGCCGCTCGCCCGTGCGGCCGTCGAACACCAGGAAGACGATGTCGAAGAGGAACCCGGTCTGTTCGACGTAGACCTGGCGGTAGTAGGTGCGCCCGTCGATGGGAGAGGTGTACTCCTCGGTCTTGTAGCCGGAGCGGTCCTCGACCTTGAACTCGAGGCTGCCCGACACCACGATCTCGGAGTTGGTCGCGGCGCCGACCGACGTCCAGAACTCCTGAGCGCGGGCGAGCTCGGTCAGGTTCTGGGTCGGCAGCTTGATGTCGGGAGGCGTCTCGACGATCTCGAACTTGGTCTTCTTCTCCAGTTGCTTTTTGAGGAACCGGTGGAACTCGCCCTGCAGGTCCACGTTCTGCAGGCGCTTGTCGCGGGCCTTCTCCGCGTCGGTGACCAGGATGAACGGAGCCAGCGCGATGCGCTCGTTGCCGCGCAGCGGGAGCTTCGCCTTCAAGGGCAGGCGAAGCTTGACCTCCTCCGGGCTCGCCCCGGCCGCGGCCGCGACGGCGAGAGCGAGGAGGACTAAGACCGCGGCCCGCGTCCTACGGAACACCGGCGGCCTTTCCCGTCGTCTTCGTGTACGACGTGTAGAACTCGGCGAACCGCGCGTAGTTGCGCCGGATGTAGTTGTTGTTGGGATCGAGCTCGAGGGCCTTCTTGTACTCGGCCAGCGCCCGCGCGAAATCGCCGTTGGCCTCCAGCGCGACGGCGAGATTGTTGTGTGCGTGGGCATTGTCGGGGGCCTTGGCGATGGCCTGCTCATAGCGGAACGCCGCCTCGCGCCAGAGTCCCTTCTTGGCGACGTCGGTGCCGAACTTCATCTGGGTCTCGGCGCGCTCGGGGTGGTTGTACGAAGTGCAACCCCCCGCGACAAGAAGAAAGGTGAGAACCCACGTGCGGCTGCGGTTCAAGCTCGTCTCTCCGCCTCCCAAGTCGGGTGGCTATTATAGGTTTCCTCTCGACACGCAATCGGAGATTTGTCGCCGTGCGCCCGGAAGGATGAGAGGTACGTTAAAGACCGTGAGTCCCGATTCCCTCCCGCGCGCCGCCGCGATCTCCTGGACACGGGCGGGGGTCACGCCGCAGAGGCTGTGGCCCGCGCTGCGCGCGCGCGGCAGCGTGGAGGCCCTCTTGTCCTCAGACGAGGAGGAACTGTCCCAAATCCTTGGCAGTCGCGAGCGCGCGAGGGAGGTCCTGCGGGCGCCCGAACAGACGCCCGCGCTGCGGTGGGCCGCGGACGTCGAACGTTCAGGAATCCGGATTCTGACGGCGTTCGACGCGGAGTATCCGCCGCTGCTCTCCGAGATCGCGGACCCGCCGCTGGTCCTCTTCGCTCTCGGGCGAATCGAACGACTGCGCCTTCCGGCGGTGGCGGTCGTCGGCTCGCGCGATGCGTCGCGATACGGCCGCGACGTCGCCTGGCGGCTGGCGCAGGAGCTCTCCGCGGCCGGAGTGACCGTGGTTTCGGGCTTCGCGCGCGGAGTCGACGCATCCGCGCACGAGGCCGCGCTGGAGGGGCCCGGCGGCACGGTGGCCGTGCTCGGATGCGGCCTGGACGTGGACTATCCCCGCGAGCACCGGCGGCTCAAAGAGCGGCTCGCCGCCGAAGGATTGCTGCTGTCGGAGTACCCGCCCGGGAGCGAGCCTCGTCCCCAGAATTTTCCGATCCGCAACCGCATCATCGCGGGACTCTCGTCGGGAGTCGTGGTCGTCGAGGCCTCGCGGCGGTCGGGCTCTCTCATCACGGCGCGGCTCGCGGCGGACTTCGGGCGCGACGTGTTCGCCGTGCCGGGGTCCATTTTTTCGGAGACGTCGGCGGGAGCGCACGCCCTCCTTCGCGACGGCGCGATCCTGTGCCGGGGCGCCGGGGACGTGCTCGAAGAGCTCTTCCCGACGGTGGGTCCGCCGCAGCGCGCGGCTGCGGGAGCCTCGGCCGCGCCGACGGAGCTTTCGCTCGAAGCGCGCCGCCTCCGCGAGGCCCTCGCGTCGGAAGAGTCGTTGTCGGCAGAAGAGCTCGCACGGGCACTCGATCTGCCGGCCGCTACCGTCCTCGCGGCGCTCTTCGAGCTCGAGGGCGCGGGCCTCGCGGTGCCGGTCGAAGGTGGACGCTACGGCGTGCTAAGGCGTTAGGAGTCAGATGTTAGGCGAATTCTCCGCGGCTCGCGGAATAGCCCGATGTTGAGAGAGTGCGGACCGGAGCGGTTTGCGCTTTGGTCGGTGTTATGAGATTTTCCCACGCCCTCTATGCCCGCTAAGTCGATCGTCATCGTCGAATCGCCCGCCAAGGCGAAGACCCTCGAGAAATTTCTCGGGAAGGGATTCAAGGTCCTCGCCTCGTACGGCCACGTGCGCGATCTCCCGAGAAAGGGTCTCGGTGTGGACCGTTCTGCAGTCCTACGAGCCCACCTACGAGGTCCTCCAGGGCAAGGAGAAGACGGTCAACGAATTGAAGAAGGCGGCCCGCGACGCCGAGAACGTGTACCTCGCGGCGGACCCGGACCGCGAGGGGGAGGCGATCTCCTGGCACCTCCAGGAAACGCTGAAACCGGGCGCCAAGAAGACGACCTTCCGCCGCGTCCGCTTCAACGAGATCACCAAGAAGGCGGTCCTCGCGGCGATGGAAGCGGCGGGCGAGATCGACAGCCGCCGCGTCGATGCCCAGCAGGCGCGGCGAATCATCGACCGCCTCGTCGGATACGAAGTGTCGGACCTCCTCTGGAAGAAGGTGTGGCGCGGTCTCTCCGCCGGCCGCGTCCAGACGGTGGCTCTCCGCATCATCTGCGAGCGCGAAAGCGAGATCGAGGCATTCGTCCCGGTCGAGTACTGGAACGTCGATGCGCGCCTCGAGGGCCGCGTGCCGCCGGAGTTTACGGCGCGCCTCTCCTCCTTCGACGGGGAGAAGCTCAAGTTCGACGGCACGGACCCGCGCCTGCAGGACGAGGCGGCGGCGACGCGCGTCCTCGACGAAGTCTCGAAGGCGGAGTGGACCGTGGCGTCGGTCGAGAGCTCCGAGCGGCGCAAGAACCCGGCGCCGCCCTTCATCACCTCGCAGCTCCAACAGGCCTCGGCCCGCCGCCTCGGCTTCGCCGTGCGGCGGACCATGCAGATCGCGCAGCGCCTCTACGAGGGCCGCGAGATCCCGGGCCGCGGAACCGTGGGCCTGATCACCTACATGCGCACGGACTCCACGCGCGTCTCCGACGACGCGTTGAAGGCGGTGCGGGAGCTCATCGGAAGCCAGTACGGTCCCGAATCGCTGCCCGAGTCGGCGCGCTACTTCAAGAGCCGCCGCGACACCCAGGACGCCCACGAGGCGATCCGGCCGACGTACCTTGATCTGCCGCCGGAGGAAGTCGCCAAACACGTCGCGCCCGACGAGGCGAAGCTCTATCGCCTGATCTGGGAACGCTTCGTCGCATCGCAGATGTCCCCGGCTGTCTACGACACGACGTCCGCGGAGATCACCGCGGGCCGCGCGATCTACCGGGCGTCGGGCTCGACGTTGAAGTCCGCGGGCTATCTCGCCGCCTACGGCGTGTCGGTCGCCAGCCTCGCGCCGGTAGACGAGGAGGAGTCCGACAAGGACTCGCCCAAGCTGCCGCCGCTCTCGCAAGGGGAGACGCTCAAGCTTCTCTCGGTCAAGCCCGAGAAGAAGGAGACCCAGCCGCCGCCGCGCTTCAACGAGGCGTCGCTCGTCAAGTTTCTCGAAGAGAACGGCATCGGCAGGCCTTCGACCTACGCCGAGATCCTGCGCAAGATCGAGGAGCGCCGCTACGTCCATCGCAAGGATCGCCGGTTCATCCCGACCGCCCTCGGGCGAACGGTGATCGAGCTCCTGATTCCCTACTTCGACGATTTCTTCGAGACGGCCTACACCGCGCGAATGGAGGAGGCACTCGACGAGGTCGAAGAGGGCAAGCTCTCCTGGACCAAGGCCCTGTCCGATTTCGACAAGACCTTCACGCGCGACCGCGACCGCGCGCTCGACGGCATGCAATCGGGGAAGGCCGGCATACCGCTCGCGCAGGCGAAGAAGCTCAAGCTTTCCGTCGTGCCCGCGATGGACGAGAAGTGCCCCAACTGCGGCAAGAAGCTGAAGCTCCGCATGGGCAAGAACGGCCTCTTCATCGCGTGCAGCGGCTATCCGAGCTGCACGTTCACGCAGGACATCCCGGATCCCGAGGAAGACGCGGTGGACATGTCGGAGATCGAGAAGACCACGTGCGACGAGTGCGGCGAGCCGATGAAGGTGCGCCAGAGCCGCACGGGCTCGACTTTCCTTGGATGCAGCGCTTACCCCAAGTGCCGCAACGTCGTGAACATCGCGGTCGCCGGGGGAAAGGCCGAGGCGAAGCCGGACGAGCCGACGGGCCAGATGTGCCCGCGCTGCGGCCACGAGCTCGTGCGCCGGCACGGCCGCTACGGCGCCTACGTCTCGTGCTCGAACTATCCCGCGTGCAAGTACAAGCCGCCCAAGCCGATCAAGGACACCGGCGTGAAGTGCCCCAAGGACGGAGGCATCATCGCCGAGCGGCGCGGCCGGTTCCGGCCCTTCTACGGGTGCATCAACTACCCGAAGTGCGACTTCTCCCTCTCGGTGCGCCCGATTCCCGAGACGTGCCCGCAGTGCGGCAACCCGTACCTGCTCTTCCGGGAGAGGAAATCCGGCAACGTCTTCGCGTGCGACAAGGCGGGTTGCGGGTTCGAGAAGCCCGCGGGACCGCTGCCCGAGATCCTCGAGGTTCTCCCGGAGGTTCCGCCGGAGCCGGCGGAAGAGGCGGCCGCCGAGAAGAAGCCTCGAGCCAGGCGCGCGGCGAAGGCCTGAGTTCGGGACCCGAAGCCCTCGTCAAGCCCGGGATCCCTCGTCGCTTCGCTCCTCGGGATGACAACCTCTAGCCTGTCATCCCGAGCGAAGCGAGGGATCCCGAACTCGATACGCGTCCGTCCGGTCACGCACGGGATCCCTCGTCGCCGCGCTCCTCGGGATGACAGCTCAGCGCACCGCCCTTACGCAGATCCGGAACCGGAACGGCCGCCCGATCCAGGGCAGATTCTTCATCGCGAGGTCCACCGTTCGGTACACGGGATAGGGCGAGGCTGGATAGAAGATCCTCTCGACCCGAAACCGCGCTTCCTCCAGGAACCGCACGATCTCGCTTGGCCGCCGCACCGCGATGTGGTCGGGCTGCTGGCGCAGGATGAAGTTGCGCGCTTTCAATCTCTCGACGAGGTGCTCTCGGTTGGGCGTATACGCCACGAAATGGCCGCCGGGCTTCAGGACGCGCCGCACCTCCGACAGCATGCGGGCGAGCGTGTCGTCGGTGACGTGCTCGAGAAAATCGAAGGCCCCGGCCACGTCGACGCTCGCGTCGGGGACCTCCGGGAAATGTCCGGCGTCGGCCTGGAGGAACGTGACGTTCGAGACGCCGAGCTCGTGCGCCTTCTCCCGGGCGAGCGCGATCGCGAGCGGCTCGCCGTCCAATCCGATGACACGGCCAACGCGAGGCGCGAAGAAAAACGACGCGTCTCCGCGCGCGCAGCCCAGGTCGAGCAGGGTCTCGGTCCCGCGCGGCCGGACCAACTCGAGCAGGTTCTCCTCGCGCTCCCGCCACTTCCGGTCGGGGCACGTGAACCAGTGCCGGTGGTACATCTGCGCGTAGTACCCGGGATCGTAGGCGTCCCGGTTGGGCGACGTGCTCTCGGTCATGAAGACCGTGTCCCCGGTTCCTAGCCCTCGCCGGGCGGGACGTTCAGCAGCCTGCGGAAGGGGAGCTTGATCGGGAAGGCCTGCGCGTACTTCCAGATCCGGTCGGTCAGAGGGGGCCTTGCGGCGGGATTCTTGAAGCAGACCGCGCAGCGGGGAAGGTTCGTGAAGTCGTGCGAGCGGAAACCTTCCTCGATCGTGGTCAGAAACGGAGAGCGCGCGATCTCGGTGATGCGCTGCTCGCGGACGTTGCCGAGCTTCTGCGTGCCGTCGTAGTCGTAGCAGCAGTGGGTGACGTCGCCGTTGCAGAGGATGACGAACCACTGCCACGGCGTTCCCTGGAAGCAGCCGTAGTAGGCCTGGTGGAGCTCGGTGATCTCGGCGGTGTCGAGGCCTTCGCAGGTCTTGTTGATGACGACGGCCTGCGGATAGCGGTCGAGACGGAAGAACTCGCGGAACTGCTTCGCCGTCTCGTCGTGCGTCTGTGTCGTGATCATCCGCTGGATCTCGACCACGATCCGCTTGCCCTTCGACATGTCCAGGAAGCGGCGGATGTTCTCGACGACCGCGTCGAACTTTCCGCCCTTGCGCACGATCGGATAGACCTCGGGCTTCAACGTGTCGATGCACAGGCGGATGCGCGACAGCGAGCTCTCCAGCAGGCGCTTGGACCAGTCCTCGTTCAAGAGGGTCGCATTGGTCGAGACACAGACGCCGGGGAAGAGGTCCACGGCCTCGGGGAGCCGCTTGTAGAGGAGAGGCTCGCCCATCTCGTGGAGATAGCTCATCGAGAGACCCAGCGCCTTCATCTGCGCGGAGACGTCCTCGACCATGTCGAAGGGCGCGTCCTCGAAGGGCCGCGTCAGCACGTCCATGGGGCACATGCCGCAGCGCAAGTTGCAGCGGCTGGTCAATTCCAGGGCGAACTTCAGCGACTTGAGCTTCAGCGCGCCCTGTCGGTCCCGGCTCATGGGGCGAGTCTAGCCGAGAGGAGGATCCGGTAGCGGAAGAGCCGGCCGATCCCGGGCAGGCGCCAGAGCGCCTTCTCGATCCAGCGCACGCCGGGGAAGGGCGCCGGCGAGTAGGTCAGCGAGTCGATTCGCCAGCCCTCGGATTCGAGCAGCGACGCGATCTCGCGCGGCCGCCGCACGGCGATGTGTTGGGGGAACTGCTTGAGCAGGATCCCCCGCGCCTTCATCCGCTCGACGTAGTGCTCGCGGTTGGGGGTGTAGGCCACGAAGCGGCCGCCGGTTTTGAGGACCCGCGCGAGGGCCCGGAGCATCTGTCTCACCGTCGCATCGTCCACGTGCTCGAGCAGATCGAAGGCCCCGGCGACGTCGATCGAAAGATCCGGCATCCCCGTCAGTGTCGCGACGTCGCCCTCCACGAAGCGCACGTTGTCGAAGCCGTGGCGGACCCGCTCCGCCTCCGCGATCTCGAGGGCGCGCGGCGACGCGTCGACGCCGACGGCCTCTTTCACGAGCGGCGCGAGCAGGAAACACACATCGCCGCGCGCGGAGCCCAAATCCAGAACCGTCAGACTCTTGGTCGGTCTCGCCAGCCTCAGGATGTCGCGGTCGCGCTCGCGCCACTTCCGCGCCGGTGCGGCGAACGCGGTGACCTTGTGGAGCCCGTCGAAATAGTCGTCGGGGTAGAGGTCCGATTCGAAGGTCACCGGCTCATCTTAGGCCGGCGCGACGCTACAGCCCGAACGTCTTGACGAAGAACACCGCCATCTGTCCGCGGGTGTTTGGATTCGCAGGGCAGTAGTTGCCGCCGCCGCAGCCTCCGGTGACGCCTTCGTGGAAGAGCTGCTCGATCCAGGCAGCGAAGGGGGAGGAGCAGGGGACGTCGGCGAAGATGCCCGTACAGGGGGGCGGAACGTAGGCCGGACCGTGCTCCGCTTTCAGAAGGAATACGGCCATCTGGTCGCGCCGCACGGAAGACGTGGGACAGAAATTGTTGCCGCCGCAGCCTCCGGTGATTCCCTCCCACAAGAGCTGCTCGATCCAGCCGGAGAAAGGCGACGTGCAGGGCACGTCGGCGAACGCGCCGATGCACGACACGGGCGTGAAGCAGATGCCGTGCTTTGCCTTGAGGAGAAACACGGCCATCTGCTCGCGCAGCGCGCTCTGATCGACGCCGAAGTTGCCGTTGCCGACCCCGGCTGCGACGTCGTTGGTCACGAGCGCGCGGACGTAGTCGTGGAACATGTGGGCCGGCGGCACGTCGAGGAAGTCGGAAAGAAAAGCCAGAGGAAGGGTGCCGTGGCTTCCGTCGAGGTTCGTGACGACCACGTCGTTGACCGAGCCCGGCGGCAGGGCCGGCGTCGTCGCGTCGATTTCGACACCGCTGACCACGTTCGGGCTGCCGACGGCCTGGCCTCCGATCGTCACGGTGGCTCCCGCGGCAAAATTCGAGCCCGAGATCGTGATCGCATCGCCGCCCCCGGGCGCGCCGCTCGCAGGGCTCATCGAGTATGGCAGCCTCTGCGAGAACGGTGAGCTCACAGTGAATTGTTCGCAGCCGCCCTCCTGGACGGGAACGCAGGCTGTGTAGCTCCCGGTCGCCGTGACGACCTCGTCGGTGATGACGACGGGCACGTCCACGGAGAACGGGACGAACGCGCTGTCGGTCGCGGTACCCGCGCCTCCGATCCTCGTCTTGCCTTCATCAAAGTCTCGCGGACGCTTCTTCGAGCAAGCGGGGCTGGAGAAGAACTCGAAATTGACCGATGACCCTACATGCGCCCCGACAACGACATTGAAGAAACCGGTGATCGTCGTCGTCGTGGCGTTGGGGACGACGGACATGATCACCGGAAACGAGCCCGGGGGAATGACGGGAGGATTGGATTCGACGATCCCGAGGCCGCCGTTGTTGAAGATCGAGTTGCCGGACCAGGTGTGGAAACTGATAAACGGCTGGCTCTCGATCCAGAGGCCTTCCCGGTTGTTCGCCAACCAGTTGTCCTTGATCGTTTCCGAGAACACGCCCAGGCTATGGACGGCCGCGCCGCCGTTGCCGAGGCTCACGAGTACCGGGTTCAGGCCGATGTAGTTGTGGTTCACCAGTGCGCTGCTGGAACTGGCGAGATCGATGCCGTGCGATCCATTGGCGGAGACCGTGTTGTAGGAAATGACGACCCCGCCGGAGTTGGAATAGATCCCCACCCCCCCGTTGCCCAACGGCAAAGAGCCCGAGACGTCGACGCCGACGGAGTTCTGGACGATCGAGAAGGGGCCGCCGCCCGTCAAGTGCACGCCGTCGCCGGAGTTGCCGGAGACGACGTTTCGCTGCTCAGGAACGAGTCCGCCCAGCGCCATGGTGGTCGTCGCGACGATCCCGGTTCCGTTCGCCAGGGCGGCTGTCCCGGCCGCGTTGGTCCCGATCAGATTGCCCCGAACGACGGCCTGTCCCACGCTGTCGACCTGAATGCCCACGCCGTTGCCCGAGATCAAATTGCGATTCGCGAGATTGCCGTCGCCGACGGTGTCGGCGCCCGAGCCATGGCTCCAGATTCCGACGTCGTTGCCGGGCGCCGAGACGCCCGAAGGAAGCGGCCCGACAAAGCAGCCCGCGACCACGCTCCCTCCCGCCGCACCGAGGTTGATGGCGTTGTGGAAGCCGTGGAGGACCAAACCGTGAATCTCCGCCGCGCCGGCGGAGACCACGAGGCCGTCGGACCCGCTCCCCTGCAGTTCGATCAGGAGCGTCGCGTTGTCAGCCAGTCCGTCCGTATTCGGACTCGAGCCCGGCTGCGTGTAGCCGTCGATGAGGACGGCGTCGGTGATCGTCAGCGTGCTCGACACCGCGATCGTCCGGACACCCGAGCCCGGGATCGCGAAAACGATCGTGTCGCTGCCGGGGTTGGCGTTGGCGTCCAGGATCGCCTGACGCAGCGAACCTGCGCCGCTATCGGAAGTGCTCGTGACCGTGAAGGTCGCGGCACCCAGAGTTGCGACGACGAGGAACAGCAAAACGCCGGCGAGCAGCTTGCGCATCGGGATCTGCACATTCATTGTAGTCCGAACGTCTTCACGAGAAACACCGCCATCTGGCCGCGGGTATTGGCGTTCTGCGGGCAGTAGTTGCCACCTCCACAGCCTCCGGTGATCTGCTCGGCGGCGAGCTGCTCGATCCAGTCGGCGAAGAGCGACGGACAGGCAACGTCCGTGAACACGCCCTGGCAGACTGGCGGAACATACGAGGAACCGTGCTCGGCCTTGAGCAGGAACGCCGCCATCTGGTCCCGTCGCACCGGTGCCGTCGGGCAGTAGTTGCCGCCGCCGCAGCCGCCCGTGATCCCTTCCGCCGCGAGCTGCTCGATCCAGTCCGCGAAGAGCGACGGGCATGGGACGTCGATGAAGGCTCCCTGGCACGGAGGCGGCGTGTAGGTCGATCCGTGCATGGCCTTGAGGAGAAAAACAGCCATCTGTTGTCGGCTGACAGAGTCGTTGGGGCAGTACTTGCCGCCGCCGCAGCCCACCGTGATTCCGTGGCGGAAGACGATCTCGATGGAATCGTGAAAGAGATGTGCATGCCGCACGTCGAGAAAGTCCGCGAAAAAGGCACCGGGCACAGTCGCCGACATCTGGCCGGCGTTCGCAGCGGTGTTCGTCACGGTCACGTCGTTCAGAGTTCCGGGCGGGAGCGGGGGCGCGACGACGGGAATCGCTATGTTCAACCCCGGGATCCCCGGTGACGGCGCCGGCAATCCGCCGATCGTGAACGTGGCGCCGTCGCTGAAGTTGTGCCCGAGCACCGTGATCGAGGCTCCTCCCGAGGCCTGTCCCGAGGTCGGCTGGATCGCATCGACCTCGAGCGCCGAGGACCCTCCGATGCGGAAGATCGTCCCGTTGCCGACTCCGCCGGCCGAGGTCGTCCCGTAGAGCCAGCCATCCGAGGCCTCGATCAACCCGGCCTCGGGTTGCCTGCCGTCGGTTCCGCCCGCGAAATCGTGCACAGTCGTGAGTGTCCCCATGGAGTCCATCTTGAACACGGTTCCGAGGGCGTCCGCGCCGCCGGAGGACGTCGTGCCGTAGAAGTTCCCGTCCGAAGCCTTGAAGAGGCCTGCATGGGAGTTGGCGCCATCGGTGCCGGCGAAGTCGTGGAGCGTGGCGAGCTTTCCGGAGGTGTCCATCTTGAAGACCGTTCCGAAACCGTTGGCGCCGCCCTGCATGGTCGTGCCGTAGAGGGTTCCGTCGGTGTCCTGAATCAAGCCTCCCCAGGGTCCGTCGCCGTCCGTGCCGTCGAAGGCGTGGATCGCGGTGACGCTGCCAGGCCCGTCGAGGCGGAAGACGGTTCCGTGGCCGCTACCGCCGCCTAACGCGACCCCGTACATCTTTCCGTCCAGCGCCTCGATCAACCCGGCTCGGGGAGAGGCTCCCTGAGATCCGTCGAACGTATAGAGCGACGTGAACGCCCCGCTGCTGTCGACTCGGTAGAGCGTTCCGAAGTCGCTGCTGTACACGTCGCCGTACGTCGTGCCGTAGAAAAGACCGTCGGGCGCCTCGAGAACGGGCGCCGTGGGAAGCCCTGGGATGCTGTCGAACGCGTGCAGAACGTGAAAGTCACCCGCGAGGCTGATCGTGAAGACACCGCCGCCGCCGGAGTCCCCGCCCTCGAAGCCGGTTCCGTAGAAGAGCGCATCGGACGCCTGGATCAGCGGGGCGGCCGGCCCCCAGGGATCGGAGGTCAGGAATCCTCGCAGGATCGTAAACGTCCGAGTGTCGTTCCGAAATATGGTGCCGACCCCCTGTACTCCTCCCCGCGCCGTGGTGCCGTAGAGATTGCCGTCCGAAGCCTGGACGAGACCCGCCGAGATGGAAGAGCCCACGATGCCACCGAGAGGAAAGTAGCCCGCCGAGAAGATCCCTCCTCCGTCCGGAGGGAACGGAGTCCCGGGGTCCCTCGACAGGCTTCCCCAGATGACACCGGAGGAATCGACGATCGGAGCCGCGACCGGCGAGTTGGCCGTAAAGAAGCTATAGCCCTGGATCACCTCGAAGGCTCCGCCTGCGTCGATGCGGAAGAACGATCCGAACGGAACGATTCCTCCGTTCGTGATGTATTGGTTTCCGCCGTTTGAGGCCGTTCCATAGAACCAGCCGTCCGGTGCCTGGACGAGACCTCCGAGTGGCCGACTTCCGTCGGGTACGAAGCTGAAGCTGTGAAGAGTCGTGAGAGTCCCGGTCGCAAGGTCGAGGGCGAAGATCGTTCCATCGTCTAGGTTCCCGCCGCCGGCCGTCACTCCGTAGAGCCTGCCGTCGGTCCCCTGGACGAGATGCTTGCCTGGGTTCGATCCGTCGCTGCCCGTGAAGTCGTGGACCGTCGTGACGTTGCAGTCGGCGTCCATCTGGAAGACCGTGCCGAAGCCGTTCGCGCCCGCGCCGTGCGTGGTTCCGTACAGGTAGCCGTCCGACGCGAGAATGAAGGCGCCGTCGGGGTTTGCCCCGTCGCTTCCGCTGAAGGCGTGGATCGCGATGAACGCGCCCGTGACGTCCATGCGAAAGGCAGTCCCGGAGCCTGTTCCTCCGTTGGCGGCCGTTCCGAAAAACGTCGAGTCGGGCAGCTGGAATAGTTCCGAGTAGGGATTGGCGCCGTCGGTTCCGTCGAAGTTGTGGATCACCGTCAGGCTCCCGGTGGGATCGATGCGATAGATCGTGCCCTTGTCGTTTGCGCCGCCTTCCGACGTCGTGCCGTACCAGTCTCCATCGGCTGCGAGGATCGGAGCTCCGTACGGCGTCCGTCCATCCGGACCGCTGAAGGCGTGAATCGGCACGTACGTCAGGCCGCCCTGGCTGTTCGGTGTTGCCGAGAAGACCGTACCGCCGCCGAACGGTCCCCCCGCAATGACGGCTCCGTAGAGAACGCCTCCGGGCCCCGCGGTCAGGCGGTCGAGGATCGGAAAGCCGATCCCCGTGAAACGCTGGACGACCTCGTAGGTCTGTGCGGAGGCGAACGCTCCCACGAGGAACAGCGACGCGGCCAGCGGCCGGATCTTCATGTGCGTTCTCGCGACAGTCTATTGCAGGTTGAACGTCTTCACGAGAAACACGGCCATCTGCCCGCGGGTGTTGGCGTTCTGCGGGCAGTAGTTGCCGCCTCCACAGCCCCCGGTGATCTGCTCGGCGGCGAGTTGCTCGATCCAATCGGCAAAGCCCTGGCCCGGGGTGCACGGCACGTCGTCGAAGATCCCCGTGCACGGCGGCGGGTCGTAAGAGGAACCGTGCTCGCCTTTCAGAAGGAAGACGGCCATCTGGTCCCGGCGAACGGGATTGGCGGGGCAGTAGAGCGGTGGGGATAGCTGACAACCGCCGGTGATTCCCTCAGCGGCCATGGCTTCGATCCAGGGGGCGAACGTCGAGGAGCACGGAACGTCGCCGAAGACTCCTGTGCAGGGAGGCGGCGTGTAGCAGAGGCCGTGCTTGGACTTGAGGATGAAGACGGCCATCTGCTGGCGCAGCGTCGGCTGGTCGACGCCGTAGAGCCCATTGCCGATGCCGACGGTGATGCCGTTCTGAACGAGGGTGGTGACGAAGGTGTAGAACTGCTGGACCGGAGGCACGTCGAGGAAGTCCACGAGCCAGCCCTTGATGAGTGTGCCGGTGATGCCGTTGAGGTCTGTGACGGTGATGTCGCTGGCGGTTCCGGGGCCTAGCGCGGGCGAAGTCGCGGTGATGGTGTGGTCATCTGCGATGACGAGGTCGCCGACGGGCTGGCCGCCGACGGTGACGGTGGCGCCGTCCTGAAACTCCGTTCCCTTGATCGTTACGGCGGTTCCGCCGGCGGGAGGCCCGGAGACCGGGTCGATGGAGAAGACGATACGGGGCGTCAGCTCCGAGGTGTTGCCGTCCGGGTCCGTGGCCGTGGCGGTGACGATCTGGCCGGGGTCGATCGTGCCGGCGACGGTGACGTCGAAGCTGATCGCGCCGGTGCCGTCGGTGGTGGCGTCGGCGGTGCCGAGGTAGGTCTGGCCCTCGTAGTAGTCGTGGGGGTGAGGGAGGCAGGGTGTGTTGCCATAGAAGTCGAGGTGGTAGGTGGTGGAGGGCGCGCTGTGGAGGATGCCCTGGATGTGCGTGCCGCTGGTGGGCAGCGCGGCCGGGGCCGCGGAGGTGACGATCGGGTAGTTCTGCAGGTTGTTCCAGCCCGTGTCCCCATCGCCCGGATCGTTCGCCGAGGGCCCGTCGTCGCCCAGGTCGATGCCCACCGTGGAATGCAAGATCGCGCCGCCGTTCGCGAAGATCGAATTTCCCCGGATCGTGTTGCCGGTCTCCGTTCCAAATCCGAACACGGTGACGCCGCTGCCGAGATTGAAGGCGATGACGTTGCCCTCTCCCGGATTGGGGCCGCCGATGGCGGTGTTCGTCGAGCCGTTCAGGAAGACTCCGCCGAATCGGGCGTTCGAACCGTTGGTCAAAGCGAGCAAGCCGGAAGTGTCGGTCCCGATCTTGTTTCCCTGGATGACGACGCCGTCGGAGACCAGGACGCTGATCCCGCCGTCCCCGTTGCCGGCGATCACGTTGCCGGCGCCGGCAGGCCCGCCGATCGTCACGCCCGGAGCGCCGTTGACGAGGACACCGATCCCGGAGAGGCCGTTGCCGAGGGCCACGGTTCCCGTGACATCGGTGCCGATGAAGTTCCCCTGGACCTGGCTACCGGTCGAATTGGTGCTTTGGAGTGTCACGCCGCCCTGGCCGTTGGCGGAGACGACGTTGCGAGCTCCCGGAGCAGCTCCTCCGACGATGTTGCTTCCGGAATTGATGAGAACCCCCTGGATGCCGTTGCCGAGGCCGAGCGTGCCCGTGACGTCGGTCCCGATGAAGTTGCCGAGGATCGCGTGTCCCGATCCGAACAGGGTCTCCACGCCGTTGCCGGCGTTTCCTGAAATGAGATTGCGGTCGGCAGGAGACGTGCCGCCGACGTGGTCGTTCGTCCCGGTGCCCACGATGTAGACGCCTTCGCCCACTCCGGGCGGGCCAGGTTGCGGAATCGTGCCCGTCGGATCGGTTCCGATGAAGTTGCCAGCGATCGTGTCGCCCCCGCTAAAGGAGGCGCGGATGCCGGGACCGGGACAGCGGTTGACGACGAGCCCGCGGATCGTGCTGCCGTCGCTGCCGGCGTGGAGATCCAGACCGGGATCGCCCGCGGAGAGGTTCGTCCCGGCGAGCTCGATGAGGAGCACGGCGTTGTCTGCGGCGGGAGCCGTGTTGGCGCTCGTCCCGGGCTGCGTGTATCCATCGATCGTCACGGGGCTCGTGATCGGAGGCAGCACGGTCGCCGGCGAGATCGTATGGACGCCGGAGCCGGGGATGTTGAACGCGATGGTGTCGGGCCCGGCGTTCGCGTTGGCGTCCAGGATCGCCTGTCGGAGGGACCCCGCGCCCGAGTCGTTGGTGTTGGTCACGGTATAGGTGTTGGCGAGCGATATCGATCCCGCGACTCCGAATAGGAAAACGGTTGCCGCGGCGCGAAATGCGGATGACATGGGTTGAATCTCCTGGTCTAGAAGTCGCCTCGACTCATGTCGACCACGGAACCGTCCTTCGTCGTGTTGTCTACCTGGACGGCGGCGCCCGCGATGGCGGCGGCGCCGGAGGTCACGGTCGCGGTGACGAGGACCGTGTCCTCACCGCTCGGCGCGCCGAGCCGGTGGAGGACGTCGGAGACGCTGGCGGTCTGGCCGGCGCCGATGGTCAGGTCGACGGGCGTCCCGACGGCCTGGCCGGTCGAGTCGGCGAACGCCTGGAGCCGAACCGTGACATTGCCGCTCGCGGTCGCGCCGGCCGGCGTGAGTCCCGTGTTGTTGACGAAGAGGTTGGCGTAGAGCTTCGGTCCGCTCGCCGCCGCACGTGAGTCGCGCAGCGTCGCCACCAGGCTCTGCGGCTCGCCGGTTGCGATCTCGTGGCCCCTCAGGGCCTGGCCGATCGTTCCGCCGCCGAACTCGTTGTAGAAGCGTACCGTGGCCGCGCCCTGACCGCGCTTCGTGAACCCGTTGAACACGAAGAGCACCGAGCCGATGAAGCCGTCCGTCTGGACGGAGGCGTCGAGGAGTCCGGCGCTGACAGCGGCACCGATGAAGTCGTCGAAGTGGGCGTTGGAGCGGTGGCGCATCGCTCCGCCCGCGCCCTGAGCGACGAGGGTTCCAGCCGAGGAGATGCTGCCGACCCGGGAGATCGCGGCGGACGTCGCCACGTCGACGCCGTCGAGGTAGAAGTCGACCTGTGCGTCCTGCGCGGCGTTGTTGGTCACGTCGATCGTCGAAAGAAACAACGTGTTGCCCGCTCCCGTCAGGCGGCCGACGAGCGGGACGTTGACGCCAAGTCCCGCGGCTGCGGCCTCCGTCGATTCAATGACGTCCGCCGCGGTGTCTGTCGATTGCGCCGCGCAAAGCAGCGGCAAGGCGAAACCCAGCACGGCGATCGCGACCCTCTTGCATCTCGCTTTCATGGTCCTTCTCCTCCTGTTTGCGCTCACGGACGTCCGGGAATGTGTGTGAATGGCGTCGGCGCCGCGACCGGCGTCACGCGTCCTCGTGGCAGGTGCGGCTGCGGCGTGGGAATCGGCGTCGGTGTCGGTGTGGGGCCGGGAGGGCCGGCGCTCAGGTTGACCCGTCCCACCTTGCTGCCGTAGCGCTCGGTGAACCAGATATTTCCGTCCGGTCCCAGGGCGATGCCGCGCGGATAACCCGCCGACGTCGGCAGCGGGATCGAGTTGCTGACCGTTCCGTCGGTCCGGATTCGAAGGATCCCGTTGAAAGTGGACTCGCCCGCGGCCCACAGCGCGCCGTCGGAGGCGGGGCCGGCGGTGATCCAGGCCTGGTCGGACGTGGACGCCGAAAACGTGCTGAGGACGCCCGCCGGCGTGAGGCGGCCGACGCCGCCGTTGAGGGTAAACCAGACGTTTCCGTCGGAACCGGAGCTGAGGCCACAGATCACCGTGATGGCGCCCGGAACCTCGAACTCCGTGATGCACTGGGACGGATTCGACTCGCATCCGGTCCGGTTCGCCACGTTCAGGCGCGCGATCCTCCGGACGTTCTCCGGGTACTTCTGCTCTGTGAACCAGATGTTGCCATCCGGTCCGACGGCGATCGCACCCAGGCCGCTCGTCGGAAGGACCGTCGAATACTCGGTCGCGGTCTGAGGCGCGGAAGTCGTGATCCGCACGACTCTCGCGCCCTCGTTGCTGTTGCCCTCGGTGTACCAGAGCGAAGAGGGATCCGACGAGGGGCCTGCGGTGATGAAGCTCGGACTACGGGTGGCCGCAAAGTCGCTGGCGATTCCGGCCGGGGTGATCATCCCGATTCGCTTGCTGCCGTTCTCCGTGAACCACATGTTGCCGTCTGACCCGGCCGCGATCGCGATCGGACCTTTCCCGGAGTTTGGAACGTCCCATTCCGTCAGGCACTGGCCCGGATTCGCGGCGCAGCCGGTCAGCTGGGCGAGGTCGATGCGCCCGATCTTGTTGCTGGAAAACTCGACGAACCAGATGGTGTTGTTCGGGCCGGCGGCGATGCCCCAGGGAACACTTGCCGTGTTCGGGAGCGGAATCTCCAAGTCGACGGCCTGAGCCCTGGCAAGCGCAGCGCCCCCGGCGAAGAGCAGCAGCCACAAGAGGATCCTCAAGGCGCCGCGAGGTACGGTTGTCTTGGCGAACGATCCGGGCATGAGACCTCCTGTTTGACTCTCATGTCGGATGGAGGCGGGAAGCCGGCTCTTTTTCCCACCTATACTCGCATCCTCGATTCCAGGCTCATGCACGCGCTCCTCGTATGGTTCGCCTTGGTATCGATCGGCCCGGCGGCCGGCGCGCCGGCGGATGGAACACCCGTCGTTCTGACGCCCGGCGTCTCAATCGAGCGCGTACTTTCCTCCGGCCAGGTCGCGCCATACGCGATCTCGCTCGAACGGGGGCAGTTCGCGAAGGTGGTCGTCGAGCAACGCGGCCTCGACGTCGTGGTGACGTCGCTCGACCCCTCCGGCGCCGAGATCCTGAGGATGGATCGCCCCAATGGGTCGCGAGGCAACGAGACGATCTCGCTCGTGGCGGAGCGCGCCGGCATCTTCGGCATCCGCGTGACGACGCTCTACACCGACGTGGTCTCGGGCCGCTATTCCATCCGGATCGCGGAGCTCCGGCCTTCGGCCCCGAACGATCGCGAGCGCCTCGCGGCCGAGCGCGACCTCGTGGAGGGGCAGCGGATCCAGGAGCTGGGTCGGTTTGCCGACGCGAACGCTCTCTACGACGACGCGGTCGTTCGCTACGGCAAGATCGGCGATCGATCCGAGCAGGTGGTCGCGCTCTTTCTGGCGGCGATCGGGCGGGCCCTGGCCACGGACTATGCCCGCGCCGTCGAGCTCTACGCACGAGGGCGCGAAACGGCGCGGCTCGCCGGCGATCGGCAAATGGAGGCTCGCATCGCGGCCCGCTGGGGCTTTCTCATCGCGAATTCGGGCCGTCCCGCCGAGGCTCTCGAGATGCTCGAGCCGGCGATCGCTCAAGCGGACGCGATCGAGGACCGCGAGACCGAGATCGAAGCGCTGCAGAACGCCGGCTACTCGGCGTACCTGCTCGGCCGATACCAGAAGGCGCTCGAGTGCTTCCAGCGCGCGTTGCCGCTGGCGCGCGAGGCGCGACTCCCGACCTCGGAAGCCTGGGCGCACTTCGGCTTCGGGTTCACCTACTGGGCTCTCTCCGAGCCGGAGAAGTCGATCCGCTCCTACGAGGAGTCGCTACGCATCTGGCGCGCCCTGAAGAGCCTCGCGGGCGAGGCGGTCGCGCTCCAGGGCCTGTCGCTCTCGTACTGGTCGATCGGAGCGTCGCAGAAGGCGTACGACGCCGTCGTTCAGACGCTTCCGGTCGTCCGCGCGCTCCACGACACCCGCGGCGAAGCGCTGGCGCTTTGCAACCTCGGAGTCGCCGAGATGGGTCTCGGCAGGACCGCGATCGCGCTGGGACACTACCGGGAGGCGAACGCGATCTGGAAACGGGTCGGGGATCCGCGCCAGGCGTTTGCTATTTCGGGCGTCGCCCTCGCCCTCGACACGGGCGGCGAGCACGCGGAGGCGGGCGAGACGTGGAGCGAGGCGCTCTCCGTGGCGAAGCGCTTCGGAAACCGTCCGGTCGAAGCGGGCGTGCTCGCGAATCTCGCCCGATCGGAGTTCGCCCGACAGGATCTCGCCTCGGCGCGCCGGCACGCGGAGGAGTCGATCGCCCTCGTCGAGACGATTCGCGGGGAAGTCTCGAGCGAGTCGCTTCGGTCCTCGTTCTTGGCCGCCAAGCAGGACGCCTACGCCGTCCTGGTCGACGTGCTGCTGGAGCTCGATCGCCAGCAACCCGGCGCGGGCTTCGCCGCGCTGGCGTTCGCGGCGGGCGAGCGGGGCCGCGTGCGCGGTCTCGTCGAGGGGATTGCGGAGGCGCACCTGGACCTGACGCAGGAGCTTCCGCCTGAGCTTCGCCGGCGCGAGCAGGAGCTCGAAGCGAGGATCCGAACCCTGCGCGGCGAGTCCGGGCGGCGCGAAGCGTCCGCTCCCGACGACGATCGGCTCACGCAGGCGGAAGAGGAATGGGACCGGCTGGTCTCGGAGATGCGGCTCCGGACTCCGCGCTACGCCTCGCTCGTGTATCCCGAGCCGGCCTCGGCCGAGAAGACCGCGGCGGCGCTCGGCCGGGAGTCGGCGCTCGTTTCGTACTCTCTCACCGACGACCGCGTCGTGGTCTTCATCCTCGGCAAAGCGGGCGTCACGGCGCTGCGTCTCGCCGTCCGGCCGCGGGACCTCGCCGAGCGGGTCGAGAACTACGTCGGCCTGATCGCGCGGGGCTCCTCCGATGCGTCGCGCGAGCTGGGGCGCCGGCTGTATGCGGAGCTGGTCGAGCCCTGGCGGAGCCGGCTCGGCGCGAAGGTCCGCGCGGTCGTCCTCGTGCCCGACGGTGCTCTCAACTCGCTGCCCTTCGAGAGCCTTCCGGCGCCCGGCGCGGCCCGACGTTATCTCGGTCAGGACCTCACGATCTCGTACGCGCCTTCGGCCACCGTGCTGACGGCGCTCGCGACCCCGTCCCGCACGAAGCCGCCGGGCGGTGCGGCGGCGCTGCTCGTCCTCGCGGATCCGAGCGTTCCGCGTGCCCTCCTGCGCTCCAACGGCGAGCTCGAAGGCCAGCGCTTCGAGACCGGGCCCCTCGAGTCCGCTCGGAACGAGGCCCACGCGGTGTTCCGTCACGGCGGCCCGGGAAGCGAGCTGCGCACCGGCGCGCAGGCGAGCGAGCGCTTCATGCGATCCGCTCCGCTCGATCGTTTCGGCGTGATCCACTTCGCCACGCATGCGCTGCTGGACGAGCGGGTCCCGGCCCGTTCGGCCCTCGTTCTCGCGGAGGCGGAAGACTCGAAGGACGACGGCCTTCTGCCGGCCCGCGAGATCTATCGTCTGAGGCTTTCGAGCGAGCTCGTGGTGCTGTCCGCCTGTCAGACGGCTCGCGGCCGGGTCCTGCCGGGTGAAGGCGTGCAGGGGTTGTCCCAGGCCTTCTTTCACGCCGGCACGCGATCCGTCGTCGCGAGCCTCTGGGACGTCAGCGACCGCCGCACGGCGGATCTGATGTCCCGGTTCTACGATCACCTCGCGGGCGGGGAGTCCAAGGCCGCCGCCCTGCAGGCGGCCAAGAGCGATCTTCTCGAGCGTGAGCCGGACCTGTCGCCGCGCTACTGGGCGCCTTTCGTCCTGATCGGGGAGCCGGACGGCACAATCCCGCTCCCTCCGGCGTCGGGTCCGCGGGCCGCGATGTGGACGGCCGCCGCGGCAGCGGGCCTCGTGCTTTGGCGCGTTTCGAAAAGTCGCCGCCGTCGAATCAGCGCGCGATCGTGAACGGGTAAGGCCCCAGGCGCTGGCGCTCCAGCGGCAGACGGACCTCGACTGTCCAGAAGTAGCGGCCGGGCTGGAGCCGTGACCGCACGGCCTCGGGAACCGCGATTCGATCGAGGTTCCCTGCGTCGGCGTCCCAGACCGCGTCGCCCGATGATGCGAAAAGCTTGACGCGATAGCCCTCGGCGTCCCGCTGGGCAGGCCAATGCAGGGCAGACGGAGGCGACGCCAGCGTTGCGCCCTCGGCGGGCTCGACCGACGCGGGGGCCACCGCGGTTCCCCGAAAGGCGTCGTCGCGCCGTTCCGACCGCAGGAGGATCAAGGCTCCCGCCCCGGCCAGCGCGATGACGGCTGCGGCCGCGAGGGCGAACCAGCGAAGGCGCGCACCGCGTTGCGGCGACAGGTCCCTATGCGTCTCCGAGAGGATCCGCCAGTCCGCCGCGCAGCGCGCGCACGCCACGACGTGGTCTGCCAGGCGCGTGCGCTCCGGTTCGGTGAGCTCGCCCGTCGCGACGGCCGCCAGCTCTTCGGGGGCCGGGCACGGCCCCGCCTGACGAGGGAGCGACGCGTAGGCCGACCGCAGGTCGTCGTCAGGGGGAGTCACCGCGCCTCCGCCGTCATCATTCGCCGGACCTTCTCGAGTCCACGATAGATCCGATGCCGCGCGACTGAAGAAGACCAACCATAGAGATCCGCGAGCTCCTCGTGGTTGAACCCCGCGAGGTAAGCGCGGACGGCCCGCGACTCCTCGGCCGGAAGGCTGCCGAGCGCCTCGGCGAGAAGCCGGCCCTGCTCGGCCGGCGCGAGCCCGAGAAACGCCGGTCTCGGTATCGGGCCGTCCTCGGCCTCCCGGGCCGGCGCGTCCGCCGCGGGCAGATGCTTGCGGATGACCGAAAGGGCCGTCGTGAGCGCCACCTTGTAGAGGTAAGAGACGGGATGGGTGATCTCTTTCCCGGACTCCAGGCGCTTCCAGAGAGCGACATAGACCTCCTGCTCGATGTCGGGGACCAGCGCGCCGTACCTGCGGCTGCACACCCTTCGGATCGCGCTCGAAACGAGTCGAGCGTGGTTGCGCAGGAGGCTTTCGAACTCCTCGTTCCTGTTGGCCAAGTCATCACTCGCGGATCGAGACGCCCTATTATGTGCGGTACTTGAAATCCCCCTGGGAGAAGTTCTCGCTGCCCGGAAGTGCTCCTGCGTACGCGCTCGGGCGCTCGTCCGAGTTCGTGAAGACCGTGCGAGCGACCTTCGGGCCGCTCGTCGAGCGCGTGGAGAAAGTCCCGCCGGGCAAGCACGACTGGGTGATGGCGGAAGTTCCGCCGGAGGGGTCGCTGACCGCTTTCTTCGGTGACCTCGAGAAGCGCATGACGCCGAGCGGATCGCTCTGGGTCGTCTTCCCGAAGAAACCGTTCGTCGAGGAGCTGAAGTTCCCGTTCATGTGGATCGACGTGCAGAAGGCGGGGCTCTCCGCGGGACTCGTGGACAACAAGATCGCGGCCTTCTCGCCGCGGCTGACGTCGATCCGGTTCGTCGTGCCCGTGGCGCGGCGCGCGAAGAGGGCATCGTGAGACTTCCGCGGCGTCTGGCGGCGGTGGCGCTCGGCCTCTGGATCGCCGCGGCGGCGCAGGCGAAGGATCTCTCCTGGCGCTCGTTCGACGTGAAGGCGCGGCTGGACGCGCAGGGAGCGCTCCACGTCGTCGAGACGCAGACGTTCGTCTTCGACGGCGACTGGAACGGCGGGGAGCGGACGTTCCGGCTATTCCCCGGCCAGGGCCTCGCGTTCGAGTCGATCACCCGCGTCGATCCCGACGGAACGCGCCACCCGCTGACGGGGGGAGATCTCTCCAGGGTGGACGAGTACGGCTTCGTCGGCGAAGGTGTGCTTCGCTGGCGAAGCCGTCTGCCTTCCGATCCGCCGTTCGAAAACGCCGAGCTCGTCTACGAGATCGCCTACACGTTGTCGGGGATCCTCGTGAAGCAGGGCGACCGCTACGTTCTCGACCACGATTTTGCGTTTCCCAACCGCGACTACTCGATTCGGAAGTTCACTCTGACGCTCGAGCTCGATCCGGTCTGGAAGCCGGAGAAGCCGCTGCCCGAGAGATTCGAGTCACGGCGTGCTGCCGCCGGGCCAGGGCTACGTCGTCAACGCGAGCCTCGCGTACGCCGGAACCGGCGAGCCGGCCTCGATGAATCGTCTACCGTCGGCGCAGAAACCCGCGACCCCCGGCGTCCGCAAGGCGCTCCTCGCCGGCTTCGGAATCGCGATCGTGGCTCTCTTTCTCGCGTTCCGATCGCGCGAGAAGGCGCTCGGCCGTTACGCGCCGCTGACGCCGCCGGAGCAGATCGATCCGAGATGGCTCGAGGCGAATCTGCTCTCGCTCTCGGCCGAGGAGGCCGGCGCCCTCTGGGACGCGAAGATCGGCTCGCCCGAAGTCGCGGCGGTTCTCGCGCGGCTGGAGGCGGAGAAGAAGATCTCCACGCAAGCCGACGGCAAGAAACTCTCGATGCGGCTGCTCGTTCCGCTGGAGAAATTCCAGGGCTACGAGCACGACCTTCTGAAGGGATTCTTCTTCGGCGGCCGCAAGGAGACCGACACCGACGCGATCAAGAGCCACTACAAATCGACGGGGTTCGATCCCGCCTCCAAGATCCGGCCCGGCCTGGAGGCGAAGATTTCGGCGTATCCCGATTTCGGCGACATGTCGCCGGCGCCGTCGAGGGGACCGACGCTGTTTCTATTCGCCGCCGGCGTGCTCGCCCTGCTCGCCGCGATCTTCGTCGGAAACCAGGATTTCGGGACGGTCGTCGGACTCGCCATCACGCTCGGGATCCTCTACGGACTGGCGGTGATCGGCGCCCTCGTCTTCCGCAGGCTCGTCGATCGCCTCGATGCCTCCTCGATCCTCATCCTCTGGATGCCGCTCCTGCTCTTTTACTTCCTCTGGCTGGGAGTGCGCGAGGGCAACCGCTCGATCCTCCTCTTCGTCGTCGGCGGCTTGCTGGTTCGTCTGGCGATGGTGCGGTCGATCTTCAACCTCGCCGCGACGCGCGACGGTCCCAAGCGCATCGCTCGGCGCAAGGCGCTGGCCTCGGCGCGCGCCTACTTCAAGCGCGAGCTCGACTCTCCGGCCCCGCGCCTCCAGGATTCGTGGTTTCCGTATGTCGTGGCGTTCGGCCTGACCTCGGACGCCGATCACTGGTTCAAGGCTCATGGCGCCGCCGCGGCCGCATCGTCAGGCTCCTCCTCGACGTGGACCGGTTCGTCTTCGAGCACGTCGTCCTCCTCGGGCGGGGGCTCCGGGGGCTGGACCGGAGGCGGAGGCTCGTTCGGCGGCGCCGGCGCTTCGGGATCCTGGGCCGTCGCGGCGGGGGCGCTGGCGGCCGGCGTCGCGTCGCCGTCGTCTTCGAGCGGCGGCGGTGGAGGCGGCGGCGGTGGAGGCGGAAGCTCGGGTGGAGGCGGCGGAGGGGGCTGGTAGCGAGTAGCGGCGACCGGTGCCTGTCATCCCGAGCGCAGCGAGGGATCCCACTTCGATTCGCGGTCGCGGCTCAGATGGGGGCTCCCTCGGGCCGCTGGCGCTCGGGATGACACGTAGAATCCCTCTCTCCATGACCTCGCCCGGTCACGATCATTGGAGCCGGTCTCGCCGGTTCGGAGTGCGCCTGGCAGCTTGCCCGGCGCGGGCACCGGGTGCGTCTGTACGAGATGCGCCCGGTCGTCTCGACCTCGGCGCACCAGACGGACCGGTGCGCGGAGCTGGTGTGCTCGAACTCGTTTCGCTCCGACAATCCGCGCAACGCCGTCGGCCTTCTCAAACGCGAGATGGAGGCGCTGGACTCGCTCGTGATCCACTCCGCGAGAAAGGCGGCCGTTCCGGCGGGCGACGCGCTCGCGATGGACCGGCACGTGTTCGCGGATCTCGTCACCGAAGCCCTGGCGGCGCGGCCCGAGATCGAGATCGTCCGCGAGGAAGTGCGCACGATTCCCGGGGCAGGATTCGTCGTGCTCGCAACGGGGCCTCTGACTTCGCCGGCCCTCGACGCGGCGATCGGAGAGCTCCTCGGCACCGAGGACCTCTACTTCTACGACTCCATGGCGCCGATCGTCGAAGCCTCGTCGCTCGACTTCTCGAAGATGTACGCGCTGTCGCGCTACGGGAAGGGAGGCGGCGACGATTACTGGAACTGTCCCCTCTCAAAAGAGGAGTACGAGGCGTTCCTCGACGCGCTTCTCTCGGGAGAAACGGTGCCGGTCAAGGATTTCGAGAAGGGCGTCTACTTCGAAGGCTGCCTCCCGATCGAGGTGATGGCCGAGAGGGGCCGGGAGACGCTCCGGCACGGGCCGATGAAACCGATGGGACTTGTGGATCCCCGCAGCGGCAAGAAGCCGTGGGCGGTCGTGCAACTGCGCCAGGACGATCTCGCGAAGGAGCACTACAACCTCGTCGGCTTCCAGACGAAGCTGAAGATCGGCGAGCAGCAGCGCGTCTTCCGGATGATCCCGGGCCTGGAGAACGCGAGCTTCGCCCGCTACGGGATGCTTCATCGCAACACGTACATCCACGCGCCCGCGCACCTGGACCGCTTCTGGCGCCTGCGGTCGGACCCGCGGATCTCCTTCGCGGGCCAGATCACGGGGGTCGAAGGCTACGTCGAGAGCGCGGCCACGGGACTGGCGGTCGGTCGGACGCTGGCCCAGACGCTCGAGGGCCGCGAGCCCGTGCCGGTTCCCTACACGACCGCCATCGGGTCGCTGGCGCGGCACTGCTCGGAGCGGCCGCCGCACGAGAAATTCGAGCCGATGAACGTGACGTTCGGCTTGATCGAGGACACGTCGCACTCGCCGGTTCGGGACAGGCAGGTGCGGCGCCAGAAGATGGTCGACCGCGCGCTTGCGGCGATCGAAGAGTGGAAGGGACAGATCCTCGGCGCGCCGGTCGCCGTATCGTAGGAGAACCATGCTGACCTTCAACGACATCGCAGCCGCCAGAAAACGCCTGGAGGGCGTCGCCCACCGCACCCCCGTCCTCTCCTCGCGTCAGTTCGACGAGGAAGCCGGGGCGACGGTGTTCTTCAAGGCCGAGAACCTGCAGCGCGGGGGCGCATTCAAGTTCCGCGGCGCCTACAACAAGATGAAGGCCGAGAGCGAGCGCGGCAAGGTCGACGCCGTCGTCGCGTTCTCCTCGGGCAACCACGCCCAGGCCGTGGCCCTCGTCTCCCGCCTGCTCGGTATCCGCGCGACGATCGTGATGCCCAAGGACGCGCCGCAGATGAAGATCGACGCGACGCGGGGTTACGGCGCCGAGGTCGTGCTCTACGACCGCGAGTTCCAGAGCCGCGACGACATCGCGGCGCAGATCGCCCGGGAGCGGAAGGCCCTGCTGGTGCCTCCCTTCGACGACGAGCTCATCATGGCGGGACAGGCCACGGGCGCGGTCGAGCTTCTCGAGGACGTCCCCGATCTCGACGCGATCGTCGTCCCGGTGTCCGGAGGCGGGCTGATCGCTGGATGGACGACCGCGGCGAAACACCTGCGCCCGGGAATCGTCGTCTACGGCGCCGAGCCCGAGACGGCGGCCGACACGAAGAAATCTCTCGACGCCGGAACCCGCGTCTCCGTGGCCTCCAATGCGACCATCGCGGATGGCCTGCGTGTGACCACACCGGGACAATTGACGTTCCCCATCGTGCAGCACGATGTGAAGGACATCCTGCTCGTCTCCGACGAGGAGATGGTCGAGACGCTGACGTGGATGCTCGAGCGCATGAAGATCCTGGTGGAGCCCTCCGGAGCCGCCGGAGCCGCCGCGGTGCGTCATCGCAAGGCCGACTTCTCGGGAAAGAAGGTCGGCGTCGTGCTCTCCGGAGGCAACGTGGATCTGGCGAGGCTGACCGAGTTCATCGCGTCCCGCGCTCAGGGCGTGCCCGCGGCCGCCGCTCGATGAGGCGGGCCGCCGCGTTTGTCGTGGCGGCGGCGCTGACCGCGGCGCCGCTCTCCGCGCACGACTTCTGGATCGAGCCCTCGACCTTCCGCCCGCAGGTCGGCGAGACGGTGACGGCGCGCCTCTGGGTGGGCCCGCACCTTCAGGGCGAGCCGTTCGCTCGCTTCTCGAAACTGATCGTGACGTTCGCGCTCTTTTCCAGCGCCGGCACGACACCGCTTTCCGGGGGCGATGGGGACGATCCGGCCGGCTCCGTCCGGATCACGGCGCCGGGTCTGCAATTCATCGGCTACCGGAGCCACGACTATCCGGTCTCCATCGACGCGGCGAAGTTCGAGGACTACTTGAAGGAAGAGGGGCTGGAGGAGATCGCGAAGATCCGCGCGACGCGCGGAGAGACGCAGAAGCCGTCGCGCGAAGTTTTCTCGCGCGCGGCCAAGGCGCTGCTCGACGCGGGAACTCCGGCGGGGAAGTCTGCGAAAGGTTACGACCGCGATCTCGGCTTCACCCTCGAGCTCCTCGTGGACAAAAACCCCTACGGATCAGCGCCGGGCTCGACGCTGCCGTTTCGCCTCGTCTACGAGGGCAAGCCTCTGCCGGGAGCCCTGGTGCAGGCGCTGTCGAAGTCGCGGCCGGAGAAGGGAGTCGCCGCCCGGACCGACGCGAAGGGGCGCGTGGCGCTCAACCTCGACGCCTCCGGCTTGTGGCTGATCAAGGCCGTGCACATGATCCCTGCGCCCCCGGGCGTGGACGCCGACTGGCAGAGCCTTTGGGCTTCGTTAACCTTTGAAATCGGGTCCTCGAATCCTGTAGGAAGGGCGCCGTGAGACGAAGGGTCTTCGTGTCGGCGGGCCTCGCCGCGGCGGTCGCGGTCGCGCTCGCCGCCGGCTGCAAGTCCCGCCGCGAGGTCCCGGCCAACGCGCCTTCGCGGCCGGCGATCTCGCCGGGCGCGCCCGTGAGCGCCTCGGCGAAGCGCTACGCGCTGAAGGGCGTCGTCACGGCGGTCGACTTCTCCAAGCCCGCGATCACCGTCGCGCACGAAGCCATCCCGGGTTTCATGGAAGCGATGACGATGACTTACCCGGTGCGCGACGACCCGAAAGTCGTGGCGTTGCTGCGGCCGGGCGATCGGATCGAGGCCCGACTGGTCGTCGATGGCAAGACGGTTTTCCTCGAAAATGTTCTGACCAAGGGTTTCGTGCCGACGCCGACCCCGTCTAGCTCCTCGGCACGGCCGGAGCCCAATCGCGGCGTCGGCGTTGGCGAGCTCATGCCGGACTTCACCCTGATCGACCAGACGGGAAAGCCCGTCCGCCTCTCGCAGTTTCGCGGCGAGCCGGTTGCCGTAACGTTCGTGTACACGCGCTGCCCGGTCGCGACCGCATGTCCGGTGACGGTCGGCAAGTTTTCCAAGATCGCGGCCGCGCTGGCGAAGGAGAAGTTCGGCATGCTTCTCGCCGTCACCGTGGATCCCGCGGGGGACACGCCCGCGGTCCTGAAGGATTACGCGGCGCGCGTGGGCGCAGACTCCGCGCGCTGGAAGTTCCTGACCGGCGATCCGGCGGCGGTCGCGCGTGTGGCCGAGCGGTTCGGCGTCCTCTACTACCCGGATCACGGCCAGATCGTGCATTCGCAGACGGTGGCCGTGGTGGATCCCGACGGACGGGTCGCCAACGTCTATTACGGCGAGCAATGGGAGCCCGAAGCGGTGCTCCAGGACCTCGAGAAAGCGAGAAAAGGATGACGAGAACCCGGGTATTGACCGGTCTGGTTATGACCGCGCTCGTCGGATTCGGCGTAGCGCTGTTCGCCCAGGAATCCCATCCGTCGGATCTCTTCAAGCAGTACTGCGCCAAGTGTCACGGCGAGGACGGAAAGGGACAGACGGCCAAAGGAAAGCAGCTGAAGGCCCGGAACTTCACCGACGCCGAGTGGCAGGCCGACCAGAAAGACTCCGAGTTGATCGAGCACGTCACCGAGGGCAAGGACGACATGCCGCCGTTCGGCAAGAAGCTGTCCCAGGAGCAGATCGCGAGCCTGGTCAAGAACGACGTGCGGGGCTTCGCGAAGAAGTAGCCTCAGACTCGAGACCGCGTCCTCTTCAGGACCGCCGGCCAGTCGTTGGAAACAATCGGAAGCGGCGGGTCGCTTGGCCCGCCGCTCCATTCTCTGGGAGTCCACTCGGCGACGATCGCGTCGTGCTCCCGTTCGAGGCGATCCGACGACGGATCCAGACGCGTGACGGCGAGCAGGCCGGTCGGATACGCCGGCACGAGAAAGACGTCGAGGTCGGGCCGGCGGCTCTGAAGGATCGGGACGATTTTCCAGACGTCTCCCGTCCAGAAGCCCGTCTTTCGCTGCCGCGACGCGGTCGGCGCGTCGAGCGGCAGGCAGTCGTGGAACAGCACGACCGAATCCGGAGCCGAGCGTCGTTCGACGTGGATGAAGTCGCGCAGCGCCTGCTCGAAGAGGTGCAGCCCGTCGACGAACGCCAGGTCGACGGGCGCGCCGGCGAGCTCCCGATCGGCAGCGCCGCTGGCGAAGAAGACGTCGCTCTTCATGGGAAAGAGACGCGTTTCGGCGGCGAAGGCGTGTCCCGCGGGCGCCGCTGGATCGACGCCGAGCGCCAGCGTGGGCGGCCGCGCGAGGGAGAGCGTGCGTCCGGCGTCCACGCCAATCTCCAGATACACTCGCGGACGCCGCGCCTCGTGGAAGTGCCGGAGGTAGACCAGGAAGTCATCGCCCGGAAGCTTCGCCCGCGCCATGCAGACGTGCGCGGCGAGGCAATCCGGGTCGATCGCGAGAGCCTCGCGGCAGGCCGCGATCGCCTCCGCGGCGCGCCCGGCGGCGAGCAGCCGCTCCGCCTCCGCGATGCGTGGGGTCAGGTCTCGATTTTTCGGATCTCTCTCTCGTCCCTCCATCGATTGGTGCTCCTGACATCCGAAAAATCGAGACCTGACCCCTCAGTACCTCAGTACACCGCGTCCTCGAGCGACACGCCGAAGAGTCCCGAGTACATCTTCGGGTAGAAGTGCGTGGACTTCTGCGGGAGCCGGTCTCCCGCGCCGACCACGGCTTCGACGTCGGACACGGTCGTCGGGCGCATCAGGATCGCGGCCTGCGCCTCGCCCTTCTCGACCGCGGCGATCGCGGCGGCGGCGTCGGAGGTGAACGAGACGCGTTCGCCGCGCGCGATCGTTTCCGTGCCGATTCCGAGGAGCTTGTCGAAGAAAGCGACCTCCAGCGCCGCGACGTCGAGATTGCGCCACTCTTCCGAGCGGCCCTCGGGCCAGGGCAGCGGCGCGGCCGGCTTTTCCAGGAGCGTCATCAGCGTCGGCGGGACTTCCTTCGCGACGAGGACGAACGCCGGGAAGCGCCGGGCGTGGCTCTCCAGAGCCGCGTAAGCCTCGGGGGCGGAGGAGAACTCCTTCAGCTCGAAGAAGTCTCGGGCGGCATGCAGCAAACGCACGGGCCTCCAGTCGGAGATGTCTTTGACGAGCCGGTGAATCGGCCGGACGATCAACCCCTCGGAGTCCATGTCGACGATCGCGCAGAGCTTGTACTTCGCGCCGGGGAGCTTCTCGGCGGCGGGGTCTTTCGAGAAGGCGAGAGCAGTCTCATAGCGGTGATGGCCGTCGGCGATGATCGCCTCGGCGTTCTTCACGAGGCCCTGAAGCTCGACGTGCGCGGCGTAGTCGGCGATGCGGAACGCGTCGTGACGCACGCCGTCGCCGTCGGTCGCCGTCAGCTGGGGCGTTCGCCGGGTCGAAAGCGCCGCGGAAAGGGGAGCCCGCGTCATCAGGAAGATCAGCTCGAAGTCCGCCTTCGTGGCCGCGAGAAGTGCCAGCCGGTCCTCCTTGGGTTTGGCGAGCGTGCGCTCGTGGGGACGCACGACCTGCTTTTCGTATTCCGCCAGACGCACGAGGCCGACGAGCGCGTCGCGGACGTACGTTTCGCCGGCCTCGGTGAACGTCTGCCGGTAGATCCAGAGCGCGGGCCGTTTCTCCTTCTCGAGCGTTCCGTCGGCGAGCCACGCCGCCTGGGTCATCGCCGCGGCGGCGTAGGGGTCTTCGACGTCGCGCTTGGGGTAGGTCACCCGCACGATGTTCTCGGGCGCCTTCGCGTAGAGCTCGTCCTGGCGTGACAGAGAGATCTGGTCGTAAGGCGGCGCGAACACCGTCGAGAGCCCGCGCGCGGAGAGTACGCGAGGAGAGAAACGAATCGAACGAAACGGTCGCAGCTCCATGGCGCGCGATTCTACCGGGGGTCAGGTCTTGCCTTTGAACACCCGACCCCGGGGGTCAGACCCCGCTTCGTCCGTCGATGCGACGGGTTCCTTGCAAAACGCGGGTAACCGGGGGTCAGACCCCGCCTCTCCCATTACGGCGTTCTGGAACCGAAACGCGATCAAGGAGGCGGGGTCAGACCCCGCTAAACTCTTAGGCGTGATCTCGCTCTCCCGCGCCATCGACGGCTTCGAGACCCACGTGGCCGACGAACGGCGTTTTTCTCCCCGGACGGTGCTCGCCTATCGCACGGATCTCGATCGATTCGCGGACTTCTGGGAGAAGGAATTCGCCAACGAGAGCGCCGGGAAGACGCCTCTGTCGAAAGTCGACACGCTGGCCGTGCGCTCGTATCTCGCTCACCTGCACCGGGCGAAGCTCGCGAACCGTTCGCTCGCGCGCCATCTCTCGACGCTGCGCTCCTTCTTTCGCTGGGCGTGCCGCGAGGGCCACATCGAGAAGAGTCCCGCCAAGGGGCTACCCGCGCCGCGGGTTCCGAAGACGCTGCCCCGGGCGATGACGCTGCCCGACACCGAGCGGCTTCTGGACAGCGGCGGCGATGAAGGCCTGATCCCCGAGCGCGAGCGCGCCCTCTTCGAGCTCCTCTACGCGACGGGACTCCGAGTCTCCGAGGCCGCGGGCCTGGATCTGGACGACGTCGATTTCGCCGAGCGCCTGGTCCGCGTCACCGGAAAAGGAAGCCGCGAGCGCATCGTGCCGTTCGGAGAGGCCGCGGCCGACGCGTTGCGCGCGTATCTGCCGTCCCGCGCCGCGCTCCGGCACCGGGCCAACGACGAAGACGAGCCGGGCGATCCTGTCTTTGTCAACGCGCGCGGCGGGCGTTTGACGCCGCGCTCGATGGCGCGCCTCCTGAAACGCCGATTGCGGGCGGCGGGCCTGCCGGAAGAGATCTCGCCCCACGCGCTGCGCCACACCTTCGCGACGCATCTTCTCCAGGCGGGAGCGGACCTGCGCGCGATCCAGGAGCTGCTCGGCCATGCCTCGCTGTCGACGACGCAGAAGTACACGCACCTGGACGCGGCGCGTCTGCGCGAGGTGTATCGGAATGCGCATCCAAAGGCGTAGACGAGGTTTCAGGCTGCAGGTTGCAGGTTGCAGGTGGGCCGTGGGACTCGTGTTTCTCGCATGCGCGGCGATGGGGCAGGCGCAGGCGCCGGCGAAGCTGCCGCCGGTGCTCGCGGAGATCGACCGGCAGATCCGCGAGGGGTTCTTCGATCCGAAGCTCAACGGAGCCGACTGGTCCGGAGCGGTCGCGAAGGCCGCGGCGGAGCTGTCGCGCACACCCGTGCCTTCGGCGGAGGAGCAGAACGCGATCTACGACCGCCTGCTCGCGGTCCTGAAGGACTCGCACACGTTCCGGCTGCCCGCGGGCCGGCTTCCCGAGCGCGAGTGGGGCACGGCGGGAATCCGGATCGGGCGGGACGGGGACGGCTATGCCGTCAAGGGCGTCATCCCGGGCAGCTCCGCCGACAAGGCGGGCTTGCGTCTGGGCGACCGCATCCTCGCCGTGGACGGCAAGCCGTACGGCAAGACGCGGGTCAACTTCCGCGACCTTTTCTTCGCCTTCGAGGGCGCGCCGAAGTCGACGATCGACGTGACCTGGCAGCGCCCGGGAGAGCCGGTGCGGACGTCGAAGCTGCTGCTCGAATACGAAGAGCCGGGCGATCGTCTCGTCTGGAACAGCGCGCGCGTGCTCCGCCGCGACGGCAAGTCCTACGGCTACGCGCATGTCTGGGGCTTGAGCGCGGAAACCGCGCTCGCGGTCGTGGACATGCTGCTCGATCGCGACGAGGTCGCCCGCGTGCGTCCCAGCCTCGCCGGCTGGGGAGAGCTTTCCGGCTTCGTGCTCGACGTGCGCGGCAACAGCGGCGGCTACGACCCGAACATTCTGCCGACGTTCCTGCGCGGGCAGTGGAGCACGGGCGACTACTACCTCGTCTCGCGCGACGGAAAGCGACTCACGCCTCCGGCGTACAAGGTGTTGCCGGTCGCGCTCCTCGTCAATTCCGGCACGGCCTCGGCGGGAGAGGCGCTCGCCCTGAAGTTTCGCGCGCACAAGATCGGACCGATCGTCGGCGAGGAGACCGCGGGCATGGCGAGCGGCGGCGCGGGCGCGCACGCTCTTCCCGACGGCTCGATGCTCTGGTTCACCGCGCGCGCGCTGGAGGGTCTCGACGGCCGCCGCTACGAGGGGGAAGGCGTCGTCCCGGACGTCGCGGCTACGGGCAGCGAGGACACGATCCTCGACCGCGCGATTCGGGCCCTCTCGTGGTGACTGCGGTATCCTGCGCAGCGATGGATCGCTGGCATTCGACGACGGTTCTGTGCGTGCGTCACGGGGGCAAGTTGGCGATGGCCTCCGATGGACAGGTCACGCTCGGCACGACCGTCATGAAGCAGACGGCGGCCAAGATTCGGAGGCTCAAGGGCGGGGAAGTTCTTGCCGGCTTCGCGGGCTCGTCGGCCGACGCGTTCGCTCTTTTTTCGCGTTTCGAGGGAAAGCTCGACGAGCACCGCGGCAACCTCGAGCGCTCGGCGATCGAGCTCGCCAAGGACTGGCGGACCGACAAGATGCTGCGCCAGCTCGAGGCGCTGCTGATCGTCGCCGACCGGCAGAGCTCGCTTTTGATCTCCGGGACCGGAGACCTGATCTCGCCGGAGGAAGGCGTGCTCGCCATCGGCTCGGGCGGCCCCTACGCGCTCGCGGCCGCGCGGGCCCTCCTGAAGCACCGGCCGGACCTCTCCGCGCGCGACATCGCGAAGGAGGGGCTCCTGATCGCCTCGGAGATCGACATCTACACCAACGCCCACATCACGATCGAGGAGATTTGAACTTGGTTTTCATGATGCCCGGCGAGACCGAGGCACAGGCTCCGCCGACCGTCGCGCGCACTCCGCGCGAGATCGTCGTCGAGCTCGACAAGTACGTCATCGGCCAGAAGCGCGCCAAGAAAGCCGTGGCGATCGCCCTGCGCAACCGCTGGCGCCGGCAGCGCCTCTCGCCCGAGATGTCGCGGGAGATCCTGCCGAAGAACATCCTGATGATCGGGCCGACGGGCGTGGGCAAGACGGAGATCGCGCGCCGTCTCGCGCGGCTGGCCGACGCGCCGTTCCTGAAGGTCGAGGCCTCCAAGTTCACCGAGGTCGGCTACGTCGGGCGCGACGTGGAGTCGATCGTGCGCGACTTGACCGAGGTCGCGGTGCAGATGATTCGCGAGGAGAAGACGGCCGAGATCCGCGACCGCGCGCAGTCGCGCACCGAGCAGCGGCTGCTCGATCTGCTCCTTCCGGCGATTCCGGACACCGAGGCCGAGGAGACGCGGGGCAAGCTCCGGATGCTGCTGCGCGACGGCAAGCTCGAGGATCGCCTGGTGGAGGTCGAAGTCGCCGACAAGACGTTCCCGTCCTTCGAGATCGTGACCAACCAGGGCGTGGAGGAGATGGACATCAACGTCAAGGAGATGCTCCCGGGCCTCTTTGGCGGAAAGAAGAAGCGCCGGAAGACCACCGTGGCCGAAGCGCGCCAGATCCTGCAGGCGGAGGAAGAAGGGCGCCTGATCGATCCGGGCCAGGTCGCCCGCGAAGCCGTCGAGCGCGCGCAGTCCTCGGGCATCGTGTTTCTCGACGAGATCGACAAGGTCGCGGGGCGCGAGTCGGGAGGCCGCGGCCCCGACGTCTCCCGGGAGGGTGTGCAGCGGGACCTCCTGCCGATCGTCGAGGGAACCTCGGTCAACACGAAGTACGGCTTCGTCAAGACCGATCACGTGCTCTTCATCGCGGCCGGCGCGTTCCACGTCTCCAAACCCGCCGACCTGATTCCGGAGCTCCAGGGACGCTTTCCCATCCGCGTCGAGCTCGACTCGCTGACCGAAGCCGACTTCGTGCGCATCCTGACCGAGCCCGAGAACGCGCTGCTGAAGCAGTACCGGGCTTTGCTGGAGGCCGAGGCTGTAGACCTCTCTTTCTCGGAGGAGGCGATCTCGGAGATCGCCCGCGACGCCGAGCGGGTCAACCGGGCTCTCGAGAACATCGGCGCGCGGCGGCTCCACACGATCCTCGAGCGTCTGCTCGAGGACATCTCCTTCGCGGGCCCGGAGAACGCGGGCAAGGCGATCCGCATCGAGATCGCTGACGTGCAGCACGCCCTGGCCGATCTCGTGAAGGACGAGGACCTGTCGCGCTACGTCTTGTAGCGGTCCGCTTCGCGGACCGACGGAAATGGGAGGGGAAGTCGCTCCAGTATCCTCTCCCAGGAAGCATCCACATCGTATGAAGCGCCTCGGGGCGTTCCTCGCGATCTGCCTTCTCGCCGCTGCCTGCGGCAAGAAGGGCGATCCCCAGCCTCCGCTGCCCCGCGGTCCACGCGCCGTCTCGGACCTCGCCGTCGAGCAGGAAGGCGACGATGCGGTCCTCACATTTTCGTTTCCGGATCGCCTGCTGACAGGCGACCCGCTGACGGACCTCGATTCCATCGAGATCTACAGAGTGGACCGCCCGCCTTCCGAGCTGACGGCGCCGCGCCGCACCGGAGGAGCACCTCCGCCTTCCGTGGCCGGCGCGACAGGTGCGACGGGGGGGGCTGTCCACTTGCCGGGAGAGACCGAGAGACGCGAAGCGACCAACGTCCGGCTGGCCGAGGAGGCGTTCTATGGCCAGGCCAAGCGCGTCGCGTCGCTGTCGCTGCCCGCGATCGCCGACGCCACTCGCGGTGCGTCCCTCGAGTATCGCGACTCCCTGCTCCCACTCTTCACGCAGGAACAGGGTCCCTTCCCCCTCGCCTATGCCGTCGTCTCGGTGCGGCGCAACAAGGAGCGCAGTCCGCTCTCCAACATCGTCTCGCTCACGCCCGACATTGCGCCCCAGGCGCCGGTGTTTCTCCAGCCGATCGTCAGCGAGGGCCGCATCTGTCTCGACTGGACCGCTCCCGAAAAGAACGTGCTCCAGCAGCCGGTCGAGATCTCGGGATACAAGGTTTATCGCCGCCCGCTCTCGCAGGAGGAGTACGACCAGCCGCTGAACAAGACACCGGTCGTCAGCACGAGCTACGTCGACGTGGGCGCTCCCTACGGCGTGCCGCTCGCCTACACGGTGCGGGCCGTGCTCGCGAAGAACCCCAAGGTCGAAGGTCTTCCGGCGGAGGAGCTCGCGATCGAGTATCGCGACATCTACCCGCCGCCGGCGCCCACGCACCTCGACGGGCTCCCGGAGGCGACCCTCGTGCGCCTGCTCTGGGACCCCGTGGACGCTCCGGACCTGGCCGGGTACGTCGTCGATCGAGCCGAGGGCAACGGCCCGTTCGAGCGGCTGACCAAGGAGCCCGTGACGGACCCGTTCTTCAACGACGAGACGGCGAAGCCGGGCAAGCGCTACCGCTACGTGGTGCGATCGATCGACCGGGCGGGCAACCAGAGCCCCCCGTCGAAGGAGGCGTTCGCGGCGCTGCTGTAGTGCGGCGCGGTGTCGGCAACTCCTCGTTGAGCCCGTCATCCCGAGCGCAGCGAGGGATCCCGGACTCGACAAGCTCGGGATCCCTCGTCGCTCCGCTCCTCGGGATGACGGCCCAATGACCGAACTCGACGAGCCGGGTTACACTCCCGCTCCCATGTCCCTTCCCAACCGATTCATCAAGACGGCCGGCGGCGGCAACGACTTCCTGGTTTTCGAATCCGACGGCCGCTGCCTGACCGACGAAGACCGGCGAAGGCTGGCGTTGGTGTGCCGGCGCGGCCTCTCGGTCGGTGCCGACGGGGCCCTCTTCCTCGTGCCCGGCGACGACGGCCGCGTCCGCGTGGACTACTACAATTCCGACGGAGGGCTCGCGAAGTTCTGCGCCAATGGCACCCGCTGCGCCGCCCGTTACGCGGTCCGGCGCGGCATGACCCGGAGCTCCGATCCGGTCCTCGAGACCGGGTGGGCGCCGATCGAGGCGCACGTCAACGGCGAAAGCGTGACGCTGTCGCTGCCGTCCGTGGGCGTTCCGCTCGACCCGGTTCCGATCTCGGGCCGGGGGCTGCCTCCGACGGCGATCCCGATGTCGGTCGGGGTTCCGCACCTCGTCGTCTTCATGCGCGGCGACCTCTCGACGATTCAGATCGATCGCCTGGGTCCGCTGGTCCGCCACCACGCGGCGATGCCGGATGGCGCCAACGCGAACTTCGTTCGGGTCGGCAAGGGAAATCGGATCGCCGTGCGCACCTACGAGCGCGGCGTCGAGGCCGAGACCCTGTCCTGCGGCTCGGGCGTCGTCGCCGCCGCGATCGTGGCGGGGCGGCAGGGATTCGCGGCGTCGCCGGTCGTCTGCGCCACGAAGAGCGGCGTCGATCTAACGGTCGAGTTTCGTTCGGACGGAGATCAGATCACGGGCGTGCGCTTGACCGGCGACGCGCGCGAGGTCTACGCCGGGGAATTGCACGAGGAGGCGTGGCAGGAGTGAGCTCATCCGCCATGAATCCATCCGCACGTCATCCTGAGCGAAGCGAAGGATCCCGAACTCGACACGCCCCGCACGCAATCGAGTCCGGGATCCCTCGTCGCTCACGCTCTTCGGGATGACCGCCAGGAGTCCCATCGCTTTCGGTTCGCCGGAAGCGCCGGCCTTTCCCTCCAAGATCGTCGCCGTCGGCAAAAACTACCGGGAGCACGCGGCCGAGTTCGGCAGCACCGCTCCGGAGGACGAGCCGCTTCTGTTTCTCAAAGCGCCTTCCGCGCTCGTTTTCGGCGGCGGTGACATCGTGCTGCCTCCGGAGTCCGAGCGCGTCGACTATGAGGGGGAGCTCGCCTTAGTCGTCGGCCGCCGGATCAAGTCGTGGCCGCAGGAGCGCTGGCGCGAGGCGCTCGCGGGTGTGTGCTGCGCCAACGACGTGACGGCACGCGACCTCCAGAAGAAGGACAAGCAGTTCTCGCGATCCAAGTCCTTCGACACGTTCTGCCCGGTCGGTCCGGCGATCGTGCCGGATCTGGATCCCTCCGACCTTTCGATCGAGACCCGCGTCAACGGTGCTGTACGCCAGGCCGCGCGCACCTCGGCCATGGTCTTTTCGCCGGCGTTTCTCGTCGCCTACGTCTCGCGGATGATGACGCTCCACCCCGGCGATTTGATCCTGACCGGCACGCCGGCGGGTGTCGGACCGTTGACGCCCGGCGACGTCGTCGAGGTCGAGATCGAGCGCGTCGGCGTGCTTCGCAACGCGGTGAAGGATGGGAAAGGCTAGTCTCCGAGGAGTCCTCGCGGTTCTTTCCCTCCTGGTTCTCGCCGTTTCGCTCGCGTCGCCGTTTTCGACGGGGGAGACGCGCGCGCTCTTCGCCCGTTTCGCGCGGTCGCTTGCGGGAGAAAACGTGCGCTCGGACCGGGCCGGCTTCTGGTTCGACCCCGACTACGCCGCTTTTCTCGACGACGTGAAGCGCCGAACACCCGAGTCCGCGACCGTCGCGGTTGTCGTCCCGGAGGCGCCCGATCTTTACCGCTATCAGGCGTATTACCGCCTCGCGCCGCGTCGCGTCGTCGAGGCGCGGTGGAAGGACGAGGCCGACTTCATTGCGACGTATCGCACCGAGGTCGGGCGCGGGCCGGAGGGCGTCGCCATCAACGGCGGAATGCTTTGGACGCGATGACGCCGGCGCTTCTTCCCGATATGTGGATGGCGCTCGCGGCGCTGGGTGCGGCGACCGCGGCCGGAGGGGTGTCCGTCCGTGCCTTCACCGCGATGCTCACGCGGCGCGAGAAACTGGCGTGGAGTCTGGCGGCAGGGCTTCTTCTCCAGACGCTTTGTCTTCTCGTGCTGATCCTGATCGGCACACGTCCGAACGCGTGGAAGATCCTGTTCCTCGAAGCGTCCGTCGCCGTACTCGCTGCGTTTGCAACACGATCGCGGCGTCGGGAGCCTCCGCGTGCAGCGGTCGACGGAGGCGGACGAACTCTCGTGGCGCTTCTGTGGTGCGTCGCCGGAGCCGCCTGGCTCGTCTTCCTCGTCGGATCGCTCGCGGACTCCATGTGGGCGACCGACTTTCTCGCCTTCTGGGGATACAAGGGCAAGATCGTCTTTCTCACAGGGGAAATTCCGCGGCGACTCTTCCAGGACCCGGCCCTGTACTTCGCGCATCCCGAGTATCCGCTGCTCGTGCCATTGACGTTCGCCGCCCTGGCCTCGTTTGCCGGCCGCTGGAACGACCATGCCCTGGCGCTTCTCTATCCGATCTGCTCGCTCGCGACGTTGCTGGCGATCTCGGGATTTCTCGCGAGGCGCGCCTCGCGCGTCTCGGGGACCGCGGCTGCGGCGCTCGCGTCCATCAGCTTCTTTCTCTACCGTCCGGCCAACGCGGGAACCGCGGAGGTCCCCTTCGCGCTGGGTCTCGTGCTCGCAGTTTCCGCCGCGATCGACTTTCTTCAGAAGGACGGCGCCGCGAGCGGCGCAAGGCTGGCCGTCGCGTCTCTCTTCTGCGCGACTCTGAAGCAGGAGGGGTCGCTCTTCGTTCTTCTCGCGGCGGTGGTTCTGTGGTGGCGGCTGAGAGGGCGGACGCGATGGCTTGCCGCGGCCGCTCTGACTCTGCCCGTCGCAGCGCACTGGATCGTCATGCGGATCGTTCGGGGAAGCCCGCCGAGCCGGGATTTCGACTTCTCGCTTCTGGAGCCGGCGCGATGGCCGGAGCTGGTCGGCCGCTTTGGTCTGGTCGTCGGCCGGCTCGTCGGGACCGAAGCCCTTCAGGCGCTCGTGCCGATCGCCGCGATCGCGGTCTATTTCCTGGCGACGCGCAAGGGCATCGGCGATCCGCTGATCGCCGTTTTCCTCGCGCAGCTCGTCGTTTACGCCGTGGCCTGTGCCGTCTCGGCGTTCGATCCCCTCTATGCAGTCGAAGCCGCGTTCCGGCGGCTGACGATGAGCCTCTTTCCGGCGTTCACGCTCGTCCTCGCCGCGAGGCGCCCGACCGCTTTCACGGGCTGGATCGTCGAAGCCAGAACTCCACACCGTCCTGTTTCAGAAACGGCTGGAAGTTGAGCTCGAGGAACTTCGCAACCTTCGGCGCGCGCGCAGCGTTCGGCACGCCGTCGATCGGATCCGACGGCAAGCCCGACGCGACGAGAACGGCGCGAACTGTTTCGTTGCGTTCGAGAGTGGCCACGACTTCGTCCTGCGCGGAAGGCGACTCGTAGAAGGGGACCTCGTAGTATCGGATCGGGCAGTTCCGCTCGAAAAGATAGTAGAGCCCCGGCGCGTTGGCGAAGTCGAGCCATGTTTCGTCCGACGAGAGCTTCGCCTCACGGATCAGCGTATTCGTCGCGCGGACTAGCGCCGCGTCGGCAGGCGGGAAGGAGCCACCGCGCGCGCGTCGCGGCTCGTCGAACGTCGCGAGCGGCGGGATGTGCCGGTCGGCCAACGAGGACGCGACGGCGCGCGCCGGGTTCCGGGGCTTCCAGAGGACGACGAGGAGGGTCAGGGCCGCGGCGGCGGCCAGGCCCCGGGGGCTCGACCAGCGCCGATCGCCCTTGAACCACAACGCGAGCAGCACGAGCCCCAGCGGAACGAGGAACATCGGATACCGCACATGCCGGCGCTCGACCACCGAGACCATGGCAAAGACAATCCAGGCGAGAACCGGCAGGACCGCGCGCGCGCGATCGCCGATGCGTGCGCCGCGCGGGAGGACGGCGCTCAGGACGAGCACCGCGAGCGTGACGAAGCCGTAGAGGAACATCGTCGGATCGGACAGGAACGCGCCGAGGCTCGCAAATTCCGGAGACCAGGGCAGGGCAGGGCGCACGAGCGGTATTGCGTAGGCCGGCATCAGCGTCGGAAGAAAAAAGAACGTCGTTTCGACGAAACCGCCGAAAAACCCTATGGCCGCGAAGACGAATGCGATCAGCGTCGACGAGATGGCGGCTCCCGCTGCGAATCGCCCGAAGTGCCGGAGCCTGGGTCCCCGCGCCACCCACAGTGCGACGAGGGCCGCTCCGGCGGCGTACGCGGCGAACTCGACGGCCACGAGCAGGGCGATCGGAACGAAAGCGCCGCAGGCGACCCAGATGCGGCCATTCCCCTTTCGCGACGCCGCCAGAGCCAGGGCCAGGATCCAGAGCGAAGGGATGACTCGCAGGTAGCCGGGCTGGGAATAGGCGAGGAACGTGAAGAGCAGCGATACGAAGGCCGCTGCGGCGCTTCCCGTCGCGACGAAAGCCAGGACGCACAACGACGGCCAGAACAGCGCGGCCGCCAGCGTCTCGGCGCGGTTGTAGCCGCGGTAATCGTCTCCAAAGATCCCCAATCCCGCCGCCTGGAGCAGGCCGTCGCTGATCAGGCCGTGACCCGGCACGATGTCGCGATAGGGGAGCTCGCCGCGCAGGTATTCCGAGGCCGGCAGAAGACCGTGTCCGTCCTCGTAGAGGTTCACGGCCGCCGGGCTCGAAATCCTGGCCGTGACGAATAGCGCCGCAACGGTGCACGCGAGCAGAATTGCCGCGGTTCGCGAAGGCGGTGCGGGAGCGATGACCTCCGCCTGCGATCCGGACTCGGGCGTTCTCGTGAGCCGCGCCGCCAGGAATCCGCCGGCGATCGGGCATGCCACCAGCACGACCAGACGCCAGAGGTAACCGTGGGGATCGAAGCCGATCGTCGCGGCGATTCCTGGCAGCTGCCCCGGCCTCGCCGCCATCGAGATCGTGCGGCTGAGCACGACGCCGGCGGCCAATCCGGCCGTAGCGCCGATCCAACAGGAGGCACGCCTCAGACGCTGTGGGATCAACTGCGGATCAGCTTAGTCCGAGCCCGGATGCGCCCACCAATCGAGACCTCCGGACGCCACGCCGGTCGCGGGGGAGAGGCTCGCTGAGAGGGCGCGCGCGGCCCCGGCGGACCAGTGCGCGGGAATCACCGGGAAAAGCACGAACTGGGAGACCCCGTAGGCGCCGGTCGAGACAACCTCGATCACCACGTCCTTCTGCCGGTTCTCGGCGAGGACGGCGGGCGGCAGGGAAACGGCGATTGCGGCCTCGCCCCAGTGCGCGTCGACGGCACTCGAGTAGAGCAGCGCGCCGCCCTGGCGGACCTCGATGTGCGCGGCGGTCGGCACCGCCAGTGGAGCGATGCGGATATGGAGCGTCGCGGGTCCGGAGGCCGGAAGAGCCCGGCGCGGAACACGCTGCACGAGGTGCACGTCTTCCGTTTCGATCATTCCCCATTCGCGGTCCAGCACCTGGGCTCGGGACGCCGCGATTGCGATGAAGAGAACGAACGTGACCGCGACCAGGAACGACCTGCGGTCGGCGGCGCGAGTGAGGTCTCGGACGGCCGCGATGGCGTAGAGAAGCAGCGGCGCGAGAAGCGGCAGGGCAAAGCGCGGCAAAGCGCCGAAGACAAGGCTCTGCACGACGAGAAGAACAATCAGGAGGCCGCCCAGGAGTCGCGCGGTGGGTGGAACCCCGCGCGGGGCCCAGAGAATCACCGCGACCGCGGCGAGAACGAGCACGGGAGAAATCGCGCGGGCCAGGTCGGAGAGGCCCGCATACGCGGGAGACCAGCGGGCGTCGTAATAATCGATGCCGAGCGCTCCGTGGAAAAGGCGCCAGGCGAGCTCGCGCCGGCCGTCGACACCGCGATCCGAAAGCGCGGTCTTCCAATTTGCCGCCGCCGAAGCGAGTTCCGCATTGGGCGTCGACGGGTAGATGCCAGACGGAGGCCATGCGTAGTCGCGGCTCCCGACGAAGATCGGGCTCGCAAGATCTCCGAGTCGGCCTGCGGCGGTGGAGGTCGCGATCACGAACGGAAGGACGACGACGGCGAACGCCGCGAAAACCATCCCCAGTTGACGCAACCGCCGCCCGGCGGCATATGCCGCCGCCGCCAGCACGACGAACACGGCGCCGCAGTTCGGGCGCACGAGAAAGAAGACGGCGAGAGCCGCGCCCAGGGCTGCTCGACCCGTTCGGGCACGGGGAGGCGCGAGGAGCCAGGCCGCAACCGGCAGGGCCAGCGCCGCTGAGAGCGCCTCGCTCATGATCCCGCTCGCCGAGTCGCGCAGTCGCAGGAAGCAAACGAGGCAGACGTACGCGCCGGCGCCCCACGCGAATCCGAGCCGGTGGCCGAGCAACATCGACGCGGCGGCAATTCCGATCCACAGGAGGACCGACTGCGTCACCACGATCCGCCGCTCGGCGGTCGCGACGGGCCCAAGCACGATCATCGAGCGCAGGAAGAGCAGCCAGCCAGGCTTGGGCGGCCGGTCCCGGGAAACGACCGGCGAGAAGATGCCCTGTCCGTTCGCCGCCCACTGCATGTCGACCGCGCCGTCGGACCACACGACGATGGGAGCTCGGAACGCCGGCCAGAGATAGAGCGCCAGACCCGCCGCCGCGAGGAAGACGCTGACCGATCTGCGCGCGAGCGTCATCGGGCTATGGGGCCGCCGCATCGTCTGTCGTGATCCAAACCGGCAGGCCACCCTCGGCCGTGCCTCCGAACCCGGATGGAAGCCGAGGGTCGCCATCGACGCGGCACGGATGACCGAAGACGGGAGGGATCAAGGGAAAGTAGAAGAGACCGTCGAATCCAGGAGGTCCGATCGACTCGATCGAAAGCCGCGCGCCGGAGGTTCGTGCCTTCGCCGTCTCCGGCGCCGTCAGCGAGACTGAGAAGAACGCCGGGTAGCCGGAGACTTCGAGGGGCCTTCTCTCGAGAAGCGCGCCGCCGATCGATGCTCGAAGTCCGAGCACGTACGGCGGCTCCTCGTAGAGGCGGAAGTGCACGTGCGCGTCGCCTCGCGCCGGAAACAGGGACGAATCCAGGTGCTGCTCGACGCGGCGTCCGGGGCCCCGGACGAGGGCGAAATCGTATCCTGCGGCGTCGGGCACGCGAAACACGCGCCAGACCAGAAGCGTCAGCGTGACGGCTCCGGCCGCGATTGCGGCCGCACTCCATCGGACGGACGGAAGAGCCCCGGCGACTCCGGCCGCCAGTAAAGGGAGCAGAGGGAGTGCCAGCCGCGGATCGGCGCCGAAGAGAATCGATTGCAGAACGCAGAACGCGACGACGAACATCCCGACGTACCGATGGGGGCCTCGGCCGCCTGCGACGGCGAGCATGGAGAGACCGGCAAGTATCGCCGCCGTGAGCCACCACCACTCGCGGAGCTTTCGATCGAGTCTCTGATAGCGTCCACCGGTCCATCGCGGCGGAAGCTCTTCACTGGAGACGAATCCATGGAGTGCCTTCCATTCGAGGGAGCGCCTCCGATTCTCGTTCCCTCTCGGAACACGGAGCGCCAGCGTTCGACGACTTTGGCCCCTTGAAGCCGGGCGGTCTCGCCCGGCGTTTCGCCGGTGGGCCAGCCTCCGACATCCGCTCGCCAGTAGTAATCCGCCGTTCCCCAGAGAAGAACTCTCGTGCTCGCGCCGGGGGCGGGCCGATAACCCGCCGCAGAGAGGGCCGCAAAGATCACGACGATGGTGACGGCGAGCGCGATCGTCGCCGTCTTGAGCCGCGAGCTCGAATTCCGTCCGCTACCGATCGCCATGAGCGCCGCTGCCGCGCCGCACACCGCGGCGTCATTGGGTCGCAGAGTAAAGAGCAGCCCGATGCAAACGCCGGAGGTCACGGCCCAGAATCGACTTCCGAGCCGGCCGAGAACGAAAGCGCCGAAAGCCAGAAGGACGAGCCCTGCGGACACGGCGCTGCTGGAGACGTAGTCGCAGGCGTCTCGAAGCTGTGGGATCAGGAGCAGGAAGACGAGAAACGCGAGCGCGCTCCGAGACCCGTCGGCTTTCTTCAATGCGATGGCCGAGAGCCCGATGCCTGCGGCCATGAGGAGCGCATTGAGCAGGAGAAAACGCCGGCGATCCGCCGAGTCCGAGGCGTCCCGGGGGAACATCCCTCGCAGGAGAACGATCCACCCCGGCTTCGTCAGGTGCGTCGGGTCCGTCGGATGCGTCGTGAGACGTCCGGTCTCACGCCAGAGGCGCAGGAGGTCGAAGTCCTCGGACGCTGCAGATCCCGGGACTGCGCGAAGGGCGCCGACGACATAGACGATACACACCGCGACCAGGAGCAGCTGCCAGGCCGCGGGAAGGGGAATGCGCCGCGCACTCACAGCGCGCTGAGCAGCGTCTCAGGCAAACCTCCAAAGGCGCCCGAGGACATCAGGATCAGGACGTCGCCCGGGCGGGCCTCGCGCCGGAGGATCTCGGGGATCTCAGCGATCGCGTCGGGCGCGAACGCGGGCTTGCCGCCGGCGGAGAAGCGCCGGGCGAGGGCGGAGCGGTCGAGCTGGTTGTCGGGAGCGAGGCGTCCCGCATGGAACACCGGCGCGAGCACGAGCGCGTCGGCACGCTCGAACGCCTCGATGTAATCTTCCTCGAACATCTTTCTCCCGGCGGTGTTCGAGCGCGGCTCGAAGAGGGCCCAGATCCTCCTCCCGGGGTAGCGCGTGCGGGCGGCCTGGAGCGTACCGGCGACAGCCGTGGGGTGATGCGCGAAGTCGTCCACCACCAGGACGCCGTTTTTCTCGCCCTTGACCTCGAGGCGCCGCTTGACGCCCTGGAAGCGCGGAAGGGCGCGTCCGATTTCGGAGTCGGTGAGGCCGAGGCCCCGCACGAGCGCGATCGCTCCGAGGGCGTTGCGCACGTTGTGGAGGCCGGACAACGGAGAGAACAGGCGCGTCACCGGCATACCGGCTTCGAGCAGCGTGAACTCGGCTCCGTCGGGCGAGTACTCGATGTCGCGCGCCGAGAAATCCGACCCAGGATCTTCGAGCGAGACGCGCACGAGGGGCGCCGCCGCGTCTCGCGCCGCTTCCATCACGAGCGGGTCATCCGCGTTGACGACGACGGCGCCGTCCTTCGGAACCAGTTGAACGACCTTGCGAAACGCCTCGACGATCGACGGCAGATCCGGATAGAGGTCGGCGTGGTCGTACTCGATGTTCCCGACGAAGAGATGCCTGGGCTCGTAGTGGAGGAACTTGGGGCCGCGGTCGAAGAAAGCGGCGTTGTACTCGTCGCCCTCCAGCACGAAGTGCGGTCCGGCCCCGCGGCGGTAGCCTCGCCCGAGGTTCTTCAGCTCTCCGCCGACGATGAGGCCGGGGTCGCGGCCCGAGTCCAGCAGCAGCCAGGACGTCAGCGCCGACGTCGTCGTCTTGCCGTGTGTGCCCGTGATCACAACGGAGGTCTTGCCGGGAAGCAGGTACTTCCGCACGGCCTGTGGCAGCGACAGGACAGGAAGCCCCCGGCGGGAGGCCTCGGCCGCTTCGACGTTGTCCTTGAGCGCCGCGTTTCCGACCACGACCGCGTCGCAGTCGGAGGGCACGTGCTCGGCGGCGAAGCCCTCCGCCACGGCGATTCCGAGCCTCTCCAGCGTGGTGGACATCGGTGGGTATAGAGCGCGGTCGCTGCCGGTGACCCGGTGTCCCGCCTCCAGGAGCAGGGCGGCGAGGGGCACCATGGCGGTTCCCCCGACCGGGACGAAATGAAATCGAAGAGATTCGGGCATCTCCGGGCCCGGAGTTTGGTCTAATGGAGCCAATTTCGGAAATAGGAAGCTGTTCCCGAGGGTTTAGCGGCTGTGGCATCCCCACAAGCAGGAGGAAACTCAGATGATTCAGGCTTTTAAAATCGGCCGGCTCGGAGTCGGCGCGCTTCTTGTGGCTGGGGTTGCCCTGGCCCAGAAGCCGACGGAGTCCAAGCCCGCTGCCTCGGCGTCGCCGGCCGCGCAGGCCAAGCCCTCGGGCCAGCAACCGGCACCGGCCAAGCCGGCAACCGGCGCGCCCGGCAAGACCGTCGCGGCTCCGAAGATCGAGATCTCTGCGGAGACCCGGGACATGGGCACCGTTCCCAAGGGCCAGGTGATCGAGACGGACTTCCTCATCAAGAACACCGGCGGCTCGGACCTCGTGATCTCGGACGCCCGCCCGTCGTGCGGCTGCACGGTTTCCAACTTCGACAAGTTGATCAAGCCGGGCGCCGAAGGCAAGGTCCACACGAGCGTCGACACGAAGAGCTTCTCGGGCCCGATCTCCAAGTCGGTGCTGGTCGTCTCCAACGACCCCGACCGCCCGCAGATGAATCTGTTCGTCAAGGCGATCGTGAAGCCGTTCGTGGACGTGGCGCCGCAGCAGTACGTCCGCTTCTCGGTCGTCAAGGGCGATCCGGCCTCGCAGGACGTCATCCTCATCTCCGAGGAGAAGGGCTTCAAGCCGACCGTCGCCGAAACCGCGCAGCCCTACGTGAAGGCGGAGATCTCTCCGGCCGGAGACAAAGACAAGATCGCGGGACGTCCGGGTGACCAGTACAAGCTGGCGATCTCGGTCACTCCCGACGCGCCCGAGGGACTTCTCAACGCGCCCGTCCGCGTGACGACCGGCGTCGCGCAGCAGCCGAACCTCGAGATTCCCGTGTCCGGCATCGTGCGCCCGCGCGTGTCGGTCTCGCCGATCACCGTCAACTTCGGAAACTTCACCGCCGGCAAGGATCCCATCACGCGCAACATCGTCGTGACGAACAACAAGCCCGGAACGCCGGTCAAGGTCACCAAGGCCGAGGTCAGCGTGCCTGGCTTCCAGACCGACGTAGTGCCGACGCAGGAAGGCGTCTCCTACACGGTCGTCGTCAAGGCGTCGGACAAGGTCAAGAAGGGCGCGGTCGACGGCAAGGTCACGCTCCACACCTCGGACAAGGAGAAGGCCGTCATCGAGATCCCGCTCAAGGGCGAGGCGCTCTAAGGCCGACCACCGAACTGTTCTAGACAGGAAGGAATCAACGCCCCGGGCAACCGGGGCGTTTTTGCTTGGGGACTTTCGCTCGAAGGAAGCGGATTCTTAGGAGAGGATCCGTTCGCGACTTCCCCTCCCATTTCCACGGTCCGCGCAGCGGACCGCTAGAGATCTGAGTTATTTCGGCGGCGCCGTCGTGACGGCCATGCCGTCCGGTGTGTTGATCACCGAGGGTCCGTTCGTCGCCGCATGCGCCGTCGTGGTCGCCGTCGTGGGGCGCACCGCGGACCCGGCCGTGGTGGCGGACGCGCCGCCCGCCCTGGCTCCCGACGCGCCGCCCGTGATCGTCGCACTGCCTCCCTGCATGGCGAGGTTGCCGATCGAGACCAGACTCTTCTTGGGCGGCGCGGTGGCTTCCTGCGCCGTGATGGCAGTAACACTCTTGACGTCGGACTTACGAAGGCTCATCAACTTGCCGTCGGGGTATCCATGGAAGAGGTACGTCGTTCCCTTGAGTATGGGTGCCCCGATCGCCACCATGCTGCCGGAGGGCGAGAGCTCGATGCGGTAGTACGCCGTTTCCGGCGTGGCGGACGCGACGGCCAGGAAAAGAGCAGCCGTGATTGAAGCGAGCACGTCTGGCCTCCTTTTTTTGGACAGTATGGCGAATCCCGGCCGGTGGGTCTGTGACATTCGCACGGAAGGGGAGGCAGGCCCAGCGGCACCCCCCGGGTCATCCCGAGGCCGAGCCGTCCACCAGAGGCAGACCCTCGGCAGTAGGCAACGACGGCCGAAGGCCGGCGGTAACCCGAGGGATCCCGGACTCGTCAAGCACGGGATCCCTCGTCGCTGCGCTCCTCGGGATGACAGGGCGCTACGCGCCCAGAGTCACTTCGTGACTTCCACCTTCCAGCCGAACGACTCCGCGACGCCGGACAGCAGCTCCCGTGCGTGCTCGACTGCGGTCGCCTCGATCCCGGAGTCCTTGGCCGCGCGGCCGAGCTGACCTCTCGCCCAGAGCATCCACCGCGTCCGGTCCTGAGGGGTGATCGGATTGAAGAGCCCGCTCTGCTCGTCGAACCACTCCAGACGCGGATCCAGGGCCAGGATTCGGGGAGCCGGAAGCCGAACGCGGATCAGGCGCTTGCCGGCGTCGGTGTCGATCGAGAAGTCGGGCGAGGAAAGGTCGAACCCGGCGATGACCTTTCCGCGCATCCGAATCGTGGCCGTCTTCGGGAAGTCGAAAATGAGAAACGACTTCACTTCTTCGAACCGCAGGACGTCGGAGATTTGCGCCTCGACCGTCGCCAGCTGCGCGATCTTCCGGATTGCCGAGACGACCGGCGCCGATTCCGCGCGGCGCGTCTCGCGCACACTCGCCGCCAGGCGCACGAGAAGCACGGCGCTGACGACGGCGAAGACCGCCGCCAGGATCCACGGGAAGATGCGCGCGAAGCCGCGCACGGGCGGGCTAGGCTCGCAGGACGAGCGCGTCCCCGACGGCCACCTCGCCATCAGTGCCCGGCGTGAAGACGTAGCCGCGGGTCCCCTCGTCCAGAAACTGCAGGACGGGCTTCAGGTCGATCGGCGTGGCCGCCGGTTCGGCGAGGGCGAATCGGGAGAACTCGACGCACGGCGCGGCGACGGTGACCTGTTCCAGAGGCAAAAGAGTTCCGGACGCGTCCCGAAACGCGAGCCCGGCGGCGAAGTCCTCGGGACGCCAGACGCGGCCGGTCTCGATCAGGATGTTCTCTCCGGCGCAACCCGACGCAACGTGGTTGCCGTAGCGGTCGCGCATGCGTCCGTAGTGGCTGGTGAAGCCGAAGGAGACCTCCCGGCCCGGCGCGCTCTTGGTGCGCGGATGCGCCGGGTGGTGGACGTCCATGTGCTCCTCGCCGGAGGCCGCCCGGCCGACGGCGCCGTCGCGGGACAATCTCAACCGCACGACCTCGACGAGCGGCGCGGGGTCGTAAACGCGCGCGGGCCGCTCGCCCCGCTTCAGACTGTCCGTCTGGACCTGCAATCGGACGACGCGGCCGAGCTCGAACACGGGTCTCCAGTCACGCGCGGCGGAGGCTCTTCAATATGTCGCCGTCCCAGTCGTACTTCAAGCGCTTGCGCCCCTTCGCCGAGTCCTTCTGCAGAGCGTATCCGTAGAGGAGCGGCAGGGCCACGGAGGTTTCGACGAACGCCATCTCGTGCGTCGCCTTCTTGGAGACCTTGCCCCAGGACGTGGCCTCCGAGAGCGTCGAGCCGCCAAGCCCTCCCCAGTGCGGGGCATCGGTCGTGACCTGGAGGGCGTAGCGGTGGCCGCCGGTGTCGATTCCGAAGATGTACGACATCACGATCGAGTCGTTGATGTAGTTCTTCGGCACGCCTCCCGAGATGTAGAGCGCGGCGGTGGCCGGACTCTGCACGACGATCTGCGTAAGCTCGTAGTTGTCGGCGATCGAGGAGATCTGGAACGGCGTCTTCCCCTCGCTGCGCAGGCGGTGGTAGTGCTCGGTCAGGCCGATGCCGATCGAGGAGTCATTCAGCGCCGGGACGAAGAGCGGCACGCCGTTGCGCGCGCAGGCGCCGAGGATCGAGCCTTCGTCGTGCTTCGCCTGCTCGCCGAGAAGCGAGAGGAACTGGCGCGAGGAGAGCACCTTTCCGGCGAGCTTGTCCGCGAACTGCGAGACGACGAGGTCCGTCGCCCAGTACTTCTCTTCGTCGATGAACGTGTCGTAGAGGCGGTCGATATAGAGGTCCCGGAGCTCCTTGTCGTCGGCCTCCGGCGTGCCGTGATAGTGGCGGCCTCCGCGCACCTGGTAGAAGTCCTGGGAAATGATCGCCCCGGTCGAGACGACGACGTCGACCATGTTCTGCTCGATCATGTCCGTGATGACCTGGCGCATCCCGGCGGCGATGAGCGATCCGGCCATGCCCAGGAAGATCGTGGGCCGGTCCTTGTCGCGGAGCATCGCGTCGAAGACCGCCGCGGCCTTGCCGAGCGCACGGGCCTGGAACGAGGCCTCGCGGTAGCAGTCGAGGAGCTCGGCGACCGTGGTGGTCTTGCCGACCTTTACCGGCGTCGTCGGACGGCCGAGGAGCTCCTTCTTCCTTTTGCGGTCGACGCCGACCGCCGCGGCGTGGATGTACTCCTTGGCGCTGTCGAGGCGCTTTGCTCCTTTCGATCCCATCGGCGAGGCCCTCCCGAAAGAATCCGGTACGCCGCCATCGCGGCCGCGTAGCCGGAGTCGATATTGACCGCCGTTACTCCGTTGGCGCAGGAGTTCACGGCGGAGAGAAGCGAGGCGAGGCCGCCGAAGGCGGCGCCGTAGCCGCGCGAGGTCGGCACGGCGATGATGGGCCGACCGACCAGCCCTCCGAGAACCGAAAAGAGCGATGCTTCCATGCCCGCGACGCAGAGGATCACGTCGGCGCCCTCGATCTCCTCCAGCCGCGACAGAAGCCGCAGGACGCCGGCCACTCCGACATCGGGCACGAGCGTCGACGAGACGCCGAGATATTCGAGCGCCCGGCGGGCTTCTTCCGCCACCGGCATGTCCGACGTGCCCGCCGTGACCACCGAGACCGTGCCTTCCACGCGCGGCATGGGTTTTCCGACCGAGAGATGCAACGTCGAGGACCGCGGATCGTAGTCGGCGCGGCCAGGCAGGGGCGAGATCGCGACTTCGTCCCACTGCTCCGGCGTGAGGCGCGTGACCAGAACGTCGTGCGCCCGCGAGAGTTGCCGGCAGATTTCGACGATCTGCTCCGCGGTCTTGCCCTCGGCCAGGACCACCTCGGGGAACCCGACGCGCCGAAGACGGTCGAGATCGAGGGTGTAGTCGGCGCCGCGCATTTTGCTCGCATTCTATGCGGAGGTTGCGCGAAAAAGGGCGCGGCGTTATGGTTCGCACTCTTTGGTTCTTTGAGTCTGTTCGGCCAAGGGAAGCGGGTGAGAATCCCGCGCGGCCCCCGCCACTGTCACCGGGGACGCCTCGGGCGGCAATCCACTGGACGCGAGAGATCGGATCAACCGGTTGCGCGTTCGGGAAGGAGCCCGACGGCGGAGGATCCGGAAGCCAGGAGACCTGCCGGACGACACGCTTCTCGGACGGGGCTTGCGAGAAGGACGCGTCTTCGAATTCCCGGAGCGCGGGACCTTGCTCGACCCGTTCGAGACAGCCGTCCTGTCGAACGGGAGGTTCGAATGACGACCGCGGTTCTGCTGGTCCTCCTCGGCGCCCTTTCCCGGCTGCTTCCCCATCCTCCGAACTTCGTCCCTCTCGGGGCGCTGGCGCTCTACTCCGGCGCCCGGCTGCCGCGCCGGTGGGCGTGGGCGGTGCCTCTCGCGGCGCTCGCGCTGTCGGACTTCGTGATCGACTTCGGCAGCGGTCGGACCGCATTCTCCGCGACCCGGCTGACCATCTACGGCACGTTCGCCGCGATCGTGATCGCGGGCCGGCGACTGCGGGCGGACGCCGGCCTCGGACGGCTGGCGGCGTTCTCGGTTTCCGCTTCCACACTTTTCTTCTTCACGTCCAACTTCCCTCTGTGGGCCGCCGGTTCGCTCTACCCGAAAACCGCCGCCGGCCTGACTCTGTGCTACACGCTGGCGCTGCCGTTTTTCCCGGCGACGCTGGCGGCGGACCTGCTCGGGACCGCAGCCCTGTTCGGTCTGGATGCGCTGTCGCGGCGGGAACGTGCCCGGCGTCTTGCGGGCGCGAGTGCTCTCTTGATCGGCCTCGCCTTCGCGCCGCACGCCCTCGCGCAGCAGGACGCCCAGACTCCCGCGCAGCAGGTGCCCCCGGCTTCCGAAAGCATCGTGGTCACCGCGACGGACACGCCCGAGGACGAGAAGCAGATCGGATCCGCGGTCACCGTCATCACGCGGCAGGAGATCGAGAAGCACGAGGCGGTCGTCGTATCGGACATCCTGCGCTCGGTGCCGGGCCTCGACGTCACCCAGTACGGAACGCCCGGCTCGCTGACCTCGCTCTTCACGCGCGGCACGAACTCGAACCAGACGCTCGTGCTCGTCGACGGCGTTCGCCTGAACTCGCCCTACTTCGGAGGCTACGACTGGTCGGGCCAGACGACGGAGAACATTGATCGCATCGAGATCGTCCGCGGGCCGTTCTCGGCGCTCTACGGCTCGGACGCTATCGGCGGCGTCGTCCAGATCTTCACGCGGCCCGGCGCCGAGGGCGTATCGGGACGGGCGACGGGTGAAGCCGGCAACCAGGGACAGGGACAGGGCTCCGCGTTCGTCTCGGCGGGAGAAGGACCGTTCTCGGCGGCGGCGAGCTACCGCTACACCGCCTTCAACGGCGAAGGCCCGAACACCGACTGGCGCCAGCGCAACGGATCGGCGTCGCTGCAGGCGCGCCTGGGCGACTCGGGCCGGATCGGCGTCGAGTGGGGCCTGCTCGACGGCGAGGTCGGCAACCCCGGCGCGATCGGCGGGTTCGGCTACCCGTCCTCGGCGCGGGGATTGACCCACGAGTCGCGCATCTCGGTCCCGGCCAGCTTCGCGCTGTCCGACGACAACCACCTCGAGGTCCTGGCTGGAGGCGTGCGATCCGAGCCGGCGTACCAGGACCCCGCCGGCGGCTTCGAATCGCAGACCGACGCACGCACGTTCCAGGCGCGGGTTTCCGACACGGCCCGGCTTGGCGCCCACACACTGAGTGCGTTCGGCTCGTGGGAGCGCTGGAAGGTTTCGGACGAGAGCAACTTCGGAATCAATCTCGACAACTCGCAGACGACCCTCTGGGGGCTCGGCGCTCAGGACACCGTCGCGTTGGGGGCGTTCACCATCACGGCGGGCCTGCGGTACGACCACTACACGACCTATGGGGACGCATGGAGCCCCCGGGGAACGATCTCCTGGCTCTCCGCGGACAAGCTCTGGAAGGTGCGCGCGTCCGGCGGAACGGGTTTCCGCGCGCCGTCGATCGGTGAGCTCTACTATCCCTTCAGCGGGAATCGGAACCTGAAGCCCGAGAAGTCGATCTCGGCGGAGGTCGGCGTCGAGCGTTACTTCGCCAACGGCGGCCGCGCGGAAGTCTCGGTGTTCTGGAACGACCTGAAGGACCTGATCGTCTACGACTTCGGAACGAACATGGACATCAACATCGGCCACGCCCGCACGTACGGGGCGGAGCTCGGCTGGCAGCAGACCATCGTTCCCGAGCTCGCCATGTATCTGTCGTACATGTACCTGAAGACGAAGGACCTGGAGACCGACGAACCGCTGCTGCGCCGGCCCGAGAACGGTGTGACGCTGGGAGTCTCCTGGATGCCGATTCCGACGGTGAACATCTCGCCGCGCCTGCTCTACGTCGGCTCGCGCGCGGACACGGATCCGGGGACAGGCGACCCGATCACCGATCCTTCGTATCTGCGGCTCGACCTCGTCGCCCGCTGGCAGGTGACCTCGAATCTGGCTCCGTACGTGCGCATGATCAATCTGACCAACCATGCGTACGAAGATGTGGCGGGCTACCCGGCGGCGGGCCGCCTCGGTTCCTTCGGATTAGACGTAAAGTTCTGAGCGATGCCGCGGATCACCAGGGTCTACACGCGCACGGGCGACGACGGCACCACGAGCCTCGGGGGCGGTCAGCGAGTCGCCAAGGACTCGCCGCGCATCGAGGCGTACGGGACGGTCGACGAGCTCAACAGCCAGATCGGCGCCGCCGTCGCGGCGGGCGTCCACGAGACGCTTCGCGGGCCTCTCGCGACCGTCCAGAATGAGCTCTTTCACCTGGGCTCCGACCTCTGCATCCTCGAGTCCGACAAGGCCAAACGGCCGGCGCCGAAGATCGAGGAGCGGCACGTGCGCGCGCTCGAAGAGCTGATGGACCGGCTCTCCGAGGAGCTGCCGCCGCTGGAGAATTTCGTTCTGCCGGGGGGATGCGCGGGTGCGGCGGCGCTCCACGTCGCGCGGACGGTCTGCCGGCGGGCCGAACGGCTCGTCATTGCGCTCTCGCGGGCGGAAGCCGTTGGGCCGTTCACCGTCACGTATCTCAACCGGCTCTCCGACGCGCTCTTCGTGATGGCGCGTTACGAGAACAAGAAGCGCGGCGTCCCGGATGTCCTCTGGGATAGCCGCGCGTAGGTTTCCCATGGGGTCAGGTCTGATCTTTTGCCAGTTCAAAGGCAAGACCTGACCCCATGATGCCGAAGACGCTCGGCTGAGCCGGTGCCGATCTACTGCGCCGCCGTCGCGTCGAGGCCCGGCTCCGGCGGCGGAACGAGGAAGTTCCCCGGCCAATGCAGGCCCAGCGCCTTGGCGAGGAAGACCGCCATCTGGGCGCGCGTCACGGGATTGTTCGGGCAGTAGTTTCCTCCGCCGCATCCGCCCGTGATGCCCGAGGCCGCGAGCGCCTCGATGTATTGAAACAGGGGATGGCTGGTCGGTACGTCGGCGAACGTCGCGGTGAGCGGGGACTCGCTCACGATCCGTCTCCACACGACCGTGACGAAGGCGAAAAACTGCAGGTTCGCCAGGGCCGCTTCATCCACCTTGAGGACCAGCGTCTCCCCGTCCAGGCCGAACCAGGTGAAACCCAACGGTGAGGCATTGAAGTCCATGTCCCAGCCCCCGATGTGGATCGTGCTCTGCACGGAGCCGACGGTGACCACGTCCGCAACGTTCCCGCGGATGTACAACGACGCGGTCAAGGCGGCCGGAGTGTCCGTGAGGCTGTCCAGGCCGATGTAGTCGATGACGGCGCCCGCCGGAATGTCCACTGCGGCGTAGAACTCGGAGTGGACGTTGGGGTCACCGAAGCGGCCCAGGCTGCCGGATGTGTGGAAACCCGTCCCACTGTCGACGGGCACGAAAGCCGTCGCCGTCACCGAACTGGCGGAGTAGCTGGTGGTCCCGAAGGTTTTCGGCGCGGTCCGCGCGGTCGAGCTCCGATCCGGCGGGGGAGGCGCCTGCGCCTCCAGAAATCCGGTGCCGATCGAGAAGAGCAGCCACATCCCAATGATTCGTCCGGGGTACCTGGCCATGGCAGACCTCCTTAGAAAATCCTTTGGAAACGATCCTACGGCCGAGCCGGGAGGCATTTCTGCGTTAGATTCTGGTCGTGCGTCGTCTGGGCCTGACCCTACTTCTGACCGCTGCGCTTCTGCCGACGGCGCTCGCCGTCGTCTTCGGGAATCAGGACTGGGAGGCGATCCGGTGCGCGGCGCGCTGCGGGCATGCCGTGCGGAGCGGAGAGGCCTGCTGTCCTGTCGACGGCGGCGGTCCCGCCATGAAGACGTGTCCGTCCGACGCCGACGGCATCCGCGTGGCGGCGGTGACTCCAGGGCTTCCGGCCGTGACGGCGACGCTTCACGCGCCTTCCGGTTTCGAATTCGCGTCCGCTTCGGACCGCGTCTCGCTTCGGTCGATCCATCGAACCCCGCCGGACCACGTTCCTCTCCGACTCTCCTGAAGTCCCGAACCGCAAGCTGGAACAAAGGAGAGTCTTCATGTCTCTGCGGAAGCTTCTTTCCGCGGCGATGGCCCTGGCCGCCGCCGCGGTGATTTTCGCGCCCGATGTCGCCCGGGCGTGCTCGATGTGCCGTTGCAGCGATCCGGTCTTCAATGCGCTCGGCGAGGGCGTCTATACGAACGCGGGATTCCACGTCGCGGTGGACTGGTTTCGCCAGGACCAGAGCCAGGGGGAGGGCGAAGACTTCGAGCACCAGATTCGCAACACGCTGACGCTGACGCTCTCGTATTCGTGGAAGGAGCGCCTGCTCTTCGTGGCGCAGGCCCCGTACGTGTGGGCGCACCAGACGGGCGCCGAGGGGGTCGAAGACGCGCACGATTTCGGCGATCCGACGTTCTACGTCTACGGCCGCCTGTGGGCGTCGGAGTTCTCCGGCGGTCTGGGCCGGCGGGCGTGGCTGTCGGCCATCTTCTCGGTCAAGACGCCGTGGGGTGAAAACAACGCCGAGGAAGACGGCGAGCGCCTCGACGAGCACGTGCAGCCGGGAACGGGAGCGACCAACCTGGCGGGAGGCCTGTCCTTCCTCTATCTCTTCGACGCGGATTCTTCGATGTACTTCTCGTCGCTCTACACCGGCACAGGCCGAAACGACGTCGGCTACAAGTACGGGAACAACGTGCAGGTCAACGCCGTCTACGACCGCCGGCTCACGGACTGGCTCGACGCCCTCTTCGAGGTGAACTTCCTCGCCGCGAATCACGACGAGATCGTCGCCGGCGTGCAGGACCCGAACACGGGCGGAAACACCCTGTTCCTGACGCCGCGCATCGCGGTCAACGTCGTCAAGGGCCTCGTCGCGCGCGCGTCCGCGCAGTTTCCGGTCTGGAAGGACTTGAACGGCGTGCAGGAGATCAAGCCGACGTACTCGGCCGGGTTGACCTGGGTGTTCTGACACTCCCTTCATTCCCCCACATACCCTCTCCCCCGGCCGGGGGAGAGGGTCAGGGTGAGGGGTCGCCTCTTCGGCCCGAAAGCTCGGAAATCGCGGGGCAGGGGCATAATGCCCGCGGCATGACGGCGCTCTCGATCATTCTTATCGCGGGGCTTCTCGCGGGAGCGCCGACGGCGAAACCCACGCCGGCCGCCGCCGTCACGCCCACGGCCTCCGCGAAGACCTCCGGTGCGAAACCGGCGCAGAGCGTGCCGGATCAGCCTTACGTCGCTACGCCCGGGCCGGGAGCGGCGAAATCGTACGAGGCGATCCTCAAGGCCAGAGAATCCGGCGCGACGAACAAGGACCTTCTGGCGAAGGTGCACCGCGAGAAGGTCGTCTACTCCTTGACGACGTACGACATCCAGAAGCTGCGTGCCGCGGGCGTCTCCTCCGACGTGATCGAGGCGATGATGCGGTCGGGCCGCTCGGGCACGACTCCCGTTCCGACCCTCCCGGGCGCGGCTAAGACGCCTGTCGCGACCGCGGCTCCGCCGCGTTGAGGGCGGCAGACGCCGAAGCCGCCCGGCGCCGCTTCCACCACAGCCCCATGAGCCACGCCGTCGGGATCACCGCGAGCGCGTAGGACAGAAGCTGTCCGATCTTTCCGTCCGGGCCCAGGATTTCGGTCGCGTCGTGGATGGCCTGGGAGGAGGGGAAGACGCGCGCCTCCGACAGCTCGTGGATGCCGTAGAGCACGAGCTGTAGCAGGAAGATCGCGAGGAAAACGGCCGACACGTTGAGAAGCGTCTTCAGCGGAACGCCGCGCCCCAGTCGCGTCCACATCACGCCGATTGCGGCGGCGGCGAGAAGTCCGGCGACGAGCCCGGCGAGGACTGCCGAGGATTTCATCTGGAAGAGCGCGGTCGCGATCAGAAGCGCCGTCTCCATTCCTTCGCGCGTGATCATCAGGAGCGTGAAGAAGAAGACGCCCCAGAACGCCTGCGATGCGCTCGCGGAGCTGGCGCTGGCTTCGATGCGATTCTCGATGTCGGTCTTCAGGCGAGAGGAAACGCGCTTCATGTAGACGAGCAAGCTGCCCACGAGGGCCGCCGCGGCCAGGGCCAGGATTCCTTCCCAGAGGGAATGGTTCGCCGCCTTCGAAAAAAGCCAGCCGGCCGCGGCGCACGTGAGAACCGAAACGCCGATCCCGGCGTACACCGCCCGGGAAAGCGATGCGCGGCCGGTCCGATTGAGATAGGAAAGGGTCAGGGCGACGATGAGAAACGCCTCGATGCCTTCCCGCAATGCGATCGTGAATCCTTGCCACATGGACCGTTTCTCCGTGACTCCCGCTTGACTTCCAAGGGGGGACGTGAGAATAACCTAGTTGAGACAGAGTCGCAATCCCAGAGGCGTCCATGGAAAAACGCGAGCTCGGCATCTTCCGCAAGTATCTGGAACGGCGGGGCCTGAAGCTGACCGCCGAGAGACAGGCCCTCTTCGACGAGATCTTCAGCCGCCACGAGCACCTGGAGCCGGACGAGCTCCTGGTGAGGCTTCGCTCGAAGCACAAGAAGATCTCCCGGGCCACGATCTACCGGACGCTCGAGCTTTTGGTCGATTCCGGTATCGTCGGAAGGGTCCGCATTGGGGAGGCCGGGTATCGCTACGAGCGCCTGCGGGCCGGCGACCACCACGATCACCTGATCTGCGACCACTGCGGGCGCGTGATCGAGTTCTTCGAGGCCCGAATCGAGAGCCTCCAGGACGAGGTCGCGGAGCGCTACGGGTTCGTGCTCCTCTCCCACTCCCACCAGATGCGAGGCATCTGCCGTTCCTGCCGTCCGCGCGCCAAGGCGGCGACTCCGGCGCCGGCGGAGACGATCGAGCCGCGGCCGGTTCCGATCACTTCCAGACCACGCGAATGAAGCGGCGTCCGAGACGGAGCACCGTCGGCGTCGCGCCGGCGAGGCTCTCCTCCGGATTGCGCACGTCGCGCGGCTGACCCGTTCCGTCGGCGTAGACCTTCAGCGCACCCTCGTCGATTTTCCGGCGCGCCTCCCGCATGGACGCCGCGAGCCCGAGGGCGACGAGCGTCTTCGCCGCCGGTGCGCCCCCCTCGGCGGAGAGCTCCCGCGTCTCGACGTCCTCCGGAACCTCTCCGCGGGTGAAGGCGCGCCGGAAATCCTCCTCTGCGCGCGCGGCGGCTTCGGCGCCGTGAAAATCGGTCACGATCACGCGGGCGAGATTCGCCTTCGAGTCCCTCGGGTTCTCGTTCCCTGACTCAACGCGTTTCCGGCGCTCGGCGATCGCGGCCGCGGGCTCGTCGGTCAGCAGCTCGTACCAGCTCCAGAGCAGCGCGTCGGGAATCGACATGACCTTGCCGTACATGTCGCCCGGAGGATCGAGAACCCCGATCGAGTTGCCGAGAGACTTGGACATCTTCTCCACACCGTCGATGCCGACGAGGAGCGGTACCGTCAGCACCACCTGCGGCTCGAGACCCTCGGCCCGCATCAGGTCGCGCCCGACGAGAAGGTTGAAGAGCTGATCGGTCCCGCCGAGCTCGACGTCGGCCTTCAGCGCGACCGAGTCGTAGCCCTGGGCCAGCGGATAGAGCAGCTCATGCAGGGCGATCGGCTGCTGCGCCTTCCAGCGCTTCTGGAAATCGTCGCGCTCCAGGATCCGCGCGACGGTGACCTTGGCCGCGAGCTTGACGAAGCCGGCGGAACCGAGGGATGAGAGCCACCGGTCATTGAAGTCGATGACCGTTTTTTCCGGATGTAGGATCTTGAAGGCCTGCTGGGTGTACGTTTTGGCGTTGGCGGCGATCTCTTCACGAGAGAGCTGCGGCCGAGTGGTCTTCTTCCCCGAGGGGTCGCCGATCATGGCGGTGAAGTCGCCGATGACGAAGATGACCCGGTGGCCCGCGTCCTGGAAGTGGCGCATTTTTCGCAAGAGGACCGTGTGTCCGAGGTGTATGTCCGGTGCGGACGGATCGAAACCGACCTTCACGGTCAAGGGGCCTTTCCGGAGTTTTCTCTCCAGGTCCTGCTCGTCGATCAGGTCTACGGCGCCGCGGCGGAGCTTCTCGAGAGCGGGCGAAGTCACGGTGGCTGAGGATTATACGTGCGTAGCGTCCTAAGACTTTCTAAAGGGCGGAATGGTCGATGGGTGGCGACGGTAGCCTTCCCAAGCTTGAGGAACGAGGTGTTCACATGAGAAAGCTTCTGTTGGCGGTAGGAGTTTTTGCTTTTCTCGCGGGGGGTACGGCGGCGGCCCAGAACTGGTTGACGCTGCCCGCGGCGGATTCGTTCGTGGGAGGCGCGCCGTTCTTCTCGGACGTGCGGGCGTTCAACACGTCCTACTCGGAGAGCCTGGACGTAACGGCCACATATCACTGCTTCATCCCGAGCCCATGTGCGGCGGGCACACCGTCGGTGACGTTCACGCTGGCGCCGCGGGAGTCGCACGCGTTCGACGACATGGTGCTCAACACGTTCAACGCGCCCGATACGGCGGGGGGCATCGAGTTCGGGTACGCGGGAACCCAGGATCAGCTGGTGGTCACCAGCCGGCTTTTCTCGACGCTGCCCGAGCCGACCGTCGGAATGTTCATTCCCGGAATGCCCGACTCAGAGGCATTTCCCACGACGGTCTTGACCTCCGTTCGCAACGGAGGGTCGGGGCCAAGCTTCCGAACGAACGTCGGCGTGTACAACCGGACGGCGACGGCGACCTCGGTAACGTTCACGATCTTCGACGGGGGGACCAATCAGGTCGGCAACCCCGTGACGATCAACGTCGGCGCGCACGCGGGGGCGCAGGTCAACCAGATCTTCAACGCCGCGGGAGACGCCGGCCACGAGACTCAAAACGGGGTCGTCGTGGTCTCTTCCTCGCAGCCGATCTTCAGCTATGCGGCCGTCATCGACAACCACACCACCGATCCGATCTTCGTCGTCGGCGCCCAGGACCAGCCGCAGCAGCCGATCACGCCGGTCGCAACGGCGACGCCCGGAGGCGGGGGAGCCACGCCGACGCAGACTCCGGCCGCGCCGACCGCGACTCCGGCCGCGCCGACCCCGACGCCGACTCCGCCCGCGGGAGGCGAGCGGGAGGTCCACGTCGGGGAAGAGGGCATGAGATTCGTGGATCAGGTCAGCGGAAACAGCACGACCAACATCACGGTGGGTACGACGGTTCACTGGGTGTGGACCGGTAACGGCCACTCCACGACCTCGGGGGCCTGTCCTCCATGCGCTGGCGACGGCACCTGGGATTCCGGCGTCCACAACTCCGGGTTTACGTTCGACCACACCTTCAGCAGCGCGGGCACGTTCCCGTACTTCTGCACCGTCCATGGCAGCCTCATGACAGGCACCATCACCGTCACGCAATAGCCAGCAATCGCACGCGACGCTCTCGGTTTCCTCCTGGGCCGCCCCGAAAGGGGCGGCTTTTTTCTGTCAACGCGCCGGAGGGCTCCGTCGTCCAAACGCCGGGGGGTTCATGCGCGTTGCGGGGTTCGGCATCCTATGGCTCGCGCTCGCGCTCACCGGCGCCGCCGTTGCCGAGACCGTCGTGGTGCCAGCGGCGGCCTCGGTCCGGGGCCTCGCTCCGTTCTTCTCGGACGTCCGTGCCTTCAACACGTCGTACACGGCGCCCCTGACCGTCACCGCGCAGTACCGCTGCTTCATCGGGTCCTGCTCCGCGGCGGCGCAGACCTTCACGCTCGCACCGCGGGAGTCGCGGGCGTTCGACGATGTCTGCGTCTCGCTCTTCTCTTCACCGGACTCGGCCGGCGCAATCGAGCTGTCCCACACGGGCACCGACAGCGTCCTCGTCGTTTCGAGCCGTCTCTACTCCACCGCACCCGTTCCGACGGTCGGGATGTTCGTTCCCGGGCTTCCGATCTCCACGGCGAGACCGGTCACGGTGCTGACGTCGATCCGCAACAGCGGTCCCGGCGCCGGGTTTCGGACGAACGTCGGCGTCTTCAACCCGGGCGATAGCACGGTCACGCCGCGGATCTCGATCTACGACGGCGGCACGCTCATCGGGACCGCCGCGCTGCCGGCCGCGCTCCCGCCGCACTCCGGCGGACAGATCAACGACGTCTTCGCCGCAGCCGGCGCCGGCTCCCGCTCGACGGCGAACGCCCTCATCGTCGTCGACAGCGGCGGCACCGAGGCCGTCTTCTCCTACGCCGCCGTCATCGACAACGCGACCACGGACCCGATCCTGGTCGTGGGAGCCCCCGACACCGCGGTTCCGTCCGGGCCGCAGGAGATCGTGATCTCGGTCAAGGCCTGGGACTTTTCGCCCGGAGGCCCGGTCTCCTCGCCTCTTCGGCTTTCCGTCGGAACGACCTACCGGCTCGTCTTCCGCAACGTGGACGTTCCGGGCACCCCCAATCCGCGGCACGGATTCACAGGGATTTCCGAGCTCAATCTTCCCGAGACGCACGACATCTCCGCCGGCCACGATTTCGTCATCCCCTCGTTTGCGCCGCAGCCCTTTCAGCGCGGCACGTACGCCTTCGGCTGCACGGAGACGGAGTGCGGCGGAGATCCGGAGCAGCACAACGGGATGATCGGCCTGCTGATCGTCGAATAGAATCTCCCTCGTGACCGAGACGAAGGAAGCCGAGAAGACCCCCGTGGAAGACGCACCCGCACCCGCCCCCGACGACGCCCGGGCCGCGGCGGCGGCCGCCGCGCGCAAGCGCGCCGAGAAGAGCTGGGAAGAGAACAAGAAACGCTGGCGGGACATGGGCGTGCCCAAGGGGCTTCCCGCCAAGAAGTAGTCTCGCTCGTCATGAAGCTCGAGAGTTCCGCGTTTCGAGACGGTGAGCCGATCCCGCAACAGTATTCGCGCGACGGCGGAGATACGTCCCCGCCGCTGTCCTGGTCGGACGTCCCGCCAGGGACCCGGAGCCTCGCGCTCATCTGCGACGATCCGGACGCGCCGCGGGGCACCTGGGTCCACTGGGTCTACTTCGACCTTCTGCCGGCGGTGACGTCGCTGGCGGCCGGTGTTCGCAGGGCGGACCGCCCGACTCCCGGAGGCGTCCAGGGGCGCAACGACTACAAGGAGACGGGCTGGGGAGGCCCGGCGCCACCCAGGGGACACGGCGTGCACCGCTACCAGTTCCGGCTCTCGGCGCTCGATCGCGAGCTCGGGCTTGCGCCGGGGGCCACGAAGGCGGACGTGGAATCCGCCATGCAGGGGCACGTTCTCGCCGAGGCGATGCTGACGGGGACCTATCGGCGCGATTGAGGAGTTCCGGAAGATCGAACGGGAGATCGTCGCCTGCCGGCGATGCCCGCGTCTGGTCCGCTGGCGCGAGGAAGTGGCGCGCCACCCTCCGCGCCGGTATGCCGGTCAGATCTACTGGGCGAAGCCCGTTCCCGGCTTCGGCGATCCGACCGGGCGCATCGCGATCGTCGGCCTGGCGCCCGCGGCGCACGGCGGAAATCGGACCGGACGCACGTTCACCGGAGATCGTTCCGGAGACGTGCTCTTCGCGGCGCTCCATGCGGTGGGCCTCGCGAACGAGCCGGTCTCCAGGGGTCCCGGAGACGGACTGAAGCTCCGAGGCGCGCTCATCACCGCGGCATGCCGCTGCGCGCCTCCCGGCAACAAGCCGCTGCCGTCGGAGCTCGACAACTGTCACGAATACCTGCAGCGCGAGATCGCGCTGCTGGAAGCGTCCGCGCGTCTTCGTGGCGCTCGGGGCGCTCGCTTTTGGCGCCTGCCTCCGAGCGCTCGCGCGCGAAGGAGTCGAGCTACCGAGGCCGAGGCCGCGCTTCGCGCATGGGGCGCGTTACCGGTCGGCCAGGACCGGGTTTTCACGACCTATCACCCGAGCCAGCAGAACACCTTCACCGGAAAGCTGACGCCGGCGATGCTCCGGGCCGTGCTGCGCGCCGCGGTGGCGGAGGCGAAGCGCCTCAGGGCGTAGGGGCGGGGCGGGACGCCGCCTACGTTTTCTTGCCGAACAGCGCGTCGAAGGCCGCGCGGGCGTCGTCGGGGGTGGCGGCCGTGCCGCGGCTGCCGGTCAGATCGAACGTCTTTGCGGGGGCGTAGAACGTGCACTCGTTGGCGGCCTTCTTGTTGGGGATCCGCTCGAGAATCGGCTGCGTGCACTCGAAGCGGGCGGAGGTGTCGAAGTGCGAGCACTGGCTGCACGAGTGGAGCGCCGCGCCGCACTTGCGGCATGTCGCGGCCACTCCGATCGAATCCAGGTCGAGGACCTTCTCGCCGCAGTGCTTGCAGCGGAACACGACGGCCTTGTCCTGATCGATGCCCCGTCCCCGGGGCGCTCCGTCGTCGCGGCGCGACCCGGCGCCCGGACGGCGCTTGGCGGGCTCGGATCCCGAGTCCATATATCCGCGGTGCCGATACTTGCGGTCGTCGCTCACTGTGGAAGATCGGATTCTACATTTGCGTTTACTGCGGCGGGATAGAATCCCGCTCTTCGGAGGGAGCATTCATGAAAGAGATGGAAATCACCCCGTCCTCGGCTTTTACGGCGACTGCCGCCGGAGGCGCCGAACGGGTCACGGCCTTCTTGCGCAGAGTCTACGGGTGGATGTTCGTCGGCCTCGGGCTGACCGGAGCGGTCGCCGTCGGCGTGGCGAGCTCGCCCACCCTGGTTCAGACGATCTTCTCCAATCGCATCCTCTTTTTCGGGCTGATCCTCGCGGAGCTCGGAATGGTCTTCTACCTTTCGGCCCGAGCCGACAAGCTCGCTCCCTCGACCGCCTCGGCGGTGTTCCTGGTCTATTCGGCCTTGAACGGCGCGACCCTCTCCTTCATCTTCCTGGCGTACACCGGAGCCTCGATCGCGACGACGTTCTTCGTCGCCGCGGGGATGTTCGGCGCGCTGGCGCTCTACGGGACGACCACGAAGCGAAGCCTCGCGGGCGTGGGCCAGTTCGTGTTCATGGGCTTGATCGGGGTCATCCTGGCCTCGGTCGTCGGCCTCTTCTGGCACAACGCGGCCCTGCAGTTCGCGATCTCCGTCGTGGGCGTGATCGTGTTCACGGGCCTGACGGCCTGGGACGCACAGCGGCTCAAGGCGATGGCCCTCGCGGTTCCGGAGGGACGAGTCGGCTCCTATGCCGTCGTCGGAGCCCTCTCGCTGTACCTCGACTTCATCAACCTGTTCCTGTTCCTGCTGCGCTTCCTGGGCAACCGCCGCAGCTAAGCTTCAGGAGCCCGTCGGGGCGGCGCTGGTCCCGGCGGTCCGCGAGGCGGCGCGGTCGATGGCCTCGATCAGCCGCGTGAGGTTCAGCGGCTTGACGAAGTGGGCCGAGAACCCCGCGCGCTGACTGCGCTGGATGTCGTCTTCCATGCCGTAGCCGGAAAGGACGACAGCGAGGAGGCCCGGGCGAAGGGGCTTCAACTTCGAAAGCAGGTCGATGCCGCTGCCGTCCGGGAGCCCGAGGTCGGTGACCAGGACGTCGCAGGGCCGGTCGGCAAACGCGCGCAGTGCCTCCTCGACGTTGGCAGCGAGTCGCACCTCGAACCCTTCTTCGCTCAGCAGGTCGCGCAGCGCCTGGCCGCTGTCGGGGTCGTCTTCGACCAGCAGGACCGAGGCTGCGCTGCGTGCCGCGAACCCGGGGTGACCCGGCAGGACGCGCGCCGGCTGCTCTTTCGTCGTGCCGAGCTCGACGGCGAACGTGGCTCCGCGGCCCTCACCCTCGCTGTCCGCGGTGATCACACCCTCGTGCAGCTCGACCAAGTTCTTGGCGATCGCGAGACCCAGGCCGAGCCCGGCCTGACGGCGGCTGATCGTGGCCTCTCCCTGCTCGAACGCGTCGAAGATGCGCGGCAGAACCTCGCCGCGGATCCCGCGCCCCGTGTCGGCGACTTCGATCCGGATCCGCTGCGGGGCGGGATTGCGGGTGCGGACCGTGATCGTGCCTCCGCCCGGCGTGAACTTGATCGCGTTCTTCAAGAGATTCCAGAAGACCTGCTGCAGGCGCGTCGAGTCGCAGTTGCAGAAGTGCTCCTCGGCGGAAAGCTCGAGCTTCACCTGCAAGCCCTTTTCGAAGAACTCGCTCCGACAACTCTGGACGAGAGTCTGCAGGACCTGGTGCAGGTCCACCGACGCGCGGTCCAGCTCGATCTTGCCGCTGGCGATGCGCGTTAAGTCGAGCAGGTCGTCGATGAGCCTCGCCTCCAGCTCGACATTGCGCCGGATCAGCGCGAGCGACTCTGCGACTCCCGGCGGCAGGTCCCCGCGGTGGTCCAGCCGATGCAGGGAGGCCATCACCGGCGTGAGCGGGGTGCGCAGCTCGTGGGAGAGCGTGGCGAGGAAGCGGTCTTTGGCGGCGCTGGCCTCCTCGGCTTTCCGCCGCGCGTCGATGAGCTGCTGCCGCGCCTGGCGGCGTTCGGTGATGTCCCGGAGGACCACCGACATCGAGACGATCTTGCCGTCGTCGTCCCGGATGGGCGAGAGACCGACGAGCACGTCGATGGTCCGCCCGTCCTTGGTGACCCGCTGGGTCTCGAACTCCACCATGTTCCCGGTCTCGCGGAGCTTGCGGACCGCTTCCGGCGCCGGGTCCGGGTGGCCCGGGGGCGCGAGCTCGGCCATGTTGCGGCCGATCATCTCGGAAGCCTTGAAACCGAGGAGCGCCTCGGCGCCCGGGTTGAAGTCCGTGACGATGCGATCGAGCGTCTCGCCCATGATGGCGTGCTGCGAGGAGGTCACCATCGCGGCCCATCTCTGGGCGGCGCGGATCGCCCCACGCTCCTCGGACAGATCGCGAAAGACGAGGACGACACCGGAGATCACGCCGGCGAGATCCCGGATCGGAGCGCCGCTGTCGGCGATCGGCGTCTCGCGGCCGTCCTTGGAGAGCAGGAGGGTGTGGTTCGCAAGCCCGACGACGACCCCTTCTCGAAGAACCCGGGAAATCGGGCTCTCGGCGAGCTTCCGGGTCTCTTCGTTGACGATGTGGAAAACCTGGTTCGCATCGCGGCCGGCCGCCTCCGCCTCGCTCCAGCCGGTCAGCTGTTCGGCCACGGGATTGAGAAACGTGATACGGCCCTCAGGGTCCGTGGCGATGACCGCGTCGCCGATCGAACGCAGCGTCGTGCGCAGCTCCGCTTCGCTCTCGCGCGCCTCTTCCTCCGCACGGCGGCGGCCCACGAGATCCGAACGGACCAGCGACAGGAAGGCGAGCAGCAGAGCCAGAAGCAGTACGGCACCCGTGATCACGACCACGCGCGCCCGGCGGGCCGCGTCGGCGGCTTCCTCGACCCGGAGGTGGAGCTCCGTCCTCTCGTCGTTCCCGATCTGCGCGGCCAGGTCGCGGATCTGCTCCATCAGGCGCTGCCCTTCGCCGGACTGAACCACCGCGAGAGCGGCGGCGCGGTCGCCGGTCTCGGCCAGGCGGATGGTCTCGGCGAGCTCGTCGAGCTTGACGAAAGCCAGGCGGCGCATTTCCGCGACGCGTCCTTTCTGGCGGTTCGACGCGGTCAGGCGCTCGAGCTGGCCCAGCCGGCTTCGCACGGCGGCGATCGACGCCAGGTAGGGCTTGAGGTACTCCGCTTCTCCCGTCAGGAGATAGCCTCTCTGGCCGGCCTCGGCGTCCTTGAGCGCGGAGAGGGCGCCCTCGACCTCCATGACCACCGAGCGCGTGTGCTCGACCTGGCGGGATCCCTCGCGCAATCGGACGATGTTCGCGTCGAGGACCCACGCGAGGGCGATGACCGCCAGGATGACGAGCACCGCGCCGACGAGAATTCTTGTTGCCGTGCGCGCCATGGAGATCCGTTCGGGATTCTGTCCGATACGGTTTGAGGCCGCAAGGCCGCGAGCCGGCTGCGGCGCGGGAGATTCAGCCCTCCGAGGGCGCCTCGACGTGGATGAGCCGCGGCTTGGAAACCGGCGGCTTGCGGATCTCCTGCGACGGTACGGGCCGCCGCCGGCGCTCGAACTCCACCAGCCGCACGGGCCGGCGCGACTCCGCGCTCTCGAGAAGCGCGCGGATGACACGAATATCCGCGAGCCCCTCGCGGCCCGACGGCCCGGGGTCTTTCCCGCGAAGCACGGCGTCGGAAAAATGGACGAGCTCGGCCGCGAACTGGTCGCGTTTGGCGAAGCGCTGCTTGCGCGTCCGGCCGTCGACGGTCACCGAAAGCTCGAGCGGCTGCGCGTATTCGTACGCCGGGTCCAGGCGCAGGGAACCCTTCGTGCCGACGACCTGGTACCAGCCCTCGTCGGCCGCGCCGAAGCTGCACGTGAAGGAGGCGAGTCGTTCTTCGGGAAACCGGAGCTGGCAGGAGATCATCTCGTGCGTCTTCGCGAACTTCCTGGATTCGCGGGTCGCCGACCATGCGAAGACCTCGATAGGCTCATCGCGAAAGAGGTAGCGCGCGGCGTTGATACAGTAGATGCCGATGTCGTAGATGGGGCCTCCGCCTTTCTCTGTCGGGCCCAGACGGATGTTGTCCTCGTCCTCGACCGGCATCGTGAACACCGACGCGAAGATGCGCGGCACTCCCAGCTTGCCGGACTTCACGGTCTCGATGGCCGCGAGGTTCGCGCCCTCGAAGTGCAGCCGGTAGGCCGTCATCAGCCGGACGCCGTTGCGCGAGGCCGTGTCGATGATCTCTTCGCACTCCTTCTCGGTCACGGCGAGGGGCTTCTCGCACAGGACGTGTTTGCCGGCCTCGGCCGCGGCCACGGCGTAGTCGCGATGCAGATGATTGGGCAAAGCGATGTAGACCGCGTCGATCTCCTTCTCGGCGAGGCAGTCGGCGAAGCCTCGGTAGTCGTAGACCTTCGAAAGCCGATATCGCCGGGCCAGCGCGTTGCGCTTGACGGGATCGTCGGAGACGAGCGCGGCGAGCTCCGAGTTTTCGGCGGCGTGACGGAACGCCGGAAGCACGGCGACCTGGGCGATGTGGCCCAGACCCACGACCGCGTAGCGGACGCGGCGCTTGCCGGAACGCGCGGCGGATCGGGCGGAGTTGCGCTTTCCTCGAGGCATGATCTCCTCCCGGTCATCCGCCGTTGCAACGTTCGTTCCAGAACGGGTCACGGTGGCCCGAAACTCGCAATGGGGATCGGCGTGACCAGGGAAGCAAGGGTCGCGCGACGAGTTCTTTCGGTAATCGGCCGTCTGTCCCAGAGAGTCAGCGCGACGTGCGCGGCCACGGCGTTCCTGCGTCCTCCGCGCTGCGCTCCAAGGCCCGGCGAACGCCGCATACTCGCGGGAGGAACGGTCTCGTTTGTGCGCGGCTCCCAGGGACGCATCACGGTCTGGCAATGGGGGACCGGTCCGCGCGTCCTTCTCGTGCACGGCTGGGGAGGCCAGGCGGGACGTCTGAGCCGTTTCGTGCCGGCGCTGACGGCCGCAGGCTTCGGCGTTGCCGCGTTCGACGCACCGGCCCACGGCACGTCGGAAGGGTGGCTGGCCTCTTTGCCCGACTTCGTCGAGGCGATCGGTCGGGTTGCCTCCGAGGTCGCGCCGGTCGCGCTGATCGGGCACTCGATGGGAGCCGCGGCGTGCGCGCTCGCGGCCCGAGACGGTCTCACCGTCGAAGCCGCGGTGCTCGTCGCGCCGTTCGTGGATCCCGAGAAGTACACGTCGCGTTTCGCGCGCTATCTGAGGCTTTCGGAGGCGGCGACCGCGAGCATGAAGGAAAAGCTGCAGGTGCGCTATCGCGTCCGGTTCCAGGATCTGATGCTGCTGACGTCGCCGCCGAGGGTGCGCACGCTCGTCGTGCACGACCGCGGCGACTGGCGAGTTCCGATTCGCGACGGGATGGCGGTGGCGCAGACGTGGCCGCAGGCGAGCCTGTTCGAAACTCGCGGCCTCGGGCACCACAAGATCCTGCGCAGCGCCCTGGTCGTCGAGAAGGCCGTCCAGTTCCTTCGCGCGCCCGCCGTCTCCTTGCCGGCGCCGCGTCCGGCGGAGCGTCTGGCGATGCGTCCCGCTGTTCTGGCGGTCTGAGGTCCGAGGCCCTACTCGCCGGGACCGCCGCCGCCGACCAAGGGAAGGTTTCCGACGGCGCCGGAGTCGGCCGAGAGCGCGACCTTCGACTCTTCTTCGACCCGGAGGTTCTCGCCCGGATTCAGGAAGAGATTGGTCTCGAGGCCGTACTGGCGCGTGTAGAGATCGAAGTACCGGCCGCCGCGGGCGAGCAGCTCCTCGTGGCGTCCCCTCTCGACGATGCGCCCCCCTTCGACGACCAGGATCGTGTCGGCGCGACGGATCGTGGAGAGGCGGTGGGCGATGACGAACGTCGTGCGGCCCTTCATCAGCTCGGCGAGTCCTTCCTGGATCAGAGCCTCGCTTTCGGAGTCCAGCGAGGAGGTCGCCTCGTCGAGGATCAGGATCCTCGGGTCCGCGAGGATGGCTCGAGCGATCGCGACTCGCTGGCGCTGACCGCCCGAGAGCTTGACGCCGCGCTCGCCGACGATCGTGTCGTATCCGGCGGGGAGCTTCTCGATGAACTCGTCGCACCGAGCGATCGCGCCGGCCCTCAGGACCGCTTCCCGGGGCGCGTCGGGCCGCGCGTAGGCGATGTTCTCGAAGACCGTGCCGTCGAAGAGAAAGTTGTCCTGGAAGACGACGCCGATCTGCGCCCGGTAGTCCGACAGGCGCACCTTCGAGAGGTCCCTTCCGTCGGCCAGGACCGTGCCGTGCGTCGGCCGGTAGAAAGCCGCCACGAGGCCGATGATCGTGCTCTTTCCAGCCCCCGAAGGGCCCACGAGGGCCGTCACCGTGCCCGGCTTCGACGCGAACGAGACGTCGTGGAGGACGGTGACGTCTTTCTCGTAGGAGAACGACACGTCGCGAAACTCGATCGAGCCCTCGAGCGGCGGCAGGGGCTCCCGTGCGGCGTCCCCCGCATCCTCGGCCAGCTCCTCGCGCAGCTCCCGGATCCGCTCGAGGCCGGCGAAGGCTTCCGTAACCTGACTTCCGATCGAGACGATCTGGATCACGGGTCCGACGAGGAGCCCGAGATAGAGCGAGAACGAAACGAACGAGCCGACCGTCATGCGGCCGGCCTCGATCTCGTGGGCGCCGACCCAGAGAATCGCGACCCCGACGACTCCGAGCAGCAGGGTCGAGAACGAGGCGACCGCGGAAAACCCGGTCATCGTCTTCGCGACGTTGCGGAAGAGCTTGTGCACGCCTTCCGTGAAGATCCGCGCCTCGCGGCGCTCCGCGCGATAGGCCTTGACGACCCGAATGCCCGAGAACGACTCCGTCAGGCGGCCCGAGACCTCGGCGTTGATCTTCGAACGTTCCCGGAAGAGCGGCCGCAGCGTCTTGAAGGCGTAGAGAAGGACGAGGCCGAAGAGCGAGAGGACGCCGAGAGCGATCAGCGTCAGCTTCACGCTGAAGTAGAAGAGGATCCCCAGGGCGAAGACCGCCGTCAGGAGCCCTCCGGCGAGCTCGACCAAGCCCGTGCCCACCAGGTTCCGGATCCCCTCGGCGTCGGTCATCACCCGAGACAGCAGGATCCCGGTCTTGGTCTGGTCGAAAAAGGCCACTTGGAGCCGCCCGACGTGAGCCTGGACCGCGCGGCGCATGTCGGTGATGGAGCGCTGGGCCGCCTTCCCGAGGACCTGCGAGAGGGCGAAACCCGTGACGGCCTGGATGAGGGTCGCCGCCCCGGCGGCGGCTACGAGAGGGAGGAGCAGCTGGCGCCGGCCCTTCCCGATGACGTCGTCGAGCAGGATCTTCGTCGTCCCGGGAAGCACCATGCCGGCCAGGCGGCTGACGAGCATGAGTCCCAGACCCAGGGCCAGCCGGCCCCTGCGGGCGGAGATCAGGTCGAGGGCGTCCCGGGCGATCACTTTCCAGGGGAGGTTCTTCTTCTTTTTGGCATCCTCCTCCGACCGCGGCCGGCCCCCGCGGTTGCGCTCGGCCCGTGCCGACCGGGACGTGAAGCCGCCGCCGGTTAGTCCGAGCTTTGCCATGGCTGAACGGGCTCCGGGGGAAGAGAAACCAGGAGGGGCACGGTCGGATTGTACGGGCGTAAGCGGACGAATGAGGAATCCACGATCCTAACTACGCCCAATCAGGCGGATACGGCGCAAATGACAGCCATTGACAAGTTTATTTTTCCGTACAAGACTATTTGTCCGTGGCAGTCGAGCCTCTGCGTGCCCTCCAGAGCGTCTCCAGCGCGCGTCGCGCGGCTTCGCTGCTTCACCCGCTGCGACTCCGGCTCCTCTCCCTGGCGCGGGAGCCGCTGTCGGCGACCGAGCTCGCCCGGCGCGTGGGTCTTTCCCGCCAGCGCGTGAACTACCACGTGAGGGCGCTGGAACGGGCCGGTTTCCTGAGGCCTGCGGAACGCCGCCGGCGACGGAATCTGATCGAGCACCGCTACGTGGCGACCGCCCGCTCCTACCTCCTCGCCCCGGAGATCCTGGGACCGGTCGCCGCCGACTGGCGCGCGATCCCGGACACCGCCTCCGCCGACTACCTGTTGGCTCTGACCGAGCAGGTCCGCGCGGACGTGGGCCGCGCGACCGAGGAAGCCGCCGCTCGGGAGCAGCCGCTGGCGACGCTCTCCATCAAGTCGCAGTTCCGATTCGAGACGCCGGCCGCCCGCGCCGCATTCGCCGAGGCCGCTCGGGCCGCCCTCGTCGAGGTCATCGCGCGGCATTCTTCGCCCAACCGGCTCGAGAACGGGCGTCCCGGGCGCGGGAGGCCCTACCGCCTGGTCCTGGCCTGCTACCCGGCTCCGACCGATGAGCCGGAAACGCCCAAGGGAGGTTGATCGTGGAGAGATCGAGCACCGGGGTGGTCCGATGATCGGCCAGATCGTCTCGCTGGTCGGCGCCGCGATGATTCTTCTGGCGTTCGCAGGTCAACAGTCGGGCAGGTTGAAGTCGGAAGACCGTGCCTATCTCCTGCTGAATCTGTTCGGAGCCGCGATCCTGACGTACTTCGCGGTGAAAGCCGAGAACCTGGGGCTGACGGTTCTCGAGGGAAGCTGGACCCTGATCAGCCTCTGGTCGGTCGTGAAGAGCCTGAAGGCGTCTCCGCAAAGAGGATGAGGCGCGGAGACCCGATGGCGTAGGGCTCTCCCTCGGGGGATCCGAGAAGCTCGACGGTCGAGAGCCCGGCGCGGTCCAGCATCCGGACGAGCTCGTTGACGGCATAGACGCGGTGGGATCCGAGCTTGGTCTCGGTCCGATCGCCGCGCACGATCGTGTAACGCGTCTCGACGCGACCCTCGAGCGGGTCGTAGCGGTTGTCCTCGATGAAGCGAAAATCTCCGACGTGCGCCTCCTCGTGAGGAACGAGCCTGGGGAGAATCGATTCGGCCGCCTGCCCGTAGTCGAACGCGAAGCGCCCTCCGGGCTTGAGCGCCCGAGCCACCGAATCGAAGAACGCGGAATGGCCTTCGTCGTCGAGGTAGCCGAAGCTGTTGCCGAAACAGAAAACGCCGTCGAATGTGTCCACCCAGGGCAGCGAACGCATGTCGCCCTGGCGAAGATCCAGCGGCAGCCCCCGTTCGGCACCCGCCCGCCCCGCCGCATGGAGAAACTCCTCGGAAATGTCGAGTCCCGACATCGAGCAGCCTCGCTCGGCCAGGGGGATCATCAGCCGCCCGGCGCCGCAGCAGACGTCGAGCACGCGAGCATCGTCGAAGAGACGGAGCTTGTCCCACAGAAACGCCACGTCGGCGCGCGTGGCCTCCTCGGGAAGCGCCGCCTGCCAGAACTCGACCGCGAGTCCCGAGAAGAACTCGCGCCACCACTCGGGCTTCGCCTTATTTTCGCTCATAGATCTGCCGGTCGAGGATCTCCATGTAACGCACCGGGTCCTCGACCTTCCGGAAACCGGACTTTTGATAGAGCCCATGGGCATCGCGCGTCGTGAGCACCCATTTCCGGAGGCCCTGAAGGTCCGGATGGGCGAGGATCACTTCCATCAGCCAGATCCCCAGACCATGGCCGCGGTGAGACTCGATCACGAAGACGTCGCAGACATAGGCGAAGGTGGCGCGGTCCGAGATGACGCGCGCAAAACCGACCTGCGCGTCGCCGTCATAGATCCCGAAGCAGAGCGAGTTCTCGATCGAGCGGTCCACGATTTCGCGGGGAATGCTCCTGGCCCAGTACGAGGAGCGCGACAGGTAGTCGTGGATGACCCCGTGGTCGAGTCGCGCCTTTTCCGTCGAAATCGAGAAGTTTCCGCGTTGGACGTCCATCTCGGCCCTTTCGAGGCCGCCTATCCTTACATGCGCCCGCGTCGGATTTCAGGCACTTCAACAATCTTCATCCCGACGGCGGGATTCTCGACGGCGCGGACGATTGCCGCGGCCATCTGATCGAGCGTGACGAGGCCGAGGCGCCGCGCGGTCTCGCGCGTCGCCGGAAGGCGCTCGGCGACCCAGTAGCCGGGCATGAGCAGATATGGCCAGCGATGCCCCGGGCCCAGCACGTACCAGGGACGAAGGACGGTCGTGTTCAGTCCGGTCTGCGCGAGGAAAGCTTCCGCGTCGGCGCGCGCCTGCCAGTACGCCTCGGATGCGGGACGCCGACGAGCTGCAGGAACGTGTCGGAGGGAGCGATCCGTGCCGTCCAGCGCGTCGCCGATCACGGGCTTGACCCCGGCCGGGAGCCTCCCCTCCGAACCGGAACGCGCGAGCGCCTTCACCGAGTGGCCGCGGGCGAGGAGGTCGGGCACCACGCGCCGCCCGAGATAGCCCGTCGCGCCTGTGACGAAGATCCCGTGGGTCGGCATGCTCGAGTCCTTTCATCCTATGCTCTGACTCAATTGCGATGCGCGACGGCGTGACGCTGCCCCTGTGGCTCGCGATCGTCCTGGCTCTGCTGGCGGCGTGGGCGGCCGTGGATCGCCTGCTGATCCCGAGCGTGCGCTACCTCCTGCGACGCCGGGTCAACCGCGTGCTCGAGGAGCTCGAGACCCGGCTGAAGATCCGCATCCCGCCGTTCAAGCTGACCAAGCGCGAAGTCCTGATCGACCGGCTCCTCTTCGATCCCCAGGTGCAGCAGGCCGCCGAGATCGAGGCGCGCGAGCGGGACATGCCCCGCGAAGTCGTGATGGCGCAGGTTTCCCGGTACGCCCGTGAGATCGTCCCGGCGTTCAACGCGTACGTCTATTTCCGGGTCGGATACTGGCTCGCGCGTAACCTCGCGCGGTCGCTCTACCGCGTTCGCCTCGGCTATTCCGACGAGGCCGGGCTTTCGGCGATCCCGGACAACGCCACGGTCGTGTTCCTGATCAACCACCGCTCCAACATGGACTACGTCCTCGTCGGCTATCTCGCGGCCGAGAAGGCGGCGCTGTCCTATGCCGTCGGCGAGTGGGCTCGCATCTGGCCGCTCCAGACGCTGATTCGCGCGATGGGCGCGTACTTCGTGCGGCGCAACTCCAAAGACCCGCTCTACCGAAAGGTCCTGGAGCGTTACGTCGCCATGGCCACCGAGGCCGGCGTGACTCAGGCGGTCTTCCCCGAAGGGGGTCTCTCGCGCGACGGAACGCTTCGACCCCCGAAGCTCGGGATCCTCGACTACATGCTGCGGAGCTTCGATCCGGCGGGCCGCCGGGACATCGTCTTCATTCCGGTCGGGATCAACTACGACCGCACGTTCGAGGACCGCAGCTTCCTCGCGGAGCTCGAGCCCGGCGCGCCGCGCGCCGGAACGACGGAGTCGGTGGCCCACACGGCGCGCTTCATCGGCCGGAACCTCTGGCTGCGGGCCCGGAGCCGCTGGCATCGCTTCGGGTACGCCTGCGTCAACTTCGGCTCGCCGGTCTCGCTGTCCGCGTACCTGTCTCGCCACGGGCTCGATTTCCGCACGCTTCCGAAAGAGGAGCACTCCCGGCGCCTGGGGGAGCTCGCGCGCGAGCTGATGGCCTCGGTCGCCCGGGTCATCCCGGTCGTTCCCGTCTCGCTCGTCGCGACCGTATTTGTCCGCGAGCCCGGCCGGGCCTGGAGCGAGCTCGAGCTGAAGGGCGAAGTGCTGCGGCTGATGGAGGAGCTCGATCGGCGCGGTGCGCACGTCTACGTTCCGCGCGGAGACCAGGACTACGCGATCACGGTCGGGCTGCGGATGCTCACGCTCCGCCGCCTGGTCGAAGACGCGGACGGTCTCTACCGCGCCCGGCCGGAAGAGCTGCCGCTCCTGACGTACTACGCGAGGTCGATCGCCCACCTGTTCTAGCAGGCCCTTTCTCAGCAACCTGCTGCAAGGCGCCTGTGCTTGAATACCCGCGCGAATGTCCAAGCGCGGCGTCCTTCTCGTTCTCGTTCTCGCGTTGTGTCTCGGAGGCGCTTCGCCGGCGCCCGAGGATACGGCACGACTCCAGGCCGAGATGTCCTCGCGCGAGAAACGCCTGGCGACTCTCTGGGCGGAGTACTGGCGCGCGCAGTACCGCGTCGCGCTCGGCGAGAAGGACGCCTCGACGCTCAAGATCCGCGCCGAGATCCGCGAAGTCCTGACAGCCTCGGCGTTTCCCGAAACTCTGTCGCGGGCCCGGTTCTCCGAGCCTCTCGTCGAGCGACGCCGTGTCCTTTTTCTCGAGGAGGCCGCCGACGCCCGGATCGCCGGGGACCCGGAGCTCGCGGCGCTGACCGAGAATCTCGAAAAAACCTTTGCCGCGGCGCGATTCACGGTCGGCGGGAAAAAGATCGCGCGGGCCGAGCTGAACACGATCGTCTCGCAGGACCCGGACCGCTCGAAGCGCCGGCAGGCCTGGGAGGCCCGCGCCGAGATGGCGCGCCTCGCGGGAGCGCGAGTGCGCGAGGCGATGGCCCTGCGGGAGAAGCTCGCCCGGAAATACGCCGGCGAGTCCTTCCCCGACTTCATGCTGCGCCGCAACCAGGTGGACCGCGCGAAGATGCAGGCGTCGTTCGAGCAGATCCGCCGCGGAACCGAGGAGGAGTTCGGCCGTCTCGCCGCGCGCGCGAAGCGCGAGCTCGGCGTCGACACTCTGGAGCCCTGGGATCTCGACTATTTCTTTTCGAGGCTCTCGGGACCGGAGACCGACCACGCGCTCGCCCGCGCGAAGGCCTGGACGAGAATCCAGGCGCTGGCGTTCTCCCTCGGCTACGACTTCGCGAAGCTGCCCGTCACGCTCAAGGTTGCCGACATCGCCTTCGGCGGAGGCACGTATCCGATCCTCTACGAAAAAGAGGTCCGCGTCCTCGTCAACACGTATGAGGGGCTGACGTTCACGGACACGCTCCTCCACGAGGCGGGCCACGCGCTGCACTACTGCTACGACTCCGAGCCGTCGTTTCTTCTGCAGAGCAACTACGCCCAGCCCTTCGACGAGGGCCTGGGCCAGGTGATGGCGCTGTGTCTCTACGAGCCTGACGTGGCCGTGCGCTTCTTCGGCCTGTCCCGCGAGGAAGCCATCCGGCTCGCGGAGGCGTACCGGCTCGGGAGCCTCTACGATCTGAGACAGCGGATCGCCTCTTCGCTCTTCGAGCTGGAGGCCTACGCGAATCCGGGACAGGATCTCGCAGCGGCCTATGACCGGCTCTTCCAGGCGCACGTCGGGGTCTCGACGCACGGCCTTCCGGTCTGGGTGTTCAACCCCTTCTACGCGACCGGCCCGATCTATCTGCAGAGCTACGTCCTCGCCGAGATGATTGGACGCCAGGTGCATCGCGCCGTGAATCGAAAGTTCGGAGCGTCCTGGGGACCGGCCGCGGGGGACTACCTTCGCGCGCGCCTCCTCTCGAAGGGCGGAACCCAGACGATCGACCAGATCCTGGAAGACGCGACGGGGGAGCCACTCTCGACCTCGGCGCTCATCGAAGCTCTGACTTCCCGTCCGTGATATCTCTGCCGCAACTCGCAGGAGGACAACCATGAGCTCGGCTCTCGACCGGCGGGCGCTCCTGAAGCTCGGAGCGCTGGGAAGTGTCTCGGCGCTGGCAAGAACGACTGCTCGCGCGGAGACGCCGGCCGCGCCGGCCCCCGAAGCCTTCGACCTCGAGGAAGCCACCGTCGTCGATCTGCAGAAACGGATGGAGTCCGGGCAGGACACCTCCCGGATCGCTGTGCGAGAAATATCTGGCGCGCATCGAGGCCCTCGACTCGCCAGGGGCCGACGCTGCGCGTGCATCCTCGAGATCAATCCCGACGCGCTCGCGATCGCCGACAGCCTCGACGCCGAGCGCAAGGCAGGGCAGGTGCGCGGGCCGCTGCACGGCATTCCGATCCTGATCAAGGACAACATCGCCACGGCCGACCGGATGATGACGACCGCCGGCTCGCTCGCGCTCGCGGGCGCGACGCCGCCGAAGGACGCGTTCATCGTCGACGCGGCTGCGCGAGGCCGGCGCGGTGATCCTCGGCAAGACGAACCTGAGCGAGTGGGCGAACTTCCGCTCGACGCACTCGACGAGCGGCTGGAGCGGCCGCGGCGGCCAGACGCAGGAATCCGTACGCGCTCGACCGCAATCCGTCGGGCTCGAGCTCCGGGCTCGGGCGTCGGCGGCCGCCGCGAATCTCTGCGCGTCGCGGTCGGCACCGAGACCGACGGCTCGATCGTGTCGCCCGTCGAACAACAGCGGGCTCGTCGGCATCAAGCCCACGCGTCGGCCTGGTGAGCCGCGGTCGGGATCATCCCGATCTCGCACAGCCAGGACACGGCCGGGCCGATGACGCGCACGGTGGCCGACGCGGCCGCTGCTGCTCGGTGCGCTCGCGGGCTTCGACGCCGCGGACCAGGCGACGCGCAGAGCGCGCCGGGAAGGCGCCGCGCGGACTACACGCGGTTCCTCGACGCCCGAACGGCCTCAAGGGCGCGCGCATCGGCGTCGTGCGCAAGAAGTTCATCGGCTACGAGCCCCGCGGCCGACCGCTGCTCGAAGCGGCGATCGCCGAGATGAAGCCGCAGGGCGCGATCGATCGTCGATCCGGCGGACATCGCGACGCTCGGCGAAGATCGACGAGACGCGAGTTCGAGGTGCTGCTGTACGAGTTCAAGGCGGATCTCGAACGCCTACCTGGCGTGGCTCGGCGACCGCGTCGCCGTACAAGTCGCTGCAGGACGTGATCGCGTTCAACGACGCGCACCGCGGATCGCGAGATGCCGTACTTCGGCCAGGAGATCATTCGAGAAGGCCGAGGCGAAAGGGCCGCTGACCGACACGGCGTACGTCAAGGCGCTCGCGAAGGACCAGCGGCTCACCGCGGACGCGAGGGCATCGACGCGACGATGGCCAAGTACAAGCTCGACGCGCTGGTCGCGCCGACCAGCGGGCCGGCGTGGCTGATCGATCTCGTGAACGGCGATCACGGCCTCGGCGGCGCGCTCGACGCCGCCGGCCGTCGCCGGCTATCCGCACATCACCGTGCCGGCGGGCGACGACTTCGGCCTGCCGGTCGGGCTCTCGTTCTTCGGCGCGCGCCTGGAGCGAGCCGACGCTCTCAGGCTCGCCTACGCGTACGAGCAGGCGACGAAGGCGAGAAAGCCGCCGCGATTCCTGGCCACGACGGATCTCGCTGCGAGGAGCTAGTCCGGGAACGACTCCGGGCGCTCGACGACGCGCCGGTGAAGCTCCGGGTCGATGTTTCGGCCCGTGACGACGAGAACGATCGGGCCTTCGACCTCCGAGAGGTCCGGCAGCGCCGCGAGTCCCGCCGCGGCCGCGCCCTCGACACGGATGCCGGCGCGATCGAATGCTCCGACGGCCTCCGCGATGCGGCGCTCGGAGACGAGGAGCATGCGATCCACGACGGCGTTGACGTTCTCGACGGCTTCGGGGATCGCGACGCGCACGGCCAAGCCGTCGGCGAACGTCGCCATGCGGCGCTCTCGACGGGCCGGTGCGCCTCGAACGAGAGCGCCATGACGGGAGCCTCTTTCGCGGCGACGCCGACGACCAACGTTTTCGGGCTGCGGCGTTTCAGGACGCCGCCCGATGCCGCAGATCAACGCGCCGTTGCCGACCGGCACGACGACCGCGGCCGGAGGCGAGGGAGCCTGGTCCAGAATCTCCTCGGCGATCGCGCCGTAGCCGGCGAACTGCGTCGGCTCGACGCCATCCTCGAAGAACGGGAGGCCGGCCTCGCTCGCGAAGCGCTTGCCCTCTTTCTTCGCGACTCGAGATCGCGCCCGAAGAGCCGGACCTCCGCGCCGAGGCTCTCGATGAGCGCGACCTTCGTCTTGGACGCTCCTTCGGGCGCATAGACGATCGCCTTCATGCCAATGCGCCGGCACGACCACGCCGTGGCGGCGCCGTGATTGCCGGTGGAAGCCGTGACCACGGCGGACGCGCCCCGCCGGCCGTACTCCGCGACGGTCGGCAGCGCCCCGCGCCACTTGAACGCGCCGAGCTCGTGCGTGTCCTCGCGCTTCAGGAAGACCGCGCGGCCGCGTGCGAGCGCCGCCGGCGCGCGTTCGAGCGGAGTCGGCGGCGCCTCAGGCGACATCGTCCACGTCGGCCTTCCGAACGGCCGCGACGCGGCGCGCGAGGGCGCGGAAGAGCGGGCGCATGCCGAAGTAGACGGCGACGAGGAGCACGGGGCAGACCAGCAGCCAGGCGACGACGGCGTGGGCGAGGGTCGAGCCCAGGAGCGCCATCGTTCCGAACGGGTCGGCCTTGCCCATGGCCGCGAGCTGGTCCAGGGAGAACTTGAGCCTCGGAGCGCCAAAGATCTTCTCGCCGAGCCGGATGAACGGAAAGATCATGAGGAGCTGGAGCGGATACGACGACCAGTTGATCGTCTGGATGACCGGCTGGTTCAGCCTGAGCGCCCACGCCGCGAGAAACGAGAGAGCCGTGGTCGCGCCGATGACCGGAATGACCGCGATGCAGAGGCCCACGGCGCAGGTCAATGCGACCTGATCCGGCGAGAGCCCCTGGGTCAGCTGCTGGAGGATGGGCTCGCCGACGCGGCGGCGGAAGGCTTCGCCGGCCCTCACGCCCGGGACCCGGGGACCTGCGACGCGACCCGGCCGCGACCGGTCTCCCGAACCGGCACGGCGTTCCGGGCGAGAAGGACCTGGGCATCCCCGATGTGACGCTCGTCGAAGCCGCCCTGACAGTAGGCGAGGTAGTAGTCCCACATGCGGATGAACGTTTCCGGGAACCCGAGGGCGCGGACGCGGTCGCGCGCGGCGAGGAACCGCTCGTGCCATGCGGCCAGCGTCCGGACATAGTGAGGCCCGATCTCCTCGACGTCCACGACCGCCATGTCGGTCGCGCGGGTGAGCGATTTGCGGATCTCGTCCACGGACGCGAGCTCGCTGCCGGGGAAGATGTGGCGCCGGATGAAGTCGGGCTGGCGGCGGTAGCGCGCGAAGCGCGACTCGTTCATGGTGATCGTCTGGAGCAGCATCGCGCCGCCGGGCTCGAGCGCGCGGTCGATCGCCGAGAAGAAATCGTCGTAGTACGCCAGTCCCACCGCCTCGAACATCTCGATCGAGACCGCCTTGTCGAAACGGCCCGTGAGGTTGCGATAGTCCTCGAAGAGAAGCTCGACTTTGTCGGCGAGGCCTTCCCGCTCCAGGCGCTCGCGCACGTGGGCATGCTGCGCGGCGCTGATCGTCGTGGTGGTGACGCGGCACCCGTACCTCGTCGCGGCGTGGATGGCCAGGGTGCCCCAGCCCGTGCCGATCTCGAGCAGCCGGTCACCCGGGGAAAGCTGGAGCTTCTCCGCGATCCGGTCGAGCTTGGCGCGCTGCGCGTCCTCGAGCGTCGCGCCCGGCGTCTCGAAGACCCCGCAGGAGTAGGTCAGGGACGGGTCGAGAAAGAGCGAGTAGAACTCGGTCCCGAGGTCGTAGTGATAGCGGATGTTCGCGCGGCTCCCCGACACGGAATTGCGGTGCCGGAAGTGCCGGGCGCGCTCGATCCAGCGCGAGAGCGTCGCCGGCAGCCGCGCTCCGGCGTCGAAGGTCTCCTGGTTGCGCACCGCCAGCCGCACGACGGAGACCAGATCCGGAGAGCTCCAGAGGCCCTCGGCGTAGGCCTCGCCAAACGCGATGTCGCCGCCCCGGATGCCGCGCGCGAAGACGCGCTCGTCGTGGACCAGGACGATCGCGTGGAGATCCGAAGAGGGATCGCCAAAGCTGCGGATCGTGCCGCCGGGAAGATGGACCTCGAGGCGGCCGCCGGTGATCCGCTCGAGCGCCCGAAAGAGGATCGCGCGCGATGCGGCGGTCACGGGACCGGTCCCCGGCATGGTGTCTAGCCCGGCTGCGGATCCGCCTGGCCGAGCGACAACGACTCGGCGGTCGCGACCAGGCGCTCGAGGATCTCGACGAGGTGGGCGCGCACGCGCTCGATCTCGCGGTGGATCTCCTCGAGCCGCTTTCCGGCGCGCGCTCCGAGGGCCGCGGCTTCCTCGTGGAGGTGGTCGAGCTGGGCCGCCGCGCGCACCCGCGCCGCTTCCAGCTCCGCGACGGCATCGTGCGCCGTGTGGCGCGCGGATTCGCGGACCAGGCCCCAGCGCTGCGTCAGCCGCTGCACCTGCACGTGGAGGCGCGCCGAGGTGAAGGCGCGTCCCGTGCGGTGCGCGTCGCGCGCGGCCTCACGCCATCGCGCCGGCGGGCGGCGCAATCCCCGCACGAGGCCGACGCGCTCGGCCAGCCAGAGGACGTACCAGCTCCCGTCCCACTGCCACCACCGGAACCCCTGGGCCGCGGAGGCCGGAGCCCAGTGATGGTTGTTATGCCAGCCCTCTCCCATCGTGATCAGCGAAATGAGAAAGGAGTTGCGCGAGTCGTCGGTCGTCGCGAAGGCGCGGCGGCCGAAGACGTGCATGACGCTGTTGACCGAGAAGGTGCCGTGCCAGAGGAGCACGGTCGAGAGGAAGTATCCGTAGAAGAGGCCGACGGGCCCGAAGGCGAGCGAAAGCGCGACCGCGTAGAGCAGCGTCGGCAGGAACTGGTGGCGGTCGAGCCAGACGAGCTCGGGATACTTCGCCAGGTCGGGGACGCGGGAGAAATCCGTCTTCTCGTGGTCGGGCGAGAGGATCCAGCCCATGTGGCTCCACCAGAACCCGCCCTGGAGCGGGCTATGGATGTCTTCGGGGCGGTCCGAATACTTGTGGTGGTGCCGGTGATTCGATGCCCACCAGAGAACGCCCTTCTGTGCCGAGGTCTGCCCGAGGAAGGCGAGGAGGAACTGCGGCACGCGCGGCAGCTGGTAGGTCCGGTGGCTGAAATACCGGTGGAAGCCCGCCGTGATGGCGAACATCCGCAGGTAGTAGGACCCGAGGCACAGCGCCACGCCCGGCCACGAGAAGCCGACGGCGAACACGCCGAGAGCGGCCAGGTGGACGAGGAGAAAGCCCGCCACGGCCCCCGGACGGAGGCGGCGATTGAGGGCCTGAGCTTGCATCTTCATCCGAGAACTTTAACCCTTTGTCATCCCGAGCGCAGCTTCCTCCGCTGGCCGGCATCCGGCTGTCATCCCGAGCGGAGCGAGGGATCCCTTTCGTGCAGTGATCCGGCTTACAAAGGGATCCCTCGGTCCTTCGGACCTCGGGATGACATACGACGACGCGTACGCGCTTCGCATATCACTTCTTGACGGTTTCCAGGTTGATGGTGATGTCCACGTCGTCCGAGAGCATGAAGCCGCCGGCGTCCAGAGCCTTGTTCCAGTTTATCTCGTAGTCCTTTCGATTCAGCTTCGTGAGGAGCTCGAAGCTCGCCCGCTCCGTGCCCCGGGGATCCTTCGCCGTGCCCAGGTACGTCACGGGAAGCGTCACGTCCTTGGACACGCAGCGCATCGTGAGCGTCCCGGCGACGTCGTATTTGTCCTTCCCGGCCGGCGTGATCCTGGAGCTCTTGAACGTGATCTCGGAGCACCGGTCGGCGTCGAAGAAGTCCGCCGAGCGCAGGTGCTTGTCCCGATCGCCGTTGCCGGTGTCGATCGAAGGCGTCTTGATCGTGAAGACGACCGACGAAAGCTCGGGCTTGGCCGCGTCGCCCTGGATCGTGCCCTCGAAGTCTCCGAACCGGCCGCGCACCTTGGAGGCGAAGTGCCGGATCTGGAAACTGACGTCGGAGTGGTTCTTGTCGACGGAGTAGGTGTCGGCCGCCAGCAGCGGAGTCGCCGCGAGGACGGCGGCGGCAAGCGGCAAGAGCGAAGCCCTCAGACGAGGCATGTGATGTCTCCTTTCGGAACGGCTCCCGATCGGCGACCGGGTTCGATCCGGGGCCGTTAGACTAACTTAGACCCCGGGCCGGGGTGAAGATTCTCACGGATTCTTACTGGACGCAGCCTCTCGCCGCGACGGTGATCGTCCCTTCAACCCGGCCCTTCCGCACGGCGACCAGGCGGTCGTGCAGGTTGGACACGATGCAGGCGTGGTTGGGGAGGATCCGCACGCGTTCTCCCACCCGGAAGCTCTCGCCGTCCTCGACCGAGATCACGCCATGCTCCTCGGAGAGGCGTGCGATCCGGCTCTGGCGGCCCAGGACGAGGCCGTGGCCGACGGAGCGGGGCCGAAGGGGGTCCGACGACAACGTCTTCGAGCCGGCGTCCACGACGGCGCGGCGGGGCTCCGGGACGCTGACGACCGTGGCCAGAATCGTCAGCGCGCAATCCTCGAACCGTGCGGCGCCCAGGCAAACCTGCGAGAAATCGTTGTAGACGTAAGTCCCGGGCCGGCACTCCGTGACGCCGCGCACGGCCATCGCGTGACGTGCCGTCGGGGTCGATCCGAGCGAGACGTCTCCGACCGGAAGGCCTGCGGCGCGGACGGCCTCGGCGGCTTCGGTCACCGCGCGGCCCTCGTCGCGGGCGGCGGCCGCGACCTCCTCGCGGGTTCCGGCGGCGTAACCCTGGCCGCCGTGCGTGAAGAGCCCTCGAAACTCGATGCCCGGGAGATCCGCGATTCGCATGGCGGTATCGACGGCGCGCTCCGGGGGGACGCCCACGCGGCCGTAGCCGCAGTCCACCTTCAGCCGCAACGAGAGGCGCCGGCCCGCGGCGTGAAACACGTCGCCCAGCGAGCGGGCGCCCTCCTCGCTGTCGGCGCCCACTGCGATCGCGATCCGGTCCGACAGCGCCAGTAATCGCCGCGCCTTGTCGGCGCCGTACACCGGATACCCGAGGAAGATGTCTTCGAAGCCGAGCGACGCGAATACCTCGGCCTCGGACGTCTTCGCGAGGGTGAGACCGACAGCGCCCGCGGCCAGCTGAAGCCGCCCGACCTCCGGCGACTTGTGTGTCTTGGCGTGAGGGCGGAGGTGGACGCCGGCCCGCCGTGCATCCGCCTGCATCGCGGAGACGTTCGCTTCCAGGACGTCCAGATCGACCAGGACCGACGGCGTCGGCAGATCCTCGATCGGTGTCACCCCGAGAAGACTATCTCGCCCTGGCTGCGCGCTTCCGCTTCGCCTTCGGCGCCAGGCGCCGATACGACTCTTCGATCCAGGGCCAGATCAGCTCGAGCTCTCCGAGCTTCGTCAGCGACGCCTGGACCCATCCGTAACGGCCGACGTAGTCCGCGACGCGAACGAAGGGAAGCGCCAGGGCGTCCTCGCGCTCCTCCTCGGGGGGCTTGAAACCGACCGAGTACCGCGAACCGTCCATGCCTGTACCCGCGAAGATCTTTCCGCGGACCTTGTAGACGCCGGTCCCTCCCCACGGGAATTCCTCGACCGCGCCTTCGAGCGCGAGGCAGCGCTTACGGACGCGCTCGTGGAGCCTGCGCGCGGCTGCCGGCAGTTTCTTCACGTCCTCGCGGAAGTATCGGGGGCGATCTCGTTCGGTCAAGGCGGATCCTTATACACCGACCGGTGAGGTAGAGTCCCCAACTCGAGATGCGCAAGATGTCCTTCTTCGCCGCGGTCGCAGCGGCGGTGTTCGCTCTCGGAGCCGAAGCGGGAAATCCGACAGCCGACGAGCTGGTGAAAAAGAACATCGAAGCCCGGGGCGGCCTCGATAAGCTCCACGCCGTCAAGTCGCTCCGAATGACGGGAACGATGTCGCTCGGCAACGAGGCCGCGGCGCCGACCGTGCTCGAGTTCCAGCGGCCGGCGAAAGTTCGGTGGCAGTTCACCGTGGACGGCCAGACGGCGGTCCAGGCGTACGACGGAAAGACGGCATGGGTGATTCTTCCGTTTGGGGGCGACACCGAGCCGCACGAGATGTCCGCCGAGGATCGGAAGGGAATCGCCCTCCAGGCCGACATCGACGGGCCGCTCGTCGACGCCGAGAAGAAAGGCAACACGATCACGCTCGTCGGCCGGGAGAAGCCCGACGGCCGCGACGCCTGGAAGCTGAAGATCACGACGAGCGACGGAGACGAGCGGTACGTCTTTCTCGACGCGAAGACCTACCTGCAGTTCCTGACGGTCACCGAGCGTGCGGTCGAGGGCCGGAAGATCGAGATCGTGAATCGGATCGGCGACTACCGCGACGTCGACGGCGTGAAACTGCCGCACTCCTTCGAGGCCGGCGCCGAAGGTGTGCCGGAAAGCCAGGTCCTGCAGTTCGACAAGATCGAGGTCAACGTTCCGATCGACGATTCGCGATTCGCGATGCCGTCGGCGAAGAGGGGAAAGTGACTCGGAGGCTCGCTCTCGCGGTCGTGCTGGGCGGCGTCCTCGTTGCGGCAGTCCCGGCACAAACCGCCCGGCCGAAGGTCTACATCTCGGTGGACATGGAAGGCATCGCCGGCGTCGTGAGCGGCGATCAGCTCGGGCCTCCAGGCTTCGAGTACGAGCGATTCCGGGGCTTCATGACGAACGAGACGCTGGCCGCGATCGAAGGTGCGCGCGCGGCGGGCGCGGGGGAGATCCTGGTCTCGGATTCCCACGGCAACGGCGAGAGCCTCTTGATCGATCGCTTCCCGAAGGACGTTCAGATCGTGCGCTCCTGGCCCAGGCCCCTCGGGATGATGGAGGGGATCGACGGGACCTTCGCGGCGGTCCTCTTCGTGGGCTATCACTCCTCGACCACCAATCCCGAGGGCGTGCGGGCGCACACGATGTCCTCGGCGAACCTCGCCGATGTCCGCTTGAACGGCGTGTCAGTGCCCGAGGCCGGGCTCAACGCCGCAATCGCCGGCCACTTCCACGTGCCGGTCGCGATGGTGACGGGCGATGCCGCGGCCGTGAAAGAGGTGCAGGCGCTGTTGGGCCCGATCGAGGGCGCGGTGGTCAAGTGGCCGCTCGGATTTCACTCCGCGCGGACGCTGACGCCGGAGGCGAGCTGCGACTTGATCCGCGCCACGGCGAAGAAAGCAGTCGAGCGGGCGGGATCTCTCAAGCCGTACGAGGTCAAGGCTCCGGTGACGCTCGACGTGCGCTTCAAGAACTATCGTCCCTCGGAAGTGCTCGCGTATCTCCCGATCGTCGAGCGCACCGACGCGCACTCGATCCGATTCAAGGGCAAGGACATGCTCGAGACGATGCGGTTCCTGGAGTTCGTCACGAACTACGAGCCAGGGTTAGCGCCGTAGCTCTTACGCTGTCATCCCGAGCGCAGCGAGGGATCCCGGACTTAGTAGGCGACGCGGCTTGTTCAGATCGGGATCCCTCGGGCTGGCGCCCTCGGGATGACCGCTACACCGTCGCGATGCGACGGCTGCGCGGTCACTTCGCTTCGAACAGCGCCTTGTACTTGCCGTAGCCCTCCTTTTCCAGGTCCTCGACCGGGATGAAGCGCATGGCCGCGGAGTTCATGCAGTAGCGCAGTGCCGTGGGAGGCGGGCCGTCGTCAAAGACGTGCCCGAGATGCGAGTCGGCGTGAGTCGAGCGCACCTCCGGCCCACTTTGCAACGAAGCTGATGCGGTCGTCCGGTCTGCGATGTTGCCCTCCTCGAGCGGCTTCCAGAAGCTCGGCCAGCCGGTACCGGAGTCGTACTTCTCGAGCGAGCTGAACAGCAGCTCGCCCGAGACGACGTCGACGTAGATTCCGGGCTTCTTGTTGTCCCAGTACGTGTTGGAGAACGCGCGTTCGGTACCCTCGTGCTGCGTGACGTCGTACTGGAGTGGCGTGAGACGCTGGCGCAGCTCCGCATCCGACGGCTTGTGAAACGCTCCGGACGGCGGAGAGACCGGGGGCTTCGCCGGCGTGGGCGCAGGCGCCGGCGCCGCCCGCAGAGCGGCCAGCGCCGCGAACGTGATCGCCGCCGCCGGAACGGCCAGAAGAACGGACATCAGTTTCATCAGTGACCTCCCGCCTCGGCTCCCCAGACCTCCTTGAGCCGCGCGTCGCGGCGGCAGCCCTCGCGGTAGGCCTGGTACTGGACCGGGCGCACCTTGCAGTAGTTCTGGTGGTAAGCCTCCGCCGGATAGAACTTCGACGCCGCCACGATCTGCGTCACGATCTTCCCTTTGAATCTCGGCTCCTGCTCGAGCTTCGCCTTCGAGGCTTCGGCCGCGCGCTTCTGGGAGTCGTTCAAATAGAAGATCGCCGTCCGATACTGCGTTCCGTGGTCGCAGAACTGACCGTCCTTCTGGAGCGGATCGATGTTGTGCCAGTACACGTCGAGGAGCTTCTCGTACGAGATCTTGTCGGGGTCGTAGACGACCTGCGCGGATTCGGCGTGGCCGGTGCGGCCGCTCGAGACCTCCTCGTAGGTCGGATTGGGAGTGGATCCTCCCGTGTATCCCGACGTGACGGAGATGACTCCGGGAAGGTCTTCGAAGGCGCTCTCCTCGCACCAGAAGCAGCCGCCCGCGAAGATCGCGGTCTCCGAACCGGCGCCCCGCGCCTCGGCGAAGAGCGACATGAGCACGAACCCGAGAACGAGAGCGGAAAGTAACCTCAGGCGCACGATGGTCTCCTTGTGTCTGCCGACAACCCGGCCGTCCGGGCTTAGATTCCAGAGCGGGTACGCCGTTTCCGAGACGCCCGGATCTGTGGCACTGTCGATAACAAGCCCGCATTCCCGGTGGGAGGTCCTCGGATGAAGACCCTCGCTCTGCGCAAGTCTCTGCTCACATGGAAGATCCTGGTGATGCTCGCCGCTGCCGCCACGGCGACGGCCGATGCCCCTTCCCCGGCCGGACGCTGGTCCGGCGCGATCGAGCTGCCGGGGCAGTCGCTCGCAGTGGACATCCAGCTGGCGTCGCCGCCGGGAGACGCCTGGACCGGCACGATCGACATTCCGGCGCAGGGGGCCCACGCCCTTGCTTTGACGGGTTTCCGAGTCGAAGGAAGCGCCGTGCGTTTCTCGATCTCCGGAATCCCGGGCGATCCGACTTTCGAAGGGACGATGTCGGCCGACGGGTCGACGATTTCAGGGCAGCTTCGTCAAGCTGGCCAGCAGTATCCGTTTCGCCTTTCTCGCATGGAAAGCCCGGCGACGTCCTCGGGCGGGAACACGGCCGAGGTCGCACTGACGAAGACGCTTCCCGCGCGTCTCTCCGACCCGGCTTTCCTCAAGACGCTGGCGGGGCAGTACGAATTCGTCGACACGCCGTCCCTCGCGTTGGTGATCTCACTCGAGGGCTCGGCGCTCCTGGTCCGCGTCGGGGATCACCCTCCGTACCGCCTGGATCCCTACCGCGAGACGGAGTTCCAGTTCCGGGAGCTGCCGGGGTATGGAATTCGATTCGCCGTCGACGCGAAAGGCTCGGTCGACGAGATCCTCTTTCTGGAGCCTGACGGCGCCGCCCGAGCGACCCGTAAGAAGTAGCATGGCCCGCAGGAGGGCGCATGCGCTTCGAGACACTGGCCGTTCACGCGGGGGCCGAGCCCGAGCCGCCGGCGGGCGACGTCGCGCCGCCGATCCATCTCTCCACGACGTTCGTCCACGGCCCCGAGGCGCAGCGGACCGGCGGACACATCTACATCCGCGAGTCCAACCCGACGCAGGCGCGGCTGTGCGAGGCGCTGGCGGCGATCGAAGGCGGCGAGGCGGCGCTCGTGTTCGCCTCGGGCCTGGCCGCGGGCGCGGCGTACCTCCAGTCGTTGCCGGCCGCGTCCCACGTGATCTTTCCCGATGACGCGTACTACGGGTTCCGGCACATGGCGCAGGACTATCTGCCGCGGTGGTCGGTCGAGTCGTCGGTCGTCGACATGGCGAATCTCTCGGCCGTGCGCGAAGCGCTGCGACCCGACACGAAGCTGATCTGGGCGGAGACGCCGTCGAACCCGCTGATGAAGATCGTGGACCTGAAAGCCCTGGCCGAGATCGCGCACGGAGCGGGCGCGCGCCTCATCGTGGACGGCACGTTCGCGACGCCGGCGCTCCAGCGGCCGCTGGAGCTCGGTTGCGACGCCGTCCTGCACTCGACGACGAAGTACCTGGGAGGCCACAGCGACGAGCAGGGAGGCGCCCTCGTCTTCAAGACGAAAGACGCCGTCTACGAGAAGGCCGAGCACGTGCGCTACATCCTCGGAGGCGTCGCCTCGCCGTTCAACTCGTGGCTCGTTCTGCGCGGCCTGCGCACGCTCCCGTGCCGCATGGAAAAGCACAGCGCCAACGGGATGGCCGTCGCCCGGGCGCTGGCCGCGCATCCGAAGGTCGAGGCGGTCCACTATCCGGGACTCGAGTCGCATCCGGGCCACGACGTCGCGCGCCGTCAGATGAAAGGGTTCGGCGGAATGCTGTCCTTCCGCGTCCGCGGCGGACGCGCCGAGGCGGTGCGGGTCGTGTCGGGCTTGAAGCTCTTCGTGGTCGCGACGAGCCTCGGAGGAACCGAGAGCCTGATCGAGCATCGGGCCTCGAGCGAGGGCGCCGGCTCCACAACCCCGGAGAATCTCCTGCGGGTGTCGGTCGGTCTCGAGCATGCGGACGATTTGATCGAGGACCTGAAACAGGCGATGGGCTAGATCTGGCCCCGGAGGCCTGTCATCCCGAGCGCAGCGAGGGATCCCGGACTCGACAGGCATCCATCGGCGATCAAGCCCGGGATTCCCTCGGGGATACCGCCGGCCTTCGGCCGGCGTTGCCTACTGCCGGGGGTCTAGCGTTGGTGGCCGGCTCCGGCCCTCGGGATGACAGCGACGGCGCCGGGTCAAATCCGTCCGCTAGGCCGCGGCCTCCCTGTAGACCCAGGCGCCGACGATCGTGGCGACGACGTCTTCGACGAGAAACCAGATCAGGGCCAGCGCCGAGAACGGGAAGAGGCCCAGGTTCGTCATTACGATCGTCATCAGCACGCACGACAGGATCCACACCGCAACTCCCGCCCGCGCCGCCGTCGCCGGGCCGGGACCGTAGCGCGGCCGGATCGCGGCGTAGAGCCAGACGGCCGTAATTCCAAGGATGAACCCCCAGACGTTCCACCAGAAAATCGCGGCTCCCGAATCCGGCGGGTTCTTGCCCAGAGCCTTGAGCGCGCCCTGGAACTGCTCCTTCATAACGACGTCGTGAATGAGCCACTCGGAGAGGTTGACGATGATCCCCGCGAGGACTCCACCCAGGATCACCCGGCCGAGGTTGATCTTGCCCACGAGTTCCTCCTTCGCCTCGGGGACGAGGCTGTCAGGGAACGATTGGGCGGAGCGTAGCAGCAATGCGGCCCGGCGGACGTATCCTCGCGGGCATGGAACAGAAACGGATCGCCGTGCTCGGCGCTGGCAACATGGGAACGGCCCTTCTTCGAGGCATCCTGGCTTCCGGATGGGGGCGCCGAAGCAAGCTCGTCGCGTCGCATCCCAAGGCCGCCAAGGCCTCGGTCCTGAAGAAGGAGCTCGGAATCCGCGTGCTCTCCTCCAACCGCGAGGCGGCGCGCTCGGCGGACATCGTGATCCTCGCCGTTAAGCCCCAGATCCTGGAGTCGGTGCTCGGCGAGATCGCCCCGGTCCTGTCCCGGCAGAGGCTGGTCGTGTCGATCGCCGCGGGGTTTCCGACCTCGCGCATCGAGGCTCTGGCGGGCGACCGCGTGCCGGTCGTCCGGGCGATGCCCAACGTGGCCGCGGTCGTGCGCCTGTCGGCCACCGTGCTGTGCGCGGGCAGTCATGCCACGGCGGTGCGGATGGCGGAGGCCCGCAAGATCTTCGAGTCGATCGGCCTCGTGGTCGAGCTGCCGGAGTATCAGCTCGACGCCGTGACCGGACTCTCCGGCAGCGGACCGATGTACGTCTTCCAGATCGTCGAGGGCCTCTCCGACGCCGGCGTGCGCGTGGGTCTCTCGCGCGACGTCGCGACGGCGCTGACCGTGCAAACGGTGATGGGGGCCGCGAAGATGGCGGAGGTCCTGAAGATTCACCCCGCCGTCATGAAGGACATGGTCACGTCGCCCGGCGGCACGGCGATCGCCGCCCTGCACAGCCTGGAGCGCAATCGCCTGCGCGCGATCCTGATGGACGCGGTCGAGGCCGCGACCGCGCGCTCGAAGGAGCTGGGGCAAGCGCGCTGATTGAAGCGTAGCCCCCAGCCGTCATCCCGAGGGCGTGAGCCCGAGGGATCCCGTGCTTATCGAGTTCGGGATGAACGCGCGGGCTCCGCCCGGCGTTGCCTAAGCCGGTGGGTTTGCGTTACCGCCGTGCTGCGCACGGCGTTCCCTACTGCTGTAGGTCTTCCTTCGGTGGACGGGTCGGTGGTCGGCTGTCTCGCTGCGCTCGGGATGACGGGCTAAAGGTTGTCATCCCGAGGAGCGCAGCGACGAGGGATCCCGGACTCGATTGCCCCCGTGGCTCTACTGATTACGGAGTCCCTCGCTGCGCTCGGGATGACATCTATTTCGTGTCGCTCGGCTTCTGGGCCTCGTACTGCGGCGGGATCGGATTCTCCGGCCGCTCGCCGTCCCAGGCGAGCGACACGATCCACCAGCGGGTGCCGTCGTGCACGAGCTGGATCGAGTGGATCCCGCGATACATCGGCTTCGGGTCCCCGGGCGCGTGGCGCGTCTCGAACGTCGAGAAGATCTGGCAAACCCTGCCGAAACATTGCTCCTGCCGCGCGACTTCGTTCTCGTAGAGCGCGGTGGACTCGCCCTTCTGCTTCCAGGTCTCCAGGAGCTTTCGCACGCGCTCCTGGAACGCCTTCCCGTCGAGGACCGTGATCGTTTCGTCGGCCCTGGCCTTCGGAGGAATGATCCTGGCGCCCGGTAAGAAGAGCGCCGACATCCGTTCCCAGTTGGGCTCGACCTCGGGACCGCAGCTGACGGACTGATACAGGGCCGTGACGATCGCGTCCACCGAGCGGCCGTCGGGCCCGACGATCTGCGGAGGCGCGTGCGTCGCGGTCAAGCCGGGCGTCGGCGTCAGGTATTTGCGCGACACCGGCGTGGGCCGAGCCTCCTGCTGGATCGTGGAGTTGTCCGGCGGCGGGGGCGGCAGCGGCGGCGTCACCACGGGCACGGCGGCCGCGAGGACGAGGCCGGCGAAACGGCGTTTCACTCTCGCGGCGCCTACGACTTCGGCTTCGCCGCGTACTGGGACGGGATCGGGTTGTCGGGACGCTCGACGTCCCACACGACCGATGCGATGTGCCAGCCGGTCTCGTCCCGCACCAGCTGGATCGAGTTGATTCCGGCGACGAAGGGCTTCGCGTCGGAAGGATCGCGGCGCGCTTCGTAGGTCGAGAAGATCTGGCAGACGTTGCCGAAGCAGTCCGTCTGGCGCGCGACCTCCTTCTCGAAGAACGAGGTCGGGTCGCCCTTGGCTTTCGCCGCGGCCGCGCCCTTGCGGACCCGCTCCTGGAAGCCGTCGACGTCGAGGGTCGTGAAACGGTCTTCCTGGGGCCGCTTGGGCGGGATCAATTGGCCGGTGTACAGGAAGACCTCCCGCATGAGGTTCCAGTTGGGCTCGGCGTCGTTGCCGTGGCTCACCGACTCGTACAGCGCTGCGATGACGGAGTCGACGGTCGCATTTGTGGCCGGCGCGGCCGCGGCGCGCGGACGGGCTGGAGCGCCCGGTTTGGGCGCCTGCGCGAGAAGCGCCGAGGCCAGGAAGAACGAGGCGAAACCGAGAACGCGAGTGCGGGACATGGCTCTCCTTTCGATCAGGCCGCGCGGTGGAGCGCGATCCAGTAGTCGAGTGAAAAACGGTCGTCTTCTCGGGGAAGCATCAGGACGAAGAGAAGCAGGGCGAGTCGAGGGATCACGTGGGTGTGGAACTCGTAGAGCGGCTCCTTGAGGAGGTGCCCGAACGTCACGACGAGGATCACGAAGCCCAGGGCGATCAGCGCTTCGCGGACCCGGAAGCCGACGAGGACGAGCGCACCTCCGACGAGCTCGACGATCGGGATCGTCACGCCGGTCACCCAGAGGGACCAGCGTGGAAGAAACGTGTCCGCGTAGGGGTCCAGGAACCACTTGTGGGCGTGACCCGCGGGCGTCAGCGTGAAGGTCTTCCAGGCGCCGGCCATGAAGAAGATCAGGCCGAGGACGCCGCGCGCGAAGAAGATCGCCCAGGCGCGGCGCGAATCGCCGGAAAGTCCCAGGAGATCTCCTTTCTGCCGGAGTCGGGTAGACTCCGCGGCGTCAATCCGCGGCAGGCCCGGACACCGAGACGGTACGAAAGATAGCGCAGAGCCGCTGGGAGGTCTCGATGGACGCTTCCGAGAGCAAGTCGCTCCCCGAAAACGCCTACCGGCCGCTCTCACCCGGGCGAAACGTACAAGCCTGTCGTCCCCCCGTCCGCGTCCCTTCCGGAGGCCACGGCGCGCTCGATCGGCTGGGGCCTGTTTCTGTGCGTCATCTTCACCGTCGCCTCGGCGTACTCGGGACTGAAAGTCGGGCAGGTGATGGAGGCGGCGATCCCGATCTCGATCCTGGCCATCGGGCTCGCGCGCGTTTACCGGCGCCGCTCGACGTCTGCTGGAAAACGTGATCATCACCGGCATCGGCGGCACCTCGGGATCGGTGGTGGCAGGCGCGATCTTCACGTTGCCGGCGCTCTACATCCTGAAGCTCGATCCACACCCGGTGCAGACCATCTTCATTTGCCTGGCCGGCGGTTGCCTGGGCGTGCTGTTCCTGATTCCGCTGCGGCGGTATTTCGTCCGCGACATGCACGGCCGTTCCCTTACCCGGAGGCGACGGCGATCACCGAGGTGCTGGTCACCGGCGAGAAGGGCGGATCGCAGGCCAAGCTGCTGCTGCGAGGCGACGGCGATTGCGGCGTCTACGACTTCTTCGTCACGACCTTCCAGGTCTGGAAGGAGTACTTGGACTTTCAGTTCGTTCCCGCCGATGCGCATGCTGACCGAGCGAGCGCGGATGGCGTTCAGCTTCGACGCGCTTGGGTTCATCCTGGGGCTCGGCTATGTGATGGGCCTGCGCAGCTCGATGATTCTGTGCGCCGGCGGCGTGCTCTCGAACTTCGTGCTGGTGCCGCTGATCTGGTTTGTCGGGCAGCCACATTGACGACGGCGGTATATCCCGGCGCGATTCCGATCTCGGATATGACGGCCGCGCAGATCTACCGGAGTATGTGCGCTTCGTCGGCGTCGGCGCGATTGCCACGGCGGGATCTTCGGGATCGTGAAGTCGCTGCAGGTTGTGGCGGGATCGTTTGGAATTGCAGCTGCAGGCGTTCCGCAACGGCGAGGCGGCGGCGCAGGAGCGTACCGATCGCGACATGCCGATCATGGCATCTTGCTCGGCGTCGTGATCAGCGCGATTGGCATCGCGATCTTCTTCGGCAGCCTGAAGGCTTCGTCCACGGTGCTCGCATCGGCATGGTGCTGACGCTGGTGTTCTCGTTCTTCTTCGCTTCGGTAGCGGCGAATGCTATCGCCACTACCGCGCGCAATCCGGTCTCGGGCATGACGATGCTGACCATCATCATTTCGTCTGTCGTGCTGCTGCGGTTCGGACTTTCCGGAACGACGGGCATGTTCTTCGTGATGGCGATTGCCGGCATGGTCTGCACGGCGCTGTCGGTGTCTGGGCCAGACGATCACGGACTTGAAGACCGGGTATTGGCTGGGCTCGACTCCGGCGGCCCAGGAGAAGATGAAGTTTCTGGGCGGGATCGCCGCTGCGATTGCCGTTGGCCTGACGATCGTGATGCTCGCCGCAGACTTTCCAGTTCGGGGAAGCTGCGCCCGGGGACTCGCGGCCGGTGCTCGCCGTCGCCCCAGGCCTCGATCATGAAGGCGCTGGTGGAGGGCTTTATGAGCCAGCAGCCGGTCGCCTATCTCCTGTTTGGCGCTGGCGCGATGATCGCGGTGATCATGGAGATGCTCGGGTCGCCGTCCCTGATCTTCGCGCTCGGGATGTATCTGCCGCTGGAGTTGAACACGCCGGCGCTGGTCGGCGGATTCTTGTCGCACTTCCTCGAATAAGCGTTCGCGAAAGCGCGGCGGCGCGAGCGGCAACCGCATTCGCGAGCGCGGAGTGATCATTGCTTCGGGTTTGATGGCGGGAGGCGCACTGGGTGGCGTCTTCGGCGCGGGTCTGCGATTGTTCCCGGCTGGTACCGGGAGGACCTGTCACACGCCATTCTACGCCAACGAGCCGGTATCGCAGTCATGTCTCGCGCGGTATGTTCATCTCTCTTTGCCTGTACGTGTGGTTCCGCTCATTGAGAAACCAGAAGGAGCTGAGCATGGACGAAGTAGCTCGTTTCGTGGCTGACGCTGTTCTGGGAATCGACACCCTGTGGGGCGGCGACGTGATGTGCGCGTCGGGGACAGGACGCGGTTCATCGCCGACTCGTGGTTCTCCGACGAGCCGCTGCCCGAGGCGTACACGCACCCGGCGGCGGCGAAGTTGCGGGCGGCCGGCGGAGTCACGGGAAAGGAGCGACCGTGCCGCGATCGACGAGTACCTCGCGCCGTCGACGTCATGGGCGGATCGACACCGTCTGGAACGAAGGCCAGGAAGCTGGCGGGCCTGCGCGGGGAGTTCTTGACGGACTCGGGCATGTCTCTCGGCGATGTGGGATCTCGCGATGGACCTGCTCGGCCGCGGGCCCGCGGTGCAGTACGCGCGCTGCGTCGTGGCGGCCACGGGCCGGGAGCCGAGCCCTCGCGGCCGGGCGAGAAACGCCGCCGCCTGCGGGAGCTGCTTGCGAGCGCCGGGTACACGTCGAAGACCGACGACGAATTGCTTTCCGCCGCCGACGCATGGCGGCGCGAGCGCTGGTGCCGCCGAAGGCGATCCCGACGCTCGCAACGCCGTCATCGCCCGTTTCGACGCCGGCACGACGAAACATCTGCCGCCGCATCTGCCCGAGGACCTGCGCGGCGTCCCGCGCGCGAACATGACTTTCTTTCTGTCAAGGAAGCGTTGTTCTCGGGGTTCATGAACTATGTGGGCCGCGCGCGCAATGCTGACGGTTCGCCGCAGTACGAGGCCACGTACGAGATCAATGCGTCGCTCCAGATCAGCGTGCCGGAGTTCGAGCAGCTCGTCGGCCACGAGGTCGTGCCCGGTCACGTCACGACGGGCGCTTATCTGCAGGGCCTCTACGTCCGCGGCAGGTCGGCTTCGAGTCCACGATCCTCACGATGAATACGCGCTCGGGGACGCTCGCCGAAGGTATCGCGAACAATGCCGTGTCTGATGGCGATGGCCTTACCGAGGTCGAGCAGGTGCGTGACGAAGACCTGCAGATCGGGCTCTGGCGCTGCTCCAGGACGACGCCAAGAATCAAGCGTCGTATCGCACCTGGGTCGAGGGGCGCGCAGCAGGCCGAAATAGCCGATCGCTTCGCAGCGACTGCCTGGTGAGCAACGAGCGGGGAAATTCTCGGGCGCATGGGGGCAGCACCCCCTGTTCGGCCGTATGTACCTGCCGGCTTACCGCGCGGGGACCGAGGTCGTGGCTGAACTGCGGCGCAAGTATCCGCCGGAGAAGGTCCTGCCGGCCCTGTACGGGTGCTCCGGCTTAGTCGACGTCGTGACCGTCCGCCAGGCGCTGGGGGAGACGGTCTAACGTCCTATGGCTCGCGCTCCCGCTCGCGGGAGCGCACAATGGACACAGTGTTTTCGCCCGCGCAGGCGTTCGGCGAATGGCTCGTCGGGCGCATCACGCGCCCCCGCGCCGAATACCGGCGCTACGTCTTCAACGACCCCGAGAAGCTGAAGAGCCGCATCCGTCCCGGCGACGTCGTTCTCGTCGACGGGGACCAGAGAGTCTCGCAGGTCGTCAAGTACCTGACGATGTCGCCGTGGTCGCACAGCGCCATCTACGTGGGAAGCCGCTTCCTGCGCGACGCGTCGCAGCGAGAGGAGATCCGCCGGCAATTCGGCAAGGAGGCGCGGTATCTCGTGCTCGAGGCCCTCGTCGACAAAGGCGTCGTCCTCTCGCCGCTGGTGAAGTACATCGACTTCAACATCCGCGTCTGCCGGCCCGCGGGCTTGACGCCGGTCCAGGTCGAGACCGTGCTCGACGAGGTGATCGCCCGCATGGGCTTCCACTACGACCGGCGGAACATCCTCGACCTCTTCCGCTACTTGATGCCCCTACGCCTGATCCCGATGCGTTTGCGCGAGGACGCCCTCCACTTCGGGAGCGGCAAGGACACCGAGACGATCTGCTCGTCGTTTCTGGCGGAGGCGTTCGCGAAAGTCGGGCTGACGATCCTGCCGCTCCACATCCGCCGGCGCGCCGTCAAGCGCGGCCGCCTGCGCGAGGCCGTCTTCGGCCGGCCGACTCGGACGGCCTACAGCGGGTTCTTGAAGGCGCGGCACCCGAGCCTCTGCGTGCCGCAGGACTTCGACCTGTCGCCCTACTTCGACGTGGTGAAGTTCAACGCCCGAGAGCCTCTGAAGTTCCCGTACGAGCGCGAGGACTGAACGCCCAGAGCCGTCGGCGTGTCGACTCCGGGATCCCTCGGTTACCGCCGGGCTGCGCCCGGCGTTGCCTTCTGCGGTGGGTCTGCCGTCGGTGGTCGGCGTCGCTCGGGATGACAGGCTAGTGGATGAAGGTGGTAAAGCCGTCATCCCGAGGAGCGCAGCGACGAGGGATCCCGAGCTTGATCAGGGCCTCGGCCGCGAACGTGAGACGGCGATCTCCGGGGGCCGCCGCAGCGTCTGATACACGACGCAGTACCTTTCCGTCAGGCGCTGGAGGTTGGCGAGCTGCTCCTCGGTGGCGTCGGTGTCCAGGTCGAAGCGCAGACGGATCGACTGGAATCCGACGGGAACCTCCTTGGAGACGCCCAGCGTGCCGCGGAAGTCGAGGTCTCCCTCCGCTTCCACGCGGCCATCGCGGATCTCGATTCCGAGCGCGGTCGCGACGGCGTTCATCGTTACGCCCGCGCACGCGGCGAGCGCTTCGAGGAGCATGTCGCCGGAGCACGCCGCGACTCCGTCTCCTCCGGTCGCCGGGTGGAGTCCGGCGGCGACGAGCGCCTTGCCGGTCTCGACCTTGCACGTCATGTTCTCGCCGATCCGGCCGCGCGCTTTCAACGTCACGAGCGCGGCCTCGGGCTTCTCCCGGTAGCGTTCTTTCAGCGGACTCTGCAGCGCGCGAAGCTCGTCGGCATTCATGCCACCATCCTATTGGGGTCAGGTCTGGTTTTTGGCCACCCCGCCCGCGAGGGGGTGTTCAAAGGCAAGACCTGACCCCGAGCGCTAACTCCGGTCGAGCCGCCGGTCGTCCCAGGACACGGGGTCCTCGCGAGGCTCCAGGTGCGTGAAGACATGGGCCTGCGGAAGGGCCCCGCGCACCTTCGCCTCGATCTCTTCGCAGAGGTCGTGTCCCTTCTGCACCGTCCAGTTCCCGGGAACGAGAACGTGCATGGACACGAATCGCCGCGTGCCGGCGCCCCTCGTCCAGACGGCGTGAAAAAGGATTCCCTGTTCCTGGAACGGCGCGAGCGCCCGGGTCACTTCGCGGCGCTCGTCCTCGGGCAGCGATGTATCGAGCAGACCGAGTCCCGTTTCGCGCACGAGCTTCCATCCCGTCCATACGATGTTGACCGCCACGGCGACGGCGATCAGAGGATCCAGCCGCAGCCATCCGGTCGCGGCGACCGCCGTGACGCCGACAATGACGCCGGCGGAGGTCCAAACGTCCGTCAGGAGGTGTTGGCCGTCGGCGCGCAGCGTGATCGATCGAAGCCTCTTGCCGGCGCGGAGGAGCGTGACCGCCACGGCGCCGTTGATCGCTGACGCCACGGCGGAGACCGCGATGCCGAGCCACGGGGCCGCGATGGGCTGCGGATTCTGCCAGCGGCGAATCGCCTCGATCACGATTCCGACGGCGGCGACGAGGATCAGGAATCCCTCCGCGCCGCTCGCAAAGTACTCGGCCTTCGTGTATCCGAATGCGTGACTCTCGTCGGCGGGCTTTGCGGCGACGGTCAAGGCCCAGAGCGCGATCAGGGCGGCCGCCAGGTTGACGACGGACTCGGCGGCGTCGGAGAGCAGGCCGACCGAGCCCGTCAGCCTCCATGCCGCGAGCTTCAAAGCGATCGTGACAACCGCGGCGGCGATCGAAAGCCCCGCGTAGAACCGCGGCGACGACCTTTCGGGCACGGGCGGATCTTACCTATCTGGGGTCAGGTCTGGTTTTTTGACCACCTCGGCGAGCCGGTGTTCAAAGACAAGACCTGACCCCATATAGAGTCGCGCCGTGGCTCGCAACGGCCGGCACGACCGCGCCGATCTGAAGCAGATCGCGCGTAACGCGATGGTCGAGAAGGGGCTGGAGCCCGATTTCTCCCGCGACGCGCTCGCCGAGCTCGACGTGATCCGAGGGCCCGCCTCGCCGGCCGGCGTTTCCGGCCTTCGCGACATGCGCGGACGGCCGTGGATGTCGATCGACAACGACGACTCGAAGGATCTCGATCAGCTCACGCTGGCCGAGCCCGGCGAAAACGGCGCCACGCGAATCTTCGTGGCCGTGGCCGACGTGGACGCCCTCGTCGCGAAGGGATCGGCGATCGATGCGCACGCGCGCCGGAACACGACGTCGGTCTACACCGCGGCCGAGATCTTTCCGATGCTCCCGGAGAAGCTGTCGACCGACCTGACGTCGCTGAACGAGGGCACGGACCGTCTCGCGCTCGTCGTCGAGATGGACGTTGCGAACGACGGGTCGCTCGTGCGTCTCCGACGTCTACCGCGGCGTGGTCCACAACCAGGCGCAGCTCGCCTACGATTCCGTCTCGGTCGGACTGACCGGCAGCGACTTTCCCGAGAAGGCGCAAGAGCTTTCCGGAGCCATCGAGCAGCTCCGCCTCCAGGACTCGGTCGCCCAGATCCTTCGCGGCCGCCGCGAGGAAGAGGGGGCGCTGGACCTCGAGACGATCGAGCCGAAGGCCGTCTTCGTCAACGACGAGATCGTGGATCTGGCGGTGCAGCCGAAGAACCGCGCCCGGCAGCTCATCGAAGACTTCATGATTGCGGCCAACGGCGTGACGGCGCGGTTTCTCGGAGCGAAGGGGTTCGCGTCGCTGCGCCGCGTGGTGCGCTCGCCCGAGAGGTGGCAGAAGATCGTGGCCGTCGCGGCGGAGCTCGGCGAGCGGCTTCCCGCCGAGGCCGACAGCCGAGCGCTGGAGGCGTTCCTGCGCAAGCGTCGCAGGGCCGACCCGCTGCGGTTTCCGGATCTTTCACTCGTGATCGTCAAGCTGATGGGTGCAGGAGAATACGTGGTCGAGCGCCCCGGGCAGCCGGCGATCGGCCACTTCGGTCTCGCCGTCCGCGACTACACGCACTCGACTGCGCCCAATCGGCGGTTTCCCGACCTGATCACGCAGCGGTTGCTCAAGGCCGCCCTCGCGGGCGAGCCGACGCCCTATCCTCCAGCCGAGCTCTCGCCGCTGGCCGCCCAGTGCACCGAGCAGGAGGACGACGCCGACAAGGTCGAGCGCCTCGTGCGCAAGGCCGCGGCGGCGCTCCTGCTCGAGAAGCGGATCGGCCAGCGCTTCGACGGCGTCGTCACCGGGGCGTCGGAGAAGGGGACGTGGGTCCGCATCTTCGAGCCACGCCGCCGAAGGCAAGCTGGTCCACGGCTTCGACGGTCTCGAGGTCGGCGACAAGCTGCGCGTCAAGCTCATCTCGACCGATGTCGAACGCGGTTTCATCGACTTCGTCCGGGTCAACTGACCGCTCTTTCGTCCTTTCCCGCCTTCTTCGCCTGAGGTAGATTCCCGTGCTTGTTGCGCGAAGGAACGCCCGTGACGGGAGGACGGAATGATGCGAGGAATCTCGCGATGGACGGCCGTGGTCTGGCTGACTCTGGCCGTGAGCGCTGACGTGACGATGGCCCAGGCCGCATCGCAACCGCCGACGGCCGAGGAGGCGACGAAGTTCGTCGACGACGCCGGGCAGAAGCTCCTGAAGCTCTGGATCGACGCGGGACGGGCGGACTGGGTCAAGTCCACGTACATCACGGACGACACCGAGGTTCTCGCAGCGCAGGCCAACGAGAAGGCGATCACCGCCGGCGTCGAGTACGCCAAGCAGGCCACGCGCTTCGACGGGATCCAGGTTCCGGACGTCACTGCCCGCAAGTTGAAGCTCCTGAAGCTCGCCCTGACGGTGGCGACTCCGTCGGATCCCGCCGAGGCCGCCGAGCTGACGCGCGTGTCCGCGGCGATGGAAGGCATGTACGGCAAGGGCAAGTACTGCCCGCACAAAAGACCAGTGCCTGGACCTCGAGGAGATCACCAAGATCATGGCGTCCTCAGCGCGACGCGAAGGAGCTCCTCGACGTCTGGGCGGGCTGGCACGCGATTGCTCCGCCGATCAAGCCGCTCTTCCAGCGCTATGTCGAGCTCGCCAACAAAGGCGCGCAGCGAGCTCGGCTTCAGGGACACGGGCGCGATGTGGCGCTCCAAGTACGACATGCCGCCCGACGCCTTCGCGAAGGAAGCTCGACCGGCTCTGGGAGCAGGTCCGCCCGCTGTACGTCTCGCTGCACGCCTACGTGCGCTGCGAAGCTGCGGGAGAAGTACGGCGACGTCGTGCCGGCGAACGGACCGATCCCGGCGCACCTGCTCGGCAACATGTGGGCGCAGACACTGGGACAACATCTATCCCGCTCGTCGCTCCGAAGGAGGCCGACCCGGGCTACGACCTGACCCAGATCCTGAAGGCGCGTAAGACCGACGCGCCGCAGATGGTCAGGTACGGCGAGGGCTTCTTCACCTCGCTCGGCTTCGCGCCGCTGCCGAAGACCTTCTGGGAGCGGTCGATGTTCACCAAGCCGCAGGACCGCGACGTCGTCTGCCACGCCAGCGCGCTGGGACATCGACTTCGATCAGACGACCTGCGGATCAAGATGTGCATCGACATCACCGGCGAGGACTTCACGACCATCCACCACGAGCTGGGTCACAACTTCTACCAGCGCGCCTACCGACAAGCAGCCGCCGCTCTTCCGCGACAGCGCCAACGACGGCTTCCACGAGGCGATCGGCGACACGATCGCGCTCTCGGTGACGCCCGACTACCTGGTGCAGCTCGGGCTCCTCGCCGCGGCGCCGGACCCGTCCAAGGACATCGGTCTGCTGCTGAACAAGGCCCTGGAGAAAGTCGCGTTCCTGCCGTTCGGTCTGCTGATCGACCAGTGGCGGTGGAAGGTCTTCTCGGGCGAGATCCCGCCGGACCAGTACAACAAGGCCTGGTGGGAGCTGCGGCTGAAGTACCAGGGCATCGCGCCGCCTGTCTCGCGCAGCGAAGCGGATTTCGATCCGGGCGCCAAGTACCACGTGCCGGCGAACGTGCCCTACACGCGCTACTTCCTGGCGGACATTCTCCAGTTCCAGTTCCACCGCGCGCTGACGCAGACCGCCGGCTGCAAGGAGCCCGCTCAACCGCTGCTCGATCTACGGCAACAAGGACGCGGGCAAGCGGCTCGCCGACATGCTGGCGATGGGGCAGAGCCGCCCGTGGCCGGACGCGCTGGAGACACTGACCGGACAGCGCGAGATGGACGCCACCGCGATCCTCGACTACTTCGCGCCGCTCAAGAAGTGGCTCGACGAGCAGAACAAGGGCAAGCCGGTGGGGTGGTAGGGGCGCTCGTCGAGTCCGGGATCCCTCGCTGCGCTCGGAATGACAGCCTAAAGCGTGTCCTCCCGAGGAGCGGAGCGACGAGGGACCCCTTTAGAGGCCGCACCGAGACCTGAAAGGGGTCCCTCGCTTCGCTCGGGATGACAGGACGACTAGTACCGCAGCCGCAGTAGCATCGGCGTCCCGCCCTTCTGCGGCACCACGACGAAGAGGTTGTCGTACTCGTCGCTGGCGATCTTGATCTCTTCGGCGCATCCGAGATCCTTCAGCAACGCGGGCAGGGAGTTGCTGTGGCCGACGACCAGGACGACGTCGGCGGCATTTTCGCGGTGAAGCGTCTCGATCAGAGCGGAGGGGTTGGGGTAGATCCGGACCTTCTGCCCAAGCGCGTCGGCTAGGGGCTTTGCCGTTCCGATCGTCCGCTCCGTGTCCGTCGAGTAGACCGCCGCGATCCCGGAATCCCGAAGCATCGAGGCGAGCCGCGCGGCACGCGCCTTCCCGGCGTCGGTCAGGCGCTCGTCCTCTTCCGAGAACTTCTCGCCGTGTCGCACGACGAAGACGGCCTTCTGCGCGCGCGCCGCGGCCGCGGACAGAACCAGTAGTACGCAGAGAAGCGCCGCTCGAAGTCTCATGCGGGAACCCTCCGTGCTAACATTCTCTCTCTCAAAAGGATGCTCTCACCTCTTCGACTGGGCGCGCCCTCGCCTCGCCCGAGTCCGCCACGAGTCGCTGCGTTCGCGGCTGCCGTGCTCGCGGCCTTCGTCTCGGCGCCGCTGCTGCGGGCGGAGGAGCCGGTCACGGATCCCCTGCAGGAGTGGGCCGTGCAGGAGGGCTACTCGCTCAAGATCGCGGTCAAGGGATTCTCGCTTCCTACGGGCATCGCCGTGGTCCCGAACCCCGCCTCCGACCCCAAGGCGCCGCGGATGTTCGTGACGGAGCTACGGGGAACGATCAAGGCGGTAGCGAACGATTGGAGTCTCTCCGACTTCGCCAAAGTCGAGACGTTCAAACCCGAGGCGGAGTGGCCCGACGACGCCGGCGAAGCCGGAATGGCGGGCATCTGCCTCGCTCCGGACCTGGGCTATGTCTTCACGACCTACGCCTATCGCGACAAGAACGGGCTTCTCCGAAACGGCATCAGCCGCTTCTCCGCCAAGCCCGGCACTCTCGAGGGAACCGGCACAAATCGCCAGGACTATCTCGACCTCTTCAAGGACGACAACTCGGCGTTCTCCCATCAGATCGGCAACTGCTTCGTGAAGGGAGACAGCGTCTACGTCAGTGTCGGCGACGGCGGCGATCCCGCGAGCTCTCATGTCCTCGAGAAGATGCTCGGCAAGATGCTGCGACTCACACTCGACGGCAAGCCGTACCCCGGAAACCCCTTCGCGGCCTCGGGCGGGAAAGCCGCGTTCGTCTACGCCTACGGCCTGCGCAATCCGTTCGGGCTTTCGGTCGTCGGCGACCGCGTCTTCGCGTCCGAAAACGGGGTCTCGGTGGATCGCTTCCTGGAGATCCGCCCGGGAACGGACTACGGCTGGGACGGCACCGACGGCTCGATCGCCGCCAACGCGGCCGCGGTCTTCACGCCCACCATCTGCCCCGTCCAGGTGGCGTACGCGCCGCCGGAGCAGGAGGTCCTGTCTCCGAAGCCCCTCTCGCGCTTCCTGATCGCCGTTTCGGATGCCAACGCCGGCGAGAACCGGCCCGGTGTCGTCACCCTGAATTACGACTTCGACAAGAACATGGTGATTGGAAGCCCGTCGTTTCTGGCCAAGCTCGAGGTCAAGCACCGCGGGCAGGGCGTCGTGGGGCTCGCGATCGCTCCGGACGGCGTCTACTTCACCCCCATCCTGCCCGTCGGCGGCACCGGCGTTCTAATGACGATGCGCTATGACCCGAGCCATGCGCATTCGCAGATCATCGGCCGGGAGCGGGCCCGGCCGCCCTCATCGCCACGTACGGCTGTTTGAAGTGCCACATGTTGAACGGCATCGGAGGCGTTCAGGGTCCGCCCCTCGATGAGAACTCGCTCGAGACCCGCGTGCAGAGCCGCGTGCTCCATCCTTCGTACGCGCAGCTGGTCGCGAAGCTCGAGTCGATACCGGATCCGGGGGTGCGGGAGGGGAGCGCGGCCCGGAAGGAAGTGGCCGGCGCCACCGACCCCGACCAGAAGGTACGCCTCTGGGTCGTGAATCGTCTCCTCTTCCCGAAGTTCGACGCGCCCAATGCGCAGATGCCGAGCCTGAAGCTGACGCGCGAGCAGGCCGAATCGATCGCCGACTACCTGCTCGACGTAAAGCCGAAGACGAGCCGCTTCCCCTCTCTCGAGGGCCTGACCAGCCGCCGATTCCTGGCCGGCGTCGGCCTGGGTCTTCTCTTCGGTTTGTGCTTCGCCGGCGTGGTCATGATGCGCGGCCGGCGCCGAAACGCCCGCACTTCGTAAGCGCCGGAATCGCCCGCTCTCAAAGCCCCTCCCAAAACGAAACGCGCCCGCCGGTCGTCTAAGACACCGGATCATGGCTTTTTCGCGGGTCATGGAGGCGGGTGTAGGCTGGATCCGAACGTACGCATCGTACAGATCGCAAAGGAGTTCGCTCTGTCAGGCACCGACTCCCGGCCCGGCGACGAAGAGGCGATTTCCGAGCTCGCCCGAGGCAGTCTGCCGGCCTTCGAGCGGCTCTTTCAGGCACACGGGGAACGCATGAAGTCGATCGCGGCAAATCTTCTCGGAAGCCTGGCCGACGCCGAGGACGCCGTTCAGGAGACTTTTCTGAAGGTCTATCGCGGCGCCTCGGGATTCCGCGGAGGAGCCTCGCCGACGACCTGGATCTACCGAATCCTCGTCAACGCCTGCTACGACCAGATCCGCCGCCGGACGCGCCGCGCCGAAGCGCCGCTGCCGGCGAAACTCGAGCTCGCTGCGCACGGAGAGGCGGACCACCCTCTGCGCCTTGCGCTCGAGGTGGAGCTCCGGAGGCTTCCGGCGAGCGAGCGCGCGGCGTTCCTTCTGTGCGAGGTCGAAGGATTCACGCACCGGGAAGCCGCCGAAATCCTCGAAGTGCCCGAAGCGACGTCGCGGACGTTTCTCTTCCGCGCCAAGCGCCGGCTCCAGCAGACGCTGCGCGAGACCGGCGCCTTCGCGCCCGCGCGAGGCCCCTTGTGAAGGCCGGTTGCCGCGATCTGGAGAAAGCCCTGCGTGGAGACTCGCCCGAGCTCTTCGCCGCTTTCGAAGAGCACGCGGCGTCCTGCCCCGCGTGCGGAAGGGAGCTCGCCGAATGGGCACAGCTCTCGGCGGCGGGTCCCGCTTTCCGGAAGCGCTGGGCCTCGCCGGAGCTCTGGCCGGCGATCCGGCAGAGGTTGGCCGAGGAATCGCAACATCCGCAGGCGCAGGCGCAGACTTCGCGCGCGGGCTTCTTTGCGCGGGCGCTGCCGGGTCTCGCGATCGCCTCGCTCTTCGTCCTCGCCTCGGCGGGCCTGTGGGTCTTCCGCAACAGCCGCGGCCGCGAGCCTTTGACGAGCGCCTGGCAGACGACGAAGGATCCTCTCCTGACCGAGCGTGCGGTCGACGAGGTCGAAGCCGCCGAGAAGCAGTACCTGGACTCGATCGAAAAGCTCTCAAAGCTCGCCGAGCCGCGGCTCGCGTCGGCGACGTCGCCCGTGATGCTCAACTACAAAGAGAAGCTCGCCCTGCTCGACTCCGCGATCGCGGATCTGAAGTCGGGCATCGCGGAGAACCGCTTCAACACGCACCTGCGCAGGGAACTGGTCGCGATGTACCGCGAAAAACAACAGACCCTGCAGAACCTGATGAAAGAGGTCCCATCATGATTCCTTCTCGCCTTTCCCTCGCCGGGGCCGTCCTCGCGGCACTCCTCCTGGCGGCTTCTCCCGCGCGCGCCGAGCGCGACCCACGCTCGGACGTCGACCGGGACTTCTCGCGCACGCTTCCGGTCAAGGCGGGTCAGAGGCTCGACATCGAGCACAGCCAGGGCGCCATTCGCATCACGACGCACAAGCTTCCCGAGGTCCGGGTGAAGGCGCACATCACGGTGTCTTCGTCGGACGCCGACGGCGCGCAGAAATTCGGCGAGGGGATCGACGTCTCGGCCGAGGACACCGGAGGCGCGATCGTGATCCGGACGCGGTACCCCGAGAAGAAGTGGCATTTCACCGGGTCGGGGCACATCTCGTACGCGGTGGACTTCGACATCGTCGTGCCCGAGACCATGCCAATCACCGCGCGCGACAAGTTCGGCGACGTCACGATCGACGGCGTGAAGGCCGACACGACCGTCTCCAACGCGAACGGCAAGGTCGCCGTCCACGACGGAAAGGGCACGTCCCGGATCGACACGAGCTTCGGCGCGATCGAGCTGCTGCGCCAGGCGGGGCCGGCGGACGTCACCGGCGCCAACGGGTCGATCGTGGTGACCGACATCGGGGGGCCCGCGACGATCCGCAACCGCTTCGGGTCGATCGTCGCCAACAAGATCCAGGGAGCGCTCCAGATCTCCGGGGGCAACGGCAGCATCGGCGCCGCGGACGTCGGCGGGAACCTGAACGTCACGAACTCGTTCGGGACTGTGGAGGCGTCGGGCATAGCGGGCGACGCGACGATCAACAACAGCAACGGCGCGGTGACGCTCGTCAACGTGTCGGGCTCGGCCGAGCTTGAGGGCTCTTTCGGCAAGATCCAGGCTTCGAAGATCAAGAAGGGCCTGCGCGTGCGTACGCAGAACGGTGAGGTCTCCGCCGCCGACATCGGCGCGTCGGCGAACATTCGCACCAGCTTCGGCCAGGCTCAGGCGGACCGGATCCAGGGTGACCTCACGGTCGAGAATGCCAACGGCGGCGTCCGCGCGTCGGAGATCCAGGGCGCCGCGAACATCCGGACGTCCTTCTCGCAGGTCCTCGTCAACGGCGTCGGCGGCCGGGTGGACGTGGACAACTCCAACGGCTCGATCGAGGTCCACGTCACGCCGGCGAAGGGCGGAGCGTGCGCTCCCGTCTCTCTGAAGAATTCGTTCGGCCCGATCCGCGTCTTTCTGCCGGAAGGAGGGGGCTACACGGTCGACGCCCGCACGTCCTTCGGCAAGATTCGCAGCGATCTGCCGCTGACGACGTCGGGGTCCATCTCGACCGAAGCCCTCCAGGGCAAGATCGGCGACGGCAAGTGCCCGCTCACGCTGTCGGACTCGAACGGCAATATCGAGATCCAGAGAGCCAAGTGACCGCGTCGCCGTCGCTATGCGACGGCGGAGCGGTCATCCCGAGCGAAGCGAGGGATCCCGTACTAATCAAGCACGGGATGAACGCCGCGCTTCGCGCGACGTGGGTTACCGCTGGCCTTCGGCCAGCGTTGTCTACTGCTGTGGGCTTGCCTCTGGTGGACGACGTTGCCTACTGCCGGGGGTCTGCGTAACCGCCGACCTTCGGTCGGCGTTCCCTACTGCCGTTGGCTTGCCTCTGGTGGCCGGGTCGGTGGTCGGCTGTCTCGTCGCTGCGCTCCTCGGGATGACACGCTCCTCGGGATGACGGCGCCTACGGTTTCCCGTAATCCCTGTACCGCGGCTCCTGATCCAGGTGCACGGGCGACATGAACTTCCACGCCCAGTCGTTGATCTCCTTGGAGAGCGTGCGGTAGTTGTGGTCGTGGCCGGGGATCTCGTTGACGGCGACCGGGAAGCCGCGAGACTTGAGCGCCTCGGCGACGGGCCGGACGAGCGACAGGGGAAAGAGCGGATCCTTGGTGCCGATGACGATCCCCATCGGGATCTTGCGGTCGGCGTAGTCGAAAATCTTGAAGTACGCCGGCTCGATCGCCCCCGCGGACATCACGGCCGCGGCGAAATACTCCGACTCGAGAGCCGCCATCTGGAGACCGTGGACCGCCCCCGCGGAATGGCCGAACAGATACATCCGCCGTCCGTCGATGGGGTATTTCGCACGGACCTCCTCGATCACCTCGTGCAGGAACCGCGGCCCGTCCTGGGTCGAATCCCAGCGAGCCGATTCGATCGCGTTGGGGCCGACGACAACGATGCCTTCCTTGTCGGCGAGATCCTTCCAGAATTCCGGAAACGTGCTGCCCTTTCCGCCCGAGCCGTGCAGTGTCATCAGCAGAGGCGCCGGGTGGTCGGCGGAGATTCCGGGCGGCACGTAGAGGAAGTACTCCCGCGTCTTTCCGAGGAACGGGATCGTGTGCTTTTCGACCTGCGAATCCTCGGTGCGGGCCGGAATCGCCAGCAGCACGCCGAGAACCGCGGCGAAAAGCGCGCGCTTTGTGAAACCGCGGCCTACCATCGGTGGTACGCCGGATGTCCCGGTTTGACCGCGACGAATGTGCCGCGGCAAGTGGCGGTAATTTTGCCTCCGGACTCCAGCGTAGCGTCCACGACCGCGCGATCCTCGTTCGACTCGACCACGCGGGAGGTCACCTTGACGGGCTGGTCCATCGGTGTGGGCCGCTTGAGCTGGACATGAAAGTCAGCGGTGACGGTGCAGGGGGGCGTGTCGGCGCCGCTCTGCTTCATGAGGTGGTACGCGGCGGCCCAGTTGCTGTTGCAGTCGAGCAGCGCCCCGCAGATGCCGCCGTTCAGGATCCCCTCGAAGGCGAGGTGATGGGGCTGAGGCCGCCACTCGGCGACGACGGTGTCGCCTTCGGCGAAGCTTTTGATGCGCAGGCCCTGGTCGTTCGCGGGGCCGCAGCCGAAGCAGCGGTTCTGCGGCGCATAGGTGTCCTGAAGACTCTTCACGGCGGGCTATCTTAGCGAGTCCCCCAGGCACGGCGCGGCCGTCGCGAACGCGGGCTCGAGCGTGAAGAGCGTCCGCAGGTAGTCGTCCTTCCAGCAGGGCCGTTGGTCATCGAGCCAGAGCGCTTCGCCCGCGCCGTAGGAATAGAAGATCAGCCGCTTCCTTCCCGCAAGATCCGCCTTCTCGAGGTCCCGGAGGACTTCCTCGGACAACCCCGACGCAGCCTTCGAATACGGAACGTAGTCGGGAAGCGCCCGGAACGCCGCGCTCTGCGGGGACGCGGCCGCGGCCTTCTGCGCCATCCGGATCTCGGTGTACCTCGCCACTCCTTCCTTCCAGACCTGGAAGTCGAGATACCGTCGCGCGTTTTCCGCGAGAGACTTTCGCAAGTTCTCTCTTGCAGCTCGATAGCCCACGCGATCGCCGCCCTGCAATCGGCTCCGCAGCGCCTTCGCCGCCGCCGCGAACGACGCGTCCACGTCGGGCGCCTCGTACGGAAAGGGGAAATTGAGCATCCACATCCCGGTGGGGTCGCCACCGGCCAGATCCAGAGCCTGCGCCTTCTCGTAGAACCCGGGCTGAGAGTCCTAGAGCTGGTGGAAGTGCTCGTGCAGGACCTTCAGGACCCAGTCCGTCGAGGACGCGACGCTTGTGTTCGAACGCCGGCCGACGACGATCGTGGAGACGCCTTCGACCGGAAACGTCGCGAGGAAGCTGGTCTGGAACGTGCGGGGCCGCGCGAACACGTCTACGCCGAGGACGGGGTCCCTTCCCAGACTGCGCGCGTCCGCCGGAGGGTGGGGGTGGCCGGTGAAGAACTCCTGCTCCGGCGTGACCAGAACGACCGCGAACGGCGCCCGACTCCAGCCCGGCCAGACCGAATCTCCGGCAACACGCGCCACGCGAAAGGCCTCCGCAAGGCGCGTTCGATCCGCGTCGGGGATGCCTTCGGGTGGGGGGGAGCAGCAGCGAGACGAGAAGCGCGGCCGTCGGCATTTTGCGATCTCCCTTAATCGACCCCTCAGAGCCGCCAGTCCATCGATCCCTCAGAGACGCCGGAAACGCTTCCCGGTTCCGAAACGACCCGATAGAGAATAAGGTTAGAGAATAAGAGAGCGGAGGCTGCATGGGCACCGTGGAAGCAACGAAGACCGACGAGCAAACGGAGAAGACCGAGGGCCGGAGCAACGCGCTCTCGATCACGGACCGGCGGACCGGGAAGGTCTACGAGGTCCCGATTGCCAACGGAACGATCCGCGCCCTGGATCTCCGGCAGATCAAGACGGGGCCCGACGACTTCGGCCTGATGGCCTACGATCCCGCGTTCCTCAACACGGCGTCGTGCACCAGCCGCATCACGTTCATCGACGGCGACAAGGGAATCCTCCGTTACCGCGGCTACCCGATCGAGGTCCTGGCGGAAAAGTGCACCTACCCCGAGGTCGCGTACCTGCTTCTCTACGGCGAGCTGCCGAATCGGAAGCAGTACGAGGAGTGGGTGCACGCGGTCACGTACCACACGATGATCCACGAGAGCTTGAAGAAGGTCATGGACGCGTTCAACTACGACGCGCACCCCATGGGCATGTTGATCGCCACCGTGGCGGCCATGTCGACCTTCTACCCCGAGGCGCGCGACGTCCACGACCCGGCCATCCGGACGAAGCAGATCCACCGCCTGATCGCCAAGATGCCGACGGTGGCGGCCTTCGCCTACAAGCACTCGATGGGGATGCCGCTCGTGTATCCCTCGAATGCCCTGGACTACAGCGCGAACTTCCTGACGATGCTCTTCAAGACGCCCGCCGAGGACTACAAGCCCAACCCGGTCCTCGTGCGCGCGCTCGACGTTCTCTTCATCCTCCATGCCGACCACGAGCAGAACTGCGGCACCAACGCCATGCGTGGCATCGGGTCGGCGCACACAGACCCGTACTCCGCGGTGGCCGGCGCCGCCGCCGCGCTCTACGGTCCGCTCCACGGAGGCGCGAACGAAGAAGTCCTGAAGATGCTGGAAGAGATCGGCTCGATCGCGCGGGTGCCCGAGTTCATCAAGGAGGTCAAGGAGGGTAAGGGCGAGAAACGGCTGATGGGCTTCGGCCATCGCGTCTACAAGAACTTCGACCCGCGGGCCAAGATCATCAAGCGGATGGCCGAAGAAGTCTTCGCGGTCACCGGCCGCAATCCGTTGCTCGACATCGCGCTGGAGCTCGAGCGCATCGCGCTTCAGGACGAGTACTTCGTCAAGCGCAAGCTCTATCCCAACGTCGACTTCTACTCGGGACTGATCTACCAGGCCATCGGCATCCCGACCGCCGCCTTCACCGTGCTCTTCGCGATCCCGCGGACGTCGGGGTGGCTGGCGCAGTGGGAGGAGCTGCTCGAGGATCCCGAGGAGAAGATCGCGCGGCCCAGGCAGGTGTATCTGGGCCAGGGCGAGCGCGCGTTCGTGCCGATGGAAAGGCGCTGAGCGCTGAATCTTCTCCTGCCCCTGGCACTCGCGGCGGCTTTCCGAATCGAAGTCCCCGGCACAACGATCGACGTGTCGATCGAGGGCGCGCACCCTTCGCTCTCACAGGCCGCGTTGCGCTCCTGGGTCGAGACGGCGGGCCGCGCCGTCGCGGCGTACTACGGGGAGTTCCCGGTGTCGCGTCTGGACCTCTCGATCCGCGCCGGCGGGCCCGGCAAGATCGCGGGCGGACGGACCTGGGGAGGGCGCGGCGGCGCCACGATCCGAATCTCCGTCGGTGAGGACGCGACCGCCGAAGACCTCGTCTCCAACTGGGTGCTCGTGCACGAGATGGTCCACACGGCGTTCCCGTCGATGACCGGCCACGAATGGATCGAGGAAGGCCTCGCGACGTACGTCGAGCCGATCGTGCGCGCGCGCGCGGGCCTGATTCCCGCCGACGACATCTGGAGATGGCTTCTGTGGGGCCTGCCCAAAGGGGTGGACGGCATGGGCGGCCGCGGCCTCGACGAGGCGAAGAGCTGGGGCGCGACGTACTGGGGAGGAGCGGTCTTCTGCCTCCTCGCCGACGTCGGCATCCGCGAGAAGACCGGCAACAAGAAGTCTCTCGACGACGCGCTCCGCGGCATCGTGAAGGCCGGCGGCAACGTCACCGTGTCGTGGCCCATCGAACGCGCGCTCGATGCGGGTGACAGGGCGGTGGGCGTGCCGGTCCTGCGCGATCTCTACGAAAAGATGGGCCGCGCGCCCATGGACGTCGATCTGAAAGATCTTTGGAAGAAACTCGGCGTCTCCTCGGAAGGGGGCCGGGTCGTCACCGACGACCGCGCGCCGGAAGCCGCGATCCGGAAGGGAATCACGGAAGGAAATGGTCCCCGGTCCCAAGTCCCAGGCTCCAAGTCCGATTAGGATGCGGGTATGAGCAACTCCCATGCACGTGTCATCGAGCGTCTCAAGACCTCCGGCGACGAAGTGCGCCGCCTCTGCCGCGACCTCGACGAGATCGCGATCTCGAAGCGCACCGAACCTGAGAAGTGGTCGGTCAAGGAGATCCTGGCGCACGTGGCGCGGCTCCAGGAGGTGTTCGAGCAGCGACTCGACGCGATTCTGGCGAAGGAAGGCGCGCCGATCACTTCGTACGACCCGTCGGGAGATCCCGACTTCGTCGAGATTTCGAAGAGGTCCGCCGACGAGCTCTGGAAGTGGTTCGACGACGGAAGGCAACGCTTGGTCGGGAAGCTCGAAAAGCTCGCCCCGGCCGACTGGCACCGGAAGGGAAGCCACCCCGACTATCCCGTCTACGACATTCATTTCGCGATGGAATACATGGCGCACCACGAGGCACACCACGCCTTCCAGATGTTCACGCGCCGGGCCGGGCTGACCACGGTCCTCCCGCACTGAGCCTAGATCCCGAGCCCCCCGGCACTCCAGGCCGCGTCCGGCGCGGTTTCGACGGCCTGCCGAATCGCTTCGAGGATGTAGCGATGGAAGGCACGACAGACTGCCGCCTCGATGGGTCCGGCGAGCCACCGCGGGTGGAGCGAGCTGACGTACCGGGTCTCGATCTCCACCCGCGTCGTTCCGCCCGGGTGCTCGTACAGAGCATAGCCGCCGCCTTCGAGCCGGATTCCGCCGACGATGGCGAGACGCTGATCAGCGACCTCGAACCAGCATCGGCGTCCGGGAACGATGCCGGTCACGCGCTTGAGCAGATGGCCCTGCCGATACACGCATCGCGACTCGCCGCCGACGGCGAACTTGCCGCCCTCCACCCGAATCGGCTCGGGAAGCAGAAGCCGTAGAAAGAGCGGGGCCGGGCGGCGAATCTCCTCGTAGAACATCAAGCCCTTCCAGGTCTGCTCCGGCGTGGCGGAGAAGGTCGCGCTCGTAGCGACGACCGAAGGTGCGGCCTCCGGTCTTCGCGATCGCCGCCGCGCTCTCACAGCTCGGCCGCTGGCTTGACTTCGACGATTCCCCAGAGCATGGCGCGGTCCTCGGCGGCGAGATTCTCCGTCGACTCGTCGGCGGGCTCGGCGAAGCTGCGCAGGACGACGACGGCGCCCGGAGCGGCGGCCCGGCGAACCGCGGCGGACAGGCGCCGGCGGTAGGCGTCGCTCGCGGTATCGAGGACGTTCGACAGGGAGAAGCCGTCGTAGGCTCCGCCCGGCTCGGATTCGAGGAAGGCGGCGACATCGGCGTGGACGAACCGGACCCGGGTCGCGTCGGGGGAAGGACCCGTCCGCTCCGGCAGCTCGCCCAGCAGAAGGCCGCGAGCGTAGGGATTGCAGCGGTTCGCGTGTCGGGCGAAGCCGCGCTCCATTCTCCGGCGCATGACCCTACCGAAACCGGGCGGCAGTGCGGCGAGGAGGGGCCGGGAGTAGACCAGACCCAGGATGCGCCTCGAAAGCGCGAAATCCATCGCCGCCCGGAAGCGCCTCGTGTCGAGATGGCGCCGCCAGAACGCGACCTGTTCGGAGAGGTCGCCGAGGTCGAGGAATTCCCGGACGCTCGACCTCCGCCATCCGGCGAGCGGTGCGAAGGCGCGCGCAAAGGCCATCCGCCGCTCCGCGGCTCCGCGCGAAACTCCGCCGCCCGAAAGCCTTCCCGCGGCATACGCCATCTGAACGGAGTTGGTGTCGACCGCCACGACCTCGCGGCTCTGCGAAAGTCGCAGGGCGGTGCAGCCCGCCGAGGCGATGCAGACGACGCGCCCGCCAGGACGGAAGGCGCGGAGCTCGATCGAGCTGTCTTCGTACATGCGGCCGAAGAGGAGCGTCTCGGGTCCGGGGAGGCTGTCGAGGCGGCTCCACGGCCATGGAGCTTCGGCACCTGCCACCGTACTCATCGCCCCGCCGGAAGGCCGGCCGACACCCAGACGAGGACGAGGAAGGCGAAGTTCTTGACGACCATCCCTCCCGGGTCGTGAATGAGACCTCTCGCCCAGCGGATCCCCCCCGTGTTCAGGGCGACGAGCAGCAGCGTCTGAGCGACGGCACAGGGAACGGGCAGAGCGCCGCTGAGCGCCCACAGCGCGAGCCCGACCTCCACCGCGCCGAGTATCTTCAGGAATGCCGCGCCGACCGCGGGCCCGTAGCGAGGCACGGACCGGACGATCTCGAGCTGCCGTGCCTCCCGGCCGAGCAGCTTGCACCAGAGGCCCTCGTACAGCCAGACGGCGGCAACGGCGGCGCGGATGAGCCACGACGGCGGCAGCATGATGGAGCCCGCGGATCGAGCGAAGCTCTACGCGGACGACACCGCCCGCGGGGCCGCCGCGAGGCGGTTGTACAGCCACGCGATCAGGGCGCCGAGGACGAACCCGTCCGGGAACGCCCAAAGGAGCCCGATGACACTCCCGACGGGCGTGAACGTGAACCCGCGGTAGGCCAGCGAGAGCAGCGGCACCTTGCCGCCTTGTCCGTCCCAGGCGATCACCCACCACGCGAGGACGAAGACCCCGAGGCCCCAGACGACCGCGCACGTCAGGGCAAACGCCCTTACGTTGAGCTTCATGGCACGCCTCCGCCGGCGATCATAACCTTCCGTCGGTCGGTGACGCCGGTTCCTCAGCGGAAGAGGTCGTTGCCCTCCCCCGGCTCCGAGCGGGTCGGGTGCGTCGCGGCGAGGCCGTGGACGGACACGCCGAGGAGGCGGACAGGACGCTGCGCGGCTTCGGTCTTCTCGAGGAGCGCGGCGGCACGGGCGGCGATCTCTCCAGGGTCGCGCGTGGCCGGGTCGCGGGTGTCGCTCCGCGTGACGGTCTGAAAATCCCCGTAGCGCAGCTTCAGAGTCACGGTGCGCGCGAGGAGCTCTCGCCGCTCCAGGAAGTTCGCCGCATGGCGCGCGAGGCCCTCGACGACGCGCCGCATCTCCTCCGTGTCGGCCAGATCCTTCGCGAACGTCTCCTCGCTCGAAACGGATTTACGCTCGCGGTTGGGCTCGACCGGCCGGTCGTCTTCCCCGTGCGCCATGCGCCGCAGGCCCTCGGCCCAGCTTCCGACGCAGCGCTTCAGGATCTCCTCCGACGCCGTGCGGACGTCGATGAGCCGATGGATCCCCGCCTCCCGGAGTCGGGACGCCGTCTTGGGCCCCACGCCCCAGAGTGCATCCACCGGCAGACCCTGCAGGAAGCCTTCGACGCGCTCCGGAGAGATGACCGTCAGGCCGTCGGGCTTCTTCCAGCCCGAGGCGATCTTGGCGAGGAACTTGTTGGGAGCGACGCCGGCCGATGCGGTCAGGCGCGTCTCGTCGCGGATGGCGGCTTTGAGGCGCCTGGCGACGACGGCGGCGAAGGGCTCGCCCCAGGCATTCGCGGTGACGTCGAGGTAAGCCTCGTCGAGCGACAGAGGCTCGACCAGAGGCGTGACGCTGCGAAAGAATCCATGACCTGTCGGGACACGGCGCCGTACTTCTTGAAGTCCGGGCGGACGACGACGAACTCGGGGCAGAGACGCACGGCGCGCGACATGGGCATCGCCGAGCGCACGCCGAAGCGGCGCGCCTCGTAGCTCGCGGCGCAGACGACGCCGCGGCTCTCGGGCGAGCCGCCGACGGCGACCGGCCGGCCGCGAGCGTCGGGTCGTCCCGCTGCTCGACCGACGCGTAGAACGCGTCCATGTCCACGTGCAGGATCTTCCGGACCGGCATGTCCGCGAAGTCTAACCGCCCCGCATGTGGTACAGAGACGCGCATGACGAAGCTTCGGGTCCATTCCGGGATCTTCGACGCGTTCCCGGCCGCCGTCCTCGGCGTCGTTGCATTCGAGGGAGTCGAGAACGACGGCGAGAGCCTCGAGATCCTGGAGGCGCTTCGCCTCCAGGAAGAGGACACCGTCCGGCGGCTGGGCGCCGTTCCCGTCTCCGAGCATCCGCACATCGCCTGCTGGCGCGAGGCCTACCGGCGATTCGGCGCCAAGCCCAAGGACCACCCGTCCTCGATCGAGAATCTCGTGCGGCGCGTTGGAAAGGGGCATTCGCCTGCGGCACGTCAACCGGCTCGTCGATCTCTACAACACGATCTCGCTTAAGCACCTCGTTCCGGCTGGCGGCGAAGACCTCGACGCCATCGAGGGAGACGTCGAGCTCGTGTTCGCCGGCGACGCCGAGCCGGCGGTGCGTCTTCTTGGAGAGTCCGAGGCGCGGCCTCCGAAGAAGGGAGAGGTGATCTACCGGGATCGCGTCGGCGCGATCTGCCGGCGCTGGAACTGGAAGGAGGCGGATCGCACCAAGTTGACCGAGACGACGACGAGCGGCCTGCTCGTCATCGAAGGATTGCCGCCTGTGGATCGTGGGCGAGTCACCGCGGCTGCGGAGGAGCTCGCCGCGCTCGTCGAGAAGCACTGCGGTGGGCGCGCCCGAGTGTCGATTGTGGATCGGGAGAATCCGGAAATCTCGCTGTCATCCCGAGCGTAGCGAGACAGCCGACCACCGAAGGCAGACCCTCGGCAGTAGGCAACGCCGGGCGAAGCCCGCGCGTTCATCCCGTGCTCGACACGACGAGATCGCAATCGAGTTCGAGATCCCTCGGGCTGGCGCCCTCGGGATGACACGGAAGAGCCCTACACGCCCCCTTCGTAGTAGTCCAGGCCCGAGTGGTCGATGACTTCTTCGCCAACCAGGATCCGCAGCGTGTTCGCGAGTTTCATGTGCTGGACGAAGAGGTCGTGCTCGGGCTTCAGATCCGGGCGCGACATCGGTGATTTGAAGTAGAAGGACAGCCACTCCTGGATCCCGGACAGTCCGGCTCGGGCCGCGAGATCCAGAAACAGAAGCAGGTCGAGGACCACGGGCGCCGCGAGGATCGAGTCGCGGCACAGGAAGTCGATCTTGATCTGCATCGGCTGCCCGAGCCAGCCCACGATGTCGATGTTGTCCCAACCCTCCTTGGCGTCGCCGCGGGGCGGGTAGTACTCGATGCGGACTTTGTGGAAGTAGTCTCCGTAGAGCTCGGGATACTGCTCGGGCTGGAGGATCGCGTCGAGGACCGACGCCTTGGAAACCTCCTTGGAACGGAACGAGCCGGGATCGTCGAGGACCTCGCCGTCGCGGTTGCCCAGGATGTTCGTCGAGAACCAGCCCTGGAGCCCCAGCATGCGGGCCTTCAGCCCCGGCGCGATGATCGTCTTCATCAGCGTCTGCCCGGTCTTGAAGTCCTTGCCGGCGATCGGGACGCCCTTCGTCCGGGCCATCTCCCAGAGCGCCGGAACATCGACGGAAAGATTGGGCGCGCCGTTGGCGTAGGGGACACCCGCGGCGATTGCGGCGTACGCGTAGATCATCGACGGAGGAATGTCCGGCGAGTTCTGCTCGAGCCCCTTCTCGAAGGCCGGCAGCGTTTCGTGGACCGGCTTCTGCTGCGCGTAGACCTCCGTCGACCCGCACCAGACCATCACAGCGCGCGACGCGCCCGAAGACTTTCGGAAGCCCTCGATATCCTTCACGAGCGCGTCGGCGAGGTGCCGCTTGGTGGGCGCCTTCTTGACGTTGGGGCCGTCGAGGTTTTTGACCCATTCGTGCTCGAAGACCGCGGGCATCGGCCGGACGGACTCGAGCTCGCTTCGGATGGGCGAGAGCATTTCCTGAGGGAGAACGCCGGCCTTTACGGCGGCCTCGTACGCATTGTCGGGAAAAATGTCCCAGCCCCCGAACACCAGGTCCGAGAGCTCCGCCAGGGGCACGAGATCCTTGATTGGCGCGAAGCGGGGTTTCGTGCGCTTGCCCAGCCGCAGCTTCTGCATCTGCGTCACGGAGCCGAACGGACGCGCGAGTCCCTTTCGGATCAGGTGCACGCCGGCGATCAACGTGGTCGAAACGGCGCCGAGCCCCGGCAAGAGAACGGCGAGCCGGCCCGTGGCCGGCGCGATCTTCTTCACCAGCTCGGGATAGAACGAGGTCCGATCCGTCATGAAGCGCTCCTTGGACGTCTTTCGGCAAGGACGATCGCCGTCAGCACGAGGAAGTACACCGGCGCGCCAACGGCCGCGAGAACGAGGAACCAGCGGGCCTTGCCGAAAAGCGACAGTATCAGAACGAGATAGATGAAATCGCGGCGCGAGAGCGCGTCGGCGACCCGCGAGAGGCGCGACGGGCGCGAGGCCGCGACGGACGTGAACAGCGGCCCTTCCTTCCGCCCCGCCATCGTGTGCGAGTACACGAGATACGCCGACGCGAGGGTCGCCAGAACCGCCAGGGTCCCGAGCAGCAAAGGCCAGGTCTGGCCGACGGCGCGGCTCCAGCCGATCGCCATCGTCGAAAAGACCGCGACGTGGACGACATTGTCGCCCCAGAAGTCGAGCAGGCCGCCCCACCGGGATTCCTGGAACCGCAGTCGCGCGAGCTCGCCGTCACAGCCGTCGAGGATCGAGTGGAGGAGGAACAAAAGCGCGCCGACGGTCTCGCTCGGAGGGACGGGCCGGAGAAAGAAGAGCGCTCCGAAAAGTCCCACGCCGACGGAGAAGATCGTCATAGCGTTGGGCGTCACGGCCGTGGACGCCAGCCGGCGGCTGATCGCGAGCGACACGCGGCGCTCGAAATGCCGCGACATGAATCCCTCGGTGTCCTTGACGAGACCGTCGAGGAGGACGCGCTCGGCGCGACGCAGATCCCGCCTCGTCCGAACGGGCACACCGGCCGCCGCCGCTCCCGACCGCAGGAGCTCCAGGTCCCGGACGGCCACGACCGTGTTCCAGGGAAGGAGAAGCGCGCCCTCCGGCGCCGCCGCCGGGAACTCCGCTCCCGTGTCGGACAGCGCGATCCGCACGCGATCGTCCGCGCCGACGACGACGACGCGGGAGAGTCCCGCGCGCGGCGCCGCGAGCGCGGTTCGGCGGATCATAGGCAGGCCCAGCAGAATCGTCTCCGGCGGAACCTCGCACGTTTCTTCCGGGCGCACGAGCGCGAGGGTCTTCGTCATCGACTTCGTGTCCTCGACGCCATACGGTCGACCGGAAGCGGTTCGCCGCCTCTTCGGCTCGACTCTCTGGCGAGAGCGAGGACGTTGGCGCACAGCGTGGCCTCTCCGAGGTTGTGTCCCCGTTCCCGGGGTTCGACAATCTCTCCGAGGAAAGTGTCGATGACGCCTCCGAACCACTCCGGATGTTGCGAACCCTCCGTGAGCGCCGGCAGGGTCCATTCCTGGACCGGCCGGGCGCCGCTCTTTTCCTCGAGTGTCAGTCGGGCGCCGTCGAGCCTGAGGATACCGTGCGTTCCCTCGACTTCGGCGCGGTTGGCGCGAGTGTCGCCGGCCCACGTCAGAAACAGCTCCGCCGAGGCTGAGGGATAGACGAGGAAGACGTCGGCGGTGTCCTCGACCGACGGATTCGCCAGGCCGCGGTTCTCCAGCCGCGCGGCCACCGTGCGCGGCGCTCCGGCCATCCAGGACGAGACGACGTAGAACGCGTGCCAGCCGTGGTCATGGAGGATTCCGCCCCCCGACTCCGGGTCCAGGCGCCAGTTCTCCTCTCCGGCCGTCCCGGCCGGTTCCGTCCGCAGCGTCTCCCAGCGCACGCGCCGGATCTCACCGATCGCGCCCGACCGCACGAGCTCCCCGATCTTTGCGAGGGCGGGCGCGTGGAGCCAGTTGTGGACGGTGACGAGCGCGCGCTCTTTCTCTGCGGACAGCGCCGGGAGTCCGCGCAGCTCCGCGGGAGCGAGCACCAGGGGCTTCTCGCAGAGGACGTGAATCGACCGCGCCAGCGCCTGGCGGACGAGCATTGCGTGCGTGGACGGGGGAGTGCAGATGTCGACGAAGTCCAGCCGCTCCTGTGAGAGCAGGTCCTCGGGCGTGTCGTACCAGCGGACGTCGGGAAGCTCCCGCAAGAGCTCCTCGCGACGCTCCGGACGGGCGTCGCATGCCGCGACGATCGCGACGTCGGAACGGTCCTGCCATCCCGGGAGATGACCGAGGAGGGCGACGTTGCCGACGCCGATGAAAGCGCCTCTCAGCACGGCTTCGAATTCACAGCGCGGCCCCGAAAGGGGTCCCTCGTCGCTGCTGCTCCTCGGGATGACACGCCATTTGTCATCCCGAGCGCAGCGAGGGACCCCTTTGGAGTCACCGTGCGCTTCTTACGCAAGTTTCCATTCCCGCGCGGTGGCCGAAAGGGCCTCGTCGAAGATCTCGAGGCCGTCGAGAGCGGTCGTCTCGTCGATGTTCAGAGGCGGGTTGATGCGAATGACGGGAGTGTAAGACATCGCGAGCAGGCCCCGGCGCAGGCACTCCTGGAACAGCGCCTTCGTGAAGTCCTTGGAGACGAGCTCCTTCGTGCGCCGGTCGCGGACGAGCTCGAGGCCGAGCAGCAGCCCCTTTCCGCGCACGTCGCCCACGATCGGGTGCTTCTCCTGCATCGCACGGAGCTTCGCCAGCATCTTCGCGCCGACCTTCTCGGAGTTCTCGACGAGGTTCTCGTCGAGGATGATCTCCAGAGCCGCCATGCCGGCGGCCGCGGCCAGGGGGTTGCCGCCGTACGAGGACGAGCTTCCCGAGGGATTCGAGAACGGCTTCGCCTTCGTCAACTCGTCGGTCGAGACCACCGCCGAAAGCGGAAACCCGCCTCCGATTCCCTTGCCGCAGGTCATCACGTCGGGCACGACGCCGTCGTGGTCCACGCCCCAGAACTTTCCGGTCCGTCCGAAGCCCGTGATCATCTCGTCGGCGATGAAAAGCGCGCCGTAGTCCTTCGCGATGGCCCGCACGGCGGGCACGAATCCGGGTGGCGGGATCACGTTGCCCGCCGTTCCCTGCATGGGCTCGACGATGACCGCGGCGATCCGTCCGCCGGACTGATTGCGGATGACGTCGCGCGTCTTCTCGGCGCAGGCGATGCCGCAGTCGGGATAGGTCAGGTTGAGCGGACAGCGGTAGCAATAGGCGTAGGGGGCGGAATACATCCCCGGAACGAACGGCCCCATGCCTTCCTTGAAGTCGCCCCAGAGCAGCGGCAGGACGCCTCCGGTCTTGCCGTGGAACGCCCCCGTGTAGCCGACGAACTCGCCCTTCTTCGTCACCGACTTGGCGAGGCGGAACGCGGCCTCGACTGCTTCGGCGCCGCCGGAGAAGAGCTGGATGCGCGTCAGGCCTTTCGGAGTGACGCGGCCGAGCAGATCCAGGAACTTCGCCCGGATCTCGGTGGTGAAGCTCCCGAAGGTCAGCTTCGCGGCCTGCTCCTGGAGCGCGCGGACGTAGCGGGGGTGGCAGTGGCCGACGCTTCCGATCGCGATTCCCGCGATGAAGTCGATGTAGGAGTTGCCGTCGGCGTCGAAGATCCGGCTGCCCTCTCCGCGCGCCATGGCCAGGCCCGCGTAGAGGGCGAAGGACTGAAGGCCAGGCGCCATGTGGCGTTGCTCGAGGGCCACGATCTCTTGCGAGCGCGGCCCGACTTCGATGCGGCTCTTCACCGTGTCGGTCACCGGGAGGCTCGCAGCCGGACGGTGTCGCGGGAGAACCTCGCGACCAAAAGCTCGGAGATATGCCGGGCGGCCTGGGCTCGAAAGAGCGCGAAGCTCGGCCAGGCGTTCAAGTCGATCACGGAGATTGCGCCGCTCTTCGCGACGATGGCATCGCCGCCGTAGACCCCCAGACCGAGCGCGGCGGCCGCCCGCGTCGTCGCCGAAGCCAGCGCGTTCGGGTCGAAAGCGTGACGCGAGAGGTTCTGGTCGCGGTGGTAGAACCACTGAAACCACGAGGGGCTCTCGTCCTCGGAATGATTTGCGACGCCGTAGAACTTGACGAGGTCTCCGGCCACGTGGCGCTGGACGACGGCGCGTGCGATGCCGCGGGAGGAGAGGTGCGCGAGGGCTTCCGAAAGAGCATTCTCGTCACCGGCGAAGACGACGTCCTCCTCGTGAGTCGCGTGCACGTCGCCGCGCTTGATCCAGCACGGTCCTGGAAAGGCGGCGTGGGGCGAAGCCGTTTCGACGAGAACGCTGTCGGGGAACGGAACGCCGTGTCGTGTGAAGAGGGCGATCGTGCGCTCGCGGTCGGTGTTGCGAATTCCCGAGGGCCGGTTGACGATGCGCGCTCCGGCTCTTTCCCACCCGGCGAGCCTCTCGACGATCGGGATCTGCTCGCACATGACGAAGAGAGACGGCGGGATCTCGCCGGCCGAGGGCGACGCGGGAAGCTCGTCCGGCGCCTTGAGGGAAACGTCGTATCCGCGGGCGCGCAACTCTTCGGCGGTGGCTCGCAGGATCTCGGCGTCGTCGGTCTCGCGCCCGGGCGAGTGCGCGAGCTCCCTGTAGACGCCCCAGCAGCGCACGTCCCGGTCGATCATTTCGCCGCCAGTTCCTCTGCCGCGGCCAAGTCTTCCGGCCGATCCACGTCGACGACCTTCTCGATCTCTATGGCCTCGATGGCCTGGCCCGACCGCGAGAGCCATGCCAGGAAGTCGCGCAGCCGGCCGAGCCCGGCAGGGATTCCCAGGCGGCGGATCTTTTCGGGAAATACATAGATGCCGGCCGTCACCGCGTCGCCGGATGCGCCTCCGACGACGGAAACGCGGCCGTGTTGCGTCGTCGTGACCCACAGCGGCTTTTCGTCTTCGACGTAGCCGGTGACGGCGAGGACGGTCGTGCCGCCGTCGATCTCCTCGGCGCGGCGAACGAACTTCACGAAGTCCGGCCGGGGGCAGAAGGCGTCGACGGTCGAGACGAGAAGCCGGCCGGGCGGAGCCACATCCAGCACCTCGCGGAAGCTTTCGAGGGAAGAGCGCGTCGTTTTGACGAGAATCGTCGAAACGAGCTTGCCGAATCGCTCGCGCACCAGCAACTCGGCGTCGCGAAGAGACTCGTTGAAGATGACGGCGGCCGACGCGATGCCCGCCGCCTCGAAGTTGCCGAGGACGTGCGCGATCAGCGGCTCGCCGGCGACGGGAACGAGCGGCTTGGCGACGCCGAGCCTCTTCAAGCGCGTCCCTTCGCCCGCCGCGATCACCGCGCCCGAAAGGATTGCGCTCACGACAGGACTGTTTGAGCGGCGCTCGACGCGCCGACGAAAGCGGAGACTTGTCCCCGGCGGGTATCCATCGGTCTGGCCTTACGAAGGTTAGCCACGCGGCGCTTGTAACGCCTTTCCGCAACCGGCTCGACGTCAGGCCCGAACGGGCAGGAGGGCTTTCAGCTCCTGAGGCAGCGGGAACGAGACGTCTTCCTTCACGGTCTCGAACTCTTCGACCTCGACGACGCCGAGCCGCTCGCGTGCGAACGCCACGACCTCCTGGACCAGAATCTCCGGAGCGGACGCGCTGGCGGTCAAGCCCAGGACCTTCACGCCCGCCAGCCACTCGGGCCGGATGTCGCGTGCCCTCTCGATCAAGTGCGACGCCACGCCATTGGCCCGCGCCACCTCGCACATGCGCAGCGAGTTGGAGCTGTTGGGCGCGCCGAGGACCAGCAACATGTCCACGTGCGGCGCCATCGCCTTGACCGCGTCCTGGCGGTTCTGCGTGGCGTAACAGATGTCCTGCTTGGACGGGGCCTTCAGGTTCGGGAATCGGCGTTTGAGGACCGCCAGGATCTCCCGCGTGTCGTCGATGGAGAGCGTCGTTTGCGTCAGGTACGCGACGCGGTCGGGATCCGGGACCTGGACCTTCTCCGCGTCCTCCTTCGTCTCGACCAGGCGGATCGCATCGGGCGCCTCGCCGAGCGTGCCGACGGTCTCGTCATGGTCGTGGTGACCGACGAGGATGATCGTGTAGTCCTGCTTGGCGTAGTGGATCGCCTCCAGGTGCACTTTCGTGACGAGCGGGCAGGTCGCGTCGATCGTCTGGAGCTTCTTCCGCTGGGCGAGATCCCGAACCTGGGGCGCGATGCCGTGGGCGGAGAAGATCAGCGAGGCGTTGTCGGGAACCTCGTCGATCTCTTCCACGAACCGCGCTCCCTTGTCGCGCAGCTCGTCGACGACGTAGCGGTTATGGATGATCTCCTTGCGGACGTAGACCGGACCGTCGAGGACCTCGAGCGCCTTCTCGACGACATCGATCGCACGCACGACGCCCGCGCAGAATCCACGCAATCCGGCCACCAGCAGCTTCTCGACGCGGATGTCCGAGAAATCGGGGGCGGCCTCCGTCACCAGTTCACCGTTTCCGCGAACTTCTCCTTCTTGCGAGGGTCCGGATCCGGGGCGGCGGTCGGGAAGGAGCGGGCGAGGTCGGGGAACTTCAGGTAGACCGTCTCGACGACGCCCTCGACGTCGAGCTTGAGGTTGTGGCGCTGCTGTGCCTGCGGGCTGTGATCGATGAAGTGGTCGCCGATGGCGTGGATCTTGAGACCCTCCGTCGGCAGGCCGGCCTCGTGGAACGCCTCGACCACGCCGGAGCCGAAGCCTCCAATCGCCAGGTGCTCTTCCAGCGTCAGGATGCGGGGGCACGAGGAGGCCAGGCGCGCCAGCAGCTCCAGGTCGAGCGGTTTGGCGAATCGGGCGTTGGCCACGCCGCAGGAGATGCCGCGGCGCGAGAACTCGTCGGCCGCCGCGAGCGCGATGGAAACCATCGAGCCGTAGGCCAGCAGCATCAGGTCCCGGCCCTCGCGCAGGACCTCGCCCTTGCCGATCGGGACAGTCTTCAGGGTCTCGTCCAGCTCGACGCCCAGGGCGACGCCGCGCGGGTAGCGCACCACGAAAGGTTTGCCGGACTGGATCGCCGTGTAGAGGACATGCTGCAGCTCGTTCTCGTCCTTGGGCGCGGCGACCGTCATGTTCGGAATCACGCGGCTGTACGAAATGTCGAAGACGCCCTGGTGTGTCTTTCCGTCGTCGCCGACCAGCCCCGCCCGGTCGATGCAGATCGTCACCGGCAGGTTCTGGAGCGCGACGTCGTGGATGAGCTGGTCGAAGGAGCGCTGGAGGAACGTCGAGTAGATCGCCACGACCGGCTTCCAGCCTTCCTTGGCCATGCCACCGGCGCAGATGACGGCGTGTTCTTCGGCGATTCCGACGTCGAAGACGCGGTCGGGGAAGCGTTTCTTGACCTCGATCAAGCCGGTCCCCTCGAGCATCGCGGCGGAGAAGGCCACGATCTTCGGGTCCTTCTCCATCATGGTCATCAGCGTCTTCGCGAAGACCTGCGAGTACGTGAAACGGGCGCCGGATCCGGGGGCGCCCGTCGGCGTTCCCGGCTGATGGAACTTCGAGGGGTTCTTCTCGGCCTGCTGGAAGCCCCGTCCCTTGTGGGTCAAGGCGTGGATCACGACCGGCGTGCCGTCCTTCGAGACGTCCCTGGCCCGCGCCAGCGCCTCCTCGAGCTCCTTGAAGTCGTGGCCGTTGACCGGACCGACATAGTGGAACCCGAGCTCGTCCCAGATCAGGTTGGGGAAGAAAAGTCCTTCGACCGAGCTCTTCAGTTTCCTCGCCAGCTCCCATGCCTTGTCGCCGTGGGGGAGACGCTTGAAGAAGCTGTGGCCGGCGCCGATGAACTTCTGGTACGTCGGGTGGAGCTCGAAGCGGTTTCTCCAGTGGGCGAGCCAACCCACGTTCTCGGAGATCGACCAGCCGTTGTCGTTCAAGACGACGATCAGGCGCTTGGGCTTGACGTGGACGATGTTGTTCAGCGCTTCGTACGACGGGCCCGAGGTCAGCGCGCCGTCGCCGACGATGACGACGACGTAGGGATCGTTCTTCTCGCCCTGGACCGCCATCGACACGCCGAGCCCGTAGGAGAGCCCGGTTCCGGCGTGACCCGCGGCCAGCGTGTCGTGGGGACTCTCGGACGGCTCCGCGAATCCGGACAGGCCTCCGGGGGTTCGAATCGAGGGGAACTGGTCGCGCCGTCCGGTGACGAGCTTGTGGGTGTAGCACTGGTTGGACGTATCCCAAACGAGACGGTCCTTCGGGCTTTCGAAGGCGCGGTGGAGAGCGAGGGTCAGCTCCACGACGCCGAGATTGGAGGCGAGGTGACCGCCCGTCTTCGTGATCGTCTGCACGATCACGTCGCGACACTCCTGAGCCACCTGGGCTAACTCCTCGTGAGAGAGCCGCTTGAGGTCCTGGGGCCTCTCGATCCGACTCAGAATGGACATAGGATTCCTACCCCTCCGGAAGCGAAAAGAAACGTGGATGATACTCTACAACTTCGTATGGCTACTTCGCTGAAAAAGGGCAGTCAGGAGCACAAAGAGCTTCTCTGCCGGACGTTTATCGATACCCACGACCCCTTCCGGCCCGGCGACATCCGGTGGCCGGACCTCGACGCCGAGAGTCTCGAGAGGCTCAAGGCCATGCCCATCTGGAACGAGGCCACTCGGACCGAGGCCGCCACGGCCGTCAAGGTCCAGTCTCTGGGGGATATCGAGAAGGACCCCCTTCTGGGCGAGGCCATCCGCCTCCAGGGATACGAGGAGGGCCGCCACGCCGAGGTCTTGAAGCTCCTGACCCGGCACTACAGGATCGAAGTCGCTCCGTTTCCTCCGCCGGAAGTGCCCAAAGACCCCACGCTCGCCTTCCTGCGGACGGGTTACGGAGAGTGCCTGGACTCCTTCTTCGCCTTCGGCCTCTTCCGCCTCGGCGAGCGAGCGGAGGTTTTCCCGCGGCCGTTCATCTCGATCTTCGAGACGATCATGCAGGAGGAGGCCCGCCACATTCTCTTCATCGTGAACTGGGCGGCCTACCTGCGCGCGCAGCGTCCGCTCCTGCTGCGCCCGGGCTTCGACGTCTGGCGCGGCTGGAACATCGCGGCGCAGGCATTCGATCGTCTGACGGGCGCAATGCGGATGGCCGGCGGCGACGGAAAGAAGGCCGATCCGAAATCCATCGCCCCGGACCAGGACAAGGCGCAGACCGGCTTCACTCTGAAGGCTCACTCGATCTTCGGCGACTTCTCGCTGCGCTCGTTCCTGGAGACCTGTCTCGAAGAGAACGACAAGCGTCTGGCGCCGTACGATCCCCGCCTCCTGCGGCCGACTCTCGTGCCCTCGGTCATCCGCCGGGTCGTGAAGGTCTTGCCGCGCCGCGCCCCGTCCCGGCCGCCGAGCCCGGAGGAGAAGGCGGCCTAGACTCTGAGCGGAGCCCGCTTCGCGCCGGGATTCCTCCAATCGGCGTCCCTCGAGGCGCGGCGGAACCCCCGGCTGATATCCTTTGAAGACCGAAATGTCCCCCAAACAGGGGCGCGGGTCGCGCGCCAAATATGCTCGGGCTGTCCTGTTCCTGGCAGGGGTCGCCCTGGCCGTCGTCCTCGTCTGGAGAACGGGTTGGGCGGACGTTCAGGCGAACCTCGCACTGATCGGCTGGAAGATCTTCGCGCTGGCCGCCCTCTATCTCGCGGCCGAGATCGCATTTGCGCTGGGGTGGAGATCCGTGATGGACCCGCGGCCGCCGCTCTCGAGCCTTCCGTACCTGCTGCGCATCTATCTGGTGGGCAATACTTTGAACTACCTCTATCCCGGCAGCGTGGCGGGAGAGCCCGTGCGCGTGAACCTGCTGCGCGAGCGCATGGGGACGCAGCGCGCGATCGCCGCGATGTGGATCTTCAAGCACGCGCACCTGCTCTCCCAGTCCTTCTTCGTGGCCGTCGGTCTTGGGATCGCGGTCATATTCTTCGATCTCCCGAACGGCGTGCGCTGGGCCGCGGTGGCGAGCCTGGCGCTGCTGTGCGGCCTCCTGATCCTCGTGACGTGGGGTCTCCAGAAAGGTTCCTTCGAGCCCATCGTCGCGTGGCTGTGCCGATTCAAGCCCCTCGCGAAGCGGCTGGCCCACCACCGCGGCGGCGCGCGGGAGCTCGACGAGCAGATCCGGCGGTTCTACGTGCACAGCCGCCCGCACTTCTTCGCAGCCGCGGGCTGGTGCTTTCTGGGATGGTGCGGCGGACTGCTGGAAACCTACATCGTGCTGCGCCTCTTCGGCACCGGACGAGGGCTCCCGACCGCGTGGGCGGCCGAGTCGCTCGCGATGCTGCTCAATAACCTGTTCCTCTTCGTTCCGGCGCGTGTCGGCACGGCCGAAAGCATTCGCACCGGAGTCCTTGCGCTGCTCGGCTTGCCCGCCTCGACGGGCGTGGCGTGGGGTCTGGTGCGCCGCGGACGCGAGCTTCTGTGGGTGGCTCCCGGACTTGTGATGCTCGGGCACCACGCGAGTGAGAGCTCGCTGCGCGAGGAAGTCGAAGAAGAAGCGAAGGTCGCCAGCTCCGGGCAGGCGCGATGACGGCATCGGTCGGCCCGCCGCGTGTACTTCTCTTCGACTTCGGAGGCACTCTCGACGCCGAAGGTGTGCCCTGGAAGGAGCGTTTCTTCCGGATCGCACGCGAGGAAGGGCTCGATGTGACGCCGGCAGATTTCGACCCTGCGTTTTACGGCGCAACGGACGCCCTCGAAGGCACGATCTCCCGCAGCGCCGGGTTGGGCGAGACGGTCGATCGCGTGGCGGACGGTCTCGCCTCGCGACTGGGTCGGGAGACGTCGCTGCTGCGGCGAATCGGCGATCGCTTCACCGCGGATTCTCGCCGGCAGCTCGGCCAGAGCGCGGCGCTTCTGTCCCGCCTCCGCGAGCGTTACGCGATCGGGATCGTGTCGAACTTCTACGGGAATCTCCAGGCCGTGTGCGACGAATCGAATCTTTCGCCCTCGGTCGGCGCGGCGATCGATTCGACCCTCGTCGGCTGCAAGAAACCGGATCCGAGGATCTTCCAGGCGGCGCTCGACGCTTTGGGCGCCGCCGCGGCGGATGCGGTCTTCGTCGGCGACTCGTTCCAGCGCGACATGACCGGGGCGCGCGCGATGGGGATGCGGCACGTCTGGCTCCGCGCCGAAGGCGCGGCCGTCAACGGCGGACCCTGTTGCCCCCGGGATTCCGTGATCCCGAGGCTCTCGCAGGTGCTGGAGCTTTCGCTGTGAAGCGAAAGACGGGGGAGACCCCCATCTGCTGCGGCGTCTTCCGCGAAGCCGAACATTCGCCGGGGCGCGAGACCGACGACGCCGCGATCCTGAAGGCCACGGGCCGGCGGCTCGAAGAGAGGGAAGGGTTTCTCGTGGGCTACCGCACGCCCGCGGAGCTCGCCGGCCGCGAGCGCGTGCTGCCGGACCTCGCCTTTGCGATGTGCGAGGGCCCCGCAGCGCTCGAGAGCCTGGGGCGCTGGGAGAGCCGGGGCGTCTGCGTCGTCAACAGCGCGCGGGCGGTGGCCAACACGCATCGGGAACGGATGATCCCGCTGCTCGCGCGAGGACGCGTCCCGATGCCCGAGACCCTGCTGCTCGACTTCGCCGATCCGCTTCCTTCCGGCGAAAACGCGCATCGGATCTTCTCGGCGTGCTGGATCAAGCAGGCCACCGAGCACAAGACGCGCGAGGGCGACGTCGTCTTCGCGACGGACGCGTCCTCGATCCGGGACGCCCTCGAACGGCTCCAGGACCGCGGGTTTCCGCGCGCGGTCGCCCAGCGGCACGTGGAGGGGGATCTCGTGAAGTTCTACGGCGTCACCGCCGACGCGGCGCCGGAGGACGGGGCGGCCGTCGCGTCCTGGTTCCAGTGGTTCTATCCGAGGGAGCATCCCGTCGCCGGCCACGCTTTCGACGCGCGGGTCCTTTACGAGATCGCGTGCCGCGCCGCGGCGGCGCTCGGCCTCGAGGTCTGGGGCGGCGACGCGATCGTCAACCCGGACGGCCAGATGTTCGTCATCGACGTCAACGCATGGCCGAGCTTCGCTCTCTTTCGCGAGGAGGCCGCGGACCACATCGCCGCGAACCTGGCGGCGCGCGTCCGGCGGCTGATCCGGGTGATGGCATGACGCCGGCCGCGACCCTCGTGCTCGCCGGCGCCGGGACCTCGGCGCCGGAATCGCCGTCGGGGGAGACCGTCCTCCTGGGGCTGCCCCTGGTGCGACGCACCGCACTGGCCGCTTCCCGCGCCGGCTTCGACCGCGTCTACGTGCTCGCCAGGCCGGGCGGCGCCGCGAGCCGTGTCCTCGAAGGAACCGGAGCGCTCGCGTTCCCGCGCGAAGAGGCCGAGTCGTCCCTGCCGCCCGGCCGGATCGTGCTGCTGCCGGACCGGGTCGTCGCCAGTCCCCGCTGGCTTCGCAGCCTCCGCGAGGCGCCCGCCGAGCCGGGACGCCTCTACCGGGTCGGCGCCGGAGCCATCGTTCAGACCGGCGAGCCCGCTCGGCTCGCGCGCGCTCTCGCCCGCGAGTCGGACCTCTCGTCCGTGGTGTCGGAGTGGGCCCAGGTGCTCCCCCCGGGTGCTTCGGAGGCTCCGGTGTCGCCGCTCCTCGAGGTGAGGACCGACGCGGACATTCCGGAGGCGGAGTCACGGCTCCTGCGCGGTCTCGTCAAGAAGGAAGACGGCCTGCTGACTAAGCTCATCAGCCGGAGGATTTCGCTCGCCGCGACGCGGCGACTCGCGCGCACGCGGATCACGCCCAACGCGATGACGATCGTTTGCCTGGCGCTGGGCCTGGCGGCTGCGGCGTGTTTCACGTCTCCGGCGAGGTCCTGGCAGATCGCGGGCGGGATCCTCTTCCTGCTCCATTCGATCCTCGACGGCTGCGACGGCGAGCTGGCGCGGCTGAAATTCCAGGAGTCCCGCCTCGGCGGCGTCCTCGACTTCTGGGCGGACAACGTCGTCCACGTCGCCGTCTTCTCGGCGTTCGCGGTCGCGTGGAGCACCGCGGTCGGCAAGCCGTGGCCTCTGGTTCTCGGCGCGATGGCCGTCACGGGCACGCTCCTGTGCGCCGGCTTCATCTACATGTACGCGATGCGCCCCCGCGCGGGCGGCGGGCCTCTCCTGACCACCGTGTCCCCCACGAAACGGTCGCGTCTCTCCGAAGTCCTCGACGCCCTCTCCCGCCGCGACTTCATCTACTTCGTCATGGTTCTCGCGCTCTTCGGAAAGGCCTACTGGTTCGTGGCGCCCGCGTCGGTCGGGACGCTGGGATTCTTCTTCGCCCTGCTCGTCATGGCGCTGAACGCGCGAGGCGGGAGCGAGGAGACCTCCGCGCCGGGACCGGTCCTCGTCGCGCGGATCCTTCTCGTCGCCGCGGCCCTCGGGCTGCTGATGGCCGGCGCCTACGGCTTCATCGTTCGTCCGGCGAAGCTCGCGACGACGCAGGTTCGGAATCTGCAACCTGATGCGGAGCTACGTCGACTCCGTGACGAGCTACAAAGTGCGGCACGGCGCCTATCCGGACGTGTTGACGGCGGCTCTCCGTGAGGTTCCCGCGTCCGGATCGGCCGCCGCCGAAGGAGCCGATCTCTGGGGGCATCCGGTTCTCTATCGGCGCCATCAGGACGGTTTCCTCCTGGTCAGCCTCGGCCGCGACGGAAAGCCCGACGGAACCGACTATGCCGCGCTTCGCGGGGCCGTCGAGCACCACGAGGAACCCTGCCGCAACCCGGATGCCGACCAGGTCTTCTCGGATCGAGGAGACCTGAGGACCTGCGGAAAGTAGGGCGGCCGCCCCGGATCAGTTGTAGTGGTACGGCGCGCCCGGCCCGTACCACTTGTGGTTGTACAGGTTGTAGTAGATGCCGACCTGCGTGAACGGGAATCGGAAGAAGTTGAACACCGCGAGCAGTCCCGTGCCCCACCACGTGTTGTCGCTGACGCCGAAGGCCTTCAGGATCTCGGGGAAGTTCAAGCCGATCTCGAAGCCGATCTCCTGATAGCGCGTCGGCAGCGGCGGGACGTATCCGAATCCTTTCGTGAAGAAGGCGAACGACGTCAGGAAGAAGCGGGCGAAGCCGGGGTTTCCGTGCAGGCGGGTGATGAGGCCGCCGAGCTTCAGGTCCGCGACGTAGATCTCGTTGGAGTAGCTCGTGCCCAGGTACTCCTGGCTCGATCCGATGGCCGATTCCGGGATGTCGGTGTCGGCCGGCCCGAGCCGCAATCCGATCAGGTCCTGGAGCCCGCAGCGTTGGATCATGATCCCCGCCGCCGCGCCCACGACGTCCGCCGTGAGGTCCTGGAAGGAAAAGCCGTACACCGAGAAGCCGTCGAACACCTCGACGAACGTGCCGACCATGAATGTCGTCGCGAATGCGAGCGCGCTGGACTCGTCGGTCGTGTGCCCCTGGGCCATGTACGTCTCGTAAAGCGTCCGCGAGATTCCACTCATGACGGTGAAATGGGAGGCCTTGTCCGCACCGCCCGCGTAGGTGCTCCGCTCGAACCAGTGCTCGTTCGTGGTGCTGAAGCCGACCCAGCCGTACTGCAACGGCGCGCTCAAGGCTTCGAGCGCTCCGCCGAGCAGCACTCCCGCGGTCACGAGAGTCGTCGGCGTAGTGAAGAGCTTCGGCGCCGGAGCGACGGCGGGGCGTCCCCCCGACGACGTCGATTCCAGAAAGTCCGCCGCGGACCGCAGCGCGGCGTCGGCGTGGAGCTCCGGCAGGGCCGCACCGGTCCAGGGATACGCCTCCACGAACTCGGCGATGCGAGGCTCCGGCTCGCCGCTCCAGTCGATCTTCCAGGAGTCCGTCGGCGTGACGGAGGTCTCCGGAAACAGGTGGAACTCGGTCGCACCAGCGAGCGAAGCGACTGCAAGCAGGCCCGCGGCGAGAAGCGAGGTGCGAAGGTGCTGCACTTTGAGCAGCGATGCCCGGTCCTCCATCGTGCGTGATTTCATGCTTCGGGTTCTGAAAGACGCCGCATTATCTCCAAGCGCGGCGGCCGCGGCAAGGAATCCGGCGCGAAACGCGGCCGCGCCGTCTCAGGCCGCGGGTTCGCCTCGATCGAGGGCGCGCTTCAGGCGCTGCGTGATCAGGAAAACCTCCGGGCGAGAGACCTTGGAGCCCGGCCCATGCTTCTCGACGCGCTCGAGCGCGGCCCAGGCGAGCTGCACCGGGAGCGCGGTGAACTCGACGAGGCCTCGCGGGGCGCCGGCCTGCTGCAGAGCGCGGATGTAGTCGCCGGCGACTTCGAGATCATTCCGGGCGACAGAAAACACTTCGGACTTCGGGACCTCCGCCGGAAGGTAGCGGCGTCCCTCTTCGGCGTCCACGGCCGAGTCCTTCAGGATGTTGACGAGTTGCAGGGCCTCGCCGAAGGTCGCGGCCCGCTCGCGCAGGAACGGCGCGAGCGAGGCGATCGCCGGCCGGTCGAGGAGGAAGAGCTCGGTCAGCATCTCGCCGACGATGCCCGCGACGATGTAGCAGTAATCCTTGAGCTCCGGGATCGAATGCAGCGTCAGACGGCCGTCGCGCGTGCGCGAAACGATCGAAGCCATGCCGTCGGCCGAACGGATGACGTGCGCGCGGATCGGCTCGACGGCGCCGGGCGCGAGCCCGAAAAAGGCGTCGAGGACGAACGGGACCTCGGCCATCAGCTCCTGATAGCCGGCGTGACGGGCGACCTCGCGGCGCACCCAGTCCCGCGACTGCGCTTGCGCCTTCTCGCGGGAGTAGGAGCGCAGGAGTGCGTTGAAGTCGGCCAGGGCGGCGATGCGTTCGTCGGGCGGCCAGTGTGCGGCGTCCTCGAAGGTGTCGGCGATCCGGAAGAGAAGGTACGCGATCATGACCTCGCGGCGCGTGGGCTCGGGAAGGACCGGGATCGACAGCGCGAAAGTCCGGCTGGTCTTCTCGAGGAGATCGTCGAGGGATACGGTCTTCATGGCGCGAGCATCCGCGCGAGGAAGGCGCCGAGGACGTCGGAGCAGTCGAGAAGCCGGCGGCGCATCCGCAGCAGGGTAACCCACGAGGAGGGCCGGACGAGCGCCCGGCGGGCGACCTCGGCTCTCCGGATGCTCCCGTCCGGGCCGACGCTGTCGGTCAGGAACTCCGGAAGCTCGTCGCCTGCGGCGTCGCTGACGGCGCGCACGATGATGTAAGGGATGCCGCGGTCCGCGGCTTCCTTCGCCCAGGCCGCCGACTCCATGTCCGCGACCACCGGGTCGGCGCCTGCTCCGCCGGCGGTTCCCGCGAGCGCGGCCCGCGCGGCCGGAGAGACGACCGGGCGATCGACCGTGATCAGTGTGGCGGATTTCGCCCCCGCGGCCTGCGCCCGCTCGAGAAGGCGCGCGTCGGGAGTCGCGGCGTCGCCGATCGCGAAGCGGACCCGCCGCGACGCCACCAGGTCCCCCACCTCGAGTCCCGGCGTCAGCGCGCCGCCGAGCCCCGCCCCGATCACCGCCGACGGATGGTGACGTTCCAGAAACCTCGCGGCGCCCAAGGCCGCCCGCCTCGGTCCGTCGCCCGTCGCGGTCAGGACGATCCCGGGCGAATCGGGAAGAGCGCGGCGGATAGCCGCCCACTCCTCTTCGAGCGCCGTCAGGATGGCCACCGGCCGGGCTTCATCCACGGACGTAGCCGCTTTCCCGGAACCAGGACACGGCGCGTCCGAGCGCCTCCTCGACCGGTGTCTGGGGAAGGCCGAGCTCGCGCACCGCCTTGGACGCGTCGAAGAACATGCGATGCGTGGACATGCGGACGCTGTCGATCGAGACGTGGGGCGCGCGCCAGGACACACGGGCGAACGCCGTGTCGATGGCCGCTGCCGCGAACGGAATCCAGTGCGGCAGCTTCACCGTGGGCGACGGGATCCCCGTCAGCGTCGAGAGCACGTCGAGGATCTCCTTCAGCGTCATGTTGCGGTGTCCGAGGATGTAGCGCTGGCCGACCCTTCCCTTCTCCGCCGCGAGGAGGTGGCCCGCCGCGACGTCGCGCACGTCCACGAGGTTCAGCCCCGTGTCGACGTAGGCGGGCATCTTGCGATTCAGGAAGTCCACGATCATCTGCCCGGTCGGCGTGGGCTTGATGTCGCGCTCCCCGATGGGTGTGGAGGGGTTCACGATCACGACCGGCAGTCCCTTGCCGGCCCAGGCGTCCGCCACGCGCTCGGCGTCGTATTTGGACTTCTTGTAGTTTCCGATGATGCGGTCCCGGACGACGGGCGTCGTTTCGTCCGCGGAGCCTGCGTCCACGAGGCCGAGGGCCGCGACCGAGCTCGTGTAGACGATCTTCGCCACACTCGCGTCGGCGGCGGCGCGCAGGACGTTCTCGGTGCCTTCGACGTTGGAGCGGTGGAGGTCGCCGCGATGGCGCGTCCAGAGCCGGTAGTCGGCGGCGACGTGGTAGAGCGTCGAGACTCCCTTCGCCGCCCGGACGAGAGACGCCGGGTCGGTCAGGTCCCCTTCGACGACCTCGACGTCGAGGCCCGCGAGATTGTCCCGGCGGCTGCCGCGTCTGGCCAGGCACCGCACGGCGTGCCCGCGCGCCAGGAGGGCGCGAACGACGTGGGTGCCGACGAAACCGGTGCCGCCGGTGACGAGATCCATGTGGGAATCCTAGGCCGTCATCCTGAGCGAAGCGAAGGATCCCGGAATCGACTGGAGGGCTTGGAATTACGGGATCCCTCGGCCTGCGGCCTCGGGATGGCCGCTCTGCGAACGCTACGCGTTCGCTACGCGGCCAGATTCCACGCGATCATGCGGACCATGTCGCCGGGGTGCCTGGGCAGCTCCATGACGACCGAGGCCTCGAAGCCCGAGTGCATCAGGCAGTTCTGGCACAGCGGGTCTTTGCGCGACTCCCAGTACGCCCAGTCCGTGCCGTTCCAGAACTCGTCGAACGTCGGCGACCAGGTCTTGCCGATCAGATAGCAGGGCCCTTTCCATCCGTTGGGCGTGTACGTCACGGTGGACCAGGGGGAGCACTTGTACTCGCGCAGGCCCGCGGCGAACTCGAGGAACATCGGCGTCGAGGTCAGCTTGTACTTCTTGGAGATATCGAGCACGCGCTTGAACTTGTTGTGGATCTCCGACTTCGTCAGGAAGATGTCGGCGCCCACCGACTCGTAGTGATAGCCGGGAGAGACGAGCATGCCCTCGACCCCCATCTTCGTCAGCAGCTCGCAGAGCTCTTCGACTTCCTCGACGTTGGTCTCCTTGAAGACCGTCGTGTTCGCCATCATGTGGTGGCCGAGGCCGACGCCCTTCTCGATCATGGCGATCGCCTTGTCGAACACGCCCTCGCGCGCGCAGACGTAGTCGTGGGTCTCGCGCATCCCGTCGAGGTGGACGTTGATCATGAGGCGCTTGTGCGGCGCGATCGTGCCGTAGACGTTCTCGTCCAGGAGCAGCCCGTTCGTGCAGAGGTAGATGTGGCGCTTGCGCTTGATGATCTCCTCGACCAGCTCGGGCAGCTCGGGATAGATCGTCGGCTCTCCGCCGCAGATCGAGACCACGGGCGCTCCCGAGCGCTCCACGGCGTCGATGCACTGGCCGACGGACAGCCGGTCTTTCAGCTTTCCCGTGTGGCGCTCGATCGCGCAGCCGATGCAGGCGAGATTGCAGGTGTAGAGGGGCTCCAGCATCAGGACGAACGGATACCGCTTGTTGCCGCGGATCGCGTTCCGGACCGAGTGCTGGATCGTGTCGGTCATGATGTGGACTGGGAAGCGCATCAGTTCACTCCGTGATCCAGGCGCCGCGAGACCGGGACGACGCTCTCGCCGTCCCCGGCTCTGCGCGAGACTCCCGTCGTGCCCCTCGCGCGCGTAGAGCGCCAGGGCCCGAAGGGGAAAGTACGTCGCATAAAGGTGATAACGCAAGTAGAAGACCTTGGGGAAGCCCGTCGCCGTCCAGTGATCGTCCTTCCAGGAGCCGTCGTAGAGCTGGTTGGCGAGCAGGTACTCAACGCCCCGGCGGACGGCCTCGGAGTCACGGTCACCCGTCGCGAAGAGCGCCACGAGGGCCCATGCCGTCTGGGACGGGGTCGACGGACCCTGGCCCTTGGTCGTGGGGTCGTCGTAACTCTCCGGCAGCTCCCCCCAGCCGCCGTCGGCGTTCTGGTGCGCCCGGATCCACGCCGCCGTCTTCTGGTAGCGCGGCTCGCGCAGGTCCGCTCCGGCGTGGAGGAGTCCCCGCAGCGCGAGGAACGACCCGTAGATGTAGTTGCAGCCCCAGCGTCCGTACCAGGTCCCGTCCGGGAGCTGCTTGTCATCCACGAAAGACGCGGCGCGCCGCACTGCCGGGTGGTCCGCTGGAACGCCGATGGCGTGCAGGGCTTCCAGCGCCCGGCCCGAGATGTCCTCGCAGCTGGGGTCGATCATCGCGTTGTGATCGGCGAAGGGGATGTAGGTCAGCACCTCGTTGTCGCAGTCCTTGTCGAAAGCGCCCCAGCCCCCGTCCTTGTTCTGCATCGCGAGGAGCCACGCCTGGCCCCGCGCAATCGCGCCCTGCCGTGTCAGATCGTCGGCCTCGCCCGGGAACTTCGCGCGGGAAAGCGCCGTGAGGACTTCGGCGGTGTCGTCGGTGTCCGGGTACCACTCGTTGGCGTACTCGAAGTACCAGCCGCCGGGCTCGGCGCCGGGACAGGCCTTCTGCCAATCGCCGATCTTCTTGATCTCCTTGTCCAGCAGCCAGCGCGCCGCCTTCAGCATCGCGGGGTCGTCGGCCGGCGTACCTCCGTCGGAGAGAGCCTCCATGACGAGCGCGGTGTCCCAGACGGGGGAGAAGCAGGGCTGGAGGTGGAGCGTCTCCTCGTCTTCGAGCTCGAGTCTTTCGAGCTCGTGGACCTGGGCGAGAAGGCGCGGGTCGTCCAGCGCGTAGCCCAGGCACCGGAACGCGATGATCGTGTTGATGATCGGTGGGAAGATCGCGCCCAGACCGTCGGAGAGCTCCAGGCGCTCATGGATCCAGGTCTCGCAGGCCGCCAGCGCCTTCTTGCGATAGGGCGTGAAGCCGCCGGCTTCCATGCGCTTCAAGAGGTTGTCCACGCGTGTGAAGAAACGTCGCCAGTAGCGCTCCTTGCGCGTGCGCGCCACGTGCGGCGCCTTCGCGTGGCGGATGTGCAGCTCCGGGATCGCGGCGGATTCGGGCACCGGGCAGAACGGCTTGGACGCCCAGATGACCGAAAGGGGCACGACGATGCCGCGCGACCAGGACGACATCTTGTAGATGTTGAAGACGAACGAATCCGGAAGCAGGACGATCTCCGGCGGAACGGCGGGACAGTCGTCCCACGAGCACTGTCCGAAGATCGCGAGATAGATCCGCGTGAAGGAATTGCAGGCCTCGATTCCACCGAGGCTCAGGATCGTGTCGCGCGCCTTGACCATGTGCGGCGCGTTGGGGTCGTCCCCCATCAGCTTCAAAACGAAGTAAGCCTTGACCGAAGAGCTGACCTCGGCGGGGCCTCCCTCGTAGATGGCCCACCCGCCGGCGGGGAGCTGCTTGCGTCGGAGGTGCTCGGCCGCCTTGCGGACGCGCGGTTCCCCCGTGCGGCCGAGGAAGTGCATCGTCAGGATGTATTCGGACTCCAGGATGGTGTCGCCCTCGAGCTCCCCACACCAGTGACCGTCGGGCGCCTGAATCGAAAGGAGATAGCGCTGTGCGGCTTCGACTGCGTTGTGGACGGAGACCCGACGCGTCTGACTTGGGACGTTTTCAGGCCCCAGGCCCGAATCGTTTCGGACGGACATGCTCTTCCACCCTCGATGTCTTCAGGTTTTGCGAACTGGGCGGGATCCCCACCACCCCTGCCGGAACCGGCCCTGTTTCGCCCAGACCTGTGAGTCTATACCATTAAGGCGCCTGTACCCAAGAACAGGGGGTCCGAACGTGAAACGCGTCTACCTGTGCTTTCTGGCCGGCATCGGGGTCACCGCTGCCGCCCTCTCGGGCCCGGTGAAGTACTACGCGATCGAGGTCCGCGGGGGTTCGAGGATTTTTTCGGTGGACTCGCCCGTCCAGAAGGGCCGCGTCCTGCTGTTTCACCGGTATCCGGACGGGACCTACATGAGCCTCTCGGCGTCGGAAGTCCAGAAGGTCACGTCGCTCGAGGCCGCGCCGCCTCCGCCCCCGGGAGAACTCGCTCCTGGACAAGCGGTCTACGTCGGATCCGCCCTTTCCGGACCCTCGTTCCAGGCGCCGCCTCCCACCGGACCCGACGCGGTCGTGACCGCGCCGAGCTATGGATATGGCTACGACTACGGGTACGGGTACGGGTACGGCTACGGGGACGGCGGCTACGTGCCGCCGCTTCCGCCCGGGCCGCCCTCTCCCCACGTTCCGTCTCGGATCGGTCCCAACGGATTCCCCATCCTCGCCCCGCCGGGAAGTCCCGGTTCCGTTCCGCCACCGATCGGCCCGAACGGATTTCCGATCCTGGCGCCGCAGCCTCCGGTCGCCTCTCCGCGCCGTCAGTAGCGGTGTCGACTCCGCGTTCTTAGGCTCGCCTCACCGACCCAGTGTCGCAGGCCAGTTCGTGACGACCACGAGCTGCCGATTGGGCTCCTCGGTTCGGGCGTTTCGGAGTGCGACGAACTGGCCAGTCGGGGAGACGTCATATTCGCGATACATGTCCTCGCGGCCGCCGACTGCGAGCTCTGAGGAGAAGAGAAGCCGAGGCGCCGAGATGGTCAGCCCGGGCGAGGTTTGGATCTGGACTGCCAGGAACTTCTCGGCATTGTCCCCGGACCGATAGTAGAGCTCCCGACCGTCCCGCGACCAGAGCGGCTCGATGGCGAAGCCGTTCGAGACCTTGACGGCGGCGCCGGGGCCCGGAAAAGGCCGGACGTAGATCTCCCGCGTCCCCGACTCGTCGGACACGTAGGCGACCCACCGTCCGTCGGGCGAGAAGGCGCCTCCTGTCTCTCGAAAGGAACTTTCGAAGAACGGGCGGGCGGATCGCCGGTCGCCGGGCGAGACGAGCCAGAGGTCCGTCGTGAGGAGCTGGCGCTTGGGTCCTCGAGCGGCCGTGTACGCGACCGTGTACAGGATGGTCTTGCCATCGGGTGACCAGGAGTTGGCGAACTGGGCGTCGTCGGTCCCTTCGGTGAGAGGCTCGATTTCCCCGCTCCCGTCCGCGTTCTTGACACTGAGGATGGGCATTCGGTCGACGAAGCGGCTGAAAGCGAGTCGACGTCCGTCCGGCGACCAGGCTGCGGTGAAGTGGGAACCCGGCTCGGGTGTCAGCGTCGTCAGGATGTTGCGTCCACGGTCGTAGATGGCGATGAGAACTCGAAGGCCTTCCGAGCGGGTCAGCGCGAGCCTTTCGCCGTCGGGGGAGAAGCGTGCGACGTAGTACTCGCCCGGCGGTACCGGGAGAGGCTTCTCTTTCCCGGTCCGGTCGAGAAGGAGAACCGAGTTGGCCGGAGCCGCCCTCGGCGGACCCTCGAGGAAGACGAGGGTGCCGCCGGCGGAGACGTCGAAGTGTCCGAAACCGAGGTCCCCTTGGACGACGACGGTTTCCGAGAGAGGGACCGGAGGCCCCGTCACCGACAGACGAGCCAGGTCGAACGGAACCGAGAAGACGGAAGGTCCGCGAACGAAGACGAGGCGCCCGGCTCCGTACCGCGCGAAGCTCGCGCCCTCCAGAACGACGGTCCGCTTTCCGGTGGAGGGGTCGAGAACCGCGATGCTCGAGGCCGCCGTATCGGTGAAGTCTCTTCCCTTCCGGAGAGTGAACAGAACGCCTCGGCCTCCGGGAAGCACCTGAGGGAAGAGGTGCGCGTGCTCCCCCGCCGAGGAGTCCAGCTCGGTGAGCTTTGTCACCGCGCCTCCCGCCTCGGGCACGACGTCGAGGGGCCCGTTGACCTTCCGAACCAGTACGATCCGGCCGTTCTCCCCAGCTCGCGCCGGCCGGGATCGGAGGCACGTTCGACAACGAGACGGCGGTTCCGCCCGAGAGCGGCACCTTCTTGAGCTCGTCGCGCGTGAAGAAACCGATCCACTGCCCGTCGGGGGAGAAGAACGGGGAGTGACCGCGCTCGGTTCCGCGGATCAGCTCCGCCGAGCGGCCGCTCAGGGCCCGCCGGAACAGCGCCGTGGAGCGCTGGTGCAGGCCGGTGAAGACGACGGTCTCGCCGTCCGGCGAAATGGCGACCGCGCGACGGATGAAAAAGGCGAAGCCTTCCGCGGGCGGAATTGGCAGCACCGCGCGGATGACCGTCGGGTCGGGCTTCGGAGCCGCAGGTCGGAGGAGGAACAGAGCGGCCATGATTGCGGCCGCGAGCACGGCGCCGCCGAATCCCCACAGGACAGGCCCCGTGAGGGCGGCGCGGCTCGAGTCGAAAGCGCCGTGCCCGTGGCCGCGGGAACCCGAGCCTCCTCGATCTCGATGCGAGCGTCGGCGATGTCGTGCAGGCGCCGTTCGGAGTCCTTTCGCAGACACCGCTCGAGCAGGTCGCGGACGCGGGGCGGGGTCGCCGCCGGCAGCGCGGACCAGTCGGGCTCCGCGCGCAGGATCGCCGACAAAGTGTCGGAAACCGTCTCGCCCGAGAACGCCTGGCATCCGGTCAGACACTCGTAGAGCACACATCCGAAAGAAAAGATGTCGGTCCGCTTGTCCACCGGCTTTCCGCGCGCCTGCTCCGGGCTCATGTAGGCCGCGGTGCCGAGGATGACGCCGGCTTGTGTGGCCGGTGTCGTGATCGTCGGTGAGAGGGAAGAATGGCGATTCGTGCCGGTCATTTCGACGCTGCGCGCGAGTCCGAGGTCGAGGCCCTTGACGGATCCGCCGGGGCGGATCTTGACGTTCGAGGGTTTCAGGTCCCGGTGCACGATACCGGCCGCGTGCGCCGCTTCGAGACCGGCCGCGATCTGGACGGCCACGGCGAGTGCCTCGTCGACTGCCATTGGTCCCGATGCGAGCCGCTCTGCGAGCGTGTCTCCCTCGACCAGCTCCAGGACGAGGAAGCGCGCACCGTCCTGCTCCTCGAGGCCGTGGATCGCGGCGACGTTGGAGTGGTTGAGGGCCGCCAGCATCCGCGCCTCGCGCTCGAAGCGCGCGAGCCGCTCCGAGTCCCGCTGGAACTCCTCGGGCAGCGCTTTGATCGCCACGTCGCGCTGCAGCCGCAGGTCGCGAGCGCGATAAACCTCGCCCATGCCGCCCCGACCAATCGGGGCGATGACCTCATACGCACCGACGCGAGAGCCGGGTGCTAGCGCCATGGCCCTAGTCGAAGTCTATAGCCGGGGTCGGATGAGGGCCTTGACGACGGAGAACCGCTCCATGTCTTCGAGCGCCTCCTGCGCTTCGGCGAGCGGGTACTCGCGCGTGACGAGCTCACGCCAGCGAAAACGCGGGTCGTGCTTCGCCATCATCGCGAGGGCGCGGTGGAGATGCGAGAACTCGTAGCCCCAGCAGCCCAGGATCGTCGCGTGCCGGCGGTTGATCTGGCGATGCGGGTTGAGCGTCGTGTCCCCGGCGTCGGTGTACTGCCCGACGACGACGTAACGCCCGGCGTCGCGGAGCATCTCCAGACCCTCCGGCACGGCGGCCGGATTGCCCGAGGCCTCGATGACGATGTCGGCGCCCCGTCCCGATGTGCGCTCCCGGACCCATGCCGCACGGTCCGCGGGATTCGTGATCTCGGAGATGTCCAGAGTGTCGTCGGCCCCGAGGCGCCGCGCGGCCTCGAGGCGCGCTTTCGGCGCACCGATCACGAAGACGCGCAACGCCCCCGAGAGCTGCGCGAAAATCGCGGCGTTCAGGCCGACCGGCCCCGAGCCCTGGACGACGACCGTATCGCCCATGGCCACACCCGCGCGCTCGATCGCGTGGAACCCGGTCGGCAATCCGCATCCCCCTCCCAGGAAGTCCTCGGCCGAGAGATTCTCGGGCAGCGGCACCAGGCGCACGCCCGGAAGGATCTCGATCCGCTCCGACCAGCCGCCGAGCAGGCCCTCGCTCGCCGGCGCGGTGATTCCGTAGACCCGCCGGTGCGGACATCGCGTCGCCGCGCGCGCGACGAGGCAGTGCCAGCACGCGCCGCACGCGCCGTAGACGTCGTAGAACGTGACGAGCGCCCCTGCTGCGATCGTGCGCCCTTCGACGTCGACGAGCGTTCCGCCGGTTTCGAGGACGCTCCCGACGCTGACGTGGCCGGGAATGATCGGGTACGGAACCCCGGAGAGACGCGCCGTGCCAGAGGTGCACGTCCGTACCGCAGACCTCGCTCGCGACGGTTTCGAGCACCGCGCCGCCGGGCCGCGGACGCGGAGCGGGGACGCGGCGCCTCTCGAGCGGGCGCCCGGGCGCCGTCATGAAGACGGCCTGGATGTCGTCGGTCGAGGTCTCCATGCGTGGACGAGGATGATAGACGCACTATCTGGGCCTTCCCCGGTGTAAGAATTTCGACATGCGTCGCGGTCGTCTGGCCCCGGGACTCTTTCTGGCTGCGGCGTACCTGCAGGCGCAGACGCCGCCGGCCCCTTACACGCCGGACGCTTCGGCATCCCCGTCGGTCGTTCCGGCGCCCTACACGCCGAACGCCTCGGCGTCGCCGACATCCGCCCTTCCGTCGACGTCCCAGATGCTCGAGAACATCGGCAAGCTCGTGAAGGACGGTCATCTCGCGGTCGAAGCCGATCTGCTGCAGGGAAGCATGCCCGTCATCCCGAAGTACACGCTCGAGGTCCAGGGCGCGCCGAAGACGTCGGTCGCCGTCGAGGCCGCGGACGGGAAAGTCACCCGCATGACGTTCAAGGTCGACAACGGCCGGCTCGTCGTGCGGGGCAGCGGCTTGCGTCCCAAGGTCGCGATCGAGTCCTTCGAGTTCCAGGATCCGAAGGGGATCACCAATCTGAAGTTTCGCGGCCTCGGGATCTGGCGGCCGATCGTCGCCATCTTCGGCGGGATCGCCCGATCGGCCGTCGCGAAACTGGAGCTGCGCACCGACATACCCTCGGTCCTGAAGGGGGAAATCCTCGGCGCAAAGAAGACGACACCCGCGGCGACGCCTCCACCAGGGCCCACTCCCACTCCGCCGCCGGTCCCCGCGGGCGCACCGCCCCCCGCGCCGACGCCGTCCTTCATGGATCTCGTCCGCGAGGTCCGCCTGAGCGACATGGTCGTCACGGCTTTCGGAGGAAGGCGGATGGCCCTCCGCCCGTTCGTCGCCTTCGACACCGCGGCGAATCCGACGTCGGGGGAAGCGATGAAGGTCTCGGTCGAGAAGGCGATCTTCCGGCCGGGCCACGGCGGAGCCGCCAGCTACGTCGAGCTCTCCGGTCACCTCGACGGCGAGATCGAGAACGGCGAGATGGAGTTCCAGGCCAACCAGGTCACGATCGCGAAAGGACAGATCCGCGAGGCCGCGTTCCAGGGTAAGACCGGCGAGGACGGAAAGATCGCATCCTCGCTCTCGGCCGGGACGCTGTTCTTCGAGCTTTCGTCCGGGAAGTTCGTGGTGCCCGGAGGCATGGGCGTCGAGCTCGATTCGGGTTCGACCTTCGAGGTCGACAAACTCCATGTCACGTCGGCCGGCAAGTTCTCGGGTGTCGCGAAGCTCAACCTCGCCGGAAAGACCGGCGACCTGTCGCGCAAGGGCGCCACGATTTCGGCCTCGGACATCAGGCTGAAGACCGACGGCCTGACCGTGGTCGACGGAAAGGCGACCGGTCCTCTGGAGCTCTCCTTCGTCTACGAGCTCGAATATCCCTTCGTCGTCAAGTACCCGATCAAGGAGGTGCCCGAGAAGAAGCTGATGCTCGACTTCCACGGGCCCTTCGCGACGAAGCTGGATTTGAAGGACGCCGGTGGAGACGAGGGCGAGGTCACCGGCACTTACGTGTTCAAGGCGCCCTGGGACCCGATCGAGCAGGCCGCGCTCGCCGCTCTCGAGGCGAAGTGGCGGCAGGACCTGGCGATCAAGAACGTCGACTTCGCGATCGTGCCCAAGATGTTCCGGCCGTGCGGCGAATCCTGCTTCACGCTGGCGATCGAGGTCACGGCTGAGAAGAGGTCGCAGAATCGCTTGAAGAAGCTCTTCTCTCAGTTCTGCGCGCCCGTCGGGAAGGCGAACCTCTTCGTGGACAAGCCCGCGCGCGCGTTCGTGCTCAAGGACGTCAAGATCGAGACGCACTGCAAGGGCGTCGTCGGCTGGATCATCAACTTCCTCACGCCGCTCCTGACGAAGACGTACAGCGAGATGAAGCTCTTCCAGATGCCGCCCGACCTGCCGCTGACCATCGACACGGTCCGCGGCGGGGCGCACCTCGTCGAGATCGGCGGAACGATCGACTGGCAGGCCGGGGAACAGAGGCCGAAAGTGCCGCCCGAGCCCAAGCCGGTCGTGGTGGAACCGGAGAAGCCGGGCGCGCCAGCCCTTTCTCTCGCCGCCCTCAAGCTGTCATCCCGAGGAGCGCAGCGACGAGGGATCCCGTACTCGAGAGGCGATCGATGCCGTTCGAGTCCTCGGCATGGCTCGAATCCTGCCGAGCGCGGGATGAACGCCCGGGCTTCGCCCGGCGTTGCCTACTGCCGGGGGGGTGCCGTTGGTGGGCGGCTGTCTCGCTTTCGCTCGGGATGACGCCTGCGATTAGCTCCGTCATTACCTGCCCGGAGGTGGGATCACCCTCGGGTATCGCTCCAGCATCCCCTCTTCCTTCATCGCCTTCTCGATCGCGTCGATGTCCCACGGCGCATCCGTCGAGACGACCTCGGCGCCCTTGTCGGTGATGAAGACGACGTCCTCGAGGCGGACGTAGATCTTCTCGTCGGGCACGGTCAGCGCGGGCTCGATCGTGAAGACCATCCCGGCGCGCAGCGACCCCCGAATGCGGCCCGACGTCGTGCGTGGCCATGCCGACCCAGTGGCCCAGCGCCGCGTCCTCTCGGGCCGCGCCCTCCTTGTACTTCGCGACGAAGTCTTCGGCGCCCTTGCGGTGGGACTCCTTGGAGAACTTCGACGACGCGAGGATCCCCTCCATGTCCGAGGCGGCCTCCTGCATGATCTGGTGCGGCGTGGCGCCCGGCCGGATGTGCTTGAGAATTGCGCGGTAGCACGCGAGGTAGAACCCGTAGAGCTCGCGCTGCCACTGCGAGAACTTCCCGTTGACGGGATACATCCGCGTGACGTCGCTCATGTAGTAGCCGTAGTCGGGGGCGTAGTCGAAGAGGAGGAAGTCCCCGTCCTCCATCTTCCGCTTCCCGGCGTTGTAGTGCGGCCAGTAGGCGTTGTGGCCGCTGCCGATCAGGGAGAAGTACGCGTCGCTCTGGGCGCCGTTGCGGTAGAAGACGAACTTGCCGACGGCGTCGAGCTCGTGCTCGTACTGTCCGGGGCGCGTCGAGCGCATGCCCTCGAGGATGGCGAGACCCGCCAGACGCGTGGCGTTGCGGATCATCGCGAGCTCGCGCTCGCTCTTGGTGAGGCGCAGCGTGTCGAGCGTCGGGGAGAGGTCGCGGATCTCGAAGAACGGGAAGCGGTCGCGGATCAGCCGCGCGAACGTGCCCTCGCGCGAGGAGCGCCCGTCGAAGGGGTCCGACGCGGCGTCGGCGACGAAGCGCAGCGCCAGGTCGCGGCTCATCGAGCCGCCCTCGGCCGGAGCGAGCGGCGTGTACAGGATCCGCCTGCCGCCCCTCAGGTACTTGCCCTCGATCTGTTCGGCGAGGACGTCGGTCGACGCTATGGCGTCGACGCCCGTGAGCTTAATGACCTCCGCGGCGTCCTCGGAGGAGAGAACCTTGCCCTCGCCGCGCTCACGGCCCTCGTTGCGGTTGGGGAGGAAGAGGGTCGCCTTCTTCGTCGCGCCGTCGAGGAGCAGATACGCGTGCGGCACCTCGACGCCGCAGAGGTAGAAGAACTCGTTGGTCTGGCGAAAGCGCGTGTAGCTCGGGGGAGACGGCGCCCCCTGCACGACGGCGAAGGCGTCCGCGCCGATCGCCTCGTAGACCTTCCCGCGCCGCGCCGCGAACTCTTCCGGCGGGAAATCGGTGGTGAAGAGGGAGAAGCCTTCCTGGGCGGCGAGCGGCACGCCGAACCCGAGGGTCAAGAACAGCGCGAGCCAGGAGCGACGCAGCATCGAGTTCCTCCTCATTTTCCCGGGGGGAAAACGTGGAGAACCATACACCGCGACCACGCCTACCGCGAAGGACCGGCCTGGAGAGCGAAGGCCGTTTAATGCCGCTCGGGCGGCTGCAGTGGACAGCTGTCCGTGGGCTCGACGAGCATTCCGTCGCAGAAAACGTCGGACGTCTCGACGTGGACGCACCGAACCGCGCCGAAGTCGTTGCCGAGGATGCCGGTGCGGCCGCAGCTCACGCAGCGCACGACGGTGCCTTCCATGGGCACGCAGGTCCCTTCGGGTAGATGTGTGAAGTCGTGGATCGTGATCATGACGGCCTCCTGCGGGGTTCCTCTTCTTCAGGACGCCAGCTCTGGAGCACGCGCATGTAGTGGACGCGCTCGAGCGATCGGAGGCTGGCGCCGCGGGCGGCGCTCAGGCTTCCCTGCATCTGGCGCAGAGATTCGTAGCCGTGCTCCTCGAGCCAGCGGGCGAGCTCCGCGCGCACGCGCGCCAGCGCCTCGGGTCCCCGGCGCAGGAGAACCGACACCATCTGCACGGCGTGAGCGCCGGCCATGACCGCTTTGACCGCATCCGCGGCGCTGTGGACGCCGCCGGTGGCCGCCAGCGAGAGCGAGACCTGACCCGAGAGGACGGAGAGCCAGCGCAGGCGCAGCAGCAGCTCGCCGGGACTCGAGAGCCGTACGCGGGGCACGATCTCGAGGTTTTCGATGTCGAAGTCGGGTTGGTAGAAGCGGTTGAAGAGAACAATCCCGTCGGCGCCGGCGGCTTCGAGACGCCGGGCGAAGTGGGCGAAGGCGGAATAGAACGGAGAGAGCTTCACGGCGAGGGGGAGCCTCACGGTCTCGCGCAGCGTCGTCACGACGTCGAGGACGCGCCGCTCCACGTCCTCTCCGGACTCCCGAGGATCGGTGGGCAGGTCGTAGACGTTGAGCTCCAGAGCATCGGCCCCGGCGTCCGCGATCAGGCGCGCGTACTCGAGCCAGCTCTCGGGCGTGGACCCGTTCAGCGACGCGATGACGGGGACGGCGACGGCGCGCTTGACGCTCTGGAGATGCTCGAGGTACTCGTGGGTGCCGAGCGAGAACATTCCGGGATCCGGAAGGTACGAAAGCGCCTCGGCGTAGGACTCGCTGGGCGATTCGTGCGCGTAGTACGTCGCGAGCTCGTCGCCGACGATCTGCTCCTCGAACAGCGAGCGCAGCACGATGGCCGCGGCGCCCGCGTCCTCCAGGCGGCGTACGCCGTCGAGGTCGTCGGCGAGCGGCGAGGAGCCCGGCATGAGGGGATGCGGAAGCGTGAAGCCGAGATACGTCGTCGACAGGTCCATGGTCACCTCGTCTCCGTCTCCGGTCCGGCGGCCTCGGAGGCGGTCTTCCAGTCGGAAAGGTGCCGGTAGAGGGCCAGCCGGCGGCCCGTCTCGGCGGACGCTTCGGCCGACAGGCGCTGATAGCGCCGCGGATCCGAGGCCTCGATCATGCGGAAGCGGCTCTCGTTGCGCCGGAACTGCTCCAGCGGAGCCTTCGATGGGCCGGAGTCGAGCTGGAGCGGGGGAGCCCCTGGGCGAGCCGGCGCGGATCGAAGCGATAAAGCGGCCAGGCTCCCGAGTCCACGAGGAGCTTCTGCTGCTCACAGCCGAGCGCCATGTCGTAGCCGTGGGCGATGCAGTGGCTGTACGCGATGATCAGCGATGGCCCGGGGTACGCCTCGGCCTCCCGGATCGCCTTGAGGGTCTGAGCGTCCTTCGCTCCCATCGCGACGCACGCGACATAGACGTGTCCGTAGCTCATCGCCATGAGGCCCAGGTCCTTCTTGCCGGTCTCCTTGCCTCGCACCGCGAACTTCGCGGCCGCGCCGCGCGGCGTGGCCTTGGACTGTTGTCCTCCCGTGTTGGAGTAGACCTCCGTGTCCAGGACGAGGACGTTGACGTCGTAGGGCAGCGAGAGCACGTGGTCGAGACCGCCGTACCCGATGTCGTAGGCCCAGCCGTCGCCGCCGAAGATCCACACGACTTTCCGGACGAGGTCGTCGGCGGCATCCGAAAGCTCCTGTGCTCCTGAAGCCTTCGACCCGGAGAGCCGCTCACGCAGAGCCGAGACACGCGCGCGCTGGGCGCGCACGCCCGCATCACCCGACTGGTCGGCCTCGAGGATCTCCTTCACGAGCTCTTCTCCGGCGACGGAGGCCTGAGCCTCCAGCAGACGCCGCGCCTTCTCCGCGCGGCCGTCGAGCGCCAGACGCATGCCCAGGCCGAACTCGGCGTTGTCCTCGAAGAGCGAGTTGGACCAGGCCGGACCGCGGCCGTCGCGGTCGACCGTGTAGGGAGTCGTGGGCAGATTGCCGCCGTAGATCGAGGTGCATCCCGTGGCGTTGGCGATGAGCGTACGGTCGCCGAAGAGCTGCGTGACGAGCTTGATGTAAGGCGTCTCGCCGCAGCCGGCACACGCTCCCGAGTACTCGAAGAGGGGCCGCGCGAACTGCGAGCCCTTCACGTCCATCTGGCGCAGGCGCGAGAGGTCGGGGTCGGGCAGATCCAGGAAGAAAGCGTAGTTCTCGCGCTCGGCGTCTCGCAGCGGCGGCTGCGGCGCCATGCCGATGGCCTTGCGTTTCGGGTTCGCCTTGTCCTTCGCGGGGCAGAAGGCGACGCAGAGCGAGCAGCCCGTGCAGTCTTCCGGCGCGACCTGGATCGTGTAGCGGAAGCCTGCATAGTCGGCGGCGCGGAAGGCGTCGGACTTGAAGGTCGGCGGCGCCTTCTCGGCGAGCGCGGGCTCGAAGACCTTGGCCCGGATCGCCGCGTGCGGACAGATCAGGACGCACTTGTTGCACTGGATGCAGAGCGACGGCTCCCAGACCGGAATCTCCGCGGCCACCCCGCGCTTTTCCCACTGCGCCGTGGCGGTGGGCCACGTGCCGTCCGGAGGGAAGGCCGAGACCGGGAGGAAGTCGCCGCGGCCGGCGATCAGCATCGCCGTCACCCGCTGGACGAACTCGGGCGCAGCTGCGGGCACCGCCGGAGGCCGGGCGCGGGTGGATGTGGCTTCACCCGGAACCGTCACCTCGGCGAGCCCCTCGAGCGCGCGGTCGACGGCCTCGAAGTTGCGTTTGAGGACTTCGGGTCCCTTCTTCGCGTACGTCTCGCCGATCGCCTTCTTGATCTTCGCGATCGCGACGTCTCTCGGGAGAGTCCCGGAGAGCGCGAAGTGACAGGTCTGCATGATCGTGTTGATCCGGCCCTTCAGGCCGGCCTCGCGCGCGATGCGGTGCGCGTCGACGATGAAGACCCGCAGCCTCTTCGCGACGGCCTCTTCCTGCACCTCGCGGGGAAGCCGATCCCAGAACTCCGAGGGGACTCCGGGGAAATTGACGAGCAGCGTCGCGCCCTCGCGGGCGTAGCTCAGGACGTCCTGCCGGTTCAGGAGCTCGAACTGGTGACACGCCACGAATCCCGCGCTCCGGACGAGGTAGGCCGAACGGATCGGCCGGGGAGAGAAGCGCAGATGGGAAACCGTGACGGCTCCCGACTTCTTCGAGTCGTAGACGAAGTACGCCTGCGCCCAGGTGTCGCTCTCTTCGCCGAGGATCTTCACCGAGTTGCGATTGGCTCCGACCGTGCCGTCGGAACCCAGGCCGAAGAAGACGGCGCGCGAGACGTCGGCCGGCTCGATGTCGAGCTCGGGATCAAATCGAAGCGACAGGTGCGTGACGTCGTCGACGATTCCGACCGTGAAATGGTTGCGGGGCTCGGGCCGGGAGAGCTCGTCGAAGACGCCGGCGATCATCGCGGGAGTGAACTCCTTGGACGAGAGGCCGTACCGGCCGCCGACGACCCGCGGACGGATCGTTCCGCGTCCGGCCTCCGAGAGCGCCGTGACGACGTCCTGGTAGAGCGGCTCGCCGACGGAGCCGGGCTCCTTGGTCCGGTCGAGGACCGCGATGGCGCGGACGGTCGGCGGAAGCGCGGCGGCCAAGCGCGCGGTGTCGAAGGGGCGGTAGAGCCGGACCTTGAGAATGCCGACTTTCTCGCCGCGCGCGGTCAGCCAGTCGACGGTCTCGTGGGCCGTTTCGGCGCCGGAACCCATGAGGACGAGGACCCTCTCGGCCTCGGGGTGTCCGGTGTAGTCGAAGAGACGGTATGAGCGTCCCGTCCGCTCCTCGAACCGCCGCATCGTGGCCGCGACGATGTCGGGGCACGCGAGATAGAAGGGGTTGGAGGCCTCGCGCGCCTGGAAGAACGCGTCGGGGTTCTGGGCCGTGCCGCGCAGCGAAGGCCGGTCGGGAGTCAACCCCCGGCGGCGGTGCTCGGCGACGTCGTGTTCGTCGACGAAGGCGCGCAGGTCTTCGTCGGTCAGCGGCACGATCTTGGCGACCTCGTGCGAGGTGCGGAATCCGTCGAAGAAGTGCAGGAACGGAATGCGGGCGGCAAGCGTGGCCGCGTGCGCGATCGCCGCGAAGTCCTGGGCCTCCTGGACCGAGCCCGAGCAGAGCATCGCGAACCCTGTCTGCCGGCAGGCCATGACGTCCGAGTGATCGCCGAAGATCGAGAGGGCGTGGGTCGCGACCGAGCGCGCGGCCACGTGCATCGCGAACGCCGTCAGCTCGCCCGCGATCTTGTACATGTTGGGGATCATCAGGAGCAGGCCCTGCGAGGCTGTGAACGTCGTCGCCAGGGCGCCCGCCTGGAGCGCGCCGTGCACGGCTCCGGCCGCGCCCGCCTCGGATTGCATCTCGATGACCCGTGGGACCTGACCCCAGAGATTGCGCCGGCCCTTCGCCGACCAGGCATCCGCCAGCTCGCCCATGCCCGAGGACGGCGTGATCGGGTAAATCGCGATGACCTCGCTCGTCCGGTGGGCGACGGAGGCGACGGCTTCGTTGGCGTCGAGGACGACGCGGGCCGCGGATGTGTCCATGGGTCTACCGTAGCGGAGCGGTTCCGCTCCGGAGATGATGCGAATTCATCAAATGGCGCGTACGGACCGAAGGGCTCAGAGGATGGCGGCACGGGGCCGGCCGGGGCGGCGAATCAGCCGGGGATTCGGTAGCGCCCGAGAACGACCGTGACGTTGTCCTTGCCGCCGGCCTCCAGCGCGTAATCCACGAGGCGGCGGCAAGCCTGAGCCGCGGTGCGGGAATCCTTGAGCACGCGCGCGATTTCGTCGTCGGGAACCATGTCGGTCAGACCGTCGGAGCACAGCAGCAGCTGGTCGCCGTCGTCGAGGCGCGAGCGCTTCAGCTCGACCTGGACGAACGCCCCGCGGGTCGCGAGCGCGCTCGTCAGGACGTTGCGGTAGGGGCTCGTCTCTACCTCTTCCTGGCGGATCGCTCCGGAGTCGGCCAGGGACTGGGCCATCGTCTGGTCGCGGGTCAGGCGCTCGAGGCGGCCGTCCTTGCGGTGCACGTAGGCGCGCGAGTCGCCGACGTGCGCCGTCAGGAGCTCGTGCCCGACCGTGCCCGCGACGGTCATCGTCGTGCCCATCCCGTGGAGGCTCGGGTCGGCGTTCGCCTTCTCGACCAGCGTTTCGCGGACGCGCTGAAACCGGCGCTCCATGCGCCGAAGCACGTCGTCGGCCAGCTGATCGTCGAGCAACATGATCCAGTCGGGCGTCTCGAGGATCAGGTCCACGAGCGCCTGGATCGCCGTCTGACTGGCAATTTCGCCGGCGGCCGAGCCGCCGACGCCGTCGGCCACCAGCATGGCGTAGACCGTCTCGTCGTAGGTCTCGGGCATCGCTCCCCGGGGCATGTTGGTCGACAGCGTCCGCATGCTGCGCTGGAAGCGGCCCGAGAAATAGTGGTCCTCGTTGTTGGACCGCAGCTTCCCCGGGTCGGTGAGAGCGGCGAGCTCGACGGTGACGAGCGACGACGAACCTGCCGGCGGTCGGGGTTCGGGTTCCCGCATCGTCGGAAACTCGTCGGTGTCCTGGTCGCGGGATCCCATGGCGGCGCCTCAGGGGAATGCTATCGCGAGACGGTGCGCTGCGATCCCTCAGCGAACCGCCGCCAGGGCCTTTTCCGTTTCCGCCAGGAGCGCCTCGGCGCCCACGGGGGAGCCGGTCGCCTTCTTCATCCAGATGTCGGGGGCGACGTTGCCGACCTTGGCCATACGCTCGAATTCGGATCCGAGGTTGCCGGCCTTCTCGACCTGGCGCTCGATCTGGAACGCGATCAGGTGCCCGATCGGATAGTCGGGCAGGTAGAGCAGGGAGGAGACCATGTGCGAGTAGATCCCGAGCGTGAAGACGACGTCCTTCTTCTTGAAGACCGGCGCGTAGTACTTGTTCCAGATGTCCCGGCAGATGGAGAGCGTCGCCTCCTTCAGCTGCGCGGCTGTCGCGTCGGGGTGGTCGTACATCCAGTGCCACACCGCCATGTCGACGAGGGCCACGCCCGCGATCTCGTAGGTCATCCAGAAGTCGTTGAGAGTCTTCCACGCTTTGCTCTTGGCGTCGGGCTTGGCGAGGCCGAGCAGCTCCAGGTCGTGCGCCTGGAACACGAAGGCGAGCGCCTCGGTGAACGCCGTGTTCGGGACGCCCGCGAGGAGCGTCGAATCCACGTCGTTCAAGGAGAACGTCTGCTCGACGTTGTGTCCCATTTCGTGGATGGCGATGTTGAAGCCCTTGTAGTTCATCCCCTCCTTCTCGACGCGCGTGCGCAGGTGCGACTTGTCGGCGCGGCGCTGCGCGCCCAGGGCGTGGCCCGAGCCGCGCGCGGGGTCCACGACGATGTGGTCGGCGAGGTACTTCGCCCTCTCCTTCGTAAAACCGAGGCCCACGAGCAGGTTCGGGATGTCGTCCTGATAGGCCTCTGCGGTGGGGTACTTCTTGCGGACGATCTGGTCGAGTTGCTCCTCGGTGTACTTGCCGCGCTCGCGGAAGCCGTTGTACCAGACGTCGAACGGCTCGAGCGGCCGCCCGAGACGCTTCTCGATCAGCGCCGCGACCTGCGGCACGAGCGGCGAGGAGAGGACCTGCTCGAGCATCGCCTGCACGCGCGCCTCGGGGATCTGGCGGTTCTCGTCGAAGCGCCGCGCGATCCAGGTCGGCGCAGTCGGGGAGTACGGATCGGCCTGCCGCACGGCGCGGTAGGTTCCGAGGAGCTTGGCATAGCGGGTGTCGGGCTCGGGAGCGTTGGAGACCTTCATGTCCGCGGGCGCGTCCTTGTCGGAGTCCCGCTCGGTCGTCGTCTTGACGGTGTTGGCGACCGGATCCCAGTCCGCGTACGGGTTGTCGACGACCACACCCGGGATCGTCTGCGTGACGATGCGGTCACACACCAGAGCGATCTGGCGCTGCTTGGCCAGGCCGGTCTTCGAGTCGGAGTAGTCGGCCTTGATCTCGTCGCGCAGGTTCCAGTGCGAGAGAAGACGCAGCTTCGGCGGGAAGAGACGCTGCCCCTTCGGGTCCACGAGGTGGTGCATCCAGATGTTGTACTGGGCGATGTAACGGTCGGCCTCGGCCGCGGCCTCGGTGATCTGGAGGTTGACCTGCGCGGGCACGCGCTTGGAGAAGCGCTCGGCCAGGCGCGCCTCGGCCCACTGGCGGCGCGTCCAGCCCTCTCCCTCGGCCAGCCGCTGCTCGAGCGTCGTGATCGGGAAATTCAGGAGAACGGCGAAGGCGAGTCGATTGCGGAACGAGTCGTCCACGAAGTGTGCCGACGGGTCGTAGCCGCCGAGGACCTCGTCGAAGGGGTAGATCTGTCCCAGGTCCAGATCCGCCTGGCGGCGAAAGTCGCGCGCGATCTCGTTCATGTGTCCGTCCAGCGATTCCAGCGCGAACTCCATGCGCGAGAAGAGCGCGTTGCGCGCCTCCGAATCCGGTGCGATGAACTGGCGGACGACGGCCGCGAACGCGGCGTCGTCTCCGTCTTCCTTGCGCCAGAAGCGCGCCGCCTGTTCGATGCTGCGCTGGAAACGCGGGCGTTCCGCTTCCCCGTACTTGGCGGCGAGCTCGTTCTCGAGCTTCGTTTTCGTGTCTTTCATGGCGTCGGGCGAGCCTCCCTGAGTGGCAATCGCGGCGGAGCCGGCGGCGAGGGCGGCCAGGAGAAACGGGACCCGGAGTCGGAGCATGAGACCTCCCGGCGGGGGAGTCTAATGGGGTCAGGTCTGGATTTTTCGGATTTCAGCGTCGTTTGTACTTACCGACCAGATCCCTGAAATCCGAAAAATCGAGACCTGACCCCAAACCTTTTGGCCGCTTCTACGAATCAGTCAAGAATCTCCGTGCGACGCGAAAAGGAGTCCCCATGCGTGTTCTGAGCTCGTCCCGATCCGCGGCCGTCTGCCTGCTGGCCGCTTTCGGGGCCGTCCGGATCTTTGGAGCCGAGCCCGAGCCGCCGGCCCTGCGTCTCCCGAAGACGGCCCGGCCGACCGGATACGTGGTGGACCTCGCGATCGACCCCGCCCAGCCGTCCTTTCGAGGCACGGTGGACGTCGGCGTCCGGCTGGACCAGAAGACCTCGTATCTGTGGATGCACGCGGAGGCGCTGAAGATCACGAGCGCCTCGGGCAAGGCCGGCGGTGCCTCCGTCGGCGTGACCGCCGCGCCGCGCGGTGACCAGGGATTCCTGGGCGTGGCGTTCGATCGGCCGGTCGGGCCCGGCGAGATCGCTCTCCATTTCGAGTACACCGGCACGCTCGACGAGACCTCCACGCAGGGCCTCTTCCGGCAGAAGAGCGGCGAGGACTGGTACGCCTTCAGCCAGCTCGAATCGACCGACGCGCGCCGCGCGTTTCCGTGCTTCGACGAGCCGTCGTTCAAAACGCCCTGGCGGTTGACGCTGACGATTCCGAAGGGGTCTTCCGCAGTCTCGAACACGCCGATCGAGTCCGAGAAGGACGGCCCCGGCGCAACGCGCGTCGTCCGCTTCCAGAAGACGAAGCCGCTCCCGGCGTACCTGGTCGCGCTTGCCGTCGGCCCGTTCGACTACGTGGACGCGGGCCGCGCCGGCCGCAACAAGACGCCGATCCGCATCGTCACTCCGCGCGGCAAAGCGTCGCAGGCAAAGTACGCGACCGCGACGACGGGACCGCTGCTCGAGGCGCTCGAGGCCTACTTCGGCATTCCGTTCCCCTTCGAGAAGCTGGACCAGGTGGCGATCCCGCAGACCGTCAGTTTCGGAGCGATGGAGAACGCCGGCATGGTGACCTGGTCGGAATCCGTCCTCCTCGCGGCCCCGGCCGAGGAGACCATCAAGCTGCGCCGCCAGCAGGCCGACTGGAACGCCCACGAGATGGCCCACCAGTGGTTCGGCGACCTCGTGACGCTGGAGTGGTGGGACGACGTCTGGCTGAACGAGTCGTTCGCGACGTGGATGTCCGACCGCACGCTCGCGGAGTGGAAGCCCGAATGGAACCTCGACGTCGCGCGCGTCGAGGCGAGGTCAAACGTCATGAACGACGACTCCCTCGTTTCGGTGCGCAAGATCCGCCAGGAGATCGCGAGTCCCGACGACATCGTCAACGCGTTCGATCCGATCTCGTACCAGAAGGGCGCCGCGGTCCTGACCATGTTCGAGTCGTGGATCGGGAAGGACAAGTTCCGCGACGGCGTGCGCAAGTACCTCGGGGCGCATCTCTACGGCAACGCCACGTCGCAGGACTTCCTGCGGGCGATCGAGGCGGCGAGCTTCCCGGGCGTCGCGGCGGACTTCTCGACGTTTCTCGACCAGCCCGGCGTTCCACTGCTCGAAGTCGCGACGGCGTGCTCCGGAGACAAGCCCGGACTCACCCTCTCGCAGAAGCGCTTCCTGCCGGTCGGCACGCCCGGCTCCGAGAAGGAGACCTGGAGGATTCCGGTGTGCTCGCGCGGCGCATCCGGCGCGGCGCCGTCGCGCGCTTGCGGTCTGCTGACGGACGCTTCGTGGACGCTGCCCGCTCCGACGTCCGCCTGCCCGGCGTGGCTTCTCGCCAACGACGGGGAACGGGGCTACTACCGCGCGCTCTACAAGGGGGATCTTCTTCCGAAGCTGCTCGACGTGGCGGACCGGGAGCTTTCGGTCGCGGAGCGCGTGGGCCTGCTTCGCGACGTGGACGCGCTGGCGGTCGGCGGAGCGATGCCGATGGCGGAGGCGCTCGCGCTGGTTCCGCGCTTTGCGGGAAGCCCGTCGCGGGCGATCGTGCAGGCGACGATCCGCATCGCCGCCGACGTGAAGGACAAGCACCTGCTGCCGCCGGACTTGAAGCCCAACTATGCGCGGTTCCTCACGAAGACGTACGGCGCGCGGGCACACGAGCTGGGTTTCGTCCCGAAGCCCGGGGACGACGAAGAGACGCGGCTGCTTCGGGAGAGTCTGGTGCCCTACGTTGCACGCGAGGGCTCGGATCCGGCCCTCCAGGCCGAGGCGCGCCGCCTCGCGCTCGCGTGGCTCGACGACCGGTCCGCGATCGACGCTTCGATGACGACGGACGTTCTCGAGGCCGCCGCGGCCCACGGCGACCGCGCGCTCTTCGACCGCTACAAGGCGGCGCTTCTGGCAGCCAAGGAGCGGCGCGACCGCAAACGTCTGTACGCGGCGCTCGCGACGTTCCCGGACCCCCAGCTCCTGGCCGAGGCCTTTGCGCTCCGTCTGTCGGCGCAGACGGACCCACGCGAAGCGGACACGATGTTCCTGGCGGCGCTCGACGATGACGTGGGGAGCCTCGCTGGATGGAAGTTCCTGAACGAGAATTACGACGCCCTCATCGCCAGCTCGCCTCGCGAGACGACCGGTTTCACGCCGTACCTAGGCTCCGGCTTCTGCGACGCGGGCCGGCGGCGCGAGGTCGAGGAGTTCTTCAAGACCCGCATCGACAAGCTTCCCGGCGGCCCCCGAAATCTCGCCCACGTCCTCGAGACGATCGACCTCTGCATCGCCGCGCGTGCGGCCCAGGAAGCGAGCGTGCGGGAATTCCTGGCGAAGTACTGACCGGAGGCGCCGTAGCCTTTTTTCGAGCATCTACCGATTCTTCAAGGGTAAGGGAGGATCCCATGGCTGCTCGAGTTTGCCGACGTCCCATCCTCGCCGTCGCGGCGATCGCCGCGCTGAGCCTGGCATTCACCGCAGTTCCCCTGCCGGCGCAGTCCTACAAAGTGCTGTTCGACTTCTCGACCGGTGCCCAACCCGTCGGCGGGCTCTTCTTGCTGGAGAACGGCCCCGACCTCGACCTGCTCGGTACGACGACCCGCGGCGGTAGCGGCGTCGGAACGTTCTTCACCTACGTGCCTTTGACCAACGCCTTCTTCGAATCTCCGTTCGACGCTTCGACGGGCACGGTCCCGGCGTCTCATCCGTCCGTCCGGCTCGGGCTCGCCCCCTTCGGCACGACACAGGCCGGCGGCGCGAGTGGTCTCGGGACGATCTGGTGGTTTCCGGACATCGCGCTCGGGATTCAATCCATCCACGATTTCGCCGGAGGCGACGGGTCTCGCCCCTTGGCGCCTCTCGTCGATGACCCCGGCGAGCCGATCTACGGTTTCTTCGGCACGACGGTGCGAGGAGGCGCGAGCGATCGGGGCGTCCTCTTCCACCTCAAACAGGGTCAGGTCGGCTTCGATTTCACGGTGCTTCACAACTTCGACGGCGCCGGCGGGGCGTTCCCTCTCGGAAGTGTCCTTCTCGCCGCCGACGGATTCCTGTACGGAACGACTTCGGGCGGCGGCGCGAATGCCCTCGGAACGATCTACAGGGTCGAGACGTCGGGAAACAACTTCCAGGTCGTGCACGATTTCGTCGCCGACGACGGCATTTCGCCCGTGAGCGAGTTGATTCAGGCCTCCGACGGAAACCTCTACGGCACGGCAATGTCGGGCGGGAAGAAGTCGCGCGGGACGGTCTTTGGATTCGACCCTAAGACTCTGAAATTCTCCGTGATTCATGACTTCAAGGGAGGAGATGGAATGCTCCCGACGAGCGCCGTCCTCGAGGGCTCCGACGGGTTTCTCTACGGCACGGCCTCGCTCGGCGGCGCGCACGGGCAGGGAACGATCTTTCGCCTCGAGACCTCGGGCAAGCATTTCAAGGTCCAGCATGACTTCACCGGAGCCGACGGCGCACAGCCGACCTTTTCTGTCCTCGTCGAGGACGCGGCCGGAAAACATATTTACGGAACGACGTCTCAGGGCGGTGCGAACGGAGGCGGCGTCCTCTTCGAGCTGAGGCCCAAGTAGCGGGTAGCGTTTGCCGCGGGTGAACGAGGGCGCTCTAGGCTCGCGCCGCCTTCGTCAGCGAGGCGAGCAGGCGCTCGAAGTCCTTCTGCGCCTTCTCGATCGTCGGGATCGGGCCCACGCACTTGAAGAAGACGAGCCCGTCCGGCGCTTCGACGATCGCGCCGGAGAGGCGCCAGTTGGGCTTTTTCCCCTGCGACTGCATCATCGGACCGCCCGGCGCCAGGTAGGTTCCGGAGATCTCGAGGGTGTACGTGCGCAGGCCGCTCACGGTCTTCTCGGCCTTTTTCGGTGCGGTCGCGTTCTCGAACTGCGTGGCCCAGCGGTCCAGGTTCTCGGAGACGGTTCCGCCCTGGCCTTTGCCGAAGAAGAAAACGCCGCATTCACCGGTCTCGGCACCCGGCGCCGCGGGAATCGCGTAGGTGGCGGCCCGCATCGGCCGGGCGGGCTGGACCGTCCAGGCGGTCGGGACCGTCCAGCGCAGGCCTCCCGCCGACTGTTCGGGCGCGGCCAGGGCCGCGGCGGCTGCGAGCAGAAGGAGGCCGGCGGCTCTCGTCCGGGACCGTGGCATAACGTTCGTCAGCTTATCCCGTTAAAGGAATGGCGATGGGTGTTGAATTACAGGATTGAGGAGGAGGTTTGCGATGAGACGTTTTGCCGCTGGAATTCTGGCCGCGGCCGTTGCCGCCGTGGCGATCCCCGCGATGGGGCAGCAGCCGCCGGAGATGCCCAAGCCCGGGCCCGAACAAGAAGCTGTCCTACTTCGTGGGCCACTGGAAGACCGAGGGAGACATGAAGCCGGGCCCGATGGGCCCCGGTGGGAAGTTCTCCGGAACCGATGACTGCAAGTGGCTGGGCGAATTCTTCGTTACGTGCAGCACGAACGGCTCGGGGTCGATGGGAAAGATCTCGGGCATCGGCGTCATGGGCTACGACGCCGCGAAGAAGACCTACACCTGGAACGGGTTCAACAGCATGGGAGAAAACGAGTCGGCATCCGGAGCCGTGGACGGCAAGACCTGGACGTACACGAACGAGAACACGATGGGCGGAAAAACCTACAAGGGCCGCTACACGATGGTCGAGCAGGGCGCCGACGCCTACACGTATAAGCTCGAGATGTCCGAGGACGGCAAGAACTGGATGACCGCGATGGAAGGCAAGTCCACGAAAGTGGCCGGAAAGTGACGGCGTAGCGGTCATCCCGAGGAGCCCTTCGACTTCGCTCAGGGCAGGCTCCGCGACGAGGGATCCCGAACTCGAAAAGGATGGAGGAAAGATGAGATCGAGAATCGTGCTGGCTTTGTTCTGTATCGGTGTCACGGCGGGCATGCTCGCCCAGGCTCCCGCGCCGCCCAAGCCCGGACCGGAGACGAAGAAGCTGGACATCTTCGCCGGGAAGTGGGCCGGGGAGGGGGAGATGAAGCCGGGCCCCTTCGGCCCGGGAGGGGAAATTCACGAGCGAGGACGACTGCACGTGGTTCGAAGGCGGATGGCAGCTCGTCTGCCGGTCCACCGGCAACGGTTCCATGGGCGCCACCAAGGGCGAGGGCGTGCTCGGCTGGAGCAGCGAGGACAAGGTCTACAAGTACCAGGGCTTCGACAGCATGGGAATGATGATGACGGCGACCGGCAAGGTCGAAGGCAACACCTGGACCTGGACGGGCCAGGACAAGATGGGCGGCAAGCTCATCCACTCGCGCTACACGGTGACCAAGCCGACGCCGACCACGCAGACGTTCAAGTGGGAAACGTCGGAAGACGGGAAGACCTGGACGACGCTGATGGAGGGGAAGTCGGCTAAGAAGTGACCGCATAGCCGTCGCACCGCGACGGCGTAGCGGTCATCCCGAGCGCGGAGCGCGAGGGATCCCGGGCTCGACAAGCACGGGATGATGGTAGAGGGCGGTCCGGACAGGGCCGCCCTTCTCTTTCCGAGCGATAGAATCCGTACAGGTTGATTGCCTGCCCCAAGTGCGGCGTCACCGTCGTGGCGTCCGCGCGTTTCTGCTCGGCCTGCGGCGAGGCGGTCTCGTCGGTGTCGCAGCTGCCGACGAACATGGCGTCGCCCTCGGTGGCGGAGGCGGCACGGCGGCGCAGTCCGTCGTCCGCGCCGGTGGGACGGCTCGCGTCATCGGACTCGATCGCCTCAGGAGGCTTCACGCCCGGCGCGATCCTCGCCGAGCGCTATCGGATCATCGGTCTGCTCGGCCGCGGGGGCATGGGCGAAGTTTACCGAGCCGACGACCTCAAGCTCGGTCAGGCGGTCGCGCTGAAGTTCCTGCCGGCGGCTCGTCGAGAACGACCGGAGCGGCTCGAGCGCTTCCACAACGAAGTGCGGATCGCGCGGCAGATCTCGCACCCGAACGTCTGCCGCGTGTACGACGTCGGCGAGGTGGACGGCCACCACTACCTGTCCATGGAGTACGTGGACGGCGAGGATCTGGCGTGCCTGCTGCGGCGGATCGGTCGCCTGCCGGCTGACAAGGCGATTCAGATCGCCCGGCAACTCTGCGCCGGGTCGCCGCGGCGCACGACAAGGGCGTGTTGCACCGCGACCTGAAGCCGGCCAACGTGATGCTCGACGGCGGAGGGCGCGTGCGGATCACCGACTTCGGGCTGGCGGCGACGTCGGGAAGGTGACCGGAGCCGACGTCCATGCCGGCACGCCGGCGTACATGGCGCCCGAGCAGCTCGCCGGCCAGGGCGCCTCGGTCCGCAGCGACATCTTTTCGCTGGGGATCGTCCTCTTCGAGCTGTTCACGCGGAAAACGTTCAAGGCGTCCACGCCGGCAGAGCTTCAGCGACCCGCACAGGATAACCCGCCTCGCCATCCACGATCTCGCCGGATCTCGACCCGGCCGTGGAGCGGGTCATCCTGCGCTGCCTCTAGCGCCATCCGACCGCGCGTCCCGCATCGGCGCCGCAGGTCGCGGCGGCGTTGCCCGGCGGCGATCCGATGGCGGCGGCGCTGGCCGCCGGCGAGACGCCGTCTCCGGAGATGGTCGCGGCGGCGGGAGGGCGCGGGGGCGTCGAGCCGTCGCGGGCCCGTGGTCTTCTCATCGCGCTGGCCGCCGCGCTCGCGCTGGCGATCTTCCTGACGCCGCGCGCGAACATCGCCTGGTTCGTGGGCGTGGAGAAATCGCCGGAGGTCCTGCGCGAGCGCGCACGAGAGATCCTGCAGGGATTCGGTCTGCCTAAACCCGCCGACTCCGCGAGCGTGTTCTTGACCGACGGGGACTTCCTGGATTGGGTGTCGAAGCACGGAGGCTTCGGGAGCGACATGTCCCGCGACGCCATCGCCTTCGGGTACCGGCAGGCGGCGAGGCCTCTCGCGCCCGAGGACGCGCAGAACGGACCGTTTCCGATGCCGAGGGTCACCGAGCTCGACCCTCCGCCGGTCCAGGCGGGGATGGCCGAAGTGCTGATCGATCCGCGCGGCCGACTCGTCCGGCTCTCGATCGTTCCCCCGGAGCTGGAGAAGGAGACGGCGCTGCCTCCGGACACCGACTGGGCAACGCTCTTCCGTCAGGCGGGCCTGGATATCGCCCGCTTCAAGCCGGTTGAGCCCCGCTGGACCCCGCGAAGCTTCGCCGATGTGCGCGCGGCTTGGGAAGGGCCGCACCCCGAGCGACCCGACGTGACGATGCGCGTGGAGGCGGCGTCCTTCCGGGGCCGTCCGGTCAGCTTCCGGTGGATCGGGCCGTGGTCGCAGCCGACCCGTGATCCCGAGGGCTCGTTGGAGGCGCCCGCCGGCGGCATCGTCTTCGAGGCCATCCTGCTGGTCATCGTGTTCGGGAGCACCGTGCTCGCGCGTCGCAACGTCAAGGCGGGCCGAAGCGACCGTCGCGGCGCGATCCGGATCGCGGCGGTGATCATCCTGCTCCAGACGGCGATGTGGGTCCTGGGCGCGCACCACGTCGCCTCTGCCGATGAGGGCTGGATGTTCATCAACGCCCTGTGCAACACGGTAGGGATGGGACTCTGCTTCTGGACGCTCTACCTCGCGCTCGAGCCGTTCGCGCGCCGGATCTGGCCCGAGATGCTGATCTCGTGGACGCGCGCCATCTCCGGCGAGTGGCGGGATCCCCTCGTGGGGAGGGACGTGCTGATCGGAGCCGCCGTCGGAATCGCCTCAGGTCTCATCATGGGCCCTCTCCGCGTACTGCTTCCGCTGCGCCTGGGCCTTCCGGGACCTCCCCCTGCACCCCTTCGACGCAGCGGCTCCGGTGAGCCCGGGGCGCGCCGTGGCCTGGGTTCTCTCGGACGTCGTGCTGTCCGCGTTCTGGGTCTTCGCCATCGTTTTTCTTCTCATCTTCGCCCGCCGCCTCGTTCGCCGCGGGTGGCTCGCAGGTCTGCTCGTCACGCTGCTCTTCAGCGGGATCTATCTGGGCTCACCCGGAGCCGCCGTGACGCTTCCCTGGCTTTGATATCGGTCGGCATTCTCGTCGCCATGACCGTCCGGTTCGGCATCCTCCCTGCGATCGTCGTGGAGACCTGCCGGCGCATCTTCGGCTACAAGATCTACAGCAGCGATCCGTCGAGCTGGACCTTCTACGCGGGGATGCTCGCGGTCGGCGCCGTTCTGGCGCTCGCTTGGTGGGCCGCGAAGACGGCGCTGGCGGGTCGGTCCTTGTTCGGGAGTTGGGGCCTCGAGGAGAAGGCGGTCGCGGGGAAGTAACTGTCGCCTACCGCATCGCTTCCATGGGGGAGAGGCGCGAAGCCCTGACAGCCGGATACAGGCCGAAGACGACGGCGAGGACGAGCGCGGTGACCCAGGCGATGAGGAGCCCCATCGGGTTGACGACGAGGCCGTAGGGGAAGTTGGCCGAGAGCGCCTTGCAGACGACGGTGCCGGGAAGGTGCCGAAGGAAGCGCCGACGGCCGCGAGGACGCAGGCCTCGAGCAGGAACTGGACCAGGATCTCGTGGTCGGACGCGCCCATGGCCTTGCGCAGGCCGATCTCGTAGCGGCGGTCGGAGAACGAGATCAGCATCACCGAGAGCACGCCGACGCCTCCGACGAGGAGCACCGTGCCGGCCAGGCTCGATCAGCACGACCGCCAGCCGTGCATCTGATCCAGGAAGTTCTGCCAGGCGCGCGCGGACTCGGCCTCGAGGTCCACGATCTTGATGTCCTCGATGCCGTGGTGGGCCTGCTTGACGCGGCCGAGCATCATCGCCGAGACCTCGTCCGAGGTCGCTCTTCTTCGCGCAGCTTGACCGCGATGTTGGCGAGCTTGTGGTCCGGGTCGATCCGGTCCATGTAGGTCTGGAGCGGGATCAGCATTCCGTTGGCGTCGTACCAGATCTCGTCGTTGAAGATCTGGCCGGTGCCTGGACGCCGACGACGCGGAAGCGGCACGCCCTCGACCGTGATGTCGCGTCCGACGGGGTCGGCGCCGCCGAAGAGCTTGGAGGCGAGTGTGGCGCCCACGACCGCGACCGTCGAGCGCCGCCGCTCGTCGTCGTCGGTCAGGCCGCGGCCGAGCGCGACGGGCGATTCATCCAGCGGGCGTAGTGTCGGCGACACGCCGTTGACGAAGATGCGCTCGGTGCCGCCCGCGACCTTGACGACGGATTCCTTGGTCGCGCGCGGCAGAAGGCGAGGACTCTTCGGGTCGGGCGCCGTGAGGCGCGGCAGGTCCTCGTAGCGCAGGCCCGGGCTCATCGCGAAACGCTTCTGTTCCTCGAGGTCTTGCGGCGCGCTCGGGCGCGAGCATCACGGTGCCGTCCCAGCTCATGCCGGCGAAACCGGTCGCGATCTTGTCCATGACGCCGTCCAGCACCGAGGTCATGACCACCAGCGCGAAGACGCCGAGCATCAGCAGGGTCAGGGTGAGCGTCGAGCGCAGCTTGTGCGCCCAGAGCTCGACGAGGCCGCCCGTGACGACCTCCCAGCCGAGGGCGAGCCTGGCTGCCGAGCGGAGAGCCGGCGCGGCGCTCCGGACGCCGTTCGGCGGCGGCGGCGCGGCCGCGCGACAGCGCGGACTCACTCATAGCGCAGCGCCTCCATCGGCGACTGCCGCGAGGCCTTCCAGGCCGGGTACAGCGCGAACAGGAATCCGAAGACCGCGGCCAGCAGATACGCCCAGACGAAGCTCTTCGGCGTCGATGCGAGAGCGGGATGCCGATCGAGCCGGTGATGATCTACGAGAACGCCGACGCCGACGATGAGCCCGGCGAGCGCGCCGAGCAGGCCGTCAGCAGCAGCGCTTCGGTCATGAACTCCTTGAAGATTTCGCGGCCCGGCGCGCCGATCGCCATCTTGACGCCGACCTCGCGGACGCGCTCCTTGAGCGTCGCGAGCTGGATGTTGACGTTGACGATGCCGCCGCCGATCAGCGCCAGGACGCCCGAGAGCATGAAGATGATGTCGTAGACGTTGCCCTGCAGACCGCTCGCTTGCGCACGCGCGCTGCGACGTCGTCGAGGCGGAAGTCCTGCTGCTGCCGGTGATTCGGTCTTGAGCATCGAGTCGAGCCCCTTCGAGAACTTCTCCATCGCGTCGAGGTCACGGACGCGGAACGTGACGCGGTCGACGCGGTGGTACTGGTCCCCTTCATCCGCCGCGCCACCAGCGTCGTCGGGATCGCGATGATCGCGGTTGCGCCAGCGCGAAGATGTTGTGCTGGCCTTCGCGGAAGCGGAACACCTTCTCCTGGAGCACGCCGATGACCTGTGACCGGGCATGTCGCCGATGCGAATCGTGCTTGCCCGACGGCGTCGCCGGTGGGGAAGAAGACACCGACGGCCTCCGTGCCGAGGATCGCGACCGGGGCGGCCGAGTCGACGTCGTGCATCGAGAACGCGCGTCCCTGCTCGATCTCGTAGCCGTTCGAGCGCCAGGTAGTCCGCGCCGATGCCGCGGATGTCGCGCTCCTGGTCCGCGTACGGCGAGCGCACGCGGGCCCGCGCGTCCGCTGCGGAGCGAGATGCCGCTGACCGCCTGGCGTGATCGAGGTCCTCGCCCTCGTCGGCGTCGGCCGAGCGCAGGCCGAGGTTGGCCATCTGGAGCGCGGTCGGCGCGCCTTCCCGGACGACGTCGGACTGGCGGACGTTCAACTTGTCGAGGCCGCCCATCTTCACGTAGAGATCCATCGAGCGCTGGCGCATGCTGTCGGAGATCGAGAAGCCGCCGAGCACCGAGGCCACGCCGAGGATGACGCCGAGCGACTGGAGGGTCGAGCGGGTGGGTTCTCCCGCATCTCCACCCAGGAGTTGCGGACCCGCTCGCGAAAGGCGCCGTCGAACATGGTCCTAGGCCGCGTCCGCCTGCGTCTGGATCAGGCCATCGCATGATCTCGACCTGTCTTTGCGCCATGGCGGCGATCGAGAGATCGTGCGTGACGATGATGATCGTGTTGCCCTGGCGGTGCAGGTCGGCGAAGAGCTCGAGCACCTCGTGGCCGGTCTTCTGGTCGAGCGCCCCGGTCGGCTCGTCGGCGAGCAGCAGGGCGGCTCTGTTGGCGAGCGAGCGGGCGATCGCGACGCGCTGCCGCTGACCGCCCGAGAGCGCCGCCGGGCAGGACCTTGGCCTTCTCGGGGATGCCGACTCGCTCGAGAAGCTCCAACGCGCGGGCCCGCCGCTCCTTGCGGCCGACGCCGGCGTAGAGCATCGGCAGCTCGACGTTGCGCAGGACCGAGGCCTTGGGCAACAGGTTGTACTGCTGGAATACGAATCCGATCTTCTCGTTGCGGATCTGGCGCGAGCTCGGCGCCCGAGAGCCCCTCGACCTGCTCGCCGTCGAGCGCGTAGGTGCCCGCGCTCGGTCTTGTCGAGGCAGCCCAGGATCGCCATCAGCGTGGACTTGCCCGAGCCCGACGGTCCGATGAGCGCGACGAACTCGCCGCGCGTCACCGTCAGGTCGATGCCGCGCAGCGCGTGGACCGCGCTCCGTTGGAGCCGAAGACCTTCGTCAGGGCGTGAGTCTGAATGATGGGTTGCATGATTGCCTCCGCCGAACTGTTCCTCTTGCCGCCGTGTTCCCTACGCCGTCATCCCGAGGAGCGGAGCGACGAGGGATCCCGGACTCGTTCGCGGCGCTTCGAGGTCGGGATCGTTCGCTTCGCTCGGATGACTGGACTCTCGCTGTCAGTTGTCCTCTTCGTCCTTTTCGACGCGCTTCTTGGTCGGGTCCTCGAGCGCGACCTGCTCGCCGGACTTGAGGCCCGACATGATCTCGACGCGCTCGAGCGTCGCGATGCCGGCCGACACCGGCACGACGTCGAAGTAGTCCTTCCAGTGGTCCGAGAGCCAGACGAACTTGCTGCGGCCCGAAAGTCCGTCCTTGGCCGCCGACGATCTGCTTCGGAGTCAGGTTCGCCTTCAGGCGGTAGACGCGACCGTCTTGCCGTCGCGCTTCTGGAGCGCCTCGAGCGGGATCGACGTGGCCTTGTCGCGCTTCTCCCCGAGGATCTCGACGTTGGCGCTCATGCCGGTGCGGAACGCGGCCGTCCAGCTCGTCCAGCGTGACCTCGATCTTGAAGACCTTGATCTTCTCGACGAGCTCGGCCGACGGAGCGACGAACGTGACTTTGCCGGTGAAGATCTTCTGCGGATAGGCGTCGAGGGTGACGCGCACAGGCTGGCCGACGTGGACCTTGGCGATGTCGACCTCGTTCAAGTTGACGCGGATGATGAGCGACTTCAGGTCGGCGACCGTGAAGATAACCGTGCCGGCGTTGAACGAGGAGACGCCGGAGGTCACAGTCTCGCCGAGCTCGACGCCCTTCTTGATCACGACTCCCGCCATCGGCGATTCGACGCGCGCGTTCTGAGAGGAGGCGTTGCCGGAGATCGGGATGCCGCGGTCCTCGACGATCTGGTAGCGCATCTGCGCAGCGCGGACTCCCTCTTCGGCCTGGTCGCGCTTGATCTGGGAGGAGCGGTACGCGTCGTGGCCGACCAGGCCCTGTTCGAACAGCGCCTTCTGCATCGTGTAGTCGCGCTCGGCGTCCTGGAGCTTCAGCTCGGCGTCCTTGCACGCTCGCCTGGACGTCGGAGAGCAACTGCGCCTGGTTCACGTCCGGCTCGATCTCGGCCAGCACGTCGCCCTGCTTCACGATCGCGCCCTCGCGGACCTTGAGCGAGATCACCCGCCCCGAGACCGCCGACTTGACGTCCACCTTCGTGACCGGGTCGACGACCCCGACTTCCCGAACGGAAACCTGCAGGTCCTCGGCCTGCACCTTGCCGAGCCGGAAGGGGGTGTTTTCGGCCTTGGGGTCCGATTTGTCCTTGTCCTTGCTCTTGGCGGCCACCAGGGCCACCCCGCCCAGGACCAGGAGCACGGTCAGGATAACGATCCACTTCTTCTTTTTCACGAGAAACCCCCTAAAACCAGTCATGAAGCGGGCCACGCCCCCTTTATACGCAGCCCGCCTGAAGAATGTTCGATTTGGCCGCGGACTGGTCGATCTGTAACGGATTGATGGGCTTGAAAAATCCCGGACGCCAGCGGGGTCAGGTCTTGCCTTTTGTCACCGCTGTTCAAAGACCAGACCTGACCCCAACGGGAACCGCCCGCGGGCATCTGCGTACCGTTGCGCAGGGAGAAGACGCGATGCTCGAGATTCGATCCCTGGGCAAGCGCTACGGCTCGACCGAAGCGCTTTCGGACTTTTCGCTCGAGGCGGGGGAGGGCGTCCTGGGCCTGCTCGGCCCCAACGGCGCGGGCAAGACGACGTTGATCTCGATCCTCGCCACGGTCACGAGGCCGACATCGGGCACGTTCCTCTGGCAGGGCCGCGACGCCGTCGCGCGACCCGCTCGCCGTCCGCCGCGTGCTCGGTTACCTGCCGCAGGACTTCGGCGTCTACGAGAGGCTCACCGCGCGCGAGTTCCTCGTGTACCTCGGCCGCCTCAAGGGTCTCTCGGGCGCGCGCGCTCGACCGCCGCGTGTCACGAGCTCCTCGACGCTCGTGAACCTCCACAGAGCGGCGGACCGCCGCCTCGGCGGCTTCTCCGGCGGCATGCGCCAGCGCGTCGGCATCGCGCAGGCGCTGCTCGGAGATCCGAAGCTCGTGATCGTCGACGAGCCGACGGTGGGGCTCGACCCGGAGGAGCGCGTGCGCTTCCGCAACGTCCTCTCGGAGATCGCGCACGGCCGCGTCGTGATCCTCTCGACACACATCGTCTCGGACGTCGAGGCGGTAGCGACGCAGATCGCCGATGATCGCAGGCGGCCGCTCGTCACGTCGCGACGCCCGAGGCGCTGCTCGCGCAACGCCGCCGGACGGTGTTCTCGGCGGTCGTTCCGTCGGAGAGGCTCGCGGAGGTCCAGCGCGAGGTCCCGTGTCCGAACCTCATTCGCCGGCGCCGACGGCGTCCACGTGCGTTTCGTGGAAACGGAGGCGGCTCGACCCTCGCCGGCGCGCGCGCCGTCGAGCCCACGCTCGAGGATGCGTACCTGCTGACGACCTCGAGTCGGAGCGGGCCGCGGCATGAACGGTTCTCTCGCCGGCCTTCACCGCGCAGATCGGCGTCGAGCTGAAGATGCGGCTGCGGGCGCCTTGCCGCGCCGATCGCGATGCTCGTCTTCTTCGCGGGCGCGCCGTTCTGTGGATTCCGGACCCGAAGGCAACTCCGCGACGCTGACCTGGACGCTCGCGGACGGCCGCATCCAGTCTCCGGCTCTACACCGCCGGCTACGTCGGCTTCGGCGTCGCGGTCCTTTCGTCATCTTTCTCTCCCTCGGCGGCTTCTATCTCGTCGCGGGCTCGGTCCGGCGCGACCGCCAGTCCAACGTGGGCGCGATCCTGGCGGCCACACCGTTGTCGAAGACCGCGTACCTCGGCGGCAAGCCCGCCGCGCACCTCGTCTACCTGTTCGCGCTGAGCCTGCTCGCGCTCGTGGCCGGCCTGATCGCGTTCCTGCGGTTCGGCGTCGGACCCTTCTCGCCGCTCGACTTCGCGCTGCCTTACTTCGTCCTGACCGTGCCGGCGATCGCGGCCGTCGCGTCGCTCGCCGTGCTCTTCGACGTCACGCCGGTGCTCTCTTCGCGAGGCGGCCTGGCGCTTTTTTTCTTCGTCTTCGTGTTCGGCCTGATCAAGCTGCCGCTCGACCTTTCCGGCGCCGAGATCGACGATCCGGCCGCCGCGGCCCGCCGCCCGATGTCGCTTCCCATCTACGACCCGGCAGGCCTGGCGTCGGACCAGTGGCTCGTGCGCAACAGCCTGCCACCCCACGTCGGCGGCGTCTCGACCGGCCACGTCACGCACGAGAAGGGCATCGAGCGCGTGCCTTGGAAAGGCCTCGAGATCACGCCGCAGCTGATGGCGTTGCGCGCGTTCAACCTCGCTTTGTGCGCGATTCCGTTCGCGGCCGCGATCCTGATTTTCGACCGCTTCGATCCCTCGCGGCGCGCGCGCCCGAAAGAGAAGAGGGTCAGGTCTCGATTTTTCGGCTCTTGGCCGGAATCCGAAAATTTCAGACCTGACCCCGCCAGTTTTCGGTTTTCGGTCGGTGAGCTTGACGCCCGTCTCGCCTAACCCTTCGGCGGCGCGCGCGATCTTCGCGGAGGCGCGCCTGATCTGGGAGAGCGCGTCGTGGATCAAGTGGCCGCTCGCCGTTTCGGCGCTGCTCGCGGGTCTGACGCCCGGCAACTTGCCCAGGGAGCCTTTCTCCTGCTGCTGGTGCCGGGCGATCTCGGAAGTCGCCGCGCGCGAGGATCTGGCGGGAACGCGTGCGCTCGTCTGGTCGCAGCCGGGCGTGCCGTCGTCGGCACCCCTCTGGAAGGCCGCCGCGCTCGCTCTTTTCCTTCTGATGCTCGGCGCTCCGATGACGATCCATGGTTTCGCGGAGTCGCCCGCGCGCGGCGCGGCCTGCGTCGTGGGGATGCTCGCTGTGGCTCTTCTATCGACGGGGCTCTCTTCGCTGACCTCCGGAGGAAAGCTCTTCTCGGGCGTCTACCTCGCAGTCTGGTACATGCGCCCTTTCCGGTCTTCCGGAAGCCGACTTCTCGGGGGCGCTCTCGAAGACGCCTTCGCTGGCAGTGGTCCTCGCGTACCTCGGCCTCGGCGTGATTCTGGTGGCCGCAGCCGCGGGACGCGAGCGACTGCGCCGGGCCTAGGGGAACTGCAACATAATTCGCCCCGTGACGACCGGCGGGGGGAGGACCGGCGGACGCTCCGGTTCGGAAACGAGCTCGAGCAGGCCGACCCTGCGGCGGGTCCGCTCGGCGTTCTTCCTCTGGCGCTCGTCCATGCGCACGCCCGACATGGTCGTGGCCGTCGGTCTCGTGGTGCTCTCCCTTCTTCTCGGCGGCTACCTCTACACCCGGGCGCAGGGCGTCGCCCGCGCGGCCTTCGCGGAGAAGGCGCGCCATCTCCAGGCGGCGATCACGGACAAAGCAAAGGCGCCGACTGCGGACCTCAAGGTCCTCCAGAGCTTCTTCGAGGCTTCCAACGGAATGACGCGGCGTCAGTTCCGGGTGCTGACGGGACCCCTGCTCCTGAACGACCGGCTCGTCTACGCGTTCGAGTGGCTTCCCGCCGTGCCCGCCTCGGAGCGCCTCGGGCGCGAGACGCAGGCGCGCGCCGAAGGCGTGCCCGAGTACCGCATCTGGGACGTGGGCCCCGGCGGCAAGCCGCGCGAGGTCATCCCGCGGCGTCTGCACCTTCCGATCTTTTACATGGAGCCGCCCAACGCCGGAGCGCTGGGATTCGACATCGCGTCGGACCCCGAGCGCCTGGCGACGGCCGAGCGGGCGCGCGACTCGGGGACGATCGCAGCCTCGCCGCCGTTCCGCCTGGTCGAGGACACGCCGGGAAGAGAATCCGGACCGGCGATCGCGCTCTACGCGCCCGTCTACCAGGAGCAGGATCCCGGCTCGATGGATCTGCGCCGCGCGGATCTCTCCGGCTTCGCTCTGGCAATCGTTCGCGTGTCGGCGCTGGTCGAGACGGCCGCCTCCACCGCCGACGCCGCGGGACTCGGGCTATGTCGTGCGCGACGTCGGAACGCAGCGCGCTCCGATCCTCGCCCAGCGTCCTCCCGCCGCCGACGCCGTCCCGCGCCGGACGGGCTTCGAGCTCGATTTTCGCGTGGCGATCGCCGACCGTGAATGGACGCTCTCGGCGTTTCCCATGCCGAACGCGTTCGTTCCGGTCAAGCGCGGCGCGTTCGAAGTTGCGACGATCGGCGTGTTGGCGGCGCTGCTGGGTCTGGTGATGGCAACCGCGCTGCGCACCATCGTGCGCCTGCGGCGCCAGGTCGAGAAGGTCGGCCCGTATCGTCTGGTCGCGAGGCTCGGCCGCGGCTCGATGGGAGTCGTATGGGAGGCGCGCCACGCGCTGCTGCGCCGCCCGACCGCCGTGAAGCTCCTCGCTCCGGGTACCGAGGGCGAGCGCGCGCGCTCGCGCGCTTCGAGCGCGAGGTCCAGCTGACCGCGGGGCTGACGCACCCGAGCACGATCGCGATCTACGACTACGGCCGCACGTCCGACGGCGTCTTCTACTACGCGATGGAGCTGATCAACGGGATCAACCTGCTGCAGCTCGTGGGCTTCGACGGTCCGCTCGCGCCGTCGCGCGTCGTGCATCTCCTGCGGCAGGCCTGCGGGGCCCTGGCCGAAGCGCACGCCGCGGGACTCATCCACCGCGACGTCAAGCCGGCGAACCTGATGATCAGCGTCTACGGCGGGATCCCGGACTTTCTGAAGGTCCTCGACTTCGGCCTCGTCAAGGACATCGGCGCCGCCGAGATCGGGAACGGCCCGACTGCAGCCGCGGCGCCGATCGACCCCGGTCTGTCACACGACGGTACGCTTCTGGGGACGCCTCTCTATATGTCGCCGGAAGGCATGAGCGATCCCGCACACGTGGACGCGCGCACGGATCTCTTCGCTCTGGGCGCCGTGGGCTACTTTCTTCTCACCGGCCACTCGCCGTTTCCGGGACGCACGGCGATCGAAGTCTTCGCCATGGAGCGCCGGGGACCGCCGCCGCGGCTGGCCCAGGCCTCGCCGAAGCCGGTGCCTCGCGACCTCGAGGAAGCGCTGATGTCCTGCCTGGCGTTTGACCGCGAGAAACGCCCGGCGTCGGCCGAGGCGCTCGACGCGATGCTCGAGGCCTGCGCCGTCGAGCCCTGGACGCGCGACATGGGACGGGCCTGGTGGCGGGACCGGGGACCGTCCGCTTTGGAGGCCGCAAAGGCCGAGCGCCGGGAGGCGTCCGAGGCGCTCCAGGTCTCGGCCCGGGGACGCTCGAGAACCTGAGGTTCCGCACGGGTTTCGGGGTGTGCAATAGAATCCCGACAACCGAAGCGAGGACGACATGTTGAGCGTGGACGCCGCCTTCGACCGCATCGGAACGGCTCTCCGGCAGCGGGGCTACTCGTTGGCGAAAGAGGAGAGGCTGACAGATCCCTCCGCCGATCGCGTGACCGTCTTCGATTCGCCCGACATGTCCGTGCGCGTCGACTGGAAGGGGAAGGCGCGGATGCTCGTCCTCAAGGTCAAGGTCGAGGGCGATTGGGTCGAGTTCGCGCGACACAGCTTCGGACCCGCCGGCCTCGAGGACACCGCCGTCGACTCCCTCGTGCGCGCGATACGTAACGAGGTCGCGGAGACGTCGACGGACGCGGATTAATTTTCGGCTGTCATCCCGAGGAGCGAAGCGACGAGGGATCCCGGACTCGATAAGCGCGGGATGAACGCCCGGGCTTCGCCCGGCGTTGCCTACAGCCGGGGGCTTGCCGTTGGTGGACGGCTATCTCGCTGCGCTCGGGATGACAGCCAATATGGGGGATCAGTCTCCCCGCAGCATCTCCGCCGGCAACTCCACTCCTTCTCTCTCGTTGTCCCACAGCACCGACATCACCCACCACCGCTCGGGTACCGCCGGCCCGGGGCCGGCGTTGCCTACTGCCGCGGGCATGCCTTCGGTGGACGGCGCGTGCAGGAGCTGGATGCTGTTGACGCCGCGGCGAAGGAGCTCGCCCCCCGGCGCCTTGCGCGCCTCGTAGAAAGACAGCACGTGCGCGATCGCGCCGAAGCGAAACTCTTTGCGCGCGATCTCGATCTCGTAGAAATCGTTCTCGTCGAAGAACGGCGCTCGGGTCGCCACGAACTCGTCGAAGGAGAAGACGCCTCCTGCCGGCCCTCCCGTCGCCTGCCGCGCCGGGATGAGCAGCGCCTTCGGATGATGCAGCGCCCGGTCCCGCTCCCACTGCCGCGGCTTTCCCTTGGGCCCGGAGATCGTCTCGTACATCGCCTGGATCACGGAATCGATCGACACCGAGTCGGGATTGCTCATGCGCGCACCTCGGCCGCGCATTATTGTCGATAGGCCGGTAGGATGAACCTGTGAAGGAGTTCGTGCGGGATGCCCTGATCTCGGCGGCCGTGGGTGTCCTCGTCGCCTATCTCGTCACCATCAACTCGGCCAGCGGGCCGCGCTGGAGCATCGTCCGGTACGGCGCGCTGCTCGGCTTCCTCGCCTACGTGTTCTGCGCCGGGCTGACGTATCTCCTGCGCGGCTGGCTCGCGAAGCTTCCGGTCCCGGGTTGGCTCTCGCGCGCGGTGCTCTACTTCATCGGCGGCGCCGCCGCGTTTCTCCTGGCCAACTACATCGTCTCGGCGCTGGGCTGGGTCCACTTTCGCTCGACCTTCGAGATGCTCCGGGCGTACGTGCCGGTCGCCGGCGCCATCGGCGTCCTCGTCGGCCTTCTCTTCTACGCGTTCGGCGTCATGCAGCAGCGCCTGCTCAAATCCGTCGAGCGCCTGAAGGAGGCCGAGTTCGCGGAGAAGGAGCTCGAGCTCGCGCGCTCGATCCAGCAGCGCATCCTTCCTCCCGAGGAACTGACCGGCCGCGGCTACCGCGTCCGCGCCAGGAACCTCGCGGCGCAGTTCGTGGCCGGCGACTTCTACGACGTCTTCCAGCTTCCCGACGGTGCGGTCGGGCTCGTCGTCGCCGACGTCGCGGGCAAGGGCATCGGCGCGAGCCTGATCATGGCCACGGTGAAGGCCTCGCTGCCGTTTCTCGCGCCGGGCCGATCGGTCGAGCAGACCCTCCGCGAAGCCAACCGGCGTCTCCTGCCGCGCCTGGAGAAGCGCGAGTTCGTCGCGCTGACCTACGTGCGCTACGAGCCGGGTACCGGCGCCTACTCCCTCGCCAACGCGGGCCTCCCGGATCCCTATCTGCTCGGCGGCGACGGCAAGGTGCGCGCGATCTCGGTGCCGGGGCCGCGGTTCCCGCTCGGTATTCGAGCCGACACCGAGTACGAGCGCATCGGCGGCGTGCTCGGTCCCGGAGAGCGCCTGCTGCTCCTGTCCGACGGACTGCCCGAGGCCGTCACGGTCGAAGGAGACCCGCTCGGCTATCCAGCCCTCGAGCGCATCCTCGCTCGCAACAGCGACCCCGACGAGATCTTCTCCGCCGTGCGCGCCGCGACCGGCCGCTCGCTCACCGACGACTGGACGGTACTGGTGCTGGAGCGGACGGCGTGAACCGCGGCGAGCTGCTTCGCACTCTGGCGGCGCACGCGCCTGCGGACGCGCGCGAAGCCGAATCGCTCGCCTGGATCCGCCGGTTCGTGGCGGCGCCGGCGGACCCGTTCGCCCGCGAGAATCCCGAGGGACACGTCACGGCCAGCGCGATCGTGGCGCGGCCGGACGGCTCGGAGTTTCTGCTGCTGTACCACCGCAAGCTGGGCCGCTGGCTCCAGCCCGGCGGCCACACCGAGTATTCGGACGCGTCGGCCTTCGACGCCGCGCTCCGCGAGGCGCGCGAGGAGACCGGGATCGCCGGGTTCATGATGCCTCTCGAGCGGACGATCCTGGACGTAGACGTCCACGCGATTCCGGCGCGCGGCAAGGACCCGGCGCATCATCACTTCGACGTGCGGTTTCTCCTGACCACCGCGGGCGAGATCGACCGCGAGGCGGCCGAGGACTCGGAGCGGCCGATGAAGTGGCGGCGTTACGAGGAAGCCGCGGCGGCCGGCGCCGACGCGTCGTTGATGCGCGCTCTCGAGAAGGCGCGCGACGTCCTTGGGGTCAGGTCTTGCCTTTGAACACCGTGACAACAAGATGTAAGAGGGTGTTCAAAGACCAGACCTGACCCCATGTCTAGATCGGCGTAACCGTCGGGGTCGCGGCGCGCAGCTTTTTCGGGACCGGGATCATCGTCGGCGCGCGCTCGGTCGTGCCCTGCAGGACGACGTAGACGACGCCGACGGCGATGACGAAGACGCCGGTGGCGCGGTTGATCGTCACGAGCTTGCGGAAGTCGAAGTGGCGGCGCAGCAGGTGCGCGCCGCCGCAGAGGATGATCCACCAGAGCGCCGACCCCAGGAAGACGCCGCCGACGAGCTCGGCCGTCAGGATCGGCCGGCCGCGCACGACGCCGATTCCCATCGTCGTGAACACCGCGGCGAAGGCGACGAACGTCATCGGGTTCGTCAGCGTCAGCATCAAGGTCGAGAGGAAATCGCCGGTCAACCCCTTGCCGTTGCCATTGATCGAGTTTTCCCGGGGCTTCGGCTTCATCAGGAGCAGCCTCAGCCCCATCAGGATCAGGATGACGCCGCCGATCCGCTGCAGCCAGTTGCGCTCGTTGATCAGGAACTCCGAGATGATCGTCGCGCCGAGTGCCGCGACGGCGCCGTAGAGCGCATCCGCCGCCGCCGCTCCCAGGCCCGAGACCACTCCCGACAGCCAGCTCTTGGCGATCGTCCGCTGGACGCAGAGCGCCGCGATCGGTCCAACCGGCGCGGCGAGACAGAATCCCACGATCAGGCCCTTGACGAAGAGGTTCTGCATGGGCGGCAGTTCGTTGAGCCGAAGCCTATCCCGCCCTTTCCGGAGGCTACGACCGGAACGAATCTGGAGGCGGCTCGCCTTCCGGCAGGAAGATTTCTTCGATCAGCGCGTCGAAGAGCTTTCCGATGCGAAAGGCGAGCGAGAGGCTCGGATCGTTGCGCCCGGTTTCGATCGCGTTGACGGTCTGGCGGGACACATCGAGGCGGTAGGCGAGCTGGGCCTGGGACCAGTCGCGTTCGGCGCGGAGGAGTTTAAGGCGGTTACGCATTTTTAGATGGAAACTTGTATTGACATTATGACAAATATAGTTGTCAAAGCGTTAGTAGAAGTGGAGCTATAGCATCATTTTAGTTACCGCCGGCCTGCGGCCGGCGTTCCCTACTGCTGGGGGTCTGCCTTCGGTGGCCGGCTTGACTTACGCCTTTATTACGCCTATTTTCGCTCCTTCTACTTATAGGGGGCGGCCATGGGCGCTGCGGCACTCGAGCGGTTCCTGGAGGGGTCGGAACTCCAACGCAAGCCCGCCGCGATTTCGCTTCTCTCGGGGCTCGGCGCGAAGCTGACGCGCGCGTCGGATCTGCCGTCCGCCTCAGCGTCGCGCGATCCGCTTCCGACGACCGTCACCGCGCTCGATCGTCTTCTTTTCGGAGGCCTGCCGCGCGGCGGATTCGTCGAGGTCTCGGGCCGCCGCTCGTGCGGGCGCTTCTCGATCGGCATCGCCACACTTGCCGCCGCGACGTCGAGCGGCGAGACCACCGCGCTCGTGGATCTCGGCAGCCACCTCGATCCGCAGTCGGCCGAAGAGGCCGGCGTGGATCTGACGCGCGTGCTCTGGGTGCGTCCCACGAAGCTGAAGGATGCCGTCGCGAGCGCCGAGATGACGCTGTCGGCGGGATTCCCGCTCGTGGTGCTGGACCTGGGACTGCCGCCGCTGCGCGGGCGTGTCGTCCCCGATGCCGCGTGGGTGCGCCTCGCGCGCGCCGCCCGCCAGCGGCACGCGATGCTTCTGCTTCTCGCGCCCTATCGCATCAGCGGCGTCGCCGCCGAAGCTGTCATTGCGGCCGATGCAATGCGGCCGGTCTGGCGCGGCGCGGCAGCACCAGGCGCGCCGAAGCTTCTCGCCGGTGTCGCGTCGCGCCTGACGCTGCAGAAGGACGCGCGCGCGCGATCGGGAATCGCCGAACCAATGGGACTTCGAGTGGACGCCACCCTCTCCATCCCCTCTCTCCCCGTCACCACCGGGGAGAGAGGGACTTTTTTCGAGCCATCGTCACGGGCGGCGTCCAGCATTTCTGCATCATCCAAACAAGCCGTCATCCCGAGCGCAGCGAGGGATCCCGGACTCGACACGCGATCGTCCCATGCAAGCACGGGATCCCTCGTCGGTTAACGCCGACCTTCGGTCGGCGTTGCCTACTGCCGAGGGTCTGCCGTTGGTGGCCGGCTCGCTCCTCGGGATGACAGGCGTCGCGCCTCGCGTCGCAGCGGTGTGATCGCCTGTCTCTTCGTCCCGCTCTTCCCGCTCGCGGCGCGGCTCCGCAGCGAGCCCGAGTTGAAGGACGAGGATCTCGCGATCTTCGAGGGCAACGGCAACGCCGCCCGAGTCGTCGCCGCCTCGCGCAAGGCGCGCAAGGCCGGCATCGAGACCGGCATGACGCTGCCCCAGGCGCGCGCCCGCATCCCGAAGCTGATCGCCCGCGCCCGCGACCGCGAATGCGAGCGCGCCGCGCAGCAGTCTCTACTGGAAGTCGCCGAGTCTTTTTCGCCGCGCGTCGAGGACGCGGGGGAGGGAGTGGCGTACGCGGATCTGGAGGGACATGCGAAGCTCGCCGCCGGGGAGTCTCTCGCCTCCCTCGCGCGCGACATCCTGCGCGCGGCGGAGAAGGCGGGCTTGCCCGCGCGCGTCGGGGTCGCCGCCTCCAAGCTCGCCGCCCGCATCGCCGCCGGACTTCCCGACACTCCTTCCGTCGTTGCCGAAGGAGAGGAGGCGCACTTCCTCGCGCCCCTCCCGCTCGAGCGCCTGGCGCCGCAGATGGAGATCGCAGCCACCCTCGAGCGCTGGGGCCTCTCGACGATTGGCGAGCTGGCGAAACTCCCCGAAGGCGAAGTCGCCAGCCGCCTGGGTGAGATCGGCCGCGAGCTCCACGCCTCCGCGCGCGGCGTCGATCCCCGCCCGCTCGAGCCCTACCTGCCGCCTCCTTCCTTCACCGAGGGCATGGACCTCGAGTGGCCGCTCGCCACACTCGAGCCGTTTCTCTTTCTCGCCAACGCCGCCCTCGAGCGGCTGCTCGCGCGCCTGGAATTCCGCGCCCTCTCCTGCATCCGCCTCGAAGTGACGCTGAAGCTCGACCCCGACGGCTGCGACGCGCGCGCCATCGCACTGCCCGCTCCCACCCGCGACGCTAAGACGCTTCTGACCCTCGTGCGCCTCGAGCTCGAAGCGCGTCCTCCCGGCGCACCCGTGTGCGGCTTCGTCTTCACCGCCCATCCCGACTCGCCGCGCCGCGCTCAGCTTTCTCTTTTCGGCCCCGCCGCCCTCTCGCCCGACCGCCTCGCGACAACCATCGCGCGCCTCGCGGCGCTGCTCGGCGCCGACCGCGTCGGATCCCCGCGCGCCGTCGACGGCCATCGCCCCGAGCGCTTCACCGCCACCGGCTTTTCGCCGCCGCCGCCTCCCCGCGAACGCCACGCGCCGCGCGCCGGACGCGGCCTTCTCTCCGTGCGCGTCCTGCGTCCGCCTGTCCCGCTCGAAGTTCTTCTTGAAACCGGAGGACGCGGCGTGCGTCCGACGACGGTCAAATCGCCACCCGAGGCCACGCCCGCGATCACCGGCACCGTCCGCGTCGCCGCGGGCCCGTGGTCTCTCGAAGAGGGCTGGTGGTCCGACGCGCCTGCCGACCGCGACTACTGGGACGTCGAGCTCTCCGGGGGAGGCCTCTACCGCATCTATCGCGAGCGCACCGCCAACGCCTGGTTCGCCGACGGCGTGTACGACTGATCCACGCCCGCCGCTACAATAGAGTCGAGGCGCGATGCCGACTCTCGAAGAGCTGTACGCCGAAGCCCTGAAGCTCGACCCGGAGACGCGGTCCGACCTCGCACGCCGTCTCACTGAGAGCGTCGAGCAGTTCCGCCAGGCCGCCGCCTCCTCCTCGGAAAACGAACGCGAGCGCCAGTGGATCCAGGAGGCCATGCAGCGCAGCCGCGAGCTCCGCGAGAAAGCCGCCGGACATCCCCTGGGCTCACCTCCCGACCGCGAGATGGTCAATGCTCCGAAGCCCGCTCCGCGCGAGGCCGAACCGCGCGAGCCCCGCAAGCCGATCGCGAAACCCAGGCCGCGGCCGAAGCCCGCGGCAAAGGCAAAGGCAAAGCCAAAACCGAAACCGAAGGCGAAGCCGAAGCCCAAAGCGAAAGTCAGGCCCAAACCCAAGCCCAGGACCCGACCGCGCCCCAAGGCCAAACCCCGACCCCGCCCGAAGCGCAGACGTTAGCTCGCGACAATCTTTAGGCAGATGCACACCGGCCCCGGCGCGCCGCCGAAGGGGTCTCCGCGCCTCCTCGACCGCGTCCGCTTCGCCGTGCGCGCGCGACACTACAGCCTGCGCACGGAAGAGGCGTACGTCGGCTGGATCCGCCGCTTCATCCTCTTTCACAACAAACGTCATCCGCTCGAGATGGCTGAACCCGAGATCAACGCGTTCGTCACCAGCCTCGCCGTCGACGGACCCGTCAGCGCATCCACACAGACCCAGGCCCTCTCGGCCCTGCTGTTTCTCTATCGCCACGTCCTCGAGAAGTCCCTTCCCGACCTCGATACCGTCATCCGCGCCAAGCGTCCCGGCAGGCTGCCGACGGTCCTCACGCGCAACGAAGTGCGCCGCATCCTGCGAGGCATGAGCGGCACTCCCAGGCTCGTCGCGACCCTTCTCTACGGCACCGGCATGCGCCTGCTCGAATGCCTGCGCCTCCGCGTCAAGGACCTCGAGTTCGGCAACAACCGGATCGTCGTGCGCGACACCAAGGGCGGCCACGACCGCGTCGTCCCATTTCCCGTCGTCGTGCGCGCCGAAATGCCTTCCTGGCTCTCCCGCGTCCGCCGCGTCCACCGCCGCGACCTCGCCGCTGGATTCGGAAGCGTCTATCTGCCCGACTCGCTCGTCCGCAAGCTGCCCGGCGCCGAGAAGGATTGGGGATGGCAGTACGTATTTCCGGGTGAGCACCGCAGCCACGACCCGCGCGCCCGCACGCCGACCGGAGGCTCGCGCGTGGCGCCCCAAGAAGTCGAGCGCCGCCACCACTTACACGAGAGCGTCGTCCAGCGTGCCGTGCATCAGGCCGTCCGCGACGCCCGCATCTCACGCCGCGTCAGCTGCCACACCTTCCGCCACTCTTTCGCCACGCACCTCCTGGAAGAGGGTTACGATATTCGGACTATCCAGGAGCTGCTCGGGCATCGCGACGTGAAGACCACCATGATCTACACCCACGTTCTCAACAGGGGTGGACGGGGCGTTCGCAGTCCCGCGGACATTCTATTGGCTGGAATCTCGAGCTCGGGGACCTCTAGATTGCAGCCTTTACAGTCCAACTACCTCGGCGCCCTGGTCCCGCTCGATCATCAGCTCATGGCCGGTGAGGAAGTTATCGACATTCCACCGTCGGATGACGTAGACGAATAGAGAGCAATCAATGCTGGATGGGCACGCTGGAATTAGGGAGTCGAAGTTACAGTGTAAGCACGTGTTAGGCGGCGGAACGACTGGTGAAGCGCGATGACCAGACGCCTGAGGACAAGTCGCCTCGCTCTGGTCTGGCCGCTCTTGTTTCCAACCGGTAGCTTCCTCGCGGAGACGGTGCATGAGGTCACGCCCTGCGCGCTTCAGGCGGATCCCGATGCCTATGATCATCGGCTAGTGGAGGTCACCGGCTTCGTTGAGCGTGGCCTCGAGGATTTTTCCATCGTCGACCCAACCTGCGTTGCAGGGACAAGTATTTGGCTCGAGTATGGGGGGACCGTCGGATCCGGCACCATTTTTTGCTGTGGGATCACTGCCGAGCGCGCGCGGTCGGAGCCTCTGACCGTGGAGCAGGTAGGAATACCGCTCCTTAAGGACAGCACGTTCGACACATTCGACGAGCTTATCCAGCGTCAGGAAAACATCGTCGTCCGAGCTACGCTCGTTGGGCGTTTCTTCGCGGGGCGAGAGGGGGATGGCCTGGGCACGAACTGGAGAGGTTACGGGCACTTTGGGTGCTGTAGCCTCCTCGCTATTCAGCAAGTCCGGGCGGTTGACCGCACTGACCGCCAGGATCTGGACTACGACCTTGAAGCGGACACCCCGGACATTAATCAAGTCGGCTGCGGCTATCGGCCGCTAGACAACTCGTTTCGGATGGACCGGGGGATCGCGGCTCAGCATGAAGCCGAGAATCGACAGCCGTGGGCATTCGATGACCCGGAGCGGGTAGCATCTGAGGCGCTCGCGCACTCGACGGGAGCTGCTTTCTCGGTCGCCCTGAAGGAAAAGCGGCGCACGCAGGGGAGGATTGTCTACGTCTCAGCGTCACCCGTGAACAGCTCGGCGTACATGGTCGTGGTGAGTCGCCCGTACCTGGTGACTTGCTATGCCCAGGACCCGAACCGGATCGCATGGATAGCGGCTGCCGTATGGGAATCATGGTGCGAGATCGAGTAACGGGGGTCGTCGATAGGACATCCGGCAGCGCCATGATGCAATGTGTGCAGCCGCCGCCTAACACGCGCGTGCAGCGGACTCGTTCCTCGCCTTCGCGTCGTCACTCGCCGCTGACGCGCAGCCCGTTAGGCGGGCCGGTGACCGCGGGGCGGCCATTCCAGATCACGCTTCCGTCAGAGTCCAACCGAGGAGTTGATGTTGGTTAAAATCACACAGGTAGCTGTCAGCCTCATCTCTCTCATGCTGACCGCGGCAGCAGCTGCGGCAAGCGACTCATACATCGTTCGGTTCGACACGAGCCAATCGCCGGTACCGCTGCCGCCTTTTCCGTGTGGCGGCCTGGTTTATCGAGACGAACTGATATTTCGCAACGGCGGAAATCTGATGCGATGGTCAACCTTCTCGGGTAAGCAACGGCGTTGCATCGCAGCCACGGCCACTCGCGGTCCCGCAGGCCGAATTCGATCGTCCTTAGGTAACTGCGAAGGTTGCGCCGCCGTGAGCACTTGGGCCCCTGACCCTCAACCGCTGTTGTGGGTTGCTCACATTGAGGTGCCGGATCAGCTCAAGGTCGTCAGTCGCCTCCAGGTTGTGGTCTCCCAACCTCCGTTCTGCAGCGGTTTTCCGGATGCGGGGTCTCGGACCTACGCGGGAGTTGCGTATGCCCGTTGTCGGTAGGCTTACACCGCCAGGGGAACCTCACCGATTCATCTCTCGACCGACATCGGAGGCGATAAGGAGGATTCGGGATCGAGCGGCCGAACAAACGTCGGGATCTACAACGGTGGAGCGGTTCCGGCATCGGCCTCGGTAGAGTTGCGGCGTGCGTGCGACGGGACGCTTCTCGAACAGAGGTCTGCGGAGATACCGGCAAACACGATTATTCAGCTGAGCGGCTTTACGGAGGTGTTCGATGGATGCTCCAAGCTCGACACTGCGGATTTGAGACCTACGTCGTCGTGACTGCAGATCAACCCAGCTTTAGTTACGCCATTACGCTCTCGAATGAGCGGCTTCCGCTGCTGCCCATTAGCAGCTCGCAATAACCGGATGCGACGGCCGCCTAACACGCGGGTGCAGCGGACTCGCTCATCGCCTTCGGCTCTTCGCGAGCCGCTGACCCGCCACCCGTTAGGCAGGCCGAAGTCGCGCTCAGCAACCCGGCGCCGGCAACCGTAGATCCATCAGAGGTTCGGAACCGGTGAGATGATCTTAGTGTCCTAAACCTCAGCAGCCAGATGAGTGAGCTTGGCGGAAGCCTCGATCCCATCAAGATGCTCAACGTCGCATCGTGGCGGAAGCTGCGTGCCTGTCGGCCGGAACGGCGTCGCGGTTTAGAGGCAGCGAATCTCCGGCTGCCTAACACGCGGGTGCAGCGGACTCGTTCCTCGCCTTCGGCTCGTCACGAGCCGCTGACCCGCCACACGTTAGGCAGCCAGGCAACCTGAGAGGTGACCGCACCGTGCAGATCATTCCTCTGATCTTCTGGGGGGCCACGATCCTCTCAATCGCCGTCTCGGTCGGCGGCGTGATTCGACGCGAGCCTTGGATGTTCGTCGTTGGCGCGCTTCGGCCGTCCCAGTGGCGTTCTGATCCTGGGCGCGTCACCTCTCCGTACTTGGGCGTTCTTCTTGCCCGGTTTCCAGCTTCTGGCTGCTATTCTGCTCAAAAGGTCAGTCGCGCTTGCAGCCGCCTTGCTGATTCCGCTGCTGTCGTTCACCATCTGGTTGGCTTTCGCCGTGACGTCTCCCCTAGAAACTGAGCCAGGGAGAGGTTGAGGAAATAGGCTTGGCGCGATCTTCTGGAAGGGAGGTCGCGGTGAAGAAGGGGCGGTACACGGAGCAGCAGATTGCGTATGCGCTGCGGCAGGCGGAGGGTGGGGCGCGGGTGGCGGAGATTTGTCGGAAGCTTGGGGTTTCTGAGCAGACCTTCTACGCCTGGAAGAAGAAATACGCCGGGATGGGTGTCTCGGAGCTGCGGCGGATCCGGCAGCTCGAGGAGGAGAACCGGCGGCTGAAGCAGGTCGTGGCGGACCTGACGCTGGACAAGCAGATGCTGCAGGAGGTTCTTTCCCGAAAGCCATGAAGCCCGCCGCCAAGCGGGCCTGGGTGGGATTGCTGCAAGAGCGCCACCCGGGAGTCAGTGAGCGGCGGGCGTGCGAAGTAGTGGAGCTGGCCCGATCGACGATGAGATACGCGGCACACGGAAGAGACAACACGGCACTCTTGATGAGGCTGCGGGAGCTCGCCGAGGCGAGGCCGCGGTTTGGGCACATGCGATTGCACCTGTTGCTCCGGCGGGAGGGCTGGAAGGCGAACAAGAAGCGGACGTACCGGCTGTATCGAGAAGAAGGGCTTTCCGTGCGGACGAAGAAGCGCAAGAAGAGGGCAAGTCACCTGCGGGTGGTGCCGGCCCTGCCGGCTGCGCCCAACGAGCGGTGGTCGATGGACTTCGTGGCCGATAGCCTCGACAGCGGCAGGAGGTTCCGGGCTCTGACGGTCGTGGACGTCTTCACCCGGGAGTGCCTGGCGATCGAGGCGGATTTCGGATTGAACGGAAGGAAGGTGGCCCGGGCCCTGGACACGGTCGCGACGACCCGTGGCTACCCGAAGATGATCACGGTGGACAACGGGACGGAGTTCTACTCGAAGGAGATGGACGGCTGGGCCTGGCTGCACGGAGTGAGGCTGGATTTCATTCGTCCCGGCAAGCCAGTCGAGAACGCCTTCATCGAGAGCTTCAACGGACGGCTTCGGGACGAATGTCTCAACGGGGAGATCTTTCGGGATCTGGATGCGGCCAGGGCCCGGTTGCTTGAGTGGAAGCGTGACTACAATGAGGAGCGTCCGCACAGCTCCCTCGGGGGCATTCCGCCGAGGGAATTCGCGGAAAAATGGAACTCGGAAGCACCGCGCAGAGCCGAATTCCTCAACCCGCAACTGGCCTAGTTATCGGGGGAGGGTCAGCCGTCATCACGCAAAATGCGGGGCGGCCTAACATGCGGGTGCAGCGGACTCGTTCGTCGGCTTCGCCTCCTCACTCGCCGCTGACCCGCCGTCCGTTAGGCGGCTTAGGGCAACTA